>NZ_CP040077.1:0-2400000 GCF_005280735.1 Trinickia violacea
ATGTACGAGCGCTCGAAGCTCAACCCCGTGCTGACGTTCGACAACTTCGTCACCGGCAAGGCGAACCAGCTCGCACGCGCGGCGGCGATCCAGGTCGCGGACAACCCGGGCATCTCCTACAACCCGCTCTTCCTGTACGGCGGCGTGGGCCTCGGCAAGACTCACCTGATCCACGCGATCGGCAACCAATTGCTGATGGACAAGGCGGGCGCACGGATTCGCTACATCCACGCGGAACAATACGTGTCCGACGTCGTGAAGGCCTACCAGCGCAAAGCGTTCGACGATTTCAAGCGCTACTACCACTCGCTCGATCTGCTGCTCATCGACGATATTCAGTTCTTCTCGGGCAAGTCGCGCACGCAAGAGGAATTCTTCTACGCGTTCGAGGCGCTCGTCGCGAACAAGGCGCAGGTGATCATCACGAGCGATACCTACCCGAAGGAAATCTCGGGTATCGACGATCGCCTGATCTCGCGCTTCGACTCCGGCCTGACCGTTGCGATCGAGCCGCCCGAACTGGAGATGCGCGTGGCGATTCTGATGCGCAAGGCGGCGTCCGAGGGAGTGAGCTTGTCCGAGGACGTCGCGTTCTTCGTCGCGAAGCATTTGCGCTCGAACGTGCGCGAACTCGAAGGCGCGCTGCGCAAGATCCTCGCGTACTCGAAGTTCCACGGCCGCGAGATCTCGATCGAGCTCACGAAAGAAGCGCTGAAAGACCTGCTGACCGTTCAGAACCGGCAGATTTCGGTCGAAAACATTCAGAAGACGGTCGCCGACTTTTACAACATCAAAGTCGCCGACATGTATTCGAAGAAGCGTCCGGCGAACATCGCGCGGCCGCGGCAGATCGCGATGTATCTCGCGAAGGAGTTGACGCAGAAGAGCTTGCCGGAGATCGGCGAGCTGTTCGGCGGGCGCGATCACACCACCGTGCTGCACGCGGTGCGCAAGATCGCCGACGAACGCAGCAAGGACGCGCAGTTGAATCACGAGTTGCACGTGCTCGAGCAAACGTTAAAGGGCTAAACCGCTCGTCCCCCGAAATTGGGCATTTGGACATCTGTTTGTTTCGCGAAACGACCCAATCTTAAGGGGGCGGTTCCGTTTTCAGGCACAATATAGGTTTAACCGCCCAGCCGCCGCGGGCGGGTTTCGCGATTCTCCAGACAAATCCGATTCTTTGGCCGGATGAGGGCCTGGACGGGCGCGAGACGGAAAGCGGCGAGACGCGGCGGTGCGTGGGCGGGGGCGCCGGCGCCGCGCGTCAAGCAGGATCAAGCAAGGACCGAGCAGGACCCAGCAGGAAGTCACCAAAGCTGCCGAGCGAGGCGCGCAGGCCGTCACATCAACGAAGGAACCCTATGCAACTGGTCAAGACCGAACGAGATAACCTCCTTAGGCCGCTGCAAACCGTAAGCGGCATAGTCGAACGCCGCCACACGTTGCCGATCCTCGCCAATCTGCTGATCACCAAGAACGGCCCCGACGTGTCGTTCTTGTCCACGGACCTCGAACTCCAGATCACCACCCGCGCCGATTTCGGCGTCGGCGGCGAATCGGTCGCCACCACGGTGGCGGCGCGCAAGCTGCTCGACATCCTGCGCGCGATGCCCGACGGCCAGGTGAGCCTGACCCTCTCCGATAAACGCCTGACCGTGCAATCCGGCAAGAGCCGCTTTGCCCTTCAGACGCTTGCCGCAGACGAGTTCCCGACCGTGGCCCACGCCAAAGACTTCGGCGCGAACCTGTCGGTTCCGCAGAAGACCTTCCGCCAGCTGCTCGGCATGGTGCACTTCGCGATGGCGCAGCAGGACATCCGCTACTACCTGAACGGGATGCTGCTCGTCGTGGACGGCGGCACGCTGATGGCGGTCGCCACCGACGGCCACCGGCTCGCGTTTTCGTCGATGAAGATCGACGGCGACTTCCCGCGGCAGGAAGTGATCATTCCGCGCAAGACGATTCTCGAGCTGCAGCGCCTGCTCGAAGACATCGACGACACGCTGAAGATCGACATTGCGCCCACGCAGGTCAAGTTCACGTTCGGCCAGGTCGAGCTGGTGTCGAAGCTCGTCGAAGGCAAGTTCCCCGACTTCCAGCGCGTGATCCCGAAGTCGCACAAGAACACGTTCCTGATCGGCCGCGATGAACTGCAGCGTTCGCTGCAGCGCGCGGCGATTCTCACGTCCGACAAGTTCAAGGGCGTGCGCTGCATCATCGAGCCCGGCCAGCTCAAGATCATGTCGACCAACGCGGATCAGGAAGAGGCGCAGGAAGAACTGGAAATCGCCTACCAGGGCGACATCGTCGACATGGGGTTCAACGTCACGTATCTGCTCGACGTGCTCGCGAACCTGAAGGTCGACATGCTGCAAGTGAGCGTCGGCGACGCGAGCTCCAGCGCCCTCATCACCATTCCCGAGAACGACGAGTTCAAGTATGTGGTGATGCCAATGCGCATTTGACGCGGCCAACAATAAGAACACACCAAGGGGCGCAGCGCCCCTTTGGCGTTTTTATGTGCCCTTCGCGATTCTCGAAAGCAGTCCCGAGCAGTAACGCAGCAGTGAATGCAGAACCGGAAAAATCCCATGAGTGAACAGCAAAATACGCAACCCGACAACAGCTACGGCGCCTCGTCCATTCAGATCCTCGAAGGTCTGGAGGCGGTGCGCAAGCGGCCGGGGATGTACATCGGCGACACGTCGGACGGCACCGGCCTGCATCACCTCGTATTCGAAGTGCTCGACAACTCCATCGACGAAGCGCTTGCTGGGCACTGCAACGACATCCACGTGATCATCCACGCGGATAACTCGATTTCCGTGACCGACAACGGCCGCGGCATCCCGACCGACGTCAAGCTCGACGACAAGCACGACCCGAAGCGCAGCGCCGCCGAAATCGCGATGACCGAGTTGCACGCGGGCGGCAAGTTCAATCAGAACAGCTACAAGGTGTCGGGCGGCCTGCACGGCGTGGGCGTGTCGTGCGTGAACGCGCTTTCCAGCTGGCTGCGTCTCACTGTGCGCCGCAACGGCAAGAAGCACTTCATCGAATTCCACCGCGGCGACGTGCAGAACCGCGTGCTCGAGGAAGTGAACGGCGAGCAAACGTCGCCGATGCTTGTGACCGGCGACACCGAAAACCGCGGCACCGAAGTGCACTTCATGGCCGACGTGACGATTTTCGGCACCGTCGAATACCACTACGACATTCTCGCGAAGCGGATTCGCGAGCTGTCGTTCCTCAATAACGGCGTGCGGATTCGCTTGACCGACCAGCGTTCGGGCAAGGAAGACGATTTCGCGTTCGTCGGCGGCGTGAAGGGCTTCGTCGAATACATCAACAAGACGAAGACCGTGCTGCACCCGACGATTTTTCACATCATCGGCGAGAAGGACGGCGTGAGCGTCGAAGTGGCGATGCAGTGGAACGACAGCTACAACGAGAACGTGCTGTGCTTCACGAACAACATTCCGCAGCGTGACGGCGGCACCCACCTGACCGGCCTGCGTGCGGCGATGACGCGCGTCATCAACAAGTACATCGCCGATCATGAGATTGCGAAGAAGGCAAAGGTCGAGACCTCGGGCGACGACATGCGCGAAGGACTTTCGTGCGTGCTGTCGGTGAAGGTGCCCGAGCCGAAGTTCAGCTCGCAGACGAAGGACAAGCTCGTGTCGTCGGAAGTGCGCGCGCCGGTGGAGGAAGTGGTCGCGAAGGCGCTGGAGGAGTTCCTGCTCGAGACGCCGAACGACGCGAAGATCATCTGCGGGAAGATCGTCGATGCGGCGCGTGCGCGCGACGCGGCGCGCAAGGCGCGCGAGATGACGCGTCGCAAGGGCGTGCTCGATGGCGTCGGCTTGCCGGGCAAGCTCGCGGATTGCCAGGAGAAGGACCCGGCGAAGTCGGAGATCTATATCGTCGAGGGCGACTCGGCGGGCGGCTCGGCCAAGCAGGGGCGCGACCGCAAGTTCCAGGCGATTCTGCCGCTGCGCGGCAAGGTGCTGAACGTCGAGAAGGCGCGGTACGACAAGTTGCTGTCGTCCGAGCAGATCGTGACGCTGATTACCGCGCTCGGCTGCGGGATCGGCAAGGAAGACTACAACCTCGACAAGCTACGCTATCACCGCATCATCATCATGACCGACGCGGACGTCGACGGCGCGCACATCCGGACGCTGCTGTTGACGTTCTTCTATCGGCAGATGCCGGAGATGATCGAGCGCGGGTACATCTATATCGCGCAGCCGCCGCTTTATAAGGTCAAGGCCGGCAAGGACGAGCGGTATCTGAAGGATTCGGCGGAGTTGAACGCGCACATGCTGCGCTTGGCGCTGCAGGGCTCGGAGCTCGTGGCGAGCGAAGGGGCGGCGCCGATTGCCGGGGATGCGCTCGGTGAGCTTGCGCGGTCGTATTTGCTCGCGCAGGCGGTGGTGGAGCGCTTGAGCCGGCTCTATGACGAGAACTCGCTCGAAGCGGTGATGGATGGCGTGGCGATCGATCTGTCGAGCGAGGCATCCACGGAGGCTTCGGCCAAGGCTTTGGAAGCGGCGTTGCGCAATGACCCGCTTAAGCCCGAGGTCAGCGTGTATCCGATGTATGACGCGGTGCGTGAGCTGCGTTCGCTGCGTGTCGAGCGCCGGCATCACGGCAACGTGAAGGTTTCTGTCATCGATGAAGAGTTCTTGCTGACGGCGGATTATCAGCAGCTTTTGAATACGGCGAATACGTTCAAGGGGCTGATTGGCGCTGGGGCGTTGATCAAGCGCGGTGAGCGGAGTATGGCTGTCGGCGATTTCAAGAGCGCGATGAAGTGGCTGATTGCGGATGCCGAGCGGAATGTTTCCAAGCAGCGGTATAAGGGGCTTGGCGAGATGAACCCCGAGCAGCTTTGGGAGACGACGATGGATCCCAGCGTGCGCCGACTGCTCCGCGTGCAGATCGAGGATGCGATTGCGGCGGATGGGATCTTTACGACGCTCATGGGCGATGAGGTGGAGCCGCGTAGGGCGTTTATCGAGTCGAATGCGTTGCGGGCGGGGAATATTGATGTTTGAGGGTGGGTGTAGATAGCCTCATAACCTGAGAACCTGGGGCCCATAAGTCGAGAAACTTATGGGTCTTTTCTATTGGCAGCTCTCAATCGTTCCTCGATACATTGAGCAGTGTCTACGCCATTCAGGCGGAGGAGGCGTCGGGCTCACGGCCAACAGTCCACGCAGGACCGAGACCGGCCGGTAGAGGTTTCCATTGATTTACCGTAGCGTACTTACGCGCGTTTGCGTTTGAAGTCGGGTGTATCTGTGCTCTTGAGGCGGGTCTCTGGGTGGAGCAGGTAGCCGTTTGTGGGTATCCACTTACGAAACCGCACTTTCCAAATAGTGGCAATTTTCGCCTTACTTTTGTCTGTCACGCCCATACACAAAACCTACAGTTGCCAATGTTGCCCATGGTAATGGGGGGCGGAAACTCAGAAGCTTTTAGACGGATAGGCTTGTGATGAGTTTTCGACGCCTCCGCCAATGGCGGTCTAGTTACGCGCGACGTTTGCGGTCAGCAAGGCACTCGACCACCCGGCTGTGTCAGCAGGTATTTGTCCGTGCTAAAGCACGGCACAGGGACACTTGTCCCTGAAAATCGCGCCGCGAGTTCCTGCCGGTTGCCTCGGGTCTAAAGCGGACGCATCGATTCGCTTTGTAGCCCCGCTTCTATTTAATCAAGCTTACCCGAGCAAAGGAGATAGCTATGCATTGAATGCACTTAGGTATCCTTTCTGTTTCGGCTGTTGTGCTTTCTTTTAGCGCACAGAGCCGCCGGGTAGCTTGACGCGCGTAGCAAGTTCACAGTGCTCGCGAGCGTCTTGGCCGGTAGCGCGGGCGGCGACAGCGATGCAACGAGTTCCATCGTTGGCAACGATACGGCTTCGCCGATGTCGGCAGGCACGAGCAGGACGCTTAAACCGGTCACGGTACGCTCTCTCTAGCTAACAAACGAGCCGCAGGCGGGTCGACCAATTGGGCGTCGCGGCACGATTAGTTGCATGCTCAATGGAGGTTGTTATGAACCGCAATATGAAGTGTTGGCGACTCATCCTCGCTTTGGCCACCGTTGCAACTCTCATTGGCTCAAGTCACGGGGTACTCGCTCAGCAGAATCAAGATATTGTGCCGCCGCAGCAGCTAGTTGACGGGAAGAGCTATAGCGACTGGTCTGCTGCGTGGTGGCAGTGGTTGCTGGCAATACCCTACGGGGCACCACGTCCGAATCCGGCCGGTTATCAGACTGGAGCGTATTGTCAAGTCAATCAGTCCGGGTCAGTATGGTTCCTAACAGGCCCCAACCCTAACCCAGGGGCGAATTTGACCGAGCAGTGCACGGTGCCGGCTGGGCAGTACATCCTTCTGCCGATTATTAACGCGGATTGCTCTACCTACGAACTGCCCGCAGGCGTCTATTCGCAACAATCAAACCCAACCGGGCCAGGCTGCTCAACTGAAGGTGACTGTCGCAAGTGCGCTAGCAATAACATAGACCTAGTCACCGCCGTGACTGCCTCGATTGACAATGTAGCGGTGAGCAATCTGCAAACATTCCGTGTGCAGTCGCCGTTCTTTCAATTCTCGGTACCGGATAAGAATTTCTTCGCTACCGACACACCCCCGCTGTCAGGTGCTGGTTCAGGCATGGCAGTGAGCGATGGATACTGGCTGATGATAAAGCCGCTTTCCTCCGGTATTCACACGATACACATAAACGGCACCATTACTTTTCCGACTTTCAGCTTCACGGAAGATGTCACGTTCCAAATTACGGTGGCCAAGCCTGAATCTAAATAAGTTGTGAGAATTGAACGCCGCAATCCCTCACTTTGTGAGCGGGAGCTTGCAGGCATGCTTGCACGTGCATTCGACCAGGACCCTATCGCGCGTTACGTTCTTCCGGATGACGCAGTACGAAGACATCGGCTGGTGCCCGTCTACCGACTCGACCTGCGCGTCTTCGCTCGATGTGGACGGGTGTTCTCGGATGAGGCGCGTAGCGCGGCGGCGCTTTGGTTACCGCAGGGCACGGCGGGTACAGCACCGTGCGCTCCAGTGATTGAACACGAACAAATAAATCACTGCTCGTCGTCATCATCGTAGCGATGCTTGTACCAGCCTCTATGCCGGCCGTTGTCGTGCCATCGACGCTCTTCCCAGTATCCGCCTGGATAGCCGTAAACGACCGGTGCCGGCGCGTAGACTACGGGCGGACGCGCTTCGTAGACAACCGGAGGCGGTGGTGCTTCGTAGACAACTGGAGGCGGCGCCACATAGACGGGTGCCGGAGCACCGAAATAAACGCCAACGTCCACGTGGGCCAGAGCAGCACTGGACGCACACGCGGCAGATATTCCCAACACGGATAAAATGAATGCGCGTTTCATGATGTTCTCGGTACAAATCCGGCAGTTTGCCAAGGCGGTCCTGTACATCCCCCGAAATTGCATAGTAGGTGGGCGACAGCCGGACAGGTGAAACCGGCGCTTCTCTCCCGTAACCGTTTGTAAACGAAACCGGGGGGCGCCCGCCAATCCGCATCGCGTCTGTTCCAAGTGGAATGTCGGTTGCGGCGTTGAAAGTCGCCACACACCGCGCAATGAAACGGCTGCGTGAACTGTTCCGGCAGCGAGGTAATCAATCATCACCCGGACTTCCGACCTGACTCACGCTTTGGTCGCAGGACATCAAAGCCAAATGGCACATCGCGATGCACCCGCCGAAGCGTCGAGCCTTGACGAAGAGTTGCCCAGTTCGCCAGTGGTGCTCTGACGCTATCCGCCGTTGTCCGGGAAATGCACTCGCGCATGAGGGCATCTATGAAGCGCTCAGCGATTCGCCATATGCGTGTACATGCTCGCCAACCTGAACAGGCGGCTGCGTGTCGTAGTTGAAGTTTCGATAGCTGCCGTCCTGCATTCTGACCTGCACTTGGTACGTGGTCGCCTTGCGTACGGCATGTTCGATGCCGTTACCGGCAAGCCCGCCTCCCACGGCTCCCGCTATGGTTGCCAGAACGCGACCACGTCCTTGGCCAACCTGGTTGCCCAGCAACCCGCCTGCGACCGCCCCGCCGACTGCGCCAAGCCCCGTGGTCGGCTCTTGCGACTGCACTGGGTTAATGGAGACCACCTCGCCTGAATTGGGGTCGACCACAACGGGGCGAGGCGCCGCAGGTTGGGGGGCCTCCCGGGATGTGTCGTCGTTCGCATACCTGGGCGCCGATGCAGACGCATTGCGATAGCGGTGGTGAACATGTGATTCGCTCGTCGCGATAGCGGGTATGCCTTGCTGCTCAGAGGATAGATGCACAGAACTGAGTGGCGCACTAGCAGGCTGTCCGACGACCGCTGCGGTTTGAGCCAGCGGCGCGGTTACCGCGTGAGACGACGGAAGGAGGCCGGTCATTGCGGCAATGCCGGTGGCACTGGCGAGCATGACGGCAACGGCGGCTCCCGCAACCAGGGGATGAATGCGGTTACGTTGGGGCAAATCGGAGGGGAGGTTCGAGTTCATGGCTGGCTCCGTGGTGTTTGCCTGCAAGAACGCCGGCACCATCGAACCCGTGCACCCGATAACTGTGAGATGTGTAAGCAACTGTAGTCTTCGACCGTCCGGAAGGCTTCTGCTGGCCGCGTCGAGCTGATTTCACTTGCTCGCGCAATTCATTAAGATTGCTTTATCCGACAGGCAATTTTTGAGCGCCCCCTTGCGGACAATGAAAACGCGTAGTGATGGGATAGCTTCATTTCTAAAGCCTCAGCCACTCTGCATTCGAGCAGCCCGAGGCAGGGAATTCCCAGCTTATGCGCGGTGCTTTCTCACATTAAGCGTGCGAATCGGCTGGAGTGGCGTGTCCAGCAAGGCAAAGTTTCTCAAGTTTTGTATCCGTCTACAGCGGGTGGAGATAGCCTCATAACCTGAGAAAAAAGACCCATAAGTTGAGAAACTTACGGGTCTTTTTTATCGATAGTTCAGGCTCACGGATAATCCATCAACGCTCAGGACCGGTTCGTATCCGCATCGCCGGTGTGATTACGCTGCGGAGCCTCTACTCCTTGCTCGATTGACTAGGCGACTCGCGCATCAGTTTTGCCTGCCGCCTGGCGCGGTCGTTGATTACCTGATTGCGCCGGTGGTCGGTCATCTTCTTCCAGCTCCGGATTTCCTCGAGTGTGCGAAAGCAACCGACACAGAGACCTGTCTTGCCGTCAAAAGCACATACGTCGATGCAGGGCGATTTGACTGCCATCGCTCACGCCGCAACGCGGGTCGGGTTGACCTCGACCGTCACGTGCGACAACCCCCTGAAGCGCTTGAGTGCCGCATGGTAGAAGCTCGGGTTGCGCTGAGCTTCATTCGTTGCGAGTGACACCACTGCACTCATGTGCCCCGGACCCAGGCGCCACACGTGGAGGTCAAGCACTTTGTCTCCATTGCTCTCAATCACGTGACGGACGTTCTCAGCCATACGCCGGTCAGGATTCATGTCGAGCAGAATGCCTCCCGTATCGCGCATCAAGCCCCATGACCAGTTCGCAATCACAAGCGCTCCGATAACGCCTGCGAGTGGGTCCATCCAAAGCCAGCCAAACGCGCGGGCCAGCACGAGGCCAATGATTGCCAGCACGGAAACCGCTGCATCGGCAATCACGTGAATGTATGCCGAGCGGATGTTGTGGTCGCGCGTCGCCGCAGCGTGTGCGTCGTCGTGGTCGTGCTCGTGTTCTTCAAACTCGATTTGATGCTCGCCATCCGGCAGGCGGACAATTGCCTTGAACGCATGCGGCTCGGGAATCTCTTCTTCCGATTCCAGATAGCTGCCCCGGTCGGCAAACGTAAAGGTCTGACGCGTGCCGTCGGGGCGAATCGTCTCGACGGAAATGCCATCGGACGTCAGCTTCGAATTCGCCGTCTCGGGTGTGATGCGGAACACCGGCGGCACACCATCTTCGAAGATGGATACGGCAAACACGCCCGCAGCACCAAAGATGCGTTGAACCTCATCCTCGTGCGCATGCTCGTCGTCGTGTCCGTGTCCGTGTCCGTGTCCGTGTCCATGCCCGTGGCTATGTCCATGGCTGTGGCCGTGATGGTCACCGCTCAGTAGCCAGACACTTGCAAGATTGACTAGCAGGCCGAGCACGGCGATGGGAATCGCCTGGCTGAAGTGGATGGGTACGGGGGAGAAGAAGCGTGACACGGCTTCGTACCCGATGAGCAGCGCAATCATTGCCAGCACGATGGCGCTGGTGAAGCCGGCGAGGTCCCCCAGCTTGCCCGTCCCGAAGACGAAGCGGGAATCGGTCGCGTGCTTGCGCGCGTAGGTGTAAGCCAGAGCGGCAATCAGCATCGCCCCTGCGTGTGTCGACATGTGCAGGCCGTCGGCAACGAGCGCAAGTGAGCCAAAGAGGCTGCCACCGACAATCTCGGCCACCATCATGGCGCTGCAGAGCGCAATCACCATCCAGGTCCTGCGCTCGTTTTCCTCGTGAGCCGCGCCCAGGAAGATGTGGTCGTGTCCCGCCCCGAAGGCGGTGTCCTCGAAGTTACTCATATTTCTCTCACTTGAAGTAGCTGTGGACTACCTCGATTAACTGTTCCGTTCCGCTGCCGTGTTCGTCAGCCGGTTCTGCGTCGACGAGGTGGGTGCGGATATGGTCCTCGAGCACTACGGCGAGCAACCCATTCATCGCGCCCCGGCAACTCGTAATTTGCTGCAGCACGTCCACGCAGCCACGTTCTTCCTCAAGAGCGCGTTCGATGGCCTCAACCTGTCCCTTAATGCGGCGAACCCGGTTGAGCAGCTTCTGTTTTTCGCGAATAGTGTGGCTCATGCCTAACCTCCCATATACGGTGGGGGAGTATATCATCGATATAGGGTGAGGGGGTATCCTACATTGAGCTGGTCGAGCGCACGGTCCACGCCGTGACTAGCAAGTGCTACAAGCGACCTCGGCAACTGCAGGGCTCCTGCCCGAATCTTCCTAATTTTTTGCTGCGTGACAGCAAATTTCGCGCAATACTGCTTTCAGGAACCGTTGGCTCGCTGCGACGAAGATTTCGCGCCGCATCAGCGTTAGCCCGGTTTGCCTGCTCACATCAAGCCGGGTGTGAAATATGGAATTGTGCGACGAATGTGCCAAGCTTCAAGGGTGTTCAGCTGAGTCGTTTCGCAAGGAAGGCATGACGCTCGTTGGCATCGGTGAATGCGGCGGCCGGGTGGCCATTGAGCACTACCGCTGCGATGAATGCGGCACCGTTATGGTTCGACAATTCGCGGGGCAATTGTCCGAGAGGGTTTGGACTGCATTTTACAAATCGGACGGCTCCACAACGTAGAGAGGCAGTCGGTAAAATCCGCGCCCGCCGATGCGGCGGCTGCCGTGCCCCCACCCCAAAACTAGCTACCGTTGCCATTAAGCACATTCGGGAGGACTGCCCTGTTGCAAGTGTTTAATGGCGGGCGTAGGATAAAACGGTATATACGGTTAGCTCCCGTACGAGAAAAACAAGCCTCGACAAACATGGGAGCAAAGGCGCGCCGAGTTGACCCTAAATCAGGGTCGCCTGACCGCGAAGTTTCGGGGAGTTGTGCCATGTCAGAAAAACATCTTTCCAGGAGTTTTGACGCAGACCTCGACCTCGTGTCGACGAGGCTGCTCGAGATGGGCGGGCTTGTGGAGTCACAAATTGCCCACGCTCTTCAGTTGCTGAACGGTTTCGATTCCGAAGTCGTCCGCGAGGTGCTCGTGTGCGAGCAGCGGTTGAATCGAATGGAACTCGAAATCGATGAGGAAGTGAGCAACGTCATTGCTCGTCGACAGCCTGCGGCTCGTGACCTCCGACTCCTGCTGGCCGCCTCGAAGTGCATTACAAACCTCGAACGTGCGGGCGATGAAGCGCGGAAAATCGCGAAGCGCGTACGCCGGATTCATGAGAACCGCGATGCGCCGAGCCTGAACATCGGTGAAATCAAGGTTTCTGGTGAGATGGCCTTGGCCATCCTACGTCGAGCGCTCGACGCGTTTGCGCGAATGGATATCATTGCGGCGGCGCGGATTGTTCGGGATGATGCAGCCATCGATAACGAGTTTCGAGCGTTCACACGCAAGCTCGTCACGAAAATGACGGAAAACCCTCGCGCCATCTCGAATGGGCTGGAGTACATGTTCATTGCGAAGGCCATCGAGCGTATCGGCGACCACGCCACCAATATTGCCGAGTTCGTTGTCTACATTGTCAAGGGTACCGACGTTCGCCACTTGTCCTACGCGCAGCTCGAGCACGAGGTCTTGGATAGCTGAGACTGAAAGACGGGTATAGAACGCACGTGAGCTTTCCAACGGCCATAATGCGCTGCACGTCACCTGGGCGTGCTTTAGCGCGCAGTGTACTAATTGGCGGGCCAGTTTATATGCGCGCCTGCGACGACGAGCGTCAACCGCACATGCGGCGAATAACTCCTACACTGGAATAATCCGCCCCCGTATTCGTTTACTCGTCGCGGCGGCGCGGATCCGATCCACCGTCGACGCGGGCACTGCGTCGCTCCAAGCGCCCTTCCCAGCTCCACGAGCTCCCGCTTGCCCAGCGCGCCCACCCCCGTCGCCGCATTTCCCAAAGGACGCCAATCATGATCAAGACCTTGCTTTGCATCGCCGCCTGCACGATCCCCGTCGCCTCATTTGCCGAAGCGCCCAAAATGGCGAACGGCATGATGGTCGACAGCAGCGGCATGACGCTCTACATGTTCGACAAGGACACTGTGCCCGGAAAGAGCGCCTGCACGGGCGGTTGCGCAGAGTTGTGGCCTGGGGCCATGGCCGATTCGTCCGATCACGCGAGCGGCGACTGGAGTTTCGTTCCCACGGCCGACGGCAAGAATCAGTGGGCCTACAAGGGGCACCCGCTCTATCGCTTCTCCAAGGACAAGCAGCCCGGCGAAATGAACGGCGAAGGCTTCAAGGGCTTGTGGCACGTCGTTAAACCTTGAATCCCATACGCAGCAGTTGGAGCGGCGCACAAGGCACCGGATTGCGAACGCCGAGCTCGATGAGCGCAGGGCGGATCGACCTGCTGCACGAGTCGCCCGCGCCCGCTTCTTCACGCTGGGCAAAACGGCCGAGATGTATCCTGACGAGGACTCGATAAACCAGTGGTTCAACCATGACCACATGGCTAGCCAACACCGTCCTCGTCATCCACGCGCTCCTCGCGCTCTTCATCGTGCTCGCCCTTCCCGCGATCTGGATCGGTGCGGCTGCCGGCTGGCAATGGGTTCGCAATCGCTGCTTTCGATTCACGCATCTTTTCTTGATCGGCGTGGTTTCACTGCTGTCCGTAGTCGGCATCGCCTGTCCGCTGACCGTGCTTGAAGACTGGCTGCGCCACGGCACGATCGGAAGCGAGGGCTTCATCCAGCACTGGGTGAGTCGCCTGCTCTACTACGACTTGCCGATGTGGGTTTTCACGCTTGCCTACGTCCTCTTCGCTTTGCTGGTGCTGCTGACATGGCGTCTGATCCCGCCAAGTCGGCGCAAATAATCAGGATATCTAATCGAGCGTGCTACTCACCCTGCGTTCCGCTCGCCTCCATGAGCCGAGCGGCCGCGCGCTTTGCGCGTTCCGCTTCACGCGGCCTTTGCGTCTGGCTATAGAGCCGGCTCAGATTATCGAGCGTGCGCGCCTCGTCTTGCCGGTAAGCGGTAGGATCGGCGCGCGACAACCCTTTGTAGAGATCAAGCGCGTGCCGGTACGCGCCTTCCGCTTCATGCGGCCGCTTGGTCCGGCTGAACAGCACGCCGAGATTGTTGAAGGTGCGGGCTTCGTCCGGCTGATAGGCGACCGGGTTGCGGCGCGCGAGCGAGCGGTAGATCTGCAAGGCATTCGAGTAAGCCTGCTGCGCTTCTCGCGGACGGTCTTGGATTCGATAGAGCACGCCGAGATTGCTGAGCGTGCGCGCCAGATCGGGGCGGTATTGCGCAGGTGTTTCGCGCGCGAGCTCTTGGCGAATCGCGACTGCCTCGAGATACGCGTGCTCGGCCTCGGGCAATCGCTGCATGCCGCTATAGAGATTGCCGAGGTTGTTGAGCGTGCGCGCCAGCGCCGGACGATAAGCGGCGGGATTCTCGCGCACCAGTTGCCGCTGGATGTCGAGTGCCTCGCGATACGCCTGCTCCGCGTCGCTCGCACGCTGAGTCGCGTCGTAGAGGATGCCCAGGTCGTTCAGCGTGTTCGCGACATCGGGCTGGTATGCGCCGGGATCGCGCGCCGCGAGCGCGCGGTCGAGCTTCAATGCCTCGCCGTAGGCGTCCGCCGCGTCCTTCAAGTGCTGTGAATCGCGATAGAGAATGCCGAGATTGTCGAAGGTTTCGGCGACGGCCGGCCCATACGTTTCCGGGGCGGCATGCGCAAGGGTCCAATAGGCTTCGAGCGTGTGCAGGTAGGCGCCTTCCGCTTGCTCAGGCTCTTTCAAGTCGACATAGAGATGGCCGAGCTTGTCGAGCGTGCGTGCAATCTGCGGCTGCCATTGCGCGGAGTTGTCTTCGGCCAGCGATTGCTCGCGCAACATCAGCGCGCGAAAAACCGTCTCCGCGAGTTCGAACTGCTGCAGCGCGCGAAGCGTGTCGCCGTATGCGGCCATGATTTCCGTGTCGTCGGGCTGCAGCACGTAGGCGAGCTGCAGATACTTGAGCGCGTTCTGAGGAGTAAAGCGCAGCAGCTCGATGACGGCCGCTTCGTATAAGCGACCGGCGTGTATCTCGCTGGACCCTTGCTTGTCGGCGAGCAGCGCATCGAGCACGCTCGATGCGCGTGCGAGGTCGATCTGCTCGATGGCGTCGTCGACCTGCAATTCGCGAGGGTCCGGGCTGCGGGTGATCGTCGTCCTGCGCAGCAGTTCGCGATAGCGCTCGCCCCAAAGCCGAGCCTCGGCGACGAGATCCGTTTCCGAAGGCCGCCTGCCCCTGGCGGCGAGGCTTTCAATCAAGGGCTCGACATTGGCGAAGATCGCTTCCGCCGAGCCGTCTTTGCGATTCGCTTGCGTCTGCGCAGTGAGCAGCATCTCGTTGACGGCCTTCGCAAGCGATACCCGTTGAGCGCTCGAGAGGCCGTCGGCGGACGCGATTCGATTCAACGCGGAAACCAGGCGCTTGAGTGTCGCGGCAGGCGCGCCGCAGTCGGTGTGCACTTCGAAGCCGCGCACGACGCTTGACTCGGAAAGCGCCGGCGTGCACGCGTTCGCGGGCGCAGCAGCGCGGCACTCATCGCAAGCCCATGCGATTGCGGCGACTGCCAAAACCGACAAAATCACGCGCGCCATCATCTCGCCACGCTCGCGGTTTCGCTTGAAACCAGGCTTGCTTCACGATGCCCGGCTTGCCGATTCCGCGCGCAAAGAACGTCGTTGGAACACTCCACAGGGTACCGCTTTCGTCAGTCGATTTGTAACGCGCGCGTCAATCGTATGTTCAGTAACGAACTTAGCCGCCGGGCGTTTCATTGACCTTTCCTCAGAACTGACACATATTGAATCGGACAAATACGCTCGCCCGACTGCACGTTCGATTCGCAATACCAATGACGAACGTAAGCACTGCTCCGGATCGAGATCAATGAGACCACTTGCACGCCTTCTCGCAGCGTGCGACGAGTGAGGCATCCGGCGATGCAGACAGAAGCGGCGTCGAGCACTGCGGTTCCCATGCCATGCAGTCATTGTGGCGCAGCGTTGCCCGAGCATGTCGCTGTTTGTCCGCAATGCGGCGCGAGCGTGCTGCTCGAAGTGCTTCCGGCCGCGGAGCGGGTGCCGCCTCCCACGCTATTGCCCGCGCGCGTCTTACGCCCGACCCCCACGACGATCGATCAAACGGGAACCATACTGACGGCGCCGCCGCGTTTTGCGCAGAACGATTTGAACGGAGCCAGGCGTTGGGGCATGAGTCGTGGCGCCGCGATCCTGCTGTTCGGTTTTGCCATTGCGTTTGGGACGTACGTGTCGATTACGGAGCGGGATGTGGCGCTCGTGAAGTGGCGAAAGGTGCTGTATCACAATGAGTCACCTGCCTTGCCGCCTGGCATCGGCAACAATCTGCCGGCGCCGCCCACGTCGGTGCCGCTTGTGGCGCTGGTCGAACGCGAGATCGAGAACTCGCGGGCCGAAGACGCGAAGGATGCGCAGATCGTCCAAAATGATCTGACCAAAGAAAGCCCGGCCGCAACGCCAAAACCGGCGGCTGCTCCGGTGCAGAAGCCAGCGGCAGCAGCGCCGCCGGCCGTGTCGCCGCCGCGTTCCACGAAGCCGAAAGCGCCTGTCGTCGCGAGCGTCGTGCCAAGCCGCGAGCAAGCGAACGAACCGCGCAATGTCGAAACGGCGGTCTCGAAGCCAGTGGAAAAGTCGATTCCCAAGCCGCCGGACAAACCGCTTGTGGTGACTGCGGCAAAACCGGCTGTACCCCCCGCCGCGCCCCCCGCCGCGCCGCCGGTCGTCAAGGCTGACGCGCCTCAGGCGCAGCCGCACCCATCCGTGACAACCGAACAGCGCGGCGATGCGATTCAACGCGCGGCGCAGGCGTGCGACAAGCAGGATGGGACGGGTTGTATCCGTCGCCAGTTGACGAAGACGGAGAATATCGACCGCGTCGAAAAAGCTGAACAAACCGCGGTGCTCGAGACGAGCCGCGCCGAACCGAAAGCGCCGGTGCGCGAACGTCTGACACGTGAGCCCGTTCGCGCGGCCGCGCCCGCTTCCGCGCCGACGCTTCATGCGGCGGCACCGGCGGCGGCACCGGCACCGGTGCCGGCTTCCGCCGCTGCGCCGACGCTTTTCGATGCCGCGCGAAAAGCCTTGGCGCCAGAGTCCGCGGCATCCCCGGTGCGTGAATCGGTGGCAAGTCCCGCCGGCGAATCGCCGCCGCCCAAGGCAGCGTCGGCACCGGCTTCCCCTCAGCGCTTTGCAGCGCTGGCCGAAGACGTGAACCGCCTATACCGCGGCCATTGACGGCAAACCCGTGCAGCGGGAAAACCCGCCTACCTCAACGGCAGGCAGATATCGGTCAGCAATTCGGCAGGCGGCGTGTTGCGCGGATTGTTCAAGTACTCCTCGAACACGGGCGCGTCTGCGGCTTCGCGGCCGGACTGCGGAAGCCACTCGCCATAGAGCCATTGGTAGGCGGCGGCCATGTCCGCATACGGGCCTTGGTGGCGCAGCACGGCGTACTGTCCGCCGCGGATTGCCGTCAGCGAAAACGGCGCGGCAATCTCGACCGGCACAGCGAGCACCACGCCCGCCTTCGAACGCAGTGCCGCCTCGGCCACCGCACTCGGGTCGTCGTAAAAGATCCCCACCGCATGCTGGATCGAACCGAACATATTGATGGAACCGAGCCAGCCGAACAGCGTGTCGAACGCCTTGCCGATCTGCATGTACGAGCCGGTGTGATCGACGGTCACCGCCTGCATAGCCGGCACTTCCCGAATCTCCACTTCACGCATGACCATGGGGTCGCCTCCTGAGTCCTGTGGCTGAAAACGCCGGTGCGTGCCGTTCTTGCGGTACTGCGCCGGCGGCATGCCGAACACCGCGCTGAACGTGCGCGTGAACGCCTGCAGGCTGCCGTAGCCGGCGCTTTGCGCGATCTTGTCGATGGGCATCTGTCCTTTCGCGAGGTAGCCCGCCGCGCGATGCAGCCGCAAGCGCCGCACCGTGGCCGCGATCGTCTCGCCGTACATCGCCTGATAGACCCGATGCCAGTGATACGGCGACAGGCAGGCGATATCCGCGAGCCGGTTCAGGTCGAGCTCGTCGTCGAGATGGTCGTAGATGTAGTCGAGCACGCGCTGAAGGCGGGCTGAATAATCGGCGCGGCTGGCGGGATGTCTCACGGGAAGCCGTTCGTGTCGGGGTTCGTGCAGGCAACATAGCACGAGGCCGTTTGACAAATCTTGCGGAGTTCGTGGGCGACGGGCTGCCGGCGACCGGTTGCGGACGACCAGTTGCGGGCGACCGGCCGCGGGCGACGGGGTGTGCCCCGATCCGGCGAGCGAAGTGCCTTGCCAAAAACCCCTCCGGCATTTCTTTCATCGGGCTTTCATCGAACTCGCTAAGTTTGCCGAATTTCGATAACACCTCGATTTATGACTCTCTAGCATCGGTTCGGATGCGTATCCGTTTGCCGCAGAGGCACGCGGATACATCGGACGTGAACGGCTAATACGGAGACGTCAATGACAACAAAGTCGAACCAACAGCAAGCCGGTAGCCCGCATGCCGGCAAGGTCACCCATCACGAGCTCAAGCAGACGCTCGGCACCTGGCAGCTTTGGGGGATTGCGGTCGGTCTCGTGATTTCGGGCGAGTACTTTGGCTGGAGCTATGGCTGGGCGACCGCCGGCACGCTTGGCTTCGTGATCACCGCGCTGTTCATTGCGGCGATGTACACGACGTTCATCTTCAGCTTTACCGAGCTCACCACGTCGATACCGCACGCGGGCGGCCCGTTCGCGTATGCGCGGCATGCTTTCGGGCCGGTCGGCGGCTATCTCGCGGGCGCGGCGACGCTCGTCGAATTCGTCTTCGCGCCGCCCGCGATCGCACTTGCGATCGGTGCGTATCTGCATGTGCAGTTTCCCGGCCTCGAACCGAAGCATGCGGCGATGGGAGCGTACCTCGTTTTCATGGCGCTCAATATCGTCGGCGTGCAGATTGCGGCGGCGTTCGAGTTGTTCGTCACGCTGCTCGCGATCTTCGAATTGCTCGTGTTCATGGGTGTCGTCGCGCCGGGGTTCGCATGGTCGAACTTCACGAAGGGCGGCTGGGCCGGCGCCGACCATTTCAGCCTCGGCGCGTTCCACGGCATGTTCGCAGCGATCCCGTTCGCGATCTGGTTCTTTCTCGCGATCGAAGGCGTCGCGATGGCCGCCGAGGAAGCGAAGAACCCGAAGCGCTCGATTCCGATCGCCTACGTGACCGGCATCCTCACGCTCGTCGTGCTCGCGATCGGCGTGATGGTGTTCGCGGGCGCCGCCGGCGACTGGACCAAGCTCGCCAACATCAACGACCCGCTGCCGCAAGCGATGAAATACATCGTCGGCGCGAACAGCGGCTGGATGCACATGCTCGTGTGGCTCGGCCTCTTCGGGCTCGTTGCGTCGTTTCACGGCATCATCCTCGGCTATTCGCGGCAGATCTTCGCGCTCGCTCGCGCCGGCTTCCTGCCCGAGTGGCTCGCGAAAGTGCATCCGCGCTTCAAGACGCCGCATCGCGCGATCCTCGCGGGCGGCGTGGTGGGAATCGCCGCGATCTACAGCGACGAACTGATCCGGTTCGGCGGCCAGACGCTGACGGCCAATATCGTGACGATGTCGGTGTTTGGCGCTATCTTGATGTACATCGTCAGCATGCTCGCGCTGTTCAAGCTGCGCCGCACCGAGCCGAACATGGAGCGCCCGTTCAAGGCGCCGCTGTTTCCGTACTTCCCGGCGTTCGCGCTCGTTGCCGCCGCGATTTCGCTCGCGACGATGGTGTACTACAACTTTCTCGTGGCCATCGTGTTCGCGATCTTCCTGGCGCTCGGCTACGTGTATTTCCTGCTCACGCGCCGACAGCGCGAGATCGCGCCCGCCGACGCACTGCTCGAGGAGTGAGCGCGTTTTGGCGCTAGCAGCGCAGCAGCATATGGAGCCGTAAAGATGAGCTATTCGGAGACCATCGGCGCGCGGACCTACCGGTTCGCCGACTTGAAGACCCTGCTTGCGAAGGCGAGCCCGCTGCGTTCCGGCGATGAACTGGCCGGCGTCGCGGCGGCGAGCGAGGAGGAGCGCGTCGCGGCGAAGATGGCGCTTGCGCAGGTGCCGCTCGCGACGTTCCTGAACGAAGCGCTGATCCCCTACGAGAGCGACGAAGTCACGCGGCTCATCGTCGATACGCATTCGAGCGAGGCGTTCGCGGAGATTTCGCATCTGACGGTCGGCGATTTCCGCAACTGGCTGCTCGCCGATACGACCGACACGGCGGCGCTCACGCGCATTACGGCCGGGCTCACGCCGGAAATGGTCGCGGCGGTATCGAAGCTGATGCGCAATCAGGATCTGGTGATCGCCGCGAAAAAGCGTCCGGTGGTCACGCGCTTTCGCAACACGGTGGGCTTGCCGGGGCACATGTCGGTGCGCCTGCAGCCGAACCATCCGACCGACGACGTGAAGGGCATCGCCGCGTCGATGCTCGACGGCCTGATGTACGGCTGCGGCGACGCGATGATCGGCATCAATCCCGCCACCGACAGCCTCGCTGCGATCACGACGCTGCTCGCGATGGTCGACGACTTCCGTCAGCGCTACCACGTGCCGACGCAATCGTGCGTGCTCACGCACGTGACGAGCACGATTGCCGCGATCGAAAAAGGCGCTCCGGTGGATCTCGTGTTCCAGTCGGTCGCGGGTACCGAGAAGGCGAACTCGGGCTTCGGCATCACGCTCGCTTTGCTGCAGGAGGCATACGAAGCGGCGCTGTCGCTCAAGCGCGGCACGGTGGGCGACAACGTGATGTACTTCGAAACGGGCCAGGGCAGCGCACTGTCGGCGAACGCGCATCACGGCGTCGATCAGCAGACGTGCGAAGTGCGCGCGTATGCGGTCGCGCGCCACTACAACCCGTTTCTCACGAATACGGTGGTCGGCTTCATCGGCCCGGAATATTTGTACGACGGCAAGCAGATCATTCGCGCCGGTCTCGAAGACCACTTCTGCGGCAAGCTGCTCGGCGTGCCGATGGGCTGCGATATCTGCTACACGAACCATGCCGAAGCCGATCAGGACGACATGGACACCCTGCTGACGCTGCTCGGCGTCGCGGGCATCAACTTCATCATGGGCGTGCCGGGCGCCGATGACGTCATGCTCAACTACCAGAGCACCTCGTTTCATGACGCGCTCTATGTGCGCGACGTGCTGGGCCTGCGCCGTGCGCCGGAGTTCGAGGATTGGCTCGAAGCGATGCAAATTGCGGATGCGCGCGGCGTGCTGCTGTCGGCGTCGCCGAGGCAGCCGTTGCTCGCAGGTGTCAGCGAATGGATGGGTGTGGAATGAACGACCCCCTCGAAAAGAATCCGTGGAGTGCGTTGCGGCAGTTCACGCAGGCGCGCATCGCCTTGGGCCGCGCGGGCAACAGCCTGCCGACCGCGCCGTTGCTCGCGTTCAACCTCTCTCATGCGCAGGCGCGCGATGCCGTTCACCATCCGCTCGATGCGGACGTGTTGCATCGGCAATTGCAGGACGCGGGGTTCAGCACGCTAGACGTGCACAGCGCCGCACCCGATCGCGCGCACTATTTGCGCCGGCCCGACTTGGGGCGGCGTTTGTCGGACGAGAGCCGCGATGCGCTAACGCGTTTGTCGCTCGATCCGCCTGAAGTCGTGTTCGTGATCGGCGACGGCTTGTCGGCGTTCGCCGCTTCGCGGCAGTCGCTGCCGCTCTTGCAGGCGGTCACGAAGAGGATGAGCGATTGGCGCATCGGCCCGGTCGTCGTTGCACGACAGGCGCGTGTTGCGCTCGGCGACGAGATCGGCGAGATCTTAGGGGCGAAGCTCGTGGTGATGCTGATCGGCGAGCGGCCGGGGCTCAGTTCGCCCGATAGTCTCGGCATCTATTTGACGTACGCGCCGAAAGTCGGCACGGCGGACTCGCTGCGCAACTGCATTTCGAATGTGCGGCCAGAGGGCTTGAGCTACGAAGCGGCTGCACACAAGCTGCACTATTTGCTCACGCATGCGCGAAGGCTTGGGCTGACCGGCGTCGGCTTGAAGGACGATAGCGATGCGCTTCTCGATGCACCGCAAGCGCAACCGAGTGCGATAGAAGGAGGCGATGAGTCTTCGGCTCGCGAAGCCGCGACGCGGCTTGCAAATCTTGGCGCTAGCCAACCGGGTATCAAAGGCGCGCCGCGTCGTCGCCAGGATGTCGAATGACCATTGTCGACAGTTGCATCACGCTCCCGCCCGCTCGACCGGATGCGCTTCGAGCCACGCATTCTCCGCGTCGTCATAGAGCCGCGAGCGCGTGAGAAACCGGAGACCCGTCGGCCGCTCGAGCGAGAACATGCCGCCGTTGCCCGGCACGACGTCGATGATCAATTGCGTGTGCTGCCAATACTCGAACTGCGATTCGCTCATATAGAACGGCACGCCGCCGATCTCGCCTAGCTTCACATCCGAGCTACCCACCAGGAATTCATTCGCCGGAAAGCACATCGGCGCGCTGCCGTCGCAGCAGCCGCCCGACTGATGAAAGATCACCGGCCCATGCTCCGCAACGAGCTTCGCAATCAGCGCGACGGCCGCTTCTGTGGCGATTACGCGCTGCACTGCCTGTTCGTCTGTCATTCCGAGTCCTCCTTGAAACGGAAAGCGCGAACGAACCGAACCGATTGCTGCGATTCGTTCGCGCCGATTGCGCTAAACGCGATCAGAAGAACCCGAGCGGCTTTTCGCTATAGCTGACGAGCAGGTTCTTCGTCTGCTGATAGTGGTCGAGCATCATCTTGTGCGTCTCGCGGCCGATGCCCGATTGCTTGTAGCCGCCGAACGCCGCGTGCGCCGGGTAAGCGTGATAGCAGTTGGTCCACACGCGACCCGCCTGGATGTTGCGTCCGAAGCGATACGCGCGATTGCCGTCGCGCGTCCACACGCCCGCGCCTAAGCCGTAGAGCGTGTCGTTCGCGATTTCGAGCGCTTCCTCCTCGGTCTTGAACGTCGTCACCGACAGCACCGGCCCGAAAATCTCTTCCTGGTAGATCCGCATCTTGTTGTGGCCGCGGAACACGGTCGGCTGCACGTAGTAGCCGTTCGTGAGTTCGCCGCCCAGCTGAGTGCGCTCGCCGCCCGTGAGACACTGCGCGCCTTCTTCCTTGCCTAGCTTGATGTAGGAGAGGATCTTTTCGAGTTGCTCGCTCGATGCCTGCGCGCCGATCATCGTCGACGGATCGAGCGGATGGCCTTGCTTCACTGCGGCCACGCGCTTCAAAGCGCGCTCGATGAAGCGGTCATAGATCTTCTCCTCGACGATCGCGCGCGAAGGACACGTGCACACCTCGCCCTGATTCAGCGCGAACATCGTGAAGCCTTCGAGCGCCTTGTCGAAGTAGCTGTCGTCGCGATCCATGACGTCGGCGAAGAAGATGTTCGGGCTCTTGCCGCCGAGTTCGAGCGTGACCGGAATGAGGTTCTGGCTCGCGTACTGCATGATGAGGCGGCCTGTGGTGGTCTCGCCGGTGAAGGCGATCTTCGCGATGCGCTTGTTCGTCGCAAGCGGCTTGCCCGCTTCGAGACCGAAGCCGTTGACCACGTTCAGCACACCCGGCGGCAGCAAGTCCTGAATCAATTCCATCAAGACGAGGATCGAAGCGGGCGTCTGCTCGGCGGGCTTCAGCACGACGCAGTTGCCTGCGGCGAGCGCAGGCGCGACCTTCCACGCGGCCATCAGGATCGGGAAGTTCCAAGGGATGATCTGGCCGACCACGCCAAGCGGCTCATGGAAGTGATAGGCAACCGTGTCGTCGTCGACTTCGCCGATCGAGCCTTCCTGTGCGCGGATGCAGCCCGCGAAATAGCGGAAGTGGTCGATGGCGAGCGGGATGTCGGCGGCCATCGTTTCGCGCAGCGGCTTGCCGTTGTCGATCGATTCGGCCACGGCGAGGCGCTGCAGATTCGCCTCCATGCGCTCGGCGATCTTGTTGAGGATGTTGGCGCGCTCGGTCGTCGAGGTTTTTGCCCAGCCGGTTTTCGCACGATGCGCGGCGTCGAGCGCGAGCTCGATGTCGGCCTCGCGCGAGCGCGGGATCGACGTGAACGGCTCGCCTGTTACCGGTGAGATGTTGTCGAAGTACTCGTTGCCGACCGGCTTCACCCATTCGCCGCCGATGAAATTGCCGTACTGCTTTTTATACGGGTAATCGGTGTTCAGAAACTGCATCTCCGCATGATTCATTTGTGTGCTCCTCACATATCGAATGGATGCTTCTAGTGCCGTCGCAATCGCGGCTGCCCTGTTTAGCGGCATGTCGCTTACGCCAAAAGCGTGCCAAGGGCGGGCACGTGCCCATTCGTCGTGCGAAGCCTTGCGATCGCATCGATGACGTTGTTCAAGCACTGTTCAATCCGTGACGATGAGGTGTCACGATTCGGCGCAGCGAAGTGCGCGCTGTTCAGATATGGAGCAGTGGCGTGGCAAGCGCGAGGCGCATCCCGTGGGCGGCAATCATCGGCATAGGAATTGCGTTCCTAGCAGCGGTATGACGATCGATACCTTCTCCCACCGTGTCGAAGGCCCGTGTGCATCGCCAAGCGACGGCGTGCAAGCCGTGCGCGTGTGTACCGCGCACGATGCGGACGAGCAGGCGCGCAATCTCGTCGACTGGCGTCAGACCTACGATCAATTGATGCCCGGCCCGTTCACCGGCACGCTGACCGAGTTGCCGCTCGATCGCATGCAGGTGTTTTGCGAAACGACGAGTCATACGCTGCGGCAAACGTGCGAAGTGCCGGCCGACGCCTACTGGTTCGGCATTCCGGGGGCCGGCCATTCGGCGGCCGGCGCCTCAGCCGCGCGCGACAGCACCGCGCGCATCGACGCGAACCCGATCACGCCCGACGCGCTCGCGGTCCGTCCCGGTGGCATCGAGTTCGAGCTCGTGACACCCGAGCAATTCGCGATCTACGGCGTGGTCGTCAAAAGGGACGTGCTGCGGCGCTGTGCAAGCGAGGTCGAGCGGATCGATCTCGACGAGCCCCTTCTCGCGCTGGCGCAGCGCGCGGTCATCGCGATTGGCGCGGCGCATATCGAACCGTTTCGCGCTGCGCTTGGGCACGTGCTTGACGGCGCGCGCGCAAGCCAGGCGCCGCTGGCTCATGTCGCGGGCGATAGCTTGCAGGCGTGGGTGCTGGCGTCGCTGTTCGATCTGTGCTCGCAGTCGCGAGAGTCGCAAGCGTCGCGAGGCGAGGCAGCGCTTCCGGCGAAGCCTCGCCGGCAATGGATCGTCTCGCAGGCGCGCGACTATGTGCTCGCGAATCGCGCGCGTCCGGTCGGCGTGCCGGAACTGTGCGCGCAACTGCACGTCAGTCGCCGCACGCTGCAGTACTGCTTCCAGGACGTGCTCGGCATGGCGCCCGCGACGTTCCTGCGCACGATTCGCTTGAACGGCGCGCGGCGCGATCTGTGCAGCGGCTCATCGAGCGACGCGCGCACGGTACAGGACGTCGCGGCCGCTTGGGGCTTCTGGCATCTGAGCCAGTTCGCGACCGACTACAAGAAGCTGTTCGGGAAACGGCCGTCGGATTCGTTAAGGGAACGGCGGGCGGCCTAGGCGGCCGTTTGCGCTATCGTCGCCCTTTCCTCACCGCCTTTGGAGACAAGACGTTCACGCTCACTCCGCCGCCCGCTGCGCGTCCTTCGTCAGCGCAGCGCCGAAATCGTCTTCCCAGTACTCGTTCTCGCGCCGCGCATCGCCTGTGCGCGCCGCTTCGAGCTTGCGCAACTCCACGCGCCGGATCTTCCCTGAGATCGTCTTCGGCAACTCGTAGAACTCGATGCGTCGAATCCGCTTGTACGGAGCGAGCTTCTGCGCGGCGAAGCGCAGGATGTCGCCCGCCACTTCGCGCGACGGCGCGAAGCCCGTGCGCAACGCGATGAACGCCTTCGGCGTCGCGAGCCGCAGCGGGTCCGGGCTCGGCACGACTGCCGCCTCGGCGATCGCCGGATGCTCGATCAGCACGCTCTCCAGCTCGAACGGGCTGATGCGGTAGTCGGAGGCTTTGAACACGTCGTCGGCGCGCCCGACGTAGGTGTAATAGCCGTCGGCGTCGCGCTGGGCGATGTCGCCGGTGCGATAGAAGCCGCCATGCGTGACGTGCTCGGTCTTGGCGGGATCGTCGACGTAGCCGTCCATCAGGCCGAGCGGCCGCGGATCGAGCACGAGCGACAGTTCGCCTTCGTCGGCCGGCCGGTCGTCGTGATCGAGCAGTGCGATGTGGTAGCCCGGCAGAGGCCGCCCCATCGAGCCCGCTTTGAGCGGCTGGCTTGGCGAGTTGCCGACTTGCGCAGTGGTCTCGGTCTGTCCGAAGCCGTCGCGCAGCGTGAGCTTCCACGCCTTCTTCACGCGCTCGATGATCTCGGGGTTCAGCGGCTCGCCCGCGCCGACCACTTCGCGCAGCTTCACCGGATACGACGCGAGGTCTTCCTGGATCAGCATGCGCCAGACCGTCGGCGGCGCGCACAGCGTCGTGATGCCGTGGGTGACGAGTGTCTCCAGCGTCGCCTTCGCGTTGAAGCGCGCGGTGTTGCTGACGAACACGGTCGCGCCCGCATTCCACGGCGCGAACACGCTGCTCCACGCGTGTTTCGCCCATCCTGGCGAGCTGATGTTCCAGTGGACGTCGCCGGGCTTCAGGCCAATCCAGTACATCGTCGACAGATGGCCGACCGGGTAGCTCTGGTGACTATGCAGTACGAGCTTCGGACGGCTCGTCGTGCCCGACGTGAAATAGAGCAGCATCGGGTCGGTCGCGAGTGTCCGCTCGTCGTGCATGTAGCACGGGCTCTGATCGAAGGCGTCCGCGTAGCGATGCCAACCGGCCGGGGCTGGGTCGGGCGCTGCGCCATCGGCATGCGTGACCGCGATGCGCGTGACCGATGCGTCGACCTCTGCAAATTTTTCCGCCGCGCCGGCCGTTGCGATCACGTGCTTGATCTCGCCGCGCGTCATCCGGTCAGCGATATCGGCGGGGGTGAGCAAGAGCGTGGCGGGAATCGTCACGGCGCCGAGCTTGATGGCCGCGAGCATGACTTCCCACAGCGCCGGCTCGTTCGGCAGCATCAGGAGCACACGATCGCCGCGCGCGATGCCCACGCTGCGCAAATAGTTGGCGACCTGATTCGAGCGCGCGGACAACTCGGCGAACGTCAGCTTCTGCTCGCTGCCGTCGTCTTCGACGACCCACAGCGCAGGCTCGTGATTGTTGTGCGCGTAGAGGTCGAACCAATCGAGCGCCCAATTGAACTCGATCAGCGCGGGCCATTTGAAGTCGCGATATGCGGTGTCGTAGTCCTCGCGATGGCGCAGCAGGAATTCGCGCGCCTGCAGGAAGGATTGCGAATCAGCCATGGGTCCCCTCTCCGTCGTCGATGTGGACCTGCTTTTCGGGCCTGTCGCTTGCGCGACCAGGCCCTTACCGCTGCCGCACGAATCAGTCCCGCGCGATGCGGCGGCTTGCTTCGCGAGCGACTGCCTACTGCCTATGCCTACTGTGCCGACGCGCGCGCTTTGCGGCCCTGCTCGCGAATCTGTTCGAGCGTCGCGTTGGGCGTGCTCACGTCCTTCGGCACGCGCAGCTCGATCAATGCGGGCAGCCCGCTCGCTATCGAGCGCTCCAGCGCCGGCAGGAAATCCGCCGTGCGCTCGACCGTTTCCCCGTGCGCGCCGAACGAGCGCGCAAAGGCGGCGAAATCGGGATTCGTGAGACCGGTGCCGTGCGTGCGCTCAGGGTAGTGCCGCTCCTGATGCATACGGATCGTTCCATAGTGCTCGTTGTTGACCACGATGAAAATCACGTTTAGCCCGTATTGCATCGCGGTCGCGAGCTCCTGGCCCGCCATCATGAAGCAGCCGTCGCCGGCGAGCGCGACCACTGCGCGCTCGGGGTACATCGCCTTCGCCGCGATGGCCGCGGGGACGCCGTAGCCCATCGCGCCGCTCGTCGGCGCCAGCTGCGAGCGGTAGTGCCGGTAAGCGAAATGCCGATGAAGCCAAATCGCGTAATTGCCCGCGCCGTTGGTGACGATCGCGTCGTTCGGCAGCCGTGCACGCAACTGCGCCATGATCTCGCCGAGCTGGACGTCGCCGAGCATCGGACGCGGCTTGCGCCATTCCAGATAGGCAGCATGCGCGTCTTCGGCGCTGCCGGCCCACGCGGGCGCGGCGCGCGGTTCGAGCGCCGCGAGCGCGGCGGCGATCTCAGGCATGCCTGAGACGATCGGCAAATCGGCTGCATACACGCGGCCCAGTTCTTCCGCGCCCTGATGTACGTGGACGAGCGTCTGCTTCGTCTTCGGGATGTCGAGCAGCGTATAGCCGCCCGTGGTCGCTTCGCCGAGACGCGGGCCGATCACGAGCAGAAGGTCGGCCTCGCGGATGCGAGCGCCGAGCGCCGGATTCACGCCGAGCCCGACGTCGCCCGCGTAGTTCGGATGCTCGTTGTCGATGGTGTCCTGATAGCGGAACGCGCAGCCGATCGGCAACTGCCACGCGTCGACGAAGCGCCGCAGGTCCGTGCATGCGGACGGCGTCCAGCCGCTGCCGCCGGCGATCACCATCGGCCGCTTCGCGTGTTCGAGCAGGTCGCGCAGCTTGTCGATCTGTTGAGGAGCGGGGGACGCGGCGACACGCTGGAACGCGGGCGCGGCAGGCATCGCCGGACACGGATCGGACAGCACGTCCTCGGGCAGTGCGAGCACGACCGGCCCCGGCCGTCCGGCGCACGCCGTATGAAACGCGTGACTCAGGTATTCGGGGATGCGGCGCGCGTCGTCGATCTGCGCGACCCACTTCGCCATCTGGCCGAACATGCGGCGGTAGTCGATCTCCTGGAACGCCTCGCGGTCGAGATGCTCGCGCGCGCATTGGCCGATGAGGAGGATCATCGGCGTCGAATCCTGAAACGCGGTGTGCACGCCGATCGACGCGTGCGTCGCGCCCGGACCGCGCGTGACGAGCGCGACGCCGGGCCGCCCAGTCAGCTTGCCTGTCGCCTCGGCCATGTTGGCGGCGGCGGCCTCGTGGCGGCAGACGATCGTCTGGATGCGTTCGGTTTCATCGTGAAGCGAATCGAGCACGGCGAGAAAGCTCTCGCCCGGCACGCAGAACACTCGGTCGACGCCGTGCGTGAGCAACGCATCGACTATGAGGCGCGCACCTGTCACGGTGGCGGAATCGGCGACATTCGGCATTGCGCGGGGTCCTCCTGGCTGGTCGGAAATGGTGGGTTGGTTTGTCGAGCACAGGTTTGGACAGCTTACGCCGAGTGGTAGGAGGCGGCTACTATCTAGGGGGCGCCATGCGCAAGCTCCAGAAGCCGCACTAACCCATTACCAGGAGAAACCTATGGCACGCGAAGTTCCGCTGGCGACGCCCGGCGAAATTCTGGCGCTCGAATGGCTAGAGCCGATGGGCATTACGCAATATGCCTTGGCCAAGGCAATCGACGTGCCACCACGTCGCATCAATGAAATCATCAAGCATGGCCGCTCGATCACGGCCGATACGGCCGTGCGGCTGGGCGCGTTCTTCGGTGTCGATCCGCAGAGCTGGATGAACCTCCAGACGCATTACGACACCGAAATGGCGAAGGAGAAGATCGGCGCGGAGAAGATCGAGGCGATTCGGCAGCATGCAGTTGCTGCGTGACGCTTTCGCAGAATGCGCACGATAGGTCGTCTTTTTCGGGGCCTCTAGTGCGAGGGAATAAAGCCCGCTGAGCGAAAGCCGGCGGGCTTTATTCATTTATCGCTGCGCGCTTGTCGTTGCGGAGGGCGATCGGCGAAACCGCCCTTAAATCTATTGCCGCGGCCTCAACACTCGACGATATTCACCGCCAACCCGCCGCGCGACGTCTCCTTGTACTTCGTCTTCATATCCGCGCCGGTCTCGCGCATCGTCTTGATGACGGAATCGAGCGACACGTAATGGCTGCCGTCGCCGCGCAGCGCCATGCGCGCCGCGTTGACGGCCTTCACCGACGCCATCGCATTGCGTTCGATGCACGGAATCTGCACCATCCCGCCGACCGGGTCGCACGTGAGGCCGAGGTTGTGCTCCATGCCGATTTCTGCCGCGTTCTCGACCTGCTTCGGCGTGCCGCCCATCACGGCCGCGAGCGCGCCCGCCGCCATCGAGCACGCGACGCCCACTTCGCCCTGGCAGCCCACTTCGGCACCGGAGATCGACGCGTTCAGCTTGTAAAGGATGCCGATGGCCGCTGCCGTCAGCAGGAAGTCGATCACGCCTTGCTGGTTCGCTCCGGGCATGAAGCGCGTGTAGTAATGCAGCACGGCGGGAATGATGCCGGCGGCGCCGTTGGTCGGCGCCGTGACGACGCGTCCGCCCGCGGCGTTCTCTTCGTTGACGGCGATCGCGTAAAGGTTGATCCAGTCGACCATCGACAGCGGATCTTGCAGCGCGCGCTCGGGATTGCCCGACAGCGTCCGATAAAGCTGCGGCGCACGGCGCTTGACCTGGAACGGGCCGGGCAGCGTGCCGTCGGCGTCCGGGTTGCCGATCCCGCAGCCGCGCGTGACGCACGATTGCATCACGTCCCAGATTTTCAGGAGCCCGGTGCGCGTCTCTTCCTCGGTGTGCCAGACGCGCTCGTTCTCCCACATCAGTTGCGCGACCGTTTTACCGGTCGATTCGCACAGCGCGAGCAACTCGTTGCCGGTGCGGAACGGATGCGGCCGCTGGTCGGCGGCCTGCAGCACCTTCGAATTCGGCGCACCCGCCGTCACGACGAAACCGCCGCCCACCGACAGATACGTCGCTTCGCGCAGCGTCTCGCCGGCCTCGTCGAACGCGCGCAGCTTCAGGCCGTTCGGATGCTCCGGCAACGCTTGCCGGTAGAACGAGATGTGCTCCTTCGGCACGAACGTCACGCCGTGGGTGCCGAGCAAAGAGAGCGTGCGCGAGGTGCGCACGGCTTCGAGACGCGAGCCGATCGTCTCGGGATCGACGGTGTCGGGCGCATCGCCCATCAGGCCGAGCATCACGCCGCGGTCGGTGCCGTGTCCCTTGCCGGTCGCGCCGAGCGATCCGTACAAATCGACTTTCACCGAGGCCGTAGCCGCGAGCAGCCCGTCGCGCTCGAGCCCTTGGACGAACATCAGCGCCGCGCGCATTGGTCCGACCGTATGCGAGCTCGACGGCCCTATGCCAATTTTGAAGAGATCGAAAACGCTGACTGCCATTACTGTCTCCTGTGTCGATGGGAGTTGGCGCTTTAGCGCCTACTCCCATCCCATGCTGTGGTTGGCTGGAGTTAGCGCTTTAGCGCTTACTCCAGTCCCACAGCGGTCGGCCGGCGTCAGCGCCTTAGCGCTTACCCCGGCCCCATTCAAAGTTATGTAAATTGCTCAGCGCGCCGGCGCTGGCAGCGGCAAACAGACCGCGAGCCATGCCGGCGGCGTGGGCGCCAACCGCAGCGCGACCGGCGTGTAGCGGCCGTTCAGCCGCGCTGCGAGATAAAAGAGTTCGGTGGCGTTCTTCGGGTCCCATTCGCCCGAATAGCCGGGCAAGCCCGCCTCGCGGCGCTTGGCGTCGAAGGCGACGTTCGAATGCACGAATTCCTCGTGCGTCTTCGTGCCGAGCGCGTAGGGCGTCAGCCAGTTGAGCGCAGCGGCGAGCGTGGCGCCGTTGGCTGCGCGCTCCGGCAGCCAATTGCGGTTGTGGCGGCGCGCGGCGAGCGCCGCCGTCACGAGCGGCTGCACGTCGTAGGTCACGTAGTGCAGCGCGTCGCGCTCCGTGAAATCGAAGGTCGAGCCGTCCGGCGCGATGTTGTCGCCGATGTGTTCGACAAAAAGACGCTGCGCGGCGTTGATCATTTTGCGGTCGTCGAGCGTAAACGCACTCATGGCAATGAGTTTGACGCGATGACTCTGCCAATTGTTGCGAAAAATACCGGTCAGCGGGCGCGGCTGCGCATCGATTTGCGCAATGTAGCCGTTTGCCAGTTTCGCGATGAACGCGGCCGTCGCGTTGCGCGTCTTCACGGGCAGCGCGCTCGCGGTCAGGTCATACGCGAGGATCATGCCTTCAAAGCGCGTTTCGTCGATCGGGTTGAGGCTGGGTTGATACGTGGTCGCCCAGGCGTACAGAAAGCGATCGACGAGTTTCAGGTAGCGATCGTCGCTCGTCGCACGCCACGCGAGTGCCGCGTTGCGCATCAGGTCGAGATCGTTCAGGGCTTCGGCGCTTTGATCGTAGATGCCTTCGTGCGGCAGCGTACCTTCGACGTGCAGCCGCTCGAGCGGCTTCGGCTGGTCGTTCAGGCGTGCCTGGACGTTTTTCACGAGCGCTTGCACGCCCGGGTCGGCGCTCGTGCGCTCGCTCGTTTGCAGCGCGGGCGCCGCACAAAAATTCATCGCCGCGCGGGCGGCTTGCAGCGGCGCCGTCAGCGCCGCGCAGGCGACGAGCAGCGTCGCGAGCGGCGCACCGGCTCGTTGGTTCGACAGCAATCGTGTTCCGTGCCTTGTCATCGTTCGCACCTTTCGCACCATGCGGAACTCCTTCGTTGGTTCGATTTCGGTGTCAGATGTTATCTGGTCTTGACGGCACACGGCAAAGACGACGCGAGCCGCGCGAAGCGGCTTGCGTCTTTGGGTCACGATGCCAAGCTTGGCCCGACTGAGGGCCGCCCCGCGGATCGCCGCCCGACGGAAGGCCGCCTCATCACTCGTAATCTGCGATCGGCACGCACGAGCAGAACAGGTTGCGGTCGCCATACGCGTTGTCCGCGCGGCCGACCGGCGGCCAGTACTTGCGCGCGACGAGCGACGGCAGCGGATACACCGCCGTTTCGCGCGAATACGCGTGCGCCCACTCGTTCGCGACGACGACCGCGGCCGTGTGCGGCGCGTGCTTGAGCGGGTTGTCCTCGCGGTCGGCGCGGCCTTCCTCGACGGCGCGGATTTCCTCGCGGATCGCGATCATCGCTTCGATGAAGCGGTCGAGCTCTTCCTTCGATTCCGACTCGGTCGGCTCGACCATCAGCGTGCCCGGCACCGGGAAGCTCATCGTCGGCGCGTGGAAGCCGTAGTCGGCGAGGCGCTTGGCGACGTCGTCGACCTGGATGCCGCTCGAGTCCTTGATCGGACGCAGGTCGAGAATGCACTCGTGCGCGACGAGCCCGCCGGGGCCCGAGTACAGCACCGGGTAGTGCGGCGCGAGCTTCTTCGCGACGTAGTTCGCGTTGAGGATCGCCGTTTCGGTCGCGGCGGTGAGGTTCTTCGCGCCCATCATCGCGATGTACATCCACGAGATCGGCAGGATCGACGCCGAGCCGTAAGGCGCCGCCGACACCGCGCCGATGCCGTTCGCCTCGCGCTTGTAGCCGGTGGAGCACTGGTTCGGCAGGAACTGCGCGAGATGCGCGCCGACCGCGACCGGGCCGACGCCCGGTCCGCCGCCGCCGTGCGGAATGCAGAACGTCTTGTGCAGGTTCAGGTGCGAGACGTCGCCGCCGAACTGGCCCGGCGCGGTCAGGCCGACCATCGCGTTCATGTTCGCGCCGTCCACGTACACCTGGCCGCCGTGCGCGTGCACGATCTCGCAGATTTCGCGGACGTTCTGCTCGAACACGCCGTGCGTCGACGGGTAGGTGATCATGATCGCGGCGAGCTGCTTCGAGTGCTGCTCGGCCTTCGCCTTCAGGTCGTCGATATCGACGTTGCCCTGCGCGTCGCACGCGACGACGACGACCTTCATCCCCGCCATATGGGCGGAGGCCGGGTTCGTGCCGTGCGCGGACGCCGGGATCAGGCAGACGTCGCGATGGCCCTCGCCGCGCGATGCGTGGTACGCGTGGATGATCAAGAGACCGGCGTACTCGCCCTGCGAACCGGCGTTCGGCTGCAGCGATACGGCGGCATAGCCCGTGGCGGCGACGAGCATCTGTTCGAGCTGGTCGATCATTTCGCGGTAGCCGATGGTTTGCTCGGCGGGCGCGAACGGGTGGATCTGGCCGAACTCGGGCCACGTCACCGGCAGCATTTCCGACGTCGCGTTCAGCTTCATCGTGCACGAGCCGAGCGGGATCATCGAGCGGTCGAGCGCGAGGTCCTTGTCGGCGAGGCCGCGCAGGTAGCGCAGCAGCTCGGTTTCGGAGTGGTGGCGGTTGAAGACGTGGTGCGTGAGGTAGGCGCTCGTGCGGACGAGCGAAGCCGGCACCGAGGTCGCGCCTTGAGCGCCGGCCGATGCGGTCAGCGCGGTATCGAGCGCATCGACGTGCGGCACGTCGATCGCACCGGCGGCTTGCGCGAACACGGCGAGCAGGTCGGCGAGGTCCGAGCGCTTGGTCGTTTCGTCGACGGACACGCCCACGCGCGTCGCGCTCACGCGGCGCAGGTTGATGCGCTTGGCCTTAGCGGCCTCGTGCACAGCGGCCGTTTGCGCGCCGGTTTCGATCGTGAGCGTATCGAAGAAGGTGTCGTTCGCGAGCGTGTAGCCGAGCTGCTTGACGCCGGCGGCGAGCAATTCCGCGATGCGGTTCACGCGCAGTGCAATCGTTTTCAGTCCGTGCGGGCCGTGATAGACCGCATACATGCTCGCCATGATCGCGAGCAGCGCCTGCGCGGTACAGACGTTCGACGTCGCCTTCTCGCGGCGGATGTGCTGTTCGCGCGTTTGCAGCGCGAGACGCAGCGCGGGGTTGCCTTGCGCGTCGACGGTCACGCCGACGAGGCGTCCCGGCATCTGGCGCTTGAATTCGTCGCGCACGGCGAGGTACGCCGCGTGCGGGCCGCCGAAGCCGACCGGCACGCCAAAGCGCTGCGAGTTGCCGACGGCCACGTCCGCACCCCATTCGCCCGGAGGCGTGAGCATGGTGAGCGACAGCAAATCAGCGGCGACGACCACATGGCCGCCCGCAGCGTGGATCGCTTCGGTGAGTTCGCGGTAGTCGCGCACGTCGCCGTTCACGCCCGGGTATTGCAGCAGCACGCCGAACGCGTTCGACGTCGCGGCTTCGTCTGCCGGACCGACCTTCACTTCGATGCCGACCGGCTTCGCGCGCGTTTGAATGACTTCGATGGTTTGCGGCAGCACGTCGTCCGCCACATAGAACAGGTTCGACTTCGGCTTGCCGACGCGCTGCAGCAGCGTCATCGCCTCGGCCGCGGCGGTCGCCTCGTCGAGCAGCGACGCGTTCGCCATCGCCAGCCCCGTCAGATCGATCACCATTTGCTGGAAGTTCAAGAGCGCTTCGAGACGCCCTTGCGAAATCTCCGGTTGATACGGCGTGTACGCCGTGTACCAAGCCGGGTTCTCGAGCACGTTGCGCAGGATCACCGCCGGCGTGTGCGCGTTGTAGTAGCCCTGGCCGATGTAGGAGCGGAACACCTGGTTCTTGTCCGCGAGCTCGCGCAGCGCGGCGAGCGCTTCCGCCTCGCTCTTCGGCTGCGAGAACGCGCCGAGCGGCAGCGGCTCGGTGCGGCGGATCGTCTGCGGGATCACGGCGTCGATCAGTGCGGCGCGCGATGCGAAGCCGAGCGCTTCGAGCATCTTGTGCTGATCGGCGGCGTCCGGGCCGATGTGCCGCTCGGCGAAGGCGTCATGCACTTCGAGCGCGGCAAGCGAGAGAGGGGTGCGGTTCATCAGACGATCCGGGTGTTCGAGCTTCATGTTTAGGCTTGGCAGGCGCGGCGCCACGAGCGCGCCGCGCGGTTCGGGTCAAAAAATTACGCGCCGATGGACTTCGTGTAGGCGTCGGCGTCGAGCAGCTTGTCGAGCGAGGCGCCCGCGGCCGGCTTGATCTTGAAGAGCCAGTTGTCGTAGGGGGCGCTGTTGACGGAGTCCGGCGTGTCGACGACGGCCGAGTTCGCTTCGACGATCTCGCCCGCGACCGGCGCGTAGATATCGGAGGCGGCCTTCACCGATTCGATCACAGCGACGGTGTCGCCGGCCGAGACGGTCTTGCCCAGTTCCTGGACTTCGAAGAAGACGATGTCGCCGAGCGCTTCCTGCGCGTGATCGGTGATGCCGATCGTCAGGGTGCCGTCGGCTTCGGTGCGAACCCATTCGTGCGATTCGGTGTATTTCAGATCGGCCGGGATGCTCATCGGTTGCTCCTGTTATTCATCTATGGCTAAAAAGAAGGGGGGACGTGCGCCGCAAGCGCGGCTACGCAGACGATTACTGGCCGACGAGCACCTTGCCGTTGCGCACGAACGGCAGTTTTACCACGCTTGCGGGAAGGGCTTTATCGCGGATTTGCACGTGGACGATGTCGCCCGGCTGCACGCCCTTCGGCACGCGCGCGAAGGCGATCGATTCCTGCATGGTCGGCGAGAATGTGCCGCTCGTGATTTCGCCTTCGCCCTGCGGCGTGACGACTTTCTGATGCGCGCGCAGCACGCCGCCCGCCTTGCCGTTTTCCTTCTGCAGGATCAGGCCGACGAACGACGCTTGCGAGCCCGCGGCTTCGAGGGCCGCGCGGCCGACGAAGTCGCGCGGCGAAGTGAGGTCCACGGTCCAGGCGAGGCCGGCGTCGAGCGGGCAGACGTTGTCGTCCATGTCCTGGCCGTACAGGTTCATGCCGGCTTCGAGGCGCAGCGTGTCGCGCGCGCCGAGGCCGCACGGACGCACGCCCTGGCGCTGCAGCGAGTCCCAGAATTCGCAGACAAAGGTGGCGGGCAGCACGATTTCGAAGCCGTCTTCACCGGTATAGCCGGTGCGCGCGATCATCAATTCGCCGAACGGCGTGGCTTCGACGATCGCCGCGTTGAACGGCTTCAGGAGTTCGGTGGCGGTGCGTGCAGAGGGCGCGACTTGCCACACTTTGTGACGCGCGTTCGGGCCCTGCACGGCGACGATCGCGAGATCGCGGCGCGGCGTGATCGTGAGGCCGTAGCCGCCTTCGGCGTTCAACTGGTTGAACCAGGCGACATCTTTCTCGGCGGTGCCCGCATTGACGACGAGACGGAAGAAGTCTTCGGCGAAGTAGTAGACGATCAGGTCGTCGATCACGCCGCCGTTCGGGTTCAGCAGGCACGAGTAGAGCGCCTTGCCCGGCGTCTGCAATTTGCCGACGTTGTTGGCGATCGCGTGCTCGAAGAACGCACGCACGCGCTCGCCGCGGAAATCGACGACGCACATGTGCGACACGTCGAACATGCCCGCGTCCGTGCGCACGGCGTGGTGCTCGTCGATTTGCGAGCCGTAGTTGACGGGCATGTCCCAGCCGCCGAAGTCGACCATCCGCGCCTTGAGCGCGCAGTGGGTGGCGTGGAGCGGGGTGTGTTTCAGTTCGGTCATCGGGGCCTCGTCAGGTGTCTCGCGAAAACAAAAAAGGCCATGCGTGTGGACTCACCCTCGCGGCCTTCCGGCGGCAAGCGATGTGGCCCTGCATGACCCCTCTGTCCTCGGTACCTGAGAGATTGCGTCGCCCGGGATCGATCCCTTCGAACGCGCGCCCCTTCGGTGGGCAGCCTGCTCGGGCTTCGATAAGCCACTAAGCCGCTGCCGCTCTCCAGAGTTCGAAAAACCGGTGCTTCACGTATTGCCGGGAATCGGCGGTGGAGCCGCAGGGAGGCGCTCCAAAACGGGCGCCAACTTCGCGGATCATGACGTGTTCAAGCGGGTTTTTCGACGCCGTCGGTCCTTTTGCCTGAGAGTTTGCGGGTGTGCCCCTTCGGCGGCGCGGCCTCTCTGGAATCCGCTGTGGATACCCGTGGCCTGCGCGCTCTCCCGACGCGTGCGGCGAATGTACGCGAGCGTAAAAGGCTTGTCAAATGAGGCTTGTACGGGCACTAAGCGTGGCTCGGCGGGCTGGTGTCAGCGCAGCTTTGCATGGGACCCGAGTAAGCGCTGAAGCGCAAACTCGGGTCGACACAAAAGGCGGCGGACATTGCGTCCGCCGCCTTTGGGCACTGCCTGAACTCGAACTTCCGGCTTACTGGCCGATCGCGCGCGCTGCGCCGTCGAGTTCCTCGTTCAGCACGTGCTGCTCGTCGCCGGACAAGCCGCCGCCGCGCGAATTCGACATATCGCGCGCTTCCTGGCGGATCACGTCGAGGCGGTGATGCAGCGCGCCACCTTGCGGCGGCGGGTAGTAGCCCTGGTTCACGCGCGTGTCGATGAGATGGCCCAGGTTGTCGATGCGGCCGTTCACTTCCCCGAGGCGCCGCATCGCCACTTCATGCGGATTCGGCCCGGGCGGCGGCGCGGCCACCTGCGGTTGCTGCACGACGCACGCTGCCAGCGATGCCACCAGTGCGCAGCCAGCGACCGCGCGAATCAAGCGTTGCATTCCATTCTCCTTTGTCGGTCGGAGTTAGCGCTTTAGCGCCTGCTGCGGTCCCATGCAGAGCCTTACTCCGATCCCATGTAAAGCTTCTTTTTGCGACGGACGAGTCCGCCGCCGCAAAAACGGCTCGCGAACGCAAAACGATGACGCCGCGAGCCGAATAATTTGTAACGGTCCGTTCCTTTTGGAATGTCAGATTGGCCGGCGGCCCGGGCGCGCCGGGAAAGCGCCCTGCTTCGTTACTCTTCGATGCCGACGCGCGCGAACGGCAGGCGGCGCCCTTCTTCCGCGCTTTGGTTGGCGAGCTCGATGATCGTCATGACGTCGATCGCGTGTTGCGGCGTGACCGGGAACGGCGCGCCGTCGCGGATCGACGCCGCCAGCGATCCGTAGAAACCGGCGTAGTTGCCGTCTTGCGTCGGCTGCGAGTGTTCGACTTCCGCCTCGCCTTGCAGCAGGCGCACCAGGGCCGGCGGGTTGCCCGCGCCGAAATCGACGTCGCCCGGACGCAGACCGGCCTTGAGCTGGTCTTCCTGCGTGTCGAGTCCGCGCTTCACGTAGCTGCCGAGCGTGCCGTGGATCGCGAAGCGCGGCGGCTCGAGCGCCGCGAGCGCCGTGGCGTGCAGCACGACTTCCTTGTCCGGGTAGCCGAGCTGGAGGTGCACGTAATCCGGCGCCGTGCCCTGGTCGCGAAGGGTTCTCACGGTCGCGCTGACGGTGCCGGGCGCGCCGAACAGCGCGAGCGCCTGGTCGATCAGATGCGGCCCGAGGTCGAACAGGAGGCCGCCGCCGCGCGACGCTTCCTCGCGCCAGCGCGGCTTCACGAGCGGACGGAAACGGTCGAAGTGCGATTCGAAGTGCGTGACGCGCCCGAGCTGGCCGCTTTCGAGCAGCGCGCGCACCGTCATGAAATCGCCGTCCCAGCGGCGGTTGTGGAACGGCGCGAATACGACGTCGTACTTCATGGCGAGCAGCGCGAGCGTCCGGGCGTCCTCGGCGGTCAGCGTGACCGGCTTGTCGACGACGACATGCTTGCCCGCTTCGATCGCGCGCGCCGCGAGTTCGAAGTGCGTGTCGTTCGGCGTCGCGATCACGACGCATTCGATGGCGTCGAGCGCGACGAGCGCGTCCAGATCCGCGACGATTTCAGCCGCCGGGTAGTCGGCGCGAGCTTGGTCGGGCTGGCTCGTCGCGATCGCCGCCACCTCGGCGTGGCCGCAGTGCGCGATGACGGGTGCGTGGAAGGTCTTGCCGGCGTAGCCGTAGCCCATCAAACCGATTTTCAAGGGGGAGGTCATGCGAGCGTCCATCGAATGGCGCGCGCGGCGAGGTGCCGCGCGTAACAGCGGCTATTTTGGCATGGCGGATTCGGCGTGTCCGTGGCGTGCCGTCCGCTGCAACCCATCCGTGTTAACATCGCGCACTTCCTCGTAGCAACTTCATTGGCGGCGCACCGGAAACGTTCCGGGCCCGAGCCGCCAACCGAACCCCTCCACAGACGATGTCCGCAGGTCTAAATCCCGCCCAAAGCGAAGCGGTGCGCTATCTCGACGGTCCGTGTCTCGTGCTCGCCGGCGCCGGCAGCGGCAAGACGCGCGTGATCACGCAGAAAATCGCGCACCTGATCGTCAACAAAGGCTTCGAGCCGCGCCACATCGCCGCCGTCACGTTCACGAACAAGGCCGCGGCGGAAATGCGCGAGCGCGTCGGCAAGCTGCTCGAAGGCCAGACGCTCTCGACGCCCGGCAAGGAAGGGCGCAAGGTGCCGGTCAATCAGCTCACCGTCTGCACGTTCCACTCGCTCGGCGTGCAGATCTTGCGGCAGGAGGCCGAGCACGTCGGCTTGAAGCCGCAGTTCTCGATCATGGATTCGGACGACTGCTTCGGGATGATCCAGGAGCAGGTCGGCACGACGGACAAAGGCTTCATCCGCAAGATCCAGACGATCATCTCGCTCTGGAAGAACGGCCTCATCATGCCGGACGAGGCGATGGCGATTGCGTCGAACGAGGACGAGCATCAGGCGGCGATCGTCTACCGGAACTATGTGGCGACGCTGCACGCGTATCAAGCGGTCGATTTCGACGACTTGATCCGCCTGCCCGCCGAACTGTTCAAGAAGAACGAGGCGGTGCGCGACCGCTGGCAGAACAAGCTGCGCTACCTGCTGATCGACGAGTACCAGGACACCAATGCGTGCCAGTACGAGCTCGTCAAGCTGCTCGCGGGGCCGCGCGCGGCGTTCACGGCCGTGGGCGACGACGATCAGGCGATCTACGGCTGGCGCGGCGCGACCCTCGAAAACCTCGCGCAGCTCGGCAAGGATTTCCCGAAGCTGCACCTGATCAAGCTCGAGCAGAACTACCGCTCGACGGTGCGCATTCTCACCGCCGCGAACAACGTGATCGCGAACAACCCGAAGCTCTTCGAGAAGAAGCTGTGGTCCGAGCACGGGATGGGCGACACGATCACCGTCACGCCCTGCAACGACGAAGAGCACGAGGCGGAATCGGTCGTGTTCCGCCTGTCGGCGCACAAGTTCGAGCGGCGCACGCAGTTCCGCGACTACGCGATCCTCTATCGCGGCAACTTCCAGGCGCGCATCTTCGAGCAGGTGCTGCGCCGCGAGCGGATTCCGTATGTGCTGTCGGGCGGCCAGTCGTTCTTCGACAAGGCCGAGATCAAGGACATCTGCGCCTATCTGCGGCTCGTGGCGAACGCCGAGGACGATCCCGCGTTCATCCGCGCGATCACGACGCCGCGGCGCGGCGTCGGCAACACGACGCTCGAAGCGCTCGGCGCGTTTGCGGGGCAGGCGAAGGTGTCGCTGTTCGAGGCGGTGTATATGGGCGGGATCGAAGCGCGCTTGTCGCCGCGGCAGATCGAGCCGCTGCGCGCGTTCTGCGACTTCATGCAGCGCATCACCGATCGCGCCGACAAAGACGCGGCCACGACGCTGCTCGACGATCTCATGGACGCGATCCACTACGAGGCGTATCTGTACGACGCGTTCGACGAGCGCCAGGCGCAGTCGAAGTGGCAGAACGTGCTCGAGTTTCTCGAATGGCTCAAGCGCAAGGGGACCAAGCCGGAGCGCGAAGTTTCGGACGGCGGTGAGGGCGAAGAAGCAACCGGCTTCGACAACGCCGACGGCCTGGCCGACACCGGCAAGAACCTGCTCGGCCTGATCCAGACGGTCGCGCTGATGTCGATGCTCGAAGGCAAGGAAGAAGATCCGGATGCGGTGCGCTTGTCGACGGTGCATGCGTCGAAGGGACTCGAGTATCCGCACGTGTTTCTGGTGGGCGTCGAGGAAGGGATCATGCCGCATCGCGGCGGTGCCGACGACGAGCCGATCGACGACGCCCGCATCGAAGAAGAGCGGCGCCTGATGTACGTGGCGATCACGCGCGCGCAGCGCAGCCTGCATTTGAACTGGTGCAAGAAGCGCAAGCGGGCGCGCGAGACCGTGGTGTGCGAGCCGTCGCGCTTTATCCCCGAAATGGGTCTGGACGAAGCGCCGCCGCCTACGCCGGAAGAGGCGCCGATGTCGCCGAAGGACCGGCTCGCGAGCTTGAAGGCGTTGTTGCAGAAGCCTTGATCGAGAAGCGCCGAGTCGCTTCTTGTCGGCAGCGGCAGACGTAAAAAATCCCTGCGGCGCAAAGCGCTCGCAGGGATAAAAACCGGCGTCGCTGGACGCCGATTCGCCGTACCGTTCGTTACTTCGCCGCGCTGACCATGTAGTCGACGGCGGCCTTCACATCCGCATCCGACGCGTTCGAGCCGCCCTTCGCGGGCATGTTGCCTTTGCCGTGAAGCGCGTAGTTGTAAATCACATCCATCGGGTCTTTGAGGCGCGGCGCCCAGGCGTCCTTGTCGCCGAACTTCGGTGCGTTGAGCACGCCCGCCGCGTGACATGCCTGGCAGACCGCCTGATAGAGCGCCTTGCCCGCTTGCGCCGCATCCGCGCTGGGCGCGGCGCCTGCTGCGGCGTTCGCTTGCGGAGCGCTGCTGGAGAGCGCGGCGATCGCCGCGGCGGCTTGCGCGCTGGCGGCGCTGACCGCATCCGACTCCGACGCCGCGCCTGCCGCCGACGCCCCTTGCGCCGCAGGCGCGCTCGCGGCCGGTGCCGGCGGATCGGCGAACTGTGCGCCGCCGTGGTCGGCCATATAGGCGACGGCGCGGCCGATTTCGTAGTCGCTGTAGTCGTCGGGGCTCGTGCCGCCGCGCGGCGGCATGGCGTTCTTGCCGGTCAGCGCGGTGTGCCAGAGTGTGTCGAAGCCTTGCGAGATGCGCGGCGCCCAGTCGTCGGCGTTGCCGAATTTCGGCGCGCCCGCGTTGCCCGTCGCGTGACAGGCCGAGCAGACGGCTTGATAAACCTGCTCGCCGGTCTTGTAGACATGCGGGGCGTTCGCGTCGCGGAGATTGACCTGCGCGATCGGCGCGATGCGCTGCGCGACGGCGGCTTCGGACAAGCTGTCCGTGCCGGCGCCGGTGCGGGTCGACTCGTTAACGTAATTGGCGAGAAGAATGATGATGACCACCGGGATGGCAAAGCTCGCGATGATCGCGGCGATGAGCTGCCCAGGTGTTTTGATCGGTGCTCCGTGTGGTGCTTCGCTCATGCTTGTCTCGTCTCCCAAGGTTTTTGTCAGGTGAGCGGTACAGCGCGACGACAACGGCTACAACTTGTTCTTGATCAAGCACGGACGATTATATAGGCAACGTTTTGGCGCGGGCGAGCGCGGCACGGGGCTCTTCAGCAGGCGTTTACCCGCAGCGGGTGGGGGCGAATGGTGCGGAAAGGGGGCGGAAATGTTGGCAAAAGGCGCCCAACGGGCCGTGCGGTGGACGGTTTGGGCGAAACCGGGTATCCTCTCGGTCTCCTCGCATGCGTGTCGTCCGTTTATGTCCCTTTAATCGGGCGGCGCCGTCGCTAAAGCGCCCGTAGCTCAATGGATAGAGTACTGCCCTCCGAAGGCAGGGGTTGCTGGTTCGATCCCAGCCGGGCGCGCCAAGTTTGATAAGGCTTTCAGCGATTTCCCACTTCAGCCGTTTCTATCTGGTGTAGCTAAAGTACACCTGTCGTTCCGTCATCCGGTCATTCGCATTGCCTCCTGTTCCGCTGGCATCCGGATCACTTCCACAACTGGTGTATGTGGCGTTACTCACTGCGCCAGATGGTCGGCCGAGACAGATGCGCGTATCTGCAGGACATACCTGGCCGTGTAAGGTATTGATTTTGGCAATGCGTTTGCAACAGGCTATGCGACATACGGCATGAGCGCAGGTGCTACGATCGGGGCCACAGCCTTGTTAGCAAAGCCCGCATTTAACAACTCTGTTCCTACTGTTGACGCGGTCGCGACTGATGCCGGGACGAATGCCGTATCGAGCGGTTTGGGTTACGTGATAGGTGATGCCGTTGGTGGAAAGGCTGGACCGTTTGTTGGATCAGGTGTGACAAAACTCATAAATTGAGGAAGTGGTGTCTTGCAAAACTGGCTGAACCCACCAACCGCTAAGGGGAAGTAGCAATGCGCAAGCGTTTCATCACATGGTGCATCCTCACGGGCGCGATTTTTCTTGCGGTTATTTTGTTATTACCTTTGAAGTTTGCGGCCAATCATTTTTTCGCTGGAGTGCCTTGGCCTGATGTAAGCAATCTCGACTTGCCTAAGCTGCGTTTCTTTTTCGGTGGTCTTTTTTTGGGGGCTGGCCTTATTTCGTTTTTCGTTGTTTTGGCAAATGTGATTTGGCCAGGTAAATTTCCGCTACGCGAAAAGTTTGCGCGTAAGGATGACTGAATCTTTGCAATCGGCAGCTTGACCAGAGCGAAGAGGGGAAGCTGAAGCAACTGCAGAAGGGCCAAAGGCCAGAGGTGCAGCATAGGCTATCCGCCTTATTGAACAGCAAACACGCCGTCTTGTCTTTCGACAAACCATAGTCGCACGTAATGTCGGCTGCCCTGTTGGCGGCCCCACTGTCAGCGACAACGGCCGTCCCACCGGCCCATGCGTGGCGGCTCGCGAGCAGCGCGGCTGCGACGATCACGCGACGTATCATCGATCGGCCCGCGTGTTGTCGTACTGGTCAAGCTGAATGTGACCTAGATAATCCCGCGAACACCGAAAGGCTTTCGTATGACTTCCCGTCGTTCCGCAGCTTCCCCAACACCCAGAAATTATCGAACCCAGCAGTCAGACAATAAAGTTATTACGAAAAGTTACTAAACATTCCCGTTTGTTTGCCGACATTCGTCTTAAGAATTGCGTGAAAGAGGCGGTATATGCCCTGACGACAAGCGACCAAAGTGCCGGATACGAACTGCGACGAGGGCAGTAGGTGCTTGTGTCGCAAATACGGCGGCATGGCCTGCGCAATGACTAAAAATAACTTTCAAAACGCGGGGCCAAGAATGTTAAAAGCAACAGCCATTATCCGGCTATCGATGTTGAGAGATATCGATACCGCCGGACCCTTCAGCGGCAAGGTCTCTAGGCCAACGCCGCGCCCTCTCCCGACGTCCCTCGCGACGCAGCGGACGCTATAGCGCCGACAGTGCAATTCCGCGAAAAAGCACCTCGGATATTCGCGATCGAAATGATCGCCGTGCGTGCGCACAAATCACAGCGAATCGAATCTTTGTAAAGGCGTCGCGAAGCCGCCTTTGAAAGGCTCGGGGAATGCTTTCGCCGTGGGTCTGCGCGCCGTTTGAATCCGTCCGGAACTCGATCGAGTCGAGCTTTGCAGCAGCTCGCATTGCCGCAAATCGCGGCAAGCGCCTGCCGCCATGCCGCAGCTATTTAGAGAACAGCGGCGCCAAAGCAGAAACAAGAAAAGTCAATTAAGAAGAAATGAATAAACGATGTCGCGAGCCGGCTTTGATGCGGCTCAGGGGTTGGTTGAAGGCACCACGCGCGGGGGCGCGAAACGATCTAAAAAAGCTCGCGCAAGTTTGCGGTGCGCTTTTCGTCCTCGCGCATTCGTGCGTTTCGCATGCGCAGCTATCGGGCAATCTCGACGAGCAGGAGCAGCGCCGGCGCGCGCAGCAACAAGAGATTGAGCGCCAGCGCCAATTGCAGGCGCCGAATGTCGACCTCCAGCCGGCGCAAAAGCCGGAGGCGATCGACGACGGCAAGGTGCCCGCCGAGTCCCCCTGCTTCAAAGTCGATCAGTTGGCGCTCGAGGTTCCCAACGGCTTGAGCGATGCCGTGGAAGCGGCCGGCGCTCGCGCGCTCTCGCCGAACCCGCTGTTTCCCGGGGCGCTGACGTTCGCCGCCGACTATCTGCAGCGCTATCGCGGCCAGTGCGTCGGACGCGAGGGCCTCAATTTGATCGTGCATCGATTGTCCGCGCTGATTCTCGCGAAGGGCTACACGACGACGCGCGTGGTAATCGGGCCTCAAGACCTGTCGACAGGCAAGCTCACGCTCGAACTGATTCCCGGCGTGATCAGCAAGCTCCGCTTCGCCGATCCGTCGACCTACGGCACCTGGCGCAATGCGTTTCCCACGCATGCCGGCAACCTGCTGAATCTGCGCGATCTCGAGCAAGGGCTCGAGCAGATGAAGCGCGTGCCGAATCAAGACGTCGACATGCAGCTCGTGCCCGGCCAGTCGACGGGCGAAAGCGATGTCGTGATCACCGTCAAGCGCACGAAGCCGTGGACGCTCGGACTGAGTCTCGACGACAGCGGCCTCAAATCGACGGGGCAGCTGCAGGCGAGCGCGAACTTCACCCTCGACAATCCGCTCGGCCTCTCCGACATCTTCAACATCGCCTACAACCACGACGCGAACGGCCATCCGGGGCAGTACGGCACGCGCGGCGACAGCGCTTTCTATTCGATCCCCTGGGGCAACTGGCTGTTCACGGCGACGGCCAGCCAATACCACTACCACCAGCAGATCGCCGGCGCGTTCAGCACGTTCGTCTCGAGCGGCCTGTCGAAGACGTTCGACGTCAAGGCGGAGTACCTGTTCTATCGCAATCAGGTACAGAAGAATTCGCTTGAATTCCGTACCGGCAAGTACTTCAGCGAAGCGTTCGTCGACGGTTCGGAGATCGACGTTCAGCACCGCGACAACAGCTACGCGGAAATCGGCTGGGTGCACAAGCACTACTTCGGCGCGGCGCAGCTCGATAGCACTGTGGCCTATCGTTGGGGCGTACCTTGGTTCGGAGCCCAAAGCGATTTGCCCGGCGTTGGCTCGGGCGGTCCGACCTACTACTACCACATCGAAACGCTCGATTCGACGCTGAGCGTGCCGTTCCAAATCGGCCGTCTGCCGCTGCGCTACACGGCGACCGTCCGTGCGCAGAATTCGCCGGACGTTCTCTATCCCACGGAGTATTTCTCGATCGGCAGCCGCTACACGGTGCGGGGCTTCGACGGCAACACGATGCTTGCCGCGGAGAAAGGCGTGTTCATGCGCAACGATCTGGAAGTCCCCATCCTGCAGACCGGCCAGACGCTGTACCTCGGCATCGACGGCGGCGAAGTCTTCGGCCCGCAGGCGCAAAACCTTTTGGGCCGGCGCCTCGCCGGCGCCGTGGTGGGTTTGCGCGGCAGTCCCTTCAAGAACGTCTATTACGACGTGTTCCTCGGCGGCCCGCTGTACCAGCCCGCCCAATTTCCCAACCGCTGGCCGGTTGCGGGTTTCAGCGTGAGCTTCCAGCTATGAACCGACACCTCTATCGCGTCATCTTCAACGCGGCCCGTGGACTCCTTATGGCTGTCCAGGAAACCGCCAGCGGCTTCGGCAAGGGACGGAGGGCCGGCCGCTCAGCCGCGTCGTCCTCCGGGCGCGCTGCGTGGGGCTTCATCGACATGCTGCAGATGCGCGAGTTCGCATTCGCCGCGTTGTGCGTCTTCGGCATGCAACCGGTGCTCCTTCATGCGCAAGTGGTCGCTTCGCCGGGCGCGTCGCCCGCCAACAAGCCGGCGGTCGGTGTGACGGCCAACGGCTTGCCGATCGTGCAAATCACGACGCCCAACACGGCTGGCGTGTCGAACAACACGTATTCGAGCTTCAACGTCGGCAAGCCGGGCTTGATTCTCAACAATTCGCCGAGCAACGTCTCCACGCAGCAAGCGGGTTATGTGGCGGGCAACCCGTATCTCTCCTCGGGCAGCGCTCGCATCATCGTGAACCAGGTGGTGGGCGGCGGGGCCAGCCAGCTGCTCGGCTATACCGAAGTGGCGGGTCAGCAGGCGCAGGTGGTCATTGCGAATCCGGCAGGCATCTATTGCAACGGCTGCGGATTCATCAACACGAGCCGCGGCGTGCTCACGACGGGCACGCCCGTGTTCGGCGGCAGCGGCAGTCTCGACGCGTTTCATGTGACGGGCGGAAATATTCAGATCGACAGCGCGGGCATGAACGCGAGCAATGTCGACCAGGTCGACTTGATCGCGCGCAGCGTGCAGATCAACGGCAAGCTTTGGGCGGGCCGTGCGCTCAACGTCGTGACCGGCGCCAACGATGTGCGTTATGACAGCCTGAGCGCGCAGGCGCTCTCCCCCGACGGCAACAAGCCGGGCATGGCGATCGACGTCGCGCAGCTCGGCGGGATGTACGCGGGCAAGATCATGCTCGTCGGTACCGAGGCGGGCGTCGGTGTCAACAGCTCGGGGACCATCGCCGCGCTGTCGGGCGATGTGTCGCTGAACAGCCAAGGCAAGGTGACGCTGTCGGGCACGACGAGCGCAAGCGGCAACGTGGCGATTTCCACGTCCGCAGACGCGTCGAACAGCGGCTCGCTCTATGCCGCACAGAACGCGACCTTGAGTGCTCAGGGACAAGTCAGCAACACCGGTACGCTCGCCGCGCTCGGCAATACGACGGTGAGCGGCGCGTCCGTCAACTCGAGCGGCGCGCTCGGCGCGGGCATCGACTCGAGCGGCCACGTGACCGGGAACGGCAGCCTCACGGTCACCGCAACGGGGGCCGTGAGCGCCGTCGGACAAAACATGGCGGGCGGCAATCTCGCCATGTCGGGAAGCAGCTTGAACCTGGCCGGTGCGCAAACGCTCGCCGACGGTTCAGCATCGTTGACCGCGACGGGCGCGGGCGGCGATACCGGCAACATCGTTCATACCGGCGCCAAGCTGGGCGCGGGCGGCAATCTCGCGTTGCAGGCGGCGGGCGCCGTCGTGAACGATCAAGGCAAGATGAGCGGCTCGCTCGTCGGCGTGACCTCGGCGTCGCTCTCCAACCGCGGCGGCACGCTGACGCAAACCGGCTCCGGCAACACGAATCTCGCGGTGACGGGCGGCATCGACAACACCAACGGTGCCGTCGTAACCAATGCCCAGAACCTGACAGTCCAATCCGGCAGCCTGACCAACGAAGGCGGCCAGATCAGCCATGCGGGGACGGGCGCACTGACCCTCCAAACCGGCGCGTTGGACAACAGCCACGGCGGCACCATCGGCACGAACGGGCAAGCCGCGATCACGGCAGCCAGCGTTGCCAACGGCTCAGGCTCGATCACCGCAGCGCTTGCGTTGACCGTCAAGAGCGGAGGGAACGTCGACAACACGGCAGGCAATGTCGAGGCGGGCGGCGCCCTCGGCGTGACCGCCGCGAACGTGACGAACAGCGCGGGGCGCATCGTCTCGCTCAATGGCGACGGCCTCACGCTTTCGGCAAGCGGGCAAATCACGAATGCGGCGGGAACGACCGCGCAAGGCGCGGCAGGCGGCTTGATCGGAGGCAACGGCGGTGCCGCGATTCAAGCGGCGTCGCTGTCGAACAGCGGCAGCATCACCGCGGCGCAAAACCTCAACGCGACGATTACCGGCACGCTCGACAACAGTAGCGGCACGCTGAGCGCGGCAACGCTGACGGCCAACGCCGCGTCGCTGAAAAACGTGAGCGGCGCGATCAGCGGCAATGCCGTGAACTTGACGGTCCCGCAGCTGGACAACAGCAGCGGCCAGATCACGACGAACCAGCTCACGGTCAACGCCACCAATCTGACCAACGAGCACGGCACGCTGACGCAGCTCGGCACGGGTGCTATGACCCTCGGCGTGAGCAACGCGATCGACAACGCCAACGGCGGCGTGCTCCAGACCAACAGCCAGAACCTCACGCTGACGCCGGCGAGCCTGAATAACAACGGCGGCACGATCACGCACGCGGGCACGGGCACGCTGACGATCACGTCGGGCAACGGCGCGGGGTCGCTGACCAACGCCGGCGGCAAGATCGCGAGCAACGGGCAGATCGCCGTCACGGCGGGCAGCTTCGACAACACGGGCGGCGCGGTCGGCGGACAAACCGGGCTCACGGCGACGATCGGCGGCCCGCTCAACAATACGAACGGCAAGCTGATTTCGAACGCGAACTTGAGCGCGTCGACTACCGGGACGTTGACCAACACCGGTGGCGCGATCGGCGCAGGAGGCAATGCCGCGATTCAAGCCGCGTCGCTGACGAACGGCGGCAGCATCAGCGCTTCGCAAAACCTCAACGCGACGATTGCCGGCACGCTCGACAACGGCGGCGGCACGCTGAACGCGGCAACGTTGACGGCTAGCGCCGCCTCGCTGAAAAACGTGAGCGGCGCGATCAGCGGCAACGCCGTGAACTTGACGGTCCCGCAGCTGGATAACAGCAGCGGCCAAATCACGACGAACCAGCTCACCGTCAGCGCCACCAATCTGACCAACGAGCATGGCACGCTGACGCAGCTCGGCACGGGCACCATGGCTCTCGGTGTGAGCAACGCGATCGACAACGCCAACGGCGGCGTGCTCCAGACCAACAGCCAGAACCTCTCGTTGACGCCGGCGAGCCTGAACAACAACGGCGGCACGATCACGCACGCGGGCACGGGCACGCTGACGATCACGCCGGGCAACGGCGCGGGGTCGCTGACCAACGCCGGCGGCAAGATCGGGACTAACGGCCAGATTGCCGTCGCGGCGGGCGGTCTCGACAACACGGGCGGCGCAGTCGGCGCACAGACCGGGTTCACAGCGACGATCGGCGGCGCGCTCAACAACACGAACGGCGAGCTGATTTCCAACACGAACTTGAGCGCGTCGGCCGCAGGGACGTTGACCAACACCGGCGGCACGATCGGCGCGAGCGGCAATGCTGCGATTCAAGCCGCGTCGCTGACGAACGGCGGCAGCATCACCGCCTCGCAAAACCTCAATGCGACGATTGCCGGCACGCTCGATAACAGCGGCGGCAAGCTGAGCGGGTCAACGCTGACAGCCAGCGCCGCGTCGCTGAAGAACGTGAGCGGCGCGATCAGCGGCAACGCCGTGAACTTGACGGTCCCGCAGCTGGATAACAGCAGCGGCCAAATCACGACGAACCAGCTCACCGTCAACGCGACGAATCTGGCCAACGAGCACGGCACGCTGACGCAGCTCGGCACGGGCGCCATGGCTCTCGGCGTGAGCAACGCGATCGACAATTCCAACGGCGGCGTGCTCCAGACCAACAGCCAGAACCTCACGCTGACGCCGGCGAGCCTGAACAACAACGGCGGCACGATCACGCACGCGGGCACGGGCACGTTGACGATCACGCCGGGCAACGGGGCCGGGTCGCTGACTAACGCCGGCGGCAAGATCGGGAGCAACGGCCAAGTCGCCGTCACGGCGGGCAGCCTCGATAACACGGGCGGCACGCTGGCAGGGCAAGGCGCGCTGTCGGCATCGATTGGCGGTGCGCTGAACAACACGAACGGTGTGCTGCGCTCGAACACGTCGCTCGCCGCATCGAGCGGCGGTGCGTTGACCAACGCGGGCGGCAAGATCGCCGTCGGCGGCGGAGCGGCCAACAACGTCGGCACGCTGAACGTGAGCGCGGCATCGATCGACAATACGGGCGGCTCGATCAACAACGCCTACGGCGGTGCGACGACTGTCTACGGCGCGAGCCAGATCGCGAACTCGAATGCCGGCGGTGCATCCGGCATGGGCAGCATCAGCGGCAACGGCAGCGTCACGCTCACGACCGGTGCGCTCTACAACACGCAAGGCGGCCAGCTGAGCGGCGCGAGCCTGCAGATCAACGCGGGCAGCGTGAACAACAGCGGCGGGCTGATCGGCAACATCGCAAACGTGAGCGGCGACATCGGCATTTCGACCGGCGCCGCGGTAAACAACACGAACGGGCAGATCAGCGCGTCGCGCAACCTCTCCGTCACCGCGAGCATGCTGGTGGGCGGCGGCAGCTACAACGCGGCCGGCAACGTCACGCTGAACCTTCAGGGCGACTTCAGCAATCAGCCGGGCTACCAGTTCAACGCCGGTCAAAATCTGACCTTCAACCTGCCGGGCACGTTCTCCAATGGCGGCAGCATGCTGGCCACGAACAACCTGGCCATCAACGCGGGCACCATCTATAACTCGGGCGCGATCGCCGCGGGCGGATTGCTTAGCACGAACTCGAGCACGCTCACCAATACCGGCACGCTGGTCGGCGCGAGCGTCTCGCTCAACGCTTCACAGACGCTGTCGAACCTCGGCACGTCGGCGCTGATCGGCGCAACCGACAGCAACGGTACGCTCGAATTGCTCTCGAACGACATCGAGAACCGCGACGACTCCACCGCCACCGATACGCAAGCGCAAACCGCCATCTACGGCCTCGGCCGCGTGGTGCTCGCGGGCGGCAAGGACGGGAGCGGCAACTACACGAACGCCAGCCTGATCAAGAACCAGTCCGCGCTGATCCAATCGGGCGGCGACATGCTACTCGCTGCCAACCAGGTGACGAATACGCGCCGCACACTGACGACCGGGGATTTCACCTCGTCGGTCGATCCGAACCTGCTCGCGAGCCTCGGCGTCAGCCTCTCCGGCCGCACCGGCCAAGTCGGCGTCAAGGACCCGAAGAGCATCGGCGGGGTCTACATCGACCCGCCTCACGGCGGCCAGTGGAACAGCACGTACGAGTACACGACCTATACCGGCGTCGCGATGGCGAACACGCTGACGTCGATTAGCCCCACGTCGCAGATCATCGCGGGCGGCAACCTGTCGGCGGCCGGGGTGAACACGTTCCAGAACTACTGGAGCCAGGTGACCGCGGCGGGCAACATCTCGAGTCCCGTTCACCTCGATAACAACAGCTGGCAAACGCAGACGCAGCCCGAAGTGCAGGTGACGTACTCGGGCGAGTATCACTACAACAACTACGACAACAGCGAGTACAACTGGCAGTTGCCGTTCGGCAACGCGGGGTTTGTCACCGGCAACCCGGGTGGCTACACCGCGGCACCCGCCGACGTCAAAACCTACTCGGTGCCGGGCTACGATTCGAGCTTCACCGCCCGCGGCACGATCAGCGGCACCGGCGTGAGCATCAACAACGGCGCGGGCAATACGTCCGTCACGCCGCTCGGGCTCGTGCCCGGGCAGACGCTGCCCGGGCTCAACACGGGCGCGGTGAACGGCAGTCTCGGCAACGGCGGAGCGGCGTCGACGGCGATGCTCCCGACGCTGGGCGGACAGATCGTGAGCAGTGGGTCAAGGTCCACGGGGGTGCTATCGGCGCTGGGCGGACACATCATGGGCGGCGGCATTGCCGGCCTCACCAACCCGGTGATCGCGAGCGCCACAGCCGTGAGCGTGCTGAGCAACCTCACCGTGCCGCAAGGCGGTCTGTTCAAGCCCGACACGGCGCCGAACGCACCGTACCTGGTCGAGACGAATCCCGCTTTCACGAGCCTGCACACGTGGCTCTCGAGCGACTACTACTTCCAGCAGCTCGGCATGAACCCGGGGCAGATTCAGGAACGCCTCGGCGATGGGTTCTATGAGCAGCATCTGGTGCAAAGCCAGATCATGTCGCTCACCGGCCAGTCCGTGCTGACCAACTACGCGGACACGCAGGACGAGTTCCAGGCGCTGATGGCTTCAGGCGCGTCGCTCGCGAAGTCGCTCGGCCTGGCTCCGGGCATGGGCCTTTCGGCGCAGCAGGTTTCGGAGCTGACGAGCAACGTCGTCATCATGCAGACGGCGGTCGTCGACGGGCAGCCGGTGCTCGTGCCGGTCGTCTATCTCGCGAAGGCGAGCCAGCAGAACATGGGCAACGGGCCCGTGATCGCCGCGACCAACATCGATTTGGAGAATACGCAGTCGATCACGAACGGCGGCACGATCAGCGCGACGAAGAGCCTGACGATCACCGGCAACAGCATCGACAGTACGGCCGGCACGCTGCAAAGCGGCGGCCTGATGACGCTCGCGACGACCGGCGACATCAACCTGACGTCGGCCACGGTCAAGGCGGGCAGCCTGGCGCTTCAGACCGGCGGCAACCTGATTCTCGACACCGCCGCGAACACGACGAACCAAAGCAACAGCAACGGGACGGCGCGTGTGACCACCACCACGCTGGGTCCGGTCGCGAGCATCAGCGTCGCGGGCAATGCGGCGATCGTGACCGGCGGCAACTTCGAGCAGAACGCGGGTAATTTGTCGGTCGGCGGCGATCTCGCGACGTCCATCGGGGGCAACTGGACGCTCGGCGCGCAGCTGACCGGCGAGCACAAGGTGGCGGATCGCGCCGGCGGCGTGTCGGACACGGACATCGTGAGCGCGGTCGGCAGCACCGTCAAAGTGGGCGGCACGTCGGTAATCGCAGTCGGCGGCGACCTGACCGCGCAGGGCGCGCAGATCAATCTGGGCGGCGGGGGCACGATCGCAGCGGGCGGCAGCGTGTCGCTGCTCGCGGCCACCGCGACGTCGACCGTGCACAGCACGAGCTCCGGCGACTATGCCGGCCACAGCTACTCCGAAAACATCTTCACGTCGGACGACGTTGTGACGGGCACGACGCTGCAAAGCGGGCAGAGCCTGAACGTCATGGCGGGCAAGGACATCAACGTCACGGGCAGCACGCTGAACCTGACGCAGGGCAATGCGACGCTGATGGCGGCGGGCAACGTCAACATCGGCGCGGCGACCGAGACGCATGTCTCGAACTTCGACGAGCAGCATAGCCATAGCGGGCTGGCGAGCAGCACGAGCGCGGTCAACCACGTCGACCAGACCACGACGACGGCCGACGGCAGCACGATTTCGGCGGACGGCGTCACGATCGTCAGCAGCAAGGACATCAACGTGACCGGCAGCAATATCGTCGGCACCAACGCTGTCGCGCTCGCTGCGAAAGGCAACGTGAACATCCTCGCCGGGACCGACACTTACCAGGATTCCGAATACCACGACGTGAAGCACTCGGGTTTCGGCGGCACGGGCGGCATCGGCATCAGCTACGGCTCGAGCGAGCAGAAGGATCAATACAACGCCAACTCCGTCACCGAAAGCCAATCGCGCAGCACGATCGGCAGCGTGCAGGGCAACGTGTCGATTGCGGCGGGCCAGGACGTGCACATCGGCGGCAGCGACATCGTCGCGGGCAAAGCCGCCAGCGACACGACCGGCGCCACCGGCAACATCGCGATTCAAGCGCAGAACATCACGATCGACCCGAGCCAGGACACGGCGAACTCGCACGACCAGCAGGAGTCGCATTCGAGCGGCATCTCCGTGGGCATTACCGGCACGCCGCTCGATAGCGCGCGCAACCTCAGGGCCGCGGGCTCCTCGGGGACCGCGTTCAACCGTGCGGAGGGCATCGGCAACGAAATCGGCGCGAGCGCGGCCGATGTGCCGTCGGTCTCGATCTCATACGGGCACAGCAGCAGCTCGAGCACGACCGACATGTCGAGCACGACCAACGCGGGCAGCACGATTCGCGGCGGCGGCAACGTCACGCTGAGTGCCACGGGCGGCGCGCTGAAGGACGCGAACGGCAACCCGCTCGACGGCGACATTACCGTGACCGGCTCGACGATTACCGCCGGCGGCACGGCGACCTTCGCTGCGAATCGCAACGTGATCTTCCAGGCCTCGACCGATCTGCTGCAGCAAAGCACGCAGTCGAGCAGCTCGAGCACGGGCTTCCAGTTGGCCGCCCCAAGCCTGGGCGACCTCGGGCGCTGGGTGAGCGGCGGACCGAACAGCGGCGGCGTGAGCTCGTCGCCGTATAACGCGAGCCGCAGCAGCTCGGACGGCAATTCGACGTCGAGCCAGCAGACGGCGACGGTGGTGACCGGCAACAGTGTGGTGGTCAAGAGCAAGACCGGCGACATCGACGTGATCGGCTCGGGGATCAGCGGCACGCAAGGGGTCGATCTGGTTGCGACCCAAGGGGCGATCAACGTGCTGGCCGGCCTCGATACGAGCACGAGCCATCAGGAATCGAGCAGTCACAAGATCGGCGATCTCGGCAGCAACGGCACCGGCACGGGCTTTAGCGTCGGCGTGTCGAGCAGCCATAGCGTGCAGGATTCGGCGGCGCAGACGCAAAGCACGATTCGCAGCCAGATCGTGAGCGGCAACGGCAACGTGACGCTCGACGCGAACAAGGACATCACCGTGAAGGGCTCGGACTTGGCGGCGGGCAAGGACCTCACGCTGATCGGCCAGAACCTGAACCTCGACCCGGGCAGCGACGCTCTGCAGAACAGCATGAGCCAGAGCGCGAGCCAGTTTGGGGTGTCGCTGGCGCTGGGAGGCGCTATCGGCAACGCAGTGGCGACCGTCAATCAGAGCATGAATCAGGCGAGCCAGACGAACAACTCGCGGCTCTCGGCGCTGGACAAGGCGCAGGCGGCGCTTGCCGTCTACGGTGCGGTTCAGGCCGTCGAGCAGTCGGCTAGCGGCGCGTCGAACCCGACGCTGATCAAGGCGACGGTCAGCATCGGCGGCGGCTCGAGCCATAGCGAATCGCAAAGCAGATCGGTGGCGAACGACGGCAGCACGCTGAAGGCGGGCGGCACGGTGTCGCTGGTGGCGACCGGCAGCGGCGCCACAGACGCGAACGGCGTGGCGACCGACGGCGACATCAACGCAGTGGGTACGCAGATCAGCGGAACCAATGTCGTGCTGAACGCCGCGCGCGACATCAATCTGCAGAGCGCGAGGGACACGACGCAGCAGACGAGCAGCAACAGCAGCAGCAACGCGAGCATCGGCGTGGGCTTTGCGGCGGGCGGGCAACAGAACGGCTTCACGATCGAGCTGGCGGCAAGCGGCGCGAAGGGCAACGCGAACGGCAACAGCGTGACGAATCGCGACACCACGATCGCAGCGAGCAACACGCTGTCGATCACGAGCGGACGCGACACGAACCTGCGCGGCGCGGAGGTGTCGGGCGGCACGGTGGATGCGAACGTCGGGCGCGACTTGAACATCCAGAGCCCGCAGGACACGAACACCTACAACAGCAAGCAATCGAGCGCGGGGTTCCAGGCGAGCCTCTGCATCCCGCCGATCTGCTACGGCACGACGGTGAGCGGCAGCGCGAGCGTGAGCCAGCAGTCGATCAAGGACAACTACCAGTCGGTCAATCAGCAAAGCGGCATTTATGCGGGCAACGGCGGATTCAACATCAACGTCGGCAACCATACGCAGCTCGATGGAGGCGTGATCGCGAGCACGGCGAGCGCGGACAAGAACTCGCTGTCGACGCAGACGTTCGGCTTTACGAACTTGCAAAACACGGCGAGCTACTCGGGTTCGACGCTCGGCTTCAGCGTGAGCGGGGCGGCTGGGCAGAGCACGCCGAGCGGCGTGAGCTGGACGCCGGCACAGCAGACAACTGCGAATGGGCCTGGACCGACGAACTCGCAGGGGCTGGGGCCAAGCGGGTTCGGTGCGGCAGGGATGAGTAATAGCGCGTCGGGGACGACGTATGCGGCGGTGAGCGCGGGCACGATCACGGTTCGGGGTGATGCAGGGACGGGACATGACAGTACCGCGGGGTTGAGCCGCGATACCGCAAATGCGAATGGCTCGGCGCAGAACACGTTCAACGCGCAGAACGTGCAGGACGGCATGGCGATTCAGCAGACGACGGGCCAGGTCGGGATGCAGGTGGCGGGGGATGTGGGGACATATCTCGAGAACCACACGTCGGACAAGGACTTCTGGAGCAACGACGGTGCTGGGCGTATCGGCTTGCACGTGGTGGTGGCAGGGCTGGGCGCGGCGATGGGCGGGGGCAATGTCGCGGGCGCGGTGGGCGGCACTGTTGCGGGTGATGTCGCGGGCAGTTATGCCGACAAGGCGTTCGGCAATACGCTTGGCGGGACGCTGCTATCGAACATCGTCTCGGGAGCGGCGGGTGCAGTGGCAGGCGGTGCGCTGGGTGGTTCGGCCGGCGCGCTGAGTGGCGCGAATGGAGCGTTGAGTGCGGATCTTTACAATCGGCAGTTTCACCCCGATGAGCAGAAGGCGATTCACGAGCTAGCGCATGGCGATGCGAACGAAGAACATCGTCTTGAGGCCGCAGGCTGCGCATTGGTGCAATGCGCAGCGCAATATGCTCCTGGAACAGCCGATTATGCGAAATACTCTGCACTCGAGCAGGAAGGGGCCAGTTATACAGTGGAACAAGGGGAACTACGAGGCTACATTACCACGTCGTTTTCTTCAGCGACATATGGTGGAATGGTTCGGCAGACGACCGGTAGCTTGTTCCAATATAGCCAAGGTGATTCGCAAGCCGATCAGAAAGCGTCGCAGTCAGGCATGGAAGCACAGCGCCCTGGATCTATCGATTATTTAACACTACAGGGTGGCGCAGGCCCCGGCGGGAGTGTCACTGTCAATCTTCACAACGGAAACGTATATGTGGGAGGGTCCGTTTCAGCGTCCCGAGAGAAAGGCGCTGGAGTCATTTTGGGTATTATTCCAAGCAATATCGGGCAAACTAACTCTGAGCAAGCAGATAACACAGATAGTCTTCTTAAGGGGCAATCGTTGGGCGGGAATGTTTGCGCGTATGGCGTGTGCGGAGGGTTAAACCATTCTATCGGTGGGCCTACTGCTCTCGAGGTGGGGGTGGGTATTGGCGGTGTGACGAGGGAGCCTAACCCGGGAGGTAATGCAAGCTGGGGTTATAGCGCTCCGGTTTTCTCTATTCCTGGGGTAGGTCATGCGAATTGATAAGAAACCGAACTGGAAATCCGTTCTAATCGGAATTTGGGTGTTGGCTTGTATCGCAGTGCTATTGGTTTTTGGGGAAGGAAACCCGTCAAAAAAGGAATCAAATGAGCATTTGAATGTTATGGTCGAAGATATGCGTACGATGCTTGCGAATGGGGGGCAGGTCTACTCAAGACTCGCTAATGCAAAGTACGGCGGTGCCTTGTTGTACGTAAATTTGGCAACGATCGGATGGAGTTCTGATTTGATCGATAAGTATCGAATCACGCTGTTGAATCGTGGCTGGAAGCAGCAATCGACTGAGAAAGAAAGACTTTTTCTGTGCAAGGATGGCATGCTTGCCAGAATTGACCTCGTCCCGGAAATCGATAGTTCTCGTGGTCAGTCCGTGGAGGTTTATGGGATTTCGATGAAATATGGCGGTGATACCATTAAATTGTGTGAGGGAAAATCATAAAAGATCAGGTTGGATATATCACTGATCAAATCAGAACCATGTTCGGAAAGTAATGCGATATCACTTCCTGGCAGTCGAACCTTACCCAGCTCGAGCAGACCGGCAAGTCAAATCAGGCGTTGGTCAAGGCAACCGTGAGCATCGGAGGCGGTTCGAGCCATAGCGAATCGCAAAGCAGCTCGGTGGCGAACGACGGCAGCACGCTGAAGGCGGGCGGCACGGTGTCGCTGGTGGCGACCGGCAGCGGCGCCACAGACGCGAACGGCGTGGCGACCGATGGCGACATCAACGCGGTGGGTACGCGGATCAGCGGAACCAATGTCGTGCTGAACGCCGCGCGCGACATCAATCTGCAGAGTGCGAAGGACACGACGCAGCAGACGAGCAGCAACAGCAGCAGCAACGCGAGCATCGGCGTGGGCTTTGCGGCCGGCGGGCAACAGAACGGCTTCACGATCGAGTTGGCGGCAAGCGGCGCGAAGGGCAACGCGAACGGCAACAGCGTGACGAATCGCGACACGACGATCGCGGCGAGCAATACGCTGTCGATCACGAGCGGACGCGACACGAACCTGCGCGGCGCGGAGGTGTCGGGCGGCACGGTGGATGCGAACGTCGGGCGCGACTTGAACATCCAGAGCCCGCAGGACACGAACACCTACAACAGCAAGCAATCGAGCGCGGGGTTCCAGGCGAGCCTCTGCATCCCGCCGATCTGCTACGGCACGACGGTGAGCGGCAGCGCGAGCGTGAGCCAGCAGTCGATCAAGGACAACTACCAGTCGGTCAATCAGCAAAGCGGCATTTATGCGGGCAACGGCGGATTCAACATCAACGTCGGCAACCATACGCAGCTCGATGGAGGCGTGATCGCGAGCACGGCGAGCGCGGACAAGAACTCGCTGTCGACGCAGACGTTCGGCTTTACGAACTTGCAAAACACGGCGAGCTACTCGGGTTCGACGCTCGGCTTCAGCGTGAGTGGAGCGGCTGGGCAGAGCACGCCGAGCGGCGTGAGCTGGACGCCGGCTCAGCAGGCGGGTGCCAGCGGACCTGGGCCGACGAACTCGCAGGGGCTGGGGCCGAGCGGGTTTGGCGCGGCGGGGATGAGCAACAGCGCGTCGGGGACGACGTATGCGGCGGTGAGCGCGGGCACGATCACGGTGCGGGGTGACGCGGGCACGGGGCATGACAGTACCGCGGGGTTGAGCCGCGATACCGCGAACGCGAATGGCTCGGTGCAGAACACGTTCAACGCGCAGAACGTGCAGGACGGCATGGCGATTCAGCAGACGACGGGTCAGGTCGGGATGCAGGTGGCGGGGGATGTGGCGACGTATTTGCAGAATCATGCCGATCAAGCAGCTGAAAAGGCCGACAAGGCGCTTGATGCGGCGAAAAAGACCGGGAATGCTGACGAGATTGCGCAAGCAAACGCGGATGATGTCGCGGCACACGAGGAGGCGGATCTGTGGAGCAACAGCGGCGCTGGGCGCATTGGCTTGCACACGGTAGTGGCTGGGCTGGGCGCGGCGATGGGCGGGGGCAGTGTCGCGGGCGCGGTGGGCGGCACCATCGCGGGTGATGTCGCGGGCAGTTATACCGACAAGGCGCTCGGCAATACACTCGGCGGGACGTTGCTTTCGAACATTGTCTCGGGCGCGGCGGGAGCTTTGGCAGGCGGCGCGCTCGGCGGCTCGGCCGGTGCGCTGAGTGGGGCGAATGGGGCGTTGAGTGCGGATCTCTACAATCGGCAGTTGCATCAAGCGGAAATCGATGCGATTCGCGCGAAGGCGAAGCAACTTGCAGATGCCGGGGTAACGAGTTACGACGATGCGCTGGAACGGTTGTCGTCGCAGGCGCTACGGGATGTGGATTCGCAGTACGCGGGGGCGCATCCGGGCGTGGATCTGCAGGCGCAGGCGTGGCTAGATCAGGTGCAAGCGGCGAACCCGGCCGGCTATGACCACATGCCGCTGTTCCAAGCGACGACCTCGGACCGCAGCAACCCGAACATCGAAGCCGGCACGAAGCTGACGAACCCGGATATCTATGCAGCGGCGAACCGGCCGCCGATTCCTGGCACGATTAGCCCGAGGAGTCCGGATCTAACCGCGCTAGGTTCGGGCAACTTGAAGTCGCTCGAAAATGCGGGGATCAGTGCGTACAACAAGGCAGTCGGTCTTGCGTTGGGATCGGCGGGAGATAGTTTGACGTTGCCGCTGATTCCGATGACGCCGGAAGAAACAGCGGCTGCTCAGGCAACGGGTATTGTAACGTTGCCATTCGGACTGCTTGGAAAAGGGAGCGCTGCCGCTGATGCCGCTACAGTGCAGTCTGCTGCGAGAGCTGCTGAGATCGCAGACGACCTTTTACCAGATGCAGACTTTGCCGGTCGCGGCAACGTTCGCCCAGACTTAACCGATCATCTGACAAATGCGGGTCTTTCTGGAAAGCAAATTTCGGGAGGGCATGACATGAACAACTTTGTGTCGGCGCTCAACGATGCTGGTGGGACAATTTTGTCTCAAACTGAGAATGCACCGGGAATTTATGAGGTTCAGTACCAGCTGCCAAATGCGACCAAGCCGGCAACGAAAACTATTTTCGATCCTTCGGTCTACCCCAACATGGCAGACATGGCTAGTACGGCTGCCGGAAAAGCATTAATGCAGTATCAAATGACGGGAAGTACGGTCCAGACTGTTGTTGTGGACGGTGTGCAATTTTCGGTGCCAATTAAAATGCAGAATGGAGTCCCGTATGTGCCGACTGCCTTTCCAATAGGAGTTTCGAAATGAAGTGGGGTTGTATTCAAGATGTTGCTAGCGGCGATAAGCTGCTTTACTGGGTTTTGATATTCGTGCTCCAACCGTACTTCGATAGTGCCATCGATCATTGGTTGAAGGACATTTGCAAAGACGGAGGGGGGATGAGTGGCGATCCAGGCTGGAGCATTGATCATATTTCGGTTACCGGCAGCCAAGCCTGCTTTCGTGTTTGGGCGGATCCTGAAATGAGTGGAATAGAGCCATCAGAGGCGACATATAGTGATGAAGACATGCGCCGAGCCATACGAGACACATTGAATGCGCTTGCCGTTGAGTATCCCAAAAAATCTAGGGAAGTTGAGTTAATGGTTGAACGCTACTGCGCATGAAATAAGGACACGCTGCTACATTTCCTACACGGCACTGAAATTCGGTTGTTTGAAAAGTAACCAGCACCGAAATGAAGCAATCACGAATTGACAGACTCTTGCAGAGCAAGAGCTGGAAAGGAGCTTGTGCTCGAGTAACTCTGGTAGTCCTCGTCTATCTCGGACTTGTGCACCTTCCGGATGCTATCGCTTGGGGCTCGAAACATTGGGGCTTAACGCCCATGTCTGCACGCCAAGAAGCAAACCACGGCACGATCGTGTCGATTTACAGGGTTGCATTCATCATTGCGCCGTCAATCGAAGCCGTCGGATGGGGCGTGGTGGCCCTGAGGACGTATCGCCAAGGACGAAATCAAACTAAGAGGCACGTGTAGATTGATGGATCTGATAGCTTAGTGAAAAAGTGGCAAGAGCGACCCAGGTTGGGTGCCGGATAGTCGAATCAACTGGAAGTGAGTTGCAGTGAACATTGATCATCAAAGACGTTACGAATCTCCGGACGACTTCTTTGTCTTGGGCGGAAGCGTCGTGATGAAGGTTTCTGCCGATCCGGCGATCGCCATTTGCGTTGCTGCGGCCGAGCACGGGTTGGTTGTTGCTCGGATTGAAGGGGGTATCTGGCACAACTCCGGCTTCGAGGCCAGGCTCGATTGCATTTGGGACGGGGTTGATCCTCCAGTGGATCGAAGAACGACAGAACAAAACAACTGCGCTGCTGCCGATTTTGTGCGCTCGGAGCGAAAGTTGCACGACGCATTTGTGATTACAGCGCCGCCCATGGCGGGTTGGTGCTCTAGCTACAAGCCCAGAAAGCAATGATGGTCCGAGGGTGGAGTCGAACCAAGGCTGGACTCCTTGCTTGCGGTTGGTTCAAGCGTGCGTGGTGACAAGCCTGCCGCGTTCGACCTCAATCCTGACGCACTGCTGAGGCATGGAAGCATGAGAGTTTGAGCCATCGGATGGGGAGCTTCATCCTCGGATAGAACGGCGAGACCTGCGCCTTTGTGGCGAATATAGGGGGTGGCGGCTTGGTCACCGAATGGTCCGCGTTTGGCCGGGGCGATGGCGTTGTGATTTGATGTTGGTGTTTATTTTAAAAAACGATTTTCCATATGACATTAATTAAGATGCCTTACCTTCGTGCACTTGTAGGAACGAGTTTGCTCACCATACTTGCAGCCTGTCAGTTGCCGCCAACCGTTGCATCTAACGAGGCATCACCTGAGCAGCGCCAGGCGGTGATTGATGCGCTTGTGAAATTTGGTCTCGAAGGCGACGTGAGTGATGCTACGGCAACAGCCAAATTTTTTAACGCGGCATTTTATTTAAGCGATAAGTATTGGGGCGTGTTGAGTCAGGAGAGGACAGAATGGTACAGAGTTCATCAAAATGGGCCGTCTGTCTTTACGGGAAAATCTCAATACACGTGGCGCTGGGTTCACGGTGTTCAATTCCAGAGCGCTGACCTGACGCTTTACCCTGACCGAGCGTTTTGCCTGTCACCGTCTGAGATAAGCGCTGCAATTCCTGAGCGCTACCGAGGTGGTGAGAAATTGAAAAAGCTAGTCGGAATTTATCCACCGGCGGGCGAATCCTTAAAGAATTCCTCGATGTTCATCTTCACGGACGACAACGCGTGCCTTAAGAGCGTTTCTTTTTTTAGCAAGGCACCGGACAGCGTTGCCAAGCCGCACTCCCCGAGCTGAGAGCCTTCCCGGTTACGGTTAGCACCGTGCCTGTCCGTGGCCGCGTGAAGCTCGCGCGGCGTCTCAACAATCGCACGCTGAAACTCACCTGAGAAGTTTGGCCGCTTCGGGGCCGCTTTCGCGACGCCGTCGGCAATGAGACCGCACCAGACCGCGTTAGCGTGTATCAAGTTCCGATAAGCGAGATCTACTGCGGCATCACCCGCGCATAGTGCCCCGCCCCCACCGGCGACGCCCGATCAAAAGCATCAATCGCACGCACCGTCGCCGCCCTCCGCCCGACCACATCGGCTTTCGCGACAGCCTCCGGAAACGCCACCACCTCATCCGCCTTCCGAGCGAAATACTCAACGAGGTGATCAATGAAAGTCCGCACCTTCACCGGCAAATGCCGCCGGCTCGGATACGCGACATTGATCTCCACCTGCGGCAACCGATACTCCGCGAGCAGCCTCACCAACCGCCCCTGCGCCACATCCCGGCTGATCAAATAGCTCGGCAGAATCGCCACCCCCATGCCAAGCAGCGCGAACTGCCGCAGCATTTCCGTATTGTTCGCGGCGATCACATTCGCCGGCCGCACGCGCACTTCGTCATACGCGCCGCTGAATACATGCTCGTCGCCCCAGTATTCCGACGGCGGGCTCAGGCAAGCATGATCCATCAGCTGCTCGGGCCGTGTCGGCGTGCCGTGTTCGGCGAGATAGTCGGGCGTTGCGCAAACCATCATGCAATCGGTCGTCAGCCGCCGCGTGACGATGCTTCCGGCCCGCATCTGCCGCGCGATCAGAATGCCGACGTCATACCCTTCTTCCACCAGATCGACGTTGCGATCGACGAGCGTCACGTCCGGCACGACCTTCGGATAACTTTGCGAATAGCTCTGCAGCACGGGCGCGAGCATATGCAGCCCGAACACGACAGGCGCCACGATGCGCAGCGTACCGACGGGTTCGTGATTGCGCGCGGTCACCATCTGCTCGACGTCTTCGAGGTCGTCGAGAATTTGCCGTGCGCGTTCGAGGTAGACCTGGCCGGATTCGGTCAGCGAGAGGCTGCGTGTCGTGCGATGGAGGAGCCGGGTGCCGAGCCGGCCTTCGAGGTCGGCGACGTGGCGCGTCACGACGGCGTTGGAGACATCGAGCGCGTTCGCCGCGCCGACAAAACTGCCGATATCCGCCACCTTGACGAATATCCGCACCGACTGCAAATGATCCATGGCGATACTCCCTTCGGCCCTCTCATGCGGCGTCAACCATTACGATCGATTGTAAAGAGCGGACCATGTCCCAATCCTGACCCGAAGATGACAATGTTGTCAGGTTGCCGAACCCCGAGTGCTATTCCATCGGGTCCCAGGGAGGCTCGTCGCCCCACTCCACGTCCATCCGGTCTTCCCAAAAGTCAAAATGGCGCCGAAACCCCGGTCTGTTTGCCCGATCGAACGGCATCGCCCGCCGCTAACCTTCCACCATCGCCAAGACCGCGCGCGTTGCGCCGGCCAACTCGCCCCCCTGGGCGCGAACGCCGCCAAGCGCCGCCTGCTCCCACGGAAGGACCGCTTCAATGCCCACTGTCAGCATTCTGATCCCCGCCTACAAGGCCGATTACCTCGGCCGGGCGATCCTCAGCGCGCAGCGCCAGACTTTCGAGGACATCGAAATCCTCGTCGGCGACGACACGCCCGATGCCGCGCTCCAGGAAGTCGTCAGTAGGTTCGAGGATCCCCGCATCCGCTACTTCCACCACGGTTTTCAAAACGGCACGCGCAATTCGCAAGCATTGTGGGAGCACGCGCGCGGCCAGTACGTGAAGTTCCTGTCCGGCGACGACATGCTGATGCCGGCCTCGGTTCAGACGCTCGTCGACGAGCTGCGCGCCAACCCTGAGGTGGTCCTCGCGTTCCACGAGCGCGTGATCGTCGACGAGACGGACAACGTCGTCGCCACGCCGGGCCCGCTGCTCGCGCCGGGCAATACCGCGTTCATCGATCGTCCGTTCCTGATCGAGCACATGGTCGCCGGGCTGAACAACTTCATCGGCGAACCGAGCAACATCATGCTCGTGCGTGACCGCGTCGACATTTCGGCCGTCTGGGACTACCGCTCGTGGGTGCTCGACTTCACCGGCGACGTGGCGGCCTATCTGAACTGTGCCGAAAAGGCGCCGCTGCTCGCGGTGGGCGGCTATCTGAGCGCGTCCCGCCGTCATTCGGCCCAGGCGCCGGAAACCGGCAGCGCGAACTTCAGTGCGGGGCTCTACGAGTGGGAACTGATGGTGCGCGGCGAAGCGGCGGCCGGCAATCTCACGGGAGACGCCCTCCGGAATGCGCAGCGCACGCTGCGCCGGCTCTACGCCAACTGGTCCGCGACGCTGCCCGAAATCGCCCCCCTGCTTGCCAACCTCGACGAATTCAAGCGCCGGCCCGCACATGAGCTCTACGCGTCCGAGCGTTTCCAAGCAGATCTCACGAATGCCCGCGCGGCCGTTGCCGCGCGCGTCGGTGTGAGCAGTAAAGGGCCGCAGGCGCCGCAGCAAAAGTTCTGCGTCGTCTGCGAGCAGCCAGTACCCGGCTGGCTGCCGCACCCTGAGAACGGCAACTCCGGCAAGACCTTCATGCGGCAAATCGAAACGGTGGGTTCGACGCTCCAGAACCACTCGTGCCCGAAGTGCGGCTGCAACGACCGCGAGCGCCATCTGTGGCTCTATCTTGCCTTTTCGCGGATTCTCGAAGACGCGGGCGCGAAGCGCATTCTCCACGTCGCGCCGGAAGCCGGGCTCGAGCCGCGCATCCGCAGGCTCCAGCCGCGCGAATACGTCGTTGGCGATCTCTCGCCGCGCCTCGCGCATCACCGCGAAATCAACGTCGAAAAGCTCGACTTCCCCGACGGCTACTTCGACGTGATCATCTGCAACCACGTGCTGGAGCACGTGGACAACCCGGCTGCGGCGCTCGCCGAGTTCAACCGGTGCCTTGCGCCCGGCGGCCACTTGGTCGCGCAGACGCCCTACTCGCCGGTGCTGCGCAATACGTTCGAATTGACCAAGCCCGTCGACGAAGCCTTCGCGACGAACTACTTCGGGCAAAACGACCATGTCCGCATGTTCGGCGCCGACCTGGTCGACCACTTCCGCAACGCAGGGTTCAAGGGCGACCTGTATCCGCATACGACGGTTCTCGGCGAGGTCGATCCGGACACCTACGGCTGCAACGGACGAGAGCCTTTCTTCTTTTTCGCGAAAGGGGACGCGCCGGTGTTCCCGGCTCATGCGTCTTCGCAGCCAATCCAGTGACCATCGGCTCGAGACAACCATGAACGCTGCCGCCCCCGTTCGCGTGATATCTCCGGAACCAGACGATCGCATCTTCGTCACGCAGCCGCATATGGCGCCGCTGGACGAATTTATCCCCTATTTGGAAAAGATATGGGAGAGCAAGGTACTGACGAACCGCGGCCCGTTCCATCGGCAGCTCGAAGACGCGCTGTGCGAATATCTCGGCGTTGAACACTTGGCGCTCTTTGCCAACGGGACACTGGCGCTTGTCACCGCGCTGCAAGCGCTGCGCATCACCGGCGAGGTCATCACCACGCCGTATTCGTTCGTCGCCACCGCGCATTCGTTGTTGTGGAACGGCATCAAACCCGTATTCGTCGACATCGATCCCGATACGCTCAATCTCGATCCGCACAAAATCGAGGCAGCCATTACGCCGCAAACGACTGCCATCATGCCCGTTCACTGCTATGGGCATCCGTGCGACGTCGAGGCGATTCGCCGGATCGCCGACAATTACAACCTGAAGGTCATTTACGACGCCGCACACGCGTTCGGTGTACAAACCGACAGCGGCAGCGTCCTGCAGCACGGCGATCTATCGGCGCTGAGCTTTCATGCGACAAAGGTCTTCAACACATTCGAAGGCGGCGCGATCATCTGTCCGGATGCGAAGACCAAGCAGCGCATCGACCACCTCAAGAACTTCGGCTACGTCGATGAAGTCACCGTGGTGGCGCCCGGCATCAATGCGAAGATGAGCGAGATCAACGCGGCGTTCGGCCTGCTGCAGTTGAAGCACGTCGACGAGGCGATCGCCAAGCGCAAGCGAATCGATGCGATGTACCGCGGGCAATTGCGCGACGTGAAGGGTATTCGCTGTCTGGAAGATGCGGGCGAGACGGTGGCGAACTGCGCCTACTTCCCGATTCTCGTCGAGAGCGACTACCCGATGAGCCGCGATGCGCTGTTCGAGTTGCTGCGCTCGCACGACATCGTCGCGCGACGCTACTTCTATCCGCTCATTTCCGATTTCCCGATGTACCGCGGGCTGCCTTCGGCAAGCCGCGACAATCTGCCCGTGGCGACCGACGCCGCTCTGAAGGTGCTCTGCCTGCCGATTTACCCGGCACTGTCCGACGAGCAAGTTGAACGGATCGCGGGCATCGTCGCGCGAGGCCGCTCGTGACGTTCGCGCCGGCGGCAGGGGATGCGGTCGAACGTCTATCGACGCGACGCGATGCGATCGGCGGCTACTTCGAACTGGAGTTGCCGCCCGCTCACGGCGAGCTCTATCCCAATGCGCTGCGCTTTCAATCCGCACGCGCGGCGTTCCTCGCGCTGCTCACGGCTGGCCGGCCAAAGCGCGTCTGGATGCCCTGGTACATCTGCGAATCGATGCTCGAAGCGCACGCGATGACGGGGGTGCAAGTCCAGCGCTACCAGATCGACGAGCACTTCGAGATCGCGAGCGACATCGCACTGGGCGAAAACGACTGGCTGCTGTACGTCAACTATTTCGGGGTTTGTGACGCGCGGGTGGAGCGGCTCTTCGCCCGCTTTCCGCGTCAACAGATCGTGATCGACAATTCGCAAGCGCTGTTCTCTCCGCCTGTGGATTGCCTCGCAACCATTTATTCTCCGCGTAAATTCTTCGGCATTCCGGACGGCGGTTATCTGGTCACGGAACGTGACATGCCGCTGCCCGATGAGCAGGACGCGGGTTCGATCGAGCGTTTCGAGCCGCTTCTCATGCGCCTCGATCACGGGGCGGAAGCCGGATACCAGAGCATGGTCGCGGCGCGCACGACGTTGCGCGGTCAGTCGCCGAAGCGCATGTCGGAACTGACTCGGCGTTTGCTCGCGCACATCGACTATCCGGCGGCGATCGCGCGCCGCAATCGCAATTACGCGCGCTATCAGCGCCTGCTCGGCGCCGACAATGCGCTGCCGTTGCCGGAAGCCCCGCAGTACGCGCCGCTTTGCTATCCCTTCTGGAATCATCGCGCGGACCTTCACGCGCGGCTTGCCGCCCAACGTGTCTACGTCGCCAAGTATTGGCCGCACGTACGAGGCGAGACCGGGACTCCGGCCGACCTCGAATACCGCCTCGCCACTGAGTGCCTCGCGCTTCCGTGTGATCAACGCTATGGCGACGAAGAAATCGACTTCGTCGTGGCCATGTTGCGCGAAGCGATCAAGAGCCGTTAAGCGAAGGCGTCAGTCAGGCGACGCACCTCGTATGGCTGCGCAACGCTTGCGCTACGGTCTCCGGCGCGTTCCAAAGCAGCACGTCGATGATCGATAGATGCGGTTCGTAACGGTAGGGCGCTGGATCGTAGCTGAACTCGTCGAACTCCGCGAACTTGAGTGTGACGCCGGCGCGCGTGAACGTCGCTGGGTCGAACAGCGCCCGCCCGCCCGCAGGATTGACGTACTCCGTGGCGCCGAGTTGCTGGCAGACAAGCGGCGCCCAGTCGCCAGCACCCATCTGCGACGGAAAATCGAGGCTCAATTCCGAGCAGACGCGGTACGAAAAGGGCACGCCCAGGTACTCGCAAACGGCCTTTAGCGTATTGACGTTCAGTTCGCACAGCGAGTCGCTCGACGTGCGATCGAATGCAGCGCACACGAGATCGTCCACCTGCGCGAAGAACGGTGCCTGGCGGCGGAACGCGGACAGTTTGCCGCGCAGGCTCGTCTTCGTATCGGCGACGTTCAGCACGCGCGCTTCGCGGGTCTTGATCGTGATCGACGAATTCGACAGTGGGACTGTCACGTACTGCCAGCCTTCCTTGGGATGCAAAATGCGGTTGCGATTCATCCAGGTTTTCGGCGTGTATTGTGTGACGTCGAAAACGATCCATTCGTCGACGGCGGCGATTAACGCGAAGTGCCCGAGATAGGGAAAGAAGTAAGGCTGCATGATACCGAGCCTCATGCCGCGGTTTCCTCCTGATGGGCCCGCGCGATGATCTCGCACACGGTTTCTACCATCGCTTCGCGGACATGTGCGCCGACGGGCAACTCGAGCCAGGACGAGCAGAGGCGTGCGGTCACGGGCAGCGCAGCGGTTTGCCGCGCAACGACGCTCGCACGCGAGACGGCGCGCGCTTCCACGTTATCGAAGGCAAGCCGTTCGACCAGCGCGTCGCGCGACCTGCCGAAGACGCGCTCGTCCAACTCGACTAGAAGCGCCTGATGATTCGAAGCGTCCACGCCGCCGGGTTCGACGACGCGCAGTCCGGCAATGGACGAAAGGCGCGCCCGGTACAGGTCGGTCAAAGACTGGTTGTGCGCTTGGTTGGCCGCGTAGTCGTCGAGACTCAGGAGACCGATCGCAGCCTGCGCTTCGGACATTCGCCCATTCGACGTTTTCACTACGGGCACAGGGCGACCTGCGCCATAGCTACTGCGAATGTTGCGCAGCCGCGCCGCGAGTTCGTCGTCATCCGTGGCGACGCATGCCCCGCCCGCAGCGTTCAGGACATTGGATTCGCTGAACGAGAAGACTTCGAGCGCGCCGAAGCGGCCTGCGCGACCGCCTCGCACCGTGCAGCCGAATGCATGCGTCGAATCGAACAACACCGGCAGGCCGCGATCCCGCGCGAGGCTGGCAAGCGCCTCGGCGTCGCATGCGCCCCCCCACAGATTCGCGCCGATGATCGCATTGACGGCCGCGTCAACGGAGGCCCCGTCGATTGTCGTGACCGCGCTGTCAAGGCAGATCTGGCCGGTGGCGGGGTCGACGTCGCAAGCCACCGCTTCGACGCCGCACCATGCGAGTGCGTGCTCGACGGCGCGATCGCAAACCCCCGGCACCAGCGCCTGTCCGGAGATGGCGAGCGCTTCGCTCGCCATCATCAAGCCGATGGTCGCGTTGGTGACGCAGACAGCATGTTTGACGCCGAGGAAGTCCTGCAAGCGTTGTTCGAGCTCCCGTGCGAGCGGGCCTTGGTTCGTGTAGTAACGCCGCTCGAAGATGCCGCGCATCGCGGCCTCATAGCGCTCCCATCCGGGCGCATTGCGTTGGCCGACGGCGAGCAACTGGGCGAAAGCGGGGGAGCCGCGATCGCGCATGGCCGATGGGGCGTCGATGGGCATAGTGATTGTCACCGGGCGACCTCGCGGGTTTCGGCGCGCGCGTGGATTTCGCCGGCATGCGCCTCCACGAACGAAAGCAGCATGATCACTTCGTCAATGTCATCCATCGTCACGAACTCGCCGCACGGCAGCAGCGCGAAGCGCTGCGCGAGGCGATCGGTCTGCGGCAATTCGGCAGGAACGTGCGGATAGGCCATCGGTTTGGCGTGCAGCGGCGGAGAGTAGTAAGCGCGAGCGAGCACGTTTTCGGCATTCAGAATCTCGATCGTCAGTGATCGGGGCAGCGGCCAATCGTCGAGCAATTCGACCACGATGTTCTTGTAGCTCGTGCGGTGCGATTCATCGAACTCGATGAGGCGCACGCCCGGTACGCTCGGTAACGTCGTGCGATATCGCTCGTAACGTTCACGATTGCGCAGGGCTTGCACATCGAGTTCGTCGAGGTTCGCAAGCGCCATCGCCGCATGAACGTCGGCAAGCCGTGCGTCGAGGGAGCCAGGTTGCACTGTACTGCCGTCGCGCAACGTCGCAAGTTCGGCGGCGAGCGCTGCGTCGTTCGTCGTGACGTAGCCGCCCTCGAAGCCGTTAAGGAGTTTGCTCGCGTGCAGCGAAAAGCATTCGGCGTTTCCGAAGCGGCCCACACGGCCGGCTGCACATTCCTCGTAGACGGATTCGACGGAATCGAACATCAACGGGATGCGGTGCCGCGTGGCGAGCTCGACTAGCCCTTCTACGTCGCAACAATTGACGATCGGGTGAACGCCAAGCAAAAGTGCCGTGTCGTCACCGATACATGCGCTCGCGGTAGCCGCGCTAATCGCGAGCGTTTTCGGGTCGACTTCGCAAAAGCGCGGCAACAGACCCGTCCAGGCGACCACGTCGGCCATGCGTCGATAGGTGAGCGACGGCATGACGACTTCACGCCTGCCTGGCCGGGCGAGCGCGGTCATGGTTGTCGCCAGTGCCCAGAAGCCACTGCAAAAGCTCACACAATGTGCCGTTTGGTGAAACTTTGCGAGGCGCGCTTCAAGCTGCATCGTCACCGCACCCGGCGCCGTGCCCGCTTGACCATAAGCGTCGCGCGAATACTCGAGGAAGCGATCGAAATCCGGCCGTACGAGGTTCGAGGTCGACTTCGGGACAGAAAACAGGGGCTTGGCGCCGAACAACGCCAGGTCGGCGGCGCTCGACTTCTGAATCATTGCACGGGTCCTGGGTTGGCTTGCTCGCGCGATGCGTTGGGCGCCGACCGGCGGTGAAGCACGACGTCGTAACGGTAATACCCGGAGAAGTAACCCTCCGGCATGGTTCCGAATTCGGTATCCCAGCCGGCGCCGGCAGCCAGCGCAGCAAATTCGGCTCGCGTGCGCCAGATGCCGATCCGCGCGCGAGGGTCGGTGAGCTCACCCGGCTCAGGGATGCGTGGTGCGTAAAATGCCGCGGCGCGTTCGCCGTCGGGCACATTACCGATGAAGACGCGGTCGACGTTGACGAATCGGCTGTGCAGCGTTTGCAATGTCGTTTGCGCCTCTTGCTCGGAAAGGTACGAGAAGCTCGCGTAACACATGACTTTAGTGAAGCGCTCGGGCATGGTTTCGGCGCAAACATACTCGGCAGCACCGCTGGCCGCGAAGGTGAATTGCGGCGGCGCGGCGAAATGCTGATTCGCGATGTCGATCATGTACGACGAGATGTCCACGCCGACGAGCGACGAGCAGGCACGGAAGAGTCGCGCCGACAGCGCCCCGTTACCGCACGCGAGGTCGAGCACGATATCTTTGGGCTCGATCGCGAGATGCCGGCGGATCGCTTGCATGATCATGTCGACGTGTTCCTCGGACACGACCTTGCCGCCCACGGTGCGTTTGACTTGTGCCCAAAAGTCGCCGGGGGCGCAAGTTCTCGCATGCTCGTCGTAATCGACGGTCGGATAGTTGCGCGTCGCACTCGGATTGGGATGGTTCATGGTTTTGCGAAGTCAGTCGAGCGGCTATTGGGCGGACGGTTGTACGGACGCGAGTCGGGCGCGTGCAGCCGCTTCCTTTCGCTGAGCGACACGTTGAGCCACGTTGGCGCGTGCATAGGCGAAGTCGGCCTGGAAGCGTTCCGACGAGAGAAGCTCCGCCGGTGGCCTTGCCGTCAGTTCTTCAAGATTGGCGGCAAGGCGCGCGATCTCCGGCAGCACGCCCGCGAAGTTGGCGTACAGGGCTTGCAAACGGTGCTTCGCACTTTCGAGCACCGCCCCATGAAGGTTGCCGGCGGCGGCCTCGCTGCGCACCAGCAGCTCCCATTCATAGAGACCCGCGCTGAAATTCCAGCTCATAACGGCCGACAACTGGCCCGCATGTCGCCGAAAGGCGCTCAGGTAGCCGCCTACTGCGACGAGCGGCGCCTGCTCGGCTATGTTGAGGAACATGGCGACGTCGCTGCCGAGAAAGTCGAGTTTCAAGCCTCGATAGTCGACGATGCGTTCGACGTCGATCCGCTCGCGATCAACCATCACGTTACTCGGCTCGCCGATGAAGTTATTGAGTCCGGCGACCATTTGTTGTACGAGATAGGCGCGGTCGACGAGTGCCGTTTGTCCCACCTGCAGCAGCGGCTGCGGGGTGCCGAGCACCTTGCCGTCACCGTCGATCACCACCCGGTCGTGAAATGCAAGGGCCGAATTGGGGTTTGCGGTGAGCGCCGCCGACAGCACCTCGATCGAAGCCGGCATCAAAACGTCGTCGTCGCACAGCCATTTGACGTACTTGCCGCTCGCTCGCTTCCAGAGGGCCTGGAAGTTGAGCGTGCCTCTCTGGAAACCATGATGGAAGTAGCGGATTCGCGGATCGTCGAAGCTTTTGACGAGGGCTTCCAGATGAGCCTCCGGCGTGTCATCGCCGATGAGGATCTCGAAGTCCTGCAGTGTCTGGCGCAGGGCACTGACGATTGCCTCGCGCAGGTGCCCGGCCTTATAGGCGGGAATCAAAATGCTGACCAAAGCCATGTGAGAACCCTTTTTTCATCGTTCGACCCGCACTTTAGCTTCGCTAGTGACGATTCAATGGCGCAAAAAGAGCCCCAATTCCGCGGCAATTCCGAAGCTTCGCGGCCGCTCAGGCTTGCGGCGCCGCCGCGTTGCGCGCTCTTCGCGCGGTCTGAATGAGCGTCTCGCGAATTTGCAGGAATATCTGCAAGTAGCTGGCTCGGCCCGTTTCGATCGCTGCAGTCTTCAATGCGTCGAGCACCGACAGATCGACAGGGTAGGGACTGACCATCGACCCCGACATCGGCAACTGAATCGGGTCGTATTGCTTCACGCGCCAATGGGGCTCGGCCGCGAGGAGCAGCGACACGACGCGCTCGATGATGAACACCTTCGACGGAGCGAAGTCGCGTCCATAGACGGCCGGCGCGTTCAATTGGCCGCTGAGCGCGCTGTTGCCGGTTTCCGCGATCGCAAAGAGCGTTTCGCACATTTCGAGCCAACGGCGCCAAAACGCCGGTGTGGCCACAAAGTAATTGCAAAAGATGCTGTGGCGCGAATCCATTGGCACCGCATGCGCATCGATGCCCGGCGCGATGAGCGCGACGCTCTGCTCGAAGACTGGCCAAATGCCGGGCTGATTTGTCGCTGCCTGCTCGAAAGTGTTCAGATAGATGGCGCTCTGATCGAAGAACGGCGAGAACGAGATGACGTCGGCGTCGCTTTGCACGCTTGCGATGAATGCGTTGACGGCGCTCGAGCGGAGCGTGGTCTTTTGGCCGAACTTCGGTGAAAAGAAGCCGTAGAGCGTGTTTTCGTCGAGCGCATGCCCGAGCAGAAACTTGCGGATGGGCCAGTATTCGCGCCAGTCGGGCCGCTCCCCGCAATTGTCGAGCGGGATGAAGCCCGGATCGAGTTGAAGGCGCGTTTCGTCGGAGTAGTAGATCTGGCGAATTTCGACCGACCGTCCGCCGGACGATGGCTTCGAAAGTTCAAGCAAAGGATTGCCTCCGGTGATTGCGCGATTCTCATGCGCGGCAAGCGCCGCGCGTGAGAAGCCGCAGGATGGCGAGAGTGTGATGGTTGGGCTTCAGGTTGTATCGATCGAACAAGGCGTGGTTTCAGGCTCAATTCCCGATGTTCGAATAGGCGAAAGCCGGCCTCTCGCCAGCCAGGGTGCCGGTGGCGCGGCGCAGTTCTGAAAATGAACGGGAAACGACGTGCTTTTCCTGCGATTGAAGAACGTACGGCAAGGCTATGCTGCGGTCTATTGTCAGATGCGGCGTGAACGCGCTGTATCAGCCCGAATTGATTTCCGATCCCCACCGATGAAGCCGATCCGACTCGTATGTGGCACCCGGCATTCCGACGCGACCTTCGCCGCGCAATCCGCGCTCGGCCGCTCGCTGAAGCTGTACGATCACCAGCCGCCGCAGCAGCTGGTGCTGTTCGACAACAACAGCAAAGGCCTGTCGACGATCTACAACCGCGCGATCGAGCACGCCCGGGAGAACCCTGCGATTCTCGTCTTCATCCATGACGACATCTCGATCTGCGACTTCTTCTGGGCCGATCGGATTGTCGAAGCCGTCAAGCACTTCGACGTCGTGGGCCTCGCCGGCAACACGCGCCGCATGCCGCGCCAGCCGTCCTGGGCGTTCACGCCCGAGATGCAATGGGACCGCCGCGAGTTCCTGAGCGGCGTCGTCGGGCACGGCAAGGGCTTTCCGTGCGACGTCGTTTCGCGCTTCGGCCCATCGGGCCAAGCGTGCAAGCTGCTCGACGGCCTCATGCTCGTGGCCGACAGCGAGCGGCTCATCGAAAGCGGCCTGCGCTTCGACGAGCAGTTCGACTTCCATTTCTACGACCTGGACTTCTGTCGCCAGGTCGAGCTGAAGGGCCTGACGATGGGCACTTGGCCGATCAGCGTCGTCCACGAAAGCGGCGGTGCGTTCGGCTCGCCGTCGTGGCGCGCGGCCTACGAGCGTTATCTGCGCAAATATGGCGAGTGAACCGATGCCGGCGGCGGGCCGGCTTCCCCAGCCGATCGAAGTCGGCCTCGCGCATCAGCAAGCCGGGCGCCTCGCCGAAGCGGCGGCCGTCTACAAGCACATTCTCGCCGTCCAGCCGAATCATCCCGACGCGCTGCATCTGCTCGGGCTCGTCGCCTATCTCGAAGGCAACTACGGGGCGTCGGCCGATCTCATCATGAGCGCGCTGAGCCACCGCGAGAGCGAGATCTATTACGGCAACCTCGGCAATGCGTTTGCCGCGCTCAGCAAGCACGCGGCGGCCGCCGAGTGCTTTCGTTGCGCCATCGCGCTCAAGCCCGACTACATACACGCCCACAACAACCTCGGCAACATGCTGCGCGAGTGCGGCCAGTACGACGCGGCCGTGCAGAGCTTCAAGACCGTCATCGCGCTGAAGCCCGATCATGCCGAGGCGTACAACAACCTGGCCAATGTGCTGGTCGATCTCGGCGACCTCGACGCCGCGATCGACGCCTACCGAAAGGCGATCGCGCTGCGGCCGGACCTGCTCACGACGCGCAGCAATCTGCTGTTCATCCTCAGCTACCGCGAGCGTCTCGCGCCGTCCGACTACCTGTCGCAGGCGCTCGACTTCGGCCGCGCGGCGACGGCCCAGGCGCGACCGTGGTCGGAGTGGCATGTGCCGCTGGCAAGCCGGCGTGACGGGCCGTTGCGCGTAGGCCTCGTTTCCGGCGATTTCAAGGTCCATCCGACCGGGATTTTTATCGAGAGCATCCTCGCGCATATCGACGCGAGACGGATCGAGCTCGTCGCGTATCCGACGCAGCGGATCGAAGACGAGCTGACCGCGCGCATCAAGCCGCGCTTCTCGGCGTGGACGAATCTCGCATCGCTCACCGACGAGGCGGCCGCCCGCCGGATTCGCGACGACCGGATCGACATTCTCGTCGACGTGTCCGGCCACATGAACCACAACCGCCTGCCGCTGTTCGCATGGCGGCCGGCGCCGGTGCAGGCGAGCTGGCTCGGCTACTTCGCGAGCACCGGGCTGCCCGCAATGGACTACGTGATCGGCGACGCACACGTGCTGCCGGCCGCCAGCGAGAGCCAGTTTTCCGAGCGGCTCTGGCGCCTGCCCGACAGCTATCTCTGCTTCACGCCGCCTGAAGAGAACGTGGCGGTCGGGACGCCGCCGCTTGCCGCGCGGGGGCACATGACGTTCGGCTGCTTCAACCACCTGATGAAGATGAACGACACGGTGGTCGCCGTGTGGGCGCGCATCCTCCACGCGGTGCCCGGCTCGCGTCTTTTCCTGAAGGCCAAGCAGCTCGACGACGCCGCCACGCGCAACGAGACGCTCAGGCGCTTCGCCGCCGTGGGCATCGGCGCCGAACGGCTGATTCTCGAGGGCCGCTCGCCGCGCCATGAATACTTCGAAGCGTACAACCGCGTCGACATCGCGCTGAGCCCGTTCCCTTATCCGGGCGGGACGACGAGCGTCGAAGGACTCTGGATGGGCGTGCCCGTTCTGTGCCGCCGCGGCGACCGGTTTCTCGCGAACATCTGCACGAGCCTGCTGCACTCGGCCGGACTCGAGGCGTGGATCGCGGCCGACAACGACGACTACGTTGCGAAAGCCATCGCGTTTGCACGCGACCCCGAGCGGCTCGCCGCGCTGCGCGGCTCCTTGCGCGCGACGCTGCTCGCCTCGCCGCTGTGCGACGCCGCACGCTATGCGCGCAATCTCGAAGCGGCGTTCGAAGGGATCTGGCGCGAGCGCGTGGCGCAACTGGGTGCGCCGCCGCAAGATTCTGCGCCCTGAGCGCGGCGGCGCGATCGTCTAGGCATGCCTCGCTCCGCTGCCGTTTCCTCATCCACGGACTATCCATGCAAGACCTTCGAGAGACGTTGAACGCCGCGCTGGCGCATCATCAGGCGGGCCGTCTCGCGGATGCGCGGACCCTCTATCAACAGATCCTGCAGGCACAGCCGCGGCATTCGGACGCGCTGCATTTTCTCGGGCTGCTCGCCTGCCAGATCGCGCAGCATGATGCGGGCATTGCGCTGATGCGCGAATCGATCGCCGTCAATGCGAGCCCGATCTACTACAACAACCTCGGCAATGCGTTGCGCGATCACGGCCTGCTGGCCGAAGCCATCGCTGAATATCGCCGCGCGATCGCGCTCAAGAGCGACTACGCCGAAGCCCACAACAATCTCGGCAATGCGCTGCGCGAGGCCGGCGACGCGGCCGCGTCGCTGCAAAGCTGCGCTCGGGCCGTCGAATTGCTTCCCGGCTACGCCGAGGGCTACAACAATCTCGGCAATGCGCTGAAGGATCTCGGCCAAATCGACGCGGCCTTGCTCGCGTACAACAAGGCGATTGCCGCAAGAAGCGGCTTCGCGCTTGCCCACATCAATCTCGGCAATGTGCTCAAGGAGCAAGGGCATGCCGATGCGGCGGTCGAATCCTATCGGACCGGCATCGCGCTCGCGCCTGACCTCGCCGCGGCGCACGATGCGCTTGCCGGCGCGCTGATGGATCGCGGCGACGTCGATGCGGCCATCGAGCGCTACCGGCGCGCGGCCGAGCTGCAGCCTGAACAGGCCGCGGCGCACAATGCCCTCGGCAACGCGCTGAACGGCGCCGGCCGAGCCGGCGAATCGATAGCCTCCTATGAGCGCGCGCTTGCCTTGCAGCCCGATCTCGCCGATGCGCATCACAATCTCGCCAACGCGCTGAAACGCCTGGGGCGCGCAGAGCAGGCGCTCGGCTTCGCGCAGCGCGCCGTGGAACTACGCAATGATGTGCCGTCGTTCCACAACAACCTCGGCATGATCCTCGCCGACCTGAACCAGTTCGACGCCGCGCTCCAGCGCTACCGCAAGGCGCTCGCGCTCGATCCCGATCTCGCGGAATCGCATACCGCCGTGCTGTTCGGCCAGGCCTACGCCGCGGGATGGTCGGCCGGCGCTCACCTCGCCGATGCGCGCTACTTCGGCCAGCGCATGGCCGCGCTGGCGTCGCCCTACAGGCAATGGCCGGCGCTGGCGGATGCGTCGCGCGCGACGCGTGCGCTCAGGGTCGGCTTCGTGACGGCCGACTTTCGCGCGCATCCCACCGGCTATTTCCTGGAAAGCGCGCTCGCCCATCTCGACCTCGCGAAGATCGAGGCGATCGCGTATTCGAACGGCTTGCAGCATGACGATGTCACGGCGCGCCTGAAGCCGCGCTTCGCCGGATGGCGCCACATCGCCGGCATGAGCGACGAAGCGGCGGCGCGCATGATCCACGAGGATCGCATCGACATCCTCGTCGACCTGTCGGGCCATACCGCGCGCAACCGGCTGCCGCTGTTCGCCTGGCGGCCGGCTCCGCTGCAGGTGAGCTGGCTCGGCTACTTTGCGACGACGGGGCTCGACGCGATCGACTACGTGCTCGGCGACCCGCACGTGCTGCCCGCGGAAGACGAGGGGCAATATGTCGAACGCGCGTGGCGCCTGCCGGACAGCTACCTGTGCTTCACGCTGCCGGCGCGGCAGGTGCCGGTCGGCCCGTTGCCCGCGCTGCAAGCCGGCCATGTGACCTTCGGGTGCTTCAACAATCACAAGAAGCTCAACGATGCGGTCGTCGCGGTCTGGTCGCGCGTGCTGCATGCGGTGCCGAATTCGCGTCTGATGTTGAAGAACGTCCAGCTTGGCGAGCCGATCATGCGGCGCGATACGCTGGCGCGCTTCGCCGCGCACGGCATCGGCAGCGAGCGGCTCGTGCTCGAGGGACCGTCGCCGCGCGACGAGTATTTCGCGGCCTACCAGCGCGTCGATCTCGCGCTGGACCCGTTCCCCTATCCGGGCGGCACGACGAGCGTCGAAGGGCTCTGGATGGGCGTGCCGGTCTTGAGCCGCCGCGGCAACCGGTTCCTGTCCCGCCTCGGCGAGATGGTGCTGCAGACGGCCGGCTTGCCCGAGTGGATCGCCGGCGACGATGACGACTACGTCGCGCGCGCTGCAGCGTACGCCGCCGACCTGCGAGGCCTCGCGGCGCTGCGCGCCGGCTTGCGCGAGCGCGTGATTGCCTCGCCGCTTTGCGATGCGCCGCGCTTCGCCCGAAATCTCGAAGCCGCCTTCGCGCAAATGTGGCAGCGCAGGCTCGCGGCTATCAAGGTAGACAACCCATGAACGCAATCGCACCGGAAACGATCTCGCGGCAGGCCGTGGACGCCGGCCTCGGCCATCATCAGGCGGGCCGATTCGAGCAAGCGCAGGTGCTCTACGAGCACGCGTTGCAGCTCGTGCCGCGCAATGCGGACGCACTGCATCTGCTCGGTGTGATCGCCATGCAGCAGGGCCGATATGCCGATGCGCTCGACCTGATCGCGCGCGCCATCGAGATCAGCCCGCAATCGATCTACTACGACAATCTCGGCTCGGCGATGCGCGGCTGGGGCAAGCTGGCCGCGGCTGCGGAGAGCTACGGCCAAGCGATCGCGCTCGATGCGGGCAATGTCAACGCGCACAACAACCTTGGCTACGTGTTGCAGCAGATGCGCCTCCACGCGGCCGCCGCGACGAGCTTTCGAACGGCCACGGTGCTCAAGCCCGATTTCGCCGATGCCCACTGCAATCTCGGCAACGCGCTGCGCGAGCTCGGCGATCTCGACGGCGCTGTCGAGCATTGCCGCCGAGCTCTGGAGATCAACCCCGCGCTGGGCGAGGCGCACAACAATCTCGGAAACGCGTTCAAGAACCAGGGCAAGCTGACCGAAGCGGCCCAGTGCTACGAGCGCGCGCTGGCCCTGTCGCCGCACGAGCCGCAGATCCCGCTCAATCTCGGCATCGTGCGGCGCGAAGAAGGGCGTCACGATGCGGCGATCGCGTGTTTCAGGCAGGCCATCGCACTGCGGCCGTCGTGGGCGCACGCATGGAGCAACCTGCTGTTCAGCCTGAGCTTCGCGCCCGGCGTCACGCCGGCTGACTACCTCGCCGAGGCCGCCGAGTTCGGGCGGCGCGTCGGCGCCGAGGTTCGCCCTTACACGGACTGGCGCATCGACACGGCGGCAGGCGCGCCGTTGCGGATCGGCTTCGTGTCGGGCGATCTCAGGGCTCATCCCGTCGGGTTCTTTCTGGAAAGTGTTCTCGCGCAGTTCGACCCCGCGCGCATTCGCCTCTTCGCGTACACCACCCGGCCTCAGGAAGACGAGCTCACCGCCCGCATCAAGCCGCGCTTTGCCGCCTGGCGCAGCATCGTCGACATGAACGACGAGGCCGCCGCGCGCGCGATTCGCGACGACGGCATCCATATCCTCTTCGACATGGCTGGGCACACCGACGGCAACCGGCTGCCCGTATTCGCCTGGAAGCCGGCGCCGGTGCAGGTGAGCTGGATCGGCTATTTCGCGTCGACGGGGCTGGCGGCCATCGATTACGTGCTCGGCGACGATTGCGTGCTGCCGGCGGGCGAAGCGCATCACTTCGTCGAGCGGCCGTGGCGTATGCCGCAAAGCTACCTGTGCTTCACGCCCCCCGAGCCGCCCGTGCCGATCGAGACCGAGCCGCTGTCGGCCGACCGGCCGCTCACGTTCGGCTGCTTTAGCGATCTGGTGAAGATGAACGACCGCGTGGCGGCGGTGTGGTCGCGCATCCTCCATGCCGTGCCGGGTTCGCGTCTTTTCTTGAAGGCGAAGCAACTGGCCGATGCAAAGGTGCGCGACGCGACGCTCGCCCGCTTTGCGGCGCACGGTATCGGCGCCGAACGGCTCGTGATGGAAGGCCCTTCGCAGCACGCGGAGTACCTCGCCGCGCACAACCGCGTGGACATCACGCTGAGTCCGTTTCCGTATCCTGGCGGCACGACGACGGCCGAAAGCCTGTGGATGGGTGTGCCGGTGCTGTGTCGCCGCGGCGACCGCTTCCTCGCGCACTTGTGCGAGAGCGTGCTGCGCGGCGCGGGCCTCGCCGACTGGATTGCATCGGATGACGACGACTACGTCGCGCGAGCCGTCGCATTCGCCCGCGACCGCGAGCGGCTTTCGGCGCTGCGCGGCGGGCTGCGCGAACGAGTGCTGGCGTCCTCGCTGTGCGACGCGCCGCGCTTTGCGCGCATGCTCGAAGGGGAGTTCGCGAGGATGCGGCGCGAGCTGTCGATCCGGAGTTAGCGCTTTAGCGTGTCGACGGGAGTTAGCGCTTCAGCGCTTACTTCCGTCCCATGCAGAGCCTTACTCCGGTCCCATGCAAAGCTCGGCATAAAAAAAGCCGCATTGCTGCGGCTTCGAGAGTGAATCCAATGCCGCATTGACGGCATGCGGTTGTTATTCGTTATCCGTATTCCGGCCTCGAGGCCGTCGTCAGAGCTTCCCCGTCGTGTTGTAGAGGCTCGTGGCCGCGATCCGCTTCATCGCTTCGCTTTGCCGGCTCATCATCGCCTCGCGCTCGTCGTGCGTCTTGCGCGTGATCGTCGCGTCGATCTCCTGGATCGCGCGAATCGTGGCGAGCGCTTCGGGCGTTTGCGTCGGGCCGAGCGTCATGAGAAGAGGGGAGCGCTCGTCGGCCAGATCGGACGCGAACAGCCAGTCGCCTGCCTCGACGGCGGAGGCGATCGTCTTTGTCAGTTCGTATGCGCGGGACAGCGATTCTTGCGTCATCGTTCTCGATCCTTGGTCAGCGGAAGCTCAAGCGTCAGGACGTCTTGTTCAGCGTGCCCGAGCTGCCGTTGCCGCCGAACAGCTGGTTCAGGTACGTTGTGTTGTTCTGCATCTGCGTCATCAGGTTGTTCAGCGCGGTGAACTCCGCGTTGTACTGGCTCGTCAGCGTGGCCGCATAGGCAGTGAGGGTGCTCTGTTGCTGCGTCAGGCTCTGGAGGTCCGAGTTGAGCGCCTGGGTGCGCTGGGCGAATTGGCCGCCGGACTCCGTGTATGTCTGGGTGTACGCATTGAGCTGCTCGCCGATTCCGTTCGTGCTGTTGAAGATGGCCGACACAGCGCTTGAGTTCGTGGTAAGCGCCGTTTGCAGCGCCGTGCTGTCGACACTGATCGTGCCGTCCGGCTGCAGGTTCAGGCCAATCGACGACAAGCTGTACGTCTTGCCGCCCACCGTGATGCCGCTACTGACCATCGAGGCCATGTCGTTCGTGGCCGTGTTGAGCATGGCGTCGCCCAGGAGCGGTCCGGCCGTCGCACTCGTCGAGCCGCTCGCGGCCGTGTACGACGACAGCCCGCTCGCGGTCGTGACCCACGAGTTGTACGCAGTGACGAAACTGTTGATTGCGGTGGTCGCCGAGGTCGTGTTCCCGGCGACGGTGAGCGTTTGCGTGGTGCCGACCGCGGCGCTCGTGAGGTTGAGCGTCACGCCGGTGAGCGCGCCGGTCACGGTGTTGCTTGCGCTCGTGACCGTGCTGCCGGCGATCGAGAGCTTTGCATCCTGGCCGGCCGTGACCTGCGTGAAGCTGGCCGTGTTCAGGCCGGAGTCCACGCCGGTGCCGGCGGAGATCGACACCGTGTTCGCCGCGCCGGTCGAGGTCGAGGTGAGCACGAGGTGCTGGCCGTCGGACGCCGTGATGACGGTAGCCGACACGCCGGGGTTGTTCGACGCGCCGTTGATGGCCGCCGCGACGCCGGCGAGCGTGTTGTTCGATGAGTTCAGGGCGATCGTCATCGAGCTGCTGCCGACGCCGACCGTCAGGTTGCCGGTGCCGAGCGTGGCACTGCTTGAATACGCACCAGAGGAAATCACGTTCGACTGGGCGATCTGCGTCACGTTAACCGAATAGGTACCCGCAACGGCGCCCGAGCCGGTCGCGACCGTCGCCGTGATGCCGCTGCCGCTCGCCGTGGCGCTCAACTGCTGGAGCGCGCTGCCGTCCGTGAGTCCCGACAGTGAGGTCTGCAGCGACGACATTGCCGATTGCAGCGAGCCGATCGCCGACAGTATGGTGTTGTCGGACGTCTGCTGGTTGGTGATCGTGGCCTGCTGGCCGGCGGTTTTCGCATTGACGAGGGCCGTGACGAGCGAGTTGACGTCGAGGCTCGACTTGGTCGATCCACTGATGATGGACTGGGCTGCTTGCGCCAGCGCGCTGCTTGCGCTGGTGGAGGTGGACGTTGCCGTGGTCGACATGGGTAGCTCCGTTCGTTTCGCTCGTTGTTGCGAGGTTCGGTCCAGTGCAGGCTGGTAGAGGTGTTTGGCCCGATGGGCAAGTGCCGCAAATGACTGCAGGGAGGACTCCCTCCCTGTGGTGTTGCTCGAGTTGCGCTGCTTTACCGGGGCCGCCGCGTGTCGCCCTATCCGGCGTCGTTGGCGGCCCCGCGCGGCACAGCGTGTCTCGCGACTCGCTGTGCGCCGGTCACGCTTACTGCAGGAGCTTCAGCACTTGCTGCGGCAGCGAGTTCGCTTGCGCGAGCACCGAGATACCGGCTTGCTGCAGCACTTGCGCCTTGCTCAGGTTCGCCGTTTCCGACGCGAAGTTCGCGTCGGTGATTTGCGACATGGCCGAGCTCGTGTTGGTCGATTCCGTCTCGGTGTTGGTGATGGCCGACGCGAACGTGTTCTGCGCAGCACCGAGCTGGGCTTGGAAGTTGTTCACTTGCGTGAGCGCGGCATCGATCGCCGTGATCGCGTTTTGTGCACCCGAGGTCGAGGCAACGGTGAGACCCGTCAGGTTCATGCCGGCCGAGTTCCAGTTCGTCGTGCCGAAGTTGGCCGTCAGGTTCTGGTTGGCCGAAGCGCCGATCTGGAAGGTCACGCTGCCGCTCGTGCCGAGCGCGCCGCCAAGAACGGTTTGGCCGTTGAACGTCGTTTGCGTGGCAACGCGGTCGATTTCAGCCAGACGCGTCGTCACTTCCGACTGCAGGTTGGCTTGTGCTGCCGTGCCCAGCGAGCCGTCGCCCGACTCGACCGCCAGCTGGCGGATACGCTGCAGGTTGGCAACCGTCGACGAGATCGCGCCGCCAGCGGTTTGCAGCATCGAGATGCCGTCGTTCGCGTTCGACACGCCTTGGTTCAGCGCGTTGATCGAGGCCGTCATCGTCGTGGAGATCGCGAGGCCTGCTGCGTCGTCGGCTGCCGAGTTGATGCGCTTGCCCGACGACAGGCGGTTGATTGCTTGCGACAGCGCGTTCTGCGAGCCCGACAGATTCGTCTGGGCTTCGAGCGACATGATGTTGGTATTGATGTTCAGCATTTTTTTCCTCGTTTGGAAAACGCCTGATAGGCTATTTCAAGGTTCGGCGACGCGCTTATCGCGAGTGGCGCTGACCGCCTTTCCTGGTTGTCGGCGGGGGGTGGAGAAAACTTTAGGGAAGGAAGACGAAATTGGTGCCAGCGCATTGGCAGCCCCGGGGCGAGGGCGTCCGGCTGCTCGACAACGCAAGTGCTTGAAGGCAAATGTCAAAATTGTGGTCGGCGCGACGTTTACCTGTTATGATCCCCGGTTCGCGGTGAACTCTGCACCAATTTCCCCGGCCCCCGGGGCCAATTGCCTCTCGTTTTGCTGCTTGCGGCAAGCGTCGGGAGGGCCGGCGCGAGGCAGACTGCCGTGAGTGGGCAGCTGCCACGCATTTTGACCGTATCAAGCGACTTAGGAATTACATGACGACGATTCTTCTGAAGGAAAACGAGCCGTTCGAAGTGGCGATCCGCCGCTTCCGCCGCGCAATCGAAAAAAATGGCCTGATCGCCGAGCTGCGTGAGCGCCAGTCTTACGAAAAGCCGACGACGGCTCGTAAGCGCAAGAAGGCAGCCGCTGTGAAGCGCCTGCACAAGCGCCTGCGCAGCCAAATGCTGCCGAAGAAGCTCCACTAAGCTTCCCCGGCGCGCGGCCGCAAGCCGCACGAAAAGCAGTCAAGACGGCGGTGTGTGCTTCGAAAGAAGCCACGCCGCCGTTGCGTTTGGGAGACGCGACGTCGAGTTTCAGGCGGCGTGCTTCTTGAGGTGCTCTGCCGAGAGACCGAACTGACGCGCGATCGACGTCAGCCGCTCCTGCCACTCCCAGATGCCGAACGCATCGTGGACGTTTTGCAGGCAGCTGAGGAGTTCCACCGTCGTCGGGTCGAAGATATTGACGCGCGCCCTGAGCAGCGCCTTCTTGAGCGCGGCGACGCCGGCATCCATGTAGGCCGGCACTTCGTCGGGGCGCTTGCCGATGTAGCGGACCGGCACGCCTTCCATCGCCGTCACGTAGTCGCGCGGCTTGATGAGGCTGCCGACCGGGCAGCCGCCGCAATAGCCCCGATAAGCGCCCCCGCCTCGCGGGAGCAGCGCGGCGCGACCTTGGCCGAAAAGGTGGTCCACGGCGTGGTCGAACAACGCTTGGTGCGTCAGAAAATTCAGGTTCTTCATGGTTCTGGCGGCTTGCGCGAAAGTGCGGCGGCCGTTTGTTGTCTTATACGTGCGGGTATAACGCTTCGATCGGTAAAAACGAAGACATTTTCTAGACGAGTTCGCACTTTTGACCGCATGCGGCGGTGTGGCTAGCGGGCATCGAATGCGCGTTGAGCCTTACCCGGCAAGGCTCGTCAGCGCGCGCCGCTTGGTCCGGCGGCCGCGTTTCAGGATTTTCCCTAGCGGCGGCGCGCGCTGTGGCGGGTGTTGCGAAAACGCTAACCGGCTGGGAACGAGTCCGATGGGCCGTAAGCGGTGCGAGGACTTCGCCGCGGCGCAGCTTCGCGGGCGCCCCAGTCGCGCTCGCTAGGCTTAGGCGCTCACGCGCTTGCGGCCCTTTTTGCCAAGCGCCGCGCACCGGTCGTGACAGATGCAATCGACTTCGTGGTCGTTCACCATTCCCACCGCCTGCATGAACGCGTAGCAGATCGTCGATCCCACGAACTTGCAGCCGTATTTCTTGAGCGCCTTGCTGAGCGCGTCGGAGATTTCGGTCGAAGCGGGCGCGTCTTTATATGACGCGTGACGGTTCTGAATCGGCACGCCGTCGACGAACGACCAGACGAAGTTCGCAAGCGAGCCGTGCTCGACGCGAATCTGCTGGACCGCACGCGCATTGAGGATGGCGGCTTCGATCTTTGCCCGGTTGCGCACGATGCTCGTGTCCTGCATGAGCGCTTCGACCTTCTTCGGCGTGAAGCGCGCGACGGCATCGGCATCGAAGTCCACGAAAGCGCGCCGGTACCCTTCCCGCTTGTTGAGAATCGTCGACCATGACAGCCCGGCTTGCGCGCCTTCGAGCACGAGCATCTCGAACAGGTGCCGGTCGTCGCGCGAAGGCACGCCCCATTCGGTGTCGTGATAGTGCTGGTCCGCTTCGCTTTTCACCCAATGGCAACGGTGCGTCTGCTCGGTCATTTGCGTGCCTCGATTCGATTTCTGCTTTGGTTTGCGCCGAAAGTCTCGCGCCAAGAATAGCGTATCGGTATCTGGAAACAACTAGGCCGTTCGGCCGATTGGCGCGCGGCGGCGAAGCGGATAACCTCGCACTCAACGTTTTTTCACGAGCGAATGGATGATGGACAGGCATGATTTTCTGATCGGCGTCGACGGCGGCGGTACGGGCACGCGTGTCGTGCTGGCCGACGCGCACGGCGTCGAAATGGCCCAGGGCACGGGCGGCTCGTCGGGGCTGGGCCTCGGGGTGGAGCGCGCTTGGCAATCGATCGAAGCCGCGGTTACGCAGGCGTTCGAGCGAGCGGGCGCAGTGCTCGATTGGTCGCGATGCGCGCTCGCCTGCGGGCTTGCCGGCGTCAACAACCGCGACTGGCTGGCGGCCTTCGTCGCGCAAGCGCCCAAGCTTGCAGCACTGGTGATCGAGAGCGATGCCTACACGACGTTGGTCGGCGCGCATGACGGCGCGCCCGGTGTGATCGTCGCGCTAGGCACCGGCAGCGTCGCGGCGGCGCTGGATGAAAAGGGCGTTTGCCGCATCGCCGGCGGCTATGGTTTTCCTTCGGGCGACGAGGCGAGCGGTGCCTGGCTCGGCGTGCGCGCGGTCGTCCACGCTCAGCGCTCGCTCGATGGCCGCACTCGGCCGGATGCGTTCTCGCAGGCTTTGCTCGCGCGCACCGGCGCGCAGGATCGCGACAGCCTCGTCGTCTGGCTCTGCGCGGCGAATCAAACGGCCTACGCGAGCCTGGCGCCGCTCGTGCTCGAGCACGGGACGCATCCATTTGCCGCTGGTTTGCTTGCGCAGGCCGGCGCCGACATCGCCAATCTAATCGACGCGCTCGATCCGGCCGCGCAATTGCCGGTCGCGCTGTGCGGCGGGCTCGCCGAACCCTTGACGCCGTTCGTGCCGTCATCTCATCGCGCGCGGCTGCGTGCGCCGCTCTCGGATTCGGCGCACGGGGCGCTGCGCCTGGCGCAGCGTGAAGCGGCGCGCGCGGCGCAGGCCGCCAAGCCATGAGTCAACGCGGGGGGCAGCGTGGCTCGATCGGCGGGTGTCATCCGGCCGTCGCGCCAAGCGGCGATAAAATAGGACTTTTGCCGCAACCGCCCTCGCCTAGCCATGTACAAAGTCATCGCCACCGATCTCGACGGAACCCTGCTCAATAGCGATCACCAGCTCGACCCGTTCACGGTGGCGACGGTTCGCAAGCTCGCGGACGACGGCGTGCATTTCGTCATAGCGACGGGGCGCCACTATTGCGACGTGGCCGGCATCCGCGACATCCTGGGCATTCGGCCGCATTTGATTACTTCGAACGGCGCCCGCGTGCACGCGCCCGACGACACGATGATCCACGCGCAGGATCTGTCTCCCGCCGCAGTGCGCCGGCTCGTGCAGCCGGAGATCGCCGGCGCGCACGGCCGCGTCATCGTCAACCTGTTTGCCGACCAAGCCTGGCTGATCGACCGCGACGCGCCCGAGCTGCTTGCGTTCCATCAAGACTCGGGGTTCCGTTACGAGGTCATCGATACGCTGGCGCACGACGGCGCCGATATCGCCAAGGTGCTCTACATCGGCGAACCGGACGATCTCGCGCAAGTGGCGGCGAAGCTCGAACGCGAATTCGGCGACGCGCTCTACGTCACCTACTCGCTGCCCGATTGCCTCGAAGTGATGACGTCGAACGTTTCAAAGGGGCGCGCGCTGCAATTCGTGCTCGAACGTCTCGGCGCAGACGCGTCAAAGTGCGTCGCGTTCGGCGACAACATGAACGACATCGATCTGCTCGAAACGGCCGGTCATCCGTTCATGATGAATAACGCCAATCCGGACCTGGTCGCGCGTTTGCCGCGAGTGCCGCGCATCGGCAATAACTTCGAAGCCGGCGTCGCGCATCAATTGCGCAAGCTGTTTTCGATGCAGGACGAGATCGCGTCGTAGCGGCGCCAATTCCCCGCATCCATTCAATGTGACGCCGCGGACTTTGGCGCGGGGCTCGACACCGTATCGGAAGCAGCAGGCAACGCCGCGCACGGACATTCCTTCGAACGTCCGTCGAGCCCTTGCAGCTCGTGTTTGAAGCTTGCGCGCGGCGTGCCGCTTTGCCAGTCGAGCTTCACGATATAAATGCTGTCGAAATCGCCGCTTTGCCAATGCGGGACGTCGTTCGCGTTGCCGCCGTGGGCCGTCAGCATGTCGCGCACGAGTGTTTCGATCAGCTTGTGCTCCCAGGCGATCACTACGAGCTTGCCGCGATAGTCGGGCGCGACCAGCGTGCGTTCGAGCTTGTCGATCTGGGACAAGCCATACGGCGTCTGAATGGGCATGCCGAATTGAATTGCCGTCGGCTCGATGGTCGCGAGCGGACGAACGTAGTAATACAGGTGGCCGCCGTCTTTCTTCTGCTCGCCTGGGTCCGGCGCGTAAATCGCGTCCGGTTTGCCGAATTTTGCGGCGATCACGGCGGGTAGTGCGAGTGCGCGGTTCAAACCCTGGCAATCGAGCTGCCCATAGCCTTGCGCCGGTTTTTCTCCATGCCGCACGAAGACGAGCGTTTCGATGTTGCCGCCGGCAGCCTCTGCGGCTCCCGCGTCCGGTGCGAGCAAGCCGGCGCAGAAGGCGATGCCGGCACATAGAAAACCCGTGATGTATTCACGCGAAAGTTTCATTTCCAACCACCTTGGCGAGCCATTCGAAGTCGGACGATTCTAGCAGCGCGTGAAGCCCGGCTGGAAACGGCTACCGGTCAATGCAAGCGATACGGTATCCTAATGAGTCGGCAGGCCGCGCAAGTACGATTAATGCCATTCGCTAATCCGCATTGACGAGCTGTTATCGGCAATTTGTCTGCGCGGTAGTCAACAATTGTCAAATAACAATGGGCTCGATCTGGTAATTTCCTAATTAGGAGCTTTCTGCGGTAATGTAACGATCCTTAAGAATTATCAGATGATTTGCGGTAAGACTGGGTGAATTGCGCATTGCTAATTGCGTTCTTTACGACTAATCTCGGGGCAAATGACGTGTACATAACAGGGAGGCCAACATGTCTCAATACGCGGATCTGAAGGCGCAAATCGCCAAGTTGCAGGCCCAGGCTGATGATGCCCGGCGCACTGAAGTCGGAAACGTGATCGCTGAAATCCGTCAGAAGATCGCCGAATATGGTCTTTCGGCGCACGATCTGGGCTTTGCGGAAGCCGCGCGCCGCGGCCGTCCGCCGAAGAAGGCGCCGCTGCCGCCGAAATACCAGGACCCGAAGTCAGGGAATACCTGGAGTGGCCGGGGCAAGCCGCCTAAATGGATCGTCGGAAAGAATCGGGATCGCTTCCTGATTCAACAATGACGGTAACGGCCGAATCGAAAGCGAGTTGAAGGTAGACGGGGCGTCGCGGTAAAAACCTAAATTGGCAGGCGCATCGGGGTTATGCGCGCCGACAAGAAAATAGGCATTTTCCGGCAATATTTTGTCGGCCCGAGTTAGTGCTTCAGCACTTACTCGGGCCCCATGCTGTGGTTGCCTGGAGTTAGCGCTTTAGCGCTTACTTCAGGCCCACAGTGAGTCGGCCCGAGTTAGTGCTTCAGCACTTACCCCGCTCCCATGCAAAGCAGCCGGCGAATGAATAGACGATTTCCCTACTCGCTCGGCGGGACTTTCCTACGGCTTTATCGGGGCAGCGAGTCAGGCAGCTGCGGCACGCCTGAAATGCGGCGGGCGGCGCTTCAGTACTGAAGCGCCGCCCGCCATTTCCATTCTTCAGCAGATCGTTCAGCCCGCAGCCACGCGACGCAGGACCGGGCGGCGTGCGCGCTGCACGAGCGCCGCATACCCGTCGACATAATTCTGCGCCATCGTCTTCGCGCTAAAGCGTTTCTCGAACTGCGTGCGGATCTCGCTGCGCGACAGTTCGTCGAGCCGCTGCAGCGCGGCGACGGCGCCCTGCACGTCTTCGACGATATAGCCCGTCACGCCGTGGTCGATCACCTCGGGCACCGAGCCGCGGTTGAACGCGATGACGGGCGTGCCGCACGCCATCGATTCGATCATCACGAGGCCGAATGGCTCGGACCAATCGATCGGGAAGAGCAGCGCCTTCGCGCCGGAAAGGAATTCCGGCTTTTGCGCTTCGTTGATTTCACCGACGAATTCGACGTGGGCCTGCGACAGCAACGGCTCGATCTCGGTCTTGAAGTAGTCCTGGTCGACCTTGTCCACCTTGGCGGCGATCTTCAGCGGCAGACCGCTCAGCGCGGCGATCTTGATGGCTGTATCGACGCGTTTTTCCGGACAGATGCGTCCCAGGAACGCGAGGTATTCGGGCTTCTTCTGCGGTTGCGGGGTCAAGAGCCCGTCCGGCAGGCCGTGGTAAATCGTGTTGAGCCAGTTGGCCTGCTGCAGAGGAAGCCGCTGCGAATCGGAAATCGACACGACCGGCGCATCGGTGAAGGTGTCGAACATCGGTTGCAGCTCAGGCAGGTCGAGACGGCCGTGCAGCGTCGTGACGAACGGCGTATCGAGCCCGGAAAAGAGCGGGAACGGCAGGTAATCGAGGTGAAAGTGCAGCACGTCGAACTCGTGTGCGACACGGCGCACCTTTTCGAGCAGCAGCATGTGCGGTGCGAGGGCGTCGCGGATCGACGGATCGAGCCGCAGCGCACGCGGCCAAGCCGCTTCGAGGTTGGCCGAGGTCACGGAGTCGCCGCTTGCGAAGAGCGTGACGTCGTGGCCGAGGTCGACGAGTGCTTCTGTGAGGTAAGACACGACGCGCTCAGTGCCGCCGTAGAGCTTCGGGGGTACGGCCTCGTAAAGCGGCGCAATTTGGGCGATTCGCATGCGTAACTCTCCTTATTCAAGAACTTCTCGGGCCGGGCGGCCGCCGCCTGACGTGTGGCGAGGGGCCGGCCCGGCGCCCGGAAACACGCGGGTTGCGCGGTCCGGCAAAGGATGGCCGACAGTGGCGCAGGTTGGGTTGGCCGTCCCAAGGAGACCATTATCGGGATCGAGCGCACGGATTCGAGCCATTTTTCAAACACTTGCCGCTTGTTACAGGCCGAAACACCGGCCCGTTCCTTGCGGTCGGCCCGAATGCCGGTCATGACCGGGAAAAAGCGCAAGCCGGATCTCCGCGCCCGCTTCCCTAAGCAGAAATCGGGCCGCATGAGTTTCGCAAGTTCGGCGACTGAGCCGAATTCAAGGGAGAAAGGAAAGGGAAGGTGTTAGATAAGGGCATTTGTTGCGGCGTCGTGAAATCTCACTATAATTTCGGCAAACGCCTCACGTCCTTTTTTTCCCGCCATTACCAGGCCGTTCAATACGACAGCATCAATCGCCGATGCGTCGTTCTTGTCAGAAAAATTCCTACACGTTTTATAGACTTTTCCGTCGAGTAGACGGGGTGTCCGTCCGATTTCCGCTCCTTGCACCTTCCGAGACAATGCAGCCAGGACCATAAGCGGGCTCTTCGCGCGTCTTATTTGCGCGCGGACGAGCAAACGTTTCCGTAAGCCTGACCAGCTAGAAAGACTCGGGGGAATCATGAGCGCCACAATCGAAATGCTCAGCGAGATCAAAGAAGTAAACTTGTCCTATCTATTGCTCGCGCAGCGTCTTTTGCGCGAAGACAAGGCGATGGGCATGTTCCGTATGGGAATCAGCGAGCAATTAGCCGATGTGCTCGCCAATCTCTCGCTGGCGCAAACCGTCAAACTCGCCGCATCGAATCAAGTGCTCTGCCGCTTCCGATTCGATGATCACGCCATCCTGTCCTCGCTTGCCGACAAGGGCAAAGCCAACGCCGTCGCGCAGGCGCATTCCGCCATCCTGATGGCGAGCCAGCCGGCCGAAGCCCTCGGCTGACAGCGCACTCACGCCATTGCCGTAACAGCGAGCATGCCGCCCGGCGGCCATGCCGCTGACGGGTAGTGCCGTATCGGGGCAAAACAAGCAGTCAAGAACGCAGGACACAACGCGGATGGCCACAAAAAGCGTGGTGCTCGAAGTCAAGGAAATCACCTTGGCAATCGAGTTGATCGAGCTTGGCGCACGTTTGCAATTGCTCGAAGCAGAAACGAGCCTGTCGCGCGACCGGCTCATCAAGCTGTACAAGGAATTGAAAGGCGTTTCGCCGCCGAAGGGCATGCTGCCGTTCTCGACGGACTGGTTCATGACCTGGCAGCCGAACATTCATTCGTCCCTGTTTTACAACACCTATCGGTTCATGGTGGAGCACGGCGGCTGCGAGACGATCCAGTCGATCGTGAAGAGCTATCGGCTGTATCTGGAGCACGTGCAACTGCACGCCGAGGAGCCGCTTCTCAGTCTCACGCGAGCCTGGACGCTGGTGCGCTTCTTCGATTCGGGGATGCTGCAAATGACGGCCTGCACGCGTTGCGGCGGACATTTTGTCGCGCATGCGCACGACCCGCAGCACGGGTTCGTCTGCGGCTTGTGCCAGCCGCCGTCGCGCGCGGGCAAGACGAAGAAGGCCGGCGCGTCGAAGGCCGACCTGGTCGAGATGGCCGCTTGATGGTGGCTCGACGGCATTGAGAAGGCCGCCGGAAGGCCGATTCGATCGCTGATCCCCGGCGCGCTCGCGCTTCGTAAGGCGCCGTAAGGCGTACCCTCGCCGGCGGCGCACGCCGTCCGCGCCGAGGCAATCGGGCGCAGCCGCCAAGCGGCGCGCCTTCCCGGGCGCGGTGACGCGCCCCGGCCCGATTCGGTGGCTCGTGGTTTACACGCCCCGCCCCGCCCGCTTTTCCCCTCAAAGTTTTTGTCCTGCGTGCCGTAAACCAATTAACGACGGTCTCCCCGTCGCTTTTTGTGAGGGCCCGGCAGTGCTGATTTTCATTGGAGTGTTCGTGACGCTGTTGTCCGTCTTCGGCGGTTATGCGCTGGCAGGCGGGCATCTGGGTGCGCTGATTCAGCCGACCGAAATTCTGATGATCGGCGGCGCCGGCGTGGGTGCGTTCGTCCTCGGCAACGGGATCAAGAACATCAAGGCGACGGTGCGGGTGCTGCCGACGCTGTTCAAGGGCTCGAAGTACAACAAGGACGTCTACATGGAGCTGATGGCGCTCCTTTACGTTCTGCTTGCGAAGGCGCGCAAGGAAGGCACGCTGACGCTCGAAGCCGACATCGACGATCCCGAGAAGAGCCCGATCTTCACGCAGTATCCGAAGATCCTCGCCGATAAGCACATCGTCGAATTCCTCACCGACTATTTGCGCTTGATGGTCGGCGGCAACATGAACGCGTTCGAAATCGAAAGCCTCATGGACGAGGAGATCGAGACGCATCACGCCGAAGGCGAAGGTCCGGCGCACGCGTTGAGCCGCGTCGGCGACGCGATGCCGGCCTTCGGTATCGTCGCGGCGGTGATGGGCGTCGTGCACACGATGGCCTCGGCCGACAAGCCGCCTGCCGTGCTTGGCGCGATGATCGCGGAAGCGCTCGTCGGCACCTTCCTCGGCATTCTGCTTTCCTACGGTCTGATCGGACCGCTCTCGAGCCTCGCCGAGCAGCGCGTGGCCGAGTCGACCAAGATGTTCCAGTGCATCAAGGTCACGATCCTCGCGAGCCTGAACGGCTACGCGCCGGCGATCGCGGTCGAGTTCGGCCGCAAGGTGCTGTTTTCGACCGAGCGTCCGTCGTTCGCCGAGCTCGAAGAGCACGTGCGCCGCGTGAAGGCCAAGTAAGCGCGGAGACCCGGCCATGAGCAAAGGAAAAGAGCGCGCCATCGTTGTCAAGCGCGTGACTGCAGCGAAGAAGTCGCACCACGGCGGCGCGTGGAAGCTCGCGTACGCGGACTTCATGACCGCGATGATGGCGTTCTTCCTGCTGATGTGGCTCTTGAGCTCGGTCACGCCCGTGCAGTTGAAGGGCATCGCCGAATACTTCCAGCAGCCGCTCAAGGCCGCGCTCTTCGGCGGCGACCGCAGCGCCGAGGATTCGAGCATCGTCAAAGGCGGCGGCCGCGACATCTCGACCGACAAGGACGGCGTCACGCGCCGCAGCGACGGCGACACGACGAATGCGACGCGCACCGCCTCGAAGAGCGACGACGAAGCCATCAACCAGCAGCAAGGCTCGCTCGAGCGCCGCGAGCAGGTGCGCCTGCACGATCTGCAGATCAAGCTGATGGCCGCGATCGAAGCGAACCCCATCCTGCGCCAGTTCAAGCAGCAGATCCGCGTCGACTCGACGCTGACCGGCCTGCGCATCGAAATCGTCGACACCCAAAAGCGGCCGATGTTCGCGACCGCGAGCGACGACGTCGAACCGTACATGCGCGACATCCTGCGCGCGATCGGCCAGACGCTGAACGACGTGCCGAACCGCATCGTCGTCCAGGGCCACACCGACGCCGTGCCGTATGCCGGCGGCGAGAAGGGCTACAGCAATTGGGAGCTGTCGGCGGATCGCGCGAACGCCTCGCGCCGCGAGCTGATCGCCGGCGGCATGGACGAAGACAAAGTGCTGCGCGTGATCGGCCTCGCCTCCGCGCAGAACCTGAACAAAGCCGATCCGCTCGATCCGGAGAACCGGCGCATCAGCATCATCGTGCTGAACAAGAAATCGGAAGATGCGCTGACGCGCGACGACACCTCCACGACGACGCTGTCGAACGACGCCGCGGGCGCAAAGGCCCTCGGCAGCGCGTTTGGCGCCGCGCCCGCCGTGGCTCCTCAACCCGTGACCGTGCCGGCCAAGCCATGAGCGGCGTGCCCTTCGCGCAGCGCTTGGTTGCGCCGGTCCACTGCGCCCGCCAGGCGCCGTGAGGAATAGATGATCAGGAACATTCTGGCGATCGACGATTCGGCCGCGATGCGTGAAATTCTTTCCGCGACGCTGACCGAGGCGGGCTACAGCGTGACGGTTGCCGCCGACGGCGAGGAAGGGCTCGAAAACGCGCTCGCGCAGGCGTTCGATCTCGTGCTGACGGACCAGTACATGCCCAAGCGCAGCGGGCTCGACGTGATCGCCGCGCTGCGCTCGAATCCGGCCTATGTCGAGACGCCGATTCTCGTGCTCACGACCGAGGACGGCGAGGCATTCAAGGACGCGGCGCGCGCGGCGGGCGCGACGGGCTGGATCGAAAAACCGCTCGACCCGGAGACGCTGACCGAGCTGGTCGCGACGCTCGGTGCGTAGCGGCGGCGCGACAGGCAGGACGAAACGTAAGACGCGCAAATAGACGCGCGAAATTTGACCAAGCAGATTTGCAAAGCGCAGCAGCAGCCAAGGACAAGACCCCTCGCGGTGACCCAGCATGACTCTCGACATCACTCAGTTCTACCAGACGTTTTTCGATGAAGCGGATGAACTGCTCGCGCAAATGGAGCAGTTGCTGCTCAACCTCGATATCGGCGCGCCGGACCCCGAGGACCTCGCCGCGATCTTTCGCGCGGCGCACTCGATCAAGGGCGGCGCGGCGACTTTCGGCTTTACCGCACTGACGGAAACGACGCACATCCTCGAATCGCTGCTCGACCGCGCGCGCAACAACGAGATCACCCTGCGCAAGGACATGGTCGACACGTTCCTCGAGACCAAGGACGTGCTCGCCGATCAGCTCGCCGCCTACCGCGCGAGCGCCGAACCCGACGCGGCCGCGGCCGCGGAGGTGTGCGCCAAGCTCGAACGCTTCAATGCCGAGAGCAGCGGCGCGGCGGCGCCCGCAGCGCCGGAGCCCGCGCCTGCTGCGCCGATGGACATCGCGTTCGACCCGCCGCCTGCCGTGGCGGGCACGGGAGCGAATCCGCCGGAGCACGTCGTCGCGCAGGCCGAGCAGGAGCTCGGGCACGCGCCGGGCGCCGCATCGGCACCGGCCGCAGGCGGAAATGATGCAGGACCTCACCTGAAAATTACGCTACGGGGGGTGGGGGAGAAGGACCAGGAACTCCTGACCGAAGAGTTGGGGAACCTGGGGCAGATCGTCGGAACGGTGAAGAGCGGCGGCGACTTGACGCTGTATCTCGAGACCGATGTGTCCTCCGACGACATCACGGCCGTGTGCTGCTTCGTGATCGACGAAAGTCAGATCCTGATCGGCCGCGGCACCGCACCCGCCGGGGAGGAGGCGCCGGCCGAACCGCCGGCGCCTCCGAGCGCGGCGGCCGCGCCCGCTGCGCCGCCGGCAGCACCGGCTCAAGCCGCTGCGCCCGCGCCTGCCGCGCCGCAACCGGCCAGCGCACCGGCACCGGCCGCGCCCGCTCCGGTGCAGGCGGCCGCGCCGAAAGCGCCCGAGCCGCCGCCCGCCGCGCCGAAGCCCGCTGCCGCTTCCGAAGACAAGAAGGCCCGCCCAGCCGCAGCAGCGGCGACAGCCGAAGGCAGCTCGATTCGCGTCGGCGTCGAAAAGGTCGACCAGCTGATCAACCTCGTCGGCGAACTCGTCATCACGCAGGCGATGCTCGCCGAGACCACGAGCACGTTCGACCCGGCGGTGCACGACCGCCTTTACAACGGCATGGCCCAGTTCGAGCGCAACGCGCGCGACCTGCAGGAAGCGGTGATGTCGATCCGCATGATGCCGATGGATTACGTGTTCAGCCGCTTCCCGCGCCTCGTGCGTGATCTCGCCGCGAAGCTCGGCAAGGAAGTCGAGCTCGTCACGTTCGGTCAAGCCACCGAACTCGACAAGAGCCTCATCGAACGCATCATCGATCCGCTCACCCACCTCGTGCGCAACAGCCTCGACCACGGCATCGAAACCGTCGAGAAGCGCCGCGCCGCGGGCAAGGATTCGACCGGCCAGCTCGTGCTTTCCGCCGCGCACCACGGCGGCAACATCGTGATCGAGGTCAGCGACGACGGCGCGGGCTTGAACCGCGAAAAGATTCTCGCGAAGGCGACGAAGCAGGGCATGCAGGTCAGCGAATCGATGACCGACGAGGAAGTCTGGAACCTGATCTTCCTGCCGGGCTTCTCGACCGCCGAGCAAGTGACCGACGTGTCGGGCCGCGGCGTCGGCATGGACGTCGTGAAGCGCAACATCCAGGCGATGGGCGGCCACGTCGAGATCCAATCGCAAGCGGGCAAGGGCAGCACCACGCGCATCGTCCTGCCGCTCACGCTCGCGATTCTCGACGGCATGTCGGTGAAGGTGGGCAGCGAGATCTTCATCCTGCCGCTGAACTTCGTGATGGAGTCGCTGCAGCCCAACGCCGAAGACATCTACACCGTCGCCAACGGCGAGCGTGTCGTGCGCGTGCGCGGCGAGTACCTGCCGCTCGTGGCGCTGCACGAAGTGTTCTCCGTCGACGACGCGCGCACCGAACCGACGCAGGGCATCGTCACGATCATGCAGACCGAGGGCCGGCGCTTCGCGATGCTGATCGACGAGCTGGTCGGGCAGCAGCAGGTCGTCGTGAAGAACCTCGAAACGAACTACCGCAAGGTGCATGGCATTTCGGCCGCGACCATTCTCGGCGACGGCAGCGTCGCGCTGATCGTGGACGTGGCGGCGCTGTTTCGCGAGTCGCGTGCCTCGCACGGCGCGATGAGCTTCCAGTAATCAACTTTTCGCAATTCCCAACCGTTTGGGGGCTAACGTGGCAGAAGTCCAATCCAACCAATCGACCGGCGTCGCCGGCCGCCGCGATGCGCTGCAAGGCGACGCAGCCGGGCAGGAGTTCCTCGTCTTCACGCTCGGCGCGGAAGAGTACGGCATCGACATCCTCAAGGTGCAGGAAATCCGCGGCTACGACAGCGTGACGCGCATCGCCAACGCGCCCGACTTCATCAAGGGCGTGATCAATCTGCGCGGGATCATCGTGCCGATCGTCGACATGCGCATCAAGTTCCACTTGGGCCGCGTCGAGTACGACCATCAGACCGTCGTGATCATCCTGAACATCGCGCACCGCGTGGTCGGGATGGTGGTGGACGGCGTGTCCGACGTGCTCACGCTCACCGTCGACCAGATCATGCCGGCGCCCGAATTCGGCGCGGCGCTCACGGCCGAGTACCTGACGGGCCTCGGCACCGTCGACGGCCGCATGCTGATCCTGATGGATATCGAAAAGCTGATGAGCAGCAAGGAGATGGCGCTGATCGAGAGCTTCGCGCACTGATCGCGCGTCGATCGCGCGTTGATCTCGCATTGATCTGATACGCACGGCGCAACGTTCCGGCACCCAGCCTTTTCCACGCACCCCCAGCCCACGGAGACACTCACAATGTTGCACAACTGGTCGATCCGCACGACGCTGACCGCGATAGGCGTGGTGCTTCTCGCGCTGACCGTCGCCGTCGGCGCGCTCGGTCTGTCGGCGCTCAACGGCGCGAGCCACTCGCTCGACACGCTCGCGCGCGGCGATCTGCCCGCGATCCATTCGCTCGACGACGCCGGCGCTTACCTGCTGCGCTCGCGCGTGGCGCTCGACCGCTTCCGCGCGCTGACCGAGGCAAACAACACCGACGAAGCGAAGAAGGTGCTCGACCGCGCGCAGGAACTGCTCACGCTGTCGAACACGGCGTGGCAGGCGTACCAGGACGCACCGAAGGTCGACATGGACGGTGCGCTGCTCGACGACCTGAGCGCGAAGCACGCGAGCGTTCTTCACGACGGCGTCGAGCCGGAATTCGCGGCGGCGCGCGCGGGCGATATGGCCGGCTACCACGCGATCGCCGACACCAAGATCAGCCCGATGTTCGTCGCCTTCGACCAGGCCGCGGCGCTCGTCATCAAGGCGCGCCAGCAGCACGCCGAAGCGCTGCACGCGCGCTCGCAATCGCACATCTCGCTGATGAGCATGCTGATCGTCGCGGTGACGGCGATCGCGCTCGTGCTCGTCGTGCTGATCCGCTTCGCGATGCGCGGGCTCATCGTGCAGCCGCTGCAGGATGCGATCTCGCACTTCGACCGCGTCGCCGCGGGCGACCTCACGCATCCGGTGAACGTGTTCAGCAAGAATGAGATCGGCCACCTGTTCGGCGGCATCAAGCGCATGCAGGACAGCGTCACCGACATGGTGAAGGCCGTGCACGCCGGGACGGAATCGATCGACGTCGGCGCGCGCGAGATCGCGGTCGGCAACACGGATCTGTCGCAGCGCACCGAGCAGCAGGCGGCGTCGCTGCAGGAAACCGCGGCGAGCATGGAGCAGCTGACGGGCACCGTGCGCCAGAACGCCGAAAACGCGCGGCAGGCGAGCCAGCTGGCCGTCAACGCCTCCGATATCGCGACGCGCGGCGGCGAAGTCGTGAGCCAGGTCGTCGAGACGATGCAGGACATCGCGACGAGCTCGAACAAGGTCGTCGACATCATCGGCGTGATCGAAGGGATCGCGTTCCAGACCAACATCCTCGCGCTGAACGCGGCCGTCGAAGCGGCGCGCGCGGGCGAGCAGGGCCGCGGCTTCGCGGTGGTCGCAGGCGAAGTGCGCAGCCTCGCGCAGCGCAGTGCGTCGGCGGCGAAGGAAATCAAGTCGCTGATCGGCGACTCGGCCGACAAGGTGCAAAACGGCACGGAACTCGTGGGCCGCGCGGGCACGACGATGGAAGAGATCGTGCAGGCCGTGCGCCGCGTGACCGACATCATGGGCGAGATCAGCGCGGCGTCCGAAGAGCAGTCGACGGGGATCGAGCAGGTCAATCGCGCCGTGACGCAGATGGACGACGTGACCCAGCAGAACGCGGCGCTCGTCGAAGAGGCGGCGGCTGCTGCCGCGTCGCTCGAAGAGCAGACGCGCAAGCTCAAGATGGTGGTGGGCGCGTGGCGCGTCTCGGGCGATGCGGTTCATGCGGTGCAGCCGGTGACGCGAGCCGCTCGTCCGGCGCCGCGCGCGCTGGGCAGCACGGCGGCCGGCACGGCGACGAAGCGCGCGCTGCCTGCGCCGAAGAAGGCGCTGGCGCAGTCCACACCGTCGGCCCCGCGCGAGCCGCAACTGTTGCCGCCGGCGCAACCGGCGTCTCCGGCAGCTTCGGCTCCGGCCGCACCGGCGAGCGCCAAGCCGTCCGGCGCCGCGAGGTCCGCGCGCACCGAGGCATCGGGCACGCCGCGCTCGGCCGCGCCTGCCGCACCGCGCGCTTCGGCACCGGCATCCGCGCCGCGGCCCGCCGCGGCTGCGCCGACGGCTGCGAGCAAGGCTTCCGACGACGACTGGGAAACCTTCTAAGCAAGCATCATGACGACAGCGCGCGCACAACGAATCGACCGCCCTGAGCCCGTGAGAACGGGCGAGATGGAGCGCGATTTCGACTTCACGTCGGCGGATTTCGCGCGCATTCGCGATTTGATTCATCGTCGCGCGGGCATTTCACTTTCCGACCACAAGCGCGACATGGCGTACAGCCGGCTGGCCCGGCGCCTGCGCGCGCGCGGGCTCGACAGCTTTCGCCATTACCTCGACCTGCTCGAGTCGGAAAACGATCCGGCCGAGTGGGAAGCGTTCACGAACGCGCTGACCACCAACCTGACCGCGTTCTTCCGCGAGTCGCACCACTTCCCGATCCTCGCGGAGTTCGTGAAGCGCCGGCAGCAGGCGGTGTCGGTGTGGTGCTCGGCGGCGTCGACGGGCGAGGAACCGTATTCGATCGCGATGACGCTGATCGAAGCGCTCGGCGATTCGGCCGCTCGCCAGGCCACCGTGCTCGCCACCGATCTCGACACGCAGGTGCTCGCCAAGGGCGAAGCGGGCGTGTACTCGCTCGACCAGGTCAAGCAATTGAGCCCCGAGCGTCTCAAGCGTTTCTTCCTGAAGGGCACGGGATCGCACGCGGGCTACGTGAAGGTGCGCCCGGAAGTGCGCGCGATGATCCGCTTCGAGCAGTTGAACCTGACCGATGCGGACTATCGACTGAGCACGCCGTTCGACGCGATCTTCTGCCGCAACGTGATGATCTACTTCGACAAGCCGACGCAGTCGCAGGTGTTGTCGCGCTTCGAGCCGCTCGTGAAGCCGGGCGGGCTGCTGTTTGCCGGGCACTCGGAGAACTTCACGTATGTGACGCAGGCGTTCAAGCTGCGCGGGCAGACGGTGTACGAACTCACGCGCGACGCGGGCGCGAACTCGCGCGGCCGTAGCCACGATCACGCTAAGAGCGCCGCCTCGATGCCGCGAAGGGAGGCAGCGTGAACGGCCTCCCGATCGCCACCAACCTCTACTACGACAACCACTTCCGCCGTCAGGGCGTGAAGCTGCTGCCGAACGAGTTCTACACGACCGGCGACGACATGGTGCTCGTGACCGTGCTCGGCTCGTGCGTGGCCGCGTGCATCCACGACCGCACGGCGGGCATCGGCGGCATGAACCACTTCATGCTGCCCGACGACGGCACCGAGCCCGCGCAGGCCGCCTCCGATTCGATGCGCTACGGCGCGTATGCGATGGAAGTGCTGATCAACGAGCTGATCAAGATGGGCGGCCGGCGCGAGCGTTTCGAGGCCAAGGTGTTCGGCGGCGCGGCGGTGCTCGCGGGCATGACGACCATCAATATCGGCGATCGAAACTCCGAGTTCGTGCGCCGCTACCTCGGCCTCGAAAAAATCCGTATCGTCGCCGAGGACTTGCAGGGCCAGCATCCGCGCAAGGTCGCGTTCATGCCCTACACGGGTCAGGCGGCGGTGAAGAAATTGCGTCTGCAGCAGGAGCCGAGCGTCGCGGAACGCGAGCAGGCGCTTGCCAAGCAGACCGCGGAATTGCGCGCGGCGCGTCACGCACGTGCGCGTGAGCACGTCGAGCTTTTTGCGGCGTCGGCGAACAAGCCGCGCGTCGAGTTATTCGGCGGTGGCCCCGGAGGAGGCGCGGCGGCGAGTGTGGCCACACAGGCGGCCACCCAGTCGGCCAATAAGCCGCCCGCGACGGGTAAACCGCGTATCGAGCTGTTCGGCGCCAGTGCGGGTTCGAGCACGCGCCCGATTGGTCAGAACAGCCCCAGGACTGTTGAGGAGGCGTAGTAGCCGTGCAGAAGATCAAAGTTTTGTGTGTCGACGATTCAGCGCTGATCCGCAGCCTGATGACCGAAATCATCAACAGCCAGCCGGACATGACGGTGGTCGCGACTGCGCCCGATCCGCTCGTCGCGCGCGAGCTGATCAAGCAGCACAACCCGGATGTCTTGACGCTCGACGTCGAAATGCCGCGCATGGACGGCCTCGACTTCCTCGAAAAATTGATGCGCTTGCGGCCGATGCCGGTCGTCATGGTATCGTCGCTGACCGAGCGCGGCTCGGAAATCACGCTGCGTGCGCTCGAGCTGGGCGCGGTCGATTTCGTGACCAAGCCGAAGGTCGGCATTCGCGACGGCATGCTCGATTACGCGGAAAAACTGGCCGACAAGGTGCGTGCCGCGGCGCGCGCCCGCGTGCGGCAGGCCGCGCCCGCGCAGCACGCGGCGGCGGGTGCCGCTGCCGGCGCGGCCGCGCATGCGCCGATGCTCAACAATCCGCTCGTCAGTACCGAGAAGCTGATCATCATCGGCGCGTCGACGGGGGGCACCGAAGCAATCCGCGAAGTGCTCGTGCCGCTGCCGCCCGACGCGCCCGCTGTATTGATCGCCCAACACATGCCGCCCGGGTTTACGAAATCTTTTGCGCAGCGCTTGAACGGCCTGTGCCGGATCGGCGTGAAGGAAGCGGAGCACGGCGAGCGGGTGCTGCCGGGCCATGCGTACATCGCGCCGGGCCACGCGCACCTGCTGCTGGCGCGTAGCGGCGCGAACTACATCGCGCACCTGTCGGACGATCCGCCGGTGAACCGGCACCGTCCGTCGGTCGACGTGCTGTTCCGCTCGGCTGCCCAACATGCGGGTAAGAACGCCGTCGGCGTGATTCTGACCGGCATGGGTAAGGATGGCGCTGCGGGATTGTTAGACATGAGAAATTCTGGCGCATACACTCTCGCGCAGGATGAAGCGAGCTGCGTGGTGTTCGGCATGCCGCGCGAGGCAATCGCGATGGGCGGCGCCGACGAAGTTGCGCCTTTATCGGAAATGAGCCGGCGGGTGATGACACGCCTCGCGGCGATGGGTGACCGTGTGCAGCGCGTGTAACTCCAAAGAACAGGAAAGCGGTCCTCGCCGCAAAAATTGAGATAAAGGAATCAAGATGATGGACAAGGGAATGAAGATTCTGGTCGTGGATGACTTTCCGACGATGCGCCGGATCGTCCGCAACTTGCTGAAGGAACTCGGCTACTCGAACGTCGAAGAGGCGGAAGACGGGGCGATGGGCTTGGCGCGCCTGCGCGGCGGCGGCTTCGAATTCGTGATCTCCGACTGGAACATGCCGAACCTCGACGGCCTCGCGATGCTCAAGGAAATTCGCGCCGACGCATCGCTCCAGCATCTGCCGGTGCTGATGGTGACGGCCGAATCGAAGAAGGAAAACATCATTGCGGCGGCGCAGGCCGGCGCGAGCGGCTACGTGGTGAAACCGTTCACCGCTGCGACGCTCGACGAAAAGCTCAACAAGATCCTCGAGAAGATGGCGAAAGCCGGGTGATAACGTGGACCAGCCGATTGATATGCCCGAAGAGGGCACCGAGGACGCCGATCTGACGGCCGACCGCATTCTCGCCCGCATCGCATCGCTCACGCGCGCGCTGCACGACACGATGCACGAGCTCGGTCTCGACAAGCAGATCGAAGAGGCCGTGAAGGCCGCGCCGGACGCGCGCGACCGCTTGCGATACGTCTCGACGCTGTCCGAGCAGGCGGCCGAGCGCGTGCTGACGGCCATCGACGTGTCGAAGCCGATGCAGGACCGCATCCACGACGCGGCGAGCCAACTCGACGCGCGCTGGGCGCAGTGGTACGAAGCGCCGCTCGAGCGTCAGGAGGTCGGCTCGCTGCTCACCGACACGCGCGCGTTTTTCGCGAACGTGTCGGAAGTGACGACGGCGACCAACGCGCAGCTGCTCGAGATCATGATGGCGCAGGACTTCCAGGATCTGACCGGCCAGGTCATCAAGAAGATCATCGAGGTGATTCACGTCATCGAGCGGCAACTGCTCTCGGTGCTCGTCGATAACATCGCGCCGGAGCGGCGCGAGCAGTTCGCGGCGTCAGCGCCGACGCTCTCCGCTCACGATCCGGACAGTCTCTTGAACGGTCCGCAGATCAATCCGACAGGCAACGCGGAAGTCGTGCAGGGCCAAGAGCAGGTCGACGATCTGTTGGCGAGCCTCGGGTTCTGATGGACTGAGTGTTCGTCCGCGCCGCTTGTCGCGGCGCGGACGGCGAGACTTCTCGCCACGCGGGCCGCGCGCGATTCAGCCGCCGCCTGCCCCTCCTTTTCTACGCAGCCCTTTCAGCTGCGCCGTTGCGACGCCATGTTCGCTTGAGCGCATCACGATTGCGCCCCTAAGTGCGCGGCGCCGCGAACAACAGGCATACTACGAGGCATGCGCGCCGGCGCCCGTATCCCGCATTCCGCCGGAAGCGCTTGAACCCCAAGCGCTGGCGGCGCATGCGCCGACCAAGCGCGGGAAACCGATCGCAAGGGAGGCTTCGTGATGCCGAGTCGCTTGAGACGCGCTGTCTTGCAGGCGTCGATCGCTGTGCCCAGTTCGTTGTTCTTCATGATTCCCGCCCACGCCGTGCTCGGCGGCAACCCCATGCAGACACCCGAGGGCGCCACTTCCTCGACTGTTTCGCCCGCCGTTGCGCGCGCTGCCGTGCAAGGCTCGTCCACCTCGTCCACTGGGCAGACCACTTCTTCCACTTCCGCTTCCTATTCGGTGATTCAGACCACGTTGTCTTCGGGGACGGTGGTCCGCGAATACGTGACCCAATCGGGCACGGTGTTCGGCATCGCGTGGAGCGGTCCGTTGATGCCGAACCTCACCGATCTGCTAGGCGACTACTTCCCGCAGTTCGCCTCGGGCGTTCAGGCGGCGCGCGCCGCCGGCGTGAGAGGACCGGGGGTGGTCGAGCAGAGCGGCCTGGTCGTCCATGCGGGCGGCCACATGGGCGCGTTCACGGGCCAGGCGTATCTGCCGCAGGCGTTGCCGAGCGGCGTTGCCGGCTCCGACATTCAGTGACCCACCGACGAACGGGAGAAGAACCTTGCGATTCACGACAAGACTCATCCAGGGGCTCGGCGTGCTCGGTTTCGCCGCAGCGATTTCACTCTTCGCGGGTTGCGGAGGCGGCGGTGGGGGCGGCGGCAGTAGTAGCAGCAGCGGTTCGTCGTCGTCGGGCTCGAATTCGGCGGCCGTGACGGTGAATAACGGCGTCAGCGGCTTTCCGAACATCCCGACGGTCAGCGTGACTGTCTGCGCTCCGGGCAGCACGACGAACTGCCAGACCATCAACAACGTCCAGGTCGATACGGAGTCGTTCGGGTTGCGGGTCGTCAGCGGCGCGGTCTCCCAGGTGCTGGGCAGCCTGCCGCAGACGACGATCAACGGCTCGGGCCTCGTCGAGTGCACGGTCTTCGCTGACAACACCCACACGTTGGGTTCGGTCCGCACGGCCAACGTCCAGATTGCGGGCGAGACGGCGAGCAACCTGCCGATCCAGATCATCGGCGATCAGAGTTCGTCGCTTTCGCCCCTCGGCTGCGGCGGGACTGGGGAAAACACCGCGCAGGATCTTGGGGCGAACGGGATTCTCGGCATCGGCGTCGCGTCGATCGACTGCCCGGCCTGTGTGAATGCCGCAGTCTCGCCCGCCTATTACACGTGTAGCGGTTCGACCTGCACGCCCACGGCGGTTCCGGCCGCGCAGCAGGTCACCAATCCGGTGACGCAGTTCGCGACCGATAACAACGGCGTGATACTCACGCTGCCGGCGGTGTCGTCGGGAGGCAATTCGTCGGCGAGCGGCACGCTGGTGTTCGGCATCGGTACCCAGTCCAATAACGCGAACACCGCGTCGAACAAGTTCACGACCAGCGCGTTCGGCGACGTGAACGGGACGTTGAACGGATCCACGGTATCGCAGGCGTTTTTCGATTCGGGCTCGAATGCGTACTTCATCGACAGCAGTCTGGCGCCATCGCCGTTGAACAGTTCGACCTCGCTATGCACAGGCAGTGCGAAAGGTTTCTACTGCCCGCCGAGCACAGTGTCCGTTCCGATCACCGTGCAGAGCATCAGCGGCACGGGCAGCGTCAGCTCGCTTTCGTTGAGCGTCGCAAACGCAAACTCTTTGTTCTCCTCGAATAATTTCGCGTACAACAACCTCGGCGGCCCGTTGTCCGGCAAGCTAGATATCGGCCTGCCGTTCTTCTACGGGCGCAGCGTCTTTTACGGCTACGCCTCGGGTAGCCAGTCGCCTTACGTCGCGCTTTAAGTCTTAAGCCTCGAGCAGGCGAGCGCCGGATGCCCCTTCATCTGGCGCTCGCCCCGAGCCCTTCCCCCGATGTCCACCGAAAGTCTTAGCATGCCTGGCGCCGGCTCCATCCGCCTCGCCCACGCGACGAAGGAAGCCTATATCTACCTCGGCGCAGGCGCGGCCGTCGTTCTGCAGTTGGCGCATCCCGGCGTCGGACAGGGCGTCGTCGACCATAGCGATACGCTGCGGCGTCCCGTCGACCGGCTGCGCACGACGATGACTTTCATCTACGCCGTGACGCTCGGCACGGCCGAAGAGCGGCAGTACGTCTCCCGCTACGTCAACCAAGCCCACCGGCCGGTGCGGTCGGACTCGTACAGCGCGTTCGATCCGGACTTGCAGCGCTGGGTCGCGGCGACGCTGTTCAAAGGCGGGCTCACGTTGCGCGAGATGTTCGTGGGGCCGCTCACGCCGGCCGATAGGGACGCGCTGTGCCGCGACGCCGCGGTCTACGGCACGACGCTGCAAATGCCGCCCGAAATGTGGCCGGGCGATATGGCCGCCTTCGAAGCGTACTGGGCGCAGTCTCTCGCCGGTTTCACCGTGAACGAAGACGTGCGGCGTTACGTGCACGCGCTCTTGGGCGCCAAAGGCGCGCCGTGGTGGATTCGCGCGCTGATGCCGCTGCAGCGCTTCGCCACGCGCGGACTGCTGCCCGACGAGATCCGCCGCGCCTTCGATCTCCCGTGGACGCCGCGCGACGCGCGCCGGTGGGCGTGGTTCGTCCGCTACGCGCCGAAGCTCTACTGGTGCGTGCCGGGCGTGGTGAGGCGCCTGCCCGCAGCCTGGGTCATGCGCGGTTTCCGCAGGCGGATAGCGCACACGGCGCCGATTTGAGGCCGGATATTGCTTGTCAATGATGTCGCCGGTACGCGACGGCTGACTTTTTGCGGCGCTTCAATCGTTGGTCGGTTTGTCCAGCCTGTTTTCTTTTTTAGTCATTTCGATCTGCTTTTTCGGAGTTATCCGATAGATCGCGATTTTCGCTGCCGATAGGGTCGACGGTTTCCATTCGAATAGGAGGAGACCGTGCCGAGTTCGATCGCCAATATCGCACGTGGGCAAGCTAGCAACGTTTGCCGCTCGCTTCAGCAATATCGCAGCACGTTGCCGCACAATTTGACGCCGTATTACGGCAACGAGGTTTGCCGCGGCGATGGCTGGACCATCGGGAATGAACGGCTGAGCGGCGACTTCGATATCGACCCGGTGCTCGCGCAGCAGTTGGTTGGCGGCGTGCTGGCTTCTCCCGAGTTTGCGGTCACTAAGCTCGACCCGGGCGCGTCGTGGCTGCACGACTATCTTTACGGCGGCCCGAGCGGTGCGCCGGGGACGTCGAACAGGTTGTATGAGGAAGCCCAGAGTGCGGCGATCGGCCCGGGCGGTGTGTTGGGCAACGTCAATACGATGATGTCCGCAGCGCACGCCGCACACGCAAGCAGCCTCGAAAAGAGCATCCAAGCGGGTGCGCAGAAAGTCATGTCTGGCGCGGGCAAGAGCGTGCCAATCAATCCCTACGTCACGCTGTATAACGGCAACACGAGCGGCAAGGGACGGCCGAGACCGCGCATCCGGATCACGAACCTGCCGCTGCAAACGGTGCAGCCGACGCTTGGCGAGCACTTCAGATATAGCGCCCGCTCGCAGACCGTGACCGAAGCGCTCAAAGAGCTGAAGTTGAAGGATCTGGCGCCGAAGATCTCGCCGCTGGGGCGCGTATATTTCCGCGGTGGATTGAGTACGGGCGTGCTGACCTTCGGGCCGAGTGCTGCATTGGATTTGATCGACAGTATCAACCGAGACGCGCAAGGAAAGCTGCAATTCAATGCTCGGCATTTCTCTATCGCTTCTGCGCGGAGTCAAAGTGGGAATTTAGCAGGGCTCGTTGGCGGTGCAGCAGCCAGTACGGTCGCTGGGGTGGCTTTCTCGACCGTTGGATTAACTATAGGCGCAGCGCCGCTTATTTTGATCGGTTTGGGTGGCGCGGTTCTTTTCCAAATAATTTGGAACGCTTTAGCGGGTGGCGATTGGGCCGGAGAAAAAGTCAGGGAATCTTTCGAGTAAAGGGGAAGAGAATATGCTTATATCTGCAAAAGAAGCCGGAGAAATTCTGCCCAAGCTTCCCTTCGTAATGGGATTTCTTTCCGGGATGGATGCGGTAATGTTGCTCGTTCTGCCGCTTCGCCAAACGATGGATTCATCGATTCTTATCTTTGCAACGCTGACCTTTAGTGTTTCTGGTCTTTTGGTTGGAGTTTTCATTAAATACAAGTCGAATCTAAATGCAGGTTCAGCGATATATCCTATGGCATATTTGTTAACTCTGCTTACGTTGTTCACGAGCAGTGCTTGTGCATTGCCAGGACTGGTGCGAGGGGAAGTGTATTTAGCTTATTCAGGAGCACTCGCAGGCATTGGTGTGTCGTCTATTTTTCTTTTAATGGGATGGGTGCAAGAAAAAAAATTTACCAATCATCCGCTCAACGAGGTGCGCCCGGGGGGGCAAGATAAATATATTGACTGCGAGAAAATGGAAGTCAATCCAAAAATAAGAATCCCGGCGAAATTTATCAATTTGGAAAATAACAATTCAAAAACTCGCAGTGTTGCAAGCCTTGGAATGATCGGTGGTGCGCTAGCAGCCAATGTCATGCTGGTGGCGAGAGTCTTTGGAATTGACTACAACACAATGGCATGGCTTGCAGCCGTCAGTATGATTTTGATTGCGGCATATATTCAGCTCAAATTTTTTGGGCCAAGCGCGTTCCGGCTATATCAGTTGCATATGCTGCAAAAGAATTTTTCACAGCCATTAAAAAATTCCGACTACGAAAAAATCCAGGACCTGCGCCGCACCTTCTTCCTTTCCCGCTGGCTGATGAAGGACTACCGCCCGACAACCGGTAATCGCCAAGCGAGCTAGCCATACCTTCCGGCGTTTGCCCGCGTGGCAAACGCCGTCCGCCAGACGTCCCCGCGCACAGGGCCGCCCCCCACCCGCCCATCACTCGAAATACACCCCTTTCCCCGTCCTTATCCGTCGATCGTGGCTTGACGTCTGACGGAATAATCGCTGCCAGTGGGAAAGCGGCATGTCGCCGTGCCCGTTTGGAGAGCCCGAGAGCCTCATGGCAGAGGATAGCGACCTCGAAAAGACCGAATCAGCCACCCCCAGGCGCCTGGAAAAGGCGCGGGAGGAAGGCCAGGTCGCGCGGTCGCGGGAGCTCACGTCGTTTGCGCTGCTGTCGGCGGGCTTCTTCGGCGTCTGGGGTCTGTCCGGCACGATCGGCGGCCACCTGGTGGCGATGATGCGCGGCGCGTTCACGTTCGATCACGCGGGCGTGCTCGATACCCACAAGATGCTGATCGGCGCGGGCAGCGCCGGCATGGAAGGCTTCTACGCGCTCCTGCCGATCCTCGCGCTGACGGGCCTCGCCGCCCTTCTCTCACCATTGGCGCTTGGCGGCTGGCTGATCTCGTCGAAGTCGTTGCAGCCGAAGTTCGACCGCTTGAATCCGATCACCGGCCTCGGGCGGATGTTTTCGATCAACGGGCCGATCCAGCTCGGGTTGTCACTCGTGAAGACGATTGTCGTCGGCGGCATCGGCGGGGTGGCCATCTGGAATCACAAGGACGACATCGTCGCGCTCGCGACGCTGCCGCTGCACGAGGCGATCGGCAACGCCTTCCATCTGATCGCCGTGTGCTGCGGGATGACCGTGGCGGGGATGTTCGTGGTCGCCGCGCTCGACGTGCCGTATCAGCTCTGGCAGTTCCACAAGAAGCTGCGCATGACGAAGGAAGAAGTGAAGCGCGAGAACCGCGAGAACGAAGGCGATCCGCACGTGAAGAACCGCATCCGCCAGCAGCAGCGCGCGATGGCGCGGCGCCGGATGATGTCGGCGGTGCCGAAGGCGGACGTGGTCGTCACCAACCCGACGCACTTCGCGGTCGCGCTGCAGTACAGCGACGGCGAGATGCGCGCGCCGAAGGTCGTCGCGAAGGGCGTGAACCTCGTCGCGGCGCGCATCCGCGAGATCGCGGCCGAACACAACGTGCCGCTGCTCGAAGCGCCGCCGCTCGCTCGCGCGCTTTATCACAACGTCGAGTTGAATCGCGAGATACCTGCCACGCTCTACAACGCGGTCGCGCAGGTGCTCGCATGGGTCTATCAGCTGCGCCGCTTCAGAGCGGAAGGCGGCGACATTCCGGCGACGCCGACCGAACTCGAAGTGCCCGCCGATCTGGACCAGGGCCCGGTGTCGGACGAAGACGCCGATGAAGAAGCCGAGGAAGCATTGAACACGGGTAGCACGAAGAAAACCGCGAAAGGCGCGGATAAAGGAACGTCGGCATGAACGCACGCGTAGGCGCCTTGTTCGGCAAGCGGCCGCAGATGCTCGCAGGCAACAACCTGCGCGCGCTGGCGGGGCCGATCCTGATCTGCATGATCCTCGGCATGATGATCCTGCCGCTGCCGCCGTTTCTGCTGGATCTGCTGTTCACGTTCAACATCGCGCTTTCCGTGATGGTGCTGCTCGTCAGCATGTACACGATGAAGCCGCTCGATTTCGCGGCGTTCCCGAGCGTGCTGCTGTTCTCGACGCTGTTGCGGCTGTCGCTGAACGTCGCGTCGACGCGGATCGTGCTGCTCGAAGGCCACACCGGCCCCGACGCGGCCGGACAGGTGATCGAATCGTTCGGCCACTTCCTCGTGGGCGGCAACTTCGCGGTCGGTATCGTCGTGTTCGTGATTCTGATGATCATCAACTTCATGGTGATCACGAAGGGCGCGGGGCGGATCGCGGAAGTGTCCGCGCGCTTCACGCTCGACGCGATGCCCGGCAAGCAGATGGCGATCGACGCCGACCTCAACGCCGGCCTCATCAACGAAGACCAGGCGCGCAAGCGCCGCCTGCAGGTCTCGCAGGAAGCCGAGTTCTACGGCTCGATGGACGGTGCGTCGAAGTTCGTGCGCGGCGACGCGATCGCGGGCTTGATCATCATGGTGATCAACATCATCGGCGGGCTGATCGTCGGCGTCGTGCAGCACGACATGAGCTTCGCCGCGGCCGGCAAGAACTACACGCTGCTGACGATCGGCGACGGCCTCGTCGCGCAGATCCCGTCGCTCGTGATCTCGACGGCGGCGGGCGTGATCGTGTCGCGCGTCGCCACCGACGAAGACATCGGCACCCAGCTCACCGGTCAGCTCTTCACGAACCCGCGCGTCTTGATGATCACGGGCTCGATCCTCGTGCTGATGGGGTTGATTCCAAACATGCCGCACTTCGCGTTCCTGCTGCTCGGCGGCGGCGCGATCCAGCTTTCGCGCATGATGAAGAAGCGCGAAGAGGCGAAGCAGGCGAGCTCGGCGCTCGTCGACGTCGCGCCGGCGGCGGCCGCGCCGGTCGAAAGCAACGAGGCGAGCTGGGACGACGTGACGCTGATCGATGCGCTCGGCCTCGAAGTCGGCTACCGGCTGATCCCGCTCGTCGACAAGAACGCCGACGGCGAACTGCTCAAGCGGATCAAGAGCATCCGCAAGAAGTTTGCGCAGGAAATCGGCTTTCTGCCGCCGGTCATTCATATACGCGACAACCTCGAACTGCGGCCGAACGCTTACCGGATTGCGTTGAAGGGCGTCGAAGTGGGCGTCGGCGAGGCGTTTCCGGGACAGTGGCTCGCGATCAATCCGGGGCAGGTCACGGCGGCGATTCCGGGTACGCCGACGCAAGATCCGGCGTTCGGCCTGCCGGCGGTGTGGATCGATACGAACCTGCGCGAGCAGGCGCAGGTTTACGGCTATACGGTCGTCGATTCGAGCACGGTGGTGGCGACGCACTTGAACCATCTCGTCGTGCAGCATGCGGCCGAGTTGCTCGGCCGCCAGGAAGTGCAGGCGCTGATTACGCGCACGGGCAAGGACGCGCCGTCGCTCGTCGAGGACCTCGTGCCGAAGACGCTGTCGCTCACGACGTTGCAGAAGGTGTTGCAGAACCTGCTCGAAGAAGGCGTGCCGATTCGCGATATGCGTACGATTCTCGAGTCGCTGTCGGAGCACGCGGTGAAGCTTACCGATGCGCACGATCTCACTGCGGCTGTGCGGTTGGCGCTGGGGCGCGCGATTACGCAGCAGTGGTATCCGGGTAATGGCGATATGCAGGTGATGGGGCTTGATTCGGGGCTCGAGCGGGTGTTGTCGCAGGCGCTTTCTACGAGCGCGAATCCTGGGCTCGAGCCTGGTCTTGCGCATACGCTGCTCACCGAGACGCAGAAGGCCATCATGCGGCAACAGAATGCCGGCTTGCCGCCGGTGCTCCTTGTGCAGCATGCGCTGCGGGCTATGCTCGCTCGGTTCCTGCGGCGTAGCTTGCCGCAGCTTAAGGTGCTTTCTTATGCCGAAGTGCCGGATACTCGGACGATTAAGGTTGCTAATTTGATTGGGGGTTAAGGGTTTTTTTTGCCTGCGGCGCGGTTTTGTTCGTTCGCTTGGGTTTGTCTGTCGTGCAACTTTGATTTCGCGTCGTTCCGTATAGTCCGTCCCTCCCCGGGACCGGGGTCACTAATGAGATGGTCAGCCTGACCGAAGCAGCCCGATCGGCTTACGCTGATCGGGCTGCTTCCTTTTCGGGAGATCGTCATGGACCCCATCTCGTTGATCGGAATCGATCTTGGCAAGCATTGCTTCCACCTGCACGCGCAGTCGGCCTCGGGCCGCATGGTGTGGCGCAAGAAGCTCACGCGCAGCCAGATGTTCACCCTGCTTGGCAATGTTCCGAGCTGTACGGTGGTCATGGAAGCGTGTGCGGGTGCGCACTGGGTGGCGCGGCAGGTCGAGGCACTGGGCCATCAGGCCAAGCTGATCTCCCCGCAGTTCGTCAAACCATTCCTGCAGAGCAACAAGAACGATTTCGCCGATGCGCAGGCGATCTGCGAGGCGGCCTCGCGCCCGAGCATGCGCTTCGTCAGTGCGCGCAACGAGGCGCAGCAAACCCTCTCGGCCTTGCACCGCGTGCGCGAGGGGCTGGTGCGCGATCGCACCGGCACGGTCAATCAGATTCATGCCTTTTTGCTGGAATTCGGCGTGAGTTTGCCCACAGGGATGGCCGTCATTCGCCGGCTGCCGGCCGTGCTGGGCGCGCATGATCTGCCGCCGCGGCTGATCGCGCTGCTCGAGCGTCTGCAGGCGCATTTCAAGTACCTCGATGCACAAATTGGCGAGATCGAGGGCGATCTGATGCGGCAACTGCGGGAGGATGAGCGCAGCCAGCGTTTGCTGGAGATTCCGGGCATCGGGCCGATCACGGCCAGCGTGCTGGCGAGCGAATTGGGCGACGCGCGGCAGTTCGCGTCGGCCCGGCAGTTCGCGGCGTCCGTCGGGCTGGTGCCGCGCCAATACAGCACGGGCGGCAAGCCGACGCTGCTGGGGATCAGCGAGCGCGGCGACAAGAATTTAAGGCGGCTGTTGGTGCAATGCGCGAAGGCCATCATGCAGCACATCGAGCGGCGCACCGATCGCTTGGGCGCCTGGGTGCGCGGCCTGCTGAGCCGACGGCATGCGAACGTGGTGGCGTGCGCGCTGGCGAACAAGTTGGCGAGGATCGCCTGGGCCATCCTCGCCAGAGGCACGCACTACCAAGGTGCTCAGGCTGTAGCCGCAGCCTGACACTCTGCGCCGCTTGCGTTAGCTTTTACCCTAGTCACTTCCTGGTTTTGCGACGCGAGATACGTGAAGACATAAACGGCTCAACGGCCGGGCAAGCAACCTGAAAGACAAAACAGCGTTCCCATGCTGAGTCACTTTTGAGGTTTGCCCGGTGCGGCTCTCATCATGGGGCGGAAACCTGTTTCCACAGCGACCCCGGATAGATTTGCGCACGTCCAATTTACGTCAACACCACCTCGCTTGCAAAAGTCAGGCTGACCATAGATTTTGTCCTTGCCAAAAGTAACCAAAAGCGCGTCCTGGGCGGACGGCCTGGCCCGGAGGCACTCAACCCTGTTAGTACGGGCGTTCCAAGGGCAAGCGTGGGAAACCGTTATTGCTCGCCGTGCGTCCCGTCAGTCCGCGGCACAGAATTGTGCAGAGCCGAACCAAATCGAAGCTACCGGTTTGCGCGCACCCCCCGTTGCCTACGATTGGAAGCAAGCCCAAGCCCAAGCCCAAGCCCAAGCCCAAGCCCAAGCCCAAGCCCAAGCCCAAGTGCATGGGCCCACCGCAAGACAACTTTCAGATCTTTCCTGACCTCCATCGCCGATTTGACGCGAACGGACGAAATACTGTGCCGCGTGTAAACGGGACGTACGGCGAGCGATAACGGTTTCCCACGGTAGCGCTCGGGATATCGGTACTAACAGGGTTGAGTGCCTCCGGGTAGGCCGTCCGGCGAGGACGCGCTTTTGGTTACTTTTGGCAAGGACAAAAGTAACCCCGGTCCCGGGGAGGGACGGACCATACGGAACGGCGCGAAATCAAAGTTGCACGACAAACCAAGTCGAACGACAAAAACGCGCCGCAGGCAAAAGCCCCGAAACGCCGAAACGCCGAACAGCAAAAAACCCCAGCGGGCCGCCTAGGCCCCATACCCCGAATTACACCCCTTTCCCCGCCTTTATCCGCCGATCGTCGATAGACCTCTCCGGGAATAATTGCTCTCAGTGGAAATCGGCAAGTCACGGCGCCCGCATCGAGGGCCGAGTGGCAGACCGCAGCGGCTTCGAAGGACCGGACCAGCCGCCGCAGCGCAGCAAGGCAACAGTGCCGGATAAGCGCACAAAAAAGTCGTCAACCTCATCGGGGGCTAGCTTGAACATTCGTAAATTCATCGGTGCGACGAGCCGCGACGCACTGCGCCTAGTACGCGAAGCCCTGGGCGCCGATGCGGTGGTGCTGTCCAACCGCACGATGGACGACGGCAGCGTGGAGATCGTCGCGCTAGCCGACAGCGAATTGGCATCGATCGCGCCCAAGGCCGGCAACGGCGCCGCCGCCGCGCTGCCCGCCCCGCGCTCCCAGCTCTCGCAAGCCAATCCCTATGCGAGCGGGATGCCCGATGTGTTCTCCGCCGTGTTCGGCGCGAGCCCGGAAGTGCGCGTGGAAGAGTCGGGCGTCGCCGGTAAGTCGGCCGCTTCGGACTTCGCGAAGCCGGCAGCCGTATCGTCGGGCATCGACTCGCCCGGTGTCGCCACCGCAGCCGCCTTGGTCCGCGCCCTCGATGCCTCCGATCACGATTGGCAAGAGCCGGTCTCGCTCGACGCGCGCGCCGACCGCGCGCAGAACGCCATGCGCCGCGACGCTGCAGCGGATTCGGACGCCGCATCGCGCGGCGAGCAAGGCGCCGACGCGCACACCGGCGATATCACACCGCGCCTGGACGCCGCCGGCGGCCAGGCTTCCTTCGCGCCGACCCGCGTCCTGCCGCCCGTCGGCCCGCGCGCCGAGCAAGCGCCGCGCACGATGGCCGAAACGAACCCCTGGCTTATCGATCACGCCCGCCGCATCGCGGCGCAGAACCAGGGCGCGCACGTTTCGAAGCAGCACACGATGACGCCCGCCGCGGCCGCCGCGAAGGGTCTCGGCGCGCCGGGCAAGGTCCTGACCACCGACGAACTCGCCGCCGCCGCGCAGCCCGATTGGGCGCGCGAAGCGACGCAATCGGCCGCACGCCGCGCCGCTGCGCGCCTCGGCCTGCCGCCGACCGCCGTCGTGACGCCGGCAGGCGACATCGACAGCGCCACGAACGCGATGGCCGAAGCGGTCCGCTCGCGCATGGAGCAGATGGTCGCCGAGACGGTGATGACCGAGCTGTCGGCGATGCGCGGCATGATGGAAGAGCAGTTCGCGGGCTTGCTGTGGGGCGACCGCCAGCGCCGCAGCCCGACGCACGGCGCGCTCACCAAGCATCTGTTCGCCGCCGGCTTCTCCGCGCAGCTCGTGCAGATGATGATCGACAAGATGCCGGCGGTCGACAGCATGGAAGCGGGCATGGATTGGGTCCACACGGTGCTCGGGAACAACCTGCCCGTGATGGAGAACGAAGACGCGCTGATGGAGCGCGGCGGCGTGTTCGCCCTGATGGGACCGACTGGCGTCGGCAAGACGACGACGACCGCGAAGCTCGCCGCGCGCTGCGTGATGCGCTTCGGCGCGAGCAAGGTCGCGCTCCTGACCACCGACAGCTACCGGATCGGCGGCCACGAGCAGCTGCGCATCTTCGGCAAGATTCTCGGCGTCTCCGTGCACGCGGTGAAGGACGCCTCCGACCTCCAGCTCGCGCTCGCCGAGCTGCGCAACAAGCACATCGTGCTGATCGACACGATCGGCATGAGCCAGCGCGACCGCACGGTCTCCGACCACATCGCGATGCTGTGCGGCGCGGGTCAGCCGGTGCAGCGCCTCTTGCTCCTGAACGCGACGAGCCACGGCGACACGCTGAACGAAGTCGTGCAGGCGTACCAGAGCGCACCGGGCCAGCCGGAGCTCGCGGGCTGCATCCTCACCAAGCTCGACGAGGCGACCAATCTGGGCAGCGTGCTCGACACGGTGATCCGCTACAAGCTGCCGGTCCACTACGTGTCGACCGGCCAGAAGGTGCCGGAGAACCTCTACGTCGCAACGAAGAAATTCCTGATCAAGAGCGCGTTCTGCATTCCGCGCGACGGTTCGCCGTTCGTGCCGGACGACGACGATGTTCCCGCGTTGCTGTCGGCGCTGTCCGCGCGCTCGACGGCTGAGCTCCACGAGGTTCGATTTGGATAAGGTCATGGTCGACCAGGCAGAAGGACTGAGGCGGTTACTGAGCAAGAGCGGTTCGCGCGTGGTGGCGGTCACGGGCGGGTCGAGCCATGTCGGTCGCACGTCGACCGTCGTGAATCTCGCGGCGGCGCTGGCGGGGCAGGGCAAGGACGTGCTCGTCGTCGACGAATGTCTCGGCGCGAACTCGGTGTCCGCGATGCTCGGCGGCGTGCGCGGCACGGGCAATTTCAGCGCGGTGATGAAAGGCGAGATGCCGCTCGACGAGGCGGCAGCCCGTCATCCGCTCGGCTTCTCGGTGCTTGCGGCGTCGCGCCATCACAGCGACACGTACAGCGCCGAGCAGCTTGGCGTGGTGCTCTCGGGCCCGGCCGACATCGTGCTGATCGATGCGCAGCTCGATCGGCGCGGCGCGCTGTCCGCGCTGGCGGTGCAGGCGCACGACGTGTTGATCGTCACGCGCGTGGCCGCGCAGGCGATCACCGAGGCGTACGCGTGCATGAAGCGGTTGCACTACGAACACGCGATTGCGCAGTTCCGCGTGCTCGTGAACCACGTGTCGAGCGTGGCGGACGCGCACACCGCGTTCGAAAACCTCGCGCAAGTCGCGGGGCGTTATCTGACGGTGCAGATCACGGATGCCGGTTTTGTGGCCTCCGATCCGCTGATGGAGCGCTCGTTCGAACTATCGCGCTGCGTGGTCGACGCGTTTCCGTCGACGCCCGCCGCGCGCGATTACCGGCATCTCGCCGCCGAGATGCTGTATTGGCCGATGCGGGCCGTGGCGGGCTCGCGTGCGCACAACGACGTGGCGCCGGCGGTGCCTGCCGGCATGCCGCCAACGCGTCATGCCGGCAAGCCGTCCGCGCACCCCGCGTGAGACGAAGGGACAGGAGGACACGATGTACAACGCTCAAGGCAAGATGTCCCAGGAGGACGTGCTGACGCAGTACGCACCGCTCGTGCGTCGGCTCGGCTTGCAGCTCGTCGCGAAGATGCCGGCGAGCGTGGACCTGGACGATTTGATCCAAGCCGGGATGATTGGTCTTCTCGACGCGGCGGGCCGCTACAAGGAAGACCAGGGCGCGCAGTTCGAGACCTACGCGAGCCAGCGTATTCGCGGCGCGATGCTCGACGAACTGCGCAGCAACGACTGGCTGCCGCGCAGCTTGCGCAAGACGTCGCGCGAGGTGGAGTTCGCGGTGCATCAGGTCGAGCAGCAACTGGGCCGCTCGGCGAGCGAGACGGAAATCGCCGAGCAGCTCAAGATGCCGCTCGACGCGTATCAGTCGATGCTGCAGGACTTGCACGGCAGCCAGCTCATCTACTACGAAGACTTCGACCGTTCCGCCGACGACGAGCCGTTCCTCGACCGCTACTGCGTCGATCATTCCGATCCGCTGTCGGCGCTGCTCGACGAGAGCCTGCGCAGCGCGCTGATCGAGGCGATCGAGCGTCTGCCGGAACGCGAGAAGCTTTTGATGTCGCTCTACTATGAGCGCGGCATGAACCTGCGCGAAATCGGCGCGGTGATGGAAGTCAGCGAATCGCGGGTGTGTCAGTTGCACAGCCAAGCCGTGGCACGTCTGCGCACGCGGTTGCGCGAGATGGCGTGGGCGGGCGTCGAAAACTGATTTAGACGGCGTGCCGCACGCGGGGCGATGCGACGTCGATGCCCGATGTGTTGGAGCAGGTGAATTCCCAAATCAACGCATGACAAACAAAGAGCGCGGCGAATGGCCGCGCTCTTTGTTTTTATTCACACGCCGGTGAGCTTCAACACCGCGGCGAACGGGCGCCGCCGCGGTTCAGCGCAAAGCGGCGGGGCTTAGACGCCCGCCATCCGCCCGTCCGGGCCGTACACGGAGGCTTTGCTGGCCGCCCCGCGCAGGATCGCGAGCGCGCTCTGGTTGTAGTTCATGCGCACGCGGATCATGAGGCCGTTGTTGGTGTTCGCGCGCCGTGCGCGCTGCACCACTGCCTGCAAGAGTTTCCAATGCTCGGCGAGGCGCGCGTCTTGAGCGGCCGCGAGCTCCATGCCCTTCCAGCCCGGCGGCAAGCCGAGGTCGCGCAACTGCGCGTCGCGCGATTTTTCGAGCGACGCGAGCTGCTCGGTCAGCTCGGTTTTCTTATCGATGATCGAAGGCAGCACCTCGAGCGGCGAGGCGGCCGTGAGCGCCTTCTCTTCGTAGGCGAGCAGCGAGGCGAACGCCTCGACCGTCGCGTGTTCGTCGATCACAGTGGCAAGCAGGGCATCTTTCATAACGACTCGCTTTCAAGAAAACGCCGGGCGCGAAGACAGGTCTTTCGGCCCTTGTAAAAACAAAAGGGTTCGCGTGTTTGCTGCACGCGAACCCTGGCGCCGGAATGCCGCCCAACAGCTGCTGCGATCAGTGCATGGCTCAGCCGCCGGTCGACGGATTCTTCTGCAACAGGCCGCGCGCCGTTTCCAGCACGCCGTCCGCAATCTTGCTCGTGTCGATCGTCAGCGTGCCGTTCTGAATGGCCTGCTTGATCGACTCGACTTGGCCGACGTCGATATCGGCCGCGCCGGATGCCGCCAGGCTGCGCAACGACGACGACAGCCCCGACAAGTTCACGTTTGCATCGCCTGCGGAACCGCCCGCGCCTTGCGCCGGCGCCGTCGAGGCGCTCGCTGCCGCAGCCGCGGCGCTGTCGCCCTGCTGCGTGCGCTGCGCGCCGTCCTTCAGCGACGACACGCTCGACTTGGTGGTGGAATCGATTTTCACGATTGGCTTCCCGAATGATTTGAGTGTAATAACGGCACACCCCAATCAAACTTTAGCGCAATCGTCCATTCCCTTTTTTCCCGCCTGGCTGGCATTCCAGCGATCCGGCCCCGCTAATTTGCGAACACCGCTGGCTTTGCCGCCGTCGCCGTAACCGTTTTCATAGCTGGATCTCGACCGTGCCGCCGTCCTTCACGACGCCCTGGATGATCTGGCCCGCCGCCGTCTTCACCCGCACCGTCTGCCCGGGCGACGCGTTGTTCATCGCGCTGCCTTCCGACGAAATCGAAAATCCCTGCCCGTTCGCGACGATCCGCACCGTCTGTCCGACCGTCACCGCCGAGGCGCTCCGGATCATGTCCCGCCGCAGCGGCATGCCCTCCGACACGCGCATGAGCGCGACCGAGCCGACCGCCTGCGAGGGATCGATGATGACGGCCATCGGCAGCGTGGTCAGGTCGCCGTCGCGCGCGACGAGGTCGGCGGCCGACAGCACGTCGCCGGGCGCGAGGGCGCGGGCGGAGACGTAGTAGGTGGCCTGCACCGACACGCGCGCTTGCACGTAGAGCGTCCACGGACGGTCGCCGACGCAGCGCACGCCGATCGTCGTGCGGCCCCACATGCGCGAGCCGGTCGGCATGAACGGCGTGAGCGACGCGCAGGCGGCGAGGCCGCGCGGGAAGACTTGATTGACGGTGATGCTGACGTTGCCCGGCAGCCCTTGTGCCTGCTGCTGCAGGAACGCGAGCGCCGCTTGGCGGATCGATTCGCCGTCTTCCTGGCCGGCTGGGGCGGCGGGGTTGGCCGCGCCGGCGGCGGTGACCGGCACGGAGGCCGCTTGCACGGCGCGGACCGGTTGCACGGCGACGCGCGTGACGGCGGCGCTCGCGACCTGAGCGACCTGTGCCGTTTGCGCCGCTTGCGGCAGCGAAGCCGGCGCAGCGTTGACGGCATTGGTGCCGCGCACGTTGCGCACATAGCGCGGGCTCGCGCCCGACGCGAGCTCGGGCGGCTCGCCGCGTGCGGAAAGCGGATCGATCGAGGCGCCGGCGGGCGTGTTCATCGCGACGGCCTGGGCGTTTTGACGCGAGACCTGTGGCGCCGAAGCCACCACGACCGGAATCACCTGACGCGGATTGGCGGCGGCGTTCGCGTTGCCCGCGTAGTTTCCTGGGTTGTTGCCCGTGTAAGCATTCGCGGCGGCGGTTTGCGCCGGATGCTCACCCGGACCTGGGATGACGATCGCGCCGCTTGCGGCGGCGGCGTGAGCGAACTCGTCTTCATGGGAAGCGCTGCGCGTGACGGGGACCGCGGCGGGCATGGCCGGCATCGCTGCCGGCGCGGCAGTTTGCATCCCGGCGCTCTGTGCCATCGCGAGCGCGGCGGCCGGATTCGTTTCGCCGGGCCCGGGAATCACGATCGGGCCGCTGCCGGCCGTCTGCGCGTGAACGAGCGGAGCAGCGGCGACGCATCCCAGGAAGCACGCACCCGCGAGTGCCCAGCGCCTGAGCGCGGGCCACGCGGCCGCCCGCCCACGCCCCGTGCCCGCGCCTTTGGCGCGAACACAGCGCGTGACTTCGGAAGCGGGCCAGGACATCGCGAATCTCCATCGGAATACATCGGTACGCCTCGCATTCTAGAGATCGCCCCTCGCGCGCAAACGTTGAATAGAGGGGCGCTTCCCTGGTTATTCGTCCGATTGCTTCTTGCGCCGTCCTCCTAAGATGCAGTCCATGTAAAAAGGCCTTCGTGCCGGTGCGCCTTTGCCACGGCGCGAACCGGCCGGGTCCCTGCAAACCGCTTGCGCTTGCTTTCGACGGAGAAATGCCCGATGGACAAACTCGATGCCGAATTCGCCTTTGGCCGCCAGTCGCTCGATGTGCGCGCCTACCGGCAGGAATTGCTGTCGTCGAACATCGCGAACGCGGACACGCCCGGCTACAAGGCGCGCGACGTCGACTTCTCGTCGGCGCTTTCGAGCGCGCTCAAGCAGAGCGGCGCGGCAGGCGGCACCGGCATGGCGACGAGCAACGCCCAGCCGCTCGCGCTCGCGCAGCCCGCGGGCGTGACGAGCGGCATGTCGATGGCGACGACGCAGGCCGGCCACATGGCAGGCAACACGAAGCTGATTCCGACCGGCGGTCCGGCCGACAGCTACGGCCAGCTCGCCTACCGGAATCCGGTGCAGCCCGCGCTCGACGGCAACACCGTCGACCTCGACACCGAGCGCGTGCAGTTCGCGGACAACTCATTGCATTACGAATCGCAGATGACATCGATCTCCGGCCAGATCAAGACGATGCTCGCGGCGATCACGTCGGGAAGCTAAGCGGCCAATTGAGCGGCAAACGAGCGGCAAAGACCGCAAGACTCGAGATATCCAACCGGCAGCAGTAACGGAAACGCTATTCACCACCGCACGCAACGGGGTTTAAAGAGAGGTCCAGAAAGCCATGCCATCTTTGATGAACATTTTCGACGTTGCGGGCTCGGCGATGTCCGCGCAGTCGGAACGACTGAACGTCACTGCATCGAATCTCGCCAACGCCGACAGCACGACCGGCCCTGACGGCCAGCCGTACAAGGCCAAGCAAGTCGTGTTCGCCGTAAATCCGCTCGGCGGCGCGCGCACGGCATCCGGCCAGCAGGTGGGCGGCGTGCGCGTGACGGGCGTGGTCGACGACCCGACGCCGATGAAGACCACCTACGACCCGAGCAACCCGGCGGCGAATTCGGACGGCTACGTGACGATGCCGAACGTCGACCCGGTGCAGGAAATGGTGAACATGATCTCGGCGTCGCGCTCGTACCAGGCCAACGTCGAGACGCTGAACACCGCCAAGAACCTGATGCTCAAAACACTCACGATCGGCACCTGAGGAGAAACCCACCGTGACGACCAATACGACTATCGGCAGTACCGGGACGGTCTCCCAGAACCTGCTCAACACGATGAACGGCACGACGGGCACCTCGTCGAGCTCGACCGCCAGTTCGTCCACGTCGAACAACTCGACTTCGGCGGCGAGCCTGCAGAGCTCGTTCCTGCAACTGCTCGTGACGCAGCTGCAGAACCAGGACCCGACCAACCCGATGGACAACTCGCAGATGACGTCGCAGCTCGCCCAGATCAACACGGTGTCGGGCATCAGCCAGCTGAACACGACGCTGTCCTCGCTCGCCTCGCAGCTGACCGCGCAGCAGCAGGCGCAGTCCGCGAGCCTGATCGGCGCGACCGTGCTCACGCCGGGCAACTCGGTGACGGTGAGCAACAGCAGCGGCACCGACACGATCACGCCGTTCGGCGTGACGCTCTCGGGCGCGGCCACCAACGTGCAGATCCAGGTGACGAACTCGTCGGGCCAGGTGGTCAACACGATCAATCTCGGCAAGGAATCGGCCGGCACGGTGCCGGTGAGCTGGACGCCTGTCGATGCGTCGGGCAACGCGCTGCCGGCCGGCAACTACACCATTGCCGCGTCGGCCACGATCGGCGGCTCGCCGGCGACGCCGTCGACGGTCACGGGCGCCGTGGTCGAAGGCGTCCTGCCGCAATCGAGCGGCAACGCGAACCTGGTTTTGTCGAATGGCAATACGGTCGGCCTGTCCACCGTCGCCGGCATCCTCTAATCCATCACAGATTTTGCAAGGGAAACGCTCATGAGCTACGACACCGGTTTGAGCGGTTTGGCCGCCGCGACGAACGATCTCGACGTAATCGGCAACAACATCGCTAACGCCAACACCACCGGCTTCAAGCAAAGCACGGCGCAATTCGCCGACGTGTACGCGAACTCGATCGCGACCTCGGTGAACAACCAGATCGGCATCGGCACGCAGCTCGCGGCCGTGCAGCAGGACTTTTCGCAAGGCACGATCAACACGACGGGCCAGGCGCTCAACGTCGCGATCAACGGCACCGGCTTCTTCCAGATGTCGAACAACGGCTCGCTCACGTACTCGCGCAACGGCGTGTTCCAGCTCGACAAGAACGGCTTCATCACGAACGCGCAGGGCTTGGATCTGATGGGCTACGCGGCGAACGGGACCGGCGTGATCAACACCGCTTCGACCGTGCCGCTGAAAGTGCCGACCACCAACGTTCCGCCGACCGCCACGGCCAACATCACCGCGCAACTGAACCTGGACGCGCAGGACAAGACCCCGACGGTCACGCCGTTCTCCGCGACCAACTCGCAGACCTACAACTACTCGACCTCGATCCAGACCTACGACACGCTCGGCGGCTCGAATCAGGTCAACATGTATTTCGTGAACAACGGCGGCGGCGTGTGGGGTGTCTACGGCGGCACGTCGGGGAGCGTCAGCCAGCTCGGCACGGTGACGTTCAATAGCTCGGGCACCCTGACCGGCACGGCGGCGACCGCCCCCGCGACGAGCGCCGCAACGGGCCAGTTCACGTTCACGATCCCCACGACCGACGGCAGCTCCAACCCGCAGTCGCTCACGCTGAACCTGACCGGCACGACGATGTACGGCAGCGCGGACGGCGTGAACAACCTCGCGCAAGACGGCTTCTCGGCCGGCCAGCTGACCAACTTCTCGATCGGCGCGAACGGCATCCTGACCGGCAACTATTCGAACGGCCAGACCCAATCGCTCGGCCAGATCGTACTCGCCAACTTCAACAACCCGAACGGCCTGCAGGACCTCGGCGGCAACGAGTACGCCGCGACCTTCTCGTCGGGCGTGCCGCAAATCTCGGCGCCGGGCAGCACGAACCACGGCACGCTGACGGGCGGCGCGCTCGAATCGTCGAACGTGGACCTGACGACGCAGCTCGTCGATCTGATCACGGCGCAGCGCAACTACCAGGCGAACGCGCAGACGATCAAGACGCAGCAGACCGTCGACCAGACGCTGATCAACCTGTAAGCGCGACTGCATAGAACGAGCGAGTCATGGACCGACTGATCTACACCGCAATGACGGGCGCCGCCCAGGCGCTCGCGCAGCAGGACGTCGTCGCCAACAACCTGGCGAACACGTCGACCACGGGTTTTCGCGCGCAGCTCGCGAACTTCCGCTCGGCGCCGCTTTCGTTCGGCGACGGCAGCACGGTCAACGACGACACGACTCGCACGTTCGTGCTGTCCTCCACGCCGGGCGCGGACTACACGCCCGGCCCGATTTCGCAGACCGGCAACCCGCTCGACGTCGCCGTGCAGGGCCCGGGCTGGCTGTCCGTGCAGACGGCCGACGGCAACGAGGCGTACACGCGTGCGGGCAATCTGCACGTCGACGCGAACGGCCAGCTGATGACCGCGAACAACTTGCCGGTCATCGGCAACAGCGGGCCGATCGCGGTGCCGCCGGGCTCGGACATCACGATCGGCAAGGACGGCACCGTTTCGGCGCTGGTGGCGGGCGACCCGCCGCAATCGATCGCGGTGATCGACCAGCTGAAGCTCGTGAACCCCGATCCGAACACCCTCGAGCGCGGCAACGACGGCCTCTTCCATACCGCCGACGGCAACCCCGCCGATGCGGACCAGACCGTCGTGCTCGCGCCCGGATCGATCGAAGGCAGCAACGTGAATCCGGTGGCGGCGATGGTGTCGATGATCACCAACGCGCGGCAGTTCCAGATGCAAACGAAGCTGCTGCAAAACGCCGATCAGAACGACCAGTCGGCGAACCAGCTGCTCACGTTCAGCTGAAACGCGGATACCGACCACGCTTGAGTCTCGCTGAAAGAATTATTGGAGAACCACCCAAATGAACCGTTCCCTCTACATCGCCGCCACCGGCATGAACGCGCAGCAGTCGCAGATGGACGTGATCTCGAACAACCTCGCCAACGTGAGCACGAACGGCTTCAAGGGCTCGCGCGCGGTGTTCGAAGATCTCATGTATCAGACGCTGCGTCAGCCGGGCGCGAACTCGACGCAGCAAACCGAGCTGCCGTCGGGCAGCCAGGTCGGCACCGGCGTGCAGCAGGTCGCCACCGAGCGTCTCTTCACGCAGGGCAACCTGCAGCAGACCGGCAACTCGAAGGACGTCGCGATCAACGGCAACGGCTTCTTCCAGGTGCAGATGCCGGACGGCACGATCAGCTACACGCGCGACGGTTCGTTCCAGACCAACTCGCAGGGCCAGCTCGTCACGTCGAGCGGCTATCAAGTGATTCCGGCGATCACGATCCCCGTGAACGCGACCTCGCTCACGATCGGCAGCGACGGCGTCGTGACGATCACGACGCCGGGTTCGACCAACAACCAGACGGTCGGCACGCTGCAGCTCGCCACCTTCATCAACCCGGCCGGCCTCGAGTCGAAAGGCGAGAACCTGTATTCGGAAACGGCATCGTCGGGTACGCCGAACGTCGCCGCGCCGGGCTCGAATGGCTCGGGCACGCTCAACCAGGGCTACGTCGAAGCCTCGAACGTGAACGTCGTGCAGGAACTGGTCAACATGATCCAGACGCAGCGCGCGTATGAGATCAACAGCAAGGCCGTCACGACGTCGGACCAGATGCTGCAGACCTTGAGCCAGATGTCGGTCTGACGCGCAGTTGACGCGTTCGATGCGCAGTTGACGAATAGGCAATGAATAAGGCGGTAAACACGATGTCGCAGCTCTCTCGTATCCCGGTTCCCTTGCGCGCGTTGCGCGCAGCCTCGATGCTCGCATTCACCGGCGTAGTAGCGGCGGGCGTGCTCGGCGGCTGCGCGCAGTTCAAGAAAGAGCCGATCACGCAGCAGCCGATGACAGCGGTTCCGCCGGTGCCCCCGCAGATGAACCCGCCCGGATCGATCTACAACCCGGGCTATGCGGGGCACCCGCTGTTCGAAGATCAGCGGCCCCGCAACGTCGGCGATATCCTGACCATCGTCATTGCGGAAAATATCAACGCAACGAAGTCGTCGGGGTTGAACACCAACCGCAACGGCACGACCAATTTCGGCGCGACGGCGGCCGGGTTTGCGCCCGGCTTCTTCAACCGCGCGAATCTCAATGCGACGGGTGCGAACACGTTCGCCGGCACGGGCGGCGCGAACGCATCGAACACCTTCAGCGGCGTGATCACCGTCACCGTCACGAACGTGCTGCCCAACGGCAACCTCGTGGTGAGCGGCGAGAAGCAGATGCTCATCAACCAGGGCAACGAATTCGTGCGCCTTTCCGGGGTCGTGAACCCCAACACGGTGGCCGGCGACAACAGCGTGTTCTCCAACCAGGTGGCCGACGCGAAGATCGAGTATTCGGCGAAGGGCGTCATCGACGAAGCCGAGACCATGGGGTGGCTGCAGCGCTTCTTCCTGAACCTGGCGCCATGGTGATGCTATGAATTCGAACCTCATTGCCCGCGCCTTGCTGCGCATTCGCTCCTTCGCTATCGCGCCTGTCGTGGTGTCGCTCGCATTCGCCGCGCTGCTCGGCGCCGGCACGTCCGCGGCGCACGCCGAGCGCTTGAAGGACCTCGCGCAGATCCAGGGCGTGCGCGACAACCCGCTGATCGGCTATGGCCTCGTCGTCGGTCTCGACGGCACGGGCGACCAGACGACGCAAACGCCGTTCACGACGCAGACGCTCGCCAACATGCTCGCGAACCTCGGCATCTCGATCAACAACCAGCAGATCGGCGGCACGAACAGCACGTCGACGCTGACCAACATGCAGTTGAAGAACGTCGCGGCCGTGATGGTGACGGCGACGCTGCCGCCTTTCGCGCGGCCGGGGCAGGCGATCGACGTGACCGTCTCGTCGCTCGGCAACGCCAAGAGCATTCGCGGCGGCACGCTGCTGCTGACGCCGATGAAGGGCGCCGACGGCCAGGTGTATGCGCTTGCGCAGGGCAACGTCGCGGTGGGCGGCGCGGGCGCCAGCGCGAACGGCAGCAAGGTGCAGGTCAATCAGCTGGCTGCGGGCCGCATCACCGACGGCGCGATCGTCGAGCGAGCGGTCGCGACACGCGTGAGCGATGCGGGCGGCACGATGCAGATGGAGCTGAACGACACCGACTACGACACGGCGCAGCGCGTCGTGGCCGCGGTCAACAACGCCTTCGGCCAGGGCACGGCGATGCCGCTCGACGGCCGCACGATTCAATTGCGCGCGCCGGCCGATCCGTCGCAGCAGGTTGCGTTCTTGGCGCAGCTGGAGAGCCTCGACGTGAAGCCGGCGCTCGCCGCCGCGAAGGTGATCCTGAACGCCCGCACCGGCTCGATCGTGATGAACCAGATGGTGACGCTGCAAAGCTGCGCGGTGGCGCACGGCAACTTGTCGGTGGTCGTGAACACGCAGACCGTGGTGAGCCAGCCGGGCGCGTTCTCGAACGGCACGACGGTGACCGCGCGGCAATCGCAGATTCAATTGAAGCAGGACAACGGGGCGCTCAAGCTCGTGACCGCCGGCGCGAACCTTGCCGAAGTGGTGAAGGCGCTCAACGCGCTCGGCGCGACGCCCGCGGATCTGATGTCGATCCTGCAGGCGATGAAGGCTGCCGGGGCGTTGCAGGCGGACCTTGAGATCATTTAAGGACGGACGATGAACAACTCGAACGCAAACAATGCCGGACTCGACCTGTCGAATCGCTTCGCGCTCGACACGCAAGGCTTCGACGCATTGCGCGCGCAGGTCAACGCCTCGCCGCAGGCCGGTCTCAAGATGGCCGCGCAGCAGTTCGACGCCGTGTTCATGCAGATGATGCTCAAGAGCATGCGCGACGCGACCCCGGAGGACAGTCCGCTCGATTCGAACGACACCAAGCAGTTCACGTCGATGCTCGATCAGCAGTTGTCGCAGCAGATGTCGTCGAAGGGCATCGGCGTCGCCGACATGATGCTCAAGCAGCTGATGCGCAACTCGGGCATGCAGGTCGGCGCGGGCAACGAGGGCAACAGCGCCGCGCTCGACGCCTTGACGAAGGCGTTCGCGAACGCGAAGGCGAACGGTTCGCTGTCGTCGAGCAACACGCAGTATTCCGCCAATAGCGCATTGACGCCGCCGCTGCGCGGCAACGGCGCATCGCAGAAGGTCGACGCGTTCGTCGACAAGCTCGCCGCGCCGGCGCAGGCCGCGAGCGAGGCGACGGGTATCCCGGCGCGCTTCATCATCGGCCAGGCGGCGCTCGAATCGGGCTGGGGCAAGAGCGAGATCAAGAAGGCCGACGGCTCGACGAGCCACAACGTCTTCGGCATCAAGGCGACGAAGGACTGGACCGGCAAGACGGTATCGACGCTGACGACCGAGTACGTGAACGGCCAGCCGCATCGCGTGATCGAAAAATTCCGCGCCTACGACTCGTACCAGGATGCGATGACCGACTACGCGAAGATGCTGAAGGACAATCCGCGGTATGCGTCGGTGATGAACTCGTCGCACGACGCCACGAGTTTCGCGCACGGGATGCAGCGCGCGGGCTACGCGACCGATCCGCATTACGCGAAGAAGTTGATTTCGATTATGCAGCAGATGGTTTGAGGGTTTATTGGGGGCGGCGAGGTGGTTTGTCGCCTATCCAATCAGGATGAGGCACATATTTGCGCACCTGTTCGGCGAGTTCTTGACTGTGGTACATGTCGAGGCACTTGAGTAAATCGAATCGCGCCCCGGCGTAACCCTCGACCGGATTGCTGTAATTCCTGTTCAGATATTTCTCTATAAGCAGATCCGTTGCCGGGTTGCCTTTGTCGTCATCGTAGTAGGTCCATTCGATGAACGCGCTTTTGGTTGCGTCGGCATCTTTTCCGGCTGACGATCCCTTGTAGGCGGTCGCTATGCAGGTGGCCAATGCCCTGTCCTTGTAGTTTTCCGCGTTCGATCGATGTGTCGCGTTGATGGAATCAGCGGCAGCGGCAGAAAACGATGCATAGAGCAATGTGGCGGCGGCTAGGCGAGCGGCGATCATTTGAGTGCCCAAAAGTTTGCCCTCTCCGTGCGGTATGTCGCACCGGTTTCGTTGAAATAGCAGTGGTCGTAGCAAGTCGACCCGTTGTAGAGCGTTGCATGACCGCTCGCATCGTTCCATCCGCTAACCTCAAAGAGAACGACGCCTTTCCTGCCTGCCAGGGAGCCACCGCCGCTAGGCGGATACGCCACAACTTCCGGTTCGCCCCATCGTTGTCTAAGAAACGCGATCAGGTCTTTTACTCGATAGAAATAGTTCAAACCGCCGTCACCGGTCTTTGTCTTCCCCGGCAGTGCCGGGATGAACACGCCTGATCGATTCAGGATATAGCTCATGCGAACTGCACAGGTGTTCTTCCAAGGATTCTTTTTGTCGCGAATATGGGCCGCGACATTGCCGCCTATCATTTGCGCTACTTTTTCCCCTGTGTGAGTCGGGCTGTAGATCGCTTGTGATTCCGCCCACACCGTTGAGAACGCCGGTTTAGTCATTTCCTGTCTCCCAGTGTCGCCAAAGTTACAAAAGCTCGGCACGCCGATCGAAAATTTGGTGGCCGCCAGCGTAGCACGGGGTTGAAAGGATTTCGTCAGAATCGTGTGTGACTTGGCGTCGCGAGAACGGGTTTCAGCACAGCAGCCGCCCCCTGAACACGGGGTTGCCTCCCTGTTTGCTCCAGAAATATTTCAATATCTGCTATAAACTTCGCCGGTTAGCTGCCGCTAATCAGACAGACCAAGTGCCGGATTCCGCATGAGTTCGGCATAGACGCGCGCCACCGGCCTCGTGGCGCGCCCGCGAGAGAACGGAATACCGGCAAGCCCATGGAAATCAATCAGTCGAATGAAAAGCCGGAGGAATCCGCGGATTCCGGCCCGGACTTCGGCCGTCGCAACCCGCTGGAAATCGGCGTGCAGTTGCGCAACCTCCTCAACCGCGGCGATTTCCTGACCGTCCAGTACAACGGCGGACAGCTCGTCACGCGCATTCTCGACGTCGACGTGCGCGAGCGCGTGTTCGTGTTCGACTGGGGCGCGCTCGCCGAACAAAACAAAGGGATGCTCGCCGCGCAGCGCTGCTTGTTCCATGCGTCGCCGGAAGGCGTGCGCGTCGAGTTCACCACCAGCACGCCGCGCGAGACCCGTTTCGAAGGGCTGCCCGCGTTCGAAGCCGCGTTTCCCGAGGTGCTCTTCTACGTGCAACGTCGCGAGTATTTCCGCGTCGAGGCCCCGATTCTGGACCCGTACGTCTGCAAGGGCCGTCTGCCCGAGGGCGATGCGTTCCGCTGGGAAGTGCACGACGTGTCGCTCGGCGGCGTCGGGGTACGCACGACCGACGAGCGCGTCGCCGAGTTGCCGATGGGCACCGTGCTCGACGACGTCGAGCTGTTCCTCAACACGCACGGCACGCTGTCGCTCGGCCTGCAACTCGTTTCGCATCGCGCCTCGGACATGCCTAACGGCATGCGCCGCTATCAGCTCGGCTTCCGCTTCATGGCGCTGCCCGGCAGCGCGGAAAACACGCTGCAGCGTCTCATCACCCAGCTCGAAATGAAGCGCCGCTCGCTCGTGCGGGCCTGACGTCTTCCCCATCCGCCACGGTTTCTCCGCCTGCTCGTTCGAACGGGCGGAGAATTGGCGATCGATTCACACGCTTATCCGCGTTTTGCCCGCGCTACGTGCTGCCGATAATGCATTGGGAGCCGCGCAGTCTTACCGTTTCTCCCTCAATTTTTTCCGCTCGGCGCCGTTATACAGCTTGTTCACGCAACGCGGCGGACGGATACCATGCCCGCCCATTCAGGATGACGCATGTCCAACAATATCTTCAACATTGGTCTTAGCGGACTTCAGGCTGCCCAGTGGGGCATGACGACGACGAGCCAGAACATCAGCAACGCGTCGACGCCCGGCTACGACGTCGAGAGCGCCGTCTTCGCGGAAGCCAACGGCCAGTACACGGGCTCTGGCTACATGGGCAACGGCGTGAGCACGGCGACCACGCAGCGCGCCTACAGCCAGTACCTGACGACGCAGCTGAACAATGCGACGGCGACCAACAGCTCGCTCACGGCCAACAACACGATGGCCTCGCAATTGAACAACCTGGTGGGTAGCCCGACGGGCGGTATCTCGGCGGCAATCACCGCCTACTTCACGGGACTGCAGAGCGTCTCGAACAATCCGAGCAGCCTTGCTACGCGGCAGACCGCGATCAGTGACGCGCAATCGCTCGCCGACCAGATCAACACGGCCGGCCAGCAATACGACTCGCTGCGCCAGAGCGTGAATCAACAGCTCTCCACGACCGTCACCCAGATCAACACCTACTCGACGCAGATCGCGCAACTGAACACCCAGATCCAGGCTGCGAGCGCGCAAGGCCAGCCGCCGAATCAGCTGATGGACCAGCGCGACCAGGTGGTGTCGAGCCTGTCGCAACTGGTGGGTGTCTCGGTCGTGCAGAACAGCAGCGGCTATAGCCTCTTCCTCGGCGATGGCCAACCGCTCGTGGTCGCCAACCAGAGCTTCTCGCTCTCAGCCGTGACCTCGCCGAGCAACCCGAGCGAGACGGCGATCGCGTACAACGGCATCGCGGGCTCGAGCTCGCCGTCGACCGACTACCTGCCGAGCACCGCGCTGACGGGCGGCACGCTGGGCGGCCTGACGTCGTTCGTGAGCCAGACGCTCGACCCGGCCGAAGCACAGCTCGGTGCGATTGCGACGAGCTTCGCCTCGCAGGTGAACGCGCAGAACTCGCTGGGCCTGACGCTGTCGGGCTCGACCGGCGGCAACCTGTTCACGGTGGCAGGGCCGACCGTCTACGCGAACAAGAACAACACGGGCGCGGAAACGTTGTCGGTGACGCTGACGAACCCGTCCGCGCCGCCGACCGACAACTACTCGCTCGCGTACAACGGCACGAACTACACGCTGACCGACACGTCGACGAACACCGTGGTCAGCTCGACGACCACCGCTCCGACCACCGTCGCGGGCATGACGCTCACGTTGTCGGGCGCGATGACGGCCGGTGATTCGTTCACGATCCAGCCGACCTCGGGCGCCTTGAACAGCTTCGCGCTCGCGACGACGAGCGCCTCCGCAATCGCGGCGCAATCGCCGGCGCTGGCGTCGGCGACGAGCTCGAACACGGGCACGGCGACGATCGGGGCGGCCACGGTGTCGTCCGGCTATTCGCTCGCGAGCACGATCACGCTGACCTACAACTCGGCGACCGGTACGCTGAGCGGCGTTCCGATCGGCTCGTCCGTGTCGATCAATTCGGGGGCGGCGTCGACGAACACCACGGGCACGGTGGCCTACACGTCGGGCAACTCGATTTCGATCAACGGCGTGGCCTTCACGATCAGCGGCACGCCGGCCAACGGCGACACCTTCAAGATCGCGCCGAACACGGGCGGCACGAATGACGGCAGCAACGCGCTCGCGATGTCGAACCTCGTGTCGAACTCGGTGTTGTCGAACGGCACGGCCACGCTGACGGGCGCGTACGCGAACTATGTGAACAACATCGGCAATGCGGCGAGCACGCTGCAGTCGGCGAGCAAGACGCAGAGCGCGCTCGTCACGCAGATCACGTCCGCGCAGCAATCGGTGTCCGGCGTGAACCTCGACGAAGAGGCATCCCATTTGATGCAGTACCAGCAGCTCTATCAGGCGAACAGCAAAGTGATCCAGACGGCGAATTCGATGTTCCAGACCCTGCTCGGCATCTTCCAGTGAGGCGGTAAGCGATGCGTATCTCGACTTCGCAGTACTACAGCTCGAACGTCCAGACGATGGACAACCAGCAGGCTCAGCTCAGTCAGCTGCAACAGGAGCTATCGAGCGGCAACGCGCTGTCCACGCCGGCCGACAATCCGCTCGGCGCGGCGCAGGCCGTCACGTTGTCGATGCAGAGCTCGACGCTCGCGCAGTACACCACGAACCAGAACTCGGCGCTGACGTCGCTGCAGCTCGAGTCCACGACGCTCTCGAGCGTGACGAGCGTGATGCAGAGCATCACCTCGCTGATGGTGCAGGCGAACGACCACTCGCTTTCCGACAGCAACCGCAGCTCGATTGCCACCGAGCTGCAGGGCGACCGCAACCAGCTCCTGACGCTCGCGAACACGACCGATGGGACGGGCAGCTACATCTTCTCGGGCTTCCAGTCGGCGACTCAGCCGTTCACCGACAACGCGGGCGGCGGTGTCACGTACCACGGGGACACCGGCCAGCGCCTGGTGCAGGTGTCGGGCACGCGGCAGATCGTCTCGAACGACAGCGGTTCGAGCGTGTTCATGAGCGTCGCGTCGATCGGTGCGTCGCCGGTGCTGGCGGGTTCGTCGTCGAACACCGGCACGGGCAGGAGCGGCGCGGTGACGATCACCAACCCGGCGGCGACGACGAACACTGACAGCTACTCGATCACGTTCGGCGGCACGGCGGCTGCGCCGACCTACACGGTGACGGACAACACGATCGGCGCGTCGAGCGCCGTGACGACGTCCTACACGGCGGGCACGACGGCGCTGACGATCAACCTCGGCACGGGCATGACGGCGTCGATCTCGGGGACGCCTGCGGTTGGCGATTCGTTCTCGGTGACGCCGGGCACGGCGACGGCGAACAGCAACGTGTTCACGACACTCGACTCGATCATCGCTGCGCTGCAGGTGCCGGTGAGCAACAACCCGACGGCCTACGCGACGCAGCAGAATGCGCTGACCGCAGGCACGACGGCGTTTCAGAATTCGCTGACGAACATCTCGATGGTGCAGGCGTCGGTGGGCGGGCGGACGCAGGAGTTGAACGCGCTGCAGACGGCGACTTCGAACAACTCGTTGCAGCTGCAGAGCAATCTGTCGAATATCACCAGTGTCGACATGGTGTCCACCATCAGCCAGTACGAGGAAGTGCAGAATGCGCTCCAGGCGGCGCAGAAGAGCTTCGTGCAGATCCAGGGGATGTCGTTGTTTCAGTACATCAATCCTTGAGGCTGGCTGATTTCGCCAGCGGGTTTTGATTTGATGCTGGCGGTTTTTTTGCCTTTCGGCGTTTGGTTCTTTTGCCTGGGTTTTCGCGACAACTTTGATTTCACGCCGTTCCGTATAGTCCGTCCCTCCCCGGGACCGGGGTTACTTTTGTCCTTGCCAAAAGTAACCAAAAGCGCGTCCTGGGCGGACGGCCTAGCCCGGAGGCACTCAACCCTGTTAGTACCGGTGTTCCGAGCGCAAGCGTGGGAAACCGTTACTACTCGCCGTGCGCTCCGTTAGCACGTGGCACGCAATGAAGTCCGTGCGAATCAAATTGGGGCTGGCGGTCAGGAAGGGCCTGAAAAGGCTCGTCTTGCAACGCATGCGCCGCAAAACCTCAATCCGCTCTCTCGGGCGTGGCGTCGGAAATAGATAATAGGTCCCAAACGGGCGCTATGGTTAGAGTCAGCTCCAAGGCTGTCTTTGAAGCGTCATTGATACGTTCGCGCGCCTATTATCTAGAGAACACCTTCGTGCACCGCTTCGAACCGTCCAACGCCGCGCATCGCTAGGATGAGCGGCGCGGCGAAGTTCGACGCCGAGTGCCCTGTGGTTTTGACCAATTCGGTGAACGACCACGCAATGTCCGACGACCTGACGAAATGGCTGGTGAAGGCTGGGCTCGGCGCATACGCTCAGACATTTGCGGCCCAGGGGATCGACTGGGATGTGCTGGGCGACCTCTCCGACGCGGATCTGCAAGCGCTCGGGCTGACTATCGGTGACTGCAAACGACTGGCCAAAGCGCTTGCGGGGCTGACACGCGGGCGCGCACCGGCGGTCCAACGAGACATCGAGCGGCTGGATGAGAGGACCTCGTCCCTCGCGGTCCAAGCCACCGAGGCCGAGCGGCGGCAACTCACCGTCATGTTCATCGACCTCATTGATTCGACCTCGCTCGCAGAACGGTTCGATCCCGAGGATCTGCGGGACATGCTGCACGTCTTCCATCAGGCTTGCGCACACGAGATCGACGCCCATGACGGCCATATCGCGCAGTACGTTGGCGATGGGCTCGTCGTCTATTTCGGCTACCCGCGTGCACACGAAGACGACGCCGTGCGCGCGGTACTCGTTGGTCTCGCCGTGGTTTCCGCCCTCGGTCAGGTCAATGATCGTATCGAGGCCGAACATGGCGTGCGTCTTCACATGCGCATCGGGATCGAGACCGGCCTAGTCGTCGCCGGTGAGGTCGGTGCCGGATCGTTACTGGACCACCAGGCCGTGGTCGGCGAAACCCCAATCTTTGCCGAGAGGTTGCAATCCCTAGCTCCACCCGATGCGATCCTGGTCGGCCCAGCCACTGAGCGGTTGATCCGGGACTCATTCCTGCTCGAAAGCATTGGCTTGCGCGCGTTGAAGGGGATTGCAACCCCCGTTCCAGTGTATCGGGTGCTCGCCCGGACAGATGCTCTCGACCGCTTCGAGATCAGGGCGGGCCACGGGATGACCCCGCTGATCGGGAGATCGGCCGAACTCGACATGATCCGGCAACGCTGGAAGCAGAGCACTGACGGCGAAATGCGCTGTGTCATGCTGATCGGGGAGCCAGGGATCGGAAAGTCGCGCATGCTGCGGGCATTCACGGACAGCATCCATGCGGATGTGCACGTGATCGTCTCGTTGCACTGCTCGCCGTACTATCGCAACAGCCCGTTCTGGCCGGTTTTGCAATGGGTGCAGCGCGCATATGGCCTTGATCCAAAGCGTCCTGACGCGTCCGATCTCGAACGACTGGAGTCTGGACTTGGCGTACTCGGCGTCGATGTCGAGGAGATGGTGCTCGTGCTCGCGACCTTGCTCGGAATTCCGACGGGGGAACGGTATGCAGCCGTCGACGCCTCCTCGCCTTCCTTCAAGCACCGAACGTTGAGTGGGCTCGTCACGCTCATTGAGAGGATGACACATCCTCAGCCGGTGCTCGTCATCGTCGAAGATGCGCACTGGATCGATCCTTCGTCGCTCGATCTCGTGCGACTGCTCCTCGAGCAAATGGTGTCGACGCGCCTGATGGTGCTGCTAACGGGGCGGCCTTCGTTCAGACCGGAATGGTCCTATCCTCACCTCGTGCAAATCAATCTCGACCGGCTTTCGCGCCGCGACTGTGCCGCGATGATCGAACGGCTGACCGAGAGCAAGCCCATTCCGCGCGTCGTGTTGGACGAGATCGTCGCCAAAACGGATGGCGTGCCGCTCTTTGTCGAGGAACTGACGAAGACCGTCGTCCGGGGGGGACAGTTGCATGACGCCGGTAGCAGCTACGAACTTAGGAGCATGCAACGTTCCCTCGCCATTCCGGATACGCTGCAGGGGTCTCTGCTCTCGCAACTGGACCGGCTCGAACCGAGCGCCAAGGAGGCCGCGCAGATTGCCGCGACGATCGGACGGGAGTTCGATGCAACGCTTCTCGCCTTGATCGCGTCGAAGCCCGAATCCGAATTGCAGCGGATGCTGGATAGCCTGGTTGCGGCGGAAATTATCGTCCCGGGTCCAGGAGTGCCGGGACACAGCGGTGCTTACCTGTTCCGTCACGCGCTGATTCAGGAGATCGCCTACCAGTCCCTGCTTATCGTGCGGCGGCGCGACTACCATGGCCGGATCGCCCTCGCGCTCGAACAGCATTACCCCGCGGTCGTCGATCGACAGCCAGAACTGGTCGCCGAGAACTTTGCCTTGTCCGACCAGCCGGCCCGCGCAATCGCCTATTGGCAGCGCGCGGGAGAGCGGGCGCTTGCGCGCGCAGCCTACGACGAGGCGTTTTCCCATGCGCAACGCGGACTTCAGATGGCCGAAAGTCTCTCTGCGGGTGGTCGGGATTGGGCGGATGCGATATTGCCTCTGCTCCTGATACGAGGCGGAGCCGAGCACCGGCTGGGGCGCCGCGACGCAATCGAAACTTTCCGGCGCGCCGCACAGGTCGCGCGCGCGGAGAAGCTGTCGTCGTACATGGTTTCGGCGGCATTGGGGTTCGTCACCGCCGAGATGTACCTCGGAGGGACTGGCGAGGTTTCAATTGCCTTGCTGAGGGAGGCGCTGGCTTCTATCGGCAGAGAGGAAACGCTCGAGCGATGCCGGCTGTTGAGCCGGCTGGCCGTTACCCTGCGCATGACGGGTGAGGTCAAACAAAGCGACGAGCTCGCTCGCGAGGCCGTCGCGCTGGCACGACGCCTCGGAGACCGGGCCAGCTTGTTCGACGCACTGGCTTGCGAGGTGATCCAGGTCGGCGCGCAGCATTTGCCGGCGGCGAGATTCGCGGAGCGTCAAGCCGTGCTGGAGCAGCTCAGCCAACTCGCCGAGGAACTCGGCGATGCGCACTTGATCGGCCAGGCATGCGCCCGAAGCCTCACGGGCTACCTTGAAATCGGCAACCTAGAGTGCTTCGAATCGGCGCTTCAGAGATATCAGCAAATCGTCACGAGCGGGAAGCATTTCGTGGACAAGTGGTGCGTGACCGGTGCGCAGGCGATGCGTGCACTCCTAGTCGGCGACTTTGCGCTCGCGGAGCGCAAGGCACAGGAATCCCTGGACTTAGCGGAAAGCGTGGACGCGAAGTTTGCGGCTGGTGTCTATGGCATGCAGATGTTCACGCTTCGCCGGGAACAAGGCAGGCTTGCGGAGGTGGCGCCCCTGGTCAAGCGTTTTCTCGAAGAGCATCCGGAGGATGCGACCTGGCGCCCCGGCCTGATGTTGATTCTGTGCGACCTCGGCTTCGACGCGCAAGCGCTTCACCGGCTGAATCAGGCCGCCGAGGGAGGCTTTCGCATTGCCATGGACAGCAAGCGGCTCATCACGCTCACGTACTTTGCGGAAGTTGCTGCACGGCTTCACGAGACCGAGCACACCGAGCGCATATACGCACTGCTATTGCCTTTCCGGGATCAGGTCGTCACAGTCCCCGCTTTTACCCTTTGCTGCGGGTCCACCGCGCGGTATCTGGGCATGCTCGCGGGCGCACTTGGTGATTGGCCCGCTGCCGAAGCCCATTTCGAATATGCACTGCAGACCGATGAGCGGTTGCGAGCCTGGCCATGGCTCGCGCATACCCGCCGCGAATTTGCGGTCATGCTGTCCCACCGCCATCGCAACGGAGACCTGGCACGCGCGGCGGACCTCGTAGCAGCCGCTGCCGCTACGGCGAAGGAACTCGGAATGTGCATGCTGCTTAATCGGATCGGCGGCGCCGCGAACGGCTCAGGAGCGCAGAATTGATTAAGAAAACGCGCCTTGCATGGTCTAAAGTGCTGTAAGGCAGGCACCATGAAAGGAGCGTCTCATGTCACGTTTCCTGATTGAACGTAACTTCGCCGAGCAACTCGAGCTCTCCGCCGATGCAGCGAACTTGGTCAAGCGGATCAACGAGGAGGAGGGCGTCAAATGGCTTTTCTCTTTTCTCAGCGCGGACAAGAAAAAGACGTATTGTTTGTATGAAGCACCTGACGCGGAGAGCATCCGCCTTGCATCGCAGCGCGCCAACCTGCCATCCGATGTGATCATCGAGGTCACCGATTTGCGGCCAGAAATGTTCAACTGACGGAGGTGATACCTTCAGGTCTTTCCTGACCTGCATCGCCGATTTGACGCGAACGGACGAAATTCTGTGCCGCGTGTAAGCGGGACTAAAGGCGAGCGATAACGGTTTCCCACGGGTGCACTCGGGACATCGGAACTAACAGGGTTGAGTGCCTCCGGGCGAGCCGTCCGGCGAGGACGCGCTTTTGGTTACTTTTGGCAAGGACAAAAGTGACCCCGGTCCCGGGGAGGGACGGACTATACGGAACGGCGCGAAATCAAAGTTGCACGACAGACAAACCCAAGCAAACGAACAAAACCGCGCCGCAGGCAAAACAAATCGCGCTACCGCAACCCACCCGCCACTCGCCCCATCGCATCAACACCGAGATCGAACATTCGCGAGAAAAACGGAATCATATTCGGCAACATCAACTGCACGAGCAGCAAGCCGACGAGCATCGTCACCGGAAATCCGATCTGAAAGACCCCGATCTGCGGCGCCGCGCGATTCAAAATCCCGAGCGCCAAGTTGGCGATCAAGAGCGCCGCCACCACCGGCAACGCAAGCAGCAACCCCGCCGAGAACAACATCCCGCCCCACTCGACGAGCGTGCGCCAGCCCGGCGCGCCGAGTATGTTGGCCGAGATCGGCACCGACTGAAACGTCGCGACGAGCGCCGCGATCATCTGCAAGTGCCCGTCGAAGGCGAGGAAGGCCAGCATCGCGATCGTCCTCAGGAACATGGAGAGCACGTCGCTCGCGTTGCTCGAACCGGGCTCGAAGAACGTCGCGAACCCGAGCCCCATCTGCATCCCGATGATGCCGCCCGTCGTCTCGACCGCGCCGAACACGACCTGCATCGTAAGCCCAAGCGCCGCGCCGATCAGAAACTGGTTCACGATGATCCAGATGCCCGCCGCCGAAAACACCGTTGGCGCAGGCAAGGGTCCGATCGTCGGCGCGACGATGATCGTGATGAACGCAGCGAGACCGATTTTCACGCGCACCGGCACCAAAGCGTGGCCGACCAACGGCGCCGTCGCCACCAGCGCGAGGATGCGCACAAACGGCCACATGAACGCGGTCATCCACGTGTTCAGCTGCGCATAGGTGACGGTGAACATCGCGGCGCGCGGAAAAGAAGAAGTGCGGGTGGAAGAACGCGGGGCGCGAGCGTCAGCCCGCGATCTGCGGCACGCTCGTGAGGATGTGGCGCAGATAGTCGAGCATCATCGTCATCATCCACGGCCCCGCGATCACGAGCGTCACCGCGACCGCCAGCAGCTTCGGGATGAACGACAGCGTCGTCTCGTTGATCTGCGTGGCCGCCTGGAACAAGCTCACGACGAGACCCACAACGAGCGCTACCAGCAAGAGCGGCGCGGCAAGAAGGAGCGCGATCATCATCGCCTGATGGGCGAGCGTCATTACGGATTCTGGCGTCATGATTCAAGCCTGCTTCAAAGTGAGATCTGACTAAGCGGTTCAGGCACGGCGCTCGAAAGCGCGGCCATTCACGTAAAGCTCTGCGCAAGCGAGCCGATCAGCAATTGCCATCCGTCGACGAGCACGAACAGCATGAGCTTGAACGGCAGCGAGAGCGTCACGGGCGACACCATCATCATCCCCATCGACATCAGCACGCTCGCGACCACCATGTCGATGATCAGAAACGGAATGAAGATCGTGAAGCCGATCTGAAAACCGGTCTTGAGCTCGCTGGTCACGTACGACGGCACGAGCAGCGACAGCGGCACGTCGTCGGGCCCCTGCATCGGCGCTGCGTGCGAGATCTTCGCGAAGAGCGCGAGATCGGACTCGCGCGTCTGGCGCAGCATGAACGTCTTGAACGGCGCGACGCCGCGCGTCCAAGCCGTATCCATCGGCAGCGTGCCTTCGGAGAACGGCTTGTAGCCGTCGTTGTACGCCTTGTCGAGCACGGGCGACATCACGAACAGCGTCAGGAACATCGCGAGGCCGACGAGCACCTGGTTCGGCGGCGTCGTCGAGAGCCCCATCGCCTGGCGCAACAGCGACAGCACGATGATGATGCGCGTGAAGCTCGTCATCATCAGCACCATCGCCGGCAGGAACGACAGCATCGTGAGCAGCAGCATCGTCTGCACGCTCAGCGAATAGGTCGTGCCGCCGTTCGGTCCCGGGCTCGTGTTGAAGGCGGGCAGGCCGGCGGTCTGCGCGAACGAAAGCGTCGGCAGCGTAGCGAGCAGCGCCGGAAGCAGCACGGGCAGCGCGGCCTTCGTCAGCGGCAGGATGCGTTGCGGCAGGGAGGCGGCGAAAGGGGCGCGCGCTTGCGCCTGCGCGCCTCGTGTGAGGGTACGGCTTGACGGCATTTAGTTGTCTCCGCTCTCGCGGCGCTGAAAACGTTTGCTCGCCTCGCTCTTCAACGCGCTGCGAAAGCGTTGTCCGAAGGTGCCTGTGAGCGCGGTGCTGGCGTCGTACGGGCCGGAGCGCGAGCCGTGCATGCCGCCGGCGCTCGCACCCGCCGCGCCCTCGGCGCTCGCCGAGCCGGCCGGCATCGTATGCAGCAGACGCACGTTGCCGGGCGCGGCGCCGAGCACGAGCCACGTGTCGCCGATCTCGACGACGGCCACGCGCTCCTTGCCGCCGAGCGAGGTGCCCGCGACGACCTTGACGAGTCCGCCGCGGCTCGACGGCTGCAAGCCGAAGCGGCGCGCGAGCCACGCGCAGGCAAACACGAGGCCGATCACGACGATGAGACCGACGATCGTTTGCAGCACGGCGCCGACGCCCAGCGACGGCACCGCCGTGCCCGCGCCGACGTTGGAAGCGATTTTCGCTGCGTTGTTGACGGCGTTCATGTCGGCGGCGAGCGCTGCGCGCGAGGCCAGCGACGTCACCGCAACCAGAACCGCCGGTGAAGCCCATCCGCCCAGACGCTGGCCAAGCGAAAGCCGCTGGCCACGTTGAAGCGCGAATCTCATCGATTGAGCTTCCGGATGCGCTCGGACGGCGTGATGATGTCGGTCAGGCGAATGCCGAACTTGTCGTTGACGACGACGACTTCGCCCTGCGCGATGAGGCAGCCGTTCACGAGCACGTCCATCGGTTCGCCGGCCATGCCGTCGAGCTCGACGACCGAACCTTGCGCGAGCTGCAGCAGGTTGCGGATCGCGATCTTGGTGCGGCCGAGCTCCACGGTCATCTGGACCGGGATGTCGAGGATCATGTCGATGTCGTTGCGCGTCGACGCGGGCTCGACCTTCGACAGCGGCTGGAACACGCCGGCCGCAGCCGCGTTCACGGTGGTGTTGTCGTTCTGCTCGGCAAGCGCGCTCGCCCAATCGTCCATTCCTGAATCCTCTGTTGCGGCCGCATCGGCCGCTTCGACCATTTCGCTCGCCATGGCCGCTGCCATTTGCGCATCGACATCCGACTTGCCGGACTCCGGCGTCGCGTTCAGCTCAGTCATATCCACCTTCCTTCATCGATTCGCTGGCGCTGATCATCTTCTGGACCCGCAGCGCGTATTGACCATTGAAAATGCCGTAGCCGCATTCCATCACCGGCACGCCATCGACCTTCGCGGTGATGTGCTCGGGGATGTCGATCGGCAGCACGTCGTTGACTCTCATGTTGAGAATCTTTTCGAACGTCACGGGGATTTCCGCGAGGTTCGCCGTCAGCTCCACTTCGGCGGCCTGCACCTGCTGCGACAGCACGCGCACCCAGCGGCGGTCCACTTCGAGCGCTTCGCCCTGGATCGGCGAGGAGAGCACGTCGCGGATCGGCTCGATCATCGAGTAGGGCATGCAGATGTGCAGCGTGCCGCCCGTCGGTCCGAACTCGATCGAGAACTGCGTGACGATCACGATTTCGTTCGGCGTCGCGACGTTCGCGAATTGCGTGTGCATCTCCGAGCGCACGAATTCGAACTGCAGCGGACGCACGCTCTTCCACGACGTCTGGTAGTGCTCGAACACGAGGTTGAGCAGCTTGCTGATGATGCGCTGCTCGGTCTGCGTGAAGTCGCGGCCTTCGACGCGCGTGTGAAAGCGTCCGTCGCCGCCGAACAGGTTGTCGACGACGAAGAACACGAGGTTCGGGTCGAACACGAACAGCGACGTGCCGCGCAGCGGCTTCACGTGCACGAGGTTCAGGTTCGTCGGGATCGGCAGGTTGCGCGTGAACTCGCTGTACTTCTGGACCTTCACGGGGCCGACGGAGATTTCCGCCGTGCGCCGCATGAAGTTGAAGATGCCGACGCGCAACAGGCGCGCGAAGCGGTCGTTGATGATCTCGAGGCCGGGCATCCGGCCGCGCACGATCCGCTCTTGCGTGGCAATGTTGTACGGGCGCACGCCCGAACGGCTGCTGTCGTCGGCAACCGAGTCGGTCTCGCCGGTTACGCCTTTCAGGAGGGCATCGACCTCCTCCTGGGACATGAACTCTTCGTGGCCCATTTCCTAATTCTCGCTAGTGCGTCGTGGCTATCGGATAACGGATCGAAGCGCCGCCGGATGGATGCGGGGGCGCTTCACTGGACTACGAATTCGGTGAACAGCACGTCTTGCACGTGCGCCGGCGCGCCGCCCGCATCGGTCGGCTTCTCGACGAGCGCCTTCAGCTCGCTGGCGAGCGCGTGCTTGCCGTCGAGCGTCGCGAGGTCGTCGGGCTTCTTGTTCGACAGCGCGAGCAGGATGCGGCTGCGGATCTCCGGCATGTGCTCCGTGAGCTGCTCCTGGACCTTCGGGTCGGTGAGCTTCAGCGACAGGCCGACGCGCAGGTAGTGCATGTTGCCGTCGTCGGACTGGAGGTTCACCGTCATCGGTTCGAGCGCGAAGAAGATCGGCGCGGGCGGGGGCACGGGCGTCGATGCCGACGCGTGCGGCATGCCGTCTTTGAGCAGGAAGAAGTACATGCCGGCGGCGGCGCCTAGTGCGGCGATGATCGCAATGATCGTGATCACGATGATGCGCTTGATCTTGCCCGGTGCCGGTGCGGCGGCCTGTTGCTGCTGTGCTGCGGTCGTCGTTGCCATGGGTGTGCCTGCTTTTATTCCGTAGTCTGCATTGTTCGGGATGAGCGGCCTGGGTGATAGGCCGAAAAGAAGGGGGATTTTGGGTTATCTCATGCGTTTGCTGAATGGTTTCTTCTTTGTCTGCATGATGCGATTGCTTACCGAATCTCTCGTTTCGGCGTGTTGCCGCGGCTGGCGATGTAGGGTTCGCCAAAAGCGACGAAGGCGCGCCCCGAGCGGACGCGCCTTTGCCCGTCGATGCCCGGCGGCGTCAGACGAACGTGTCCACCAGCCCGACCGTGCGCTGGACGGCGCCCGTCGCCTGCGTCGCGCCGATCAGGGCGTCCGCGTCGCTCGAGCCGCCGCCGCTTCCCCGGCCCATGCCGCCGGAGCCCTGCTGATACGCCTGCTGCTGCGCCTGGCCCGCGAAGCCGTTGCTCACGCTCGCGCTGCCCAAGCCGATGCCGTTCGATTCCATCGCCTCGCGCAGCTTCGGCAGCGCCGCCTGCACGGCGTCGAGAACCTGCGGGTGCTGCGAGACGAATAGCGCGTGCGCGTGGTTGTCGGCGACTTGCAGCACCACTTGCAGCGGGCCCAGATCGGGCGGGTTCAGCGTCAGCTCCGCCGACTGCTGATGCGCGCTCGACAGGAACACCACCTTCTGGCTCAACGCGTCTTCCCAATCGGACGTGCCGACTTGCGGCGACAGCGACGATGCCGCCGCCGAGGCGCCCGCCTGCGCGCTCGCGGTCAGTGCCGATGCGTTCGGCGTCAGCGACGCCGCCTGCGCCGCTTGAGCGGCCTGTTGCGTCGCCTGCGTCGCGCTCGTTTGGTCCGCCGTCGCTTGCAACGTCGTCGTCGCGTCCTGTGCGCCGCTGCCCGACAAGCTGTTCGCCGCCAGCGAGCTGACGATCGACGTCGCCGTTTCGGCCGCGATCTGCGCGCTTGCGTGCGCCGCCGTGCCGGAGGCGCCGAATTTGCCCTGCGCCAAGGTCGCTGCGGTTGTCAGGTTCTTCGGCGTGAGCGCCGCGTTCAAGCTGTTCGTCGCGCTCGTCGCGGCCGTATCGGTCGACTTGCCCGGCGTTCCCGGCGCGGGCGCGTTGGCTGATGCCTGGCCCGTCACCTGGGCAAGCGCGGCGTCCAACGCTTGCTGCAGCGTCTTGGCCTTGGTCGAATCGGTGGTGCCCGCGGACGTCGCGCCGCCTACGCCGGTCGTTGCGGACAGGCTGTCGGTCGAGGCGTCCGCTGCCGTTGCCGCTGCATTCGGGTCGGTTGCGTTCGCTTGGGCTTGCAATTGCGCCTGCACGGCCGCGGCGGCCGCAGCCGCCTGCGCTGCGGCGTTGCTAGTTGCGTTCGCGGCGTTTGCAGCGTTCGCGTCGGCGTTCGAATTCGCGTTGCTCGTCTTGCTGGTCGTGCCGTTCGATCCGGTGCCGCTCGTGCTGCTCGTCGCGGTCGTGCCGGTACCGCTTGCCGACGCTTGCTGCGATTGCGCCTGCGATGCGTTGTTGTTCGGGGCGTTCGCCACGTTCGAGTTCGCGTTGTTCGAGCCGTTCGCGGCATTGGCCGTCGAGCTGTTCGTCGATGGGCTCGCGCTTTGCGCCGCATTCGACGAGGCATTCGACGAGGCGTTCGACGAGGCGCTAGTCGAGGACTGTTGCTGCTGCGCCTGGGCGAGCGTCTGCGAGAACGGCGTCGACGGCTGCGAGGGTTGCAGCGCGGATGCGCTCGATGCATCGGTCGACGTGCCGGTCGTGCCGAAAAGCGAGCTGAGGAAGGAGAGCGGAGACGTCATGCGTGGCCTCTTAAGGTCGGGCAGAGGGTGGAGCGTCCAAATACGTTCATTACGGTTGCGTGCGCTGAAAGGGCATTACTCGACGCTGTCCGCGCGCATGCGCAGCACCTTCGCCGCGTGCTCGTCGGATTCGCGCTGCTCGATGCGCGCCGCTTTCAGCGCCTGCGCGGCTTCGCCGCGCGCCTGCAGGATTTCGTATGAGCCGAGCTTGCGCTTTTGCTGCTGCCATTCGGGCTTCGCCGCCTCGACGCGCGCGGTGGCCGATGCGAGCAGGCGGCGCTGCTGTTCGATCGCGGCGTCGAGCGTGTCGATGAACGCCTGGAAGTTGCGCCAGTTGCCGGCGGGCATGCCCGATTGCGCGGTCTGCGTGAAGCGCGCGTGGTACTCGTCGCGGTATTGCATGAGCGAGTCGAGCTGCGCTTCCACGTCCGTGCGCTCGCGCTGCACGCGGCCCAGGTGCTTGGTCGCGGCGTCGAGATCGTCCTGCGCGAGATCGATCAGCGTTTGAATCGGAAAGTGCTTGGACATAAGCAGTCAGCCTCCCTATTGCAATAGCGCGTCGAGCGCCGTGACGCTCGGCTCGAACTCGGCGCATTCGCGGAAATGCTGTTGCAGGAACGCTTCGATGCGCGGATACAGCGCGATCGCACGGTCGAGCAACGCGTCGCGCCCGCTGGAATAGGCGCCGACGTTGATGAGGTCGCGGTTGCGCTGGTAGCGCGACAGCATCTGTTTGAAAAGCCGCACCCGGTCGAGGTGGCGGTCGCCGATGAGCGATGTCATCGCGCGGCTGATCGACGCTTCGATGTCGATCGCCGGATAGTGCCCGGCTTCCGCGAGCACGCGCGACAGCACGATATGGCCGTCGAGAATCGCGCGCGCCGAATCGGCGATCGGGTCCTGCTGGTCGTCGCCTTCGGTGAGCACCGTATAGAACGCGGTGATCGAGCCGCCGCCTTCCGGCCCGTTGCCGGTGCGCTCGACGAGCGCGGGCAGCTTCGCGAACACCGACGGCGGGTAGCCCTTCGTCGCGGGCGGCTCGCCGATCGCGAGCGCGATCTCGCGCTGCGCCATCGCGTAGCGCGTGAGCGAATCCATGAGCAGCAGCACGTGCTTGCCCTGGTCGCGGAAAAATTCGGCGAGCGTGGTCGCGTAGGCGGCGCCCTGCATGCGCAGGAGCGGCGAGACGTCGGCGGGCGCGGCGACGACCACCGAGCGCGCCAGACCGTCTTCCCCGAGGATCTGCTCGATGAACTCCTTCACTTCGCGGCCCCGTTCGCCGATCAGGCCGATCACGATCACTTCGGCGCTCGTGTAGCGCGCCATCGTGCCGAGCAGCACCGATTTGCCGACGCCCGAGCCCGCGAACAGGCCCATGCGCTGGCCGCGTCCGACCGTGAGCAGCGCGTTGATCGCGCGCACGCCGACGTCGAGCACTTTGTGGATCGGCTCGCGGTTGAGCGGGTTGATCGACGGCGCCGACAACGGCGCATCGCTCGCGTGGCCGAGCGGGCCGAGCCCATCGAGCGGACGGCCCGACGCATCGACGACGCGCCCCAGCATCTCCCAGCCCACCGGCAGGCGCTTCGCGCCCGCGAGCGGATCGGCGATCGGCGCGTTTTCGAGCGGATAGACGCGCGCGCCGGGCAAGAGGCCGGCGACTTCGGTCGTCGGCATCAGGAACAGGCGCTCGCCGGAGAAGCCGACCACTTCGGCTTCGGCCATTGCGCGCGAGCTGCCCGCGGGCAGCTCGATCATCACTTCGGCGCCGACCGAGAGCCGCAGGCCGACCGCTTCGAGCACGAGGCCCGCGGCGCGCGTGAGGCGGCCGCACGCGCGCATCGGACGCGCGAGCGCGTTGCGGTTTCGCGCGGCGTCGAGGCGCGAGCGCCAGGCGTTCAAATGGGGGTTGTCGGGCGCGACGGTGGGCGATGCGGCGGGGGATGCTTCAGCTTGCGACGGGGCGTCGATTTGCGGTGCGTCGGCGCCGAATTCGGCCCCGTTTGCCGCATCGCCGAACGGCTGGAGTTCGGGCGGTGCGACGCCGCCCGTCAGATCATCGAGCCCGATATGCAGGTGATGCGTCGAAAACGCGTCGAGCGAGGGCGCGATCAGATCGGCCGGCACGGCCGGCGTTCCGTCCGGCAGCGTGCCGAACGAAGCGAGCGCCAATTCCTGTTCGAGCGGCGAGAGGCCGCTACGGAGGATCTCGTCGACGGTCGGCTTCACCATGTGTTCACCTTGCCGAGTGCCGCGGCCACGCGCTCCCAGCGCGTCTTGAGCGTCGCGTCGACCTCGCCGCTTGCGGCCTGCGCGCGGCAGCCGCCGCGCTCGATGGTCGAATCGGTGCGCACGTGCCAGCCGCCGCGCTTCAGTTCTTCCTGCAGGTAAGCCTCGATGATCGGCAAGTCGGCGGGATGCACGATCAGCGTCGGCGCGCCTGTCAACGCGGGCTCGGCGGCGAGCACTTCGCGCGCGGCGTCGAGCAGCGCGGCCGGGTCGTGCGTCACGTGATGGCGCACGGCCTGTTGCGCGATATCGAGCGCGAGCTCGACGAGGTTTTCCGCGAGATGCGCCTCGACGCCCGTGAGCGCCGACTTGAACGCCTGCGCGAGGCTGGCGAGCTTGGCGGCCTCGGCCAGCGCTTCGGCGCGGCCTTTCTCGAAGCCCTGCGCATAGCCTTGGTCGAAGCCGGCCTGATAGCCGAGGGCCTGGCCCGCGACGTGGCCCGAAGCGACGCCCTGCGCGTGCGCGGCATCGCGCAGCCGCTGCAGCTCGGCTTCGAACGCGCCGTCGTCGATCGGCTCTTCGGGCGGGGGCGGCGCCGGGTCGAACGAAGCCATCTCCCAGCGCTGATACGCCGAGAGGGTCTCCTTCGAAGGCACGCCACCGTCAGCACGCGCCGGGCCTCCCCAAGCGTGCTGACTCCCCCCTTGGGGGGGAGCGGAACGCGGGGGGCGGTCAATACTAGACATACGCGTCTTCCGCCTTGCCGCCGAGGACTATCTGACCGCTCTCGGCGAGGTTGCGCACGATCTGCAGGATGCGGCGCTGCTGCGTCTCGACTTCCGACACGCGCACCGGTCCGCGCGAATCGAGGTCTTCGGCGAGCAGTTCGGCCGCGCGCTGCGACATGTTCGACAGGAACTTCTGGCGCAGCGCGGGCGGCGCGCCCTTGAGCGAGATGATCAGCGCCTCCGACTCCACTTCCTTGAGCAGCAGCTGGATCGCGCGGTCTTCCAGGTCGAGCAGGTTCTCGAACACGAACATCTGATCGATGATCTTCTGCGCGAGATCCGCGTCGTACTGGCGGACGTTCTCGAGCACCGATTCTTCGAACGTGCTCGACATGTAGTTGAGGATTTCGGCCGCCGTGCGGATGCCGCCCATCGGGCTGCGCTTGAGGTTGTCGCTGCCGGAGAGGAGGCCGGTGAGCACGTCGTCGAGTTCGCGCAGCGCGGCGGGCTGGATGCCGTCGAGCGTCGCGATCCGCAGCAGCACGTCGTTGCGCAGACGCTCGGTGAAGCATTCGGCGATTTCCGACGCCTGATCGCGATCCAGGTGCACGAGGATCGTCGCGATGATCTGCGGGTGTTCGTTCTTGATGAGTTCGGCGACCGCCGCCGAATCCATCCACTTGAGCCCTTCGATGCCGCTCGTGTCGCTGCCTTGCAGGATGCGGTCGATCAGCACGCCGGCCTTGTCCTCGCCGAGCGCCTTCGTCAGCACCGAGCGGATGTAGTCGCTCGAATCGAGCGAGAGCGCCGTGTGCTTTTCGGCTTCCTTGACGAAGTCCTGCAGCACGTCCTCGACCTGCTCGCGCGTCACGTTCTTGAGCGCGGCCATCGCCGCGCCGATCTTCTGCACTTCGCGCGGCCCGAGGAACTTGAATACCTCGGCGGCTTCTTCCTCGCCGATCGACATCAGCAGGAGCGCGCTCTTGGTTAGACCTTCGGTGTTCATGATGCCTCCCGCTGGGCCGCCCCGAGGGAGGCATCCGCCCCCTCGGGGGGCAGCGAACAATAGTGAGCGTGGGGGCCGTTCATTCAGCCACCCAGTTCTTGACGACCGTCGCGACGATCTTCGGATCCTGGCGCGCGATCGTGCGCGCGTAGTCCAGGTTCCGTTCGAATTTGTGCTTCTCGTTCTCGAACGAGAGCAGGTTCACCTTGACGCCGTCGTCGTCGGTGCCGGCCTTGTCCGCGCCTTCCGCCGGCACGCCGTCGAGCAGAATCGGCTCGCCTGCCGCGCCGAGGGCCATGGCCGTCGTGCCCGGCTCGGCCGCCGGCGGGGGCGGCGGGTACGCGCGGCGCAGCGCCGGCTTCACCATCACGAAGTAGAGGAACAGCGCCACCGCACCGATGCCGAGCCACGTCGCGATCTGCTTGTAGAGCGCGAGCATGTCGGGCGTGCGCCACCACGGGACGTTCGCGAACGGGTCGTCGATCTTCGTGAACGCGCTGTTGACGACGTTGACCGAGTCGCCGCGCTGCGCGTCGTAGCCCATCGCGTCCTTGACGAGCTGATCGACCTTCGTGAGCAGATCGGCCGGCACGGGCTGCATCGTCAAGTGGCCCTTCGCGTCGGTGACCGGCATGTTGTTGATCACGACCGCCACCGACATCCGCTTGATGCTGCCGGTCGCGCCTTCCGTGTGGCGGACCGTCTTGTTGAGCTCGTAGTTGGTCGTCGAATCCTTGTGCTCGGAGATCGGCGTCGCCGACGCGCCGTTTGCGCCGCTCGCGGGCGCATCGATCGGCGCGGACGCCGGCTGCGGCGGCGTGTTCGAGAGCGCGCCCGGCACGCCTTGCGCTGCGCCGGTCGACGATTCGATCGACGAGCTCGTCTGCTGGCTGCGGATCGAGCTTTGCGTCGGGGTGGCGTTCGGGCCGTACAGCTCGGCGGTCTGCTCGTTCTTCGAGAAGTCGATGTCGGCGCTGACCGTCGAGTGCGCGTTGCCTGCGCCGAAGAGCGGGGCGAGGATCGCGTCGATGCGCTGCTGCGTGTCGTGCTCGATCTGGCGCTGATACTTGAGCTGGGTCGGGTCGAGGCCGGCGCTCGACGACGATTGCGTGAGCAGGTTGCCGTCCTGGTCGACGATCGTGACGTTCTTGACCGGCATGTCGGGCACCGCGGACGCCACCATGTGCGTGACCGCGATCACCTGGCCTTCGTCGAGCGCGCGGCCCGGATACAGATTGACGAGCACCGACGCCGAGGGCGCTTCCTTGTCGCGCACGAACACGGACGGCTTCGGGATCGCGAGATGCACGCGCGCCTCGCGCACGGTCGAGATCGATTCGATGGTCTTTTCGAGCTCGCCTTCGAGCGCGCGCTGGTAATTGACCTGCTCGGCGAACTGGCTGATGCCGAACTTCTGGTTGTCCATCAGTTCGAAGCCGACCGAGCCGCCCTTGGGCAGCCCCTGTGCGGCGAGGCGCAGGCGCATCTCGTGCACCTGGTCGGACGGCACGAGGATCGCGCCGCCGGCGTCGGCGAACTTGTACGGGATGTTGGCCTGCTGGAGCGCGGTGATGATCGCGCCGCCGTCGCGGTCCGAGAGGTTGCTGTAGAGCACCTTGTAGTCCGGCGCGCGCGACCAGAGCACGAGCGCGGCGACGACGGCCACGAGCACCGCGACCGCGATGATCAGCGGCGCGCGCGGGTTGCCGCGCATCTGCGAGAGCGTCGACAGGCGCTGCGCAAAACCGTTGCCGCCGCCGAGTTCCGCTGCGCCGACGCCGCCGGGCAGCGCGCCCGCACCTGCCGTGGCAGGTTGCGCGCCCGTGAGGCCCATGCGGGTGTCGGGGTTGATCAAAGAGTTGGCCTGCGAATCCATGCGTCTGGGTTCTCCGGAATGCGGGGAGGTCCTGTTGGCGCGGGCTTTGACGCCCACTTACGGACACTTTCACGAAGGGGATTATCCGCAGGGGGCCGCAACTTCATTGGTTGAATAGAGCAGGGTTTTCCCCCTACTTTCACGGCTTTCGCCAAACGGCCGCTGCTATGCTCGCTGCTATGTTGATCATTGGCCCATCCGGGCTGGGGGAAACCATGACTGTCACTGCGATAAATTCCGCCCTGCAGCAATTGCAGACGCTGGCGGCGCAAGCCACGGACAGCGCCCAAGCGCAAAGCGAAAGCAACGGCGCCGCCACGGCGGGCACGTTCTCGGCGGCGCTCAAGGCGTCGCTCGACAAGATCAGCGACGACCAGCTCAAGGCCACCAATGAATCCAAGGCGTTCGAACTCGGCGCGCCGAACGTGTCGCTCAACGATGTGGTGATCGACGGTCAGAAGGCCAACATCGGCTTCCAGTTCGGACTGCAGGTGCGCAACAAGCTCGTCTCGGCCTACAACGACATCATGCAGATGTCGGTTTGAGCACATAAAAGCACAAAAGCGCACCTAAAGCTTTCGCGGCGCGATCCGATAACCCCGGTACAAGGCACGCTTTTGCGATGCCGTTCACCCAACGAAGAGCACAGGAGGCGCGCCGATGTATTCCCCAGGACACTCTGGAGCGAACGCGTACGCGCGCGTCGGCGTCGAGACCGGGGTCATGGGCGCCAATCCGCACCGCCTGATCGCGATGCTGTACCAGGGTGCACGGCAGGCCATCGCGCAGGCGCGGCTGCATTTTCAGCAGAACAACATCGGGCCGCGCGGCGAAGCAATCGGCAAGGCGATCCGGATCGTCGACAGCGGTTTGCGGGCGTCGCTCAATCTGGAGGCGGGGGGTGAGATCGCAATTCGGCTCGATTCGCTCTACCAGTACATGACCAACCGGCTTTTAGAGGCCAACGTGACGCAAAGCGAATCGATGCTGGTCGAAGTCGACCGGCTGCTTGCGACGCTCGAGGAAGCCTGGATCGGAATTGCCCCAGAAATCGCGAAGATGGCGGCACAGCCATCGCCGGAACGCATTAGATGACTCAGAACGCAGAATATTTTGCGCGATACGAAGCGATCGCGGCGGTGTCGCGCAAGATGCTGACTGCCGCGCGCCGCGCACTGTGGAACGATTTGGTCGGTCTGCAGGAGGAGTACCTGACGCTCGTCGACGGACTGAAGGACGCCGAATCGAACGTGATGCTCGACGACGGCGAGCGCGCGCGCAAGTACGACCTGATCCGGCAGATTCTCGCCGATGATGCGGCGATTCGCGATCTGGCGAGCCCGAGCGTGGCGCGCCTGTCGGCGCTCTTTGCGACCGAGCGTCCGGCGCGCGTGTTGAAGGAGCTGTACGGCGCGCGCTGAGCGCCATTGTCTTTTGGCGCTTTTTGGCGCAGGCAAAATCACGCATCACCCTGCCTCACATCACACTCCATTCAACCTCGTAAGCAGCACGACCTCTTGGCGCGAAAGGACTCGGCATGACCGGAATCGACACTGCCATCGCGTCTTTGCTTGCGAACAGCATCGATAGCCTGCTGACCAACGGCGTCGGCTCGTTTTCCAATACCACGACCGCGCAGACCGGCGCGTCCTCGGTGGCGGTCGATACGACCAACGCCGCGGCTGGCCTTGCCGGCCTGCTTCCCGATGCGCAGGCTTCCGCCCAGACCGTGCTGTCCGAAGTCGCGCTGACGCTCGACGCGATCTCGCGCTTCGGCGGCGAGGCGACGCCCGCAGTGGTCGGCGAGACGCCGATCTGGCCTGCGCCGCCCGCGATCAACGTCGCGGCTGGGACGAGCGCGGAGCTGTTTCCGGCGTTCGATTCCGCGGCGGCTGCCGGCGGCGATGCCGCCGCTTCGGCGTCCGCCGCCTCGCAAACACAAGGCGCGGCGCTCTCGGCATCGACGGTGCCCGTCGGGCTGCTCGCGTCCGCGCTCGCGCAGGCCGTCTCCGACAGCGGCCTTTTCTACGAATCGCATCTCGCGCAATGGCTCACAGGCTTGCGCATGGTCGACTCGCTCGCCGCCGAGCCGCAAACGCGCCTCGCCGCGGGAGAGGTGCAGTTGCCGCTCGCCTGGGGCGGCAGCCCGAGCGCCGCCGATGCCGACGACGCCACCTTGAGTTCATGGCTCGACGGCCAGTTCTCGTCGCTCTTCGGCGGCGGGGACGACGCGCAAGCGCCGGCGAGCGCGGCAGCGGCGCGCAGCGCGCAGAACATGGCGAATGCCTCGCCGGCTGCCGCCAACAACGCGGCCATGCCGGGCTACGCGGCTGCGTCGCGCGCGCCGATGACGTTCGCGACGTCCCCGTTTGGGGCGAGCACGTTCGGCGCGTACCCGACAGGCGGCACGCAAGCCGCCCAGCCGGCTTCCTCCCCTTTCGCTCAGCAGTCGAGCAACAGCGCTTCGCAGGCGAACAGCGCCGCGCAGAGCGCGCCGGCTTCGATCGCCGCATCGATCCATCCGGCGACGATTCCGCTCGTGCGCCAGCAGCTCGATTTGCTCGCGACCGACCAGTTTCGCTGGACCGGCGAAGTCTGGCCCGGCGCCAAGCTCGACTGGACGATCGAGCCCGACGGCGGGCAGCACGCGAACCGCCAGGGCGCCGACCCCTCCGACTACGAGCAGCCGTGGCGCACGCGTCTCACGCTGGCGCTGCCGACGCTCGGCACCGTCGACGCGGAGCTCACGCTGACGGGCACGCGGCTCGTCGCGCGCGTGCAGGCGAGCCCGGGCGGGGCGGCGCGCCTGTCCGCCGAGGGTGACGCGTTCCGGCGCCGGCTGCAGGCGGCGGGTATCGAACTCTCCGGGCTGTCGATTCGCGAGATCGGCGGCACGAGCCCGGCGACAGGTCCGAGCGCCGCGTCGGCGGCCTTTGCGTATGCGCGTTCGGCGGCGGCGAGCGTCGATGCCGACGATGTCGTCGACGCCGAAGTCATCGACAAATCCGCCGCCACAACAAGCGCGGCCGGATCGTTCAAGGCGCCGGACGCGCCCGCGAAACCGGCGAGCACGAGTCCGCTCGATCGTCTTTTCCAAGATCCGTTCGAATGGGGCGGCTCATGAGCCCCGCGCCACGCAGGAGCGCGGCAGCGCTCGTCTACGACACGCAAAACGGCGACGCGGCGCCGCGCGTCATCGCAAAAGGCTACGGCCTCGTCGCCGAGATGATCGTGCAGCGCGCCCAGGAAGCCGGGCTCTACGTGCATACAGCGCCGGAAATGGTGTCGTTGTTGATGCAGGTCGACCTCGATTCGCGGATTCCGCCGGAGCTTTACAAGGCGGTCGCCGAATTGCTCGCCTGGCTCTACCGGCTCGAAAGCGGCGCGGACGAGCGCGCGGCGGGGCAGGTTGTCGAGGTGGCCGGCGTGGTGCTCGATGAGGATCGCGGCGAGAAGGTTTGATGCCGCTGCATGTGCGCAAATAAGAATCGTTCGCATTGTCGGGGCGTGAGCCGGTACAATGGCGAACCTTTCTATTTGTAATTCCTGCCTGGTTACGGCTTTCCCGCAGTAGCGGCGTGCACGGGGCCAACGCAGACGAGCGCATGGAGCCTCCCCTTGAACGCCCCCGAATCGATCGATCTGAAGCCTGCCGCGGGCAGCGCTAACCGGCCCGCCGCCGTTCCCCTTCTCGATGACGCTCCGCAAGCCGAACGCCGCCGCCGTTCGCGCCGCGCGAATTTTCTCAAATGGCTGCGCAAGGTGCATGGCTGGGTCGGGCTGTGGGGCGCGGTGCTGGGGCTCCTGTTCGGCACGACCGGTTTCCTGCTGAATCACCGCGCCGGGCCGCTGCAGATTTCGCCGGGCAAGCCGCAAGTCGAGCAATTGCAGATCGCCCTGCCGCAGCCCGCGCCGCAGTCGCCGGAAGCGCTGGCCGACTGGCTCAAAGGCGAGCTGCAGTTCGACGGCCGTATCGGCAAGGTGAAGAAAGAGCCGGCGCATCCGGTCGCGTGGGGCGACCGCCACACGGTCCAGCCCGAGTCGTGGACCTTCAACCTCGCAGGGCCGCGCAACGGCGTTCAGGCCGAGTACTGGGTGGGCAACGGCTTCGTGTCGGTCAAGCGCTCGCAAAATTCGTTCTTCGCGACGCTCAACAACCTGCATAAGGGCGTGGGTTTGGGCATCGGCTGGGTGCTGCTGATCGATACGCTCGCGGGCGCGATCATCCTGCTGTCGCTGACGGGCGTGCTGCTGTGGACCGAGCTGAATAAGCGGCGCACGGTTGGCGTCGTGCTGGTGGCGGGGTCGGTGGGGGCGGCGTTGCTGGCGGGGCTTTTCTGAGGTTGCTTGCCTTTGATTTTTCCTTACCTTGAAGTAAGGAATGTGGAAATTAGGAGGTGAAATGGTTTCTGCGACCGTAACATCAAAGGGGCAGGTCACAATTCCAGCGGATGTGCGCACCCAACTTGGGTTGTCGGCGGGCGATCGAATCGAGTTCGTCCTCAACGAAGCAACGGGCCGATACGAGGTGATCCCTGCCACTGGCTCGGTCACGGCACTCAAGGGCGTCATCCGCAAACCGGCAAAACTGATTTCGATTGACGAGATGAACGCCGCAATTGTTGAGCAGGGAGCTTCGGCCTGATCAACCTCGGGCTCGCTTGATGCCGCCCGCTCCCCTCGACTCAAACCTCACAAGCCGACCCCGCCCCCGCCGCCATCTCCCGCGCGGCCTTCGCCCCTTCCACCTGCAGGATCATCGGCAGCGACACGCCATTCTTCGCGGCCGTCACCTCGGCGAGAATCGACACCGCAATCTCCGGCGGCGTGCGGCTACCGATATAAATGCCGACCGGCCCATGCAGCCGCGCCAGCTCGGTCTCGCTCAAGTCGAACTCCTTCAGCCGTTCGCGCCGCGCCGCATTGTTGCGGCGCGACCCCAGCGCGCCCACGTAGAACGCCGGCGTCTTCAACGCCTCCATCAGCGCGAGATCGTCGAGCTTCGGATCGTGCGTGAGGGCGATCACGGCGCAGCGTTCGTCGAGCTTCATGTCGAGCACGGTGTCGTCGGGCATCGTGCGCACGATCGTCGTGCCAGGCACGTCCCACTCGTCGGTGTACTCCTCGCGCGGGTCGCACACCGTCACGTGGTAGTCGAGCCCGACCGCAATGTTGCATAGGTAGCGCGACAACTGCCCCGCGCCGATCACGAGCATCCGGTAGCGCGGGCCATGGATCGTCAAGAGGCGCTGCTCGTCGAAGTCGACGCCGTCGGTCGCTTGCGCAGGATCGAGGCGAGCCGCGCCGGTTGCCATGTCGAGCGTGCGCGCGACGAGCTGGCCCGCCTGCACCGCCGCGAGCAATTCGGCGATGCCGCTCGCCTTCGTCAACGGCTCCAGCACGAGCTGGATCGTGCCGCCGCACGGCAGCCCGAAGCGATGCGCCTCTTCGGCCGTGATGCCGTACTTCACCGACTCGGGCCGCTTCTGCTCGATGCCGAGCCGGCGCACGCGATCGATCAAATCGTCTTCGATGCAGCCGCCCGACACCGACCCCACCACGAGCCCGTCGTCGCGCACCGCGAGCATCGCGCCCTCGGGACGCGGCGACGAGCCCCACGTCTTCACCACCGTGACCAATAGCGCACGATGTCCCTCATCGAGCCATCGCGCGCTCGACTTCAGAACTTCGAGATCCACGCTTTCCATGACTTGCTTCCTTTTCCTGTATGAGCCGATTCGCCGGCTTCTTCTTCACCTTCGACTCGGCTTTTTTCGACTTCGTCGTCGTCCGCCTCGTCCGCGTCGTCCGCATTGTCGCCCGCAGCGAGCGCCGCTTCACCGTCCACCACCTCGCCCGTCACCTGCGCCGAAAAGCGCTTGAAGAACTCGCCCGCGATCTTGCGCGCGGCGCCGTCGACGAGCCGCGAGCCGATCTGCGCAAGCTTGCCGCCGATCTGCGCGTGCGCCGTGTACGTGAGCTTCGTCGCTTCGGTGTCCTCGGGCTCCAGCGTGACCTGTGCGCTGCCTTTGCCGAAGCCGGCCGCGCCGCCTTGTCCTTCGAAGACGATCGTGTAGGCATGCGGCGCGTTGATGCCGGTGAGCTCCAGGCGGCCCTTGAAGCGCGCCTTCACCGGGCCGACCGAGACGCTCAGCGATACCGCGTAGGCGTTTTCGCCGTCTGCCTCGATGGCATCGCAACCGGGAATCGACGCCTGCAGAATCGTGGTGTCGTTCAACGCTTCCCACGTGCGCCATTGCGGCACGGGCAGCGTATAGCTTTCCGTCAATTCCATCTCATCGCTCCTTTGTCGATCGGAGTTGGTGCTTTAGCGCCTAGTCCGATCTCATGGCGTGGATGCCTGGAGTTTGTGCTTCAGCACTTACTCCAGGCCCACGGCGGTCGATCGGAGTTGGCGCTTTAGCGCCTACTCCAATCCCATGCTGCGGTTGCTTGTAGTTAGCGCATTAGCGCTTACTACAAGCCCTCAGCGCTGGGATACGTTGATGAAACTGGCGCGCGGCCGCGAGGCGTGCGCGTCAGGTGGGCGAAGTCCCGGCCGAATGCGGCGAGGCTATCCAGATTATGAACCGGACGGTGCGCATCGACATGGGGCAGGATCGCCTGGACGCCGCGCGCCTTCGGCGAGAACTCCGCGAAGCGCAGCAGCGGATTGAGCCACACGAGGCGATGCGCAAAGCGCGCGAGGCGGGCCATCTCGGTGTCGAGGACGTCGATCGCTTCGTGATCGAGGCCATCGGTGACGAGCAGCACCGTCGCGCGGCCGGCGAGGACCCGCCGCGCCCAGCGGCGGTTGAATTCGGCGAGCGCGGCGCCGATGCGCGTGCCGCCCGACCAGTCGACGACCTGTTCCGCGAGCGCCGCGATCGCCACATCGGGATCGCGTTCGCGCAGCGCGCGCGTCGCGTTCGTGAGCCGCGTGCCGAACAGAAAGACTTGCAGCCGTTCGCGCGATTGCAGCAGCGCGTGGCAGAAGTAGAGCACCGCGCGCGAATAGCTGCTCATCGAGCCGGAGATGTCGAGCAGCAAGACGAGCGGCGGCTTGCGCTTCACGGCGGCGCGGTATTTCCAGACCATCCAGTCGCCGCCCGCGCGCACGGCGTGGCGCGAACTCGCGCGCAGGTCCGCGTGCGTGCCGTGCGACGCGGCCTTGAGGCGGCGCGTGGGCTCGGTTGCGAGCGACACGCGCTGGCCGCGGATCAAGTGGCGCAGCGTGCGCCACTCGTCGGCGCTCAAGGTGTCGAAATCGCGATGGCGCAGGTGTTCTTCCGAGCTGAACGTGACGCGCGCGACGAGTTCGCGCGGCGAGCGGTCGGGCGGGTCGCCTTCGCCGCTGGGCGGCTTCTGCTGGCGCCGCGCCGCCAGCGCGTCCGCGAGCCGGTTGTTGCGCACGGGCGGCGGCATGCCGCTTTTCACCTTCGGCAGCATCAGCGCGCGCAGCTTGCCTTCCCAGTCGGGATCGCGCCAGAAGAGGTCGAACGCGGCGTCGAACACGTCGCGCTCGTCGGGCGCGCTGACGACGAGCGCCGCGAGTGCCGCGCGCACGTCGTCGCGCCGCTCGATGCCGACCCAGCGCAGCGCCGCGAGCGCATCGACCGCGTGCGCGGGCGACATCGGCAGCCCCGCGCCGCGCAACAGGCGCACGAAGTGCACGACGTTGCGCGCGAGCATCGGCTGGGCGCCGGTTGTCGATGCGGGTGCGATCGTCGACATGGCTTACTCCGGCGCTGGCGCGTCGGCGAGACACTGCGCGATCCGCGCCGCATCGACGCGCGCGAGATCGTCCTGATACTTGAGCAGTACGCCGAGCGTGTCCTGCACCGACTGCGGATCGAGCTCCGTCACCGACAGCGCCGCGAGCGCGCGGCACCAGTCGATCGTCTCGGCGATGCCGGGCGCTTTGAAGAGATCCATCGTGCGCAACCGATGAACGAAATCGACGGCGCGCCGCTGCAACTCCGCGGCGGCTTCGGGGGCGCGCGCCGCGACGATCGCGAGTTCGCGGTCGCGCTCGGGATAGCCGATCCACTGATAGAGGCAGCGGCGCTTGAGGGCATCGTGAACTTCGCGCGTGCGGTTCGACGTCATCACGACGAGCGGCGCGCGATCCGCGCGCACGGTGCCGTACTCGGGGATCGTCACCTGAAAATCCGACAGCAGTTCGAGCAGGAACGCCTCGAACGGCTCGTCGGCGCGGTCGATTTCGTCGATCAGCAGCACGCGCTGCGCGCCGGGGTGATTCTCGTCGGGCATCAGCGCTTGAAGCAAAGGGCGCTTCAACAGGAATTCGCTTCGATAGAGCGTGTCGTTCGCGGGGCGCTCGCCCGCGGCTTCGGCGAGGCGCAGCGCCATGATCTGGCGCGGATAGTCCCATTCGTAGAGCGCACTTGCCGTGTCGAGCCCTTCATAGCACTGCAGCCGCAGCATCGTCGTGCCGAGCATTCCGGCAGCGGCCTTCGCGAGCTCGGTCTTGCCGACGCCCGGCTCGCCTTCGAGAAACAACGGCCGCTCCATCCGTAGCGCGAGAAACAGTGCGGTCGCCAGTTCGCGGCTCGCGAAGTAGCCGTGCGTGGTGAGCAGGGAGAGGGTTTCATCGATCGAAGTGGGCGGCATGGCTGGGCAAGCGGTCCGCGCTAAGCCGCCCGTTCGACGGCACGCCCCGCGAGCACCGGGATCAAGTGCGCGCGATACGCCGCACTCGCGTGCAGATCGGTGTTGAGATCGTCCGGTGCGACGGTCACGCTGCGCGCGGCCGCCGCCGTGAAGTTCGCGGAGAGCGCGGTCTCCAGCCCCGTCGCGCGAAACACCGACGACCCCGCGCCCGTCACCGCCACGCGCACGCCGTCGGCGCGTTTCGCGACGAATACGCCCACGAGCGCGAAGTGCGACGCCGGGTTCGGAAACTTCTCGTACGCGGCCTTCTCGGGCACCGGAAACTCGACGGCGACGATCAGCTCGTCGGGCGCGAGTGCCGTCTCGTACATGCCGACGAAGAAATCGTCGGCGGCGATGCGGCGGCGGTCCGTTACGACCGTGGCGCCGAGCGCGAGCAACGCGGCCGGATAGTCGGCGGCGGGATCGTCGTTCGCGATCGAACCGCCGATCGTGCCGAGCGCGCGCACTTGTCGATCGCCGATCTGCCCGGCGAGCGCGGCGAGCGCAGGCAGCACGCGGCGAATCTCCGCGTTTTCGGCGACGTCCGCGTGGCACACGGCGGCGCCGACCGTCACCGTCTTGGCGTCGGCGGCGATCTTCTTCAGCTCGGGAATGCGCGTCACGTCGATCAATTGCGCGGGCTGCGCGAGGCGCAGACGCATCGTCGGCAGCAGGCTCTGGCCGCCCGCGAGGTATTTCGCATCGCCGTTCGCCGAGAGCGCCGCGACGGCGGACTTCGGATCGGCGGCGCGCTGATAGTCGAATGAATACGAGTACATGTGGGCTCCCTCAACTCTTCGGATTTTGTGCGGCTTGGATCGCGCTCCACACGCGATGCGGCGACGCCGGCATCTGCAGATCCTTCACGCCGAGCGGACTCAGCGCATCGAGAATCGCGTTGATGACCGCCGGCGGCGAGCCGATCGCGCCCGCTTCGCCGCAGCCTTTCACGCCGAGCGGATTGTGCGTGCACGGCGTGCCTTTCGCGGTTTCGACGGTGAAGCTCGGCAGGTCGGACGCGCGTGGCATCGCGTAGTCCATGTACGAGCCGGAGAGGAGCTGCCCGGTGTCCTTGTCGTAGATGCAGTGCTCGAGCATCGCCTGCCCGATGCCCTGACCGAGCCCGCCGTGCACCTGCCCTTCGACGATCATCGGATTGATCACGTTGCCGAAGTCGTCGACGGCGGTGAAGCGTTCAAACGACGTCTCGCCCGTCTCGGGATCGACCTCGACTTCGCAGATATACGCGCCCGCCGGATAGGTGAAGTTGCTCGGGTCGTAGAACGCGTTTTCGTCGAGACCCGGTTCGAGCTTGTCGAGCGGGTAGTTGTGCGGCACGTAGGCCGCGAGCGAGACGTCGGCGAAGGTCTTCGTGCGGTCGGTGCCCGCGACGCGGAAGATGCCGTCCTTGAACTCGATGTCGTCGGCCGACGCTTCGAGCAGGTGCGCCGCGATCTGCTTGGCCTTGGCCTCGATCTTGTCGAGCGCTTTCATGATCGCCGAGCCGCCCACTGCGATCGAGCGCGAGCCATACGTGCCCATGCCGAACGGAATGCGCCCGGTGTCGCCGTGGACGATCTCGACGTTTTCGATCGGCACGCCGAGCCGGTCGGCGACGACTTGCGCGAACGTCGTTTCGTGGCCCTGGCCGTGGCTGTGCGAGCCGGTGAAGACGGTCACGGTGCCCGTGGGATGCACGCGCACTTCGCCCGCTTCGAAGAGACCCGCGCGTGCGCCGAGCGCGCCCGCGATGTTCGACGGCGCGAGGCCGCACGCCTCGATGTAGCACGAGTAGCCGAGGCCGCGCAGCTTGCCGTTTTGCTTCGACGCGTCGCGGCGCGCGGCGAAGCCCTTGACGTCGGCGAGCTCGATCGCGCGGTCGAGGCAGGGCTCGTAGTCGCCGGTGTCGTAGGTGAGGCCGACGGGCGTCGCGTACGGGAACTGGCGAATGAAGTTGCGGCGGCGGATCTCGGCCGGATCGAGGTTCATCTCGCGCGCGGCCGTTTCGACGAGCCGCTCGACGACATACGTCGCCTCGGGCCGCCCGGCGCCGCGATAGGCATCGACGGGCACCGTGTTCGTGAACACCGCCTTCACTTCGGCGTAGATCGCGGGCGTCGTGTACTGGCCGGCGAGCAGCGTCGCGTAGAGGATCGTCGGCACGCTGGAGGCGAACGTCGACAGGTACGCGCCCATGTTCGCGATCGTATGGACGCGCATCGCGAGGAACTTGCCGTTGGCGTCGAGCGCGAGCTCGGCTTTCGTCACATGATCGCGGCCGTGCGCGTCGGAGACGAAGGATTCGGAACGCTCGCAGGTCCATTTGACCGGGCGGCGCACCTTCTTCGACGCCCACGTCAGCGCGACGTCCTCCGCGTACAGAAAGATCTTCGAGCCGAAGCCGCCGCCGACATCGGGCGCGATGATGCGCAGCTTCGATTCCGGCAGCGCGAGAACGAACGCGCCCATGAGCAGGCGCTCGACGTGCGGGTTCTGGTTCGCGACGTAGACGGTGTAGCTGTCGTCCTGCTTCGAGTAGCTCGCATTCACGGCGCGCGGCTCGATGGCATTCGGCACGAGGCGGTTGTTGACGATCTCGAGCGTCGTCACGTGGGCGGCTTGGGCGAAGGCGGCGTCGGTGGCGGCTTTGTCGCCGTGGCCCCAGGTGTAGCAGGTGTTGCCGGGCACGCTGTCGTGGACCGCGGCTTGGCCTGGATCGGCGGCATGCGCGGTATCGACGACCGCGGGCAGCACGGCGTAGTCGACTTCGATCAGCTCGGCCGCGTCCTTCGCTTCCTTGACCGACGCGGCGACGACGAGCGCGACCTGATCGCCGACATGGCGGACCTTCTCGTGCGCGATCACGGGGTGGGGCGGCTCGTGCATCGGCGAGCCGTCGATGCTGTGGATGAGCCAGCCGCACGGCAGGCCGCCGACGTTCTCGGCGGCGAGATCCGCGCCGGTGAACACGGCGACGACGCCCGGCGCGCGCTTGGCGGCTTCCGTATCGACGTGATTGATGCGGGCGTGGGCGTGCGGCGAGCGCACGAACACGGCGTAGGCTTGTTGCGGGAGGACGACGTCGTCGGTGTATTGGCCGTTGCCGGTCAGAAAGCGGAAGTCCTCTTTGCGCTTGACGGCCGAGCCGATCAGGCGGTGCTCTTCGGGTGCGTTCATCGCGTCGCTCCTTAGCTGGCGGTAACGGCTGCGGCTTCCTTCATGGCGGCGGCGCCGGTGAGGACGGCCTTGACGATGTTGTGATAGCCGGTGCAGCGGCAGAGGTTGCCGTCGAGCTGGCGGCGCACGTCGTCTTCGGTCGCATCGGGCTGCTGGGCGACGAGGGCGGCGGCGCTCATGACCATGCCGGGCGTGCAGAAGCCGCACTGAAGACCGTGGCATTCGCGGAACGCGGCTTGCATCGGGTGGAGGGCACCGTCTTTGGAAAGCCCTTCGATGGTGACGACCTCGGCGCCTTCGGCTTGCACGGCGAGGATGTTGCAGGCTTTGACGGCGCGGCCGTTCAGATGGACGGTGCAGGCGCCGCACTGGGCGGTATCGCAGCCGATGTGGGTGCCGGTGAGGCGGAGATGATCGCGGATGAACTGGACGAGCAGAGTGTGGGATTCGACATCGGCGGTCACGGGAGCGCCGTTGACCGTCAGACTGATGCTGATTGCCATGAACTGTCTCCTTTTCGGGGTTGGGCACTCGTTTGCACTCGTTGGTGCCTCTTTGTGCCGTTCGCCCGGCGATTGGTGCGTTTTTTTAATGTTGCACAGAAAAGTAAAGCACAAGATTGGCGCTTTCGCTGTTACCCGGCTGTTGGGGTTTTTGCCTGCGGCGCGGTTTTGTTCGTTCGCTTGGGTTTGTCTGGGAGGTATCCGGATTTCTGTGTGTGAGGCGGGTTAAGACTCAGATTCCGATATTGAATCGCTCGGGGTAAAGCAGCGCGAACTGTGTCATCGCGCTTTTCCAATCGTGCCGAGAGCCGCTCCATTTGGCAACGACGTTGCGCAGCGCTAGCCAGATCAGCTTGAGCGCGGCCTCGTCCGATGGGAAGTGGCCGCGCGCCTTGATGATCTTGCGCAATTGCATGTGCAGCGACTCGATCGCATTTGTCGTATAGACGATTTTTCTAATCTCGGGCGCGAACGCGAAGAACGGAATCACCTGTTCCCAGGCCCGCCGCCAGAGCGCTGCGATCGGCGGGTATTTGGCGCCCCACGGGCCGGCGTCGAACGCGTCCAGGGCCGCGGCAGCCGCCTCGGCCGTTGGCGCCCGGTAGACCTCCTTGAGCGCTGCCGCAGCCGCTTTGCGATCCTTCCAACTCACGAAGTCCAGCGAGTTGCGAATCAGATGGACGATACAGGTCTGGACCGTCGTTTCCGGAAACACCGTGTTGATCGCTTCCGGAAAGCCCTTCAGGCCATCGACCACGGCAATCAGAATGTCCTGCACACCGCGCAGTTTCAGGTCGTTGACCACTCGTAGCCAGAACTTGGCGCCCTCGGTCTGCTCGATCCATAGGCCCAGCACGTCGCGTGTGCCGTCGCGGCGCACGCCCAGCGCCAGATAGATCGCCTTGTTGCGTACCACGCCTTCGTCACGGATCTTCACGCGCAGGGCATCGAAGAACACCACCGGATACATGGCCTCCAGCGGCCGCTGCTGCCAGTCGCGCACTTCGTTGAGCACCGCGTCGGTCACCGTGCTGATAAAGTCCGGCGACACCTCGATGCCGTACATCTCCAACAGGAAACCCTGAATCTCTCGCACGCTCATGCCGCGTGCGTACATCGCGATGATCTTGTCGTCGAAACCGGTGAAGCGCCGCTCGCCCTTGGCGATCAGCACCGGGTCGAACGTGCCTTCGCGATCGCGCGGAATCTCGACGTCGAACGTGTCGTCGTCGGTCGTGATGCGCTTGCGGCTGGTGCCGTTGCGGTGGTTCGTGCCGCCTTCCGGCTTGGCTTGGCCCTTCTCGTAGCCTAGGTGGTGCGTCAGCTCACCGCCTAGCGCGCGTTCGAAGATCGCCTTCTTGAGCGCAGCCAGTTGCTCGTTAATGGTCGCCCGGTCCAGTGTCCCGGGCACCAGTTGTTTGATCAGCTCCGGGTCCAGGTTCAACCCCTTGCCCGGTTCCACCGTCGTTTCTTCTTTTCGTTTGCGTGGCATAAAGCGGCTCCTTTGCCGTCAGTTTATGCCTCACACACAGGAAATCGGATAGGCTCTTTGTCTGTCGTGCAACTTTGATTTCGCGGCGTTCCGTATAGTCCGTCCCTCCCCGGGACCGGGGTTACTTTTGTCCTTGCCAAAAGTAACCAAAAGCGCGTCCTGGGCGGACGGCCTGTCCCGGAGGCACTCAACCCTGTTAGTACCGGTGTTCCAAGGGCACCCGTGGGAAACCGTTATTGCTCGCCGTGAGTCCCGTTAGTCAGTATGACTCCCGTGAGGTAGAGGCTGGCCCGCCGCGAGGCATCAAACGCGGGTTAGCATCGCTGCCAGAGCCGCACGGTGTGGACAGGGCCACACCCGGCGATGTCCACCGCGGAGGCCAGCATGGAACACGATAGCACTCTGTACGTCGGTCTTGATGTCCATAAGGATTCGATCACGGTCGCCTATGCGCTTGGCGCGGGCGAGGTCGAACTGCTTAGCAAGATCGGTACGACCAAGACGGATATCGATCGCCTGTGCAAGCGCCTGCAGTCGAAGGCGCGGCGCATCGGCATCGTCTACGAAGCGGGGCCGTGCGGCTACGCGCTTTACCGCCAGCTCGCGCAGAAGGGGTTCGACTGCATGGTGTGCGCTCCGTCCTTGATTCCCAGGAAGCCGGGAGAGCGCGTGAAGACCGATCGGCGCGATGCGATCAATTGGTGCAGGCACTGCGTGCCGGCGACCTGTCAGCGGTCTATGTGCCCAGCGTCGAAGACGAAGCATTTCGCGATCTGGCCCGCGCGTGGGCCAGCGCCAGGACGATCTGAAACGTGCACGGCAACGCCTGAAGGGCTTTCTACTCTCGCACGATGTGCGTTATGCCGGCCGAGCCGACTGGGGACCTGCGCACCGGCGCTGGCTGAGCACATTTGCGTTCGACAGCGCCTGGCAGCAACTGGCGTTCGAGGAACATCGGCGCACGATCGAGGATCGTCTCGCGCAATGCGAACGGTTGGAGACCGCGTTGCGCGAGGCGGCCGTCGACTGGCGCTTTTATCCAGCGGTGCTGTGCCTGCAGGCCATGCGCGGCGTGCAGTTCACTACGGCGGTGGGCCTGCTTGCCGAACTGGGCGATCTATCGCGCTTTGCCCAGCCACGCCAGTTGATGGCTTGGCTGGGGGTGACGCCATGCGAGCATTCGTCGGGCGAGAAGCGCCGTCAAGGCAGTATCACCAAGAACGGCAACAGCTATGCGAGAAAGCTGCTTGTCGAAGCCGCTTGGAGCTACCAGCATCCGGCCCGTGTGAGTCCGGAGATTCAGCGTCGCCACGAGGGCATCCCCAAACCCATCGTTGATCGTGCCTGGGATGCGCAGGTGCGCCTGTGTGGGCGTTATCGCAAGCTTGTCGCACGTGGCAAGCCAAAGAACATTGCGGTCGTCGCGCTCGCCCGGGAACTGAGCGGCTTCATCTGGGACATCAGCCGGCTCGCGATGTCGCTCGCCGCGCGGCCCGAGGTGCGCATGGCGTGACGCAACGCCTGCGCGACGCTTGAATTACCCTGGCCACTTGAGAAGGTGTTTCCTGAGGGCGGCGTAGCCCGGCACCTGAGTAACCCGCGAGCGTACTACGCAACGGATTGCATCCGACTTGCGGCGTTAGATAGCGGTAGGCTTATTGGGCGGACATCTGTAATGCGGTAGCCAACCCGCGGATATCAGCGTGATCCACCGTCGAGACTTACTGCTACGCCGCCCTCAGGAAATTCGGACAACATGCAGTTGAAAACTGGAAAACCGATCCCGATTGACAGCGGGAGTCATATCAGTACGCGGCACGTGATGAGGTCCGTTCGAACCAAATCGAAGCTACCGGTTTGCCCGCACCCCCCGTTGCCTACGATTGGAAGCAAGCCGAAGCCGAAGCCGAAGCCGAAGCCGAAGCCGAAGCCCAAGCCCAAGCCCAAGCCCAAGCCCAAGCCCAAGCCCAAGCCCAAGCCCAAGCCCAAGCCCAAGCCCAAGCGCATGGGCCCACCGCAAGACAGCCTCTTTAGACCTTTCCTGACCTCCATCGCCGATTTGACGCGAACGGACGAAATTCTGTGCCGCGTGCTACTGGGCCGCGCGTCGAGCGATAGCGGTTTCCCACGGTTGCCCTTGGAACACCGGTACTAACAGGGTTGAGTGCCTCCGGGCGGGCCGTCCGGCGAGGACGCGCTTTTGGTTACTTTTGGCAAGGACAAAAGTAACCCCGGTCCCGGGGAGGGACGGACTGTACGGAACGGCGCGAATTCAAAGTTGCACGACAAACCCAAGCGAACGAACAAAACCGCGCCGCAGGCAAAAAAAACCGTCGGCTAGACGAAAAAAAGCGGCACCCCCGAATACCCCAGAAGCACCGCTCTTGCACAAACAAGCACCCCAAACACCACCCCTACCGGCGCGGAGCGCAAATAAAAAAACTCAATGCTGCCCAGAATGCGCCAACTTCGAGTGATGCCGCGAATACCCGAAATAAACAACCATCCCGATGACGAGCCAAACCAAGAACGCGATCCAGGTAATGGCTTGCAGATGCACCATCAAGAACAGACAAGAGGCGACAGCCAGAACAGGCACAACAGGCACGCCAGGGCACTTAAAAGCACGCGGCAATTCAGGATGCGTGCGCCGCAGCACAAGCACCGCAATGGACACCATCGAGAAAGCCGCCAAAGTCCCGATATTGATCAGCTCGGCGAGCACATTCAAAGGCACCAGGGCGCCGATGAGCCCAAAAAACAGCCCCACGATCCAAGTCGTCAAAAACGGCGTAGCGAAGCGAGGATGCACTCGCGAAAGCGCCTTCGGCAACAACCCGTCCCGCGACATCGCAAAGATGATCCGCGTCTGCCCGTAGCTCATCACGAGAATCACGGTCAGCATGCCAAGCACGGCGCCCAGGTCGATGAAGCCCGCCACCCACTTCTCTCCCGCCACTTGCAGCACGTACGACACCGGGTGCGAAATGTTCGCGAACTGCGCCGACGGCACGATGCCCGTCACCACCGCCGCCACCGCCACGTACAGCACGGCGCAAACGGCCAGCGACGCGATGATCCCGATCGGCAAGTCGCGCTTCGGATTGCCGACTTCCTCGGCCGCCGACGACACCGCGTCGAACCCGATGAACGCGAAGAACATCACCGCCGCCGCGCCGAACACGCCGTTCATGCCGTGCGGCATGAACGGATGCCAGTTGGCCGGCGTCACATGGAACACGCCCACGGCGATCACGAGCAGCACCACCGTCACCTTGATCGCCACCATGATGTTGTTCACGCGCGTCGATTCGCGCACGCCCACCGACAGCAGCGCGGTGATCACAAACATCACGAGGAACGCGGGCAGGTTGAAGAGCGTCGCGACCCCAGGCAGCGCGCCGGGAGCCGCCGTCAGCGCGACCGGCAGCGAGATGCCGAAGCCCGAGAGCAGCGACTGCAGGTAGCCCGACCACCCCACCGACACCGCCGATGCAGCCAGCCCGTACTCGAGCATCAAGTCCCAGCCGATGATCCACGCGACCAATTCGCCCAAGGTCGCATACGAATACGTATAGATGGAGCCGGCGACCGGAATCGTCGACGCGAATTCCGCATAGGAAAGCGCCGCGAGGCAGCACGCGATCGCAGCGAGCACGAACGACAGCATCAGCGCCGGACCGGCCTGTACGGCGCCCGTGCCGGTCAGCACGAAGATGCCGGTGCCGATGATCGCGCCGATGCCGAGGAAGGTGAGGTCGAGCGCGCCGAGCGCTTTCTTCAAGCCGGCGGCGTGCGCCCCGGCGATCATGTGTTCAACGTTTTTCTTGCGGAAAAGGGACATTTGGGACGAGGTCTCCTGGTTGGCGAGCGAGGCGGCAGGCGCCGCGCGCTTCGCCGGAATTTCGAGAACCCGAGATTTTAGCGGATGTCGCAGCGCACCCTTGCCGGGGTGCGCATGGACGGGTGCGGATGAACGGCTGCGGAAAGACTATCGCCAATCCTCTGACGAGACAGAGCGGCACTTTTGGAGCCGGGATAAAAAAACGGCTCCCTGCGCCGGGCGCGGGAGCCGTTGGGAACCACATCTTTGATCTCGCGCTGCTTGACAGCGTCTTCTGGCGCCCCCCGTGGCGTTTATGCGGTCATCGCCGGATTGAGGTCGACGAGACGATTGCTCATCACGTAGAACGTCAACTCGGCGTTGTTGTTGAGTTTCATCTTTTCCAGCAGTCGCGAGCGGTACACGCTCACCGTCTTCACCGACAGCGACAGTGCGTTCGCGATGTCGGTCAGACGCTTGCCCGACGCGAGCATGCACAGCGTCTGGTATTCGCGGTCCGACAGCTTTTCGTGCGGCAATTGCTCGCCGTCGAACGAGACGTAGTCGGCGAGCGCTTCCGCCATCGCGGGGCTCACGTACTTGCGGCCGGCGGCGACTTGCTGGATCGCCTCGATCATCTGCGCGGCGTTGACCGTCTTCGACAGATAGCCGGCCGCGCCCGCTTTCAGCGCGCGCACCGCGTACTGATCTTCGCGGTACATCGAAAACATCATCACCGGCAGGCGCGGCACCTTGCGCTTCATGCGCTTCAACACTTCGACGCCGTTCATGTCCGGCAGCGAGATGTCGAGCAGGGTCGCGTCGAACACGGTCTTGTCGATGCTCGCGAGCGCTTGCGCGCCGTTGTCGGCCTCGACGACCTCGCGCGCAATGCCGCGATCGAGCAGCAATTGCCGCACGCCCTGGCGAACGATCACGTGGTCGTCGACGAGGAGAATGCGCAGCGTCATCGGGCCGGCCTCACGAACAGCGAGACGTTGCGGCACGGCGCGTCGGCTTCGAGCATCGATTGCCACGCGAAGCGGGCACGCACCGTCGTGCCGCTCGCTTGCGCAGTCTCCTGCTTGCTGTCCGGCTTGGGCGACACGATGCGCAGCTTGCCGCCGAACGCGTCGCAGCGCGCGCGCATGCCGGCGAGGCCGAAGCCGCTCGTGTCCTTGCGGGCGCGGCGTCCGATGCCGCGGCCGTCGTCCTCGACGACCACCGTCAGATGGCGGCGGTCGGTCTCGATGCGCACGTTGGCGCACGACGCGCCGGCGTGTTTCGCGACGTTCGAGAGCGCTTCTTGGGCGACGCGGAAGATCGCGAGCGCCGCGCCGTAGGGGAGTTGGGTGATGCGGACGTCGGCGGCGCAGACGAAGCTCGTCCTGAGCCGCGTGCGGGCGGCGAAGCCCTCGGTCCACTGCGACAGCGCGCTGACGATGCCCGCGTCGAGCGGGCGCGCGTGCAGGTGCTCGACGATGCGGCGGCTCGCATCGCTCGCGGCGTCGAGCGACTGCTGGGCGACGGCGAGGGCCGCCGCACATTGCGGGTCGGCGCCGGCGGGCAGGCGGTGTTCGGCGTTGGCGAGCGCGAAGCGGGCCGCGGTCAGCTCGGCGCCGACGCTGTCGTGCAGCTCCTGCGCCAGATAGGCGCGCGCGTCTTCATGGGCGACCGTCAGCTCGGCCGCGAGCTCGCGCACACGTTTGCGCAGCGCCTCGGCTTCGCGCTCCGCGGCGCGCCGGGCCTCGAGATGTTCGGCTTGGGTGAAGGGGTCGATGCCGTGCGCGCGGCCCGCCTCGCTCGGCAGCGCAAGTGAGGTGATCGCGTTGATTGGTACGACAATCGACGTGTCCATGGATTTCCCTACGGGTCACACAAGCAGGCTTCCGGCGCGTCTCAAAAGCCGCCGCCAAAGCGGTCAAAAAGACGAGGCGCGACGGACAAACGGTAACGGCACAGCGTAACGTTTTTTACATCTCGTAACAAATCGACGCTAACCCTATGATTGTTTCAAAACCTTCCCACCGCGCCGCGATGATATCCCAAAACAATTTAAAAGTCTGATGAGACAAGGCTTCCAGTGTTGTTTGCCATCAAAGATTCACATCTGGCGCGGGTTTTCGTGTAGGAAAAACACCGACATGAAAAGTGGCGGTAAGGAATTGATTTGTAACGTTAGGACAGGTTGGGCGGAACTGCGGCAATGAGCGGGACGGGCCGCGCAGGCGCATGCGGCAATCCGCTGTGCAGCTTTGCATGGGACCCGAGTAACCGCTGAAGCGCTAACTCGGGTCGACATAAAAAAACCGGAGCGCGCGGCTCCGGTTTTTAAGATATTCGTCAGACTAAATCTGCACTGATCGCCCTCGATCAGCCGACGAACGCCTTTTCGACGACATAGTGGCCCGGCGCATTGTTGCTGCCTTCCTCGAAGCCGAGACCGTCGAGCAACTCGCGCGTGTCGCGCAGCATGTGCGGGCTGCCGCACAGCATGACGCGGTCGTTCTCTTTCGAGAACGGCGGCACCTCGAGGTCTTCGAACAGCTTCTTCGTGTCGATCAGCTCGGTGATCCGGCCCCGGTTCTGGAACGTTTCGCGCGTAACGGTCGGGTAGTAGACGAGTTTTTCGCTCACCAGCTCGCCGATGTGCTCGTGCGCCGGCAGGTGATCGGTGATGTATTCGTTGTACGCGAGTTCGTCGACGAACCGGCAGGTGTGTGTCAGCACGATCTTTTCGTAGCGATCGTAGACGTCCGGATCTTTGATGATCGACATGAACGGCGCGAGGCCCGTGCCGGTCGACAGCAGCCACAGCGTCTTGCCCGGCAACAGGTTGTCGCACATCAGCGTGCCGGTCGGCTTCTTGCCGATCAGCACCTGGTCGCCCACCTTGAGGTGCTGCAGGCGCGAGGTCAGCGGGCCGTCCTGAACCTTGATGCTCAGGAATTCCAGGTTTTCTTCGTAGTTGGCGCTCGCCATGCTGTAGGCGCGGATCAGCGGCTTACCCTCGACCTCGAGGCCGACCATCGTGAATTGGCCGTTTTCGAAGCGGAACCCCGCGTCGCGCGTGCAGGTGAAGCTGAAAAGCGTGTCGGTCCAGTGATGGACGGAGAGAACGGTTTGAGAATTCAGGTTGCTCATGGCTTCTTGGAGATGCGCCGCTGCGCCGGGGCGCCGATGGCGCCGGACAGGGAGTCGCAAAACGACGGGAAAACGCGCATTTTAACGCGGCACGCGTTATGCGTCTTCGACACCCCTTACATATCGAAATAACTCGACGGTATAAGGGGGCGGGCTTTAGCGCTCGGCGACGAGCTTCGCGCCCAGGCCGACCAGCGCGGCGCCGCACAGGCCATCGATCGGCCGGCGCAGCTTGCGGTAGCCGCGCTGCGTGCGCTCGGACGCGAACATCAGCGCGACGCCGCCGTACCACCCGGCCGACAGCACGCCGATCATCGCGAGCACCACGCCGTAGAACCAGAGCGGCGGATGCGCGGGAAACATGGCCGCGAACACGCTGGTCCAGAACACGCAGGATTTCGGATTGGTGAGGCAGGTGACGAGACCGGACCGATACGCGCGCCAATAGGCTGCGACATCGTGTGCCTCGGGCTCGGCGGTGTCCGGGGCGGCGGCCGCCGCCGGTTCGGCCTTGGCGCTCGAGCGCAGCAGCTTGAGCCCGAAGTAGACGAGGTAGACCGCGCCCATGATCCGGATGCCGGTGTAGAGCCACTCGATCTGCTGCAGGACGGCCGCGAGGCCAAGCATCGCAAGCGTCGCCCACGTCACCGATGCCGTGCCGACGCCGAGCGCCGAAGCGGCGCCGAGCCCGCGCCGGCCCGAGAGCGAGAGCTGCGTGATCATGAAGAAGTTCGGTCCCGGGCTGATGGCGGCGACCAGGTAGACGACGGCGATTTGCAGCAGGATCGGCAGGTAATGCACTATGGCGTGCCTCGGGCTAGGCGGTGGCGTGAAGCCGCTACTGTATCTGCATGCAGAAAATCGCGAGCGGGAAATCCCTTATACGAGCGTTGCCACTGACACGACCGTTGCCGCGCTCATTCGAGCCGCAGCCGAGCCATGTACGGCAGATGGTCCGACAACCAAGCCGTTTCCTGCGCCGGCTGAATCCATTCGACGGGCCGCATGCCGCGCACGAACATCTTGTCGAGCGCGAGCGCCGGCGAGAACGCTGGAAACGTGCGGCCCGCTTCGCCGAGCCACGTCGCCACTTCGCGCAGGCCGAGCTCGCCGAAGAGCGGCACCGAATCGTTGCGCCAGTCGTTGAAGTCGCCCGCGAGGACGAGCGGACCGTCGGGCGCCTCGCGCGCGATCCAGTGGGCGATCCAGTTCATCTGACGCAGCCGCGCCGCGCGCGTGAGCGCGAGGTGCGCACACAGCAGCGTGACCGATTTCCCCGCGAACGCCGCCCGCGCGACGAGCAGCCCGCGGCGCTCGAAGCGGTGCGCCGAGATATCCCAGCGCCCGCCGAGATCGAGCGGATGCGGCGACAAAATCGCATTGCCGTGCCGCCACGACGGCTTGAACACATTCGGCCCGAGCGCGATATCGAGCTCGAGCGAGCGGGCGATTTCGGTCGCCTGGCAATGCCAGACGTCTTCGAGCGGATCGTGGATGACGGGCGAGCCGAAGCTCGTCGCGAGCACCGGGCCGGGCATGCGGCGCGCCATCGCTTCCTGCAGAAAGTAAGCGTCGGCGTGCGTCGATTCCACCCAGCGCTGCATCGCGTTCCACGCCGTGAAGCCGAGCGGTGAGCGGCCTTTGTGGAGGTTCCAGCTCACCGCCATGAAGTCCTTTTTCAGCGGACTCTCATGTTTCAGTTGTGTCAGTTCTTCGGGATTTCGCATTGCCGCGTCGTTCCCACTTCAATTCGTTTTCAAAGGCGGAACACTGGCGCGCACGCGGTATACCAGCGTCGGATTCTTATCGACGATCGTCCACGTTGCCCATTGACCGTTCGGTATCGTCAGTCCAGGGTGGCTCGCCGTGACTTCGCGCGGCTGCGGCGGCAGCTTGCAGCCTTCCACCGTTTGCGGCGCGCTGTCGTCTTCGAGCGTTTCCTGCGCTTCGATCGCGAGCGTCACGGAGTCGGTGCTCGCCTCAGTGGGCGAGACCGTCAGCGTGCGCGAGAGATCGATGTTGCCCGCCGGCTTGTCCTTGCAGCCGACGTCATGCGTGACGTCGTGATGATGCGTCTCGGTGTGCGCCTGGCCGACCGTCGTCGTGGCGTCGAAGGAATCGATCTGCTGCCCGTCGCGCATGATCTGCAGCTCCCAGTGCACCGCCGGCTGCGCCGCGGTTTGCGCGTGCGCGGCGATAGACAAGGTGAACCAGGCGGCTGACAGCACGGCGGCACGGGCTTTCCACATGCAGGGTCTCTCCACGGCGCTCTAAAAAGCATAGGCGCCCATCTTACGCTCTCTCGAAAATACGGTTTTCAGACTGCGCAGCGGGGGACGGGTTCAGTCGGCGCGAGCGCGGTCCGAACGCAGCCCGCCGTATCAGCAGCACAGCGCGTCGGCTGCTCGCTTGCGCATGAATATTGCGCCGTTACACTCAAATCACGGCGTGTCGGAATGTGCGCCAAATCGAGGTATCGCGCGTTATATCGATACCCGATCGGGCCGAGCATCAGGGGCCGACCGTCAGCACGCACGAAGAGCGAGGTGAGCGATGACAACCGCCATGGTCAAACAGGAACTCGCGTTGGCGTCGTTCAGCAAGGTCTACGATCTCGACGAGGTCGAAACCGCGCTGAACGAACTCGGGGAAGGCGCGAATGAAGCGCTGCGCGTCATGTACGAAAAGATGCTGAAGGTCGGCAATCTGCGATTTTGCGTGAAGCCGAACCGGATGCCGTCGATCGACGCTCTGATCGACGCGCTGCCCAACTTCGCGGAACCGCTCGACGACGTGCGCAAGCAAGTCGCGCTGTGCCTCGAAACCGACGACCGGCTCGAACTGATGCCGATTCTCTTGCTCGGCGACCCCGGCATCGGCAAGACGCATTTCGCGAAGCAGCTCTCGCGTTTGCTTGGCACATCGTATCAATACGTGGCGATGAGCTCGCTGACGGCGGGGTGGATCTTGTCGGGCGCGTCGTCGCAGTGGAAGAACGCGAAACCCGGCAAGGTGTTCGATGCGCTCGTGCACGGCAGCTACGCGAACCCGGTGATCGCGATCGACGAAATCGACAAGGCGAGCGGCGATTCGCAATACGATCCGCTCGGCGCGCTCTACGCGCTGCTCGAGCAAGAGACCGCGCGCACCTTCATCGACGAGTTCGCCGAGATCCCGATCAACGCCGGCCATGTGATCTGGATCGCGACCGCCAACGACGAGCGCGCGATCCCCGAGCCGATCCTCGACCGGATGAGCGTCTACGAAATCGCCGCGCCCGATCGCGACGGCGCGCGGCGCATCGCGCAGTCGATCTACGAAGAGATCCGCTCGGCACACGTGTGGGGCCAGCGCTTTCCTGCGGCACTCGCCGACGACACGCTCGACGCGCTCGCGCTGGCATCGCCGCGCGACATGCGCCGCGCGATATTGAACGGCTTCGGCGCGGCGCGCGTGGCCGGGCGCGATCAAGTGCGTCCCGGCGACATCCGGCTCGAACACGGCACGCGGCGCAAGCCGATCGGTTTTTGAGGCGCTCGGCTAGAGGCGCGCCGCGGTTTGGTGTGAAAAATCTCCCGATCGAGCGCAAATGCACGAGGTTTCACCAAAGCGATCCGACGCCAATGCCGGTTGGCGCACGATCGTCGCGCTTCTGTCACGTTCCTGTCACGCCGTCCGCAGTAGTTGTACGGATGTGGACGTTTGCGTGCTCCTCCAAGTCGTACAATTTATGTGAAGCGCGAAAGCGAACAGTGTGCGCAGCGAGCCTGGCGCACCCTGTGTCCAACGCGGGTGGAGAGGCGCAGTGCATGGCGCCGCAAGGACAAACACACATATGGATCAGATCGAATGCGTAGTGATCGGCGCAGGGGTGGTCGGTCTTGCCGTGGCGCGCTCACTGGCGGCGCGCGGACGCGAAGTGATCGTGCTCGAAGCGACCGAGGCCATCGGCACCGGCACGAGCTCGCGCAATAGCGAAGTCATTCACGCGGGCCTGTACTATCCGCGCGGCTCGTTGAAAGCGACGCTCTGCGTGCGCGGCCGCGAAATGCTCTACGAATATTGCGCGGCGCGCGGCGTGCCGCACGAGCGCTGCGGCAAGCTCTTGGTCGCCACGGCGCGCAACCAGATTCCGCAACTCCAGGCGATCGAGGCGCGCGGCAAGGAAAACGGCGTGCTGGACTTGATCCGCATGACAGGCGACGAGGCGCATGAACTCGAGCCCGCGCTGTCGTGCGTCGCCGCGGTGTTCTCGCCGCAGACGGGCATCGTCGACAGTCATCAACTGCTGCTCGCGCTGCAAGGCGATGCGGAGAACGACGGCGCGGTCTGCGTGTTTCATGCGCCGGTCGAATCGATCGATTGCCGCAACGGGCGCTTCATCGTGAGCGTCGGCGGCGCGTCGCCGACGACGATCAGCGCGGCGTGCATCGTCAACAGCGCGGGGCTGCAGGCGAACGCGATCGCGCGCAAGATCCACGGGCTCGATCCGCGCCACGTGCCGCCGCTCTATCTGGCGCGCGGCAACTATTTCACCGTGTCGGGACGCGCGCCGTTCTCGCGGCTCGTCTACCCGATGCCGAACGAAGCCGGACTCGGCGTGCACCTGACGATCGATCTCGGCGGACAGGCGCGCTTCGGTCCCGATGTCGAGTGGATCGATGCGATCAATTACGACGTCGATCCGCATCGCGCCGATTCGTTCTACGCGGCGATCCGCGAATATTGGCCCGCGCTGCCCGAGGGCGCGCTGCAGCCCGCGTATGCGGGGATTCGTCCGAAGCTCTCCGGCCCCGGCGAGCCGGCCGCCGATTTCGTCATCCAGGGGCCGGCCGCGCATGGCGTGCGCGGGCTCGTGAATCTGTTCGGGATCGAGTCGCCTGGCTTGACGGCGTCGCTCGCGATCGCGCAGCGCGTGTGCGAGGTGGCGGGGCGCGGTTTGTCGAGCGCCTGACCCAATGACTAACCGCAGGCCGAGCGCGCGGCCGAGGCAGCCGCGCTCCTCGCCAGCTAAGCAATCCCTTATCTCTACCATTTCGGGCGCCACACGGCGCCGCTTCGTTGCTATGCTCTGACACGGCCGTCGCTAGAACGGCGTCCAAGTTCATATAACGTGGAGTGAGTCCCCAATGAAATCATCTCGTCGGACGTTCTTGATCACGAGCATCGGCGTCGCGTCGACGCTCGCGTTGTCGCGCCAGGCCGCCTTCGCTGACGCGCCGAAAGTGACCGAAGCCGATCCCACCGCGCAGGCGCTCGGCTATAAGGAAGACGCGACCAAAGTCGACAAGGCCAAATGGGCGAAGTACGCCGCCGGCCAGGATTGCGGCAACTGCAGCTTCTACCAAGGCAAGGCGGGCGATGCGTGGGCGCCGTGTCCGATGTTCGGCGGCAAGCAGGTGTCGGGCAAGGGCTGGTGCAGCGCCTATAACAAGAAGGCCTGATTCATCCCGGTGCGGCCGCAAGCGGCGGCCGCCGGTCGAAGGACGGCCGCGCGGCTTCGCGCCGCGCGGCCGGGTCGTGCTTGCCGCGCAATGGGCAAGCCAGAGCGACAAGTCTTACAGATGCTCGCCGAGGAACGTCAGCGTGCGGCCGTGCGCGAGTGCGGCGGCGTGCTGGTCGTAGGCCGAGCGGTCCGTGCAATTGAAGCCGTGATGCGCGTTCGGATACAAATGGAACTCGACGTCGTCCCGGCCGACGAAACGCTCCTTCACTTGGCCGACCGCCTCGAGCGGAATGCCCGCATCCAGCTCGGCGTAGTGGAATTGAATCGGCGCTTTGATCTTGGCCGCTTGATCGAGCAGGTTCTGAATGCCGCCGCCGTAATACGCCACCGCGACGTCGATCGAACCCTGCGCCGCCGCCAGATAAGCCAGCCGTCCGCCGAAGCAATAACCGATGGCCGCCACGTTGCCCGCCACTTCGGGCATCGCGCGCAGCGCTTGCGCGGCCGCGCCAATATCGGCCACTGCGAGGTCGACGTCGGTCTTCTGCAGGATCTCGATGCCCTTGTCGCGATCCGCGCCTTCGTAACCGAGTTCGATGCGCGGCTGCGTGCGCCAGAAGATGTCCGGCGCGAGCGCCACGTAGCCGTCGAGCGCGTACTGATCCGCGACCGAGCGGATATGGCCGTTCACGCCGAAGATTTCCTGAATGATGACGACGGCCGGCCCCTTGCCGCCCTTGGGCAACGCCAGATAGCCAGGAAAGTGGTCGTTGCCGGTGGGGATGTCGATCCAGCGAGATGTGACGCTCACGTCGCTCTCCTATTAGAACGTGGGGGAGAAAATCGGGCCGCCAGTGTGCCACCAATCGGAGACTGTTGCAGAGGCGGTGCCAAGCGGCGGGGCTTGGTGCATGGAGTGAAACGATCGCGCTGCGCATTGGCCCGTCATTGACCTATATGGCGTGGCAAGTCCGCTTATCCGATTTGGCTCAATAGATGGAGCGCGGCAAAAGCCTCCGGAAGCCGCGACTTATAGCCGTCATATTCGTCGCGGCCAATGGTCTCAACTGCCTTCGCACACGCAAATCGCAGGCATCAGCAAAAACCCTGGTTTTGCCGAAAGCCGCATGGGACGGGCGTTTCGGGGCAATCTTCAAGTATGCGGATTGCGCTGCGAACGATCGCGCTATTAGTAGTCGTCCCACTTTCTCAAAAAAATCCCATAAATTAATTTGATGACCTACACTTGCGCGCAAGTACGGGATGCCACCTGCCAAAAACGAGTTGGCTCACGTGCTTAGCCAAGTGCATGACCGATGCATCCGGCGTGGTCGTCCAACGGGATCTATACGGATAAGACTGAAGCGGGGCACAGGGCGATTACGTTGTTTTTGGGACCGAAACTGGAGACTTACATGAATATTAAGATGCAAAAGCTGTTGCCGATCAGCGCTGCAGCCATGCTGTTTGCGACGATGGCGACGGGCGCCGCGGCGGATCAAGTCGTCAAGATCGGCCACGTCGCACCGCTGACTGGGCAAATCGCTCACCTCGGCAAAGATAACGAAAACGGTGCGCGCCTCGCGGTCGAGGAAATCAACGCGAAGGGTCTCACGATCGGCGGCCAGAAGGTCACGCTCGAACTCGACGCTCAAGACGACGCAGCCGACCCGCGTACGGCGACCCAAGTGGCGCAGAAGCTCGTCGACGACAAGGTCGTCGCGGTGGTGGGCCACCTGAACTCAGGCACGTCGATCCCGGCTTCGAAGATCTACAGCGATGCAGGCATCGTGCAGATCACGCCGTCGGCAACGAACCCGGCCTTCACGCAGCAAGGCTTCAAGACGACCTTCCGCGTGGTGGCGACTGACGCGCAGCAGGGCCCGGCACTCGCCAACTATGCCGCGAAGGAGTTGAAGCTCAAGAGCGTCGCGATCGTCGACGACTCGACCGCTTACGGCCAAGGTCTCGCTAATGAGTTCGAGAAGACCGCCAAGTCGCTCGGCATGAACGTGATGTCGCATGACGCAACCAACGACAAGGCCGTCGACTTCCGCGCGATTCTGACAAAGATCAAGGGCGAAAACCCGGACGCGATCATGTACGGCGGCATGGACGCCACCGGCGGCCCGTTCGCGAAGCAAGCGAAGCAATTGGGCCTGCGCGCGAAGGTGCTCGCGGGTGACGGCGTCTGTACCGACAAGCTGGCCGACTTGGCCGGCGAAGCAACCGACAACGTCGTCTGCTCGGAGGCAGGCAGGTCGCTCGAGAAGATGGGCAAGGCGGGTGAGGAGTTCCAGGCGAAGTTCCAAAAGCGCTTCGGCCAGCCGATCCAGATCTACGCGCCGTTCACGTATGACGCCGTGTACATCATCGTCGACGCGATGAAGCGCGCGGGCTCCACCGATCCGGCGAAGATCGTCGCCGTCATGCCGACCACCGACTACAAGGGTGTGATTGGTGAAACCACGTTCGACTCGAAGGGCGACCTCCAGCACGGCGTGATCTCGCTCTACAACTACAAGGCAGGCAAGAAGTCGCTGCTCAGCGAAGTGAAGATGTAATTTGCTCCGTTGGCTTCAGGGGCCGTCACAGCCCCTGGCAGCGACGAAAAGCGCGGATGCTTTGCCAGCATGCGCGCTTTTTCGTATGGGCTTTTGTGTGTTGTCATCGTTCACGCTATGCGGCGCGAGGACGCGTCAAATCCGGAGCCTCCCGAGCACCTTCGGCCCGACAAAAGCGACGAGCGCCGCGCATAGCGCGACGATCGAAAGGCCGATCGACAGGTTCGTCGCCTGCGTCACGCCGCCGATCACGACCGGACCGAAGAGCAGGCCGAAGTACGCCAGACCGGCGACATGCGCGAGACCTTCGGCGGCGTGAATGCCTTTGACGCGTGCCGCGGCGGCAAACAGCACCGGCATCATGTTCGCAAGCCCAAGACCCATCAGCGCGAAGCCCGTCAACGCGGCAAACGAATACGGCAGCAGCAATGCGCCGATCATCCCCGCGCAAGCGAGCGATGCGCTCGCCCGCACGAGCTGCGGCGCGCCGAAGCGGGCGCGCACGGTATCGCCTGCGAAGCGGCCCGCCGCCATGCCGCCGGAAAACGCCGCGTACGCCGCGCTCGCGAGCGCGGGCGTCGCCGCGACGACATCGCGCATATAGACCGTCGCCCAGTCGTACATCGCGCCTTCGGCGATCAGCGCGATCAGCGCGATGGCGCCGAGCGCCCACAGCACCGGCGAGCGCCAGCGGTTGGCGCGCGAGCCGTGGTGGTGAGGATCGTCGGCATGCGGCACGTGCGGCAGCACGGCGGGGCACGCGAGCAACAGGACGATCGCGCTCACCGCCGCCGCGAGCGCGAGGTGCAGCGCCGGCGCCATGCCGCGCGAGAGCAGCGCGCCGCCGACGGCCGCGCCCGCCATCCCGCCGACGCTGAACATGCCGTGCAGCGTCGACATGATCGGCCGCGCGAGCGCAGTCTCGACGGCGCTCGCTTCGGCGTTCATCGCGACGTCGAGCGTGGCCATGCCGGCGCCGAAGAGCGCAAGCACGGGAAGCAACAGCCAATAGAACGGCACGACGAGAATCAGCGCCGCGCAGAGCGACATCGTGAGTCCGCCCGCCAGACACGCGCGGCGCGTGCCGACGCGCGCGATCCATTTGGCGTTGGTCGCCATCGCCGCAATCGAGCCGCCCGCGACGGCGAGCAGCGCGATCGACAGCAGCGCCGGGCTCAAATGGAACTTGTCGCGCACGGTCGGCACGTGCACGCCCCACGACGCGTACACCATGCCGGCGATAAAAAAGAGCGCCATCGTTGCATTGCGTGCACGGTTGCGCGCCGCCGCCGGCAGGTTGCGATGCACGGCGGGGAGCGGGGCGAGTTCGGGGGAGTGGTCGGACACGGAGGGCTCGTCAAACGGCGGGTTGCGGGTGGATGGGCGGCGGATGAATGGCGAAGCGCTACGATGCGCCGCGTAGCCGCTGAGCCGTTGATTCTATCGGAGCGCCTGCCGCCTTGCTTGCGCGGTAATCTAAGCTGTCTGTGCAAGGCCAAGCCGTGGGGCGTGCCCCGGCCGGGCAAGCCAGCTCAATTCTCGAGGACCTCGACTTGAACATTCCCGCCCACGCTCCGCTTCACCTGCTCCATAGAACCGGCGTCGGAACGCTCGCGACGCATTCACGCGAGCCGCAAGGTTTCCCTTACCCAACCGTGCTGCCGTTCGCGACCGACGCACGGCATCGTCCGCTCGTGCTCGTGAGCCGGCTCGCCGAACATACGCGCAATCTACAGGCTGACCCGCGCGCCGGCTTTCTCGTCGTGCAAGCGCCGGACGGGGACGTGTTGAACTCGGAGCGAGTCACGCTGATCGGCCGCTTCGAGCCGCTCGAGCCGACTCCGGCTGTCGTCGCGCGCTATCTGCGCTATCACGCCAATGCCGAGCGCTATCTTGCGCTGGGCGACTTTTCGTTTTGGATCATGGCGATCGAGCGGCTGCGCTATATCGGCGGCTTCGGTGCAATGGGGTGGCTCGACGCCGCCGACCTGGACCCGCTCACTCCGCTGCCGTCCGAAGAAGAAATGGCGCTCACAGCATTCTTCACGCATCATCCGCGGCGCTCGGCTCAGCTCGAATTGGCGGGAGTGGACCGCTATGGCGCGGATTTAAAAGTCGGCGGCGTGCTCGAACGCGATGCATTCGACGAGCCGAAACAGACCATTGCGGAACTCGAAAGTGCACTGGCCGATTGCATCGAGCGCCGCGCCGCAAAATAGTGTCGTGTTTATCCTAATCGGGAAAACTCTGACTAGTTCGTTTTTAGTAAAGATGACCGCGAACCTCATCTCTGTTTAACCGCCAACCTTTCATCGCATGAGAGGTTTTTATGAGATGGTTTGATATTAATTTCATACCTTGGGAATTATGCCTGTTGGGCTAGTCCAACCTGTCTGATTTCAAGATATGCAACAAAACGTAAAAATGCCGTCTACGCTCATGCGCTCTGCGAGCTAATCAGTGAATTGAAATCCCCGTTTTTTATTTTTTTGTCTTTCAGCCTTTTCTTCGGTTTCTTGTTTGTGCTAATCTCGCTCCGAAATATCCGAGGCACCACGCATTGAAATGGCAAGCCGGCTTAAGACCTGCGTCATTTATCGAAACCACAAGGGAATGTATGTCTTCTTACAAGGAACTTCTCGCTCAACGAGAAAAGCTGGAGAAGCAGATCGAAGAGGCGAAGGCGCGTGAATACGCGGAAGTGCTTAACGAGATCAAACAAAAAATGGCCGACTACGGCATTACGCTTGCCGAACTCGGTGTAAGTCGCGGTAAGCATGCGAAAGTTGGCCGTCCGCGCGCCGGCGTCGCGCCGAAATATCGCGATCCCGAAAGCGGCAGCACCTGGTCGGGCCGCGGCAAACCGCCGAAATGGATTGCCGGCCAAGATCGCGATCAATTTCTGATTCAGAAGTAATCGGCTCAAAGGCCATCGGTACGAGCGGCTTGCTTAAGCCCGCGACGGCCGAAACAAAAAACCGCGCACTTCAGGGGGCGCGGTTTTTTTATGTCCATGGAAAGTCTGACTTCATCGCTTTACGCATGGCGTGAAACGATCGCCCGCTCTCACCTCGGACGCGCAGATATCGAAACACGAATACGTCGCGTTTCGATAAGCATATGATTTAAAACGAAAATGTAGGGCTATGCGACGGTTTGTCATGGTTGCGCTGCTAGAATTCGCGCATTCAAAACCAACAACGCTACGGTAGACCCATGTCGCAAAGTTTCGACAGTTTCGATGCCGATACGGCCGAAAAGCAGGTCGTCGCCCGCAAGACCACGTTCGTCAGCATCGTGGTGAACCTCGTGCTGACGACGCTGCAGATCTTTATCGGCGTCATCGCTCATTCTCAAGCGCTCATCGCGGATGGCGTGCATTCGCTTGCCGATCTCGTGTCGGATTTCATCGTATTAATCGCGAATAAAGCGAGCGGCGCGAAGCCGGATGCCGATCACAATTACGGACATAACCGCTACGAAACCGTGGCGTCGCTTTTTCTGGGCGCCCTGCTGATCGCTGTCGGCGTCGGCATGCTGTGGCGCGCGGGTGAACGGCTTGCGCATCTCGACGACATTCCCGCAGTGCACATCAGCGCACTGGCCGTCGCGATTCTCGTGCTGGTTTCGAAGGAAGGGCTCTTTCGCTACATGCTGCGCGAGGCGCAGCGCGTGCGCTCGGCGCTCTTGATCGCGAACGCGTGGCACGCGCGTTCTGATGCGGCGTCGTCGCTGGTGGTGGCGATCGGCATCGTCGGCAGTCTCGCGGGCGTGCGCCTGCTCGATCCGATCGCGGCGGCGATCGTCGGCTTCATGGTGGCGCGCATGGGCTGGACCTTCGGCTGGGATGCCTTGCAGGACTTGTCCGACCGCGCGCTCGATGAAGACGCCACCGACGAGGTGCGCAAGCTGTTGATGTCGACGCCTGGCGTGCGCGACGTGCACGAGCTGCGCACGCGAAAGATGGGCGACTTGGCGCTCGTCGATGCGCATATCCTCGTCGATCCGCTGATCTCGGTGTCGGAGGGGCACTACATCGCCGAGTCCGCGCGTTCGCGCGTGCTGACCGACAAGCGCGTGCTCGACGCGCTGATCCACGTCGATCCGGAGAACGATGCGCTGAGACACCCGGCCGCGAACTTGCCGCCGCGCGAAGCGGTGATCGAGGCGCTCGACGCCGAACTGGCGAAACGCGGCTTGCGCGCTGTCAGTCTCAATCTCCACTACTTGAGCAGCGGGCTCGACATCGAGGTGACGTTCGCGGTAGACGAGCGCGACGCCGACCTGGCAAACCGCCTGAACCTCGACGATCTGGCCGCCCGGCTCGAGGCGCGCAAGATTACCGTGCAACGCTTGCTCGATACGGCGAGCCGCTCGCCGGATCGGCAGGCGGCGGCGCGCGTCAGTTAAGCGGGAACAGGTTGCCGCGGCTACAGCGGCAACTGCGTATCGAATTTGATCTCGCGCAGCACTACGCTGGTGCGCACCTGCGCCACGGCAGGGATCTTGAAGATGCGCTCGTGCAGGAACGAGTCGTACGCTTTGATGTCGGGGGCGACGATTTTCAGAATGTAGTCCGCTTCCCCGGTCGTACTGTAGCACTCGGTGACTTCAGGACAGGTGGCGATTTCGCGTTCGAATTGCTCGACGCCGCCTTCCGTGTGTCTCGTCAGATGAATATGAGCCAGCGCGCAGACATGCAGCCCCAGCTTCTCGCGATCGAGCAGCGCGGTATAGCGCTGAATCACGCCTGACTGCTCCATGTCCTTGATGCGCCGCCAGCAAGGCGTGCTGGACAAGCCGACCTGATCCGAGATCTCCTGGACCGACCGTCGCGCGTCGAGCTGCAGCAGACGCAGAATTTTTTGAGAAAACGTATCGAGGGTCACGCGTGCCTCCCAGTTCGGCCGCAACATTTCCTAAATGTTAGAGGCGACGGAAAAGAAAGGCAATGTGAGACGCCAGCGCTGAGGGGATTTCCCTAATTTGCCGGGTTGCTCGCGGCGTTTTGTCCTGCGCCGTCCTCTGCGGCCGATTCAGGCGGGGAGGCGTTCGGAATGATGCCGAGCGCGGCTTGCTGGCTGCGCAATTCTGCCAGCATGTTGCAAAAAAGCGCGCCTTGCTCGATCGCATCGTCGAGCGCGACGTGCGTGTGAGGGTGGTCGTCGAACCAGCGCTTCGGCATGCGCGGCTTGATGCATTTGCGGTACGGCAGGTCCGTCATCGCGAACGCGAGCGTCTTGATGTCGAGCGCGGACCACGAGAACGGGCAGCGCCCCGCAAAGCGCATCATGTACCAGAACATGAAGGTGAAATCGAAGCCCGCCGGCATCGCCACGAACACGGGCTTGCCCGGCAGCGACTCGACCCATTCGACGTACGTGACGAGCGCCGTTTCTGGCTTTTGCAGATCGGCGCGGCATGCCGCCCACGCTTCCTTCTGGGTCTTCCACCAAGCCGCCTGGATCGGATGCGCCTCGGCGCCAGGAAGCGTTTCCAGATTGGCGGAGAACGTGCCGATCAGTTGCTTGTCCGCGGTGTAGGCCGCCGACGCGAAGCTGAGCATCGAGTGCGGACCGGGAATCGGGCCGTCCGCTTCGACGTCGGTGCTGACATAGATCTCGGCTGTCATGCGCCCACCCCGTCCGCCACGTACGGATTCGTGCGCCGCTCAGCGCCGAACGTCGACGTGGGGCCGTGCCCGGGGACGAACGTGATGTCGTCGCCGAGCGGCCAGAGCTTGCTGCGGATCGACGCGAGCAGGTCCGCGTGGTTGCCGCGCGGAAAATCGGTGCGTCCGATCGAGCCGGCGAACAGCACGTCGCCGACGAGCGCGAGCCGGTGAGCGTCGCTCACGAACACGACATGGCCGGGCGTATGGCCCGGGCAGTGGTAGACGTCGAGCGTTTCGTCGCCGAACTGCACGGTGTCGCCGTCCGAGAGCCAGCGATCGGGTTCGAACGCCTCCGCTGCCGGAAAACCGAAGCGCTGGCTTTGCGCCGGCAGTTGGTCGAGCCAGAAGCGCTCGTCCTGATGGGGTCCTTCGATGGGCACGCCGTAGTGCGCCGCCAGTGTCTTCGCGCCGGCGCAGTGGTCGATGTGCCCGTGGGTGAGCAGCACCTTCTCGACGCTCACGCCCAGCCGGGCGACCGCCTCCTGAATCCGCTCCAGATTGCCGCCCGGATCGACCACGGCGGCGCGGCCCGTGGCCTCGCAGACGAGCAGCGAGCTGTTTTGCTGGAACGGCGTGACGGGGATGATCGAGACTTTCATCGGCAATGCGGCAGGACGGCGAAAAGCTCGATTGTACCGGCGGCGCGAAGCCGTCGCTGATCGGCCGAACGGACGATGGCAAATCTCGATTTTTACATCCATAGTGAGAATCAATGGCTCCCATGTAGGTTGACAGGTGATTTAAAGGTCCTTTTGCTATAATGCGACCCATTGTGCGTGGAACACCCACGCTGCCAATTGACGATCCGGTCTCGTTTAAGGGCGAGCACAGCCGGGTCGCCGTCAAGTAAGTGTCCGTCGATTAGGACGGCACAAACCTTGCATCGGATAGGTTATTCGATGCACACGTCTTGCCCAGCCAGGCGCCGCGCGCCTGCAACGGCCTTGCTGCCGTGACGCTGGGTGGGGCCTACGCCGCTGTTCCTGTACGTCTTCGGACGTGCATAGAACGTGCAATTTACGTTCGATGGCGGCATGTGGGGTCTGGTCAGGCTGCCGGGGACAGGTTGCGCCAGACGTGAAAACTAACCGGGCGGAAAGCGGCGTAGATGGCCGCACCCGAGTGCCTGTGCACGACTCGCTGGATAGCGAGCGGAGCCACGTCGTGCCTCGGTCGCCCGAGCCGTAAGCGATACGAAAGATTTACGTGCTGCGGCTCGACACTGTTGGGTTACGTCTTATGAAATCTCGATTGCCTCGACTGGGGAGTCTGCTTGCCTTTTTTGCCTTGGCAGGCTGTGCGGTTCCTCACGGTCCGGCTGATCAGGCCAACGCCTCGCCGATGCGCACGCAGGGCGCCCTGGCAAACGCCGCGTCCGCGCCCCTCGGCTACGACGCGCTGGGCAAGCCGACCGCCGCCGACTCGAAAGCGAGCCTCGCCGATGCGAAGCCTCTCGAAGCAGGCCCGGATGTCTCCGATTTCCACCAGTCCGGCCGCGCCTCCTGGTACGGCATGAAATTCCACGGCCGCAAGACGGCGAGCGGCGAGCGCTACGACATGAATGCGCTGACCGCTGCCCACAAGACGTTGCCGCTCGCGTCCTACGTGCGGGTGACGAACACGACCAACAACAAGTCGGTCGTCGTGAAGATCAACGATCGCGGACCGTACGTGCGCGGGCGCATCATCGATGTGTCTTACGCCGCGGCTCGTCTGCTCGGTCTGCGCAAGGCCGGCACGGCGAGCGTGAAGATCGAAGGTTTGTCGCAGCAGGAAGCGAAGACCGAGCAGGCCGAAATGCTGGCCGACAATTCGCTCAACAAGTAAGCGCTGGACAGCAGGGGTGCGGTGCCGTGCTTCGCGCGGTTCGCCTCGCTACTGCGTAGAATCGATTCGAACCCTGAAGGGCCGTCGTGTGCGGCCCTTCAGTCTTTCTTGAGCTCGAGTGCGCGTGCGTACAGCGTGTTGCGCGCCGCGCCGGTGATCGCGGCAGCCACCTTCACCGCGCCGCTTACGGGCAATTCTTCGAGCAAGATATTCAGGAGTGCGTCGTGATCTTCGGCGCCCGGCTCCGCCTGCGGTGCGCCTTCGACGACCAGCACGAACTCGCCGCGCTGCCGGTTGGCGTCGGCGGCGAGCCACGTTGGCCCTTCGGCCAGGGTGCAGCGGTGAAGGGCCTCATGTAACTTGGTCAACTCTCGCGCGATCAAGAGGCGCCGCGCGCCGCCGAATGCATCGGCGAGCGCCTGCACGGTCTCGACGATGCGATGCGGCGCTTCGTAGAAGACCAACGCCTGCGTGTGCGCGGCCAATTGCTGAAGCTGGGACGCGCGCTGCTTGGTCTTGGTCGGCAAAAAGCCCAGGAACGAGAAGGTGCCGGTCCAGTCGCCCGCCACGCTGAGCGCGGTCGTCAGCGCGCTTGCGCCTGGCAGGGGAACGACGGCCAAGCCGGCTTCGCGCACGGCATCGACGAGCCGAGCGCCAGGGTCCGAGATGCCGGGCGTGCCCGCATCCGACACATAGGCGACGCGCTCGCCGGCCCGCAGGTGCTCGATCACGCGCGCGGCGGCCGCACGTTCGTTGTGCTCGTGCACGGCGATGAGCGGCTTGGCGATGCCGTAGCGGGCGAGCAGCTGGCCGCTGTTGCGGGTGTCCTCGGCGGCGATGCGGTCGACCGCCCCGAGCACGTGCAGCGCGCGCAGCGTGATATCGGCGACGTTGCCGATCGGCGTTGCCACCACATACAGAGCGCCGGCCGGGTACTGCTGCCCTTGCGCGAGTTCGAGGAGATCAGTCATGACGCAGAAAACGCGGAAAAGCGGAACAAGGCCGACATTGTGCCACGCGCCGGACGACAACTTTTCTGGCCGGTCCGGGTCGAAGAGCGTCGGCACGGCTTTCGAAGCGCGTGCGCTCGAGTATTTGCGCCGGCAGCGCATGCGACTCGTCGCTCGCAATGTGACTTGCCGTGGCGGTGAGATCGATCTCGTGATGCGCGATCGCGACGGCGCGCTGGTGTTCGTCGAAGTGCGCGCGCGTGCGGACAAACGCTTTGGCGGAGCGGCGGCGAGCGTCGGCTGGCAGAAGCGACGGCGCATCGTGCACGCGGCGCAGGTCTTTCTCGCCAGGAGCCGCGGCGCCGTGAGCGCGTGCCGCTTCGACGTCGTTGCGTTCGACGGCACCCGGCTCGTGTGGCTGCGAGACGCTTTTCGCGCCGATGACGTATGAACAGTGTTTCGGCGCTTGCCGAGTGCGGTAAACTTGCGCGCAAATGTCACCAGCACGCTCCACAATCGGCGCCGAAAGGCGCACCATGGATGCAGCGGCGAGGTTGCTCGACAACCTCGTTATTAGTTAGAGATCGATGTCAGTCGAACGCATTCAACAGCACTTCCGCGACAGCGCGGCAGCCAAGCTCGAAGCACTGGAAACCCTCTCGATGCCGATCGCCGTGGCGGTCGACACGATGTTCGCCGCGCTCGCGAACGGCAACAAGATTCTTGCGTGCGGCAACGGCGGATCGGCAGCCGACGCGCAGCGCTTCGCGTCCGAGCTGATCGGGCGCTTCGAGCGCGAGCGGCCGGGCTTGCCGGCCATCGCGCTCACCACCGATTCCTCCATCCTGACGGCGCTCGGCGACGACTACGCTTTCGACGAGATCTACTCGAAGCAAGTCCGCGCGCTCGGCCACACGGGCGACGTGCTGCTCGCGTTGAGCACGACCGGCAACTCGGCCAACGTGCTCGCGGCGGTGGCCGAAGCGCACGAGCGCGAGATGGTCGTGATCGCGCTGACGGGCCACGGCGGCGGAAAAATGAACGAGACGCTGACCGATATGGATATCCATATCAGCGTGCCGTCCGAGCGCCTCGCGCGCATTCAGGAAGTGCACATGCTGACGATTCATTGTCTGTGCGACGGCATCGATGCGATGCTGCTCGGCGAAGATTGACCACTAAATTGACGATTGAATTGACCACGAAAGGGAGTGCGTTGATGAGCGGAAATCGCGTCAAGAAGACGCTTGTGAGGACCACGCTCGTGGTCGGATTGGCGGCGGGACTCGCCGCCACGTTGCAGGGTTGCGTGCTGGCGCTGGCCGGCGCGGCTGGGGGCGGCGCGCTGATTGCGACCGATCGGCGGACGGTCGGCGCGCAGACCGAGGACCGTGAGATTCAGATCAAGGCCTCGACGCAAATCGCCCAATCGCTGCCGGACGACGCGCACGTCAACGTGACCGTGTTCAACCAGCGCGTGCTGCTGACGGGTGAAGTGCCGAGCGAGCAGAACAAGCAGCAGGCCGAGACGATCGTGCGCGGCATCGATAACGTCAGCCGGATCGTCAACGAGCTGGCGGTGCAGCCGAAGAGCACGCTGTCGTCGCGGGCGAACGACTCGTACCTCGAAGGCCGCGTGAAGACCGCGTTGATCGCGGAGAAGGGCATTTCGGCGAACGATTTCAAGGTGGTTTGCGAACGAGGCAACGTCTATTTGATGGGGCTCGTGACGTCGAATGAAGGCGATACCGGCGGCGATGCGGCGAGCCGCGTGCCGGGTGTCATGCAGGTCGTGAAGGTGTTCCAGTACATCAAGCCGCAGGAAGCGCAGGCGCTCGAGGCGTCCGCGTCGACGGCCGCCAGCGCGCCGGGTGCGGCGCAAGCGCCGGCGGCGGATTCGAGTGAGCCGACGGTGGGGGCCGTGCAGTCCGCGACGATCAGCTCGCAGCCGCTCGGTCAGCAGGCGCCTGCGCCGGTGACGAATTCGAACGCGGTTCATTCTGGCAACCCGAAGGCGATGCAATGAGTTTGGTTAGCTGGAAGTGGGGCGGGGTGGTTGTGTTGGCGGTAGCGTCGGCTGGTGCGTACGCTGCCGATGTGCCGGGTGGGCTCGAGATCGCCAAGAGCAACGCGTGCATGGGGTGTCATGCGGTCGATCGGAAGCTCGTCGGGCCGTCGTTTCAGCAGATCGCCGGGAAATATAAGGGCGATGCGCAGGCGCCGGCTAAACTCGCGGTGAAAGTGCGTGACGGTGGCTCGGGGGTTTGGGGCGCGATTCCGATGCCGTCACACCCGCGTATGAGCGATGCCGATATTCGCACCGTCGTCGCGTGGGTGCTGGCGGGGGCGCCGGGGAAGTGACTGCTGGGCGCCTGCGGCGGCGCGCTGGGGTGCTTGTCAAACGGTTCCGGCGCTGTGCTAGAATTGGCGCTTCGTTGGGGCGGTAGCTCAGCTGGGAGAGCGTCGCGTTCGCAATGCGAAGGTCGGGAGTTCGATCCTCCTCCGCTCCACCAACAAGATTCCTAGCAACACCAAAGTTTGACCAAAAAACCCCGCCGGGCTTGGCTCCGCGGGGTTTTTTGTTGCAAACTACCACTGGATTCTCCCAGTGATTGCAACCCCCACGCCGGGGTAACCCTGGGGGTCGCTCCCAAGCCTCCTGGACCTGTTACCCCAAAATGGCCAAAGCTGCTCGGACTCCTTTGACAGACGCGGCAATCCGCGCCGCGGAGCCGCACGTCAAGATCTGGCGGCTGTACGACAGCCTGGGGTTGATCCTCGAGGTCCATCCCTCGGGTGGAAAGTACTGGCGGCTCAAGTATCGAGTGGCGGGCAGGGAAAAGCGGGTATCGCTTGGCGTTTTTCCCGATGTGAACGTGAACGAGGCCCGCAGGCGACGCAACGAAGCGCGCGAGATGCTTGCAGCAGGCATTGATCCGTCGGAAATGAGGAGAAAGGAGCGCGCCGGCCAAGGGGCCGGACAGGAGCGTAGGGAGGTGGTGATGCGCTTCGCACTGGATAATGACGGAGCCTTGTCGCTGCGGCTGGGTAAACGATGCATGAACCTGACCGGCGCGGAAACCGCTGAGCTTCGAGCCTTTCTCGATGCGACACGCGCGGTCATTCCAAGGGGGTGACCATGGCACTTACTGATCTGAAGGTGCGCAACACCAAGCCCACCGACAAGCAGCAGAAGCTGTTTGACGAACGGGGGCTGTATCTGCTTGTTACCCCCGCCGGAGGTAAGTGGTGGCGACTGAAGTACCGGTTTGGCGGGAAGGAGAAGAGCCTGTCTATGGGCGTGTTTCCTGACGTCACGCTGAAGGAAGCGCGTGAGCGCCGGGACGCCGCTCGCAAGCTGCTGGCCAACGGCGTTGATCCAGGCATTGAGCGCAAGGTGCGGCGTGCTGGAGCGGCGGAGCGTGCGGCCAATAGCTTTGAGGCTGTCGCCCGAGAGTGGTTTGCGAAGTACAAACCGGGATGGGCAAAGTCCCACGCCGATAAGATCATGGGGCGCCTCGAGAAGGACGTGTTTCCGTGGCTTGGCGGTCGCCCCATTGCCGAGATTGCCGCCCCAGAAGTGCTTGCGGTACTTCGCCGGGTCGAAGCGCGCGGAGCGCTCGACACCGCACACCGCGTCCACCAGAATTGTGGCCAGGTTTTCCGCTACGCTATTGCGACCGGGCGAGCCGCGCGCGACGTCAGTGCGGATCTGCGCGGCGCGCTGCCGGCGGCGAGTCACACCCATTTCCCCTCCGTTACCGAGCCGTCCGAGGTGGCGGAGCTGTTGCGCGCGATCGATGGTTTTAAGGGTACGTTCGTCGTTCAGTGTGCGTTGCGGCTGGCTCCGCTGCTGTTTGTCCGGCCCGGTGAGCTGCGCACGGCCAAGTGGGCGCAGTTCGACCTAGACAAGGCACAATGGCGTTATACGGTCTCCAAGACCAAGACAGAACATCTGGTCCCGCTCGCCACACAGGCTGTCGTAATCTTGCGCGAGCTCCACGCGCTCACAGGCCGCTGGCAGTTCGTGTTCCCTGGCCGCGATCCAAAAAAGCCAATGAGTGGTGCTGCGGTGAACGCGGCACTAAGGCGGATGGGATTCGACACAAAGACGGAAATCACCGGTCACGGCTTTCGCGCGATGGCACGGACGATTCTGCATGAACATCTGCGCTTCCCGAGTGAAGTCATTGAGCACCAGCTCGCACACAAGGTACCCGACGCACTCGGTACGGCCTATAACCGGACAAAGTTCATCTACGATCGAATAAAGATGATGCAAGCGTGGGCGGACTATCTCGACGCCCTGAAGTCCGGGGCGGAACTTGTTCCAATCGATACGTTATCGCGAACGGCGTGATCCAGCGGACAGGCAGGCAGAAATTCCGCGCTGAAACCGTCGCCGGACCGCCGCGACGTGGCGTCCTTTTCTACGGATTTCGTGGCGGTCAACCGTAACCGTCCCGAATGGCCGACTGCAAGGTCTCCCTCGAATTCGCGAGCGCCGACTTCTTCTTGAAACACGACAAGCCCAACGTGGTACGTGCTGAACTCGGAAACCGGTAATCCGCGCTGTCGACTTTCAAACAGTCCCAAAAAGGGACTGTGAGCAGTTACAGGACATCAAATAAAGGCGCGGCAGTTCGCGCGGGCGTCGTGTAGCGCGTGATGCTCGTGGCCGTGCTCGGCAAAGTAGGCCGCAAGCCGTTGGTTATCGAGACGGGTGTAGACGTTTTCGGTCTTCCAGCCTTTCGGCAGTGGGCCGCCGATCAGATGTTCTACTAGATGAAGGTCGCCCACATAGTCAAAGCAGAGCACTGGCTTCGGCTTCGTGGGCACCTGGGCGAGCCAAGCGCGCAACTCGTGACGAAGCGCTTCGAAAGGCATTGCGCGGCCGGGAAACTGGCCGAGCTGCGGCAGCACCGTTTCACATACGAAGTCGCTGCACAGCGCGCACTCAAAGTCTGAGCGCTCGCCGTAGAACTCGCGGCCGTCCTCGCCAACGATCGCCACGCTGATGAGCTGACAGTCATCGAAAGAGGTGAACTCAGTATCGACGAAATAGCGGGGCTTGAACGGGGCACGCGGGCGATGGTTGATCATAAAGGCTCACCTTGCGGGGACGTGATGAAAACCGCCTGCTCGAGAAAATCGCGCGGTGTGGCAAGTGAGCCTAGCTAATAACTCGTGCTCGCCCCCGCCAGCTTGATGGACCGCGACGCACGAACCGAGGCAGTCTCGTTTGCGATAGCCGCCAGTGACGACTATCAGCTGTATCACGATCGCGATCGTTTTATTGAAGGCGGTTTCGTTGTCCTGCACGATAACGCGCGCATCAGGCGGCCTGGTTTTCAGGACGGCGATCAGTTGGGTGACGACCATGTGGACTTCCGGTCGTCAACTAGTCTTGTCGGTCTTCGCCGTCCGTGCCGGCTTCGAGATGACGCCTTTGAGGGCCGCCACGCCGTCAGCGGGAATTGCGTCAGCACTCGCCGATCGGCGCGCATCGGAATCTGCTTTTTCGGTGGTCACCTGCACTTGATATTCATTTGGATTTTTCATCCAGAGATGCACTTCCTCGTTCCTATACACTGTGCAACGTTGCGACCAGCGCTGCGGCTGGGGCGCACGACCCTGTTTCACCAGCTTGCGCCAAGTCTCGTGGGAGACCGGAATGAAGCGCTTCAATTGGCTCCACCGGGAAAATCCAACGGTCGGTAGAGTTTCAAGGGGCGCGTCGCCATCCGGTCGCCGATTAGCGGAATTGCTATTCATTTTTTTACCCCCTAACACTTTAAATTGAAGTTGAGTCAGTTTGCCTGTTTCAGTGGTCCTCTAGTGGTGGAAAAACGGGCTTTAATGGCGCACATTTAGTTGAAGTCGGGCGCATGAAGCCGCTATCAAGTAGCGATAGACGAAGCTGCGGCTGTAACCGAAGGCGTTCCGGCAGCATTCGAAGAAGGTCACGCTGTCGGGGATAACTCGATAAAGCTTTGCGGCCTTAGCTGGTTTAGGCATGTTCTTCCCGTTCCTTGCCTCGGGGCCTGGGAGCCGTTGCCAACTCGGACTTTGGCGCGTGGAAGCAATAATTTTGGAACGGGCGCTCTGAGGAAGTGAAGGCTGCGGGTAAAGCCGAGCTCGAACCGCAAATCCCACGTTTTGCGCCATCAACGCTTTGGCTTTTCTTTTGAAATCAAGGGTGTGCCCGTCCACTTTTGTCTCACGATGAGACGGCTCAGCCCGGAGGCGAATACCCAATCGGGCGCTGAGGGCGCGAGGGAGTTCAAGGGAGGTGCGGAGGGTGGCCGTCCCAGCAAGGAATGGCGCCGCGCGTGCTGGACCTTGGTCGGTTCTGGGGCTTCACGCCGAACGTTCGGGCGCTAGTATCGCGGGTACCGAGGGCGGGTTCAGTAGGGCAGGGCGCTGCGATCGCCGCATCGCGTCTCCCGAAAGCCGACGGCGGGAGGGACAAAGATGCGGTGGAGGCACGTCGTTATTGCGTTGCGTCTCGGAGGCGTAAAAGCAGAAAGCCAAACTCAACAATGGCCAAGAGCGTGATAGCTGGGGGCATGGCGTCAATGCACCACCGTCGAACGCGCACGAGGAGAGTGAGCACCCAAGTGAGTAGCCGCCGGGCGCGACTCGCGCCAGGTGGTGTGACTGGGATGGGGGGCTTACCGAGCACGGCGTCCTCCAGGTTGCGGGCCAAGACCTCACTGGCCGCGACCATGTCTGCGCACATCTTTGACGTACGCGACTCCGATTCCCTAATGAGCCTGGCTAGCTTGTCATCTGCCTTCGACGCATGGGCCTCCGAGTCTCGAACGAGCTTGATCAGTTTGTCCTCGGCAACGGACAAACGTCGATCGAGCCGCGTCGTTGCCGCCGTCAGCTCTTGAGTGACGAGCCGCTCCAGAGCGGCATAGCCATTTTCGTGGACCGCAGCAGATAGCTTCTCAATGACCCGGTCGAGCCGCACCCCTTCCTGCGCGGCAGCGAGATCGATGCGGGCCTCTGCGCCCGCCTCGCGGAGAAGCGCGATGAACTCCATTTGAGCGGCTAAGGCATGCTGATATTCGGTCAGGATCGCGCGTTGCTCCCGTTCGATCTGCAGAGTTCTGTCGAACAGGAGCGCTGTGCGAGCCTGCTCCTGCTCGGGTTTGGCCGGCGGATACATGCTATGCCACCCCCGACGGCTCGGTGGCCTTGGTCGGAACGACGATCGGACCAATGTTAAGCCGCTCATACACTCGGTCGAACACCCGGCTTGCTGCACGAGCCATCATCTGAACAGTGATCTTATTGACAATCTCAAGGCGCGCTGCGTCGAGTCTGCCTTCCGTCGCAGCAAGCTGGGCTTGATAGTCCGTCGTGTCGGCCATCAGCTCGGCCCACGACTTTCTCAACGAAACCATGGTTGAGAAGAGCGGTTGATTCTCAAGAAAGCATTCCGGGTCGACCTTAAGGCGAGGATCGGCGTCAGCCAGCGCGAAAAGGTAGTGAAACTGCATCTGGATGGGATTCACCTGCGTCGGCCTCGTCGCCTTGTTGAGGAGGATCCTCACGCGGTCGACGTCTAGGCCGGCGTCCAGCAGCGTGTGAATTGTCGTGACCGTTTCCGTTTGGGCACGCTGCGTGCGGTCGGTCGGGACAATTACATAGTCGAACATTTGCAAGGCACCCGTTTGCATCAGCCCATTCAGGAAAACAAGGAAACAGCTCGCGCCAACGTCGGTTACCGTGTTGCCCGGTGCCGCCGTCAGTGACGAGACATAGTGAGTGAAATGCTCAGGGTCAAAGCGCTTGACCTTCTGGCCAAACTGGGCGGCGTCCAGGTTCGTCGTCTCGACGGACAGCAGATCGCCTTCCCCCAGTCGGGGCATAAGCAGAACGCCGGCGAGCGCGCTCTTGCCGAGGCTGCCGCACGTGTGGATAACAAGAAAGCGTTTGGCCAATTTAGTTTTCCTTAGTGGTAGGGCTAGGCTGCGCCCGGGTCAAAGGGTTTCCTGGTACTGCTTCAGCAGGTAACGCGTGAATATTTCCTGGTTTTCCGGCGTGCTCCCATCACAAACGACCAGTTCAACCTGTTTAGGGAGAACGGGTGGAGCCGCCGCAGGGGGGGCCGCGGCGGAAGCGGTGTTTCCCCGACGCTTGTCGCCATCATAGAGTTGATTTTGGCTCGCATCGCCTTGAAAAGCAGCGCTTTTAAGGCCGTCATTCGATGCGTTGCTGACTTGCTTTTCCTTCGGGGTGGTCGGATGAACATCAAGATCAACAATCGTTTGATTCGTACTATCGACCTGAGGGCGATTGGAAATGCGCGTTTCATATTTGAGCGCCTCCCTTCGGAAGTGCTTTGCCACAGCCTGCTTTGAGACCCTGACTGACTCAAATGTCTCTAGGTACTCAGCGATGTCGGCACAGTTGTAGCCTGCCTCCCTCAACCTCTTCATCAGTTTGACGTACGGGCCCAACTTGCCAGTGCCAACGCGTGCACGACGTACTCGGAGAAATTCAACATCGTCCATTGCGTGATGACTCCGGTGGTGCTCGTCAACCGCGTGATTGCGAGCGTGTTAGTTCAGCGCAAGGAATTGTCGCCTCGTTTGACGCGATGTCGCAGACGAAAAGCGGCATGTTTGTACCTCGCATTCGCGAAACTCGGGCCGGTTGTAAACCGACGGAGACCCGCGGAAACCACAGGAAACCAGTGCGGCGGAATCTAATGGAGACCGCTGGCGGAACGGACGAAAAGCAGTGCCGCCCGGAGGAAAGCAATGGGAACCGATGTCGCCCGATGGAAAACACTCGACACCAACGAAAACCAATGGTGCAAAAGCACATCGGAAGGATCGCAGTACAGGCAGGCGGCGCCGATTGAATGCGTCGGAGTTGCTGGCCACTGGGGAGACCAGGTGATCCACCGTCGAAGGCCACCTGGAAGCGCGCGAACAACACGGTCCGGCAAGAAGTGGCTGCGGAACATCATGGACCATGGCTCATGGGACGATGAGCGTGCTCTGATGGCGGAAGGGGAATCGCGTGCGCAAAGAATTTCTGGCGGAGGCTCCGGTGAAGTCAAGGGAGCTTGGCGATTGGCATGAGAGACATGCGTGAACCATCGGAAACTGGCGGAACGCACAGGAAATATTCTGAAATTTAGATATGCAAACCGGACAACCTACGGAGACCTCAAATAACTAGCGACAACTTTTGGAAACCTGTCGAAACCTTGAGAAGCCGACAGCTCGCTCTGGGCATGAATCGAAAAGCTGATGGGTCAGACCAACCGTATCTACCCGTTGCGGGAGAAGCTACGTGAGCGAGAGAGAAGGAGTCGAACTGATATTCGCTTAAGGGAAGAAAGCAAAGCGCCGTTTCCAGACATATTTATTAATAAATCTTTAGGCGTTAGACGACAATTGGACACAGAGGTAAGGCAAACCCCTTGACCCGTGTGACTGAGCGCGAAGTTTTAGGCTACTAAACACACACAAACGCGTGGTCCAATTCTCTTCGTCGTCATATAGGAGCGGGCTGGAAGCGGCGCATAAGGGCGAGAGCGACGTTGCAAGTCCGACTGGACTGTGCTTTACTTCTGCCATCGCCACCCCCGGCTAGCCGGCATGCGTGTCGCGATACAGTATTTTCAACGAGCCGCCGATGCGGCAGCAGTACGTCCCTGAACTCGCACGGGACACCCTCAGATTCCGCGAAGCCATTCGCGCGAACGCTTTTTTGGAATCAACGCCCTGTGGGCGTTTTTTCAATCGATCGCGGTTAGACGACAATTGGACATAGAGGCAGGGCAATACCCTTGCCACGTGCAGCCGAGCGGGAAGTACTCGGCTACTAAACACACACAAACGTGTGGTCCAATTCGCACCCTAACCCATCCACAAACGGATGCCTCACCGTCCCAGCGACGGGCTGCGATTCATCGCGAGAGCGAGGGGATCGTGGGCGGCATCGCCTGCCTATCGGGGCGGGAGAATCAATCCAGCGAGCTACGTCGCGCTAGCTCTTAAACCACCGTCATCACGACGATGGACGCGCGCAGGTTGGCCAACCGTAATGGCCAGCGCCTAGTACGGCAACGTGCTGGGCAACTTGGTGACCGTAAGGGCCGAGCTGAGCAGGAAGAGTTGGTCCGCTTCCACTCGGAATCGAACATTTTAACGACGATCCGGCTTTTTCACGATGTGATATGCGGGAGTGCCAGCTCTCGGGTGCGCAGATTCAAGCGTACGAGCTCCGACCGACGGCGAGATCGGATTTGGGTGCCTGGTGAATATCGAGGCATGGGGTTCAAGGCGCGTGCGATGAACCAGCCACGCCAATGCCATCCCGGCACGGGCGTGGCACTTCACATTACGGGAGTGTGAGATGGCTAAGTATGAGCGCGAGATTGACGACCGTAAGGCGGGTGCCAGCAAATACGGTGGCGACAAAGTTGCAAGCGAAGCTAAGGGTTGGAGGGACCGAGTGCAAGAGATCATCACCGCGAACGTCCACAAACGAGTGAATGGCCGGGTTGCTTCGAACCGTACGATGGAGCACAACGCAACGGTGATCTTCTCTGCAATGAACACGCTGCACCGCCTGGGCTACCCGGTGAAAAACCCCTACAACCTGGGTGACAAGCATGTCAGGACGCTGGTTCAGCACTGGTACGAGGAGGATAAAGCTGCTTCAACGATGCGCAACGAGCTCTCCGTGTTGCGCAAGTTCTTCGGATGGTTGGATAAGCCCAATGTCGTGAAGTCGCTTGAGGAGTACTTGCCCGGCGCGAGCCCCGGACGCCTGACAGTCAGCTCGAGCGCAAAGGTGACGAAATCCTGGAGTGCGAACGGAATCAACGTCGAGGAAAAGCTCCAGCAGGCCTTCGAAATCGATGACCGCTTCGGGATGATGATCGGAGCCCAGTTGGCTTTCGGTTTGCGTCGCAAGGAGGTGATCTGTGTACGCCCATGGGTGTCCGATCAGCGTGACCTTGGTAAGGATGTGTTCATCTTGTTCACGCGCGACGGGACTAAGGGTGGCAAGCAACGACTCATCCCGATCGAGTTCCAGTTCCAAGTGCAAATCCTCGACTACATCAAGGAGCGAGTCGGCAAGCGAGACGCTATCGGCTGGAAGAAAACGATCCGCGGAGAGAACGCTGACCTAGAGAAGAACGTCAAGCGCTACAACTACTACATGTCCAAACTCGGCATCACGAAAGCAAGCTGCTCGGTGTGCGGGCATGGGCTGCGAGCAGAGTACGCCGAGAATTGCGCGCTGCTTGAAGGGTTCACACCCGCGACATTGGGCGGAATCGGTGACGAGATGACCCCCGACGAGCTGAAGATCGCGAAGATCCGCGTCAGCGAGCGTCTCGGGCACAGCCGTCCGCAGATCACGAACAGCTACTTCGGGTCCGCCAAGACCAACGCTAAAAAGGCCGCGGCGGCGGCCAAGGTAGAAGGGGCCGCTGAACCGGTGCCGCTCTTGCTCACTCATGCGAAGGCGGACGTACCGGCGGGGAACGAGCCGAACGAGACGCCGGGGATTACTGAGCCAGTCACGGAGGAAGTCGGGATGGCGGAGTTGAGGGCGAATATAGCGCCGCATGGGCTTGCCTTTTTCAACGGCTATTACCAGAACGCTCCGAAAGGCCGCAAACACCCGGACGATCTGGACACAATCCCGGCCAAAACCAAGGCAGCTGCTGACAAAGGGACATCCGACTGCGTCGACGGCGCGTAGCACCAAGCTCCGGTAAACAAGGGCAAAGAGAGTGCGAGTCGCCCACGTTGTCAACCATGTCACTCGGGAGGTGGTTAATCACGTGAGATGTCGTTCAATGTCGCGGTTACGGGAGGGTGAGGAGGGCGCGACGGAAGGACTATGTGCGGTCACGGTAAGGCGCCCTATGGCTAATGAGCGGGTGCTATGAGGGCGACGAACAAGTGACGATTTTCGTAGCGTATCCCAACTCTACCCGGCCAACGAGCCGGGACACGGAGGCGCTGGTCAAAAGTAAGCGTAGCGTCGACCGCGTCTTGACTGGGAATCTACTTTCCGCCCCAACGATTCCAAGCCATGCGTAAGAGCGTCGCGTTAGCGGCGCGCCGGTCGAACAATTCGGCATCGAAGTCGTGCCCAGCCCAGCGCTTATAGCCATTGGCCTCCTCGCTTTCGGGGTGTGCACGCAGCGTGTCGAGGAACGCCTGATATCCGAACGGACCGCCGACATCTTCGGGTGGGCATGCCCGAGCTCCGGCAATAACGTGTGGACAACCGCTCGGCTCGCCTTCGATGATCTCGACTTTCTCCACAACGATGTCGTGTTCCCAGCCGTCACCGAAGTCGTATTTGTAGACGAACCTCATGCCGGGGTAGGCAGCTTTCTCCAGCTTGGTCTTGCGATCATCGAAGGTGTTGTCCGGGTCCATCGATTCGAGCACGTCGTCGAGCTCGAACATGGCATAGGTCTTGTCGTCGATCTCGAACTCGTGCTGATGCGAGTCGGTCCAGCCGAATGCGGCCTGGAGGGTGTGATGTAGTCTGCGTAGCGAGTCGAATCCCTCGATCTGGATGCGGCGCCAGATGGGTGGGTTGATGTCGCGAATCTGAGCGTGAAGGGTATACAGTCGAAAGGACTTGGCCATGAGGTCAGCGAGAAGCGCAGGGGCGAACGGTATTATCGCCTCACTCCCCTTGAACCCTCACGTTCCATGGCAGCAGTTCACCGATGCGATTGATCGGGTGCTCTGCGATGCGCGCAAGCACGTGGCGCAGATACGCCTCGGGGTCGACATCGTTCAGCTTTGCGGTGCCGATTAAGCTATAGATCGCGGCGGCACGTTCACCACCGGAATCGGCACCCGCGAAGAGGTAGTTGCGGCGGCCGATGGCCACGCCGCGCAGGGCACGCTCGACTGGCAAATTATCGATCTCAAGTCGTCCGTCATAGCAATAGCGCGTCAACGCCTCCCAGCGATTGAGCGCATAGAGAATCGCCTTGCTCGTATCAGACTTGCGCGAGAGTGTAGCGAGCACCTCGCTCAGCCAGGCATGGAGCTGATCGAGTAACGGCCTGGCGTGCACCTGGCGATAGGCCCGGCGTTCATCGGGAGGCTTGCCGCGGATGGCCTCTTCGACTTTATAGAGTGCCCCAATTCGCTCAAGCGCTTCGGTGTTGAAGGCGTTTGGCCGAGCCGCGTGAAGTTCGTAGACCTGTCGTCGCGCATGCGCCCAGCAGGCCGCCTCGACTACGCGCCCCGTGTCGTATATCGCTTGATATCCGCTATACGCGTCGGCCTGCAGCGTGCCGGCAAATGACTCGAGATGTTGCTGCGGATGAATGCCTTTGCGGTCAGGCGTGTAGGTGAACCATACGGCAGCCGGCGTTGCATCGCCTGATGGCCGATCGTCGCGCACATACACCCATAGTCGTCCGGTCTTGGTCGTGCCGTTGCCGGGGGCGAGCACCGGTACGGGTGTGTCATCGGCGTGCAGTTTCGAGGCCGCCATCACGTGGCGCCGGATCGCTTCGACGAGGGGTTGCAGCAACGCAGCGCTATGGCCAACCCACCTGGCCAGCGTCGAACGCTCGAGCTCGACGCCTTCGCGCGCATAGATGACCGATTGCCGATAGAGCGGCACATGATCGCCGAACTTGGAAACGAGCACATGTGCCAGCAAGCCCGAACCCGCTAGGCCGCGTTCGATGGGGCGGCTCGGCGCGCTCGCCTGCGCGATGTGATCGCAGCACGTGCATGCGAACTTGGGCCGTACATGCCGGATCACCCTGAAGCTTGCCGGCACGTATTCAAGTTGCTCCGAAACGTCTTCGCCGAACTGCTTCATCGTGGCACCGCACTGCACGCACACTTCGGCTGATTCGGGGAGATATGTTCGCGTATCGCGCGGCAGATGTTCAGGTAGTGGTTTGCGTTGCGGTACCTGCGGCGCGCTGCGCGTCGTCTTCGGGATCTCGACGGGAGCGGCGCCTTCGTCGGCCTGCAGGTCCTCCAGGCGTAGCTCAAGTTGCTCGATCTGGCGATCCAACTTCTCCGACTTACGGCCGAACTGCATGCGGCGCAACTTCGCAATCAGCAACTTCAGGTGCTCCACTTCGGCAGCGCGCGAAGCGAGCGCAGCCTTCTGCGAGTCGACCGTCTCTTGCAGCGTGAGCACTTGCGCGTTGCGCTCGCGCAGCACCGCTTCCTGTGCGAGCAGCATGGCCTTCAGAACATCAATGTCGTCGGGAAGTGTGCTCGCGCGGGTCATGTCGGCAGTTTACGTGCCGGCCGAGAAGTTTACAACGCCGATGTGGGGCGTGCTGTCCGTACGGGCTGACGCCAGTCGATGCCTTCGAGCAGCATCGACAGTTGCGCCGGACTCAGACAAACGGTGCCGCTATCGGCTTGGGGCCATATGAAGCGTCCCTTCTCGAGTCGCTTCATCAGCAGGCACATGCCATCGCCACTCCACCACAGCACCTTGAGGAGATCGCCGCGCTTGCCGCGAAACACGAACACGTGGCCACAGAAAGGATCGCGCTCCAGCACCGTCTGGATCTTGGCAGAGAGGCTGTTGAAGCCGGCTCTCATATCCGTCACGCCGGCAGCCAACCAGACGCGCGTTCCGGCGGGCAGGCCAATCACGATGCTGACCGCAACGTCGCCAGCACCGTCCTGAGTACACCTAGGTCGAGCGGCCCGTCGAAGCGAACCCGCACGGCGCCGCACTCGACGATGAGACTTGACGTCACTTGAGCCGGCACGGGCAACTGCACGGGAATGAACGTTTCGGTGGGTTGAACTTGCGTGGTCGATTGGCGGCGCTCGTGCGCGCGACGCCAACGCGCGATCATGTTGGCATTCAAACTGTGCTCGTGCGCTACTTCCGCAATTGAGCGCGCCGGATCGTTCGCTTGCGCAACGACCATTGCCCTGAATTCCTTCGAGTAGTTCTTGGAGCCGCGTCGGCGTCCCGGTGCCTTCTCTTCCATCGTTCTAATTCCCACTAGATCTGGTGGGAATCAGATTGCCGACTTCCGGCCCTCACGAACAGACGGTGATGGCGCAACGCTTACGGTCAAAATGACAAACGATTGCTATCAACTATTCATCGACGACCTCCGCGACCCCGTATCATCTTCATGGGTAATTGCTCGCACGTCCGCGGAGGCCGTCGCGATGCTGGAAACTCGTGGATGTCCATGCGAGATATCTTTCGACGATGACCTTTGGGGCGACGATACGGCAATGGTCGTGGTCAAACGACCGATAGAAATCGACCTGGACGCCGCCGGTCGCTTCATTCCCGCCAACTTCGCATTTTCCGTGCATAACGCCAATCCACTCGGCAGGGAGAATATCGAGGGGCTGTTGCGTTCGTATCTGCATCACCGCGCTCATCAAGGTCCCGGCTAAACTCGAAGCAGTCAGAACACCATCTCTGGTTGCACTTGGGCAGTACCAGATCGTCGTCATGCCGTCGCGCACAGCACTCGCAAGATGCCAACGTCGGACTGCGACACCCCCTGGCAACGCCTCGATATGCTGAAGTATTGCGACGTCAGGTAGCAACCACATACTCCGCAGTGCCGATCGTCGAATGACGTTGACGTAACGCACCTCTCGCTCCCCTTTCTTTCGCCTCCGGAATGCTCTGTCCAGGCTAGGACCCGGGCTCAACCTCGACGCTTCCAGTCGGGTGGTAGCAGGTGCCGCGAACATTTTCCTTGTTGATTTGCGTCCTTCGCGTTGGGGTGGTGCTCAGCAGCGCGAACGCTGCCTGATGTGCGCCCTCCGCGCCCCGCCGATGATTGTACTCAGCGACGCGCGAAACCTCGGTCGGGTCAACGTCAACCGTCACGCAGCCGCCCGCGAAGCAGCTTTCAGGTCTTCCAGATGGCGTTGCTTCACGCCCAAATCATTCCAGGCGGACGGATGGCAGGTGAACACCAGAATCTGGTGACGCGATGCTGCGTCCAACAGCGCGCGCTTGATGGCGTCGCGTCGCGCGTCATCCGTATGCACCACCGCATCGTCGAAAAGCAGCAACGTCGGCTTGCCGGCAGACTGGAGAAGATCGGCATAAGCGAGCCGCGCCAGGAACCCCAACTGCTCCTGCGTGCCGTAGCTGAGCGAATCGAGCGTTTCGAACTGCGAGCCGCGAAGTAGCCCGACGGGCGTGAGGCCATCGTCGACCGTCATCTCGCCCGTCGGAAAGATGCGCTTGAGATAGTGCTCGATGCGACCTGTCAACGGCTTCCGTAAAGCAGCAACGGCCGCGTCGCGCTCTTCGACGAGGACCGATTCCAGCAGGTTCAGCGCATCCGCGCGCCTCCGCAGCTCGCCACGCCGGCTTTCCGCCTGGTCGATGGTCGCCACGGTCTGCGCCAACCGGTCGCCAAGTCCGGTCCCGCCGAGCGTTTCAAGCTGTACACGCAGTGAACTGATTTTCTGCTGCCGCGCGAGCTGCTCCGCTCGCATGAGCGTCGCGGACTGCGTGTACCGCTCCGCTTCCGTGCGCGGGTCGTCCAGCTTTGCAATGTCGAGCTGCTGCGTGGACATCTCCAGGTTGCGCTTGTACTCGCTGATATGTGATGCCTTGTCGACGAGGTCGGTCTGGCACCGCTGACGCCGCGCGACAAACTCCGGGTCCTTCAAGCGTGCTTCGCTCCCTTCAAGCCGCTCACGGATGCCGCTTGCGCCAGCAGCCGTCTGCGTCTTTGCTTCTGATGCGCTCATGAGCGTCGTGCGCGCGGCCTCGAGCTGAATGCGCGCGGTATCGAAGCTGGCCTTTGCGTCGGCGACCGGCAACGCGCTTGACACGTCAGGCAGCCCTTGGAGACGCTCCTGCGTCGCGGCAAGGCGGCCTCGCGCCTGCTCGAGCTCAGTTCGCAAGGCATCGAGTCCCTTTGGTGCATGCGCATCGAGAATCTTCGCGTGACTTGTCTTCTCCGCGGTGAGCGATTTCCAACGCGTGTGTCGCTCGACTGCATCCACAAGACTCGAAACCCCGAGCTCGAGAAGCAATTTTCCACGCTCGGTCTCGAGGTCTTGCAGCGCGGCAATGAGTTCGGACACATCCGAGACGCCAGGAATGATGACCAGCTCGCCGAGGCCTGGAAGACCAATCGTCTTCTGTCCGTCGAGCAGGACAACACCTTCCCCTTCGACGGGGGCGCCGTCGACCGTGATGGTTCCAGTCAGCCGGTACTCGATGCGTGTGAGGGCGGCATCCCTTCGCGCCTGGAGAGGAACCATCTGGTCGCAGACCGCCTGCAACGTCTTCATCTTCTCCGCATCGATTTCCGTCAGCGCCGCCTGCCGCGTCAGTTCGCGGACCACCTCGCTGGCCTCGGTTGCCTTCCCAAGCGCCTCTTCGATGCGGCTGATGTCGCTGCGCTGGGCCTCGAGCTGGCGCTTCAGTTCGTTCGCCAGCACCGCAGCATTCGCTGTCTCCAACAGCGCATTGGCTTCGTCATTGGCCTTCTGGGCGGTGGCGACGCAATCGGCTGCGCGCTGATACGCTTCGCCGGCCTGCCCGGCGGCAGCCAGTGCTGCTTCGAGGGCTTCGCTGTCATTTTTCGCCGACGTCTCGAGCTCGACTGCCAACTGTTCCTGCTGCAACAGGGCTTTGTGCTCCATGACAGCGATTTCAAGCTTTTGGGCAAGCTCCTTATGCTTGCGCTCCATCTGGTCGAAAGACTCCGCGCGCTTTAGCGCGGCCGCGGCTTTCTCCTGCAGTGCTTCCCAGGGACGCGACCTCTGCACTTCGCCGAACTCGGCCTGCAAAGTGCCCAGGCGGTTGATGTCCTCATCGAAGTTGCGCAATTGCTGCTCCAGCGTATCGCGCTCGTTTTGCAACCGACTCAGGTCGGCTTCCACCGCCGCCAGGGAGCCAGTCGGCTTTTTCGCTTTCTCCGTGAGCAGCTTGAAGAGCTCCCCTTGCACCTTATTAATAAGGGCGTCGTCGCCGCGGGATGTCTCGCCACCGGCAAGTTTCGAGAGCGCCTCGCGGATGTAGCCCGACGCGTGGCCGCCGGGGTCCCGCACGTCATTTGTCTGACCCTGACGGACCCAGAGCAGGCCCGGAATACCCGCATGTTCCGGGCGGCTGGCGCCACGCTCGGCGCGCGAGAAGCCGACGAGCTTCGCCAGCTCTTCTTCTGCCTCATCTTCTGTGAAGACTTGCGTACCGATACGAAGCTCACACCGCTGCTTTCGAACAAATTGCTTCTTGAGAGTATGCTTGACCCCGCGTATGTCGAAGCTGACTTCAACCGTCGGCTGACCGTCCGGGCGCGACTTCGGGACGAGTCCGCCAAGACCCGACACCTTGTAGCGCTCGAGAAACGCGATGCGTATCGCTTCGGCGATGGTGCTCTTGCCAGCTTCGTTTGGACCGCAGATGAGATTTAACCCGGGCGTAAGCTCATCGATAACAAGCCGGTCTGCAAGTTTGCGGAAATCCTGGATACCTATGCTTTCGAGAATCACGCTGCCCCCGTATCGCGTTGGAATCGTGCCAGCATCAGCAGCGCTTCGGATGCGACTGCGGCCTGCGTCGCGTCGCCCTGCAGGGCACGCAGCCGCTCGACCACTCTGGCCAGATAGCCGCTTTGCGCGCCGAGCGCTGCAAGGTCATCTTCCGTCGGCAGAACCTTGATGCCGTTAGTCGATGAACGCAGGGCACGCACACGGGCGCGCGTCTCCTCGATAAGGACGTTCACCGCTTCCGCATCGGCGAGTGCGAGGGCACCTGTGACTTCGATGCGAAGAATGTCTTTTTCACCCAAAGCCTCCAGCTGTGTCCGCAACTGCGCCACGTCGCTCGACACGTTGAGGGGCGGCTTCAGGAGATGCCACTGGTATTTGCCGACGCGCGTGCGCTGGACGATAGGCTCGACGCCCGGGGCAGGCAGCTCGACCTCGAGCACGTAGCCCGGCTCGTTGCTGCGAAAGCGGTCCTGTTCGTGTGTGCCGGAGTAGCAGATGCGCTCGTTCACCCGGTACTCGCCGTGCCAATCGCCAAGCGCGAGGTAGTCGAGCCGCGCCGTCTGCGCGCGAGTCGGCGCAATCGGGTTCTTGGAGTCGACTTCTTCCTGCAGGATGCCCGTCACGCTGCCGTGCGCGAGGCCGATTCGCAGGTAGCCTTCCGGAGTCTCAACGTTGTCGAAGAAGGCGGTCGTGTCTTCGTAGGTATTGCGCTGCGTGAGCGGTGCGCACAACAGCGCAGCCTTAAGCTCGTGGAGCAATGTGGCGCCAGGCTCGAGCAGAAGGTGCGCATTGGAAGGTACACATCCGACCCGCTGCGCGCGAGTCCAGACGCTTTCGGCAAGCGCCGCGTCGTGGTTGCCCGGAAGCAGATACCAGGGCCCTGCGTAGCCAGAGAGCGCTGCGAAGAGCTTGCGGATGAGCGTCTCGGACACCGTCTGCTGGTCAAATACATCGCCGGCGACGACCACGGCATCCACGCCACGCCCCGTCGCAAGGCTGGCGATATTGCGAACCGTCTCGAAGCGCGCTTCGGTCAGATGCGCGGCCTCCTCCGGTGTGAACTGGCCGAACTGAGTACCTATCTGCCAGTCTGCTGTGTGCAGAACTTTCATCTTCTATGTCCTCTCGTTGGCTTATCGGCCATCTTCTTACTTGAGGCACGCCACTGTTACGCATTCCTCGTTTATGAAGCTGGTCTGGCATAAGACGATGTCGCGTGGGTTCCGAGAGAGCTCGGCATTCAGAATGTTGACCCAACGTTCCTCGACCGCGTGGTGGCCCTCACCATGGGCTGTGGCCACGACGGCGGTTAGCCCTCGAACCTTCAATAGACCGAGCGCGCAGCCAGCGGTGACGCCGGGCTGAGCCACATCCCCGTTACCGGCAGGTAGTACGGAAACTTTCAACGTGCCCGCCACTAGCGTCCCGGGCAGTAACTTGTCGTCCGAGTAACGCAATTTGCGCTCGTCGATGGAAAACGTCCCGATTGCCATTTCGCTGGATAGGTTGACATCGCCGCGTACCACGCACGGCACTGTCCGCCAGAATGAAGTGACGTTCGTATCGACACACTCGAAGTCGCCCTTCACCTCCTCGAGGTCGAGCGGAAAGCGACCGCCTTCGAAACACTCCCCGATTACCTGCACGCGCTCGTCCACAGTCCAGCGCCCCGCGTTGGTCTGAAAAAATTTCGTAATACCCCATCGCCGAAACCAGTCCCGTTCTTTGCGCACGGCAAGGATACTGTTCAGGACAGGTCTGCTGTGAGACGCTATCTCGTGAACAGGACAGCCCCCTGCAAAATCTTCAGGCAAAGCGTTCGCCCATTCGGCCTGGTCAAAACGTAGTCCGTGGACCACCGACGCATAGCCATCGAGAAGTGCGGTCGACAGATATGCGCCGATGCGCCGTATGTCCCAGTGCCAGCCACGGTCATCGTCCGTCCAGCTCCTGAGAATGCTTTCGACCTCATCGGTCAGCCCGTTGGCGTTCGCCCATTCACGCGCACGGTGGACGACGTAGACCCGTTCAAAGTCGACGTGGCCCAACTGCCGTTTCTCGTGCTGGAAACCTTCGTAACGCCAACGGCCGAGCAGCCCCTCGCACGACATGGCATAGATGTCAAACCGGAAGTGCGCGTCTCCGCAGACGCGAAGAAACTCATTCGCAAGTTCATTTGCTCGCGCCGGGTCGTCGGTACGTGCGCAGAACACATCAGCGATGACATCACAACCGCCAGACAGGATAAAGATGCCCCACTTGCCCGCGTCGTCGCGGTTCCGGATGGAACTGTAGAAGTAATATTCCGGTCGACCGATGGTCGGAGCGTTGCTCAGGGAGCCCGGTTCAGGCCCGGGAGTTCGCTGCCCCTCCGGCGGAACAGATTCGCAAACGTCGCGCACACGGCGCTGCACTGCCTTCCAGAACGCCTCAACTCTGCCACCCACGAACGCCCCCGGATTTTGGTACTCGATGTCGTTTTCGACGATTCTAGCGGACTGCTATTGCGTCTTGAAAGAAACGCAACGCAGCCGCATGCGTTCCGGGGTTGCGCGCTCCCCGGTGAAAAAGTAACGTACCGACACAAGACGCGAATCTCGTTTTGGCAAAACTCTCCAGCCAGTCGGCAACGCTACCGACGCCCGGTCAGGGGAACACTTCGACCGCGATGCTGAGCAAAGAACTAATAGAGCATCGACGCCGGAGGAACCCGCCGCCCTCGCCTCTCCGGAGGTTGCCGTAGCAAACCTCGAGGTCGCCATTGTCTCGGAACGTCATCAAGAATTTTGTTTTCCCGCCCAGGCACTTGAGTTCCTCGCAACACGACTATTTGACCGTACGCCAAACCAGCCCGGCAAGCTGGTTTCCCGTACCGACAATCCGGAAGTGACTGTCCCGGGTCCTGTCTTCTCGCGGGTCGTATTCGCCGACACGGTTAAAATGGGCATCCCGCGCGACCTGTTTGCCGCTCGAATCCGTTTCGATGCTGCCTATGATCTTAAAGTGGTCGTTCCTCAGGTATTCCGTGCTCATTCAAGTCCCCGCAGTTGGTCAGGTATTGTGCTGTTTCTCGTTGGCCCCAATTCGGGACCGTCTTGCGCGCACAAGCCAGTCTACGTCTTGATTGAGACACTCCGTGTCCTGAAAAATGTCACCTCAGAAATTATCGGCCCATCGCTCCCAGAAACCCGGCTCGTCGTGGTGCGCATTCTTCATCGCGTCCTCCAGCGGCACGACGTAGAACTTCACGTCGTCGAAGCGCATGCTGCCGTCTGGATACTCAAGGAATTCCTGAACCCTCCGGTACTGAGCGTCGCGATCATCAAAAGGCACATTGATAAAAACCTCGCCGGCGTACGAGCGCGTGACCGTTTCCGAAGCATAGGGACCACACTCGCGCCACGGTATTGACTCATCGTCCAACCACTGCAGGATGCGTTTTCGGCTGGGCAGGGTCTTGAAGTCCTCGTAATATGGTCGCTCCGCGCGCACGAAAGCGAGATACAGGACGTCGCGCTTGAGCTGTCGGGCTATCGCGTCGATGTGTTCAAGTAGCTGCGGCATGTCTCCTCCCCCTGTTCTGGCACTGTCTGCAACACGCGTCAGTCGCACAGATAACCCACTGCCACGGCGCAGGGAGCACAGAGTGTCCGCATCCGCCCAGCACCCTTGCGCAACGTTCCCGGCGAGCCACAAAACTCGCAAGTGCGCATGCTATGGCATTCCGCACTGGCAACCCAATCCCGCACGGCCTCGGTCACTGCGCCTCGGCAATAGATGCGCAGCGCACCCAATTTCTCTTTGACCTGAATCACAGTCAGGTCGTCGCGGACCCTGCGCGCTTCGGCCTCAAGCTTTCCGGAGAGCTCGGCAATTATGTCGTACCAGCCGTCACCGCACTCGAGCCGCTCTGTGTTCGCGAAGCGCGACTCGAGCAGTCGGTAGATGGTCGGGTGCTCCAGAAGAAGGGCTTTTTCGCGCCACGGGCTCATCGTCGTCGTCCTTCCGTCGTTTCCGTGCACCGTCGGTCGCCGGCAGGAACCGGCACAATTACTCGGCGACCAGCGTCGCGTCGATTTTCGACGTTAACTCATACATGGCTTCGTCACGCTCCTCGAGCACTCGGATGAACTCGCGTGCAGCCACCGGCTCCGACAAGTTCGCATCGTCTGCAGCACCGTGAATCACTTCTACGAGCTCGTGCGCATCTTGAGGACCCGGAAATGTCGCTACCATGAAAGCGACTTCCACTTGATGCAAGCCGAAACCGAGGGTCGGCGATTACGGTTGTCACGCATTAGAACGATTCAATCAAATCGAAGCCAGAGGTTATTTAACCCGCCCAATACATTTCGCGTTGCTGTATCTGGATCACCTCAATTTGAAGCCCGCCAATCTGCAGCATCCTGTCCCAGTCCCCTCTGAGATGGTGGTCGAAAAGGTCGTGGAACAGCCAGCAGAAATGCATATCGGAAAGCGGGTGCGGCTCGCTCTCCCAAACTTCATTCCAGTTCCGACGGTCGAGCTTGTTCCCTTCAACCAGTAACAGGCCCGCATTGAGCGTGGCAATGATGTTGTCTTCATCCGGATTAAATTCGGGATGCGTTTCGTTGAGGATGCAGCAAACCTTTGCGTCCACTTCGACGTCCTCGAACGTCTGTTCGTCAAGCCTGCACCGTTTCAGTCCCCCGGACTTGTAATAGTCGAATAAGCATCGAGCTGCGCGACGATGAATCCATTGCTCGGTCTCCATGAGCCTGTCATTCAGAAATCGAAGTTGTGCGAGTTCCCGCACAGTCATATCGGTCAATTTTCGTCCATGTCTTGGCGGAGTTGGCATTGGTCATCCCGCAGGGTGGTCTGTATCGTCGTGGCTGCTGACCGCACAGCCGGTTGATATGCCGGCTTTCACGTGACACATCCTAGAGGTCGATATCATGGCCTGCCCGTAGGACATTTCATGTCTCGACTGCAATTGTGCGGCGCCGACTTTTCCGTGGAGGGCTGCCCTTGCATCGAAACTTCGTTCACGACGTTCCACGCGTATGCCCCCTCCGGAGTTCCGCGTGTCAAGGTGTTGGTGCTTGAAGGGAGGCTATGAGAGTATCGGTCGTTGTTGCGACGTAAGTGAACGATTCGAGGCGGATTGGCGCGCTCGAGGATAGAGAACTGATGAGCCTGGGAGTCCCCCAAGATGCCGATAATCCAGGCGACCGAAAGGCGAAATCGATCTTGTGGCAGCTTTCGATGAGAAGGTGGGCTCGACTGAGATCAGCGTGCACGGCATGCGGTGCACGGTCCCTAGCGTGAGGCCAGCGGCCCTCGCGAGTCGCGTCATCCTGTCGCCTTCCGGATGGCTCCCACCCAATGTGCGCATCACGGCGGACGCCCGCTGCAGCGTTAGCTAGAAGGCGAGGCCTGCACCGGCTGCGACACATCTTGCCGCAGGCATCCGTAGGATTCTCCTATTGAACAGGGAGATCCCCATGCCTTTGCGTCGCAGCCGTTCCCGCAATTCCGATCCTGCGTCGGACGTTCCGCCGTCGGTCCAGCGGTGGCTGCTCCGGATGCTCGTCCCGCTTGGCGGGCACCGCGCGTTCGTCAACCGCGCTGGCTTTCAGGACGACTCGCTGGCCGAGGTGCTCGGCCTTCAGGAGTGGCTCGCCCCCGAGGTGGACGACTTTAATCCCAAGACCGTCCGGATCCAGCTACGCAAGCTCCACAAGGAATGGGAGAACCAATGCTCGGGGGCCGGGCTTTCGGCCTGTCTCGACGCCAACGTCGCGCGCCTTGCGAAGCTCGTCGGGCTGTCCGCCACGGATTGCCGGATTCTCGAATTCGTCGCAATGCTCAAGAGCGAACGTCTCCTCGACGACACCGCTGACTGGCTCGGGCACCTGACGTCCGCCAAGGTTATTCATGTGTTGGCGGTGCTGCTTGATCTACCGGAGTTGGAGATCCGCGACGCGTTGAGCACGCACGGCGCGTTGGTGCAATCGGGCCTGGTCTCGCTCGACCGTGGTCACCCCGGGACGTTGAGCGGTAAGCTGGAATTGCTGTCCGACCAGTTCGCCGACCACATCGTCTCGTCGGAGGTCGACCCCGTCGTCCTTTTGCGGGACATGGTTGCGCCGGCGGCCCCCTCGCAATTGAAGCTGTCGGACTACAAGCACGTCAGGGCATCGTTGTCGGTGCTCCGCCCGTACCTGCGGCGAGCGCTCTCATCCGGCCGAACCGGCGTCAACGTCCTATTCCACGGCGCGCCAGGCACTGGCAAAAGCCAGCTTGCGAAGGCATTGGCAGCGGCTCTCGGCTGTGAGTTGTTCGAGGTCGCCAGCGAGGACGGCGACGGCGATCCGATCAACGGCGAGAGGCGGCTCCGCGCGTTCCGAGCTGCCCAGAGCTTCTTCGGACAGCGGCGCGCGATGATCGTCTTTGACGAGGTCGAGGACGTGTTTAACGACGGCGACAATATCTTTGGACGCAAGAGCACGGCGCAGACGCGCAAAGCGTGGATCAACCGGATGCTCGAGACCAACCGCGTGCCCACGCTGTGGATCTCCAACTCGGTCGGCTGTCTCGACGCAGCGTTCGTCCGGCGCTTCGACATGGTCGTCGAACTGCCGGTGCCTCCGAAAAGCCAGCGCACGAAGATCATCGAAGGCGCCTGCGGGGGCCTCCTCGACGCCCGCGCCGTGGACCGCGTCGCCGAGTCCGAAATGCTGGCGCCGGCTGTCGTCACGCGCGCGGCGTCGGTGGTGCGAGCCATCCGTCGAGACCTGGGCGCCGAGCGGGCAGCCGCTGCCATCGAGCTCTTGATCAGCAATACGCTGGAGGCGCAAGGGCACCGGGCCATCCGCAAGTCGGATCCTAACCGTCTGCCGGAGACCTATGACCCGGCGTTCGTTCATGCCGACGCCGATCTGACGGAAGTTGCCGCGGGCCTTGACCGGAACAAGGCAGGCCGGTTGTGCCTGTACGGACCCCCGGGAACCGGAAAGACCGCCTATGGCAGGTGGCTTGCCGAGAAACTGGGCGCCCCGCTCCACTTGAGGCGGGCTTCCGACCTAATGTCCAAATGGGTTGGAGAAAACGAGAAGAATATTGCCCGCGCCTTCCGGCAGGCCGAACAGGAGGGGGCGGTGCTCCTCATCGATGAAGTCGACAGCTTCCTCCAGGATCGCCGCGACGCTCAACGAAGCTGGGAGGTCAGCCTAGTGAATGAGATGCTGACGCAAATGGAGTCTTTCGCAGGCGTCTTTGTGGCCTCGACCAATCTCGTTGACGGCCTCGATCAAGCCACATTGCGGCGCTTCGATCTGAAGGTCAAGTTCGGATACATGAAGCCCCGACAGGTGTGGAATCTATTTCGCCGCCATTGCCGCGAGCTCGCGCTCGGCGCCCCTTCGCCGGATCTGCAGGCGCGGCTCGATCGGCTGCAGAAGGTCACGCCGGGTGACTTTGCGGCGGTGGCTCGCCAGCATCGCTTCCGGGCGCTGACGAGCCCTGTCGGACTGATTGCCGCTCTCGAGGCCGAGTGCGCAATGAAAGAAGGTCCGAAAGGCACGCTCGGCTTTCTTTGACGCTGGCTCGTGGAATAATCTTCTTGCCTGAGAACAAGACAACACATGCGCACATTGTCCAAGTCCAAATTGATCGCCTTCCGGCAATGCCCGAACCGGCTGTGGCTGGAGCTTCACCGTTCCGAATTGTGTGAAGACTCCGATGCAACTCAAGTCAGCTTTCAGGTGGGACACGAGGTGGGCGAGATTGCCCGGCGGCTCTACGACTCGAAGCAAAACGGCGTGCTGATCGACGCGCAGCAAGAGGGATTCGACTCGGCATTCGCTTGCAGCCGGGCGTTGCTTGGAACCGCGCAGCCGATCTTCGAAGCCGGATATTCCGCGGGCGGCGCGCTCGCCTTTGCTGACGTAATGCTGCCGGAGGGCACGCCGGGAATGCGGAGTTGGCGCATGATCGAGGTCAAGTCGACGACGCGCGTCAAGGACTACCAGCGCGACGACGTGGCGATCCAGGCCTTTGTTGCCAGGAGCGCTGGAGTGCCGCTTTCGTCGGTTGCGGTCGCGCATATAGACAGCGGCTGGACGTATCCTGGTGCGCAAGACTACGAGGGGCTGCTGACTGAGCACGACTTGACTGACGACGCGTTTGCACGGACAGACGAGGTGCAAGGCTGGATTGCCAATGCACATGCAGTCGCGAGGCAGGCTCGCGAGCCGGACAGACAAACGGGCCAGCACTGCTTGGATCCCTACGAGTGCGGCTTCCTCGGCTATTGCCAGAGTGGGGAGCCTCAGCCGGAGTACCCCGTGCAGTGGCTCCCACGCGTCGGGACGAAGCCGCTCAAGTCCCTTATCGAAGATGGCTTCGCCGACATGCGCGAAGTGCCCGACGATCTCCTCAACGAACGGCAGCTCCGCGTCAAATCGCACGCCTTGTCGGGAAGAACGTTCTTCGATGCTGCCGGCGCGATAGCCGACCTCGCCGGCCACAAGCTGCCCGCGTACTTTCTCGACTTCGAGACGATCCAGTTTGCCGTGCCGATCTGGAAAGGAACGCGCCCCTATCAGCAGATTCCCTTTCAGTTCAGCGCACACCGCCTTTCACGAACCGGCAAGCTCGAGCATCAGGCATTTCTCGACGTTTCGGGCGACGACCCTTCGCGCGCGTTTGCGCAAGCGTTGATCGCAGGTTGTGGGGAGTGCGGTCCTGTGTTCGTGTACAACGCCGGTTTCGAAACTACGCGCATCCGTGAGCTGGCCGACCGCTTTCCGCGTCTTGCGACCTCACTGCTGGCAATCCGAGACCGAATCGTCGACTTGCTCCCGATCGCGCAAGACCGCTATTACCATCCCTCGCAACAGGGCAGCTGGAGCATCAAGAGGGTCCTGCCGGCGGTCGCCCCCGACTTGCGATACGACGCACTCGATGAAGTCCAGGACGGCGGCATGGCCATGCGCGCTTATCAGGAGGCGATCCACCCGGGCACCGCCCGCGCGCGCAAGGAGCAGATCGAGCAGCAGCTGCTTGACTATTGCGGACTGGATACCTTTGCGATGGTGCGCCTCTGGCAGTTCCTCGCGGGATGCCACGACCTCGAACTATGATCCTATATGTCCAAGCGTCCTGACACGCCGGAGACCGTCCGGCTCGCCGTGGAGCTGCTGCGCCGCATTCCACGCAATCGTAAGGTTTCGGCAACCGAACTCCATGACCAGTTGACGAATGCCGGATTGGCTAGAGATCTCCGGACCATCCAGCGTCAGCTCGAAATGCTCAGCGAGCATTTCGACATCGAGCGCGACGACCGTAGCAAACCCTACGGTTACCGCTGGAAAGAGCGGGCATGCGGGCTGTCGATGCCTGGAATCAGCGAACAGGAGTCACTGTTGCTGACGCTGGCCGAGCAGCACCTGCATAATTTGTTGCCGGCCAGTCTGATGAAGTCGATGGCGGGATTCTTCGAGCAGGCGCGCATGAATCTCGGACCGCACGCGAATGCCAAGAGAGAACGAACGTGGCTGTCCAAAGTGCGCGTGGTGAGCACGACGCAGCCGCTCTTGCCGCCTCGGATCAAGCCCGGCGTGTTTGAGGCCGTGAGCAATGCTCTGTATGCGGATCGCTGGCTCAAGGTCGAATATGTGAATGCGGCCGGCAAGCGCTCAGCTGCCGACCTTATGCCCTTGGGGCTCGCGCAGCAGGGGTCGAGGCTGTATCTCGTGGGGCGCTACGAGGGCTACGGCGACGAACGCATTCTCGCGCTGAACCGCATCGTCTCGGCACAGGCTTCGACACGGACGTTCGAGCGGCCGGCGGACTTCGATCTCCAGCAATACGATGCGGACGGGCGCTTCGGGTTCGGGGAAGGTAAGCAGATCCGTCTCAGCTTCCGTATCCACAAGGAGGCGGGGTTGCACTTGCTGGAATCACCTCTGTCGCTGGACCAGCAAGTGAAGGAAGTCGGGAATCAGCTCGAGATTCGTGCGACCGTTGTCGATACGGCGCAGCTCGAATGGTGGCTGCGCGGGTTCGGCGACCAGGTGAGCAAGGTGCGGCGCGTGGCGGTGCGGGCTTCCCGAGCGCAGCGGCCGACGGACGACGTGCGAGCCGCCGACCCGCCTGCTGCTCTGGCAGGAAGGAAGGCCGACCACTGATGTCGCTAGCCGCTCACTCTTCGGGGCTCAGGAAGTCGTGCCGGGCGACGAAAACAGGAAAAGCGTGAATCGCTGGGCGATTCGGAATGCGGTGGTGCAGGGAATGCATTTCCATACCATAGGCGGGGAATCAAAATGGAACAGCCATCGATGAACTCAATTTACCAAGACGCTTTGAACATGTTGTATGACCGCCGTGCCTGGGTGCCGCGGGCACGCCTGGCTGCGTCGGCCCCCTAAGCGTGTCGTGCGCTGACCTTTACGAGATCCGTCACACTAACACGCGGCATGACTGCTCGACCCTGCCGGAAGCCACGGAAAAGGGGACTTCTTCCTGCGCGGACATCGAATGCCGGCCTTCCGGGCGAATAGGCCTTGACTAGCCGCGCATATGCCGCACGCAATACACCGACAGGAATGTCAGCTAGTGAGTGCGACCACCCTAAAGGTTTCGGCGGCTCGACCGATATCGCGTAGTGGGGCGTCAGCGCAGGGACCGTGCCCTGTGTCACGAGCGACTATCGTCTCGACTAACTTAGCGTCCGTGCACGCGACCCCGTGATTTGCTGGAAACGTCGTCCCCAGGCAATGTGCACGATTGCCCGCGAGGCGACGGATATGATCAGATAAGCGATTTCCCCAGAGAGAAATCAATGCCAATACCCAATTCTTCCTCCACAGCGGCGCCGGCCGGACCAGCATACGCGTTGATGCACAAAACGATAGGCGCAATACGCGGTCGGTTTTTTGTCCCCGGCTATCAGCGTGGTTACCGATGGGACAAATGCGACGTCACGCGCCTGCTTGATGATATCTGGGGCAGTAACGGCAGTGAGTATAGCCTGCAGCCGATCGTTGTGAAGTTGCACAAGCACTCGGAGGAACTCGCCAGTCAGGAATGGGAGTTGATAGATGGTCAGCAAAGGCTGACGACGCTTTATCTGATTCTGCAATATATGAGGCGGGATGCCTCGCAGGGCATAGGGGCGCCCTATTCCCTGCGCTACGAAACGAGGCAAGGCAGTGAGACCTACGTCGATACGCTCGATGAGGCGAAGCATGGTACCAATATCGATTTCTTTCACCTTTACCATGCGTACCAGGCTATTGATGAGTGGTTCAAACAGCATGGAGATGAATATGTACGCAATAGTGTAGCGAGCACACTTCACAACCACTTGTTCAAATCCGTGCGGGTGATTTGGTATGAGGCGCCTGCCAGTGTTGAAGCCATTCCCCTCTTTACGCGCCTCAATGTAGGCCGTATTCCGCTAACGGATGCCGAGCTGATCAAGGCAGCTCTTCTTTCGAAGGTGCGTAGTCAGTCACCGGATCGTGCCCTGGAAATCGCGGCACAGTGGGATGCCATAGAACGAGATCTACACCACCACGATATCTGGGCGTTCGTGGCCGGAGCGGGGGCCGGTGTGGGAGATGACAAATATCCGACACGTATCAGTCTGCTGCTAGACACCCTTGCGGACGAGCAGGGCGGCCCACCGGGCGTGCGCCCTCGCTACCACACGTTTGACGTCTTGCAGCGCCGTATTGAGCAGGACTTTTCAGAATTCTGGAAAGACGTTGTGGCGCTGCACGCACAGATACTTGGATGGTTTGACGTTCCCAAGATTTACAACAAGATTGGCTTTATTATCGCGAGTGGTCGCCCCTTCGGTGAACTCGCCTTTGAAGTCAAACACAAGAGAAAGAGTGAATTTGAGCAGGGCCTTATTGCGCGGATCAAGAAGAATCTCGGTGTGAACGACGACGACCTGGAAGATCTGAGCTATGAGGAAAGGAAGCGGGGCTATCCAAAATTGATGGATCTGCTTCTGCTCATGAACGTTGAGACATGCAGCCGTTTCGGAGTTCGATTTCCATTCTCGGAACACTTGGGGAATAAGTGGACGCTCGAGCATATTCACGCGCAAAATGCCGATGCACTAAACAAAGCGGAGCAGTGGAGGACTTGGCTCATCACTCACAGGAATGCGATCGACGCTGTGATTTCGGAGCACGAAGCTAAAAAGCAACTAAAAGACGAAATCCAGGCGGCCGTTGACGAACTTGTGGCGGAAAAGGCCGGCGGGTTCTCCGGCGAGAAATTCAATTTACTGAGCACGCGCATCTTGGAGCTGCTGAACCAAGATCAGCTACCTGACCACTCGATACGGAACCTCGCTTTGCTCTCTAGTAGTGACAATAGCCGATTGAACAGCTCTGTATTTGAAGTGAAGCGACAGATGATATTGGAACTTGATCGCGCGGGGAAATACGTGCCGTGCTGCACCCGAAACGTCTTCTTGAAGTACTACGCGGCAGCGGATGCCAGCCAGCCGCACTTTTGGGGCAAGCAGGACAAGGACGACTACCTCGAGGCAATTCGCGACGTACTCAAGCCCTACCTGAACTAACTCGTGCTGACACATCCTTTCTATGAACGCCCCCGTATCCATGACTCTAACGTCCCCTTCGCTTGCCAGCTTTGCTGATTTGTTCGGACGTGAAATATCGAATCTGGTTATTCAAGAGATTGAGATCCCGCTTATTCAGCGCGATTATGCCCAAGGTCGCAACACCGAATCGGTCAAGCGTATCCGAGATAATTTCATCCGCACCCTTTGCAGCGCAGTCATGCCCCGAGGTGGCACCGTCGACCTTGATTTTGTCTTTGGCGACGTAGAGAGTTCAGGTAAATTTTGCCCGCTCGACGGACAGCAGCGGCTAACGACGTTGTTCCTGCTGCATTGCTACCTCGCCTGGCGAACCGGCACCATCGGCAAGAATGAACCGTGGTCCAGGTTTACCTACGCGACTCGGCCCAGTGCGCGCGATTTCTGCTATTTTCTGGTCAGCTGTTTCCCGGACTTTTCTGCTTGTTTGTCTGAGTGGATTCGAGATCAGTCAGACTATCTGCCGACCTGGGAACACGATCCGTCAGTCCAGTCGATGCTGACCGTGCTAGACACCATACATCGTTCGTTTGAAGGGGCCGAACTATCTGATTTCCAGGCCGCGTGGAAGCGCCTTATCGACAAAGAGAACCCGGCGATTCGCTTTCATGTGCTCCCAATGGCGGCCAACGGTCTGACCGATAGTCTGTACATCAAGATGAATTCGCGCGGCAGGCCGCTCACTGCGTTCGAGAATTTCAAGGCGCACTTTGAGGCGCTTCTCAAACGAGCAGGACACAATGGAGTCGAATACTTTAGCAAGAATGTTGACACCGTCTGGTCCGACATCCTCTGGCCGTATCGAGGCGTGGACAATCTCATCGACAATGAATTCATGCGCTATTTCCGCTTCATAACGGAGATCAATGCATGGAGGGTGAACCTCGAATTCAAGGCCGGATTGCACGACGACTATCTTGCTGAACAAGTGTATGGTGTGGACGCGCCCGAAGCGGCTGATAGTGTCGACTTTCTCTTCAAGGCATTCGACGCCTGGAAGCAAGTGCACATCAAGCAGGAGTTCGCGAACGTCTTGACCAGTCAGAGGAGCGCTCAAAGCGGCGCGCTGCTGATCTTCAATTCCTTTGAAGAAGAGGATGTTGACCTCTTTCACGCGTGTTGCCGGCACTATGGAACGCGTAAATGGACCTTGGCACATACGCTTCTTCTTTACGGAATCCTTATTCACCGCATTCACCGAACCGAAGAGTTCCCAAAGAGGATACGGATACTTCGTAACCTGGTGGAAGCGTCAGAGGATGAGATCCGCGCTGGCGAGCGGAACAATATGCCGAAATTGCTGGATGAGACAAGCGCGGTTATAGTCCATGGTGACTTGGAGCAAGTCGCCACATTCAACCAGGTGCAAGTCGAGCACGAGCAATTGAAGGCTCAGATGCTGCAAGCTGTGAGGGGATTGGAGGCTGACTTGCACGCCGTGGAAGACCACGATTTAATGCGCGGCGGCCTGACCGTATTTGATCTCGCCCCCCAACACTTCGGGCAGCGGGCCAAGGCATTTCTCGCTATTTTCGATAAATCGGCCCATCCGCAGCAGTGGAAAACCTTGACCGCCGCCCTACTGACAAAAGGCGACTATTCGCGCAGAGAGGTTCGCTGGACAGGCCATCGCCTAGCGGATATCGGCGCCCCCAAAAACGACGAACCTTGGCGAGAGCTATTTCGCCGCCGGAAATTTGAAAGAGTCCATCCGGCATCCAATTCATTGATGGAGCTACTGGATGCAGTTTCCGTAGGCAAAATGGCACTCGGCGACCTGACGCAAATCTATTTGAACGCTGATACGACGCTGAAGGACTGGCGCTACTACTTCGTTAAGTACGATGTGATGCGCGACGGCGCGTCGGGCAGGTACACGATCAGCCCGAACGGAGGTTATCAGGTATGCATGCTCGACAAGGAACGACTGAGCAGTTATTACCGCGACCCGTATCTGCTCGCCATCGTCCATCAGAGCGGCATCGCGGGAAATAGAATTGCCAATCCGGGTTGGCCGTACAGCTTTTCGGGTTTAGAAACGGGCCCGAGAGTGCTGACTCTGGCGAGAAGCGGGATTCAAATCCAGTGTGTGCAGGAAGGTTGGAGAATTAGCTGCGAGCCGAGCAATTCAAATCAAACAGTAATACTGGACCAGATCTGCACCTCTCTCAACATCGCCACCGACGGGCCGAATCGCTTGTACTCGATCCCACAGACAGGCGGCGTGGATGACGTGGACCGTGTGCATGTCGGGGCCACCCTCTTGTACGAGATGGTGGCTGCTGGCCTGTAGCTTCCATGTGGTCGTCTGGAGCAGCATCCAAATCCCGGGAGACAGTCTCCAACAACCAATGGCGGGTATGGCCGCGCAGTATCCGGGATTCGAGAGCGTGATCGCCGAAATCAACGGCACCACACCGGATTTCGCGCCACCGGACGTTGGGCCGGAGGATCGAGCCGATCAGGATCTTTCGGGGGCACCCGCTGGCTTCTCGCTCCCGAATGTACGCACGTAATCCGAGTAGCCGCTGAGAACGAATGTGAAACGACGGTCGCACGGGGGATTTCAATAGACCGTCTGTTGCTCCGTAAAGGTCGAATCAGGCAAATCAAGCATATGACATTCAATAGCAGATTGATCGAACAGGTGGAACACGCGCTGACGCGAGTCTTGCGAGCCGGCGACGGCGCGATAAAGCGCAAGGATGTATCCGATGCGATAGTCGACGTGATCCGCAAGCTCCGGATCGCGCGTGAGCTCAATGAACGCTATTACATCGCGGTGGCGGGCACTCAAGGTGCCGGCAAGACGCGGTTGATCCGCGAACTGTACGGCCTCGACCGGACGTGGCTCGATGACAACGAAGGACGCGGTGAACGCCTGCCAGTTTTCGTCGTGGAGGAAGAGGGGATCGACGAACCATATGGCGTCGTCCAGTCCGTCAACAGTCAAGGCGACATCGTAGAGCGTCGGCTCAGCGGCGAGGACTTCCGCAACCGGATCGTCAGTTGGCGCGACGAGAAGGATGACAGCGACCTGCTGCCGATGCTGCTGGTGCCACGCAGATATTTCAATGGCAGCAAGGTGGGCTTCGTGCTGCTACCTGGCTACGAGGTCGAGAACGAGAGCAACTCCGTCTGGCAACGACTGATGCGCCGAACGCTGACGCTAGCTCTGGGGACGATCATCGTGACGGACGTGGGGAGGCTTGCGGAGAGCACTCAGCTCGACATTCTCCGAGACCTGTCCACGACCTGTCTCGAGGCGCGCAAGCCCGTGATCGTCGCCAGCAAGACCGAGAACGTCGATGCGAGCGAACGTGTCAGGATTGGCGATCGGGTCGCGGAAGTCTTCGGCGTTCCAGACGGCGAGCGAGACCGTATCGTGCCTTCCGGCGTCGGCAACGCGGACTACGTCGCCGGCTGGTCGCAAGCGCTGATCGACGGGCTGAATCGGTACGCGCTACATGCGGCCGAGTCCGACGAGCTGCGCGTCACGGATATGCTCGACTTGCTTGACGGCGAACTGCCGAGAGTGCAGGCCGCGCTTGAGCATGCGCTGGTCGACGAAGGTGTGGTGAGCAGCGTCGCCGAGCTGCAACGCGCGAGCATCGTCGAGAAATTCACGGCGGCGGTCGCGAAATACCGGCGCAGCTACGAGCGGGAACTGCGCAGGCAGATCCGCGACTACGCCAACCGCGCGCGAGACGCAGCCAAAAGACGCTACGCCGACGAGGAAACCGGGTTCAGGAACAAGGCGCGCCACGTCAAGGAGTTTCTGCAGCTTCGCTCGGGAGAAAGAGAACAGGCGCACATCGACCGGATAATCGACTGCTGGCGCGCGCCGGGCGGCCAGGAAGGCCCGACGAACCCGATGGAGACCGACTTTCAGGTTCTGTCGAGAATGGCGAAGACGCATCTGCAACTCGAATCTCAAGCCGGTGCGTTGTCTGAGAAAAGCGCGAATCTGCCCGCGCTGCTCGGCTATGAAGGCGGGGTGCCCGACGCGTTGGAGGATGCGCCGTGGGCCGCCCCGTACGTGCTCAGGGGATTGAAACACGTGTTGTCCGCCTCGTCCAAGGACGATGCCGACGTCAGCACCCACGAAGATCGAGAAGCGCTTCAGCGCGTAGTGCAGCTGATTCCTGCGATTACGATGGAGTTCATTCGCATCAATCAGGCCTTGCTGATGTCGGGACCGGGCATGAACGTGAGCTTGGTCCAGGCGGAAAAGCTGGGCGACCAGGCCGTGAAGCTGAGTGGCGCAATCGCGCTCAACAACTCGCTCAGGAACGTACTGCGAACGGTGGCATGCATCCTCGCCGTCGATGTGGCGATCGATGGCAGCCTGGATACGATCCCGAGCCTGATGAACGCCATCTTCGGCGCGGCTACCGCGGCCACCGGGATCGGGGCAACGCTCTCGCTCATTGCGTCCGGTGTCGTCGCCGGCGGCTTTCTTGCTTACGCGGCCATCAAGGAGGTTCACCAATACGACGCGGCAAGGCGCGGCTATATCGACACGGTAATGGATCATCTGGCCGCGGCACACGTCGACAGGCACCTCGAGATCTATGACGAACTGATGGAGTTGATCGAGGAGCGGATGCAGCGGGCGCTCGGCGCCGCCTATCGCCTCGACGTCTCGCTCGGCTTCCGGGACCAGTTGTTACGCGGTATCGCCGCGCTCGAACGCGCGCGGTTGAAATTGATGAGTGACGTTCGTGATCGACAAGTTCTGGCTTGACCTGCACGAGACGCGTCACCAGTGGGCGTACGATGCCTATTCGCAATTCGTCGAAGGCATCGACGCCGACTTGAAGGCCGACTACAACCGCTCGGACCAGGTGACAGTCGTAGTGTACGGATCTACCCAGGTCGGCAAGACCACGCTCATGCTCGATATGCTGGGCGTAGACCGGGCCCATGCTGCGGAAGTGAGCGGTGTGTTGCGTGGCGGCCGGACCGTCGGCAAGTCATCCACGGCGACAGCGATGCGCTACCGAAAGTCCGAAAGCGACGGATGGCGGATCGGCAAAACTGGCAAGGATCTGGCGGGCGGCGAAGCGGAAGCGTGCTTCGCCGCGCTTCGCGCAAAAGTGGAGTCGGGGTCTGACGAAGTACCGGATGTCGTCGATGTCTATATTCCTCGTTGCTTCTTCTCACCCGCGGCCATTACCTTAGCGGCGGAAATCCGTCTCCTGGACTTGCCCGGACTGAACGCTGCCAACCCGAACGAAGCGAATCACGTGCGACGCGTAGCGAGGACGTACGTACCCATCGCGGACCTGATCGTGCTGGTCGGTCGCGCCGACAATCTGGGCTTTGCCCATCCCGCTGCGCTGCAATTGCCGGAGTTGCAGGACTGGGCAAGCCACCCGAAGCGCTTTCGCGTCGTCTGCACGTATTCATTCTCCTCGGCGAGTTTTCGCGAATGGTTCGCGGAGCAGTCTCGCTCCGCCGACGATGTGAGAGCGCGGCTGATGAAGCAGCTGAGGTTGCACGACTATCCGCTTCCGAAAGCGCTCGGACGTTATGTCTATCCGCTCGAATTCGGCACGTCGTGGGTCGATCTGCAGCAGTCGAATGCCGAGTACTTCGCGAGCGCGAAAAGTGTCGTCGACGAGGTGTGGGCCGATTTCATGGACAGCGTGGGTCGTGCCTCCAATCCCTACTCTCGCGTGAAAATGGCATTTGAGATTCAGCAGATTGCTGACCGGAAAGTCAGCCAATTCCGGAAGGAGAACACTTCTCGCAGGGAGGTGCTGGCGAGCCGGATTGCGAGTCAATTGAGCGCGCTCGAAGTCTGCAAAAAGGAGATCGGTGGCCTTGATCGACGAATCGAGGAGCTCGACGAAAGGCTGGAAACATTGACCAATCTTATGAGTGGCGCATGGCTCGATTCGGCACTGGAGTCGGCTTTTCCGCAGTCCGAGATTGCGCCTGCGGTACCAGAAAGCACGCGGCCGTCGGTCTTGGTGGCCGTGGCGCAGGAAAAGCGCCGCAAGCTACGCGCTTTATGGGGGGCACTATCCGAGCGTGAGCTCATGATGGACACGCCACCGCTGCGTGAACCAGCCCTTTCCTCCGATCGGACGGTGGACGGCGACGTTGAGCGGGATAGCGGGTCGCCAGCCTTCATCCTCGATCTGGGGGCGCCCCCGACGATGCGGGCGATCGACGAGCACATCGATAGTCTCGAGGACCACTGGTTCGACTGGTATTCCCCTGTATTTTCGCGTTTCGAGAACGACTTCCAGGCGTTGGTAAAGACGGTGATGGACGTCCGCAGGACATTCATCGCCACGGCCCGCCGGAAGGTCACCGCTCAATTGACCACCGAGCAGGATCGCCTGCAAAAGGAGCGGGCACGATTCAAGAGCGCGCGTATTGCCTTCGCGTCGCGCCAGGAGCGGTTGTGCACAACGCTCGATGCGGATCGCGCCGCAATCGAAAAAGCGGCCCAAGCCCTCGAGGATTTTGAGGTGCGAATGCAACACAGCATCGAACACGGAAAGCGCTTTCACGACCACATGACGAGCGCGCACGCCACCGCGTTGTCGGATGCTGAGCGTCGTTTTCACAAGGAATCGGACCCGGTCAAGCGCTTTTATCGGTTGTTGTTCAGGAAGCTGATTGAGCCGGAGCTTCAAAGAATGATGGATGGGGAAAACGAATGACTACATCGGACATGACCAGTGCCGCCGAGGCTGACTTGGCGGAGTTGTTGGCCAACATGGTCAATCGGCCTGTTATCGATAAGCTGGACGCCGCAGTGAAGAAACTCGGTCACGATTTCAGGGCGGCGGCGGAAGGCGTCGGCACGGATGTTGGACGCAAGTTTCAATCTGTCCGCGATCTACAGGAAACGGTCGGCGACCGACTAGACGAGATATCCAATGCCGAGGCGCGCGCGGCGACCGCGATTCAGCGGATCCTCGAGGCATTGACGGCGAAGTTGTTGCCGAGCTTGACCTCGCTGATAGATGGTCAACAAGCGCTGAACGAAGCGCAGCGCGAATCGGCGCAGCAACATCGGGCATTGCAAGCGGCTGTTGACGAAGGCCGGGCTCGCAGCGAACGCCGCTTGGAGCATGTGGATGTGCGGCTCGAACGGCTAGTAGAATCCTGCGTTGCCTTTGACGAAAAGGCCCGCATTCGGTTCGGCGAGTTCACCGCAGACGAGAGGAAGCATCGGGCCGTGGCGGACACCCGCATATCGGCAATCGAAGCATCGATCGTCGAAAATGTTCGTATCATCAAGGGGATCATCGACGAGCGAGCGAGAGCGAGCGAACGTCACGTCGAACAGCTTGTCAGGCAGATCGAGCAGGTCAGCACGCGGTGCGACGAATTCCACGGGCGCGTGGAAACCCAGCTAGGCGCGATCGAGCGGAATTCCGCCGGATATCGTATCGCGGCGGAGCGGCAGCTTGGGGAAATTGAGGCGTCGATTGCGCGGATCGGCTCGCGTCAGGACAAGTTGATGCGAATCCTGTATGGCGCCCTTGGCATGTCCGCGATGGGCGTGATGGTGCTCTTGATCGAAGGATTGCGCTTGGGCGTGCACTAGTTGCGTGCTCTCGCTGAATTGCTTATCACCCAATGGACCTCACGCACTGAGGCCCATTGAGAAGACCTTTGCTCGAGGCTTTGTATCACTGATCGTCAAGATCAAACGACACGTTATCAAAGACGGACTGAGATTTGCTTAGTCTTATCAGTTCAACCCGCCCGCCGGACTTCTGATCGATCGGGTTTTCGGTCGAAACATGCCACTCCGGGTATATTTTCGATGAATTGCTGGAAATCCAGGCGAGGCTGAAATTCATTAATTCTCTCTTGCGCCATACCCTGTTTGCATAATTATCGAAGAGAGATCTTTCAAAAACATAGGGATCCTGGGAGCCTTGTTTCTTTGCGTAGTCGAAGAAGTCGTCAATGAAGACATGCTCGATTAGTCTAAGCCGATCGGTCGACAAACTTGACTGCAAAAAACTACTCACAATTTTCTCTTTGCTCTCCGTGGATTGCTTCGAGAAAATCGAAGAGAATCCGCTGGCGTCGAGGGACCGAGCTTTCTGATCGATTTCCTTTAAAACCTTGCGCTCATTGTACCAGCCAAAAGCCATTAGGACCAAAATGAGTATGCCGGCAGACCAAAAGAATTTCGCTCTGTAGTCATACGCCAGCCACGCTAAAAACCCGAGAAGTAACACGATACGGATATGTCTTATCACCTTCTGGAGTAGTCCCACCACGATGAGGCCGGCAATGACAACAAGAATCAAATCTAGCATGGCGTGGGCCTTTCGTAATCAAAAGTGATTTTCTTTTTCTCTTTTATGGCCTGCTGATACTCTTGAGTAAATGCCCACGCAATATTGATAGCCTTTCCACGAACGGCTTTTTTGACCCATTTGGCAGCCTTGTCTTTGAAGTAAAACTCGGCGTCCAGATAGAACTGGTCACTCTCGGCAAGCACGAGATGGACTTCGCCTGCCGCATAGGAAACGTCATCTCCCTTCTCAATAGCGAGAATGTAGTGATCCAGTTCCTTGGCCTTTTTATTGATGTAGTCTTCGAAGCTACCCTGGTCTTTTTGGATAATAAAGTCGCTTGCCTCAGCCGCCGCCTCTACTCCTTCTTGGATGAAATTAAACACAGGGATGCCGCGTAGCTTTGGATTCCTTTTCATGCTAGCTCCAGCTTAAGTTCTTCGGAAATGTCAATTTCTTTTTCGGTTTGCTCAAGCTTTCTCCGGATGTGCTCGGGCAGTTCATCCGCGGTGATGGTTTTGGTTGTGACGGTCTCTTGCCATTGACCGGCTTTGTCTTTTGAGTAAAATTTGTAGGCTACTCTAATTCCCTCTCGCCAGTCACCTGATTGAACATAGGCGGCTACGCCAACAATAGCTGCCGATATGATTTGTTTTACCTTCTCTGCCGCTAGCTGGAGATATTTTTTGATTTGATCCCAAAAGCTAACGGCAACGATGACTGCGCCTGCCAAGAGGCCACCCAGGAGGAGGAAAGGTATCATGCTAAATTCTCAATTGTTGTTCGACGTAGTCTTCAGGTACGTGTCGACTGGCTAAATTTGTGTGGTTTGATGCGTTTTGCCGCTTGCTCTCTTTAATGAGTGAAATCTGCTTATTGATATCATGTGTGGTAACACTGAGCCTGCTTTCTGACGCGGCAGAAAAGGCCGCCATGAGGGTGGAGTTTTCAATGTCGGCAGCACTTAGCCCTGCGGAAATCCCGGCAAGTTCATCGATGTCTATATTGTCGGACATGCACCCTGGGATATATTTTTCGAAGAGCTCTTTTCTGATTGCGTAATCAGGCAGGTTGAACTTTACATGCTTTGAAATTCTTCGCATGAAAGCTGAGTCATAGTTTGAGATGAAATTGGTCGCAAAAATGATATCCCCATCGAACTCGTTGAGAATATTCAGCATGACGGAGCGGGTCTGATTGACGCTTGTATCCGTGGAGCTCTGCATGCTTGTGACTCTCTTGCTTAGAATTGCGTCGGCTTCATCAAAAAAGATGACGCAACTCTCAAGCTTGGCGAAATCAAAAACCCTCTTGAGATTTTTCGGGGTGTCCCCGACATATTTGCTTTCGATTTGAGAGTAATCGATAAGCAGTATTTTCTTGCGGAACTCTTTTGCGATGGCATGAGCCGCAATGGTTTTCCCCGTGCCCGGCTCGCCGTAAAAATTCACGACAAAACGCTTTGAATATTTGTGGGTGGAGGAGAAGCCCATTCTCTCGAACACCAGCGTGTGATCTCTCTTGTGAGAAATGAGCGCGTTGATCTCGCTGCGCGTCTCCGTGTCGAGAATGATATCACCGAGAGAGTATTTCGGCTCGGAAAGCTCGAAGTCTGTCGCTTTGTCGCCAGGCGAATTATGGGCACTAGGCGCGGTGTAACTTTGCACCGGCTTACCAAGGGGCACGGGCATCTCCTTAAAGGCTCGCCTGCGGTCTGCGGGCATATAGAAAATTACCGATGGAAATCGATTTTTGCAAGAGTCACCTAATCCATACTTATCCATCGCAATACGTTGCAGCCTTGGCTAGCGGAGAGATGCTCTTGGGTCGTTCATTAGCAGCGCGGTCGACCCTTGATCATCTTCGTCTGAGAAATGACATGTCAGAAACGGACGTGAACGGCGTTCCGGCGCTAACGCGTCACTGCGGTTTGCGTGATTCAGTGGATCGGTTCGATGCGCCAGTCCAGACCCGGTTTCACGAGCCGCCGGTTTAAGATCCCCTCGGAAAGCAGCTCGTTCGCCTCGTTGGCGCTCGTGTTCGTCTTCTCTTCGAAGATTGCACTCGCACTCGCAGCCAAATATTCGTGTGCGGCTGCAACCATCTCGCCGTAGTTGTCCATCATGTCGTTCTCTGTTCAAACCGAATTCAAGGCCGCTACCCGAACTCGTTTACGTCCGCGCGCCGTGATTCCTGAACCCCAATTTTTGATGCTAGCCACCTTTCGGAGTGGCCGGCCTCCAAGGGCTGACGCTTGAGCAGCGTGCCGCGCGGCGAGGCGTTGTCGTCAAGGATCAGAGCGCATGTGCGCATATTTGTTTTTTTCTGGCTTTTGAGATTGAAGACGTGTGAAGAGCCTGTCGCGCCACCATAGGTGTCGACCTCAAAAGTCCCGCGATCCAGGTGATTCCGATTCCGACCCAACGGGGGGCCGGCTTGCGGGCGGGCACCTCCGGGAAGGCACATGCTGCCCGCAAGGCCCTCCTGGTCTCGTGAGCAGTCGGCCGGATCCCGGATGACCGCGCCGCAGGCGGAAGGAAGCTACTTCGCGCTGGTACTGCTTTTCTGACGACCTCTCTCATCGTAGGTAAAAGTGAACGAACCCCGACGAATGTTGACGGTGCCGGACGTATACCCTTTAAGGCCATACTGCGGGCCATTTCCCGCCGAAAGGGAGCGCAGCTGTCGTCCCTTTTCGTCATAGATGTAAACGAAACTACCCCGTTGCACTGCGCTGCCAATCGCCATTCCTGTTCTCCAGTCTGTACCGAAACTGCGCGACGTAGTTCCCTTTTACCACGCCACCACCGCACATTGTGTGAGTCGTTGCTTCGCGCTTGGCCGGCGGGTGTCGCCATGAGAGCCTGCGCCTGGTCCCAATCGGGGCGTTCACTAACGTGAACGCTATCCATTTAAGGGGCGACACCCGCGTCGAAAGTACAAAGAAATTGAGACAACTGGTGTCCCGATTGGATGGCAACGCAAGCACTTGGCACGCTAGCCGCTGCGGTCCGGAAATACACAATGTGACCGGCCGTTTCAGGACGTGTCCGGCGATTTCGGCAACGTAACCGAGCGGACGGGAAGACAGGATTGGCGTTGCTCATGACATCAACCACGCGAGCTGGCTGGCGGGCTTTTGCCGGAGAGCTGATGCCGGCGCATTAGATGAGCATGTGCAGGATCAAAGGGTCTAACAAGTCCAACGAAGACCGGGAAGTCCTTATCCCGCAAGGCTCCCGGCATTTTCTTGTCCAGACCTCTTCCACGTTTCGTGCAAGATCGTCCAACGTCCGCGCCTAGCATCCGGGCGCTCTTTGTAGCAGGATTACTGCGTGCCGGCGTTCAGGTACAGATGCGGCGCTCGAACTTGTCCGGAATGAACGCGACTGGAAAGCCAGCCGCAGGCCGAATGGACGATGCTTGGCAAGAGCTGAATGCTATCGCAACAAGAGGCAAGTTGCGAGGTGAACCCACCCGTACGGCTTGGCCGGTGGGACGGACCATTATTACTTTTCTGAGTGAATGCATTAATTTGGAGGGAGCGCCGTTTACGCTCATGGAATCTGAATGCTGCTCAAAGCTATCACCCCCAAAATGATAGCGGCCATAACTACAACGACAGCAAGAGTGCTTTTCAATAAATTCGCTGCAATGTGCCTTAAAACCCCTGTATTTCTGAACAGGATGGCGAGCAAAATAAGCGCGACAATCACAAATACGGGCATTCAATCCCCCTGTGGAGCCCCGTACACCACCGAACTAGTGGCGCCAGTATTTCTCCTGCTGTCGTATCACAGCAACCTCTACCCAGATGCCGCCGATATTGAGCACTCGACCCCACTCCCCGTTCAGGTGATGGGCATAAAGTTCGTGAAATAACCAGAAAACCGCATATCTCCGAGCGGATGAGTTTCCAAGTCGCGTACTTCATTCCAGCTTCCGTGCACGGCATGAGCGTCGGTCAGCAAGAGCCGACCTCCGTCGAGCGTAGCGATGACATTGTCCTCGTCCGACGCGAAATCATGATGCGATTCACGAAGAATGCAGAAAACGCTTACGTCAGTACGAGCATCCTCTTGCGTCGTCGTGTCAGTGTTGTCTGTATTCGCACCGCCAGACCTGTGGTAGTCAAAGAGGCTTCGCGCGGTCCGATAGCGAATCCAGTGCTCCGCCTGCGAAAGCCTCTTGTTCAGCATTCGAAGTGCCACCAGCTCAGATACGGTCATGTCGGCAAGTCGTCGACTGCAGTGTCCCAAAGCTGTCATCTTTCCCGGAGTCTCGATGTTCCATGACCCGCCCGATGAGCGTCGCCTTCTTCGCCGAATTCGGGCGACAGGGGAATTGTTCCGCAGAATCGGGACATTTCGCGTCCGGACAAGGCTTTAGTTTTCTGCGATACGGCCTGGGCTTTTCTATCGGGACGCAAGTTGTCCCAGCGGAAGATTTCGCTCGACGCTGAATCGAATTGGTTTCACTTAGAATTGGCGCTCGGTTGCCCCATTTGCACCGCAGCAGCCAATCGACATATCGAGGCGTCGACATGCGGTTCATTCACGCAGCGGATATCCGTCTGGATAGCCCACTTCATGTCTTGAGCCGCTATCCGGATGCGCCTGCGGTGATGCTGCGAAAGTTGACTCGCGAGGCCTTTTACGCCTTGGCGTCGACTTCGTGATTATCGCCGGGGACCTGCACGACGGAACCTGCCGGGACCACAATACCGGCATCTTCTCGTGTCAGGAGATGGGCCGCTTCCGTCAACGCGTGGCGAGATTGCAAACGAGCTTGCCGCGGGCCGCCAGCAGCTGGCGACCATTGTGGGTGGCGCAAACGCAGCGATCGCCGAGGTAAAGCGACAGGAGGCGCCCGCTGTCATGGCCGACGCGGCGGAACGCGTTGTCAAAGTGGAGACTGCTTCGACCTTACTGCGCTGGGCCTTCGGCCGTTACTGCGAACGTCGGCAGGGTCCGATGCTTTCTCTCGTGCGAGTGCGATCTTTTCAGAGCTGACGCTTGGGGCATTCGCGCGTCTCTCGGTCGACTACGATAGGCAGCCGATGGCCCTATCGGCGGTTCGCGCCAACGGTGAACGTGTGCAGATTTCAGGCATGAGCGAAGGTACGCGCGACCAGCTCTACATGGCACTTCGGCTTTCCGCACTGGAACTGCATTGTGAGCAGACGTCTCCGCTGCCGTTCGTTGCCGACGATCTTTTCATCTATTTCGACAACAAGCGCTCGCGTGCCGGTCTTCGCGTCCTGGCGGAAATCGCAACGCGTACGCAGGTGATCTTTCTTAGTCACCACGACCACATGGTCGATATCGTCAAGGAGATCTTCGGAACGGCGGCGAATATCCGGCATCTGGGGTAATTCGCGCATCGGGTGGTGGCAGGATTCAATCGAGACACAAAATGTCCGAATTGGATCGCACAATGGGGACCGCATCGTCCGACATTCAGGAAACTGGCACGCATGAACCAACTTTTTCTCAAACCCGGCGGACGACTGGAATACGTCAGGAGCGTCTTCAACGAAGACACGGAGAAGGCTGATGACGTTGCCATCGACGTAACCGAAAGTGCAGCTTCCTACCTGCTCGAACCCATCATATTCGAAGGCGAGATCCATGTACGCGACGTCTTCTTGTTGCTGGGCGCAAGCCCCGCGTTGCTCGAAGTATTCGCGCGACAGCACGCGATCGCGTACCTCGACGAAGCACGCAAGGGCAATGCGCGACCCTACACCGGCCAATACGATCCGAATGGCACTGAATATCTCGAACTGTTTTATGACTGGCAGGTTGCGTGTGAATGCGGACAACTTGACGGAACTCATCGGCTGTGGCTGCGCGGTGTCGGCTATGAATTGCAAGAGGACATCGAAGAGAGCAGCGGCTTCAAGTACAAGCGGGGAGCGCGGATTCATTGGAGTGTGATGTTTTCTCCGGTCGCTGACCTTTTGAATTTGCCACTGCGTGTCAATCCCGAGGTGTCCGTCACGCAATCCGATGGCGGTTACGAACGCATGAATCAGGCGCTGTACCGCTTCAATGTGACCCGACCGACACTGGCTCAGGTCATTCAAGGCCTGCTGTGGGAACTCTCCTTCGGTGGCGACCCTGAGCAGACTGATGAGATCGTCCAGGACCTGCTCGACGCGAGGAAGGAAATGGACCCGCTGGCCGGGCAGGACGAAACCTGAACGCCAGCGTTTTTTCGTTCTCGGCAACGGGCAGCGATTACAGGTCCGCAACGGGGCCTTTGGCTTTTGTCGGTCGATACCCTGGGCACTGATCTCAAGCTTGGGGGATGAAAGTCATCGGGACGCGAATTGTCCAGACTCCAGCCTATAGTCCCATTCTGACATCTGCCGGCGCAGCGCCGGGCTGTGATGCACGACACGAACGACTAGTCAACGCTACGAGGGGGCGCCCATGGCAATCGAATACCTGCGAGACGACCACTACCACATCATCGGCAGCATCGAAAATGGACCGGGCTGCAAGCAGATCGCACGTGACGCCCATTTCCATCGGGTTGGCGAGTACGATCCGAAATTCGATCAGACGCGTGACAGCAACTTCCGGATCGTGGGCACTGGCAATCAGCTTTCGGCCTTGATCTGGCGCACGGTCAAATAGCGCTGTCATGCAAGGAGTGCCCGTTGGCATGCCGCTTACATCAATGATTAAAGAATGCATGTGGCGTGCCGTAATTGAGCTGGAGCGGCCTGGGGCATGACGCCAGTCGCCCCGATTTTTAAATTCGCACTTCTCCGAAAGGATCGATATGGTGACCAATAACTCGCCCCTCGAAAGTCTCGCAGCATTCGCGATTGTCTTTGCCGCAGGTATTGTGTCGACGTGGGCGCTTGGAAAGTACGTCGAAAAGGTGCGTTGCGACGCGCAACACGCAGTAGTGTGTGCCGAATAGGCGGAGACGTTGCCACTGCTGCCCCCTTGTTGCTAAAACGCTGCGTCTATGCCATTTCCAGCCCGCCCGATGAAAATGACATGCCGCTCATGCGGCTGGCACCGTGTGTACAAGCAGCGCAGCGACGTATTGGTGCTGCCGAGCGCATGCCCGACGTGTGGCAGCGAGGACATGGTGCGGACCGTCGCGGGTCCGCTTGACGGTCCGGCAATGCTGCTCGACACCGCATTGCGCTGGATTAAGAGATTCCCGCACATGAAGCGGTAGCGACGGACCGCGACGCATTGATGGGACCATGCAGTCTGCGGCAGCACCGCAAACGGGGACGCGAGGGTTCGAACGTGACGAAAGAGCAACAACAGGCAATGCGGAAGGCTGTCGAATGGCTGCGCGAGGCAGACGGCCTGCTTGTGACCGCGGGCGCGGGAATGTGCGTGGATTCTGGGCTGCCCGATTTTCGCGGCAATGAAGGTTTGTGGCGCGCGTATCCCGCGCTGGGCGCGGCGCAGCGCAGTTTTCAGTCGATCGCGAATCCGGCCGCTTTCGACGAAGACCCCTCGCTTGCCTGGGGCTTTTACGGCCACCGCCTCAAGCTTTACCGCGAGGTTCAACCTCACGCAGGGTTCGCTGTGCTCAAGCGGTGGGCGGACGGCATGGAGCGCGGCGCGTTTGTCTTCACGAGCAATGTCGACGGGCAGTTCCAGCGCGCAGCCATAGCCGAAGACCGAGTCGCCGAATGCCACGGCTCGATTCACTTCCTTCAATGCAGTACGCCGTGCGGCTCGCACATCTGGCCTGCGACTGATTTCATCCCGCAGGTGGACGAGCAATCATGTCGTCTCATCGGTCCGGTGCCTCGCTGTCCCGAATGCGGCGGGGTCGCGCGCCCCAATATCCTTATGTTCTGGGACGCGGAATGGCTGTCCCGGCGGACGGATCAGCAGGAGTCACGTTTTGAGCACTGGATCGCGTCGGTGAGGCGACCCCTGATCGTCGAAGTCGGTGCGGGTACCGCACTGCCGACGGTGCGTCGCTTCAGCGAACGTCACGGGCCGCGCGTCATCCGCATCAATGCGCGCGAACCGCAGATTGATCCCGCATTCGGTATCGGTATCCAGGGCAGCGCTCTCGCGACGCTCACCGGGCTCGATCACATGCAACGCGCTCATCGATAATGACGGCGCACAGCGGGGCACGCGCGCTTACTCATCCTCAAACGCACATCAACGACAAGAACGAAATTCGGCCATGACGCCATCCGCGGACGTGCGTTCCACGACTCAACCCAAAACGACGCGTACGTCGAGAACGGACCTCGGCCACGCCTTAGCCGCGTGTGCAGAGTCACTTGGCGTGCACTTACGGAGCTTTCCTTGACCTCAAATTCCATTTCTCCGGGGCTGATGCTGATACACGGCAATCAATCCGAGCGGCTCCGCGATCTGCTTGTTGAATGGATGAAACGTTATCCACTCGCTCCGCTCGAGAGCGAGACGATACTGGTACAGAGCAACGGCATCGCGCAGTGGCTCAAACTCGCGCTTGCCGCCGACAGCGATCGCGTGAGTGGCGAGGGCGGCTGCGGCATCGCCGCCGCGCTCGAAATTTCGTTGCCGTCGAGCTTCATCTGGCAGGCGTATCGGGCGGTGCTGGGCGCATCGTCGGTGGCGGAAGATTCGCCATTTGACAAGTCGCGGCTCGTCTGGCGCCTGATGCGGATCTTGCCTGCAGTGGTCGATCGGCCGGTGTTCGAACCGCTCAGGCGCTTCATCAGTAACGACGACGACCGTCGCAAGCGTTTTCAGCTTGCGGAGCGCATAGCCGATCTGTTCGATCAGTACCAGATGTATCGCGCCGACTGGCTGGCAAGCTGGGCGCAGGGCGACGACGTTGTGCTTGACGCGCGCGGCGAACGTCATGCGTTGCCCGACGAACAGTGCTGGCAGGCGGCTCTCTGGCGCGAACTGGTCACCGACGTGGCGAACTCGAGGATTGGCGACGCGTCGCAGGAAATCTTGTCAAATGGCGGCCGTGCCGCGGTACACGACGCGTTCTTGCGACGGGTCAACGCATGGCAGAGCGACGAACGGCCAGCGGGACTACCGCGGCGAATCATCGTGTTCGGTATATCGAGCCTGCCGCGTCAGTCGCTGGAGGCGTTGGCTGCGCTTGCACGCTGGACTCAGGTGCTGATGTGCGTGCCGAATCCGTGCGCGCACTACTGGGCCGACATCGTCCCTGACAAGGAACTTCTGCGCGCTGAACATTCGCGCCAGCGGCGGCGAGAAGGCTCACCTGCTGAGCTGCACGCCGACGAGCTGCATCTGCACGCGCATCCGTTGCTTGCGTCGTGGGGCAAGCAGGGGCGCGACTTCATCGGCCTGCTCGACGAGTTCGACAGTGCCGAAGCGCGCGAGCGCTACCGCCCGCAGTTTGCGGGCATTGGTCAGCGTATCGATCTGTTCGAGGAACGCGACGCGCCCACACTTCTGCAGCAATTGCAGGACGACATCCGCGATCTGCGTCCGCTGCGCGAGACACGAGTCGAATGGCCTGCCGTCGATCCGGCGTGCGATGGTTCGATTCGTTTTCATGTTGCGCACAGTGCGCAGCGTGAAGTGGAGATCCTGCACGATCAGTTGCTCGCGGCGTTCAACGCGGACCCGAGCCTGCGGCCGCGCGACATTATCGTGATGGTGCCGGACATCGAGGCCTACGCGCCGAATATCCAGGCCGTCTTCGGGCTACTCGACCGGGACGATCCGCGCCACATCCCATATAGCGTCGCCGACCGCGGCCAGCGCAAGGCCGATCCGCTCGTCGGCGCGATCGAGACGCTGCTGGGCTTGCCGCATTCGCGTCTGACCATCAGTGATCTGCTCGACCTGCTCGACGTACCCGCGCTGCGCAAGCGTTTTGGCATCGACGAAGGCGACCTGCTGAAGCTGCGCGGGTGGATTCGGGGCGCGAACATCCGATGGGGGCTGCACGCGGAGCAGCGCGCAAGCGTCGGGTTGCCACTCGATGAAGACGCAGCTGCGCCGCACACGTGGGCGTTCGGCCTGCGACGGATGCTGCTTGGTTACGCTGTCGGCAGCGATGCGGGCGCATGGCGCGACGTCGAGCCGTTCGGCGAAGTGGGCGGACTCGATGCCGCGTTGCTCGGGCCTCTCATCAAGCTGATCGATGAACTCGACAACGCGTGGCGTACGCTGCGCGAGCCCGCGACAGTCCCTGAGTGGTGTGAGCGTCTGCGCGCACTGAAGAATGCCTTCTTCAGTAGCGACGACGCCGACGATGCCTACACGCTCGCCCGCCTCGACAACGTGCTGCACACTTGGCTCGACGCGTGTAACGAGGCGGGCTTGACAGACACTTTGCCGCTGTCAGTCGTCGGTGATTATTGGCTGACCCAGCTCGACGAAGGTGGGCTCTCGCAACGCTTCTTCGCGGGCGCGGTCACGTTCGCGACGCTGATGCCAATGCGCGCAATTCCCTTCCGTCGCGTGTACCTGCTTGGAATGAACGACGGTGACTATCCGCGTACGCGCGTGCCAATGGATTTCGATCTGATGCGCCGCCACTACCGGCCGGGCGATCGCTCACGTCGCGAGGACGATCGTTACCTTCTGCTCGAAGCCGTACTGTCGGCGCGCGATCATCTTCATGTGTCGTGGGTCGGGCGCAGTATCAACGACAACAGCGAACGTCCGCCCTCCGTGCTGATTGGTCAGCTTCGCGACCACCTGGCCGCCGGCTGGCGGCTCGCGGGCGCAACCGAGGTCGACCGTCATGCGCTACTCGAGGCCTTGACCGTCGAGCATCGCCTGCAGCCGTTCAGTGCCGAGTATTTCCCCGTCGATGCCAATGCGTCGCTGCTCTTCACCTATGCGGCCGAGTGGCGCACCGTACCGCCGGCGGCGAGGGAGCGCGCGCCCTCGGTGGACGCACCGCTGTCGGCCGTCGTGCGCGAGGAGCCACTGACGCTTCGAGAACTCACGGATTTCCTGAAGAACCCGGTCAAGGCGTTCTTCAGCCAGCGTCTGCGCGTCGCGCTCGACGCGGAGGAAGCCGCGAGCGACGATCAGGAGCCGTTCGAGCTCGATGCGCTTGAAAACTGGAAGTTGCAAGACGAGCTGATCCATGCGCAGGCCGCGCAAGTGCACGACGAAGCGGCAATAGTCGCCGCGCGTGAAGCGCGAATGGCCGTCATCCGTCGCCGGGGAGATGTGGCGACAGGTGGTTTCGGGGACCTCGCGAGCGAAAGGCTGCTCGAGCCGATGGACAAACTGTTCGAAGACTACCGGCAGCAACTCGCGCGTTGGCCTGTTGCAATCGAGCGCGAACAGGAGATCCGTTTTCAGACCGCTGGCCAGCATCAGCCGCTGGCGTTGGCCGATTGGCTCGGTCAATGGCGCGCCGATGCCGATGGCAATCAGTCGCGCGTCGTGCTGGAAACGAGCGCACTCGTTGAGGGGAGGGCGTATCGCTATCCCAAGCTGGTCGGTCCTTGGGTCCAGCATCTGGCGGCGAATCTCGCAGGTCGGTCAGTGACGACGGTGATCGTCAGCAAGAAGGGGACCGTCGAGTTGAAGCCGCTAAAGGATGGCGAGGCCGAGGCGCAACTCGCTACGTTGCTGCGCGCGTGCGAAGACGGCATGCGCAGACCGCTACCGCTAGCCTTGGAGTCGGCATACGAGTGGCTGTTCAAGAGCGGTGCCGCGGATGGCAATGGCGCGAAGTCCGAGCAGGCGCTAGAAGAGGCCGCGAGCGCAGCACGTTCGAAGTACGAGGGTGGCTTCAGCAGGGGCGAGGTTCAGAAGAGCGCGAGCTTGCGGCGCGCGTATCCCGACTTCAACGCTTTGTCCGCCAGCGGCGAGTTCGCTTTGCTCGCCGTGCTGCTGCTCGGGCCACTGGTCAGCGCAGTCAAGAAGAACGATAGGGCCGCGGCCAACGCGGCAGGAGTCAACGAATGAATTCGCCGACGTCCCCAGTGAACGCGATGCACACACCGCAGCCGCTCGACCCGCTCCGCTTTTTGCTGTCCGGCCGCAGCCTGATCGAAGCCAGCGCGGGCACCGGCAAGACCTTCACGATTGCGATGCTGTATGTGCGGCTGGTGTTGGGCCACGACCCGTCGAATGACGGCATGCGTCCTTTGACACCGCCTGAGATTCTCGTCGTGACCTTCACCGATGCCGCTACCAAGGAGCTGCGCGATCGTATCCGGGCGCGACTCACCGAAGCAGCAGCGTATTTTCAGGTCGAGCCGGACGCCGTGGAGCCTCTTGCGCCGGGCGAGGTGGACCTATTGCACGCTCTGCGAGGCGAATACCCGCCGCACGAGTGGCCCGCATGTGCGCGAAGGCTGCAACTCGCGGCCGAATGGATGGATGAAGCGGCTGTATCGACGATTCACGGCTGGTGTAACCGCATGCTGCGCGAACATGCATTCGATAGCGACAGCCTGTTCACTCAGACGCTCGAAACCGACCAGAGCGAGCTGCTGGCCGAAGTCGTGCGTGACTACTGGCGCACGTTTATGGCGCCGCTCGGCGCCGCGGACGCCGCAACGATTGCCGAGAGGGTGTCCGGCCCGCGAGACTTGCAGAAGAAGCTGCGCAATCTGATTGCTGTCGCGCCTCTGCTTTCGGACGCATCGGCACCTACTGCTGCGTTGGAAGAGGCGCGCGACAAACATGCCCGGGGCCTCGCCGAAATCAAGGCGCGGTGGCAGGTATGGCCCGTCGAAATGAAGGAATTGCTGGACGAGGCGCGGGCCGCTGGGCAGTACGTTGGAGCACATGTCGGGCAGGCCAACTGCGACCGCTGGCTGAAAGAGCTGAGCGCATGGGCCAATGATCCTCTGAAAATCGAGCCATCCCTGACCCCAACCGCATGGGGACGACTAACACCGGCGGAACTGGCGCAGTACTGCCAGCACGGCACGCCCCCCGCGCATCCCGGCTTCGACGCGCTCATGACGTTGCGCACGGAACTCGCCGCGCTGCCGACGGCCCACGGCGATGTCCTATCGCACGCTGCCCGATGGGTGGCCGAGCGCTTCTCCGCGGAGCAGGCGCGCCGCGCGCAGATGGGTTTCGACGATCTTCTGACGCGTCTCGACGCCGCGCTGCATGGCCCGAACGGCGAGCGACTTGCCGATATCATCCGCAGCCAGTTTCCGGTCGCGCTGATCGACGAGTTTCAGGACACGGACCCCGTCCAGTACCGCATTTTCAACGCCGTGTATCGTCTTGCCGATGAGCATGAGAAGAGCGCACTCATCCTGATCGGCGATCCCAAGCAGGCGATCTACGCGTTCCGCGGCGCGGACATCTATACCTACCTCGCCGCGCGGCGCTCGTGCGGCACGCAGCTTTACACGTTGGCGAAGAACTTCCGTTCGACCCACGCGATGGTCGAAGCGACAAACCATTGCTTCAATGTCGCCGAGCAGCGTAACGAAGGCGACGGCGCATTCCTCTTTCGCAGCGGCGACGGCAATCCTGTGCCGTTCATCAATGTAAGCGCACAAGGTCGTGACGATGCGTTCGTCGTCGACGGCGTACCGCTGCGCGCGCTGACGGCATGGTGGCTGCCGCCCGGCGACGACAACAAGCCGCTCGCCAAGACCGCATATATCGAGCAGATGGCAGCGAGCTGCGCGACCGAGATGGTGCGCCTGCTGAACCTCGGGCAACGCGGTACCGCCGGGTTTGTCGGCGACGACGGCCAGCGGCCGCTCCGTCCCGCCGACATGGCCGTGCTAGTCAACAATCGCCAGGAGGCCGACGCGATTCGCAAGGCGCTTGCGGCGCGCAACGTGCGCACTGTCTATCTATCTGACAAGGACTCGGTGTTTCAAAGCGCGCAGGCCGCCGAGCTGCAGCACTGGCTCGCCGCCTGCGCGGATCCGAATGATGGGCGGCTCGTGCGCACCGCGCTCGCGACTTCGACGCTCGGCCTTGGCTGGACTGAGCTCGACGCGCTGTATAGCAACGAAATGGCGTGGGAAGCGTGCGTGTTGCAATTCCGCGGCTATCGCGAATGCTGGCGCCGTCAGGGCGTGCTTCCGATGCTGCGTCGTCTCTTGAACGATTTTCGCGTTCCCGCGCGGCTCCTCGGCCTGCACGCGGACGGCGCGCAAAGCGTGCAAGGTGGCGAGCGGATCCTGACCGATGTGTTGCACCTGGCCGAGTTGCTGCAGCAGGCGAGCACGATGATTGAAGGCGAGCATGGCTTGATCCGCTATCTCGTCGAACAGCGCGAAGCGTCGGAAGACGGCAACGGCGGCGGCGACGTGCGTCAGATCCGGCTGGAAAGTGACGGCGACCTCGTCAAGGTTGTGACGATTCACAAGTCGAAGGGTCTCGAATATCCGCTCGTGTTTCTTCCGTTTGTGTGCGCGCATCGTCCAGCTGAAGCGAAAGACCTGCCACTCAAATGGCACGATGCGGACCGCATGCTACACGTCGCGCTTGCCGATGCAGACGGCGTGCTGCAAAAGGTCGACAACGAACGCCTCGGCGAAGACCTGCGCAAGCTCTACGTGGCGTTGACGCGCGCCCGTTACGCTACGTGGATCGGCATAGCGCCGCTCAAGGACCTTGAGCGCAGCGCGATCGGCTATCTGCTCAGCGGCAGGCAGCCCGTTGTAGCCGGCGAGTTGGAGCGCTGCCTGGAAAAGGGGCTCGGCGCATCGGCAAACATCGCGGTGATGCCAGCACCGGAATCTGGCGATGAACGGCTTGCACAGCAAGGAGCGGAGTTCCGCCACGGAAAGGCACGTGAGTCGGATTGCGTGGTGCGCGAACCATGGTGGGTGGCCAGCTATTCAAGCATGAAGACGATCGGCGGCGGCCAGCATGCCGCGCCGGACACGTCGAGTGAAGACGGGTTCATCGAGGCGCGGGACGCCGAAATCGAGATCGATGATGAGAAGGCCGCCTTGTTTGCGGAACCAGCACGCCGGGCTCCCGCGATGCAGTCGAACGCCCGCGCACTGCACGATTTTCCGCGCGGTTCGGACCAGGGCAGCTTCCTTCACGATATGCTCGAATGGGCCGCGAAACAAGGGTTCGACCAAGTCGCCACCGACGCCCAGTCGCTGCGCGAAGCGATCGCGCGTCGTTGCAGTGTTCGCGGCTGGGAGCGCTGGATCACGCCGTTGACCGAATGGGTCCAGCAGATCGTATCGACGCCGCTGGTGCTGAACGAGGGGCACGGCATCAGGGCTACGTCGATCAAGCTGTCCGAGCTACGGACCTCGATCGCCGAGATGGAGTTCTGGCTTGCGGTGCATCGCGTCGATACGGCAGCGATTGACCAGCTGGTGCGCGAGTACACGCTCGCCCGGGCAGAGCGCCCGGCGCTCGAATCGGCGCAGCTGAACGGCATGCTGAAAGGCTTTATGGACCTCGTGTTTGAACACGAGGGCCGCTATTACGTCGCAGACTACAAGTCAAACTGGCTCGGGTCCGATGACGAGGCGTATACCGCGGAGGCGATGTGCGCGCAAATTCTTCGGTCGCGCTATGACCTGCAGTACGTGCTGTATCTGCTCGCGCTGCACAGGCTTCTCAAGGCGCGACAGCCCGACTACGACTACGACAAGCACATCGGCGGCGCGGTCTATCTGTTCCTGCGGGGACTGAATGCATCGACGCAGGGCGTGTACGCCGAGCGGCCGCCACGTGAACTGATCGAACGGCTGGACGCACTATTTGCGGGCGACACCGACGCCCAGCTAGCTGATATGGAGGAAGCGTGATGGCAACCCTTTCGGATACGTCCGTCGCCGTGCCCCACGGCCCGGGAAGCTTTGGGCAGATCACGAGGCTACTCGCGGGCTGGGTAGAACGCGGATGGTTGCGCGAAATCGATGCCGCGTTCGCCGGATTTATCGCGCGCGAGGTGCCGGATGCACACGAGCTGCTAATCCTCGCCGCAGCCCTTGCAAGCCATCAGTTGGGTCGCGGCCATGTCTGCCTCGATCTTGCCGCGACGCTCGCCAATCCCTCCGTCGTGCTGTCGCTGCCACCCGATGGGCTTGCCGTGCAGGAAGTCGATGACCTCGATGTCATGGTCGCGCTGCCGTCGCAAGTGCTCGCGGACGTCACGCTGGAGCGCTGGCAGGCGGCGCTCACTCATCAGGAGATCGTTGGCGACGGGCCAGGTGAGACGCCGCTGGTGCTGACCGGCACTCGGCTCTATTTGCGGCGCTACTGGCAATACGAACAGAACGTATGCCGCGAGATTGGTCGGCGCCTCGAAGCGTCGGTGAAACTTGAAAGCGCGTTGCAAGGCGGTGGATTGAGTCAAGCGCTCGACACGCTTTTCCCGCCGCGCGCGACGGATGCCGATGCGAAGCCCGACTGGCAGAAGCTCGCTTGCGCGCTGGCGGTGCGCAGTGCGTTTAGCATAATCACAGGCGGCCCCGGCACTGGCAAGACGACGACCGTCGTAAAGCTGCTTGCGTTGCTGCAATCACTGGCACTCGAGACCAGCAAGGATGGACGCCCGCTGCGCATTCGCCTCGCGGCGCCCACTGGTAAGGCCGCCGCGCGCCTCAACGAGTCGATTGCGGGTGCTGTCGCGCGTCTACCGCTCGATGCTTTCGCTCAAGCCGAGGCGATACGCGCCGCGATTCCGGTGGTCGTTACGACGCTGCATCGTCTGCTCGGCACGCGCCCGGACTCACGGCGCTTCAGACATCACGCAGGCAACCCGCTGTCGCTCGACGTGCTCGTCATTGACGAAGCGTCGATGGTCGATCTGGAGATGATGAACGCGGTGCTCGATGCGCTGCCGGAGCGCGCTCGCCTGATTCTGCTCGGTGACAAGGACCAGCTCGCGTCGGTGGAAGCGGGCGCCGTGCTTGGCGAGTTGTGTCAGCGCGCGAGTAAGGGGAACTACATGCCGGAGACGCAGGCTTGGCTGCAGCAGACAACGGGCGAGCAGATCGATCCGACGCTCATCGATGCGACCGGAAGCGCGCTCGATCAGGCGATTGTGATGCTGCGGCATAGCCATCGTTTCTCTGCGGACAGCGGGATTGGCAAACTGGCTGAAGCAGTCAACAAAGGCGAGCCGAAAGACGTCGCCGACGTATGGGCGCATGGCTATGCCGATCTCGCGCTGCTCGAGTGCTCGGAGAAGAACGATACGGTGCTTAAGGCACTCATCGTCGACGGCGTGGTGCGCGATGCCGTGAACGTTCGCGGCCCTTCCGAGAGTGTGCGGCAAGGCTATCGGCACTATCTGAAAACGCTGCGTGACAAACATCCGTCGCACGACGCAAATCAAGAAGCGTTCGATGCGTGGGCGAGGGTCGTGCTGGGCGCGCATGGCAAGTTCCAGCTGTTATGCGCGCTCCGGCGTGGCGCGTGGGGCGTTGAAGGATTGAATCGGCGCATCGCGCGTCTGCTTCAGGAGGAGCGTCTGATTAACGCGACGGGCGAGTGGTATCTCGGGCGCCCGGTTCTCGTCACGCGTAACGACTACGAACTCGGGCTCATGAACGGCGACATCGGCATCACTCTTGAGCTGCCTGCGGCAAACGGCAGCTGGAGTCTGCGCGTCGCTTTTGCAGCGGGTGATGGGTCACACCGGATCAAGTGGGTGCTGCCTAGCCGTCTGCAAGCTGTTGAAACTGTCTTCGCGCTGACGGTGCACAAGTCGCAAGGCTCGGAGTTCACGCACGCCGCTCTGGTGTTGCCTGACTCGCTCAGTCCCGTGCTCACGCGTGAGCTTGTCTACACGGGCATTACCCGGGCGCGCAGCTTTCTGACTATCGCCAGCGTTGGTGGCAAGTCGATCGTCGAACAGGCCGTAAAGGCGCGCGTGCTGCGGGCAAGTGGCCTGTCGGCCGGCTTCGAGTCGCAGTGAACGTTTTGAACCTATGGAAAAGGGAGCTCGATTGATGGACCGGAAGGCGTTTCTCGCTCAGTCCCACGTGACGGGCTTTATTGCATGGCTAGTAGATCGTTTGCCGACGCTGCCAGTTTCGCTGCGTTTTTTGCGTAGCAAGTTCGTTCCCGACGGAATCGACGTACAGGTGGAAGGCATCGAATCAGTCCACTCGCACTACTGCTGGAGGACAAGCTGGATCGATCGGAGAACTGGTCAAGCGATCGAGTCCGACAATTGGGAGAGCACGCGGATGTCGCTTGAACAATTGAGCGCCTGGCTGCGTGCTAGCGTGGCAAGCGGCGACGAACAGGCCGCAGGCGCGGCGGCGCGCGAAGTGCTGCGCTGGGGTGGTGTGCGTGGGGCGATTCCGTTCATCGAATCGAAGGTCCGGCAGAATGCGCTTTGCAGATATTTGGGGGAGCTTGCGTCGCTGTTCACACTTGATGGTCAGCATCGGCTCGACGCATTGCATGCAGGCAACGTGCAGCGCTTCGATGCGGGGCTGACCAAGGTCCATGCGCTGCTCGACGTGACGGGCTCACCGATTTATGACAGTCGAGTCGGCGCGGCATTGGCGATGCTCTATGAATTGTTTCGGCGCGACGCCGAGCGCGACGGCATTCGACATGGCCGGCTTAGTTTCCCGTCCGGGCAGGCGCGCGGACTCCAGATTCGCGACCCCGGCGACTTCGGCTTTGCCCCCGCGCCGCAGTTCTACACGAATGAAGTTGCCCGGGAGGACTGGGCGCGCTGGCAATTGCGCGCGGGCTGGATCATTCGCGCAGTGCTTGAGGAGACGACATTGTTCGTAAGTGAGCGCGCTGGCGAAGCCGTGAGCCATATCGCTGCACGGTGCCACGCATTCGAAGCGGCGCTATTTATGCTCGGATATGACCTTCGATGCCTGATCGGCGATCGCGTGGCTCCGGTTGCCAAGGATGTCGACGGTCCACCACTGGATCCCGAGGGAGGTGGAAACTGGGTGCCCACAAGCCATCCGTTTAGCACCGTGCTGAGCGTGTATAACGAATATCGTGAGACATTGCCGGCCGATCCGGGTGCCGATGGTTTTGCGAACTGGCTACGGACGCTTCCGGAGGAGGAGCGCTGTCTCGGCCTCAAGAGGAATTTTCGGAGCTATACCTATCCATTTCGGGAGCGCGAGTTCAACCTCTTCGACCGTTCACCGGATGAGATTCGGCTGATCGAACAAGGTGGTGAAGATGGACTGTACGCGGCGAACAATGGTGAGCGGGAATTTATTGCCGGGGACGAGCGTGAAAAAGTCTGCCTGGTCTGTGCGGGGCTGGCCGGCTACTGCCAGCAAATTGAAGCGACGCCCGCTGCACGCAAGAATCGCCTCACCAAAAAAGCGTTTGCCGGGACAGAGAAATCAGCGAGCACGCTGTTATCGGTTGGCCGAAGCGTCGGCAGGCATTTCGGCTTGCTGGATGACAACGACAACCCTACAGCACTTTTCCACAGGTTCTTTGGCGATGATTTCAGCGATTTTCGTGATCGGCTTGGCATCGACCGGGATGGTCGCGACACGGACCCACGCTAATCGTTTGAGCGATGCCGGGACAGAAAACGTCCGTTCCGTCTGACGGAATCGTGGTCCATCCATTCCCTCAACGCGGCCATGCCCCAAATGATCGAACATATCGACGCCATCGCGCGTCGAAAGCAGCGCGACGCACTGTTCGTGACGTTCTTCGACGACCCGTCGGGTGAGCGTTCGCCCTACCGCTGGGTCGACCATCCCGCGAGAGCGACCATCATCGCGTGGCTTGACGCGCACGGTTACGCCTGGGAACCCTGCGGAGAAGTCGCAGATGAACGAGTCATGCGAAGCTATCGCGGGTCGATCTACATCGATGCTCCATTCGATCGCGGCGATTCGTTGTATCGCGAACTCGAAGCGTTCCTCGAATATCCGGACGGTTCGTTGCGTCTGCCCCATATGCGCTTCCTAGTAATCGGCCTTGAATACGCCCAAGAAAATGCTCACCACGACGAGCCGGGCTTTTGGGAGCGTTGGGCCGAAGATTTCTGAATGCACGGAGAGCAACGACAATGAACGATAACCCCGAAATTAGGCGTGCGGCAGATTGGGTCCGTAGCGCCGACGGTATTGTAATTGCGGCCGGTGCGGGCATGAGTGTGGATTCCGGTCTGCCGGACTTTCGCGGCACCGGCGGCCTGTGGACGTCGCTTCTGCCTGCCGGCATGACCGAGTGGGATGTTGGTTCTCTGACACAGGGTGAATGCTTCATAGACAAACCTGTTGACGCATGGCGCTTCTACGGACGCGCGCTGCAGGTATGTCGACAGGTCGCACCGCACGCCGGCTACGCGATGCTCCGGCGTTGGGCAGAGCGCGCGAGCCGCGGCGCATTCGTTTTCACGAGCAACGTCGATGGTCACTTTCAGGCGGCCGGCTTCGACGAAGCGCGAATTGTCGAATGTCACGGTACGATCAACTTCATGCAATGTGCCGAACCGTGCAGCGACGCAATCTGGGTGTCGGGCAGCGTCATGGATGGCGTTGATATCGATACCCTTACGCCTTCCGATTTGCCGCGCTGCCAGCATTGTGGCCGTCTCGCGCGTCCGAACTTTTTGATGTTTGATGACACGTCTTGGATCGGTACAAGAACGTCGCTGCAGTGGGAACGCCTGCGTACCTGGCTCGGCACAGTCGCCAAACCAGTGGTGATAGAGCTGGGCGCAGGAACTGTGGTGCTGAGCGTGCGTATGTTTTCTGAGTCCGTTCGCGGGGCGCTGATTCGTATCAACCTCTCGGAATGTGCGGTAGTGGGAGACGGCGTCGGTATTCGAGGCTCGGCGCTCCAAATACTGAGTGCGATCGATGAGGTAATGCGCAAAGCCTGAGTGTCAGCTAATGGGCCCGTAGCGATAGACCTCGATTAAAGAAGCCTTTAAAAACTGCCGATAAATTAGCGATTTTCCACAAAACGGGAATTTTCATTCAATGTCTGAGATCGACCGCGAAATCATGCGCGTGCTTCCCGATGGGGGCACGCAAGGCGAGTACATTAGCACCCCGGAGATTCACCGACGTCTGCTAAAGACAGTGCTCGACACGCCTTCATCAAAGACGGTTTACCGCCATCTTGAGAAGCTTGAGCAGGAAGGACTCGTCGAGATGGATCACCGCGGAACAGCGTCGGTGTGGCGAAGGAGGGCAGGCGCAAGCGGCATGGCGGCCAAGGCGGGGTCCATGATGACTTTCGACGAAGCCCTCGCACTGCAGACGCTAAGACGTTTTTCGTCGCGCCAGATTCCGGAGCTGGTGGCCGAGTCACTCTCCGCAATGTTTGATATTGCAGAAGCGCGCCTTCAAAAGATAAACAACGAAACGGAGCGGAAATACTCTCGCTGGGCGAGCAAGGTTGCAGTGGAGGGAGGTGGCTTCACACTACTCTACCCGATCATCGATCGTGATCTGTTCGCAACCGTATCGAGAGCGCTTTTCGAAGAGCGCAAGCTCGAGATTGTGTACAGGCCCCGGAACAACGCCGACAACGATCGTTCGAGGGTCATTCTGCCTCTCGGGCTAGTCGAAGTCGGTGGCCTGGTCTATCTGGTAGGGGGCACTGAAGGCAAGCCCGATCCGACAATGTACCGTATGGACCGCCTTTGGAGCGCCGAAGCGATGCTCGAGTCATTCGTCTATCCTTCGTCGTTCTCGCTTGACGCGTACGTCAAGCAGCAACGTCGGTTCGATTTTATGGTCGAGAAGGAGGTGCCGCTCAAGCTGAAATTCATCGAAGGTGCTGGCGATCATTTGCTCGAAGCACCAATGTCGACGGATCAAAAGAGCACACGCAAAGATGATGCGCTCTACGTGCAAGGGACCGTTATGCTCAGCCAGAGACTGCGCTGGTGGTTGCGCTCCTTTGGGCCAAACGTGGAGGTGCTGGGACCCGCGAACCTTCGCGCGGAGCTTACCGAGGAAGCGCACTCGCTTGCCAAGACTTACAGCAAATAGTTGACTTCGAATGGCTCAGATATTCCCAAGCGGATGGAACGATCAACTGGTAAGCGCGTCTGCCCAGCGGGAGATCGAGACGCTCAAGCTCTTGCAAGGGGGGCTGCCCGACACGTACGTCGTGTACCACGGCGTTCATTGGACGCAATTGAACAAAGGGTTTTCGATTTTCGGCGAAGCCGATTTCGTAGTGATCAGTCCGTCGGGGCGCGCGCTCGTCATCGAACAGAAATCGGGGGGGCTGGAAGAGACGCCCGATGGTCTAACGAAAGTCTATTTAGGCAAGACCAAGAGTGTTTCAGCTCAAATCGCAAGGACGATTGGCGGGATGCAGGGCCGCTTCAAGGCGGCATTTGGTGCACAGAACTACAAGCTCGAGGAGATGTTGTACTGTCCCGACTATCGGGTGAAATTTCCGGCCATATCTGGCGTCAATCCGGCGAGGATCGTTGACGCGACGCGCTGTGGGAATCTAGTCTCGATTATCGAGGCGATCTTGCCCCCTGACGAGCCGCCGCTGCCTTGTCTCGATCGCATTCACGCTTTTCTCGCTGATGAGCTTTCGCTTACCCCCGACGTTAGGGCGATGATCGGAGAAGTATCGAAATTCGTGACGCGGGTATCTGGGGGGCTTGCGACCTGGGCGCGTTCCATCGAGTTCAAGCCGTTCAGGTTGCGGGTGATTGGAACGGCAGGTTCGGGCAAGACACAGCTTGCGATCCGGGTTCTGGATGACGCCGTCAAAGCCGGGCAACGAGCATTGTATTTGTGCTACAACCGGCCGCTCGCCGATCACCTTCGACGCATCGCGCCGGCTGATTCGACGGTATTCACGTATCACCAGCTCTGCCAGCACGTAGCGACGCGTACGGGCGACGCGATTGATTTCGCCGATCCCAGCGCATTCGATACGCTTGAACACGCGTTGCTCGAGTGGCAGCCTGGCGATACGGATCGGTTCGATACGATCGTCGTCGACGAAGGGCAGGACTTCCGCCAGGAATGGGTGTCGCCGATCGAACGACTGTTGCGAGAGCACGGTCGATTCTGGTGGCTGGAAGACCCGATGCAGAATCTGTACATGCGCAAGAGCGTCGAGCTTCCGGACTGGGTGGAAGTGCGGGCAATGTCAAATTACAGAAGTCCTCGCGACGTGGTTCGTTTCATTGGAATGCTCGCAGGCACGCCGATGAAAATCGACGCGGCTGGACCGTACGACGCGTCGGATATTGGCATGATCACCTATGAGGGCAACAGCGCAGCGCAGGCAACGAAAGAAGCAGTGGCACAGGCGATTGCTGCGGGCTTTCAATCCACAGAAATTGCACTCCTGACGTTCAATGGCCGTGAAAAGTCGCTGTTTTCGGTGCTGGACCGACTAGGGTCGTACGCCCTGCGCAGCTTCGCGGGCGCCTATGACGCGAGCGGCGAACCAGTTTATCGTGACGGCGATATCACGTTCGAATCCGTATATCGCTTCAAGGGGCAAAGCGCGCCCTGTGTCATCCTGACCGAAGTGGATTTCGAGCAATTTGATGAGGCAATATTGCGGCGCCTCTTTGTGGGCGCGACACGGGCGACGATGAAACTGATTGTCGTGATGTCGGGTCGCGCGGCGGCGCGGCTGCTGGAGCGAGTCAGCTGAGGACCGCATCGTATCGATCTGCACGCGCGCGGCTTCGATAGAGGTGGGTGCGACACGCAAGCCGAAACCTGAGCTGGCACTCAGTCAACGTCAAGTTTCTGCGCGATCATCGAGAGCAGATCGCGTCGCACCGCGCCCGCTTCCATGAGATGAGTAGAGGACGCCGCAATCAAATGGGCAAGCCGGCCAAGTGCGACCCGCGGCGACAACCTGCCGGCTACCGCCCAATGTCCTGCGCGCGCGCGGGGCAACTGACGTTCATTGCCAGAGAACAAGACCAAATCAGTACGGCCCTCCGATAGCGACCGCATCAATGCGTAGTTGGCACCCGCGCAGTTCCAGCAAAATGCACTACCGGTCGCTCGTGACGGTTTGACGACGTGGACAACGATATCGGCGTCACTCGCAAGCTTTTCACGCAAGATCGCCCACGTGATCAAACCGTTCAGTCGAGGCAACTCGCCCATCCATGACTGAAAATGCGACTCTTCGAATCCCCAAAGCCTCAACGCGACGCGCAGCGTTTGCCGATCGTTATGTTCAGCGCGGTTGCACTGTGTTTCGTCAGTAAAATTCGTGCTCGTCGACTTTTCCATGGACCTCTCGTGCTCCCCATTCTTGTCTGAGTGATCAGTCTGCCCGGGCTTTGAGTCAAACCATGTCCCGAACTTAAGGCGCTACCTGACCCGAGTTAAGACATACATTGTCCGATTCGCCAACTACTGTCTCGTCCAATTCCTTGGCGGTCGAAGTGAGGATAGCTGTGCATCAGGAACTAGTTGTTGCTTCAACTTAGCGGGCAACTAGGCGCCGAATGATAGGAAAGAGCTGGTGCCTCCATTTAAGTCCGGTCGGCTGGCCTGATCGTGCAACACACACTTAGAAGAATGAGAATTGGATACGCGAGAGTTTCTACGGATGATCAAAACCTTGATTTGCAACTTGCGGCGTTGAAGGCAGCAGGATGCGATCACGTATTCACTGATCAGGGAATCTCAGGCGCGAAATTTTGTCGACCGGGTCTCGAGCGAGCAATGGCCGCGCTGTCGCAAGGTGACACGCTGGTCGTCTGGCGCCTGGATCGCCTCGGTCGATCGCTTAGCAAGCTTATTGAGCTAGTCGACGATCTTGGAGCCAAGTGTATTCAATTCGCTTCACTCACCGAGTCAATCGATACAACATCACCGGGCGGAACGCTGCTGTTCCACATCATGGCTGCACTGGCTCAATTTGAACGCTCGCTCATCGGAGAGAGAACGCGCGCGGGCATGCTCGCTGCCAAGGCACGTGGGCAGCATGTCGGGAGACGGCGCTCCATGAGCGAAAGCGAGTGCCTGGAAGCGCGTCGACTTCTGACCGATCACTCGACGGACGTTGTCGCTCAACACTTTGAAGTTCATCCGCGTACGTTGCTTCGTAGCGTGCGCAGATATGCTCTCGATGCTCAATAGCACCGTCTCGCGTGAATTCAAATACGATCTTCAATTTTCACCGTTGCCCAAATCGCTCGAGTCCCGCAGAATTCGTTGAACCGTTCGCGGATGGACATGGAATTTCGCCGCAACATCATCGATCGGTAAGCTACTTAAGAGGTGGAGCGCCTCTTGCCGCTGTGTTGATGTCAGTGATGGGCGCCGGCCGATGTGTTGGCCTCTTTCGCGAGCCGCCTTCATTCCACATCGGGTTCGTTCGCTGATTAAGGTCCGTTCAAACTGAGCCAAAGCGGCCATCATGTGGAAGATGAACATACCGCTACCTGAGCTGGTGCTAATTGCTTCGGTGAGAGACTGAAACTGGATGCCTCGAGCATCCAAGGTTTCGATTAGCTCGACGAGCTTCATCAACGATCTCCCCAATCTATCAAGACGCCATACGACAAGCGTATCGCCGCTATCCAGTCGCATCAGAGTTTCATCCAAACCCGGTCGTCGGAACGTCGCGCCGGAGACACCGTGATCGTGAAAGAGAAGGTCGCAGCCAGCGTTTGTCAGCGCTGAAACCTGCAAGTCGAGGTTCTGTTCTTCCGTCGAAACTCGAGCGTAACCGATCTTCATGGTATCGCCTTCTCAAAATCACGCTGCTCATTTGCCGCCTGCATGAGCGAATGAACAACACAAATGCAGTCTCACAAGAAGCACTGCCGGCAATTATTGACACAAAGGTTCCCTTTTGTCCGATCGGTTTTTGGCGATAGCCAGTGCTCCCGATCCATGATTTCCCTCTGGTTTTTTTAAAGATTCAGCCTATGCTTGAGCATGACACAAAGGAACCCTTTTGCACCGGCTCGTTGCCTCGTAACATCGAGGGGTGATGCGGGATCGGTAGCATGAGAACCACAAAGCCACAGTTGTCCGATTTCGGGCTGCTCTACTTTCGAAGGGACTCGGTCGCCGAGTCGGGACAGCACGGTGACTTGGGAACGTCGCTATGCATTGTTGCGACCATCGTCAACTTTCCGCAGATTGAACAGGCATACGGACACACTTTTGCGAGTGCGATGTGCCACCTTGTACACGAACGTGCGCGCGCGCTATCGGAGCACTGTTCGGCTACAGTGGCCGTAAGCCGTGAACGGATGCTGTTTGTCTTTGACAAATCCGGCAGTCTCGGCCAGGAACGCGGTGGATACGAAAGGCGGGGGGCAAAAGACCTGAACTGCGTTCTGACTAGTTTGAGCAGCAGCCCGATCACCTCCGGCGATACCGTTGCGTTTCCCGTCATCGAGGCCAGCGTCGCCACTCTCGATGACAAGCCGTTCAATATCGTCGACGCAGGATCGAGTCGCATGATATATGGCCAGCCAGGAACCGAATGGCGAGCCCAATACATTGCAGATACGAAAACGGCCTTGCGCATCTTCCAAGCCATGGCCGATGGGCGCATCGACTTCGACTATGAGCACGTGCGCGATGCCTCAGGCGCTCAATTGACGGCGTACCGTGAAGCATTGCTTTGCGAAATATCAGATAGGACGAGCGAGCACAGACGGATCGGTGTCGATGTGCACTCTTTAGAACGCATTGGACTTGTGCGTAGGCTCGACCAATGGGTAGTCGAGTCGATTGTCGCGAAGCTTCGTGCTGCGCCCGATGACAAACTTGGCTGCAACATTTCAGCACAGAGCGCGACGCTGGACGCGTGGTGGGCGCTGACCATTGGTGCATTGGCGGACGAACCGGACGTGGCGTCGAGGTTGACGCTGGAAATAACAGAAACGTCGCCCCTAGATGATTTCGAGAGGGCACGCGAGTTTGTTCGAACGCTTCGAGAACTCGGTTGCAGCGTCGCGCTCGACGACTTGGGAAGTGGCTATAGCAGCATGCGAAACCTAACGGAGCTCGGCGTCAACATCGCGAAGGTAGGAAGGTCGTTTGTAGCTGCCGGCCGTGCGGATTCGTTGGACGCCAAACGCTTGTCACAACTCGTTGGATTTGCCAAAGCCTTTGCCCCGTCCGTCGTCATCGAGGGAGTTGAGACGGAGATTGACGCACGACTGGCGTTGGCAAGCGGTGCCACGCATCTTCAAGGGTACTTCTACGCCCGCAACGGGACATCTTAAGCGCGCCGCAACAAGCTAGAAGATAAAAGAAGCAGTCCAAGCGCTTCATCCCTCATCACAAACGGTACGTCAACCTGCGATCGCTGTGCCGCCTGCGCACTGAAACCAGACGTACCAACCGGCTAAAAAAATCCGCGTGCCCCGCAATCACAAGGGACACGGATTGTCCCGAACACTGAGCAGAATGAAAGTCATGCAAGCAAATACCGGAGCGAGTGTCGATGCAAATGTATAGCGGGACGGCGAATGGAGGAACCCGGAAACTGAACTTCAAGCAATTTCAAAGCTACATCGTTCTAACCTATCGGCTTACGATGAGTGCGATTTTGCTGATCATTGTGATCGGCGTGCTGTCTTACCTGTTCCTGATGGGGTTCTATGCGGTCAATCGAAACTGGTCAGCGCCTATCGTGCTGTCGCCGACACAGGAAAAGGTGCTGGCTTACCAGCCCCAGGTATCGGCGCTTGAGGCGAATCTGCTCAAGAATCGCGTCGATCTTGCTGTCGCTGCCGAAAAGAAGCGAATCGTTAGCGAACAGATCGTCGAACTGCGCTCGCTGATCAGTCGGTTCGACTCGGCGGCGCGTAGTGAGTCGGGTGAATTTGCGAGAAACGAAGCGGAGATAAGCGGTGTGTTGAAGGAAAAGCGTATCGACACTGGCGAAGAGGAAGAGACACTTGACGGCCTCAACCCGCTTCTAGCGACGATTGACGCAGAATTGAAGGCGGGCTTGATCACGAAGGATGAAGCGATCTCGCGGCGTCTGAATGTCCAGTCCGCACGCAATGCGATTACGGATTCCCGTGTTAGCGAGATTTCGCTTCGGGAGCAAGCACGAGCTGCGGCGAACGCCGGCAAAACGCTCAATGGAAGCGAGAACTCGTCACTGGCAGCGCTGCAGTCGCTAGGCAACGAGGCGCAACTGAGAGCCACGCTTGCACAGGCTGAGCTTGACGCCGAGGCGGCGCGGCAATCGGTGGACCAATTGAGCGCGACGGTGGCCGACTCAGAGCGCGTGTTGACGGTCGCAAAGCTTTCACCGTATTACCAGGCGTTGACGGATAGCGTTCCGGTGGTTTTTGTTCAATACGACAACCTCGCGTATGCAAAGCCGGGTGCTCCGGTCTTCGATTGTTACCTGCAAGTTATCGTATGTCGCCGGGTAGGAACGATCGACCGCGTATACGACGCAGAGGAGTACGCGCGGCAACCGTTGTTCAAGACGGACATCAAGGGCAAGTTTGTCGGTGTCACCTTTAACGTGAAGGCCGCTGCGGAATCACCCATCGTGTTCATCGGACATAAGCCGCTGCTGTTCTAGGACGAGCCCGCTTCTGCGTGCGTTCTCTCTTCCACGTTACCTTCAAGTAAATGTCAATTAAACGCAACACGTTTCTGATCGCAACACTGTTGTTCACTACGAGTTCGGGTGCAATTGCACAAACCAGCTTGGACAGCGAAAGGCAAACGTACTGTCAATATGTAGAGGACCAGGCCGATGCCGAGCGGACTCTGGACAGCGGTGTGACCGGATTCGGTAATTTTGGCGAGTCGGATACGAATCCCGGATTGAAGCAGGTAGTCGTTGGTCTGTCCAAGAGTCTGTCGAAGCATCTTCAGGGCGATTCGGCCACACGGTCGGCCGCACTGCAATGTCAGTTATACGGTCTCACGCTCGAGGTTGATCGCAACGTGAAATACGCCATGGCAGCGTTGGACAAGCGAGTTGCGGCTGAGCAGGTGACGGACCTTAAACATGTACTCGATGTCGTCAACGAGGAAATCGGTCGCGCGGAAAGTCGGCGGCGTTCGGGCAACGCCACCTTGGCGGATGTGCTGCAGCTGAGTCAGCAGCGCGACGAGATTTACACACAGTACATGTCTGCTCGAAACGCGGCCGAGGCACAGACGGTCCCTGACGTTCCTCAAATCGATCTGCGACAGGCGCTGCAACAGATCGACGACGTGACAATGTCTCTCGAGGATGAGCTCAATCACAAAGAGAAGTTGCAAGCGTGGGATGTCTCGCTGGTCGGCGGGGTACAAAAGCCGGTGTTCGGCGAGCCGGATAGCACACCGACGCGGTTTCAACCGTTTGTCTCGATCGTGTTCACCTACAACTTCAACGCGGCTTCGTATGGGCGGAAGCTGGACAGCGCGACTCACTCGCTGCTGAACATGCGCAGCCAGTCGAACGACGATCTTTCCGAGCAGGTCGACATGCTGCGAAAGGATGTCGCTGCCCGGCTCCAGGTACAGCGCGAGAGTCTGCAACGGCTGCTCGAGGAGCAAGACATGCTGAGCGCGGAATCCGACCGTGTGCGCGACCTGGACACGTCTGAGGCTCTCCGAACCAAATCGCAGATTCGGATCGGCCTCACGATAGCCACGATGAAGATCGATCTTTCACGTTTACAAATTGCCCTTTTGACCGATAGCTATGCGCAATTTCAATAGGATAGTCGTGGTGGGGCTCGGGTATGTGGGGTGCCCGCTCGCTTTCGAACTATCGCGGCATTTCGAGGTGACCGGCTTCGATATCGACACCGGCAGGATTCTCGAACTGTCCGACGGATTTGATCGAACAGGAGAGCTCCTTGAGCGCGAACTCAAAGCGGCGGCGTGGCGCCTGTCGAGCGACCCGGAAGCGGCAATTCGCGAGGCAGATGTCATCATCGTGACAGTGCCGACGCCAGTTACCGATGCGAATGTTCCCGACCTCGAGCCGGTGATGGGTGCAACAAGAACGATTGCCAAGCACATGACAGCGGGCACGACGATAATTTTCGAAAGCACGGTTTACCCAGGCGTGACCGAAGATATCTGCGTACCGTTACTCGAACAGCGGGGGGAATATACCGGGGCGGCTCGTCTGCAACATGGCGTCGACTTTTGGGTTGCGTATTCTCCGGAGCGCATCAATCCCGGCGACCGGGTTCATACGCTCACGACCACAACCAAGATTGTGTCCGGAGACAGCGTAGAGACGCTCGAGCTTGTTGACCAAATGTACTCGAAGATCACCAATACCTATCGGGCACGCAGCATCAAGGTTGCTGAGGCGGCAAAGGTCATCGAGAACACTCAGCGAGACGTCAACATAGCGCTGATGAATGAACTCTCGCAGATTTTCTCGCGGCTAAATATCGACACGCATGATGCGATTGACGCCGCGGCGTCAAAATGGAACTTCCATCGCTACGTCCCAGGGTTCGTGGGCGGCCATTGTATCTCGGTGGACCCCTACTACCTGACGTATCGGTCCGCGCAGGTGGGATACATCCCGTCACTGATCCTCGCGGCGCGGGAAGTCAACGACAGGATGCCCGCCTTGCTTGCCGAGAAGACGCTGAAGGCGATGCGCCATAGTGGATTGCCTCACGACTCCAGAATCACGGTCCTCGGGATTACCTTCAAGGAGAACGTGCCCGACATCCGCAATTCGAAGGCGGCGGCCCTGGTCAGGGAACTCATGAGTTGGGGCATTGACGTGCAGGTCATCGACCCGCTTGCGGATCCCGACGAAGTCTGCCGCGAGTACGGAATCACGCTTACGCCTGCCGAGCGGCGACAGAAGGCTAGCGCGGTGGTGCTGGCCGTTGCCCACGACGAATTCGTTCGATGCGGGTGGAGGATGATCGAGGAGCACATCAATCCGCGGTACGCCGCGGTCGTGACAGACGTCAAAGGTGTGCTTGAACGTGGCTGCGAACCCCCTAATGTGAATCTCGTGCGTGTGTAGCCGTGCATTGAAGATGGTGAGCAGATGAGGAAAACGTGGTGCGCCGCATTGGCGCTATCGTGCCTATTGACCTTTTCCGCAGCGTCGGCTCGCGATTTGGTCTGGGCGGGAACGGCGTGGCACCTTCGAAGCGGCGGGGGGCAGCCGTGTGCGTCCGGCGTGTGGAATGAGCGTGGGGCGTGGGTTGATGACCGAGGATGGCTCCACGTGAAGATCACGCAATTGCAGGACGGGAGATTTGCGTGCGTGGAGCTGGAGTCGCTCAGGCAATTCGGGTTCGGCCGATACGCGTTCGAGGTTCGCGGTCCGATCGGTGCGATCGATCCGAACGTCGTCCTGGGTGTTTTTCTCTACCCGCCCAAGGATGTCGGCCCCGATGGTACCAACGAAATCGACGTCGAATTGGCGCGATGGGGCATTTCGGATGGGCCACAAGTCAATTACACCGCCTGGTATCGCAGTCACAAGGGCAATCGCCACAGTACGATGCGAGTGCCGAGCGGATTAGATGACGCCAGCTTTGAGCTTAACTGGCAGCCGGAAGAGGTCGATTGGGATTCTTCCTTGCAAGCAGACGGCAAAGTAGGCTTTCGTAAAGATCTCGCCGAGAAGCCACAGACGCTGGTGATCAATCTCTGGTTGTACAAACGTCCACGCCCCGTGAGCCAGGGGAAGTTGGAATTCTTGATCAAGTTCAGGGGACCGTTGTGATCGACACGTTCGTGCAACTCATCTTCGCTCTGCCGTTAATTGTCATGGTAATGAACTTTGGCGTGACGTTGTTGTTGCGCATCGGTGCAAAGTCCACGTTCATGGAAAAGAACTATGCGCTTCAGCCGCAGGTGAGCGTGCTGCTACCTTGCTTCAACGAGGGGGAGCACGTGTTTCGCACGATTGAAAGCATTCTTGCGAGCGACTATCCGATGGAGAAAGTGGAGGTCATCGCCGTTGACGACTGCTCTGCGGATGACACATTCGTATGGATCGAACGTGCGGCGCAACGCTGGAACAACGTGCGCGCGTTCAAGAACCCGGTGAATTCCGGCAAGCATCAGACGCTGTCGCGTGCGCTTTCGCATTCTTCGGGCGAAATTCTTATCTGCATTGATTCCGATTGCATCTTTGATAAACGGGCGATCGCGGAGCTTACCGCGTGCTTTAATGACGACTCGATTGGAGCCGTGGGTGGCCGCGTAGGTATCAGCAACGCGCGGGAAAACGTGCTCACCCAGTGTCAGACGGTGGTTTACTACTACAGCTTCCAGATCATGAAGATGTTGCAGAACTGGACAAGAAACGTTATCTGCATCTCAGGGTGTCTCTTCGCTATCCGGCGAGAGCACTTTGAAGCGATCGAAGAGCAGGTAAAACATAGAAACTGGTTCGGCGTCGGCGTGCGCGATGGTGAGGATCGTTACATGACGCATTTGTTGTTGCTGAAGGGGTTAAAAACGTACATCAATATCAGCGCGCAATGCTGGACGGCAGCGCCCAATAACTTCAAACAGCTTTTCATGCAACAACTTCGCTGGCGGCGCAGCGGTCTGCGAGATTTGTTCTGGACGCTTCGGCAGTTTGGACGGAATTTGAAGATCTTGCATCCATTGTCGATGGTCAACCTACTTGTACCTGGTGCGCTGCAGGTGCTCTGGCCGGCCATGTGCATATACGGCCTCGCGACTGGCTGGCTTGCCGAGCATTTCTTCCGCGACATGCAGTTCTATTTTGGGCTGTGGGTTGTCGTTGGCTTGCTTTTCAATTTTTATGTGCGTAGGCGCAATCCTGAGCAGAAGGTGAGCCCCTTGCTTATAGGCGCGCTAGGAATGTGGTTTATCGCGGATTCTTTTTTGATTACGCTTGTCGCGCTTTGTACGTTCGACGTGGGTGAGTGGGGCACTCGCGGCACGTCGGTGAGAAAGGTGTGAAATGATCGTCTGATCGGCGTTCCGTAAAGGGACTCGGACTCACGATGACGATCAAGTTCTCGCCGTTCCATCGAGAAGAGCCAGCAGGCGCTGCAATCGCTGCCGTTGCGAATTGGTAAGCCCAGGTGTCACGGTCACTTGCATGATCCGTGTGCGCCAGTAATTTGCGCTGAATACCACGAGGGCTTCGTACGTAGAAAGCGCTTGTTCCAGGTGCGCGATTGCGTCGTCTACGTTTTGAAGCGTGTACGGGCTGTGGGTGGATTCGGCTTTCCCGCTAGGGGTTTTCATTTGTTTGGCTGGCCAGGAGGTTCGGTGCGTAGTGCGTCGTTCCCCTATGGCGCGTGGCGGACGCCAGTTATTGTTTATTCGCGCTGAGACAAACGATGTCTCAATGCCGAAACATTCGATCCGGGCTATAAGCGGAACGCTGTGTAGAGCGATGTCAGGGCGGTGTTGGCGCTTTGAAGAGCGTCAAGTTCTCCCTTGTCGTGCACGGTGCTGCAGGTAGGCGCGCAAGAGGCCTACGATATTGTCTCTGCCAACGGGATTGGCACTATGCACGGTGAATGCGAAGTCGTCAGGTATGAAGTGGCCACCCGCGTTTAGATCCATTTCGATCAGCTGTTTGACCACCGCCATTGCGGTATCGTCATCGCCGAGGTCGTGATCGAACGATATCTCGGAAGGGCATCCGCGCGTCGCCAGCAGGGCAATCGCCTGCTTGGAAGTGCGGGCGACAACCCAGGATGGCGATGCGGGCTCGCGTAGGTCGTCAATAAAAAGCCTATATCGATCCTTTGTCATTCCTGCCCCGCTGCATGTGTTCTTGAACCTGCTGATCCGTGCGGGAGGAGAGGGCTCCCCGGCGCGCAAGTGTCTTAAACTTGAATTGTCCAACCGTGTCAGGACAGTGCGCGTCCCGAGGGTAGCCTGCTCACAATCCGCAAGTCGCGTTCCCGTTGAGACAAAAATTTTCCAAAATGCGGTTTAGACTAGATACATTTCCAGCTTGACTTAGAATTCATGCGTTTGCGTCGCACGGTTGGCGATAGGATGAGGTGTGCTGGAGTCTCTCGCAGCAAACTACAAACTAATACGAACGGGGTATTCGAATGATCGAACGCCAAGCCAAGGACCTTCACTTCTCGCGGTCACGCGAGCCGATTCCCACCGTCGAGGTGGATATGAACAGCATTCCGGACGACCTCTTTGGATACAGTGAGACGGTGGTGACGTCGCTTCGAGCGCTCGCCGCCGCGTCCCCGGAGCTGCGGGCGACGATCTATGTTTATCAGGGCCAGAGCATCAATTTTCACACCCCTTCCTGGTCGGCCTTTATCGGTGTTGATGGACCGGTTTCTTTTCTCAAGTTGATCCATCACGAGTTCGAAGGCATCCCTGGGGTAAAGGTTAGGATGAGCGACTACATTCACCCGTCGCAGGGGTTGTGTGAGTTCCACATCGAAGATGGAAAGGTGTGGCGGCCCGTCGATGCAGTGACCTGGCATGCCGAGGATGCCGCGGTAAAAAATGTCGTCGAGGACGAGTGGGGAAACGAGCCAGAGGCGGAGCAGGCGGAGTCGGATGACGAGGGCCCGGAGGGTGTCGGGGCTCGAGCCAGGACTCCAGGTCGGCTCAGGGCAGCGCGCGGAGATGCGAGCGTGGGCAGAATCCGCCGAAAGATCGAGGAGGTCTTCGGCCTCCCGGAAGGATCGGTTGCACTTTGCGGCCCCGATGGCCAAGCGCTCAGAGCAGACGCGCGGATTGCAACCCTGAGAAAGCGTTGGGGCTGAGCTGCCGGCACGGTGAAGGGCGATGACCGGATAAGCGCGAACCGGACGTTCTGATATAGTCACAATCGACCAAATGAGGGGCCCTAGAAACTTATGCGCCAAATGGCGAGGCCGCCCCCATGCATTTTAAATATCACAACCGGCCGGGGAAAGCATGGACGAGATACGCCGTGACGTGGGCGAAAACGCCGAGAGGAAGGCGTTAATCGACATTTCGGTAGAAGGGTGGCGTTTTACCAAGGTATTTGGCCGATTGCTTGATAAGCTCGACTCGGGTGAGGCAACACGATATGCCAATCAAGCCCGCTATTTTCATAAAAAGATCGACGATGGGCTGAGCGCTTTCGGTCTTCGTCTTGTCACTCTTGAGGGCCAGCCCTACGATCCTGGCATGGCCGTCTCAGCCTTGAACATTGCTGACTTCGGCCCCGACGACTTCTTGGTTGTCGACCAGACGGTTGAGCCCATCGTCATGGGCCCCGAGGGTTTGGTGCGCAGCGGCACGGTGATGCTTGCGAAGGCAGAACGCCAATGAAGAACTACATCGGAATCGACCTGGGAACGACGAACAGTGCAATCTGCGCGTATGACGGTGAAAGTCTGCGGTTGTTCAAGAGCCCTGAGCAGAACAACGTCACGCCGTCGGCCATATTCATCGACAAGCGCAACAACAAATATTTCGGCAAACGTGCATACGACAACGCCGCTCGCAATCCAGAAAACGCTGCGACCATATTCAAGCGCTTAATGGGCACCAGCACGCCAGTCCGCCTGCCAGGGCTTGATTTGACGATGACCCCGGAAGAGTGCTCCGCCGAAATCCTGCGCGTGCTATTCGGATACCTGCCCGAGGAAATCCGCAATGCTCCGGATACCGGGACAGTGATTACTGTTCCTGCGGCCTTCAATCAGATGCAGAAGGACGCAACGATGGCTGCTGCTGAAAAGGCTGGGCTGGGAAGCGTCGCCCTCATGCAGGAGCCCGTCGCCGCCGTCATGAGCGTCATGCGCCACCGCAAAAGCGACGGAATGTTCCTGGTCTACGATTTAGGTGGCGGAACCCTTGACATCGCCATCGCTGAGAGCATCAGCGGGCGAGTCAGTCTCTTATCACACGGCGGCATTGCGATGTGTGGCGGACGGGATTTCGACCGCCTGTTGCTCGACAATGTTGTTAAACCTTGGCTTCTCGCGAACTTCGACTTGCCGGAAAATTTCTCCACCGACAAACACTACGCGACCCTGCGCCACCTGGCCATTTGGGCGGCCGAGAAAGCGAAGATCGAGCTTTCGTCTAGCGATGAGGCGGTGATCGCGCTCGACGACAGCGAACTGCGAGTGCGCGATGAGTCCGGAACGGATATCTACCTTGACATCGCCATAACCCGGGAGCGCTTCGACGAGTTGATCTCCGAGAAAGTCGGGGAATCTATCGCCGCGGCACGCGAGGCAATGGTCAAGGCCGGACTGAGTCCCCATGACATTGGACGCGTAGTATTCGTAGGAGGGCCGACCCAATACAAGCCGCTTCGCGACAAGGTGGCCTTCGAGCTGGGTATCGCGGCATCCACTGATGTCGACCCGATGACAGCCGTGGCCGAAGGCGCTGCTGTATTCGCAGAATCGATCGACTGGGCAAGCCAAAACCGAGGCCGAAAAAGTGGACGCGGGTCGCTGGCTGCCGGCGGTGCGCTCGATTTGTCCTTCAACTTTCAGGCACGCACGCCCGACTTAAAGGCCAAGTTGATTGCCAAGGTAGGTGGCAAGGCGGCGGACGGCACCGCCTTCCAAATTGACAGTCTGGATACTGGGTGGACCTCGGGTCGAGTCGTCCTCAGAGATGGCGCGACAATTGAAGTCCCGCTCGCTAAACCCGGCGAGAATCTGTTCAAAGTGTTCGTGTTCGATGCCGCAGGCGGGTCGGTGAAGTTGCCTGAGGACAAACTCGCGATTTCGAGGACTGCAGCGCAGATTGATGCGATTCCCGCCTCCCATTCCATAGGAGTGGAAGCCCGAGAGAAAATCGGCGGTCGGGTCGTCTTGGACTACCTGGTTCGTGAGGGCGACCAGCTCCCTAAAAGCGGCAGCAAGACCTTCAAGGCCGAGGAGTCCCTGCGCGCCGACGCAGCTGGATCGATCAAGTTCAAGCTATGGGAGGGGGCGATCGAGGATCCAGTTTCGGACAATGAGTTTATTGGCATGTTCGAGATCAAGGGAACGGACTTCTCCGATGGTGTGATCGCCAAGGGCGCTGATTTACTGTGCGAATACGAGGTGCTTGACTCCGGCAACATCGTTCTCGAGGTTACCGTCCCCTCCATCGGCGGCTCCTTTCACAGCGGCCGCAACTTCTATTCGCGCCAGGAAGGGCAGATCGACTATAGCAAGGCGGCCAAGCGCATCGAGGACGAATCTGAGCGCGTCGGTCGCCGGCTCCAGGAAATCTCACTTCAGGTCCACGACTCGCGCCTCGATCAGGCAAGCAACCGGCTAGAACGGGCATCTAGCTTAGGCGGCGAGAGCGATCCCGAGTCTGCCAAGCAAGCAATGGACGACGTCCGGGAGGCAAAAAAACTTCTGGCGCAAGCGCGCAAGGAGCACCTTGCGGTCATCCGTCGGATGGAGCTGGACAAAGCTGTCGAATTCTTCGACTCGGTCATTCGGAAATTCGCACGGCCCGCGGAGGGCGGAGCGTTTGACAACCTCGCTAAAACAGCTCAGCGCGCGATCGACAACAACAGCGGCGATTTCGAGTCGCTCCTTGATGAGATGCGTGGAAGAAACTTCTCAATCCTCTGGCGTCAGGACTGGTTTGTCATCGACCGACTCAAATGGTTTTCAGAGCGCGCATTCGAGTTTTCCGATGCCGCACAGCATGACCAGCTGTGCCGTCTCGGACGTGAAGCTCGGGAGTCAAATGACATCGACAGGTTGCGACAGATCGTCGGTCAGCTCGACTTGATCCGGGTTGTCACCTCGAACGAGGATGATCTGCTCGCGGGATCGAACATTCTGGTGGGGTAATTGTGGCACTCGAGAGCTGGTTGCCAATCGGATACATACTACCGGACGGCGCGAGTTGCGGGCGCCCGCTCCACGCAGCCGCAAACTGGCAAATCGTCGAGACTCGCGGCGGCGGAAATGCATTGATCTCTCGGGAGGACTTGTTCACCAAGTGGTTGTCCTCCGGACTGATTGAGCTCGGTGACTTCTACCGGTTCACGTTCGGGGCCGAGACCTATCACGAGGTTTCCTCCGGCCCGAGCCAACTGCTTGCGCCACTGTCCGATTGCCGCTCACCCAACAATAAGAATGAGGCCCTCACGTTCGCTACTGCCCTGCGCGAGACTCGCGCGATCGACCCGGACAGCGCTCTTCACGACTCCATCTACGTCGAAAGATTCAGCCGCCTGCTACCCACCTATCGGACCATCTCACGCGTAGAGGACGACGTCGTGCTCGGCTCTTTGCTGACCGGCGGCGCGCAGGTTTCCGCCAAGTCGTTCCGGCGCCTGCACCAGATGCTCACGTGGATCGGAGCCGGGAACCTTCGCGAAGTCATCGCAGCGGCGCGAATCGACATTGCCGATGACGACTCGCCTACCGATGCGGTCAGAGTCGCTAATCTTCCGGATTCCCGGAAACACGAGACTAAGCCAGAGGAGAACGCTGCTGCTGGCTCCATTGTGAAGCGCGAGGCTGGCATGAGCTTGGGTAAACCGTTCGAATTAATCGGACGCCCGCAGCTCGAGTCCTTCTTCAATGAGCACGTCGTCGATATCGTTCGTTACAAGGACCGCTACCGCGCGCTGGGCATCGATTTTCCCTCGGCGACTGTGCTGCACGGCCCGCCAGGGTGCGGAAAGACCTTTGCGGTCGAGCAACTGGTTGAGTATCTAGGATGGCCGAGTTTCCAAATTGATGCATCCTCCGTTGCGAGCCCCTACATCCACGAAACCAGCCGAAAGGTTTCCGAGATGTTTGACAAAGCAATGCAAAACGCGCCGTCAGTGTTGGTGATTGACGAAATGGAGGCGTTTCTGGCCGACCGGGAAATTGGCGGAGGCGGGGGCCACCACCGGGTCGAGGAGGTCGCCGAATTCTTGCGGCGCATCCCCGAGGCTATCAAAAACGAGGTTCTGATCATTGCGATGACTAACCGGGTGGAGATGATTGATCCCGCGATCATGCGCCGCGGTCGGTTTGACAATGTCATCGAGGTCGCCTATCCGGACGAGGTTGAGGTGGCGGCATTGCTCGTAAAGTTGCTGGCAACCCTACCGAAGGACCAGACCGTCGATCCACTGCTTTTGGCCAAGGCGCTCGCGGGTCGTCCACTTTCAGACGCCGCGTTTGTGGTTCGCGAAGGTGCGCGGCTATCTGCGCGCGCTGGGAGCGACATGCTTGGCCAAGACTTCCTCCTCGCCGCACTCGAAGCCGCGCCGTCACGCACCGGGGAGGACTCCGAGCGGCGCATCGGATTCGTCTGAATCGGCGCCGAACTCCACTATCGGCAACTACGAGACACAATATGCACTGCGGCTAGTGGCGATTTGACCCAAGGGACGAAGAAACGAGATTGAGATGAGCAAGAAAACGAACGAGACGTCCCTGCACGCTAGCCCGTTCTGTGTCCTTGGTGTCACCACTCGCGATGATCGACGGAAGATCGTCGCGATGGCCGAAGAACGCGCCCTGCAACTAGATGATGACGTTTGTCAGAAGGCTCGCTCCGACTTGACTAATCCTAGGACGAGGCTCTCAGCGGAAATGGCTTGGTTGCCTGGGGTCGCGCCGAGGGTCGCCGAGAACATGATTCGCGCCCTTTCCGAAGATCCCGAGGGTGCCAGGTTCACACGGGGGCTCCCCGGCCTGCCGCGAGCAAACCTTATGGCGGCTGCCTGCGAATTAGTTCCGGACAACGAGCCCGTCTCGTCCGTGGCGGAGTTCATTCGAGATTTTGCCGAAATTGTCGAATCCATCGATCCGGAGAAGGTGCTCCGCGACGTAAACGAAGATCGCAGCGTTTCCGGATTTCCTCAGGTTCAGGGAGCGGAAATAATCGAGCAGGAGCTCTCTGCGCGGCGCAGGGCATACCGGGTGGCCCTGAAGAACCTTCTTGACACGATGGAGCCGGCAAGATTGATTGAAACGATGACTGAGGTCGTGCGTAGAACCACTGATGGCGGGAGGACGCACGCACCCATGCTGATTGACGACCTTGTTGACAGCTACGAGGTAGAGACCCAAGGCTTCCTGCAGAAGGAGGCGCAGAACGTCTCAGCCCTGATCAAACAGGCTCGCGAAGCAGCGCCGAGAGGAGCCTTGGCAGTCGATCCGATCCTCGACCGGCTCGAAAAGGTGGCTCGCAATTGGCACGGCGTCGCGCTACCGATTCTGACTAGCGCAATGTCCCGCGGGACGGTCCACCGCCCGAGTCAGGACACCGCCTGGGAGATGCGGGGCTTGTCCCTCACGTTGAACAACGAGCACGGGATGCTTAATCAGGCCGACCGGATGACCCATCTGTTGCGCCAATTGTTCGCTGAGCTCCCGGACGTCGCAGAGAAGCTCGGTGAGGATGCTGAGGCGCTTGATGGATTGCGACGGCAGGCCGACGAGCAAGCTCGTAATAACGAGCAGTGGGAACGCGAGATCACCTTTCGCGCCGACGTTGGACTGCTATTCAAGGAGGAACTTGCGATTTCGCCGCGCGGCATCCGCTGGAAGGGAGGCCACATTCCCCTGGATTCGGTAACGCGGGTCCGTTGGGGTGCCGTGCGGAAGTCGGTCAACGGCGTCCCAACCGGAACTGACTACACGATCGGCTTCGGCGACAGCCGCTCCGACCAGCGCGTCGAGCTGCGCAATGAAGCTACCTACTCAGGCTTTACGGGAGCGTTGTGGCGGGCCGTCTGCGTACGGCTGATATTTGAGACGATTGCCGCTCTCGAGAAAGGGCAATCCTTTTCCTTCGGGGACATCGTGGTGGAGAACGACGCCGTCACGCTGGTCCGGCACAAGTTCATGGGGTCCGAGCGTGTGCGCCTTGGGTGGCATGAAGTCCATGTTTGGAGTGCCAATGGCAGTTTTCTGATCGGTAAGCGGGATGACAAGAAGGTCTACGGGTCGGCGTCCTACATCAACGGGTGGAACACGCACATCCTCGAGCACCTCGTCCGCGGCGGCTTCAAGAAAGGTGTCCGGAAGCTAAGCGACTACCTCAAGGATTGATAGATGATGGCGAACGATAATGGAAAGAAGGGATTTGCAGGGCTGGACTCGATGATTTCAGACGTCGCGTCCGCGCCGGAGTCTTCCGCGCCGGCGAATCCCCCAGAGACCGCGGAGCCTTCCCAGATCTTTACGGGATCGCCGGTAGCAGGCTCTAGATCTGGTGGCTCCCGTGAAATGTGGGGTGTCGCAATTGCTGTTGCGATCGCGCTCTTCGCCTGGCTGGTGATCTCAAACAAACCGCCGCAGCCGCGTCCACCGACAGCCTACGAAGCGACTGCCCCGAGCACAATGGCGGCCCCCACCACCGACGAGGCCGTCTCACCATCAACGGTTCCATCCAATGGCAACGCGCTCACCGTGGCGCAGAACGGAACAGTGCCTTCTTACTCCTCATACGAGGAAACCGTGCCACCTGTAGGCACTGGGCTGACGCTGGAGCGGCCACAGATTCGTTATTGCCTCTCGGAAAGAATCCGGATGGAAGCGTGGCAAGGACAGCTAAACATAAATTCACAGACTTCGGTGGATGCGTTTAACGCGTCGGTGAACGATTACAACGCCCGCTGCTCGAATTACCGCTACCGCAGCGGTGATCTTGAAAGTGTCCGCGCGGAGGTCGAGTCGAACCGTGCGGCTCTGGCGCAGCAGGGAGTGTCCAGGGCCGCGAGCGTGAATGCATCAGCGCCTGTCGAACAGAATTTACCGGCTATCAGAACGAGCTTTGATTGCACAAAGGCGCGTTCGGACGCAGAGCATCTTATTTGCAACGACGCGCAACTTGCGGCGGCCGATGTCGATCTGGCAAATCTCTTTGCCAGTGCAAAAGCGGTGGCTGCAGACCAGGTTGCGTTTAAGGAGCACACGCGGGAGCAATGGAACTACCGCGAGCGTAATTGCCACGACCGTGATTGCCTCGTTCAGTGGTATGCAGAGCAGCGGCAGTGGCTAACGAACGTCGTGAGTAATTCAAATGTGCCCACTCAGCCGGAGGAGACGGCAAGCTCGCCGTCGGTCGCCGCGCCAGCAGGAAATTGTGTGACCACTGCCGAATGCGCAAAGGCAATGCTGGTATTTGCAGGCTCCGAAAATCTTGCGGGTGCAATGGATGCAGCAAGGACGATCGATTTACTACCCAAACCGCAACGGGGCGACCGCGCAACAGCTCGGAAGCTCAATCAAGATGCGCTTTCCGCGCTCAATGCATCTAGGCCCGACGACGCGGTGAAACTGCTCGAGCAGGCAAATCAGGCAGACCCCGGCGATGAGGAGATTGCTAGCAACCTCGCTTATGCATATGCTGCGGATGGCCAACTGGCAAAGTCCGAGGACACTGCTGTTCTCGCGCTGTCGCTTAATCCGCGGCGAACGGCCGTTTGGGCGCCGTTGGCAGTTACGCTAGCCAAGGAAAATCGCCTCGACCAGGCGACAGAGGCAATGTGGCTCGCATATCAATTCTCAGCCGATAAACAAAAGACGCTGAATTTCATTGATTCCCGTCTTGCCCTGGAGACGGATCCAGCGGTGGTGAAAATGTATTCCTCAAGTAAAGATTGGCTTATGAAAAATACAAAGCCGACTTTTCACTGAAAGTCGCTGGAATGGCGGTCGAAGGCAGCTGAAAGCACCAGGTCGCAAGGCTCTCTGCTCCCACAGCGGTGTCGAAGCTTGACCGGCTTGGATGCGAGCCATCGGCTATCGATGTGCTTGCATCACATGCGGGGTTGTATGGAGTGGCAGCTCGGGCACCTCGACCACTGGATGGCGGAAATCGAAACACTGGCAGTCATCGAACTGGGGGCGGGCAAGCAAGACCATTCCGACTGTACGTCACCGCAGCAAGCGAAGCGGTCCGCGCGTCGTCGGCATCAATCCAGGCGACTTCGCCATCGCTCTGCACATCGGGGTCGGACTGGCCGGCATGCGCTCCAGATGCGTCGGCATATTGATTCGTTGCTGGCAATGTGAGACGTCGCCCGCGGCGTACTGCGGCGGCGTCCGGCTGCGGCCTTGGCGCAGAAGTCGGCCTGCCTGGACAATGCAGTAATACTGAACACTTCAGAGACCGGGCAACACAATGAGCGCCGTCCGCCGATGGCGGGGAGGACGCGTCTGCATCGATCATTGACGTTGCTGGCGCGAGCATCTGATGCCCCGCATCCTGCCCGAAAGCTGGCAGGCCGTGCAGCTAATCAGCGGCATGCAGCGGGAAATCGAGACGCCGCACCTTCTCGAATAATCCCTTCCCGATGCCTACGCGGTATACCATTCGGTTCACTGGACGAGACTCGGGAAAGGCTCGTCCGTTGTCAGCGAACTCGATTTCGTCGCGGTAGCGACGTCGGGGCGGATCCTGGTCATTGAGCAGAACTCAGGGTTGCCGGTAGAGACCGCAGCCGGCCTAACCGAGGCCTGCGTTGGCACCACCAAAAGTGTGGCGATCCAGCTGTCCCGTTCGGTGCATGCCCCGCAGTGGCGGCTGTGGGGCGCATCCTCGGGCGGGAACCGTATCCCGAATTCAGCCGCGATTCGCATCGCGAGCGCATCCGGGGGCTCAGGCGCCGGTGCTCTTGGCGGCAAGCACGGATCGTGCGGCCGCCGCGACATCGGCTGGCCGGATCTCAGCGATGTTCTCTCGAATGGCCCGGGTGGCGGCACGGTTTACGGCTTCAGAGATCACCGCGTCCGCGTCCGCAATCGAGCGTCCGGAGAGCTCGGCCATGCATTGGGCGAATGTGCCAAGTATCACCGAATAGCGTCGCTTGGCGATTCGCCCCAACGTCGCGTTGATGTAGCGCCGCAGGTCCGCACTGTCCGGCACGTCAAACCGGACCTTCTCACTGAACCGGCCACCGCGCAGAGCCGCAGGATCCATCCGGTCTTGATGATTCGTGGCCGCAATGAAAATGACGTCCCGGATGCCCCCGCCGGCACCGTCGAGGGTGGTGAGGATTTTGTTGGTCAACGACACGACATTCGAGTACCGACGATCAACAAGAATGTCGTCAGCTTCGTCGATGAACGCGATCGCCGGGCGGATATCACGGGCCTCCCGCACGAGGCGCTCCCAGGAGTCGGGCCGCGCAATGAGGTCGGCGCCCGTAGTCTTGAGGAACGCATAGCCGGACGCTTTCGCGAGCGCCATTGCGGCCTGCGTCTTGCCGGTCCCGGGCGGTCCGTAGAAGAGCAGGCCCCGCGGCAGGCAGCCGCCGAGTCGCTCGAGCCGGTGCACCTCACGCATCCGGTAAGCGAGGTCGTGCAGCACGTTGCGGGAAGCCGTGGGCATGACGATATCGTCCACCGCCTTGACGTTTTCAGGCAGCTGGCCGCGGCGCCCCTGAAGCAGGCGCATAGCCCGCATTGCGATGTCGAAGGTGACCAGACCGCTGAACTCACCGTCGCGATGCATATCCCGTAACTGGCGTCCTAGCGAACTCAACCGTGATGCGCTGAATCCCTCCCATCGACCGGCTAAAACTTCTGCGGTGGCGCGTGCGACGGTTTTAGGACCCAAGTGATTGCAGATAGAGTGGCCGATCAGGTTGACGCGTGCCTTCAGGTCGGGCGGCGGAATCTCAATCTTGAAGTCGAAACGTCCCTCACGGATGCCGGCGGTATCCAACTGGTCGATGAAGTTGGTCGCCGCTACCAGGATCACCTTCGATCCACGCAGGTTCACGATTTCCGTAAGCATCGTGTTCACGATATCCCGATCCATCGAGTGCACGTTGGCGCCGTTATCGCGGGGTTTGAGGAACGAGTCGATTTCATCGATCAAGAGCACGCAGGCCCCCGCCTCGAGTGAGGTACGGAAGACAGCCTTGATTTTCTCCGGCGTCTCGTTGATCCATTTCGACGCCGTGTCGCCAAAGGCGATCGGCAGGAACGGTACCGCGAGTTCACCGGCGAGTGCCTCGGCAAAGAGCGTCTTGCCGTTGCCCGGTTCGCCGAAGAGGAGAATGCCGTTGCGCGGCTCGTCGTTCCCATCGTCGCCCTCGAGAATGTCCAGCGCGGCGCGCAGCAGTCGCCGCTTGGTCTCTGCCATCCCCACCACGTGCTCGAACGTACGCCGTGGCAGACGGACGCTGCTGCCGAAGTCGTGCTCCGACTTTGTCCGAGGGACAGGTGTCGGTGGCTGTTCAGTGACTACGCGTCGCTTCGGGACGGACTTTCGGATGGCCGGCTCCTTTGAGGCTACCGAGACAGCAGGGGCGGCAGGGTCAGCAGGAGCCACGGACGTCACTGTAATGGGGGAAACCGTTGGCGCCGCGTCAACCGGCTGCGGGACTGCGCGCTTAGTGACAGTGGGCGCGGCGCGCGTGATCTTTGCGTCGACCGTAACCCAGGCACGGGGCCCGTCGAGGATGAGTTGTTCCTGTTCGTGACGCGAGCGATACAGCTTCTGAAAGACGGAGAGATTCATGTGCTCCTCGAATCCAAGAAAGGGATGGGGCGAAGTTAGTCGCGCTTGACTTCTGGTGTCCAGTTTCTCGCGAGACGTCGCCGACACAAGTCCAGTGGCGTAGTCAGGTCATGTGGGACGTCCACACCGGAATGCCCCATCGGCGGCGATAAAAACCGCGTGCTCCGCGACGCCGATAGCGCGGTGCGCGTACTGGCACGTGACGCTCCACGCGCTGGCGTCCATGGAGTCGCTTCGTGCGTTCGCGAAGCCCTTCACGCGCCTCGCGGCGCTTCCATGCTACGGGACGTGCGATCCGGTCTTGGATCCGGTGTAGGAAGTGCTCGATCACTTCAATGGGAACCTCGGTGGGCGCCAAGAACTTGGCGCGGCCGTCGGTTACGGCGACGACTTCCCGGTTGTTGGCAGCAAAGGTGAAGCGGTGGATTTCCATTGCGTATCCTTCAGTTCATTGAGCGCGGGGCTACGACATCCAACGCGCGTTAAGTTCATTTGAAGCGCTGCCTGATCCAGCGGACGATCAAGATCAGGGGCTGAATGCAATCAAGAAAGAAGTCGCGGCACTCATTCACGAAGACCTTCCATAGTGGTTGATGGTCCATTCTTTCTTCTCCATTGATAGAAAGCGGGTAGGGTGGCCAAAGCCGAGCGTCTGAGCGGATTGGGTGCGGCCCGATGTGGCGGGGACAGCGCGACAGCGACGCCGATCCAGGCGACGTCATCTGCAACAGTCGTCGTGGGGGCGAGATTCAACGAGGCGGTCGTCGCCAATACTTGTACCTGCGCCAACGAGGGCATCCCTTAGCGAACGACATGGCCATCCTCCATGCGCGCTCTGCGGTCCGCCGTCAGAGCGGAGGATGTCGATGGCGTCGCTTGGTTGCGTTGTCCACAATCGGCGCTCGACTGTAGGTATCCTCGGACAATCCAGTAGTACGTTGCCGAGGTCATCAAGCGCAGATGTAACGATTTGCTGAAGCAGGAGCTCGTCATGCGAAGGCGGAACTTTGGCCCAAGGGATAAGGTTGACCGGACTGGGGCTGGTGTCGGTGGGGCAATCCCGGTGGGCCTCAGGGCAGTCGCATCCGTTCTGGTATGCGTATTGGCCGAATGCCGGACAGCTGCAACAGACACGGCGTGACGGACCATCGATTGATTCATAAGAGTTTCCCTTGAGGTTAAGGGCCTAGAAACCTGCAAGCAGGCCGACGCACATGCGTGCCGTGGGGCAGGCGGGGCAACCGGCCCGCTAACCCATCACCGGCCTCTTCCTGTCGCCGCGTACTTCGTTGTGGCGACAACACCAGGTTCTCACGCGACTTTGCGAACGCAAGTCGACGCAACCGGGGCAGGGGCGGGATGAGAGGCCAGAATCGGCGCGAGAAGAGACTTGGTGCTGCCCCGGGGCCTGGTAGTGTCCCTTGCGCAAGTCGATCGACGGGAACGCTTTGGTAAACGAGCTCTTGTTTCCGAAGCCGCCGAATAAGATTTGCGGGACGACATTGACGAACCCCCACAGCTTGCTTGGCTCGTCTTTGAAATAGCCGACCACGAATGCCTCCATTCCCCCTCGAAGTTGGCGCAGGCGAGCCGGGGCGCAGCGTAGCGGTTCGTATCCGGCAAACAGCTCACGGCCCAGAGGGCGAACTCCCTGCGACGCGGGACCGGAATGCGTGCGACCGCATACAAGGGGAGCAGCCCCAAGGCGGGCGGGGACACGGGGTGCCCGCGAAACTTTTCGAGCTTCACCGCGGACCGTTGAACCTGCCCCGCCGACAAGACGATTCGATCGCCGACGTCCCGACGGTTGAACGATTCCGGCGACGACTCCCACTCGCTCTACTCTTGGGGCGGCAGGACCAAGTAGAACTTCGTGTCGCAGATGACGTTAGACGCTTGGGCAGTGTCCAGGATCACCAGCCTCATTTGCTCAGCTCGATGGATGAGGCCCCGCTCCGTCTTTTTGAAGGTTGCTCGCAGTTTCGAAAAGAAGGCGAAGCCGATGATGTAGTCGTGGTTCCGACAGTGCGCTGCAAATCTGTGGAGACGTCGATCGGCTGGCCAAGAGATATCTTCTCGCCGGGAAATTCCAGCAGGCGGAATCCGCAGTGACTCCTTTGCGCCGCCGCTCACGCAGCTTGTGCGGCGCCGGAGAAGAACCGACAGGTAAGCCTGCCCGCATTTGCGCGTCAGCAAAACCATGACCTGGTGCGCCTGAAGGGCATTGGCGAAGTGGGCGCGTCGCGTCTCGGGCTCGAACTGTTCTGGCGACCGTTCAGCAACCCGCGCCAGATGGGGGCGTGCGTCGTGGCTGGAGCCGCAGTCCTACAAAAGCGGCAAGATCCACGTAGATCAGTGCATTGGCAAGCGGGGCAACCGACGAAGGCGAGCCCCACCAGTCGAGCGCTCTTGAACATGTTGCTAGAGCAGCGACTCCAAGTCCTTAAAGCTGGCAAGCACCGAAGCGGCCAACGCGCGTTGATCAAGCTCGCGAGGTCTGCCATCAGAAGGCGCGCTGACGGGGACAACGGAGAACCGATATTGCCAGATTGGTAGCCTCGAATTAATCAGCTGCTGCTTGTCGCGATAGTTCATCTGTCGAGATAGTTGAAGCGCTTCGTCACTCATGCCCAGCATCGACGCCGCAGTCAGGTCGTTCGAATCGCGTAAGGAGTCCATTGCTTCGACGACTGCCTTGTTGGCCAAGCGAATCTTCTCCGCAGGAATCGCTCCGACTTTGAAGACGAAGTCATCGAAGTCCGCCATTGAACCTTGCGCAGGAGGCCTACGATTAGCGCGGGGTAGCAGGCCGCCCAGCGTGAACCGCACATTCCGGAAATGTTCGTAGGTCTTAGGGGATACCTGAGCGAGCTGATCGACGTGGGTTTGGAGTTCGTCCAGCATCGACATGAGTTCCTTCATCTGCTCGATTCGAACACTCAGTTGTACTTGCCCGACGTTAAGTTTGTCTTCGATGCTGTGAAGGTCGGCCTCGGCGGCGTCTCTTTGTTCTGTCATGCGCCGTAGCGACGTCTCACACTCGCTTAACAAGCGCGCATTCCGGTCCGCCCTTGCAGTTTCTTCGGCTATCTTGCGCGTTGCTTCCTTTGATTCCACCTCGAGGCCGGAAAGGCTGGCATTGGCGGCGAGGAGCTGGGCCGTGATTTCGTCGACTTCCTTCTGTAGCGACGTGGGCGATTTGGTGGCCCCGTGAGCGGCTATGTTCGTTTCTGCCGGGGGGGTGCCTGGTGCCTGGTGACGCTTTGTTTCCACTGGCTTTGTTGTAGTTCCTTTCCTAGGGCTTGACATTCGACCTCCGATGGACCGGGATATTTTGTACGCCGGGCTAGGTCGCCAAAACTCGCGTTCTGGTGTTCCCAAGTCGGCTCCTATATCTCTGGTTGTCGGCCTTGAGTCGAGGAAATTTAGTGTGTCAAAGCAAATTCTCGCTGGCTTGAATAGATGTCCGAGCAACTCGCCCGGATCGCGGCGATATTCAAGGTGATTCGCACGATCCGGCGCAAGATAGTTTGTCCGTGCGGCAACCACTTCTCGCAACCGCCCATGCCCGGCCTGCCGATCACGCGCGGCATCGCCCATCCAAGCCTGCTGGCCGACATCCTCGTCTCGAAGTACGCTGACCACGCCCCGCTGTATCGGCAGTCGCAGATTGCCGCGCGCGATGGCGTCAAGCTCGACGCGGCCAGTATGGGACGCTGGGGCGGCCAGTGTGAGGCCCTTTGCGAAGCGCTGACCGAGGCGCTGCGCCGCTACACCATGGCACCGTCGAAGGTGCACGCAGACGACACGCCGATCCCGGTGCTCGCGCCGGGCAACAAGAAGACGAAGACTGGGCGACTCTGGGTGTACGTGCGCGACGACCGCCGGTCGGGCTCGGCGGAACCGGCCGCGGTGTGGTTTGCCTACTCGCACGATCGCAAAGGCATCCATCCCCAGACCCATCTGGCCGGATTCGAGGGCATCCTGCAGGCCGACGCCTACGACGGCTTCAACGAGCTGTACGAGAGCGGCAAGGTCCGTGAGGTCGGACGCAGGGATCATGCCAGGCGGTACGTCTGCGACGCTCACGCCCGCATGCCTACAGAAGCGACCCGACAGGTGCTCGAACTGATCGGAGAACTTTACGGCATCGAGGCTGGCATCCGTGGCAAACCAGTTGCTGAGCGGCTGCGCGTGCGGCAAGAGAAAAGCGCGGCGCTGCTCGTGACCATCAAGACGTGGATGACGGACAGACTCGCAACGCTGTCAAAGAAATCCGAACTGGCCAAAGCGATCCGTTACTCGCTCAACTAGCGGGACGCGCTCGCGCTGTACTGCGAAGAAGGCCGTGCCGAGATTAACAAGGCCCTAGCCTAAAACGCGCTGCGCTGTGTGAGTCTGGGGCGAACTTCCTGTTCGCCGGCTCCGATAGCGGGGGCGAACGGGCTGCCGCGATGTACGGTCTGATCGGAACGTGCAAACTCAACGGGATCAACCCGCACGCCTACCTCGAATACGTCTTGACCCATATCGCTGATCATCCCATCAACCGCATCGACGAACTGTTGCCCTGGAACGTTGCCGGGAAGCTGTCCCGACAGTCCGGCCCACCAACGTCTGCTGCCTGACAGCTAGCCAGTGAGAGTCCGGTAGGCCGCTTCCCGATCATGCCTCACGCGGGCGTCGCGTTGCGGATGGCCGTCGCGAGGTGCATATGTTGCTGCTGAGATGTGCCGCGCCTATCAAGCGGCAGGTCGAGCGCGACCTGCCTTACTCGCAGATCTTCACGCGAACTTGCTCGTCGCGAAAGCGTGCATTCTTCGAGGGGCTTGACGTCAGGGCTTCGCCGAGGCGGCCCGATGGTACCGGCGCACGCCTGAACCGGGACAGGCGGTTGTCCAATACAACGTGGGCCGTCGCTATCGGATAGGGGCTATATTGGCGCGGAGAGTCGTTCAAGCGCTTTCATCGTTCGCTCTGGCGACTCGGCGTAGTAAAGCTGGAAATTTGATGACATTCCAGGTCCGTCTTCAAAGGTCCAATACCTCACGGCGTCCGCAAGTTCATCGACTTCCGAGAGAAGTTGGTCAAATCTATCCGAACCGTCGCAGCTGGGGTTCCCGCCGTTCTGTTCGGCTGCGCTCAGCAGACGGGCGTTGAAAGCGTCAAAGAGGACCCCGCTCTCGACCGTTCTAAATGTCACTTCCACGTTCAGCAGAAGGTGGGGGCAGCTTCCAAGCTCGTCACAGTACGGACAAACCGGCGGCTCCTCGCTGTAGATATTGACTTCGTCATAATCGTTATCCATTTTTCGATCCTGTGGTGTGTGTAAGCGAAAGCTGGAAGGTCGACGACGGTTCGGACACTTTGGTATATAGCCTATAGCCTTCATGAAACTGAAGCGATCGGCGCTTCCCCACACGCCGCCATGTCAGGTCACCGATTCCCACGGTAGTCTCAGATCGTCGCGTCCAAAATGCCCGTATGCGGCCGTTGGATAGTAGATTGGCCGCAACAGGTCGAGCGTGTCGATGATCCCTTGCGGACGAAGGTCGAATTCGCGCGCGAGTTGGACGGCGATATCCCGTCGCGTATCCGTGGCGGTTCCGTAAGTCTCCACGACGAAGCTCACGGGCTCGGCGACGCCGATTGCATAGGCCAGTTGAACCAGCGCCCGTCTGGCCCAGCCACGCGCCACGACTTGGCGCGCGAGGAAGCGGGCCATGTAGGCGGCCGACCGATCCACCTTCGACGGATCCTTGCCCGAGAAAGCGCCACCACCATGGGGCGCCGCGCCGCCATAGGTGTCGACAATGATCTTGCGGCCGGTCAGTCCAGCATCGCCTTTGGGGCCACCGGTCACGAAGCGTCCTGTCGGGTTAATTAACGTGCGCAAAGACTTCGAGCGTAACGCTTCGGGAATCACCGGATTGATGACGTGCTTTTGCACGGCGTGCCGCAAATCTTCGAGATCGATGCCGTCATCGTGCTGGGTCGACAGGACGACGGCCTCGATGGCCACTGGGCGCCCGTCTACATAGCGGAGCGTGACCTGAGACTTCGCGTCGGGCTGGAGCCAAGGAAGTGCTGCGGTCTTTCTAAGCTCCGCCTGCCGACGGACGAGCCGATGCGCGTACACGATCGGCGCGGGCATCAACTCAGGCGTTTCGTCAGTCGCGTAGCCGAACATCAGTCCTTGATCGCCCGCTCCCAGTACGCCATCAGCGCGGTCGACGCCCTGACTGATATCCTGCGATTGGCCGTTGAAGCGGATCTGGATCTCGCACCGGTCCGGCGAAATGCCCGTCTCGGCATCGCGGTACCCGGTTTCGCGCAGCACGTCGCGGACCAGGGATGCGGCAGACTCGCGCACGGCGTGAAAATCGTCGATCCGCTTCGTTTTAAATTCACCTGCGACGATCACGCACTGGTCGGCAAGCAGCGTCTCGCAGGCCACCCGTGCGTAAGGGTCTTTGGAGAGGAATGCATCGAGGATGCGGTCGGAAATCCGGTCGGCGAGCTTGTCAGGATGTCCCTCGGAAACGGATTCTGAAGAAAAAAGCCCGTTTTGAATTGTCATCAGCAACTCCTGTTTAGCCGCGTTCGACAAATGTCGGGGGCGGCAATCTGGAACAAATCCCCCCGGTCCTTTCCCACATGGGCGGCAGACCAGCCGTACGTCATGCATTGAGCGCGGGTCAGCGCAAGAGAATCAGCTGAGGCACGGCATCGGCTCCGCACCAGATGATCGCGTTCTGCCCGTGTCTTGAGCCCAAGGTCTTCGCGACGTCGACATTCGCGCCCAGCACAAGGAAGCTCGCTTCGGCAGGCCAGTCATTTGAGGGATGTTTGCCGACACCCTCGATGAACGTAAGGCCTTGTCCTTCCAGGTCGCGTGCCAGCTCCTCGTGCCGAGCGGCATTGGCCTCTGGGTCTAGGCTCTGGCTGAACGGATTGCAGGCAGTGACAAACGCGCTCGCCGTGACTCGACGGGCTTCATGAAGGACGGCGAGGGTGGCGTTGAACTGGCCGACGAGCAACGTCGTCGGCGTGTCGCCTCTCACGTGGTAGTGGGTTTCCAGGTAAGCCTGGATAGTGTTGCGTGGGATGTCTGAGTCTGGAAACAAAAAACCCTCCGATAAAGGAGGGTCGACGCGTTGCCCGCTTGGTTGCTCCCGTAGGAGCCACATCCGCTTTCGCGATCCACCTTGCCCGGGAAGGCAGGTTGGCTTGGGCGTCGACCCAATTCAGAATGCGCCGCAATTTAAGCACGTCGCCTCGAAACATGTCAATCATCATTCGCGTTGGCGAAAATTCGTCGCTACGGATGCCTCGCGAGAGCGGTCAGACTTGGTGCGGGGAGCGCTACCAGGCTGCCTGCGGCTCAGCGACCATGGCCGTTGAATCGAGCAAGCGCGTCGGATGTCATGCACTTTGACGCGGCGCGAGGGCGGCACAGGATCAAAAGCGAAATCCATCGTCTGCGCGATACAACTGCGCTGGCCGCTGGGCACCGCGCAAAAACTCACCCTCAAGCTCGATCAGACCGGGCTCGTCTTTTAGGCGCCTTCGGAAGGCGCTCTTATCGAGCGGCCGACCGAGGATGACTTCACACGTTCGCTGCAAGTCGGTGAGCGTGAAGCGCGCAGGCAACAGGTGTAGCGGTAGTGCGGCGCGCTGCACCTTGTCACGCAATCTCGCGTGCGCCGTTGCCAACAGGTTAGCGTGGTCGAATCCGAGCGGGACCGCAGGTGTGAAGGCTTCGACCCATTTGATTTCTTCGGTCTTCTCGCCCGCCACTGCGGGAACTTGATCGCGCGGCAATAGCGCGTAATAGAGCACGCTTAGCGACCATCCCCGAGGATCTCGCTTGGCGCCGCTGAACGTCGCGACTTGCTCCAGAAAAGGCACATCGACGTGGGTTTTCCCTGAAAGCACCCGTCGAGCCGTGTCATCAAGGCTGCAGTCCTTTCCCGGATCGAGCACGCCGCCGGGCAGGGCCCACGTGCCTTGCTCGGGTTCGTTCGCGCGCTTGACGAGCAGCACTCGCAAGCTGTGGTCTTCGATCGTAAATAGCGCGACGTCAGCCGTCACGAGAGGGAACAGTTTTTTCATCGACTCTTAGTTGCAATTTGCCACTATCATGACTACACTAGTAAGTAGTGTACTGCAACTAAGTTACGCGGCGACATGGATGGCGCGAGCGGCTGGTACTCACGGACTGCGACACGACGTTTGACGGGGAGATAGCATGCAAAAAATCTGGACGGAAAAAGACATCACACTTGAAACCCTCGCGGCTCACATCGAGGATTCCGGCGTGTCGTGCAAGCTGGAGCAAGCGAGGATCGCGCTGCATACGGCGGCCGGAATCGGATATCTCGTCGTGCTCGACGAGGACAGGAAATTCGTTCGATTCATTACCTATCTACCGGTGGCAAAGGACGCATTCGAAGAGCAAAAGCGTGAATTCGAGCACCGCTTGAACGCGGAAGTCTTCATGGCGTCGTTCTGGCTAGACGATGACAATGACTTGGTGGTGGACTACCCCATGACGTATGTTCACGGCCTCATCGCAGGCCAGTTCATGGTCAACTTGCATCGGTTCGCGTCGATGCTCGAGTACGTCACGGGTTCAAAGAATGAGGACGGCCTCATTACTCTTGACCAAAAAAACGAGCAGCAGGAGCAAGTAAATGACGGCGAGCCGACCGACTCCTGTCGCCTGACAAGCCACGCTGCGAGGCTGCTGAATTGATGGCTTTTCCGCGCGCGATCACGCTACCGTGATCGACGCGTATGACGCATCTGGCGATAACTGACCAATATGGCAGAACGGGGTGGAAATGAACAAAGTGGATCGCTTTCGTGGGTGTCTTCTCGGTTTGGCGTGCGGGGACGCCGTTGGAACAACGGTTGAGTTTCGGCCGCGGGGGACATTCAAGCCCGTCGTCGATATGACGGGCGGTGGCCCGTTCAATCTGAAGCCCGGGGAGTGGACCGACGACACCTCCATGGCGCTTTGCATGGCTTCCAGTCTTGTTGAACTCGACAGATTCGATGCGCGGGACATGATGGAGCGCTTTTGTCGATGGATGGACGAGGGATATCTAAGTAGCAATGGTTCGTGCTTTGACGTCGGTGGCACAGTCGACGACGCCCTATGGCGATTTAAGGAAACGGGCGAGCCGTTCAGCGGATCGACGGACCGCTTTGCCGCGGGAAATGGTTGCCTCATGCGATTGGCGCCAATACCCATGTTCTTTCACCACGACCTCGAGCAGGTCATCGAGAGGTCCGGGCAAAGCTCGCGTCTGACACACGGCGCACGGGAGTGCGTGGAAGCGACCCGGCTTTTTGGCGCGATGCTCTTTCGGGCACTAAGCGGCGAAACGAAAGAGGCGATTATGGCTACGAGCGGCTTGCCAGTCGGGGATTGTGAAAGCGTGAGAGCGATCGCTGCCGGAAGCTATCGCAGCAAGACCGAAAATGGAATTCGGGGCTCGGGATACGTCATCGATAGCCTTGAAGCGGCGCTCTGGTGTTTTGCCAATACCTTTACGTTCGAGGAGGCGATCCTGCGCGCAACCAACCTCGGTGACGATGCGGACACAACTGCCGCGATCTGCGGGCAGCTCGCCGGCGCTCACTATGGCATGGCGGAAATTCCTCAACAGTGGCTAGACACATTGGTGATGAGAGACGAGATCCGCGGGTTAGCCGACAAGCTCGCTCGTCCAAAAGACGTGCAATGAATCGGCTACAAGTTGGAACTCGATTTCGATCGCCATTGCATACGGTCGCGTGACGTTTTGAAGCGACTTATCGGCCTACGCGCCGTCCCGAAAGGCATGAGAAATGAAGCACGATAGTGCTGAAAACCTTGCCCGACGGGCCGCTGGACGTCGTTGGACATATCCACCCCGAGTCCGAGTGGTATTGCAATGGGGCCGCACGTTAGTGGCGTTCATTTTCAACCGTTAGCGACCCAGAGTGCCATGTAACACAATGTGGAGCGCTGCACGGTTACCGCGCTGAGGCAGGCGACCAGCACCGAGGACCTCGAATTCGACGAAGATCGGGATGTCGCGATCGGCTGTCGCAGCGCCGTAGTGTTTGTCCGACTGATCGGGGATCAACAGCACGTTCGCCTAGATTCGCGGATCCTTAGTGACGTCGCAGACGATCCGAGGATTTTTTCTCGACTGGATGATATCAATGCCAATGAGGCGCTAGTTCGCCTCATTTTCCGAAATCAGACGATCTATGGTCTCGCTGAGATATCCTCTGCGCCGTTTGTGCCTGCGCATGTCGTTCAGCTACTTCATCATTTTTGTACGGTAGCAGACAGTATGGGCGCGTTGCTGCAGGGAGAGTTCGGTGGTCGAACGGCGTTAGCTGAATCCGCAAACAGTTTAACAAAACATTACGTTCATTCCGAGAACGGAACTTTAGCCTCACCCGCAAAGGGTCTCCATGACCTGTGGGACAGGCGACTGACGCCTTGTAGTTGCCCGATGACAACTGGAAGCAGCTCCCGGACCGGCGCGAGCCCAAGGCTTGACCTATCGTGGCTGAAACACCTGTCGCTCATCCTGCGGCTTGAGCGGTCGCTCCTGGGTCAAGGGCGGTGTGCGGCGGCAGTGGCAGGTTAGGGTAAATGTGGAGGCGAACCTCCACCCACGTTTGCTAGGTTGGTCTGTGGTGATTCCAAACGTACGACAATGACAATACGGGGGGCGTGTGAACTACGACATCATCGGGGATATCCACGGCCAAGTCGGCAAACTCCGAACATTGCTGGAGAAACTTGGCTACCGCGAGCGCAATCGCACTTGGTGGCAGGCTGGCCGCCAAGCGATCTTTGTCGGTGACTTCATCGACCGCGGACCGCACCAAGTTGAAACGCTCAAGTTGGTTCGTCGCATGATCGACGCAGGGAATGCACTGGCGGTGATGGGAAACCACGAATTCAACGCCATTGCCTGGTCTCTGTCAGATCCTTCCGTCCCGGGTGATTTCCTGCGCACGCACCAAGGCGCGCAGGGAGCGAAGAACCTCCACCAGCATAAAGCCTTCCTCGAGGAAGTGAAATCAAGGCCTCGGTTGCACAGACATTTCATTGACTGGTTTCTGACACTTCCCCTTTGGCTCGATTTGCCTGGGCTGCGCGTGGTACACGCATGTTGGCATCACGGCTATATGGCCGAAGTCGCGCCGCGCCTCAAGCCGGGCCAAACGCTTGATGAGTCGCTGATGGTCGCTGCAAGCCGGGAGTGTTCGATGGAGTTTCGTACGATCGAGGGGCTCACCAAGGGACTCGAGATCGATCTACCCGACGGCCACGTGTTTTTCGACAAAGACGGGATCGAGCGCTCGCGAGTGCGCTTGTGCTGGTGGGATACGAATGCAGCGACATACAAAGCGGCGGCCATGATCGATGCCGAGACGCGCGCGCAGTTGCCCGAGATGCCCATTCCGCGGGGATCGATTCCCGGCTACACGGCCGACAAGCCGGTGTTTTTTGGTCACTATTGGCTGACTGGCACGCCGAAGCTTCAGTCGTCCAAGGTCGCCTGCGTCGATTACAGTGCTGGCAAGGGCGGGCCGCTCGTCGGGTACCGCTGGGACGGGGAGGCCGAATTGGACGCAGGCCATTTTGTATGCTCCAACTAGTGGAGAGCTTGATGTCGTCAGAAATCAAAGCCGAGTTCGAATGGGCAAGCCAGGGGATGCGAAGGCGCAATTTGCACTGCCACAAGCGCACCAAACGGGTGACCGGACCGACCAGTTTCGCCTAAGCGCTGCGCTGTTGCGCACGGCTTGTTCGGTCAATATTCCCTCGGCTCGTCTGCGGTTTCTCGCAAGAGGCCGAGCTGAATTGCTCTAGCAGTTACTTTTTAACCGGAATTCTCTAAAAGACGCGGTGACTTCTGGCATGGAAAATTCAGCCGAATTAACTACTTCGGGATGCAATCTGACCACTTGGGCACCTGGAACGGACGTCCGGCGTATCGATAATCCCGGCAAGATCGGAGCGACCACCGGGCAAATTCGCAACCGGGGAAGCGTGCACTATCACGGGGTGCGTTGGCAGGACGGCTCTCTCGATTACGTTGCTGAAGACCAACTCGAAGAAGTGTGCGTCATCGCTTCGAAGGACCGATTCGAGCTGATCGAAACAGGTCGCTATGGGCGTTCGGAGGATTTGCGCCGCAGTTTGACGCACGTGCACCTTTCTGGTCGCCTGGCAAATCTCGTGTATTCGATGGGCGTGACCAATACCGATTTTTATCCCCACCAGTACAAGCCGCTGTTGACGCTGCTTGAATCTCCGGCAGATGGCTTGTTGATCGCGGACGAGGTTGGTCTTGGCAAGACGATTGAGGCAGGAATCATCTGGACGGAACTTCGCGCGCGCGAAGACATGCGCCGCCTACTGATCGTTTGTCCGGCAGTGCTTCGCGAAAAATGGCGTGACGAATTGAAGCTTCGATTCGGCATCGACGCGACCATCGTTGATGCGAGGACTTTAGCAGATGAGCTAGCGCATGCTTCCGGCACCGGAGCTGCCAAAGCCTGGATAGCAAGTTATCAGGCGCTCCGGCCGCCGAAAAGCTGGCGACCTGGCACTGAGTCCCTCGCCAGAAAAGCTTCTGGAAGACAGATTCTCGCAAATTTGCTTGATGAGCATGGGGAGGAAGAGCCACTGGTGGATCTCGTGGTCTTTGATGAAGCGCATTACATGCGCAACCCAGAGAGCGCGGTACACCACTTAGGGGAAATGTTGCAGAAAGTTTCACATCAGCGGGTGCTCCTGTCGGCGACGCCGATCAATCTGCATAACGATGATCTGTTCCACCTGCTACAGTTGTGTGACCCGGATCACTTTCAATATCCTTCGAGCTTTCAGGAACTGCTAGCGGCCAATCAGCCATTGGTCGGGGCACGCGACGCGGCACTCAACCCCGCTTCAAGCGCGTCGACAATCATTGAGTACATCCGGCAGGCAGCCGACAGTGACTTACTGCGTAATTCGCGACAGTTAGCAACCCTATTAGAGAACCCACCTACCGACGAGCTACTGACTAAGTCCGATTATCGCGCTGAACTTGCCGCTAGCTTCGAGCGAGTCAATCTTCTCGGGCATGTACTTACGCGTACACGCAAGCGTGACGTTCAATTAGAGCGCCCGCTGCGCAAAGTCTACCCAGAAAAGGTGCCCATGACGCCGGCCGAGGACGCCTTTTACAAGTACGTGACAGAGGTAACTCGCGACTATGCATGGCGACGCGGCATTTCTGATGGATTCCTGCTGGCGACACCGCAACGGCAATTTTGCAGCTGTCCGGCAGCCTTTGCCCGTGCCTGGCTTGGTGGCGACAATTCCTTGGTAGAGGACTTGGCGGACCAAGCCGCAGAGGAGTATGAAGAGACGGACGAGGAAAAGGAGCTAGAGGACATCAGCCTCTCCCTCAAAGAGTTCCTATTGGCTCAACGGCCGCGCGATTTGGACGTGGAAGCCTTAGAGCGTACGGATTCCAAGCTACGGCGTCTTGTCGCGGTGCTGAAAAGCTACTTCGCCAAGAACCCGCGTGAGAAGGTGATTCTCTTTACGTCGTTCCGAGTGACTGCGCGGTACCTAAGTGAGCGCCTGTCTTCGCTTGGCATGCCGAGCAGGTTGCTGTGGGGGAATATGGCGGAATCAAAGCAGGACATAATCAACGAATTCCGCGAGCGTTCGGACCTCCGCATTCTAGTTGCGACCGAGGTGGCTTCCGAGGGTGTTGACCTGCAGTTCTGCCGCTTACTGGTCAATTATGATCTGCCGTGGAATCCCATGCGTGTGGAGCAGAGGATTGGACGTATTGATCGCTTGGGACAGAGCGCGCAAGTGATTCACATCTGGAATCTTTTCTATCAGGAAACGATTGACGAGCGGATCTTCAGCCGATTGTTGGCGCGCCTGCGAGTATTCGAGCAAGCTCTCGGCGAGCCAGAGCCGATCATCGGTGAGACCATCAAGCGGTTGGAGTCGAGGTTACTGACTAGCCGACTGACCCCCGCGCAAGAAGAGGAAGAAATTCAGCGAGCAGCTCAAGCGCTAGAGAATGTGCGCAAGCGACAAGAGGAACTCGAGAGGAACGCATCGCAGATGATGGCACACGGTGGCCTGGTGTTAGAACGTATCGCCGCTGCCCAGGAGCTCTCCCGCCGAGTAACGGAGCGCGATCTAGTCATATATATCCGAGACTTCCTGAATCGCCATGCACCGGGGCATCAATTCCAACAATTGGAGGCGACCACCGAGTTTTCGATCCGACTGCCCGCAAGTACGGCGGCAGATTTGGATGACTTTTGTCGACGAAAGGGTATTGTCGGGCAAACCTTGCTTGGCAACGGGCTACCGCGGCAGTGCCGGTTTCTGAACAACCTCACTAGTCCAAGCAGCAACGCATGGGAGAGCATCCATCAGTTTCATCCCCTGATCCGCTTTGTGAGTGAGCGCCTTAAAGAGCTAGACGAGGCATTTTTTCCGCTGGTCTCAGTAAGGGTTTCAGCGTCAAATGCTGGAGGTACTCCACCGGGCGACTACGTGTTCGCTCTGCGGCGATGGACCTTCAGCGGGGTACGCGATGAGGAGTGGTTGCAAGCTGCTGTGTGCGGAATTGCTGACCGTATTCCGCTAGGCGACGATCAGGCTGAAGCGCTCATCAACCTTGCCCGACTACAAGGGTCGGACTGGATCGAGGCTCCCAATATCGTGTCGGCGGAGATAGCGAGCGCGTGCCTTGATGTGTTGGAAGTCCACTTGAACGAAGCCTACCTACGTGCGAAAAAGCGCAAGCAGGATGAGAACGCCGATCGCCTAATGTTTCAGCTTCACGGAATCGATCAACACCTGCAACGAAGGTTGCAGACTTTAGAGGCGGTACTAGAGCAGCACGCATCTTTGGGTAGACAAGGACTTGTCCGGGCCACGCAAGGTCGTATTGACAAGCTTCGCGCCGTCGTGGACCTGAAGCAAGAACAGATCCGTCGCAAAGAACGCATGCAACCGGACGACGCACCGGTATGTGCTGGAGTGATTCGCATCGAATAAGAAGGCCGGCAAAGGGGGGGCGCAATGAACGACTGGAAGAGCGCATTACGCGCGATCAAGAAGCAGTCGCTAACCGCTAAGACGAAGGAAGAAAGGCGCAGGCAGGATGCGGACTCCAAACCCAGAGAAATTAGGGGTATTGACGCGACGACCTGGCTCGAGTCACTAAAAAAAAATCCTAAGTCCGGACCGCACGAAACATCAGCATGCAAATCGCCACCCACAGTGCATTCACAACAGAATTCGGAGAATCGACTTCGAGCGGCTACTTCGACGCCGATAGCAAAGACGCGAAGCATTTGCACCCTCAAAAGAAATGCCGAATCGGAAGAGCTGAAAGGCGTTCCAGAGACGCTTGACCAGCAGCAGCGCGGCGCGCTGACAAGGCGATCGTTTTATAAGTCACCTGAGCCCTGGGTTACAGCGGGGGCTCGGAGTCAATATACTCCATCGCCAAGTAGCCGGCCGCTGGACATTGTGATCGGACTGGATTTCGGCACCTCATACACGAAGGCCGCCGTGGGAATGAGAGATCAGATCTTTCCAGTTGGCTGGGAAGGCATATCCGCGGCGCCAGATAAGTATCTTCTGCCAACTGAATACAGCGAGCTGGACGACGGAAGTTGCCATATTGGACAGGCACCCGGTGTACCCTTCGAGCGAGTGCGTCAGCGCCTTAAGCAGCCGTTTATCGAACCAGCTGTGTCCGCGGAGTCGATTGCGACGGCAGCCGTATTTGTGGCGATCGTACTTCGCTATGTACGTGCATGGATATATCGCCACCATGGGAGCAAGATCGGTTTGGGCCATATTCGCTGGCTGCTAAACATTGGCGTGCCGAGTAACGGTCTCGAGACTGAGCGGATGGAGGTCACGTACAAGAAACTGGGCAGTTTGGCGTGGTCTCTGAGTCTGGGAGAGGCGGATATCCATCTGAAGCAAGCGCGAGAAGGCGTCTTGGCCGGGAAGCTGAATACTGGATCGAACGATCTGATCGATCTGCGAGCTCTGCCGGAATTTGTGGCTCAAATTGCAGGTTACGTTCAATCGCCGCAGCGAAAACTAGGCCTCCATGCTCTAGCCGACGTCGGAGGTGGTACCTTTGATCTCGTGACTTTCATCGTTCACGAAAGAGATGAGGAGTCCGTTTTTCCTTTTCTCGTACCTGAAGTTCGACTGCTCGGTACACAAATGCTTAACCAGAACAGGCTGGTGGGGGCATCACCACCCGACAACGCGACTCTTCCTGATGAACTTCAGCCTGTGCCCAACGCGAAAGAATATGCCGAGGCCAGTGGCATCTCCGAAGATCAAATCCGTCTGCGCGATGGAATCTTTTGGAAAGCGGTTAGTGGCATGGTTGAGAACGTACTATGCCGAACCAAACAGCTACGCTACCGGTTATCCCCCGCGTGGCACGACGGTCTGCCAACATTCCTGACGGGTGGCGGTGCCAAGGTGGATGGTTATGCCGTCTCTGTACAGGCAGGCGGACAACGGTCGGCGCGGGTAGTCAATTTGATGCCCTTGCCTTTGCATCCACGCTTGGCCGATTTTTCAGGAGAGCGCGACGAGTACCAACGAATTTCGGTGGCGTGCGGATTGGCATTGGATGCGTTTTCACTTGGCCAGATTGTACCGGCCAAGGACGTGGAGGACGATGTCCCCATCCGTAGTAAGCCAATAGAACGGCCTGATCGCGACGAGCTTTATCCGGACTAGAAAGATTGGTTCCGCAAACGGACAGGCGGACCGACACTCGCTTTAAACTCAGTACGGTGTCGAAAGCGGCATCATCGAGACATTCCACGGGGGATACGAAATGATTCAAGGCGCACGCGTTCTACCGGTCCAACATCTAACTATTCGGGTACCTTGGCACGACTCCGGCTGGAAGGGCACTTTTTGTCAAGGTTGCACTGCAAACACCAGTTGTACAGTGCTTCCGCGTATTGCGACAGGGCGTGACGACGCCTTTGAACTGCTGCATGCCGGCGAAAGCTTTGAGTCGCTGGATCGCTTCCAGCATCCGCCATGTGTTGATGAGCATGGAACCTTCATGGCGAAGTTTCCGCTGTCGATGCAGAAGAAGCATCCCTATTCAGAGAGTGCCAAGCTCACGCATGGGCATTTCGCTGACACGCCCTACACAATCCGCCCGTACTCGGTCGCAGCCATTCCGTTTCGCTGGATGTTGCGCGAGCAGGTGGAAGGCAATAAGAAGTGGGGCGTACCAAGTCTGAAAGAAATCCTGCAGTTGGGCTACCAGACCGAACGCGAGCCGGATCTCACTGTCAACAAGGGTTGGGAAAAAGACAAGAAGACCTGGGTTCAAGAAGGCACCAACCAGCGCGTCATCCTTGACACGTTTTTTAGCGTGGCCAAGCCGAATGAGTCTCTGGTGTTCTTCTATGCCAAGCGCACACCGCTGATAGAGGATGCGCGTCGCGTGATCATCGGTGTGGGACGCGTTAAGTCAGTGAGTGCGCCGATCGAGTATCACTACCTAGGTGGTCAGAAACCGAAGGATAACATCAGCGGGTATCTTTGGGAACGTAACATTGAGCACTCGATCCGACCGAAAGACTCGGACGGTTTCTTGCTGCCCTACCAGGATTTGGTGCAAGCTGCGGAGACAGATGAATCCATTGACCTTGCTGCTTGTACCGCATTCGCTCCAGACGAATACTTTGGTAGCTACTCCTACGGCACCGAACATCTGGCACACGACGGCGCCATTTCTTCGTTGCTGGCCATCGAGAAAGCCATTAAGACGATGCGCCAGTACTTGGCCGACGAGCCCTGGGAGGAACATCTGGCATGGATCGATGCGGAGCTGAACCGGCTCTGGGAAGTGCGTGGCGCCTTCCCTGGATTGGGCGCCGCCCTGAACGCGTTCGGCTTTCCTCACGGCAACTTGTTGGCCTGGTATCTGGCTAGTCAGGGCGACGAGAAATTAGACCCCTGGCCAGCCTTGGCAGAACTGCTCAAAAAGCCAGAAGGTCTACCTGCTTACCTGCGCGATGGCATCGGCGACACTCTCAGAAAGAAGTGGGAGAAGCTGCAGCCCGAGCGGCGTGCACTGTTGATGTTGTTAGCACGGTTCAATCTGACCGATGCTCAAGCTCTGCGCTGGTATCAGCCGACGGAGCGTACGAAAGCCGGTATTGATCTGGGTGATGCAGCAATCCTAGCGAATCCTTACTTGGTCTATGAAGAAGACCGGTTGCAGGCCGATCCGGTGGCTTTTGAGATCGTGGATCGTGGCATCTTCCCCCCAGAGTCGATCCGTACGGCATTTCCGCTGCCCGAGCCAAGCCTCGTGCGCGAAGCCATCGATGAGCGACGTGTACGCGCGGCAATGCTCCTGACGCTGGAAGAGGCAGCTCGAACGGAGGGGCATACCTATCTCATGGCCACGTGGGTGGTTCAGCGAATTCGTGACCGCGCCCTGCAGCCCGACTGTCCGTTGGACATGGACACACTCTCGATTCTTGAAGACGGGCTGGCACCCAAGATTGAAAGCATCCAAGTCAAGGACGGCCTCCAGGCGTTTCAGTTGGATCGCTATGTCGAGACTTCGACCCTGATCAGGGCGAAGATTAGTAAGCGCAGATCCCGCAAGGCCAACACCGGAGAACACAACTGGGCAGCGCTGGTCGATGCAGCAATTGATTCAACGAAGGACAAGGGCGCCGCCAAGTCGAACCCGAACAACCGGGACGTAGCTGCGCGCAAGGAAAAGTCGGCGGCTTTGGAGGTGCTCTACAAGTCCGGAGTCTCTGTGCTCATGGGAGCAGCTGGCACGGGAAAGAGCACCTTGCTGAAGGCATTGTGCACTATTGATAGCGTAAAGAACAAGGGAATCCTGCTGCTTGCGCCAACTGGAAAAGCTCGCGTGAGGCTGGAACAGGCGAGCGGTATGCCCGGCCAAGGAAAGACAGTCGCCCAGTTCTTGAATGGATTCGAGCGGTACGACGGTAAGACCGGGCGGTATTTCGTCAATGAGGATGCGGACCGCTCGGCCGTGCATGCCACAGTCATCATTGATGAATGCTCCATGCTAACCGAAGAGCAACTCGCAGCACTTTTGGATGCGGTTGAAAGCGTAGATAGGCTAGTTCTGGTGGGTGACCCCAAGCAACTGCCACCGATCGGTGCGGGTCGGCCCTACGTGGACATCGTCAATTTCTTGAAGCCGGCCAATATCGAGAGCTTGCGAACACGCGTCGCAGGGTGCTTCGCAGAACTGACCGTTACGATGCGCCAAGGAGCTGAGGACGGCGATGTTCGCGATGACGTGCTGCTTGCTCAGGCTTTTAGTGGCAGACCACTGGATGCTGGCGCCGACGAGATCTGGCAGACCGTGGCGTCCGGAAAGTCGAACTTTGTGAAGCTGGTTCGGTGGAACAAGCCGGATCAGCTTCAACAGTTACTGCTCGATGAGCTGAAGGCTGAGTTGAAGCTGAAGTCGATCACTGATGAAGTGACTTTCGAAGAGTCACTGGGCGGCGTCTTTTCCGAGTTCGACGGCGGCTCAACCGTGTTCTTCAATACCCAGTACAAGGATCGGCCAGGAGCATCCAAGAAGGCCGAAGCGTGGCAAATCCTCTCGCCAATCAAGCAGTACCAAGCGGGTGTCACCGGAATCAACCGCGCGCTGCAGCAGCAGTTTAGGAAGTCCTTCCTCAAGATGGCTGCTCAAACCGGCTGGACCAAGAAGATCCCAAGCCCTGCGGGCCCAGAGGGAATCATCTACGGCGACAAAGTTATCAACGTCATCAACAAGAGCGGGCGCGAGACCTATCCGGAAACGGATGATGCCTATGTTGCGAACGGCGACATCGGCATCATCACAGGGCACCGCAAGACCAAGGCGAGAAATTGGTCGCCCTACGAAGTCGAAGTTGAGTTGGCCTCGCAGCCCGGGGTTTCCTACAAGTACAAGCCGTGGGAATTCGATTCGCAGGAGAGTACACCACCGCTTGAACTGGCCTATGCTCTGACCGTGCACAAGACGCAGGGGAGTGAGTTCGGCAAGACCTTCGTTGTGGTTCCGAACCCCTGCCGCAACCTGACACGTGAGATGCTCTACACCGCCCTGACGCGCCAGAGGGACAAGATCATCATTCTCCACCAAGGGGACTTCCGGGATCTGCGGCACTTCAGCCAAGAGGCAGCATCGGAGATCAACCGGCGGATGACAAATCTCTTTGCACCGTCGGCGCCGGTAGAAATCAAGGTACGAAACAAGTCTGTCTTCCTGGATGAGAAGTTGATCTACCTGACGGAAAACGGTGAATTGGTCCGGTCAAAATCCGAATGGATCATCGCCGACAAGCTGAAGGCTGCAGGAATCAAATATCAGTACGAGCAACCACTCGTTTTGGATGGCATTGAACGATCGCCTGATTTCACGATTCGCGACGAGGATGCCGGCACGGTCTGGTACTGGGAGCACAACGGGATGCTCTCCGATGACGAGTACAAGAAACGTTGGGAGCGCAAAAAGGCTGCCTACCGTAAGGCAGGGATTCTTCCTTTGCCGTTGCCTGAAATGGACGATAAAAGGGTGGGGACTCTGCTAGTAACCGAAGAACACGAAGGTATGGGATTAGACCTGAACGCGATTCTGGCCAACATCAAACTCATACTTGGGCGAGACTGATTGATTTGCTTGACATCCCACCATGAGATTTCGGATCGTCGGCGGAATCTGTGGGTGAATTGGTGTGCGCGCCTAGCCAAGTGGAGCTTGATTCAGATACTGATAGAGCTTGCGACAAGTTGCATCAAAGGCATTTTGTGCGGACTCGGAGATCGCTGGCCAGATTAGGGGGCCGCCGTCTTCCTCGATGAGTTTGTCCAGGAGGGTTGCCACCGGAAGGGTAAGGAGATCGGGATCTTCGTGGCGGCGCCGGATCATTTCGCCGCCGGCATCCAGATGTCATCGCGGTGCCGAAGCAATGTGTTGCGTGCATATCCCAAGGTTACGAGATGCTCAAGGAAAGGCGTGAATATGGCCACGATTGCCTGTCCAGTCGGAATATCATCGTCGGCGACTCGCCACGACGCAGGCCAGTTATGCAGATCTGGGACGTACTGCGCAAGCGCTTGCTGTTCGGGGACAACGGCGGCTCTGTCCTTGCCGGTTCTGGGCTTGTTGACCATGTTGCTGACCCGTCTGCTTGACGCCTGCCATCATTTTCCCGGCTTTGTATACGAAGGGGCGCGGCTGTGCGAGGCAACTCAATCCATCGAGATCGACGCCTTATAGAACAAAGCACCTCGATCGTCTCGTCATTGGCATGCATTCATCGAGAAACGCTACTTCAGACTTGGCTTACGGCAGAAATTCCGCCGTCATGTCTGGAAAGCATTTCTCTGCCACCAAGTCTCCGATTCGCTCTTGCCGTGCATCTTTCAGCTACGTGCCCTCACCCGACTCCTACAGCGTCCATCCGTCTCCTCGCCGCATTGTGGGAAGTCATTCAATGCTGTAAAGTGCAGTACATTTACAGTGACAACGGTTTCCGGAGAGGCTATGGCCGCAAGCAAGAGTGCCACGCTGACATTTCGTATCGACCCCGGATTAAAGGAAGCGCTTCGTGTTGCGGCGGATTTGGAACATCGATCCATTGCAAACATGGTCGAGGTTCTGATTCGGGATTATTGCGAGCAACGCGGCATTGCGATTTCGCTCTCCAACACCAAGAACAATCACGGGGTGCGTTCATGATCAAGACGGTCAAGCAGGCTTGCAGGTTCAATCCCATCATCCGCGACTACCGGATGAGCCAGGGAATTGAAAACCTTGCAGAGCTCATCAAAGACGAAGGTGACGGGAGCGAATTTTTCTCGCGTAATTTCGTCACCCATGGCATGGATCAGCTTTTCCGTGAGGGGCTGCTGCGCCTGTCCGGCAAATCCGACCAGGCCGTCTTTGAACTGACCCAAGCGATGGGCGGCGGTAAGACGCACATGATGATTGCGCTCGGTCTGCTTGCCCGACATCCTCATTTGCGCAACGACGTCCTGCCTGCCGATCTGGCGTCTCGAGCTGAGTTCGGTCAGGCGCGCATTGCCGCATTCAATGGTCGCAATAATCCGGAAAACTATATCTGGGGCGAGATTGCGACCCAGCTTGGCGCAGCAGAAGCCATCAAGCAGCACTGGGTCAATGGGCCAAAGGCCGTCGATCAGCGTCAATGGAAAGAAATCATCGGTGACCAGCCGACACTGATCCTGCTCGACGAACTCCCGCCCTATCTGGACAACGCCAGCACGCAGGTTTTCGGGCAAGGCACCCTCGCCAATATGGTGGTTTACAGCCTGAGCAGTTTGATGAGCGCGGCACTGGAGCTGCCCAACTGCGCCATTGTCATCGCCAACCTCTCGGGCAGCTACAAGGCGCAAACCAAGGCGCTAGGCGACGCCATCTCTAACCTGCAGCAGGAAACTCGTCGTCAGGCTATGACTATCACGCCGGTGCAACTGGCGGGTAATGAAATTTACGAGATCCTCAAGAAGCGGCTCATCGACGAACTGCCGGACGAACGTGTTATCTCTGATATCGCAGAAGAGTACGCTCAGCAGATCAAGAAGGCCGAAGATGGCGGCTACATTGTGGCTAGCAGCATTGAGCAAATTGTGGAGCAGATAAGGGAGACCTATCCCTTCCATCCGTCCTTCAAGCATCTTGTAGCGCTATTTAAGGAAAACGAAGGTTTCCGACAGACCCGTGGCCTGATGCAGTTCACTGCGCGTCTGCTAAAGAGCGTGGAAGAACGCGATGCGGACGACATCTTTCTGGTCGGCACGCAGCATCTCGACCTCAATGACAATCAGGTCAAGGATGAGATCGAGCGCATTGCTCCAAAGCTGATGCCTGCAGTAACGCGTGATATTGCCGACAAGAGCAACGCTATCGCCGAGCACATTGATATCGAACTAGCAGGGGATGCCGCACAGCAGGTGATGACCTTGCTGCTCGCATCCAGCCTGTCGCGTGCCGTCGGCGGACGCATCGGTTTGTCCGAAAGCGAGTTGATCGAATTCCTTGCTGCGCCGCAACGCAAGCCGGACGAGTTTCTACAGGCATTGCAGCGCCTGCGCGAATCGGCGTGGTATCTCCATCGCGAAGAGCAACGCTTCTTTATCAAGGAAACCGAGAACCTGTCGCGTCAGATCGAGCGCAATGCCAAGGAAGTTCCTCAACCCAAGGTTGATCAGGCGCTCATCAACCGCCTCGCAGGCATCCTTGATCCAGTTCGCAAAATTGCGTATCAGGACGCGCAAGTGCTGCCCAAGCTGGACGAACTCAAGCTTGGTGGTCCGCGCACACTGATCGTCGTCAAGCCCGACGGGAAGATGCCGCCCAGCGAATTGCAGAACTTTTTCGATTACCAACAGGAGAAGAACAATCTGCTTGTGTTGACAGGCCAAGACAGCCTTTTGGCCGACGTGGTCGAGGAGCGACTACGTGAGTTGTACGCTATCGAACAGATTCACAAACGACTCAAGCCTAACGATACCTTGTTCGAGGAGGCACGAGATCGCCTCGAAGAATCAGAGGATCGCTTCGGAAAGGCGCTGTCTGCAGCGTACAACCGTCTTTACTTCCCCGCCAATGACCCCGTAGACGGTCGTGACGTACTGGCCGGGGTGACCATTGATCAGGGTCTTAAAATCGGAAAAGATGATCAGTCAGCCGAAGTGCAGGTCGAAAAACTGTTGGCGAGCCCGCGCGCCGATTACAAGCTCGTACCCGAACTGATTAAGGACAACCTCGACGAGTATTTCGCGCAGGCCGAGGAGTACCTGTGGCCGTCCGGTAAGGACAACCGTCGCACTCCTTGGAAGGATGTTGTCACCCGAGCCAAGTGCTCGCCTATCTGGCCTTGGATGCCGGGCTCAAGCGGGTTAGATACGCTCAAGACCGAATCACTGAAGCAGGGGCGCTGGCGTCTGGGCGAGGACGGTTACATCGAGAAGGGACCGTTCCCCAAGGACAAGGCGACCGTTAACGTCTCCGTAATCAACGTCAAATCAGACACCGGCGAAACGGTATTGAGCCTCACGCCGCGCCATGCGGGTGAAAGCCCGGTTATCTATTGGTCGACCAAAGCCGATGTATCGGACAAGGATCACAAAGTAGATGACCTAGAGAACTTTACTACGTCTGAAGGTACGCTGTATTTCTGGGTCAAGGACACTACCGGCCAGCACGAGAGCGCAGCGGCCACGCGCTGGCTCGCTGATCTCAAGGTACGTCATCAGGTCGAGCCTGCTGCAGACAAACGCCGCGTCACTCTAGCTGCCACACCACATGCCGAGCTTTTCTACACTTTCGACGGCTCGAATCCCAAGGGCGGAAACCGCTATGAGGCGCCGTTCGAGATCGATTCTGCGAGCTGCCGTTTGCTGGTATTCGCCCGAGCGGGTGAAGCCAATAAGACGGCGGACTTCCAGATTCCCGCCAGCGGAGACAAGACGGTTCAAATCGTCGACAGCAAGCCCGCGCGCCTGCAAAGCAAACGTGTCACTCTCGATACGACTGATCGTGTATTCGGCATCATCAATCGTTTCCGTGATCAGCCGGGCACGCGCTTTAAGGGTGTACGTGTCGAAATAGGCGAGGGCGAGAACACCGTGACTATTCGATTCCAGGAGCGCGAGGTTACGGCGACGATCATCGAGGGCATCGTCAACAGCCTGCGCGAAGTGCTGGGCGAGCCCGAGGCTCTAGTCAATATTGCAATTGCAGATGGAGTGCAGTTCGATACAGGTTTCGCACTGAAAGAATTTGCCAAGCTCGCAGGGATTGAATTGAAACCCGGTGAAGTTATTCAGGAGGATTGAAAATGGCGAAAGCCAAGTTCGTAGCCAATACCGAATTGCCACAGGAGCGTGCACAGGTACAGCACACACTAGGCTTCGGCGTGCCGGCGACCTCCGACCCTCACCACTTCACGGTCGTGATTCCCAGGGGGAGCACGAGCAAGGTTCAGATCAGCGAACATCTTGGCTTGCAGGCCGCTAGTGTGGACAGCGTGGTGATCGACCGTGTCTTGCTGGATCGTCCACGCTGGACCGCCATTCGTGCGGAAGTGCAGCGTGCCTTCAATGCGCGCTTGGCGACGCACGGCTTGAAATCCAGCGCATGGAAGGTCGGCGACAACCGTGTGGACCGCTTACTCGGCAAGGAGCTGTGCGTGCTGGCGTGGGCAGTCGAGCAGATGGACGCGGAGAAGATCCCGGTCGCCGTCCGCAACTGGCTGGCATTGCGCCCGGAAGAACGGTGGTGGCTTTTCGGAATGACAGCGATAAGTACGGGCGGCCTCATGGATGCGGACAGGGGCTGGCGCGTCGCGCTCAAGCACGCCTTGGGCGATGTCGCGCAAAGTGACTTGTTGGCTCCACGCTCGCGCCGTAGCGGGCGCGGTAAGGATGACATTCGGACCTCACTCGACCTGTTTGGGGACGAGACTTCATGAATGCTTTGCTCGCACCGCCGCAACCGAAGATCGACCACATCGCTTACGTGAACCGCTTGGTCGAAGACTTTGAGTCCCGCTGCAGTCTCGAATTGCAGGTCACCGTGCATTGGGCACTGAGCTGCGAAGGCACGGCCCAACATGACGCGTAACGCGTCAGCTCCATGCCTGGACCATGCGCAAGCGGGAGCTTAAGGCAAACAAACTCACCATCGCGGAAAACGACTGAGGTCACAGGGCTGGTTCGCGCCCGAAACCGCCACGGCTCATTGAACAATTACACACACAATGCACGCAAAAACACACATGGCAACGCTCACGCCCCTGGCTCTCAAAGATGCGCCTGCGCTGATTGAATCGGTATTCCCGGCGCAGAAGGTGTCATTTGAGGCGCAGAAGGAACGCAAAGCGGGAGCTGGTCAAACCTTGACTGCACTCGGATCGTACTGGAAAGGTCGCAAACCGCTGATTCTTGTGCGCGCCATTGTGCTGGGCAGTCTGCTTCCTCCCACCGGTGACGGGGAAGCCGATCTAGCCATTTTCGAAAAGCTGATGGCCTTCGATGATGAGGGTCTTGCCCGCCGTGCACTGGCCGCCAACGCCTACTCGGCGGCGAAATTGCAGGAGCTGATCCCGATTTCTGATCCGGAGCGCTACTTTAGCGGGCGCGGTTGGCGGCGGGACATAACTGATGACGAGAAGCTTGTGCTTTACCGCCGTGCACTCGCCACGCTTCCCAGTTACGAGGAGAAAGCAAGTCTCTGTAAACGTCCAGAGGAAATGGATCAGGGATGGCTGTACGCTCCTGTATGGCCAGTCGTCAATCAGCACTATGGCGACCTCGGCCTCAATGCATGTTCCTTCGCTGACTTGGTCGAGCAACTGGGTATCTTGCGTTATGGGAAGCGTCCGAGAGTGGGTGACACCTTTAGTGGCGGTGGCTCCATTCCTTTCGAGGCCGCGCGTATTGGTTGCGACACCTATGCGTCGGACCTGAATCCGATAGCTTGCATGCTGACTTGGGGCGCACTCAATATCGTTGGCGCAAGCCAAGAACATAGAGCTGAAATTGAGAGCGCGCAGCGTGCGGTGGCTGACGCTGTAGACCGAGAGATCAGCGGCTTCGGTATTGAGCACGATGCTAATGGAAATCGTGCTAAAGCATATCTCTATTGCTTGGAGACGCGCTGCCCGGAAACTGGATGGCTAGTTCCGATGGCACCCTCATGGGTTATATCAAAAGCACATAATGTCATCGCCCGCCTGAAGCCCGATTCCGCGAACAAGCGCTTCAATATTGAGATTCTTGCTGATGCATCCAACGCGGAATTAAAGGCCGCTGAAAATGGCACGGTACAGGGCGGTGATCTGGTGTATGAATTGGCTGGCAAGCTCTACCGCACGCCCATAAAGACGCTACGTGGAGACTACCGATTGCCTGACGGTGGCACTGGCAATAGGCTCCGGCGTTGGGACGTGAGCGACTTCAAGCCCCGTCCAGATGATGTTTTCCAGGAGCGCCTCTATGCGATCATGTGGATATCCAATGAATCGCTGGGGAAATCACGACCTGATGTCTTCTTGGCAGCCCCGTCGGAAGCAGACTTTATTCGTGAAAAGCAGGTCGACGCCATTGTTTCCGAAAATCTCACGGAGTGGCAGGCAAATGGACTTATTCCGGATATGGCGATCGAGCCGGGCGACAAGACCGACGAGCCTATCCGGACACGCGGTTGGACGCACTGGCATCACCTTTTCTCCCCTAGGCAGCTGCTAATGTTAGCGTTGCTAAGGAACGAGGTTCGAAAATTAGAGGGAAGACTTCAAAGCGAAGTCAGTGTATTTCTCCCGGACGCGATTCAGCGATCCGCAAAACTATGTATCTGGGACTCGTTTCCCGGTCCGGGGCGGATGCCAAAAATCGCGCAAGTATTTAGCGATCAATCGCTGAGTACGCCAATGAATTGGGGAGTTAGGGCTTGGAATTATCTCGCGCCTGTATTCATTGGAATTTCAGATATCCATGACCGCCCCCCTGTTACACGAAGCGGCTTCGTGCAGTCATCCGAGGCGTCTGCCATTTCTGAAGAATGTGAGCTTTTTATTTCTGATCCGCCATATGCAGACGCGGTGATCTATCACGAAATAACGGAATTCTTTATTGCTTGGCTTCGCAAGAATCCACCTCAGCCCTTTGATGAATGGGTGTGGGATTCCAGGCGGGCGTTGGCAATCAAGGGTTCCGGTGAGGATTTCCGTCGAGGTATGGTGGCTGCCTACAAGACAATGGCTGAGCACATGCCGGATAACGGCACGCAGTGCGTGATGTTCACGCATCAGGATACTAGCGTCTGGGGCGATCTAGTAGGCGTCTTCTGGGCCGCCGGACTGCAGGTCGTAGCTGCTTGGTATATTGCAACAGAGACCACATCTGGAAAGGTTGGGGCGTTCGTTCAAGGCACTGTCATCCTGATGCTTAAGAAGCGCACCGCTGGTGAACGTACTGGCTTCAAGCAACGTCTGTTGCCCGCTGTACGGCAGGAAGTGGCCAGCCAGATCGAAACCATGATGCATCTGAACGACACGGTGAAGGCACATCATGGTGAGCCGGTGTTTAACGACTCCGACTTGCAGATGGCCGGTTATGCAGCGGCGCTCAAGGTCCTGACTGCTTACACCCACATCGGTGGCGAGGATGTCACCAGCTTCGCACTGCGTCCTCGTGCGCGGGGCGAAGTCACGGTGGTGGACGAAATCGTGCAACAGGCGGCAGAAACTGCGTCCAGTCTGCTGGTGCCAGAGGGGTTGGCGGCTGACACTTGGGCCAAGCTCACTGGTATCGAACGATTTGTCCTGAGAATGCTGGACATGGAAACCACCGGGGCAGCCAAGCTGGACAACTATCAAAATTTCGCTAAAGCCTTCCGTGTCGAGGACTATACTCGCGTGATGGGCGACATGCGGCCCAACCACGCGCGCCTGAAGCGTGTAAGCGAATATGCCTCGCGCGATCTGACTGACACAACCGAGATCGGTGCGACCCGGCTGGGGCGCCTTATCATCGCCGTGCAGCAACTACTGAAGGACACCGAGCCGCAGGTCATCGTTGATCAGATGCGCGGCGAGATGGTCGACTTCCTCGAAGTTCGCTCTCTGCTGACTGACATGCTTGCCTTCATCGAGCGCAAGTCACGCGAGCCGGAAGCACGACACGCCGCGGAGGTGTTGGGTGCACGCCTGAAGAATCTGCGCTTTGGCGAGTGAGGGATCTAAGGATGAGCATCCGGCGATTTTCTTCGCGTACCCACCCGCTGGATGCGAGCTTCCTGATGCAGCATTTGATCGGCGCGAAAAGCTACAAGCGCATCGCGGGCTACTTCACCAGTTCCTTGTTCGAGGTGGCAGGTGAGGCTCTGGAACAGATTCCAGAGGTCAAGATCGTCTGCAACGTGGACATCCACCCGGACGATTTGAAGATTGCGCAACTGCGCGAGAGCAAGATGCTGGGCCGCTGGAACGAACGCGGTCTAGAAGCTGAGGCGCTGTTGAACCGTGAGCGTTATCGGCGCTTAGATTCCTTCCTCCAAAAGCATGGGCCTGCAGTGCGTGTCGCGCCTGACGACATCTGCGGTTTCGTGCATGGCAAGGCGGGCGTGATCGAGCTAGCAGATGGGCGTAGACTCGGATTCGTCGGCTCGATGAACGAGACGCGCAATGGCTGGCAACGCCACTACGAGATCCTATGGGAAGACGAGTCGCCGGACGGCGTAGCATGGATCGAGGAGGAATTTGACTTTCTCTGGAACGCTGCCAAGCCCCTGCCGCAGGCAGTAATCCGCGAGGTGCATCGGCGCAGCTATCGGCGCGAGATCGAGTTTACTGAGATCGAAGACGATGAGAACCTTGCACCTGCGGCGCTGATCGAGTCACCGCTGTATCGTGAGGGCCAACAACTCCAGCCGTGGCAACAAGGTTTCCTGACTGAATGTCTGCGGCATCAACGCTTGTACGGAACAGTACGCCTGCTGCTAGCTGACGAGGTAGGCTTGGGTAAGACGCTCTCTCTAGCCACCGCAGCACTGACGCTGTGCCTGCTATCCGACAAGGAAAACGGCCCGCGCCGTCCGGTGGTGATCTTCGCCCCCGCCACACTAACCGAGCAATGGCAGACCGAGATGCTAGACAAGCTCGGCGTTCCAACCGCACGTTGGGATACGGTAGGCAAGGTTTGGCTGGACGCAGAGGAGCGCATCATTTCCCCTGCGGGGCGCGAGCAGATTGCTCATTGCCCGCTGCGGATCGGCATCGTCTCCACCGGTCTGATGATGCGCGATTCGCTGGAAAAGTTGCACCTGCTCGGTATGCACTTCGGCGTCGTCATTTTAGACGAGGCTCACAAAGCGAGAACCCGCCAAGGCTTCGGCACGGAGGCTGGGACACCCAACGAGCTGTTAGCCTTTATGCGTGAAATTGCCGCACGCTCAGATCATGTGCTATTGGGTACGGCAACACCGATTCAGACCAGCCCCGCTGATCTGTGGGATTTGCTAGGCATCCTGCATCAAGGTCCCGGGCGCTTTGTGCTAGGTCATGACCTCGCCCCGTGGAATCGTCCTGACGACGTGCTCGATATCCTTTCGGGCCGTGTGGAAGTAGCGACACTCGCCCATGCTTGGGAGTTGCTGCGCTCACCGCTGCCGCGCACGGAGTCGACCATAGAACCCCGCGCTCGACGCTTGTTCTCTGCTATCCGACAAGACTTAGGTCTACAGAACGGTGGATGGCAGACTGACCGTTCACTTGCTAACTTAACGGAAGAAACGCGGGAAATTCTAGAGGAGGAATTGGAGCGCCGCATTGCTGGCGCTACCTTTTTCCAGCGTGAAAATCCGGTGGTACGGCATGTCGTGCTGCGCAAGCGCCAACAGCTCGAGGAAACAAAAGACAAAGACGGTAAGCCTTTGCTAACCCCAGTGGGTGTGGATGTCCATCCCGAACGCGAGCAGATCACCGAACAGCGTGCCTTCGATGCGTTGTTCGAGGGCAAGGCGCTACGCACCTCGGAGAACTTCCGCCAGGCGTATGGAGAGGCCCGCGCTTTTGGCAAAGCACTGGCCAAACGCGGCAAGGGCAGCGGCTTCATGAAAAACCTGATGGAGCAGCGCATCTGCTCCAGCGTCTATGCGGGCTTAGCAACTGCGCGGCGCCTGCTAAAAGGCGACGCCGAACATGAAGAAAACGAAGAGCAAGAAGCGGACGTCAAGGTCGAGACAGGCGAGGAGCGCGAGGTGCTGCAACGCCTGATCGACCGACTGGAAAGACTGGATGCCGACCCGAAGATGGAGGCAGTCGTTCACTTCCTCGATAAAGAGAAGTGGCTGATCTTGGGCGTCATCATCTTCAGCCAGTACTACGACACCGCAAAGTGGCTGGCCGATTCTCTGGCGGCGCGTTATCCCGAAGAGGCGGTCGGCCTATACGCGGGTGCGGACCGCAGCCGCCTGTACCAGCGCGGCGACAGCGTGACCGTCGAACGCGAAACGCTCAAGCGCATGGTGGCCGAACACCAGATCCGTGTCATGGTGGCGACCGACGCCGCTTGCGAGGGCTTGAATCTGCAAACCCTTGGCACGCTGATCAATATCGATCTTCCGTGGAATCCGACGCGTCTCGAACAACGCATCGGCCGCATTAAACGCTTCGGGCAGCGGCGAGCAACCGTGGACATGCTGAACCTCGTGTTCGAGCAGACCGTAGATGAGAAAATTTACGAGCGCCTATCCGAGCGCATGAAGGACCGCTACGATCTCTTTGGATCGCTGCCGGACACCATCAAGGATGAGTGGATCGATGACATCGAAACGCTCGGCGAAAGGCTGGATGAGTATATCAATGCGCAAAAGAAAGCAACGGGCTTCGATTTACGCTACACCGGCATGATGATGCCACTGGAGAAAGATTGGCGAGAATTTACAGAAGTTTTATCGCGACGAGATCTTGCAACATTGATGAGTGCAGCGTGGGGATAAGGGCGATGATCTGACTATTGAGTCGTCAGCGCTGCCGACAGCGCCGTCTGAAACACGATCAGCCCAGCCTGCACACCGAGCCGCGTCTGATCATCGAGTGGGAGATCGTTGACGATCGTCAGCGGATCGTTTCGCTGAAAAGCGTTTGCCACGATGAACCGTCGCCCGGCACTTCGTAAAACCAGTTCGTCGCGTCGCTACGGATTCACATCCATTCAGGAATGGCACCGAGATTCGTCGAGAAAGCGTTTCCGCCCCACGACGAGAAATTGCTGAAGTTGCCGACCCAGTAGCCGAGCTGTTTCAGATACGCGAGCTCGAAGAGTTTCAACTTTCCGCTTGCGCTGTCGTACGGGCACGGGCCAACGCAACCGTAGTTGGCATTCAGCGGCGCCGCGCGCAAGCGCATAGCTACCTGAAATGCGCCCAATGGAATCGGCTGCGTTAGGACAAGTGCCTGAGCGCTGCTTGAATGCGGTGCGACAATGCCAATGCCCCACGGATATTGCGTGGCGATGGCGCCCGTCACTCCCTGATTACGCGGTGTGAAGCCGGACAGTTGCGGGACCGTGTCCGTCGCGCCATGCGATGCGTTCCGTGTAATCGTTGCGCCTGAACCTGCCACCGCCACATTCGCGTTCATGAAATTCAGCGACCCCGGAGCCACGGCCTTGATGATGTCGCCCTGTTCAACAGCGCAGAGTGTGCCGACAAGAGACAACCCTGCTCCAAGCTTGCCGCCTTCGATCACCTGCAGGTTCGCGCCGCCCGAGAGCGACTTGAAGACGAGTAATTGCGCGGTCGAATTCTCTGCGTCGAAAATCGGAGCGCCACTGACTTCATTCAATGCCCCGGTGACCGTGCCACCGGGCCAGGTCAGCGCCAGACTTCCTGCGCCGTTGTCCGTGATGGAGGTGCGTCAAGTCTGATGATAGTGCGACTGCTGCTTCAGCGCGACTGAGCTTGCGCCAACAATGCAGGGTTGGGGGGTAGTTTTGGGGGTATCTAGGGAAGCGTATAAGAAGAAAAATCTTTAAATATTGGACATTAGACGTTTTGTTCGATTGTCCTCCGCACCATTAAGTATTCCACGAAGATCCGCAGTATTCCGCAAACCCCGCGTCCCGTAAGGCTCGCGGGGTTTTTGTTTCCATGTCGGAATTGTGGTTTCCGTTGACAGCCAGGCTCCCCGCTTTAGGCCACTGCCTGGCCAGAATTCTTTTTGGTTGCGATCGGTGCCAACGTAGGCACTAAAGTCGCAGGCAGTGGCGTCGGCTAGATCGCTGATTGCCAGCTAGAACGTGCGGTAATCTTCCACGTCAACACAGAAATCAACGGTCGCTTACCCCACTGTCCCGCGCTGAGGAAAAATGCATGTCACTTCGAATTCAATCGGCACTTGCTCTCAGTCATCTTTTATTGACTTCATCAACTCTCCTCGGTCATTCGGGGATTCAGAGGCTGTTGCGCATCGATCAAAGCCAACCTTTCTTTATTCTCGTTATCCGAGTTGCATTCCCAGCTGCGCTCAGCGTTGAATGGCGACAAGTAATCTAAGTTGAAAGAAGGGTTTGGCTGAGTAAAGTAGCGCGATCGACTGTCGTCAAAGAGCCCGCTCAAATTGCCTGAGTTGGAGGGCTTTATGAAACGTCTGTGCAGAGCTCTTGATTTTCGTATCGGGGCCGTACATTAAGCGCTTATGCCTAGTGGCGCGAACTTCCCGGTGATACTGGAATTGATTGCGTGTGACAGACCCATGCGTCGGGCGGCGTAGCGGTCTGAACTCCCGCAGTGATGGACGGTGCACTAGCGCGCTGATCCGCCGGGCGGTGAGTGAGATTCGGCAACAATTCCCGATGCATGCATTATCGAGAAATAAATGCTGCAATTTATTCTCATATTTGACAGCACGAAAGCGCCCTGATATTTTCGCGCGATTTAGTCCGAACAACGTAAAACTCAGCCTGCATCAAATTGGGTAGTTTTTTGCAAATTTTTGCGGGCGACCCGTTTTGCGTAAATCTGTATTCCGAATTCGGGGGAACAGGACGTGAATTATCCCGCCATAACACGCGTATTTGTCGGAGCTCTGCCATCGCAGGACAACCGCCCTTTTCGTTTATTCTGGAACAGTTCCCAGAAAGACTTGGCAGGTTTGCTGCTGATTCAGCGCATCGACATTCGCGAAGAACTGTGCGGTGGTATCGAAGGTCGCCTTTCCTGTATTTCGACCAGCATCGGCGTACAACTCGAAACATTCCTCGGCCAGCCTGTTACGGTCCAACTGGTCACCGATCAAGGTGGGCTGCATTCGATCTGCGCGATTGTCACCGACGCGCATGAAGGCGAATCAGACGGCTCGCTGGCGACATACCAACTGGTTATCCGGGACGCGCTCTCAATAATGGAGCGGCGCATCAACACCCGCATATTCCGTCAAAAGAGCGTTATCGACATTATCCAAATGCTCGTGCAGGAATGGCGGCGCAAAAGCACCACTCTGGCCGGCACCTTCGATCTGGATGTCTCGAACCTTGATACCTCAAAATATCCGGTGCGCGAGCAGACGTTTCAGTTCAACGAATCGGACGCAGATTTCATTCGGCGGCTGTGTCGCCGTGATGGTATTGCGTGGTTTGTGCGAGCAGGCAGCAGCCAGGGGAATACGGGCAACGGCACGCAGCCGTCCCACACGCTGGTGCTGTTCGACGACTCGATGAAGCTGGCGCAGTCGACGGCGGGCACGGTTGATTACCACCCGGACGCAACCACCGGCACGCGAGATTCAATCACGCTGCTGTGCATGGGACGTCAGCTTGTGGCTGGTTGGGTTCGGCGGGCTAGCTGGGATCTCAAGCCCAGCCGAATCGACCAGACCGAGGGGGCCACGGGCGTCGAGCAGGGCCCGGCGGGCAATGACCTCGCACAACTGCTCTCGGACGCGCGCATCGATTCGCCGCACATGGCCGATTCTTGGGCGGACTACGATCGGCTGGGCCAAGCTCGCCAGAATGCGCACAGCGCCCGAGCAGCCCGGGTCGACGCGGCAAGCGGTGTCCGTGATCTCGCTGTAGGTTACTGGATCAGCGTGTCAGGACATCCGGAACTGGGACGGCTGCCGGAGGATAAGCGCCGCATTGTCGTTACCGTGTTGCACCATCGCGGCGAGAACAATCTGCCGAAGGACTTGAACGAACGCTCTGAGGCCCTCTTTACCGCAAGCCGCTGGTCGTTCGAGACGCCGCCAGTATCGGTCAATACACGGGCACGTCCGGCTACCATCGATGGCTCAACTCCGAGCCGCTATGAGAACACCTTCAGCGGCGTGTCGCGCGATACGCCGCTTACCCCTACCTATGATCCGCGCAGTGATCTGCCGCCTGTCTACCCGATCATCGGTAAGGTGACGGCGCCCGAAGGCGAGGAGGTGTACTGCGATGAGTATGGTCGCGCCAATGTCCAAATTCAGGGGCTAGACCCAGCCGACCATGAGCACGCGAACGGCGCCGGCACCAGTGGCACGCATGCCGATAGTGCTTCTGTGCGCGTGCTGACCGGCTGGGCGGGCGACTCGTTCGGCGAGCACGTACCGCTGCGTGTAGGCATGGAAGTACTGCTCGATTTCGCAAATGGCGATCCGGACCGCATGTATGTGGCGGGCGTATTCAGCAACAGCAAGAATATGCCAGCAACGTTCAGCCGCACGGGATCACTACCTGGCAACCGCTACCTGTCGGGCCTGCGGTCGCGAGAAGTGAAAGGGCAGCGGTATAACCAACTGCGGCTGGATGATTCGCCGGGGCAAATCAGTGCGCAGTTGGCGAGCGAGCACAGTTATTCACAGCTGAATTTGGGTTACCTCACGCAGCCGCGGGAAAACGGGCAGGGCTCGGACCGTGGAGAGGGGGCGGAGCTGCGCACGGACGCGGCGGCGGCGCTACGGGCCGCGCAGGGCATTCTGCTCACCACCTACGCGCGGTCCCAGGCGAGCGGTAACCAGCTCGACCGAGACGAACTGCTCCAACTGCTTGGCGAGTGCACGGAACTGTTTAAGTCGCTGGGGGACTATGCCGGACAGCACGGCGGTCAGGCGACCGATGCGACGGGGCAGCAGGCCGTTGCCTCCGCGTTCAAGAGTTGGTCTCCAGGCAGTGGCACGTCGGAAACCGGTGCTGCATCAGCGTCCAGTTCGCATGCGCTAATGGCGTTCGGTGCGCAGGCCGGGTCCGTCAACGTGACGCCGAAAACACACGTGACCTATGCGGGCGAGAACATCGACCAGGTCGCGCAGCAGCACCTTCAATTGGTCAGCGGCCAACGCTGGGTGGCACATGCAGGCCAAGGCATGCAGTTGTTCGCGATGGCCAATGGGCTCAGCGCCGTAGCGAATCAGGGCGATGTCCAGGTCCAGGCCCAGGCGGGCGATGTAGTCATACAGGCGCAGAAGGATCTGCACCTGGCCGCCACCAAGGACGTCTATATCACCGGAGAAAAGATTCATATCGTGGCGGCCGACGGCAGCTACTACACCATCGGCGGCGGCCACGAAATCGGCTCCAACGGACGTCTCACTGTGAAGACGGCAGGTCACTCGTTCAACGGACCTTCGACGCAACAATCTTCGCCACCGAACTTCGGCAAGGATGGCACGAAGCAGCGTTATCAGCTGCATTACCCGGGACACACCGAAGACACGCCAATGCCAGTAGCAAATCAGGCTTACAAGATCACCATGAGCGACGGGCGCGTGATTCAGGGTACTTCAGACGCGAAAGGCTTGACGGATCTGATGCAGGACGACGTGATGCGTATCGCCAAGATCGACATTTTGAAATCGCAACTTTGAGTCTCCGACAGGATGTACCGATATGACGGACGCTAAACAACACGTTGTCGCTAGCGCTACAGCGGTCACCGACCCGAATTACAACGATCAACCGCGACTCGTTGAGGTCCCGCCGGATCGACCTGGGATCGTGATCTTCCTGCACGGCGTGAACGACCCGGGGGCGACCTATGAAAATGTCGAGCGCGGCATTTGTGAGGGGTTGAACTGGCGATTGAATCGCACGGATCTTAGAGCCGGGGAATATGGCGTCGCATGGCGTGACGCCAAGCAGAAGCAGGCGGAAGCGGCGAAGAGCGGGGCCAAACTCACGGAGGACGTCAAGGCCATCGTCTACGATCCGGATACGCAAATATATAAACGTACGGAATCGGAAAAGAGCAATAGCGTTTTTATCCCTTTCTATTGGGGATACAGAGCGGCGAACGGCGAAATCGCCAAGGACCGACAAGGAAACCCCATCAAGCTGCGCAGTCAGCATCAGGACACCAAGGGAAATCGGCTGGATGCTAATTTTGCGAAGGAGGGGGGGTACTTCGATAACGCGACCAACAACATCCCCGATATGTATGGCGAGGGATTCAAGACGGGCGTGAAAGAAGGCGCAGTCAACCGTCTTGCTGATCGATACACCTACATCGGGGATAGCCCGGTGCGACTCTATTTTGTACTGGCGGCACATCGGCTTGCCATGCTGATCCGGCAAATTCGCGAAGCAAGCACGGGTCAAGGTACCGCAGACGAAACGATAACGGTGATCGGTCATAGCCAAGGCACCATCATAACCTTGCTCGCTCAGGCGATCTTGGCCAAGGAGAATGTGCGGCTTGCTGACAATATGATCATGGTCGACAGCCCGTACGCGGTATGGGAAAACGATGATGAGCACCAGACGTCGCAGGCTAAGCTGAAGACGCTTGCAAATATCGTTGAGGCAGTGACCAGCGCCCGGCATCAGCAGCCTGCTATGACTGAGCTCGCTTGCACCGACCAGAACCCGAAGCACGGAGGGCGTACGGGTCCCAAGTGGTCGCCGACTCAGGGCATACGACCCCTTGGGGCGGGCGGGGCAGATGTTGGCTTCAACGAGCGAGATAACCGCGGCAAGGTCTATTTGTATTTCTGTACAGACGACACGGTGGTTGCGCTGGACAACATCCGCGGCATAGGAACCTACGGTCTGCCTAACAGTGTGACTGCAGTGGCGTTGGGCTCGACTGCAAGCGCTTGGGGGCAATACGTTCAGTTGGCTGCGATGGATGCCTTCAAGAAGGCCCCCGGCCGCTTCGCGTTCTATCAACGCCTGTGGACCAAATTGAAACGCGATGGCAAGCCGGTATATGTCGGGCTTGCTCCGCAAACGATTTCCGCACGCACGTCGAACGAGCCGCGCTTCCCGGGGGGCTCAGGCGCTACGGAGATAGCTTCTCAGCACCCCTACCGCACGGCTTGGTCGGGAGCCCCAGTGGACGGAAGTCTTGATCGTTGGATCAACGGCGAGCAGATCGACCCAGCTTATGCGCCCAATCTGTTCGGTGGCGAGACGCATGACAAAAAAAGGACCCCCACGGGTCAAATGCCGGCGGATGATGTGGGCGTCGACGTCGCGCTGGGGAATCCGCTCGCAGGTTACGGATCGAAGTTAATTACCGGTATTCCTGCTTCTGTTTTGGCGCAGGCCAATCAACAGAAAACCGATGCGGCTTCGGCCGCGGTGGTCAAGCAGTGGTACAACGGTCAGCATGACGATGAAAACGACCAAACGAGCAACGTGACGGCGCTCGACGGGACTAATTTCGTGCGCGACGAGACGCCGAACGAAGTTCGGGCACGATTGGCCGGGAAAGACGCGACGGACAACAACTACCACTCCGGCATCTTGAACGATGCGGCAAACGTGCGCGCGATCGCCGCAATGGATGTGGCGGTTGGCCAGGCGAAGACACTGGACGATCCCGTTTGGCGCGCAACCTTGATAGCGTTTGCGAATTGGCGCACGAACTGGGAAAAGGTTTCCCCCCAAATCAGCGTCTGCTTTAATACCTTTGGCAAGGATGCTAAGGATCTCGCGTACGCAACCCAACAATACTACTTTAGCGGGAAATTTCCCGAAGAGAAGTGTGTACCTCGCACCTGGCCCCCTCTCGTGAAAAGCCAAACCCACGATGAGCGAGCGAGTGGAAAGAATGACCCAGGGGTTGTCGCGTGAAAGCTGCGATGCATCCGCGTTCGGACCGTTATTTGGCGTTGTTCGCCACTTGGTCCGTGGGCTGGACGGGATACACCATGTATTACGATGCTTGGTCAAAAAATCAATTCGAGGCAATAGGGATGGCGAGAACGATTATGTGGGGAATATTGGCGGGCGCAGCATGTTTGACGATTGTGTTCTTTGGCGCATGGCGGCTACGCGCGGGATCTATGTCGACAGGGAGCGGTACCGCTGCCACAGCGTCCCGGGCGGCTGTGCCTGCAGCTGCGAGTGGCGTGCCGGCAGTGGCCGCTGCAGATCCTCGTCCACAGATACTGGAACTGCGTGGCGTTGGAATGCGGGTGGACGCATGGGCGCAAAGCCAAGTGTGGGATTTGGTAAAGGAGCAGAAAGACGCCTATCGCAGCGCGCTTTCGGACAATCCCAAGGATTACCCAAGTAGCTCAGACGGTGTCAACGACAAGGCGTCGAGAGGTCTTGGGTCGTCCTTCAAGTACAGCGCGGGCGAGGGCGTTGAAAGATGGCCGATTCCGGTGATCATTTTCGGTCCTCCCAGGGGCGCAGATCGGGAAACCCATGTAGCCAGTTTCATCACGTCCAATCGTCAGGATGCAAGCTTGGCGCAGCACATGTTCCTCTCCGTGCAGGCGGTTAACGTCGATAACCCGCAGGCCCAGATCGACTACGTGTTCGATTTCTTCGACCGGAACCCGACCGTTCCCGAAGTGCTCGTTTACGGCTTCGATGGCATGCCCGCCCGTATGTGGTTTGGGGATACTGATCTGCCTGCGGGACAGTATGTACCATCACAATTCGATGCAATGGTCGGCCTGCTGGTCTCCCGATCGGACCGCGTGAACCACTACATGCGCCCCTACATCAACAACGATCCTGATGGTGCGGGTCCCGATGACCGGCAGTACGACACGATCAAGCTGGCTAATTTCTTTTGGAACGTAGACGCCGAGCCCAAGGAGGGCTTCGACGTTTCTCCTCCGTCGGTCTCGCACTGGCAATCCAAGTTGCCGCTCTTGTGGCAATCGCTGAACAACAAGGGGCCGGGTTCGTTCAAACCGGATAACTGGTTCCCGGCGCGTTGGGCACAGTGGCAACTAAAGGAGTTTGACGACGCACCCATGCTTGGGTATCTGTATCGCCCGGTGACGGTAAGCCTCAAGGACGCTGACGGTCATCCGCTGCGAGGCAAAGCTCAAGCGGACGCGTTGCGCGAGGGCTGGCAGAGGGTGCAGACCCAACTCCCCAAAGGGGACAACGTCGCAAGGTTGTTCTACGACAGTGTCGCGACTCCGCCAGTCCTGCCGTTGCTGCACACACTGGACGCCGATAACCGCTTGGATCCGACCAGTCTCACGGAGGGCTTCGACGTTGGTCATCGTCTGGGCAATCTGGGGATCATGGGGCCGATGGTCGGTCTCGCGCTGTCCGCGATGGCGAGCTACGACGCCGGGCACGGCAGCGTCACTGTCAACATGACAGCGGACGGAGACCTGCATTTCATGCTCGTTACACCTCCCGATGCTGCGGAAAAAGCAGCCAATACCCAGGTCCGTGGCCTGCCGGCCGATCCCTTCAATCATCTGATGCCTGGAGGTTAGGCCATGTCGTTCTGCAAGTTGCGACCTGTGGCGCTTGCCACGCTCACGGCTGGCACCGTCCTATGCTCGACTGCGTACGCCGAAGGGTTGGCGGGTACGTATGAGATATGTCGAACAAAGATCGATGAGCGGCTTATGAACCCAGCAAATCGAGATTTTCGAATTCGGATCGACGAAGAAGCAGGGAAGTACGCAGTCACTGTTCAGCTCGAAGCAAATGGTCCATGGGGCTCGTTTTCTTCTGGCGATGAGGCAATACCGGGGTCGCAATTCAAGGAACTCCTCGGCTCGCCCTATCTTTCGCGACATGATCTTCCCGACGGCGTCAGACCGTCAAAAACCGTGCCGGTGGCGGCCCTGCTCGTACCGGGCAAGGCCGGGTTCATTTTGATGCCGCCGCGATGGTTCCAACGGAACAAAGAGACGAATGTCTCCTATAACGCGGAGCTCATCATGATCGCCGGTGCAACTTATGGCGGCGGCTCAAAGCCGGCACTGCTCTGTCGCGTTTGATGTCAATACGGGACCGGGGTGTGCCGTCTTGCTACATGCAAGTGAGTAACGAACCAGGTACAAGCGGATTTTCTATGCTCTTTGGAAGAAGGACGAGGCGATGGCCCGCCGATTTATTTGTGTAGGTGACAAGCATAGTCATGGAGGCAGGGTCGTCAGTGGAGCTTCTCAATCGGACATAGATGGCAAACCGATTGCCCGCGTTGGCGACAAGGCGGTATGCAATGTCCATGGCTCTGTCGACATTGTCTCTGGAGACGCCAACGTTACCTTTGACGGAAAGGCCGTCGCGCGCGAAGGCGATAAGCTGAGCTGCGGCGCGGTATTAACCGCGGAGCAGCAATCAACGGGAAGCGAGTGATGGGGAGATTGGTGCGAGGCGAATCAGGGTATGCGCGTAAGGGCGGAAATTCAGTTTTTCCTGATGCGTCTCGACGGACGGATCTTGGGTTCCGGGGCGTATTTAACCAAACTGAACCGGTTGGCCAGTGACCATCGGGCCTGATTCGACCCGTGTTGCCGCGGCTAGCTCGCTCGAACGTCTGCCACTCGGCACACTTACGAAGATTGCTTTCACGCTTAGTGTTGCACTGTTAACGCTGGTACTGATTTGGATTGGATCATCGCTATTTGCGACGCGGGGGATGATACGAACCGACGGAACCGTCGTTCGGTTTGCCGAAGATCCTCGTCACGCGCCGTCCTTCCAGCTCGTTATCCGATATCCAATGGCTGACGGGACATTTGCGGAAGTGACGGGCAAGACATCGTCAATGCAGCCGCCGTACGAAATCGGGCAAGTTATGCGCGTCTATTGCGACGCGAGTCGTCCGAATAAAGGAGCGATTGTCGACGACTTCTGGCAACGATGGTTTCCGGTGAGCATCGTGACCTTGCTTGCAGTCGCCTGCATGGGTTTCGGGATTGTTCTACATCTAGGTGATCGCGGCGTTGCTCGATCTGGAGAGAGGCCCACCATCGTCTCGTCCTATGCGCAACGCCGGCGACATCGCAGTCGACAGATGCTTTTGATTGGCGCAATCCCGATAGTGCTGGGGAGCGGTTTTCTGTTCGGCGCTGCCGCCTCTGTAGTCCACGAGATCAGCATCATCAAGAACTTTGTTCGCACCACGGGCACAGTTGTCAGCATTCAAGAGCGCGAGAGACCGTACGAGGCTCATTCGCATATGTTTTCCGCGGTCGTCGTGTTCAAGACGGACGCAGGCGGAGACGTCACCTTCGTACAAGGCTCGTCTTCATTGCATAACGGCTTGCGAGAGGGGCAAACCGTCAATGTTCTTTACGACAAAGGGACGCCAGAAACAGCAATGATCGATAGCTTTGGGGAGCACTGGGGCACAGCAGCTATTCTGATAGCGATTGGGCTTCCTCTCTTTGCCGCAGGCTTATTCATTTTGATCACCGTGGGTTCGTCTGCAGAGAGTCGACGACGGCGTTGATTGCGCACTCGTTGACGGCAAGTCCGTCGCGCGTCCGTGTACGGATTGACTGGGCAGAGCTTGTTAAATGCAGCCCCGGTTACTACGGAATCGGCGGAACGGACCTGATTCTCGTGAAGGAATCGGGTATATGGCCGATCGACGACGCGTACGCTTTCGGGGCATCTGGAGGATTGCCAAAGCAGTTCGATATGTCGATCGACGACTTCGACGGAATGCCCGGTATGGTTCATCTTGAGACCGACAAGAAGTATCTCGTCTACCGGTACGTTTCCGGAAAAGGCCAGCCCAATGAGAGCACGGCAACCGATCAGCTGCCTGCGTCGATTCATGCGTTGCTTCCTGTGCGGCCGCGGTGATGCTTTGCTCACTCAGCGCTGGTAACGCGCTGTACCAGCACCCCCTCGAACTCGCAGTGAGCGGGCCGTAAGCCCGCCCCTCATCACCCCGGAATCTCCGCCTCCACCAACAACGCCAGCAACGTCAACGACTCCTGCCACCCCAGATAACAAGCCTCGACAGGAATCGCCTCCGGCACACCCTCCTGCACCACGGTCAACTCAGTCCCACAAACCACGGGCCGCAGCGTTACCGTCGTCACCATCACCCCGGGCAAATTCGGATCATCAAACCGGTCCGTGTGCCGAATAAGCTCATTCGGCACCAACTCGAGATACTCGCCGCCAAACGAATGCCCGCCGCCCGAGCTGAAGTTCGTAAACGACATCCGATAGCTGCCGCCCACCTTCGCTTCCAGCTGATGAACCTTGCAGGTGAACCCGTTCGGCGGCATCCATTTGGCGATGGCGTCGGGGTCCAGGAACGCGCGATAAACACGCTCAGGCGTGCAACGCAGCACGCGATGAAGCCGGATAGTGCCTGTAGTCATGAGATCAACTCCAAGAGCAGAGGAAAAGCCCTCCGATCCTATACGACGAACGCGGCGGATTGAAATTGACATGCCGACGCTCAAAATCGCGGCTCAAATCGCCCCAACGGCGCACCACTTCACCGAGGCCGCCGAACCGCTCTCACCTTCCCACTGCTCCCACCACCACAAAAGAACTGATCCCCGCCATCCGACTCAAGTCCCGACACCCCAATCCCCGCCGGCATCTCAAGACTCTCCAGCACTTCCCCCGTGCTCGGATCGATGTGCCGCAATTCGCTCGCGTCATCTTCCCACGTCGCGTGCCAAAGCTCTCCCTCGACCCAGGTGACGCCAGTGACGAACCGGTTGGTCTCGATGGTCCGAAGCACCGCTCCCGTCTGCGGATCGACCTGATGGATCTTCCGCTCGCGATACACCCCCACCCAGAGCGTCCCTTCGGCCCATGCCATCCCCGAGTCGCCGCCGCCGCCCGGCGCCGGGATCGTCGCCAGCACCTGGCCGGTTTTCGGATCGATCTTCTGAATGCGATCCTCGGCGATCTGGAACAGGTGCTCGCCGTCGAACGCGGTGCCCGCGTGCGAGGCGACGTCGATCGAGCGCACGGTCTTGCCGCTCGCGGGATCGAGGGCCTCGAGTGTGTCGCCGGTGGCAAACCAGACCTGCTGTCCGTCATAGGTGACCCCATTCACCCTTTCGACGCCGGGGAAGGGGCCGTATTCACGAACGACTTCGGCCGCTGATCGTTTCATGTTTCCTCCGTCCTGATCACTTGGTAGTGGTGCGTGTCATCCTAATCGCCCGGCAGCGGAGCGGGGAGTAACAAGGTCGTCGCGAATCCCGGCACGGGCGGGGTCATCCAGCGCAGCGCGCGTCCGCGGCCGTACGACTGCACCTTGCCTGCCTCCGCGAGCGAGTCGAGCGAGCGCTGCACGGTGCGCTGGCTCGCTCCGAGCGCAAGCGCCAGCGCCGAGCTCGTCCACGATTCGCCGTCGCTGAGAAAGGCCAGCACCGCGGCGTGTTTTTCTTCGACGGGGCGAGCCAGCACTACAACTTCGCGCGCGCCGCTGGGCTCCAGCGCAAACCCCCGCGGCGTCGCGTTCACGCTCGCCAGTGCCTGTATCTCGCTGCGCAACCGTCCGACTTCGACGCGCAACCGCGCGCGATGCGATTCGTCGGCGAGCTTCAGGCGGAAGGCGCGGGCGACGAGCGTGTCTCTCGGCACGTCGTGCGGCCACGCTTCGGCGAGCGCGCGTGCCAGCGTGAACAGAACCGGCCGCGTGGCAAGCGAGACGACCGTGCCTGCATCGCGAACCACGTAGCGGCACGCGTCCACGACGAGCGCGTCCGTCGCCAACAACGCTTCCACCTCTTCGAGCAGGACAAGCCGTTCTTCGCCGCGCACGATCAGGCGCGCCGCGGGCGTGCTCATGACGCGAGAGGCGCTTTCGACCTCCGCCGTCAGCGCGGGGATGCCGGCGTGGCGCGCGGCGAACGTGGCGCGCTCGAGCGCGGCGCGCGCGGTCTTCGTCTGGATGCGCCGCAGCGCGACGCCTGCGACGACCAGTTCGTGGACAGCCCGCAACGCGGGCGGAAGCGGCATGGGGGCGAGGGCGGCGAGCGTCCGCTCGGTTTCGTCGAGGCGGCCGACAAGGAGAAAGCGCCGGAGTTCGAGATACCTCGCATGCGCGGCGTTGACCAGGTCGCCGTGCGCTTCGAGCGTGGCGCGCGCGGCGTCGAGCGTCTTGGCGGGCCAGCCGAGGTCGCGTGAGGCGAGCGCGATCTCGGCCTCGGCGACGATGCACCGCGCGCGGGCCACGGCCTCTTTAGGACCGAACGCGCGCGCCGCGTTTCGCAGCAGCGCCTTGGCCCGCACGAAGTCGCCGAGCTGCGCCATCGCGATGCCGCGCAGCGCAAGCGCGGGCGCGTCGTCGCGCAGGGCGACGCGCTTGAGCGCGCCGAGGGGATCACCGGCCGCGAGCGCGCGCGCCGCGGCCGTGATCAGTGAGTCCATCCGAATCCCGCCACACTTGTCACTCCCGCCGTTCCGAGGTCCGGACCTAGTCTATCTCACAACATCAACCGTTTCGTCGCACCGCGAACCGATCGCACCGGACGGCGAAGCGCTTCTGAATGGCATGGGATGGGCTTAGTCATGATTTCCGAACGAACCACGTCGCAGCGCGCCTTCATCGGCGTCATGTCGCTGCTCTTCGCCGCGAGCACGGCGGCGACGATTTACTGGTGCGCGTCGATGTCGTCGATGCATGGGATGTCGATGCCCGGTGGCTGGACGATGTCGATGACGTGGATGCTCGCGCCCGGGCAGTCGGGACCGCGCGCGGCGGTGTCGTTCCTGCGTATGTGGGTCGTGATGATGGTGGCGATGATGCTGCCGTCCCTGATGCCGATGCTGATGCGCTATCGCAAGTCCGTGGCCGGCGCAGAAGCGGCGCGCCTCGCTTGGCTGACCGCACTGGTGGGCTTCGGCTACTTTGCCGTGTGGACCGCGTTTGGCATGGCCGCGTTTCCAGCGGGCGTCGCACTCGCGGCCGCCGAGATGCAGTTGCCGGCGCTGGCGCGCGCCGTGCCGAGCGCGGTCGGGGTAGTGGTCCTCATGGCGGGCGCGCTCCAGTTCACGGCGTGGAAGGCGCATCACCTCGATTGTTGCCGGGCGCCGTCAGGGCGCGGCCAGTGCCGCACGCTGCCGGCGGACGCCGCCACGGCATGGCGGCACGGGCTGCGCCTCGGTCTCCACTGCGGCTATTGTTGCGCCGGCCTGACGGTGGTCCTGCTCGTCATCGGCGTCATGGACTTGCGTGCCATGGCCGTCGTAGCCGCGGCCATCACTGCGGAACGCCTTGCGCCGGGCGGTGAGCGCGTGGCGAGAATCATCGGGGGTGTCGCTGTCGCAGCGGGGGTGTTCCTTATCGCGCGGGCGGCGGGGTTCTGAGGGCTCGAAAAAGACGGTGTGCCTCCGCACGCACGGTTGCCGAATTCAACTAGGTGATGGCGTTTCGTCACGATGCCGCCGCGTTACCTTCTCAATCACTGGCGGTACGAGCCGTTGTTCTGGCGGTTAGAGGCGCGTATGTAAGCAGTCCGTCGGCACCGAGCCGGCCGCCCGGCGCGCCTCTGGGCGCGGCGCATTAAAACGAGAAGGGATTGCCTCGTTCATTAGGATGACGATAGAAGCCATGCGCGCATTGGTGAGACGAAATGCGCGACGAACGGCAATCAAGAATCAGGAGACCGAGACGACCATGGATGCGCGCACGGAGGCGCCTGCGCTGCACAGGCGGCTGATGCAATACGACCCGGTCCTGGGCTATCGATTTGCGGCCGGGCTCAAAGTCCGGATCCCGCACGAGGGCGGCGGGTATCTCGTGAAGAGCAACCGCGACGGCTTTCGCTGCGATCACGAAGTCACGCCACGGAAGAACGGCCGGCACCGTGTGCTGGTATTCGGCGATTCCTACACGGCCGGTGACGGCGTCAGCAACGGGAAACGCTACTCGGACGTGCTCGAGCAAAAGCTGCCCGACACCGAGGTGCTCAATTTCGGGCTCAGCGGCAGCGGCACGGATCAGCAGTACCTGATTTATCAGCAGTACGCGGACCAGATCGACTATGACGCGGTGGTGATCAGCGTGCTGGTGGAGAACATTCAGCGCAATGTGCTGAAGGACCGCGGCTGGGCGGACCGCGAGGGTGGCGCGATTCGCGTGCCGAAACCCTGGTTCGAACTCTCCCGCGACGACGAGCTGACGCTGAAAGGCGTGCCGGTTCCGCAGCCCTATAAGGCCGATTTGACGTCCGAGGCGCAAGGGGGCGTCAAAGCGCTGGTTCGTTCGGGCATCCACAAGATGGCCGGCCGCCTCGGGCCGGAATACAAGGACCTGTGCCAGAAGCTGACGAAGTTCCAGCCGCTTCCGGAGTACCACTCCGCCGACAACTCGAGCTGGAAGCTCATGCAGGCCATCCTGAGAAAGTGGGTGTCGGAGCTCAAGGTGCCGGCCGTGATCGCGGTCGTGCCCGTCTACCAATACGTCGAGGAAACGGCCAGCTACAAGGACGTCAGAACGCGCTTCGGCGAACTCGCCCAATCGATCGACGTGCCCGTCTATCACGTCGTCGACGACCTGGTGCGGCACCCGGCCGAAGTCAGACGAATGCTTCGCTTCGAGAAGGACGTCCACTTCACGCCGTTCGCGCACAAGCTGGTAGGGGAAGCGCTCGCGAAGGTCGTGGCGCCGTTGCTGGACGGCGGCGCCTCGGAAGCGAACTCGATGCCCCACGCCGCCGCCTCGATTGCGATGCATGGACGGTGACCTATGGGCATGGTCGATATCGGCGCTTGCGAAACGGCTCGATGGGCGATCGTCGATACGCTGTACTTCGATTCGCTCCGGCATCGCTTCGTACGCGGCGACATCGAAATAGACGATTCGCGCATCGCGCGCATCCTGCCGCCTCGCACGTCGGGGCGCGCCTGCACACTCGCGGGCGAGGCGACGGTGTGTCTTCCCGGGTTGATCGATTCCGATGCCGGGCCGGGGCAACCAGACTGGAACCGGCACTCACGCGAACTCGCGGCGCTCGGGGTGACGACGGCGGGCGTGTTCTGCCGCGGGCTGGCCGAATGTGCCGCGTTCGCCGCGGCGGAAGGCGTGCGCCGCCTCCTATATGTCGAGCTTGGCGAAGGCAGCGGCGCGAATGCTGGTGCCGCCGCGAGCCCGCCCGTGCTCGAGGGCTTCGCGCGCGTCGCAGCGTCGCTCGCGCTCTCCCGCTGCGAGGTGTTTCCCGCCGTCGTGCCGAGCGAGATATGGTCGGCGGCGACGCTGCTCGCCGCCGCGTCGATTGCCGAGACCGTCGGCCGCCGGCTGTGCGTGCGCCTCAGCGCGACGCACGGCGATGCCAAGCGCTACAAGGAAACGCGCTTCTTCACCGAGGTCGGGCTGTTGTCCTACTTGTCGCTGCTGTCGCAGGTGACGATCTTCAACGTCTCGCAATTGACGCGCAGCGATGTGGGGATGCTGAACGATTCCGCCGCGAACCTCGTATGCGCGCCGGGGGCGGTCAGCGAGTCGCTGCTCGAGCAGCACTTCGCGCGCTTGTCGCTAAAGGACCGGGCACTGGGCTTTTCGATCAACGGCCATGCCGTGACGGAAGCGGAGCGCTACGAATCGCTGGTGGTGTTGTCGATGACGCTCATCCACCAGGCGGGGGACGCTGCCGCCACGTGCGACGTCGTGGTCGACGCCTTGACGCGTTCGGCCGCGCTGGCGCTCGGCATCGCGAACATCGGCGCGATCGCGGCGGACATGAAGGCCGATCTCTGCCTTTTCGAGCGGCCCGGCGATTTCGCCGAGAACGGCGACAGCCGCGACTTCATCAAGCTGCTGGCCAACACGAAGCCGCGTGACGTGTTGATAGACGGTTCCCCGGTGGTGCTCGACGGAGCAATCGTGCGCGAGCCGGAACAAGCGTAGTTCAAGACGACCCATCATTCATCGTCGCGGGGGTAAGCAATGACCAGGTATGTGCTAGGCGTGTCGGCCTTCTATCACGATTCGGCAGCTGCGATCCTGAAGGACGGCAAGATCGTTGCGGCAGCGCAGGAAGAGCGCTTCAGCCGAAAGAAACACGACCCGCGTTTCCCGCGCGGCGCGATCAACTACTGCCTCGAAGAAGCGGAGATCGACGGCAGCGATCTCGCGGCCATCGCGTTCTATGACGACCCGGCGCTGACCGCCGACCGCATCATCCGCTCGTCGATCGCGTTCGCGCCGGATGCCGAAGCGTTTTTCACGCGGGCCGTCCGCTCGTTCTTCGGCGTCAAGCCTTACTTCAAGGAGCTGATCGAAGCGATGCTCGCGTGCGACGTCCCGATCTATTACGCGCGGCATCACTATTCGCACGCGGCGTCGGCGTTCTTTCCGTCGCCGTATGAAGAGGCCGCGGTGCTGTGCGTCGACGGCGTCGGCGAGTGGTCGACGACGAGCCTCGGTATCGGGCGCGGCAGCCACCTCGAAATCTTGCGCGAAATTCGCTATCCGCATTCGCTCGGCCTGCTCTATAGCGCGTTCACGTTCTTCTGCGGATTCAAGGTCAATAGCGGGGAATACAAGCTGATGGGGCTCGCGCCCTATGGCCGGCCCCGCTACGCGGGCAAGATCAAGGAGCACCTCATCGATATCAAGGAGGACGGGTCGTTCCGGCTGAACCTCGACTTCTTCGATTTCCATCAAGGGCTCACGCTGACCAACGAGCGCTTCCATCGGCTCTTCGACGGGCCGCCGCGCGTGCCGGAATCGAGAATCACGCAGCGCGAGATGGATCTGGCCGCGTCCATTCAAGCCGTGACGGAAGAGGTCATGCTGAAAATCGCGCGCACGATGCGGCAGCTGACGGGCGCAGCCAACCTGTGTCTTGCGGGGGGCGTCGCATTGAATTGCGTGGCCAATGGGAAGATCCTGCGCGCTGGCATCTTCGACGACATCTGGATCCAGCCGGCCGCCGGCGACGCGGGCGGCGCGATCGGCGCGGCCTATCTCGCCGACTTCAACATGCTCGGCGGCAGCCGTCCCGCACTGGCCGGCGCCAAGGATTCGCAGCAAGGGAGCTTCGTCGGCCCCGAGTACAGCGACGGCGAGATTCTCGCGTTCTTGTCGGACACGGGTGCCCAGTATCACGCGCTGGACGGCGCCGATGCGGGCGCCGCGCAGATCGCGGGCCTGCTCGCCGAGCAAAAGATCGTCGGCATGTTCGCCGGCCGCATGGAGTTCGGACCGCGCGCGCTCGGCGCCCGCTCGATACTCGGCGATCCGCGCGCGGCATCGACGCAATCGCGCATGAACCTGAAGATCAAGTTTCGCGAGTCGTTCCGGCCGTTCGCGCCGATCGTATTGAAGGACCGCGCGGCGGACTATTTCGAGCTCGGCGCCGACAGCCCGTACATGCTGCTCGTCGCGCCGGTGAGAGAAGCGCATCGGCAGGTTCCGGACGCGCCGTCCGATCCGGAAGACATGCTGGAGATCGTCAACGCGGTGCGCAGTTCCGTTCCGGCGATCACGCACGTCGACTACAGCGCGCGCATCCAGACGGTGGAAGAGGACGTGAACCCGCGGATGTACTCGGTATTGAAGGCATTCGAGGCGCTGACCGGATGCCCGCTGCTCGTCAACACGTCGTTCAACGTGCGCGGCGAGCCGATCGTCTGCACGCCGGAGGACGCCTACCGCTGCTTCATGCGCACGGAAATCGACGCGCTCGTGATGGGCAACGTCATCCTCTATCGCGACGAGCAGGCCCCGGTCGAAACCGACGACTCATGGAAGAAGGAGTATCAACTTGACTGACGCCGACCTTGGAAAATTCTTCCGCACGAAGCTCGCGCCCGCGCAGCGGCAAGTCGCGCCGTTCATGCTGGCGAACACCGATCCTGCCTGCACGTCGTATTTCCTGCATGTCTTCGAGCCGGAACCGATCGTCGCGCATGAAGACATGATCGGCGCGCTGATCGAGATCTGGCGCGAGCTTGGGCTCGACGCGCTGGTGGCGCTCGAGCCGGACCTGCGCAAGATGGCAAAGGCGCTTCGCGCGCCGGCCGAAGAAAGCGAAGCGGTGTCGCAGTTCGTGTACGCGATGTACTGACGCGCGGCTTTCAGCGCTTCTTGGGCGTTGCTGAGGCGGACGATCGCGAGCCGGCGCGGGGCGTTGCGCGCTTCGCGCGCGGCGGCTTATCCGCCACGCCCGCCGCCGTCATCGCCGCCGCCATCTTGCCGACCGCCTGCGCGATGCGCTCCGACAGCGCCGGGTCCGGCACCGCGCGCGCCAGCGTGACGCCGCCCGACAGCATCGCAAGCAGCGCGATCGCTTGGTCTTCCTGATCGGTGCCCGCGCCGGCCGGCATGCCCGAACTCACCTCGTCGATGAGCCGGCGCAGTTCCGCCTCGTACGCCTCGCGCGTTTCGTCGTCCGCCCGCACCATCTCCGGCGAAAAGCTCGGTAGCGCGCAGCTTTCCTCGACGGCGCACGTGCGCTTGGGGCCCAGGTAGAGCTCGATGAACGCCTTGATCCATTGCGTCCCGCGGCTCGCCTTGAGCCCGGCGACCGCGAGCCGCAATTCTTCGAGGCCCGAGAGCACCACCGTGCGGAACGCCTCGCTCTTCGATTTGAAGTGTCCGTAGAACGCGCCGTTTGTCACGCCGGCGGCTTTCGTCAGGCCATCGATGCCCGAGCCGCCATAGCCGTCGCGGCGGAACAGCTGGCCGGCTGCCTCGAGGATGCGGCTGCGGGTTTCGGTCTTGTGTTCGGCTGAGTAACGCATGACTCACTCACTTTGAGAGCGATCACTCTTTTTTCTTGAAAAGAGAGTGATCAGTGTCTATACATAGAGAGCAGTTGATATTTATACCACCACGAGTCGTTGCTCACCTTAGAGGATCTGCCATGCCGATTACGCTGACCGTACCCGAAGGATTGCTTTCCCCTGAAGCCGAGGCCCGTGCTTTCTCCCAGTTGACCGAGGCGCTCTTGAAGGTCAACCAGCTCGACGGCAACCCGTTCATGGAGCCCAACGTCGTCGGGACATTGAACGTCTTGCCGAAGCAGCACGTGTTTTCGGGCGGCAAGCCCGCCCCGGCGGTGTTCATCGAACTCAAGCTGCCGCCTATTGCGCTTGCGACTCCGGAAGCCAAGCAGGCTTTTACCGAAGCGGCTACATCGATTCTGGAAAAGGCCGCGGAAGGGCGTGTCAAGCGGGATCACATCTGGACCAACGTCGTCTATGCCGCCGAGGGGGCGTGGGGGATAGGCGGTCGCGCCTATAGCAATTCGGAGCTCGTCGACGCGATTCAGCACGCTGCTGCGCGCTGAGGGGGGCGCTCGCGAAAACGGTACGCAACGGTCATGCAGCGGAGCGCCGCCCGACGAATGTCGCCCGGCGAAACGCCGGTCAGCAAAACGGCGTTCGCAAGGTGTCCTCTCGCTTATGATCGTTGCATTCGCGACGTCTCACGGAGAATGAAATGAACGCGTCCCACCCGAGAACGTGAGAACAAGAGAAGGTGGATCCTCACGGGCCACGGCATCGATGTACCCAGGTGGAAAATGCACGCATTTCCCGGCAACCGGAGGATCCACGATGAACAGTATGGCCGTGGGCGTCGATATCGCCAAGCAGGTTTTCCAGGTGCATTACGTCGATCAGGAAACCGGACAGATCGTGAACAAGCCGATCAGGCGAGCCAAGTTTTTGGAGCACTTCGCGAATCGAGGGCCCTGCCTGATCGGAATGGAAGCATGCGGTGGAGCGCACCACTGGGCTCGGCAACTGACGCAAATGGGGCACGTGGTCAGGCTGATGCCGGCCGAGTTCGTGAAGGCATTCAACATTCGCAATAAGAACGATGCGGCGGACGCGCGGGCGATCTGGCTGGCGGTGCAGCAGCCGGGCAAGCCGGTGGCAGTGAAGACCGAGATGCAGCAGGCGATGCTGGCGCTGCACCGGATGCGCGAGCAGTTGGTGAAGTTCCGCACGATGCAGAGCAACGGACTGCGCGGATTGCTGGCGGAATACGGCGAGGTGATGAGCAAGGGACGGGCGAAGCTGGACAAGGAAATACCGGCCGCGCTGGGCCGAATCGCGGAGCGCCTGCCCGCGGTGCTGATCGATACCTTGCGGGAACAGTGGAACGGGTTGACCAAGCTCGATGAGCAGATTGCGCAGATCGAGCAACGCATGCGCGAATGGAAAAGCAAGACTTAGCAGTGCAAGCGATCAGCGAGATTCCCGGTGTCGGGCTGCTCACGTCAACGGCGGCGGTGGCGATGATGGGCGACCCGAAAGCGTTCAGTTCAGGGCGGCAATTTGCTGCTTGGACGGGGCTTGTGCCCAAGCAGACCGGGTCGGGCGGTAAGGTGAACCTGCACGGGATCAGCAGGCGGGGCGACACGTATCTGCGCACGCTGCTGATTCACGGTGCGCGAGCAGTGTTAGCGCATGCGAAGGAACCCGGCGAGTGGGTCGAGCAGATGAAGAAGCGGCGACCGGCCAATGTCGTCATCGTCGCGCTGGCCAACAAGATCGCGCGGACGATCTGGGCGGTGCTCGCTCATAACCGGCCGTACCGCAAGGACTACGTGAGCGTGAAGCCGACCTGATCGGCTCACGCGAGGTAGAAGATCAACGTTTAAACACAGGGTGAACGTCGAAAGGTTGCGCAGCTATCGAGTGTGATGACAAGCCAGGTAAGACCGGGGCCCGCTAAACCTGAATCGCACCAAGAGCTTTGAGCTCGTCAGGAGAATGAGGCGCGGGTCAGCGAATTTCATAGAGGCCCGCAGCAGCAGTACCGGCTGCATCAAGGCCGGATATAGAGCTGCAGCCCACCCTGTCCGTCAGAACACACGAGAACTGTTGCAAACGGGACGCGTTCATATAGAGTGCGATGCTCACAGGCGGCTGCTTTTGCGGAAACGTTCGCTATGAAGTGTCCGGCGAAATTGTCGATTCCACGATTTGTCATTGCGCCGATTGCCGGCGCGTCGCGGGGGCACCTTTTGTCGCTTGGTTTACCGTGAAGCGCTCGGCGTTTCGTTTTGTCGATGGCGAACCCAGGACCATCGCTTCCAGCAAAGCGGTATTGCGTATGTTTTGCGCCGATTGCGGGACGCACCTGACCTACCGGCACACGGATTTCGCCGACGAGATCGACGTGTCGACGTGCAGTCTCGATGCGCCCGAACAGGTGCCGCCGAGGCATCACACCTGGAAGGCGCAAAAGCTGCCTTGGGTTCATTTGCCCGATGCCTTGCCGCAATATCGAGGCGCGTATCCGAATGCCGATTGAACGCTTCGTTTGCATGGTCTGTGCGATAGCGCTGGCGCGGGCGCGTTGTTCATCCTGCTGATCGTGACGGGCGTGAGCGCCATGACACCCAGCTAAGCCGCGCGACGCCCGAAACGCTTCAATCGCCCCTATCGCTCAACGCCCGACGAATACGTCGCGATACCCGCCGTACATCGAGAGCAGCATCAGCGCCGCGAGCGCAGGCGTCACGACGAGCGCGAACGCCGTCAAATGCATCATCGGCGCGACCCATGCGGCGAGCGTCAGCGCGATGAGGTAGACGAGCGCCATCGGCCAGTTGCGCAAGACACCCTTGATGCTGGCTGCGATCGCATCGAGCGGCGTCATGTCGTGCAGCATCGCGAGCGCGGGAGCAAACCAGGCCGCGGCAAGCGCGAGCGCAAAGATCGGCACGCCGGCCATCGAACCCATCACGCCGCGCCAATCCTGTCCGCCGACGTAGGCGATCAAGAGACCATGCGTGCCGTTCGCCATCGCAGCCGCCTTCATCGATACGTGGAGCGTCGCGAACAGGATCGCGTAGCCGGCGACGACGATCGCCGCGCTGGTGAGCCCGATCGCGATCAGCGCGTTGCGGTGTTGCGCGACTGCCTTGAGCACCTCACTCAGCGTCGCGGGCTCACCGGTGCGCGCACGCGCCTGCGCAAACACCAGGGCGCCGATGACGAGCGGCGCGAGCAGCACCGCAACCGGCCGAAACATCGGAAACAGATGGAGAAGCGTGGCGAAGTCGGCGCAGCCGAGGATCGCGGCGAGCCACATCACGGGTTGGACGCGCGCCGCTTGAAAACCACTTGCAAGCCACTTGACGACGGCGATAGCGCCGACTTCCTGTCCTTCGGGATACCGCAGCGCCGGAGCGCGTTGAAGACGGACAACAGGTGAAGCGCTGTTCAGGCAATCGGTGTTCATGGCGATTCCTTTGTCTTAGCGATAAGTCAATGGGCCCGCGACAGCCTCGACTCGAGGCCGACCGCCGGCGTTTCAAGTGGCCTGCTCGCGGTCGAGGCTGGCCGTTACGATGTCGATCTGGTGCTTCACATAGCGAGCCAGCGCACGCCACGTGAAGCGGGTCAGCCAAACGCACAGCACCAGACCGAGGATGCCGAACGCGAGCATGGCGAGCGCGTACCCGAAAGCCATGCCGTGGTTTGCCGAATTGGCGAGCAAGCCGCCTGAGTTGCTGATCTGCACGTGGTCCTTGCCGTTCGCGATCGCAATCTTGGTGCCGTCGATGGTGACCGAATCCTCGCCGCTCTTGATGACGAGGCGGCTCGTGTGGCCGTTGGGGTCCTGCTCGAACGACACGTTCTCGTCGTCCTCACCCCGGATGTGCCATGCCGATTTTCCATTCGGACCGGTGCGCGCGAACGAAACGCGGTCGCCGTCCTCGTCGCGCAGGTCGAGCACGGTGACGTCGTCGCGGGCGATGCTGAGCGTGCTGTCCTGACCGTTGGTGAGCAGGGCGCGTGCGGCGTCGCTCGGCGCCGTGATTTCGAGCTTGTCGTTGTCTTTGCGGATGGCGAGCGGCCCTGCGCGCGTGACGAGGTTCACCTTGCCGCCGTCTTGCAAATCGAAGACGAAGCGGTTGCCGACGATCTTCAGGTCCTTCATGTCGCTGAGCGCGTCGGCGGCTTTTTCATCGGCGCTCGCGGCATCGCCGGAGAGGGCAGCGTTGGTGGATGCGTCGTTGCTTTCGGTCAACGAAAAGGGCAGGGCGTCGAGCGCGGGCTTGCCGAAGAAGTGATGGCTCGTAATCGCGAGCACCGTGACGAGCCCCGCAATGGCGAGGGCGCTCGAGATCACGTAGCCCAGCGTCAGCACGAACAGGTAAAGCAGGAACGGCACGAGCAGCACCAGTTGCAGGAAGCCGAGCCCGGCGACCGCGCCGACCACACGCATCAGGTTGCCGAACGAGCGGCGCTTTTCCCACTGGCGGTAGTTCGCCTGCGCCTTCAGTTCGCGAGCGAGCTTGACCGGGTCGCCGAGCGCGGCGATCACTTCTTCTTCCTGGCGGCCGGCGGCGAGCGCGTCGCCGATGTACTCGCGATAGTCGGCGACGATTTCATCGACGGCTTCTTTCGGCAGGCGGCCTAGCTCTTGGCGCAATTGCTGGATGAATGCGTCCTGCTTCATTGCTGTTCTCCTTTGTCCTGCTTGTCCTGCCTCGTGCCGGGCAGTCCCAGCACGCCATTGACTTCATCGACGAAGCTCTTCCATTCCTCTTCCATCTCGGCGAGCGCTTTGCGCCCTGGCCCGGTCAGCGAGTAGTACTTGCGCGGCGGGCCCGAGGTCGATTCGACGAGGTAGGTCGACACCCACGCCTCCGCCTGCAGCCGGCGCATCAGGGGATAGATGGTTCCTTCGCTGATCTCCATCGTTTCCGAGAGTGTCGAAACGAGCTCGTAGGCGTAGCTGTCGCCGCGGGCCAGCACGGCCAGCACGCACATGTCGAGCGTTCCCTTTTTCAGTTGAGTCTTCATGCCATTCCAAGTTAGTGCGCGCCGGGCCGCCCCAAGCGCACTAACCGCCCCCGCGGGGGGCAGCGAACGCAGTGAGCGTGGGGGCAGTTCCGTCTAGTGCTGTGCTTTGCAAGGTACTTTGCTATGCACTGTCGGCGGATGGACTAAGGCCCTGGCCAACGTGAAGCGAAGGATAGCAGCCGGTATTGTTTTATGCAAGGTACCGTTTTATGCACGCTATACCGATCCGGCTAGCGGCGGGCGGCGCCTGCTGCTTATTCCATCCCCGCCGACCCATCGCCCGCGGCGAGCTTGAACTGCCGCATCTTGTGATAAAGCGTCTTCTTCGGCATGCCGAGCGCGGCGCTCGCGTCGCTGACATTGCCGTGGTGGCGGCGCAGCATTTCTTCGATGAGCACGAACTCGAAGTGCGCGAGCTGCTCGGCGAGCGTGCCGGCGGGCGCCGCGCGGCCTTCGTCGGGCACCAGCGTGTCGCCGGCGAGGCCGAGCACGAAGCGGTCGGCGACGTTCTGCAATTCCCGCACGTTGCCCGGCCACTGATGCGCCATCAGCTCGGAGACCTGCGCCGCCGAGACGATCGGCGCGGTCTGCCCGAAGCGCTGCGCGGCGGACAGCACGAAGTGCTCGAATAACAGCGGCACGTCCTCGCGGCGTTCGCGCAGCGGCGGCAGCTCGATCTGCGCGACGTTCAGCCGATAGAGCAGGTCCGCGCGAAAACGCCCGTCTTTCGCGAGTTCCCCGAGATCCGCCTTCGACGCCGCCACGATCCGGCAATCCACTGAAATCGGTTCGTTCGTGCCGAGGCGCTCGATCTGCCGCTCCTGCAGCACGCGCAGCAGTTTGATCTGAAGCGGCACGGGCATCGTCTCGATCTCGTCGAGAAAGAGCGTGCCGCGATGCGCCCATTCGACCTTGCCCACGCGGCTTTTCACGGCGCCTGTGAACGCGCCGGACTCGTGCCCGAAGAGCTCGCTCTCGAACAGCGGCTCCGGCAGACCGCCGCAATTGAGCGCGACGAAATGATGGTCGCGCCGGTTGCCGAACTCGTGGAGACCGCGCGCGATCAGCTCCTTGCCGGTGCCGGTTTCGCCCGTGATCAGCACCGACACCGACGTATCCGCGAGCCGGAGAATCTTCTTGCGCACCTCGGCCATCGCGGGCGACTTGCCGAGCACCGCTGCCTCGATGCCGCGCCAGTTGTTGAGCGCGTCGCGCAGGCCCTGGACTTCGAGCGTGAGCCGCCGCTTCTCCACGGCGCGCGCGACGCGGCTCGCGATGTGTTCGGAGGAAAACGGCTTCTCGATGAAGTCGTATGCGCCGACGTGCATCGCGCCGACCGCGGTCGAAATGTCGGCGTGTCCGCTGATCAGCACGACGGGGATCTGCGGATCGGCTGCGAGCACGCGCGCGAGGAGTTGCAGGCCGTCGATTTCCGGCATCCGCACGTCGGAAACGAACACCACGGGCGCGCCAGGCGCGGCCTCGGCGAGGGCCGAGGCCGCGGACGCATACGCACGCACCGGAAAACCCGCCAGCGCGATCGCCTGCTCGACGCCGAGCCGCACGTTCTCGTCGTCCTCGACCACCACCACGCTGATTTCGTTACCCATCGACTACCCCTGTTTCCGTCATGCTCATGAATTCGATCGTGAACTGCGCGCCCCCGTCGGGCCGGTTCGATGCCGAGATGCGCGCGCCGAAGCCGAGCACGAGCCGCGACGTGATCGCGAGGCCGAGCCCTAAGCCGCGTCCGCGCGGCTTGGTCGTGACGAACGGCTCGAACAGATGCGCGAGGACGTCGGGCGCGATGCCCGCGCCGCTGTCGGCGATCGAGAACAGCACGCGGCCCGGTTGCTCGGCGGGCTGCGCCTCGATCGAGATGTGGCGCTGCGGCTCGGAAGCGACGGCGTCGAGCGCGTTGCCGAGCAGGTTGACGAGCACCTGCTGCAGCTGGCTCGGCTCCGCGCAGACCATCGTGCCGGCCGGAATGCGAACGTCGACCTGCACCTCGTCCGTGCGCATCCGCGCTTCGTAGATCAACAGCGCGTGGGCCACGGCATCGTCGAGCGAAACCGCGACGCGTTCGACGTCGGACTTCCGCGCGAACGTCTTCAATTCGCTCGTGAGCACCGCCATCCCGTCGACGAGCTTCGAGATGCGCTCGAGATTCGCGATCGCGAGCGGCTGCTGACCGCGCTCGATAAACGCGCGCGCATTGTCCGACAGCGTGCGGATCGCGCCAAGCGGCTGGTTCAGCTCGTGCGTGAGACCGGCCGCCATTTGCCCGAGCACCGCGAGCTTGCCCGCGTGCACGAGCTCCTGCTCGGTGCGCGCGCGCTCCGCGATTTCGCGCTGCATGCCGACGTTGGCCGCCGTCAGTTCCGCGGTACGCGCTTCGACGGTCGCTTCCAAGCGATCGTTTGCGCGGCGCAGTGCGTCTTGCCCCTTGAGCTTTTCGGCGATCGCGCGGCGGCGCTGGATCGCATACAGCGTGTACAGCCCGGCGATCATGAACAGCGCGGTGACGAAGGCGAATGCGGTGCGCTGCTGTCGCATGGCCGGCTCGACGTCGAGCAGCACCCGGATCGAGTCGCCGGCCTGCGGCGCGGGCCGCGACAGCTCGAGATAGCGTGTGTCGTGGCCGGGCCGCGTCCAGTCGGGATAGCGCGCGAAACGCGCCGACGCGTCCCAGTCGTCGAGCCGGCGATGCGGCAACAGCGGCACGGCGCGGCCCGCGTATTGCTTGGATGCCTCGATCTGCCGCTGCCGGTCCGGCGTGATCGGCGTGAGCGCGGTGAACTTCCACGCGGGCACGGTCGAGATCACGATCACGCCGTTGCCGTCGACCACCATCGCGGCCTCGCCCGGCGAACGCCACGCCGATTCGAGGGCGTCGACGCTCACCTTCACCGCCACCGCGCCGATCGGCTTTCCGGCATCGAGCACGGCGCTTGCGAAGTAAAGGCCGGGCATCCCGGTGTTCGTGCCGATGCCGAAAAATCGACCCGAGCCGCGAGCCAGCGCGTCCTGAAAGTACGGCCGATAGGACACGTTGGTGCCGATGAACGAGAGCGGCTGGTTCCAGTTGCTGGCGGCGATCACCTCGCCGTGCAGGTCGATCACGTCGACCGCGACGCCGCCGGTGTCGCCGTTCACGGCTTCGAGATAGTGATTGACGATGGGCAGCAGCGCTGCGCGTGCCGCGTCAGGCTGAGTGCGCAACAACGCACGCACGCTGTCCTGCCGCGCGACGATGCCGGGCACGGTCTCGTAGCGTCCCAGCTCGCTTCTGAGCGCAGCGGCATAGAGGTCGAGCCGATGGCTGCCGACCTCGGCGATCGAATCGATCGACCGCTGCCATGCAATGTCGACGGCGAGCCCCGCTGCAACGACATACAGCGCGGCTGCCGCCATCCATCCCCATAGGGGAATGCCCCGCACTTTGATGCGCGCGAACGACCTCATCGATGCCCCGCCGGCGTTAAACGTCGGCTCATTTTGGCAAATCGGCGATGCGGCGTACAGCTTGCCGAACCGGCGCGGGGCTCCGCCAAGGCGCTCGGCGTGCCGCCGGATCATCCGACGTGCGCGAGCACGAGCAGCGTCAGCGTGACGACGATCGCGCCGCCGATGCGCGTCGCGATCTGCGCGAACGGCATCAGCTGCATGCGGTTCGCGGCCGTGAGGATCGCGACGTCGCCGGTGCCGCCCTGGCCGCTGTGGCAGGCGTTCACGATCGCGGTGTCGATCGGGTACATCTTCAAGAGACGCCCGACGACGAAGCCGGTGCCCATCAGCGTCGCCACGGTGACGACGATCGTGATCACGTTGGCGAACGTGAACGACGCCACGAGCTTGTCCCACGGCGTCATCGCGACGCCGATCGCAAACAGCAGCGGATAGGTCACGGCGGTCGAGAAGAACTTGTAGACGACGAACGCGCCTTCCTGCAGTTGCGGCGAGACCGCGCGCGCGAGCTTCACGAACACCGCGATGAACAGCATCGCGACCGGCGCCGGCAGGCCGAACAAGTTGCGGCACATGAGGCCGAGCAGATACAACGTGATCGCGGTGATGCCGGCGGCGGCGATATGGGTGACATCGACGTGACCGGTGATCTCTTCCTTACCGGTCTCCGGCTCGTCTTGCTCGCCCACTTGCAGACGACCCTGGCCGGTGAGATGCGGCAGGCGCTTGCCGAGCATGTCGAGCGCGCCGGACAGCACGATCGCCGTGAGGCTGCCGAGCATCACGGGCGGCAGCACGGCTGCGAACATTTCGCCCTGCGGCAGATGCAGGATCTCCGAATACCCGACCGACAGGGGAATCGCGCCTTCGCCCACGCCGCCCGCCATGATCGGCACGACGATATAGAGGAACGTGTGGCGCATGCCGAGCCCGAGCGCGGTGCCGACCGCCGTGCCGACGATCATCGCGGCGATGGTGCCTGCCGCGAGCGGCACGAAAATCTTGATGAAGCCGCGGATCAGCACGCGCCGGTCCATGCCGAGAATGCTGCCGACGATGATCGAGGCGATGAACAAATAGAGGAAGTTGGTCTGCTTCGTGAACTCCGTCGTCAGCGACAGAATGGGCTTCGGCAGCAAGTGGTAATAGGTGAGCGCCGACGGAATGAAGGTGGCGAAGATCGCCGCCGCGCCGATATGGCGGACGATCGGCAAGCGCTTGCCGAACTCGGCGCACGTGAAGCCGAAGAAGGCGAGCACGGCGATCGCCATCGAGATCTCGCCCGGCACCTTGCCGGAAATCGCGAAACCGCCGATCAGCAAGAGCAGCATCACGTAGACCGGCAGCGGGATGATCCCGATCCGGTATTCCATCAGCTTCCACCAGCCTTCGGGCCAGAATTTCGGTTGAGCGTCGAGCCGTTGCGCCGGTTGAGTTGGCTGCGCCGGCAGCGGGGTTGCGGACGAGGTGCTATGCACGGCATGTCTCCTGACAAGGGAAGGCCGGTGGTCCCACGCCGCGGTTTTGCGGCCCGGCCTTCTGATTTGAGTTAAAGGTTGGTTTGAGGTCCGTTGGTTAGGCGACGAAGCGCACCTCGGATTGCGGCGTTCGCGTATCGAGGTTGCGGCCCCGGTTCATGTGGTCGTCGATCTCCGCCGCGCAGCCGATCATCCGGCCGTACAGGAACACCGTGAACGCAGCGGTTTCGAGCGCCTTGTCGGAGATGTCACCCGAGCGGTAGCGCGCCCACAGCATCTTCAAGAGCAGCGAAGCGATGACCGCATCGACGTTGACCGCGAACACGTTGCGCGTGACGTTCTCGTCATAGAGCGCCTGCACCAGCGTGCGGTAGTAGTCGTGGAAGATGTTGTACTCGCCGCGCGCTTCGAACAGCTCGCGCACGAACGCTTCGCGCGGATCCACGTTGACGGGCTTGCCCTTGAACACCGGGTGGTTGATGCAGGGCAGCGCGCGGGCTTGCTCGGCGCCCACCTCCTTGCGCTCGGTGCGCTCGGCCCCGTAGGCGCGCGCGAACTCGGCGGCCATCGTCTGCAGGTCCAGGCCGTGCGCGCGATCGCCAGGGTTGGCAAGCGTCACGCCCTTGAAGCGTTCGAGCAGGAACGAAACGCCCTCGTAGCCGTTGCCGCCATGCGCGTAACCCGCATGCGTGAGGAAGCCGACCATCGCCTTGTTCAACTGGATGCGCTCCGGCGTCTCCGGGCCGTCGGCCGATACCGCGCCCTTCGCGCCTTGCGCGGAAATCGCGCCCGGTCCGTTCGTGAGCAACAGGCCCACGAGCGTCTGGAATCCGAACAGATCGGTCTCATTGGGCACGGCTCCGATCAGCGCGGAACAGGCGACTTCGGTGAGCGAGCGCTCGCCGAGGAGCTCGTCGGTGGAGATGCCGCAGAAGCGGTGAGGCGTGTGCCGCTCGGCATCGACCGACGCGCCGATCAACGTGCCGAAGAGGCGCATCCACCAAGGCAGGTTTTCGACGGTGAGGCGGCATACGCGCTTGCGCATCAAAGGCCCCCAGCCGATCGTCGTCGTGATCGCAGCGAGGACGGCGTCGGCGGTAGGGTGGCCGTCGAGCGTTCGCAGGTAGCGCACGAAGACCGACTTCGCTTCGCGCTTGGCGAGGCCCGCGAGCATCGCTTCGGCTTTTTCGTCGGGTGTGGCGCTTGTGAGCAGCGCGCGCGTGTCGGCATCGGTTGCTTCGAATGCTGAGGTGTCGAAGCCTTCGTCAAGCGCGTCTTGCAAACCCGCCGCCGCGCCGAGCTCGATCAGCGCTTTCGCTGCGCGTCGTGCGCCGTTCGCTCGGCCCGGTCCGACGATGCTCAATGCCGCGGCCAGCACGCTGTTCGGTGCGTTGCCCGCCTCGCGCGCGGCCTGCGCGGCGACGAGCGTCGCATCGCCTGCGAGGTTGACTTCGGCGCCTACCGCGACGCTCGCGAGCTTCGCGTCGTTCACGCCGCCGGGCTCGTGCAACAACGCGAGGCACAGGTTCGCTTCGAGCGGGTACTGCGCGGCTTGTAGCATCGTCACGCCGTGCAGGCTCGTGACTTGCGTCTTCGGGTCCATCTGCGAGGCGCCCGAGGCGTCCTTCATGTTCTGGCGCGGCAGCACGACGCCGATTTGGCGGTTCAATCCGGCGATCTGCGCGTCGTAGGGCGGCATCGCCGTGACGGCCGGCAGATCGAGTTCGGGCGGCAGCGCGAGGGCGCGCGTCGAGCGGAACCAGGGCTTCAGCGCCAAGCTGCCCTCGGGCGCGAAGTCGGGTCGCGCGCCGTTCTCGCGCATCACGGCCGTGAGCGCCGCGGGAATGTGTGCGATGTTGGTCACGACCGCGCCCTTCGCGCTCACGACAGGGTCTTCCGGCGTGAACACGCGGTCAACCTCGAACTTCTCCATGAACCAGCGTTCCTTCGCCGACGCGTCGTCGTCGCCGCCCGCGAGCGCGCCCGCGTGGCCGACCGCGCGCGTGAGCTTCTTCTTCCAGCGCCCGACGACGCATGCCACCACCGGCTTCGTGAAGTCCGCGTCGCGCTCGTAATAACCGCCTGGCTCCGAATAGAGCACAGCGGCCTTGCTGCGTGCGTCGTTGGCGAGCGCGAACGCGAATTCGGGCGCGGCGAAGTGGATATAGACGTCCTTGCCGCTCGACATCAGCGTCGTCGTGCCCCAGCCGGCCATGCGCAGGTAGGTGGCGATCGTCGTCGTGAAGTTGCCCGAGTTCGAGAAGATCGCGATCGAGCCTTTCTTGAGCGCCTCGTCGGGGCTGTCGCCGCCGAGCGCGCCGCCGATGCGCACGCGGTTCCATGCATCGGCGATGCCGAGGCTGTTGCCGCCAAAGATGTCGATGCCGTTGTGCTGACCCATCGCGCGGATCTCGCGCGAGTCGTGCACCGAGAGCTTTTCGGTGACGATGAAGATCTTCTTCAGCTCGGGATTCACGCGGATCAATTCCGCCACGCCGTCGCGCGCAGCCGACGGCGGCAGATAGATCACGCCGCAATTGAAGCGGTGCCCCGCTTGCAGCCCTTCGAGCACCGTGTTGTAGACGGGGATGTTGCCCGCCGCGGTTTCGAGCACGTGCCCGCGCCGCCCCGGCGACGTGCCGAACACGACGTTCCCGCCCGAATAGGCGTGGCCGACGGGCGTCACTTGCTTCGATTCGCCGCCGAGGATGTTCAGCACGCACACGCGGTCGTCGCGCGTCGCGGCTTGCGCGAGCGAGCTGATGCCGACGTAGTACTTGAATTGCCCTGCGCCTTGCTTGTCCATTGTGTTCCTCCGACTCCGTTCTTTGCCGTTTGCGCGACGTTCAAGCCAGCGCGGCCGGGGCCGCGTTGATCATCGCCGCGACCTGCTCGCGTCCGCCCGCTTTCATCCACGCATCGGCCGCCTTCGCGTAGTGGATGACCTCGCTGATGTCGGAGTCGAAGCCGAAGATGCTGTAGGGCAGGCCGAGCGCGTCGCAGGTGTCGCGCATCGCGCCCATGCCGCGGATCAGGTTGGGACCGCCGCGGCCGACCACGACATAGAGCGGCGTCGGCCCGTGCTGGCTGAAGTGCTCGCGCAGCGCATCGGCCATCGCGCGCAGCGTCTCGAAGATGTCGGTGTTGTTCGACTTGCCGCCGATGATGAACAGCACGTTCGCCTGCTTGAGCCAGTGCTTGAAGCAGATGCGCGCGACCTCCTTCATCTTTTCGTAGGGCGGGTTGCCGCCGAAGTCCGACGAGATGATCGCGTCGTCGCCGAGCATTTCGGAGACGAGCGAGTTGGCGCCGCCGCCGAACGTCGGCGCGAGGATCGTGCCGCGCTCATTGATCACGTAGACGTCGCTTTGGCCCTGGTAGGTGCGCAGCTGGTTGATCTCCGATTCGAAGTCGGAGAAGTCGACGGCAAAGAGGTGGGCGGGCAGATTCAGGCGCTGCCAGCGCGGGTCGTCGCGATCGAACCCGCATTTGAAATCGCAGGCGACGGGTGTCAAGCGCCCGTCCTTGCCGGGCTGCATGCGGATCGGATTCAGCTCGAGCGTGGTCATGCCGAAGTTGTGATACAGCTCCCAGAGCTTCGGCAGATGCTGGACGAGCGGCGAGATGATTTCCTTCGGCGCGTTCAGCTGCGAGAGCGCGTTGGCGACGACGAACGCCTTCAAGCCCGTGAGCGGATCGAACGGCACTTGCGCGATCATGCCGGGCTCGAGCTCTTCGATGTCGACGCCGCCGTGATGCGTGAGCGTCATCGTGGGCGCGCGAAAGTGCGTCGAATCGGAGATCGAGAAGTAGACCTCGTGCTCGGCCGGCACCGCGCCTTCGAATGTCACGCCGTTCGCCTTCGCGCACTGATTGCCGTGGCGGTGCTCGACGAAGTAGAGGCGCTCTTTTTCCTTCAAAGCGGTCCTTAAGTCGCTCGCGCGGCCCACGAGCCCGGCCTTGCCTTTCTTGCCCACGCCGCCTTTGAACACGGGCTTCACGAACACGGAACCGTGGCGGTCGATCAGCGCCTTGATCTGCTCTTCGCTGGCATCGGGGCCGAGCACGTCGGCGGTCGGAAATCCGCCAAATTGCAGCAGTTTCGAGCCGTACAGCATTCCGGTGACTTGCATAGCGTCTCCTTGCGGGGCGTTCCCTGACGGATGGGTTGATGCGGGTGTCGAGGCTGTTGCCGACCTGCGCCGTGCGGCGGCGGGCGCGGCTAAGCCAAAGGAAAAGGGGCGACTAGCGAAGGGCGGTCGCGTAAGCGGGGCGGCGTGGGGTCACGGTTGTCTCCATAGAGCGGCTCGGACGCCGCGTGTCGTTCATGCTGTGCCGGCGGCAACGAGGCGTTGCGCGCGGGACGGGTTTGTCGCGGGAGACAACGCAATGTGTATGCCATGCGCACGAGGGCTTTGTCGCGAGGCGTGCGCCTTTGATTTGATTGAGTTTTTTGTGAAGGAGCCGGAGGCGGGTGAGGGCCTCCGGCTTAAAACTCAGAATCGGGACGTTTGCGTGGCCGAAATCTCGGCCTCGGAGGATCAGTCAGGTAATTCCCTAGTCCCACTTCCATCCATGTGCGGCCTCTGGTATAACTCCGCCCCAAGCTGATTACGTTTTAGCTGAGAGAATAACGATGCCGCAGCAGGTACGGCGTCAAGGGCACCCAAGGAGGCTGCGATGGCACGCGTTGTGGTGGTGGGCAGCATCAACATGGACCTGGTGACGGAAACCGATACGTTTCCGCGCCTCGGCGAGACGCTGTTCGGCAAGCGCTTTGCGCAATATCCGGGCGGCAAGGGCGCGAACCAGGCGGTGGCGGCGGCGCGTCTCGGGGCCGAGGTCACGATGATCGGCTGCGTCGGCGCCGATGCGTTCGGCGACGCGATGAAGGCGATGCTCGTGAACGAGGGCGTCGATACGCGCTGGGTGTCCACTGGGCGCGAGGCCACGGGAATCGCGGCGATCACGCTGTCCGCGGGCGACAACGCAATCGTCGTGGTGCCGGGCGCGAATCACGAGCTGTCGCCGGCCGACGTCGATCGCGCCGAGCAAGCGTTTCACGATGCCGACGTCGTGCTCGCCCAGCTCGAAGTGCCGCTCGCGACCGTGCGCCATGCGGCGCGCGTCGCGCACGCATACGGCAAGCCGTTCTTCCTGAACCCGGCGCCTGCCGTGGCGCTCCCCGACGAGCTGCTCGAGCTGACCACGCTGCTCACGCCGAACGAACACGAGCTCGCGACCGCGCTGCAGACCCACGGCGCCGACTGGAAGGCCGTGCTGCAACGCATGCCGGGCCGCATCGCGATGACGCACGGCAAGGACGGCGCGTACTACACGACCGACGACGGCGACCTGCAACATCAGCCGGGCTTTGCCGTGCAGGCGGTCGATACGACCGGCGCCGGCGATACCTTCAACGGTGCGCTCGCGGCGTTCTGGCATCTGGGCGTCGCCGAGGCGATGCGCCGCGCAAACGCGGCCGGCGCGCTGTCGGTCACGCGCGCAGGCGCGCAAGGCGGCATGCCTACCCTTTCCGAACTCGAACGGTTCCTCACGAATCCCTGATGAAAAAACTCGGACACCTGAATCGCGACATCGCGCGCGTCCTCGCCGGCATGGGCCATACCGACAGCCTCGTGATCGCCGACTGCGGCCTGCCGATTCCCGATGGCGTCGAATGCATCGATGTCTCGCTGAAGATCGGCACGCCCGGCTTCTTCGACGTGCTCGATACCGTGCTCGCCGACTTCAAAGTCGAGCGCGCGGTGTTCGCCAGCGAAAGCCTCACGCAGAACACCGCGGTCGCAGGCCGCGCCGGGCAATTCGCGAAGACGGGCGTCGGCATCGAATACGTCGCGCACGAGGACTTCAAGCGCCTGTGCAAGCACGCCAAAGCGGTGATCCGCACGGGAGAGTGCAGCCCGTACGCGAATGTGATCCTGCATTCGGGCGTGATTTTCTAAGTTTCCAAGAGGCGAGCGATGCAAGTCACCCTGCACGGCATCTGCAAGGCGTTCGGGCCGGTGCGCGTGCTCGAAAACGTCGACTTCAACATCGGCGCCGGCGAGATCCATGCGCTGATGGGCGAAAACGGCGCGGGCAAATCGACGCTGATGAAGATCCTCTCCGGCGTCTACCAGGCCGACGCGGGCGAGATCGCCATCGACGGCAAGTCCGTGCAGATCCGCCATACCGTCGACGCCGAGCGCCTCGGCATCGCGATCATCCACCAGGAACTGAATCTGATCCCGCAACTGACGGTGATGGAGAACCTGTTCCTCGGGCGCGAGCCGCGCCGCTTCGGCGTGGTCGACACGGGCGCGATGCGCCGGCAAGCGCGGAAGTGGCTCGACATGCTCGGCGCCGCGCGCATCGATCCGCACATGGAAGCGGGGCGGCTGTCGATCGGCCAGCAGCAGATGGTGGAAATCGCGAAGGCGCTGTCGCTCGACGCGCAGGTGCTGGTGATGGACGAACCGACCGCCGCGCTGACCGACCGCGAAATCGAGACGCTCTTCAAGATCATGCGCGACTTGAAGGCGCGCGGCGTGGCCATCGTCTATGTGTCGCATCGGATGGAAGAGATCTTCCAGATCTGCGACAAGCTCAGCGTGCTGCGCGACGGCAAATTCGTCGGTGAGCGGGCCATCGCGGACACGCATTTCGAAGACGTGGTGCGCCTGATGGTGGGCCGCGAAATTGGCGAGCGCTTTCCGCGCCGCGATACGACGCCCGGCGAAGTGCGCTTGAAAGTCTCGAACCTCGCCGACGACGGTCATATCTCCGGCATTTCGTTCGACGTCCGCGCGGGGGAAGTGCTGGGCGTCGCGGGCCTGATGGGCGCGGGCCGCAGCGAAATCCTCAAGGCCCTGTTCGGCGCGAGCCGCAAGACGGCGGGGCAGATCACGCTCGACGGCCGCGCGCTCGACATTCGCGATCCGTCGAGCGCAATCGGCGCCGGTATCGGCTTCGTCACCGAAGACCGCAAGAGCCAGGGGCTCGTGCTCGGCATGTCGGTGCGCGAGAACGCCACGCTCGTTCACTTGAACCGATACGCGCGGCTTGGCGTCGTGAGCGATTCGGCGGAACGCGCGGCCGTCGCCGGTCTCATCAAGCAACTGCGCATTCGCACGCGCGACGCCGAACTCGACGTCAAGGCGCTCTCCGGCGGCAATCAGCAGAAGGTGGTGTTCGCCAAGTGGCTCGCGGAACCGCCGAAGGTGCTGCTGCTCGACGAACCGACGCGCGGCGTCGACGTGGGCGGCAAGGCCGAGATCTACACGATCGTCAACCAGCTCGCGGCGCTGGGCGTGGCGATCGTGATGGTGTCGTCGGAATTGCCGGAAGTGCTCGCGATGAGCGACCGCATCCTCGTCATGCACCAGGGCCGCCAAAACGGCATCTTCGCCGCCGCCGACGCCACCCAGGAATCGATCATGACCGCCGCCACGGGCGGCACGCCGGCGCAAGCGGCGATGGCCGCCGCTTGAATCCCATGAGAGTCGCATGACCGAAGCCGCGCCATTGTTCATTCAACCGGCGGCCGCTCCCGCCGCTACCGAGTACCGAGACCGTGCAATCCATCCTGACACCCAGTAACAAGGCCACGCTGCAAAAGCTCGGGCCGTTCATCGCGCTCGTGATCGTGGCGGTCGGCCTGTCGCTGACGAGCCCCGATTTCCTCACCGTCGGCAACTTGCTCAACGTGATGCGCCAGGCGTCGATCAACGCGTTGATCGGCTTCGGCATGACGCTCGTGATCCTGCTCGGCGGCATCGATTTGTCGGTCGGGTCGATCCTGGCGCTGTCGTCGGTGACGATCGCGAGCCTGATGCAGTCGGGCATGCCGCCGATGCTGGCCACCGCGCTCGGCATCGTCGCCGGCGGTCTGATGGGCCTCGTCAACGGTCTCGTGATCAGCAAGGGCAAGGTCGCGCCGTTCATCGCCACGCTCGGTTCGATGACCGTGCTGCGCGGCCTCGCGCTGGTGGTCTCCGACGGCAGCCCGATCAGCAACTTCAACAGCGATGTCTTCTCGATGCTCGGCGGCGGCTACGTGGCGCGCCTGATCCCGATTCCCGTCGTGCTGATGCTGATCATGTTCGGCGTGTTCTGGTTCGTGCTGCGCAAGACCGTGTTCGGCCGCCACGTCTACGCGACGGGCGGCAACGCCGATTCGGCGCGGCTGTCGGGCGTGAAGGTCGATCGCGTGCAGCTGTGGGTGTACTCGATTTCCGGCGTGATGGCGGCGCTCGCGGGCGTGGTGCTCACCTCGCGCCTGAATTCCGCGCAGCCGACCGCGGGCACCGGCTACGAACTCGACGCGATCGCCGCCGTCGTGCTCGGCGGCACGAGCCTGACGGGCGGCCGCGGCTGGATCTTCGGCACGCTCGTCGGCGCGCTGCTGATCGGCGTGTTGAACAACGGCCTGAATCTGCTGGGCGTCTCGTCGTTCTATCAGCAAGTCGTCAAGGGCGGCGTGATTCTGCTGGCCGTGCTGATCGATCGCGCGAACAAGAAGTAAGCAAGAAGCAGTTCATCACTCTACATAGACATGAATAGGAGATCACCCATGAAACGAATCATTTCGCCGCTCGTCGCGAGCCTGCTGGTGCTCGGCATCGTCGCGTGCTCGAAGCAGGGCCCGGACAGCACGGCCGCATCGGCCGGCGATCAGGCATCGGGCAGCGCGGCCAACGGCGCCATGACCGTGGGCTTGTCGATTTCGACGCTCAACAATCCGTTCTTCGTCTCGCTCAAGAAGGGCGCCGAGGACGAAGCGAAGAAAGAAGGCATCACGCTCATCACCGTCGACGCCCAGAACGACCCGGCCAAGCAGCAAGCGAGCGTCGAAGACCTGATCCAGAAGAAGGTCAGCGTCATCCTGATCAACCCGACCGACTCGTCGGCCGTCGCCAACGTCGTGAAGGAAGCGACGGGCAAGGGCATCAAGGTGGTGTCGCTCGACCGCAGCGTGAACGGCGCGGATGTGAGCTCGCACATCGCGTCGGACAATACGGCAGGCGGCAAGATGGCAGCCGATTTCATGCTCTTGAAGCTCGGCGGCAAGGGCAACGTGGTCGAGCTGCAGGGGATTCCGGGCTCGTCGGCCGCACGCGAGCGCGGCGCCGGCTTCGATACGGCCATCGCTGCCGGCAACGGCGTGAAGGTTGTCACCAAGCAGCCGGCCGACTTCGATCGCGCGAAGGGGCTGTCGGTGATGGAAAACGTCATCCAGGGCAACAAGGACATCCAAGGCGTGTTTGCGCAGAACGACGAGATGGCCCTGGGCGCGGTCAAGGCGATCCAGGCGGCGGGGCTCAAGAACGTGATCGTGGTCGGCTTCGACGCCACCGATGACGCCGTCGCCGCCGTCAAGGCCGGCAACATGGCCGCGACCGTGCAGCAGCAGCCGGAGCTGATCGGCCAGTACGGCGTGCAGACCGCGAAAAAGCTCGTCGACGGCCAGCCGGTCGACAAGTTCATCCCGGTCCCGCTCAATCTCTACAAGCCGTAAGAGAGCAGGCAAAGCGAGTATTTTGCCCATCACGCCGGCGTAGTACTATCGGGCCCTGACATCTGCCTGTCTGCCGAGAGGAAACGCCAGCGTGACCCAGTTCGAGCGCCTGACCATCGACGATATTGCCCGCCTCGCGAAAGTTTCGCGCACGACGGCGAGCATGGTGCTCAATGGCTACGCCGAACGCTACCGCATCTCGGCGGCCACCGTCGAACGCGTCTTGCAGGTCGCGAAGGAACATCACTTCACGCCGTCGCAATCGGCCCGGGCGCTGCGCTCGCGGCGCAGCAACACCATCGGCCTCGTCATCCCCGATCTCACCAACTCCGCGCACGCGGCGCTCGCGCAGTCGATGGAAACGCTATGCCGTGACGAATACGGCTATCAGCTGGTGGTCGTGACCAGCGACGAAGACCCGACGCGCGAAACCGAAGGCATCGCGCATCTGGTCTCGCATCAGGTGGACGGCATGATCGTGGTGCCGTGCACGGCCGACGCGAAGCGCTATCAAAAGTGGGTGAAGCGGCTGCCGCTGGTGTTCGCCGACCGTCGCGTCGACGATGCCGATATCCCCTACGTCGTGACCGACGCCACCGAAACGGTCGCGACGCTGATCGGCGATGCGCTGACGCAGGGCGCTCGCGAGGTTGTGTACTTCGGCGGCCAGCCGGAGCTGTCGGCGAGCCGCGACCGGCTGGCGGGCTACCGCCAGGCACTGGCGGCGCACGGCGTGACGGAGCACGACGATTGGGTGTTCCAGCGCGACTACCAGCGCGAATCGGGACACGCGCTGATGGAGGCTTGGTTCGCGGCTCACCAGCGTTATCCCGAGGTGCTGTTCGCGGGCTCCATCACGTTGCTCGAGGGCGTGCTGTCGTTCATCAATCAAGCGCATAAGCTCGGTCAAGCGCCGGGCCGGCTGATGGTATTCGACGATCATCAACTGCTCGACTGCCTGCCGCTTTCCATCGACGCCATCGTGCAGGATAGCCAGCAACTGGCGGCTCAAAGCTTGCGACGGGTGCTCGATATGCTCGAAGGGGCGGGTAAGCCGGAGTCGCTGCAGGTGCCGGCGCGGATTCACTATCGGCGCACGCGATAACACCGGGCACAGCGATGGGCTTCATCGCGTGGCGGGTCGATGCTGACCAGCACACCTGATCAAACGACAAGCGTCGCCGAAAAATGGCACGCCCGATCTTTTCATTCCGACCATTATTCGCCGGGCCTTATGCCCGATATCCGGCACATCAAGAGCGGATAACGCGTGCCGTAAACGCAAGCTGAGCGCATTCCGGAGCGGCGGGAGACACCGCGGCATGCGCGACACAACTCAATTGCGTAATAAGGATGGCGAAATGAAATGGTTTGACAATTTGACTGTCCTGAGAAAGCTGCTGTGCGCGTTCGCCGTCGTCATCGGCTTCGGCGTGCTCGTGGGGGTGGCGGGGTTGCGGAGCCTGTCGTCGATGCACCAGATCGCCGACGACATCGGCAACCGTCACATGGACGGCCTCTACTGGATGGAAGAGGCGAACAAGCACAAGCTCGATACCGATCTCGCCGCCGCGAACATGAGCTTTGCGCCCGATGATGCCGCCCGGCAGCAACTGAAGGACGGCATCGCCGCTTCGCTCAAGGAGATGCACGACGGGTTCGACCACTATCGGGCGACGCTGTCCACCGACAAAGGCCAGGCGCTGTTCGACGAGGTCCTGAAGAAGAACGCCGTCTGGGAAGGCATTGTGCGAGTCGAGGTCGGTGTCGACCCGGCGCCGGCCGGCGTCGATCATGCGGAGCTCGTGCGCCGGGCGATTGCGGCGAGTGTCGCGCTGCGCGACACGATCGGCACGCTGATCGAGTATCAGCGCTCGCTTGCGACCGACGCGCAGAAAAACGCGATCGCGACCTTTCAGTCGATGCGGCGCGTGATGATCGCGCTGCTGCTCGCGTCGATCGCCGCGGGCGCGCTGCTGGCGGCGCTGATCGCACGCCGCCTGTCGCGCCAGCTGGGCGGCGAGCCCGGCTACGCGATGGAGATCGCCAGCCGGATCGCGGCGGGGGACTTGGCGGTGCGCGTCGATACGCGCGCCGGCGACAGCACGAGCCTCCTCTATGCGCTCGAGGACATGCGCGACAAACTGGCCGGGATCGTCGGCGGCATCGGGGAGTCGAGCGAGTCGATTTCGCTGGCTTCCCACCAGATCGCGCAGGGCAACGCCGATTTGTCGCAGCGCACCGAAGAGCAGGCGGCGTCGCTCGAGGAAACCGCGTCGAGCATGGAAGAGCTGACCTCGACCGTGAGGCAGAACGCCGACAATGCGCAGCAAGCGAGCGGGCTGGCGCATGGCGCGTCGGAGGTCGCCGCGAAGGGCAGCGTGCTGGTCGGCGAGGTGGTCGAGACGATGCGCGAGCTCGCGAGCGGCTCGAAGCGGATGACTGACATCATCGCCGTGATCGAGAGCATCGCGTTCCAAACCAACATCCTGGCGCTGAACGCGGCCGTCGAAGCGGCGCGCGCGGGCGAGCAGGGGCGCGGGTTCGCGGTCGTGGCGGGCGAGGTGCGCTCGCTCGCGCAACGCAGCGCGGTGTCGGCCAAGGAGATCAAGGAGCTGATCGAAAGCTCGACGGAGCGGGTCGGCAGCGGCGCGGCGCTGGCCGAGCGGGCCGGCGAAACGATGGCGGAGGTCACGCAGGCCGTGCGGCGCGTGACCGACATCATGGGCGAGATCTCCGCGGCTTCCTCGGAGCAGAGCAAGGGTATCGAGCAGGTCAGCCTGGCGGTCGCGCAGATGGATCAGGTGACGCAGCAGAACGCGGCGCTCGTCGAGGAGGCGGCGGCCGCGGCGGGATCGATGGCCGATCAGGCGCGGCAGTTGAAGGCCGCTGTCGCCGTGTTCGATCTCGGCCGCCGGGAGCGGCGCGGCGTAGGCGCGCGGCACATTGAGCGGCACGTCGAGCGGCACGTCGAGCATCCGGCGGCCGCCGGCTTGGCCGCGACCGCCGAGTGGGCGCAATTCTGATCTGCTTGTCAGCGCCGGTGGCGCTCCTTAAACTCGCGCGTGATTCCAATACCCGCGCCGCATCGATCGTGCGCCGCGCCCATGCCCGGCGCCACGACGCCCGGTGCATTCACGCCGACTAAGAGCTAGAGGAGAACCCCCGCAATGGCCGATTCCTATTTCCCGCGCTGGCGCGAGCAGCCGCGTGCCGTCGAAGGCCGGGTCGTCAATACCGACGAGCGCCTGCCGTGGCCGCAAATGCTCGCGATGGGCGTGCAGCACGTCGTCGCGATGTTCGGTTCGACCGTGCTCGCCCCGCTTCTGATGGGCTTCGACCCGAACCTCTGCATCTTCATGTCCGGGATCGGGACGCTGCTCTTTTTCGTGCTCGTGGGCGGGCGCGTGCCGAGCTATCTCGGCTCGAGCTTTTCGTTCATCGGGCTGGTGATCGCGGTGACCGCCTATTCGGGCCACGGGCCGAACCCGAACATTCCCGTCGCGCTCGGCGGGATCGTCGCCTGCGGCGTCGTGTACGCGATCATCGGGCTCATCGTCTCGGCGGTCGGCACGAAGTGGATCGAGGCGCTGATGCCGCCCGTCGTGACCGGCTCGATCGTCGCGGTGATCGGCTTGAATCTCGCGCCGATCGCGGTCAAGGGCGTGAGCGGGTCGAGCTTCGATTCGTGGATGGCGGTCGTGACGGTGCTGTGCGTCGGCGGCGTCGCGGTGTTCGCGCGCGGCATGCTGCAACGGCTCTTGATTCTGGTCGGTCTCTTGATCGCTTACGTGATCTACGCGATCGTCACGAACGGGATGGGGCTCGGCAAGCCGATCGATTTTGCGATCGTCGCGAACGCGGCGTGGTTCGGTCTGCCCCACTTCATGGCCCCCACCTTCGACCCGCACGCGATGACGCTCCTCGCGCCGATCGCGGTGATCCTCGTCGCCGAGAACCTCGGGCACATCAAGGCGGTCAGCGCGATGACGGGGCAGAATCTCGATCCGTACATCGGCCGCGCCTTCATCGGCGACGGCTTGGCGACGATCGTTTCGGGCTTTTCGGGCGGCACGGGGGTGACGACCTACGCGGAGAACATCGGCGTGATGGCCGTCACCAAGATCTATTCGACGCTGGTGTTCGTGGTGGCGGCCCTGATCGCGCTGCTGCTCGGCTTCTCGCCGAAGTTCGGCGCGGTGATCCAGACGATTCCGGGGCCGGTGCTTGGCGGCGTGTCGATCGTCGTGTTCGGGCTGATCGCCGTGACCGGCGCGCGGATCTGGGTGGTCAACAAGGTCGATTTCTCGGACAACCGCAATCTGATCGTCGCGGCCGTGACGCTCGTGGTCGGCGCCGGCGACTTTTCGCTCAAGCTCGGCGGCTTCGGGCTGGGCGGGATCGGGACGGCGACCTTCGGCGCGATCATTCTGTACGCGATTCTGCGGCGCGAGGCCGTGCGCGGGCCGGTGCTGTAGGCGCCATCGAACGGCGGCCGTCCGCGCTCACGCCGGCGACCGCCCCTTCCCCCGCGTCACCACCGCCGTCTCCGACAAATCCACCTCCCGCATCAGCTTGTTCAGCGTTTCGTCGTTGATCTTGTGTTCGGCGAGGAGCTTGAGCAGCACCGCGCGCTCGGCGCGCATCGCAGCGATCCGCATCTGCTGCTCGAGCGCTTCCATGCGCCGCGCGACGTCGCTCGACGTCTTGCCGTCGCTGCCGAGCGCCGCGAGCCGGCGCCGGTAGACCTCCATCACGCGCGCCGTGACGTCCGCGAGCGACGCCGACGCCGACTCGTCGAGATCGGCCACGAGCTTGTCCTGCGCGTCGTGAAGCGCGCGGATCGCGGTCTGGGCTGCGAGGATGCGTGCGTTGCGCTCCTCGCCTGCGTGCGGGTCGAGTCCGATGCGCAGGCCGCGCAGCAAGAGCGGCAAGCCGATCACCGCAATCAAGAGCGAACCGAGAATCACGCCTGACGCGATGAAGATGGCCATCTCGCGTCCCGGCAGCGGCGCGCCGTTCGGCAGCACCTCCGGCAGCGACAGCACGGCCGCCAGCGAGATCGCGCCGCGCACGCCGCTCACCGTCGTCACGGCCGCCGTGCGCAGCCCCGGCACGGCGTTCGCCACGCCGTGCTTCGCCGCGCTGCGGCTCGCGAACCAGCGCAAGAGCCACACCCACGCGAAGCGGATCGCATAGAGCACCGCGAGCATCGCCGCGACATAGCCGACCAGGAGGATGACGAGCGCGTCGCTTTCGTGATGGGCGCTGATGAGCGCGCTGCCGATGATGTGCGGCAACTGCAGCCCGAGCAGGATGAACACCATCCCGTTGAAGACGAATTCGATCATCGTCCAGGTGCCGGCGGCGCGAACGCGCGCCGACACCGGCACTTTCTGCGAGGCGGCCGCGACGCCCATCGTCATGCCCGCGGCCACGGCGGCGAGGACGCCCGACCCGCCGAAGTGCTCGGCGAACAGATACGACGCGAACGGCACGAGCAGGCTCAGCACGATGCCGGGCGCGGGGTCGCCTTCGTCGCTGGACGGCAGAAATCGCCCGGCTATGAACGAGAAAATCCAGGCCACGGCCACGCCGGTCGCGAGGCCGCCCGCCGCGATGAACAGGAAGCTCGTCGACGCCTCGCGCAGCGAGAACACGCCGGTCAGCGCGGCGGCGATCGCGAACTTCAAGGCGACGAGACCGGACGCGTCGTTCATGAGCGCCTCGCCTTCGAGGATGTGCATCAAGTGCGGCGGAAGCCGGTTCTTGCCGGTGATGGCGCTGAGCGCGACGGCGTCGGTCGGCGACAAGACCGCCGCGAGCGCGAAGGCGACCGGCAGCGGCAGGCCCGGAATCACGAGATGCGCGAAGTAGCCGACCGCCAGCACGGTCATGAAGACGAGCCCGAGCGCGAGCATCAGGATCGCGCGGCGCTGCATGAAGAACTCGCGTTTCGGGATGCGCCAGCCGTCCGCGAAGAGGAGCGGCGGGATGAACAGCAGGATGAAGAGCTCGGGATCGAACTTGACGTGCAGGCCGAGCCGGGGCCAGGCGAGCAGCGCGCCGATCGCGATTTGCATCAGAGGCAAGGGCGGCTTGAGCGGCAGCAGGCGGGTGACGATGCCGGACACGGCAACGGCGAGCAGCAGAATCAGAACGGTGAAGACGATTTCCATCGACAGCATCAGTGAGGCGGGACCGAGAGTTCCGCAGTGTAGCGTGTTGCAGTGCGGCATCGCCCTAGATTGCGATGGCCGCGCTGCACCGATTCGGCGCATCCGCGGAAGGCGCGGCAAGGGCGGCTTGCACCGCGGCGGTGCGGGTGAGCTGACGCGCTGCGCGCTCCACCTTGCGTGGCATGCAATCCATGCGATGAGCATGCGATAAGCCGCCGCGCCGGCGTGCGTCGCCGCGCGCATGGACCTTGCTTAAACGTGCCCTGAGACTACATTGTGAAATTCAGAGGCCGTCGATGACGACACCCGTCTTCCGTTCTTACATAACCGTTGCGCCGAGGGCGACATGGTAACTGCGCTGCAGGAGACAAAAACCATCCCGGCGCTGCCGCCCGGATTCGAATTGAGCGTCACGTCGGGGCTGCAGCGCTATGCCGTGCAGCACGACGACTTGACGCTCACGAGCGCGTTTCAGCCGATCTTCAGCGTGTCGCACATGCGCGCGGTCGGCTACGAAGGGCTGCTGCGCGCGCACGATGCGCTCGATCGCGTCGTGCCCGCGCTCGACGTGTTCGGCGAGGCGGCCCGCCACGGCGAGCTGCACCTCGTCGACCGGCTCGCGCAGGCGCTGCATCTCGAGAACTTCAAGATGCTCGGCGCCGAGCGCGAGTGGCTGTTCCTCAACGTCCATCCCGAAGCGCTGACCGATCCGTATCATGCGGCGGCGCTGTTCGCGAACCTGAAGCGCCTCGAGCTCTCGCCGCGCCGCGTCGTGCTCGAAGTGCTCGAGCAGCGCGCCGGCGACATCGAAAAGCTCGCCGAGGGCGTGCGCCATTTCCGCGAAGAGGGCTTCCTGATCGCGCTCGACGATTTCGGCGCGGGCCACTCGAATATCGAGCGGATCTGGCAGTTGAATCCCGATATCGTGAAGCTCGACCGCATCATGCTGTCGCACGCCGCGCACCGCACGGACATGGCGACGATCCTGCCCGGCCTCGTCGCGCTCTTGCACGAGGCGGGCAAGCTGGTGCTGATCGAAGGGATCGAGACCGAGCACGAGGCGCAGCTCGCGCTCGCCTGCGATGCCGACTTCGTGCAGGGCTTTTTCTTCGGCCGGCCGAACCCCGGGCTCGCGGACGGCACGCAGGCGGCGGCCTGCATCGGCGAGCTGACCGAGCGCTACCGTGCGCAGGCCGAGGCGCGCGAGCGGGCGACGGCGAGCCGCCTCCAGCCGTACGTGCGTGCGTTCGAGCGCGCGGCCGAGCGGCTCGCGGCGGGCGAGCCGCTCGAAGAGGTCTGCTGGAATTTCCTCGCGCTCGATCACGCGGCGCGCTGCTTCCTGCTCGATTCGAACGGCCGGCAGGCGGGGCGCAACGTCGTGCTGCGCGCCGACCGCGCCGCCAAGGACACGGGTTTCCTGCCGCTCGCCGACGCGCAAGGCGCGAACTGGCTGCGCCGGCCGTATTTCCGCGACGCGATCAATGCGCCGGAGCGCGTGCACATCACGCGGCCTTATCTGTCGATCAACGAGGCGACGCCGTGCGTGACGTTGTCGATCGCCACGCGCGTGGGTTCGCAGATGTGCGTGCTGTGTGGCGACATCGATTGGATCGAGGAGGCGTCGGGTTAAGCCGGGTTGAAGGCGTAGCGTCTCCCATCGCGTACGATGGGCGCATTTTCGTTAGCGGGCAGAGAAGATGCGCACACAACCGATTTTGCTCGAAGTCATCGCGACGACGGTCGCCGATGCGAAAGCCGCCGAGCGCGCCGGCGCCGACCGGCTCGAACTCGTCACCGCGGTGGGCGAAGGGGGCTTGACGCCTAGCGTCGGGCTGATCGAAGCGGTGGTCGATGCGGTGACGATTCCAGTCAACGTGATCGTGAGGCCGCACAGCCGCTCGTTCGTGTTCGATGCCGACGACTTTGCGGTCATGGCGCGCGACGTTCGCGCCGTGGCGGCGGCTGGCGCGAACGGTGTTGTGACCGGCATGCTCACTTCAGAGGGAGAGATCGACCGCGAAGGGTTGCGGCGCTTGACCGATATCGCGAGCGAGGCCGGCGTGGCGGTCACGTTTCATCGCGCGTTCGATGAGGCGCGCGATCTCGCGGAGGCGTTCGATGTGCTGCTCGGGTTCGATGCGGTGACGACCGTGCTGACTTCGGGCGGCAAGCCATCGGTGCTCGACGCGCGCGAGACGATCGCCGAACTCGTGCGGCGATCGCGCGGCACGCGGTGCACGGTGCTGGCGGGCGCGGGGCTGACTATCGACGCGGTGGCCGGCTTCGTGCGCGATACCGGCGTCGATGCCGTACATTTCGGTAGCGGGGTTCGGATCGGCGGCAGCGGCTTGGGCGCGGTCGATGAGGCACGCGTCGTTCAAGTGTGCGCGGCGCTGGATGCGGTGGCTGGTGCGTAAACGTAGAGGGCGGCCGCATTGCGCAAAAAAGCGGGTCGTGAGTGTTGGTAGCACTTGCGGCCCGCGCTGCGTTTACGGCATCAGATGCGTGCGTGCCTCCTGTGTAAGCGGTTGCGTTTAGCGGAAGTCATCGAATCACTGTATGGATAATCAGTTGTCCGATCAACTTATCCGTTCGGCAGAGGGTAAATGCAGGGAATCGGAATTGGTGAGACTGCGACCGGGGGTGTGGGACTGCAATTATCGATCGGCGCGGCAACTCGCCACGAAGCCCGCCGTGTCATAGTTGTTGCTGGCCCCAACAGGATCCCCATCCTCGAAACTTGGCGCCTGCGGCATTGTAAACACAGCAGGGGGCCAGGCGGGTAGGATGCGGGTTGTTGTACTGCTTGCCAGTTCACGATCCATCTCCGTTTTTCTGAAGACGGACGACCTTCGCGGTTTTGTGACTTCCAGACAGGGCTACAGAGCACACCATGGACACGATGTACTCGATTCCTGACAGCTTCCGATTCTCTCTCGTCCTCATCAAACCGACCCATTACGACGACGACGGCTACCCGATCCAGTGGCTCCGCTCGGTCATGCCTTCCAATACACTCGCCTGTATGTATGCGCTCGCTGATGACGCGCGAAAGCGAGAGCTGCTGGGCCCTGGCGTCGATTTCGAGATCGAAACATGCGACGAGACCAACCAGCGGGTGTGGCCAGAGCGCATCATTCGTGACCTGAAGGCAAAGGGCGGGAGATCGATGATTGGTCTGGTCGGTGTCCAGTCGAACCAGTACCCGCGCGCACTCGACCTCGCCCGCCAGTTCCGTGCCGCAGGCTTGCCGGTTGCGATCGGTGGCTTCCACGTTTCTGGCTGCATCTCCATGCTGCCCGAGATGCCCGCTGAGCTTAAGGAAGCGCAAGCAATGGGTGTGGCGCTCTTCGCTGGGGAGGCTGAGGAACGGCGTCTTGATGAGGTTCTTCTCGACGCGTGGAATGGTGCAATGAAGCCCTTGTATAATTTCATGGACACGTTACCTTCGCTCGAAGGTACTCCCCAGCCCTTCTTGCCGCGCAAGCATATCGAACGCACGGCCGGTACCTATACCTCGGTTGACCTCGGTCGTGGTTGCCCGTATCAGTGCTCGTTTTGTACCATCATCAACGTGCAGGGGCACAAGAGCCGCTTTCGCACCCCCGACGATCTCGAGAAAATCATCCGCGAGAACGCAAAGCAGGGCATCGACCGGTTCTTCATCACGGATGATAATTTCGCCCGCAACCACGACTGGGAGATCCTTCTCGACCGCGTCATCGAACTTCGGGAAAAACAAGGCATTCACTGCGGCTTCACGATCCAGGTCGATACGCTCTGTCACAAGATTCCAGGCTTCATCGAGAAGGCAACGCGCGCGGGTGTGCGTCGCGTGTTCATTGGGCTTGAGAATATCAATCCCGAGAATCTGATCGCGGCGAAGAAGCGGCAGAACAAGATCACCGAATACCGCGCCATGCTGCAGATGTGGCGCGCCCACGGCGCGATTACTTACGCTGGCTATATCATTGGATTCCCGGCGGACACGAAAGAATCGATCCTGCGCGACATCGAGATCATCAAGCGTGAATTGCCAATCGACATTCTCGAATTCTTCATGCTCACGCCGCTTCCAGGCTCCGAGGATCATCAGACGATGGTAAGGAACGGTGAATGGATGGACCCGGACATCAACAAATACGACACCAACCACCGGGTCACGCACCACCCGAAAATGTCGGACGCTGAATGGGAAGAAGCGTATCGGTGCGCCTGGAGCGCGTTCTACTCGTACGAGCACATCCGCACGATCGTCAAGCGGGCAGCGCAGATCCCGAACGGTCGACCGAAGACGATCATGCGCACAATCGCCTGGTTCAGACTGATGATCGAACACGAGGGTGTGCATCCGCTCGAAGGGGGAGCCCTGCGGATGAAACGCCGCCGCGACCGCCGGTGGGGACTACCGGTCGAATCGCCGCTTCGCTTCTATCCGCGCTACTGGAGTGAGACCGTTGTCAAGCTGACAAAATATCTGCGCTTCTACCTCAGGACAGAGGCTACCCTCCGGGAAGTCTTGAAGGCACCGGAACGTTACACCTACACGGATATCGCCATCACGCCGCTGCAGGAAGAGGAGTTCGAGCAGCTTGGACTCTTTCACGCCACGAGCGGCGGCGAGGCAGCGCTGGCTGTCCACCACCGGCGTATTGCCATCCGGTCATCGGGCCCGTCTGCAGCGTGATATCGTTGACAATGTCACCCAGTTTTCTTGGGAAACTACCTATTTTCTGGTCTAGCAGGCTGTTGAAATAGCTCCCGCCGCCGTCATCGGAGCGGGAGCGGTAAACGTTGAAACAGGGGGAACGGAAAGCACTGAGACCGAAACGATGCGCGGAGCGGACGGTTTCACCGAGGCGATGTTCACAATGGCGAAGCTGGATGACTTCGTTCCTGCCAGCCATCCCTTGCGCCCGATTCGTATCTGGCTTAAGGACGCTCGGCATCAATTCGACACGAACCAAACCTACGCGGCGGCTCTTTGGAAAAGCGTGCCGCGCATCGGTGAGGTGTATTTCACCAGCCTGCCAGGTCACCGGCAGTCGATAGCTTCAACCACTATTGCTCGTGCGTCGAAATGCGGACGTCTCTTGTGCGTACGAATTCGACATTCGAATGACCGCACTCGCGCATCTACCAAGGTCTGTTTTTGGCCGGACTCGGCCTGACGCGTTCGGCTGAGTTCGACCCTGAACTACCTGTCGACCCAGCGCAGACTCAGCGGCGGCCTTTAAGTGCAGAACCCCCACCCGGTTTGCTGCAGCCGCAAGCCATCACACGTTCGGTCCGATGTGGTGTGCCTCCCTATTTGCGCCCGACGCGCTCACGAGGTGCAGTACTTGGACGCTGTCCAATCGCGTTCGATCATTTTTACCGCGCCCCGATCGCACGCAGACGACCACCGCAAAACCGGTGGCAAAGGTCGCGAACGTTGTCCACACGAAACAAATGTAATCGTCTGTTAATGCCGCCTGGCGCAGCCCTGTTTGACGACAGAAGCGCCCTTCCGTTTTGATACGATCCGGCCTTTTCCGTCATCGCCCCTCCACCGTGAATCGCCGATACGTATCGTTGCTGCGTGAACATTGCGCACGGTGGCTCGCCCGCATCCGACCGTTGGCCGCCGCCGGCAGCACGAAAGCCGGACTCGTTTTCAACAGCGCGTCGCGCCCCCTTCGCCACCCGACGCGACGCGGCATCACGCTGACGCTTGCCGCGTTGCCGACGCTGTTCCTGCTGTACGTGCTCGCGCTCGTACCATTTACGCCGGGCATCGGCGACATCCGCAAAGCCCGCGTCGATCGGCCAGCGCTGATCGTGTCGGCCGACGGCAAACTGCTTGCGGAATTCAAGGCGGTCAATCGCGAGTGGGTGTCGCTCAAGCAGATCTCACCGTATATGGTGGATGCATTGATTGCAACCGAAGACCGCCGCTTCTACGAGCATCACGGCATCGACTGGAAGCGCACCACGTCGGCCGCGCTGCACACGTTCTCCGGCGACCGGCAAGGCGGCTCGACGATCACGCAGCAGCTCGCACGCAATCTCTATCCCGACGAGATCGGCCGCGCGCCGACCCTCACGCGCAAGCTCAAGGAAGCGATCACGGCATTCAAGATCGAAACCGTGTACAGCAAGGATCAGATCCTCGAGACGTACCTGAACACGGTGCCGTTCCTGTACAACGCCTACGGCGTGGAGATGGCCGCACGCACCTACTTCGGCAAATCGGCCGATCAGCTCGACATCCTCGAAAGTGCGACGCTCGTGGGCATGCTGAAGGCCAACAGCGCCTACAACCCAGTACTCAATCCCGAGCGCGCAGTGCAGCGGCGAAACACGGTGCTCTTGCAGATGAACAAGTTCGGAAAGCTCACGCCCGACGCCTACAACTGGTTGAAACGACAACCGCTCAATGTCGATTTCGAATTGCAGACCACGCCACTGGGCGCCGCGCCGCATTTCGCGGCCCAATTGCGCAAGTGGCTGATCGCATGGGCCGATCGCAATGGCTACAACATCTATGCCGATGGGCTGGTCGTGCGCACGACCATCGATTCCCGACTGCAAGCGATGGCGACGCAGGCGACGGACTGGCAGACGAACCAGTTGCAACGGATCGCAAATGACGCATGGAACGAAGCCACGGGCTGCGGGCCAGGCAACGACCTGTTCCGCACGTTCATCCGGCAGACGCGCGACTACCGCGCCGCGCGCGATGCCGGTCAATCGGATCAGGCCGCGCTCGTGAAGCTAGGCGCAAACACCACGTTCGTCCGTGCGCTCTGCCGGAGCAAGACGCAGATCCAGGCGGGATTTGTCGCGATCGATCCGCGCAACGGAGATATCAAGGCATGGGTCGGCAGCCGCGATTTCAGCGACGAACCGTTCGATCACGTGCAGCAGGCGCGGCGTCAGCCGGGTTCGACGTTCAAGCCGTTTGTCTACGGCGCGGCCTTCGCGGATGGCGCGCAGCCGAGCGACACAATCGTCGACCGGAATGTCGCCATTCCGCTTTCCGCGCATGCGATTTGGCGCCCGACCGACTCGGAACCGCCCACCGGCCGACCAATGACGCTGCGCGACGCGCTCGCGTATTCGCGCAACCGCGTCACCGCTCAGCTCATGGAAAAGGAAGGCCCCGAGAAAGTCGCGCGGCTCGCGCGCGCGATGGGCGTACGCGAGAGTCCGCTCGAAGCGGTGCCGTCCCTTGCGCTCGGCACGAGCCCGGTCACGCTCAAGGAAATGGTCTCGGCGTACAGCACGATCGCGAACCACGGCGCGTATATCGAGCCGCGCATGGTCACGCGCATCGAGGATCACGACGGCAGGGTGCTCGCCGAATTCGCGAGCGCATCGCCGGAACAGGCGCTGCCCACCGGCGCAGCGCAAACGCTCGTCGACGTGATGCGCGACGTCGTGAACCGGGGCACGGGCGCGGGCATCAGGACGCGCTTCGGGATTCGCGCCGACCTAGCCGGCAAGACGGGCACGACGCAGGACAACACGGATAGCTGGTTCATCCTGATGCATCCGCAACTGGTCGCGGGCGCGTGGGTGGGTTTCGACGATGCACGTGTGACACTCGACAACGACTATTGGGGCGAGGGCGCGCACAGCGCCTTGCCGATGGTGGGCGCGTTCTACGACATGGCGCTGCGCGCGAGAGTCATCGATCCGCGCGCGCAGTTCGGCCCCGAGAGTCGGCCTTCTCGCACGGTCCATGCACGACGCCATCGACACTTCCTCTTCTGGCAGTTCTGATGTCGGCGCTGGCGGATGCGACATTCGCATTCGGCAGCGCTGCCGGCGCGGCATCGCAATCCGAGCCGGCCGGCCATGGCCCGCTTAGCGTACTCTCGATCCGGATCGCTCTTTTCCCACAGCGGCGTCCAGTTCCCGTGCTCGCTCACGACAACGCGCGCAAAAAGACGCGCGAACTGCGTGCATGAAGCAACGTTCGTCTTCCGCACGTGAATGGCCGTTTGTCGGTGCGGAGCCGTCGTTTGAACGTCCGACCGATGGTACGGGCGAATGACGCCTCATGGCCGGCAGGCGACCAGCAACTGGACCAGCCGCCATATCGCAGATAACCACGCACGAGACCCGGTACACTAATCGGCACACGGACTCTCTCCGGTGAGGTGCCTGCCATGCCTTCTTTCGATGCGGGGCGCTCAGTCCGCCTCTTCTACACAGTCCTTTGCCTGGTCATATCGTTCAGCGGCTGTGCGTCATGGATGGGACAAGAGCCGTTGCGAGTCAACGTAGCGGGTATTGAACCGCTCCAAAGTGAAGGGATGGAGATGCGCTTCAACGTCAAGCTCCGCGTCCAGAACCCGAACGCTTCCGCGGTCGAATACGACGGTGTGTCGTTAGAACTCGAACTGAATGGCAACTCGTTCGCCAGTGGCGTCAGCGATCAGCGCGGGGCTGTACCCCGTTTCGGCGAAGCACTGATCGACGTGCCATTGACTGTGTCCGCGTTTTCCGCCGTGCGCCAGGCCTTCGCAGTCGCGGATAGCGCGCAAGCCGGCCGCTTCCCGTACGTGCTGCGCGGGCGACTGGCGGGCGGTATCGTTGGCGGCACACGTTTCATCGATCAGGGCACGCTGTCACTGCCGGCGGGCAACATGATGGACCAATGAACGAGCCGTTGCTCAATGTATTGCGCGACGTTCAAAGAGCGAGTTCGGGGCGTTGATCACCACACGATTCGCGTTTTTGGCAGCGCCGCTTTGAGAGCGTCGACGTTCCTGGCCTGGGTGCCATATAGAACGAGCTCTCGCAGGCCAGTGAGCCCCTTCAGCGCGTCGACGTCTTCGACAGGGGTGTTCGCAAGGTAGAGTTCCTGCAAACCGGTTAAACCTCGCAGTGGGTCGATGTTTCGAACCCTGGTGCGAAAGAGATTGAGCATGCGCAGGCTTTTCAGGTCTGTCAGCGCATCGACGTTCTCGACCCGGGTGTCCGCGAGATTGAGCCTTTGCAGACGGGTGAGCCCCTTCAATGCATCAATGTTCGACACTTGCGTGCGAGCGAGCACCAGCGTGTCCAACTGGAGCATGCCCTGCGCCGCGTCGATATCATCCACTTTCGAGCCGTCCAGCACGAGCGTCCTGAGCGAGGACATGCCCTTTAGTGCGTCAATGTCTCGCAACGGCGTGTTCGCGAGATAGAGCGCTTGCAGACCGCGGAGTTTTTTCAACGCACTGACGCTGTCGACCTGGGTTTCGTTGAGGTCGAGCGTCTGCAAGGCGGCGAGTTGGCTGAGCGCGTCGACGTCCCGGACGTTCCTCGCGCCCCCGAGTTTGAGCGTTTCCAGATGCGGCAAATCTTCGAGCGGATCGAGATCGCGAACCTGTGTATCCCGCAGGTCGAGTGCTCGCAGATCGCGCAGGTTCTTGAGCGCGTCGAGATTCGAGACGCGGGTATCCCAGAGGTTCAGCGATTGCAGACCGGTCAGCCCTTTTAGCGCGGCGATGTTTTCGACTTGGGTGCGATGGAGCACGAGCCTTTTCAGCGAGTGCATTTCCTTCAGGGCGTCGAGGTTCCAGACTGGCGTGTCCGTCAGGTCAAGCGATTCCAGATCGTCCAGTCCATTCAGCGAATCGAGGTTATCGATCTGGGTGCCTGCCAGATTCAGTTCGATCTTGCGGTCGGAATTCTTTAGATGTGGCAAAGCGGCCGCGACCTGAGATGCCGTCATTGTCGGTTTCGCCCGCAACGCCAGGCATTCCGAGTCGGGCGTGGCTGTCGACGCGTCGCTGTCGTTGCAGGTGCCTTTGATGAATCCCAGTTCCGTCAGCGCCCGTTCATCCGGGCTCTTGTGGATCGGGTTGAAGATCAGCAGCAAAATGCCGAGCAACAGCACGATTGCGCCGCCGACGGCCCACGCCTTGGTGATTCGCGGCACGGACGGGTTCGGATCTTCAGCGGTTGAGTTCGTGGTTGACGGCGGGGTTTCGGGCACGGCGGGCTCCCGTAGTACAGGCTGCCTCCTTTATACACGAAGAGCGGGGCGCATTCCGCCCAGGCAATGTCGCTCTTCGCGCTACGCGTGAGAGCCAGCGACACCTTCTGCCAGCTTGACGTCGTAGCTCGAATGAATGTGCACGCGCTAGACTGATTACTGACGGTGGCGGCGTCGAGTAGCCGAACGTCAGCTTCCGGCATCAGCGAACTCACGTTCCCGACCCATTAGGGACGTTCGATTTCACCGAAAGCAGCCGTCCAGTGTGGAGCAAAGCTCCTAGCTAACCCTTGCTTCGCCAGTCGCGTAGTCAAGCCGATACACAGTTCGATTGAAATCCACGGCTTCGATGTGGTCTGGCAGCAAACGAAAGCCTTCAGAGAACACGTCGGCGCCAGATGTCTGCCAAATCAGCTCTCCCTCTAATGACAGGCGAGAAATCTCCAGTTCCCCATGTGAAATGAGGGCACCCCGACTATGTTTCCAGTAGATACCGAAGCACGTGGCCATATCGACCTGCGCGGACCAAACCAACCGATGGGGCAATGATAAAGAAAGGCAGGCGACATGATCGCCGACCGCTAGGTAAAGCTTGTCGTCGAGCACTAGCGCAGAATGATCATGTACCGATGAGCAGCCTCCGCCCGCGCCGACGACCATTATTCCCCTACCGTTCAACGCTATCCCGTAGATGGATGTAAGCCGGTCTCGCGTAAGCAGTACTTCGAGCTCGTACGACTGCACATTGTCCTGCGACTCGAACGAATACGCGGGCGCGTTCACAACGTTGAGCAAGCCAAATTGCGTGTCTATTTCTTGCACTTGAAATTGTCGTCCGTCGTGGTAGGTAGGATTGTCGTCGATTCATGCATCGACATCGAACGTCCGATTGTGGCCGAAGCCGGTCCGATGGCGTCGTGCGCTGCTTCAAGTGCCTTCCTCGGACTCTACTGCTTTGTCGCCTGGTGTAGGGAATACAGGAGATCGTCTGTCATGTCTCAGCGCACCGGTTCGATCTTGAAAGCATCGACCGCTACACCAAGGTCCACGCCTTCACCGCTGCCGCTCAACGCCATCGACGTAGTTCCCTTGGTCAGCACCTGGGCAGTACCGCTCCTCCCTGCGCCGGCAGAAGCGCCGGCCTGCGCGTAGCTGCCGTACACCTCCCTGATGCTGTAGACGTTGGTGATCTCGCCGCGGCCGCTGACGCGGAACTTGCCGGCGGTCAGGCCGCCGCCGTGCACGCTGATCGTGACCGCGGCCCTTTGCCCGTTACTGCAGCTGACTTTGCCGCGTCCTTCGGCATGCTGATAAATCGCCGACCATCCGGACATGCTGAAGGTTAGATGGCATTTCACCGGCGCGCTGCCTGCCTGAGCCGAGTTGGCGGTCAAGCCGGCCAGGGCACCCGCGCACAGCAACTTGGTGGCAGTCGATACAACGATATGCTTGCTCATCGAAGGCTCCTTGCACATGAACATGGGTTATCCAGTGTAGCTGTCATTCGCAGTGGATCGGCTGACGGACACCCGAACGACCCGTTGCGGCCGCCCGATTTGCTCCAAAGCGGTCGCTCATGTGTCGAATGTCCGGCCTGTTCACGATCATCAAGTGGGTGAATGGGTCGACGCTCGACGCGTCAGGGCTTGAGCTTGATGCATGAGCATCGGACTGTGGGGCGCGAGGGTTTGAGGCTGACGTGCGACGGTCAAACGCGCGGCGTGCGAGGGTTTGAGGCTGAAGCGCGAGGATCAAACCGTGGGGCGCGAGGGTTTGAGGCTGGCGCAAGAGGGTCAGACTGTGGCGCGCTGTGGTTTGAGACTGGCAATTCCAGGACCGCTTATCCGCTCAGTATTTGCTCAAATTTGAGCGGATACTGAGCGGATACGACAAATTTGAGCGAATACTGAGCAGATTGTCGGACGTGAGCGGTTTGAGCCGTTACCCCTGCGCTAACTGACGCGCACGCATGGCGCGGGCTTAGGCGCCCGTGGGCAGCGCGCCCAAATTAAACCGTGAACAGCCGCCCGAACTCCGGCAACGCATCCGCAACCCCCGCGAGCCGCAGCGCGTGCCAGGCCATCGCATGATTGCTCGAGGTCACCGGCTTGCCGAGCTCCGCCTCGATCTCAGTGACGGTGTCCGCGATCCGCAGGCTCGTGCACGACACGAACACCGCTTCGACATCGGCACGCTCGCCGAGCGTGAGGATCGCGCGCCGGATCGACTCGGCGTCGATTCGCGCGACTTCGTTGTCGTCGCTGTGCTCGAACGAACCCATCCGTACGACCTCGAGGCCGCGAGCCTGCAGATAGGCGCGCATCGCGTCGTTGATCCGGCGCACGTACGGTGTCAGGAGCGCGATCTTGCGTGTGCCGAGCGCTTCCATACCGGCGCGCGCCGCGGTGATCGGCGTCGTGCACGCCACGCCGGGCCGCACTTCGCGGATGCGCGCGAACACGGTTTCCTCGCCGAGCACCATCGATGCCGACGTGCAGCCGAACGCCACCACGTCGAGCCGCTGCCCCGGCCGGATCACTTCGGTGCCGGGGCCGATGCGGCCCTCCATCTCGACGAGCGTTTCGGGCGTGATCTGCGCCGGGCTCGCCACGCGGCTTTCATAGAGCGCGACGCCTTCGAGCGCGAGCCACTTGCGCCACTCGTACTCGATCGTGTTGTCCGTCGCGAGCACGATCAGGCCGATCGACGCGCGCCGCGCCGTGCCTTCGTCGAGTGTGAAGCTCAGATGCAGGTAGTCGTCGGAAACGTCGGTTGTGCTCATTTCAATGTGAGTCCCGTCATATCCAGCTCCGGCGTGCGGCCTTGCATGATGTCAGCGAGCACGCGCGCGGTGCCGCACGACATCGTCCAGCCCATGTGTCCGTGGCCGGTGTTGATGAAAAGGTTGCGATGGCGGGTCGCGCCGATGATCGGCGTGCCTTCCGGCGTCATCGGCCGCAGGCCCGCCCAGTACGACGGCCGGCTGTAATCCGCGCCGTTCGGAAAGAGCCCGCGCGCGGTGGCCAGCATGTGCGTGAAATCGGCCGGCTTGTGCCGCGTGTCGTAGCCCGCGAACTCCGCCGTCGCGGTAAAGCGCAGACGGTCGCCGAAACGCGCCCAGGCGACGAGGTTCTTCTCATCGACGCCGCCGAGATCGGGCGGCGTGTGCCCGCTCTCGACCGGCAGCGTCACCGAGTAGCCCTTCACCGGATACACCGGTATCCGGTAGCCGAGCGTGCGTCCGAGAAACGGCGAGTAGGAGCCGAGCGCGAGCACGAAGCGGTCGCCTTTGATCGGGCCATGCGAGGTCTCGATCTGATCGATGCGGTCCGCGCTCGCGCTCGCGCGCTGGATCTCGGTGTTGAACTGGAACGTCACGCCGAGCGCGACACAGCGTTCGTAGAGCGCCTTCGTGAACAGATACGCGTCGCCGCTTTCGTCGGTCGGGCAGTAGATCGCGCCGGCCAACGCGTCGCGGGCGGACGCGAGCGCGGGCTCCTTGGCGATCGTGTCCTGCGGGGTGAGGGTTTCGAGCGGCAGGCCGTTATCGGTGAGGATCGACATGTGCGCGACGCCGCTCGCGAATGCGGCTTCGTCGCGATAGAGATAAAGCAGGCCGCGGCTGATGCGCTCGTAATTCAACTGTTCGGCGGCCGTAAGCGCGTGGAGCTGCGCTTGCGAATAGCGGCACAGGCGCACCTTGCGCGAGGTGTTCAGGCGCGCGCGCTCCTCGGTGCAGTTTTGCAGGAAGAGCCAGCACCAGGCCCACATGTGCCAGTCGGCCGTGAGCCTCAGGCGCAGCGCCTGACCCTCCTGGAATAGCGACTTGAGCATGATCTTCGGCGCGCGCGGCGACGCCCAGGTGTACGAATGGCCGGGCGCGACGAGGCCCGCATTGGCGAAGCTCGTCTCGAGCGCGACGCCCGCGCGCCGGTCGACGACGGTGACGTCGTCGCCCGCTTTCGCCAGGAAATAGGCGGACGTGACCCCGACGATTCCTCCGCCCAGCACGATCGTCTTCATGGAAGCGTCTCCGGTCGACCTGATCCCAGGATAGTACGGAACGCGCCGTCCTTCAGGCGCCCGCGCAGGCGATCCCGGCATGCCGGCGACGGACTCCAGGAGAGCAGACGAATCGCGAGAAAGTCGGCACTCGCTCCTGGCGCACTGTGGGATGACGCACAGTGAAAGCCCTGAAAAAACCGCACGCTCATCGAGCATGGGTCGCTGCGCGCCGTCGTACGTGTTTCCACGTCCTTCATATCAGGGGGAACGAGACCTATCATGAATCGAGCGCTTTCGGGGTAGCACCTTATGAACCCGATAGCCGGCCCCCGCCCCTCCTCGCCCGAAACGCGCCGATCCTTCTTAAAACAAGGAGAAACGAAATGACCAAAGGAAATGATGGCGCGCGTCGCGCGAAGAAACTGGTGTTGCGGCCGCTCGCGCTCGTGCCGCTCGTCGCCATGGCGGTGGCCGCCGGCCTCGCGCCGGGCGTCGCGCAGAGCCAGGGCGACACGATCAAGATCGGCGTGCCGGTGCCGCTCTCCGGCAGCTCGGCGAACGCCGGCCAGGATATCGTGAACGGCGCCAAGCTCGCCGCCGCGAAGATCAACGCGGCGGGCGGCGTGCTCGGCAAGCAGATCGAGCTGGTTCCCGAAGACGATGCCTGCGACGCGCAGACGGCAGTCCAAGCGGCGCAGAAACTCGTCGACGCGGGCGTGGTTGCGGTGGCGGGCGGTTATTGCTCGAGTGCCGCGCTGCCGGAGCTGACCGCCTTTCACCGCGCGGGAATTCCCTATGTGCTCGACGCCTCGACCAATCCTCAGTTGACTGAGATGGGGTGGGACAACGTGTTCCGCACGATCGGCCGCGACGACGAACAAGGGCCGTTTGCCGCCGGTTTCATGAAGAACTTCCTGCACGCGAAGAAAGTGGCCGTGATCGACGACAACACGACCTACTCGAAGGGCCTCGCGCAGAACACGGTGTCGGCGCTGAAGAGCCAAGGGGTGGACGTGGTCTACGCGAACTCGATCACGCCGGGCCAGATGGACTATTCGCCGACGCTCACGCGCGTCAACTCGCTCTCCCCCGACGTCATCTACTACACCGGCTATTTCGCGGAAGGCGGGCTGATGGTGAAGGAGGCGCGGCAGCTCGGCTATAAGGCGACGTTCATGGGCGGCGACGCCAACAACGACCCGACACTCTTCAAGACCGCCGGCCCCGCGGCCGAGGGCATGATCATCACGACGGCGCCGCTCGCGCAGTTCCTGTCCACGGCGCACGGCTACGTCGACGACTACACGAAGACCTACGGACAAGGGCCGGGACCGTATTCGGTCTACGAGTACGACGCCGTCGGCGTGACCGCGAAGGCGATCGCGGACGCGAAATCGACGAACCCCGCCGCGATCGTCGCTGCGTTGCACAAGATCACCGACTACAAGGGCGTGACCGGCTCGATCGGCTTCAATCCGAAGGGCGACCGCAGCCGCGCGGTGTACGTCACGGTGATCGTCAAGAACGACGAGTTCGTGCCGTATCAGTCGTTGAGCGCCAGCGGGAAGTGGGTGGCGATGAAGTAGGGCGCGTGAGCTTGGGGCGGCCCGGCGCGCGCTGACATGAGCACCTTCTTTCAGTACGTCGTCGAGGGGCTGACGATCGGCTCGTTCTACGCGCTCGTCGCCCTCGGCTACACGATGGTCTACGGGATCATCCGTCTGATCAACTTCGCGCATGGCGACTTGTTCATGGTCGGCGCCTTCATCGGCTGGACCGCGTTGTCGGCGCTCGCGGCCTCGAATATGCCGTGGCTGCTGGCGCTCGGGCTCGCCCTGCTCGCGGCGATGCTGGCGACCGGCGTGCTCGGGCTCGCGATCGAACGGCTCGCGTATCAGCCGCTCCTGCGCGCGCCGCGGCTGTCGATCCTGATCACGGCGCTGGGGGTCTCGCTCGCGCTCGAGAACGGCGTGCTCCTGATGTTCGGCCCGGGCTTCAAGACCTATCCGCATCTGCTCACGCAGACCGGCTTCTACCTCGACGGCGTGCAGATCACCTATGCGCAGATCGGCATCGTCGCCTGCAGCTTCGCGCTGATGCTGGCGCTCTATTTCTTCGTTCACCACACGTTCATCGGCACCGCGATGCGCGCGCTCGCCATCGATCAGGACGCGGCGCGCCTGATGGGCATCGACGTCGAACGGATGATTCAGCTGACGTTCTTCCTCGGCTCGATGCTGGCGGCGGTGGCCGGCGTGATGGAAGGGCTCTACTACACGCAGATCAACTTCTTCATGGGCTTCGTTTTGGGCTTGCGCGCGTTCACGGCGGCGGTGCTCGGCGGCATCGGCAACATTCCGGGGGCGATGGCGGGCGGCATCCTGATCGGCCTGCTCGAAGCGTTCGGCGCGGGCTACGTGTCGTCGCAATGGACCGACGTGTTCGTGTTCGGCGTGCTGATCGCCGTGCTCGTCGTGAAGCCGACCGGGCTCTTCGGCGAGCGCGTCGTCGAGAGGATGTAGGCCATGAGCACCGTCACCGCTTCCGCTTACAAGCGCGGTTCGATCGGCGTGGCGCTGTTCGCCGCGGCGGCCGCGCTGCCGGTGATCGCGAGCAACTACATCGTCGATGTCGGCCTCACGATCCTCACGTATTCGATCCTCGGGCTCGGGCTCAATATCGTCGTCGGCTATGCGGGGCTGCTGGACCTCGGCTATGCCGCGTTCTTCGCGATCGGCGCGTACACCACGGCGCTGATGGAAACGCTGCTGCATTTTTCGTTCTGGGAGACGCTGCCGTTTTCGATTGTGTTCGCGGGTGCGTCGGGGATCGTGATCGGCTATCCGACATTGCGTTTGCGCAGCGACTATCTCGCGATCGTCACGCTGGGTTTCGGCGAGATCGTGCGCATCATCGCGACCAACCTCGACATCACCGGCGGTCCGAACGGCATCTTCGGAATCGAGCCCCCGAAGTTGTTCGGCTACGAGATCGCGTCGCCGCGTGCGGTCTATGAGCTCGGGATCGTGTTCGCGGGGTGCGTGCTCGTGTTCGCGATCCGGCTCGGACAATCGCGGCTCGGCCGGGCGTGGACCAGCATCCGTGAGGACGAGGCCGCAGCCGAGGCGGTCGGCGTGCCGACGCTACGCACCAAATTGCTTGCCTATGTGATGGGCGCGCTGATCGGCGGACTGGGCGGCAGCCTCTTTGCCGCGCGCTTCGGCACCATCGATCCGACCGGCTTCACGTATCTGCAGTCGGTCACGATCCTGATCATCGTCGTGCTCGGCGGGCGGGGCAGCATTCCCGGCGTGCTGATCGGCGCGGCTATTGTGGCGGGCCTGCCCGAGATGCTGCGGTTTCTATCGCTGTGGCGGATCTTCGGCTTTGCGATCGGGCTCGTGATCCTGATGCTGCTGCGGCCGCAAGGGCTGTGGCCGGCCGCACTGCGCCGCGTCGCGCCGCCGAAGCAGACGGCGCTCGGCGAGGCGACGCCCGCGCCCGCGCCGGCGCCGCGCGAGATCGCCGCCGGCGAGACGCTGCTCGACGTGAGCGATATGACGAAGCGCTTCGGCGGCGTGCTTGCGGTGGGCGGCGTGAGCTTCACCGTGAAGGGCGGCGAAATCTTGAGCGTCATCGGGCCGAACGGCGCGGGGAAGACGACCGTGTTCAATTGCCTCACCGGCGTGATCCGTCTGACGAGCGGCCAGGTGCGCTGGCTCGGCGCGCCGCTCGCGGGCGGTGCGCCGCATCGGATCGTCCATCGCGGCATCGCGCGCACGTTCCAGGGCATACGGCTCTTCGGCAACATGACCGCGTTCGAGAACGTGCTCGTCGGCATGGACCACCGCTTCAAAGCGCCGATCGTCGCCGAGCTGGTGGCGCTGCCGTTCGCGCGCACCGAAGCGGCCAGCCACGCGGCGGACGGGTTGCGCTGGCTCGATTTCGTCGGCCTGCGCGCGCGGGCCGGCGAGCGCGCGGCGGACTTGCCGTATGGCGATCAGCGGCGGCTCGAGATCGCGCGGGCGCTCGCGAGCAACCCGCGGTTGCTGCTGCTCGACGAGCCGGCCGCCGGCATGAACCCCACCGAGAAGCAATCGCTGATGGAGTTGATCCACCGGATTCGCGACTACGGCGTGACCGTCCTTCTGATCGAGCACGACATGATGCTCGTGATGGGCGTGTCAGACCGCATCATCGTGATGGACCACGGCGTGATCATCGCAGAGGGCAAGCCGGCCGAGATCCAAGCCGACCCGCGCGTGATCGACGCGTATCTCGGCACCGCGGAAAAAGACGAAGCCGCCGAGGACGGCAAAGCCGGGGAGGCATCGCTGTGGGACTCCTAGAGATCCGCGATCTGCACGTGAGCTACGGGAAGGTCGAGGTGCTGCACGGCATCTCGCTCGACGTGGGCGCGGGGGAGATCGTCGCGCTGCTCGGCAGCAACGGAGCGGGCAAGACCACGACGCTGCGCGCGATTTCGGGGCTGGTCCGCGCGCGCGCCGGGCAGATCACGATGGACGGGCAGCCGCTCAACGACTTGCCCGCGCACCGCATCGTCGCGCTCGGGCTCGGGCATGTGCCGGAGGGGCGGCGCATGTTCGGGGCGTTGACGGTGGAGGAGAATCTGCGGCTCGGCGGCTATTTGATCCGGCGTGAGGCGGGCTCGATCGAAGCGCGCTTGGAGACCATGTTCGAGACGTTTCCGCGGCTTCGCGAGCGGCACAACCAGCTCGCGGGGACTTTGAGCGGCGGCGAGCAGCAGATGCTCGCGATTGCGCGTGCGCTGATGGTCAAGCCGCGGCTCGTGGTGCTCGACGAGCCCTCGATGGGGCTCGCGCCGAAGCTCGTGCGCGCGATCTTCGCGATGATCGCGAAGATCCAGAGCGAGGGGACCGCGATTCTGGTCGTCGAGCAGAATGCGCGGCAGGCGCTCAGGATTGCGTCGCGCGCGTACGTGCTGGAGAGCGGAAAGATCGCGCTGTCCGGGCAGTCGCAGGAGCTGGCGCAGGATAGCCGGGTGAGGGCGGCGTATTTGGGGGGGAGTGCGGGGGCTTGATGCCGAAGCCGTTCATGTCAATTGAGCCGTTTGAATGCGGCGCTATACGCCGCATTCCGCTCGCGCTTCCCAATGGCGATGACCACTACCGTGACCGTACCGTCGTCCACCTGATAGACCAACCGATACCCCAGGGCAAGCAACTTGATCTTGTAGCAGTCCGGCATATTGCGTAGGCGTGCGGACTCGACGCGTGGATTCCGGAGCCGCTCGGCGAGCTTGCTCTTGAGCTGCTCGCGCACGGTTCTGTCGAGTCGTTCCCACTCTTTTAGCGCGGACGGCAAGAACTTCAGTTCATAGGTCTTCAAGTTTCACGCTCACGGCTTGTTCGCCGCTGCGCGCCCTGACGATCTCAGCCAGCTCGAAATCCTCAAGTCTTTCGCAAATCGCTTCCCACTCGCGGGCGGGAATCAGGTACGCGACCGGCTTGTTGCGGTTGAGCACCGCGATTGGGCCGTCAGCTTGCTCAATGGCGGCGGTCGGGTTGACTTTGAGTTCGCTGATGCCTATCGAGGCGCGGGCAAGAATGCTTTCCATGGGGTGACCCCTCGGCGTTCAGAACCGGACAAGGGCACGCGGATGCCGTCGTCTGGACCTTCGTATGAGAACCTGGTGGCGAGAGTTTTGAAACTAGGCCCAATGGCCGGGGAGTCAACGACTGCCCGGCCATTCTGAGTTCTAGTTGGTCAACTAGAAGACCAAATATTAGGTTAATTGATTGGTCTCGTCAACGCTGGCGGGACTTAGGCGAATCTCAGTCTGCAGATCAAGACCATCGCCCCGTCGCTACGGGCAAAGCCGCCTCCCTCACTTCGCCACCACCACCGGAATCCCCCGCAACGTCCCCGCGCCCTTCGCTTCATCGAGCGCCTTTTGCACGTCACGGCTCGTCGCCGCATCGACGCCGAGCTTCACCGCAAGATCGCGTTCGCTGCGCTTCACGCCCGCGAGGTTCGCGAGCTTCACGTGCCCATAGCCGCGCACACGTGCGTGCAGCTCGGCGAGCTTCGCGGCATCGTCGGCATTGGCTGCGTTCAACACCGCGAACGCACGCCCCATCGTCGCCTCGTAGTCGCCCGCCAGCGCCCGCTCCATGCGCCGCTCGACCGTGCGGCCGAACGGATCGAGCGCCGTGCCGCGCAGGCCGCGCCATTTCGCGAGCGTGCCGAGCACCGGCCAGAACCACTGGCCGAACTCCTTCTTGCGCGGCACGCTGCCGTGCTCGGGCTTGGCGATGGTCGGTGGCGCGAGGTTGAACTTCACCGTGAAGTCCTTGCCCGCCGTGCCTTCGAATTGCGCTTCGAGCGCTTCGCGGAACGCCGCGTCCGTGTGCAGGCGCGCGACTTCGTATTCGTCCTTCACCGCGAGCAGTCGATAGAAGGTCGTCGCAACCGCGCGCGAGACGCGCTCGCCGCCGATGCCCGCTTCCGCACGTCGCGCCGCGTCGACGAGCGCGCGATAACGCGTGACATAACGCGCACCGCCGTACGCCGCGAGACGCGTTTCGCGATCGGCGATCAGCGCATCGAGCGATTCGACCGCCGCTGCCGCCGCCGAAGCCGTAGGCTTGGCAGCATGACGCGCCGCCCACAGCGCATCGAGCGCAGCCGGATCGCCCGCCGCAAGCCGCCCCACCGCGAACGCAAGCTGATTCATCGGCACCGCGACATTGTTCAGCTCGATCGCGCGCATCATCGCCGCGTGCGACACCGGCACGAGCCCCAGCTGCCACGCGAAGCCGAGCATCAGGATGTTCGCGCCGATCGTGTCGCCGAGGAACTTCGTTGCGAGCTTCTGCGCGTCGCAGGCCGACATGAAGTCCTCGCCGGCGGCGTGGCGCATCTTGTCGATGAGCGCGTCGGCGTGCAGGCTCGCATCGGGGTTCTGCACGAACGACGCGTTCGGGATCGCGTGCGTGTTGACGACGATCCGCGTGCGGCCGTGCCGCACCGATTGCAGCGCCTCGGCGCTCGCGCCCACCACCATGTCGCACGCGAGCAGCACGTCGGCCTGCTGCGTGTCGATGCGCACTTGGTTCAGCCATTCGTCGCGCGCCGCGAAGCGCACGAACGACAGCACCGAGCCGCCTTTTTGCGCGAAGCCCATGAAGTCGAGCACGGAGGCGCTCTTGCCTTCGAGGTGCGCCGCCATGCTGATCAGCGCGCCGACCGTCACGACGCCCGTGCCGCCCACGCCGGTGACGAGGATGTCGTACGGCGCGGCGTCGAGATGGGTGGCCGGGATCGGCAGCGCATCGACGCGCGCAGCGAGTGCCGCTTCATCGAAGGCGGCGCCCGCCGCCTTCTTGAGCTTGCCGCCTTCGATCGTCACGAAGCTCGGGCAGAAGCCGTTCACGCACGAAAAGTCCTTGTTGCACGACGATTGATCGATGCGGCGCTTGCGGCCGAGCGGCGTCTCGACGGGCTCCACCGACAAGCAGTTCGACTGCACGCCGCAATCGCCGCAGCCTTCGCAGACTTCCTCGTTGATGAAGAGGCGCTTGTCCGGATCGGGGAACTCGCCTTTCTTGCGGCGGCGGCGTTTTTCGGCGGCGCAGGTCTGGTCGTAGATCAGCACCGTGACGCCTTCGATTTCGCGCAGCTCGCGCTGGACGGTATCGAGCTCGCTGCGATGGTGGAACGTCGTGCCGTTCGGGAAGAGGCCGTGATGGCCATCGTATTTCTCGGGTTCGTCGCTCACCACGACGAAGCGCGACACGCCTTCGGCCTCGACCTGCCGCGCGATTTGCGGCACGGAGATGCTGCCGTCGACGGGCTGTCCGCCCGTCATCGCGACCGCGTCGTTGTAGAGGATCTTGTAGGTGATGTTCGTGCCCGCCGCGACGGCCTGACGGATCGCGAGAATGCCCGAGTGGAAATAGGTGCCGTCGCCGAGATTCTGGAAGACGTGGCGCGTTTTCGTGAACATCGAGTGCGAGGCCCAGTCGACGCCTTCGCCGCCCATCTGGATGAGGCCTGTCGTATCGCGCTCCATCCACGACGCCATGAAGTGGCAGCCGATGCCTGCCTGCGCGATCGAGCCCTCCGGCACTTTCGTCGACGTGTTGTGCGGGCAGCCCGAGCAGAAGTAGGGCGTGCGCCGCACCGCGTCGGCGGCGTTCGAAAGAATTTGCGGCGCGACGAGATCGACCACGCGCTCGCGCCGATCGAGCGCGGGCTTGTGGCGCGCGAGCCAATTCGCGAACACGGGCAGGATGCGCGACGGGCGCAGCTCGCCGAGGTCGGACAGCAACGGCGTGCCGTCGATGTCGTGCTTGCCGATCACCGCGGGGCGCGTACCCGTGCTGCGGTTATAGAGGGCGTCCTTGATCTGCTGCTCGATAACGGGGCCTTTCTCTTCGATCACGAGCACTTCCGAGAGACCTTCGATGAACGTATCGATACGCGTCATCTCGAGCGGGAACGACAGGCCGACCTTGTAGATCCGCACGCCGGCCGCCTCGAGATCGGCGACGCTCAAGTCGAGACGCCGCAGCGCTTCCATCAGGTCCAAGTGCGCCTTGCCGCACGTGATGATGCCGACGTTCGCCTGCGGGCTCGGCGCGATCCATTTGTCGATGCTGTTGGTGCGCGCGAAGCGCCGCACGGCGTCGAGCTTCGCGTGAAGCCGCGACTCGATTGTGAGACTCGGCAGATCGGGCCAGCGGTTGTGCAGGCCTCCCGCGGGCGCCTGGAAATCGTCGGGATCGGTCCAATTCGTTTTCAGCGCGTCGAGGTCGACCGTCGAGCCGGATTCCACCGTTTCCGAGATCGCCTTGAAGCCGACCCACGCGCCCGAAAAGCGCGACAGCGCCCAGCCGTAGAGGCCGAACTCGAGCATGTCGGCGATGTTCGACGGATTCACCACCGGCATGTGCCACGACATCATTGTGAAGTCGCTCTGATGCGGCATCGACGACGACACGCAGCCGTGATCGTCGCCCGCCACCACGAGCACGCCGCCGTGCGGCGACGAACCGTAGGCGTTGCCGTGCTTCAGCGCGTCGGCGGCGCGGTCGATGCCCGGGCCCTTGCCGTACCACATCGCAAACACGCCATCGACGGTCTTCTCGCCATCGGCCTCGACGCGCTGCGTGCCGAGCACGGCCGTGCCGCCGAGCTCTTCGTTGATCGCGGGCAGAAAGCGCACGTCGCTCGCGTCGAGCAGCTTGCTGGCCTTCCACATCTGCTGATCGACCATGCCGAGCGGCGAGCCGCGATAGCCGGACACGAAGCCGGCCGTGTTCAGGCCGCGCGTTTTGTCGAGCGCGCGCTGCGAGAGCATCAGGCGCACGAGCGCCTGGGTGCCGGTGAGGAAAATGCGGCCGCGCGTGGCGGTGAGGTTATCGGTGAGGCGGTAGTCCGACAGGGCAGGCGTGTCGAGCGACGGCGGGCGGGCGGTCATGAGGGGAGTCTCCGGTTCTTATGCCATCCGCGGCGAGTTGGGGAACCAAGCGGATCGGGCGGATGGAGCGGACGTGCGACGGTTTGTCCGCGGAGACTCTATTTTTCAGCGGCAATAAGGGAAGATTTTTGCTATCTCGTGATCGTTGCGCCGCTGGCGAGCAAATTGTTCTCGAACGTATGAATGACTTGAGTAGTAACTGCTTTTGTGTGCTGCGGTGTAGTGCGGTGGCGAACCCGCGAAGGCCACGCGCGAGCCCGCGCGATCGAAGAGCGCGAAATCGCGGCGCTCGTCAAACCGCATTAGCCTTAGCAAGGCCGCGCGCCGGACTGAACCTCCTCCAGTGTGGGCTCCTTCCCGGGAGCTTCCATCGGCACGACCTTGTCGAAGTTCCGGTAGTCGATGTGTGTGACGCCGTCCTCGTCGTCGCGCAGCAGGTCGGCGAAGCGATGGTGCCAGAGGACGTCGCTGTGCGACCACTCGTAGCGCGCTTGCATCGTCTGCGCAGTGGTTTCGTCGGAGCCCTCGATCATCACCATGAACGACGCGTCGGACTGCGCGAGGGTCTCCGCCGTTTCCCCGTAGAGGGGGCTCGTCTCGTCGATCACGTGCACGAGAAGCCATCCGAGCAGGAAGATCGGATGCTGATCGCGCACGAGGTCGAGATCGCGGATGCGCCATAGCGTGTCGCCTTCGGGCGTCGTTTCGCGGCGCACGAGCCGCAGCTTCGCGTGCGCCTCGGCGATCACGTTCTGCCGCGCGTTGGCGGCGCGCACCATCAGGGTCATCCGGCCGTCGTACAGCCGCACCACGGTGCGGCGCGCAAAGATGATCTTGGCGCGCGGCCTCGAGAAGCGCGCGAATATGAGACCGGTGGCGAGCGCGATCCCCGACATCCCCGTGAAGATCTCCAGCGTGGCGATCATGTGCGCGTAATAAGTCTTCGGATGCATGTCGCCGTAGCCGACCGTCGCGAGCGTCTCGACGCTGAAGAAGAACGCGCCCGGGAAGCCTTTCGGATACTGATTCGCGATCGGGTCGGTGCCGAGCATGTAGAGGCTCGCGAACACCATGTTCAAGATCAGGAACATGGCGGCGAGCGCGCCGAAGAAGGTCGGCCAGTTCAGGTTCAGCGCGCGATGGTAGAGATCGAACCACGCGCGCGCCGGCATGCCGTGCGCGATCACGGTGCCGGAGCTGGTGGTGAGCTTGCGGCCACGGGGGACGTGCCGCTCGGCTTCGGGTTTGTGGTCGGAGGTCCAGGGGGATCGGGTTGACATGGGCGGTAAGCGCGCGGGTTCTTATCGCTTGGAGCGTAGCACGCCGCTCGCGCTTTTTTGTCCGCAGCAGTACTGAGCAAGGCCGCTTTCGGCCTGGCTTGCCCTGTTTCGCTGATTTACCTGCTTACTGGATTATTGCCGGCTCACGGAAACGAGCGCGGCTTCGGCACGCCGGCGCCGTGGTCGATATCGGCGACGGCTTGCTTGTGCGCGGCATCGACCGCCGCCGCTACGTCCGCGTAGCCGCTGTCGCCGCCGACCGTCGTCCACTTCTGCACCGGATGGTCGCGGTGGCGGATTTCGTACTCGGCATCCCAGCGTGCGCCCTGCAGTTCGAGCGGGCGAACGTGGATCGAATACACCCCGTAGAGAAAGAGTTGCTCGGCCATTTCCGCCTCCGGTCGTGCGTGATCGATCAGGCTTGTTGTTCTTTTAGAGGTGCGCCTGACATCTACAGTTCGATTTCGCCGAGAATGCGGTGCGCGAGCGCCTTGGCTTCGTCGAGGGCTTCCTGCTCGCTGGCGCTCGTCGTTTCCACTTCGTAGACCATGTTTTCGGGGTCGTCCGGGTCGTCGCGATCGAGCGATACGACGCCCTGGAACTGTCCGCCGTCCAGCGGGCGCGCCGTTGCGGTCGCCGTGTAGATGCCCTTGGTGTAGGTGACGTCGTCCATGATGCCGCTCCGCTAGAGAGGGAGATTTCATCCTAGCACGCGCTTTGCGAACTTACCGTGTCGGCCGGCGCACGGTTCGAGCACGGTTTCTCAAGCAAAAACGAGCAAAAAGCGGCCTTAATCGGTCAGCAGCGACACCACCTCGTCGAGCGTCGGCGAATGGGCGCCGGAATGGCGGCATGCCGCCGCGCCCGCGGCCAGCGCGAACGCCAAATGCTCGGCGTAGCTGCGTCGCGGCGATTGCATCAGGCTGAACAGGAAGCCGCCGATCGACGCGTCGCCGGCCCCCACCGTATCCGCCACCTCGACGCGCGGCGGCTTCGCTTCGAACGTCTCGCCGCCGGCAAAGAGCGTCGCGGTTTCCGAGCCGCGCGTGACGAGCACCATCGCCGCCGGATTCATCGCGCGCAGTTCGGCGATTGCTGCGGCCTCGTCGGTCTTGAAAATGAGGCGCAGGTCTTCGTCGGAGACTTTGATGAGGTCGGCGAGCGCCGCCATCGTTTCGAGCGTCGGGCGATAGCCCGTTTCCATCAGGTTGCGGTAGTTCGGGTCGAAGCTGATCTTCACGCCGTGCGCGCGCAGATCGGCGGCGAGCGTCGCGAGCGTGGCGCCGAGCGGCTGGCGCACGAGGCTGATGCAGCCGAAGTGCGCCCACTGCGCCGCCTTCATCCAGCCTTCCGGTAGCAGCTCGGGGTCGAACGCGAGATCGGCGCCGTTTTCGCCCATGAAGAAATAGGTCGGCGGATGCGTCTCGTGGACGACCGCCAGCAGCGGCGGCCGGTTAACGCGCTGCATGAAACGCATGTCGAGACCGGCGGCGACGCTCGCGTTCCAGAGTTCGTCGGAGAAGTAGTCGGTGCCGAGCGAGCCGGCGCTCGCCGTCGGAATGCCGAGCCGCGCAACCGCGCGCGCGACGTTCCAGCCCGCGCCGCCCGGACGCGACAGCCAATGCGAATCGCTGGTGCGCACGAGGTCGGTCAGGATGTCGCCGGCGGAAACGAAGAGCGGGAAATCGGTCGGGGCGGTCATGATGCTTCTCGCGGCTTGCTGTGGCTGTTGGATTTGGGGGCTCGCTTGGGGGCGTGCCCCCCAGTGGCCGGTTTTGCCGCGTGGGCGGTGGCGGGTTTTGACGACGCTGCAGCGCGCTCGAGTGCGGCAGCGGCGACGTCGGCGGCCGCGCCCGCGCCTTCGCCCGAATTCGCCGCGCCGTGCGCGAGCGGCGACAGCGCGTTCAGCACCTCGTAGCACGCGCCCATCGTGTGATAGTCGGTCTTCCCGGCGGGGCTCTTTTCGTCGCTGTACTTGCGGTTGTCGCACGTGAGGATGCGATACCACGCGCCGTGGCGGTGGTCGACGAAATGCGCCCAGCTATAGCGCCAAATCTCCTCGTACCAGTCCCAGAAACGCTCGCTGCCAGTGCGCTGCGCGAGCAGCGCGGCGGCGGCGAAGGTCTCGGCCTGCACCCAGAAATATTTGTCGTGATCGCAGATCGTGCCGTCGGGGCCGAAGCCGTAGCAAAGGCCGCCGTGGTCGTCGTCCCAGGCGTGGGTGAGCGCGGCGTCGAACAGTTCGATCGCGCGCGGCAAGAGCCACGGCAGCGCGCGATGGCGCTCGAGGATCAAGAGCAGCTTCGCCCATTCCGTCTGGTGTCCAGGCTGGAAGCCCCACGGGCGGAAGATGTTCGAGCTGTCCTCTTCGTTGTAGTGCCAGTCGACCGACCAGTCCGCGTGGAAGTGCTCCCAGACGAGGCTGTGCGAAAGCTGCGCCTGACGCATCGTGATGTGGGTCGCGACGCGCTCGGCGCGGTCGAGATAGACGAGATGGCCCGTCGCCTCGTACGCGGCCAGCAGCGCCTCGGTCGTGTGCATGTTCGCGTTCTGGCCGCGATAGCCGGACACATGCCAATCGGCTGTCGCTTCGTCGGCGTAGAGGCCGGCGGCGCGGTCCCAGAAGCGGTGCTCCATCAGCTCGAACGTCTGCGCCACCAGCGGACGCGCTTCCTCGACGCCCGCCATCACCGCGTGCGAAGCGGCGAGCAGCACGAACGCAAGGCCGTAGCAGTGGCGCGTGCCGTCGAGCGTGCGCTTCTTGCCGTCGCGCCACTCGATTTCCCAGTCGTAGCCTTGATTGTCGGCGTCCCAGTGCGCGTCGCGCAGGAACTCGAGGCCGTGGCGCGCGTATTCGAGGTGCTGCGCGTCGCCGAAGTGGCGGTACGCCATCGCGTAGTTGAAGACGAAGCGGCAGCTGCTGACGAGGTGGCGCGTCGTGCGGTCGTAGACCGAGCCGTCGTCCTTGAAGAAATGGAAGAAGCCGCCGGACGGATCGAACACGGTCGGCGCGTAGAAGCGCAAGGTGTCCGCGACGTGCGAGAGCAGGAACGCGCGGTCGCGGAAGTCGTCGACGGGCGGGATGGCCTCGTTCGTGTGCACGGTGGCGAGAACGGCGCGGGCTTGTGATTTTGCGTGATTAGGCAGCTTCGTCATGGTGTGGTGATTCCCAGGAAGGTGCTGGCGGTGCTGAAAGCGTCGAGCGAAACGGCGGTGCTTGCGCGCGGGATCAACTGCACGGGTAGCCGCACCTCGAGCTCGGCGGGCGCATCTTCGAGCAGCAGCTCGACGCCGCGTGCGCCGAGCGCTTCCTTGTCGACGGCGATGGTCGTGAGCGGCGGCACGGAATGGGCGGCGGCGGGGATGTCGTCGAAGCCGACGATCGCGATGTCGTGCGGCACGGAGAGGCCGCGCGCGAGGCACACGCGCATCGCGGCGAGCGCGGCCGCGTCGTTGTAGGCGAAGACGGCATCGGGCGCGGGGCCGGGCGCATCGAGAATGCGCTGCATCGCGCGCGCCGCGCCGGCGTCAGGATCGAGCCCGGCGTCGATCGTGACTTCGAGCGACGGATCGAACAGGAGGCCCGCTTCGAAGAACGCGCGCCGGTAGCCGAGCGCGCGCTGCGCGATGCTGTAGTGCGCGAGCGACCCGCCGATGAACGCGACGCGCCTGCGCTTCAATGCGAACAAGTGCTGCATCGCGAGCGCGGCGCCCGCGGCGTTGTCGAGATTCACCGAGCGCAGGTTCGGCGCCCACAGGTCGATCAGCACGAGCGGGCGCTGCAGCGCGACGAGCGCCGCGAGCGTTTCGGGTTCGACGAAGCCGGCCACCGCGATCGCATCGGGCGCATGCAGGCGCAATTGATCGACGATGTCGTCGGTCGGTCCCGCCGTGAGCAGCGACGGCACGATGCCGCGCTCGCGGCACGCGTGCTCGACGCCGTGCAGCACGTGCGAAAAGAATGGGCTCGCCGCGACGTTGTTGTGCTGGCGATGCAGAAGAAAGGTGAGGCGCCGGATGCGCGGGCGCAGCTGCGCCGGGTCGTAGCCGAGGCGCCGCGCGGCCTCGACGACGCGCAGACGCGTCGCTTCCGATAAGCCCGGCTGGTTTTTCAGCGCCCGCGATACGGTGCCGATCGATACGCTCGCCGCCCGTGCGACGTCGCGAATGGTGGTCGCCATCGTCTCCGATTCTGTCGATTCTGGTTCGGCCGATTGTATAGTAAAAATCGACGGAATCGGCCGGAAAACGCGCGGCCAGGCACGCGTAAATACCCGTAGAATCAGGAGAAAGCGAACAAAAGCGTGTTTAGTAAAATTTACTAAACACTACGGCCTGCGCTCGCTAAACTGCAATTTTCTCGCCACGCAGACGAATGCCGAGCCGCACGATCGAGATCACCGCGTTCGACAGAATCCGCATGTCGAACGGCATCCTGCGGCGGCGGACGTCGAGCAGCAGCACGATGCGGACTTGGTCGCTCGCGTTCAGCACTTCGTGTTCGAAGGTGTCGTCCCACAGCATGAATTCGCCTTCGTGCAGACCGTAGGCATGGCCGTCGACGGTGAGCGTGGCGGCGGGGTTGCCGTTCGCGTCGAGCGGCATCGACAGCACGAGATAGCCGCGCAAGATGCCGCGAAACGGCCCGTGATGCGGCGGGATGTGCTTGCCGGGCGCGAGAAACGAGAACGACGCCGAGAGCACGTCGGGCGATTGCTCGACGATCGATGCCAGCGTCGGGCAGCGCTTCAGGTTGCGCTGGAACGCCACGCCGTACGCTTTCATGATGTACATGCGCCAGTCGCGCGCGTCGTTGGCCGAGATATCGGCCTGCTCGCGCATGATGTCGTGAAAGCGGGGGATGTTGCGCAGATTCGCCGCAACGTCGAGCGCCTCGGCGCGGATCGCCTGCCAGTTCGCGACGAAGCGCGCCGCGTCGGGAAAGTGGCGCGTCGCATCGAGCACGGGCGCGTCGTCGATGCGGCTGTCGAATACGCGGCGCATCAGCCGCACACTGCTGTCGTACAACCCAAACATCCGGACCCTCGTTGCCGCGATTGATGTCGGCGCCGGGGCGGCGCCGTGTGCAGTTTAGACTGGGACGAACGAAGGAGTTCGGCGGCGCGCTCCCCACGCGCGTGTTTAGCTGCGCATGTCGGTTATGGGAGATTACAAGGCGTCAGTGCCGCGTAAATAGTGGAAAGGCAACCGCAAGACTGGGGTGCTACGGAGGCGTCGCGGCGTTTCCGCGCTAGTTGAGGGTTCGCGCCTCGGTCTCCGGCTGCTGTGGCGTCGCGGCCATATGCATGATCGATTCGCCTTCCTCGACGTCGATCAGGAAAAAGCCCGCCGGCTCTTGTTTCGCGCGGCGCTTCGCGAGCGCCGCCGCCGACGCGATCATCTCGCTGCTGTAGACGTGGCTGTGATCCGGCTGCGACTTCACGCGCACGCAGCCGATCGCCATCGTCACGAAGCCGAAGAAGGTCGGGTTGCCGCGCCGGTCTTCGCCGTGGATGCCGCCCGCGGCGCGGTCCGCATCCGCGTAGAAGCGCTGGGCGCCTTCATTGAACGTCGCGATGGCGTGGTGGACGCGCGTGCGCCAGTCTTCGCTCTGAAAGAGGATCAGGAAGTCGTCGCCCCCCACATGCCCGAGAAAGTCGCGGGTCGGGTCGCAGATGTCGGCTAGCACGGCGGCCGCGAACTTGAGCACTTCGTCGCCTTGCCAGTAGCCGTACTGGTCGTTGAACGGCTTGAAGTGATTCAAGTCGACATAGCACGCGAAGAACTCGGCGTCGTGGCCGAGCAGGCGCGCGATGTGCGAGCTGATCGGAATGTTGCCCGGCAGGAACGTGAGCGGGTTCGCGTAGCGCGCCGCTTCGATGCGCACTTCGGTCACCGCGCGCACGAGGCTCTCGCCGGTGCCGAGGCCGAGGTACTTGCCGTTGTCGGTGATCACGAAGCCGTCGGCGAGGTAGCGTTGATCGTCGCTCGCGAGCAGCTTCGCCATTTGCTCGACCGTCATCGACTTTTCGATGATGACCGGCGATGCGTTCGCAAACTGCAGACACGGGCGCTTGCCGAACAGCTCGCGGTGATAGGGCAGCGCGTAGCGGTCCATGAACGCGCGGCGATTGATCAGCGCGACGGGCTCGCCGTTTTCGACGACCGCCACCGCGTGCAGATTCGGCATGTGGTTGAAGAGATCGAGGACGTCGTTGTTGGTCGCTTTGCGCGGCAGCGCGGGCGCGGTCACCAGCATCTTCGCGGCCGCCATGCCGCCCGAAGGCGACGCGGAGACGCTGCGGGTCTGGCCGGGAAAGACGGCGATGTGCTCGGCGCGGATCGATTGCTTGGCGTCGTCGGTGATGCTTGTCGCGGGCGAGGCGTTCGGGCGGCCAAAGAAGTAGCCCTGGCCGCAGCCGATCCCCATGTCGCGGATCACGATCAGGTCCGCTTCGTTTTCGATGCCTTCGGCGACGAGCCGCGCGCCGCTCGAATTCGCGAAGTGCTGCATGGCGCGGACCGCTTCGAATTTGAGCGCGTCGCTCGCAATGTTGTCGATGAAGAAGCGGTCGATCTTCACGATGTCGGGCTGCAGGCGCACCCACAGGTTCATGCTCGCGTTCGCGGTGCCGTAGTCGTCGAGCGCGAATTGCGCGCCGGTTTCGCGCAGGGCCGCGACGATCGGCATGAAGCCGGCAATATCGGCGATCGCGCACTGCTCGGTCAGCTCCACCACGAGGCGCTCGACCGGCAGGCCGAGGCGCAGGAGCCACGCGAGCGTGGCGTCGCGCGTTTCTTCGAGCTTCAGGATCGCTTCCGCGCTGAAATTCAGGAACAGCTTGCCCTCGCAGCCGAGCTTCGCGAACGCCTGAATGCAGGTGCGCGCGGCGGCGTGCTCGAGTTCGGTCGTCATCCCTTCTTTTGCGGCGCGCGAAAACAGCGCGCCCGGCGACTCGAGCGGCGAGCCGGACGGACCGCGGATGAGCCCCTCATAACCGAGAATCGTACCGCCGTCGAATTCGACGATCGGCTGAAAGACCGCGAAAAGCGCGTGCTGCGCGATCAGATCGGCGATCCCCGGGGCAGAGGCTGCCGATGACGAACGAAGTGACATGACTGAACGGCCGACGAGCCGACGTTTGTTTGACAGGACGTTCGGGTTATCGACGCGGGGCCTTCAGAGTTGAATGAATTTTTTGTGACTCAGTGCACCGATGTCGTGCGAGAAATGGCGCTGAGGTCTCACGATTCAATCTGGCTGCCACTCGCGCGAAAACGGTTCGATGCCCGGTTCTTCGTGCGGCGCTTTGGCGAGGGGGGCCTGGGCGGTCTGCGTCTCGTGCGCCGGTTGCGCGGGCGCGGCGTCGTCGCCCGCGGGACGTCCGGCGATGACCACCCGATTGCGTCCGCCGCCTTTCGCGTGGAGAAGCGCGCCGTCGGCGCGGCGGATCACGCGGTCGATCTGTTCACCGCGAATATGCTGCGCGACGCCGACGCTGATCGTCAGCGTGACTTCGAACTGACGGATGTCCTCGATGCGCTTTCTGAGCCGCTCGGCGACGCGCGCGGCGTCGATCTGGTCTGTGCCAGGCAGAAGCGCCACGAACTCCTCGCCGCCGAAGCGCCCCGCGACGTCGGACGAGCGCATGCTGTCCTGGATGTGGTGGGCGATGAGGCGCAGCGCGCGGTCGCCGGCGTCGTGGCCGAAGCGGTCGTTGACCGACTTGAAGTGATCGGCGTCGATGTAGAGCACCGAGAACGGCTGCCCCGCGCGCTCCGAGCGCTGCAGGATGCGGCGGCCGAGTTCGAACACGCGGCGGCGGCGCGGCAGTTGCGTGAGATCGTCGATGTCGGCGAACGCGCGCAACTGATGCTCGAGCCTGAAGCTCTTCCGCTTCGCGCGGCGCGCGAAGTGGTTCGTGACGAAGCTGCTGGCGAGCGCGAAGAACATCGACAGCATGATGCCGATCTGCGTGTCGCCCGGCAGCCGGCGGATGGCGAGCAGGGCGAGCGGGCCGGTGAGGGCCAGCATGGCGGCGAGCGGGAAATCCCAGCCGCGCTGCAGGACCGGGCTGAACATCAGCGGAATCAGGACGAAGGCCGGCAGGACGATGAGCGCGCTGCGCTGCCAGTGCAGGCCGTGCAGCACGATGCCCGTTTCGAGCGCCGCGATGAAGACGAGCGCGGCGAGGCTCGAACGCATGCCGCTGTCTTTGCGCGCGGCCAGCGCGAGCGCCGCCGCCATCGGCAGCACAGGGGTGGCGCAGACGAGCGTCAAGCGCGTGAAGAGCTCGCCGTGCAGCCAGGCGTCGCCCGCGAACATGACGACATAGGCCGCGAGCGCCGTCGCCAGCTGCGCGCAGAGAAACGACCACAGCCGGTCGGCTGCGTAGTCTTCGAACGACAGGTTGTCTTCAGGCGCGTCCACGCTCTTGATCCGGCGCCCCCGCGAACGCCTTTTCGACCGCTTGCCGCCTGCCACCTCGTGACGATCCTCGTGGGACCGGTCTTGGCTGCTCATTCTTATTCTCTCTTCGCATGCAAATCCGGGGTACAGCTGAAACACGGGCTCTCAGTTCCGTGGCGTCATTCTAATATCGCCAAATAGTGCAGACGCTGATTTTAAAGAGATTTGAATTTGATGCGAGAGGTTATTGCAGGCGCCTGCGTCTTTTGGAATAGACCGGTGGTTGTCGAGAGCGCCGGTTGGCTCGTTTCGTAGAAAGTGGGCGAGAACCCACCGCATATCTCACCCTGGCTTCGAGATAATCGCCGAAGTGCAAACGTTTGCCTTGGCGCCTTATTTAATCTGGACGTCCGAAATAAGCGAAGGGATCAAAGTTGCCGGTTTCGTATGATTAATTGTTCGCGTCGCAGCAGATTATTTCGGAATATTACGGGTGGGCTCGGAAAATGTTGGCTCGATTAAATGCGGGATTGGCTGGCGGCGGCGCCAGCGCTCGCTGATCCCGATTGCAGTCTCGCCAAGCTGTGGCCCGGCCTATGACTTCCGGCCGACGCGACGCGCCCGCGAAGCTCGCGTCAAATGACAAAAACGCCGCGCGAGGCGGCGTTCCGTGTCCGACAGGCTTGGAGGGAAGATCGTGGCCCGTTCCTTTGTATCGCCGCGCGCGGCTGTTGATTGCGCTGATTCCGCGGAATCAGCGGCGCGCCGCAGCGGGCGCCGCCGCGTTGCGCGAGGCGGCGGCATGGCGCTCGCGGCTCATGTCGCGCGCGCCCCAGCGCTGCGCGAGCGCGGCGCAAACCATGAGCTGAATCTGATGGAACAGCATCAGTGGCAGCACGACCGCGCCGGCGTGCGACGCGAAGATGACCTTGGCCATCGGAATGCCGGCGGCGAGGCTCTTCTTCGAGCCGCAGAAAATGATCGTGATCCGGTCTTCGCGGCTAAAGCCCAGGCGCTTGCTGGCCAAGGCCGTGAGGCCGAGCGCCACGGCCAGCAACACCGCGTTCACGACCACGAGGCCCCCGAGCGCCAGCGGCGGAATGTGGTGCCACAGGCCCTCGTTCACGGCTTCGCTGAACGCGGAGTAGACGACGAGCAGGATCGAACCCTGGTCGACGAACTTGATCACGCCGCGGTTGCGGTCGAGCCACTTGCCGATCACCGGCCGCAGCAATTGGCCGGCGACGAACGGCACGAGCAGTTGCAGCACGATGTTGCCGACCGTGTGCCAGGCCGAGCCCGAACCGGCCGCGTGGTTGACGAGCATCACGCTCACCAGCGCGGGGGTAATGAAGATGCCGAGCAGGCTCGACGCCGACGCGCTGCAAACGGCGGCGGGCACGTTGCCCTTGGCCATCGACGTGAACGCGATCGACGACTGGACGGTGGACGGGAGCGCGCAGAGGAACAGGACGCCGGTATACAGCGCGGGCGTGACAAGCGGCGAAAGCAGCGGCTTGAGCGCGAAGCCGAGCACCGGAAACATCACGAACGTGCTGAGGAGCACGACCGCATGGAGGCGCCAATGCGTCGCGCCCGCCACGATCGCTTCGCGAGACAGTTTCGCGCCGTGCAGGAAGAAGAGCAGGCCGATCGCGATGTTCGTGATCCAGTTGAACGCGACCGCCGCTTCGCCTTTGCACGGCAGCACGCTCGCGATGATGACGGTGCCGACGAGCATCAGCGTGAAGTTATCGGGGAGAAATTTCGGGCGGGCCATCGTTGACTCTCAATGCGGCGATTGCGGTAAAGGGTGGCGTGGCGGGCGCGGACTTCGCGCCCCCGGAGCATTGGCGCTATTGTCGGTCTGCGCTATTGAAAATACAAATTCATTTAAATTGTTGATTGATGACCCGCGCACATGAGCCCTGGGGTTGCGGCGAAGCGGGCGGTGCTTCCGCGCAGTGTGCCCGCCGTGTGCCTGCGGTGTGCCTCTTCGCAGGGCATCAGCCGCCGCATGCGTCGCTCGCAAGCAACAAGCATGACCACACCGATCCTGCTCGCCGGCGACGGTAACAATGACCTCTTTCGCACAGAATTCGAGCGTGCAAAAGGCGTCTCGATATAGGGAAAACACTGCAAATTCAGCGCAGTAACAAGGCGTTACAACCCTGGCCCGGGTCTAACATTTTTTGCCTCGACACGTTTTCGCGCGGCCCATAAATTACTGCTGGAAGGCTCTTCGAAGCACAGTTGTGTGAGCAATACAAGTCAGTATGACGGTGGTTTTCCGCTGCTGTGCACCCTGCTTGTGCAGGCGTAGCGGGAAGGGTTGGCAGGCAAATCGATCATGGCGGAAATGGGTTCTCGAAACGTTGGGCGTTGGGCAGCGGGCGCGTTGTGCGCGGCCATGCTGTCGTTCGCCCACGCACAGCCGCCGCGATCGGATCACGGCGGGGGCGGATACCACGCGGGCGGCATGCGCGCCTACGGCGGACCCGCCGCGCATGCGCCCCGGGCCGATTCGCGCGGTTACGCATCGCAGCGTCGCGCGGCAGGCCCCCGTCAGGATCCACGTGCGGCGGCCGGCGGCTCGGCTTGGATGGGGCCCTCCGGCATCCCGGGCGGCCACGACCCGGTGTACGGCACGCCCATTCGCACCGTCAGCGAGGTCACGCGGCCGTTTCAACGCCAAGACCCCAACCCGCCCTATATGAGATCGGGCTCGATTCGCGCGGACATCACCCGCTATAACGAAGAGCGTGAATCGTCGCACTTCGTGCCGCGTCCGCCTAACCAAGTCCCGCATCCTCCCGAGCCGTCCCCCTACCGCAACTGACGGCGGCGCGCAGCGCGCAGTCGATGGCTGCCGAGCGGCGGCCGTCTATCTCTCCCGCAAGCCGCGACGCGGCATCCAAAGTGACGTAATCACGCCACACTTTTCGGCGTCCCCGGCGGTTCCGCACCGTTGATCGCCCCCCCTTTTTCAAAATAATATTGCGACCTTGCGGCTTTCGGCGACGATGGCGCTGCGCCCGCATGCCGGCCAGATCGGCGGCTGACATGGCATTGCGGGCCATTGGCTTCGATGTTCTTCGCAAGCCGCGCTCGATAAGCAAAACAAATCAACGGGCAACTAATGGGTTAGCTATACCCGCAATAAGCGAACCCATTTTTGTCCAGAAAAATGGTCCGTAAAGATGATCTTCGCCCGCAACCGGATCGACTGATCGACAGATCGAACGGCCAACCAAACAGCTCGCGCGAACCGCCCCCCCGCGCCCGTCAACGCTTAACTTTGAAAAAGACAGGAGATCATATGAAAGCAATCGTCAGCCGCACGCTGAAAACAAGCTTCAAGTGCGCGGCCGTGGCCGGCTTGCTCGCCGCGGGTACCGCAGCGCACGCGCAGTCGAGCGTCCAGTTGTACGGTCAGGTCGATACGTGGGTCGGGAATCAGAAGTTTCCCGGCCAGCAGAATGCGTGGCAAGTTTCCGGCGGCGGCATGTCGACGTCGTACTGGGGCTTGAAGGGCTCGGAAGACTTGGGCGGCGGCTACAAGGCCATCTTCACCTTGGAAGACTTCTTCCTGCCGCAAAACGGCAACTACGGCCGCTTCACGGGCGATACGTTTTTCTCGCGCAACGCGTATGTCGGCATCGAGTCGCCGTACGGTACCGTGACCGCGGGCCGCCTGACGACACAGCTCTTCATCTCGACGATCCTCTTCAACCCGTTCAGCGATTCGTACGAGTTCTCGCCGATGGTGTGGCACACCTTCCTCGGCAACACGGCAATTCCGACCGGCGCGACCTATACGACGGATACGGGCGTGGTCGGCGATTCGGGCTGGAACAACGCGGTGCAGTACTCAACGCCTGATTTCAACGGTCTGTCGGGCAGCGTGATGTACGGGCTCGGCAATACCGCCGGCGACAACGGCGCGAAGAAGTGGAGCGCCCAGTTCCTGTACTTCCACGGCCCGTTCGCGGCGACCGGCGTGTTTCAGTACGTGAACTTCAACAACGCGCCGGGCGATTTGGTGAATCCGCCGTCGGTGGCGTTCGGCGGCAGCGTGGTGCCGTTCAAGAGCCAGTATGTCGGCCAGTTCGGCGCGAGCTACGACCTCAAGTTCGTGAAGTTCTACGGCCAGTACATGTACACGCATAACGACCAGATCGCCGGCAGCAGCTGGCACGTCAACACGGAGCAGGGCGGCGTCACGGTGCCGGTGGGTCCGGGCACGGTGATGGCGTCGTTCGCGTACTCGCGCGATGCGGGCGGCCTCGACCAGACCCGCAAGACCTGGGCGCTCGGCTACGACTACCCGCTGTCCAAGCGCACCGATATCTACGCGGCCTACATGAACGACCGCTTGAGCGGCCTGTCGGACGGCAACACCTTCGGAGCGGGCATTCGCGCGAAGTTCTAAGCGCGGGTTGCCGGCTTCGCCGGCGGACGGCGCTCGTGCCGTTCGGTCCAGGTTACCGAACGGCCTAGCGTAGTGGTCTGGATTGGACGGCCCGGTCGCATTGGCGGCTGGGCCGTTTTCAGTTGACGAGCACCCGGCTGGAAAGCTGAACTCGCTTGATGTCTTTCACGATCACGAGATAGCTGAACACCGCGAGAAGCGCGTGAGCGGCGACGAAGATCAGCGCGCCTTCGAACGAGCCGCTCGCGCTCACGATGTAGCCGATCGCGATCGGCGTGACGATGCCGGCCGTATTGCCGAACGTGTTGAAAATGGCGCCCGACAATCCGATCGCCTGCTTCGGCGCCGTATCGGCAACGACTGCCCAGCCGAGCGCGCCGATGCCCTTGCCGAAGAAAGCGAGCGCCATCAAAGCGACGACGACCCAGTCGGCGCTCACGTAGTTGCATCCGATGATGCAGACCGACAGCAGCATGCCGCCGACGATCGGCACCTTGCGCGCGACGGTGAGCGAGCAGCCTCGCTTGATCAGCCAATCGGACAAGACGCCGCCGAGCACGCCGCCCGTGAAACCGCAGATCGCCGGAATCGACGCGACGAATCCCGCTTGCAGGATGGACATGTGGCGGGCCTGCACGAGATAGAGCGGAAACCAGGTCAAGAAGAAATACGTGAGCACGGTGATGCAGTATTGGCCCAGATAGACGCCGAGCAGCATGCGGTTGGCGAGCAGCTCCTTGAGGATCTGCCAGCTCGCGACGCTTGCCGTGCTGCCGACGGCGGTCGGTCCCGCCGATTTCCCCGCCGCGCGCACGACGCCGCCGCCCTGTTCGATGAGATCGAGCTCCGCCTGGCTGATGCGCGGATGATCGGCGGGGCTTCGCACGAACTTCAGCCACACCATGGCCAACGCGATACCGGCCGCGCCCATCACGAGATAGACCTGCCGCCAGCCGAATGCGTGGGTGAGCCACGCCATCAGCGGCGTGAAGATGACGGCGGCGAAGTACTGTGCCGAGTTGAAGATCGCCGACGCGGTGCCGCGCTCGGCAGTGGGGAACCAGGTTGCGACGAGCTTGCCGTTCGCGGGAAACGCCGGCGCCTCGGCGAGGCCCACCGCGAAGCGCAGGACGAACAGCGCGGCCACCGTGGCCGCCGCGCTGCCCGCGATCCCGATCGCGCTTTGAAGCAACGTGAAGACCGACCAGAAGAAGATGCTGGCCGCGTAGACGCGGCGCGCGCCGAAGCGGTCGAGCAGCCAGCCGCTCGGCAGCTGCGCGAGCACATAAGCCCAGCCGAACGCCGAGAAGATGTAGCCCATCTGCACCGCGTCCACGCCGAATTCCTTGCGGATGACCGAGCCGGTGATCGAGAGCGTCGCGCGGTCCGCGTAGTTGAGCGTCGTGACGATGAAGAGCATCAGCAGGACGCCATAACGGACGTTGGTTCTGACGGCGATGCGGGCGGCGGTGCGGCTCATATCCATCGTGGTTCCTGATCTCTCGCGGGCTGGCGAGGGTTGGGACATCGTTGCGGATCGAATCGGATGCGTGTTGTAAGACAACATGGCATTTATAGCGCAATGTTGTCAGTCAATGGGGGTCTATCTTTTAGGTATTTACCCTGCGTATAGCGGGCCTCTGGACTGGGTGCCGATATCCGTGGCGGCGCTTTGGCTCGTCACTCGCGTCGTTCTTCTTTGCCTACGCAACTTTGATAAAGTGCGGGCAACCCGGTCGATTCATTCTTATTGCGAGCGATTGCCATGGATACCCTCGTCAGCATGAAAGTGTTCCGCTATGTCGTCGAGGTGGGCAGCTTCGTCGGCGCGGCCGAACGCATGGAGATGTCCGCGGCGATGGCGAGCAAGCACGTGATGCACCTCGAGCAGCAGCTCGGCGCGCGGCTTCTGAACCGGACCACGCGCCGTGTCGCGCCAACCGAGGCCGGCCGCGAGTACTACGAGCGGCTCGCGCAGGTGCTCGCAGAACTCGACGAGGCCGAGCAGGCGGTCAGCGCCGCGAGCATCGTGCCGCAGGGGCGGCTCCGGGTGTCGTCGCTATCGGCGTTCGGCTTGCGCTACCTGATGGCCGCGGTCGCCGACTATGCGGCGAAGCATCCGCAGGTGACGACCGAAGTCGAGCTGTCCGATCGCGTCGTCGAGCTGATCGAGGAGGGTTTCGACGTGGCGATCCGCGCGTCGCCGTTCGGGCTCAAGTCGTCGTCGCTGATCGCGCGGCAGCTCGCGACCGCGCACATCGTGCTGTGCGCGTCGCCGGAGTACCTGAGCCGTCACGGCACGCCGCGAACCATCGACGACCTCGCGAAGCACAACTTCATTCAGTACCGGAACATGCCCGCCGTCGACTGGCTGCCGAGCGGGCCCGATGGGTCGCGCGTGCCGATCGCGGGCAATCTCGTCGTCGCGCATCTCGAGGCACAGCGCGTCGTCGTGCTGTCGGGCGTGGGCATTGCACGGCTCGGCACCGAAGTGATCGGCGACGACCTGGCGCAAGGGCGCATCGTGCCGATCCTCGTGGATGCGCTGCCGCCGCGCGAGCTGCCGATCCATGCCGTCTATGCGAGCCGGCGTCATGTGTCGGCGAAAGTGCGCTCGTTCGTCGACTTCCTGGCGGAGCGGTTTGCCGGCAAGCCGCTGTGGCCGTCGCTCGAGGAGATTCGCGCGGCTGCGGCCCGCTTTTCGTCTTGACGGTCTTGACGGCTTGACGCGAACGTCAACCTCCCCCGGACGTTTGCCTATACTGCGAAAAACACCCGCTTGATTCAACGATCCTCGGGGGAGACATGACCGACCTTTCGATGCCGCAGCGCTCGAGCGGCCACAGGCCGCCGTCGGCGCCGCGTCTGCGTTTCGTGACCGCCGCCGCGCTGTTCGACGGCCACGACGCGTCGATCAACATCATGCGCCGCATTCTTCAGGCGAGCGGTGTCGAGGTGATCCACCTCGGCCACAACCGCTCGGTCGCCGATGTCGCGAACGCGGCGCTCGAAGAGGACGCCGACGGCGTCGCGGTGTCGAGCTACCAGGGCGGGCACGTCGAGTATTTCGAGTACCTCGTCGACATGCTGCGCGAGCGCGGCGGCGAGCGCATCAAGGTGTTCGGCGGCGGAGGCGGCGTGATCGTCGCCGATGAGATCGACGAGCTGCAGCGCTACGGCGTCGAGCGCATCTATTCGCCGCAGGACGGCCAGCGGCTCGGCTTGCAGGGGATGATCGACGACATGATCGCGCGCGCGTCGAAGTCGCCGCGCGCCGCCGTCAACGCACTCGGCGCCGATGTATTGGCGCAACTCGGGCAAGGCAGCGCCGGCCGTTTCCGCCAGCTCGCCCAGCTCATCACCGCACTCGAAAGCGGACAGGCCGACGCCGCCACGCGCGCGGCGCTCGCGGAACGCGCGGCGGCCGTGCAGGTGCCGGTGCTCGGCGTGACGGGGACGGGCGGCGCGGGGAAGTCGTCGCTGACCGACGAGCTGGTGCGGCGCTTCCGCCTCGACTACGACGACGCGCTGACGATCGCCGTGCTCGCGATCGATCCGTCGCGCCGCAAGTCCGGCGGCGCGCTGCTCGGCGACCGCATCCGCATGAACGCGATCGGCGACTGGGGGCGCGGGCCGCGCGTCTTCATGCGCTCGTTCGCGACGCGCGGCGCGCCGATGGAGATCGCCGAGGCGCTGCCCGACGCGATCGTCGCTTGCAAGGCGGCGGGCGTGGACTTGATCGTCGTCGAGACCTCGGGCATCGGGCAGGGCGATGCGGGCATCGTGCCGCACGCCGACCAGTCGCTCTACGTGATGACGCCCGAGTTCGGCGCCGCGAGCCAGCTCGAAAAGATCGACATGCTCGACTTCGCCGATTTCGTCGCGATCAACAAGTTCGACCGCAAGGGCGCCGCCGATGCGCTGCGCGACGTGTCGAAGCAGGTCCAGCGCAATCGCGAAGCGTGGGGCACGCCGCCCGAGGCGATGCCGGTGTTCGGCACGATCGCGTCGCACTTCAACGACGACGGCGTGACCGCGCTGTATCAGCAGGTCGCGGCGTCGCTGGGCGCGCACGGCTTGCGCGCGGGCGCCGGCAGGCTGCCGCGGACGAGCGTGCGTTATTCGAGCGAACGTCATGCGATCGTGCCGCCTTCGCGCGTGCGCTATCTGTCGGAGGTGGCGGAGACCGTGCGGGCGTATCGGACGCGGGCCGAAGCGCAGGCGCGCGTCGCGCGCGAGCGCTGGCAATTGCGCGAAGCGCGGCGGATGTTGATCGAAGCAGCGCAGGCATCGAGCGCCGCCAATGAACCGAAGGCGGCCGGCGTGCCGGAAGCGGTTGCGGCATCCGTCGCGACGGACGCGATCGATACGCCGGAGAACGCGCACTCCCCGAGTCAGCAAGCCATCGCCTCCCTCGACCTGTTGATCGCCGCACGCGATTCCCAGCTCGGCGAACGCGAAAAGGCGCTGCTCGCGGCATGGCCGAAGACGGCCGCTGCCTATTCCGGCGACGAACACGTGGTGAAGGTCCGCGACCGCGAGATCCGCACCACGCTTTCGATCACGACGCTCTCGGGCACGTCGATCCGCAAGGTATCGCTGCCGAAGGTCGCCGACCCGGGTGAGCTGCTGCGCTGGCTCTCGCTCGAGAACCTCCCCGGCCATTTTCCGTTCACGGCGGGCGTGTTTCCGTTCAAGCGCGAAAACGAAGACCCGACGCGGATGTTCGCGGGCGAGGGCGACCCGCTGCGCACCAACCGGCGCTTCAAGCTGCTGTCCGAGGGGATGCCCGCGAAGCGCCTCTCCACCGCGTTCGATTCGGTGACGCTCTATGGCGAGGAGCCGCACGAACGGCCCGACATCTACGGCAAGGTCGGCAATTCCGGCGTCTCGGTGGCGACGCTCGACGATCTGAAGACGCTCTACGACGGCTTCGATTTGTGCGCGCCGGAGACGTCGGTATCGATGACGATCAACGGCCCCGCGCCGACGATCCTCGCCATGTTCTTCAACGCCGCGATCGACCAGCAGATCGAACGCCTGGCGACGCGCTGCGCCGCCGAAGGGCGCGAACCCAAGCCGGACGAAGTCGCCGCGGCCCGCGCCCATGCGCTGCAGAACGTGCGCGGCACCGTGCAGGCCGACATCCTGAAGGAAGACCAGGGACAAAACACCTGTATCTTCTCGACGGAGTTCAGCCTGAAAGTGATGGGCGACATCCAGGCGTACTTCGTCGAGCACGGCGTGCGCAACTTCTATTCGGTGTCGATCTCTGGCTATCACATCGCCGAGGCGGGCGCGAACCCGATCTCGCAGCTTGCGTACACGCTCGCGAACGGCTTCACCTATGTCGAGGCGTATCTCGCGCGCGGCATGCGCATCGACGATTTCGCGCCGAATCTCTCGTTCTTCTTCTCGAACGGCATGGAGCCCGAGTACACGGTGCTCGGCCGCGTGGCGCGCCGCATTTGGGCCCTCGCGCTGCGCGACAAGTACGGCGCGAACGAGCGCAGCCAGAAGCTCAAGTACCACGTGCAGACGTCGGGCCGCAGCTTGCACGCGCAGGAAATCGACTTCAACGATATCCGCACGACGCTGCAGGCGCTGATCGCGATCTACGACAACTGCAACTCGCTGCACACCAACGCATTCGACGAAGCGATCACGACGCCCACCGAAGACTCGGTGCGCCGCGCGATGGCGATCCAGTTGATCATCAACCGCGAATGGGGGCTCGCGAAGAACCAGAACCCGAATCAGGGCAGCTTCATCGTCGAGGAGCTGACCGATCTCGTCGAAGCGGCGGTGCTCGCCGAATTCGACCGGCTGACCGAGCGCGGCGGCGTGCTCGGCGCGATGGAGACGGGCTATCAGCGCGGGCGCATCCAGGACGAATCGATGCTGTACGAGCATCGCAAGCACGACGGCTCGTATCCGATCGTCGGCGTGAACACGTTTTTGTCGGCGCATCCGCACGAGGCGCCGCCGCCGATTGCGCTGCAGCGCTCGACGCAAACCGAAAAGCAGAGCCAGCTGGCGCGCCTGCGCGCGTTCCAGGCACGGCATCAAGGCGAATCGGCTCAGATGCTGCAACGCCTGCAACGCGCAGTGATCGACGACGAGAACGTGTTTGCGGTGCTGATGGACGCGGTGCGGGTCTGCTCGCTCGGGCAGATCACGCATGCGCTGTTCGAAGTGGGCGGGCAGTACCGGCGGAATATGTGAGCGTGTGCGTCGTGGCAATCGGCCGGCAGAGGCGGCGCTTAAAGGGCTGCATCACCAATCAAAATTGCGCTAGCTCTGCCGGCTTGACAGCATCGTGCGATTTCCCGTGACCTGAGTCATTCCGATCTGATATTTCAGAATTTTCCGATAGCTCGCGATTTCCGCTGCCGATAGGGTCGACGGTTTCCATTCGAATAGGAGGAGACCGTGCCGGGTTCGATCGCCAATATCGCACGTGGGCAAGCTAGCAACGTTTGCCGCTCGCTTCAGCAATATCGCAGCACGTTGCCGCACAATTTGACGCCGTATTACGGCATCGCGGTTTGCTATAGCTTCAGCGCGGAGTCAGAGTGGGAATTTTGTGGGGCTTACGGCTTTCTCCGCAGCTACAGTAGCTGTGGCACTTTTTGCTCCCACGCTGGCAGCTAGCGCTATCGTAATAGTCGTCTCACTGGGGGTTGGCTTTCTTGCTCAACTTGCTTGGGGCTGGAGTGGATCTGCGCAAGACACCGAAGCAGCTGTCTGGAGAATGCTGGAGAAATAATGTGCTGACAAATATTGAGGGTGTGCGTTCAATACTATCTAAGGTGCCGATAATTTTCTGTGGAGCGAATCTGACTTGTATTTGCTTGCCAGTAGGGGTTGTATATAAATTCCGCGAAATGCCTGGTTCGGCTATTTTGATGTTGATTGCGACTGCGGCATTGGCCGGCTTTGCAATGGGGGGGGCTGATAAAATATAGAGCGGATTTTTCCGTTAAATTTTCGCTGATGGCTATTGGTTATTTTGTCGTTGTTTTTTTGATTTTTTTGGGAGGGGCGGGCGCGATTGTATTGGCGGAAGTCGTCCGTGCGCGCGAGTATAGGTTTTTCGCGTTGGGTGCTTATCTTGCTTCAGTTATATTGCCGCTCTTGTTTGGGGTGTTGCGGCAGTTTGCAAAATTAGGTGCTTTCCGAGCGAATCGTGAACGCGATTGGATGGTGAGCTTGAGTCGCTGTGTTGATTTCGATCGTTATATTATCACTCCTGGAAAATATAATGAATCAGGTGGGCGTGATATGGGTGCGGTAATTTTTTCGACCGGAGCAATGGTGACTAATATTCCGATCTTATTTCAGATTTACACGGGCTCTAGAGACAACGTGATTTTTGTTGCTCTGCCTGTTTTCGTTGGCGTCTTGAGCTATCTTAACGTCAAGGTGATTGGCCCTCAAATCGCCAGTTTGCTGCTGCTGCGCAAATACGAAAAGCAAACCGGCCGCCACTTCGTCAACGCCGACTACGAAAAAATCCAAGACCTGCGCCGCACCTTCTTCCTCTCTCGCTGGTTGATGAAGGACTACCGCCCGGCAACCGATACCCCCCAAGCCGGCTAGTCACGCCATTCGACGCTTGCCAGAGCGGTAAGCACCGTCCGTCAAGGGCCCCGCCCCCTGCTGCCCATCACTTTTTAGAGTGCCTTCGTTTGGAAATACAATTGGCCCCACATTGATTCAAATTTATCGAACGGTGTTGCAGATTTGCGAGTTGAACGATACCTATCTAGACGGCGAGCTGATTGAGGCTCCAGATTGCTTTTGAAGAGGAGAGGGGATGCATAGGAAAGCGCTGCGATCGGTTATCGGGGCCTGGCTGAGAGGCTATCGAAATATATTTCGATTCTCCGGGCGTGAAACGCGCGTGGATTTTCTTGTGTTTTTGGTAGTCCATTATTGCGTTTTCTATGCCGCTACCAGGGGTGTGCTGTGCTTTTTATCCGGTGAAAATGCGAGCTATCAAGTGGCGCTATTTATTATCGGTTTGTTTTCATTGCTAGCCACGCTGTCTTATAACGTAAGGAGGCTGCACGATAGCAACCGGTCTGGCCTTTTGTGCATCGGTTATTTCTTGTTCGCAGCGCCCATTGTGATAGTGGTCTCTTTGGCGCTTCCTCCTCAAAATGCCACCAATCTCTACGGCCCTGACCCACGGGAAGGCCGTGAATAGTCAACGATAGGCCCGCCCGAGCGGCGAGCCTATCACTATCAATTTCGTCTGCAGCATGGCTTGGGACATACGCAGCAACCAGCAGCGCCGTAACCAACTCCGGCTAAGCTCACCGCCCGATCGCCAGCCGCGCCTTCGCTTCCTCATACTCGCGCTTCAACCGCGCAACGAGCTCATCCACCGACGGCACGTCGCTCATCAAGCCGACGCCTTGCCCCGCGCCCCAGATGTCTTTCCACGCCTTCGCCTTGTCGCTCGCGAAGTTCATCGCGGACTTGTCCGACTCGGGCAGCGCATCCGGATCGAGCCCGGCGCTCACGATGCTCTCGCGGATGTAGTTGCCGTGCACGCCGGTGAAGAGGTTCGTATAGATGATGTCGGAAGCGTTCGAATTGATGATCGCCTGCTTGTAGCCCTCGACCGCGTGCGCTTCTTTCGTCGCGATGAAGCGCGTGCCCATGTAGGCGAGATCGGCGCCCATCGCTTGCGCGGCGAGGATCGAGCCGCCGTTGGCGATCGCGCCCGACAGCACGATCGGGCCGTCGAAGATGCGCCGCACTTCGCCGACGAGCGCGAACGGCGAGGTCGTCCCCGCGTGTCCGCCCGCCCCCGCGGCGACGAGAATCAGGCCGTCGACGCCCGCTTCGAGCGCCTTCTGCGCATGGCGGATGTTGATCACGTCGTGCAGCACGATGCCGCCGTAGCTGTGCACGGCGTCGATGATTTCCTTGGCCGGCGCGCGCAGGCTCGTGATGAAGATCGGCACCTTGTGCTCGACGCACACACGCACGTCGTGTTCGAGCCGCGCATTCGACTGATGGACGATCTGGTTCACCGCGATCGGGCCGATGGCGGCCCCCGGGTTCGCCGCCTTGTGCGCGGCGAGCTGTTCCTGAATCTGCGTGAGCCACTCGTCGAGCAATTCGGCCGGGCGGGCGTTCAACGCCGGGAACGAGCCGACGATCCCCGCTTTGCACTGCGCAAGCACGAGTTCCGGATAGCTGACGATGAACATCGGTGAAGCGACGACGGGCAGCGCGAGATTTTGCAGGGCGGCGGGCAAGGCCATGACGCAGTCTCCTTTAGGGCGCCGGCACGCTCGGAAATGTGCGCGGCGATATGAGTGTAGCGATGCGGGACTCGTGACGCAGCCGGCCGGGTTTCATAGGAAGAAAGCCATCGACAGCATTTAGAAAGCTGCCGATCCCATGCCTGCCGTTGCGTCGCAATCAATCGCCATCAAAATGAACGGTCGTTCGATTATAGGGGAATTCGGAAGACGAGCAGAACCGTTTCAACTTGGAATGAGTGCTCTGGTTCTACGGTTTCGTGCCCCATCGAACGGCCCGGCGTCATGAGCCGCTCATAGAATGCGAAGGGCCTACTACGACAATCGGGGGGACGTCATGGGCTTTCCGGATTTCACACCGTTTCACGTCAACGTTGCGGGTGTCGATATCTACGGGGTCAAAGGCGGATCGGGGCCGCCGCTGCTGTTGCTGCACGGTCATCCGCAGACGCACATGATCTGGCATCGCTGCGCGCCGCAGCTCGCGCAGCATTTCACGGTAATCGCCACCGACTTGCGCGGCTACGGCGCCTCGGCCAAGCCGGCTAGCGACGCGGCGCATGTTCCGTATTCGAAGCGCGCGATGGCGGCGGACCAAGTCGCCGTGATGCGCCATTTCGGCTTCGATCAGTTTCTCGTCTGCGCGCACGATCGCGGCGCGCGCGTCGCGCACCGGATGGCGCTCGATTTCCCGGACGCCGTCGAACGCCTGATGCTGCTCGATATCGCGCCGACGCTCGCAATGTACGAGCGCACCGATCGCACCTTCGCGACCAAGTACTTTCACTGGTTCTTCCTGATCCAGCCCGAGCCCCTGCCCGAAAAGCTGATCGGCGCGGACCCGGATGTCTATGTCGAGCGCGTGATGGGCAGCCGCCACGCGGGCTTGACGCCGTTCGCGCCCGACGCGCTCGCGGCCTATCGCGATGCGCTGCGCCAGCCGGGCGCGGTGCATGCGATGTGCGAGGACTACCGCGCGTCGGCGACGATCGATCTCGTCCACGACCGCGCGGACGAGGAGTGCGGGCACAAGGTGAGCTGCCCGCTGCGCGTGCTGTGGGGCGAGGAGGGCGTGATCGAACTCTGCTTCGATCCGCTTGCCGAGTGGCGGCACGTGGCGCGCGATGTCAGCGGCCGGGCGCTGCCGTGCGGGCACTACATCCCCGAAGAGGCGCCTGACGAGCTCGTCGCGGAGATGCTGTCGTTCTTCGAGGCGAACGAGCCCGCCGAAAGCTAGCGTTTGCTGCGCCCGCGCACGGACGGCGCGGGCGTTGGCGTTGCCGAGGGCGCCGGTGCTCCCGTTGCCTCGAGCTCCGCCGGAGCCGCTTGCGGCGGCGCGAGCGGCGGCAGGCGGCGCGGCACCGGCGTCGACTTGATGATCGCCGTGCTCGTTTCGGCGCGCTCGGTCACCTTCGACAGAATCTCGTCGAGCTGCTCGATCGAGCGCAGCACCAGACGGCAGACGAAGCAATCGTCGCCGGTGACCTTGTCGCATTCGACGAACTCGGGAATGCGGCGAATCACGTCTTCGACCAGATGCAGCTGTCCCGGCAGCGGCTTCACGCGCACGATCGCCTGAAGCGTGTAGCCGAGCGCGCGCGGGTCGATCTGCACGGTGAAGCGCTCGATGACCCCGAGCGTTTCGAGCCGCCGCAGCCGCTCGGCCGTGCTCGGTGCCGACAGCCCGACCTGCCGGGCCAACTCGCTCACCGCGATGCGCGAATCTTCGGCGAGCGCCGACAGCAGTTCGCGATCGGTTTCGTCGAGGGTGGCGGGCGCCGTCGAGGGGTAAAGGCGTTTTGGCATTTTCACCTTCGATAATTAGCCGACATTGCGTCGTGACCTTAGTTTAGCCATGTATTGCGGCGATTGAAATGTCTACACTCGGGTTCATCGAGGTTGAACCGGGAAAGAGAAATCGCCATGGCTAACCAGGAAATCCGGCGCGGCGCAGCCGAAATGACCGCCGCCATGCTGATGTCGGGCACGATCGGCTGGCTCGTCGTCTCGTCGCAGCAATCGTCCATCAATGTGGTGTTCTTTCGCTGCGTGTTCGGCGCGGCAACGCTCTTCGCCATCTGTCTCGCGCTCGGGCTGATACGGCGCCAATGGTTCTCGTGGCGCATGCTCGGGCTCGTCGCGCTCGCGGGCGCGGCGATCGTCGGCAATTGGCTGCTGCTGTTCGCGGCGTATTCGCGCGCGTCGATTTCGATGGCGACCGCCGTCTACAACACGCAGCCGTTCATGCTCGTCGCGCTTGGCGCGATCGTGTTTCGCGAGCGCGTGACGGCATCGACGATCGCGTGGCTCGTCGTGGCGTTCGTCGGTCTCGTGTTCGTCGTGCGCGTGGAGCCGGCGGTGCTTGCGGTACCGGGCGAATATCTCGAAGGCGTGGCGCTCGCGCTCGGTGCGGCTTTCCTCTACGCCATTTCGTCGATCGTCACCAAGCGCTTGAAGGGCACGCCGCCGCATCTGATCGCGCTGATCCAGGTCGTGCTCGGCGCGCTGATGCTCGCGCCGCTCGTGCACTTCGACGCACTGCCGACGACACCCGCGCACTGGCTCCAGCTCGGGACGCTTGGCGTCGTTCACACCGGCGTCATGTATGTGCTGCTGTACGGCGCCATTCAAAAGCTGCCGACGGCGATGACGGGCGCGCTGTCGTTCATCTATCCGATCGTCGCGATCATCGTCGACCGTGTGGCGTTCGGACAATCGCTCGCGTGGATTCAAGTCGCGGGCGCCGTGTTGATTCTGCTGGCGGCGGCGGGCGTGAATCTCGGCTGGCGCATCGTGCCGCAGCGGCGGCTATCGTCGTGTAAGTCAACGTAAGTGTTTCGGGATTTGATTCGGATATCGAAGTAAATTGCCGAGGCCTTACGTTGAGACAGAGCGTTTCGTCGCCAATCCGATTGTGCCGTCACTGCGCAAAGCCTGGATAAAAGACGCTGGCCGACAAAATGTCAGCAGTCTGTAGGGAAATTACCGATGCGATTCGAGTGAGCCGGCCGGTATCATTCAAATCGACGCTGATCACGTCAAAAAAATTCCGCCGCACGCCACCCAAGGCGCGCGGCTTTCTTTTTTGTCAGTTCGCCATCACGAGAATGGTCGCGCGGCCCGTCAGCGCGATCTCCCCGCGCTGATTGATCACGGTGCCCTCGAGCGTCACGAGGTCGCCGTTCAGACTCGGCTTCCAATACGCGTCGGCGACACGCCACGAGAGCGTCAGCGTATCGCCCGCCAGCACCGCTTTCTTCAACTTGATATCGAATTCGAGGCCGAGCGATTGCGCGTAGCTCGAAAAGTGCGTCGCGACGAGCGCCATGAAATGCGCGGCCGGCTGCGTGCCCGACGCGATGATCCCGCCGAATCGGCTTTGCGCGGCGAATGCATCGTCGTGGTGCAGCGGGTTCAAATCGTTGACGAGCGTCGCGAACGATTTGATCGATTCCACCGGCAGCGTGAGCGTGCTGCTGCACGTTTCGCCGATCTGCACGACGCGTGCCGGCTCGCTCATGGCGCGGCCGCCTTGCGCTGTTCCATTAGCGACGCGTGCCGCAGATCGAGTTCCGCCCAGATGGCGCGCTTGCCGTCGTCGTCGAGCTTCGACCACGCGCGGATCTCGTCGATCGTGCGCAGGCACCCGTCGCACCATTGCGTGTCGGCATTCATCTTGCACACGTTGATGCACGGCGACGGCACGGCGGGCGTCTGCGGCGCGTCCTGAGTTTGGAGTGGGGTGGCTTCTGAGGTCGTCATGCTTCGCGCAGCGCCACGTCGGCCACGGGCGCGCCCGTCAAAGCGACGAGCTCCTGCGGCGAGAGATTGAACACCGCGTGCGGATGGCCGGCCGCGGCCCACAGGCTGTCGAGTTCGAGCAAGTCGGCGTCGATCAGCGTGACGGGCGGCGTGGCGTGCCCGATCGGGCAGACGCCGCCGATCGCATAGCCGGTTTTCTCGCGCACGAACTTCGCGTCCGCGCGCGCGATTTCGCCGACTTGCTGCGCGACTTTCTTTTCGTCGACGCGATTCGCGCCGCTCGCCACCACCAGCACCGGGGCATCGTCTTCGCGGCGCCGGAACAAGATCGATTTCGCGATCTGCGCGACCGAGCAGCCAAGGCCCGCGGCCGCTTCGGCCGAGGTCTTGCCGGTTTCCGGCAGCATCACGACGGATTGGGTGTGCCCGCGCTCGCGCAGCAGTTGCGCGACGCGGCGGGCGCTATCGGGGAGCGTCTGGTCGCCGCTCGATTCGGTAAAAGCTTCGTCCGACATAGGGAAGGGGGTTATCGCTGAGTGAATGACGGCGCGCGTGAAGCGCCTACGAGCATGCGGCCTGGCTGCGCGCTTTCGCGAGCAAGGCCTTGCCGGCGCGCGAGACGTTCGCGCGGCCGATCGACGTCGAGATGAAATCGCCGATTGCGACCACTTGGTCGAGATCGACGCCGGTTTCGATGCCGAGGCCGTTCATCAGGTACAGCACGTCTTCGGTCGCGACGTTGCCGGTCGCGCCCTTCGCATACGGACAGCCGCCCAGCCCCGCCACCGACGCGTGATAAATCTCGATGCCTTCGAAGAGCGCCGCGTAGATGTTCGCGAGCGCCTGCCCGTAGGTGTCGTGGAAGTGGCCGGAGAGCCGTTCGCGCGGGAACGATTGCGTCACGGCGCTGAATACTTCGCGCGTGCGCTTCGGCGTGCCGACGCCGATCGTATCGGCGATATCGATCTCGTCGCAGCCGAGCGCGGCAAAGCGCTCGACGACGTCCACCACCGACGCCACCGGCACCTCGCCCTGATACGGACAGCCGAGCGCGCACGACACGCTGCCGCGCACGCGCACGCCGTGCTCTTTCGCTGCCGCGACGACCGGCTCGAAGCGCGCGATGCTTTCCGCGATGCTGCAATTGATGTTCTTCTGCGAGAACGCTTCGCTCGCGGCGCCGAAAATCACGATCTCATCGGCACGCGCGGCGAGCGCGCCTTCGAAGCCTTTCAGGTTCGGCGTCAGCACCGAGTAGATCGTGCCTGCGCGGCGTTCGATGCCGTTCATCACCTCGGCGCCGTCGGCCATCTGCGGCACCCACTTCGGCGATACGAACGACGCCGCCTCGACATTCTTGAAGCCCGCTGCGGCAAGCCGGTTGACGAGCTCGATCTTGACCGGCGTCGGCACGAAATCCTTCTCGTTCTGCAGCCCGTCGCGCGGGCCGACTTCGACGATCTTCACTGCGCTGGGAATGGACATGGTTGTCTCCTTGATATTGGGTTCCTGTGCGCGCGGTCAGTACCCGCGCGCCAAATCGACGATGCCGCTGATCGCTTCGCCGCGCTCGAGCGCCTCGATCTTCTGCGCCACCTGCTGCAGGCTTTCTTCGCGCAGCGTTTCGGCGGAGCTGTGCGGCGTGATCGTGATGCGCGGCTCGTTCCAGAACGGATGGTCGGCGCTCAGCGGCTCCTTGCGGAACACGTCGAGCGTAGCCGCCGCGATTTGACCGTCTTTCAACGCTTCGAGCAGGTCTTCTTCGACCAGATGCGCGCCGCGCGCGACGTTCACGAGATACGCGCCGCGCGCGAGCTTCGCGAAGGTGTCGCGGTTCAGCACGTCGTTCGTATCGGGTGTGCTCGGCAGCAGATTCACGAGCACCTTCACGCCGTCGAGAAACGCGTCGAACTGCTCGGCGCCCGCATAGGCGGTCACGCCGTCGATGCGTTTCGCGCTCCGGCTGTAGCCGCGCACGGGCAGGCCGAACGACGCGAGCGTCTTCGCGACGTGCGTGCCGAGCACGCCGAGACCGAGCACGCCGACGGTGAACGTCCTGCGCGCATGGGGTTCGAGCACGTGCCAGCGGCGCTCGGTTTGCTGGCGCGCGTACTCGTCCAGGCGGCGCAGGTAGCGCAGCACCGCGTGCGTGACGTATTCGGCCATCTGCGCGGCCATGCCGGTGTCTTCGAGCCGCACGAGCGCCGCTTCGCGCGGCAGCGTGCCCGGATGCGCGTGCTCGAGCGCGAGGATCGCATCGACGCCGGCGCCGAGATTGAACACCGCGCGCAAGCCCGGACGGTGAGCGAACAATTCACGCGGCGGACGCCAGACGATCGCGTAGTCGGCGGGCGCGGTGTCGCCCGGCTTCCATACGCGCAGGTCGGCGCGCGGCAGCGCCCGGGCCAGATCGTTGAGCCATACGGACGGATCGTCATACGACGAGTAGAACAGAATCTTCATATCGTTCGCGTTAAGAATAGGCTTCATTCTACTTTTTCAGCCGCCGCCGCGCGCAGGGGTCCCATTTCCGCCGATAAACAAAGCACGAAAAATTGGTTCGGCGCCAAGCGGGCGCGCGCGAGAATGCCTGCTCGAATTCCTCTCCGGGAGGGCAAATGCTGGCATGCACCAAATCGACGTGGCCGCCGCGCCTCGTGACGGTACCGGGCCTCCATGGCAGCGAGGGCGGCCACTGGCAGACCTGGCTCGAGCGGCAATTCGCGCGTTCGCTGCGCGTCGAGCAGGCCGATTGGGATGCGCCGCATCTCGCGACCTGGTCGCAGGCCGTGCGCGACTTGCTCGCGCGCGAGAAGGGGCCGTTCGTGCTCGCCGCGCACAGTTTCGGCTGCCTCGCGACCGCGCACGCGTTGGCGCACGGTTCGCATGCGTCGAACGTGGCGGGCGTGCTGTTCGTCGCGCCGGCGAGTCCGAAGAAATTCGCGTTTGCGGGTGCGTTCGATGCGCGGCGCCTCGGCGTGCCGTCGATCGTGATCGGCAGCGAGACCGATCCGTGGATGCCGCTTGCCGACGCGCGCGAGCTGGCGCAGCGCCTCGGCAGCGCGTTCGTGAATCTCGGCGACGCGGGGCATATCAACGTCGCGGCGGGTTACGGGCCGTGGCCGCGCGCGAAGTACTTCGTCGATACGCTCGTGCATTGCGCGGCGCCGCTGCGGTTTCGCGACGAGCCGGTCGAGCTTGCGCCGCACGCGCTGGTTTGAGGGGGCCAATGATTGCGGCCGGCGCGTGGGTCACGGCCGGCCGCTGTTGCATCGAATCGCCATTGAATCGCGTCAGTGAGGTTCGGCCCCCGCGCGCTTGGCGAGGGCTTTCCGCGCCTATTTTCCGCGCTTACCCCAGGCTGCCGAGACTCGTCACCGGCGCAACCGCTGCCGGGTCCGAGAAGCTCGGACGGCCGGTCTCGATGTGGCCGGCGAGCCGCCGCAGGAACGTGCCGCCCGTGCCGTCCGAGATCGTCAGGTCGTACCAGTGATGGCTCGAGCGCAGCTCCCAGCGTGCTTCGACTTCGTCATGCGCGCCGAGCTTGAAGCTGCGCGTTTGCGCGCCGTACGCGTTGTCGACCGCGGTCAGTTCGATCGCGGCCTTGCCGTGGTTCACGATCTTCAGATAGAGATTGCCGTTCGCGACGTCGTAGCCCGCTTCGACTTCCGGGTTCGCGACATGCGCGTGAGCGCCGCCTTGCGTGCTCGCTGCGGTCGTGCCCGCGAACTGACGCACGAAGCCGTTCGGACCGTAGACCGTGAACTCATAGACGCCGGAAGTCGCCGACAGATCGAACGTATCGTGCAGCGACTTGTGCGCTTCGACGGTATAGCGCCACGGGCCGTCGGTGCGGTTCGTCGAGTAGACGTAGAAGTGCGCGCCGTGCTCGCCCGTGTTCGCGAGCGAGAGATTGAGCGTGTTCTCTTCGGCCTTCACGTGTGCGTTCACGTGCAGCTCGTACGGCAGCGGGCGCGCGTAGCGCGTGCCCGGCTCCTGCGGATCGACCACGCCGGGCGTCGACGGCACCGTGGGCTTCGGATTGTTCGCGCACTGGTTATCGGCGATCGACTTGTAGCCGCTCGTGTCGGGCAGCGGCGGCATCGTCGAATCGGGCGTGCGGAAATCGAATGCCGACGTCAGGTTGCCGCACACGACGCGGCGCCACGGCGTGATGTTCGGCTCGTTGACGCCGAAGCGCGCTTCGATAAAGCGGATCACCGACGTGTGATCGAACACCTGCGAGCAGACGAAGCCGCCCTTGGTCCACGGCGAGACGATCGTCATCGGCACGCGCGGGCCGAGGCCGTAGGGGAACCCGTCGGCGGTGTAGCTGCCGCCGCGCAGCGGGTTCACGACGTTGTGGATCTCGCCGTCGACGGTCACCGTCGAGAGGCCCTGCGCGCGCGTCGTCGGCGGCTGCGGCGGGACGATGTGATCGAAGAAGCCATCGTTCTCGTCGTACATCACGAACAGGACGGTCTTGCTCCAGACGTCGGGGTTCGACGTGAGCGCGTCGAGAATGTTCGAGAGGTACTCGGCGCCGTAGGCGGGGGTGTACTGCGGGTGCTCCGAGTACGCGGCGGGCGGCAAGAGCCAAGACACTTGCGGCAGGTTGTTCGCCTGCACGTCGGCTTTCAGTTGGTCGATCGTGCGCACCGTCATCGCACGGTTGTACAGCGACGAGCCGACCGGCGCATTGATGTACTGCTGGAAGTTCATCAGCACGTTGGTGCCGTAGTTGCCGTTCAGCGGATCGGCGCCGGTCAGGCCCTGCTGGTAGACCTGCCACGAGATGCCGGCCGCGTCGAGGCGCTCGGGATACGTCGTCCACGACAGCAGCGCGTAGTTGGGCGGCCCGTCGCCGTCGACGAAGTCGCTGTTGTCGAGGAGCGGCCCGCCTTGCGTGCCGGTCGGGTCGACCATCCCCGTCATCAGGTACGAGCGGTTCGGGTGCGTCGGGCCGGGCAGCGAGCAGAAGTAGTTGTCGCAGACGGTGAACGCATCGGCGAGCGCGTAGTGGAACGGAATGTCCGAACGCAGGTAGTAGCCCATCGTCAGGTCCGTCTTGTTCGCGGGCCATTGGTCGTAGCGGCCCGCGTCGATCGCGGCTTGCGTCTTGTACCAGGAGTGGTCGAGGTCACCGACGCATTGCGCGCTCGTCGTCTGCGTGTTCAGGTGAAACGGCACCACGGGCTGCGCGGGGTTTTCCTTCGACGGCTGGTTCCACACCGGCAGGCCGCTCGGCAGCGGGATCGGGAAGCGGTCGTTGTAGCCGCGCACGCCGCGCAGGTGGCCGAGGTAGTGGTCGAACGAGCGGTTCTCCTGCATGAACACGACGATGTGCTCGACATCGCGCAGGCTGCCCGTGCGCGACGCCGCGGGCACGGCCAGCGCCCGGCGGATCGATTCGGGGAAGACGGTCATCGCGGCGGCGGCGCCCGCGGATTGCGCTACGGTTTGCAGAAAACGGCGACGGCTATTCAAGGTCATTTGGTTTCACCTTCTGCTTGGGGGAGGTGCGGGCGCAAGGAGCGGCTTGCCCCGCGGTTGGGTTGCTGTCGGGTTGCGGTCAGTCGCTGCTGGACTCCGGCGGATAGTGCACGACGGGCGGCGCCGGAGGCGGTTCGTTCGGGAACGTGTCGGGCTGGGCGGCGGCGAGGCGGGTGGTGTTCGGGCCTGCGTTGGCCGTGGCCTTGGCGCTGGTGCTTAGGCTGACTGCGGCATCGGCATTCGCGGCCGACAACTGAGTCTTGGCTGCCGGCGCGGCGATCGAGGAAGCGGAGTCGTCGTCAGGGCCGCAGCCCATGAGGCCGATGCTTGAGAGTAAGGCGAGCGTAACCGTCGTCCGAAGGCGCATGCGTCGTTTCCACGTTAACGGGGGGACATTGCTGCGAGCCGCGGCTGGCGGTTGCTCGGGATTGCGATGGCGCCGGCTCGTTCGAAGTCGGCTAAGTGTGAATAAACGGTAAGAAAATTACGTGAAACGTTTGCGGCGGGAGTGTGATTACGGATGGCTTGCGGGGGAGACGCGCGGCCGAGGGGGACAGCCGCGCGCAACATGACGCCGCGCGAAAGCTCACGCGGCTGATTTCGCTTAGTTCGTTTAGTTCGCGGACGTCGCGCGGTCGCACTGCTGCGCCGTTTCCACCGGCATCTGCTGCGCCGCCTCGGCGCGCATGCCGAGCCGCGCGAGCAGCTTGCGATCCTTGTCCGCCTGCGGGTTGCTGGTCGTCAGCAACTGGTCGCCGTAGAAGATCGAGTTTGCGCCGGCCAGGAAGCACAGCGCCTGCATCCCGTCGTCGAGCTGCTGGCGGCCGGCCGACAAACGCACCATCGCCTTCGGCATCGTGATGCGCGCGACCGCGATCGTGCGCACGAATTCGAGCGGGTCGAGCGGTTCGGTGTTTTCGAGCGGCGTGCCTTCGATCGCCACGAGGTTGTTGATCGGCACCGACTCCGGATACGGGTTCATGTTCGCGAGCTGAGCGATCAGGCCCGCGCGCTCGCGGCGCGACTCACCCATGCCGATGATGCCGCCGCAGCAGACGTTGATGCCCGCGTCGCGCACGCGTTCGAGCGTGTCGAGACGGTCTTGGTAGGTGCGTGTCGAAATGATCTGTCCGTAGAACTCGGGCGACGTGTCGAGGTTGTGGTTGTAGTAGTCGAGCCCGGCGTCGGCGAGCTGCTTCGCTTGCGCGTCTTCGAGCATGCCGAGCGTCATGCAGGTTTCGAGGCCCATGTCCTTCACGCCGCGAACCATCGCGGTGAGCGGCTCCATGTGGCGCTCCTTCGGATTGCGCCAGGCCGCGCCCATGCAAAAGCGCGTCGCGCCGTTGGCCTTCGCGGCGCGCGCCGCTTCGAGCACGACGTCCACGTCCATGAGTTTCTCCGCCTTCAGGCCGGTGTCGTGATGCGCGGATTGCGAGCAGTAGCCGCAATCCTCTTCGCAGCCGCCGGTCTTGATCGACAGCAGCGTCGAGAGCTGCACGGCGTTCGCGTCGAAATGCTCGCGGTGCACCTGTTGCGCGCGCAACAGCAGGTCGTTGAACGGCAGTTCGTACAGCGCGGCGACATCGGCCACGCGCCAGCGCGCCGGCGTGCCGCCGGCATTCGCGGCTTGAGTGGCTTGCGTGACGGTGGCGCTCGCAGTCTCGGCGGCAGGTTGGAACTGAGTCATGTCGTCAATCCTTGTAGGCAATGAGTCGAAGGGGTTCAGCGCTGCGTGGTGCGCAGCGTCTGCAATAGCTTGGCGGTGTCGATGCAATCGGCTGCGGCATCGGCGATGGAGTCGGACGCGGTCGACGCGAGATGCGGCACGACGCCGAGGAGCGGCGCGCGGTGCTCGCGTTCGAGCCAGGTGCGAATCGACTCGATGTTCTCGTCGGCGAAGCGCATCGCCGGGTCGACGCGATTGGCGACCCAGCCCGCGATGCGCAAGCCGCGCGACGCGATCGCGTCGGCCGTGAGCAAGGCATGGCTGATGCAGCCGAGCCGCATGCCGACCACGAGCACGACCGGCAGGTTCAGTGCGAGCGCGAGGTCGGCGGTGTCGTGCGTATCGTCGAGCGGCACGCGAAAACCGCCGACGCCTTCGACGACGACGATATCCGCTTGCTCGCGCGCTTGCGCATGGCAAGCGACGATGTGCGCGATATCCAGCGCAACGCCTTCTTGCGCCGCGACGATATGCGGCGCCGCAGGCGCTTTCAGCAGATACGGGGTGCGGATCTCAGGGGCAAGCAATACGCTCGCCGCGGCGTCGAGCCGATCGGCGTCTTCATTGCGCCATTGGCCATCGCGTTCGTAGGCGCCGGCGGCGATGGGTTTCATCGCGGCGGCGCGCAAGCCCGCCCGAGTCAAGCCGCGCAGCAGGGCGCAGGAAACGAGCGTCTTGCCGATTTCCGTGTCGGTGCCGGTGACGAAGAGTGAAAGCGGCGTGCTCATGCGTGATTCACCTCGTCGAGCTGCGCCAGCGCCATTTCCAGACGCGCGAGGTCTTCATGAGAATGCGCCGCCGACAGCGAGATGCGCAATCGCGACGTGCCCACCGGCACGGTCGGCGGACGAATCGCGGGTACCCACAGGCCCGCCTCGTCGAGACGCGCGGCGACGGCCAGCGCGGCTTCGTTCGAGCCGATGATGAGCGGCTGCACGGCGGTGTGCGAATCGACCGGCTGCCAGCGCGTGGCTTTGAGCATCGCGCGCGTGCGCTCGATGAGCGTCGCGAGGTGCGCGCGCCGCGCGTCGCCTTCCTGGCCCGCGATGATCTTGATGCTGGCCGAGACCGCGTGAGCGACCGCAGGCGGCGACGCCGTCGTGAAGATGTACGGACGCGCGCGCTGCAGCAGCCATTCGATCACCGTCTCGTGCGCGATCACGCACGCGCCCGCCACACCCGCGGCCTTGCCGAGCGTGCAGATGTAGACGAGATGCGGCGAACGCAGCGCGGCGGCAGCGAGCGCGCCGCGGCCTTGCGGGCCGAGCACGCCGAAGCCGTGCGCATCGTCGACGACGAGCCACGCGCCGTGCCGCTCCGCTAGCGCGAGCAGCGCGGCGAGCGGCGCGATGTCGCCGTCCATGCTGAACACCGTGTCGCTGACGATCACTTTCACCGCGGCGTCGGACGCTTCGAGCATGGCGGCCAGCGCTTCGGCGTCGTTATGCGGATAGATCTGCACGTCGGCGCGCGCGAGGCGGGCGCCGTCGATCAGCGAGGCGTGATTGAGCGCGTCGGAGAAGAGCGTGGTGCCGCGGCCCGCGAGCGCGGTGAGCGCCGCGAGATTCGCCATGTAGCCGGTGGAAAACGACAGCGCGCGCGGCGCATCGACGAAGCCGCCCGCAAATTCGGCGAGGTCGTCTTCGAGTTGTTCGTGCGCGCGCGAGTGCCCGCCGAGCAGGTGCGAGCCGCCGCTGCCCGCGCCGTAGCGCGCGGCGCCCTCGGCGAGCGCGGCAGCGAGCGCGGGGTGGCCGGCGAGGCCGAGATAGTCGTTGCTCGCAAAGCCGACGATGTCGCGACCGTCGACGCGCATGTGCGCGCCGCAAGGGGTATCGGCGATGCGCCGGCGGCGGCGCAGGCCGCGCGCGTCGAGATCGGCGAGCCCTTCTTTTAGCGTGTCGAGGATGAACATCAGGATGCCTCCGCCAGCGTCGCCTCGAACGTCTCACGCGTGCGAGAGGCGAGCAACGCGATTTCTTCGGCGTCCAGAATATATGGCGGCATCAGGTAGACCGTCGTGCCGATCGGACGCAGCAACAGTTCCTTGGCGAGCCCGGTTTCGAAGAAGCGGCGCGAGAAGGTTTTTCCAGCCTGGCCTTCGAGCACGGCATCGAACGCGAAGATCGTTCCGCATTGACGGAAATTGCGCACGGACTCGTGCGTCGCGAGCGGATTCAGCGCTTCGCGGAGCTGCGCCGATTTGCTTGCGTTTGCGGCCAGCACGTTATCGCTGGCGAACAGATCGAGCGTCGCCAGCGCAGCGCGGCATGCCAGCGGATTGCCGGTGTACGAGTGCGAATGCAAGAAGCCGCGCGTGGTGTCGTCGTCGTAGAAGGCCGCGAAGATGTCGTCGCGCGACAGCACGATCGACAGCGGCAAATACCCGCCGCTGATGCCTTTCGACAAGCACAGGAAGTCGGGCCACACGCTCGCTTGCTCGCTCGCGAAGAACGTCCCGGTGCGTCCGCAGCCGACGGCGATTTCGTCGGCGATCAGGTGCACGCCGTATCGATCGCACAGCGCGCGCAGCCCCGCTATGTACGAGGCATCGTGCATCGCCATGCCCGTCGCGCATTGCACGAGCGGCTCGACGATCAGCGCGGCGATCTGTGCGGCGCGCGCTTCGAAGAGCGTGCGCACGGTGTCGAGCGCACGGCGCGCGACATCGGCCGCGCTTTCGCCATCGCGCGCGTGGCGCGCATCGGGCGAGGCCACCACATGCGCGTGACGGATCAGCGGGTCGTATGCGTCCTTGAACAACGCGACATCGGTCACGCCGAGCGCGCCGATCGTCTCGCCGTGATAGCTGTTTGCCACGCAGACGAACTCGCGCTTCTCGCTCTTCCCGTGATTGCGCCAATAGTGAAAGCTCATCTTGAGCGCAATCTCGACGGCCGATGCGCCGTCCGACGCAAAGAACGCATGACCCAGCGTGTTCTGCGTGAGTAGCGACAACCGCTCCGCGAGTTCGACCGCAGGCTCGTGCGTGCAACCCGCGAGCATCGCGTGTTCGAGCGTATCGAGCTGAGCTTTGAGCGCGTCGTTGATGCGCGGATTCGCGTGCCCGAACAGATTGACCCACCACGAGCTGATCGCGTCGAGATAGCGGTGCCCCTCGCGATCGTAGAGCCATGCGCCGCTGCCTCGCGCAACGGGAATGAGCGGCAGCCGCTCATGGTGCTTCATCTGCGTACAGGGATGCCACACGGCTTTGAGGCTGCGTGCGACCCAGTCTTCGGTTGCTGATGCTTTCAAAACCACTCCGTAGCATGAACGTTCGTCGATGTGCCTCTGTTGGCGCACATCGGCCCGTGTTCATGCAGAAACACATGACAGGTACCCCGATTGCGAATCGACACGCAGAAAACGATGAACGTCTCGCCGCCAATCGGAAAAACGGCAGTGAGAGTAACGCGTTCTGCTCGCCGATGCACTAGGCAACGCAGGTCATGCATCCAGGCCGCGTCGACGAGCTAAGCGGCTGTTAAGCGCAGCTCGCGGCGTTTCGCATCAAATCGGGAAAATTCGATGCGGTTGACGACGGCAAAGTCGTGCGACTCGCCGGACGATATTCAGCCGCGGCAGCGGGTTTGACGCGAGTTTTCGTCTGCGTATTGGAGTATTGGAGGAGGTCAGCGGCTCGCGAGCGCGTGGCTCTCGCGATTGTCGTCGGCAGGGGGCGCATCGTTCGCGGCTTGCGCGGTCGCAGCCGAGTGGCCGTCTTTCCACACCACCGAATCGTTGACGGCGTAGAGATGGCACTTGCCCGCGCCTTCCTTTTCGCAGTTCTGGACCGCGAGCGCCATCGGGTTGTCGCCGCCTTCGGCCCACGACCACGCGCCCGAATCGGACACGGCGAACGCGCGCGTCGGATACTGCTTGAGGAAGTTCAGATAGCCCGCGCGGCCTGCGGCATCGAGGAACGGCACGGCATTCACGGCATCGAGCGCGGCGTAGCCGGACGCCTTCGGCATCGACGGTTCGTCGACGCGGTACTGGATGCTCGTCGGCATGCCGATGTGCGCGAGAAACGCCTCGACGGGCGGCCACCAGACGCCCACGCCATCGTGATCGACGACGAGCCGGTGCGCGTCGTTCTTGTAGTCGCCGAAGTCGACCAACTGCGCCTTCGCGCCGTGCGCGACGTAGGCCGCATACATTTTCGCGGAGAGCGCCGGCGTCCAGACCGAATCGTTGTCGCCGTAGAGCCACAACGACGGCACCCGCGTGTTTTCGCCGTAGGTTTCGAAGGCTTGCGTGAGGTTGTTTTGCCAGCCGCTGCACGCATCCTGGCGCAAGCCGCCCGAGAAATTGACGAGGCCGCGCACACCGGGCGCGGCGTTGGCGCCGTATGCGATCGTCGTGAGGCCGCCATGCGAGGAACCCGCCACGACGATGTGCTGCGCATCGACATACGATTGCTTCGACATGAAGGCGATCGTCGCGGCGACATCGTCGGCTTGCGCGACGCCGTTGCGTTCGACGTCGCAGCCGGCTTGCTGATACGTGCCGCCCGAGTCCGCGAAGCCCTCACGATTCGGCGCCACGACGATATAGCCGCGCCGCACGAATTCGCGAGCGAACGCGATCGGCCGGCTGCGCGTCTGTTCGCGCGGATCGCCCTGGATCTTGCCGTGGTTGAACACGACCATCGGAAAGGGGCCGGGACCGTCCGGCTTGAAAATCGTCGTTTCGAGCGTGACGGAGCCGGATGCATCGACGGGGATCCGGATGATCTGCTCGTTCAGATCGGCGCCGACGTTCGGCTGATAAGCGTCGTGGTATTCGAGGTTCGGAACGTGGGCTTTGGAAAGCGGCCCGGCAGCAGCGATGTTCGCGATTGCGAGCGGCTCGGCACGGCCCGTCTGGGGATGGGCGACTGACAGCGCGCACGCTGCCAGACATCCGATCAAAATCTTCTTCAAACTCATTCGCTACACCTGCCTGCTATGAAGTGAATCCTGAATAGCGCGCTGCTTCCCACGCGCCGGAGTAAAAAAGACATCCGGGCGAAGCCAATCGAACGACTTTAGAAAGCGCACTGCAAGGGAGGCGATGCTGGCGCGCATCACATTTCGCGGCAAACGTGATGCGGCAAAACGTGGGCTCATCCTAGCGCGACAATTTTTCGTTGTGCAATGCAGGAGAACCCCCATCTTTCGGACGGGGTGAACAATACGAGGCGGTCTACGTAAGGAGAAACCTGGGCGGCGCTTGTTCGAGTCAGTTTTCTAGCCGCCCGGCGATTGTTGGGCACCACCAACAATGCTGTGGAAAGTGGTGTTCAGCGCTCGCTTACATCGCCATCGACGTAGCGCCAGCGCGCATCGGCGCCGCGCATGAAACGGCTGATTTCATGCAAACGCTGCGCACGTCCGCCGACTTTGTATCGTGCGACGAATTCGACGATGGCGTGGGTATCGTCGAGTGTTTCGAAGCGTTTGACTTGCAGGCCGAGCCAGCGCGGGGCGTCGGCGGCGGTTGTATCGATGTCGAGATCCGGGGGACAGGTCGCAGGGTCCCAGGTGCCGCGCAGGTAATCGGTCGCGCCGAGCACGTACGCGCTGTAGCGCGAGCGCATCAGTTCGAGGGCGGTGGGCGCGGATTCGCCGCCATCGATGAAACGTCCGCAGCAGTCTGCAAAGCGCGGCGCTTTGGCGGCGGACGCCTTGTCCGGCGCCGTGCCGCCGCAAGGGCATTCAAGCGGACGGGCGGCGGGCGTCGTCGATACGCGGTTCGTCATGCGTGAGGGTGGTTTTCAGTTGAGACCGCGTGCGATCAGGATCTTTTGGATGTCGCTCGTACCCTCATAGATCTGGCACACGCGTACGTCACGGTAAATCCGCTCGACGGGGAAGTCGCTCAGGTAGCCGTAGCCGCCGTGCACTTGCAGCGCCGCAGAGCAGATGCGCTCGGCGGCTTCGGAGGCGAACAGTTTTGCCATCGCCGCCTCGGTGAGGCAGGGCTTGCCGGCGTCTTTGAGCGCCGCCGCGTGCCAGATGAGCTGACGGGCGGCTTCGAGTTGCGTCGCCATCTCGGCGAAGCGGAACTGCATGGCCTGATGCGCGAAGAGCGGCTGGCCGAAGCTCTCGCGTTCCTTCGCATACGCGAGCGCCGCCTCGAACGCCGCGCGCGCCATGCCGACGCTCTGCGCCGCGATGCCGATGCGTCCGCCTTCGAGACCCGACAGCGCGATCTTGTAGCCTTCGCCTTCCGCGCCGATCAGGTTCGCGGCCGGCACGCGGCACTCCTCGAACACGATCTGGGCGGTGTCGGACGAATGCTGGCCGAGCTTGTCTTCGACGCGCGCGACGAGGTAGCCGGGGGTAGTCGTCGGCACGATGAACGCGCTGATGCCGCGCTTGCCCGCGGCTTTGTCGGTGACGGCCATCACGATCGCGACGTCGCCGTTCTTGCCGCTCGTGATGAACTGCTTGACGCCGTTGAGCACGTACGTGTCGCCGTCGCGCGTTGCGGTGGTGCGCAGCGCCGAAGCGTCGGACCCCGCTTGCGGCTCGGTCAGGCAGAACGCGCCGAGCATCTCGCCGCGCGCGAGCGGCGTGAGCCAGTCGCGTTTCTGCGCGTCGTTGCCATAGGTGAGCAGGATGCTGCACACGGGGCAGTTGTTGACCGAGATTGCCGTCGACGTGCCGCCGTCGCCCGCTGCGATCTCTTCGAGGATCACGGCGAGCGCGAGCGCATCGAGCCCCGCTCCGCCATAGGCCTCGGGCACGAGCACGCCATAGGCGCCGAGTTCGGCGAGCTGCCGGTGCACGTCCTTCGGGAACGTGCGGTCGCGGTCCCACTGCGCGGCGTGCGGCGTCACCGCCTCGCGCACGAATGTGCGCACCGCGTCGCGAATCATCTGGTGGTCCTGATCGAGCACCATGTCTTCCTGTCTCCTAGAGTCGCGCTACCACTCGATGGCGATGCCGTCGTATTGAAAGAAGCGGCCATTGAACGACGCATGCGCGGCAGCCGCTTGCGCGAGCACGTCGCGCATGCCCGTCACGCTGCGCTCGGGATCGATGGCCGCCTGTGCGCCGCCCATGTCCGTGCGCACCCAGCCGGGATGCAGCGCGATGCAGGTTGCGCGGCGCGTCTGCAGCGACGCGATCTTCAGCGCATCGTTGAGCGCCGCCTTGCTCGCGCGATAGAGCCAGCCCGTCGTGCCCGTCGCTTCGCTGATGCTGCCCATCTTGCTCGACAGCACTGCGAGCACGCCTTGCGCCTCTTCGACTAGCGGCAGCAGGGTCGGCATCAGCTGCATCGGGCCGCGGACGTTGGTTGCCATCACGTAGTCGAAATCCTCGGCCGTGATGGTCTCGACGCCTTCGGTGCGCGGACCGTACACGCCGGAGACAATGACCGCGGCGTTGAGCCGTTCGCCATCGAGCTTCCAGCCGAGCGCGGCGATTTCCTCCGGCTCCGTGATGTCGAGCGAAAACGTCTCGCAGCCGAGTTCGGCGAGTGAATCGAGCGCGTCGTCATCGCGCGCCGTCGCGAGCACGCGCCAACCCGCACGCTTGTATTGACGCGCGAACTCGCGTCCGATGCCGCGCGACGCGCCTACGATCAATGCGGTCTTCATTCGCTTTCCTCCGTCGGGCTATGACCCATCGCGCAATGGTACGACGATGGGTCCCGCGAGCGCCGTCAGACGAGCTCGATGCCCATCGCCGTCGCTTCGCCGCCGCCGATGCACAGGCTCGCGACGCCGCGCTTGGCCGCACGCGCTCGCAGCGCGCCGATCAGCGTGACGAGAATGCGCGCGCCCGAGGCGCCGATCGGATGGCCGAGCGCGCACGCGCCGCCGTTCACGTTGACCTTCTCGTGCGGCAGGTTGTGCTCCTTCATCGCGGCCATCGTGACGACGGCGAACGCTTCGTTGATCTCGTACAGATCGACATCGCCCGCGCGCCAGCCGTTCTTGTCGAACAGCTTCTTGATCGCGCCGACCGGGGCCGTCGTGAACTTCGCGGGCTCCTGCGCGAACGTCGAGTGGCCGACGACACGGGCAAGCGGCGTGACGCCGAGGCGTGCGGCCGTCGATTCGCGCATTATCACGAGCGCGGCGGCGCCGTCGGAAATCGACGACGAATTCGCGGCCGTGACGGTGCCGGTCTTGCTGAAGGCGGGCTTGAGCGTCGGGATCTTGTCGAGGTTCGCCTTGAACGGCTGCTCGTCGCGCTCGATCGTCACGTCGCCCTTGCGGCTTTCGACTTTCACCGGCGCGATCTCCCACGCGAACGAGCCGTCTTCGTTCGCGCGTTTCGCGCGCGTCAGCGATTCAATCGCGAACGCATCTTGCGCCGCGCGCGTGAAGTCGAACGACGCCGCGCATTCCTCGGCGAACGTGCCCATCAGACGGCCCTTCTCATACGCGTCTTCGAGACCGTCGTAGAACATGTGGTCGATCACCTGGCCGTGGCCCATGCGCATGCCGCCGCGCGCTTTCGGCAGCAGGTACGGCGCGTTCGTCATGCTTTCCATGCCGCCCGCAATCATCACGTCGACGCTGCCGGCCGCCAGCATGTCGTGCGCGAACATCGCCGCGCGCATGCCGGAGCCGCACATCTTGTTGACTGTCGTGCAGCCGGTGGCAAGCGGCAGACCGGCGCCGAGCGCGGCTTGCCGCGCGGGCGCTTGGCCTAAGCCCGCGGGCAGCACGCAGCCCATTAGCACTTCTTCGATTTGCTCGGGCTTGAGGCCCGAGCGTTCGAGCGCGGCCGCGATGGCGGCCGCGCCCAGTTGCGGCGAGGTCAGCGCGGCGAAGTCGCCTTGAAACGCAGCCATCGGCGTGCGCGCCGCTGCTGCGATGACGATGGGATCTTTCGTTGTCTCACTCATGTTTCAGCTCCTTGATAACACCGTGCACGATCGCCGGGACGTCGCCGAGTTGGGCGGCGTCGGCGGCGACCACGTCGTTTTGCGCCGAGCGGGCGCCGCTTGCCGACAACGCGTCGACGCAGCGCTTATAGGTCGATTCGAGCATGCCCGGCTCGGAAATCGTCATGCCGAGATCGCGCACGCGGCCGTCATGCAGCCCGTACACCCAGCCGTGAACGGTGAGTGGCTGGCTGCGCGCCCACGCGTCGTTGATGATCGTCGTGCGGCACACGTTCATGACCTGCTCGATCGCATTCAGTTCGACGAGCCGCCGATGGCGCGCGTCGCCGATCGGCCATTCGTCGAGCAGCCCGGCGTGCTTCGCGCGCACATCCTGGATGTGATGCAGCCAGTTGTCCGCGAGGCCGACGCGCCGGTCGAACAGCGCCGCGCCGACGCCCGAGCAGCCATAGTGGCCGACCACCATGATGTGCTTTACCTTCAGCAGATCGACGGCGAACTGAAGCACCGACAGGCAGTTCAAGTCGCTATGCACGACGACGTTCGCGATGTTGCGGTGAACGAAGACTTCACCCGGCGGCAGGCCGATGATCTCGTTGGCGGGCACGCGCGAATCGGAGCAGCCGATCCACAGGTATTCGGGCGTTTGCTGGTCGACGAGGCGCGAGAAATACTGCGGGTCCTCGGCGAGCTTGCGTTCCACCCAGGTCTCGTTGTTCGCGAACAAGTGGTCGAGCGAATGCGGACTATTTTTGGTGCTCATGATGCGTAGCTAGGTTAAACCGATAACGGGTTGTTCGGATGCGCTGAGCGCGGCTGGTTTCGCGCCTTTCACGCGGCGCGCGCGCTGCCTCCGTGATTGCCGGGGGCATCGTCCGAGTCCGTAAAGCGCCCGGGGTAGCGGACGCAGAACCGGATGTTCTGGTCATAGGGAAAGAAGTCGGGCAGTTCGCCCTTGAGCAAATGATCCTTATGCCGCTGCCATAACGCCGGATTGAAGAAGTCTGCGTGATGGCGCATGAAGTGCTTGCGCACCGACGGGTCGCCGAGCAGGAAGGTGCCGTACGTCTCCGGAAAGATGTCGTGCGGCCCGACGGTGTACCAGGGTTCGGCGGCCATCTCGTCCTCCTCGTTGCGCGGCGCCGGCACGTGCCGCACGTTGCAGTCGGTCAGGTACTCGATTTCGTCGTAGTCGTAGAACACGACGCGCCCTTGGCGCGTCACGCCGAAGTTCTTGTACAGCATGTCGCCGGGGAAGATGTTCGCTTGCATCAGCTCCTTCACCGCGTCGCCATATTCCTTGATCGCGTGCTCGACGTCCGCTTCGCTGCCGTTTTGCAAGAACACATTGAGCGGCACCATGCGGCGCTCGATGTATACGTGGCGGATCACGAGATTGTCGCCCTCGTATTCGATCATCGACGGCGCTTCTTTCTCGAGCTCGCGAATCAGCGCTTCATCGAGGCGCGAGACCGGCAGCGCGACGCTCGAATATTCGAGCGTATCGGCCATGCGGCCCAAGCGGTCGTGCCGTTTGACGAGCAGGTACTTCTCCTGGATCTTCTCGCGCGTGGTGTCTTTCGGCGGCGGGAACGAGTCTTTGATCAGCTTGAAGACATACGGAAACGACGGCAGCGTGAACACGATCATCACGAGTCCCTTGATGCCGGGCGCGATGATGAACGGGTCGCTCGAATGCGACAGGTGATGGAGCAAGTCGCGATAGAACAGATTCTTGCCCTGCTTTTGCAGCCCCAGCGACGTATAGATTTCCCCCTTCGGCTTGCCCGGCATGATCGTGCCGAGAAATTCGACGTAGGCCGAAGGCACTTCCATGTCGACCAGAAAGTACGAGTGCGAGAAGCTGAAGATGATCAGCAGCTGTTCGCGCTTGAGCAGCACCGTATCGAGCGCAAGCAGGCCGGGCTTCACGTGACGCACCGGTATCGCGAACGGCAGCACGAGCTCGCCGTTGATGATGCGGCCGATGATGTACGCCGCCTTGTTGCGGAAGAACAGCGACGAGAGCACGTGCACTTGGAAGTTGGCCGCTTCGGTGAACGTGCCGTACGTTTCGTGAATCGACTGCATCGCGCACTCGACGTCGCGCGTCAGATTCTCGAACGGCGGTTCGAGCTGAAAGTTGGTGACGATGCGCTCGAGCGTGGCGGCCAGGCCATCCTTGCCGGGGTAGTACGCGCGGAACGTCGGCTTCGCGGCGGGCTCGTCGTTTTCGAGGTATTCGGTCGAAATGACCGGCCGCACGAAGATGAAATCGTTGTTGAAATACGAGCGATGCAGAATCTTGCAGCAGACCGAGTTGAAGAACGTCTCCGCGCATTCCGGCTGATGGTGATGCGTCAGAAGCCCGATGTAGTGCAGCTTGATCTGCTGCCAGACTTCGTCGCCGATGTTCTCCGCGTCGAACTCGTCTTCGAGGCGGATGACACATTCCTTCACGCGATCGTCGTACGACGCGATGCGGTCGCGCGCGAGCTTTTGCAAGCCATGCCAATCGCCCGCTTCGAACAGCGTCTTCGCACGGATCGCCGCGTCACGGAAATTCCGGTAGTGACGGTCGAATCCTTCGAGCAGCGTCTCCGCGACATCGAAGCCGATTTGCGACGAGAGCAGTTTCGGAAAGTGATTCATGTCAGTGTGCGCCGGGCCGCCCCAAGCGCACTGACGGCCCCCTTGGGGGGCAGTGAATGCAGAGCGCGTGGGGGCTGTTTCATTTCTGCCGTTGCATCCGTTCAGACTCGTGAAAACGCTTGCAATTGTATCGTCGGCATAGCGCTGTCAAGCGCCTTCGCGCCTGATAGGCGGGCTTTGCCGTGCGATGCGTTAGCGTGCGTTTGGCGACGTTCGGACCATCTCCTTGCAATGCTGCGGTTATGCGTTCGATCTTGCTGCGAAATATTTTTTCGCCTGGTTTTGCTGAGTACGTGGTTAGCGCAACCGGCGCTCGATCAAGCCTTGACGCGCTTGCTTCCCGTCCGCGCAGGTTGCGCCACCCCGTTCTCCTCCAGCATCGCGCGGCACTGCGCTTCGTATTGCGCGAGATCTTCGAGCGTCGCGTTCAGGTCCTCGAGCTGGCGCTCGAGCACGTCGCGATGCTCGGCGATCGTCGCGAGGAAGGCATGAAGCTGGGGGACGGTATCGGTCGGCGATTCGTACAGGTCCAGCAAATCGCGGATCTCCGAGAGCGTGAAGCCGAGCCGCTTACCGCGCAGCGTGAGCTTCAGGCGTGTGCGGTCGCGGCTCGAATACACGCGCCGCAGACCGCTCGAACCCTCGCGGCTTGGCGAGAGCAGGCCCTGGTCTTCGTAAAAGCGGATCGCACGGGGCGTCACGTCGAATTCGCGGGCGAGTTCCGTGATCGTGAATTGCTGCTGGTTCATGGCTTTTGCGACGTTCGCTTGCGCGCCACGGGCGGCCGGCTCGGCAAGAGCGGCGAAGACGGCGGCGCGCGGACGCGGATTGGAGATAGAATCGACGTTTACGTTATCGTCAACTTAAATAAAGCGCAACTGGCTGCCGCGCAGGCTTTCAGTCAGCGCGATGCCAGCGAGATCCCTCCGATGAATGCGCTCGAACACCAACTCGACTATCCGTTTGCCGACACGCTGCCCGAGCCTGGCCACAAGCTGGAGGTGGCGCCGGGCGTCTTCTGGCTGCGGATGCCGCTGCCGTTCGCGCTGGACCATATCAACCTCTGGTTGCTGCGCGATGAAATCGACGGACATCAGGGCTGGACGGTCATCGATTGCGGAATCTCGGACGAGACGATCAGAAGGCACTGGGAGCACGTGTTCGAAACGGGGCTCGATGGCTTGCCGGTGCTGCGAGTGATCGTCACGCATTGCCATCCCGATCACTTGGGGCTCGCGAACTGGATTTGCGAGGGCGGTGAACGCGGGCGCTGGAGCGTGCGGCTGTGGATGACGCTTGGCGAATACATGCTCGGGCGCGTGATGGCGGCGGGCGATGGGTCGAATGCGGGCGGCGAGGGGGCGGCTCGGCATTTTGCTCGACATGGTCTTGCGGACCAGGAGGCGATCGAGAAGCTGCGCAATCGGCGCGACTATTACTCGAAGCTCGTGCCGTCGATGCCCGCGCGGTACCGGCGCATGCGCGAAGGCGACGTGGTGACGATCGGCGGCAAGGCATGGCGCGTCGTGACCGGGTTCGGCCATTCGCCTGAGCATTGCGCTTTGCATTGTGAGGCGGACGGTGTGCTGATTTCCGGTGATATGGTGCTGCCGCGAATCTCGACGAATGTGTCCGTGTTCGATATCGAGCCGGAAGGCAATCCGCTTGCGCTGTATTTGGAGTCGCTTGGGCGGTATGAGGCGATGGCTTCAGAGACGCTCGTGCTGCCGTCGCATGGGAAGCCGTTTCGCGGGCTGCATACGCGGATTACGCAACTGCGTGAGCATCATGATGCGCGGCTTGCGGAGGTGCGCGCGGCTTGCGCGGAAAAGCCTCGTAGCGCCGCCGATATCGTGCCGATGATGTTCAAGCGGCAACTCGACGTTCATCAGATGACGTTTGCAATGGGCGAGGCGCTTGCCCATTTGCATTTGCTTTGGCTCAAGGGGGAGTTTGAGCGCGAGTTGGGCGCGGATGGGGTGGTGAGGTTTGGGAAGAGGTCTTAACTGGTATTAGAGCTCGCACGGGGCCTGTTCTCACGCGTCTGTTGCTGGCCACGATAAATGCACGGGCGAAACGACGCGCCCGTGCATATTCAATTTGCGATGCATCTAAAGCTAGTCCGGTTTAGCCAAAACTACAAATCGTCAGCTGCGACCGATGTAGGACTGCCGGACTAAAAATCAGTTATTGACGCAGTTCCGGAGCGTTGGCCAACGCTTCCTGCAATTTCGATATCGCCTCGGCAGTCGCGCGCTGTCCCGCCACGCTGAAATTGTGTTTGATATCACTCCACTCAGCGTGCCCGGCGCCAGTCACAGTCGGGGCGACAACAGTCTGCCCGCTGGGGTCGGCAACAGTACACGACAACGTGATGGAAAAATCGGTCGGCGGCCATGTCATGAGACTCTTTGATGATGACGTCGTCTTAATAGTGGGCGTGACGATATAGTCCAGCTTCTCTTTCTGAATCGTGGCCGCATCGGGCGTACTCTTCAGCTTAGTGACGTCCTTGAAGACGCGACTCAAGGCCACGTACATTGGCACCTCCAGGTCGCGGTAGGGCCGGTAGCTGACTTTATCGCCTCCTCCGCCCGGCGTCGTGAACTCGGTAGACGACTGCTCCTCGGTGATGACTAGGGCAACGTGTTTATCGAGCGGTGCAGTTTCAAGAGCCGGCAACTTTGAGACATCGTTAGTCAACGTGATCTGGTGGGCGCAGCCAGAAAGAGCGGCAAGAATGCTTATCGTCGCAATCATGCGAAGGAAGTTCATGGTGCAATTACCTGTGAAGATGATTTCGAAGGGGTGTTATTGAATTGCGGCTATGAATGCAGGGTCGGCATATAGCTCGCCAAGCAGCTTTTGGAAAACGGTGGGATATGCCGAGACTGCATTGGGTATAGCGATCATTGCCGCGAAAGCCGAGTCCCATTCGACTCGAGCAGTCTTGACCTGATCGTAATGCGTGGTACCTGACCGGGTCACAACAAAGCGCGCCGATACCGTCGCGTTCCCTTTTGCGATACCGACACTCACGTCGTTTTCGAGCAGTGTGCCTTTTACTTCCACGTCGGACTGAGGCGAGAGCTTGCCGGCCATGGTCAATTCTTGAGTCAACGCACTCGCGAGATAGTCACCGAAAGAGTGGCCCACAGGTGAGCGCATCGAATCGACCCGCAAAGGAATAGGGTAACGATTCTTAGAGCCAGAGACCGATTCGAAAGAGCCAGCTTTTGTCGGCGAAACCGCAGCCGTTTTGAGTGTCTGCACGTTGTCCAGGGACGGAGGATAGGGTGGTGCGACTAATGAGCAGGCGCTCATGGATAGGGCCAAACCGGCTAGGCCCAGCCCACGGGTAAAGATGGTCATGGTGAAAGCTAACTTCGTTGCTGGCGCAATCGCGTTTGCGCGCTTTTAATATCGCACCGTGTCCCTCTGCACAGCGTGCAGGCGGGACAGGGTGCGCATGTTTGGACCTCAGGTGAGCTAGGCGCTACAGCGCATATGCGAAGAGGCTACTCACGCTGCAGTCGTTAACGTTCTGCGTGATATCGCAGTTACGAAATTGATATGTCACCACGGCATTACCGGTGCTATTGATCGCGGCATCGAGACGGATGGGGTCGTCACTAATGCCCGCGGTGCGAGCGATCTGTGTCACGGGGCTCCATCCGTGTTGAAAGTCGAACCGACCATAAGCGACGCTGCGCTGAAAAATCGTTCTGCGGCCGTTAGGATCGAGGCCATCCATCGTGTAGGCGAGAACTGCTTGACCTTTATCATTCATCTTGATGGCCAGTCGAGACAAAGTGCTATTGCCAAAATCGATGGAGGACGAAATATTCGCAGGCGTGGTCCAATTGCCGTAAGCAACGGACTGACTCCACATGTAACGCGGAGTCCGGAAGTCATCGGTTTTTTCCCGCCACACTACAAGCGAATTGCCATTTTCATCGGTCATCAGTTGCGCCCACTCAACGGATGCGTCGCGCGCGCTCAGCGCATCGTTTTTCACATTGTTGGATTGAGCAAACCGAGCGATGCGGGTCGCGTTCAGGACACATTTCGTACTGTCCGCGGAGGGCAAACCGCCTGACAACACGACCGCATATCGATCATCGACCGAAGTAGCCTTTAAAAGACCCTTGGCGCAACCTACGTCGCTGTTCCATTTTTGCTTCGGGAGCGAATACAGCATGGTGGCGCTCATGGTGACGGCCGGTCGCTCGATGAATGTGCCGAGTGCGCCGAGAATTACGTTCGATCCCGTGTCGGGTGTGTTACTAACCACATCGTTTTGCCATAAGAGGTAGCCGTGACTCGGCATTTCCCCGCGTCGCGGCGCAACGGCAAACACGGTTGACAGCGGTCCCCATTGGCCCCAGGTAAGTGGAGCTCCGGATGGCAACAGAGGAATGACGCGTTGCAAAGACTTCCGTGTGCCATCCGGGTAAATCCGAGACGCCTCTTCGTACATCGTGTTGCTCGGATCAATGGACAGCGTTGCAGTGCCGTCTTCGAGCACCGTCAAATCGGAGTTGGCCGGGTCGTTTGCGGTTTGGCCGTTGGCAATGGGTACCGGTGCAGACCATCCCTTTTGCGCGCTGTAGAAATAGAGCCTCAATGTCGCTCGGCTCTCGGAGGGGCGACGGTATTGTTCCAATGCGACGCGTTGCCCCGCACCATTGGTTCGAATATCAAAGTCCGACTGCCAGCCTTCACCGACGATCTGAGGGGCGTTCCACCGCTGTCCGGTTTCGTCGGACTCTACCGACATGAGCCGCGTGTCGTGCTTGCTCAGCCACATCGCGACTGCCTTACCGGAATCGTCGAGCGTGACTTTGTGATCGACGGATATTCCTTGTCGATTGATGTTGTCTGCAATCTTCACGGTGCCGTCAGCTTGGAAAAGCTGCGAATTCGTGCTGTTGCTTCCGCTTGACGACGAACTCGATTGGCCGTTGTCGACAATATTTGTCGACCCTGCATCGCCCCCGCCCCCGCCGCATCCTTGCAACGCTGCCACACAGCAAGCGCTCAACAAGCTCAATCGGAAACGAACCATTTTTTTCATTACATGACCGTCCTGTTTTTTTTGTAGAAATCTTTTGGGCATCGCACGCTCGTTCTTCGCGATTCCCTCCCTGCGTTTTGATGTTCACGCCATAACAAGCGATGCGTGAAATGCTTTGTAATATTTATGTAAGGACGCAAGCTTAAGTGAGGATGTGGCAACAATAAATCGGACTACTCTTAAAACGTACGCGTCCGTCATCGTTTCGGAACCGCTCCCACCTCGTTTCCCCTGACTCAAGTCGTCGCTACTTGCTCCCGTCAAATAAATCAGACGCCCGCACATCGGCGCACGCATTCATCTGAAGTATTCCCGGGAGTCACATGAACATCCGCCGCAAGCTGCAAGTTTTCTCGTTGGTCACCATCGTCTCGATGGCAGGCGGTATGTTCGTCACGGCGACGGGGCTGAGCATTGCGATGAAAGCGGAAGACGCGTCTCACGCGAGAGAAAAAGAAGTCCAGGGCATCACAGAAATCAAAGCGAGCGCGTTGTCGACGATCCAGCTCGACCCAACCTCCGACGACACCAAGAAAATCTTTGCCGACGCCGAGCGCAACATCAACACGTGGTCGGCGACCTTGGGCTCGATGTTCACGGAGTCCGAGCATGCCGATAAACTCCGCTCGCTGATCGCCAAGTGGAACGCCTACGATCAGAAGTCGCACCAACTGTTCGATCTCGCGACGCACGACGCCAAGACCGCAAACGATCAGACCACCGCGCTCTATCACTCCGATTTCCAGCCCTTCCAGACCGACCTTGAACAGATGGCAGCCGAATTCAATCAGCTTGCCGCCGAAGAAAACGATCACGCGCACTCGATCGTCGATCGGCTCTTCGTGACCGTGATCGCCGTCATGCTGCTCGGCATGGCGATCGTCTGCACGATGATCTACTTCCTCGCGCGCTCGCTGAATCGCGGCATCTCGGGCCTGCAAAACACGATTCAGCAAGTGAGCGGCACGCGCGACTTCACGTTGCACGCGCCGGTGCTCGGCGCCGACGAAATCGGGCAGACCGCGCAAGCGTTCAACAGTCTCGTCGAAGGCATGGCCACCGCGCTGCGTGAAGTGCTGAACGCGTCGGAATCGGTCGGCTCGGCGACGCGGCGGATCGCGGCCGGCAACGCCGATCTGTCGTCGCGCACGGAAGCACAGGCCGCTTCGCTCGAACAGAGCGCGGCGAGCATGGAGCAGTTGACCGCCACCGTCGCGCAGAACGCGGAGAACGCGAAGGCCGCGAAGGCCGCGAGTTCGCTTGCGGGCAGCGCATCCGCGGTCGCGGAGAACGCGCATCAGGTCGTCGAATCGATGGTGGAGACGATGGGCCGCATCAGCGAGAACTCGTCGCGCATCGTCGAAATCACGACGCTCATCGAAGGCATCGCGTTTCAAACCAACATCCTCGCGCTGAATGCCGCCGTCGAAGCGGCGCGCGCGGGCGATCAGGGCCGCGGCTTCGCGGTCGTCGCAGGCGAGGTGCGCAGTCTCGCCCAGCGTTCGTCGAGCGCGGCGAAGGAGATCAAGGAGCTGATCGACCTGTCGGTGAGCACGATCGCGACCGGCGAAGGGCAGGCCGCGCAAGTGCGCGAAACCATGGCAGAGATCCACAGCGAGACGACCAAGGTGTCGGACGTCATCGGTGAAATCTCGGCGGCGTCTCACGAGCAAAGCCGCGGCATCACGCAGGTCAATCAGGCGGTGAGCCACATGGACGAGGTCACGCAGCAGAACGCGGCGCTCGTCGAGGAGCTGTCGGCGGCGGCGCAATCGAGGGCCACGCAGATGAACGCGCTGCGCGAGGCGGTGACGGTGTTCAAAGTCGATGGGAGCGTCACGGCGGATTTCGGCGGCGCGCGTGCGTTCGGCGCTAAAGCGGTTCCCAAAGCGGTTCGTTATGCAGCTGAACCGGAGTTGACGTGACCGTGCAGACGGCGTGTTGGCTCCCGTCGATCGCGGTTGAGTCCTGCCTCAAACGAAGATCGAAATAATCCCGCCCACAGTCAGCGCGGCGGCCAGCCATTTCCCCGCGCTGTAGTACTCGTCGGTGTCTTGTTTCTGCTCCTGCGGATGTTCGAGGCCGAGCGTGCCGTAGACAAACGATTTGACCGGCGAGGCCGCTGGGTCCGCCGAGCCGGCGCTGGCGGGTTTGTCGGTGCCGTTCGAGTCGGTATTGGCGCTGGCGGGTTTGTCGCTGCCGTTCGAGTCGGTATTCGCGTTGCCGAGTGTGTCGCCGTCGCCCGAATCGGCATTGGCGTTGCCGGCTTGCACGCCAGCCGTCTTCCCATTCCCAGCGGTTCGATCGAGGGCAGGATAGTATGCGTTGCTCGCACCGTTGATCTGCATGGCGGCTTCTCCGGTTCGTGTCCACGAGCCGTGATTCTCAATGCCGGCGCGGCCTGGCGCACTGCACCGTAAGGGTGCGCAAGGATTTCGCGCTAAAGGATGGCTGGGCCCGTCCGTAAGCAGTGGTAGGACACTCTGACCTGAGCACCATGAACGACGCCGCTTCACTGTCTTTGATCGCACTGACTTCCTATCTCGGCCGCCAGCCGATCCTGAATCGTCATGGCGCGCTGGTCGCTTACGAACTGCTGTTTCGTGCTCTCCCCGACACGGACGCCCGCTCGGTGGACCCCACGCGCGCGACCGCCGACGTCGTGATCGGCGCGCTCTGCGAGCAGGGCGTCGATCGCGCGCTGGGCGGACATGTCGGTTTCGTGAATGCCGGCCGCGACTGGCTCATGAGCGACATGCTGAACGTGCTGCCGCCCGAGCAGTTCGTGATCGAAATCCTCGAAACCGTGGAATACGACGAGCGCCTGGCCGAGCGAGTCAGCACGCTGAAAGAGGCCGGTTATCGTTTTGCAATCGACGACGTCAGCGAACAGACGCAACGGCGCGGCCGCACGTTCGTCGAGGCGGACTATGTGAAGGTCGACGTGCAGTTGTGGGAGCCGAACGCACTGGTCGGCTTCGTTTCCTCGATGCACGGCGCGGGCAAGCGGGTCGTCGCCGAGAAGGTCGAGACGCCGGCGCAATATTTCACGACCTACGAGGCAGGGTGCGACTATTTCCAGGGGTTCTACTTCGCGCACCCGCAAGTGCTCGCGACGCGCAAGATTCCGCCGCAGCGGCAAAGCCTCGTGAAGCTCATGATGCTGCTGAACATGGAGCCGTCCATCGCGGACGTCGAAGAGGAGGTCAAGCACAACCCGACGCTCACGATGCACCTGCTGCGCTTCGTGAACTCGGCGTCGTTCGGGCGGGCGGAGCGCGTCGCGTCGGTGCGCGAGGCGATCGCGATCGTCGGCACGTCGTGGCTCAACCGCTGGGCGCTGCTCACGCTCTACGCGGACGGTGGCACGACGTCGCGCGCGTCGAACGCGCTCGTGCAATTGGTCGGCACGCGGGCGCGTTTCATGGAGCTGGCGGCCAAGCGCATCCGCGAGGGCGACGACGCGTTCGCCGATGCCGCATTCATGACCGGCATGTTCTCGCTGCTGCATTTCGTGCTCGAGCGCAGCGCCGCCGATCTCGCCGACGAGCTGCGCATCGCCCAGCCGGTGGCGGAGGCGCTTCAGGGCGGCCCGGGCGAGCTGCAGGCGCTGCTCCGCTGCGCGGAAGCCATCGAAGCGCCCGAGGACGAGGCCGAGCTCGAATACGTATGCGGTGAGCTGGCGCCGCTCAATCCGGCGCTGGTGCGGCTGCTCTTTGCCGCTGCGGGAAATTGGATGGCGGAGTACGGCGCGTTCTAGGGCCTGTTGTTCGCGTGAAATTAGCGTGACCAGGCCCTAGCGTGAGCACGCGCCGGCTTGCCTCGCCCGCTCGAGCAGCAGCGCCTGCTCTTTCGTGTTGCGCGTCATCGCTGCCGCTCGCTCGAACTCCGTGCGGGCCTCGTCCATGCGTCCGAGTTTGAGCAGCAGATCGCCGCGCACGCTTGGCAGCCAGTGATAGTTCGCGAGCGACGGCTCGGCGGTGAGCGCGTCGACGATTTCGAGCCCCGCCGCGGGGCCGAACGCCATGCTGAGCGCGACGGCCCGGTTCAGCTCGACGACCGGCGACGGGTTGATCTGCGCGAGCGCATCGTAGAGCGCGACGATCTGCGCCCAATCGGTATCCTCGGCGCTGCGGGCACGCGCGTGACAGGCCGCGAGCGCAGCCTGCAGCGCGTAGGTTCCGAGTGCGCCGCCAAGCGCGCGCGAGCGCTCCAGCGCGGCGAGTCCGCGCCGGATCAAGAGCGGGTCCCAACGCGAGCGGTCCTGATCGGCGAGCAGCACCGGCTGGCCGTCCGCGTCCACGCGTGCATGGATGCGCGACGTCTGAATCTCCATCAGCGCGACGAGGCCGTGCACTTCGCTCTCGTCGTGCGCGAGCTCGGCGAGGATACGTCCGACGCGCAACGCTTCGTCGCACAGCGCCGGGCGCATCCAGTCGTCGCCGGCCGTGGCCGAATAGCCTTCGTTGAAGATCAGGTAGATCACTTCGAGCACCGACGCGAGGCGCGCCGCGCGCGCCTCCTTCTGCGGCACTTCGAACGGGACACCCGCCGCGCGCAGCGTGCGCTTCGCGCGCACGATCCGCTGCGCGATCGTCGGCTCGGGGACGAGGAAGGCACGGGCGATTTCGTCCGTCGTGAGGCCGCCAAGCAGGCGCAGCGTCAGCGCGACCCGCGCGTCGGTCGACAGCACCGGGTGGCAGGCCGTGAAGATCAGCCGCAGCAGATCGTCGCCGATGTCGTCCGCGCGCGCGGCGTCGAGCGAGTCGACGAAGTCGGGCACGATGTGCGTTTCGAGCGCATCGAGTTCGCGGCCGAGCTCCTCGTGCTTGCGTGCGTGCAGCGCGTCGAGCCTGAGCTTGTCGAGCGCGCGGTTCTTGGCCGTCGACATGAGCCAGGCGCCCGGGTTGTCCGGCACGCCGTCCACGGGCCAATGCTCGAGCGCGGCGACGAACGCGTCCTGCGCGAGTTCTTCGGCGAGGCCCACGTCCCGCACGACGCGCGCCACGTGGGCGATCACGCGCGACGATTCGATGCGCCAGACCGCTTCGATCGCTTGTTGCGTCGCCGCCAGCGTCATCGCGAGCCTCGCGTGACGCCGGCGGCCTCGCTTTGTGCGCGCGTGACACGCACGTCGCGCATGTCACTCATCGCGCCGCGCGGCGTCGAGATCGCGGAAGCGCTCGACCGCATCGCTCGGCTCGAAGTCTTCCAGTTCGAACAACGGGCGCACTTCGATCTCGCCGTCGGCCATTTCGCCGAACGGCGCCGGAAAACGCCGCGCCCATTCCATGGCTTCCTCGCGCGAGCGCACCTGGATCAGCGTATAGCCCGCGATCAGCTCCTTCGTTTCGGCGAATGGGCCGTCGACGATCGTGCGCTTGCCGCCCGAATAACGGACGCGCCAGCCTTTCGAGCTCGGCTGCAGGCCCGTGGCGTCGAGCAGCACGCCGGCCTTCGCCAGCTCTTCGTGATAGGTCGCCATCGCGGCGATCAGCGATTCGTCCGGCATCGCGCCGGATTCGCTCGTCGCAGTGGCTTTCACCATGATCATGAATCGCATTGCAGTTCTCCTTTGAATAAAAGCGGGTGGGAAGGGCGGAATCGCGCTTCTGCCTGAACGACGAACCATGCGCGCGCGGATCGACATTTGCGCATGCGGATCAGGGTAAACACTGATTATCCCGTGCGCAGCCCGCATGGGCCTCGCCCTATTCCTTCACTCGTAGCAAGGCGCGATCTTGCGGACTTCCACGGTGCACCAATGCGCGGCCGGACACTCCGCCGCGATCGCGACCGCTTCGTCGAGGCTCTCGCAGTCGAGCAGGTAAAAGCCGCCGATCATTTCCTTCGCTTCGGCGAACGGCCCGTCGACGAACCGGGGCTCGCCTTCGCGCACTTGCACTCGCACGGCTTGTTCGGTGGACGCGAGCGATTCGACGGCGCGCAGCACGCCGCGCGCCTTGAGGTCTTCGGCGAAGCGCGACATGGCGTCATAGAGGGCGCGTCCATCTTCGACGGTGCGGTGGTTGCGCTGATCCGGCGACTCGACGATTAGCAACAAGTAGGGCATGGCGTCTCCATTGGGTGAGGGGGCGGCACGGATGCGACGGGACGCGCCGCTCGAACCGTCTCAGGATAGTGCAGGCTGGCCGTGTCCGCCATTTGTCGCTTCCGGCACCGGGCCGCGAAAGACTTTGTGCTGCCCCGTAACACCTCGTAAGAGCTGTCGAAAATCGCTCGCTTCTTGCGTCATCGCGTTCTCGTGCGCGGCGGGATCATTCGTTGCCAGGCGTGTATTTGCGTCCACTCAGCGCCGGCAAAACGGCAGTTTCCATGGACTCCTATGCAACTGCCCGATCTCAATGCCAACCTCAAGCAACCCCCAGCGAGACCTTCGATGAACATCAACGGCAATCACAACCCCGCTACCGAAGCGACCACCACCCACAACTGGCCCAAGCCTGCGGCACAGCGCAACACGAGCGACCCGCTGGTCCCGCTGCCCGAAACGCCGACGCAGCCCTCGGCGCCGGGCGGCCTGATCGGCAACACCATCAACACGACCGCCTGAGCGCCGGGAGCCGCCGTGCGCACCTCTCCATTCTTCAAGCGCTGCGTGCGCGGCGCCGCGTGGCTCACGCTCTGCGCCGCGCTTACGCAGCTCGCGGGCTGCGGTCTCGCCGCCTTGCCGTGCCGTTTGACGTCGGCCACGCTCGACATCGTGCCGGTCGTCGGTCACGCCGCGGCGACCCCGTTCGAAGCCTGCGCGTCGGCGATCGATTAGCCGGCGCGATCAAGTCACGAGTCAGCGATGAAAATCCCACAGTCCGCTTGTGCATTGGCCGTCGCTTGCGTGGTTTTCGCGAGCGTATCGCCCGCGTTGCGCGCCGACCCGGCGCCGGCTGCCGCGCAACACGCCCGGCTCGCATCGAAGACCGCAGCGGCCGGCGCCCGCGGCAAACCCGCGGCGGCTCCCGCGCCGTTCAGTTTTCGCGGCATCGCGCTCGGCGAAACGCTCGAGGCGTTTCGTACGCACGAAGCCGCGCGCGCGGTGCCGGTCGGCAGTGTCGCGATCTGCGAGACGGACATGGCGGCGGCCTCGCTCGGCATGCGCTTCAAGACGAGCGATAGCCTAACGATCGCGTGCCGCTGGGGGCACGCGGTGCACGACGGTTGGGAGGCGTCGCAGGCCGTCGTCGACGGCGTGCCCTCGCTCGATCACGTGCTGCGTTTCGCGAGCCCCGACGGGCAGGGCCCGCTGCGGCTCTACGAAATGTCGTTCGTGATCGACGAAGCCACGGCCGCGGATCTCCGCCAAGGGCTCGGCTTGAAGTACGGCGCGCCGCGTCTCGACACCGGCTGGGACCCGTCCGCGAGCCATGCGGCACCCGTGTACGTCTGGGAGAACGCGGTCAGTTCGATCACGCTGTGCTTCCTGCCGGCAACCCGCAACGCCACGCTGACGTATCTCTTGAAGCGTCCGGATGCGCAATTGAAATCGGTCGAGCGCCAATGGCAAGCCAGCAACTCTGATTCCGGCTGACTTGTGCGAGGGAAAACATGAATACTTCACGCATGGCGCTGCTGGCCGCCGCCACCGCCTGTCTGGCCGCTTGCTCGACGGATCAGCATTCGATCGTCGAAACGCCGATGTACCCGCCGCTTCAAACGGCGCCGCTGAACGTCAACACACAGGGCTCGATCTATCAGACGAGCACCGCGCTGTTGCTCTACGAGACGCCGCGTGCGCAGCACATTGGCGACGTGCTGACGATCCGCTTGGCCGAATCGTATTCGGGCACCGACGTCGCGGATGCGGCGGCGAACCGTTCGAGCTCCATCACGGCGGACGCCGCGGACCACTCCACGAGCGCCGCCACTACGCTCGCGCGGCTCTTCAATGTCGGCTCGGCCTCGACCGACTACAAAGGGCACGGCAACATTTCGAACACGACCGACATGAACGGCACGCTCGCCGTCACGGTGATCGGCACGCTGCCGACCGGCAATCTGCTGGTGTCGGGCGAGAAGGTGATCGCGATGAGGGACAATCGCGAGCGCTTGAGGCTGTCGGGCGTGGTCAACCCGAAGGATATCGATCAGGGCAATTACGTCGCGTCGAACAAGGTCGCGAATGCGCGCATCGAGCAGGCGGGCGTGGGCATGCTCAACGATGCGACCACCGTGGGCTGGCTGCAGCGGATGTTCTTGAGTGTGCTGACGTTCTGAGATTCTGCTTGAAGGGGGGGGAGGTTTGGGTTGTCGTGCAACTTTGAATTTGCGGTGGGTGCTGGGGTTGTGGCGTTTTGCTTGGGTTTGTGGTGCAACTTTGATTTCGCGGCGGTTCGTATAGTCCGTCCCTCCCCGGGACCGGGGTTACTTTTGTCCTTGCCAAAAGTAACCAAAAGCGCGTCCTGGGCGGACGGCCTAGCCCGGAGGCACTCAACCCTGTTAGTACCGGCGTTCCAAGCGCAACCGTGGGAAACCGTTATTGCTCGCCGTAAGTCCCGTTAGTACGAGGCACAGAATTGTGCAGAGCCGAACCAAATCGAAGCTACCGATTTGGCCGCGCCCCACGTTGCCTGCGATTGGGAATGAGCGTGAGCGCATGGGCCCACCGCAAGACAAGCACTTTCAGGTCTTTCCTGACCTCCATCGCCGATTTGACGCGAACGGACGAGATTCTGTGCCGCATGCAAACGGGACTAAAGGCGAGCGACAACGGTTTCCCACGGTTGCACTCGGAACACCGGTACTAACAGGGTTGAGTGCCTCCGGGTAGGCCGTCCGGCGAGGACGCGCTTTTGGTTACTTTTGGCAAGGACAAAAGTGACCCCGGTCCCGGGGAGGGACGGACTATACGTACCGCCGCGAAATCAAAGTTTTCACGAAAACCCGAACGGCAAGAACAAAACCCCAAAGCCATTTTAGATAGCGAGTCTCAGTGCGCCTGCAGCGTCTGCACCGCGTGTTCTTGCACGAACCGCTCGGCCGCGCCGAGCTCGCCGTGGGGCACGAAGATATACCCCTGTCCCCACACGGTTTGCACATAGCGCGGCTCGGACGGGTCATTTTCCAACAGACGCCGCAAACGCCAGATCGACACATCCAAGCTGCGGTCGCGATACGTGACGCCGTGCCCGCGCAATTTCTCGTTGAGCTGCGCGCGCGAGAGCACCGTCATCGCATGCTTCACGAAGATCTTGAGCGTGGCGAATTCGCCGGAGCGCAACATGATGCGTTCGCCGTCGCGAAGCAGCTCGCGCGACGAGAAATTCACTTCGAAGCGGCCGAAGCGATACGGCGGCAGATTCTCCGGCGCACCGGGCACGATGGCGCCATGGCGGCGCAGCACCGTGCGAATCCGCGCGAGCAGTTCGCGTGGATCGAACGGTTTGGCAACGTAGTCGTCGGCGCCGAGTTCGAGGCCGACCACGCGGTCGATCACATCGGCGCGCGCGGTCAGGAGGATCACGGGAATGTCGTCGCCGGCCACGCGCAGCTCCTTGAGCGCGGAGATGCCGTCCTTCTCCGGCATCATGATGTCCAGCACCACGAGCGTGGGCCGCTCGACCTGCAAGCGGCGTTTCAAGCCCTTGCCGCTGTGCAGGACGGAGACGTCATAGCCTTCCAATTGCAGGAATTCGCGCACCAGGTCGCGCACGACGGGGTCGTCTTCTACAAGCAGGATGTGGTGTGTCATGCCATCGATTCTAAAAGTCGAAAATGCGATTGGTATTGCCGGAGTCTTTCGCTTTCTTTCTCTAGACGAATGCTGGAGCGCCGCAGCGCCGGCCGCCGGCCGGGCTGCCGGATGACGGCCGGCCCCTCAATCATTGGGCGAGCTTTTGGCGACTTGCGTTACCTCGGTCGAGCGTTCGAGCACCATCCGGTCGATCATCCCGCGCAGCTTCGTCGACGCGCTCGCGAAGCGGTCGCTGCTCAAGCCTTGCGTCGTGTAGCGCGCGGAAACGGCGATCCGGCCGTTCTGGATCAGCGTGAGATCGATCGCCGACAGATAGGGCGCGGCGTCGCTGCTGAACGCGTCGCGGCCGTAATCGACCGCGGCGTTATAGACGAGCCGCGCCTCGCAGCCCGGCGGCGACGCGCCCGGATTGTAGACATCCGAGCGCACGCCGCGGCGGAAGAGCGCGAGCTGCAGCGCGGGCACGAAGTCGCTGACCGATACGGTCTGATTCCATTCGATGCACACGTTATGCAGTGCGACGGGGTCTCCATTGACGAACGTCGGCGACGAGTAGTGCGACGAGACGGCGAACCCCGCCTGGACGAGCGAGCCGGCCGCGTCGGCGGCCGTGATCAGCGTCCACGCGCAGCCGTTCAGCACGAGCGCCGCGGCAGCGGCGCAGGCGAGCCGCACGCCGCTGCCGATGCTCGAAAACCGCGCCTGTTTAGTGAACGGACTGCGCGTTTCGTGAGGTTTCATCGGGCGCGTGGGCGTTGGCATGCGTGACGGTTCCAGCGGGGTTCGGCCGTCATCGCCGTCAACGCGTGATGCGCAGGCGCAACTCGTCTTGTCCGACCACGCTTGCCGTGACGTTCACGCGGCGGTCGTCGTCCTTGACGATGAAGTGCTGGCGCGTCGGCGTGTTGACGTCGTGCACGACGTTCGGCAGACAAGCGGCCACGTCGGCGCCCAGTTCCTCGAGCGGATCGTTGACGAACCCGTCGGCCTGCCAGTGCGCGCGCCAGTGGCAATCGAGCACATGGGCGCTCGTGCGGCAGTCTTGCGCGGCATCGATGCCGGGCAGCCGCGCGGCGGTTTCCGAGCGCAACTGCGCGAAGTCGCTTGAAGCGACGATCGCCTTCAGGGCGGGACAGATATCGGGCGGCTCCGGCGTTTCGCCCGCGTGCGCCGTCGTGATCGCGAATGCGGCGGCGGTGCACGCGAGCACTGCGCGGGCGAGCGTTGAGAGAGGTGATTGCGCCAAGCGCTTGGCAGCGTGGCGTGCGCGCTGATCGAATGACATGTGCGGAATCCGGTAGTGGAGAGTGGGTAGCAAAGGGTTGCAACGGGCCGGCCTTCTCCAGCCGGCACCATCATCCTGATTCACGCGAGCGGTTTTCAAAGGAGTGAACAAGGCGCCCGGTTCGCAATTGCTCACCGAGTCTTTGGGCGGCTTACCGATTATTTCTTCCTCGCGACGCTCTTCTCGATGCGATGTAAGGCCTAGTGAGGACTCCGTCATCGTGCGGAGGGAACGGAAACGCTATCGTCTGTCCGCGTTGCACCACGACTGCATCGACCGCTATCGCATGGAGATCCGACACATGAAAAAGCCATTCCTGACCGCCTTGACGTTCGCTGTGCTGACGAACGCCGTCTCGCTCGCCTCGGCGCAAGACGTGCCCAACGTGCCGTTGCCCGGCCGCGAGCGCTTCGGGCCGCTGCACGACATCAGCCTTGTGCCGCCGATGTTCCCCGGCACCGTGGTCATCAACGATCTGGAGCAGCTGCATCGCCTCTATGCCATCACCGGCCGCGAAGACGAAATGATCGGCATCTATCACGACGTGCTGAAAACGACGCAGGACCCGATGATCCGCAACTACGTGTACGACTCGCTCGCGCGCGCGCAACTGAAGCCCGCGCGCACCGACGACGCGATCGCGACGCTGCGCACGAGCCTCGCCGAAGACCTTGCCGAGCTGCAGCGACATGCGCCGACCAACCTCGCCGACAAGAACTGAGGATTGCTGATCGAATGGGAAAGAGTCGGTGAGAATTTTCCGGGCAAGCGATGCTCAAGCGCGGCTGCAGGCTTGTCGATAGCCCGGATATCTCACTACTCGACGGAGGAAGATCATGATCAAGATTCTGATTGCCATCGCGATCGCCGTGGGTTTGCAAGGTTGCGCGACGACGGCCGAGACCTTTGCGGCGGGCGCGGGGATCGGCACGCTCGCGTTCCTTGGCGCGGAAAGCATGTGGCACAAATAGGGCGATTCGGGCGATGCGAGTCCCGGCGCGAGAGCCCTTGTGCGCATCGAAAGGCAGCCGTGGGGGAACTGGGCGTCATCGATCCGTTCATCAACCGGATTACGTTTTGCGAGGCTCATGCTTAGCGAGGGCCTAGCGATCGGCTTGGCTTGGGCGCTTCCGATAAACTGCGCATCGTTTGCGCGGTCATCGAGCCGCGCGTAACCCATCTGAAAGCAATCATCCGATGAGCCTGTCGATCGCCGCCACCCTGGATGCGGCTCAACAACATTTTCACGCTGGCCGGCTCGACGAGGCGGCGCAACTGCTGAGCGAAGTCGTCGAGGCCGATCCGGCCAACGGCGACGCGCTCGAGGGCCTTGCCTACATCGCCGCGAACCGCCGCGACGCCGCGCTCGCCGCCGATTACTTCGATCGCGCCATCGCGCATTTGCCGATCACGCCCGAGCGCTTGCGCGACGCCGGCGCGGCGAGCCAGGCGGCGGGGCGCCATGCGCGTGCAGTCGAGCTATTCGAGCAAAGCCTGCAGCTCGCGCCGCGCGATCTCGTGACGCTCAACGCCGCAGGGATGTCGCTCTCCGAGTTGGGCGAGCACGAGGGTGCGCTGCAGATGCTGATACGCGCCCGCGACGTCAGCCCCGGCATGTGGCAGATCCACTACAACATGGGCCGCGCGCTCGGCTTCCTCGGACGCTACGACGACGAGATGGCCGCGTACCGGCGCGCGATCGAGCTGAAGCCCGATTGCGTCGCAGCCTACGTGAACCTCGGCGTCGCGCTGCGCGATCTGCACCGTTTCGACGAAGCCTTGCGCGTGTTCAAGAAGGCCGTGCAGCTCGATCCGAACGATGCGGGCGTGCGCACGAACCGCTCACACACGAACCTGCTGCTCGGACAATTCGAGCATGGCTGGCGCGAGTACGAATGGCGCTGGCGCGACGGCAAGCAGCCGCTCGAGTTCGACGGGGAGCGCCTCTGGCTCGGCGACGCGCCGCTTGCCGGCAAGACCTTGTTCGTGCACAACGAGCAGGGCTTCGGCGACACGCTGCAATTCGTTCGCTACGTCGAGGCATGCAAGAAGAAGGGTGCGCATGTCGTGCTGCGCGTGCAGAACGAGTTGTTGCCGCTCATCGCCAGTTACAGCGGAGCGGACGTCGTCATCGGCATGCGCGACGAGGTTCCGCCGTTCGACTATCACTGCCCGCTCTTGAGCCTGCCGTTTGCGCTGAAGGCGCACGCGTCGCCGATACCTTCAGCGACGCCGTATCTGCATGCAGACGAGGCGCGACGCGAGCCATGGCAGCAGCGGCTCGCGGACGAGCTGCGGCCGCGCATCGGCGTCGCATGGAGCGGCAGCCGGACCCATGTGAACGACCGCCGCCGCCGTTCGATGCAGCTTGCTGAATGGGCGACGCTGTTCGAGGCCGATGCGAGCTTCGTGTCGCTGGTGAAGGATGTTCGGGAAGACGATCGCGAGACGCTGAGCAGCTTGAGCGCTTCGGGAACGGTGCAAGACGTGTCGGACTCGCTCGCATCGTTCGCGGACACCGCCGCGCTGATCGCCGAACTCGATCTCGTGATCTGCATCGACACGGCGGTCGCGCATTTGGCCGGCGCGCTCGGCAAACCCGTGTGGATCTTGCTGCCGTACTCGCCGGATTGGCGCTGGCTGCTCAATCGCACCGACAGCCCGTGGTATCCGAGCGCCCGCTTGTTCCGTCAAGCGGATCGCATCGATTGGGCGCCGGTGATCGCGCAGGTGCGTGCCGCGCTCGACGAGTTTGTGGGCTCGATCGAACGCGGCTGACCTTCACTCGCTTACTGCACGGCTACCGCTGCGTAGTTCTGCCGCCCAAACGGGCTCACCTGATACCCGCTCACGTTCGCACGCGTGATCGCGGCGGCGGTCGGGTAGCCCAGCGGAATCCACAGCGCCTGATCGTGGATGATCTGCTGCGCGTCCTGGTACGACTTCACGCGCTTGGTTTGATCCGGCGTCGCCTTGCCGTCGGCGATCAGCTTGTCCAGTTTCGGATCGCAATAGCGCGCAAAGTTGATGCCTGAGGTCACGGCGTTGCAACTGAAGAGCGGCGACAAGTAGTTGTCGGGGTCGCCGTTGTCGCCCGCCCAGCCCATGAAGAGCAAGTCGTGCTGGCCTTGCTTCGCCTGCTTGATGAGCTCGCCCCATTCGATGACCTTCACATCGGCCTTCACGCCGATCTTGGCCAAGTCCGCTTGCAGCAGCTCGGCGCCGGCCTTCGGGCTCGGGTTCAGTACGCTGCCGTTCGGGCGCACCCAGATCGTCGTCGAGAAGCCGTTCGGATAGCCGGCGTCGGCGAGCAGCTTCTTCGCCTTGGCCGGATCGTAGGGATAGGCGGCGATCGACTTGTCGTAGCTCCACGTGTTCGGCGGATACGGGTTGTTGGCCGGCAGCGCGGTGTTGTCGAACACGACTTTGAGGTACGTGCTGCGGTCGAACGCCATGTTCAGCGCCTGGCGCACCTTCGCGTTATCGAGCGGCTTCTTCTGCGTGTTCAACGCGACGAACGCGGTCATGAATGCGGGGGTCTGCACGACCTTGAGCGACTTGTCGTTCTTCGCATCGGCGACGTCCTGCGGCTTCGGCGACAGCGCGATCTGGCATTCGCCCGCCTTCACCTTTTGCGCGCGCACGGACGCGTCGGGCGTGATCGCGTAGATCAGCTTGTCGATCTTCGGCTTGGCGCCCCAGTAAGTCGGGTTCGCGTCGTAGCGGATGATCGCGTCCTTCGTGTAGCTCTTCAGCACGAATGGGCCGGTGCCCACCGGCTTCGCGTTCAGATCGGCTTGCTTGCCGGCCTTCGCCAGCTGGTCGGCGTACTCGGCCGAATAGATCGACGCGAAGCCCATCGTCAGGATCGGCACGAACGTCGCATTCGGTTCGTTCAGCTCGAACTTCACGGTGCTGTCGTCGACCTTCGACACCGACTTGATCAGCTTCGCGAGGCCCATCGATTGCGCATGCGGGAAGCCGCTCGGGCCCGCGATCTTGTGCCAGGGGTTGTTCTCGTCGAGCATCCGGCTGAACGTGAAGACGACGTCGTCGGCGGTCAGCGGCCGAGTCGGCTTGAAGTCATCCGTGGTCTGGAACTGGACGTTCGGGCGCAGATGGAACGTGTAGGTGAGGCCGTCGGCGCTCACGTCCCAGCGGTCGGCGAGCGCGGGCACGACTTTCTTCTGCTGCTCGTCGTAGGAGACGAGCGAGTTGAAGATGACGTCCGCCGACGCGTTCGTCGTGACGAGCGAGTTGTACTGGACGACGTCGAAGCCATCCGGGCTCGCTTCGGTGCAGACGGTGAGCGGCTTGGCGAGCGCCGCGAGCGGTGCGGCCGAGAGCGTGGTGAGCGCGGCGGCAAGCAAGGCGTAGCGCGGTTTGAAACTGAAGCGCATGTGATCTCCCATGGCAAGCGTGGTGACGCAATTCGTTCAAGTTTTGATTCGGCGCGTCGTTCGGCGCCCGGTGCTCGGGCGACGGAACGCGCGGTGCGGCATGCTGGCCGCTTTATTCTGATCCGTTTCGAGCCGCCGCGCAGCGCGAGGCTGGCGATCGATGCAAGGCGCGGCGAGCGACCCGGCGCCGGGGCACTGTATCGAAAGCGCGTAGCAAGGCCAACGAAACAATCGGAATATCGTTATGCCGCGTGGGCGCCTGCGGGTGCCGCCGTTCGGTGCGCTAAATCGCGGCGCGTGCTATCTGCATCAAGTAATCGATCCCGGCAATCGCCCGCGATCCGTACCACGACACCATTTCGCCGTCGATCAGTTCCACCTTTTTGCCGGCGAGCCACGGGTCGGCGGCCAGCGCGTTGCGGTGCGCATCGGTGAAGCGATACGGCTCGCTCGACAGCAGCACGCGCTCGACATTCGCGAGCCACGGCGCGTCGAAATCGAACGACGGGTAGCGGGCCGCGCCCGTCGCGCCGCCCCTCACCGCCGGCCACGTGTGCCAGTTGACGAGCCGCAGCATCGCCGAGATGTAGGTATCGCGCGCGACCGTCATCCACGGCTCGCGCCAGATCACGTAAAGCACGCGCCGCTCCGGCCACGCTTCCAGCGCGAGCGCGCGCAGCCGCGCTTCCAGCGTATCGGCGAGGTGCCGGGCGGCGTCGCGGCAATCGAAGATCGCGCCGAGGAGCGTGTAGAGCGCGATGTTGTCGCGCGGCGTGAGCGGATGGGTGACGACGATATTCGGCACGAACGCGCGCAGCAGGTCGACCGTCGCGGGTTCGTTTTCGTCGATATTGACGATCACATGCGTGGGTTTCAGTGCGCGAACCGCGTCGATCTTCACGGCTTTCGTGCCGCCTACCTTCGGCACCGCGCGCACGCGCTCGCGAGGATGAATGCAAAACCCGGTGCGCCCGACGATCCGTTGCTCGAGCCCCAACGCGAACAGCAGCTCGGTGATGCTCGGCACGAGCGAGACGATGCGCGCGTTCGCGCCTGCGGGGGCGTGCGCGACGCCGGCGGCATCGACGGCAGGCGCAGCACGCATCGCGCTACTCCGGGGCGTCCGAGACGTTTTTGGCGTCCGCCGCCCGCGGTTTGCGCGGCGCCTTTTCGAGCGTGCGATCGTAGATCCAGCGCGGCAGGATGTGCAGCAGAAGCGCTGCGATGCGCATCTGCCACGGGAAGATCGCGAAGCGCGTCTTGCGCGCGATCGCATCGGCCGTCTTGGCGGCGAAGCGGTCGGCGTCCATCAGGAACGGCATCGGATACGGATTGTGCTCGGTCATCGGCGTACGGATGTAGCCGGGCGCGATCGTGACGACCGCCACGCCGTGCGGACGCATTTCGACGCGCAGCGATTCCAGATACTTGAGCGCCGCCGCCTTCGACGCGCTATACGCGCCAGACCCGGGCAGTCCGCGCACGCCCGCCACGCTCGCGACGCCGACGAGCGTCCCGCGCCGCGCTGCGCGCATCTGCGCGGCGAACGGCTCGAAGGTGGCGACCATGCCGAAGTAATTGACCTCCATCACTTCGCGAAACGCGTCGAGGTCGCCGTGGCCAGTGATGACGCCTTTGCTGATCCCCGCATTGGCGATCACGACATCGGGCATGCCGTGCTGGGCGATGAACTGCGACGCCGCGTCGGCGAGCGCGTCTGCATCGCGCACGTCGGCGGGATAGATCGAGATGGAAGTCTTGGGGAAGCGTTGCGCGAATTCGGCGAGCTTGTCGCCGCGGCGGGCAACGAGGCCGAGAATCGCGCCGCGCCGCGCGTATTCGCCGGCGAGCGCAAGGCCGATGCCGCTCGAGGCGCCGGTGATGAAGACCTTCAATGACGAATTCATGCCGGCGCCCTCGGGGGCATTACATCTTCTTCGCGCGGACTTGCGAGACGAGGTAGTCGAGCACCTGGATCGTGCCGGGCAGGCTGTTGGTCTCGGCCGGGCCGGTTTCGTACTTGCCTTGGACCGCGATCGTCGGCACGCCGTCGATCTTGTAGTCGGCGACCTTTTGCTGGTCGCGCTTCAACGCGCTTTCGGTCGAGAACGAGTTATAGGCGGCGAGGAACTTCTGCGTGTCGACGCCCTTCGTCGCGAGGAACTTGGCTTGGTCTTGCGGCGTCAGCAGATAGTTTTTCTTGACGTGGATCTCATTGAACACGTCCGGCGTCAGCTGCTGCGCGAGGCCCAGCGAATCGAGCGCGTAGTAGAGCTTCGAATGGGGAATGAAGTCGTCGCGGAACGCCACCGGCACGCGATTGAACACGACATCGGGGCCTTGCTTCTTGATCCACGCTTCGAGGTAAGGGTCGAATTCATTGCAGTGCGGGCAGCCGTACCAGAAGAATTCGGTGACTTCGATCTTGCCGGCCGGCACGTCGACGGGCTGCGGCGCTTTCAGTGTCGTGTAGTCCTTGCCGGCGACCGGAGCGGCCGGCGCCGCCTGGACGACGCCCGCGGCGAGGCCCAGGGAGAGAAAAAGGATACTGATCAGTTTTTTCATGTTGGTCCGTAAATGCGAGTGATCGTGAACTGCCGCGCCGGTTGAGCCTGTTGCACGTTTTGCGCGTGGTTTGCAACGGTAGCGGCTGCCAAACTCAGACTTTCGCCGCGCGCCATTGGTTCAGCGGCGCGCGGCGAGTGAAGTTTCCGGTTACTGCTTCGTGAAGCGGATGACGGCAGTGTCGACGCCGGCATCGGAGAGCCGCTGGCGCGCCGAATTCATGTCGTCGAACTTCGAGAACGGCCCGATGCGCACGCGGAAGTACGTGACGCCGCCTGCGTCGCGCTGCGACACCTTCGATTCGAACCCTTGGAACGCGAGGCGGGCGCGCTGCTGCTCGGCGTCCGCTTCGGTCTTGTACGCGCCCACTTGCAGGAAGTAGCCGGTGTTCACGTCGTTGTTCGCGGTCGCGGCGGCGGGCGAGCCCGGCTTGGCGGCCGGCGCGGCGCCTGGCGTCGCGCTGCCCGGCGGCGTGGCGCGCGCGGTGGCAGCCGGCTCGTTCGTCGACTGCGGCTTCTTCGCTTGCGCCGTGGCGCCGCTGCCGCCCGTGGACGGCTGCGGCGCGACCGCGACGCCGTTGTTCGCCGGCGGAACCTGGATGATCTCCGGCTCTTCGAGCATGCCCGACGACTGCGTCTGGTTGTTCGACTGGCCCGGCGCGGTATTGGGCGGCGCGGGCTGGGCGGCCTGCGGCACCGGCTGGCCCGGCGTCTTGCCCTGCAGCGCCCGGTTCGGATCGTACGGCGCGCTTCCGCTGGCCGCGCCGTTATCGGGGGTGGCGGGCGGCGCCACCTTCGAGACGAACGGCGTCGGCGCCCGCGTGATGTAAAGCGCGACGACCACCGCAATCGCGAGACCGACGATCAGGCCCAGCACAATGCCGAGAAACGTGCCCCCGGACTGCTTCGACTGCTTTGACGTGCTGCGGCTTGACGAACTGCGGCTGGGTTTTGCCATCGTATGAATCACCTGCAAAGAGAAATCGGGACGACCGTCGATTATAACGACGGTCTATCGCACTTTATGGCGAGCGAGATCACATCTTGACGGGAGCGGACACGCCGATTGTCGAAAGACCGTTCTCGAGCACCTGGCGTGTCGCCGCGAGCAGCGCGAGGCGCGCTTCACGCACGTCCGCCTCGTCGACGAGAACGCGCTCGGCATTGTAGAACGAGTGAAATTCGCCTGCGAGGTCGCGCAAGTAGAACGCGATCGCGTGCGGCGCGAGTTCGTCGGCTGCGTGCGCGAGCGCGTCCGGGAACTCGGCGAGCTTTTGCAGGAGCGCCATGGCGCGCTCGCTCGTGAGCGCCGAGAGGTCGGCTTTCGGCAAGGCGGCTGCGCCGCTGCCGTAGCGCGACTTCGCCTCGGCGAGCACCGAGCAGATCCGCGCGTGCGCGTACTGCACGTAGTACACCGGGTTCTCGTCGTTCTGCTTGAGCGCGAGGTCGATGTCGAACACGAACTCGGTGTCGGCCTTGCGCGAGATCAGGAAGAAGCGCACGGCGTCACGCCCGCGCGTGATGGTCGCTTCGTCGATCAGGTCCGGCGACGTTTCTGTGCCGGGTTCCGTGCCGCCCGACCACTCGATCAGGTCGCGCACCGTCACATAGCTGCCCGCGCGCTTCGAGAGCTTCACTTCCTGGCCGTCGCGCATCACCGTGACCATCTTGTGCAGCACGTAGTCGGGGTAGCCCTGCGGAATGCCGACGCCAACCGCCTGCAAGCCCGCGCGCACCCGCGCGATCGTGCCGTGGTGGTCCGAGCCCTGGATGTTGATGACCTTCGTGAAGCCGCGCTCCCACTTCGTCACGTGGTAGGCGACGTCGGGCAGGAAGTACGTGTAGGTGCCGTCGGACTTGCGCATCACGCGGTCTTTGTCGTCGCCGTCGTCGGTGGTGCGCAGCCAGAGTGCGCCGTCTTGCTCGAAGGTCTTGCCGGAGGCGAGCAGCGCCTCGACCGTCTTCTCGACGCGGCCGTCTTTGTACAGCGACGACTCGAGGTAGTACTGGTCGAACTTCACGCCGAGCGCCTGCAGGTCCATATCCTGCTCGTGGCGCAGGTAGGCGACGGCGAATTCGCGGATCGCCTCGAGGTTTTCGGGGTCGCGCGCGCCCGTGACCGGGACGCCGTCCTTCGCCGCGACCGTGGCGCCGTTCAGGTAGTCGTTCGCGATTTCAGCGATGTACTCGCCGTTGTAGGCGGCTTCCGGCCAGCCTGCATCGCCGGGCTTGAGGCCGCGAGCGCGTGCCTGCGTCGAGACGGCGAGGTTCTGGATCTGCACGCCCGCGTCGTTGTAGTAGAACTCGCGGTGCACGTCGTAACCCTGGCTTTCCATCACGTTCGCGAGGGAATCGCCGAGCACGGCCTGGCGGCCATGGCCGAGGTGGAGCGGCCCGGTCGGGTTCGCCGACACGAATTCGAGCAGCACGTGCTTGCCGGCGTCGCGCCTGGAGCGGCCGAACGCGCGGCCCTCGGCGAACACGGCGCCGATCACCGCCTGCTTCGCGGCGGGCGTCAGGCGCAGGTTGATGAAACCCGGGCCCGCGATTTCGGCGGCTTCGATCAAGCCTTGCGCGCCGGGTTGCGCGAGCAGGGCGTCGACGATCTGCTGCGCGAGCTGGCGCGGGTTCGCCTTCAGCGGCTTCGCGAGTTGCATCGCGACGTTGCAGGCAACGTCGCCGTGCGCGGCCGCTTTCGGGCGTTCGAGGGTGATCGAGGGGGCGGCGAAGGCGGCTTCGGTCGAACCTTGTACCTGGGTTGCGGCCTGCTTCACGCTGTCGGCGAGCAGGGTTTCGAGAGTCTGTTTTTGTGCGGGCAGCATGCTGGTCCGTTGAAGTCGAGTGAGGGGTCCGGTCGGGCGGACCTGAGCGCGGCGGCGTCGGGTCGGATGGGCGTTCGACGTGCGAAGCGCCGATCCGGTTCTATGTAAGCGCTGAACGCGGGCGCTCGCGCCTCGCGTTGCCGGCCACCGGCCCGCCAGTGCGGGTGGTAGCGCGCTTTTTTCGAGCTAGGCAGATTTTAGCAGGTGCTAATATGTCCAAATAGCGCGACGGCTGAACCTGCCGGTCGGCGCGTGCCCCGTCCAGCGGGGCGCGACGAGGGTTCGACGCTCCGCCGTCGCATGGATCGATCAAAACGAAAAAAGGGAGTTGATTATGATGGTTACTTTCAAATGCCATGCCGCGCCTGATGTGATCATGCTCGAGAATCTCGCGCAGTATCTCGTCGGCATCGTCGGCAAGCAGCTCGGCAAGCGCGGCGTGATCACGCATGATGAACTGGGCACCGCGATCTCGAAGCTCGAAGCCGCGATCGTCACCGACAAGAAGGACCGTGCCGAGCACGAAGGCCACTACCATGAAGGCGAAGACGGGCACTTGCATCACGAGCTGCCCGTCGGTCTTGCGCAGCGCTCGTTCCCGTTCCTCGACATGCTGCGCGCCGCGCAGAAGGAAAACGTCGACGTGCTGTGGGGCGTTTGACGAGGGTGGCGGGCGGACCGGTCCAGGCCGTCGCGTCGAACGTCTGCCCGCCTTCGGCCGAATGACCGGCGGCAGGTGCCGTGACTGAATGAGAACGAGCCCGCTGCAAGCGGGTTCTATCTTTTTCGACGCCTGATTTGCCTGAGTGAAGCGCTATTTCAAATGCGTTTTTCCACGGCAAAAGCGTTTTGCGATCCACCCGAAAAAAACGCTTCCCAATAAAGCGCCGCCTAATAGATACGGTAGTGCGGCTTCATAGGAAAGGTCGGGAAATAATGATCCGAGAATAAAGACGCCTGCGTAGAGAAAAGCAAGAAAACCAACGAGCGTGGCTGCTAGCAAGATCAGCATTATTCCCACCGCGTAATTGGGCAATTCAACAGGTTGCTGTACTTGGAACCGCCTGCGCGAAAGATTTCTTCGACGTATGATGCGCAGTTGTGAGGTAGAACAAGCCACCGCCAACGTTTTGCCGAGAGTTCCTCCAGCTTCCGTTGGGCGCCCTTCGGGTTGGGAAGCGGCACGTGTGTTCGCTGCAACTCTCGTTTTAAATGGAACTGCCCGACAAATCATCAATCTTTCGCCAAGGTAGTTCATCGCATTTTCCCTAATCTATTTGAAGTGGAATTCAGGCATGCTGAAGGGACAAGTGCGAAGGATATTTTTGGTGCGTAGCGTAGGTCTATAAGATATTGCCTAAATGGAGCCTGGGTTTGGCCTGATTCACGTGTTTTTATGCCAAATGAGAAAGAGCCCGCTAAGCGGGCTCTTTCGTCTTCGACACCTGGGCGATACTTCGAATCGCCGCAGCGCACCCATTGCCTTTACTGACTGGCGCCTGCCGGTGCCGCTGTCTCCGAGCTGGCGCCTTTTTTCTGCTTCGCCTTCTTCGGCTTCTTGTGATGCTCTTCCTTCGGGGCCGAGTAGGAGCTCGTCGCGCTCGCTTCGGACGCTCCGCCCTGAGCCCAAACGACCGACGATCCCCCCACCAGCGACAGCGCAACACACAGCAACGTCAGCTTCTTCATACGATTTTCTCCGCAACGATTGAAGGAAAGGCCGGGGGACGCGCGACGCGGCGGCGTACCCGGCTTGAGGTGCTACCGTCCGCTAGTTTAGAAAGGTGAAAAAAAGCTCACCGAAAATCTTTGTAATAACAAAAACCCGCCGTCGGCCTATAGCCATGGCCTTTTTGGCGGGCATGGGCCCGCCCGCCGAGCCTTACAGCAAAGGCGCCAGGGCACGCTCGGCGTCGGTCGTCGACAGCGACATCCGCTGCGCGAAGTCGTCGAGCTGGTCGCGGCCGATCTTGCCCACCGAGAAATACGTGCTGTCCGGATGCGCCATGTAGAAGCCCGACACGCTCGCCGCCGGCAGCATCGCGAGCGATTCGGTCACGCTCATGCCGATCTCCTCGGCCTGCAGCGCGGCGAACATGTCGCGCTTCACGAGGTGATCGGGGCACGCCGGGTAGCCCGGCGCCGGGCGGATGCCGGCGTACTTTTCTGCGATCAGGGCGTCGTTGTCGAGCGTTTCGCCGGCCGCGTAGCCCCACAGGTCGCGCCGCACGCGCGCGTGCATCGCCTCGGCGAAGGCTTCGGCGAAACGGTCGGCGAGCGCCTTGAGCATGATCGCGCTGTAGTCGTCGTGATCGGCTTCGAACTGCTTTTCCTTCACGTCGACGCCGATGCCTGCCGTCACCGCGAACATGCCGATGTAGTCGGCGACGCCCGATTCCTTCGGCGCGATGAAGTCGGCGAGCGACCGGTTCGGCCGCATCACGCCGTCCACCACCGGACGCACGCTCTGCTGGCGCAGATTGCGCCACGTGAGCGCGACTTGGGAGCGGGTCTCGTCGGTGTAGATCTCGATGTCGTCATCGTTGACGGTGTTCGCCGGCAAGAGCGCGATCACGCCGTTCGCGGTGAGCCAGCGGCCCTGGATCAGCCGCGCGAGCATCGACTTCGCGTCGGAGAACACGCGCCGCGCCGATTCGCCGACGATCTCGTCGTTCAGGATCGCCGGGTAGGGGCCGGCCAAGTCCCAGGTCTGGAAGAACGGACCCCAATCGATGTAGTTCGCGAGCTCGTTCAGATCATAGTTCTTGAACAAGCGGCGGCCGATGAACTTCGGCTTGACCGGCTGGTATCCCGCCCAATCGATCTTCGTCTTGTTCGCGCGCGCCTCGGCCAGCGTCACCATCGGCTGCGCCTTCTTGTTCGCGTGCTGATGGCGAATGCGATCGTAGTCGGCCTTGAGCTCGTCGAGATACTTCGCGGCGCCTTGGTCGGACAGCAGGCTCGACGCGACCGACACCGAACGCGATGCATCCGGCACATACACCACAGGGCCTTCGTAGTTCGGCGCGATCTTGACGGCGGTATGGACGCGCGAGGTCGTGGCGCCGCCGATCAAGAGCGGAATCTTCTTGACGCGGAAGTAGTCGTCGCGCTGCATTTCAGCGGCGACGTAGGCCATTTCCTCGAGGCTCGGCGTAATGAGGCCGGAGAGGCCGATGATGTCCGCACCTTCGACCTTCGCTTTCGCGAGGATCTCGTTGCACGGGACCATCACGCCCATGTTGACCACTTCGAAGTTGTTGCACTGGAGCACGACCGACACGATATTCTTGCCGATGTCGTGCACGTCGCCCTTCACGGTGGCGATGACGATCTTGCCTTTGGCACGCACGTCGCCGCCCGCTGCCGCGAGCTGCCGCTTCTCTTCCTCGATGAACGGGATCAGGTGCGCAACCGCTTGCTTCATCACGCGCGCCGACTTCACGACCTGCGGCAGGAACATCTTGCCCTGCCCAAACAGGTCGCCGACGATGTTCATGCCGTCCATCAGCGGGCCTTCGATCACGTTGATCGGGCGTCCGCCTTCCGCTGCGATCTTCGCGCGCACTTCCTCGGTATCGTCGACGATGAAGTTCGTGATGCCGTGCACGAGCGCATGCGCGAGACGCTTCTCGACGGGCTGGTTGCGCCACTCGAGGTTCTCTTCTTTCTTCGCGGCGCCGGTCTTGAACTTGTCGGCGATCTCCAGCAGGCGGTCAGTGGCGTCGTCGCGGCGATTGAGGATCACGTCCTCGACGCGCTCGCGCAGCTCGGGATCGAGATCCGCATACACGCCGAGCTGGCCCGCGTTGACGATGCCCATGTCCATCCCCGCCTGGATCGCGTAGTAGAGGAACACGGTGTGGATCGCTTCGCGCACCGGGTCGTTGCCGCGAAACGAGAACGACACGTTCGACACCCCGCCGCTCACCTTGGCATACGGCAGGTTCTGCTTGATCCAGCGCGTCGCTTCGATGAAGTCGACCGCATAGTTGTTGTGCTCTTCGATGCCGGTCGCGACCGCGAAGATGTTCGGATCGAAGATGATGTCTTCGGGCGGGAAGCCCACTTCGTTGACGAGGAAGTCGTAGGAGCGCTTGCAGATCTGGGTCTTGCGCGCGAAGGTGTCGGCCTGGCCTTGCTCGTCGAACGCCATCACGACGGCCGCGGCGCCATAGCGGCGAATCAGGTTCGCGTGGTGCCGGAACGCCGCTTCGCCTTCCTTCAGCGAGATCGAATTGACGATCGCCTTGCCCTGCACGCACTTCAAGCCCGCTTCGATCACTTCCCACTTCGACGAGTCGATCATGATCGGCACGCGCGCGATGTCCGGCTCCGATGCGATCAGATTCATGAAGCGCACCATCGCCGCTTTCGAATCGAGCATCGCTTCGTCCATGTTGACGTCGATGACCTGCGCGCCGTTCTCGACCTGCTGGCGCGCGACGGCGAGCGCCTCGTCGAACTGGCCGTTGAGGATCATGCGCGCGAATGCCTTCGAGCCGGTCACGTTCGTGCGTTCGCCGACGTTGATGAAGAGCGTTCCGGAAGTGACGTTGAACGGCTCGAGGCCGGACAGGCGCATCGTGTGATCGGTCATGGCGAGTGCGTTTTTAAAGAGGTTTCGTGTGGCGCGGGACGATTTCGTTTCGGGCTCGCGTTCAGGCGGCGTGAACGACGTTCAGGCCGCGTCGCGATACTGGCTCGGCCACTTGCGCGGCTTCACTTCGGCGAGTGCTTTGGCGATGGCCGCGATGTGGTCCGGCGTCGTGCCGCAGCAGCCGCCCGCGATGTTCACGAGGCCCGCCTGCGCGAATTCCTTGAGCAAGCCGGAGGTGACGTCGGGCGTTTCATCGAAGCCCGTGTCGCTCATCGGATTCGGCAAGCCCGCGTTCGGATAGCACGACACATACGCATCGCAGAGCTTCGACAATTCGGCGATGTACGGGCGCATCAGCGCTGCGCCGAGCGCGCAGTTCAGGCCGAACGTGAGCGGCTTCGCATGACGCAGCGAATTCCAGAACGCCTCGACCGTCTGCCCCGACAGAATGCGGCCCGAGGCATCGGTGACGGTGCCCGAGATCATGATCGGCAGGCGCTCGCCGGTGTCTTCGAAGAGCTCGTCCAAGGCGAACAGTGCGGCCTTGGCGTTCAGCGTGTCGAAGATCGTTTCGACGAGGAACAAGTCGGCGCCGCCGTCGAGCAGCGCCTTCGCCTGCTCGTAATACGCCGCACGCAATTCGTCGAAGGTGACGTTGCGCGCGCCGGGATCGTTGACGTCGGGCGAGATGCTCGCCGTCTTCGGCGTCGGTCCGATCGCGCCCGCGACGAAGCGGGGTTTGTCGGGCGTCGCGTATTTGTCGCACGCGGCGCGCGCGAGCTTCGCGGACTCGACGTTCATTTCGACCGCGAGCGATTCCATCCCGTAGTCGGCCTGAGCGACCGTGGTCGCGCCGAAGGTGTTGGTCTCGATGATGTCCGCGCCCGCCGCGAGATACTGCTCGTGAATCTCGCGGATGATCTGCGGCTGCGTGAGCGACAGCAGTTCGTTGTTGCCCTTGATGTCGCGTCCATAGTCCTTGAAGCGCTCGCCGCGATAGCGGGCTTCGTCGAGCTTGTAGCGCTGGATCATCGTGCCCATTGCGCCGTCGAGAATCAGGATGCGCGATTCGAGCAGCGCGGGCAGCGCCGCGCCGCGCGTGTAGTGTGTCGCGCGAGGAGCGGCAGCGGTGGAGGCGGGCTGGTTCATGTCAAACGAGGGCTTGCGCCGGCATGTTCGGGAAGTTTGACATTGTAGCGGTTGCGAGCGGCGCCGGCTGGCGAGGGGGCGCCGTGGTTGCGCCCTCGGGGGCGGACGCTTAGAAAAGAAAAACCCCGTTCGACAACGAACGGGGTTTCGGTTGCGGCCGCCATGCTTGGCCGCCTGATTGTGAGGTACGTGCGCGACGTACCTTGGCGATGCACCTTAGTGGAGCACCACCGGCTGGTTCATCAGACTGTCGAACTGCCCCAGAAACTCATCGACCTCATCGAGCGAGGGCTCTTCCTCGATCAAACGTTGGACATGCTCGCGAAAGCGAGCGGCCATTGCGCCTTCGATAAAAATTTCACGCTGCGCGTTCTTGTCGACGATCTCATAGCCACCCGCCCGCATTGCGAGATGGCCGTCCTGCGGCGGAAATTCGACGACGCAGTAGTTCGGGCTGTTGTAGATCATTTGCATGGCGACACTCCTTATTCCGGTTGGCTCCTGGCCTTTCTGCCGCCTACATGGAGCAGGTAGTGTGGAATTTCAAGGGGTGGGCCCGGCATGACTTTGCAAATTTTTCCGGGCCTGGAAGTTAGACCGGGGTTGCGCGAATCGTTCGTGCGGCGTCTCAAAAGAACTCGGGCGGCCTGAGTTGGCTACCGAGTTGGCTCTCGCCGCTTGCTGCTCAACGATCGGCCGAGAACGGCGCGTGCTCGATCAAGGCTTCTCGTGGGTGAAGACCACGCCGCTGTTCGCGAAAGTTCCCGGGCTGACCGTACTGTTCGCATCATCCGTGCCTTGCGTATCTTGCGCATCTTGCGTGCCGGCGGCGCCCGGTTCGGCGAGCTTGCCGCGCCACAGCAGCTCGAACTGCGTGCCGTTCGGTTCCGTTTGCAGGATGCGCACCGGCAGCCAGCCGAGCGACGGCGCGAGCCACACGTCGATTCGCCGCTTGTCACCGTCCTGGCGCGGCAGGCGCATGAAGTGGCGGGCGGCGACGAAGCCGCCGCGGGTGTGGACCGTCTCGTCTCCGATCGTTTCGATCGGCCAGATCTGTCCGCTGTCGTTGTCCGCCACGTAGAACTGGCGGGTGACGCCTGGCTGATACGTGTTCGGGGCGCCGCGCACGAGGCTCGCGAGCTGCATCACGAGGCTGAAGCGGTCCTGCGCGCCGTCGGGGAGCGCGAGCGTGGCCGGCGTCTTTGTGAAGGCGATTTGTTTCGTCGTGTGATTGAAGATCGTGACGTCTTCGGGACGGCGTCCGCGTTTTTCGATGTATTGCTCGGGGGCGAGACCGAAGGCGTCGATGCGGCCGTGGCTCGAATACGAGAACGTGCCGACGAACGGCAGCGGCACCGCGACCACCATCTCGTAACTCTGGCCGTCGCTCGACCAGTGGATCGTGCCCGGTTGATTTTGCACGCCGTTGTAGAAAGTGTCGTAGTTCAGGTCACCCGATGGCGGGACGGAGAACTTGAGACCCGGGCTCGGCTGCGCGGCGACAGCGTTGCTTGGGTGGGCGTTGCCGGCGGCGGTGCCGCTGGCGGCCGTTGTGGCGGCGGCCGTTGCCGTGGCGGGAGCGCTTGCCGCCGTGGCATCCGACGCTACTGCTGTCGTTGTGGCTTTCGGCGTTGCGTCCGGATGGATCGCGCTCAGCCCATGCTCGCCCGCTGAGCGCGGTTTGCTCGCGTGCGCGGCTGGCGCCGGACGCGGCGCCTCGCTCGCGGGTTTGCGCTCGATGCGCTGCGGTGTCAGCAGTGCGACTTGAACCGGGGCATGGGCCTCGTCCGTCGAGTTGAACGTGTCGCGATGATGCTCGAACCACTCGCCCGCGACCCAGTGCATCGCGAGCACCGCGACCAGCACCGCGGCCCAGCGCCAGCCGCGCGGCGACGGCACGCGAGGCTCGCGCGCAGCGACGGTATTGGGCTTGGTGAGAGTGGACGACATGGAAACCGGCAGTTTTTACTGAAATCGATCGAAGCGTCAGTGCTGGAAGCCGCGCAGCAACGCGTTAGCGGCTACCGTGGCGTCGGACTATACCCGAGTTCATAGGACAGTTTTTTCGCGCAGGCGTGCAGCTCGACGGCGATTTCGCCTTCCCAGCGGATATCGAACACGCCTTCGTGTCCAAGCGCGATCAGTCCGAGCGCGAGGTCGCCTTCGGCATCGAACACCGGCACGCAGAACGCGTGGATTGTCGGCAGCAGCATGCCTTCGACGCGTGCGCCTTCATGTTCCCGCACTTCGGTCAGTGCGCGCTCGAGCTCCTCGGCCGTGCGCGGCCCGTTGCCGTACGCCGTGTGCCGCGAATCCGCGAGCTCGCGCTCGATCATCGCGTCGGTTTTGCTGCGCGGCAAATACGCAGCGAAGAGGAGACCGGTCGCGGAACCGAGCAGCGGCATCACATCGCCGAGCTTCAGCGACGCCTTGGCCGGATGGCTCGACTCGGTCCAGTGCACGACGGTCGGCCCCTGGTTGCCCCACACCGCGATGCCCAGGGTCTGGTCGAGCCGATCGCGAAGGTCGGCGAGCGCGAGGCGCGCGAGCTTCACGCCGTCGACGCGCGCAAGACGCGCAAGCCCCATCTGCAGCGCGAAGCCGCCGAGTTCATAGCGCCCGGACACGGGATCTTGCGCGACCGCGCCGAGCCGCTGGAAGCTCACCAGATACCGGTGCGCCTTCGCAGGACTCATTCCCGCGCGCTGCGCGAGGTCGCGCAGCATCATCGCGCGCGGCTCGCGGGTGAGCACGTCGAGCAGACGAAAGCCGACTTCGATCGATTGAATCCCCGAGCGGACTTTTTCTTCGGCGCTTTCGTCCGTCGAGTCGGCCGAGTCAGCCGAGTCGACGAGATCGTCGTCGGCCGGATCGGCTGCGGAGGATGGGTCGAGCGTGGCTTTGGCGGTGCCGAGGCGGGTGGAGGCGGACATGAGCGAGGCGCGCAGGCGCGGAAGTGGTGCGGGGCAGGGCTGGGGTCGATAGCGTGTCAGGCGAGCGTCGGACGAAGATCGTACGAAATGCCGGAGCAGCTTTGGCCCCATGGATTCACCATCGTAAAATAGATTCCCTCTATCGTCACTACAACCGCCCCAATCCTCCTATGAAACTTGCCACGCTGAAGGACGGCTCGCGCGACGGCCAACTGATCGTCGTCTCCCGCGACTTGCGCACTGCCGCCATTGCCGACGCGATCGCGCCGACGCTGCAGCGCGCGCTCGACGACTGGCCGTTCTACGCGCCGCAGCTCCAGGATCTGTACGACGCGCTGAACCAGGGCCGCGCGCGCAACACGTTCTCGTTCGACGCGAAGGATTGCATGGCGCCGCTGCCGCGCGCGTTCCAGTGGGCCGACGGCTCCGCCTACGTGAACCACGTCGAGCTCGTGCGGCGCGCACGCGGCGCCGAGATGCCGCCCGAGTTCTGGACCGATCCGCTGATGTACCAGGGCGGCAGCGATGACTTCATCGGCCCGAAGGACGACATCGTCTGCGCATCGGAGGCATTCGGCATCGATTTCGAGGCGGAAGTCGCGGTGATCACGTCCGATGTGCCGATGGGCGCGACGCCCGAGCAGGCGCTAAAGGGCGTGCGGCTCCTGATGCTCGTCAACGACGTATCGCTGCGCAACCTGATCCCGGCCGAGCTCGCGAAAGGCTTCGGTTTCTTCCAAAGCAAGCCGGCGACGTCGTTCTCGCCGGTCGCCGTGACGCCTGACGAACTCGGCGAGCACTGGCGCGAAGGGCGCGTGCATCGTCCGATGATCGTCCACTGGAACGACAAGAAAGTCGGCCAGCCCGAGGCGGGCGTCGACATGGTCTTCCACTTCGGCCAACTGATCGCGCACGCGGCGAAGACGCGCAACCTGCGTGCCGGGGCGATCGTCGGCTCGGGCACGGTTTCGAACCAGGACGCAAAGCGCGGCTACTGTTGCATCGCCGAGAAGCGCTGTCTCGAGACGATCGAGCACGGCGCGGCGCAGACCGAATTCATGAAGTACGGCGACACGGTGAGGATCGAGATGTTCGACGAGGCGGGCAAGTCGATCTTCGGTTCGATCGAGCAGTCGGTCGCGCCGCTGGACGGCGCGGGCTGAATTCCACGCAATTCCACGTAATAACAACGATGAAATAGGAGACTGGGATGCAGCGATTTCCCTCTGTAGCACTTGGCCTTCCGCGCTTGGCCATTGGATGCGCGGCCGCTGCCGCGATGTTGGCGCCGGCGCTGGCGCTCGCTCAAGTCAAGATCGGCCTGGTGCTGTCGCTGACGGGGCCCGCTGCATCGCTCGGCATTCCCGCGCGCGATACGGCGCTGATGCTGCCTCGCGAAATCGCCGGGCAGAAAATCGAATACATCGTGCTCGACGATGCGTCGGACACGACGCAAGCCGTGCAGGACACGCAAAAGCTGATCTCCGAGCAGCACGTCGACGCGATCATCGGCTCGTCGACGACGCCCAACTCGCTCGCGATGCTCGACACCGTGGCGAGCGGCGAGACGCCCGCGATCTCGCTCGCCTCGTCGGCGAAGATCATCGAGCCCGTGGACGCCAAACGCCACTGGATGTTCAAGACGCCGCAAACCGACGCGATGATGGCCTCGGCGATCGCCGAGCACGCGAGCAACCATGGCGTGAAGACGATCGCCTACATCGGCCAGGCCGACGCGCTCGGCGAGACGTTCTACGCCGAAGTCGCGAAGTTCGCGCAGATCCATCACATCGAGATCGTCGCGAACGAGCGCTTCAACCGCACCGATCCGAGCGTGACCGGCCAGGTGCTCAAGATCATGGCGGCGAAGCCCGGCGCGGTCGTGGTCGGCGCGGCCGGCACGCCTGCCGCGCTGCCGCCGAAGACGCTCGTCCAGCGCGGCTACAAGGGGACGATCTATCACAACCACGGCGTCGGCAATAACGACTTCCTGCGCGTGTGCGGCGCCGACTGCAACGGCACGTTCCTGCCCGCGAGCCCCGTGCTCGTCGCCGCGCAACTTCCCGGCGACCATCCTTCGAAGCGCATCGCGCTCGATTACGTCGCGCGTTTCGAAGCGCAGCATGGCGCGGGCAGCGTGTCGGCGTTTGGCGCGTATACGTGGGACGCGGGGATGCTGCTCGCCAACGCGATACCGGTTGCGCTGAAGAGCGGCGCGCCCGGCACGCCGGCGTTCCGCCACGCGCTGCGCGACGCGCTCGAAGCGACGCACGGGCTCGCCGACACGAACGGCGTCGTCAACATGAGCGCGACCGATCACCTCGGGCTCGACCAACGCGCCCGCGTGATGGTGGAGATCGTCAACGGCAAGTGGGCGTACCAGGCGCGGTGAGCGCCGCTCTCGACATTCGATTAACGCCTACCATGCATGCATCGACACCCGGTCGCAGCGACCCGAAGGACACGGCCATGAACGACGCTCCCTTCTATGCCCACTACAAGTCATTGCGCCTGCGCCGGCATCCGCACGGCATCCTCGAAATCGTGATGAGCGGCGAGGGCGCGAACAAGAGCAACCTCGCCACCGCCGACGAGCAGATGCACCGCGAGCTCGCCGAGATCTGGCGCGACGTCGACCGCGATCCCGAGACGCGCGTCGCCGTGATCCGCGGCGAGGGCAAGGGCTTTTCGGCGGGCGGCGATCTGCACCTCGTCGAGCAGATGGCGACGCATTTCGAGGTGCGCGCGCGCGTCTGGCGCGAGGCGCGCGACCTCGTCTACAACGTGATCAATTGCGGCAAGCCGATCGTGTCGGCGATGCATGGACCGGCGGTCGGCGCGGGGCTCGTCGCCGGGTTGCTCGCGGACATTTCGATCGCGGCAAAGAGCGCGCGCATCATCGACGGCCATACGCGCCTGGGTGTCGCGGCCGGCGATCATGCCGCGATCGTCTGGCCGCTGTTGTGCGGCATGGCGAAGGCGAAGTACTACCTGATGCTGTGCGAGCCCGTGAGCGGCGAGGAAGCGGAGCGCATCGGGCTCGTCTCGCTCGCGGTCGACGACAACGATCTGCTGCCGAAGGCGTTCGAAGTCGCGACCAAGCTCGCGAACGGCTCGCAGACCGCGATCCGCTGGACCAAGTACGCGTTGAACAACTGGCTGCGCATGGCGGGGCCGTCGTTCGATACGTCGCTCGCGCTCGAATTCATGGGCTTTTCGGGGCCGGACGTGCACGAAGGCGTGAGTTCGCTGCGCGAGCGCCGCGCGCCGGATTTTCCGGGCGGCGATCCGTTCTGACCGCTCCGGCGCGAAGCGCGGTTGCCGGCGGCGTGCCGCTTGCGCAAGGTATGATCGATTGAGTCACTTGAATGAGTCCACAGGGAGAGATGCACATGACCGACAACGCCGGCGCCATGCCGCCCTTTCCGGGTTTCCCGGGTTTTCCGCCTGCCGAAATGCTCGACAAGATGTGGGACATGATGCGTCTCACGCCGTTCGGCTCCGCGTTTCCGGGCATGCAGCCCGGCGCCGCTCAGGGGTTTTCGCCGTCGCTGTCCGCGGTGTCGGACATGATGTCCCCGCTCATGAGCGTCGAGGAGCTCGACAAGCGCATCACCGATATGCGCGCGGTCGAGCAGTGGCTCAAGCTCAATCTGAACATGCTGCAATCGGCGATCCAGGCGCTCGAGGTGCAGCGCGCCACGCTCGCGACGCTGCGCGCGTTTGGCTCGTTCGCGCAGGCGTCGATGGCGCAGGCGGCTCAGGAAGCGCAAGGGGCTGCTGCGAAGGCGGCGGAGACGGCGTCGTGGGCGCGGTCGTCCGCGGCGGCGCCGAATGCGCAGCCCGACGCGACGGCGAGCAACGCGGAGGCGCCCAAGGAAGAGCCCGCCGCCGAGGGCGCATCGGGTGCCCCGGGTGCGGCGCCGTTCGATCCGTCCGGCTGGTGGAATCTGCTGCAAACGCAGTTCAACCAGCTCGCGCAGTTCGCGATGGCGCAGCCGGGCGCGGCGCCGGGGGCCGAGCACGCGGAGGCGTCGGACGTGGCCGAATTCGCCAAGGATGCCGAAGAGGAAGCGCAAGCTGCCGCAAAGGCGGCCACGGACAAAACGGCGGGCGAGGCCGCCAAGCCGGCGGCGGCCAAGCGGCCGGCGGCGAAGCGCGCCGCGCCCAAGTCCGGCGCCAAGGCGGCGGGCACGCCGCCCGAGGACAAATAAGCACGGCGGGGGCCACGTGATCGGAGCCGGCGCCAGCCTTTCGATTGTCGAATCGTGCGGCTCGCGCTCGTCCTGATGGGCGGCGGCGCCCGCGCCGCTTATCAGGTCGGGGCGCTCAAGGCGCTCGCCGAAATCGCCCGCGGCGTCGATCCGGCGCGCCGCGCGACGCCTTTCACCATCATCTGCGGCACGTCGGCGGGCGCGATCAACGCGACGTCCATCGCAAGTCACGCCGACGATTTCCAGCATGGCGCCGATCGCCTGATCGAGTTCTGGTCGACTATCCGCGCGCGCCACGTGTATCGGACCGACTGGCCGGGCGTCGCCGCCGCCGGCGCGCGCTGGCTGGCCGCGATGAGCTTCGGCTGGGCCGTGCGCCGCTCGCCGCGCGCGCTCTTCGACAACGCGCCGCTCGCGCATCTGCTGCGCGGCGCGCTCAGCTTCCATCGCATCGAGCAGATGCTCGACACGCGCGCGTTGCATGCGCTGTCGATCACGGCGCTCAGCTATTCGACCGGCCGGCATCTGACCTTCTACCAAGCGGACGAGCCGATTCACGCGTGGCGGCGCGCGCAGCGCACCGCGCGGATGGTCGCGCTCGATTCGGCGCATTTGCTCGCGTCATCGGCGATTCCGTTCATTTTCCCGGCGGTGCCGCTCGAGCTCGACGGCCAGACCGAATTCTTCGGCGACGGCTCGATTCGCCAGATCGCGCCGCTTTCCCCGGCGATCCACTTCGGCGCGGACCGCATCGTCGTGCTCGGCGCGGCCGCGCCGCGTCCCGAGGTGCCGGCGGCGGCCGGTGTCGAAAGCGGCTACCCGTCGCTCGCGCAGATTGGACAGCAGGTGCTGGCGAGCGTCTTCCTCGACTCGATCGGCGCCGATATCGAGCGGATCGAGCACATCAACGGCATGGTCCGGCATCTGCCGCATCAGGTGGAGCCGGAAAGCGGCTGGCGTCACGTCGACGTCTTGGCGATCGCGCCATCCGAGCGCATCGAAGTGATCGCGGCGCGCCACTTGAAGCGCCTGCCGCTGACGGTGCGCGGCCTGTTGGGCGCGGTCGGCGGCAATCGCGCGGCGGGCGCGGCGTTTGCGAGCTATCTGCTGTTCGAGGCCGAGTTCGCGCGCGAGCTGATCGAGCTCGGCTACCGGGATACGCTCGCGAGCCGCGACCCGCTGGCGCAATGGATCGAGACGGCGGAGCACGCGGGCGGCAACGGCGGCGGTCCAAGGGAGTACTGACTTTGCGGCTGGAAATCACGAGCGACAAGCGCGCCCGGCACGGCCGAGCGCCTTTTGGCGCAAGGCCGGCGTGCTATTATTATGAAAGCTCTCGGCCCGCTGTCGTGCATTGACAACAACTCTTCCGGCAGGGCCGCTTACGGCAACTGGTCCAGGCAGCCTGTCGCGCCGCCGTTCAACGGTCGCCGCTTGGCTCCCACAATATGCAGCCGGCCACGCAAAGCCGGCGCTATCACAGGTACAAGGCATTCCGCACCGTGATTTGTGCCCGTCTGCTCGAAGTGTCCGCTTCCTGCAACGGGGCAAAGAGTCGCGGAGGCTTCTTCGGACGACATGCGTCCGACGGCTCAATTACCGCGTAAAATTGAAATCTTGGCTGCAATGGCGGGTGGATTGCCACGTTTGCAGCAACAGTTAAGAGTTAAGAACAGGCGTCGCAATGTTGTTGCGCTGCATGGGACCGGAGTAAGCGCCAAAGCGCTAACTCCGGATCGACAGATCAGGGGTGGGACGATGAACACCATGCTTTATCCGGAACTTTACAAATCGCTCGAGTCCGTCCGATGGGACATGGAGAAAGACATTCCCTGGGACAAGTTCGACGCGTCGCTGTTGACCGACGAGCAGGCGGCGACGATCAAGATGAACGCGATCACCGAGTGGTCCGCGCTGCCCGCAACGGAAATGTTCCTGCGCGACAATCATCACGACAGCGATTTTTCGGCGTTCATGAGCGTGTGGTTCTTCGAAGAGCAGAAGCATTCGCTCGTGCTGATGGAGTACCTGCGCCGCTTCAAGCCCGAGATGGTGCCGACCGAAGCGGAACTTCACGCGGTGCGCTTCGAATTCGATCCGGCGCCGCCGCTCGAAACGCTGATGCTGCACTTCTGCGGCGAAATCCGCCTCAATCACTGGTATCGCCGTGCCGCCGAATGGCACACCGAGCCGGTCATCAAGCACATCTACGAAACGATTTCGCGCGATGAAGCGCGTCATGGCGGCGCGTACCTGCGCTACATGAAGAAGGCGATGGGCAATTTCGGCGACGTCGCGCGCGCGGCGTTCGCGAAGATCGGCGTGCTGATGGCGTCGGCGCGCCGCACCGAAAAGCCGCTGCACCCCACGAATCTGCACGTGAACCAGTCGCTGTTCCCGCGCGACACGATCCAATCGCGCCTGCCCGATCCCGAGTGGCTCGAGCGCTGGCTCGACGAGCAGATCCGCTTCGACGACGGCTGGGAGAAGAAGGTGGTCGAGCGCATTCTGCACAACATGTCGCTCTTGTTCGAGCGCACGTTCACGACGGCGCAGGAACTGAACCGCTATCGCAAGGAAGTCGTGGCGCGTCTGCAGACCGAACAAGGTTCGGCTCAACAGCAGCCCGCTTGAGGTTTCAGAGTAAAAAGCCCGCCGGCGCAATCCGGCGGGCTTTTTTTGTCGACCGGAGTTAGTGCTTCAGCACTTACTCCGGTCCCACGCTGTGGTTGCCTGAAGTTGGCGCTTTAGCGCTTACTTCAGGCCCACAGTGAGTCGACCGGATTAACGCTTTCGCGCTTACACCATGCCAGCCACTTTCGAACGCAAGCTCGTCACGCGTGAAGCGCTCGTCCAGCTTCGCCCGACGCTCAAGGGGCCCGTCGTCTTCACGAACGGCGTTTTCGACATCCTGCATCGCGGGCACGTCACCTACCTGGCGGACGCCAAGGCGCTCGGCGCGTGTCTGATCGTCGGCGTGAACAGCGATGCGTCGGTGCGGATGCTCGGCAAGGGCGACGATCGTCCCATCAACCAGCAGGACGACCGCATGGCGCTGCTTGCGGCGCTGGAAAGCGTCGACTGGGTGGTGCGATTCGACGAGAAGACCCCGATCGAGTTGATCGAGGCGGTGCACCCCGACGTGCTCGTGAAGGGCGGCGACTACGACATGGACGCGCTGCCGGAATCGGTGCTCGTGCGCGGCTGGGGCGGCAAGGCGCTCGCGATTCCGTTCGAGCACGAGCGCTCGACGACCGCCCTGCTCAAGAAGGTGCGGACGTCTGGCAACTAGCTGCTTATTGCGTGAGCGTCGACGCCTGAATCGGCGCGAGCGGGGTCGGGCCGCCGACGACGGCCTGATCCGTCGCATCAGCTGAGGCGACCGGCGTCACCGTCAGCCAGTCGGGATGAATTTGCCGGTTCAGATGGCTCGGCTCGCGCTCGCCGGAGGCGGGCAAGGCGCCGAGCAAGCCGCTCGCGAGCACGAACGCGAGCAGATTGGCGAGAACGAGAATGGCGATCAGCCAGCGCAACATCGTGGGGCTCTCCGTCAAGTTCAAGTAAGTGAGACGTTCATCGGCCCGGCGCCGTATGCCGAGCCACGCTTGTCACCGCGCTTGCCACATTACGCGCGAAGCCGAAACGGTCACGCGCGGACTCACACATCATCGCCTGCCGCCGCGATCAGCGCGAGCCCGGACAGCACGAGACCGTCATGCCGCGTATGCGGAATCGCAAGCGCGAGCGCGATTTCATCGGCCGCGCCACCGCCCAGCACGAGCCGCACGGGCGTGCTCCACGCCTCGCTCAATTCGCGCCACGCGCGTTCGATCAACCCCGCCTGCGCGAGCAGGCACCCCGCCGACAACGCATGCGGCGTGTCCGTCGCGAACCAGTCGCGCTCGCTTTTGCCGTCGATCAGGCCGCGTGCCGATTGAGCCGAGAGGGTCGGCAACTGCGCCGTGTGCTGGCCGAGCGAATGCATCATCAGCGACCAGCCCGGCGCGATCAATCCGCCCGCGAACAGGCCGTCGGCGCGCAAGGCTTCGAGCGTCGTCGCCGTGCCGAGCGTCGCGATCAGCAGCGGTTCGCCCGGAAACGCCGCGCGTGCGCCGATCATCCCGGCCCAGCGGTCGCTGCCGAGCCGCTCGGGCTCGGCGTAGCTGTTCGTGACACCGCATTGCGCTTGGGCCGAGCGGATCGTCGTGCGCGGCAGGCCGGGCCAATGCTGGTCGATCAGCGCCGCGAGCCGCGCGGCGACGGCGTCGCCGGCCACGTTCGAGATCCACGCGCTGCCGGGCGCCGGCAGCGAGGACCACGCGGGCTCGTCGGCAAGCGCCGCTTCGGCGGAGGCCGGCTCGTGGGCAAACACGCCGCTTTGCGTCAGCGCGCCGCTCGCATCGGCGAGCGCCCACTTGACCCGGCTGTTGCCCGCGTCGATCAGCAGGAACGGTGCGCCGCGCATCTAGGCGTTCTCCGCGAGACGCAGCGAGACGTCGCCCGTTGCGATCGGCCGCACGCCGTCGGCGGTGTCGAGCAGGAGCTGGCCCAGTGCGTCGACGCCGAGCGCGATGCCGCGCGCCACTTCGGCGCCCTGTTCGAGCAGCACGACTTCGCGTCCCGCGTACGCGTGATACGCGGACCAGCGTTCGGCAAAAGGCGCGAATCCTTCTGACGAAAATTGCGCGAGCGCACCATCGAGCGCGTTGAGCGCGGCGACGAACGTATCGGTGAGATTCGCGCCGGGCCACGCTTGCGAGAGCGCCGCGGGCTGCGTCGCGCGCGCCTGCGCCGCTACACCGGATTGCAGCGCATCGACTTGCGCGGCGAGCGCTTCGGCGCCTTGCACGTTGATGCCCGCGCCGATCACGACGGCGCTCGCGCCGGGCGTGCTCCACGCGGTTTCGATCAGGATGCCTGCGAGCTTGCCGCCGTCGAGCAAGATATCGTTCGGCCACTTCAGCGCGACCTTTGTCTCACCATTGCCGTCGCCCTCGAGCGGGAGCGTGCGCAAGCCCTCGACGAGCGCGGTCCCGACGGCAAGGCTCAATCCCGCGAGCCCTTCGAGCGGCTGTGGCAGCACGCAACCGAGCGAAAGCATGAGTGCGTTGCCCGGCTCGCCGAACCACGGGCGTCCTTGGCGTCCGCGGCCGGCGGTCTGGCGATACGCGACGCGCACGGCGGGCGAGCGAAGTGCCAACGCGTCGCGCGACAGGCTTTTCAATTCCGCCATCAAGTCGGCATTGGTCGAACCGGTTTCGTCGACGATCTCGATCGTCCAGTTGTGCACGGCGGGGACGAAGCGCTCGGCGGCGCGTTCACGGTCGATGCGCCAGGCGCCGCTGGTTCCGGCGGACGCGCCGCTCGAAGCAAAAAGGGAGTGGGTGTCATTCATGAGGCGTATTGTAGCCACAGGGTGCGACCTGACGGCCCAAGCACAGCGGCTTCGCTACAATGGCCGCTGTCCCTATTTGCATCGATGCCGAATCCTTGAACTTCGATACCCCACCTGGCCTGCGCGTCGATAGCGGCACTGCGGGCAAGATCATCCGGCTGTCCGGGCAGTGGACGGCGCTGGCGCTCGCGCGCGATCGCGACCGCGCCAAGGGCGCCATGGCGCGCCTGCGCGCGCAACGCGATCCGGGACGCGGCCAATGGGACTTGTCGGCGATCGAGCGGATGGATCACGTGGGCGGTCAGGCGCTGTGGAGCGTGTGGGGACGCCAGCTCCCCGAGCGCATCGAACTCACCGATACGCAGCGCGACATCTTCGATCGCATCGCCTTGCTCGACAGCCAGCGCGAGGAGGCGGAGCCGGTCGAGCACACCGATCCCATCACGGGCCTGGGCCTTTCGATCTTCGCGTTCTTCGAGCATTTGCAAGGCGGTGTCGCGCTGTTCGGCCGCGTCGTGCTCGACGTGATCTCGGTGGTCAAGAAGCCGAAGACCATGCCGTGGACCGAGATCTCAGCGAACATCTACAGCACCGGTACGCAGGCGCTGCCGATCACCGCGCTCGTCGCGTTCCTGATCGGCATCGTGCTCTCGTACTTGTCCGCGCAGCAGCTGCGCCTGTTCGGCGCGAACCAGTACATCGTCAACATCCTCGGGCTGTCGGTGATTCGCGAGCTCGGGCCGGTGCTCTCGGCGATTCTCGTCGCGGGCCGTTCGGGCTCGGCGATCACCGCGCAGATCGGCGTGATGCGCGTCACCGAAGAGCTCGACGCGATGCGCGTGATGGGCATCCCGCATGGTCTGCGCATCATCCTGCCGCGCGTGATCGCGCTCGGCGTGGCGATGCCGCTCCTCGTCATGTGGACCAACATCGTCGCGCTCGCGGGCGGCGCGCTCGCCGCGAAGCTCGTGCTCGGCATCGACATGTCGTATTTCGCGCGTGCGCTGCCGGGCGTGGTGCCGATCGCGAACCTGTGGATCGGGCTCGGCAAGGGCGTCGCGTTCGGCATGCTGATCGCGATCGTCGCGTGTCATTTCGGTTTCCGGATCAAGGCGAACTCGCAGAGCTTGGGCGAGGGCACGACAACCTCGGTCGTCACCTCGATCACGGTCGTGATCCTCGCGGACGCCGTGTTCGCGATCCTCTTTCAGAACGTGGGGCTCGGATGACCGCACCGCTCGCACCCGCCGTTCGCAACCAGCCGCCGCCTTGTATCGCCGAGCCGGTGATCGAGGTGAGCGATCTGACCAAGCGCTACGGCCGCAACATCATTCACGAGAACCTCAATTTCGACGTGCGGCGCGGCGAGATCGTGTCGATCGTCGGCGGCTCGGGGTCGGGCAAGACGACGCTCGTGCGCCAGATCCTCGGCCTCGAGAGTCCGACCTCCGGCACGATCAAGGTGTTCGGCGAAGACATCTCGAAGATCGACCCGGAGGAAGCGCACGTGATGCGCAGCCGCTCCGGCATGCTGTTTCAGCAGGGCGCGCTGTTCTCGTCGCTCACGGTGTTCGACAACATCGCGCAGCCGATTCGCGAGCTCGGCAAGGTGCCCGCCGGGCTGCTGCGCGACATCGTCATGCTCAAGCTCGAGATGGTCGGCCTGCCGTGCAAGCATGCGTCGAAGATGCCGGCCGCGCTCTCGGGCGGCATGGTCAAGCGCGCGGGCATCGCGCGTGCGCTCGCGCTCGAACCCGAGCTGCTGTTTCTCGACGAGCCGACCGCGGGGCTCGATCCGCGCGCCTCGGATGAATTCGTCGAGCTGATCGCGACGCTGCATCGCGCGCTCGGTCTCACCGTCGTGATGGTCACGCACGATCTCGACACGATGGTCGCGCTGTCGAGCCGGGTTGCCGTGATCGCGGATCGCAAGGTGCTCGTGGCGGCGCCGGTCGAAGAGGCGGCCAACGTCGATCATCCGTTCATCAAGGAATACTTTCTCGGCCTGCGCGGCCGCCGGGCGCTGCAAGCGCTGCCTCCCGAGCGCCGCGCGAAGCTGCCGCCGGCGGCGCTCGAGCCGGCGTCGGCGGAAGTGCCGCTGTGAGCCGCCGCGCCGCGCTTGGCTGACCGCGAAGCCGCCGAGAACACCGTAACCGCAATACTGCAGGACTGCGCGAAGCCGCCTGCAAGGGAACCCGCGAATGGAAAACAAATCACATGCGTTCTGGGCTGGGCTCTTCACGATCGGATTGGCGGTCGCGATAGCGTTGACCGTGTTCTGGTTCAACATCGACCGCTCGGTGCGAATCCCGTATGACCTGATCGCACGCACGAACGTGACCGGGCTCTTTACCGACGCCGCCGTCCGCTATCGCGGACTCGACGTCGGCAAGGTGCAGTCGATCCACTTCGATCGCGAGCATCCGGGGCAGATCGTGATCCGCATCCTCGTCGACAAGACCGCGCCGATCACGCACTCCACGTACGGCAGTCTCGGCTTCCAAGGCGTCACGGGGATCGCCTTCGTGCAGCTCGAAGACACCGGGCGCGATCTGACGCCGTTTCCGTCGTCGGCGAAGAGCGTCGCTCAGATACCGATGCGCCCCGGGCTGCTCGATCAGTTGCAGGAGCGCGGCGACGTGCTGATGCGCGAACTCGAAAGTGTCGCGAAGCATGCGGACAATATGATGTCCGACGATATGCGCGACCGGTTGAAGGCGACGCTCGCGAGCATCCAAGGCGCGGCCGACAACGTGGCGGCGCTGTCCAAGGCGGCCGCGCCGGTCGCCGCGAAGCTGCCGGGCACGCTCGATCAACTCGACAGCACGCTCGCGTCGACCAACGCGCTGATCTCTCGTGTGAACGGCCAGAACGGGCCGCTCGTGACGAACCTGAACAAGATCGGCGCCGCGGCCGATCGGGCGGGCGCGGCGCTGACGGCGATGGATGCTTCGCTGCAGGATCTGAGCGCGCGCGTGAACTACGAGACGCTGCCGCGCATCGATGCGTTGAGCACCGATGTCGGCAGCGCCGTGCGCTCGGTGGATCGCGCAGCGGACCTGTTCAGCACGAGCCCGCGAAGCGTGCTGTTCGGCGCGCCGGCGGCGGCCCCCGGTCCGGGCGAGCCCGGCTTCGCGTGGCCGAAGGCAGACGCTGCCGCTCATTGAACGAATTTGAAAATCCAAGTCAGGAATACTGCAATGTCACGCTCGACTGACCGACTACTTTTCTGCCGCACGCCGTTGCTCGGCGCGCTCGCGATGATCGTGCCGATCGTGCTTGCGGCCGGCGTGCTCGCCGGCTGCTCGCTCGGCACGCCTGCCGCCGTCGCGAACATCCGCTACGATCTCGGCCCCGTCACGCCGGCGGCCTCCCCGGGACCGCTGCCGCCGTTCAAGGTGCTCGACGTCGGCGCGCCGCAGATGCTCAACAGCGACGGCCTCCTCTATCGCCTGAGCTACGCGGACAGCCAGCGCACCGCGACCTACGCGAACAGCCATTGGACGATGCCGCCCGCGCAATTGCTCACGCAGCGCTTGCGCGCGGCGTTGTCGTCGCACGGCACGGTGCTCACGGGCGGCGACGGCGTGCATGCGCCGATGCTGAAGGTCGATCTCGAGGAGTTCGAGCAGGTCTTCGACGGCGAATCGGAAAGCCACGGCGCGCTCACCGCGCGCGCGACGCTGATGCTCGACGGCAAGGTGCTCGGCCAGCGCACGTTCGTTGCGCGCGCGCCCGCGAGCACCGCGGATGCCGCCGGCGGCGCGCGAGCGCTCGCCGCCGCGAGCGACGATTTCGTCTCGCAGCTCGTCGTGTGGCTCGGCATGACGCCGATCGTCGCGGCGAAGTGATCGGAGCGTTTTTGCCGCGCTCGCTATAATCGCCGGGACCTCTCCACACCTCCGACACCATGGATTCCTTCTACAAGTACCACGTCTTCTTCTGCCTGAATCAGCGCGAACCGGGCGCCGAGCGGCCGAGCTGCGCGAATTGCAATGCACAGGCGATGCAGGAATACGCGAAGAAGCGCGTGAAGCAACTGGGCCTCGCCGGCCCCGGCCAGGTCCGCATCAACAAGGCGGGCTGCCTCGATCGCTGCGAGGAAGGGCCGACTGTCGTCGTGTATCCGGAAGGCACCTGGTACACCTATGTCGACGAAGCGGACATCGATGAGATCGTCGACTCGCATCTGGCCAACGGCAAGGTCGTCGAGCGCTTGTTGATCGACCGTTGATCCGCGCAAAGCAATGAACGTTCACACCCAGAAATTTCTGATCGACGGACCTGTCGGCAAGATCGAAATGGCGCTCGATGTGCCCGACGCCGTGCGCGAAGAAGGCGCCGCGCCGCGCGGCATCGCGCTCGTCGCGCATCCGCATCCGCTCTTCGGCGGCTCGATGGACAACAAGGTCGCGGTCACGCTCGCGCGCACGCTCGTGCAGCTCAACTACGTGACGTACCGCTCGAACTTCCGCGGCGTCGGCGAGACGCAAGGCGAGCACGACAACGGTCACGGCGAGCGCGACGATCTGCTCGCGGTCCTCGACTATATGCGCGCGCAGCCGGGGCAGGCCGATCTGCCGCTCGTGCTCGCCGGCTTTTCGTTCGGCACGTTCGTGCTTTCGCACGTCGCGAAGGCGCTCGCCGAGGCGGGCAAGGAGATCGAGCGGATAGTGTTCGTCGGCACGGCGGCGAGCCGCTGGGAAGTCGCGCCGGTCCCCGAAAACACGCTCGTCATTCACGGCGAGACCGACGACACCGTGCCGATCGCCTCGGTCTACGACTGGGCCCGGCCGCAAGAATTGCCGGTCGTCGTGATCCCCGGCGCGGAACATTTTCTGCATCGCAAGCTGCACATCCTGAAGCGGATCATCGTCGACGCCTGGCGCTGATTTGTATTTTCCGGCATACAGGTACGCACAAAACGCAAAAACGCTACAGCCCGGCGCGTATAATGGGCCCAATTTTTTGCGCGAGTGCCGCCGTTTGATGTGACCCCGAGTGTGTGAAAAATGGGTCGCGGTGACGCGCTCGTGATCGCTCTTCCAACGGCGCGCCCCCCGCGTGCATTGCTCACTACCGTCCGAACCGATCCTATGCGTTTTTCCTCCTCCGGCCTCTCGTCCGTCGCAACGTCTTTCGTTCCCCAATCCGTCAGCCGCGCGGTTTCTCTCGGCCTGTTGCTGCCCGCCACGCTCGTTGCGAGCACCGCGTTCGCGCAGGTGCCGCCGCCGGGCGTGAACGCGCGCTCGTGGGTGCTCGTCGATGCGACCAGCAACCAAGTGCTCGCCTCGGCGAATGCCGATGAGCGCGTCGAGCCCGCGTCGCTCACCAAGCTGATGACGGCGTACCTCGTCTTCGAAGCGTTGCAGACGAAGAAGATTTCGATGGATCAAGTGGTGACGCCGAGCGAAGCCGTGCGCCGCGTGGGCACCGACGAATCGCGCATGTTCATCGAAGCGAACAAGCCGGTGACCGTGCACGACCTCGTCTACGGCATGATCATTCAATCGGGCAACGACGCGGCGATCGCGCTTGCCGAGCTCGTCGGCGGCAGCGAGGGCCAGTTCGTCAGCATGATGAACACCGAAGCGCAGCGTCTCGGCATGAAGGGCACGCACTTCGCCGACGTGAACGGCATGCCCGACCCGAACCACTACACGACGGCCGCCGACTTGGCCACGCTGTCGACGCATCTGATCCGCGACTTCCCCGACTACTACAACATCTTCTCGGTCAAGGAATTCACGTACAACAAGATCAAGCAGCCGAACCGCAATCGTCTGCTGTGGATCGACCCGAGCGTCGACGGCCTGAAGACCGGTCACACGCAAGCGGCCGGCTACTGCCTGATTGCATCCGCGAAGCGTTCGCTGCCGGGCTCGCCCGATGTGAACCGCCGTCTCGTCACCGTGATGATGGGCGAGCAGAAGGAACACGACCGCGTGCAGGACAGCATGAAGATGCTGAGCTATGGCTATAGCGCGTACGACACCGTGCGTCTGTACAAGGCGAATCAGGTCGTGCAGACGCCGCGCGTCTTCAAGGGTGCGGCCGATTCCGTGCAAGTCGGCGTGAAGGGCGACCAGTACATCACCGTGCCGCGCGGCATGGGCGACAAGATCAAGCCGCAGGTCACGCTCAGCGAGCCGCTCATCGCGCCGATCGCCAACGGTCAGCAGGTCGGCACGGTGCAGATGGTCGCCGACGGCAAGCCGGTCGCGCAATTCCCGGTCGTCGCGCTGCAGGCGGTGCCGCAGGCGGGCGTCGTCGGCCGCATCTGGGATTCGCTGCTGCTGATGATCAACAAGAAGAAGTCGTAATGCTTTCAGGACCATGACCGAACAGACGCCAGACCCCGTCGTCTATCTGAACGGCGAGCTCACGCCGCTCTCCGAAGCGCGCATCCCGGTGCTCGACCGTGGCTTCATCTTCGGCGACGGCATTTACGAAGTCGTGCCGCTCTACGCGGGCGAGCACGGCCTCACGCCGTTTCGCTTCGCGTCGCACCTCGCGCGGCTCTCGCGCAGTCTTGCGAAAGTCGGTATCGAGAATCCGTTCGACAACGACGGCTGGCGCGCGCTGCTCGCGCGCGTGGTCGCGGCGAATTACCCGGAGGGCGGCAACGCCGCCGATTCCCGCGCCGGCGGCCACGCGCTTGCCTATATTCAGGTTACGCGCGGCGTCGCGAAGCGCGGGCACGCGTTTCCGGCGGGCATCCGGCCGACGGTGTTCATGATGGTCAATCCGTTGCGTCTGCCCGACGACGCGGTGCGTGCACGCGGCGTGCGCTGCGTGAGCGCGGAAGACCGGCGTTGGCTGCATTGCGACATCAAGTCGGTGTCGCTGCTCGGCAATGTGCTGATGGCCGAGCATGCGGCGAAGAACGATGCGTTCGAGACGATCCAGTTGCGCGATGGGATGCTGACCGAGGCGTCGTCGGCGAACGTCTGGGTGGTGAAGGGCGGCGAGCTGTTTGCGCCGCTTCGCGATCACAAGATCCTCGAAGGCATCCGCTACGGGCTGATCGAGGAGCTGGCGCGCGAATGCGGCATCCGCTTCACCGCGCGCGACGTGACGGAAGCGGAGCTGCGCGCGGCCGATGAGATCCTGATCAGCTCGGCGACCAAGGAAGTGCTGCCCGTGACCGATCTGGACGGCGCGCCGGTCGGCGACGGCAAGCCCGGCCCGGTGTATGCAGCACTATATGCAGCGTATCAGCGCGCGAAAGCGCGCGAGGCGCAGATTGAACGCGCCTGGGCCTGTTAATACGGCGAAAAGGCCCCATATGGGCTGCATGGAGAGAAATATGAGCCCGGTCAACGAATCCCTGTTTGAATTTCCCTGTGACTTTCCTATCAAGGTGATGGGAAAGTCGCACCCCGATTTCACCGACACGATCGTGACGGTGATCCGCCAGTTCGACAACGAGTTCGACGCCTCGCGCATCGAGACCCGGCCGTCCTCGGGCGGCAACTACACCGGGCTGACCGTCACGGTGCGCGCGTTGAGCCGCGAGCATCTCGACGATATCTACCGGGCGCTGACCGGGCACCCGATGGTCAAGGTGGTGCTGTAGCAGCTTCGGGGCGTGCACCTGCACATGTCGGGCGCTGCGTCAGCCGGCTTGGCTCAGTGCCTTCTCAATTAGGCGGATGAACTCGCCTACAAGCCCTGCCACATAACGCTGTTCAAGCGTCCGCTCTTCTTCGAGAGCCGGATCTCTGCCGAACGCGAAATGTGCGCAGGCAACAGGCCCGTCCCGCAGGTGCGCCTCAATCCCGTCTGTCTCGCAAAAGCGTCTGCGCAATGCGGATAACGCGGAATCGAGCGCCACGCGATGGCGGTTGGCGCGAAGCCGATCGATGAACTGCTGTGCCAATGTGTTTATGGAGCCCGCGTAGCGAAGCACGTGAACAAGATCCGCGGCGTCCTTGTTTTCTGCTCGGTCATCAAAGGCCAGTGCCTTCAGTACGATGAACGCAGTGACATCGGCAAATCGGATCGTCTCGGTTGCGATGCCTCCATCATCGAGCAATTCGGTCGTGATTTCCTTCTCCAGATACCATTCGTGCACGATGCCGGCGTGATTGATCGCCAGCGCCGATACGCCTTCACCTTCGACCGAAGCGACTTTTCCACCGGGCAGCTTGTCGTCGGCGTCTCTCAAAAACTCGACAAGAACCACCTCGTGTTCCGACACTCTGCGTTGCCAACGCCAACTGCTGGAGTTTCCCTTGTTGTTGACGTGGCGCTGGAAACCTCTGTTTTTCAGCTGGTCGGCTAAATCTGCATAGGCGTCGTCGTTGGCGAGGACCTGCAGGTTGAGCACGATGTCGACGTCAGACGTCCCTGCATGAGCAGGTACCTCGGGCGGACTTTCCGGTGTGAGATATCGCGGCACGAGTCCGCCGATCAGCCTTAACGTGCCTTTGAGCGTACCGAAACTTCGCAGCAGCGTGACGAGCGTGCGTTCACATGCGATCGTGTGTTCGGCGTCATAGCCATCGGCGGTTTCGGGTTTGCTGGAAGCCATACGTTCAGATTTTCAAAACGGTGGATCGAAGCGCGTCTGCCAGTTCCTTGTTCCGGCCGCGGCCGTCTTGTAAGTCGAGGTACTGGATATAGGGGCTGGCAAACCAAGCCGGAAGATCGGGGGGCTGCTGGCGAAAGAGGGTGCTTGCACCGTCGCGCTCAACGAGTGTTACGTTCGCGCCCTTGTCTACAGGCAGTAGCCCCAGCGCTAAGGTGTAGTTCACGGTGCTGCCACGCGGAATGATCAGATCGATCGTGTCAACGCTGGTGAGTAATGGCGACAAGGCATTTGCCGCGGCAGCCCCCGTCAACGCCCAGTTTTCGAGACTAGCTTCGCTAAGTCTTTCCGCGACCAGCGTGAGGATTTGTTTTGGGTTCGCCGCGAACATGAAGTAGCGCGTTTTCGTTTGTTCGCGACTCGTCCAGCTCTCCGACCAGGCGTCCAGCAGCTTCCCTGGCTGCGCAAGGTGGCGGCGTTGTTTGCGGCCATTTCCTTCAGACACGATCCACTCGAGCTGTTCCAGCTCGCGCAGGGTTTGCGAAACGGTGTAGACGCTTGTTGCCGAGCGTTCTGCTATTTCCAGCCCGGTGAGCCAAGCGTTTCCCTCGTGCAGGAGCGTGTGGACGACTTGCTCACGCGCCCCCCTGAAAATCGACGTCACCCTGGTTGTCCGTGACATTTTTTGCGGTCGATCGATGTCGATGAGCCGGTCGCCGATTTTCATGTATAGGCTGCCGCTCGAATCGAAGTAACCGATTCCGTGCTCTCGGAGTACTTGACGGGCCCCGGGACTCAGCGCTTCCGCGACGACGAAAGCGGCTATGCGGCCGCGGTCTTTTGCAAATAGCTGATACTCACTGAGTTGCCAGACGGCGTTGCGTACATCGCGCGGGTAGCCTTGGCGCAATATTTCGACTGCGAGCGTCAGATCGCAGTCGGGCATCCTGACGTCTAGCAGAAGATCGAGACGTCGCTGGCCGTCAGGACGTTCGAAGCCAACCTCGAACTGCCGGTCAATCGAAATTGCTGCTCCTGTCGCGTTTTCGAATGTTCTGACGAAGTGGTCAACAAGAGTGAGGGGAGATCCCATTTTGATTTAGCTGGGCAGCTAAGTATGGATATTGGCGATTAGTTTAGCAGTTTTTGCTAGTTTAGCTGTGCAGCTAAACTAGCTATTTCACCTAAAGTAAAGCTAGCCTGCCGACCTCAACACTTGCGCTGCACCATCCCTTCCTGCCGCGCAGGCGAGGCCGTAGAGCGCCTGAAATTTCTCGACCTCCTCGAATAACCAGTCCCTGAACGCCCGGACGCGCGCGGTCTCCAGCGACCGCGGCGGGCACACGAAGTAGTAGGCCCAGGGGCTCGGCCCATCGATATTGAACAAGCGCACGAGCCGCCCCGCGGCGATTTCATGCATGGCGATCGAGCGTCGCACGAGCGCAATGCCCTGGCCGTCGGCTGCCGCTTGCAGCAGGTTCGACGAATCCTGAAACAACACGCCGCGTTTCGGTTCCGAGGCGCTGATTAGACCGGCTGCGGCGAACCACGGGCGCCATAGCTCGTCGTCCGAGCGCAGGAGCGTGTACTTCGGCATATCGGCGGGCGTGGCCGGCAGCTGTCCGCCGTTGTAGTTCGGCGAGCAGACCGGAAAGAACACCTCGTCGAGCAGCGGCTCGACGTGCAGCCCCTCGTATTGGCCGAAGCCAAAGCGGACGGCCGCGTCGACGTCGTCGCGCGCGAAATTGGCCAGCGCATTGGTCGACAGCAATTCGAGGTCGATTTCGGGGTATCGCTCGATGAAACCGCCGATGCGCGGCGTGACCCAGCGCGCCGCAAACGACGTCAGGATCGACACCACCAGCCGCCGCTCGCGGTCGCCGGCCCGCACCGCGCGGGTGGCTTCCGCGAGCGCCATTAGCGCCGCGCGCACTTCCTTCGCGTAGCGGCCGCCGACCTCGGTGAGCCGCACGCGCTTGCCCTCGCGCTCGAAAAGCGCGATGCCGAGTTCGGCTTCAAGCGCGCGGATCTGGTGGCTGACGGCGCCGTGCGTGACGAAAAGCTCGTCGGCGGCGCGCGAGAAGCTCTCGTGGCGCGAGGCCGCTTCGAACGCCTTGACCGCGTTGAGCGCAGGAAGTTGTCGGAGGTCCATTGTTAATATTTCTCACAACGACGTGAAAATTGATCGTTTGGGGTAATCCCTTGCTGCATCTACGATTCTAGTCACGGAACAGCACTTTGACGGAGCGGATCATGCAAGAAATTTCTTCAAGCATCACGTTCGAAATCAATCCTCGTGAAACCGTGCCGATGATGGTCATGAAGAGCACGCGGCTCACGGTGCAGGGCGCGAGCATGTGGGTGACGCGCAGCAACGACATCGAAGACTATTGGCTCGAGCCGGGCGATTGCCTGCGTTTGCGGCGCGGCGAGCGGCTTTGGCTCAGCGCGGAAGGCGCTCAGCCGGCGACCGTCGCGTTTTGGGTCGCGCCCCGCCCGAAGGACGGCCTGCGCGATTGGCTGGCGGACCTCGGCACTCGCCTGGGCCTGCGGATGCGCAGCGGTTGGCGGACGGTTTGACGCGGTGGTCTGGCCGATTCAGCTGATGATTGTGTCCGGCGGGGTACGCGCGATTTCGGTAAACTACCGCGATCATGTGTGCCACGCCGGTTTCCCCGCTTTCCCGTTCTTCCGATCTGCCTGACGCCGACCCGCTAGAGGCGGCGGTCCTCACAGGCACGGCCGACGCGCCCGACCTCCTCCTGCGCTGGCGCGGTCTCGAACCCTACGAAACGAGCTTCGACGCGATGCGCGCGTTCACGGACGCCCGCACCGACGACACCGCCGACGAGATCTGGCTCGTCGAGCATCCTCCCGTTTTCACGCTCGGCCAGGCCGGCGACCCGTCCCACCTGCTCGCGGCCGACGCCGGCATCCCGCTCGTCAAAGTGGACCGCGGTGGACAGATCACCTATCACGGTCCGGGCCAGATCGTTGCCTATCTGCTTTTGAACTTGCGCCGCCGCAAGCTCATGGTGCGCGAGTTGGTCACGAAGATCGAGGAGGCCGTGATCGAGACCCTCGCGGCGTATAATCTGGCGGGCGCTCGCAAGGCAGGCGCGCCCGGCATCTACGTGGCGCCGGGGCCGCAGGCCGGTGCGCACGAGGGTGCGAAGATCGCGGCGCTCGGCCTCAAAATCCGCAACGGTTGCAGCTATCACGGCGTGAGCCTGAACGTGAAGATGGATCTGCAGCCGTTCCTTGCGATCAATCCGTGCGGCTACGCGGGACTCGAAACGGTCGACATGGCGACGCTGGGCGTCGCCGCCGGCTGGGACGAGGTGGCCAGGACCCTCGCGGCTCGTTTAGCCGCCAACCTCGACGGCGCTCCCGCGCACCGTGCTCAACCGCAGGCCGGCACTGCCGCCGTCCGACTGGATCAATCGAATGACTGACGTTACCGCGAACTCCGCCGGCGCTTCCGCCGATTCCGCCGCCAACGCCGCCCCGGCCGCCTATGACGCGACCGTCAAGCAAAAGGCCGAAGCCAAGACGGCGCGCATTCCGATCAAGATCGTCCCGATCGAAAAACTGAAGAAGCCCGATTGGATTCGCGTGAAAGCCGCGACCGGCAGTTCGCGCTTCTACGAAATCAAGCAGATCCTGCGCGAGCACAACCTGCACACGGTGTGCGAGGAAGCGAGCTGCCCGAACATCGGCGAGTGCTTCGGCAAGGGCACGGCGACGTTCATGATCATGGGCGACAAGTGCACGCGGCGCTGCCCGTTCTGCGACGTGGGCCACGGCCGTCCCGATCCGCTCGACACCGACGAACCGGCCAATCTCGCGCGCACGATCGCTGCGCTCAAGCTCAAGTACGTGGTGATCACGAGCGTCGATCGCGACGACCTGCGCGATGGCGGCGCGGGCCACTTTGTCGAATGTATCCGCCAGGTGCGCGAGCAGTCGCCGGAGACGCGCATCGAAATCCTCACGCCGGACTTCCGCGGCCGTCTCGATCGCGCGCTGACGATTCTGAACGCCGCGCCGCCCGACGTGATGAACCACAACCTCGAAACGGTGCCGCGCCTGTACAAGGAAGCGCGCCCCGGTTCGGACTACGCGCATTCGCTCAAGCTCTTGAAGGACTTCAAGGCGCTGCATCCCGATGTCGCGACGAAGTCGGGCTTGATGGTGGGCCTCGGCGAAACCGAGGAAGAGATTCTGCAAGTGATGCGCGATCTGCGCGCGCACGACGTCGACATGCTGACGATCGGCCAGTACCTGCAGCCGTCCGAGCACCACCTGCCGGTGCGCGCCTACGTTCATCCGGACACGTTCAAGATGTACGAGGAAGAGGCGTACAAGATGGGCTTCACGCACGCGGCCGTCGGCGCGATGGTGCGTTCGAGCTATCACGCCGATCTGCAGGCGCACGGCGCGGGCGTGGTCTAAAGCCGTATGCGCGTTGTAGTTGACGATTCCAACGCTAAATCGTACTGAACATCGCTAGCTTGTACTCAACAACGCTAAATGCTGCTGAGGGGCGGCCATGGGAAGGACAATTCCAAGGATCAAGGAATTTCCCGACGATGGCCGCATTTGGCGAATTGACTAGTTTGGTAGCGTAGAACGGAATTCCCAACTTCCCCTCGTTACCGTCGGCTCGCTCTGGCCGACCGCGACCGGGCTTGGGATAGCGAGGCTCAATCAGTGCGCGGGACCAGGCCCAGGGGCATCCCTCCATGCCAATAGACTGTTTGGGTTATCGGCAGGTCCTTCCAGATCTGCCAGGTCCGCATAATTGCCTCCTGCGGAACCATTGAATAAAGCTTTTGCAGACTCACCCGCATAAGCCATGCCTTCCCACTTTGGCCGATTACCCGCTCCGGATCCGTGCGGGCGGATGAGCGCCTCTATTTCATGTGTGTATTCGTTTGGCAAAATCAGTTTCATGCTAAACCACTCTTTAATCCATTTTCTATAGTGATCCATCCATGCTTTACACCAAAGGCAAGTATTTTTCGAGCCTCCCAAATAAACTGTTTGCCCATAGAATTTGTCAGGACTATCCACAACAGCTCTTGTTAAAAAAGATAGAAGTACCAATTCTGCATGCACTCCTTTCTCGCTTTTCACAATATTCACATCTTTGCTTTCAGAAAAGCTGCCAACGTAACCGTGAGGGCCTCCAGTTGCTTTGACTGCTCCCAAGGATTCGGCAACACCAAGGAAGCGGCGCAAAAACCACGATAATTTTTCATTGCGATTGGGTTGGTCCTTTCGTGGTTTTGCCAGTAAATCCATGATGGCCCCAATTTTATCGTCACCAAATGCTTCCATCAGAAAAACAGGTTTGCTTTCGGCGAATCCATGAATAACTAAATTGTCTTGGCCGCTATATTTTGGCATGGTGTGCACGTCAATTTTTATTTTTTTTAAATTGAACGTCGCATCGTCAGTTTCTTTTTTATTTTGAATTTTCAGCCACCGCTCGTTGTTCATCGTGAGCAATTCATGGCTATACTGCATACATGATTCGAAATCGTATCTATTGGTGATGCCAAAACTGGACAAATAAGATTTGATTGCTGCGCCTTCGTCGATCCGATAGAAATTGCCTGCGATAAATAACTGGTCTTTTATCTGCATGCATTGCACTTCCTGCACCTTGCCTGCTTTATTATTGCCCAATGCCGCGTCCCAGTCTGTAATGGCAGCGGCTGATTTAATTATGGTTGAAATGTAACAAAGCTCGTTCCCTCGCAATGGGGAAATTGATTCCATGGGCATCGCAATACTCCTGGCATGAGTGTCGGCTTTGCAAATCCGCGAACATGGCATTGATCCGACAATTATATAGACCAGTTACGCTGCATATGCAATGCCAGGGTGGTGAAATAGCGGGCGACGTGCTGCGGGTTTTACCATTGTTATCCGTCCAGTCCTGCACCAAAGGCTGCACCTCGAACGATTCAACATTCCGTTCGAACTTCAGCAGGACTGGTGAAATCACGCTCCAGCGTCGATTCGAACATTGCACGTTGCACGGAAAAGCAATGTATGCCAGTCGCGACGAATGATGTAAAAAGTGAAAAATATTTGCTCGCCAGTACAGTCGAGCGTTAGAAGCGAGAGTAGTCAAAGAAAATCGGGCGGCCTAGGCCGCCCGATTTTTTTATCGCGCACGATGAGGTGCGCGCCTCCCTTTCTTATCGTGCCTGTCGTTAAGCCGCTGTCATCGCACCGGTTCGCGCGAGCTTGAATGCACCGACGCTCTGCGCGAGCGTTGCCGCCTGCTCCCGCAACTGGCTTGCTGCTGCAGCCGATTGCTCGACGAGCGCCGCGTTCTGCTGCGTCACATTGTCGAGCTGCGACAGCGCCTGATTCACTTGCCCCAGCCCCGTGCTCTGCTCGGAAGTCGCGACGCTGATTTCGCCAATCACGCTCGCGATGCTGCGCACGCCGTCGACGATTTCGTTCATCGTCGTGCCGGCCGTCTGCACGAGTCCCGAACCCGCCTCGATCTTCTCCACCGATGAGTTGATCAGCTCCTTGATCTCCTTCGCGGCCTGGGCGCTGCGCTGCGCGAGCGCGCGCACTTCGCCGGCGACGACCGCGAAACCGCGCCCGTGCTCGCTGGCCCGTGCGGCTTCGACGGCCGCGTTGAGCGCGAGGATGTTGGTCTGGAACGCGATGCCGTCGATCACGCCGATGATGTTCGCGATCTGCGTGGACGCCTGCGTGATCTCGTTCATGGTCGCGACCACCTCGGTGACGACCTGGCCGCCGCGCGTCGCGACGCTCGACGCCGATTCCGCGAGGCGGCTGACTTGATTGGCCGAGTCGGCCGAGTTGCGCGCGGTGCCGGCGATCTCTTCGAGCGCGGCCGCCGTTTCCTGCAGGCTCGACGCGGCGTGCTCGGTGCGGCTCGACAAGTCCTGATTGCCCTGCGCGATCTCGGCGCTCGCGACGTTCACCGACTCGCTGATCGCGCGGATCTGCAGCAGGATGTCGCTGATCTTCTCGGCGAAGACATTGAACGCGCGTGCGATTTGCGAGGCTTCGTCGTCGCCGTCCGCGGGCAGGCGGTGCGTGAGATCGCCGCTGCCCGAGCTCACGTCGACGAGCGCGTCGCGCACTTGCAGCACGCGTTTGAACGCCGCGTTCGTCAGCGCGCCGACGAGTGCCGCCGCGATCAGCGCGACGATGATGATCGCGATCACGGTGGTCGTCGCCACTGCGCGCATGCCGGCGGTCACGTCGGACTTGTCGAGCGCGAGGACGAAGCGCCAGTCGGTACCGGGAATCGGTTGCGACTGCAGCAGCTTGGTGGCGCCGTCGACCTTGGCCGCCATTGGCTCGGCCGCGTTCGAAAGCGCGCCGAGCGCGTCGGTCGTCAAATCGGGCGACAGGTCCGTGGCGGGCTTCATGATGAGGTCGCTCTTGGCGGTCGCGAGCAGCTTGCCGGACTGGTCGACGAGGAAGGCGAAGCTCGCGGGCGTCGGGTGCACGGCGGCGACGACCGAGCTCACGCCGTCGAGGTACACGCTCGCCGCGATGATCCCTTTGAGCGCGCCATCGCGCATCACGGGCACTCCGAAAGACACGGCGTACTTGCCGTTCGAGGCGTCGGTGAACGGCGCGGTCACGATCAGATGGCCGGCCGCCAGCGTCTGCTTGTACCAGGGGCGCGCCGTCGGATCGTAGCCGGGCGGCAGCGACGTGCCACCCGTGAACGCCGTCTTGTCGGGCAGGCCCAGCGTCACGACCTGGAAGTCGCCGGACTTGGCGAGCAGCTTGAGCGCATCGGTGGGGTCGCCTGCGCCGACATTGATCGTGTCGGCCAGCGCCTGGGCGACACGCGCCTTCCCCGAAACCCATTCTTCGATCGCCGTCGCGTTACCGGTCGAAATGGATTTCAGGTTTTCGTCGATCGTCTGCTCGTTGTCCTTCTTGACGACGTAGTAGACGAGCCCCCCGGTTACCGCGAGCGCGGTGACGACGATTGCGACACAAGTCGCCAGAATCCGCGTGCGAATCGATGCAAACATTGCGCTGTCCGTGAGTGTGGTTGGCTTGCCGGAGAAGAACGTATCTATGCGTTATCGGCAGGGGAGTCGAGGAACTTGAAGCCGCGTTGTAAGCGGATGTGTGGTTTGGAAAGGAATGCGCGGCCGTTGTGGATAGCAATCGAGGATTTGTTAGAACGGCTCGCATCCGAAATCCCTATAGTCGGAAGCCTTACAGACAACTTCGCTTATCGACTGGGGCTTGGGCATGATCCGACTGACTTCTTCATTCGCCGCAACGCGTGCGGCCGCTGCCGCCGCCGCGCTTATCGCACTGTCTGCCGTGCTTGTTCCTCACGCTTTCGCCGAAACCCGCGAAGTCGTGATCGCCTATCAGGACATGGTCGTGCCGTGGCGCTACGCGCAGGCAACCGGCGAAGTCGAAAAAGCAACGGGCTACAAAGTCACTTACCGTAAGCTCGCGAGCGGCGCCGACGTCGTGCGTGCGCTCGCGTCGGGCTCGGTGCAGCTCGGCGAGGCGGGCTCCAGCCCGATCGCGGCGGGCCTTTCGCAAGGTGTCGATATCTCGCTCTTCTGGATTCTCGACAACATCAACGATGCGGAAGCGCTGGTCGCTCGCGACGGCTCCGGCGTGACGAGCGTGGCGGGCCTCAAAGGCAGGAAGATCGGCGTGCCGTATGTGTCGACTTCGCATTTCCATACGCTCGTCGCGCTGCAGAACGCGGGCATCAATCCTTCGGACGTCAAAATCGTCAATCTGCGTCCCGCCGACCTCGCGGCTGCCTGGGATCGCGGCGACATCGACGCAACCTATATCTGGGACCCGGTACTCGCGAAGGTGAAGAAGAACGGCCGCGTGCTGATTACGTCGGGCGAGGTCGCGAGAGCGACGGGCAAGGCGACGTTCGACGGCTTCGTCGTCGACCGCAAGTTCGCGCGCGAGAACGCCGAGTTCGTGACGCGCTTCGTGAAGGTCCTGGCGGCGACAGATGCGAGCTATCGCGATCACCCGTCGGCCTGGAATGCGGCCTCGCCGCGGGCTGCCGCGGTCGCGCAGGAGTCGGGCGCGAACGCGCAGGACGTGCCCGCGAGCCTCGCGCTCTACGCGTTTCCCACGCTTTCCGAACAAGCGTCGCCTGTGTGGCTCGGCGGTGGTGCGCAATCGGGTGCGGCGAAGTCGCTGGCGGCCACGGCGACGTTTCTGAAGGCCCAGGGCACGATTCAAAACGTTTTGCCCGACTACTCGACAGGTGTCGATCCGCAGTTCGTGCAACGTGCGCTGCGTTGAACGCCGCCGTGTGGCGAGAGATTCGGATATCGAAACGTTGAGGCTTCGACATGAACCGGCTCGAGATTCGACAGCTGCACGTCGCGTATGACAGCGCGCGGGGCCGCGCGGCGAACGTGGCGCTCGCCGACGTCAACCTGATCATCGACGCAGGCGAGTTCGTCGTCGCGCTGGGCGCTTCGGGATGCGGCAAGAGCACGCTCCTCAACTGCATCGCCGGTTTCGTTCAGCCGACCGAAGGCGAAGTGCGCATGAATGAGCAACGGATTCGCGGTCCCGGCGCCGAACGCGGCGTCGTGTTCCAGAAGTACGCGCTGATGCCGTGGCTGAATGTGCTCGACAACGTGGCGCTCGGTTTGCGCTTCAAGGGGCAGGGCAAGCGCGAACGTGAACGCGTTGCGCGCGACACGCTCGCGCTGGTCGGCCTTGAACGATATGCGCGCGCGAGCGTGTATGAGCTGTCGGGCGGGATGCAGCAGCGCGTCGGCATCGCCCGCGCGCTCGCGAACGATCCGCAGGTGCTTCTGATGGACGAGCCGATGGGCGCGCTCGATGCGATGACGCGCGAGTCGATGCAGGAACTGGTGCTCGACGTCTGGGGGCGTACGCAGAAGACAGTGTTCTTCATCACGCACAGCGTCGAAGAGGCGCTGTTTCTTGCGACGCGCCTCGTCGTGATGACGCCGAGCCCGGGCCGCATCGCCGAGACGTTCGACTTGCCGTTTGCGCGGCGCTTTCTGCAATCGCGCGATGCCCGGGCAGTGAAGTCGTCGCCGGAATTCATCGAGTGGCGCGAGCGGCTGGCGGCGCTGCTTCACCACCGCGTGTCGAATGAGGTCACGGCATGAGCAGTCACGAATCGTTTGCCGAATCGGCACGCGGCGCTCAACGAGCCCCGGCGCCTTCTAGGCCTCGTCGCAGGCGTCGAAACGCGACGCCTGTGCGTTCCTATCGCTCGCCGGGCGAAGGACCGACTGCGGCATTGAGCGCGGCCTCCGTCGCCGTCCTGGTTGCGATCTGGTGGCTCGCCACGCATCTGCATTGGGTCGCGCCGCTTTTCTTGCCCTCGCCCGAATCCGTTTGGGCGGCGTTCATCGACGCGTGGCACGGCCGGATACAGGGCGGCTTGCCGCTCCCCGAGCATCTCGCATGGAGCACGCTGCGCGTATTCGGCGCGTTCCTGCTGGCGGCGTTGACGGCGGTGCCGGTCGGCATCCTGATGGGCGTGAGCCGCATCGCGCGCGGCTTGCTGGATGCGCCGCTCGAGTTCTATCGACCCTTGCCGCCGCTTGCGTATTTGCCGCTCGTCGTCATTTGGTTCGGCATCGACGAGACCGCGAAGATCGTCGTGATTTACCTCGCGTGCTTCGCGCCGATCGCGATGGCGGCGCGCGCGGGCGTGAAGAGCGCGACCGTCGAGCAGATCCATGCGGCGTATTCGCTGGGTGGCGGGTTCTGGCAGGTCGTGCGCTTCGTCGTTTTGCCGCCTGCGTTGCCGGAGATACTGACGGGCTTGCGCATCGCGATCGGCTTCGGCTGGACGACGCTGGTCGCCGCCGAGATGGTGGCCGCAACGGCCGGGCTCGGGCAGATGGTGCTCGATGCGTCGAGCTTTCTGCGCACCGATGTCGTGGTGATGGGCATTGTGCTGATCGGCGCGATCGCTTGGGGTTTCGATCTGGCGATGCGCGGGCTCGAGCGCCGGCTCGTGCCTTGGAAGGGGCGGGGCTAGGCAAACAGGCAAGACAACGCCGGCGATCTGGATCTCTGGACGCCGCCCTTCTGGAATTCCGGAAACCCGGAACGGCGGCGCCCCGGCGCCTGAATAAATCCCTTAAAAATCAATCCTCTCCCGCCGCGTATCGACTTGGCATCGCCCTTGCAATGTAAGACCCGCGGCCGCAACGGCCCGCCTACTTACAAAGCAAGGAGACAGCCGATGATCGATTCCCCTGCCTGGCATTTCTGAACCCGTCGCTCGAGGCGACCTTTCGCGCCCTTTAGCGCCATTGCGCGCCCACGCCAAGCGACCGGCCTTCATTCGTTCGCGCCGTGCGCGGGATCGTACCGGCCACCGGCCCTTCGGCCCATCCATTCAGTCTGGAACCATCGTGAAGAAACCGTTCTATAAAGTCCTCTATGTCCAGGTGATCGCAGCGATCATCATCGGCATCCTCTTCGGCCATTTTTCGCCTGATCTCGCAATCGACATGAAGCCGCTCGGCGATGGCTTCATCAAGCTCATCAAGATGGTGATCGGCCCGATCATCTTCTGCACGGTCGTCACCGGCATCGCGGGCATGCAGGACATGAAGAAGGTCGGGCGCGTGGGCGGCAAGGCGCTGCTTTACTTCGAAGTCGTCTCGACGTTCGCGCTCGTGCTGGGTCTCATCGCGACGCACGTGCTCAAGCCCGGCGTCGGCTTCAATGTCGATGTCGCCACGCTCAACGGCAAGGAAGTCGCGAGCTACGCGGCGAAGGCGCATGGCCAGAGCACGGTCGACTTCTTCATGCACATCATTCCGAACACGGTCGTCGACGCGTTCGCGCAAGGCGAAATCCTGCAGATCCTGCTGGTCGCGATGCTGTTCGGCAGCGTGCTCACGCAGCTCGGCGAGCGCGGCCGGATCGTCACCGATTTCATCGAAAGCATCTCGCACGTGTTCTTCGGCATCGTGCGCATCATCACGAAGCTCGCGCCGATCGGCGCGTTCGGCGCGATGGCGTTCACGATCGGCAAGTACGGCGTCGGTTCGCTGTTGCCGCTGCTCAAGCTGATCGGCACGTTCTATCTGACGTCGGTCGTGTTCGTGGTCGTGGTGCTCGGCATCATCGCGCGCCTGGTCGGCTTCAACATCTTCCGTTTCGTCGCCTACATCAAGGAAGAACTGCTGATCGTGCTCGGCACGAGCTCGTCGGAAGCGGCGCTGCCGCAGCTCATGCAGAAGCTCGAGAAGCTCGGCTGCTCGCGCTCGGTCGTGGGCCTCGTCGTGCCGACCGGCTACTCGTTCAACCTCGACGGCACCAACATCTACATGACGATGGCCGTGCTCTTCATCGCGCAAGCGACGAACACCGATCTCACGCTCACGCAGCAGCTCACGCTGCTCGCCGTGACGATGATCACGTCGAAGGGCGCGAGCGGCGTCACGGGCGCGGGCTTCATCACGCTCGCCGCGACGCTCGCCGTGGTGCCGACGATTCCGCTCTCGGGCATGGTCCTCATTCTCGGCATCGACCGCTTCATGAGCGAGTGCCGCGCGCTGACGAACATCGTCGGCAACGGCGTGGCGACGGTGGTCGTGTCGGCTTGGGAGAAGGAGCTCGACCGCGCCCAGCTCACGCGTGCCTTGCGCCGCGGTGACGTGACCGTCGACGAGACGGCCGCAGTCTAAAGCGATCAGCGGGACGGCGTCGCGCGGTGCGCGGCGCCAGATCGCGACACCACGCGGCACCCTGATCCACTCGAAGCAATGAGCACCGCGGAACGAGGCGCCTACGAGCCGGACCGCTTCGCGCGATATGCCAAAATAGTCGATCCCCATCGACTGGAATCCGCCACCGTGACGCGCCGCCTGATCGTCGTTATCGCGCTTCTCGCGACGCTCGCGGCGGCCTGCGCGCTGACGTGGAGCATCACGTGGCAACGCGGCGCCGACGAGCTGCGGCGCAACGCGGCGGTCCGCGCGGACCGCACGACGAACGCGCTCAAGAGCACGCTCGAGCGCTACGAATCGCTGCCTTACCTGCTCTCCGAGCATCCCCTTGTGCAAGACGTGCTCGCCGATCCCACAGCGGACGGCGTCGCGCGCGCCAACCGCTACCTGGAAGACGTCAACCGCCACGCGCGCGCGACGCAAACCTACATCATCCGCGCCGACGGCTTGTGCGTCGCGGCGAGCAACTGGGACCGGCCGGACAGCTTCGTCGGCGTCCAATATCTCTTCAGACCGTACTTCGTCGATGCCGTGAAAGGCGGCGTCGGCCGCTTCTTCGGCATCGGCACGATCTCGCACGATCCCGGCTACTTCATCTCGCAGCCGGTCTATCGCGACGGCAAGATCGTCGGCGTCGTGGTCGTCAAGCTCAACCTCGAATGGTTTCCCGGCACCGATGCGTTCGAGCCGCTCGTCGTCACGGACGATCACGGCGTGATCTTCCTGTCGTCGGTGCCGGCGTGGAAATATCACACGGTGCGGCCGCTGTCCGGGTCGGTCACGACGTCGATCTTCGAGACGCGCCAATACGCTCAGCAGACCATCGCGCCATTGCCGATGACGATCGAGCGAACGCTCGAAGACGATGCGCGGATCGTGCGCATCGGCGGCGGGCGGCTCGCGCCGCGCTATCTCGAGACGCGCCGCTCGGTCGGCGTGCCGGACTGGCATCTGATCACGATGGCGTCCGTCGATGCGGTCGACGCCGACGCGCGCAACGCCACGGTCGTCACCGGTTTCGGCTTTGTGTCGCTCTGTCTGCTCGGTTTCTATTGGCGCATGCGCCGCGCGCGCGTGCGCGAGATGGTCAAGAGCCGCGCGTTGCTGCAGAAGGCGTATGCGGAGTTGAACGAGCGCGTCGCGGAGCGGACCGCGGACTTGTCCGAAGCGAATGAGCAATTGCAGAAGGAAGTCGGCGAGCGTACGCGCGCCGAGCAGGAGCTGCGCGCGGCGCACGACGAACTCGTGCAGGCCAGCAAGCTCGCCGCGCTCGGCCAGATGGCGGCGGGCATCACGCACGAATTGAATCAGCCGCTCGCTGCGCTGCGCGGCTTTTCGGATAACACGCGCGTGCTACTGGAGCGCGGCGATCAGGCGGCCGCGCGCGAGAACCTCGAGGCGATCGCCGCGCTCACCGAGCGCATGGGCAAGATCACGAATCAGCTCAAGTTGTTCGTCGGACGCGCCCGGCCGCGAAACGAGCGCGCGCCGGTTGCGCGAGCCCTGCGCAATTCGCTGACCCTGCTGCAAAAGCGCTTGCACGGTGTCGTGCTGGATGTCTCGCTGACGACGGCCGATCGCCCGGAGTTTGCAGACGTTCCCTCGACGCATCTCGCGTTCGACGTGAACGACGAGCACCCGACGCTCGTCGCGCGCTGCGACGACCTGCGTCTCGAACAAGTGCTCATCAATCTGATCGGCAACGCGCTCGACGCGGTCGCCGGGCTGGCCGAGCCGCGCATCGCCATCGAGATCGAGGCGGCTGTCACGTCGCTCTCGATCACCGTGCGCGACAACGGCCCCGGCATCGCCGCCGACGCGCTGCCGCGTCTTTTCGAGCCGTTCTTCACGACGAAGGAAATGGGGCAGGGGCTTGGCCTCGGCCTCGCGATCTCGTCGTCGATTGCGCGCGATTGCGGCGGCTCGCTCACGGCGAAGAACGCGGACGAAGGCGGCGCGGTCTTCGTCTTGACGCTGCGCCGCGCGCGCACGCATAGTCCCGACACGCTTCCTTCGTGAATGGAATGCGCCCTTTCAAGTGACAAGTGACAAGCGATGGCGAACGGCCTGCAAGTGATCTATATCGAGGACGACGAACTGGTGCGCCGCGCCAGCGTGCAGAGCCTGCAATTGGCCGGCTTTGACGTGGACGGTTATGCGTCGGCCGAAGCGGCGCTGCGCGCGAGCGGCGCTTCCACCGGCGAGGGCGGCGCCATCGGCAGCGACTTTCCCGGCGTGATCGTCAGCGACATCCGCTTGCCCGGGATGAGCGGTCTGGAGTTGCTTGCTCAATGCCGTGCGCGCGCGCCGGACGTGCCGGTGATCCTCGTCACCGGCCACGGCGACATCTCGATGGCTGTCCAAGCGATGCGCGACGGTGCGTATGACTTCATCGAGAAGCCGTTCGCGTCCGAGCGTTTGATCGAAACTGTGCGGCGTGCTTTGGAGCGCCGCATGCTCGTGCTCGAAAACCTCGCGCTGCGACGCGAGCTGGCCGGGCAGAACGCGGTTGCGCCGGGCATCATCGGCCGCAGTCCGGCGATCGAGCAGGTGAGAAAGCTGATCGCAAACGTCGCGCCCACTGATGCCTCGGTGCTGGTCAACGGCGACACCGGCGCCGGCAAGGAATTGATTGCGCGCAGTCTGCATGACATGTCGCCGCGGCGCGCGAAGCCTTTCGTCGCGCTCAATTGCGGCGCGCTGCCGGAGCCGATGTTCGAATCGGAGATGTTCGGCTACGAGCCAGGGGCCTTTACCGGTGCGGCAAAACGCCGCATCGGCAAGCTCGAGCACGCGTCGGGCGGCACGCTTTTCCTCGACGAGATCGAAAGCATGCCGCTCTCGCTGCAGGTGAAGCTGTTGCGCGTGCTGCAGGACGGCGTGCTGGAGCGGCTCGGCTCGAACCAGCCGATTCGCGTGAATTGCCGTGTGATCGCGGCGGCCAAGGGCGACATGGCCGAGCACGTGGCGGCGGGCACGTTCCGGCAGGACCTGCTTTATCGGTTGAACGTCGTGACGATCGCGCTGCCGCCGCTCGCCGAACGACGCGAAGACATCGTCCCGCTTTTCGAGCACTTCCTGCTCGATGCGGCCGTGCGGTATGGGCGTCCGGCGCCGATCCTGACGGACGGACAACGGGCTGCGCTCATGCGGCGCGACTGGCCCGGCAACGTCCGCGAGTTGCGAAATGCCGCGGATCGCTTCGTGCTCGGCATCGCCGACGGGCTCGGCGAGGCGGCGCACGGCGCTGCGGGCGAAGCGGCGACGGCATCGCTCAAGGAGCAAGTCGAACAATTCGAACGCGCCGCTATCGCGCAAGCGCTGGAGCAGGCGGGCGGGGCAGTGGCGCAGGCCGCCGACCGGCTGCAGGTCGGCAAAGCGACGCTCTACGAGAAGATCAAGCGGTACGGCCTCGCGGACCGAGGCGACGCCGGCAAAGAGGGCGACAAGGAAGCGGGCTGAAGATAGGGCGGCGGGCGCTTCAGGTCGTGCTCAACGCCTTCGAAAGCAGCTGATCGAGCTCCGCGAACTCCGGCTCGCCGACATAGCGCTTCAGGATCTTGCCGTCTTTGTCGACCAGGAACGTGGTCGGCGTGAGCTGCACGTTGCCGAATTGCTTGGCGGCGCTGCCGTCGTCCATCGCGACCTTGAACGGCAACTGGCGGGTTTGCGCATAGTTCACCACATACATCGGCGCGTCGTAGTTCATCGCCACCGCCACGAACTCGAGCCCCTGGCCCTTGTAGCGGTTGTACGTGTCGATCATCTGCGGCATTTCCTTCATGCAGGTCTCGCAGTTGGTCGCCCAGAAGTTGACCAGATAGACCTTGCCTTTGAGATCGGCCGTCGAAATCTTCTGCCCGGAGAGCAGCGTGAAAGTTGCGTCGGGCACTTTTTGCTGGCTGCCGAACGCAAAATAACCGGCGACGGCGATGGCGGCAGCCACGATTGCCATCGCGACATAGCGGATGGGATTCGGGCGGCGCGTCGTGGAAGCGGGAGTCTGACTCATGGATCGAACCTCGGAAGCGCTCAAGCGTGGAAAGCGCGGCAAAGAAGCGCAACTATTGTACAGTCGCGTCGCGGATTTCGCATGGGCGGCGGTACGGCCGGATTGCTGAGCTTCGGTATAACGGAGACAGATCCGGTCGCCCGCCACAGCCGCTTATTTTGCTTTTCCTCTTGTCGCCGGCGCCTTGGCTCAGTCCTCGTAGTGCTTGTGATGCTTGTACTTCTTCTTGTAGCCGTGGTCGTAGCCGTGGTCGTAGCCGTAGCCGTGGTCATCGGCATACGAATTGTTGCGCGAGATATTGCCGCCGAGGGCCGCACCCGCGCCGCCGCCGAGCGCCGCGCCGACCAGTCCGCCCGTGGTGCCGCCCATCGCATTGCCCGCCGCAGTGCCGGCCCCGCCGCCGAGCGCGCCGCCGACGATGGCGCCCGTGCGCTCGCGCCTGTTCGACGTCACCGCGCCACCGGCACCGCCGCCCACGGCGCCACCGATCACCGCGCCGGTGCTGCCGCCAATCGCGTTGCCGACCGCCGCGCCGGCAACGCCGCCAAGCGCGCCGCCGAGCGCGTTATTCATGTCGCCCGCCACAGCAGGCAGCGAAGCGGCAGCCGAGACTGCGACAAGCGAAATCCCCACAATTTTCTTCAGCATCTGGTTTACCCGTGGTTTTGAGATAGCGGGCGCCAGTGTAGCAGTCGGTCCGAAAGAGATCTGTAAAAATATGTGAGGATTACGCATGGGTTTGATACAGGTTGCGCAGAGGGCAAGTTGGCCAGCTTCGTTGTTATTTGAGGCTCGATAGAGCCGGTGCGCCTTGTGCGGAGCGGGTCGTATCGGCGGCGGTTTGCCCCATAAGATAAGATCGCGGCGACCCGCGTTTTGCCTCGTTCCCGTTTTCAGGTCATCCGTCTTATGTTTCGGTCCGCTTTTAATCTTCTTGCGCCGTTGCCTGCCGCCAAGCGCGTGATTTCCCGTGCTGCCTTCGGCTTCGGCTTCGGCTTCGGCATTCGTTCATCGAGCCACGGCTCCGCCCTCGCCAGCCCAGGCGCAGCCGTGCTGCGAGCGTTTGCCGGCGCCGCCATCTTGGGCTGTGCGCTCACCGCATGTTCGCCGGACTACGATTGGCGCACGATCATGAACAGTGCGGACGGCTACACGATCGACCTGCCGGCAAAACCGCTGAACGATGAGCGCGATGTCGATATCGGCGGCGCGCGTATGAAGATGAAGATGCAGTCGGCGCATGCCGAGGGTGTGGTTTTCGCGGTCGGCACGGTGATACTGCCGAGCGACGACCCGCAACTGCGGCAAGCGGTGCTCGACTACCTGCGTACAGGATTGGCGCGCAACCTGGGCGCGGCCCCCGAGGCGCGTACTACCCAAGTCCCGCTTGCTGCGGGCGGCATGGTGCCGGGCCTCGAGATGAGCGTGAGCGGCGACGCGGGCGAGAAGCGCGAGCACAGGACGATACAGGTGCGTCTCGTTGCCCGCGGCAAGCATGTGTACCAGGCGGCCATCATCGCCGACAAGGCACCGCCCCAGGAGCAAGTCGATCAGTTCTTCCAGTCGTTCAAGCTCTATTGATCGTCGGGACGCTGAGGGCGCGAAAAGCGCGCCTAAGATCGAGCCTTAAAGTGAAAGTTCCTTCATAGGATGTGTCGCTAATTGCCGGATTTTGCGGCGGTTTTTTTAGCTATCCACAGCTGTTGTGGATAACTTTGTTGAAAACTCTTTCGCACGAGCCCCAGAACCCCGTCCTGCGGGCCTTTCCTTAAATTGCCCCGAAAGGCGGCAACGGGGAAAATTCAAATAAATCAAAGGGCTGCGAATAATCCTTCGGGCGATCCCTTCAAACGAGCAATTGAAGCGGCGATGCCGGGAAATGTGCATAAGTCAAGTCTTGACAGCACCGGCCGGCCTACGACGGTGAGAAAACGCGACGATATTGCACCGCTTCGGCGACCTGCGCGGCGTTCGGGGTGTCGTTCCCGGCGAGATCGGCAACCGAGCGCACGACCTTCAACACGCGGTAGTAGGCGCGCGCCGACCAGCCGAACCGCTCGCCCGCCTCGCGCAGCAACGCCTCGCCCGTGGCATCGGGGCGGCAGACTTCGTCGACCTCGCGCCCGCTCAACTCGCGGTTCATCTTCCCCTGCCGCATGAGCTGGCGCTCGCGTGCCGTGACGACACGCGCGGCGATCGACGCGCTCGATTCCCCATCCGCCGACGAGCGCGCCGCCAATTCCGCCGGTGTCAGCGCGGGGATTTCGATTTGAATGTCGATCCGGTCCAAGAGCGGCCCCGAAAGCTTGCGCAGATAGCGCGTGGCGATCTCCGGCGTGCAGCGGCAGCGGCCGTTCGGATCGCCCCGCCAGCCGCATGGGCACGGATTCATCGCCGCGATCAATTGGCAGGCGGCCGGGAAGTCGGCTTGCAGCGCGGCCCGCGAGATCGTGATGCGGCCGGCCTCGAGCGGTTCGCGCAGCGTCTCGAGCACGTGGCGGTCGAACTCGGGCAGCTCGTCCAAGAAGAGCACGCCGAGGTGAGCCAGCGTGATCTCGCCGGGCTGCGGCGGGTTGCGTCCGCCGACCAGGGCCGCCGCGCTCGACGAATGATGGGGTGCGCGAAACGGCCGCTGCCGCCATTGGGCCGGCGAGAACCCGAGCATGCTGGCCGATAGCAGCGCGGCGGACGTGAGCGCTTCGTCGTCGCTCATGGGCGGCAGCAGGCCCGGCAGACGCGCCGCGAGCATCGACTTGCCCGCGCCGGGCGGCCCGACCATCAGCATGTGATGACCGCCGGCCGCGGCGACCTCCAGCGCGCGGCGCGCGCCGCTCTGGCCGATCACATCGGCCATGTCCGGTTGTGCAGCGGGCGTCGCACTGCCGATCGAAGGCGCCGCGACCGGCGAGAGCCGCCCGTCTTCAGCGCCGGCGAGGTGAGCGCAGAGCGAAGGCAAATCCGCTGCGCCGTAGACGTCGACGCCTGGCACGAGAGCGGCTTCGCTGGCGCTGTCGAGCGGCAGATAGAGCTCGGGGGTGCGGGAGTGGCCAGGATCGGGGAGGGCGGCCCTTAAGACGCTGTCGGCGTCGGCTGACGAGCGCTCATCGCGGCCATGCCCATGACCGCGCGCCGTGCCGCACGCCATGGCGAACGCGCCGCGCATCGGCCGCAATGCGCCGGTCAGCGATAGTTCGCCCGCGAATTCGCGGTGCGCGAGCGCTTCGGCCGGAATCTGACCGCTCGCGGCCAGGATGCCGAGTGCGATCGGCAAATCGAAGCGCCCCGATTCCTTCGGCAGATCAGCCGGCGCGAGATTGACGGTGATCCGCCGCACGGGAAACTCGAAGCCGCAGTTCTGCAGCGCGGCGCGCACGCGCTCGCGGCTTTCGCGAACTTCGAGATCGGGCAAGCCGACGATCGAAAACGACGGCAGCCCGTTGGCGAGATGGACTTCGACGGTCACTTCAGGCGCACGGCCAGCGGCCGGCGCGCGTGAGCGCACCACGGCAAGCGACATGTTTTCTCCCTGCTAAAGAGGCGCCGCTGCTGCCGCCGCCCCTTCGTTTCTAACGACTTCTCGGCTCGCTTGCCGGTGAGGCTCAATAGACGATCAGGACATCAGGAGTCTTGCGAGGTGGAAAGCTTTTGCTCGAGCTCGGCGACGCGCCGCTCGAGCTCCTCGAGCCGCGCGCGGGTCCGCACGAGCACCTGGGTCTGCGTATCGAACTCTTCGCGCGTGACCAGATCGAGCTTCGAAAAGCCTTGCGACAGCATGGCCTTCACGTTGCGCTCGACATCCTTGGCCGGCGAGTGCTTGAGCAGCTCGCTCATGCGGTTCTGAAAGTCGTTAAAGACATCGTTCGGTTGCTTCATAAGTTCCCCTTGGCTGCACGAAAAACGTGCATCTATCGTTTCGGCCGCGCATCGCATGCATGAATGAGCGAATTTGGTGCGCGCCCGGCTTTCTTTGCCACGCCCGTGAGCGCGTTTGGTGCGTGCTTCGGCGTGTAAGGCGTCTGAACACTCTAGCAACGATCCCGACACCACGCCAGCGAGTCGGCCCGGCGTTAGCCATCAGGCCGATGCAGCACGCCGCCACCTCGATTTGCATCTTTGTTCGCGCCAATCGCAACACATGGCACGCGAGTTGCTGTTGTTAGCCGGCACTCGCTGGCGCGCATTGTAGCGGCGCTTAGCGAATCGGCGTGGCTAACGGGTACGGAAGCGTACTGAACGGGAGCGGCCACGGCCGACGCACAAGGCATCCGCACGGGTTACGCAAATAAGGTTACGCAAACTAAAGCGAGGATTCTATGAAGCTCATTACCGCAATCATCAAGCCGTTCAAGCTCGATGAGGCGCGCGAAGCCTTGTCGGCCATCGGCGTCTCAGGGATCACGGTGACCGAAGTGAAGGGGTTCGGTCGCCAGAAGGGGCACACCGAGCTGTACCGCGGGGCCGAGTACGTGGTCGATTTTCTGCCGAAGGTGAAGATCGAGGCCGCCGTGACGGACGATCTCGTCGAACAGGCGATCGAAGCGATCGAGCGCGCTGCGCGCACCGGAAAGATCGGCGACGGGAAGATTTTCGTCACCCCGATCGAACAAGTGGTTCGGATCCGCACCGGCGAGACCGGCGCGGACGCCCTGTAAATAATTAGACAGCGACTAGAGGAAACGAAAGATGCGCAAATTATTGATGTCCTTGCTGATGGCCGGGTCGCTGCTGGGTGGCGGCATCGGGGCCGCTCTCGCGGACGACGCGTCCGCGCCTGCCGCCGCCTCGGCGGCCGCCGCTTCGGACACGACGGCAAGCGCCGCAGCCCCGGCTTCGGCGCCTGCGGCAGAAGCTTCGGCCGCTCCGGCTGCGAGCGCCGCTGCCGCGCCTGACGCGTCGGCGGCATCGGCCGCGGCCGCGCCCGCTGCGCCGACCGCGCCGTTCTCGGTCGACTCGTCGAAGATCAACTCGGGCGACACCGCCTGGATGCTGACCTCCACCGCGCTCGTGCTGTTCATGACGATCCCGGGCCTCGCGCTCTTCTACGGCGGCATGGTCCGCAAGAAGAACGTGCTCGCGACCGTCATGCAGAGCTTCGCGATCACCTGTGTCGTCACGGTGGTCTGGACGATCATCGGCTACAGCCTCGCGTTCACGCCGGGCAACTCGTTCATCGGCGGCTTCTCGCGCATCTTCCTCGCGGGGATGAACTACATCCACGGCGACAAGGCGACCACGCTGACGGTGAGCCACCTCGCGCCGACCATCCCCGAGACGGTCTACTTCGTCTACCAGATGACGTTCGCGATCATCACGCCGGCGCTGATCACCGGCGCGTTCGCCGATCGCATGAAGTTCTCGTCGATGCTGGTGTTCATGACGCTGTGGTCGATCATCGTCTACTCGCCGATCGCGCACATGGTGTGGGAACCGACGGGCTGGCTGGCCACGGCAGGCATCCTCGACTTCGCAGGCGGCACGGTCGTGCACATCAACGCCGGTATCGCGGGCCTCGTGTGCTGCCTGGTGCTCGGCAAGCGCGTCGGCTACGGCAAGGAAGCGATGGCGCCGCACAACCTGGTGCTGACGCTGATGGGCGCGGCCATGCTGTGGGTGGGCTGGTTCGGCTTCAACGCCGGTTCCGCCGTGGTGGCGGACGGCCGTGCGGGCTTCGCGATGCTGACGACGCAAGTCGCGACCGCGCTCGCCGCGCTCGCCTGGATGTTCGCGGAGTGGATCGCGAAGGGCAAGCCGTCGGCGCTGGGCATCGCTTCGGGCGCGGTGGCGGGTCTCGTGGCGATCACGCCGGCTTCGGGTTACGTCGGCGTGACGGGCGCGTTCGTGATCGGCATTGCGGCAGGCGTGATCTGCTTCTGGTCGGCCACGTGGCTCAAGGGCAAGCTCGGCTATGACGATTCGCTCGACGCGTTCGGCGTGCACGGCATCGGCGGTATCGTCGGCGCGATTCTGACCGGCGTGTTCGCGGTGAAGGACATCGGCGGCGCGGACGGCAGCGTGATCCTGCAGGCAAAGGGCGTGCTGACGACGCTGATCTACAGCGGCGTGGTGAGCTACATCCTGCTGAAGGCGATCGATATGGTGATGGGCCTGCGCGTGGCCGAAGAAGAAGAGCGCGAAGGCCTCGACGTGGTGCTGCATGGCGAGCACGTCGAATAACGATTGCATGATCGCTAGCGACGATTACGGGAGTTAAGCGCAGCGACTTTGGCCCGCCTTTATGGCGGGCTTTTTTGTCCCATGCAAAGCACTAGGCGGCCGACGTGGCCATTTAACCTTGTTGTCTATCAGGTCAATAGGAAAATCGCATATAGACACCGCTTGCGAATGGAGAAAGCGTCCCCAAATCGGCGGGGTATTTGCTCTACAATCTTTCTTCTCCATCTGCGAGTGATCAATGGTTCCGCACCTAGTTACGGCGTTAAACGGCCCTCTGCTTGATCTCGAGCGGAAGATCCTCGACGCCACGCCCGCCATCGAACGCTGGTTCCGCCTCGAATGGCAGGAGCATACGCCGCCGTTCTATTGTTCGGTGGATCTGCGCAATGCCGGCTTCAAGCTCGCGCCGGTCGATACGAACCTGTTCCCGGGCGGTTTCAACAATCTGCCGCACGAAGTGCTGCCGCTCGCCGTGCAGGCGGCGATGGCTTCGATCGAAAAGATCTGCCCCGACGCGAAGAATCTGCTGATCATTCCCGAGCGTCACACACGCAACGCGTTTTATCTGGAGAATGTCGCGCGCCTCGCGACCATCATGCGGCAAGCGGGGTTGAACGTGCGCTTCGGCACGCTCGACGAAAGCATTCAAGGCCCGGTGACGATCGCGCTCGCCGACGGCCAGAAAATCGTGCTCGAGCCGCTCGAGCGCACGCCGCGCCGTCTCGGCCTGAAGAATTTCGATCCGTGCTCGATTCTGCTGAACAACGATTTGTCGGCGGGCGTTCCGAGCGTGCTCGAGAATCTGCACGAGCAGTACTTGCTGCCGCCGCTGCACGCGGGCTGGGCAGTGCGCCGCAAGTCCACGCATTTCTCGTGCTACGAAGACGTCGCGAAGAAGTTCGCGAAGATGGTCGAGATCGATCCGTGGATGGTGAATCCGTATCACGCGCACGTCGAAGGCGTCGACTTTCCGGCGCGCACCGGTGAAGAGGCGCTGGCCGATGCGATCGACGGCGTGCTCAAGAAGATCGCCCGCAAGTACCGCGAATACGGCATCACGGAGCGGCCGTACGTCGTCATCAAGTCCGATGCCGGCACCGATGGGCGGGGTGTGATGACCGTGCACGACGCCGCCGAGGTCGCGAGCCTCACGAAGCGCGAGCGCGAGCGGATGTCGGTGACGAAGGATGGCCTCGAAGTGCACGACGTGATCGTGCAAGAGGGCGTCTATACGTTCGAGCGGGTCGGCGACGAAGTGGCCGAGCCGGTCGTGTACATGATCGACCGCTATGTGGTCGGCGGCTTCTATCGCGTGCACGGCAGCCGCGAGCGCGATCAGAATCTGAATGCGCCGGGCATGCATTTCGTGCCGCTCGGCTTCGAGCACACCGCTTTGCCGGACGCGCACGCGAAGCCGGGCGCGGCGCCGCCGAACCGCTTCTACATGTACGGCGTGGTGGCGCGTCTGGGCTTGCTCGCCGCTTCGGTGGAGCTCGAAAAGACCGATCCGGAAGCGATTCAGGTCTGACGCGGGTTCAGCCGAGTGCCGCCGGTTCGCCGGCGGCGCGCCCCGCGCTCGCATTGCTGCGCCTCCGCATCCATCACGAACAAGACAAAGCCCGCACAGGGCATCAGGGACTCCATGGACATTCTCTTTATCGCCGACCCGCTCGATCGCTTCAAGATCTACAAGGATTCGACCTACGCGATGATGGCCGAGGCCGCGCGCCGAGGTCACGTGATCTACGCGTGCGAGCCGCGGCATCTCGCGTGGACCGGCAGCAACGTCGAAGCGAACGTGCAGCGCGTGACGCTCGTCGGCGATGAAGCGGACCGCCATCGGCATCCGTGGTACGAAGCGTCCGCGCACGAAACGCGCGCGCTCCGTTCGTTTGGCGCGGTGGTGATGCGCAAGGACCCGCCGTTCGACATGGAATACGTGACGTCGACGTGGCTGCTCGAGCTGGCGGAGCGAGCGGGCGCGCGCGTCTTCAACAAGCCGCAGGCGATTCGCGACCACTCGGAGAAGCTCGCGATCGGCGAATTCGCGCAATTCGTCGCGCCGACGCTCGTCACGCGCGATGCCGCGCGTCTGCGCGCGTTTCACGCCGAGCACGGCGACGTGATCCTGAAGCCGCTCGACGGCATGGGCGGCATGGGTGTGTTCCGCGTGAAGGCCGACGGCATGAACCTCGGCTCGATCGTCGAAATGCTGAGCCACGACGGCGCGCGTTCGGTGATGGCGCAGAAGTTCATCCCCGAAATCTCGGCGGGCGACAAGCGGATTCTGCTGATCGGCGGCGAAGCGGTGCCGTATTCGCTCGCGCGCATTCCGCAGGGCAACGAGGTGCGCGGCAACCTCGCGGCGGGCGGCGTCGGGGTTGCGCAGCCGCTGACCGCGCGCGACCGCGAGATCGCTGAAACGCTGGCCCCGGTGCTCGCGGCGCGCGGCCTGTTGCTCGTCGGGCTCGATGCGATCGGCGACTGGCTGACCGAGGTGAATGTCACGAGCCCGACTTGCTTTCGGGAAATCATGGACCAGACCGGCTTCGACGTCGCCGCGATGTTCGTCGACGCGCTGGAGCGCGCCGCAGGCTAAGGCGCTCCTGGCCAGGCGCGCTCTGCCGGCCGCGCGCCGCCGCCCGTTGCCGGGTGTGGCGCAGCGTCACGAACCCGGCATAGCGCGAAAAAGCGCGAAAATGGCCTGATACAATGCCCGCTCTTTCAGGCAGGACGACCGATCCCGGCAAGGGCGGCGCGTCAGGCGAGCGGACTTCGAGCCGGGCACCGCATGGCCGGAACCGATCCGGCGCGCGGCGGCCCGACGACCGGCGCCACCGCCCCGATGGCGGCCGGCCGTCTGCTCCGACCAGCATGAAGGGGCATGTGCCGGGCGCGGGCCGCGACCATTCCGGTTCCGCGCTTCGGGCCGCTTTTCGTTGCAAGGCTGACATGGCAGGCATTTTGATCATTGCGCACGCTCCGTTCGCTTCCGCGCTACGCGAGTGCATCGCTCACATTTACGGCGGGCTGCCCGCGCGCATCGGCGCGATCGATGTGATGCCCGACTGCGATCCCGCTCAGGTCATCGATTTCGCGCAGTCCGAACTCGACCGCTTGCGGGAAGACAACGGCGCCCTCGTCCTGACGGACATGGTCGGCGCGACGCCCGCGAACATCGCGAGCCGCCTCGCGACGCTGCCGTCGGTGCGCGTCTTGGCCGGGGTGAACCTGCCGATGGTCGTGCGGGCCGTCTGCTACCGCACGACACCGCTCGACACGCTAGTCGACAAGGCGCTGGCAGGCGCGGCCAAGGGCGTGCAGGCGATCGGACCGTCGGCGGCGGAGCAAGCCGTCGAGGACAGCCATTGCCTGCCGGCACGAACCGGCGTGGATTGCCCGAGCGCAACGGCAGGCGGCGCGGTCAGTTGCGCGGCGGCGCCCAACCCCAACCCGGCCGGCTCCTGACCGAACGGCCATTCCTCAGACATCATTCGCGCATCGGAACATCATGCTGCAACAAGAAACAACTATCGTGAACAAACTCGGCCTGCACGCGCGCGCGTCGGCCAAACTGACTCAGCTTGCCGGCAACTATCAGTCGGAAATCTGGATGAGCCGCAACGGCCGGCGCATCAACGCGAAGAGCATCATGGGCGTGATGATGCTGGCGGCCGGCATCGGCAGCACGGTGACGATCGAAACGGAAGGGCCGGACGAGGTGGACGCAATGCAGGCACTCCTGAAATTGATCGCCGATAAGTTCGGCGAGGGCCAATGAGCGAAGGTGCAGACTGAGATCTCTGTCTCCACATGAACGCCGCGGCCATCCGCGGCGTTTTTTTTGATCAAAGAGAATCGGATTGGGCAGTGCGCCGGCCGGGCATCCGGCGCACCCGCGTAAGCCGCTGTAACCGCCGACGATGCTGCGCCGCATGCAGTCAGGCATCAGGTGCGGAATTTATAATCGGTGTTTAGGGTCACAGACCCATTGCGGCGGCTTTGCATGAGACCGGAGTAAGCGCTCTGCATGGGGCCGGAGTAAGTGCTGAAGCACTAACTCCGGCCGACAGCTAAAGCGCCAACTCCGGATCGACAGCTTTTCGCGGCATCACACACAACTAGAGGAGGTGCGCGTGTCTTTCACGCTGCATGGAATTCCCGTGTCACGCGGCATCGCCATTGGGCGAGCCTATCTGATAGCGCCGGCCGCGCTTGACGTCGACCATTACCTGATCGAGCCTCCGCAGATCGAAGGAGAGCTCGAGCGCTTTCGCGCGGCTTTGAAAGTCGTGCACAACGAACTCGAACTGCTGCGCGAGGATCTCGCCGCAGACGCGCCGAGCGAAGTCGGCGCCTTCATCAACGTCCATACGATGATCCTGAACGACGCGATGCTCGTGCAGGAGACGATGGATCTCGTGCGCGCGCGCCGTTACAACGTCGAGTGGGCGCTGACCGAACAGCTCGAGCGCCTGTCGCGCCATTTCGACGACATCGAAGACGAGTACCTGCGCGAGCGCAAGGCCGATATCCACCAGGTGGTCGAGCGCGTGCTGAAGGCGCTGGCGGGCGCGCCGTCGGCGGCGGCGCTGCTCAGCCACGGCATGCATCCGCATGCAAGCGATGAAATGATCGTGGTCGCGCACGACATCTCGCCCGCCGACATGATGCAGTTCAAAACGCAAACGTTTCAGGGTTTCGTGACCGATCTGGGCGGGCGCACGTCGCATACGGCGATCGTCGCGCGCAGCCTCGGCATTCCGGCCGCGGTGGGCGTGCAGCAGGCCAGCTCGCTGATCCGGCAGGATGACCTGATCATCGTCGACGGCGACCACGGCATCGTGATCGTCGATCCGGCGCCGATCGTGCTCGAGGAGTACTCGTATCGGCAAAGCGAGAAGGCGCTCGAGCAGCGCAAGCTGCAGCGCCTGAAGTTCTCGCCGACGCAAACGCTGTGCGGCACGAAGATCGAGCTGTGCGCGAACATCGAGTTGCCCGAGGATGCACAGGCCGCGGTGGACGCGGGGGCGGTCGGCGTGGGCCTGTTCCGCACCGAGTTTCTGTTCATGAATCACCGCGACCGGCTGCCGGAGGAAGAGGAGCAGTTCGCCGCGTACAAGCGCGCGGTCGAGCTGATGAACGGCCTGCCGGTGACGATCCGGACGATCGACGTCGGCGCCGACAAGCCGCTCGATTCGATCGGCAGCGAAGGCTACGAGACGGCGCCCAATCCGGCGCTGGGCTTGCGGGCGATCCGCTGGAGCCTGTCCGAGCCGCACATGTTCCTCACGCAGTTGCGCGCCATTCTGCGGGCCTCCGCGTTCGGGCAGGTGAAGATTCTGATCCCGATGCTCGCGCACGCGCAGGAAATCGATCAGACGCTCGATTTGATCCGCGAGGCGAAGCGCCAGCTCGACGACGCCGGCCTGCCGTACGATCCGAGCGTGCGGATCGGCGCGATGATCGAGATCCCCGCCGCCGCGATCGCGCTGCCGCTGTTCCTCAAGCGGCTCGATTTCCTGTCGATCGGCACGAACGACTTGATCCAGTACACGCTCGCGATCGATCGTGCGGACAACTCGGTCGCGCATCTCTACGATCCGCTGCATCCGGCGGTCCTGCACCTGATCGCGTTCACGCTGCGCGAAGCGAAACGCGCGGGCGTGCCGGTGTCGATCTGCGGGGAAATGGCGGGCGATCCGCAACTGACGCGTCTGTTGCTCGGCATGGGCCTCACCGAGTTCTCGATGCACCCGAGCCAGTTGCTCGTCGTGAAGCAGGAGATCCTGCGCTCGCACTTGAAGACGCTGGAGAAGCCGGTCGCGGACGTGCTGGCGTCGTTTGAGCCGGAAGAAGTGCAGGCGGCGCTCAAGCGCGTCACCGAGTGTTGAGTTTGACCGACGGGCCGGTACACGGCCTGCCATGATAAAGGGCGGCGGTTCTACGAACCGGCCGCCCTTCGCATATTCAGAAGGCTTAAGCGCCTCAATGTGCGTGCGCTTCTCCGCAAACCGAGCAATCGGGCTGACGCGCGATCTTCATCGTGTTCCATTCCATCCGCAGCGAATCGAGCATCATCAGCCGGCCGCTCAGCGTCGTGCCGACGTTCGCGATCACGCGCAGCGCCTCGGCCGCCTGCATCGCGCCGATGATGCCGACCGTCGGCGCGAACACGCCCATCGTCGAGCACGCGACTTCCTCGAAGGGCTGATCCTCGGGAAACACGCACGCGTAGCACGGCGAAGCATCGTTGCGGAAATCGAAGGTGCTGATCTGGCCGTCGAAACGCAGTGCCGCGCCCGACACGAGCGGCACGCGATGCGCGACGCACGCGCGATTGATGGCGTGGCGAGTCGCGAAGTTGTCGGTGCAGTCGAGCACGACCGTCGCGCTTGGCACGGCTTCGTTGAGCCACGCATCGTCGACGCGTTCCGCGATCGCATGCACGACGACCTCGGGATTCAATTGCGCGATCGCATCGCGCCCCGACTCGACCTTCTTGCGCCCGACCGAGGCCGTCACGTGCAGGATCTGCCGCTGCAGGTTCGTGAGATCGACGGTATCGGCATCGACGAGCGTCAGCGTGCCGACGCCCGCCGCCGCCAGGTACATCGCCGCCGGCGAACCCAGGCCGCCCGCGCCGACGACGATCGCGTGCGCGTCGAGAAACAGCTGCTGCGCCTCGATGCCGAGTTCGTCGACGAGGATATGGCGGGAGTAGCGAAGGAGTTGGTCGTCGTTCATGGGGCGGCGCGTCGTGGGGCGGGCGGCACGCTCGCGGCGTTCGTGCGGCGTGCTGCGCGATCAGTCGTTCTCGTTATTCTAATCGCGCAAAAGACAATGCCTTCGCAGCGTTGAGGCTGCGAAGGCATCTGAGCTCGAGCGAGAAGGCTTACTTGCTCTGCGAGGCGGCCGGTTGCGGGGCCGAGGCCGGCGCCGGGTCCGAGCCCGGCGTGACCGGCAGCGCGGGCTTCACGGCGACCGGTGCCGAAGCCGAGCGTTCCGGCTTGTTCTCGGCCAGCGTGCGCTCGGCGATCGACTTCGATACCACGACAGTCTTGCCTGCGAGCTTGTTCAGCGCTTGCTGGAGCATGAAGTCGTCAGACGTGCCGAACTCGACCGGCTTGCGATCGCGATCCTTCTGGCGCTGCTCCGGCGTCTTCTTGTCGTTCTGCTCCTCGAGCTGCTGCAACTGCAGCATGCGCTGCTGTTCGCGCTCTTCCTCTTCCTTCTTCTCGTTCGGGTCCTGCGTGTTCGCGAGGTGGTTCGAGTAGTCGACTTCGCGCGTCACGAGTGCGTCGTCCGGATCGCCGTCGGCGTATTGATCGACCGCGATGTCAGGGCGGATGCCCTTGTTCTGGATCGAACGGCCGGTCGGCGTGTAGTAGTACGCGGTCGTCAGGCGCAGCGCCGTATCGGCCGTCAGCGGACGCACGGTCTGCACCGAACCCTTGCCGAACGTCGTCTTGCCCATGATCAGCGCGCGGTGCTGATCCTGCAGTGCGCCCGCGACGATTTCCGACGCCGACGCCGAGTACGCGTTCGTCAGCACAACCATCGGCACGGTCTTGAAGACGGCCGGCAGGCCCTTCAGCGGATCGGAATCGAACGACGGCAGACGGTAGTTATCGTACGTATCGCGGTAGATCTCCTTCGAATCGGGGATCTGGCCGTTGGTCGAAACGACGACTGAATCCGGCGGCAGGAACGCGCCCGCGACGCCGACCGCGCTTTGCAGCAGGCCGCCGCCGTTGTTGCGCAGATCGATGACGATGCCCTTCAGGTTCGGCTGCTGGCGCGCGGCGTCTTCGAGCTTGGCCGCGAGATCCGGCACCGTGCGCTCCTGGAAGCTCGTAATGCGGATGTAGGCGTAGCCCGGCGCGAGGATCTTCATCTTCACGCTCTGCACCTTGATGATGGCGCGCGTCACCGTGACCGGGAACGTGCGGTCGTCGCTCTTGCGGAAGAGCGTGAGCGTGACCTTGGTGCCCGGGTCGCCGCGCATCTGCTTGACCGCCTGGTCGAGCGTCATGCCGCGCACAGGCTTGTCGTTGATGCGGGTTATCAGGTCGCCCGGACGGATGCCGGCGCGGAAGGCCGGCGTGTCTTCGATCGGCGAGATGACTTTGATCAGGCCGTCTTCCTGCGAAATCTCGATTCCGAGGCCCGCGAAGCGGCCCTTGGTCTGCTCCTGAAGCTCTTCGTAATCGGTCTTGTCGAGATACGACGAGTGCGGGTCGAGGCTCGACACCATCCCCTTGATCGCGGCGGTCAGGAGCTTCTTGTCGTCGACCGGTTCGACGTAGTCATGCTTGATCTGACCGAACACTTCGGCGAAGAGGCGTAGTTGATCCAGCGGCAGCGGCGCCGAGGCGGCCTGCTGGGCGGATGCGGACAGTTGCAGCGTCGCAAAGACGCCGGTAGCCAGGCCAGCGGCGATCAGGCCGATGTTCTTGAGTTTCGTTCGCATAGAGTCTGTTGCGGTCGGGAGCGTGTAGGTGCGCCGGTAGCGGGGACGAGCAAGTATAACTGCAAGCCTTGCGAGCGGTAGATTTGAGAGGGTATTCGCCGTTCGACAGCGAACGTAAGGCAGGGTTCGCTGCTTCCCGTCACGCGCAGGAATCGGGCCCGAAGTGCGGAGAATATTGCGTGGCGCGGTGTGCCGGCTCAGGATGCCGGCACACGCGGCGCCGTTTTGGGATATCTCCCCGCAGGGGGATTGTCAGCCTGTCAGCCGGCCTTGCCTTGTTTCGCGACGGCGGCCTGCGCCTTGGCGATCGCTTCGGGGTCCCCCAGATATTCGTGGCGGATCGGCTTCAGGTTGTCGTCGAGTTCGTAGACGAGCGGTACGCCGTTCGGGATGTTCAGGCCGACGATGTCGTCGTCCGAAATGCCGTCGAGGTACTTGATCAGGGCGCGCAGCGAGTTGCCGTGCGCCGAGATCACCACTTTCTTGCCCGCCTTGATGGCCGGCGCGATCGACTCGTTCCAGATCGGCAGCACGCGTGCGACCGTGTCTTTCAGGCATTCGGTGAGCGGCAGCTCGGCGCGCGGGACCTTCGCGTAGCGCGGATCGTTGTACGGCGCGCGCTCGTCGCTCGGATCGAGCGCGGGCGGCGGCGTGTCGTAGCTGCGGCGCCAGATCAGCACTTGCTCTTCGCCGTATTTGGCGGCGGTTTCTGCCTTGTTCAGACCGGCGAGCGCGCCGTAGCTGCGCTCGTTCAGGCGCCACGAATGGACGACCGGGATATACATCAGGTCCATCTGATCCTGCACGTGCCACAGCGTGCGCACCGCGCGCTTGAGCACCGACGTGTAGGCGATATCGAACGTATAGCCCGCTTCTTTCAGCAGACGGCCAGCCTGTTGGGCTTCGCGGTTGCCTTGTTCCGTGAGGTCGACGTCGACCCAGCCGGTGAAGCGGTTTTCCTTGTTCCACGTCGATTCGCCGTGGCGGATGAGGACGAGCTTGTGCATGAGAGAGGTATGGTCGGTAGTGAGGAAGCCGCTTGCGTGCGTCAGGGCGAAGCGGTCGTCTAGGACGGCGCTCGCCATCGCGTCAGACGGATATTTTATAATGGCGGGATTGTCATTTTCGATTTCTCTCATTTTTTGGCGGATTCTTTCGTGACGTTCTTCACCGATTACACGAACCTTGTACTCATCGCAGCCGTCCTCATCTCCGGAGGGTTACTGCTGTGGCCGACGATCAGCCAGCGCGGCCGAGGCGGGCTCTCCGCTGCCGAAGCGACGCAGCTGATCAACCGGCGTAACGCCGTGGTCATCGATTTGCGGTCCGCCGCCGACTACGCGGGCGGACATCTGCCGCAGGCGCGCCAAGTCGAGTTCGCGGAGCTGCAAGCGAAAATCGGCCAAATCGCCAAGAATAAGGGCACGCCGGTGTTGCTCGTCTGCCAGACCGGTCAGCAGTCGCACAAGGCGGTGCGGATTGCCGAAGAGGCGGGCTACACCGAGGTCCATGTGCTGCAAGGCGGGGTCAACGCTTGGCAGCAGGCCGGCATGCCGGTCGTCAAACAAGGAGTGGCTAAGTGAACAACGTCGTCATGTACAGCACGCAGGTGTGTCCGTATTGCCAGATGGCCGAGCGTCTTTTAAAGTCGCGCGGCGTTCAGACCATCGAGAAGGTGCTGATCGACAAGGACCCGGCGCGGCGCGAGGAAATGATGACGCGCACCGGCCGCCGTACCGTGCCGCAGGTGTTCATCGGCGACACGCATGTCGGCGGCTACGACGACTTGTCCGCGCTCGATCGTGCGGGCGGGTTGATGCCGCTGCTGGAACCGGCTTGAAGCAGGATCGGCGATTGCAGCAGGCTTAAGGTGCGGGCTGCCGCGGTCGCCTCAGTCCGATGCATGAAATACACATTGGTGGCGGGATCGAATCCCGCTACCTCGAATTTATCTAGGGAGTCACCATGTCGGACCAGAACAACCAGCCGTTCTTCAACATTCAGCGCATTTACCTGAAGGATTTGTCGCTCGAGCAACCGAATTCGCCGGCGATCTTTCTCGAGCAGGAGATGCCGTCGGTTGAAGTCGAAGTCGACGTGAAGGCCGAGCGTCTTGCTGAAAACGTCTTCGAAATCCTGGTTACCGGCACGGTCACGGCCAAGGTCAACGACAAGATCGCGTTCCTGATCGAAGCCAAGCAAGCAGGCATCTTCGACATCCGCAACATTCCGGCAGAGCAGATCGATCCGCTCGTCGGCATCGCGTGCCCGACGATCCTGTTCCCGTACCTGCGCTCGAACATCGCCGACGCCATCACCCGCGCGGGCTTCCCGCCGATCCACCTGGCGGAAATCAACTTCCAGGCGCTCTATGAGCAGCGTCTCGCGCAGCTCAACGCGGCCCAGACGGGCAACGCGCAGAACGGCGCAACGCAACACTGACGCTAGAGCGGTGCCGGGTATGAAGGTCGCCGTCCTCGGCGCCGGTGCATGGGGCACCGCACTTGCCGGCCATCTGGCCGCACGCAACGATGCGGTCCTGTGGGCGCGCGACAGCGCGCTCATCGCCGAACTCTCCTCCAGTCACGAAAACACGCACTATCTGCGCGGCGTCGCGCTGCCGGATGCGCTTCGCTACGAGGCCGATCTGGCCGCGGCGCTCGCGCATGCGGCAGGCGACGACGCGTTGTGCGTCGTCGCGACACCCGTCGCGGGATTGCGCGCCTTGTGCCGTGCGATGCGTGACGCGCAGCAGGTGCCTGCGCATATCGTCTGGGTCTGCAAAGGCTTCGAGGCCGACACGCAATTGCTGCCGCATCAGGTGATCGCGGCCGAGCTGGCCGGGCATCCGAGCAACGGCGTGCTTTCCGGGCCGAGCTTCGCGCGCGAAGTGGGATTGGGCTTGCCGGTTGCGCTGACCGTCGCGAGCGCGTCGCAAGCGTGCCGCGAGCGGACGCTCGCCGCATTCCACCACGGGGCGATGCGGATCTACACGGGCGATGATGTCGTCGGCGTCGAAGTCGGCGGCGCGGTGAAGAACGTGCTCGCGATCGCCACCGGCATTGCCGACGGCCTCGGGCTCGGGCTGAACGCACGCGCTGCGCTCATCACGCGCGGTCTCGCAGAAATGTCGCGCCTCGGCGTGACGCTCGGGGGCCGTGCCGAAACGTTCACCGGGCTGACCGGTCTCGGCGACTTGATCCTGACTGCAACGGGCGATTTGTCTCGCAACCGGACCGTGGGCTTGCAGCTCGCCGACGGACGCACGCTCGACGATATCCTCGCCGCCCTCGGCCATGTCGCGGAAGGGGTGCGCTGCGCGCAAGCCGTGCTCGCGATCGCCCGCGCGCACGCGATCGAAATGCCGATTACGCAGGCTGTCTGTGCGGTGCTCTTCGATGGTGTCGCGCCGCGTGATGCCGTCAGCGCGTTGCTGCGGCGGGACGCCCGGGCGGAGTGAGTGCTCTGCATGGGATCGGAGTAACCAACGCGCTAAAGCGCGAACTCTGATCGACAGCTAAAGCGCTAGCTCCCGCCTGCATCACGCGCCGCCTTCGAACCCCGCCTGGCGCCAAGCCTCGAACACGACGATGGCCACCGTATTCGACAGATTCAGACTTCGGTTGCCAGGCCGCATCGGCAGCCGCACGCGCTGCTCGTTCGGAAAGCGGTCGAGCACTTCAGCCGGCAAGCCGCGCGTCTCCGCACCGAACACGAACCAGTCGCCCAGCCGGAACGCGTGGTCGTGAAAGCGTCCCGAGCCGCGCGTCGTGAACGCGAACATGCGCGCGGGATCGGGTGTCTCGGCGGCGACGAACGCATCCCAATCGCGATGCACCTGCATCTGCGCGTATTCGTGATAGTCGAGGCCGGCGCGGCGCATTTTGGCGTCGTCGAGCGGGAAGCCCAGCGGCTCGATCAGATGCAGCCGCGCGCCCGTGTTCGCGCACAGCCGGATGACGTTGCCGGTGTTCGGCGGAATTTCGGGTTCGACGAGAACGACGTTGAACATGATTCGATCGATACAAAACTAGTTTTTCGGGGTGCGCAGCACGACGAAGTTCGTCACGCGCCGCGCGCCGGCCGCCTTCAGCGTGCGGGCGAGCGCTTCGAGCGTCGCGCCGGAGGTCATCACGTCGTCGACGATCGCCGCGTGCATGCCGCGCACCGGCTTCGCCACAGTGAACGCCGTATCGACATTGTGCCGGCGCGCCTCAAGGTCGAGCCGCGATTGCGGCGCCGTATCGATGTCGCGTCTGATCAATGCCGCGTCGCCCGGAATATGCAACGCACGTGCAAGCGGCCTCGCGATTTCCCAAGCCTGGTTGAAGCCGCGCTCGATCAGGCGCTTCCTTGCGAGCGGCACCGGCGCGAGGACGTCGGGCCGGTCGACGGTGTCGAACAGGTCGTCGGCTAGCCGCGCGAGGCGATCTGCGAACTCGCGTCCGAGCGCCAGACGCGCGCGAAACTTGAGGCCGAGCGCGAGGCCGTCGAGCGGTGCGCGATAGTCGGCAAGCGCGAGCGTCGCATCGAACGGCGGCGGTGCGCTCGCGCAGTCGCTGCACACATAACGCGCTTGCCCGTTCGGGCGCCTGCGGCTCGAAGACGGCAGCGGCAGGGCGCAACACACGCACCGCAAGCGCGCCTCGTTCCAATAGACGCCGTCACATTCGACGCAAATCGTTCGCTGCGACATATTGCCGCATAAGACGCACAGATTGGGCAGCGCGACGTGCGCCAGCCGCGCAACGTGTGTCGAAGCGTGATCGAACCAAGTCCGCAAGCGCTTTTCGAGACAACCGACGCGCGACGACGCGCATGCTGAAAGCGGCTGCGATTTCACTGCGCGCGTCACGCCAAGGCTACCTACGCTGAAGGGATCGGAGCGAGCGAGTATACTTCGGGCTCTTCGCCAGTTCGAACGTCATGTCCCCAACTCCCGCAAAGGCTAGCCGTCCGGCCTACGATTCCCGGCGTTTGCGGCAGATTTTCGACCGCCGCGCCGCCAAGTTCGGCGACGTCGCCTTTCTGCCGCGCGAAATCGCGCAGCGCATGCGCGAGCGTCTTGACTACATCAAAGTGAGCCCCGCGAGCGTGCTCGACGCGGGCTGCGGCGCAGGCGACGACATGCCGGCGCTGCGCGAGCGCTTTCCCGAGGCGCCGGTGTTCGGCACCGATCTCTCCCATGCCATGCTCACGCGCGCGAAGGGCCAAGACGCCGCCGACACCAGTTGGCGCCGTTTTCTGCCCGCCACGCTGGGCAAGGCGCTCGGCGCGCGCGGCCCCCGCGTCGCCCAAGCCGATTTCTCCGCGCTGCCGTTTGCAGCCGGCGCGTTCGATTTCATCTGGTCCAATCTCGCGCTGCATTGGCACTCGCGTCCCGATCTCGTGTTTCCCGAGTGGCAGCGCGTGTTGAAGGTGAACGGCCTGCTGATGTTCAGCACGCTCGGCCCCGACACGCTGCGCGAGCTGCGCGGCGCCTACGCGGAAGTCGAGGCGACGCACGGCGTGGCGACGCGTGCACATGTGATCGACTTCGTCGATATGCATGATCTCGGCGACATGCTCGTCGAAAGCGGATTCGAGATACCGGTGATGGACCAGGAAACACTGACGATCACCTACCGCTCGCCCGAATCGCTGCTCGCCGATGTGCGCCGCTGGGGCGCGTATCCGTTCGAGCGCGACGCAAACGGCGATACGCGCGGCCCGGCATCGGCGCGCCGCCTTCACGCTGCGCTGCTCGCCGCGCTGGAAGCCAGGCGCCGCGCCGACGGCACGATTCCTCTCACGTTCGAAGTGATCTACGGGCACGCTTGGAAAGCCGTGCCGCGCACGACCGCCGAAGGTCACGGAATCGTGCGTCTCGAGGACATTGGAAGGGGGCGGCCAAAGAATCTTTGACGCGGTAAAGATGGCAACTGTTATGTCTGAAATTACCGCTTCAAAGCGTAGCAAAAATATCTGTCAAAAGCGCGCTGAGGCTTGTCGTGCTTGGGTTGTCGGCCGATAGTCGTTTGCTTGTGGATGCCATTGAACGCGCCTATAATGCGTCAGTTTGTCGCCCGGCGGTCCCCACAAAACGGCGCGGCAAGCCCGATACGCGGCGCGCGGCATGGCAACTCGCGGGGAGGCAGCGATGGACGCAACTGATCTGCCGATGGATGCGGAGCCGGTCGTCAAAGACTGGCTGATGAAGCGCAACTGTTCGGTGTCGCCGCGCCAGTTCGTCTGCTTTTATGCTTCGCTCGCGCTGTTTTCCTTGGCGATCGCGTTATTGCTGGTGTTTTGCGGCGCCTGGCTGGTGCTGCCGTTTACCGGCATCGAATTGCTGGTCGTGGGTGCGGCATTTGTCGTTCATGCGCGGCATGCTGTCGATTACGAGCGTATCCGGCTCTTTCCGAACCGGCTCGTCATCGAGCAAATGAGCGCCGAGCAGTTGACGCAGTTCGAATTCAACCCGCGCTGGGTGCGGGTCGAACCAGGCGAGACGCTGCGCGACCCGATCAAGCTCGTGTCGCGCGGGCAGACGGTCATGATCGGGCAGCATCTCGCGCAGTACCGGCGCAAGCAGTTCGCAAGCGAGCTGCGGATGTCGCTGATGCGATGCGGTTAGATGAGATGCGGCGCGTTCCGTTCCGGCAAGATGCGGGGCAACGGTCGGAACGCGGGCGCCAGCGAGCGGGAGGCGAGGGTTTGAATGGAAATTTTGGGTAAGGAAGCTATGAAAACAATCAAGCGAGCCCTCATGGGCGTGCTGGCGTGCAGCGGGTTGCTCAGCGCCCACGCCGCCTTGGCGGTCGGCGACAGTCCCGGCGGTCCGGCCGTCAACGAGATCAATCTCCAGCCGCCCGTGACGAAGATCGCTGAGGAGCTTTATCACCTCCACACGTTCATGCTGATCCTCTGTACGGTGATCTTCGTGGGCGTGTTCGCCGTGATGTTCTATTCGATGTTTGCGCACCGCAAGTCGAAGGGCCACAAGGCCGCGAATTTCCACGAAAGCACCACCGTCGAAATCATCTGGACCATCGTGCCGTTCATCATCGTCGTCCTGATGGCGCTGCCGGCCACCAAGACCGTGGTCGCGATGAAAGATACCTCCAACGCCGATGTCACCATCAAGGTGACCGGCTATCAATGGAAGTGGGCCTACGACTACGTGAAGGGTCCGGGCGAAGGCATCAACTTCTTCTCGACGCTCACGACGCCGCGCAGCGAAGTCGACGGCTCGACGCCGAAGACCGATACCTATCTGCAGGAAGTCGACAACCCGCTCGTGGTGCCGGTCAATCAGAAGATCCGCATCATCACCACCGCCAACGACGTCGTGCACTCCTGGTACGTGCCCGCGTTCGGCGTGAAGCAGGATGCGATTCCCGGCTTCGTGCGCGACACCTGGTTCAAGGCCGAGAAGGTCGGCACCTTCCGCGGCTTCTGCACGGAGCTGTGCGGCAAGGAGCACGCGTTCATGCCGGTCGTCGTCGAAGTGCTGTCGCAAGACGACTACGCCAAGTGGGTCGACGACCAGAAGAAGAAAATGGCCGCCGGCGCCGACGATCCGAACAAGACCTACACCCTCGCGGAATTGATGGCTCGCGGCCAGCAGGTCTACACGTCGAACTGCGCGGTCTGCCACCAGCCGACCGGCAAGGGCGCGGGCGCGTTCCCGGCGCTCGACGGCAGCAAGATCGCCAACGGCCCGATCGCCAATCACGTGAGCATCGTGCTGCACGGCAAGAATGCGATGCCGTCGTGGGCGCCGACGCTGAACGACGTCGAAATCGCGTCGGTCATCACGTTCGAGCGCAACTCGTGGGGCAACCAAACGGGCGATATTCTCCAGCCGCGTCAGGTCGCCGACGCCCGCAACGGCAAGATGCCGGAAGGCGGCGATCACCTGACCGGCGCAACCGCGGCGAGCGGCGCAGAGGCGGCTTCCGTCCCGGCGCCGGCGTCCGGGGCCTGATGTGCCGCTAAGTGTCGCTGTGTTCGTCACAGTCAAGAATGCTGCTGTATTCGCTTTAGGAGATTCTCATGTCGTCTAGCATCGGACACGATGTAGCCGCGGGCCACCAACATGTGCATGGCGATCATGCGCATGAGACGCCGCACGGCTGGCGCCGCTGGCTTTTCGCCACCAACCACAAGGACATCGGTACGCTGTACCTGATCTTCTCGTTCGTCATGTTCCTGTCCGGGGGCGTGATGGCGCTGATGATCCGTGCCGAGCTGTTCGAGCCGGGCCTGCAGATCATGCGTCCCGAGTTCTTCAACCAGTTGACCACCATGCACGGCCTCATCATGGTGTTCGGCGCGATCATGCCGGCTTTCGTCGGCTTCGCGAACTGGATGATTCCGCTGCAGATCGGCGCGTCCGATATGGCGTTCGCGCGGATGAACAACTTCAGCTTCTGGTTGCTGCCGGTTGCGGCCGTGTTGCTCGTCGGTTCGTTCTTCGCACCGGGCGGCGCGACCGCCGCGGGCTGGACGCTGTACGCGCCGCTGTCCACTCAAATGGGCCCGGGCATGGACTTCGCGATCTTCGCGGTCCACTTGATGGGCGCCTCGTCGATCATGGGCGGCATCAACATCGTCGTGACGATCCTGAACCTGCGCGCTCCCGGCCTCACGCTGATGAAGATGCCGATGTTCGTGTGGACCTGGCTCATCACCGCGTACCTGCTGATCGCCGTGATGCCGGTTCTGGCAGGCGCGATCACGATGGTGCTGTTCGACCGCCACTTCGGCACGTCGTTCTTCAACGCGGCAGGCGGCGGCGACCCGGTCATGTACCAGCACATCTTCTGGTTCTTCGGGCACCCCGAGGTGTACATCATGATCTTGCCGGCGTTCGGGATCGTGTCGCAGGTGATCCCGGCGTTCGCGCGCAAGCCGCTGTTCGGCTATAGCTCGATGGTGTACGCGACGGCGTCGATCGCGATCCTGTCGTTCATGGTCTGGGCGCACCACATGTTCGCGACCGGCATGCCGGTGACGGGCCAGCTGTTCTTCATGTACGCGACGATGCTGATCGCGGTGCCGACGGGCGTGAAGGTGTTCAACTGGGTCGCCACGATGTGGCGCGGTTCGCTCTCCTTCGAAACGCCGATGCTGTTCGCGGTCGGCTTCCTGATCGTGTTCACGTTCGGCGGCCTCTCGGGCCTGATGCTGGCCATGGCGCCGCTCGACATCCAATACCACGGCACCTACTTCGTGGTGGCGCACTTCCACTACGTGCTGGTGGCGGGGTCGCTGTTCGCGCTGTTCTCGGGCTGGTACTACTGGTCGCCGAAGTGGACTGGCTGGATGTACAACGAGACGCGCGGCAAGATCCACTTCTGGGGTTCGATGATCTTCTTCAACCTCGCGTTCCTGCCGATGCACTTCGTGGGTCTCGCAGGCATGCCGCGTCGTTATGCCGACTACCCGGCACAGTTCACCGACTGGAACCAGGTCATCACGATCGGCGCGTTCGGCTTCGGTCTGAGCCAGGTCTACTTCCTGTTCGCGGTCGTGCTGCCGGCCTACCGTGGCGGCGGCGAGCACGAGAAGGCGGCCGACAAGCCGTGGGATGGCGCGACGGGCCTCGAGTGGACGGTGCCGAGCCCGGCTCCGTTCCACACGTTCGAACACCCGCCGACGGTTGAATAAAAGCTAGGCGAGTCGGGGAGCTCCGGTTCAGGCAGAAGCCGGACCGGGGCTCCGCGAAGCGGCAACCACCACGCCGCGACGCTTGTCGGCACAGCATCTCTAGAAAATTCGGAATGACCCGGAATCCACAAGAAAGGCGTACTCCCGAGCAAATTCGGGCGAGCAGCGTGAGGCTCGGTTTGATCCTGCTGGCCATCGCAGCCGCTTTTTTTGTGGGTATCTTTATCAAGCAGTGTTATTTCGCCTGATCCTTTTGATCGGATCGGGGCTGAAGGCTCTGAAGGCTAGTTAAGGAAGTTCGATGTCGACGCAACCACCGGCCAAGGCCGATCGTTCTTTTAACCGTTCGATGCGGTTGAAGCTCGTGGTCGTCGCATTTCTGATGTTTGGCTTCGGTTTCGCGTTGATCCCGATGTATCGCGCGATCTGTGAGGTGACCGGCATCAATAACCTGGTGCAGCGCGATGCGACGGCGCGCGACGCGAAGAATACGCAGGTGGACATGTCGCGCACGATCTCGATCGAGTTCGATGCGAACGCGCGCGGTCCGCTGGGTTTCAAGCCTGAGCAGTCGTATATCGACGTGCACCCGGGTGAAGTGACGACGGTGATGTACCAGGTGACGAACGAGCAGGGGCGCACGATCCACGCGCAGGCGATTCCGAGCTACGCGCCGATGCAGGCGACCGAGTACTTCAAGAAGATCGAATGTTTTTGCTTCACGCAGCAGACGCTCGCTGCGAACGAGACGAAGCGGATGCCGGTGGTGTTCGTCGTCGATCCGAAATTGCCGAAGGATGTGAAGACGATCACGCTGTCGTACACCTTCTTCGAGTTGAACACGCCTGCGCCGACGGCGCGCGGGACAGCGGGAGATGGAGCGAAAGCGCCAGCCAATCCCGCTTGAGCAGCTTAGGGGAGGCGGTATGGCCGAGGGCGGCAGCAAGGGCTCGTTCATCAAGACGATGAAAGCGGTGATGTGGTCGTTCTTCGGAGTACGCAAGCGGCGCGATCTGGAAGCGGACGCGACGCAGCTGAATCCGGTGCACGTCGTCATCGCGGCGCTCTTGGGCGCGGCGATCTTCATCGGTGTGCTGATTTTGGTCGTGCATGCGGTGGTAGGCAGTAAGTAGCGCATTGAGAAGGGCGGCGCGGCGTGAAGCGCGGCCCTGGCATTAGAGAGAGCGGTGCGGTATCCCTCAAGGGGGTTTCCTGCGGGGCGTCGAAGCATCGCCGAAGATACAGCCGGGAAAACCGGAACAACTGGACTGAAGTGGAGAATCAAGAATGAGCGGTCAAAACGAGAGCCCGTACTACTTCGTGCCGCATCCGTCGCGGCACCCGATTAGCGCGGCCGTGGGCCTTCTGGTCATGCTCGGATCGGTCGCGTTTTGGATCAACGAGGCATCGTGGGCGCCCTTCACGGCGCTCCTCGGCTTGTTGTGGCTTCTCTACACGCTCTGGCACTGGTTCGGCGACGCCATCGGCGAGTCCGAAGGCGGCATGTACGGCAAGCGCGTCGACGTGTCGTACCGCTGGAGCATGAGCTGGTTCATCTTCTCCGAAGTCATGTTCTTCGGCGCGTTCTTCGGTGCGCTGTTCTACGCGCGCGAAATCGCGATGCACCAGCTGGGCAGCCTCGACTACAAGCTGATTTGGCCGGATTTCTCCGCCGTGTGGCCGAACATCGGGCCCGCTGAGCTCGTCGGCCACTTCAAGTCGATGACGCCGTGGCCGGTGCCGACCTTGAACACGGCGTTTCTGCTGTCGTCGGGCGCGACGCTCACCGTGTCTCACCACGCGCTGCGCGACAATCACCGCAACAAGGCGATCGCCTGGCTTGCCGCCACGGTCGTGTTGGGTGTCTGCTTCCTCTTCATGCAGGGCTTCGAGTACTACCACGCGTACAACGAACTGAACCTGACGCTGGCGTCCGGTGTGTACGGTTCGACGTTCTTCCTGCTGACAGGCTTCCACGGCTTCCACGTGTTCCTCGGCGGCACGATGCTGACGGTGGTGCTGGTGCGCATGATTCGCGGCCACTTCACGGCGGAGCATCACTTTGCTTTCGAAGGCGCGGCTTGGTATTGGCACTTCGTCGACGTCGTGTGGCTTGGCCTCTACGTCGTCGTCTACTGGCTGTAATGGAGTCGAGCCTGCTGCCTTCGTGGTGGCGGGCCTCGGCGCATCCCGCTTGAGCGGCGGGGGCGCAATGGAAATGATGATGCAAGACCCGCACGCCGCCCTCGACTACGTCCGGGCGGCGTTTTTACTTGCGGTGTGCGGTGGCTGTGGCGAATTGACGCATCGCGAAGGCGATGCCGTCTGATTTGATGCGGGGCGGGCTGAAAGCGCGCCGCTCAGCGGCCGAGCGGCACCTGGGAATACTGAATCCAGCCCATCCAGTGCGCGAGCCACAGCAGAAGAAACAGTGAGATCGACAAGCCGACGCGGGTCGCGAGCGACCACACCATCCGCTTGGTTTTGCCTTGATCGTGCATCATGAAATACAGCGCCGAACCGAGGCTGGTGATGATCAGGACGAAGGCGATGGCGACGAGAAAGTGAAACATGGAACGTACTGAAACTTGGGAACAAGAAGGGATGAGCGACATTATCGCATCGCGCGTTCCCGGCCGTGCGATCGCGGGATCCGCGGTATGAAGATTCGTCTCGTGCCCGCGCTGCTGATCCTGATCGTGATGGCGGTGACGATCCGGCTGGGCTTCTGGCAGCGCGATCGCGCCCACCAGAAGGAGGCGTTGGAAGCCAGCATCGCGCGGTTCGAGAATGCGCCGGCGCAGACTGTCACCGCCGCGCCGGTCGCGCTGAAGGCGATCGAGTTCCATCGCGTGCGCGCCACCGGACGGTTCGTGCCCGATTTGGCCGTGTATCTCGACAATCGCCCGTATAACGATCAGCCGGGTTTTTATGTCGTCATGCCCTTTAAACTGGCCGATGGCGGGTACGTGCTCGTCAACCGGGGCTGGCTGTCGCGCAATTTCAGCGATCGCACGACGATTGCGCGCTATGTGACGCCGCCCGGCGATGTCGAGATCGAAGGCATTGCGCGTGCCGATGCCTCGCGCGCCTTCGAATTGGGGCAGGGCGGCTCCGCACCGCATCAGAAGATTCGGCAGAACCTCGATGTCAAAGAGTACGCTGCCGAAACCGGCTTGCCGTTGCAGCCGTTCGTGATTCAGCAGACGAGCGACGACGGCGACAAGCTCGTGCGCGACTGGCCGGCGCCTGCGCTTGGTGTCGAGACGAACTACGGGTACATGCTCCAGTGGTGGGGCATGGCCGCGGCGGCGCTCGGGTTCGGGCTCTACGCTGCGCGGCGTGCAGCGAAGAAGGAACAAGCGGGGGGCGCCGAGGCTCCGTCGCAGGAAGGCCAGTCCGGCCGCACTCAGCCAAACTAGACGCATCCACGGCGGCGCGGCGCCTTGCTTCCGCGCGCTATTTGAAGAGGTCCAACGTTTTGTCGACGCAATCTCCCCGTTCGCCGCGCGCTCGGTCGAGCAACCGCCCCGCCGCCCAGAATGCCCCGGCGGCAAAGCCTGCCGGGCAAGGCTCGTGGCAGCGTGGCCGCTGGACGCTGCTGCTGCTCGCGCTGATTTGCGCGGCGCCGATCGTCGTTTCGTATCTGACGTACTACGTGATCAAGCCGGCTGGCGGCAAGACGAACTACGGCACGCTGGTCGAGCCGCAGCGGCCGATTCCCGACTCGCTCATCGTCACCGACGAAAACGGCAAGCCGATCAAGTTCGATTCGCTGCGCGGCCGCTGGCTGATGATCTCCGTTGACGGCAGCGCTTGCGACAAAGGCTGCGCGACGAAGCTGTACTTCATGCGTCAGGTGCGCGCGACGCAAGGCGCCGAGCGCGAGCGCGTCGTGACGGTGTGGCTGCGCACCGACTCCGGCGCCGTGCCGGATGTCATCGCGCACGCGTATCCGGACACGAAGATGCTGGCCGCCGATCCGGCCGCCGTCGCCGCTTGGCTGCCCGCCGAGACCGGCACGCAGGACACCGATCACATCTATTTGGTCGACCCGAACGGCAACCTGATGATGCGGTTCCCGAAGAATCCGGACCCGAGCAAGATCAAGGGTGATCTAACTAAGTTGCTGAAATGGTCGAGCATCGGCTGACCGGTGGTATGGTTCGCGTGCGCGATTTCCCGCGAAAAGAGATTTCGAGATGTTCGTATTGCAAATCGGCCTGATCGGCTTGTGCATCGCGTTGTTGCCGCTCTCCTACGTGTGGGTCAAAGCGGACGACAACAAATTCCGCAAGCTCGTGTGGCTCACCACTTTTCTCACGCTCGACCTGGTGATGTTCGGCGGCTTCACGCGCTTGACGGATTCCGGGCTCGGCTGCCCGGACTGGCCGGGCTGCTACGGCACGTCGTCGCCGTTCATCGCGCACGCGCAGATCGCCGCCGCGCACGCCGCGCTGCCGACCGGCCCCGTCAGCATGTCGAAGGCGTGGATCGAGATGATTCACCGCTATTTCGCGACGGCCATCGGCGTGTTGATCATCGCGCAGACGCTGATCGCCTGGGTTGCGCGCATCAAGCGCCGTCCGCTGCATGTGTCGCCGTGGTGGCCGACCGCGCTGCTGCTCTTGATTTGCGTGCAGGGCGCGTTCGGCGCGTGGACCGTGACGATGAAGCTGCAGCCGATCATCGTGACGACGCACCTGTTGCTCGGCCTCGCGCTGCTCGGCGCGCTCGGCTGGCTGGCTGCGCGCCAGACACCGGTTCCCGCGTACGAGCCTGAAGCCGCGCGATACCGGACCGCAGCGATCGCGGGCTTGATCCTCTTGATCGCGCAAATCGCGCTCGGCGGCTGGGTCAGCACGAACTACGCGGTGCTCGCCTGCACGGACTTCCCGACCTGCAACGGCCAATGGATTCCGCCGATGGATTTCACGCACGGCTTCCACCTGTGGCGTGCGCTCGGCATGACGAGCGACGGCGACGTCATCACGCAGGATGCGCTCGTCGCGATCCATTGGACGCACCGCACGTTTGCGATCGTCGTGGTCGCCTATCTGGCTTGGCTCGCGCTGAAATTGCGCCGCTTCGAGTCGCTGCGGCGGCCGGCGAACGCGGTGCTGCTGGTCGTCGCGATCCAATTCGTGACGGGCTTGTCGAACATCGTGCTGCAATGGCCGCTGCCGATCGCCGTCGCTCACAACGGAGGCGCCGCGATCCTGCTGCTGCTTGCCGTTATGCTAAACTTTCGAATCGCTTATAGCCGTCCCGGCCGCGCCACTGTTCCCGCGCGCGATGCCGCGCCAGCGTGACCCACATGGACAGCACACTCTCCCAATCCCCCGGTTCCCGAATCTCCCAGTACCTCGCGCTCACGAAGCCGCGTGTGACGCAGTTGGCCGTCTTCTGCGCGGTGATCGGCATGTTTCTGTCGACGCCGGGCATGGTGCCGTGGACGGTGCTGATCGGCGGCACAGTCGGCATCTGGCTGCTTGCGGGCGCAGCGTTTGCGATCAACTGTCTCGTCGAGCAGAAGGTCGACGCGATGATGCGCCGCACGGCATGGCGTCCGTCGGCGCGCGGCGAAATCACCACCGCGCAGATTCTGATTTTCTCGGCCATTCTCGGCGGCCTTGGCATGTGGACGCTCTACACGTTCACCAACGCGCTGACCATGTGGCTCACGCTCGCGACGTTCGTCGGCTACGCCGTGATCTACACGCTGCTGCTCAAGCCCGCGACGCCGCAGAACATCGTGATCGGCGGCGCATCGGGCGCGATGCCGCCGGCGCTCGGCTGGGCCGCGGTGACGGGCCACGTGCCCGGCGACGCATGGATACTCGTGCTGATCATCTTCGTGTGGACGCCGCCGCATTTCTGGTCGCTCGCGCTCTACCGCCGCAAAGACTATGAAAACGCCGGCCTGCCGATGCTGCCGAACACGCACGGCGAGCAGTTCACGCGGCTGCACATCTTTCTCTACTCGGTGATCCTGCTGGCGGTCTCGCTGATGCCGTTCATCTCCGGCATGAGCGGGGTCTTTTATCTCGCGTCGGCGGTGCTGCTCGGCGCCGTGTTCCTCGCCTACGCGTGGAAGATCTACCGGGAATATTCCGACGCGCTCGCGCGTAAAACCTTCCGTTACTCGATCGTTTATCTGTCGCTGCTCTTCGCGGCGCTCCTCGTCGACCACTATGCGCGCGTCCTGATCGGCGCGTAATTCTTCGATGCTGACGAACAGAATCGCGCGCGTGGCGCGCCTTGCGGTGACTCTTTGCGTGCTCGGCGGCGCGGTCTTCTTGTCGGCATGCGGCAAGGATCAGCCGGCGTTCACGAATCTCGACATCACCGGCAACACGCAATTCGGCAGCGATTTCTCGCTGCCCGATACGAGCGGCAAGCTGCACACCCTGGCCGACTACAAGGGCAAGGCCGTCGTGCTGTTCTTCGGGTACACGCATTGTCCCGATGTGTGTCCGACGACGATGGCTGAGCTTTCCCAGGCGATGCAGCAACTCGGTCCGGACGCGCAGCGCGTGCAGGTGCTGTTCGTGACGGTCGATCCGGAGCGCGATACGCCGGCGCTTCTTTCGCAATATGTGCCGGCGTTCAACCCGTCCTTCGTCGGCCTGCGCCCCGCCGACGACGCGCAGCTCGCCAAAGTCGCCAAAGACTTCCGCGTCTACTACGCGAAGGTGCCGGGCAAGACGCCCGACAGCTACACGATGGACCACACTGCAGCGAGCTATGTCTTCGATCCGTCCGGCAAGCTGCGTCTATTCGTGCGCGATGGCCAGGGCGTCACGCCCTGGGTCCACGATCTCAAATTGCTGCTCGGCTAAGAGCGGCGATCTTCCTCAAACGGTCAAACGCATTCACGGGGCCGGCAGGTTGAGCCCCGGTGCGAGCCGCGTCGCTTTGAACTCCGTCACTACATAACGGGCCAGCCCTTCGATGGCGAACGGGTCGGTCGCGAGGATCGCCTCGAGCTCGTCGCGATCGACGCCGTTCGCCAGCATGATCCCGCCCATGCGCGGCACCTTCGGGCCGGCCGCAATCAGCACGCCCGCGTCGAAGTGACGCGTTAAGAATGCGCGATGCGCTTCGAGCGATTCGTCGATGCGATCAAGCGGGACGGTGTAGGTCAAGTCGATGACAAACATAAAAAACCTCGGGTTCGATTCGAAGGCAAGCGCCGATATTTAACACAATCGTCAGACCAGTGCCGACTCCGGGTTTACCGTTGCGCTGAGGTCTCAAGCCGTCGCCCTTCCGTGCCGTGTTCGTATCGATTGTCGATGCCGCGAAGGCGACCGGGCATGGCTTCACGCAATACGTGGGGCGCTTGCCGCACAGCGAGGTGAAGGCACGCAAGCTTACCTACGCCTCGCATTTCGCGCCGTGGGATTGGACGCTCGCCACGGGCGTGTACCTGCAGGATGTGGACGCCGCCTATTACTCGACGCTGCTGGTTCATCTCGGCGTCGTGCTGGCGATCGGCATCGTGATTACGCTCGCGATGCTGCAAATCATCCGCAGCGTGCGCAGCAGCTTGGGCGGCGAGCCGGAGCTTGCCGCGGCGCTCGCGGCGAGCATTGCCGAGGGCGACCTCACGCACGCCGTGGCGCTGCGCGGGGACGACTCGACGAGCATGATGGCCGGCATGCAGCGGATGCAGGCGCGCCTGCAGCGGACCATCGGCGAGATTCGGCACTCGTCGGAATCGATTGCGTCGGCGACGCAGCAGATCGCATCGGGCAATAGCGATCTGTCGCAGCGCACCGAGCAGCAGGCGGCGTCGCTGCAGGAGACGGCGGCGAGCATGGAAGAGCTCACGGCGACAGTCAAGCAGAACGCCGACAACGCCCGCCAAGCGAGCGGCTTGGCGAACAATGCGTCGGAGATCGCGACGAAGGGCAACGACGTCGTCCATCGCGTGATCGGCACGATGGGCGAAATCAACGACAGTTCGCAGAAGATTGCCGACATTATCGGCGTGATCGAAGGCATCGCGTTCCAGACCAACATCCTTGCGCTCAACGCGGCGGTTGAGGCGGCGCGCGCCGGCGAGGAAGGGCGCGGCTTCGCGGTCGTGGCCGGCGAGGTGCGCAATCTCGCGCAACGCTCGGCTGCGGCGGCCAAGGAGATCAAGGCGCTGATCGGCGATTCGGTCGAGCGCGTGAACAACGGCATCGCCCTCGTCAGCCAGGCGGGCACGACGATGGGCGAGATCCTGCAGGCGGTGCGCCGCGTGACGGACATCATGGGCGAGATCGCGGCAGCGTCCGAAGAGCAGGCGAGCGGTATTACCCAGGTTGGGCGCGCGGTCACGCAGATGGACGAAGTTACGCAGCAGAACGCGGCGCTCGTCGAGCAGGCGGCGGCCGCGGCGGCCTCGCTGCAGGATCAGGCGGCGCGGCTGCGGGATACGGTTAGCGCGTTCCGGGTGACCGAGGCGGCCGCAGCGGTGTCGGCGAAGCCTGCGGCCGTTGAGGCGCGACCGGCGGCGAAACGGGCGACGTCCGCGGGGGCGCGCCGGGCATCGCGCAGCTCGGCTAACGCGGCGTCGAGCACGACGACTGCGACGTCATCGAATGCAGGGGTGGCGCGCAAGCCGTCAGCCGCCGCTGCGCGCGCCGAATCAAAAGCGTCTTCCGGGCCAGCTGTCGCTGCGCCGGCTCCGACTCCGGCACCGGTGGCCCGGCGAGCAGAGCCCGTCGCGGCCTCCGACGACGACTGGACGACTTTCTGATCGAGCGCGGAGTAAAACGCTAAGGACCTTGCGAGACAACGTTACGTCGGAACGTCTGGGGGCTGGATGGCGGCGCGGCGCGCCGCGCTCTTCAATGCGCCGCCTTTGTGCATATCGATATTCCATTAGGGTATTTCCTATAGCGTCGGCGATATGACACCATTGCGTTCCCTTGCCCGGGGCGCAGCCACGAACACACGCCCCCGGGTTGAATTCCCCCGCCTCAGCAAGAAAGCGAGTCCTCAATGCAGCGCAGAACCCTTCTCAAAACCCTTTCCGCAATTGCCGCCACCGCGGCGCTCCTCACGAGCGCAGCCGCGCACGCCGAAGACAAAGCCATCAAGGTCGGCACGATCAGCGGCCCGGATGCGCAAATCTGGGCGGTCGTGACCAAGGTGGCGAAGCGTGAAGGGCTCGACGTGAAGGTCATCGAGTTCAACGACTACGTGCAGCCGAATGCCGCGCTCGACGCAGGCGACCTCGATGCGAACAGTTTTCAGCACCAGCCCTATCTCGACAGTCAAGTAAAGCAGCGCGGCTACAAGATCGTGAGCGCCGGCCTCACCTATATCTCGCCGCTCGGCATCTACTCGAAGAAGCTGAAGTCGGTGAAGGATCTGCAGCCGGGCGCGAAGGTCGCGGTGCCGAACGATCCGTCGAATGAGAACCGCGCGCTCTTGCTGCTGCAAGCGCAAGGCGTCATCAAGCTGAAGGCCGGCGCGGGCACGAACGGCAGCAGCGCGACGCCGCTCGACATCGCCGAGAACCCGAAGAAGATCAAGCTCGTCGAGCTCGACGCCGCACAGTTGCCGCGCGCGCTTGGCGATGTCGACGCGGCCGCGATCAACACGAACTACGCGCTCGCCGCCGGCCTGCAGCCGACCCAGGACGCGATCGCGCTCGAAGACATCCACAGCCCGTACGCGAACTTGATCGCCGTGCGCGCGCAGGACAAGGACAAGCCGTGGGTGAAGAAGCTCGTAGCGGCGTACCAGTCGGACGACGTGCGTCAGTTCATCAAGACGCAGTTCAAGGGTTCGGTCGTGCCGTCGTTCTAAGCATCGGCGGTGAAGTGGCCGTCGTCGTGCACGCCGCGCAACTTGCGCGTGCGTCGATGATGGCAGCGATGTGAGTGCCAGATAAAAAAGCGTCCCGGTGCAGTTCCGCCGGGACGCTTTTTTTCGCGGTTGCCGCTCGCAGCGGCCGCTATCGATTCAAAAGCGCCTCGATCGCCTGCATCGCCGCGATCAATTGCTCCTGTTCCGCGTCGCTCAGGCGCGTGAGCACGGCGCACACCTCCTCGATGGCGGCTGCATCGAGGGGTTCATAGGCCGCGCGGCCTTCGTCGGTTAACGTGAGCAGCGATTGCCGCGCGTCGGCATCCGACTGCCGGCGCGTGATTAGTCCGTGGCGCTCGAAGCTCGTCAGGAGCCGGCTCAGATAGCCGCTGTCGAGGCCGAGGTTGCGCGCGACTTCCGTCGCCGTCGTGGCCGTGCCGTGCAACAGCTCGCGCAGCACGCGCACCTCGGTCAGCGAGAACGCGCTTTTCTGCAGGCTTTCATGCAGCGCGCCAATGTGCTTCGTATAGAAGCGGTTGAAATGGCGGACGGCTTCAGCGCGTTTGAGCAGGGTCGAGTCTGTCAACGAGAGCACTCCCTGAGAATCTTCCAGTTATTAATGACTTAAGTAGCAACTATATTAGATCGGGCACGATATACAAACGGATATAACGCGGTGGTGTGCGTAAGTGGTGCTAAACAGGTATCACATAGTGGGCTCTTTCCTGAAAGGCATGCAGACCAGTGGAGCCCATCGAGCCGCGTTTCGGGCTCGAATCCGGGTAAATCCCGATCCCGCAAAACCCAATAAAACAAGGCGGTAAAGGCGCAGAAACGCGCGCCAGCAAAGGCTTTGCGACGATTTTACCAGCTCAGGAATCGGTCAATTGACTGGTGCTATTGTGGTTATATAATGGGCTCCGACGTGGCAGCCGAAGCAAGCACGCCGAACCTCCGGATTCACGAAAATTTCGTCCCCGCTCACCTAATCTGAACGATGGCATGCGCGATATTTGCGACGCATTCCTGCGCGCGGCTCCCGATGAGCTCGAGCGCCATGCCAACGGCTTGCTAGCCCGACCCCGCACTACGCCATATCAGAGATATTCATGCTGACCGGAAACATACTCACCTCAGAAGGCTGGATCCACGGCACGCTCGAATACGAAAACGGGCGCATCCAGTCGATCGACGGCACCCATGCCGACCCGTCGACGAACGACGCACCGTACATCCTGCCGGGCTTCATCGACCTGCACGTGCACGGCGGCGGCGGCGCCGACGTGATGGAGTCGGGCGATGCGATCGAAACCATCACCCGCACCCACGCGCGCTACGGCACGACGAGCCTGCTCGCGACCACGATGACCGCGCCGCGCGACGAACTGATGAGCGTCGTCGCCGAGCTGGGCGAGGTCACACGGCAGCGCACGCCGGGCGGCGCGCGCGTGTTGGGCGTGCACCTCGAAGGGCCGTACATCAATCCCGGCAAGCTGGGTGCGCAGCCGGACGCGGCGGTATCCGCCGTGCTCGACGAAGTGCTGAAGTACTTGTCGATCGCGCCGATCCGCGTCGTGACGCTCGCGCCGGAAATCGCAGGACACCTCGACATCATCTCGGAGATGGCCGCGCGCGGCGTGCGCGTGCAGCTCGGCCACTCGCTCGCGACCTACGACGATGCGGTCGCGGCGATGAAGCGCGGCGCGTGTGGCTTCACGCACTTGTTCAACGCGATGTCGCCGATGCATCACCGCAATCCCGGCCTTGTCGGCGCAGCGCTCGCGCATGCCGAGTTCGCCGAGATCATTCCCGATCTGCTGCACGTCCATCCTGGTGCGATCCGTGCCGCGCTGCGTGCGATTCCGCGCCTCTATGTCGTCACCGACAGCACCTCGGCCACCGGCATGCCCGACGGCGAATACCGCCTCGGCAGCCAGCACGTGACGAAGTGCCTCGGCGGCGTGCGCCTCGCCGACGGCACCCTCGCGGGCAGCACGCTGACGATGGATCAAGCGCTGCGCAATCTCGTGTCGCTCGGCTTGCCGATCGCGGACGTCTCGAACCGCATGTCGCGTCACGCCGCCGACTACCTCGGCATCGAAGACCGCGGCCGCATCGTGCGCGGCGCGTGGGCCGATCTCGTCGTGTTCGATCGCGAGCTGGCGCTGACCGCCACCTATGTCGAAGGAGAATCGATTGTCGAATATGCTTAACGAGGCGCTGGCCTGTCCCGAGGCGGTCGCCGCGCAGCTTGCGGATACGGCGCGCGTCGAGGCGCTCGCCACCACGCTTGCCGCCGGGCCGCGCCACGTCGCGCTGACGGTTGCGCGCGGCAGCTCGGACCACGCCGCGAGCTATTTCGCGAGCCTCGTGATGAGCCGTATCGGCTTGCCGGTCGCGTCGCTGCCGATGTCGGTCGCCACGCTCCAGCAAGCGCCGCTGCGCGTACAAGGCCAATTGGCGCTGGCGTTTTCGCAGTCGGGCAAGAGCCCGGATCTCGTCGGCACGATGACCGCGCTGCGCGAAGCGGGCGCGTTGACCGTCGCCGCCGTGAACGTCGACGGTTCGCCGCTCGCGCGGGCTTGCGAATGGCAGCTGCCGCTCTTGGCCGGCCCCGAAATTTCCGTTGCCGCAACGAAGAGCTACATCGCGATGCTGTCGCTGTCGGCACAGCTCGTCGCGTTCTGGCAGCGCGATCCCGAATTGCTCGGTGCGCTGCGCGCCTTGCCCGACACGCTGCAGCGCGCGGGCGCGCTCGACTGGTCGGCCGCGATCGACGAGCTGCGCGACATCGAACGGATGATCGTGATCGGCCGCGGGCTCGGCCTTGCGATTGCTCAGGAAGCGGCGCTCAAGCTCAAGGAAACCTCCGGCATCCAAGCCGAAGCGTTCTCGAGCGCCGAGGTGCGGCACGGCCCGATGGAGCTGATCGACCGCGACTACCCGCTGCTCGTGTTCGCGCCGCGCGGCCCGGAACAGGCGGGTCTCATTCAACTCGCGCACGACATGCGCGAGCGCGGTGCGCGCGTGCTGCTCGCCGCGCCTTCCGACGTATCCGAGGCGACCTTGCCGCTCGTGCCCGCGAACCACGCTGCGCTCGATCCGGTCGCTGCGATCCTGTCGTTCTACGTGATGGCCGCCGGCCTTGCCGCCGCTCGCGGACGCGACCCCGATGCGCCGCGCCATCTGAACAAAGTCACCGAAACCCACTGAAGCGAGAAGTCGAATGGAGCGTGTCGAGGAGTCCCGTTTGATGAGTCATTCCCAAGACCAGATCGTCTTGCTGGCGCCGCTGACCGGTCCGGTCGTGCCGCTCGCGGACGTGCCGGACCCGGTGTTCTCGGGCGGCATGTTCGGCGACGGCATCGGGATCGATCCGCTCGAAGGCAAGCTCGTCGCGCCTTGCGACGGTGTGGTCATGCATCTCGCGCGCACCGGCCATGCGGTGACGATCCAGACGCCCGAGGGCGCCGAGGTGCTGCTGCACATCGGCATCGACACGGTCGAGCTGAACGGCAAGGGCTTTGCGCCGATGGTCGAGCAGGGCGCGCAGGTGCGCGCGGGCGACGTGCTGATCGAGTTCGATCAGGACATCGTCGCTCAGAGCGCGCACAGCCTGGTTTCCGTGGTGGCGATTGCGAATTCGGATCAGTTCGACGTCGTCGAGCGCGCCGGGCGCGGGCTCGCGAAAGCGGGCGCAACCCAGCTGCTCGTGCTGCGGCCGAAGGCGGGGGTTCAGACGCGTGCCGTCGACGCTTCGTCGATCGTGCAAGACGAGGCACGCCGTCAGATCACGCTGTCGCAGGCAGGCGGCCTGCATGCGCGGCCGGCTGCGCGTGCCCGTGAAGCGGCGCGCGGGATCGATGCGCGCGTCGAGGTTCGCTATGACGGCAAGCGCGCACCGATCGAGAGCGTTGTCGGCCTGCTCGGACTCGGTGCGGGCGAAGGCGCGACGGTCGAGATTCTCGCCGTCGGTCCGCAAGCACGGCAGGCGATCGATGCGGTCGCCTGCGAGCTGCTGCGCGAAGTGCATGGCGAACTCGAGGAAAAACCGGCGCGCGCGGTCTCGCCCGCACCGGTCCAAAAGGCGCGCCCGGCCGGCGCGCCGCTCGATGGCGAGCCCCTCGACCCGAACACGCTCGCCGGCGTGTGCGCGGCGCCCGGCATCGCGGTCGGCAAGCTCGTGCGCTGGGATAACGCCGAACTCGCGCCGCCCGAGGCCGCGAATGGCACGCCGGCGGCGGAAAGCCGCCTGCTCGACAAGGCGCTCGCCACGGTCGACGCCGAACTGAACACGACGGTGCGTGACGCGTCGCAGCGCGGTGCGGTTGGCGAGGCGGGCATTTTCGCGGTGCACCGCGTGCTGCTCGAAGATCCGACGCTCGTCGACGCCGCGCGCGACCTCATCAGCCTCGGCAAGAGCGCGGGCTACGCGTGGCGCGAAGCGATCCGCGCACAGATCGCACTCCTGATGAAGGTCGAAGACATGCTGCTCGCCGAGCGTGCCGCCGATCTGCGCGACATCGAAAAGCGCGTGCTGCGCGCACTCGGCTACTCGAGCGCGACGACGCGCACGCTGCCCGAAGAGACGGTGCTGGCTGCGCAGGAATTCACGCCGTCCGATCTGTCCTCGCTGGACCGCACGCGCGTGACCGCGCTCGTGATGGCGGGCGGCGGCGCCACCTCGCATGCGGCGATCATCGCGCGGCAAAGCGGCATTCCGGCGCTCGTCGCGATCGGCGACATGCTGCACGCGGTGCCCGAAGGCACGCAGGTGGTCGTCGATGCGAGCGCGGGGCGCCTCGAATACGCGCCGACCGAACTCGACGTCGAACGCGCGCGGCTCGAACGCCAGCGCCTGGCCGGCGTGCGCGAAGCGAACCGTCGCACGTCGCAGGAAGCGGCCGTGACGAGCGACGGCCGCGCGATCGAAATCGCGGCCAACATCGCGACGCTCGACGACGCGAAGACCGCCGTCGACAACGGCGCCGATGCCGTCGGCCTGTTGCGCACCGAACTGCTCTTCATCCACCGCCAGGCGGCGCCGACCATCGACGAGCATCGCCAGAGCTACCAGTCGATCGTCGACGCGCTCGGCGGGCGCACCGCGATCATCCGCACGCTCGACGTCGGCGCGGACAAGGAAGTCGACTACCTGACGCTGCCGCCGGAACCGAACCCGGCGCTCGGCCTGCGCGGCATTCGTCTCGCGCAAGTGCGCCCGGACCTGCTCGACGATCAATTGCGCGGGCTCATCGCGGTGCAGCCGCACGGCGCCGTGCGCATCCTGCTGCCGATGGTGACCGACGCGGGCGAACTGATCGCACTGAGAAAACGCATCGACGAGTTCGCGCGCGCCGCGGGCCGCACCGATCCGATCGAGGTGGGCGTGATGATCGAAGTGCCGTCGGCGGCGCTGCTGGCCGATCAGCTGTCGCAGCACGCGGACTTCCTGTCGATCGGCACCAACGACCTCACGCAATACACGCTCGCGATGGACCGCTGCCAGCGCGATCTCGCCGCGCAAGCGGATGGTCTGCATCCGGCGGTGCTGCGCTTGATCGACATGACCGTGAAGGGCGCGGCCAAGCACGGCAAGTGGGTCGGCGTCTGCGGCGCGCTCGGCGGCGATCCGCTCGCGGTGCCGCTGCTGGTCGGCCTCGGCGTGACGGAATTATCGGTGGATCCGGTCTCCGTGCCGGGCATCAAGGCGCGTGTACGCCGCCTCGATTATCAACTGTGCCGCCAGCGTGCCCAGGATGCCCTGGCGCTCGATTCGGCACAGGCGGTAAGAGCAGTGAGCCGCGAAATCTGGCCGCTCGACTGAGCGCTCCCGAAACCTGGCGCATCGCGCCATGCTCCCCAAGGCCGTAAAAAGCCTTGGGGCAGGGCAGGTGTTTGTCCAAGAACGCTTCAGTCAGGCTGGAAATCGCAAGATTCAAGTAGAGCAATCGACTTAACGACCCAACGACGAGACACATTAGGATTGGAGGAATCAATGGACGCGAATCCATTTTTGAAAGTGCAGCGCCTAGGGCGCGCGCTGATGCTGCCGATTGCGGTGCTGCCGGTCGCAGGCATTCTGCTGCGGCTCGGCCAGGCCGACGTTTTGAACATGAAGATGATCGCGGATGCGGGCGGCGCGATCTTCGACAATTTGCCGTTGCTGTTCGCAATCGGCGTGGCGGTGGGTTTCGCGAAGGACAATAACGGCGTGGCGGCGCTGGCGGGGGCGATCGGCTACCTCGTCGAAATCGCGGTGATGAAGGACATCAACGACAAGCTCAACATGGGCGTGCTGTCGGGGATCATCGCCGGTATCGTCGCGGGGACGCTCTACAACAAATACAAAGACATCAAGCTGCCTGACTACCTCGCGTTCTTCGGAGGGAAACGCTTCGTGCCGATCATCACGGGGCTGGTCTGCGTGGTGCTCGGGATCGTGTTCGGCTACGTCTGGCAGCCCGTGCAGGCGGCGATCGACGCAGCCGGCCACTGGCTCACCACGGCGGGCGCGATCGGCGTGTTCGTGTTCGGCGTGCTGAACCGGCTGCTGCTCGTTACCGGGCTGCATCACATCCTCAACTCGCTCGCATGGTTCGTGTTCGGCACGTTCACGCCGGCGGGCGGCGGCGCTGCCGTGACCGGCGACCTGCACCGCTTCTTCGCGGGCGACCCGACCGCGGGCGGCTTCATGACGGGCTTCTTCCCGATCATGATGTTCGGCCTGCCGGCCGCGTGCCTTGCGATGCTGCATGAAGCGCCGAAGGAGCGCCGCGCGATGGTGGGCGGCCTGTTGTTCTCGATGGCGCTGACGTCGTTCCTGACCGGCGTGACCGAGCCGATCGAGTTCAGCTTCATGTTCCTCGCTCCGGTGCTCTACGCGATCCACGCGGTGCTGACGGGGCTGTCGCTCGCGATCTGCTCGGCGCTCGGCATCCACCTCGGCTTCACGTTCTCGGCCGGTGCGATCGACTATGTGCTGAACTACGGCCTGTCGACGAAGGGCTGGCTCGCGATTCCGATCGGGATCGCCTACTCGGTCGTCTACTACGGCTTGTTCCGCTTCTTCATCCGCAAGTTCAACATGGCGACGCCGGGCCGCGAGCCGGCCACTGCCGACGCGCAAGTCGAATCGTTCGCTTCGGGCGGCTTCGTTGCGCCGGCAGCCGGTGCCGCCGTGCCGCGCGCTCAACGCTATATCGCGGCGCTCGGCGGCGCGGCGAACCTGACGCTCGTCGATGCTTGCACGACGCGTCTGCGTCTGCAGGTGGCCTATGCGGACAAGGTCTCGGAAGCGGAGTTGAAGACGATCGGCGCGCGCGGCGTGCTCAAGCGCGGCGCGAATGCGGTGCAGGTGATCATCGGACCGGAGGCGGACATCATCGCCGACGAAATTCGTGCGGCGATCGGCAGCGGCGACGCCGGTGCGACCGTGGCGGGCGGTGCCAAGGCGGCAACTGCGGCGGTGCCGGTGGCGTCGTCGGAGGCGGGCCCGCTCGATCCGGAACCGGCGCGCTGGCTCGCGGTGTTCGGCGGCGCGACGAACGTCGTGTCGCTCGACGCGGTGGCGTCGACGCGCCTGCGCGTCGTCGTGCGCGATCCGTCGGCAGTCGACCGTTCGCGCCTCGCGTCGCTCGATGTGGCGTGGGTGTCGGCCGATACATTCCACATCGTCTGCGGCCAAGCGGCAAAGCGCTATGAGGAGCACCTGACGGCGCGCCTGCCGTCGACGGGTGGCGCCGCGCCTCAGCCGGCGTAATGTGATCCGCCAGCCGCCCTCGGGCGGGAGCGAAAAGGGGGCGTTCTGCGCGGCGGTTGGCTTGCCGGGTAGAACGCCCTTGTTGTTTCCGCGCGATATCGGCGGATTTTCAGCGAGGCCGGATTAACGCGATTTTCGCGCGATTTAATCGATGAAATAGCGGTCGAATCGCTGGAATATCAGTGGCTGAATTAGCCGAGCTTGTTGTTTTAGATTAACCGATGGCGGATTTTCACGGCATGAAGAAAAAAGCCCTCGTCAAATACGAGGGCTTTTTATTGCTAAGACGATAACGACGCCTCGATGCTGCTACGCGCGTTCTGTCCGGAAAGGCCGATACGTCATTTCACCTTGCGTTTGGAAGGCTCGCTACCTTGCTCCGATTCGAGCCACATCACGTTGATGACGCCGAACGCCAGCGCCACGCCAATGCCGAGAATCCAGCTGAAGTACCACATGATCCACTCCTCTTTGATCTGATGTCCGGCGCGCGCGGCGCGGGGCTGCGCGCTGCGGTCTCAATACATCGAATGCTTGTTCTGCTCGAGTGCCTGATGCGTGACCTTGCCGCGCATCACGCGATACACCCAGCCGGTGTAGAGCAGCACGATCGGCAGGAACACGATCACCGCGCCGAGCATGATCTCGAGCGTCAGATGGCTCGACGTCGAATCCCACACCGTGAGGCTGCTCTTCGGATCGAGCGACGACGGCATGATGAACGGAAACATCGAGAAGCCCGCCGTCAAAATCACGCCGGTGATCATGAGCCCGGTTGAGATGAACGCGGTCTTTTCGAGGCGCGAGCCGGCGAGCACGAGCGCGAACAGACCGCCCACGATGCCGGCGACCGGCGCGACGATCATCCACGGATAGTGCGCGTAGTTCACGAGCCACATGCCTGCGCCGGCTTCGGCATTTTTGAGGAGCGGGTTCGCGACGGCATCGAGCGGCGCCGGGTTCGTGATCTCATAGCCGCCGATGACCGTCGCCACCAGCACGCCGGCGATCATGAAGAACACGACCGCCGCGAGCGACGCAATGCGCAGCGCGACAGAGGCGCGCCGCGCAATCGCGCCGTCGCTCTTCAGCTTCACGAACGCCGCGCCGTGCGCCACCAGCATCGCGACGCTCACGAGCCCGCACAGCACCGCGAACGGATTGAGCAACGCGAAGAAGCCACCGTGATACGTGACGCGCAAGTCGTTGTCGAACGAAAACGGCACGCCTTGGAGCAGATTGCCGAACGCGACGCCGAACACGAGCGCCGGCACGAAGCCGCCGATGAAGAGTGCCCAGTCCCACGCGCTGCGCCAGCGCGGATCGGCGCGCTTGCTGCGGTAGTCGAAGCCGACGGGCCGCAGGAACAGCGAGAACAGCACGAGCAGCATCGCGAAGTAAAAGCCCGAGAACGACGCCGCGTAGACGAGCGGCCAAGCGGCAAACATCGCGCCGCCGGCGGTGATGAGCCATACCTGATTGCCTTCCCAGGTCGCGCCGACCGTATTCACGACGATGCGCCGTTCCTCATCCGTCTTGGCGATGAAGGGCAGCAATATCGCGGCGCCCATGTCGAAACCGTCGGTGAGCGCGAAGCCGATCAGCAGCACGCCGATCAGCGCCCACCAGATCAGCTTGAGGGTTGCGTAATCCATGATGATTCTTTCCCTTGGTTAGACGCGTGACGCGTTACGCCGTGGTGCGGCCCGAGAGTGCCGCGCGATCGTGCTCGCTGAGTTCGTGGTGGTAGCGCCCCGTATGCAGCGACGACGGGCCGAGGCGCGCGTACTTGAACATCAGCGTGATCTCCACGATGAAGAGCGCCGTGTAGAACACCACGAAGCCGGCAATGCTCAGATACAAGTCACTGGGGGCAAGGCTCGACGCGGACAAGTGGGTCGGCAGAATGCCGGCGATCGTCCACGGCTGACGGCCGAGCTCGGCCACCACCCAGCCGAATTCCGCGGCGAGCCAAGGCAGCGGAATCGCCCACACGGCCCAGCGCAGGAACCAGCGCTTGTTTTCCTGCAGCAGCGTGCGCCGCGCGCAGAACCAGAACGCGGCGATGAACGTCGCGAGGAACAGCATCCCCAGGCCGACCATGATGCGGAACGAGAAGAACACGGGCGCCACAGGCGGAATCGTCTTCTTCGCGGCCTCTTGGATTTGATCCGGCGTCGCGTCCGTCACGTTCGCTGTGAACTGCTTGAGCATCAGGCCGAAGCCGAGGTCGTCCTTGTACTTGTCGAAGGTGGCGCGCGTGGCGTCGGTCGTATCACCTTCCTTGATCTTCTGCAGCGCGCCGTACGCGATCATCCCGTTCTTGATGCGGCCTTCGTGGTCCGCGATCAGGTCCTTGAGGCCGATCACTTGCTCATCGAGCGAACGCGTCGCGATGATCCCGAGCGCGTACGGAATCCGGATCGCGTAATCGGTGCGCTGCGCCTCCTGATTGGGGATGCCGATCACCGTGAACGCCGCCGGCGCGGGCACGGTTTCCCATTCGGATTCGATCGCGGCGAGCTTGACCTTCTGCACTTCACCGGTGTTGTAGCCCGATTCGTCGCCAAGCACGATCACGCACAGCGTCGACGCCAAGCCGAAGCCCGCGGCGATCGCGAACGAGCGGAGCGCGAACTGGGTGTCGCGCTTCTTGAGCAGATACCACGACGAGATGCCGAGCACGAACATCGAAGCCGTCACATAGCCCGCCGACACCGTGTGCACGAACTTCACCTGTGCGACCGGATTGAACACCACCTGGAAGAGACTCGTGAGCTCCATCCGCATCGTTTCGTAGTTGAACTCGGCGCCGACCGGATTGTTCATCCAGCCATTGGCGACGAGAATCCACAGCGCCGAGAGGTTGGAGCCGAGCGCCACGAGAAAGGTGACGATCAAGTGCTGGACTCTCGACAGCCGGTTCCAGCCGAAGAAGAACAGGCCGACGAAGGTCGACTCGAGGAAGAAGGCCATCAGCCCTTCGACGGCGAGCGGCACGCCGAAGATATCGCCGACGTAGTGCGAGTAGTACGACCAGTTCGTGCCGAACTGGAATTCGAGCGTGAGGCCGGTGACGACGCCCATCGCGAAGTTGATCCCGAAGAGCTTGCCCCAAAACTGGGTCATGTCCTTATAGATCTGCTTGCCGGTCATCACGTAGACCGCTTCCATGATGACGAGCAGCCAGGAAAGGCCGAGCGTCAGCGGCACGAACAGAAAGTGATACAGCGCCGTGATGGCGAACTGCAGCCGCGACAGGTCGACGACTTCACTGCTGAGCATGTTGAGCTCCTTGGGACGAAGGGGACGCCGGCACGGCGAGCAGCGCCTGTGCGACTGCGGCGGGAGACATCGACATGTGCTCCGCCTGCGGGTGATTGAAGAAAGCGTATTTGAGCGCCATCAGGAGCACGAACTTGATCGCGAGCACGACGGTGATGTCGCGTGCGAGCGTTGGGCCATGCACCCAGGCGGCGATGCGTGCCCTGATGCCACGTTTCGGCGTGGGCGGACGCGCTCCATGCGGCGGATTTTGATTGGAGAGTGTGGTGGTCATGATTGTTTAGGGACGATGCTGCATTGCCTTTTCAATCGGAATTGCCTAACGCCGCTCGCATTCTTTTTAAACCGGACGAGATATGTTCACTGACAGATTCGGCTAAACCCTTGGGAAATATTACGGTATGCGGAGGATAACCCTTAGGGGGCAGATGCGACAAACGGTCGCGAAGCTTTCATGGTTGCTGCGGTTTTTTCGGGGATTGTTGTCGCAGAGCAAAGGCTTCCTGTGGTAGAGCAAGAGACAGACGAAAAAAAGCCCGCCGTCGGAAGACGGCGGGCTCTCTACCCTCGAACCGGAAGCACGCCTGATCCGGCGCCCCGGTGGATTATGAGTATGCAGTCAGCGCCGCGCGCATTTTCTTCATTGCGCTCGCTTCGATCTGACGAATGCGCTCAGCCGAAACGCCGAATTCGTCGGCCAGCTCGTGCAGCGTCGAGCCGCCCGAACCGTCGTCTTCGACGTTTAGCCAGCGCGCCTCGATGATGCGGCGGCTGCGCGCGTCGAGCGATTCGAGCGCTTGGGCGATGCCGTCCGTCTGCAGCTTGTCGCGCTGTTGCGCGGCAAGCACGGTGGTCGGCTCGTTGTGCGAGTCGGCCAGATAGGCGATCGGCGCGAACGATTCCTCGCCGTCCTCGACTTGCCCTTCGAGCGCGATGTCGCCGCCCGAAAGCCGCGTTTCCATTTCCGTGACTTCCTCGCGCTTCACGTTGAGCTCTTTGGCGAGCCCTTCGATTTCTTCCGGCGTGAGCGAGTTCAAGCCTTGCTTATGGCTGCGGAGGTTGAAGAACAGCTTGCGCTGCGCCTTGGTCGTGGCGACTTTCACCATGCGCCAATTGCGCAGGATGTATTCGTGAATCTCAGCCTTGATCCAGTGCATCGCATACGAGACGAGGCGCACATTCTGTTCGGGATCGAAGCGCTTTACTGCCTTCATCAGCCCGATGTTGCCTTCCTGGATCAAGTCGGCGTGCGGCAGGCCGTAGCCCAGATAGTTGCGGGCGATCGACACGACGAGCCGCAGGTGCGACAGAACGAGCCGGCGCGCCGACTCGAGATTGTTTTGCTCGCGGAATTCGGTGGCGAACTGACGCTCTTCCGCAGCGGTCAGCATGGGAATCCGGTTGACGGCCTGGATATAGGCGTCGATGTTGCCGAGCTGGCCGGGCAGCATCGAGGATTGCGCGAGCGTCAGCGCACCTGCCGAATCGGCCTTGGCAGGCGCCGGGCTCAACATGCTCGGAAGGGTCATTGCGTTGCTCACTGGCGAAACTCCTTTGGAATCAGACAAATGCTTACTCAGAAAAGACTCCACGGTGGATGTTAGCACTCCGGGTCACCGAGTGCTAATACTTAGAGCGAGTAGGGTTGTCCGAGTTCCTATCGAAAATTAAATTTGATAGCTGATGTTACACCCGATTGTGGCCTGGAGTGCCTCGTGCAAATTGGGTGAGGATCGTTTGACGTCGCGGCAAAAGCTACTGTTTTTTCGGCTTTGAAGGAATTTTATTCTCAAAATGACGCATGCCAGGAATCTCCCGTAACATAAGATCGATTTCCATTGGAAACCGTCGCCGCAATATCCCTCGGAACGCATGTTCAACTAATTAGTTGGAGTGTTCGATGAAAAAAAGAAAGCCCTGGCGAGGCGCGTTGGCGCTCAAGGGAGCCGTACTTCTGACCCTTTGCGGCGCATGCTCCGCCGCGTCCGCCGACCAGTTCGGCGTGCAAATCGGGGGCGGGATCGCTGACCACGATGTGAAGAAAGCCGATCTCGGATTCGTCTGGGACCCGAACCTGACCTGGTGGTACATCGGCGGCTACCACTTCACGGTGGTCGGCGAAGCGCACGTCGAGTATTGGCACGCGGACGGCGCGAACATCAACAGCAACATCTACGCATTCGGCGCGACGCCCGTGTTCCGCTTCATTAAGGATTCCGGTGCGATCCGGCCGTTTTTCGAGGTGGGCGTCGGCGTGCGATTCCTGTCGCATCCGACCATTTCCAGCAACTACACGCTCTCGACGTCGTTCCAGTTCGCGGACATGGTCGGCATCGGCGCTCAGTTCGGCAGCCGCCAGCAGTACTTGGCCGGGTTTCGTTTTCAGCACATTTCCAACGCCGATATCAAACAGCCCAATCCTGGTATAAATTTCAGCCAGATTTATCTGCAATACAACTTCTGACGAGCGTGCCCGCTGAGCGGCGCCTCGAGGTATGGGAGCTGAGCGATGGCGGCAAAAGTGATCGAGGCGATTCGCGGGCTGGAGCGCGACCGGTTTCGTGCGATGGTCGACGGCAACGGGCAGTTGCTTGAAGAGTTGCTCTCGGAGAGCGTGAGCTTCGTTCATACGAACGGAAAGCGCGAGACGAAGCAGCAGTTCATCGACGCCATCACGGCGGGCCGTCGCCGCTATCGGCAGATTGAAGTCCAATCGCAGGATGTCGTGGTGGTCGGCCGCGAAACGTGCGTGGTGACGGGGCGCGCGCTGATCGAAATGGAAGCGAACAATGGGGCGCTGCTGTTTCCGATCGCCTATACGTCGATTCAGACGCAGCAGGATGGGCAGTGGCGGCTTGTCGCGTGGCAGGCCACGCGGTGCGCTGTCGAGTAACCCGGAGTGTGAGTTCGCTCGAAAAGCGGTCTTCTGGACCGCTTTGCCAGTTGGATCGCTGACTGGGGCGTTTTGCGCATCCCCAATCCAATTTCATCCCGGCGGCATGTCACGCCGCCGGGATGTATCGCACCGCTTGCCGCCTGTCTTGCTGGATGACTCTGTAATTACGCTGCGGCTCGTTCGTCGCCGGAATGCCACTCGCCGGGGCGCCGGCCGGCGCGATTCACGGCGCTGATGACGGCGTCGGCGATGGCGGTCATGGCGTCTTCATGCACGCCGACGCCATAGCGCACCGCTTGCTCCCCGACGCGGCACCCGACGAACACCGCCGTGCGCCCATCCGCCGCCGTCATGCTCTCGTACGACGACACCTCGATAGCCTGGCCCGCGGCCGTTGCCATCGCGCTCGCGATCGCCCGAGCGCGCGCCTCACCGTCGACGCTCGTGCCATGCTGCGCCGCGCCGGCGATCTCGCGATGCTGCCAATGCACGGCCGCTGCGCCGACGCGCGCGGCCGGGCCGCGCGTGTCGAAATACTCGCGCGCAAACAGCGCGCAGATCGCATCGCCCGACACTTCTTCACCCGACCGATCCGCCATGTCTTGCACGGCGTGGCTGAACTCGATCTGCACGCGGCGCGGCGGCGTGAAACCCATGCCGCGCTCGAGCAGATACGTGGTGCCACCCTTGCCGGACTGGCTGTTGACGCGAATCACGGCGTCGTAGCTGCGGCCGAGATCGGCGGGGTCGATCGGGAGATAGGGCAATTCCCACATCGCGTCGGGCTTTTGCTGCGCGAAGCCTTTGCGGATCGCGTCCTGATGCGAGCCCGAGAACGCGGTGAAGACGAGGTCGCCCGCGTACGGATGACGCGGATGCACCGGAATCTGGTTGCAGCGTTCGACGACGCGGCGCACGGCGTCGATATCGGAGAAGTCGAGGCCCGGGTCGATGCCTTGCGTGTAGAGATTCATCGCGAGCGTGACGAGGTCGACGTTGCCCGTGCGCTCGCCGTTGCCGAAGAGGCACCCTTCGATACGGTCGGCGCCCGCGAGCAGCGCGACCTCAGCGGCGGCCACGGCCGTGCCGCGATCGTTGTGCGGATGCACCGACAGCACGATGCTGTCGCGATAGCCGAGGTTGCGGTCCATCCATTCGATCTGGTCGGCGAACACGTTCGGTGTCGCGGCTTCGACCGTCGCGGGGAGATTGACGATCATCTTGTGATCAAGCGTCGGGCGCCAGACTTGCGCGACCGCGTCGCAGACCTCGCGCGCAAACGGCAGCTCGGTCATGCTGAACGTCTCCGGCGAGTATTGGTAGATCCAGTGGGTGCCGGGGCGCTTGGCCGCCTGTTCCTTGATAAGCCGCGTGCCCTCGACGGCCAGCGCCTTCACCTCGTCCTTCGACGCGTTGAACACGATGCGGCGGAACGACGGGCAGATCGCGTTGTAGAGGTGGACGATCGCACGCGGCACGCCTTCGAGCGCCTCGAACGTGCGCGCGATCAAGTCTTCGCGCGATTGCACGAGCACTTCGATCGTGACGTCGTCGGGAATGCGCTTTTCCTCGATCAGCTTGCGCACGAAATCGAAGTCGGTCTGCGATGCGGAGGGGAAACCGACCTCGATTTCCTTGAAGCCTATGGCGACGAGCATCTCGAAGAATTCGAGCTTCTGCGGGATGGTCATCGGTTCGATCAGTGATTGGTTCCCGTCGCGCAAATCGGTGCTCATCCAAATCGGCGCGCGCTCGATCGTTCGGCTCGGCCATTTTCGGCCGGTCAAGCGCACGGACGGGAACGGACGGTACTTTTCGGCAGGGTTGCGGAGCATGGTGAGCCTCGTTCGTCGGGTCGTCTGCGGGAGGCGGCGGGTCGAGCGGCTGGCTGACTCGGCCGGTGCGTCGCAACAGCGTTGCGCGGCGGTGGGTCTCGCGATCCGTCCGAACGGTATTCGGCCGAATGCTGACGACTACAGGTTGTAAAGGGACTGCGTTTGGGGTGAAACGGAAACTGCGGAGAAACTGCTGGGAGGACCGCGCAGGAGGCGCGCGGCGCTACGCCTGGCTTACGCTAGACGTAGCGATAGCGACCGCGCTAGGCGGCCGGAAGTAATTCGGAGGGAGTTCTGGAGGGAACACATAGTGCAGCCACTTTATGTCAGCGTGCTGCAGTGTGTCAATCCTTTGATTCGTCGTAAAAAATTTCCGGGGTGAGCCGGCGTGTGTTCAATCGCCGCGTTTCGCGACGCCCGCGATCACGTCGATTTGCTTGGCGACGGCCGACGGAACCGGCGTTTCGCCGCGCAGCACCGATTCGATCCACACCGCCGTCGTCGCCGCATCGCGCGCTTCGGGCAGGTCGACTTCGGGGGCGTCGGACGATGAGCGCTCCGGCGCGACGAGCATTTCGCAGACGCCGTCGTGCAGCCAGTCGATCTGCACTTGCCGGCGCGTATCGGCCACCGCCTCGCCTTCCGTGCCGCGCGCGAGCAGTGCGCCGCCGGTTGCCGCCTCCGGATGTCCGCTGAATAGCTTGGTGAGGCTTTCGCGATAGGGCGGATGCGTGTAGTTCACGAGCCGCAGCCCGGCTGGGGCGAAGGGCTGGAGAATCTTGACGAGCGTATGCGTCGAGTTGCGCACGCCCATGATCTGGCGCAACGCAAGCAGACGAGCGAGCTTCGGCGCGAGCGTCGCGATCGGCGCGAACGCGACGCGGCGGCGCGCGACCGCATCTTCGATCTCGCCATGCGTGCGCGCGGGCTCGATGCCGAGCTGCGCAAAAATCTCGGCGCTCGTGACGCGGCCCGGGTCGGCAGTGACGCCATGCACGAGCACCGGCACGCCTTCGCGTGCAAGCAAGAGCGCGAGCAGCGGCACGAGGTTCGGCTGTTTGCGCGCACCGTTGTAGCTTGGAATCGAGACGGCGACATGCTTGCTGTCGTGTACGTGCACCGGCTCGAACGACGCGTGCGCGGCGGCCAGCATCGCGGCCAGCTCGTCGGCGCTTTCGCCCTTCACGCGATAGGCGAGCAGGATCGCACCGAGCTCGAGGTCCGACACGCGGCCATCGAGCATCGCGCTGTAGAGCGCGTAGGTGTCCTCGGTCGACAGCGCCCGCGCGCCGTTCGGTCCGCGGCCGATCTCCTTGATGAAGCGGGCGCACGGAAAGGGGGCGGTGAGAGCGGTGTCGGCGGTATCGGTCATCGGGAAAGAAACGGCAGGGCGGCCGGCGGAGTTTGCGAGTCCGGCCACTGCTATGTGGCGCTATGCGGGAAGTGGGTCGAGTATCGCATGCTCACAACGCACTCGCACGATAGTTATAAACTTCCTCTTTCGCCGCCGTTCGTGCGGCGCTTCTTACTCAAGAACGACGGAGAACGGAATGAGCTACGTGTTTGCGCCCGCGCCGGTAGTCGCGGTGCCGATCGCTGGGTCCAGCGAGCAATTCGCGGTGCGCCGCATCTATTGCGTCGGCCGCAACTATGAGGCGCACGCGCGCGAGATGGGTCACGACCCCGACCGCGAGCCGCCGTTCTTCTTCAGCAAGCCGGCCGACGCGGTGCTGTATGTCGCGCCTGGCGCGACAGGCGAGTTTCCGTATCCGCCGCAATCGAAAAACGTCCACTACGAGATGGAGCTCGTGGCGGCGATCGGCAAGGCGGGCAAGGATATTGCGGCCGAGCGGGCGCTCGAGCACATCTATGGCTATGCCCTCGGCATCGACATGACGCGGCGCGATCTGCAAGCCGAAGCGAAAAAGCTCGGACGTCCGTGGGATACCGCGAAGGGCTTCGATCACTCGGCGCCGCTCGGTCCGATTCATCCGGTGTCCAAGGTCGGCCATATCGACCACGGCGCGATCTGGCTCACCGTCAACGGCGAAGAGAAGCAGCGCTCCGACCTTTCGCAGCTCATCTGGTCGACGGCTGAGACGATTGCGTATCTGTCGACGCTGTTCGAGCTGAAACCCGGCGACCTGATTTTTACGGGCACGCCGGAAGGCGTCGGCGCGGTCGTCAAGGGCGATTTGATGAAGGGCGGGGTCGACGGTCTGGGCGATTTCAGCGTGCGCGTCGTTTGAGCGCGCGTCCAGACCAGACCCAGGGAGACTCGATGAAGCTATACAGTTATTTCCGCAGCTCGGCGTCGTATCGCGTGCGCATCGCGCTGAATTTGAAGAATCTGCCGTACGACTACGCGCCGATTCATCTCTTGCGCTCGGGCGGCGAGCAACTGACGCCGGAGTACCGCAAGCTGAATCCGGATGCGCTCGTGCCGACGCTCGTCGATGGTGATGCCGAGATCCAGCAGTCGCTCGCGATCATCGAGTATCTCGAGGAGACGCATCCGAATCCGCCACTCCTGCCGCGCGCCGCGCTAGACCGTGCTTACGTGCGCGCGCTCGCGCTGCAGATCGCCTGCGAGATCCATCCGCTGAACAACCTGCGTGTGCTGAAGTATCTGAAGCACGAGCTCAAGGTGGACGAGGAGCCGAAGAACGCGTGGTACCGGCATTGGATCGAGGCGGGCTTCGGCACGTTCGAAGGACGGATCGCGAACGATTCACGCACCGGCAAGTTCTGCTTCGGCGATACCCCGACGCTCGCGGACCTCTGCCTCGTGCCGCAGGTGTTCAACGCGCAGCGCTTCAACGTCGATACGCAGCGCTATCCGACGATCCAGCGTATCTACGATCACGCGATGCAGCTCGAAGCGTTCGCGAAAGCGGCGCCTGGGCAGCAGCCGGACGCGGAGTGACGCAACGCTGACAACACGTTTCTCGCGGGCGTGGACGTAAAAAAGGCCAGTTCGATGTGTGAACCGGCCTTTTTCGTTTCGGCAATCGTGCGCGATCAGCCAAGCAGCGCGTCGGCGAACTCTTCGGCGTTGAACGGCTGCAGATCCTCGACCTTTTCGCCCACGCCGATGAAGTACACCGGCACCGGCCGCTGACGCGCGATCGCCGCGAGAATGCCGCCCTTCGCGGTGCCGTCGAGCTTCGTCACGATGAGGCCGGTCAGGGTGAGCGCGTCGTCGAACGCCTTCACTTGCGCGAGCGCATTCTGGCCGGTGTTCGCGTCGATGACGAGCAGCACCTCGTGCGGCGCGCCGTCGAGCGCCTTGCCGATCACGCGCTTCACCTTGCGCAGCTCTTCCATCAGATGCAGCTGAGTCGGCAAGCGGCCGGCCGTATCGGCCATCAGCACGTCGATCTTGCGGGCGCGCGCCGCGCTCACCGCATCGAAAATCACCGCGGCCGGATCGCCGCTTTCCTGCGCGACGACCGTGACGTTGTTGCGCTGTCCCCAGATCGCAAGCTGTTCGCGCGCGGCGGCGCGGAACGTGTCGCCCGCGGCCAGCAGCACCGATTGGTCGAAGCGCTGAAGATGCTTCGCGAGCTTGCCGATGCTCGTGGTCTTGCCCGCGCCGTTGACGCCCGCGATCATCATCACGAGAGGCTGCGCGCGGCCGAGCATCAGCGATTTTTCGAGCGGCTTCAGGAGGCTGACTAGCAGCGAGCGCAAAGCGGCCTTCACTTGCATCGGGTCGGTGAGACGCTCGGCGCGAACCTTTTCGCGCAGCGTCTCGAGCAGATAGGTGGTCGCTTCAACGCCGGCGTCCGACATCAGGAGCGCAGTTTCGAGCTCCTCATAGAGATCATCGTCGATCTTCGCGCCGACGAAGATGCCGGTCAGTCCCGCGCTGGTCTTCGACAAGCCGGACTTCAGCCGATCGAGCCAGGATTTCTTGGCAGCAGGCTCGGGGGCCGGAGGCGGAACGATTTCGACGCTCTCGACCGCGGCTTCGGCCTGCGTTTCCGGCTCGGCGTACAGTTCGTCGCTGGGCTCGCCAGGCGGCTCGAATTCGCTGCGGCTCGATGGCGACGCGGGCGCTTCCGCTTGTTCGGCGTCGGCTTCCTGGGTAGCTAGAGACTCGTCCTGCGCGGTTTCGGGCGCTTTCGAGCCCTTGAATCGTTTAAAAAAACTGAACATGATCGATGGTGGTGAGTGCGCTCGACGGAGTGTGCGCCTGGCGGCGACGGGCGGTCGCGAACTGCCGGATGAGGCTCGAAGGCCGCTATTTTATCAGGGGCGTCCGCAGGCGTCGGCGTGAGTGCGGTTGTGCGGCCGGACGCCGGCGTGGCAACGTGTCTGCGACGCTGTGGTAACGTTGATTACCTTGAACGCAGGCGGTATTTGCGCAGCAGGATGTCCGCCGCCGGATACCCGCCCTAGAAAAAACTTCCCCAATTCGAATCTGCATGTCCCGTTCTTCCCCTTCGCGCGCACCGGCTTCGACCTCGAACCGCGGCAAACCGCACACGATCCGCATCATCGGCGGCGACTGGAAACGCACGCCGCTGCCCGTGCTCGATCTCGACGGCCTGCGCCCCACGCCCGATCGCGTGCGCGAAACGCTCTTCAACTGGCTGGGCCAGCGTCTCGACGGCCAACGCTGCCTCGATTTGTTTGCGGGCAGCGGGGCGCTCGGTTTCGAGGCGGCGTCGCGCGGCGCGGCGCGCGTCGTCATGGTCGAGCGCAATGCGCGCGCGGCACAGCAGTTGCGCGCCAATCAGTCGCGCCTGCGCGCGGCAACAATCGAAATCGCCGAAGCGGACGCGTTGCGTCTCGCGGCGAGTCTCGCGCCGGGCTCGTTCGACGTGGTTTTTCTCGATCCGCCGTTCGGCGACGATATCTTGGGCCGGGCGATCGAGCTGGCCGCGCCGCTCGTCAGTGCGGACGGCTTTCTCTACGTCGAATCGGGCGTGCCGATCGAGCCCGGCGAAACGGAAGCGCTCGCGGGCTGGACGCTCGTGCGACACGGCAAGGCGGGGGCGGTCCATTATCATTTGCTGCAGCGCGAAAATGATGAATAATGCGCGTTCCAAAACAGGCGCCGGGCGGTTTGCCGTCACGTGCGTCGCTGCGGGCAGCGGCTTTTCATCGCGAGCCCGCACCCCAATCTGCGTGAAGAGAGGAGATGCTCCATGGTAGTCGCCGTGTACCCGGGTACGTTCGATCCCTTGACTCGCGGTCACGAAGACCTCGTGCGGCGCGCGTCGAGCATATTCGACACGTTGGTTGTCGGTGTCGCCGACAGCCGCGCCAAGAAGCCGTTTTTTTCGCTGCAGGAGCGTCTCGACATCGCGCGCGAAGTGCTCGGGCACTATCCGAATGTGCAAGTGATGAGCTTCAAGGGGCTCTTGAAGGACTTCGTGCGGACCAACAACGCGCGCGTGATCGTGCGCGGTCTGCGTGCCGTGTCGGACTTCGAATACGAGTTCCAGATGGCCGGGATGAACCGCTATCTGCTGCCCGACGTCGAGACGATGTTCATGACGCCGTCCGATCAATACCAGTTCATTTCGGGGACGATCGTGCGTGAAATCGCCCAGTTGGGCGGCGATGTCAGCAAGTTTGTGTTCCCGTCGGTCGAGAAGTGGCTGAAGGAAAAGGTTGCCGAGATGGCGCAGCCGTCCGCGGCGCAACCTTGATGCATGCTGCGAAGGCTGGGGCCCGGTGGGCGCCGGCCGGAACGGGGGCCCCGCATCCATCGTTGCGCATCAGGCGAGCGAGTACACTTGGGGAGAGCCCGGCGTTTTTTGTGAGTGAAGTATGGCTTTGATGATTACCGACGAGTGCATCAATTGTGACGTCTGCGAGCCCGAGTGCCCGAACGACGCAATCTCGATGGGCCCGGAAATCTACGTGATCGACCCGAACAAATGCACCGAATGCGTCGGCCATTTCGATGAGCCGCAGTGTCAGCAGGTGTGTCCCGTCGAATGTATTCCGCGCGACCCTCAGCATGTCGAAACGCCGGAGGGGCTCATGGCGAAGTACCACGCGTTGCAGGCCGCGAAGGGCGCGTAACGCGCGCTAACGGCGCTTGCTGCGCGAGAGCGCCGGCCGGCGCTCTCGCCATGCCGCTCGTTGCGAGCGGCTCGCTCATCTCGTCAGCGATTTATCCGACATAAGTCCGCAGCGCGTCGAGCAGGGCGTCGCATTGGGCGTCCGTGCCGACGGTAATGCGCAGATACGCGTCGATCCGCGGCAGCTTGAAGTGCCGCACGAAGATTTCTCTCTCGCGCAGTCTCGTGGCCAGTTGCCCGGCGTCATGTGCCGGATGCGTTGCCAAAACGAAGTTCGTGGCCGACGGCACGACACCGAAGCCCAGTTCAGCCAGTCCCGCAGACAAACGCTCGCGGCTCGCGATGACCTTCGCGCAGCTTGCGCGGAACCATGCGTCGTCCTCGTAGGCGGCCTGCGCCGCGGCTTGCGCGAGCCGGTCGAGCGGATAGGAATTGAAGCTGTCTTTCACGCGGTTCAGCGCGTCGATCAACGTGGCGTCCCCGAACGCCAAGCCTACCCGCATGCCGGCGAGCGAGCGCGCCTTCGACACGGTCTGCACGATCAGCAGATTGGCGTACTTCGCGATCAGCGACACCGCCGACTGTGCGCCGAAATCGACATACGCTTCATCGACCACCACGACCGATTCCGGATTCCCCGCGACGAGCCGCTCGATCTCGGACAGCGGCAGCGCACGCCCCGTCGGCGCGTTCGGGTTCGCGATCAGCACGCCGCCATTCGGCCCAAGGTAGTCGTCGACGCGAATCGCGAACGCTTCGTCGACCGGCACGGTCTGGTAAGCGACGTCGTAGAGACGCGCATACGTCGGGTAAAAGCTGTACGTGATGTCGGGGAAAAGAATGGGCGTGTCGTGCTTGAGCAGCGCTTGAAAAGCATGCGCGAGCACCTCGTCCGAGCCGTTGCCGACGAACACCTGGTCGGCCGAGATGCCGTGATGCGCGGCAACCGTCTCGCGCAGTTTGCGCGCGGTCGAATCCGGATAGAGGCGCAGCGTCTCGCCGCTATCGCCGAGTTCACGCCGAATCGCCTCGACGACGCGCGGCGACGGCGGGTACGGGTTCTCGTTGGCGTTCAGCTTCACCGGGTTCACGAGCGGGGGCTGCTCGCCGGGCACATACGGGGTGAGGTGCTGAACGATATCGCTCCAATAGCGGCTCAAGGGGGGGCTCCTAGGGTTGCCGGCGGGGGATATGACGTGGAACGCTTCGATCGACGAATGTCAGGCGTTGCGATGCAACTGCATCATCGCGCGCTCCAGTTCGCCTTTGACGACATGCGGCATCACGGCGAGCGAGCGCTCGATCGAGGCATCGATCGTATCCTGTTCTTCTTTGCGCGGAGGCTTAAGCACATAGTTCGCGACATCAGGTTTCGCGCCGGCGCGCGCGGACTCGGGAATCAAATCACGCGGATGTCCGATGCCGATCCGCAGCCGCCAGTACTGCTGCGACGACAGATGAGCGGTGATGTCCTTGAGCCCGTTGTGTCCGCCGCTGCCGCCGCCTAGCTTGAGCTTCACGGCGCCGGGCGGCAGATCGAGTTCGTCGTGGGCAACGACGATCTCATCCGGCAGGATCTTGAAGAAGTGCGCCACTGCGACCACCGATTGGCCCGAGCGGTTCATGTACGTCTGCGGTTCGAGCAGATGGACTTCCTCGCCGAAGAGCCGCGCCTTGGCATAAAAGCCGTGAAAGCGCCGCTCGTCGCGCAGCGTTGCGCCCGCTTCGCGCGCGAGTTGATCGACGAGCCAGAAGCCGGCGTTGTGACGGGTCGCGGTGTATTCGGCGCCCGGATTGCCGAGCCCGACGATCAGCTTGATCATGGTTCTTGTGTGGCGGCCGCGAAGCCGCTCAATGCCGAAAAGCCGAAAAAAAACCCGCCGGGCAAGCCGCGGCGGGTCACGTCGACCGTTCCAAAGAACGGATCGAGAGGATACCGATTGTTTTAGCGCTTAGGCAGCGGGCGTTTCGCCTTCTGCTGCACCAGCTTCACCTTCAGCTGCGACAGCGCCAGCCGGGATCGCCGCGGATGCGACCACCGGGTTTTCGCTTTCGACGTGGGCCACGAGCGACACGCCCTTCGGCAGCGTGATGTCCTTGGCGTGCAGCGATTGACCCGCTTCGATCTTCGCCAGATCGAGTTCGACGAACTCCGGCAGGTCAGCCGGCAGGCACTCGATTTCGACTTCGTTCAAGACGTGGGCGATGATTGCGCCGCCGGTCTTAACGGCCGGGTTGGTTTCCTGGTTCATGAAGTGAACCGGAACCTTCGTGTGGAGCTTCTTCTTCGGGTCGACGCGCTGGAAGTCCACGTGCAGCACGAGCTGACGGAACGGGTGGTATTGCACGTCGCGCAGCAGAACTTGTTGCGACTTGCCGGCCACTTCCAGGTCGAGGATCGACGAGTGGAACACTTCCTTCTTCAGGGCGTGCCACAGGGCGTTGTGATCGAGTTCGATCAGTTGCGGTTCCGAACCGGCGCCATACACGATCCCCGGGGTCTTGCCGGAAATACGCAGGCGGCGGCTCGCACCCGTACCTTGCAGATTGCGCTCAAAAGCGACGACTTTCATGTTTTTCTCCATACACTGCCCGCGACCAGGCAGTAAAAACTAAGGGCCTACACGCTCATCGCGCTGGCCCTGGACCATGCGGCATGAACCCGAATTAGCTCATGCCGATTGTGCCGACGGCGTTGCATCGGGCAACGCCGCCGGCAAATACTTTACGTTTGCTTCAAGCTTCGGCGAACAGCGACATCACCGAATCGCCGCGGCGAATCCGCGAGAACGTTTCGGCGAGCAGCCCCGCGCACGACAGCGAACGGATCTTCGAGCAGCCGCGCGCTTCGTCGGAGAGGGGAATCGTATCCGTGACGACGAGCTCGTCGAGTGCCGAACCGGCGATACGCTCGCCCGCGCCGCCCGACAGCACCGGGTGCGTCGCATACGCGAAAACCTGTTTTGCGCCGCGTTCCTTCAGCACTTGCGCTGCCTTGCAGAGCGTGCCGGCCGTGTCGACCATGTCGTCCATGATCACGCAGGTGCGGCCTTCGACTTCACCGATGATGTTCATCACCTCGGCAACATTCGCCTTCGGACGGCGCTTGTCGATGATCGCGAGATCGCAGTTCAACTGCTTCGCGAGCGCTCGGGCGCGCACCACACCACCGACGTCCGGCGACACGACGAGCAGATTTTCATAGTTCTGCTTGCGCAGATCGCCGAGCAGAACGGGCGTTGCGTAGATGTTGTCGACGGGGATGTCGAAGAAGCCTTGAATCTGGTCGGCGTGCAGATCCATCGTGATGATCCGCTCGACGCCGGCAATCTCCAGCATGTTCGCGACGACCTTCGCCGAAATCGCGACGCGCGCCGACCGCGGGCGGCGATCCTGGCGCGCATAGCCGAAGTAGGGGATGGCGGCGGTGATCCGGCCGGCGGATGCGCGCTTGAGCGCATCGACCATGATCATCAACTCCATCAGGTTGTCGTTCGTCGGTGCGCACGTGGATTGCAGGACGAAGACATCCTTGCCGCGCACGTTTTCCTGAATCTCGACCTGGATCTCACCGTCCGAGAAACGGCTGACCATCGCTTTACCGAGGGGAATACCGAGGATTTTGACGACTTCCTGAGCGAGCGCGGGATTCGCGTTGCCAGTAAAAACCATCAGGCCGTCATGGCTGCTCATCGTGCACCTGCTTCAGCTGGAGGCGGGAAATGCGAAGAATATTTGGCAGGGGAGGAAGGACTCGAACCCTCGCATGCCGGAATCAAAATCCGGTGCCTTAACCAACTTGGCGACTCCCCTACACTAACTTTGAGCTTCACCGGGTGTGTAGGACATCCCGATGATGCGAAACCTTATGCCGCGAAAGCAAAGAGTGGATGCGTATCCAGACTCGCTGTTACTGCGCTTGCCCAATCGGACGGCAGCTTGGCTTGCGCCGCTTCTGCTTCGCCGAGACTTGGGAACGCGGCAAAAACACTAGAGCCGGACCCGGTCATCCGCGCGGGGGCGATGTCAGCAAACCATTCGAGCACCCGGGCAACTTCCGCGTATTTTCCCACGACAACTTGCTGCATGTCATTTCGACCGAAACCGTCTGGCCAATTTTCGCTGCAGTTATGCTGTGCAAGAAAGTCCGTAATTGTGAGGGCTTTTGAATCCCTTGTCAACGATTTATCGGAAAAAATCGCAGCAGTCGGAACATGCACCCTCGGCGTCACCACGAGAAAGTAACGCGGCGGCAATTGTACAGCCTGAAGCGCTTCTCCGACACCCTCCGCGAATGCATTTTTTCCAAATACGAAGAATGGAACATCGGCGCCGAGCCGGAGCGCGAGACCTTGCAGCACGTTGCGCGGCAAGTCGAGCTTCCAGAGGCGGTTGAGCGCGAGCAGCGTCGTTGCGGCGTCGGAGCTGCCGCCGCCCAGGCCCGCGCCCATCGGCAGGCGTTTGTCGATCTCGATATCGACGCCCGCGCCGGTGCCGGTCTCCTCTTTGAGGAGCGCAGCCGCGCGCACGACGAGGTCGCTCTCTTCCGGCACGCCGGGAACGTCGGTCTTGCGGTGGATGCGTCCGTCGAGGCGCAGCGTGAAGTGCAGACGGTCACCCCAATCGAGCAGTTGGAAGACCGTTTGCAGTGCGTGATAGCCATCGGGCCGGCGGCCCGTGATGTGCAGAAAGAGATTGAGCTTCGCTGGAGCCAAGCAATCCCGCAGGGACTGGTTCGTTTCGATCATGCGTTAAAGCGGAAAAAGCGGCAGAAAGTGCGGCGAATCATGCCACGACGAGTGCGCGATCATTGGTCGAGCACGAGCTTGATATCGAGCGGAGGATCCTGGCGCATCAGGTTAAGTCGTTTGACGCCAGTGGCCGGCGCATCGGCGTACGCGAGATAGCTGATCGTCCAGCCGTCCTGATCGATCTCCTTCAAGCGCGTGGCCTGCTGCGGATCGGGCACCGTCGTTGCCCTTGATGTAGGTGCCGGCGACGGCTGCAGCCAATAGCGCAGGCCCTCGACCGGCAGCGCAAATCCGAGCGCATTCTGCATCAGGGTGGCGACATTGTCGGCCGTCATCGGCTGACGATTCGGCAGCTCCAACGTCGCCGAAGCCGGCGACGACGTGACGATCGCCATCGTTTGCCCAAGCGGGTTGAGCAACTGCAGTGTCACTGTATCGCCGTGTTCCTGCCAGTCGAAGTTGCCGTAGGCGTTGCGCTGCTTACCGTATTGATCGACGTATTGAATCGCGAAGCGGCCGTGGTAGGCGCGCGTGGTTTGCGTCGAAAGCGCGGTGGCCGCGTTGGAGGTCGACGGCCCGTGCGGAGTGACCGAGGCGCAGCCCGCGAGCGCGACAACGGCGGCCGACGCCAGCGCAAACGCCGCGCCGCGCCAGCGCACGGTGCCGACGGTTAAACGTGAGACATGCATCAGAGATCGTTCACCTGGAAGCGTTTGAGCGTTTTGACGAGCGTGTCGTTATCGGGCTCGAGCTTTTGCGCGTCGCGCCATGCGGCGCGCGCTTGATCTTGCTCACCGCTCTTCCACAGCACTTCACCGAGGTGCGCGCCGATTTCCGCGTTCGGCTGCAGGTTGTACGCTTTGCGCAGCAGCTTTTCGGCATCGCTGGTATCGCCCAGGCGGTACTTGACCCAGCCGAGGCTGTCCATGATGAACGCATCGTTCGGCGCAAGCGCCGACGCCTTCTCGATCAACTTGTCCGCTTCCTGGAGACGCTGATTGCGATCGGCGAGCGAGTAGCCGAGCGCGTTATAGGCCTGCGGGTTGTCCGGCTGCGCGCGGATTAGCAGACGCAGCTGCGATTCCATCAAGTCGTAGTGACCGTTCTTCTCGGCCGCCATCGCGTAGTCGTACACGATGTCCGGATCGTCCGGGTAGTCTTGGGCTGCCTGCTGCAAGCGGGCTTCGGCTTCCGGATAGCGCTTGGCGTCGAACAGAATCGCGGCGTCCGTGCGCGCGATCACCGCTTGATCACGCGGGTCGGAAGATTGCAGATTGGCGAGCACCTTGCGCGCATCGTCGGTCTTGCCCTGCTTCGCGAGCAGTTGAGCGCGCGTGATCTGCGCCGGAATGTACTGCTGGCTCTTCGGCGTGATCTTGTCGAGCCATTGGCCAGCAGCCGCTTCGTTCTTCTGTTCGAGCGAAAGCTGCGCCAGATAGATGTACGCCTGGCCCGCATCTGCGCCGGGCGTGTTTTCCGCAAGCTGTGCGTATTGCGACAGATACTTCTGCGCGTCGTCGTATTTCTTTTGCTGGACTTTGATGAGACCCAGGGCCATCAGCGGCGTCAGATCCTTCGGGTTGTCGGCGCGCATGATTTCGAACTGCTTTTGCGCGTCGTCGAGGCGATCGCTCGCGAGATACAGCTGCGCCAGCGCGAGCCGGGCATCGTGCGATTTGGGATTCTGCTGAACGTACTTTTCGAACGACGCGATCCCTTCGTTGCGTTCGTCGGGGCCCATCTGCGCGAGCGTGAGCGCGGCCGGCAGATAGTCGGGCTTCAGCTTGAGCGCTTGCTCGAGCGAAGCGCGCGCACCGGGCTGATCGTCCGCGACGAGCTGCTGACGGCCGATCGCGAGCTGCGCTTCCGGACGGTTGAGGTCGTTCTTCAGCAGGTCTTGCAAGACATGCAGGCCGCCGACCCGGTTGGGGCCGCGCGACAACAGCACTTGCAGCGCGAGAATCGCAGTGCTGCGGCTTTCCGCCGGCACTTTCGCGAGTTCGCGGGCGAGCAGCGGCGAGGCGTCGTCGGGCTTGCCCGACAGCACGAGCAGCGAGGCGTCGAGCTGCGCCGCGCGCTCCGAGCTCGGCGCGTACTGCTGCCAGAGCTGCGCCGCGGCGAGCGCGTCGGACGGGCTTTGCGCCGTCAGCGCGATTTCGGCGGCACGCTCCGCCATGCGGGGATCGCGCGTATCGCGTGCGAGCGCAAGATACGTCTGGAAGGCGGGCGCCGGCTGGTCGCGCTGCAGCGCGATTTCCGCGGCGAGCACCTGGAAGACGATCTGGCTCGTCAGCTGAACGTCCGGCAGATCCTTTTTCTCGTCGGCCGATGCAGGCGCGAACATATCCGGCGCGGAGACCGAGTTGTCGTCCGAAGTGGCCGACGGGTCTTGCGCGTACGCGGGATTCAAGGCGAGCGCCCAGGCTGCGAGGACCGTGGCGCCGAGGAGGCGGCGGGCTGGCAGCGCGCGCTTCGCAGCGTGCTCGGCAGGCCGGGCGGATGCTGCGGCCTGGCGCTTCGAAAACAGCTTCAGGGACAAGATCATGGAAATCCGTTCAATGTTTCGGTCGATTGTAACGCGCTCGCTACAATACACGCACAATCGACCACGCAAGTTACACACCAGTCAGACATGCCCGAGCTTCCAGAAGTTGAAGTCACCCGGCGCGGAATCGAGCCGTACGTTGCCGGGCGCCGCGTCGAACGAGTCGACGTGCGGACTCGGGCGCTGCGCTGGCCGGTGCCCGCGGATTTCGCGAGCACGCTGGCCAGGCAGTTGATCCGCAAAGTCGAGCGGCGCGGCAAGTATCTTCTGTTCGAAATCGATGACGGCTGGTTCATCGTCCATCTCGGCATGACTGGCACCCTGCGCGTGTTGCGGCATATGGCCGAGCCGCCCGCGCCTGCGAAGCACGATCACATCGACTGGATTTTCGACGAATTTATTCTGCGCTTCCGTGACCCACGCCGCTTTGGCGCAGTACTTTGGCATCCGCGCGAGGCGGGCGATGTGCTCGAGCATCCGCTGCTTGCCGCGCTGGGCGTCGAGCCGTTCTCGCCCGAGTTTTCCGGAACCCTGATGCACCGGCGCACGCGAGGCCGAAAGGTTTCCGTCAAGCAGGCGCTGCTAGCGGGGGATATCGTGGTCGGTGTGGGCAATATCTACGCGTCCGAAAGCCTCTTTCGCGCGGGCATCCGGCCGACGACCTCCGCCGGGCGAGTCTCGCTCGCGCGCTACGATTTGCTTGCCGCCGCAGTGCGTGCAACGCTTGCCGCCGCGATCGACAAAGGCGGCAGCACGTTGCGCGATTTCGTCGGCAGCGACGGCGAAAGCGGATATTTTCAGCTCGACTATTTTGTCTATGATCGCGCAGGTCTGCCGTGCCGCGTGTGCGGCGCGCCGATCAAGCAAATCGTCCAAGGGCAGCGTTCCACTTATTTTTGTCCTCATTGCCAGCGTTGATGCCGGCGCCGAACTCATTCCTCATGTCTCATCCTTTCGCCTCGTCCGATTCGCGCCTTCAATCCGATTTCGCCGTGCGCCTGATCGCATGGCAGCGCGAGCATGGGCGTCACGACCTGCCGTGGCAGAACACGCGCGATCCGTATCGGATCTGGCTCTCGGAGATCATGCTGCAGCAGACGCAGGTCTCGACAGTGATTCCCTACTACACGCGTTTTCTCGCGCGTTTTCCCGACGTTGCGGCGCTCGCCGCCGCTCCGCTCGACGATGTGATGGCGTTGTGGGCCGGCCTCGGCTATTACTCGCGCGCGCGCAATCTGCATCGCTGCGCGCAGGCGGTCGCCGAGCAACATGGCGGGTCGTTTCCGACGACCGTCGAAGCGCTCGCCGAGCTGCCCGGAATCGGACGCTCGACGGCTGCGGCGATTGCGTCGTTTGCGTTCGGCGCGCGCGCGCCGATTCTCGACGGCAACGTGAAGCGCGTGCTCGCGAGGGTGTTCGGAGTGGAAGGTTTTCCCGGCGAGAAGCGCATCGAGAACGCGATGTGGACGCTGGCCGAATCGCTCTTTCCAATGGACGGCAGCGACGACGACATCAGCGCGTACACGCAAGGCTTGATGGACCTCGGCGCCACGCTGTGCGGACGCGGGCGGCCCGAGTGCGCGCGCTGTCCTTTCGCGGCGGATTGCGTCGCGAATGTGAGCGGCAGGCAGCGCGAGTTGCCGGCGGCGCGTCCCAAGAAGACGGTGCCGACGCGCCGCACGTGGATGCTCGTGCTGCTCGACGGCGCTTCGGTGCTGCTGGAGAAGCGCCCGCCTGTCGGCATCTGGGGCGGGCTGTGGAGCCTTCCGGAAGCCGCCGACGAAGCCGCGCTTGCGAAGCGTGCTCGCGCGTTCGGCGGCTCGCGCGCGCCGGAACATCTCGCGCCGTTCACGCACACGTTCACGCATTTCAAGCTCGAGATCGAGCCGCGCGTGGCCGATGTCGATGCCGGTCATTCGAGCGCACATCTCGAGGCCGGCGACAGCGAGACCTCATGGGTGCCTCTTGCGGATATCGACGCATACGGTCTGCCCGCACCCGTGCGCAAGCTGCTGGATTCGCTTCAGGGATCGTTGCTATAGCTTCGCGAAGCCGTGTTGGCTGGCGTCGACGCTTATAGCAGTTGATGCTGCTGCATGTAGTGATGGACGACGTCGATGCGCGCGCCCGCGTCGCGAAGCTCCATTAACTTCTGACGCGCACGCAGCGGAATCTGCAGCACTTCCGACAAGCGGTTCGACACCCACGTCGGATCGTCGAAACGAAACGGCTCGCCAAATGGCAGGCTTTGCGGCTCGCGCTCGCGGATCGTATCGATGATGCGTTCGAGCACTTCCGCGCATGCGCCGAATTTCGCGAGCGCCTCGGTGCCTTCAAGCGGAATGTCGTCGGGCAGCGGCTCCGCCATGCCGACGAGGAGCCCGCTCGGTTCGACTCGATGCGACAGCAGCCGAAAGCGCTGCGTGCCGCGCGCACGAATCAGCAGCATGCCGTAGGCATCGACGTCGCATTGTTCGATTTTGGCGAGGCAGCCGATCGCCTCCGGTACCGCCGGTTCGTCAGGCCGCGCGACCTCGGCGCCGCTTTTGAGCAGGCAGACTCCGAACGGCGTCACATCGCGCAGACAGTCTCGCGCCATGTCCAGGTAACGCGCTTCGAAAATCTTCAAGGGCAAGAGCCCGTCAGGGAAGAGCACCGTATGCAGCGGGAAGAGCGGCAAATCGGCAAGCACGGCAGGAGTAGAGGACATGGCGCAACGCTAGAAAAGGCCGCGCAATGCGGCAAGTTAGGCCACCAGGCGCGACGATTCTCCAACGTCGATCGGCGCATCTCGATGCCGCACAATCACGTTTGCCTCACTCGCGAGACGCGCGGCAAGCGTCTCGGCGATGAATACGGAACGATGCTGTCCTCCGGTGCAGCCGATCGCGACGGTCAGATAGCTGCGATTGTCGTCGCGAAAGTGCGGCAGCCACTTCCTCAGAAACACCTCGATGTCGTCGATCATCTCGTGCACGACGGGCAACGCGTCGAGAAAATCGATGACAGGTTGGTCGAGTCCGGTGAGAGGGCGCAACTCGTGGTCGTAGTACGGGTTCGGCAGCGTGCGCACATCGAAGACGAGATCGGCGTCGAGCGGCACGCCGCGCTTGAAGCCGAACGATTCGAACATCAGCATCAGGCCCGCATGCTCCTGTTCGATGAAACGCTTGACCCATGCGCGCAATACGTTCGCGCGCAGATTGCTGGTGTCGATCTGATGGCCGAACTCGGCGAGATCGGCGACGAGCTCGCGCTCGCGCTCGATCGCCTCTTCGAGCGAAGTCATGAGACCCACGTCTGCGTCGTGCGCAGGCGAGCCCGATAGCGGGTGACGGCGGCGCGTTTCGGAAAAACGCTGAATCAGCGCTTGCGTGCTCGCGTTTAGGAACAACACCCGGACGTCGTGATCGCTCGCCAGATTGCGGATGATGGCGGGCATGTCGCTTAGCGACGCGCTCGAGCGCGCGTCGATGGCGACCGCGAGGCGCTCCTGACCGTCGTTCGCCAGATATTCGGCGAGCGCGGGCAGAAAACGCGGCGGCAGATTGTCGACGCAGTAGTAGCCAGAGTCTGCGAGCGCGTTCAAAGCAACAGACTTGCCGGAGCCGGAAATGCCGGTGATCAGAACAATGCGCATGGAGAAAAATCCGTTCGTTTCATCATAGCACCGGACCCAGCCTGCCGCGCCCCCATGACAGCGTTGTTGGCCGCCGCTCCGGCGTCAAATCAGCTTGCCGGGGAACTGGCTTTCCGGGTCCTGCATCGCGAGGCGCTGGCGGTCCATGAAGTCGCGCAAAGTATCGATGCCGCGCAGCTGCAGGATCGTGTTGCGCACCGCGGCCTCGACAAGAACCGCGAGGTTGCGGCCCGCCGCCACCTGGATCGTGACCTTGCTGATTGGCAGGCCGAGCACGTCGACCGTCTGGCTTTCGAGCGGCAGACGCTGGAACTCGCCGTCTGGCCGGCGCACCAGTTGCACGATCAGCTTGAGCTTCATTTTGCGGCGTACCGCGGTTTCACCGAAGATCGTCTTGATGTCGAGGAGGCCCAGCCCCCGCACTTCGAGAAGGTTCTGCAGAAGCGGCGGGCAGCGGCCTTCGACGAAGTCCGGGCCGAGTCGCACGAAGTCGACGGCATCGTCCGCTACGAGGCCGTGGCCGCGGCTGATCAGCTCAAGGCCGAGTTCGCTCTTGCCGAGACCCGAGTCGCCGGTGAGCAGCACGCCCATGCCGAGAATGTCCAGGAACACGCCGTGCAGTGTCGCGCGCGGCGCGAGAATGCGCGACATGTAGAGCCGCAGATTGTCGATGACCGCTGCCGCCGACATCGGCGTCGTGAAGAGCGGCGTCGACGAGCGCGTGCAGCGCAGGACGAGCTCAGGCGGCGCCGCGATGCCGCCCGCGACGACCAGGAACGGCGGCTCGAGCGCGATCAGCTCGGCCATGTGGCGCGAACGGTCTTCGTCGGTTTGGCGCTGATAGTAGTTGATCTCGGCGTCGCCGAGCACCTGGATCCGGTTCGGGTGGATCAGGTTCAAGTGGCCGACGAGGTCGGAACTGGCGGTCGCCGTGGCGACGGTTTCGGTCGAAAAGCCGCGCTCCCAGCCTTCATGGCCCGTCAACCAGCTCAGTTTGAGCATGGAGGCGTTGTCGTCGAAGATGCTTTGGGCGTTGATGCTGGACGTGTCCATGAATCCGTGACTCCAAGTTGCCAGGCCGCTTTATCGATCGACCTCCTGGCGGCCGGTTCGGTCGGCTAACGTAACGGTTCCGGGTGCGCCCGCTCGCGCATCGCACCGGCCGGCGCAATGCGCATTGCTCTGTTACACCCTCAAGGGTGCCACTGGGTGAGCAGCCGATGCAACTCCGCGGCGCTAGGCTCCGAATGCAGGCGTTCGCGCGCTTCGCGGTCGGACAGCAATTGCGCGATTTCCGAGAGGATCTCCAAATGTTGCTGCGTGGCCTGTTCCGGCACGAGCAGGAAGATCAGGAGCGAGACCGGCTGGCCGTCCGGCGATTCGAACGGAATTGGCTGCTCGAGCCGCACGAAGGCGGCGAGCGGGTGCTTCAGCCCCTTGATGCGGCCGTGCGGAATCGCGACGCCTTCGCCGAGTCCCGTCGAACCGAGGCGTTCGCGCGCAAACAGATTGTCGGTGACCGTGCTGCGCGCGATCCCGTTTTGATTTTCGAAAATCAGGCCCGCTTGCTCGAATACGCGCTTCTTGCTGGTAACGGATAGTCCGACGACGACGTTTTCGAGGGGAAGGAATTTGGCTAAACGATTCATGTTGGCAGGCGGACGCGTGGCCTGGATTCTCCTCGCGGCAACTGACTGGTTGTCCATATTCGCAGTGCTCACACGGAATTGCGCGCGAGACTGAATTGTTCCGAACGTCTGGCGACCCCGATAATAACCGGGACATTATAGAACAGCGCGAGCGTCGATGGTGCAGCGCGCCATCCGTTGCCGCGCGGTGTCGTTTCGCTGCCGAAAAGCGCGACTTCGAGCGCGGGTTCGGCGCGCCGCCAGACGAAAAAACCGCCCGGAAACGGGCGGTTTTTCAGGGGTGACGAATGCTTCTTCAAGAATTCGCTACTGCGGGCGGCAGCTCGATGTGGGACGCCTCCGGATGATGCTTGATCGCGTGGTGTTGATGCTCTTGGAGACGATCCTTGTGCCGGATGACTTGCCTGTCGAGCTTGTCGACCATCAGGTCGATCGCGGCGTAGAGGTCGCCGTCTGCGCTTTCGATAAAGATGTCTTTGCCCTTCAGATGGAGATTGATTTCGACCTTCTGACGCTTTTCCTTTTCCTTGTGATTGTCGACCGAGAGGACCACATTGCCATCGATCACCTGATCGAAATGTCTTAGCACCTTGTCCAGTTTGGTGATCACGTATTCCCGCAACGCTGGCGTTACTTCGAGATGGTGTCCACTGATCTTCAGATTCATAGTGCTCTCCAAACGAATGGCCGCCTGACACCGATTGGTGCGGCAGTACCGGTCGGGAGCGGCCCGCTCGAGTCATCACCCCGTGACTGACGAGCGGCGGGTCGTATCGGCCGGCCTTCTCCGCCAACAGCATCGCGGCCGGAAAATGCCCACCGCAAAAAGCAGCGAGCTACAAAGACTTGCGCAAATTCACTGCGGGAATCTTGAGGGCTTCGCGGTACTTGGCAACCGTGCGGCGTGCGACCACGAATCCTTGTTCCGCCAGCAGTTCGGCTATGCGGCTGTCTGAAAGAGGAGATTTGGTGTCTTCAGCTCCTATCAGTTGCTTGATGAGTGCGCGAATGGCCGTTGATGAGGCCGCGCCCCCCGTATCGGTCGAAACGTGAGATCCAAAGAAGTACTTAAATTCAAGCGTCCCAAACGGGGTAAGCATGTACTTCCCGGTTGTCACACGCGAGACCGTTGACTCGTGTAGCCCCAGCGTATCAGCTATTTCCCGCAAAACCAAGGGGCGCATCGCAATTTCGCCGTGCGTGAAAAAGTTCTTTTGACGCTCCACAATGGCTTGCGCGACCCTGAGAATCGTCTCGAATCGTTGTTGAATATTTTTGATCAGCCAACGCGCTTCTTGCAGCTGTTGACGCAGCGAGCCACTGCCGGGATCGCCCCGGCTGTTGCGCAAAATATTCGCGTAAAGGTGATTGATGCGCAGCCGCGGCACCACCTCGGGATTCAGTTCGGCCTGCCAGCCTTGTGCAGTTCTTCTCACCATGATGTCCGGCACGACGTAGTCGGCCTCGGCCTTGCCGTAGGCGGCGCCGGGGAAGGGTTCGAGCGAGCGGATCAGCGCGTGGGCGTCGCGCAGGTCGTCGTCATTGGCCTTCAGTTGTTTGCGCAGGCGCGTGAAATCGCGTGCCGCGAGCAGTTCCAGATGATGGGCGACGATTTCGAGTGCGAGCGTGCGCGTAGGAGATGCGTCGAGGCGATGCAGTTGCAGCTTCAGGCATTCGGAAGCCGTGCGTGCACCGACCCCGGCCGGATCGAAGCTGTGCAGCAGTGCCAAGGCGGCGTTCAATTCGTCGAGATCGACTTCGAGCTCTTCCGGCAAATCGGCGAGCACTTCATCGAGCGAGGCGGTCAAGTAACCGTCGTCGTCGAGCGATTCGATCAGGAACGTGATCAGCGCGCGGTCACGTTGGCTCGCTTGCGTGACGCGCAGTTGCGCCATCAGGTGGTCGCGCAGCGTGGTCGTCGATTCGTGGATTTGCAGCGGCGGCAAGTCGTCGTCATCCGACGCGTTGCCGGAGCGGCCGTAGTCGTCGAGATTCCATTGGCTCGCGTCGGAGCCGCTGTCCGAGGCTAGACCGTTGTATTCGTCGACGCTTTGCGGTTCGCCGCCGTCGGCATTTTCGGCAGGGCTCGAGGAATTCGACGCGCCGGGCATCGGCTCGGGACTGCTCGCGTTCGGCGTTTGCGCAATCACCGACCCGTCCGCCGCGACGCGCAGCGGACTCGCGATCCATTCGTCTTCGCTTTCGAGCAGCGGATTTTGCGCGACCGCCATCGCGACTTCTTGTTGCAGTTCGAGCGTAGACAACTGCAGCAGCCGGATCGACTGCTGCAGTTGTGGCGTCAGCGCGAGATGCTGCGATAGGCGGAGTTGGAGGCTGGCTTTCATGGCAAGTTGAATTTCATTGTAGAGAGTTTGCCACGCGAGCGAAACCTCGCGACGCCTGGAAATAGCGTATTGACGGTTTGCGTTCGGGAAGGCGGGGCGCGAGCCCCGTAAAAATTGCTGATCGCGGGCCTAAGCCCGGCGGGGAGGCGGTCGGCGTGGCGGCTGCCGCGGCGGCGCGGTGCGCGCCGCCGTTACATCCGGAAATGTTCGCCGAGGTAGACGCGGCGCACGCTTTCGTTTTCGATGATGTCGCTCGGTGCGCCGGCGGCCAGCACGCTGCCGTCGCTGATGATGTAAGCGTGGTCGCAAATCCCGAGCGTTTCGCGGACGTTGTGGTCCGTGATGAGCACGCCGATATTGCGCTGCTTCAAGAATTTAACGATCTTCTGAATTTCCAGAACGGCGATCGGGTCGACGCCCGCGAACGGTTCGTCGAGGAGAATGAAGCTCGGGTTCGTCGCGAGCGCGCGCGCGATTTCGACACGGCGGCGTTCCCCGCCCGAAAGCGACAGCGCCGGATTCTCGCGCAAGTGCGAAATCTGGAGTTCGTCGAGCAGCGCTTCGGTGCGTTCGGTGATCAGCGCTTTCGACAACCGTTTGCCGTGCTCGTCGAGCTGCAGCTCGAGCACGGCGCGGATATTTTCCTCGACCGTGAGCTTGCGGAAGACGGACGCTTCTTGCGGCAGATACGAGAGCCCGAGCGACGCTCGCTTGTGAATCGGCAGCAGGCTGATCGAGTTGCCGTCGAGGACGATTTCGCCGGCGTCGAGCGGCACGAGGCCGACGATCATGTAGAACGACGTCGTCTTGCCGGCGCCGTTCGGCCCGAGCAGGCCGACGACTTCGCCGCTTTTCACGTCGAGCGAGACGTCCTTGACGACTGTGCGCGACCCATACCGTTTTTTCAGGCTGCGCACCACCAGGGAGCTCGTCGTGCCTGGCGCGTTGCGGTTGGGCAGCGTGTGAGTCGCGGCAGCGGCGGGAGTTGACAGGGTGTTCACTGCGGCAGAGTTCCTTGAATCTGGGGCGACGGCGCGAGCGTGGCCGACGCCCCGTTGAGCGGCGCGGCGCCGCCCGACTTGGGCGACAGCATGGCACGCACGCGGCCGCTCGGGTTGCCGGGGCCTGCTACGTCCTTGCCGGCCTTCGCAGTATAGAAGTCGTTTTGGCCGTCATAGGTAATGACGCTGCCGTGGACTTCGTCCATCAGCGTCGAGAGGCCCTGCAGGCGGCGCACCGTCGCGTTGGTGGTGAGCGTGGTCAGGTCCTGCTTGCCGTCGTAATTGATTTGCACGGCCGTGCCTTCGATGTATTCGTCGACACCGTCGCGCTTCTGGCGGAAGTACGAGAGGTTTTTGCCGGACGACGTGCCGACGGCGTACTGATAGCCCTGCGGGTCCTGCGTCACATCGACCCGGTCGGCGCGGATCACGATCGTGCCCTTGGTGGCGACGACGTGCCCCGTGAAGATGTTGATCTGCTTCAGATCGTCGTAAGTCATGTTATCCGCTTCGATATTGAGCGGTTTGTCGCGATCGGCGCGCTCGGCGTGCGCGAGCGGGGCCACGCCGAAGCAGGGCAGCGCGACGAGCGCCGCCGTCAGTCCAGCGCGTACCGCGCGGCGCGCGAGCGACGCGCGTGCGCGGCCGAGGTCAAAACGAGAGAACGATTCGTTCATGCAGTCACGCTAGGATTAGATGGCCCGGGTTACTTGGACGAGCCGCCGCCGACGTCCGACGCGGCAATCGCGCCTTTGACGTTGCCGAAAAGCTGCATCACCCGGGTGACGTTGTTGTAATGCATGCCGTTTGCCGTCGCCACGGAAAGGCCGCGCCGAAGTTTAACCGGCTTTTCGGTCTCGATCACGTCGTCGTTGACGAGCACGCGGAAATGTGACGAGTCGGCCTGCATTTCCGGGTCGCCGTTGCCCGGCGCGCGCAGGATGCGGGCATTGTCGTACAGATCGACGATCGAAGCGTCGCCGTTGACCGTGCCGCGCAGGCCCGTGGCCGTCACGATCGGCTTGCCGGGCTGGAATGCGCGGATGGCTGGCATCGTCAGATCGCTGTTTTCGTCGTCTTCATAGTGGACCATTTTCGTCGCTGTCAGCCGGTACTGCGTGCTGCCGGTCTGGTCGAGCTCGGAGACCGAGAAGTTGTCGGCGAAATAGTCGGGCGAATGGCCTTTGGGCTTTTCGGGCTGCGTCGCCGGCGTTTGCGTGGCTTCCAGCAGCCAGTATGTGACACCCGCCAGCAGCGCCATCGCGAAGAGGGCGACCAGAGACGTGATTCGGGACTGATTCATCCGGGTCAGGCTCCGCAGGCGGCCGCGAGCAGCGCGTCGTAGCGGTTTTGGGCGCGCAGGATCGTCTCGCAAAGCTCGCGCGCGGCGCCGTGGCCGCCGCGTGCGTGGGAGACCCAGTGCGCGCGCGAGATCACCTCGGGGTGCGCGTTGGCCGGCGCGGCCGCGAAGCCGCACTGGAGCATGACCGCGAGATCGGGCCAGTCGTCGCCCATATAGCCGCATTCTTCACGCGCGACGCCGGTCGCCGTCAAGAGATCCGCGAATGCGCGGCGCTTGTCTTCCACGCCTTGATACAGATGGTTGATGCGGATTTCCTGCGCGCGGACCTGCACGATGCCCGACTTGCGGCCCGTGATGATCGCGGTGACGATGCCGGCTTCGCGCAGCAGCTTCAGGCCGTGGCCGTCGAGCGAGTTGAACGACTTCATCGTGTCGCCCTCGGCCGTGAACAGCAGGCCGCCGTCGGTGAGCACGCCGTCCACGTCGAAAATCATCAGCTTGACGCGGCTCGCGCGTTCGGCGACGGTCAGGGGCGATGCGTTCATCTCAAATCACCTTCTTCGAAAACAGGTCGTGCATGTTGAGCGCACCAATCAGCTTGCCCGCTTCGTCGACGACGAGCATCTGGTTGATCCGATGGCGCTCCATCAGTTCCACCGCTTCGACGGCCAGATGATCGGCGCCGATCGAGCGCGGGGCGCGCGTCATCACCTCGGCGATCGGCAGCTCGCGGAAGTCGCCCGTGCGTTCCAGCACGCGGCGCAGGTCGCCGTCGGTGAAGATGCCTTCGACGCGGTCGTGTTCGTCGACGATTGCCGTCATCCCCATGCGCTTCGCGGTCAGCTGGAAGAGGGCGTCGCGCACGGTGGCGTTGTCGAGCACCTTCGGCAGCTGGTCGCCCGTGCGCATCACGTCGCGCACGTAGGTGAGGAGGCGCCGGCCGAGCGCACCGCCGGGGTGCGAGCGCGCGAAATCGTCAGCGCCGAAGCCGCGCGCGTCGAGCACCGCCATCGCCAGGGCGTCGCCGAGCGCGAGCGCGGCCGTCGTGCTGGACGTCGGCGCGAGGTTCAGCGGACAGGCTTCCTTCGAAACGCCGGCGTTCAGGTGCACGTCGGCGAGCTTCGCGAGGCTCGATTCGGGGCGGCCGGTAATCGCGATCAGCTTGGAGCCGAGGCGTTTCAGCAAAGGCAGAATCGAAATCAGCTCTTCCGATTCGCCGGAATTGGACATGGCGATGAACACGTCGTCGGCGGTCACCATGCCGAGGTCGCCGTGGCTCGCTTCGGCCGGATGCACGAAAAATGCGGGCGTGCCGGTGCTTGCCAGCGTAGCGGCGAGTTTTCGGGCGATGTGGCCGGATTTGCCGATGCCTGATACGACGACGCGTCCGCGGCAACTCAAGAGGAAATCGACTGCGCTGACGAAGCCGTCGTCGAGTTGATTGCGAAGCCCGCGCACGGCGTCAGCTTCGATGTCGAGCACGTCCCGGGCGAGCGCCAGCGCCCGGTCGCCATTGATTTTCGCTATCATTCGCGGAGTATAGCAAAAGGCGTTTGTTCGCCGCGTCAGGCCCCCTGTGCCTGTCTGCTGCCTTCCCCGGCTCCAACATCCCGTCCCGAATGCGTGATTTCCGCGCCCGAGACGGGTTCCGCTGACGAACGAGGACGCTTAGCCCGTGGTGATTTCGCCGCTCGAGATGACGCTGTTTCTGCTGCTCGCTTCGGTGGCAGGCGTCGTCCTATTCCGTTTCCTGAATCTGCCGCCGATGCTCGGCTATCTGACCGTGGGGATCCTGGTCGGCCCGAACGCGCTCGGCATTGCTCCGGATACGGTTCGGGCACAGCATCTCGCCGAGTTCGGCGTCGTGTTCCTGATGTTCTCGATCGGGCTCGAGTTCTCGCTCACGAAGCTGCGCTCGATGCGCACGCTCGTGTTCGGGCTCGGCTTGCTGCAGGTGATCGGCACGGTGGCGATCGCGGTGATACTCGGGCTCGTCTTCGAGCGCTGGGTCCATATCACGTGGCAGGGCAGCGTCGCGCTCGGCGGCGCGCTGGCCATGTCGTCGACGGCGATCGTCAGCAAGATGCTCGCCGAACGGCTGGAGATCGAGACCGAGCATGGCCGCAACATCTTCGGCGTGCTGCTGTTCCAGGATCTGGCGGTCGTGCCGCTCCTCATCATCATTGCCGCGCTCGGCGGCGATTCGAAGAGCCTCGTGGCGACGCTCGGCGTCGCGGCGATCAAGATTGTCGTCGCGCTGTCGCTGCTTCTGATCGTCGGGCAGAAGTTCATGACGCGCTGGTTCAACGTCGTCGCGCGGCGCCGCTCGCAGGAGCTGTTCGTGCTGAACCTGCTGCTCGTCACGCTCGGCGCCGCGTTCATCACCGACAAGTTCGGCCTCTCGCTCGCGCTCGGCGCGTTCATTGCCGGGATGCTGATCGCGGAAACGCCCTACCGGCATCAGGTCGAGGAGGACATCAAGCCGTTTCGCGACGTGCTGCTCGGTCTCTTCTTCGTGACGACCGGCATGCTGCTCAATCCGCGCGTGCTCATTACGCATCCGTTCGTCGTGCTGGCGTTCCTGATCGGGCCGATCTTGCTGAAGGCGGTCATGATCACGGGCCTCGCGCGCGTGTTCGGGGCGACGCCGGGCGTCGCGATGCGCACCGGCATCGGGCTCGCGCAGGCCGGCGAATTCGGCTTCGTGCTCTTGAACCTGATCCTCGACAAGCACCTCGTCGACGCGACGCTCCTGCAGGCGATTCTCGCGTCGATGCTGCTCTCGATGCTCGCGGCGCCGTTCCTGATCCAGAACGCCGATCGCATCGTGCTGCGCTTGTCGTCGACTGAATGGATGATGCAGTCGCTGCAAATGACGCGCATCGCCACCCAAAGCCTAAAGCAAAGCGGCCACGTGATCATCTGCGGCTATGGCCGCGCGGGGCAGAACCTAGCGCGCATGCTCGAGCACGAGGGCCTCTCATATGTCGCGCTCGACCTCGACCCCGATCGCGTGAGCGCCGCGGCCACCGCCGGCGAATCGGTCGTGTTCGGCGATGCGGGGCGGCGCGAATCGCTGCTCGCGGCCGGTATCCACCGGGCCGCCGCGATCGCGATCACCTACGCGAACACGCCTTCCGCGCTGCGCGTGCTGCACAACATCCACGAACTCGAGCCGACGCTGCCCGTCATCGTGCGCACCGTCGATGACGCCGACCTCGAAAAGCTCCTCGCCGCCGGCGCAACCGAGGTGATTCCCGAGATCGTCGAAGGCAGCCTGATGCTGGCGTCGCACACGCTCGTGCTGATGGGGGTGCCGATGCGGCGCGTCGTGCGGCGCGTCGAGGAAATGCGCGACGAGCGCTACAGTTTGCTGCGCGGCTATTTCCACGGCGCCGACGACCTCGGCGACGAGGACGGCCACGAGCAGGTGCGGCTACAATCTGTGCCGGTCGACGAGAACTCGGATGCGGTCGGGCGCTCGCTCGAAGAACTCGGTCTTGCCGACATCGGCGTCGAAGTGACGGCCATTCGCCGGCACGGCATTCGCGGTGTCGAGCCTGGCCCCGAGACGAAGCTGCGCGCCTCCGATATCGTGGTGCTGCGCGGGCTGCCCGAGGCGCTGGCGATCGCCGAGGAGCGCATTTCGCGTCATCGCCGCGCGGGGGCTTCCGCCACTTGACGCGGCGCCGGGTGCACGCCGTCGACTCGCTTTCCTACCGGCCTTGCCGGTTTTTTATCGTTTTTCGGGCCGTCGCGTCGCGCGCAAAGCACGAGCGACAGGCCGTTTTTTCGCGGAGACATCCATGTCCAACGCACGCACCGGTGCGCCCATCGACGCGGCCGAGTTCATCAAGAGCCAGATTCGCACGGTCCCGGACTGGCCCCAGGCCGGTGTGCAGTTTCGCGACATCACGCCGCTTTTGCAGCGGCCCAAGACGCTGCGCATGCTGACGGACCTGCTGGTCGAGCGCTACGTCGAGGCGAAGCTCGACTACGTCGCCGGGCTCGATGCGCGCGGCTTCATCATCGCGCCGATCATCGCCTACGAACTGAATCTCGGCTTCATTCCGATCCGCAAGATCGGCAAGCTGCCGTACCGGACGGTGTCCGAGTCGTACGAACTGGAATATGGCAGCGCAACTGTCGAGATTCACGAAGACGCGTGCCGCGCGGGCGATCGTGTCGTTATCATCGACGACTTGATCGCGACAGGCGGCACGATGATGGCCGGCAAGAAGCTGCTCGAGAGGCTGGGGGCCGTGGTCGTCGAGGGCGCGGCGATCATCGATTTGCCGGATCTCGGCGGCTCGAAGCTATTGCGCGGCAACGGTTTGCCGCTGTACACGATCACCGAATTTTCCGGCCATTGATTTCCTGGCTTTTCATGTCGTGTTTCGCACGGAGCGCTTGAGCGATGCCTAACTTCCTGCTGTTTCTCGCCACGTCGGTCGCCATCACGATGGCGCCGGGTCCGGACAATCTTCAGGTGCTCGCACGGGGCATCTCGCAGGGGCGTGCCGCGGGCTTCGTCGCCGCGCTCGGCTTTGCCGCCGGCATCACGTTTCATACGACGCTTGCTGCGTTCGGCGTGGCCGCGCTGCTGCGCTCGTCGCAGGTCGCGTTCGAAGTCGTCAAGCTCGCGGGCGCCGCGTATCTGATCTGGATCGGCATCAAAGCGTTGAGAAGCCAGGGGCTCGCGACCGCGCATGAGCGTCCGCCACAGGCGCTTGGCGTCGTGTTCCGGCAGAGCGTGATCGGCAACATGATGAACCCGAAGGTGACGCTCTTCTTCGTGGTGTTCCTGCCGCAATTCGTCGAACCGCACGGCGCGCAGAGCGTGATGGTGCAGATGCTCGAGTTGGGTGTGTTGTTCATGCTGCAGACGGTCGTCGTGTTCTCGGCGTTCGGTGTCTGCGCAGGCATGATCGGCAACTGGCTGAAGCGCCGGCCGCGCGTCGGCGTGTGGCTCGACCGGCTTGCCGGCGCGACCTTCATCGCGCTCGGTCTGCGCATCGCGTTGCGCGACTGACGCGGCAAGCAGGAGCCTTCGTTCATGACTTTGTCTTGCATTGCCGCCGCGCGGCGCTTCGATGCGCGTGCGCATCGGCCGTTCTGGATCGACGGACAGCGTGTCGGCTGGATTCGCGAAGCGGACGTGCCGCTGCTCACGCGCTGGCCCGATGTGTTCGATATCGATGCGGCGCGCGTTGCGCTCGCGGCGCGCTTCGACAGCAGCGTCGATTCGCGCTCGGCCGCGCTCGGCGCGGTGATCGGCGCGCTCGCAGCCGACGGCCGCATTCCCGGCTGGCGCGACGAAACCTACGCGATCCGCAATGCGTTCGGCGACGCGCCGCTCGCCTTCATCGAGCGCGCCGCGTCGCGTTTCTTCGGCACGATGACCTACGCGGTGCACCTGAACGGCGTCGTAAGACACGCGGACCGTGCGCCGCAAATGTGGATCGCGCGCCGCAGCGACACGAAGGCGACCGATCCCGGCATGCTCGATAACGTGGTCGCCGGCGGCATCGGCTGGGGCTTTGGCATCGCCGAGACGATCGTCAAGGAGTGCTGGGAAGAGGCGGGCATTCCCGAGGAAATCGCCGCGAAGGCGTTGGCCGGGCGCACCGCTCACGTGCTGCAGTCGATTCCCGAAGGCACGCAGGCCGAGCAGATCTTCATCTACGATCTGCCGCTGCCCGAGGATTTCGTGCCGCACAACCAGGACGGTGAAGTCGGCGAGCATCGGCTCGCGCGCATCGACGAAGTCGCACAATGGATCGACGACGGCGCGATGACCGTGGACGCGAGTCTCGCGACGCTCGATTGCCTGTTGCGTCATCAATGGATCGATGAAGAGGCGTGCGTGGGCATTGATGTGTTGTTTGCTCCGCCGGCTTGATCGTGCGGCCCGCGCGCCAATCACCGAACTACTGCTTATAGCGTCTAGAAGGGAGTTCCAAGGTCATGTCGACCGAACACAGCTTTATTTTGAAACTGTCGTGCCCGGACCGGCCCGGCATCGTTCATGCCGTCTCGGGCTTCCTGTTCGAGCGCGGCAGCAACATCCTCGATTCCGCGCAATTCGGCGACAGCCGCACCGGCGAGTTCTTCATGCGCGTGCACTTTCAGCAAGTGGGCGGCGACCCGGGCCTCGACGCGCTGCGCGAATCGTTCGCGGCGCTCGCCGAGCGGTTCACGATGCGCTGGGAGCTCCATGACGCGTCGGTGAAGCCGCGTGTCGTGATCATGGTGTCGAAGATCGGTCACTGCCTGAACGACTTGCTGTTCCGCAACCGCACCGGTCAATTGCCGATCGAGATCGGTGCGATCATTTCGAACCACACCGATTTCTATCAGCTTGCCGCGAGCTACAACATCCCGTTTCACCACTTCCCGCTGACCGAATCGACGGCGAGCGCGAAAGCGGCGCAGGAAGCGCGCGTGCTGGAAGTGATCGAGCAGCATGAGACCGATCTTGTCGTGCTTGCGCGCTACATGCAGATTTTGTCGCCGCAGCTGTGCGAGAAGCTCGCGGGCCGCGCGATCAACATCCATCATTCGTTCCTGCCGAGCTTCAAGGGGGCGAAGCCGTATTACCAGGCGTTCGACCGCGGCGTGAAGCTGATTGGTGCGACCGCGCACTACGTGACGACGGATCTCGACGAAGGTCCGATCATCGAGCAGGAAGTGGAGCGGGTGGATCACAGCATGACGCCGGATCAACTGACCGCGATCGGCCGCGATGTGGAATGCGTGACGCTCGCGCGCGCCGTCAAGTGGCATGTCGAGCACCGTATCGTGTTGAATGGGACGAAGACGGTGGTGTTTCGCTGATCGGTCGCGCGCGGTTGCGCGTTCATCGATAGCCAATGTGAAAAGCCCGCGAGAAGCGGGCTTTTCGTTTTGAGGTGCAGGAGCCGACCGCTCAAATCAACCGCAAATAAATCAATTCCCGCTTGATATACGCGTAGAAAATCGGCGCCGCAATCACCCCCTGCAAGCCGAACGCAGCTTCCATCACAAGCATCGCCAGCAACAGCTCCCACGCGCGCGCCTCGATTTGCCCGCCGATGATGCGCGCGTTCAAAAAGTACTCGAGCTTGTGAATGACCACGAGAAACACGAGCGACGCGACCGCCGTCGGAAAGCTCACCGACAGCGACACCGCCACGATCAGCGTGTTCGAGATCAGGTTGCCGATCACCGGCAAGAGGCCGGAGATGAACGTGACCAAGACGAGCGTCTTCGACAGCGGCAACTGCTCATGAAACGCCGGCAGCGCCACCAGCAGATAAAGCGCCGTGAACACTGCATTGATCGCCGAAATCTTGACCTGCGCGAACACGATGCGCCGGAACGCGTCGGCGAAGCGCGCGACGCGCGCGGCAAAGGCCGTCGAAAGCGGTAGGCGCTGTGTGTGGCGCTGCACGGTGATCGCGATCATCGCGCCGATGACCATGCCGAACAGCACGTGTCCGAAGCCGCGCGCAAAGGTCTTGCCGCCTTGCGACAGTGTCCCCATGTGCGAGTGCATCAGCGTCGCGGCCCTCTCCTTCATCTGCGCGACGTCGACGGGCAGCGCGGAAGCGATCCACTGCGGCGTGCGTACGCGTGCCTGATCGACCATCTGCATGACCTGATCGAGCAGATTCTGGATGTTGGGCACCGTATTCTCGAAGTGCTCGATGAGACCGATCGTGAGCCCCGCGAGCCCTCCGACGACCGCGATCGACAGCAGCACCACCGCTAGCCAGCGCGCGCCGTGACTCGACGTGTGCCGCTCGATCGCCGGCGCAATCATATGCACGAGCTGATAGACGAGCATGCCCGCCAGCAACGCGCCCAAGAGCTTCAGCTCCAGCACGACCACCATGCCGATGAGCATCAGCGCATAGCTGCCGATTTCCACTGCGGACAGCTTCGGCAGGCTCATATCGCTCGTCAGCCGAACGTGGCGAGGTTGCAGGTCCCGAACCTGCGCGTCTTCCGACGACGCCTCGTTGCGCTTAGCCATGACTTATTCCCGTCTCCGACCTGGTTCCCAACTATTGGTGTTTTCTGTCATGCATTCGTTCAATCAGCGGCGTTTGAGCAACGCCGCCAGATACCTGCCGGTAAAGCTCGCCTTCGATTTGGACACCTGCTCCGGCGTGCCTTGCGCGATGATCTGGCCGCCGCCCGCGCCGCCTTCCGGGCCGAGGTCGATCAGCCAGTCAGCGGTTTTGATCACGTCGAGATTATGCTCGATGATGACGACGGTATTGCCCTGATCTCGCAGCCGGTGAATCACTTCGAGCAAAAGCGCGATGTCGTGGAAGTGTAGGCCGGTCGTCGGTTCGTCGAGAATATATAGGGTGCGACCCGTGTCACGCTTGCTCAGCTCGAGCGAGAGCTTCACGCGCTGGGCCTCGCCGCCCGATAGCGTCGTCGCCGACTGGCCGAGCCGGATATAGCCGAGGCCGACGTCGAGCAGCGTCTTGAGCTTGCGGGCGACCACGGGCACGGCCTTGAAGAACTCGTACGCGTGTTCGACGGTCATGTCGAGCACTTCGCTGATGTTCTTGCCTTTGTACTGGACGTCGAGCGTTTCGCGGTTGTAGCGCTTGCCGTGGCAGACGTCGCACGGCACATAGACATCCGGCAAAAAGTGCATCTCGACCTTCAGCACGCCGTCTCCCTGGCACGACTCGCAGCGGCCGCCTTTTACATTGAACGAGAAGCGGCCCGGGTCGTAGCCGCGCTCCTTGGCGGCCGGCACGCCCGCGAACAGCTCGCGGATCGGCGTGAAGACGCCCGTGTAGGTGGCGGGATTCGAGCGGGGCGTGCGGCCGATCGGCGATTGATCGACGTTGATGACCTTGTCGAAGTGTTCGAGGCCCTCGATCGCCTCGTAGGGCGCGGGCTCGGTCGCCGAGCCGTACAGGTGGTGCGCGACGGCCTGATACAGCGTGTCGTTGATCAGCGTCGACTTGCCCGAGCCGGACACGCCCGTCACGCAGGTCAAGAGCCCGACCGGCAGATCGAGCGTCACGCGCTTCAAGTTGTTGCCGTAAGCCTCGACGATGCGTAGGCGGCGCTCGTCCGGCTCCTTGCGTTCGTCCGGATACTCGATGGTGCGCGCACCGGAGAGATACTGGCCGGTCATCGAAGCCGCGTCCTTCTCGACTTCCTTCGGCGTGCCTTCGGCGATCACCATGCCGCCGTGCTCGCCCGCGCCCGGTCCCATATCGACGACGTAGTCGGCCATGCGGATCATGTCTTCGTCATGCTCGACGACGATCACCGAGTTGCCGAGGTCGCGCAGGTGCTTGAGCGTCGAGATGAGGCGGTCGTTGTCGCGCTGGTGCAGGCCGATCGACGGCTCGTCGAGCACGTACATCACGCCGGTCAGGCCCGAGCCGATCTGCGATGCGAGGCGGATGCGCTGCGCCTCGCCGCCCGACAGCGTCTCCGCGCTGCGCTCGAGCGAGAGGTAATCGAGCCCGACGTTGTTGAGGAACATGAGCCGCGCGACGATTTCCTTGACGACTTTGTCCGCGATGTCGCGTTTCGCGCCGTCGAGGCGCAGCGTCTGGAAGTAGCCGAGCGTGTCGCGCAGCGGCCAGCCGCTCACTTCGAAAATCGCGCGCGCGTCGCCGTTGGCGCCGAGGCGCACGAAGCGCGCTTCGCGGCGCAGCCGCGTGCCTTCGCACGACGGGCAAGCCTGGTTGTTCTGGTATTTCGCGAGCTCTTCGCGAACCGCGACCGAGTCGGTCTCGCGGTAGCGTCGCTCGAGGTTCGGGATGATCCCTTCGAACACGTGCTCGCGGATCGACGTGCGGCCGCGCTCGTTGATGTAGGAGAACGGGATCGTCTCCTTGCCCGAGCCGTACAGCAGCAGTTTTTTGACTTTCTCCGGCAGATCGTCGAACGCGGTGTCGATATCGAATTCGTAGAACGCCGCGAGACTTTGCAGCATCTGGAAATAGAACTGGTTGCGCCGGTCCCAGCCCTTCACGGCGCCCGCCGCGAGCGACAGCGACGGATGCGCGACCACCCGCTTCGGATCGAAGAACGTGATCTGGCCGAGCCCGTCGCAATCGGGGCACGCGCCCATCGGATTGTTGAACGAGAAGAGCCGCGGCTCGAGTTCCTGCAGCGAGTACGAGCAGATCGGGCACCCGAACTTCGAGCTGAACAGGTGCTCCTTCTCCGTATCCATCTCGAACGCGATCGCGCGGCCGTCGGCGAGACGCAGCGCCGTTTCGAACGATTCGGCGAGGCGCTGCTTCATGTCGGCGCGAACTTTCAGGCGGTCGACGACGACGTCGATCGTGTGCTTGTCGTTCTTCTTGAGCTTCGGGAGCGACTCGACCTCATAGATCTTGGCGACACCCTCGTTGGCCGTGCCGCCGCCCGAGCGGACGCGGAAACGCACGAAGCCTTGCGCCTGCATGTCCTCGAACAGCTCGGTGTGCTCGCCCTTGCGGTTCGCCACCACCGGCGCGAGGATCATCAGCTTGGTTTCTTCGGGCAGCGCGAGCGCGGCGTCGACCATCTGCGAGACGCTTTGCGCTTCGAGCGGGATCTCGTGGTCGGGGCAAAAGGGCGTGCCGACGCGCGCGTACAAGAGCCGCAGGTAGTCGTGGATCTCGGTGACGGTGCCGACCGTCGAGCGCGGGTTGTGCGAGGTCGCCTTCTGCTCGATCGAAATCGCGGGCGAGAGGCCCTCGATCAGATCGACGTCGGGCTTTTCCATCAACTGCAAAAATTGCCGGGCGTAGGCCGACAAACTCTCGACGTAACGGCGCTGCCCCTCCGCGTAGAGCGTGTCGAACGCGAGCGACGATTTGCCCGATCCCGACAGGCCGGTGATCACAATCAGCTTGTGACGCGGCAGGTCGAGATTGACGTTTTTCAGGTTGTGGGTGCGAGCGCCACGGATGCGAATCTGTTCCATGAAACCTGGGCGGGGAAGGGGGCCAAACCTGCTACTATAACGACTTTTCCAGACCGCCGTTACGGCGACCTTACACCGCGCGGCAGGCGCGAACAGGCGCCGATTTCCAGGTCCTCCTTCGCCGCCGATGTCCAATCCTTCTGCCACCTCTTCGCGCATGAGCGCGCCCGAATTGCGCGCGACCGTGTCGCTGGCCGCGATCTTCGCGCTGCGCATGCTCGGCCTCTTCATGATCATGCCGGTGTTTTCGGTCTACGCGAAGACGATTCCCGGCGGGGATAACGTCCTCTTGGTCGGCATTGCGCTCGGCGCCTACGGCGTCACGCAATCGATGCTCTACATCTTCTACGGCTGGGTGTCCGATCAGATCGGCCGCAAGCCCGTCATCGCGACGGGGCTCTTGATCTTCGCGATCGGCAGCTTCGTAGCCGCGTTCGCCCACGACATGACGTGGATCATCGTCGGGCGCGTGATTCAGGGGATGGGGGCGGTGTCGTCGGCAGTGATCGCGTTCATCGCCGATCTCACCGCCGAAGAGCACCGCACGAAGGCGATGGCGATGGTCGGCGGCAGCATCGGCGTGTCGTTCGCGGTGGCGATCGTCGGCGCGCCGATCGTGTTTCAGTGGGTCGGCATGAGCGGCTTGTTCGCGCTCGTCGGCGTGTTCTCGCTGCTGGCGATCGGCGTCGTGTTGTGGGTCGTCCCCGATGCGCCGAAGCCCGTGCACGTGCGCGCGCCGTTTGCCGAAGTGCTGCACAACGTCGAGCTGCTGCGTCTGAATTTCGGCGTGCTGGTGCTGCACGCCACGCAGACCGCGCTCTTTCTCGTCGTGCCGCGCATTCTCGAAGCCGGCGGCTTGCCGGTCGCCTCGCACTGGAAGGTTTATCTGCCCGTGATGGGTCTCGCATTCGTCATGATGGTGCCCGCCATCATCGCCGCCGAGAAGCGCGGAAAAATGAAGCCGGTGCTGCTCGGCGCCATCGCGCTTATCCTGATCGGCCAATTGCTGCTGGGCACCGCACCGCATACCATTTTGACTGTCGCGGCGATCCTCTTCGTCTACTTCCTCGGCTTCAATATTCTCGAGGCGTCGCAGCCTTCGCTCGTGTCGAAGCTCGCACCGGGCCAGCGCAAGGGCGCGGCGGCGGGCGTCTACAACACGACGCAGTCGATCGGCCTCGCGCTGGGCGGCGTGGTCGGCGGATGGCTGTTGAAGGTGGACGGGCAAAGCGCCGTGTTCTATGCCTGCTCTGGCCTCGTATTTGCGTGGCTTATAATCGCCGCAAATATGAAGGCCCCGCCCCGCAGGGCGTGATCGCACATTGGCGTGTGCGGTGCTGGGCGCGTGCTCGTTGCGGTTGCGTCCGGTGTGCTCGCGCCGAGCGGCGAAGCTGCGAGACAGGCTGCAATGAGCAACGAAGCGCGCGTCGCTGCGCCGCACGATATGGAATCAACTGGAGAAACACATGGCATCCGTCAACAAGGTCATTCTCGTCGGCAATCTCGGCGCCGATCCTGAAGTGCGTTATCTGCCGAGCGGGGACGCCGTCGCAAACATCCGCCTCGCGACCACCGATCGCTACAAGGACAAGCAGTCCGGCGAATTCAAGGAAATGACCGAGTGGCACCGCATTGCGTTCTTCGGCCGTCTGGCCGAGATCGTGAACGAATACTTGAAGAAGGGCTCGTCGGTTTATATCGAAGGCCGCTTGCGTACGCGCAAGTACCAGGGCCAGGACGGCACGGAACGCTACTCGACGGAAATCGTCGCTGACCAGATGCAGATGCTCGGCGGCCGTGGCGGTTCGAGCGGCGGCGGTGACGACGGCGGCTACAGCCGTGGCGAACCGTCCGAGCGCGGCGGTGGCCGCGTGGCTGGCGGCGGTGCGGCACGCAGCGCTGGTGGTGGCGGTTCGAGCGGTTCGAGCCGTCCGAGCGCGCCGGCAGGCGGCGGGTTCGACGAGATGGATGACGATATTCCGTTCTGATTTCCCGTATCCGAAAACTGCAAAGATAGAACCCCGCCCTAGGCGGGGTTTTTTCATCCGGCTTGCCGTCCTGGCGCTCACGCGCCTATCCGGCCCTTCACGCCGCCGCCGCTGCGCCCACGTCTCTCTCGCGCTATTGCGATTGGGCTTTCTCCGCACTGTTGGTGATGGCGTGCCCGCCATTCGAGATGTCCTGGCCGGCGCCGGCCACGGTGTTACACGCGGTCAGCCATGCGGTGCAGCTCAGCAGCACCAAAGCGATCAATCGGTTCACGATTTTTCCTCCTGTGCGGCGATTTCTTGAATAGGGGTAAGACGCCGCTAAAGTCAGGCTGCCGCTCGCGATAGAGTCGGTTTGCCTTCCCGCAGGAGTCGAGCCGCAAACTGCGCGCCTGGCCGCAGGCGAGCAGCGGTGAGGCGTCCGCTTGCCGCTCGGCACGCCGTTCCGGCCGCCGGGAGTTTCCCCTGACAAAAGCCGCTATAATGCGGCACCCATTTCCGTTTTCCGCCATGAGCCGACTTCTTTGCTTGCTAGTCGTTTCGCTGGGCCTGATGCAGTGCGCGGTCGCGCAGGATCGGGCCCAGGCTGACGCATTGGCGAGCGGTGTCTCGGTCATGGCGAGTGCGCCGGATGCGGCAAGCGCATCGACGGCTCCGCAGATCCACGCGATATCGGAAATGCTCGCGCAGAAGTTCGGTCTCGCGCGAGCCAAGGCGGAGCAGATTTCAGCCGCGGTGATGTCGTCGGCGTCGAAATATTCGTTGCCGCCCGCGCTGGTGCTCGCGATCATTTCGATCGAGTCGCGCTTCAAGGAAAAAGCCAAGGGCTTGCACGGCGCGACCGGGCTCATGCAGGTCGTGCCGGCGGCGCACAAGCAGCTCGTGAAGAATCTCGACTTGACCGCGCCTGAAGACAATATCGAAGCAGGCTCCGCGATTCTGCACGGCTACCTCCAGTCGGCGCAGGGCGATGTCGGCGCGGCGCTGAAAAGCTACGGCGGATCGAAAGCCTACGCGACGAAAGTCAGCCTGCGCGCGAAGGACTTCCAGTTCGACACCGCCGCAAGCGATCCTGCCGGATCGCGCTAGTCCGCACACTGCCCGCCAAGCGGCACATCTCGTTGACCCTGTCGACACGCTCGTGCAGCGCTCGGCGCTGAATCAGAAACGTCCTATTCTCGGTTGCATTTCGCCGTGGTTTTATCGACGTGTTGTGGCGCACGTGCAATAGCGCGCTTGCCCTATGCGTAACGCGTCCCGCGAAAGCGCGGATCATCCGAGAGAGCCCCACCGTGAACATTCGCGTCATCCTGGCCGACGATCATCCATTTGTACTGCTTGGCATTAGGGCGGCTCTGGAAAGAGACGCGAGCATCAAGGTGGTCGGAACGGCAAGCACGCCGAGCGAATTGCTCGACATGCTGCATTCCACGCCGTGCGACGTGCTCGTCACGGATCTCGCCATGCCGGACCCCGACAGCATCCACGAAGACGGCCTGCGACTCATACGCCGCATTCGCCGCGAATGGCCTCAACTCGGCGTCGTCGTGCTGACCAGCCTGACGAACGGCGTGATCCTGCACTCCCTCGTGACGGACCAGGCGATCAGCGTCGTCAACAAAGCGGAGTCGATGGAGGACGTGGCCGTTGCCGTTCGCCTGGCGGTCCAAGGCGAGGCGCATGTCGGCGACACGATCGCCGGCGCGCTTTCCAACGCAGGCGCGGAAGCGTTCAAGTCAGCCAACCTCTCGCCGCGCGAAACGGAAGTCGTGCGACTGTTCGCGGGTGGCCATTCGCTAACCGAAATTGCACGCATGCTCGATCGAGACGTTCGCACCGTGAGCCGCCAGAAACGCGATGCAATGGTCAAGCTCGGTATCCACAATGATCCTGGGCTCTTTGCGTTCGCTCATGCGCACGGTTTGATTTGAGCAGGATCAAGCGATAGGTCGGCGGTAAGGAAATTCCCTACCCTGCATTCTGTTTTTTTCAGACTATTCCTATGTCGTAGTGCTAATGAATATTCGATGCTCTCTCGGGTACCCCAATTTCCGAGAATATTTGCCGGGATGAGGTAAAGCCGGAGGCAATACAGATGACAGATATCGACACCGTAGTGCCGATTAGAACCCTCATTGCGGATGATCACCCGCTAATGCTGCTGGCGCTTGAAAATGTCGTCGCGTCGCTGCCCGATTTGCGTATTGTCGGTCGTGCAATCGATTCGACGGAGCTCTTCAACGCGCTCGGCCAGCTCGAATGCGATGTCGTCGTGACTGACTTGTTCATGCCGGGCGGCACGCAGGGCGACGGCATCGAAATCATTCGGCGTTTAAAGGCGCGCTATCCGAATCTGCCGCTGGTCATACTCACGATGTCGACGGACGTCGATGTGCTACACGAAGCCATCGCGCTTGGCGCCAATGCCATCCTCAGCAAGCGCGACCGTATCGATCTCGTGCATGTCGCGGTAGTCACGGCGCTCGCACGCGAGTCCTATCTCGGTCCCACCATCCGAACGTTGCTTGCCGATGCGAAGCTGGCGCAAAGGCTCGAGCGCGTGCGTCAGCTGTTGTCGAAGCGAGAGCTCGAGGTGTTTACCCATTACGCGTCGGGACTCGGTATCACGGAAATCGCGAGGCAAACCGGTCGCAGCGTGAAGACGATTAGCGCGCAGAAGTGCACGGCAATGAAAAAGCTCGCTTTGCAAAACGATGTCGACCTCTATCGTTTTGCGATCGAGCATGGTCTCGTCGCGCGGGGGCGTTCCACATAGCGCCGCAGAGGATGCGAAAGGGCGGTGGCAACCAGCACAAGCAAAGTCAAGATGACAATTCCTATCCGAATCATCGTTGCAGATGACCATCCGAGCGTTTGTCTTGGAATGACCCGTCTCTTGTCGTCCGCACCCGGATTCGCCGTTGTCGGGCAAGCGTCGGACGCTCAGTCGCTTGCCGCGTGTCTCGATGCCTGCCCGTGCGACGTCATCGTCTCCGATATCGGCATGCCGGGCCTGAACGGCGAAAGCAATGCCATCCCGCTGCTGCGCAAAGTGCTGCGCCAAGGGCCGCGACCGTACGTCATCGTCATCACGATGATCAATCACGGCCAAATGCTGACTGATTTGCTGCAAATGGGGGTGTCGGCCATTGTCGACAAGCGCGATGCCGCCGATTCGCTGACCTTGGCGATCGAGTCGATCGGCACGGGGCAACCGTATCTGTCCCGTCATGTCATCGAGACGATCGGCGCCATCGATGGATTTCCGGCGTCCCGAGCGGGTTTCCTGAGCTGCCGGGAATGGGAGGTCTTTCAGCTCTACGCAAAGGGCATGGCAATCCATCAAATCGCCGAGCGCCTTGGGCGCAGCGGGAAGACGATCAGCACACAAAAGCGCAGCACGATGCGCAAGCTCGGTCTCGATACGGAGGCGCAGTTGATCGAATATGCCCGTCAAATCGGGCTGACCTAGTTCGGCCTACGTACTTTAGGACTAGTCTGATTAGATTTTCATCGTCTTCGCCCGATACTAGCCGACGGCGCACGAATCGGTAACCGCCGCTTGGAGGCGGCACTCCGCGATCCGGACGGCGCGGAAATCGGATAAGCCGAGATCGACGTCGGGCGGCCCCCACGGCGCGACGGGCGATGGAGGTGAGATGTCGAATCTAAGAAGACGGCTGATGGCCGAAGCCGCGGGAACGGCCTGGGTGGTGTTCATTGGTTGCGGCAGCATGGTGCTGTCCGCCAATTTCTGCGCTCAAGGCTTGGGTCTCCTTGGCGTATCGCTTGCCTTCGGGCTCAGTTTCACGACGATGGCTTACGCCATTTGGCCGGTGTCCGGCGCACATATGAACCCTGCGGTGACGGTGGGTTTTGCGGTCGCGCAGCGATTTTCGATTCGCGAGCTCGTGCCGTATCTCGCAGCGCAGATCGTCGGCGCAACGTTCGGCGCGTGGCTGCTCGCCTACATCGCCGGTGGCCGGCCGGGCTTCGAGCTCGCTGCCGCGGAGTTCGGCGCCAATGGGTACGGCGACCACTCGCCGTTCGACTATCGCTTGCATGCCGCTGCCGCGCTCGAGTTTGCGATGTCGTTCGCGCTGGTCATGGTCAATCTGCTCGTATCGGGCCGGCGCGTGTCCCGCGTCATCGGACCGCCGACGATCGGAACCTGCATCGCCTTGATCTACATGGTTTCGCTGCCTGTCACGAACGGCGCAGCCAATCCCGCGCGCTCGACCGGGCCGGCGCTGCTCGTCGGCGGCTGGGCACTCGATCAACTCTGGCTTTTCTGGGCGGCGCCGATGGCCGCGGCGATCCTCGCCGGCTTGTTGTTCCCGCTTGTTCAACGCCGGCCGCGCACGGCCGGCCGGTAAGCGTGTCCAGATGAGTATCGCGACATTGGTCAAAACGCGATTCATTGCGCGCTGGATGTCCTATCTGCAATGCGCGTTCGCGCTGGTTTTTCTCCTTGCAGCACCTGCCGCCGTTGCCACGACCGATCCGGCTCGACCGGCGGTGTCCGCCCCGGCCAGCTCGACCGCGGCGTTGCCGCCGCCTCCGGAGACGCTGACGGTCGGCATGCTCGTCGGCGGCTGGGCGCCGTTCGACGATTGGGTCGACGGCAAGCCCGCCGGCCTCAGCATCGACTATCTTCATCTAACGCTGCCCGATCACGTCGCGCTCGACGTCAAGATGTTCCCCGACATGGCCGCGTTGCTGAAGGCGGCGTGCGAGGGCCAGGTCGACATCGTGCCGAGCGTTGCGCGCACGCCCGAGCGCGAGCGCTGCCTCACGTTCTCGGCGCCGTACTTCCGCGGCGCGACGGCCGTCGTGACCCGTACGAGCGACAACGCCTTCTTGGCCTCGGCCCGCATGGGCAACGCACGAATCGCGGTGGAAAAAGGATTTTCGCTGGAGCGGCAGTTGATCGACCGCTACCCGCGTGCGCAAATCGTGGCGCGGCCGGATACGTCGGCCGCGCTGCGCGCCGTCGCGGACGGCAGCGCCGACGCCTACTTCGGCTTTGCGCCGGCCGTGCGGTACGCGCTGGCGGCCGGCAACTTCGGCAATTTGCACATCGCGGTCGAGGAAGCGAACCGGGTGAACGAGCTGCGTTTCGCAATGCCGCGCACTCGGGCGGCGCTGCGCAACCAGATCGACGCCGCGCTTGCCCGCCTGCGTCCGGTCGACGAGGACGCGATCCGCGCGCGCTGGATCGGCTCCAGGATCGACGCCCGGAGCGGGGAGCCGGGGGCGGGCCTGGAGCTCGACGCGCGGGAGCAAGCCTATCTGCGCGCGCTGCCGATCATCACGATCGGGTTCGACGCGTCCTGGGCGCCGTTCAGCTACATCGATCAGGAGGGCCGGCGGAGCGGCATCGCGTCCGACTACCTCGACTACCTGAGCCGCACGCTCGGCGTGTCGTTTCGCCGCTCGCCGGACGCCGACTGGGCTGCCGCACTCGATTCGTTCGAGCGCGGCAACATCGCGCTGCTCGCGACCGCGACCGCAGGCGATCCGCGCCTGCCCGGCGCGCAGTTCACCGATGCCTACGAAAGCTATCCGATCGTCATCGCCGCCCGGCACGACGAGCCACCCGCCCAAAGCCTCGCTGATTTCGCGAATCGCCGCGTCGTCGTGACCGAGCATCTGGTCGATCCGGAGCGGCTCTTGCGGTCTGCGCCGCAGGTGTCATTGATCGTGGTGCCCACCGTCGAGGCCGCGCTGCGCAAGTTGGCAGCGGGTGAAGCCGACGCCTACGTCGACAACGTCGCGACGATCGACGCTGCGATTCACGACAAATACGCAGGAATATTGAAGATTGTCGGCACCGTCGACGCGACCGGCCAGATCGCCTTTGCGCTCAGCCCGGACCTCAAGCCGCTGGCGGGGCTCATCGACCGCGCGCTGCGCGCGATGCCGCAGTCCGAGAAGCTGCGCATTCGCCAGAAATGGCAGGGCGATGCGGCGCACGATCACACAGCGCAGGTGACGTCGCTGCGGCTGTTGCCGCTCTTGATCGGGATCGGCGCCGTACTGTTCGTGACGCTGCGCGCATACGTGCTGCTGCAGCGCGAGGTGCGGCGGCGCGAGCAGATCGAGCGCCGGCTCGAGTCGCAATTGAATTTCCAGCAGACCATGATGGAGACGGTGCCGTATCCGCTGCTCGCGAAGGATTCCGCGAATCGCTACGTCGCGGTCAACCGGGCGTTCGAGCTGATGCTCGGCGTCGATCGCAACGATGTGATCGGGCGCACCGGCGCCGAGGCGTGCGCATGGGGTCGTCAGCATAGCGAAACACTCGACCGTCTCACGGCCGAAACGCTGCGCATGGGCGCGCTGCGCAGCATCGAACTCGACTTCACGAACCGCGCGGGCGACTTGCGACACGGCCTGTTCTGGGTCGGCGCGTATGAGGGCCTCGACGGGGCCGGGCCGGGGGTCATTTGCACGATGGTCGACATCACGGAAATCCGCCGCGCCGAGCGCCGCGCCCGCGAAACCGAGCGGCGGCTGTTCGATGTCACGCGCTCGCTGCCCGCCGTCGTGTTCCAGCTGCGGCGCGACGCGCATGGCGAGTACTCGCTGCCCTATATCGGCGGGGATACGCTGCACTTGCTGGGGGGCGAAGCGACCGCGCTGTTCGAAGACAGCGTGTTCACGCTCGTCTGCGACGAAGACCGCGCGCGCGTCCAGGCGGAGCTCGAACGGTCGGCGGTGACGGGCGAGCCGATCCTGGCCGAATTCCGCCACCGCGGCGACGCGCCGGCGCGCTGGGTCAGGGCCGAACTCGTGCCGCGCAAGGAGCCGGACGGCAGCGTCGTGTGGAGCGGCTATTGGGCCGACGCGAGCGCCGAGCGCGCACGCGCCGACGAGCTTGCGCACGCGCGCGACATCGCCGAAGCCGCATCGAAGGCCAAGGACGATTTCCTCGCGATGATGAGCCACGAAATCCGCACGCCGATGAACGGCGTGCTGGGTCTCGTCGAGGTGCTGGGCACCACGCCGCTCGACGTCGATCAGCAGCAGATGCTCGGCATGATTCACGATTCGGCGGGCGCGCTGCTGCAGATTCTCGACGACCTGCTCGACTACTCGAAGATCGAGGCCGGCGCGCTCACGATCGAGGCCGAGCCGATCGACATACGCGAGCTGGTCGACGGCGCCGTTGGCCTCCTGGCGGGGCGCGCGCACGAAAAGGGGCTGCGCATGCGCGTCGACGTCGAGCCTGAAGTTGCGGCGACGCTGCGCGGCGACGGTGTCCGGCTGCGGCAGATTCTCTTCAACCTGCTCAGCAACGCGATCAAGTTCACGCTGACGGGCGAGGTGTCGGTGCATGTCGCCGTCGTCACGCAGACCGAGGAGGGGCAGAGCATCGACATGTCGGTCGAGGATACCGGCATCGGGATCGCGCCCGACGTCCAGGCGGGCCTGTTCGATCCGTTCGTGCAGGCGGAATCGTCGACGACGCGGCGCTTCGGCGGCACGGGTCTGGGCCTCGCGATTTGCCGCAAGCTCATCGACCTGATGGGCGGCACGCTCACCCTGCACAGCGCGCCCGGTGCGGGCACCACGATGATGGTGCGGCTCGTGATGCCGGTTGCGCAGCAGAACTATGCGACCGGGCGTCTGCGCGGCAAGCGCGGGATCGTCGCCATCGACGACTTCCGCGTTGCGCGCTCGCTCGTGCATTTCGGCCGGGCGCTCGGCATGGATCTGCGGCGCATTTCGCCGGACAGCGCGGAACTCGACGACCCCGCCAAGATGGCCGAGGTCGACCTGATCTTCGTGCGCGACGATTTCGACGTGCAACGGCTCGGGCGCGGCAAGCCCCGCATCATCCACGTGACGGAGAAGAGCAAGGCAACGGGCTACCGCGTGCTCGAAAACGACATTCGCGTGAGCGTCAATCCGATTTCCTGGCACGGTCTGGGCGCCGCCTGCGTGGCGGCGCTTTCCGACGCCGCGCAGCCGACGGCGAAGGGCGGCCCTTTCGACGAGCGCCACGCGCCGCCCGATCGCGACAGCGCGATCGCGAACGGCCGTCTCGTGCTGGTGGCGGAAGATCATCCGGTGAATCAGGAGCTGATCCGCCATCAGCTCGAGCTGCTCGGCTTTGCGTGCGACGTGGTGGACGACGGCGCCGAGGCGCTCTCGGCGCTCGACCGTCACCCGTACGGCTTCCTGATTACCGATTGCCACATGCCGAACCTGTCCGGCTACGACCTGGCCCGGCAGGTGCGCGAGCGGGAAGGGCGCATCGGCAACGTCGCCCGCCTGCCGATTCTGGGCGTGACGGCGAGCACGGCGCCGGAGGAGCTGCGCTTGTGCCGCGAGGCGGGCATGGACGACTGCCTCGTCAAGCCGACGCGGCTCGCCACGCTGCGCGATCACCTCGAGCGCTGGTTCGGCGCGGAGGGCGAAGGCAACGTCGCCGTCGCCTTCGCGGAAGCTCGCCCGGCGCCTGCCAAGTCTTCGGGCGCCGCCGGCGAGTTCGGTCCCGGCGATCTCGCCTATATGCGTCAGTTGTGGGGCAGCGAATCGACGGTCAAGGCGCTGCTCGATTCGTTCGTCGTCTCGCTGCACGAGGATTTGCGCAAGCTGCCGCCGCTGTTCGAGAGCGGGGACGTGATGGAGCTACGGCATTGGCACCATCGCGTGTCAGGTGCCGCGAGCGTGCTGCGCTATCAGCCGCTGCTCGACATGCTGGAAGCCTTTCGCAACGCTATCGCGACGAAACCGCACGACGAGCTGCGCGCGGCGGGCCGTTTGCTCATCGAGCGCTGCACGGCGATGCTCGAGCGCATCGAGGAGCAGGCGTCGCGTCTTTCGTAGCGGGCCGCCGGGCCCGGCGTGCGCGCAAAACCACGGGTTCTGGCGTTGGTGCCCTCTGCTACACTGAAACCCGAGTCGCATAAAAATCAAATCGACCTAGCTGGGCGTTTTCGACTACAGGAACTAGAAATGAAATTGCTCCGTCGATTGTTGATGATCGTGCCGGCGCTCGCGGCGATCGGCTACGCGCAGGCCACCAAGTGGACCAACCTGTCGAGCGCGAGCGATCTTGTCTACGCGATCGATACCGACAGCATCGCGAAGAACCCCCAGGGCTACATCGAATATCTGGCGAAGACCACCTGGACGTCGCCTTCGCCGCTGCCGGGCTCGACGGCGCCGGTGTCGGTGTCCGTCACGCGCTATCAGATCGATTGCGGCAACAAGCAATGGCGTGCGCTCGATACGCACTATCAGGCGGCGGACGGTTCGTCCGTCGGCACGTATTCGGCGGCACCTGCCGATTGGGCATCGATCGCGCCGGGCACTGTCGTCGACGCGATGTTTCAGAAGGTCTGCTGAACAAACGCGTCGAGTGGGCTTGCGCGGAGGGCCGCGTGCGAAAGGCAAAAAAAAACGCGGCCGAAGCCGCGTCAAACATTGGAGACTGCCTTCGAAGAAGGAGTCACTTCTCGCAAAAACAAGTGTAGTCAAAGTGCATGAAGGAATTGAGTCCGATATTTGCAATGGACTGTTTTCAACGAGGTGAAGAACTTTCGCCATTTGCACTAGGATGAAAGCCCGCCGCTCACCGCGCGACTCGTCTCAAGATTGCATCGGCGGCCTCAACGTTCTGGAGAGAATATGTTTTCAATTCGTAAGCTGAATGTTGCCGTACTGTTGTGGGCAGTAGCGATGGGGGCGGCCTATGCCGATACGGTTGCGCTCAAGGCGGATCTCGAGCCGTCGAGCGAAGTGCCGCCAAAGGTGAGTCAAGGCCATGGCGCGCTGACCGCGACGTTCGATACGTCGTCCAAGGCGCTGAAATGGCACATCACGTACGAAGGGCTCTCCGGCCCCGCGATCGCCGCGCATTTCCACGGCCCTGCGCCGGTCGGCCAGAACGCGGACCCCAAGGTGCCGATCCCGAAGAACAAGCTCCCGAGCCCGATCGATGGTTCCGCGACGCTGACCGATTCGCAGGTCGCCGAGCTGATGGCCGGCAAGTGGTACTTCAACATCCATACTGCGGCGAATCCGAGCGGCGAGATTCGCGGACAGGTTCTGCCGGCGAATTGAGGCGGACTGAGCTGAATTGAGCGCTGCGTAATGAGCCCCCGCTCCGAGGCGGGGACGTTTTAAGCGAGAGTGGCGTGCCGCACGGCTTGCGGCGCACCGCTCTCCTCGTTGTTTAGGTGCGCGCGCCCACCGCCGCGCCGGGATTTGCCCTTACCATGAAGCATTAAATCAATAAGAGGGAGGGCGCTGCGATGAGTTGGCAAAGCGCAATAACATGCTGGTTTCTGCGCCGTCAGTTCAGGCCGGAGACGCTGAAGCCGGAGATTAGCGTCGAGCGCACGCGCGAGCATTCGGACAAGCGGCTCTGGTCGCCGAAGGTGCCGCGCGGCTGGCGTCTAGTCGAACGATACCGGCCCGGCGACGCGCCCTTGCGCGGCGAATGGCTCGAGCCGCCGGCAGCCATGCCGGCCGTGGCGCCAACCCGCACCCTCTTATATATCCACGGCGGCGGCTACTACTTCTGCTCACCCAAGACTCACCGTTCGCTCGTGTTCGCGTTGGCCGCGCGCTGCGGCATCCGGACATTCTCGCTCGACTACCGGCTCGCACCCGAGCAACCGTTTCCCGCCGCGCTCGACGATGCGCTCGCGGCATACCGTCAGCTGCTGGCCGAAGGCACGTCGGCCGATTCGATCGTGCTGGCGGGCGATTCCGCCGGCGGCGGCCTCGCCCTGGCCACGCTGGTTGCGCTGCGCGACGCAGGCGATCCGCTGCCGGCCGCCGCGCTGCTGTTTTCGCCGTGGACCGATCTCGCCGCAACGGGCGCTACGATCGCGACCAACGATGGCCGCGATCCGATGTTCTACGGCGTGGCGATCGAGCGGGCAGCGAAGTTCTATCTCGCCGATACCCCCGCGACCCATCCGTATGCGTCGCCCCTGTATGCCGACTTTGCGGGCCTGCCGCCGCTATTCATCCAGGCGGGCAGCACTGAAGTGCTGCTCGACGATTCGCGCCGCGTGGCCGAAAAGGCGCGCGCTGCCGGGGTGCCGGTCGACCTCGAGATCTGGCCGGACATGCCGCACGTCTGGCAGATTTACGCGCCGTTCGTGCCGGAAGCCGGGAGGGCGCTCGATCGCGCCGCCGCTTTCGTGCGCCGTGCGGCGCGCGGTGAGCCCGTTCACGCGTCGAGCGATACGTCGATGGTCTGATACGCGGCCTTGACGGCCTCCTGGCCGTAGCGGTGCTCGAGCCGGCGCACGGTGAAGTGCCCGTGCGCCATTTGCTGAAAGTGGTCGATGAAGACGGTGTTGACCATCGCGCCGAGCACCGCGCCGATCGCGGGAATCGACTTCGCTGCGACCTGTTCGCTCACCTGCACCGAGAAGCGCGAGGCGATCGCGTTCACGAGCCGCACGAGCGCCGTCGAGCTGTGCGCCGTGAAGCCTTTTGCCGCAATCTCCGAGCTCGCTTTCGAGACCTGCTGGGCCAGTGCGCCGCGCACGATGAAGTAGCCCAGTTCGGCGTCTTCGCCGGCGCTGCCTGCCTTCGGCAGGCTGCCCATGGCGAGCACGGCGAGGCACTGCAGCTGCGAATCGATCGCGGTCAAATCCTCGCCTTCGCTGCGCGCGATGTCGCAGATCGAGCGGAACATCAGCGTGGTCGTGACCGGCAGCTCGACCGGCAGCGCGAGGAACCCGAACGCGCCGCCCGCGGCGCCCGTGGTCGCGACGGCCAGTTTGTGCAGCAGGTTGCTGGGCTTGTCGAAAGCGCCGGACGACGGCTCGGCCTTGCCAAGCGTGCGCAACGCGATTTGCAGGCATTTGCGCAGCGCGATCTGGGTGGCGTCCGCGATCTTTTCGTTTGCGACGGCCGGCAGGCTCGAAATGAGCTTTTCGACCGGCGAGCCGACCATCCCGGCGAGCTTCATCGTCAGCGACGGGCTTTCCAATTGCGTTTTCGCAACGCGCAGCGCCCTCAGGTCGTCGGCGGACAAGGTGGCGGTGAGGGGAATCGGCTCCATGAGCGTCCTTTGATCAGACCAAACGAGGCGAGCAGTGTGTACGCGGCTTAGTTGTAAGACAAGAGATTACCCGCCATGCTATGATTTCGCATTCTTTGACTCGTCAACCGTTGCAGTAGCAAAAAATGGCCGTCCATACCGCAGCCCACCATTCGAGCGGGCAGGTGCTTCCGTTCCGGGAATCGCTCCTCGCGATGCTCGGCATTTCCTTCGTGACGATGCTCGTCGCGCTCGATCAAACCGTCGTCGGCACCGCGCTGCCGACCATCGTCTCCGAACTCAAGGGTTTCGAGTTGTACGCGTGGGTCGCGACGTCGTACCTGCTGACGTCCGTGATCACGGTGCCGATCTTCGGTCGGCTCGGCGACTATTACGGGCGCAAGCCGTTCGTGATCGCGTCGATCGTGCTCTTTACCGCTGCGTCGGTGCTGTGCGGCGCCGCCAACGACATGCTCTTTCTCGTGCTCGCGCGCGGCCTCCAGGGGATCGGCGGCGGGATGCTGGTCGGCACGGCGTTCGCGTGCATTCCCGACCTTTTTCCCGATTCCGTCGTGCGCCTGCGCTGGCAGGTGATGATGAGTTCGGCGTTCGGCATCGCGAACGCGGTCGGACCCTCGCTCGGCGGTTTCCTCACCCAGTACTACGGGTGGCGATCGGTGTTCTACGTCAACCTGCCGGTCGGCTTGCTCTCGCTTTTCTTTGTCTGGCGCTATCTGCCCCATTTGCGCCATATCGAGCATCGCGGCAAGATGCGGCTCGATTGGCCAGGCGCGGTCCTGATCGCCGTGGCGCTCGGCTGCCTGCAGCTTTTCGTCGAGTTGCTGCCGAAGCACGGCGTCACGCCCGGCGTCGCGGCGCTCTTGGCCGTCACGGCCGTTTCGGCCTGGGCGTTGTGGAATTGGGAGAAGCGTTTCGAGCACGCCATTCTCCCCGTCGACATGTTCCGCAACAAAGCCCTCGCCGCGCTCTTCACGCTCGCGGTGCTCGGCGGATTTTCGATGTTTTCGCTGCTGTTCTATGCGCCGCTCCTGTTCCAAGGCGGCTTCGGTCTCTCGCCGAAGGACGCGGGCCTCGTCATCACGCCGCTCGTCGTGTTCATCACGATCGGCAGCATCGTGAACGGACGCATCGTCACGCGCATCCGCAATCCGAACGCGATGCTGTATGTCGGCTTTGCGCTCCTGGCGTTGTCCTGCCTCGGCGCGGTGATCGCGACGCACAGCATGCCGCGGCCGCTCCTGATGACGTTCATGGTGCTGGGCGGCGTCGGGCTCGGCTTTGTCATGCCCAACCTCACCGTGTTCGCGCAACAGACCGCCGGCCGCGAGCACCTCGGCATCGCGACGGCGCTATTACAATCGCTGCGCATGATCGGCGGGATGATCGGCACCGCGTTGACCGGCACGCTCGTCACGCACATGTACGCAAGCGGCGTGCGCAATGCGCTTTCCGCGGACGGCGCCGAGCATTGGTTCAGCCAGATGGGCGACCCGCAGATTCTCATCAATCGCGACGAGCAAGGCACGCTGCTCGGCCAGCTCGCGCAGGCGGGGCACAATGGCGCCGCGCTGCTCGAAGCGGCGCGCGAATCGCTGGTCGGCGCCATTCACGTGGGTCTGGCGGTGGCGGCGGTCGTGGCCGTCGTGTCGGTGTGGCAGTCGCGGCGCGTGCCGCATGTGAAGATTCGGCGCGTCGAGCCGGTCGTGCACGCCGACTAACGTTACACATCAGGGTTTCGGGTTACAGCATGGAAGAGCAGGATCGCGTCGCCATCGTTCAGCAGTTCGGCCGGACTTACCGGGTTTTCATGTCGGCGTTCGAGGCGCATGTCGGGCACCCGTTGCCGCGCTGGCGCATTCTGCGCGAGCTGCACGATCAGAAGGGCGAGTCGTCGCAAAAGCGGCTGGTGGAGCGCTTGCGTGTCGACCCGGGTGCGCTCACGCGGCAATTGAAGTCGCTCGAAGCGCTCGGCTGGATCGCGCGCAGCACCGATGTGCGCGACAACCGCATCACCAACGTGAGGCTCACCGAAGCAGGACGCGAAGCGATCGAGGCGAGCTTGCCGCGGCGCAATGCGTTCCTGCACGATACGATGTCGGCGCTGCCGGACGATGTGCTGTCCGCGCTCGGCAGCGCGTTGAGGATGCTCGAGATTCGGATCGGCGAGGTGGGTGCGCCGATGCCCGAGGAGATTGTCGAGCGCTGAGCGTGCCGCGACCTGTTTAGCCCACCCGATGTGATGACGGGATTCGCGCGCCGCTTGCAGCGCACGAATCCCGATTTCGCTTAAAAGAACGTCTCGATCACTTCTGTCACGCGATACTGCGGATCGACGACGAGCACCTGCCGCCACTTGTCGAACGTGAGGCACGGATGCGAGATATCGAACGCGATCATGTCGCCCACTTTGAGATCGGCGCCAGGCGGAATCCGCAGATAGGCGTGCTGATCCATCATGCCAAACACTTCCCAGCCCTCGTCGGCGCCGATATTGCGCGGCTCGCTCGTGCCGGGGCGATAGTGGCGCGCGGGCTCCGGAAGGCCCGCATCGAACGCCGAGTCGCGCTTGCCCATGCCGATGATCGCGCGGTCCGGCTCGGGAATCGACTGCACGTACGCCCATAGCTGCAGCGCAGGCAACAGCCCTTCGCCCATTTTCCTGGCGATCGGGTTGCGCGCGAAAATGTCGGTCTGCGCCTTCTTGTAGATGCCGACGTCGTGCGTCAGATAGCAGCCCGGCCGCAGCACGACTTCGATCTCGCCCGCCGCCGACGCCTGGGCGAACTCCTCCGCCACCACGTCGTACCACGCGGACCCCGCACCCGACAGAATCGCCGGCGTGCGCGCGAAGCGGCCGGCTTTAAATAGCTCGCGCGTCGTCGCGACCGCGCCGCGCAGGAACTCGCGCACTTCCGGCTCTTCCTTCAACACCCCTTCGTAAAGCTCGATACCCGCGAGCTCGAGCGCGCGCGGATAGCGTGCGATCGCGGCGAGGACGGCGTCGCGTTGCGCGGCGTCACGCACGCCGGTGCGCCCGCCGGGCACCCCGAGTTCGATCAACACTTGCAGCGTCTTTCCGACCGAGCCGAAAAATTCGCCGAGTTGCTCGACGCCTTCAGCCGAATCGACGAGACAGAAGAATTCGAAATCCGGATCGGTGAGTAGCTCGGCGATCATCACCATGTTGTGCCTGCCGACGAGCTGGTTCGCCATCAGCACGCGCTGCACGCCGCCGAGATACGCCGCGCGCACCTGATGCGCGGTGGCGAGCGTGATGCCCCAGGCGCCGGTCTCGATCTGCCGGCGAAAGAGCTGCGGCGCCATCGTCGTCTTGCCGTGCGGGGCGAGCTTGACGCCGTATTCGGCGACGAACGCCTGCATCCATTTCAGGTTGTGCTCGATCCGGTCCGCGTACAGCACCGCTGCCGGCAGACTGACATCCTCGTTCAGCAGATTCCACTCGAGGCGCGCCGCTTCGTCGAGCTGGACGCTCGCGCTCGGCAACATGCCGAGTCCCTTGCTGTAGGGATCGATCGTCGCGGTCTGATAGTTTGTAACTTTCAGCATCTCTGCCTCATCGTTCGGTTAAATAGAATCGAAAGTTGACTTTGCCATGGTACAGAAAGTACGATCGGTGCGGAAATGTTATTTAGTACCAAGGCGCCTCTGCAGGGCGGCCTGGTGCAATGCGCGTGAACGGATGAACACGACCAGCGAACCGCTTTCCTTCGATATCGTCGCACGCATCGCCGAATGCGCGCCCGAGCTGCGCTCGGCGGAGCGCAAGGTCGCGGCGCTGATCCTCGACGACCTGACCGGCGCGTCGCGCGCCAGCATCGGCTCGCTCGCGAAAGACGCCGAAGTCAGCGTCGCTACGGTCACGCGCTTCGCGAAAGCCGTGGGCTGCCGCGACGTGCGCGAGCTGAAGCTGCGTCTCGCGCAGGCCGCCGCGGTCGGGCAGCGTTTTCTCAAAGCCGATGCGGGCGGCGACGATACTCCCGAGCCGCTCGCCACGCGCGTGTTCGACGACGTGCAGACCGCGCTCGCTCACAACCATCAACTGCTGCGCCAGGCGCCGATCGCCGAGGCCGCCGCCACGCTGCGTGCCGCGAAGATGATCTACGTATTCGGCATGGGCGGCGGCTCGACCGCGCTCGCCGACGAGATGCGTTTTCGGCTCGTGCGGCTCGGGCGTCCGGTCGCGACCTATCAGGACGGCCTGCTGCAGCGCATGGTAGCGAGCACTTTGTCACGCGATTGTGTCGTGATTGCGTTGTCGGCGACCGGACGCGTGCCCGAGATGGTCGAAAGCTGCCGGATCGCGCAGCGCTACGGCGCGACGCTCGTTGCGATCACCGCGCCCGCTTCGCCGCTCGCCAAGCTCGCCGACTGGCTGATCCCGATCGTCGCGTTCGAAACCGATTTCATCTACAAGCCGTCGTCGTCGCGCTACGCGATGATGATGGCGCTCGACGTGCTCGTCACCGAGCTCGCGCTCGCGCAAGGCGACGAGAGCCGCGAACTGCTGCGCCGCATGAAGCACGCGCTCGACGCGCATCGCGGCGGCGGCGAACGCCAACCGCTAGGAGACTGACTCATGCACTCGCATCCCGAAGCTGCCGATACGCTGATCGTCGACGTGCAACTCTACGACGGCACGGGTGCGCCGCCCGTCGAGCGCGACATCGCGTTGCGCAACGGCAAGATCGCGGCGATCGGCAATCTGTCGAACTGGCTCGCGGAAGAAGTGATCGAGGCGAACGGGCAGGCGCTCGCACCTGGTTTCATCGACGTGCACACGCACGACGACACCCACGTGGTCCGCGCGCCGCAGATGCTGCCGAAGCTCTCGCAAGGGGTGACGACGGTGATCGTCGGCAACTGCGGGATCAGCGCATCGCCGGTCACGTTGAAGGGCGATCCGCCCGACCCGATGAACCTGCTCGGCGAGCGCGACGCGTTTCGTTATCCGACGTTCGCCGCTTATGTGGAAGCGGTGAATGCGGCACAGCCGGCGGTCAACGTGGCGGCGCTCATCGGCCACACGGCGCTGCGCAACAATCAGATGGACCGGCTGGACCGGGCGGCGAGCGCGAGCGAAATCCAGGCGATGTGCGCGCAGCTCGAAGAAGCATTGAAGCATGGCGCGCTCGGCCTCAGCTCGGGGCTTGCGTACGGATCGGCGTTCGCCGCGCCGGCCGAAGAAGTGATGGCGCTCGCCGAGCCGCTTGCCGCGGCCGGCGCGCTCTACACGACGCACATGCGCACCGAGTTCGACGCGATCCTCGATGCGATGGACGAGGCGTACCGCATCGGGCGGCATGCGCGCGTGCCGGTCGTGATCTCGCATCTGAAATGCGCGGGGCCGTCGAACTGGGGGCGCAGCACCGAAGTGCTTGCCTCGCTCGAAGGCGCGCGGCGCATGCAGCCGGTCGGCTGCGACTGCTATCCGTACAACCGCAGCTCGTCGACGCTCGATTTGAAGCAGGTGACGGGCGATATCGACATCACGATCACCTGGTCGACGCCGCATCCCGAGATGGCGGGCAAGCTCGTGAAGGAGATCGCCGCGGAATGGGGCGTGTCGCAACAGGAAGCGGCGGCGCGCCTGAAGCCGGCGGGCGCGGTCTATCACAACATGTCGGAAGAGGACGTGCGGCGCATCCTGTCGCATCCCGCGACGATGGTCGGCTCCGACGGCTTGCCGAACGATCCGCTGCCGCACCCGCGTCTGTGGGGCGCGTTTCCGCGCGTGCTCGGCCACTATGCGCGCGACGCGCAGCTGATTCCCCTCGAGGAGGCGGTGCGCAAGATGACGGGGCTCTCGGCGCGGCGCTTCGGGCTCGCGCAGCGCGGCGAGATCCACATCGGCTATCACGCCGACCTCGTGCTATTCGATCCGGCCCGTGTGCGCGATGCCGCGACGTTCGACAACCCGCAGCAGCCGGCGGACGGCATCGAAGCCGTGTGGGTGAACGGCGTGCTGTCGTACCGCAGCGGGCAGGCGACCGGCGAGCGCGCAGGCCGCTTCGTCGCGCGCGGCGCGCGGTCGTTGGGCGATGCGCACGGAGCGTTCTGAGGGACACGCCGCGCTGGCGAAATGGATCAACTGTGAAGGCGCCGCCGCTCGGCATGGCATGGGACGATGCGCGCCTAAACCCACCAAAAGGAGTGAAGGACGATGAAGCGATATGGAGTTGGCGATGCCAAGGGCACTGGCGGTCAGGTGATGCCGTTCGCGCGCGCGGTCGAGGCGGACGGCTGGCTGTACGTGTCGGGCCAGACGCCGATGGTCAACGGCGAAGTGGTCGAGGGCGGCATCGTCACGCAGTCGAAGCAGGCGATCGAAAACGTGATGGCGATCCTCAAGGAAGCCGGCTACGGCCCGGAGCACGTCGTGCGCTGCGGCGTGTGGCTCGACGACGCGCGCGATTTCGCGTCGTTCAACAAGGTGTTCCTGTCTTACTTCGGCGCGAATCCGCCGGCCCGCGCATGCGTGCAGTCGAGGATGGTGATCGACTGCAAGGTCGAGGTGGATTGCATCGCGTATAAGGCGCCGGCGGGGAAGGCTTAGTACGCTGCGCGGCATTGCTTGCGCAATAAAGCAAGAGAGCGGCTCATTGGCCGCTCTCTTTGTTTGTGTCGACCCGAGTTAGCGCTTTAGCGGTTACTCCAAGCCCTCAGCGGTCGACGCGGGTTCGCGCTTACTGTCGCGCCAACCTCGCGTTATCCGGCATCGGCAGGTTATAGCTCGTGCGGAACGGATTGATGTCGAGCCCGCCGCGCCGTGTATAGCGCGCGTACACCGCGAGTTTCACCGGCTGGCATTCGCGCATGATGTCGATGAAGATCCGCTCGACGCATTGTTCGTGAAAGCCCGTGTGGTTGCGGTAAGAAATGATGTAGCGCAGGAGCCCCGCATGATCGATCTGCGGGCCGACGTAATGAATCTGGACGCTGCCCCAATCGGGCTGTCCGGTTACCGGGCAGTTGGATTTCAGCAGGTTCGAAAACAGCGTTTCCTCGACCGGGGCTTCGTCCAGCGCGGCCTTCAGCAAGGCCGGATCGGGATGGTAGACATCGGCATCGAGATCGAGCCGATCGAGCGACAAGCCCTCGAATTCCTCGATCTTGAGCTTCGCGAACTCCGACGACGGCGTCGCCAGGCGCACCGACACGCTTGCGCCGCACGCCGCCGAGACATCACGCTTGAGCATCTCGCGCAGCGCATCGAGCGACTCGACTTGCGTCTGGGCAAACGAGCCGAGATACAGCTTGAACGACTTCGACTCGACGATGTTCGGCGACTCGGCCGGCACATAGAACGTCGCGATCGCGATCTGTGGCTTGCCGCGCGGATTCAGCCACGAGAGCTCGTACGCGTTCCAGATATCGGTGCCGAAGAACGGCAGTTGCGCGCCGATGCCGATCGTCTCGCGCGCCTTGTTGCGCGGAATCGGAAAGAGCAGCGACGGGTCGTACTGCTCGGTGTACGCGGCGGGTTTGCCGAGAGGGGATTGTTCGGGTGTCATGATCCGTTCACGATGCCGCTCACCACGTGGCCGGTCGCCGTGACGACGCGGGCCGATTCGCAGTGGCGAATTTGATCGTCGAAGAAGAAATCGGGCTCGAACTCGCGCAGGAATGCGCCCTTGTCGAGTCCGCCGAGGAACATCGCTTCGTCGATTTCGATGTTCCAGGCCATCAAAGTACGGATCGCGCGCTCGTGCGCGGGCGCCGAGCGCGCGGTGACGAGCACCGTGCGAATGCGCGGCCGCACGCCGCCGTCCGCGAGCTTTTGCAGCTTGTGCAGCGCTTCGAGCAGCGGTTTTAAAGGACCGTCGGCGAGCGGCAGGTCCTTGTTGTCGAGCTCGTGGCTCACGAACGCCTCGACGCCGTTCGCCTGAAAGACGCGCTCGGCTTCGTCGGAGAACAGCACGGCGTCGCCGTCGAACGCGATGCGGATCTCGTCCGGATAGGTGCTCGCCATGCGCGCCGATTCCGGCAACACGCGCGCGGCGGGAAAACCGGCGGCGAGCGCGTCGCGCACGTCGTCCTGATTCGCCGACAAAAACAGCGACGCGTTCAGCGCATTCAGATACCCAAACGGCGCGCGTCCGCGCGTGAAGACGCCGCGCTCGATCGCGAGCCCATGCTCGGCGCACGAGCGAAACGCGCGCAGGCCGCTGATCGGATCGCTGCGCGACAGCAGCACGACCTCGACGCGATGATGCTCGCCGACATTGAGCGCGAGCAGCTTGCGGATCAGCGCGAACGCGACGCCGGGCTTCGCGGCGACGTTCAGCCGCGAGCGCTGCAGCGTCTCGTAAGCCTTCAAGTCGCCCTCTTCGAAGACGCGGTTTTCCTCCTCGAAGTCGAACAGCGCTCGCGACGAGATCGCCACAACCAGCTTGTCATCGAGCGAAAAAGGCATGCGCGTGCTCCTGCCGGCTCACGCCAGGAACAGGCGATAGACCGGATTCTGGCTCTCGTCCCAATACGGATAGCCGAGCGTCGACAGGAACTCTTCGAATTCGGCGTTCTCCGCTTCGGGCACCTGGATGCCGACGAGGATCGAGCTGTAGTCCGCGCCCTGGTTCCGGTAGTGGAAGAGGCTGATGTTCCAGTCCGGCGCCATCGACGACAGGAACTTCATCAGCGCGCCCGGCCGCTCGGGAAATTCGAAGCGGAACAGGCGCTCGTCGTGCGCGAGCGGCGAGTGGCCGCCGACCATGTAGCGGATGTGCTGCTTCGAGAGTTCGTCGTTGGTGAGGTCGACGGCGGGGAAGCCATGCGCCTGGAAATTCTCCGCGAGCGCATCGGATTCGCCGCGGCGCTTGATTTGCACGCCGACGAAGATATGGGCCGAGCGCGCATCGGCGATCCGGTAGTTGAACTCGGTGACGCTGCGCTCTCCGACCAGTTCGCAGAAGCGCTTGAAGCTGCCGCGCTCCTCGGGGATCGTCACCGCGAACACCGCTTCGCGCGCCTCGCCGACTTCGGCGCGTTCGGCGACGAAGCGCATGCGGTCGAAGTTCATGTTCGCGCCGGAGGTGATCGCGATCAGCGTCTCGTTCTCGATGCCTTCGCGCTCCGCATATAGCTTCGCGCCCGCGACGGACAGCGCGCCCGACGGTTCCAGCACGCTGCGTGTATCGAGGAAGACGTCCTTGATCGCGGCGCACAGCGCGTCGGTGTTCACGGTCAACACTTCATCGAGATATTCGCGGCACAGGCGGAACGTCTCCTCGCCCACGAGCTTCACCGCGGTGCCGTCGGCAAAGAGGCCGACTTCGGCGAGCGTCACGCGCTCGCCGGCCTTGATCGACTGCGCCATCGCGCACGAATCGTCGGACTGCACGCCGATGACCTTGATCTCAGGACGCACCGCTTTCACATAGGCCGCGACACCCGCAGCGAGCCCGCCGCCGCCGATCGGCACGAAGATCGCGTGGATCGGCGCCTGGTGCTGGCTCAGAATTTCCATCGCGGCCGTGCCTTGGCCCGCGATCACGTACGGATCGTCGAACGGATGCACGAACGTCATGCCGCGCTCTTCTTGAAGCTTGACGGCGTGGGCGTAGGCGTCGCTATACGATTCGCCCGCCTGCACGACCTCGACGGTCGGCCCGCCGTGGGCGCGCACCGCATCGACCTTGACCTGCGGCGTCGTCACCGGCACCACGATGACCGCCTTGACGCCCATCTTCGCCGCCGAATACGCGACGCCTTGCGCATGATTGCCCGCCGACGCCGTGATCACCCCGCGCGCGAGCGCCTCGGCCGGAATGTGCGCCATCTTGTTGTACGCGCCGCGCAGCTTGAACGAGAAGACGGGCTGGTTGTCTTCGCGCTTCAGATACACACGGTTCTTCAGCCGGGCGGACAGGTTGCTGGCGGGCTCGAGCTCGGTTTCGCGGGCGACGTCGTAGACGCGCGCCGTGAGGATCTTCTTCAGGTAGTCGTGTGGGGCCATGGGGGGATGCGCGATGCGCTCGGCAGTACGCAAGAATCAAAGAGGAAAAGATCAATGATAGCGCCAACGGCTTCGATTCCGGCCGGTACGGCCACTTGAGTTCGGGCCGGTACGCGTATTTTGCCAACCGTCCGTTCGGTAAATTTTTGTGCGGAAAATTCGCCTCCTAACGCGGCTTTCGATCGCCGAAACGTCCGTTTCGGCAGATTTCCAGCGTCAACGCGTATCGAGATCATGGGGTAGAATTCCGTTTTGAAACAAGGATCGAAAGATGCACTGGCAGCCTCGGACCGCCCATTTGATGCCGATTTCGCGCGACGCATGTCCCGCGGCGCAGCGGCACGTCCGATGCGCACGATCGTGTAGCTGCATCTGATTCGCGAAGGCCCGCGCTCGCGCTTTGTCCGCATTGTCCGCTTCGTCATTCGGACTCGCGCTCGAGCCGCGGTTTGCGCTTCGCCCTCATAGAAGAATCCCTAGAATTGCGCCCCATGCGCATGCCGTCCCGGTGCTCGTAAATGAGCGACGCGGCGGCAAATAGAGTCGTCCGACCATGAACGCACCTCAAGTTTTCGATCCGCACGGCGCCGCCGCCGCTCTGGCCGCCGAACCCGAACCGCGCTTGCGCGAAATCCCGTACAACTACACGTCGTTTTCCGACCGTGAAATCGTCATCCGCCTGCTGGGCGACGACGCTTGGGCCGTGCTCGACGAATTGCGCGCCGAACGCCGTACCGGCCGCTCGGCGCGGATGCTGTACGAAGTGCTCGGCGATATCTGGGTCGTGCGCCGCAATCCGTATCTGCAGGACGACCTCCTCGACAATCCGAAGCGCCGCGCGCTGTTGATCGAAGCGCTGAACCACCGCTTGAACGAGATCGAGAAGCGCCGCCGCGCCGATTTGTCGGAGCATCGGGAGGATGCTGGCGGCGTCGAGCGTGCTGCGCGCGTCGAGACGCTCGTGATCGCGGCGCGCCGCGCAGTCGAAGCGTTCGCGGCCGAATTCGACGCCTCCGCCGAACTGCGCCGCCGCGCGACCAAAGTGCTCGGCCGCTGCACGCAGAAGGACAACATCCGCTTCGACGGCCTCTCGCGCGTGTCCCACGTGACCGATGCGACCGACTGGCGCGTCGAATACCCGTTCGTCGTGCTGACGCCCGATACCGAAGCCGAGATCGCCGGCCTCATAAAGGCGTGCTTCGAGCTCGGTCTCACGGTGATTCCGCGCGGGGGCGGCACGGGCTACACGGGCGGCGCGGTGCCGCTCACGCCGTTCTCGGCCGTCATCAACACCGAAAAGCTCGAACAGCTCGGCGCCGTCGAATTGACGGAGCTGCCGGGCGTCGCGCGCAAGGTGCCGACGATCTTCTCCGGCGCGGGCGTCGTCACGCGCCGCGTGACCGAAGCGGCCGAAGCCGCGGGCTACGTGTTCGCGGTCGATCCGACTTCGCTCGACGCCTCGTGCATCGGCGGCAACGTCGCGATGAACGCGGGCGGCAAGAAGGCCGTGCTGTGGGGCACGGCGCTCGACAACCTCGCGTGGTGGCGGATGGTCGACCCGCAAGGCAACTGGCTCGAAGTCACGCGGCTCGATCACAACCTCGGCAAGATCCACGACATTCCGGTCGCGCGCTTCGAACTGAAGTGGTTCGACGGCGAGCACGCGCCCGGCGAAAAGCTGTTGCGCTCCGAAACGCTCGAGATCGAAGGCAAGCGCTTCCGCAAGGAAGGGCTCGGCAAGGACGTCACCGATAAATTCCTCGCGGGCCTGCCCGGCGTGCAGAAGGAAGGCTGCGACGGGCTCATCACGTCCGCGCGCTGGGTGCTGCACAAGATGCCCGCGCACACGCGCACCGTCTGCCTCGAATTCTTCGGCCAGGCGCGCGAAGCGATTCCGAGCATTGTCGAAATCAAAGACTATCTGTTCGAAACGTCGAAAGCGGGCGGCGCGATTCTCGCGGGCCTCGAGCACCTCGACGAGCGTTATCTGCGCGCGGTCGGCTATGCGACGAAGAGCAAGCGCAACGCGTTTCCGAAGATGGTGCTGATCGGCGACATCGTCGGCGACGACGCCGATGCCGTGGCTACCGCCACGTCCGAAGTCGTGCGCATGGCGAACGGCAAGAGCGGTGAAGGCTTCGTCGCGGTGAGCGCCGAAGCGCGCAAGCGCTTCTGGCTCGACCGCAGCCGCACCGCTGCGATCGCGAAGCACACGAACGCGTTCAAGATCAACGAAGACGTCGTGATCCCGCTCAACCGGATGGGCGAGTACACCGACGGCATCGAGCGCATCAACATCGAGCTGTCGATCAAGAACAAGCTGCAGCTCGTCGACGCGCTGCAAGCGTTCTTCAAGAGCGGCAAGCTGCCGCTCGGCAAGAGCGACGACGCGAACGAAATTCCGAGCGCGGAGTTGCTTGAAGATCGCGTGCAGCACGCGCTCGAGCTGCTGCAGCGCGTGAAGGTGCGCTGGGAGTTTCTGCGCGACCACCTCGACATGCCGCTCGCCGAAGCCCAGCATCACCTCGTGCGGCTCGGCTACGAAGCGCTCGCGGAGAAATTCGCGGACCGCGTCGACGCCCAGCCCGGCGCCACCGTCTTCCACGTGGCCCAGGACCGCACGGTGCGCGTGTCGTGGAAGCAGGAGATCCGCGCGGAGCTGCGCCAGATCTTCAATGGCGGCGAGTTCAAGCCGATCCTCGAGGAAGCGCAGGCCGTCCACAAGCAAGTGCTGCGCGGCCGTGTGTTCGTCGCGCTGCACATGCACGCGGGTGACGGCAACGTCCACACGAACATCCCGGTCAACTCCGACAACTACGAGATGCTGCAGGACGCCCATAAGGCCGTCGCGCGCATCATGAAGCTCGCGCGCTCGCTCGACGGCGTGATTTCCGGCGAGCACGGCATCGGCATCACGAAGCTCGAGTTCCTGACCGACGCCGAGATCGGCGAATTCCGCGAGTACAAGAAGCGCGTCGACCCGGAAGGGCGCTTCAACAAGGGCAAGCTGCTCGAAGGCGCGGACCTGCGCAACGCCTACACGCCGAGCTTCGGCCTCATGGGCTACGAGTCGCTGATCATGCAGCAGTCCGACATCGGCGCGATCGCCGATTCGGTGAAGGACTGCCTGCGCTGCGGCAAGTGCAAGCCGGTGTGCGCGACGCACGTGCCGCGCGCGAACCTGCTCTACAGCCCGCGCAACAAGATCCTGGCCACGTCGCTGTTGATCGAGGCGTTCCTGTACGAAGAGCAGACGCGCCGCGGCGTGTCGATCAAGCACTGGGACGAGTTCAACGACGTCGCCGACCACTGCACGGTCTGCCACAAGTGCGCGACGCCGTGCCCGGTCAAGATCGACTTCGGCGACGTGACCATGAACATGCGCAACCTGCTGCGCAAGATGGGCAAGAAGAAGTTCAACCCGGGCTCGGCCGCGGGCATGTTCTTCCTGAACGCGACCAATCCGCAGACGATCAACCTCGCCCGCACGGCGATGATGGGCGTCGGCTACAAGGCGCAGCGCCTCGCCAACGACATGCTCAAGAAGGTCGCGAAGAAGCAGACCGCGCACCCGCCCGCGACTGTCGGCAAGCCGCCCGTCGTCGAGCAGGTGATCCACTTCGTCAACAAGAAGATGCCGGGCAACCTGCCGAAGAAGACGGCGCGCGCGCTGCTCGACATCGAGGACAACAAGATCGTGCCGATCATCCGCAACCCGAAGACGACGACCGTCGACTCGGAAGCGGTGTTCTACTTCCCGGGCTGCGGCTCCGAGCGGCTGTTCTCGCAGGTCGGGCTCGCGACCCAGGCGATGCTGTGGGAGGCCGGCGTGCAGACGGTCTTGCCGCCGGGCTACCTGTGCTGCGGCTATCCGCAGCGCGGCGCGGGGCAGTACGACAAGGCCGAGAAGATCGTGACGGACAATCGCGTGCTGTTCCACCGCGTCGCGAACACGCTGAACTATCTCGACATCAAGACGGTGGTCGTGTCTTGCGGCACGTGCTATGACCAGCTCGCCGGATACGAATTCGAGAAGATCTTCCCGGGCTGCCGGATCATCGACATCCACGAATTCCTGCTGGAAAAGGGCATCAAGCTCGACGGCGTGACGGGCACGCGCTACATGTACCACGACCCGTGCCACACGCCGATCAAGACGATGGACCCGGTGAAGCTCGTCAACGAGCTGATGGGCGCCGAGAAGGACGGCTACAAGATCGCGAAGAACGAGCGCTGCTGCGGCGAGTCGGGCACGCTCGCGGTGACGCGTCCGGACGTGTCGACGCAGGTGCGCTTCCGCAAGGAAGAGGAAATCAGGAAGGGTGCGGCGAAGCTGCGCGCGATTCCGGTGGTGGCGGGCGGCGCCTCCGAAGCGGCGCCGAATGGCGCGGCAAATGGGGCGGCAAGCGGTACGGCCGCCTCGGCGGCCAACGGCGCGCCCGACGTCAAGATCCTGACGAGCTGCCCGTCGTGCCTGCAAGGTCTCTCGCGCTACAACGAGGACGCGAACATCGAAGCCGACTACATCGTCGTCGAAATCGCGCGCCACCTGCTCGGGGAAGACTGGATGGCCGACTACGTGCAGCGCGCGAACAATGGCGGGATCGAGCGAGTGCTGGTCTAATACCGGCACTTATATTCCGCTAGGGGCCGACGATGGAATGCGTTTTCTGCCGTGAAGAAGGGGGCGCCGTGCTCTGGCAGGACGACGCGATGCGCGTCGTCCTCGCCGACGAACACGATTACCCGGGCTTTTGCCGGGTGATCTGGAACGAGCACGTCGCCGAGTTTTCCGATCTCGACGATTCGGCCCGCGACCGTGTGATGCGCGCGGTCAACGCGGTCGAGCGTGCGATTCGGCGCGTGATGCAGCCGGTCAAGGTGAACCTCGCGTGCCTCGGCAACCAGGTGCCGCACGTGCACTGGCACGTCATCCCGCGCTTCACGAACGACGCGCATTTTCCGTTGCCCGTGTGGGCGCCGCGTCAGCGTACCGTCTCCGAGGCGCTCCTGTCCCAGCGGCGCGCGCAGGCCACGCTGCTCGCCGAAGCGGTACGCCACGAAATCGAACGCGCTTTTGCTTGATCGCCTGGGCTCGATGATGGCCGGCTGCGCCTGTCAGCCGCGCGCATTCGGCGCTGCGATCGCCACACTCTTTTGCCAGACGAGGTTGCGATGCCCGGACTGACCCCAGCCACGCCGGTGCCGACCGGCGTCGTCGTGCACGCCAAATCGCGCGTGCTCGAACTTCAATATGCGGACGGCAAGACCTACCGGGTCCCGTTCGAACTGCTGCGCGTCTTTTCGCCCTCGGCGGAAGTGCGCGGCCACGGGCCGGGGCAGGAGACGCTGCAGACCGGCAAGCGCGACGTGTCGATCGTGTCGCTCGAGGGCGTCGGCAACTACGCCCTGCAGCCGACTTTCTCCGACGGCCATTCCACCGGCATCTACTCGTGGGATCTGCTCTACGACTTCGCGATCCGGCAGGATGAACTCTGGCGAGAGTATCTCGACAAACTGGCAGCGGCGGGCGTTGACCGGGACGCGCCGATGGCCGCATCCGACACCCCGCACGGCCACCGTCACTGATATGAACGCCCCCTGCGGGGGCGCACCCGTTCGCTTGGGGCGGCCCGGCGCGAACTGATACGATCCGGCTGACTGCCGCCAAAATCGTGCGGCGCAACAAAATTCAAGATAAATAGAGGACGAGCGCGATGAGCAAGACCCACTTCGGCTTTCAGACAGTCGACGAACAAGACAAGGCGAAAAAGGTTGCCGGCGTGTTCCACTCGGTGGCGAGCAACTACGACCTGATGAACGACCTGATGTCGGGCGGGCTCCACCGGATTTGGAAGACCTTCACGATCGCGCAGGCGAACGTGCGGCCGGGCTACAAAGTGCTCGATATCGCGGGCGGCACGGGCGACCTGTCGATGGCGTTCGCAAAGCAGGCGGGGCCGACGGGCGAGGTCTGGCACACGGACATCAACGAATCGATGCTGCGCGTGGGCCGCGACCGGCTGCTCGACAAAGGCGTGATCACGCCGGCACTGCTCTGTGACGCCGAGAAAATCCCCTTTCCGGACAACTACTTCGACGTGGTGACGGTGGCATTCGGCCTGCGCAACATGACGCACAAGGATGTCGCGCTTGCCGAGATGCGACGCGTGCTGAAGCCGGCCGGGCGCCTGCTGGTGCTGGAGTTCTCGAAGGTGTGGGACCCGCTGAAAAAAGCGTACGACGTCTACTCGTTCAAGGTGTTGCCGTGGCTCGGCGACAAGTTCGCCAAAGACGCCGAAAGCTACCGCTATCTGGCGGAATCGATCCGGATGCATCCGGACCAGGAAACTTTGAAGACGATGATGGAACAAAGCGGCCTCGACGCCGTCAAATATTACAATTTGTCAGCTGGCGTGGTAGCCTTGCACGTCGCGACAAAGTATTAGTTCCCTTAAATCGTTGTCTTTAAAAGGATTTAGTCCATGACCGCTCCGCTAGCGTTGACTTTCAAAAAGCCAACAGTTTCGCTGGCAAAGCGAATCGGACGGGCCGCCGTGGTCGCATTGATCGTCGCCGGCACGTTCTCAGCGCTCGATGCCGAGGCGAGACGCATGGGTGGCGGCCGCAGCGTCGGCCGCCAATCGCAGACTGTCCAGAATCAATCCACTCCGCCGGCTCAGCAGCCGATGCAGCAGCAATCCACGCAACCGTCGCAGGCTCAGCGCGCAACGCCGGCACAGCCGACGCCGACGCCGGCCGCCGCGCCTAACCGCTCGCGCTGGCTGGGGCCGATCGCCGGTCTGGCCGCAGGCTTGGGCATTGCCGCGCTGCTGTCTCACTTCGGGCTTGGCGAAGCATTCGCCGGCGCGATGGCGAACTTCATCGTGATCGCGCTGATCGCCATGGTTGCGATCTGGCTGATCCGCAAATTCATGGGGCGCCGCCGCCAGAACGAGCCGGCTTACGGTGCGGCAGGTTCGGCTTCGATGAACGCGGGCGGTTTCGGCTCGGGTTACTCGCAAGAGCCGCGCTACACGCCGCCGGCAGCGGCTGGCGCGTTCGGCTCGCCGTCGGCGGGCTTCGACGCGGCGCCGGAAGCGAACGCGGCACCGTCCGTTCCGGCCGGCTTCGATACCGAAGCCTTCCTGCGTAACGCGAAGGTGAATTTCGTGCGGCTTCAGGCCGCCTGGGACGAAGGCAACATCGCCGACATCCGCGAGTTCACGACGCCGGAAATGTTCGCCGAGGTGAAGATCGACATCGACTCGCGCGGCGCCGAGCGCAACCAGACCGACGTCGTGCAGTTGGACGCCCAGATGCTCGGAGTCGAAGATCGCGGCAGCGAGTACCTCGCGAGCGTGCGCTTCAGCGGCTTGATCCGGGAAACGGCGGGTGCGGCTGCCGAGCCGTTCGTCGAGGTGTGGAACCTGTCGAAGTCCTCGCGCGCGGGCGAAGGCTGGTTGCTGGCGGGAATTCAGCAAGTTTCCTCGCACTGAAACCGCGTCGCGTAGTCCGTTCGGTCTAGATAAGCCGTAGGCGAACGGACGTTACAATAGAAACCCGCGCAGGCCGTCGCCTGCGCGGGTTTTTTCATCCCACGTCCGATGACCCTCGCTGCCAAGCCTTTTTCCGCTGCTGTCAATCATCTGCTCGCCCGCGAATCGTGGGCCCGCGAGCGCCTCGCTCCTTATGCCGGCAAGACTGCCCGGCTGGCCTGTCCTCCTGTCGTCATGGTGCTGCTCGTGCAGCCCGACGGTTATCTGCAGGCCGTTGAAGAGAACGAGGCGCAGCAATGCGACGTCGCCATTTCGGTGCCGGCCGATGCTCTGCCGGCATTCGTGCAAGGCGGACAGGCTGCGGTGATGAAGCACGTCAAGATCGAGGGCGATGCCGAGTTCGCGACGCAAATCGCGAAGCTCGCCGAGCATCTGCGCTGGGAGCCGGAAGAGGATCTGGCGAAGCTGATCGGGGACGCTCCGGCCTATCGCGTCGCGACGCTGGCCAAGACCGTCGGCGAACGGGCGATGCGGACCGGGCGCAACCTACGCGATTCGGTTGCCGAATATCTGCTCGACGAGAACCCGCAGCTCGTGCGCCGCGCGGCGCTGATCGATTTCGACGCCGAGCTTGCGCGCGCACGCGACGCGCTCGCACGCGTCGAGAAGCGGATCGAGCGCGTCGAGCAAAAAGTAGAAGCCCGCGAGAGCGCCAATGCGCCGGGCGGTGCCGCCACATCGCGCGGCACGCGCTAGTCACCGGGTCCATTCATGCGTTTTCTGCGCTTCATCAAGATCGTTTTCACTGTCATCCGTTTCGGTCTCGACGAGATGATGCTTAGCCGCATCAACGACCGCCGCGTGCGGCTGTTGCTGCGCGTCACGACCATCGGCCGGCGCTTCAAGCAGCCACCCGCAGTGCGGCTGCGGCTCGCGCTTGAAAGCCTCGGTCCGATCTTCGTCAAGTTCGGGCAAGTGCTGTCCACTCGCCGCGATCTGCTGTCGGTCGATATCGCCGCCGAGCTTGCGAAACTGCAGGATCAGGTGCCGCCTTTCGAATCGGTTGTCGCGATCGGCATCATCGAGAAAGCGCTAGGCGCCCCCGTCGACGAGCTATTCGACGAGTTCGAGCGAGTGCCGGTGGCGAGCGCGTCGATCGCGCAAGTGCATTTCGCGAAGGTCAAGGCCGGGCAGCACGCGGGCAAGGCCGTGGCCGTGAAGGTGCTGCGGCCGAACATGCTGCCCGTGATCGACTCCGACCTCGCGCTCTTGCGCGATATCGCTGTCTGGGCCGAGCGGCTGTGGGCGGACGGCAAGCGTTTGAAGCCGCGCGAAGTCGTCGCCGAATTCGACAAGTACTTGCACGACGAGCTCGACCTCATGCGGGAAGCCGCGAACGGCAGCCAGCTGCGGCGCAACTTCGTCGGGCTCGATCTGTTGCTCGTGCCCGAGATGTATTGGGAGTTCTGCACGGCGAACGTGCTCGTGATGGAGCGTATGGTCGGCGTGCCGATCAGTCAGGTCGACACGCTGCGCGCCGCCGGCGTCGACATTCCGAAGCTCGCGCGCGAAGGCGTCGAGATCTTCTTCACGCAGGTGTTCCGCGACGGCTTCTTCCACGCGGACATGCACCCCGGCAACATTCAGGTGAGCCTGAACCGCGAGCATTTCGGGCGCTATATCGCACTCGATTTCGGGATCATTGGCGCGCTGTCCGACTTCGACAAGAACTACCTCGCGCAGAACTTCCTCGCGTTCTTCAAGCGCGACTACCACCGCGTCGCGACGCTTCACCTCGAGTCCGGCTGGGTGCCGCCGACCACCCGGGTCGAGGAGCTGGAGAGCGCGATTCGCGCCGTGTGCGAGCCGTACTTCGACCGTGCGCTGAAGGACATCTCGCTGGGCCAGGTGCTCTTGCGGCTTTTCTCGACCTCCCGTCGCTTCAATGTCGAGATCCAGCCGCAACTCGTGCTGCTGCAAAAGACGATGCTGAACGTCGAAGGGCTCGGCCGGTCGCTCGATCCGGAGCTCGATCTCTGGAAGACGGCCAAGCCGTATCTCGAGCGCTGGATGAACGAGCAGATCGGCCTGCGCGGCTGGGCCGAGCGACTCAAAGTCGAAGCGCCGCAGTGGAGCAAGACGCTGCCCCAGTTGCCGCGGCTGATCCATCACGTGCTGTCCGATCGACACGACTCGTCGCGCGCGGCGAACGAAGAAGTGATGCGGATGATTCTGCTCGAACAGAAGCGGACGAATCGGCTTCTGCAAGGCCTGCTGGTGTTTGGGCTCGCCGTCGGCGTCGGGGCCGTGGTTGCCCGCGTGTGGCTCGCCATTGCATACGGTGCCTGACGGTAACGGAAGACGGGCAAGCAACCGAAGGAGGACGTCCCGATGAGCGATTCGAAGAAGCCGTCCGGTCCGGAGAAATCCAATCCGCAGACTCCCAATTTCAGTGCGCGGGACCCGAATACCGCGGCCTTCTGGGACGAACGCTTTCAAGAGGGATATACGCCGTGGGACCAGGCGGGCGTGCCCGATGCTTTCCGCGCCTTTGTTGCCCGCCACGACACGTGTCCGGTTCTGATCCCCGGTTGCGGCAGCGCCTATGAAGCGTTGTGCCTCGCGCAGGCCGGCTGGCCCGTGCGCGCGATCGATTTCGCCGCGCAGGCGGTCGATGCCGCTCGGGCGCAGCTTGGCGACCGTGCCGACCTCGTCGAGCAGGCTGATTTCTTCACGTATGAGCCGCCCTTCGCTCCCGGCTGGATCTATGAGCGTGCCTTTTTGTGCGCGCTGCCGAAAGCGCGTTGGGCCGGCTACGCCGAACGCATGGCGGCGTTGTTGCCGTCGCAAGGACTGCTCGCCGGATTCTTCTTCCTGGGCGCGACGCCGAAGGGACCGCCGTTCGGCATCGAGCGCGACGAACTCGATGCGTTGTTGACACCGTATTTCGAGCTGATCGAGGACGAACCGGTGACCGATTCGATCGCGGTTTTCGCAGGCCGCGAACGGTGGCTGACGTGGCGCCGCCGGCCGTGATTCAGCCTTGATCAAGACGCCGCCGCCCTTATCTGGGAGTGCGGCTCTGTACTCCGCCGTAATCCCGGAAATCAAGGTAGGCCATTGGTTTCCAGCTATAATTCAACGCTTTGCAAGCGCTTAATAGTTTTTTGTCGGGAAACGCCGGGAAGGGAATCATGCCGATCTATGCCTATCGCTGCGAGTCGTGCGGCTTCGAAAAAGATGTGCTCCAGAAGATGAGCGACGCGCCGTTGACGCAATGCCCGGAGTGCTCGAACGACACGTTCCGCAAGCAGGTCACGGCCGCGGGCTTCCAGCTGAAAGGCTCGGGCTGGTATGTCACCGATTTCCGCGGCGGCTCGAACGGCGCCGGCGCCAAAACCGGTGCGGCAGCGGGTGCGGCGACCGGCAGCGAATCCGCGAAGGCCGATGGCGGCGGGACGGGCGCGGCGTCGAACGACAGCGCAAGCTCGGCACCGGTTTCGGCCGCCTCCGAGGCGTCGGGCACCAGCACCGCGGCGCCGGCCGCGGCGGCCAGCAGCACCAGCGCCTGACGGCGCGCCGCAACCGGGCGCGTCCAAGCTCGCGCCCAAAATCGGTACTGAATAGGGCTATCCCGCGCCGACTGTTTTCCGGCGCGGTTTTCTGGCGGTACACATGAAAAAGACGACGCTCAAATCCGTGTTTCTGACTGGCCTCCTGGTCCTCGTACCGTTGGCGATCACGTTGTGGGTGCTCGGGCTCGTCATCGGCACGATGGATCAGACCCTGCTCTTGCTGCCCGAATCGTGGCAGCCCGAGCGGCTGCTCGGGTTCCATCTGCCCGGTATCGGCGCGGTGTTGACGCTCGCGTTCATCTTTATCGTCGGCCTGTTCACCCAGAACTTCGTCGGCCAGAAGCTCGTCAAGTGGTGGGACGCCGTGCTGCGTCACATCCCGGTGGTCGGGCCGCTTTACACAAGCGTAAAGCAAGTGTCGGACACGCTGCTTTCCAGCAGCGGCAATGCGTTTCGCAAGGCGCTCCTGATCGAATATCCGCGCCGGGGTTCTTACACGATCGCGTTTCTGACGGGCATTCCCGGCGGCGACGTGGTCAATCACCTGAAGGACGAGCACGTAAGCGTCTACGTGCCGACGACGCCGAACCCCACGTCGGGCTTCTTCCTGATGGTGCCGAAGAGCGAAGTCATCGAGCTCGACATGTCGGTCGACGCCGCGCTCAAGTACATCGTCTCGATGGGCGTCGTGGCGCCGTCGGTGCCGCACGTGACGTCACCGGCACGCCGCCCCGTCGAGCCTCCGCTCTAACCGGGACCGCTTGCAAAACGAGCGCTCCCCTTGATCAAACTAAACGATAGACAAATACCATGTCGATGAGATCTGAATACTGCGGTCTGGTGACCGAACACCTGCTGGGGCAAACCGTGTCGCTGTGCGGCTGGGTGCATCGCCGGCGCGACCATGGCGGCGTGATCTTCATCGATCTTCGCGACCGCGAGGGCTTGGTCCAGGTCGTCTGCGACCCGGATCGCGCCGAGATGTTCAAGACCGCCGAGGGCGTGCGCAACGAGTTCTGCATCCAAGTGACGGGCGTCGTGCGCAACCGTCCGGAAGGCACGACCAACGCCGGTCTGAAGAGCGGCAAGATCGAAGTGCTGTGCCACGAGCTGGCTGTGCTGAACGCATCGGTCACGCCGCCGTTCCAGCTCGACGACGACAACCTCTCCGAAACCACGCGCCTCACCCACCGCGTGCTCGACCTGCGCCGCCCGCAGATGCAGCAGAACCTGCGCCTGCGCTATCGCGTGGCGATGGAAGTGCGCAAGTACCTCGACGCGCAAGGCTTCATCGACATCGAAACGCCGATGCTCACGAAGAGCACGCCGGAAGGCGCGCGCGACTACCTCGTGCCGTCGCGCGTGAATGCGGGCCAATTCTTCGCGTTGCCGCAGTCGCCGCAGCTCTTCAAGCAGCTCTTGATGGTCGCGAACTTCGATCGCTACTACCAGATCGTCAAGTGCTTCCGCGACGAAGACTTGCGCGCGGACCGTCAGCCCGAATTCACCCAGATCGACTGCGAGACGTCGTTCCTGACGGAACAGGAAATCCGCGATCTGTTCGAGAAGATGATCCGTCACGTGTTCAACGCGACGATGGGCGTGCAGCTCGACGAGACATTCCCGGTGATGCAGTACTCGGAAGCGATGGCGCGCTTCGGTTCGGACAAGCCGGACCTGCGCGTGAAGCTCGAATTCACCGAGCTGACCGACGCGATGAAGGACGTCGACTTCAAGGTGTTCAGCGCGCCGGCCAATACGAAGGACGGCCGTGTCGCGGCGCTGCGCGTGCCGAAGGGCGGCGAGCTGTCGCGCGGCGACATCGACGGCTACACGGAATTCGTGCGCATCTACGGCGCGAAGGGCCTCGCGTGGATCAAGGTCAACGAAGCGGCGAAGGGCCGTGACGGTTTGCAAAGCCCGATCGTGAAGAACCTGCACGACGCGTCGATCGCGGCGATCCTCGAACGCACGGGCGCTCAAGATGGCGACATCATCTTCTTCGCGGCGGATCGCGCGAAGGTCGTCAACGACAGCCTCGGCGCGCTGCGCCTGAAGATCGGCCATTCGGAATTCGGCAAGGCGAACGGCCTCGTCGCGCCGGGCTGGAAGCCGCTGTGGGTCATCGACTTCCCGATGTTCGAATACGACGAGGAAGAAGCGCGCTACGTCGCCGCTCACCACCCGTTCACGAGCCCGAAGGACGAGCACCTCGAGTACCTCGAAACCGACCCGGGCCGTTGTCTCGCGAAGGCGTACGACATGGTGCTCAACGGCTGGGAAATCGGCGGCGGCTCGGTGCGGATCTATCGCGAAGAGGTGCAGAGCAAGGTGTTCCGCGCGCTCAAGATCGGGCCGGAGGAGGCTCGCGCGAAGTTCGGCTTCCTGCTCGACGCGCTGCAGTACGGCGCGCCGCCGCACGGGGGTATCGCGTTCGGTCTAGACCGCATCGTCACGATGATGGCGGGCGCCGATTCGATCCGCGACGTGATCGCGTTCCCGAAGACGCAGCGCGCGCAATGTCTGCTGACGCAGGCGCCGAGCGCGGTCGACGAGCGCCAGCTGCGCGAGCTGCACATTCGCCTGCGCCAGCCGGAGCAGCCGAAGGCGTAAGCGTCGAAACGCGCGCGTTTGAGGCGCGCGTTCGGCGGTAGTTTGGCCATCACCCGCAACGGCACGATGTAGTACGAGAAAGGCGCGTCATGCGCCTTTCTCGTTTTCGTGCCGATCCGAGTCATGCAAAGCTGCTACAGTCGGTCGTTCCACCTTTTTCTTCGACGTCATCGATCGATCCGCGCGCGCGGCGCGCCGTCCCGAACCATGCCGAAACCGCCGAAAATTCCGGAATCCGTTCTCGTCGTCATTCATACGCCGGAGCTCGATGTGCTGATCATCGAGCGCGCTGATCGCCCGGGATTCTGGCAGTCGGTGACCGGCTCCAAAGACAGGCTCGACGAGCCGCTCGTCGAGACCGCGATGCGTGAGGTGGCGGAGGAAACGGGAATCGTCATCGGCGGCGAGCAAGTGCCGGAGCGCGGCTTGCTCGACTGGCGCCATCAAATCGACTACGAGATCTATCCCGTGTGGCGGCATCGTTACGCCGAGGGCGTCACGCGCAACACCGAGCACTGGTTCAGCCTCGAAGTGCCGCATCGCGTCGAGGTGACGCTCGCGCCGCGCGAGCACACGGCGTACTTGTGGCTGCCGTATGAAGAGGCGGCGTCTCGCTGCTTCTCGTGGTCGAACCGCGAAGCGATTCTCCAGTTGCCGCGCCGCGTGCGCGGACGCGCGGCATGAGGGCTGCCGATGCCGGCGCCGCCACGCGGCCTTTCGCGCGGCTTCGGCAGACGATTGCATCGGGGCGGTCTTCGCGGCTCCTGCTCACGGCCGGCAATGCGGTGCGCCTGCTGCGCGGCGGCGCGGATTTCTTTGCGGCGCTGATCGAGCGCATAGACGGCGCGAGCGAAACGATCGCGCTCGAAACCTATATCTTCTGTGACGACGCAGCCGGCCGCCCGGTTTCCGACGCGTTGATGCGCGCCGCCCGCCGAGGCGTGGACGTGCGCGTGATCACCGACGGCATCGGCACCGACCGTCTGCCGATGTTCAACGACTGGCCCGCGGCAGGCGTCGAGCACCGCATCTTCAACCCGCATCTGTTCGGCCGCTTCGGCTTTTCGCGCACGCACCGCAAGCTCGCGGTCGTCGATGGCCGGTTCGCGTTTTGCGGCGGCATCAACATCGTCGACGACTTCGCTCAGGACCGCATTCGCCTGCCTTATCCGCGCTGGGACTTCGCGGTCGAGTTGACCGGGCCGGTGGTCGCGCAAGTCGGCGAGGCGTTCGACTTGCAATGGCAGCGTATCGAGCTCGGCCACCGGCCGCATCCGCTCCAGACGCTCGGTTCCGAGGCGCGGCTGTCGTTGCCGGAAAGCGCCGTCGCGTCGGCGTTGATGGGCCGCTCGGCGCGTGCGCGCCGCCGGGCCATTGCGACGGCGCGGGCGACGCGCGAGCCGAGCGTCGCGTTCGTCGCGCGCGACAACGTGGTCAACCGGCGTGCAATCGAAAAGGCGTATCTCGCCGCGATCGGGCGCGCGCGCCACGAGGTGCTGCTCGCCAATCCCTACTTCATGCCGGGCCGCAAGCTGCGGCGCGCGCTCGTGCGGGCGGCTCGGCGAGGCGTCGACGTGCGCATCCTGATCGGCCGCAAGGAGTTCGCCGCGCTCGACTACGCGGTTCCTTATCTCTACCGCACGTTGCTCAATGCCGGTGCGCGCATCGCCGAGTACGAAAAAACGATGCTGCACGGCAAAGTTGCCGTGATCGACTCAAATTGGGGTACAGTCGGTTCCTCGAATCTCGACGCGTTGAGTCTCGTCTTGAACAACGAGGCCAACGTGGTGCTCATCAAGCACAGCGAGATCCGATTGCTGCGCGACGCGATCCTCGCCGCATTCGGCGAAGCCCGGCCGATAGACGTTGCTCACTACGCCGCGCGTCCGCTCGGCGAGCGGCTCTTGAACTGGTTCGCGTACCTGTCCTACCGTACGGTCATGAAACTGCTGACTGTCGGCGGCTACGACTGATCCGCTGCGCCGCGCCATGCGCGTGCCACGCCGGAGGCGCCCAAGGCAATCGGCAAAAAGCCCGCTTCCTGGGCTGCGGCAACGCCGCAAGAATAGAAAAGGCCGGTTAGATACCGGTGTCTAATAAATTCCTTGTTTCGTCAGCGGCTGCACTCAATAATAGTACGGCCGTTCGATTTTCGATTTCGGTCACATAAGAACGGTACAAAGCTATGCGAAAAGGCGAACAGACGCGCGCCGCAATTCTCGACGCTGCATTGGACTTGGCAAGCCGCGACGGGCTCGAGGGCCTGACGATCGGCTTGCTCGCCGAGCGCATGCAGATGAGCAAGAGCGGAGTGTTCGCGCATTTCGGGTCGCGCGAGGATTTGCAAGTCGAGGTCGTGCGCGAATATCACCGTCGTTTCGAAGACGAGGTGTTTTTCCCGAGCTTGCGCGAGCCGCGCGGTTTGCCGCGTTTGCGCGCGATGCTCTCCCGCTGGATAGAAAAGCGCATCCAGGAAGTGACGACCGGATGCATCTACATCAGCGGCGCGGTCGAATACGACGACCGCGGGGACAACCCGGTGCGCGAGCAGCTCGTGCTGAGCGTCACGACGTGGCGCTCGGCGCTTCTGAGGGCCATTTCGCAGGCGATGGAAGAGGGGCATCTGCGCAAGGACACCGATCCGAACCTGATGCTCTTCGAGGTTTACAGCTTCACGCTCGGCCTGCATCACGACGCGCGCTTCCTGCATCTGCCGGATGCGGTGCGTCTTACGTGGGCCGCGCTGGAAAAACTGATTGTTTCGTATCAGAGCGAAAGCCGCTAGCGTTCGACACAAAGCGCGCGGCCGACCTCGTTGCCTCAACCTTTGGAGAGAGTCATGGGACAGTACGCCGCGCCGCTGCGCGACATGCAATTCGTGTTGCACGAGCTGCTCAACGTGGAAGCCGCAGTCAAGGGGATGCCGAAGCACGCGGATCTTGACGCCGACACGATCAACCAAGTACTCGAAGAAGCCGGCAAGTTCTGCTCCGAAGTGCTGTTCCCGCTGAACCAGAGCGGCGACAAGGAAGGCTGCACCTATGCCGGCGACGGCGTCGTGACGACGCCCAAGGGCTTCAAGGAAGCGTACCGGCAATACATCGAGGCGGGCTGGCCCGCGCTCGGCTGCGATCCCGAGTATGGCGGCCAAGGGCTGCCGGCGTTCGTGAACAACGCGCTCTACGAGATGCTCAACTCGGCGAACCAGGCCTGGACGATGTACCCGGGCCTGTCGCATGGCGCCTATGAGTGCCTGCATGAGCACGGCACCCCCGAACAGCAGCAGATCTATTTGCCGAAACTCGTATCGGGCGTCTGGACCGGCACGATGTGCCTGACCGAGCCGCACTGCGGCACCGACCTCGGCATCCTGCGCACGAAGGCCGAGCCGAACGGCGACGGCTCCTACTCGATCACCGGCACCAAGATCTTCATTTCGAGCGGCGAGCATGACCTCGCCGAGAACATCGTGCACCTCGTGCTGGCGCGCTTGCCGGATGCGCCGCCGGGAACCAAGGGCATTTCGCTGTTCATCGTGCCGAAGTTCGTGCCCGACGCCTCGGGCGAACCGGGCGAGCGCAACGGCATCAAGTGCGGCTCGATCGAGCACAAGATGGGCATCCACGCGAACGCCACCTGCGTGATGAATCTCGACAACGCGAAGGGCTGGCTCGTCGGCGAAGCGAACCGCGGCCTGCAGGCGATGTTCGTGATGATGAACGCGGCGCGTCTGGGCGTCGGCATGCAGAGCCTGGGTCTCACCGAAGTCGCCTATCAGAACTCGCTCGTGTACGCGAAGGAGCGCCTGCAGATGCGCTCGCTGACCGGCCCGAAGGCGCCGGAGAAAGCCGCCGATCCGATCATCGTCCATCCCGACGTGCGCCGCATGCTGCTCACGCAGAAGGCGTATGCGGAAGGCGCGCGTGCGTTCTCGTACTGGTCCGCGCTCCATATCGACAACGAGCTGTCGCACGACGACGAAGCCGTGCGTAAAGAGAGCGCCGATCTCGTTGCGCTGCTCACGCCGATCCTGAAAGCGTTCCTGTCGGACAACGCGTTCGAGTGCACGAACCACGCGATGCAGATCTACGGCGGCCACGGCTTCATCGCCGAGTGGGGCATGGAGCAGTACGTGCGCGACGCGCGGATCAACATGATCTACGAAGGCACGAACGCGGTGCAGTCGCTCGATCTGCTGGGCCGCAAGGTGCTCGGCGACATGGGCGCGAAGATGAAGAAGTTCGGCAAGCTCGTGACCGACTTCGTCGAAGCCGAAGGCGTGAAGCCCGAGATGCAGGAGTTCATCAACCCGCTCGCGGACATCGGCGACAAGGTCCAGAAGCTCACGATGGAAATCGGCATGAAGGCGATGGCGAACCCGGACGAAGTCGGCGCCGCCGCCGTGCCGTATCTGCGCACCGTCGGCCATCTCGTGTTCTCGTACTTCTGGGCGCGCATGGCGCGCATCGCGCTCGACAAGGAAGCGTCAGGCGATCCGTTCTACAAGTCGAAGCTCGCCACCGCGCGTTTCTACTTCGCGAAGCTTCTGCCCGAAACGGCCTCGACGATCCGCGCCGCGCGCGCCGGCTCGAAGACGCTGATGGAAGTCGACGAAGCGCTGTTCTAAGCGACTATTGATTCATGCGCCACGCCGATGAGAAGCGTGGCGCGTTTTCCTTATCCAGACACCTGCAACTCATGTGCGATTCGCAGGCGCTTAGAAAACAGCGCCGCAAACCCGCAAACTCCGGAGGAAAGACGTGAGCAATCTGATCATTCGCAAGGTGGCCGTGCTCGGCGCCGGCGTGATGGGCGCGCAGATCGCCGCGCACCTGATCAACGCCAAGGTGCCGGTGCTGCTGTTCGACCTGCCCGCCAAGGAAGGCCCGAAAAACGGGATCGCGCTCAAGGCGATCGAGAACCTGAAGAAGCTGTCGCCCGCACCGTTCGGCGTGAAAGACGACGCGGCCTACATCGAGCCGGCCAACTACGAAGACGACCTCGCAAAGCTCGCCGAGTGCGATCTCGTGATCGAAGCGATCGCCGAGCGGATGGACTGGAAGCACGATCTGTACAAGAAGGTGTCGCCGCATCTCGGCGCGAACGCGATTTTCGCGAGCAACACGTCGGGCCTGTCGATCACGACGCTGTCCGACGGTTTCGCCGATGAGCTGAAGGCGCGCTTTTGCGGCGTGCACTTCTTCAACCCGCCGCGTTACATGCACCTCGTCGAGCTGATTCCGACGTCGCATACGCGTCCGGACATTCTCGACCAGCTCGAGTCGTTCCTGACGAGCGTCGTCGGCAAGGGTGTCGTGCGCGCGAAGGATACCCCGAACTTCATCGCGAACCGCGTCGGCATTTTCTCGATCCTGGCAGTGGTCGCCGAAGCGGCGAAGTTCGGCCTACGGTTCGACGAAGTCGATGACCTGACCGGCGCGCGCCTCGGCCGCGCGAAGTCGGCGACGTTCCGCACGGCGGACGTGGTCGGCCTCGACACGATGGCGCACGTCATCAAGACGATGCAGGACAACCTCGCCGACGATCCGTTCTTCCCGGTCTACGAGACGCCGGCCGTGCTGGCCGGGCTCGTAAAAGCGGGCGCGCTCGGCCAGAAGACGGGCGCAGGCTTCTACAAGAAGGAAGGCAAGGCGATCAAAGTGCTCGATCCGAAGACGGGCACGTATGTCGAAGGCGGCGCGAAGGCCGACGAACTGATCGGCCGCATTCTCAAGCGCCCGCCGGCAGAGCGCCTGAAGCTCTTGCGCGAATCGGAACATCCGCAAGCGCAATTCCTGTGGGCGATCTTCCGCGACGTGTTCCACTACATCGGCGTGCATCTCGAGTCGATCGCCGACAACGCGCGCGACGTCGACCTCGCGATCCGCTGGGGCTTCGGCTGGAACGAAGGTCCGTTCGAAGGCTGGCAGGCGGCGGGCTGGAAGCAGGTCGCCGAGTGGGTGCAGGAAGACATCGCCGCAGACAAGGCTTTGTCGAAGGCGCCGCTGCCGTCGTGGGTGCTCGAAGGGCCGGTCGCCGAGCAGGACGGCGTGCATACGAACGAAGGCTCGTGGTCGCCCGCGTCGAAGTCGTTCGTGCCGCGCTCGAAGCTCGCTGTCTACGACAAGCAAGTGTTCCGTGCGCCGATCATCGGCGAGACGGTCGATCCGAAGACCTACGGCAAGACGCTGTTCGAAACCGACGCGGTGCGTGCGTGGGTCGATGACCGCGCAGGCGAGGACGACGTCGTCATCGTGTCGTTCAAGAGCAAGATGAACACGATTGGACCGAGCGTGATCGATGGCCTCGTGCAGGCGATCGATCTGGCCGAGAAGGACTACAAGGGCGTCGTCGTATGGCAGCCGACCTCGCTCAAGCTCGGCACGCCGGGCGGCCCGTTCTCCGCAGGCGCGAATCTCGAAGAGGCGATGCCCGCGTTCATGATGGGCGGCGCGAAGGGCATCGAGCCGTTCGTGAAGAAGTTCCAGCAAGGCATGCTGCGCGTGAAGTACGCGAACGTGCCGGTGGTGGCGGCCGTGTCGGGCATCGCGCTCGGCGGCGGGTGCGAGCTCGTGCTGCATAGCGCGAAGCGTGTTGCGCACGTCGAGAGCTATATCGGGCTCGTCGAAGTCGGCGTCGGCCTCGTGCCGGCCGGCGGCGGTCTCAAGGAAGCGGCGTTGCGCGCGGCAGAGGCGGCGAATGCGGTCGGCTTGACGAGCGAATTGCTCAAGTTCGCGACGAAGTCGTTCGAAAACGCGGCGATGGCAAAGGTCTCGGGCTCGGCGCTCGAAGCGCGTTCGATGGGCTATCTCAAGCCGTCCGACACGATCGTCTTCAACGTGTTCGAGCTGCTCGACACCGCGAAAAAGGAAGCGCGCGCACTGGCTGCGGCAGGTTACCGTCCGCCGCTGCGCGCCACGCAAATCCCGGTCGCGGGCCGCTCGGCGATCTCGACGATCAAGGCACAGCTCGTGAACATGCGCGATGGCGGCTTCATCAGCGCTCACGACTACCTGATCGCGAGCCGCATCGCCGAAGCGATCTGCGGCGGCGATGTCGAAGCGGGCAGCCTCGTCGACGAAGAATGGCTGTTGACGCTCGAGCGCCGTGCGTTCGTCGATCTGCTCGGCACGCAGAAGACGCAGGAACGGATCATGGGCATGCTGCAAACCGGCAAGCCGGTGCGCAACTGATCAGGTGCGCTTGTGACCGACCGCTGAGGGCTTGGAGTAGGTGCTAAAGCACCAACTCCAAGCAACCACAGCATGGGATCTGAGTAAGAGCTTTGCATGGGACCCAAGTAAGCGCTGAAGCGCTAACTTGGGTCGACAGCTGAAGCGCTAACTCAGATCGACATAGGAGCTACAAATGAGCAAACAATTGCAAGACGCATATATCGTCGCAGCGAGCCGCACGCCGATCGGCAAGGCGCCGCGCGGCGTGTTCAAGAACACGCGCCCGGATGAGCTGCTGGTCCACGCGATCAAGTCGGCCGTGGCGCAGGTGCCGGGGCTCGATACGTCGGTGATCGAAGACGCGATCGTCGGCTGCGCGATTCCCGAAGCGGAGCAGGGCCTGAACGTCGCGCGCATGGGCGCGCTGCTCGCGGGCCTGCCGCAGTCGGTCGGCGGCGTGACCGTGAACCGTTTCTGCGCGTCGGGCATCACCGCGCTCGCGATGGCAGCGGACCGCATTCGCGTCGGCGAAGCGGAAGCGCTGATCGCCGGCGGCTGCGAATCGATGAGCATGGTGCCGATGATGGGCAACAAGCCGTCGATGTCGCCGCATATCTTCGATCGCAGCGAAGACTTCGGCATCGCGTACGGCATGGGCCTGACTGCCGAGAAAGTGGCGGAGCGCTGGAAGGTGAGCCGCGAGGCGCAGGACCAGTTCTCGGTCGAGTCGCACCGCAAGGCCATCGCCGCTCAGCAGGCCGGCGAATTCAAGGACGAGATCGCGGCGTACACGCTCGCCGAGCGCTTCCCCGATCTCGCGACCGGCGAGATCAAGGTGAAGGCGCGTGAGATCGCGCTCGACGAAGGTCCGCGTCCCGACACCTCGCTCGAAGGTCTCGCGAAGCTGCGTGCGGTGTTCGCAGCGAAGGGCTCGGTCACGGCGGGCAACAGCTCGCAGACCTCGGACGGCGCGGGCGCGCTGATCGTCGTGTCGGAAAAGATCCTCAAGCAGTTCAACCTGACACCGCTCGCGCGCTTCGTGAGCTTCGCAGTGCGCGGCGTGCCGCCCGAAATCATGGGTATCGGCCCGAAGGAAGCGATTCCGGCCGCGCTCAAGGCCGCGGGCTTGAAGCAGGACGACATCGACTGGATCGAACTGAACGAGGCATTCGCGGCGCAATCGCTCGCCGTGATTCAGGACCTCGGTCTCGATCCTTCGAAGGTCAACCCGCTCGGCGGCGCGATCGCGCTCGGCCACCCGCTCGGCGCGACGGGCGCGATCCGCGCGTCGACGGTCGTTCACGGCCTGCGCCGCCGCAACCTGAAGTACGGCATGGTGACGATGTGCGTCGGCACCGGCATGGGCGCGGCGGGCATCATCGAGCGTCTGTAAGCACGGCATTGCACTGACTACGGTTCGCGTGCGTCGGGACGAAACCCGGAGTGCGCGAACCGTTTTTTATTCAGCAGCGGAAACCGCAAGCAAGGAGGCAACGATGGACATCCTGATCGAACACGCCGAAGGCGTGATGACGATTGCGTTCAACCGGCCCGACAAGAAGAACGCGATCACGGCCGCGATGTATCAGACGATAGCCGACGCGCTCGCCGGCGCGGAGGACGATCCGACGGTGCGCGCGATCCTGATCCGCGGCAGCGTGGGCATCTTCAGCGCGGGCAACGATCTCGAAGACTTCATGAAGCAGCCGCCCAAGGGCGAGGACGCGCCGGTGTTCCAGTTCCTGCGGCGCATCAGCACGATGGGCAAGCCGGTGGTGGCGTCGGTGGCGGGCGCGGCGATCGGCATCGGCACGACGCTGCTGTTGCATTGCGACCTCGTGTACGCGGCCGATTCGGCCGTGTTCTCGCTCCCCTTCGCGCAGCTCGGGCTGTGCCCGGAAGCGGCGTCGAGCCTGCTGCTGCCGCGCATCGCGGGCTACCAGCTCGCCGCCGAAAAGCTGATGCTCGGCGAAGCGTTCGACGCGAAAGAAGCGCACCGCATGGGAATCGTCAACCGCGTGCTGCCGGCGGCGGAAGTCGATGCGTTCGCGCTCGCGCAGGCCGCGAAGCTGGCCGCGCTGCCCGCGTCGTCGCTGCGCGTGACGAAGTCGCTGATGAAGCACGCGAGCGGCCGCGAGATCGCCGTGCAGATGACCGACGAAGCGGTGCATTTCGCCAAGATGCTGCTCGCGCCCGAAGCGCGCGAGGCGTTCAAGGCGTTCTTCGAGAAGCGCAAGCCGGATTTCAAGCAGTTCGACTGAGCGCTCGACCGAGACTCGCCGGAGCGCAGCGGAGGGCGTTACTGGGTGTCGTAGTCGACGTAGCTCGTCTCGCGGCAAAAGCTCACGAGACGCACGCCCGCCTGCCGCGCGATGGCAATCGCGAGCGACGACGGTGCCGAAATCGTCGCGACCATCGGAATGCCGACGCGCGCGGCCTTGCGCACCAGCTCGTAGCTCGCGCGGCTCGACAGGAACACGAAGCCGTCGGTCGTATCGGCGCGCTCGAGCACGAGCTGGCCAATGAGCTTGTCGAGCGCGTTGTGACGCCCGACGTCCTCGAACGCGTGGCGAATCGCGCCCTCGGCGTCGCACCATGCGGCGGCGTGCAGGCCGCCCGTGAGCCGCGTGAGCGCCTGGTGCGCTGGCAGCTCGCGGGCCGCGCGCGCGATCGCATCGGGCGCGAGGCGCGCGAGAAAGCCGGTGTCGGGCACGCGTTCCGGCGCGAGATCCAGCAAGTCGATGCTTTCGATGCCGCACACGCCGCAGCCGGTGCGCCCGGCAAGCGCGCGGCGTTTTTCCTTGAGCGCGGCGAATGCCTGCTGCACGACCGTCAATTGCACTTCCGCATGCGGGATCTCGCCCGTGCGCTGCGTGACCTCGATGTCCTGAATATCGCTGCCGCGCTCGACGATCCCTTCTGAGATCGCAAACCCGACCGCGAACGCTTCCAGATCGCGCGGGGTCGCCATCATCACGGCGTGGGAGATGCCGTTGAAGACGAGCGCGATCGGCCATTCCTGGCCGATCTGATCGGTGACGGATTCGATTGCGCCGGACTGATGCCGGCGCACGTTCTGCTCGATGACGCCGGGCTGCTCGGCGGCTTCCAATGGGTCCAAGTTCACTCCTCGCGCGGCGCGGCGGTGGGTCGCGGCGGCCGTGCCAGTGGCCCGCTTCGTCCGTTATGCGCCGGATAAGGTTCTAAAATACCCCAAGCAGGCAACGCGTGCCGCGTGCGCCGTTTATGAGGACACCGCCATGGGATTGCATGACAAGCCGCTTCTCTTCGATTTCGAAGTGATTTCATCCGAGAACCTCACCTTTATGCCGATGTCGGTGCGCTTCAATCTCGACCGCTTCGGCCTGCGCATCTCGCTCGCGCAATGGCAGATGCTGCCGCTCGAGGACCGCGCATTGCTCGCGCGTTTCCCCGTCGAAGAGGACGACGACTCGGCGATCGAGCCGAACTTCGACCACGCGCTTTTCGAGATGATGCGCACGCACGCCAACGTCGAGCCCGACTGGTTCTCGCCGGACGGGGCGCCCGCCTGGCGCAATACCGAAATCGTGCCGGAAGGCGTGCTCAACCAAAGCAGCATCGCGAGCCTCATCGCGCCGACGCCGGAAAAATGGGCGCAGCTCGACCCATTCAAGCGCTATGTGCTGACCAAGCTGTCGCGCAAGCCCGAGGGCAATCACGATTTCATCCCTGCGATGAAGGAGTTCGGCCTGGCGCCGTGATTTTTTATATCAGTTACCCCTTCATCTTTCCCGAACTGCGCCGTTATCCATGAGTTGGCGCGCAGAGAGCCCACATTCGTCCGATGAAATGCGAACGTGGGCAAGCCGAGAACGATAGCCGCGCCTGCCTCCCAGAACGAACGGCGTTCGGTTATCCATGACCTTTTCCTTTTCGAAGCGGCTGCTGATCAATATGGCAGTCGTCGCCGCGGCGGTCGGCGCGAATGCGTTTGTCGCGTACACGCAGATCCGCAGCCAGCGCGCAGCCGATGAGCGCACGATGCGCTCGATGAGCGTCAAGCACGATCTCGACGCCTATCGCTCGACGCTAGGCGAAGGGCTCGCCGCGCTCGGCAACTTCGAATCGTCGGGCGTGCTGGTGCCGGACGGCTGGCGCGAGAGCGCGAGGACACAGGAGCTGACCACCCTCGCGGCTTCGTTGCGTTCCCAACTGACGGGCGAGCCCGACACGGCCGCGCCGCTCGACTGGCTGCTCGCGAGCGGCCAGAGCTTCGAGCGCGACGCGCAGGCAGCGCTGGCCCACGCGGCGACGCTGCCGGATACCCCCGCGCGCGCCTGGGCGGCATCGGCGTACACGCGGCTCGGCTCGGAGCTCGGCGGCGTCGATACGGCGCTCGCTTTGCTGCGCCAGCGCGAGGACGAAGCGCTCGAAGCCTCGCTCGCCGACTCCGCGCGCTCCACCCGGCGCGCGACTTGGGTGCTGATCTTCACGATGATCGTCGGCAGCGGCTTGCTGATCTACACGTTCGGCATGCGCGAAAGCGCCGCGCGCGCGAAGATTCGGGTCGCGCGGGCGATGCGCCGCAGCGACGAGCGTTTCCGCGAACTGTTCGACGCTCACCCGGTGCCGATGTGGATCTACGATCGCGAGACGCTGCGCTTTCTCGCGGTCAACGCCGCGACGATCCAGCAATACGGGCACGCCGAGGAAGAGTTTCTCGCGATGACGTTCCGGGATATCTGTCCCGCCGACGAAATCCCCCGACTCGAATCCTATTTGGCGCGCAGCGACGCGTCGCCGCGCCGCGGACGAGTGAGCGCGGGCGTGTGGCGGCATCGGCGCCGCGACGGCTCGTTGCTTTCCACCGATGTCTCGATCCACGCGCTCACGTTCATGGGGCGCCCGGCGACGTTCGTGCTCGCCGACGACGTGACCGACCAGATCAACGCCGAAGCCGAAGCGCAACGCTCGACGCAGATGCTCGAAACGGTGATCGACAACATCCCGCAGCGCATCTCGTGGAAAGACCGCGAGCTGCGCTATCTCGGCTGCAACATGACGTTCGCGCGCGACGCCGGGCTGGCGTACCCCGAGCAGGTGGTCGGCAAAACCGACTTCGACTTGCCGTGGAAGGAGGTGGCAGTCGAGTTGCGGCGCGCCGACGAGGACGTGATCGCGACCAGCGTGCCGAAGATGAACGTCGAGTTCGACCTGCTGATCGACGGCGCGCACCACGTAGCGGTGGCGAGCAAGATTCCGCTCACCAATGCCGATGGCGAAGTGATCGGCGTGCTGAGCTCGTACACCGACGTCACGGACCGCAAGCGCTCGGACCTCGCGCTGCGTTTGCAAAGCCGCGCGCTCGACGCGAGCGTCAACGCGATCCTGATCACCGGCCCGGCGGAGGGCGGCCATCTGATCGAATACGTGAACCCCGCGTTCAAGCGGATCACGGGCTACGATCCCGCCGAGGTGATCGGCCAGGACTGCCGCTTCCTGCAACGCGACGACCGCGACCAGGAGGGGCTCATCGTGATTCGCGAGGGGCTCGCGGCGAACCGCGAGGTGAGCGCCGTGCTGCGCAATTACCGCAAGGACGGCGCGTTGTTCTGGAATCAGCTCTTCATCGCGCCGGTGCCGAACGCCGACGGCGAGACGACGCATCACATCGGCGTGATCAACGAAGTGACCGACCTGATCCGCTATCAGGAGCAGCTCGAATACCAGGCCAACTACGACGGCTTGACGCGCCTGCCGAACCGCAACCTGCTGCGCGAGCGGCTGCAGCAGGCGCTCTCCACCTCTCAGCGGCGCAACAAGCGCGTGGCGGTGGTGTTCATCGACCTCGACGGCTTCAAGAACGTCAACGACAGCCTTGGCCACAGCGTCGGCGACCGCTTGCTCGCGGTGGTGGCCGAGCGTCTCGCGAGGAGCGCGCGGGCGAGCGATACCGTCGCGCGCCACGGCGGCGACGAGTTCGTGACCGTGCTCACCGACGTCGCCGACGAGCAATCGCTGATCGCGTGGATGGAGCGCGTGCGCGCGGCGATCTCGGAGCCGGTGGTGCTCGACGGCACCGAGCTTTACGTCGGCTGCAGCATGGGCGCGAGCCTCTTCCCGCAAGACGGCGAAGACGCCGAGACGCTGATGAAGAAGGCCGATCTCGCGATGTACCGCGCGAAGGACATGGGCCGCAACACGTTCCAGTTCTATCAGCCGGAGATGAACACGAGCGTCGGCGCGCGTCTGAACCTCGAGCGGCGCTTGCGGCGCGCGCTGCGCGACAACGAATTCCTGCTGCACTACCAGCCGCAGGTCGATATCGCGACGGGCAAGATCGTCGGCATGGAGGCGCTCGTGCGCTGGCTCGACCCCGAGGTCGGACTCGTGCCGCCGTCCGCGTTCATTCCGGTCGCGGAGGAGAGCGGGCTGATCGGGCCGCTCTCCGAATGGGTGCTGCGCGAAGCCTGCCGGCAGAACAAGGCGTGGCAGGACGCGGGGCTGCCGCCCGCGCGCGTGTCGGTGAACTTGTCGGCCCGGCAGTTTCAGCAGCGCGACATCGCCAAGCTCGTGATGTCGATTCTCGAAGAAACCGGGCTCGCGCCGCAGTATCTCGAGCTCGAGCTGACCGAAAGCATGATCATGCGCAACGCGGAGGAGGCCGTCGTGATGCTCAACGAGCTGCACGCGCTCGGCATCAGCATCGCGATCGACGACTTCGGCACCGGCTATTCGAGCCTCGGCTATCTCAAGCGCTTCCCGGTCGATCGCTTGAAGATCGACCGCTCGTTCGTGTCGGACATCGGCGCCTCGGACGACGACGAGACCATCACGTCGGCCATCATCGCGCTCGCGCACTCGCTGGAGCTGCAAGTGATCGCGGAGGGCGTCGAGACGTCGTCGCAGCTCGACTTCCTGCGCGAGCGCTCATGCCACGAAATGCAGGGCTTTTTCTTCGCCAAGCCGATGCCGCACGACGCCATTCCGGGGTTGCTGCAGCAAGGGATGGCGGCGGAGGAGCAAGAAGCGTAAGACTGCGAAGCAGGAGGGCGCAGGCTGCGGCGCGCGGTGAGTCCGTGCGCGCGCCGTACTGAGGTGGGCTTAACGTTGTTTAAGCGAGGTCGGGCAGCTTGCGCGGGCGGCGGTCGAGGTCGGTCGCGACGTAGGTGAGTTCGGCTTCGGTGACCTTCACGGTCTCGTTCGCGAGGCTCATGCGCTGCGCAAACACCTCGACCGACACCGTCACCGACGTATTGCCGGTCTTCACGATCTCGGCGTAGAAGCTCAGCAGGTCGCCGACGAACACCGGCTGCTTGAAGATGAACGAGTTGACCGCGATGGTCGCGACGCGGCCGTTGGCGCGGCGGCTCGCCGGAATCGAGCCGGCGATGTCGACTTGCGCCATGATCCAGCCGCCGAACACGTCGCCGTGGACGTTCGCGTCCGAAGGCTGCGGCACGACGCGCAGCGCGCACGGTTTTTGCGGAAGCACGGGGGTGGTGGTCATCGAGGGTTCCATGTGAAAAGAGGCGCTGGCACGAAGCGCTTGGCGCGGTGAGCGTGCTTTGCGGGAAACCGGGCAATCGGGCAAGGCGTCGTGCCGGACAGGGCGCATCGCTCGGCCCGAGGCCACGGGAAGCGGCGCCAGTCGGCTTCTGCGACAATAGCAGAGGGTTGGAATTGTACGGGAAACCATGCGTTCCGACTAAGGCGGCACGCCGCGCAAACTCTATCTGCCTGCTCGTCCTGGACGGGCATCGTCCCCACGTCAATTGAACCCGGCTGGCGCTCAAGAAGTTCGGCCTTCTCCGCCGCCTTATTTGCCGCCCGCTTTCTTCCGATCATGCGCCGCTACTCCGCCCCCTCCGAACCCGCGCCCGTCTCGGCCGGACCACGCAACGACTGGCAGACGATCGTCTCGCTCATGCCGTATCTCGCGACGTACAAGTGGCGCGTCGCGCTGGCGCTCTCGTGCCTGATCGGCGCGAAGGTCGCGAACCTGGGCGTGCCGATCGTGATGAAGCGGATCGTCGACAGCCTCGCTTCGATCCGGCACTTGGCCGCGCTCGGCCGCGCGCAGCACGATCCCGCGATCGTGCTCGCGGGGGGCCTCGGGCTTCTCGTCGTCGCCTATGCGGTCGTGCGGCTGTCGACATCGATGTTCACCGAGCTGCGCGAGATCCTCTTCTCGAAAGTGACCGAGAGCGCGGTGCGCCAGCTCGCGCTGAAGGTGTTCCGCCATCTGCATGCGCTGTCCCTGCGGTTTCACCTCGACCGGCAGACAGGCGGCATGTCGCGCGATATCGAGCGCGGCACGCGCGGCATCCAGCAGCTCATTTCGTATTCGCTCTACAGCATCCTGCCGACGCTCGTCGAAGTCGGTCTCGTGCTCGGCTTCTTCGTCGTCAAATACGATGCGTACTACGCGATCATCACGGGCATCGCGCTCGTCGCGTATATCGCGTTCACGATCAAGGTCACCGAGTGGCGCACGCACTTTCGGCGCACGATGAACGAGCTCGATTCGCGTGCGAACTCGCGGGCGATCGATTCGCTGCTCAACTACGAGACGGTCAAGTATTTCGGCAACGAGGAGTGGGAAGCGCGGCGCTACGACGAGAACTTGAAGCGCTATCGCGCGGCGGCGATCAAGTCGCAGAACTCGCTGTCGTTCCTCAACTTCGGGCAGCAGGCGATCATCGGCACGGGGCTCGTATTCATCCTGTGGCGCGCGACGCAAGGCGTGATGGCGGGGCATCTCACGCTCGGCGATCTCGTGCTGATCAACACGTTCATGCTGCAGCTCTATATCCCGCTGAATTTTCTGGGCGTGGTCTACCGCGAGCTGAAGCAAAGCCTGACCGACATGGACCGCATGTTCACGCTGCTCGGCGCCGCGCGTGAAGTGCCCGATGCGCCGGGCGCGCCGGCGCTCGCCGTGAAAGGCGGCGAAGTGCGCTTCGAGAGCGTGAGCTTTGCCTATGAAGCCGAGCGGCAAATCCTCTTCGACGTGAGCTTCACGATTCCCGCGGGCACGACGACGGCCGTGGTCGGCCATAGCGGCTCGGGCAAATCGACGCTCGCGCGGCTCATGTTCCGCTTCTACGATTTGGACCGCACGACAGGCGGCGCAATCGAGATCGACGGCCAGGACATCCGCGACGTAACGCAGGATTCGCTGCGCGCTTCGATCGGCATCGTGCCGCAGGACACGGTGCTCTTCAACGATTCGATCTACTACAACATCGCCTATGGCCGGCCGACGGCCACGCGCGACGAAGTGATCGCGGCGGCGCGCGCGGCGCACATCCACGAGTTCATCGAGGGTCTGCCGAAGGGATACGACACGGCGGTGGGCGAGCGCGGCTTGAAGCTGTCGGGCGGCGAGAAGCAGCGTGTCGCGATCGCGCGCACGATCCTCAAGAACCCGCCGATTCTGCTGTTCGACGAGGCGACGTCGGCGCTCGATTCGCGCTCCGAGCGCGCGATCCAGCAGGAGCTCGACCATATCGCGCGGGAACGCACGACGCTCGTCATCGCGCACCGGCTGTCGACGGTCGTGCACGCGCAGCAGATCATCGTGATGGATCGCGGCAGGATCGTCGAGCGGGGCACGCACGCGGAGCTGTTGCGCGCGGGCGGGCTATTCGCGCAGATGTGGGCGCTGCAGCAGCAGCGCGCGGCGTCGCAAAGCGAGGCGATGCCCGGTTCGGAGCCGCCCGTTAGTGCGGAAAACCCGGCGGAAAACCCCGCGGAAGACCCGCTCGAGAGCGCAGCGACTCGTCCAGCGCCTTGAGCTGCGCGGGCGTGCCGACGTTCTCCCACGGACCTTCGTACAGTTCGCCGCTCACGCGTCCCGCGCCGATGGCCTCGCGATAGTAGGGCGTCAGCGCCCGCCGCGTGCCGCGCGGCAAATCGCGAAACATCCGCGTGTCGTAGAGCGCGATGCTGCCGAATGTGTAGCGCGGGGCACCGTCGAGCGACACCGTGCCGTCAGCGAGCACGAAATCGCCCGCCGGATGAAACGCGGGGTTCGGGACCATCACGAGATGCATGCCCGGCTCGTCGGCAGAGGCCATGCGCGCGGCGTGCTCGCGCAAGCGCGCGTAGTCGAAATCGCAATACACGTCGCCGGCCACGCCGACGAAAACCCGCGGCTCCCCGGCGTCTTCGAGAAGCGGCAGCGCCTGTGCGATGCCGCCGGCCGTCTCCAGCGCTTCACCTTCCGCCGAATAGACGAGCCGCACGCCCCAGCGCGAGCCGTCGCCGAGCGTGCTTTCGATCTGCGCGCCGAGCCACGCGTGATTGATCACGATCGTGTCGAACCCGGCGCTGGTCAGGCGTTCAATCTGCCAGACGATCAGCGGTTTGCCGCCCGCTTCGAGCAGCGGCTTCGGGCAGGTGTCGGTGAGCGGGCGCATCCGGTCGCCGCGCCCGGCCGCGAAGATCATCGCTGTGTTCAGGGTGTGCGCCATCGTTGTTTAGAACGTGTAGCCGACTTCGGTTGCGCGATCTTCGAGGTCGTCGAGCAGCTTCGCGAAGGCGCTGAGCGGGCGATAGCGCTCGCTGACCTTGCGTGCGTAATCGAGGAAGCGAGGCAGATCGGCGAGGTAATGCGGCTTGCCGTCGCGATAGTTGATGCGGGCGAAGAGCCCCAGCACTTTGATGTGCCGCTGCAGGCCCATCCATTCGAGCTGCCGGTAGAACTCGCCGAAGTCGGCGTCGACAGGAAGCCCTGCCTTTCTCGCGCGCTCCCAGTAGTAGGCGAAGCAGTCGAGCTCGAACTCTTCGTCCCAGCTGATGAACGCATCGCGCAGGAGCGACGCCACGTCGTAGGTGATCGGGCCGTACACCGCATCCTGAAAGTCGAGCACGCCGGGGTTCGGCTCTGCGATCATCAGGTTGCGCGGCATGAAATCGCGCAGCATATAGACTTGCGGCTGCGCGCGTGCGCTCGCGATCAAAAGCGCAAACGTGCGGTCGAGCACCTCGCGCTGGTGCGCATCGAGCGTGCGATTGAGGTGCCGCCCCACGTACCACTCGGGCATCAGCTCCATTTCGCGGCGCAGGAACGCTTCGTCGAACGGCGGCAGCACGCCTTCGCGCGACGCGAGCTGCCAGCGGATCAGCGTATCGAGCGCCTCGCGCATGAGCGGCCGCGCGGCCGTCGTGTCGTCCGAATCGAGCGTCGCGATGTACGACTGCGTGCCCAGATCGGTCACGAGCATGAAGCCTTGCTCGAGATCGCATTCCAGCACGGTCGGCACGTGCACGTCAGCCGTGGCGAGCAGGTGCGCAACGTCAACGAATTCGCGGCATTTCTCGGGCGGCGGCGCATCGACGGCGATCAGCGTTGCGCCGTGCGCGCCTGCGCTGTTGAGCCTGAAATACCGGCGAAAGCTGGCGTCCGACGAGGCGGGGGCTAGCGAGTTGACGTCGAGAAGGTAGCGTTGATTTAGCGAGGACAACCAGTTCGTAAGGTGTTCGCGGCGGGAATCGGCTGGAGTCGGCGTCATAAAATGGGGGAGCAAAACATCTTGCAATATAATACCCCACGACTTTTTTGACGCGCCCCGTGTTCGGCCTTCGCACGGTTCTCACGATGTCAGTTTGACCGCCCGCTGTATCGCCCGATCGATCACCTCTCTTTCGTGCGCACTCAGACCGCCGCGTCCTCGCCGGGCGGGCGGCTCTTCGTGTGACCGTGCAATGCTTGGCTGCCGGGCCGATTCGCCAAACAATACATGCCGCCAAGACAGTTTTTCCCAACGACGAACCCTTCCAGCGACGCGCCGCCTCGCAAAAGGCGGATCGTCGCGGCGTTGATCGCCGTGCCGGGCCTGCTGCCGTCGGTATCGAGCGCCCAGCTCTCGGGCGCCGCCGCTCAGCCGCAACAGATCGACGGGCCGTGGAGCCTGCGGCTCGCCCCGCAGCTCGAGGAACGTGCGCTGACGCCGGGCGACAAGCCCGCCACCTTCGTGCTCGGCGACCAGGCGAGCGGCACCACCGATCAGGACATGGCCGCGAAAGGCTCCGCCGAGATCCGCCGCAATGTGACGGTGATCAAGGCGGACGCGCTGCACTACGACGAAGACACCGACATGGCCGACGCCTACGGCACGGTGCGCGTGATCAACAACGGCGTGTCGTTCGCCGGTCCGGAAGCGCATCTGAGGGTGGATTCGAGCCAGGGCTACATGCCGACGCCGAAGTACCGCTTCAACCTCACGGGCGGGTCGGGCAGCGCCAAGCAAGTGCAGTTGCTCGACAGCGAGCGGTCGATTTTCCAGGACGCCACCTATACGGCGTGCCAGTGCGCGAACCCGGCGTGGTACATCAGGGGCAGCGAGTTCGAGTTCGATACGGGCGCGGATGAAGGCGTCGGCCATAACGCCGTGGTGTTCTTCCAGGGCGTGCCGATTTTCGCGAGCCCGTGGCTGTCGTTTCCGCTTTCCGACGCGCGCCGAAGCGGCATCCTGCCGCCGACGTGGTCGACGGGCGGGAGCAATGGCTTCGAGCTTTCGGTGCCTTACTACTTCAACATCGCGCCGAACCGGGATCTGTTGCTGACCCCGACGATCATCTCGAAGCGCGGCCTGGAGACGGAGGCGCAGTTCCGCTATCTGTCGCCGACGTATTCCGGCTCGATCACGGGCGTCTTCCTGCCCGACGACTCGATCACGAAGACGAACCGCTACTCGATCTCGATCAACCACAATCAGAACTTCGGCAACGGGTTCGGCGGGTACATCTACTACAACCGGGTTTCGGACAACACGTTCCCCGAGGATCTGGGCTCGTCGACGGCGCAGATCATCAACGGTACGCAGCTGCTGTATCAGCAGGAAGCCGGGCTGACCTACAACAACGGTCCGTGGTCCGTGCTGACGCGCGTGCAGGACTGGCAGACGCTCTATCCGTCGACGGCGCCTTACGGGCGTGAGCCGGAGCTGAGCGTCAAGTACCAGAAGTACAACGTCGGCGGCTTCGACTTCGGCGCTGCGGCCGACTACACGCGCTTCACGATCACGTCGCAGGACACGACCCAGGGCGATCGTTTCACCTTCGATCCGTACCTGTCGTATTCGATCGTCGGCCCCGGCTACTTCGTGACGCCGAAGGTGCAGTGGCACTTCGCGTCCTACCAGCTCAGCACGATCGGCTTGAGCCAAACCGGCCAGGCCGCGCCCGCTGGGCAGCCGAAGAACTTCACCGAGCAAATCCCGACGTTCTCGTTCGATTCGGGGCTGATCTTCGAGCGCTCGGTGCGGCTCTTCGGGGATGACTACATCCAGACGCTCGAGCCGCGTCTGTACTATGTCTACACGCCGTACCACAACCAGAACTTCGCGCCGCTCTTCGATACGGCGGAAGCGGACTTCGGGCTCGCCGAAATCTTCACGCCGAACACGTTCGTCGGTGGCGACCGCGTGGCCGACGCCAATCGCATCACGGCGGCGGTCACGACGCGCTTCATCAATCCGGCGACCGGCGACGAGCGGGCGCGCTTCGTGCTCGCGCAGGAATACTATTTCCGCGATCAGCAAGTCACGCTGCTGCCGGGCGAGACGCCCACGCAGGCGACGCGTTCGGATCTGATCGCCGGGGCGTCGATCAAGCTCGGCAGCGCTTTCGCGTCGGAAACGGCCGTCCAATATAATGCGGACAACAATCAGCTCCGGCAGGCCGTCGCGGGTTTCGTGTACAGCCCGGCAGCGGGCAAGATCCTCAATTTCGCGTACCGCTATACGCGCGCGGACACTACGCTCAACTTCACGCCTGTCCGGCAGATCACGGTTTCCGCGCAGTGGCCGCTCACGCATCGCTTTTTTGGCGTCGCTCGCATCAATTACGATCTGGCCGGGCATTCCTTAGTCGATAGCCTGGTCGGGTTGCAGTACGATGCGGACTGCTGGACGCTGGGTTTCGGCGTTCAGCGCTACGCGAACGGCGTGAGTTCGAACGGGAACCCGACTCAGGGAACGAAGTACCTGATGCAGCTCACGCTCAAGGGCTTGTCCAACGTCGACAGCGGCTTGGTCCAGTCCTTCCGCGCAGCCGTGCCGGGGTACACGCCGCTGCCGCCGCCGCCGCCGCCCGAGGCGCGGTTCACCGACTATGAATGAGCATGGTCCGACACGGGCCGACATGCGAACGAACGGGCGGGACGAGCCCGATATCATTGGAGTAGCTGTGGCAATCATGAAGAATCTTCGTTTGGCAACGCTCGCGGCCAGTCTTGGCCTTGCCGCCGCGGCCACCTTTTTGCCGGTGTCGAGCGCATCCGCTCAAGCGTTGAGCCCGACGAGCGGCGAGACGGCGGATTCCGTCGCTGCCGTCGTCAATAACGACGTCATCACGCAGCGCGAGCTGGATCAGCGGGTCGGTTTGATCACGCGGCGTCTGCAGCAGCAGAACGCGCCGGTGCCGCCGCTCGACCAACTGCGCGTTCAGGTGCTGAATCAAATGGTGCTCGAGCGCATCCAGATCGAGAAGGCCAATGAAGACGGCATCAAGATCAGCGATGCCGACGTGCAGACCACGCTGACGAAGCTCGCGGCGGCGAACAACATGCCGCTGGAGATGTACCGCGCTCGCCTCGAGGCCGAAGGGGTGCCCTGGTCGGTGTTCACGCGTGACGCGCGCACCGAGCTGACGCTTTCTCGTCTGCGCGAGAAGGAAGTCGACAGCAAGATCACGGTCTCGGACGCCGAAGTCGCGAACTACATCGCGAGCCAGCGCGGGCCGTCCGCGAAAGTGCAGCTCGATCTGCACCTCGATCACATTCTGGTCAAGGCGCCGGCTAACGCGCCCCAAGCCGATATCGACGCGGCGCAGAAGAAGGCTCAAGCGATCCTGCAGGAAGCCACGGCGTCCAGCGCGAAGTTCGAATCGCTCGCGAAGGACAACTCCCAGGCCGACGACGCGAAGAAGGGCGGCGACATGGGCTTCCAGCCGCAGTCGAAACTGCCGGCCGATTTCGTCAGTGCGGCGTCGCAGTTGCGTCCCGGCCAGGTGAGCCCCGATCTGATCCGCACCGGCGACGGCTTTGAAATCGTGAAGCTGGTCGATCGCCGCGCAGGCCAGGGCGGCAACGCCGCCGATGCGCCGAAGCTCGTGCAGACGCACGTGCGGCATATTCTGCTGCGTGTCGGCGATGGTTTGTCCGAGCCGGAAGCGCGCCGGAAGCTGCTCGATATCCGTCAGCAGGTCGAGGCCGGCGGGGATTTCGCGAAATTCGCGCGCTCGTACTCGCAGGACGGCTCGTCGTCGCAAGGCGGCGATCTCGGCTGGATCAGCCCGGGCGAGACAGTGCCTGACTTCGAACGCGCGATGAACAACCTCAAGGACGGCGAGATCAGCGAACCGGTGCGCAGCGAATACGGCTATCACTTGATCCAGGTGCTCGCCCGTCGCGAAGCGGAAGGGTCGGTCGCGCAGCAAATGGACCTCGCGCGTCAGGCGATCGGCCAGCGCAAGGCCGAACAAGCCTACTCCGACTGGCTGCGTGAACTGCGCGATTCCGCGTACGTGCAATACAAGGGCGATCTCGCGTCCCTGCAACAGCAATAATCCATTCGATGACCGCCGCCTCCCGCAAGCCCCTGCAAATCGCGATCACGACGGGCGAACCCGCCGGGGTCGGGCCTGAGCTGACGGCCCAGGCGCTGGCGGCTGCGGCGGCGCATTGGCCCGACGCACAATTCACCGTGCTCGGCGATGCGGGGCTGCTCGAAGCGCGCGCCAAGGCGGTCGGTGTCGATTGGGCTCATCTCACGGGCGGCACGCGCGTGCGCGTCGCGCACCGGCCGTTGGCGGTGGCCGCTCAGGCCGGCAAGCTCGACGCCGCGAACGGCCGCTACGTGCTCGGCCTGCTCGACGACGCAATCGACGGCGCCGTGGCCGGCACCTTCGACGCGATCGTGACCGCGCCGCTGCAAAAGAGCACGATCAACGACGCCGGCGTGCCGTTCACCGGCCACACCGAATATCTCGCCGAGCGCACGCGCACGCCGCGCGTCGTGATGATGCTGGCGGGCACCGGCGCGCGTCCGCTGCGCGTCGCGCTGGCGACGACGCATCTCCCGCTCAAGGACGTCTCCGCGGCGCTGACGATCGACGGCTTGCTCGAGACGCTAGCGATCATCGACCACGACTTGCGGCGCGATTTCGGCCTGCCGGTGCCGCGCATTCTCGTGACCGGTCTGAACCCGCACGCAGGCGAAAACGGCTACCTGGGCCACGAGGAAATCGACGTGATTTCCCCGGCGCTCAAGCTCGCCGCCGAACGCGGCATCGACGCGCGCGGCCCGTACCCCGCCGACACGCTGTTCCAGCCGCGCTACCTCGAAGGGGCCGACTGCGTGCTCGCGATGTTCCACGACCAAGGTCTGCCGGTACTCAAGTACGCGACCTTCGGCGAGGGCGTCAACATCACGCTCGGTCTGCCGATCATCCGCACGTCGGTCGATCATGGCACCGCGCTCGATCTCGCGGGCACGGGGCGCGCCGATGCAGGCAGCCTGATCGCGGCGATCGACGCGGCCGTCTCGATGGCGCGCAACCGTCGCGGCGCCTGAGTTTTCCTATTCCGTTTTTCTTCGATTTCGATGTCCACTAGCAGACAGCACCAAGGCCATTTCGCGCGCAAACGGTTCGGGCAGAACTTCCTGGTCGACCTGGGCGTGATCGATTCGATCGTCGACGTCATTCGTCCGCAGCGCGGCGAACGGATGGTGGAGATCGGGCCGGGCCTGGGCGCGCTCACCGAACCGCTGATCGAGCGGCTCGCGACGCCGGAAGCGCCGCTGCATGCGGTCGAGCTGGACCGCGATCTGATCGCGCGCCTCAAGAAGAAATTCGGCGACTTGCTCGAGCTGCACGCGGGCGATGCGCTCGCATTCGATTTCGGCTCGCTCGCGGCGCCCGTCGATAAGCCGACGCTGCGCATCGTCGGCAATCTGCCCTACAACATTTCGAGTCCGCTGCTGTTCCATCTGACGACGTTCGCGCCGGTCGTGATCGACCAGCACTTCATGCTGCAGAACGAGGTGGTCGAACGGATGGTGGCCGAGCCGGGCAGCAAGGAGTTCGGACGGCTTTCGGTGATGCTCCAGTATCGCTATGTGATCGACAAGCTCATCGACGTTCCGCCCGAAGCGTTTCAGCCGCCGCCCAAGGTGGATTCGGCGATCGTGCGGATGATTCCCTACGCGCCGCACGAACTGGCGCCGGTCGATCCGGCCGTGCTCGGCGAAGTCGTGACGGCGGCGTTCTCGCAACGGCGCAAGATGCTGCGCAATACGCTTTCGGCTTACCGCGATGCGGTCGATTTCGAGGCGCTCGGTTTCGATCTCGCCCGGCGTGCCGAAGACGTGCCGGTGGACGAATACGTGCGCGTCGCGCAGGTGGTGGCGGCGGGCGCAACGCCCGCGGCGTAGACGCTGGCGGGCGCTTAGCGCTTGCGCGGCGCCGGCGAATTCACAATCAAAATCCCGATCAGCACGAGTGCGGCCGCAACCAGAAATCGGCCGCTGAACGACTCGCCGAGCAGCACGACTCCGAAGCTCACGCCGAACAGCGGCGTCAGAAACGAGAACACCGAAAGCCTCGACGCCATATAGCGTTTGAGCAGCCAGAACCACGTCAGATAGCTGACGAACGCGACGATCACCGCTTGATACGCGAGGCTCGCGAGCGCGATCGGCGAGACGTGATCGACATGCCCCTCACCGAGCACGAACGCCAGCGCGAGCAGCACGATCGCCGACACGGCCAGTTGATAGAACAGCGTCTTGCTCGCGCTCGAATGCGACAGCGACGTGGCGCGCACGACCACCGTCGTCGCAGCCCACAGGATGCCCGCGAGCACGCCGAGCGCATCGCCGATCAATCCCGTCAGCATCGACGAGCCGGGCGACGGCGCGCGCGCGAAACCGTCCGCGAACGCGAGGGCCATTCCCGCGAATGCCATGCCGATGCCGAGCCACTGCGCGCGGCGCATGCGCTCGCCCGCGACGAACGCGTGCAGCCCGAGGGCGGTGAAGCAGGGTGCGGTGTAGAGGAACACGGCCATGCGAGAGGCGCTCGTCAAGGTCAGGCCGATGAAGATGCAGATGAATTCGCCCGCGAACAGCAGGCCCGCGAAGAGTCCTGCACCCAGTGTGCCGTCGTCGCGAAAGAGCGGCGTGCGCTGCGAGCGCGCCCAGGCCCAGACGAGCACGGTCGCGATCGCCGATCGCAAACCGGCTTGGAACATCGGCCCGAGCGCCGCGTTCGTGCTCTTGATGGCGACTTGCTGGAATCCCCAGATCGCGCACAGCACGACCATCAGAATGACGGCAAAGCCGTCCAGCGGACGGCGGGTGGAGATCGCAGCAGTGTTCATCGATGGATTGTCGTAGTGGAGCAGGTGCGGATCAGTCGTGCCGGGTCCTTCCGCGAGCCCGCATGAGCGGCCTAGTACGATAGCAAATCGATGCGCGCCTGGGTCAAAGCCCCACCGGTATCAGGGCCGCGCGACGTGGGCGGCGTCATGGGATCCGTCGCAGCCGCAAGCGGCGCTGCGGCTTTCTTGATACATTCGTCTTTTTTGACGAACCGAATCGGAGTGCAAGATGCGTTTGCTTCACACGATGCTGCGAGTCGGCGACATGGATCGCTCGATCGCTTTCTATACCGAACTGCTCGGCATGAAACTGCTGCGCCGCCATGACTATCCCGAAGGCAAGTTCACGCTGGCGTTCGTCGGCTACACCGAGGAGAGCGAAGGCGCGGTGCTGGAGCTCACTTACAACTGGGACACGAGCGCCTACGATATCGGCACGGCCTTTGGCCATCTCGCGATCGAGGTCGAGGATGCGTACGCCGCCTGCGAAAAGATCAAGGCCCAAGGCGGAACGGTCGTGCGCGAAGCGGGCCCGATGAAGCACGGTACGACGGTGATCGCCTTCATCACCGATCCCGACGGCTACAAGATCGAGTTCATCCAGAAGAAGCGTTGAACGGCGAACTCCGCGCTCAAAGCGCGGGCAGCAGCTCGGGCGGATGATGCTTGAGCGTATGCCGCGCTTCGCGGAACTCGGGGAAGATCGACTCGACCGTCTGCCAGAATCGCGGGCTGTGGTTCATCTCGCGTAAGTGCGCGAGCTCGTGCGCGACGACGTAATCGATGATCGACAGCGGAAAGTGGATCAGCCGCCAGTTGAGCCGGATCTTCCCGTCGCTCGAACAACTGCCCCAGCGCGTCGCCGCCGACGATAGCCCATACGCCCTGAAGTTCACCCCGAGCTTGTCTGCGTAGATCGCGAGGCGCTCGCCGAAGAGACGCTTCGCTTCTCCTTGCAGCCAGCCTTGCACGCGGTCCTTGATCTGCTGCTCTTCCGCATGCGCGGGCAGTGGGAGCGCAAGCGTTGCGCGCTCCGCATCGAACGCCAGCGCCCCATGCGGCGACGCGAGCGTGAGGCTCACCGGCTTGCCCAAGTATGGAATTTGCGCGCCTTCCTTCCAGTCGATGCGCGGCAGCGCGCGCTGCTCGACGCGCGTTTGCCATTCGGCGAGCTTGGCGAAAATCCAGCGTTCCTTTTCGACGATCGCCACTTCGATATCGGCGAGCGTGACCCAGCGCGGCGCGGTGATCGATAGACCGCTGCCGTCGATCGAGAAGCCGATCGTGCGGCGCGACGAGCGCTTGAGCCGGTAATCGAGCGTGCGGCCGTTGATCGTGAGGCGCCGCATGCGCGAGCCGTCAGGTGCTGGCGGTGCTAAGGACGAGGGAGGCTTCGTTGAAGGCGAGGGCAAGTCGGCGGCCGGCTCTCCGAAGAGCGGCAGGTCGAGTTGCCGGCTGTCGAGCGCTGCGGCGGGCCGCGGCGTGGAGGGCTTGTGCATCGATTTTGCTTCGCGCTAAAGCGCGCCGCGAGCGGCGCGGGCGCGTCAGATCCGGGCAGTGGCGGCCGTGCTGGCCGTGTCACGGTAGGCGGCGGGATCGATGCGGCGCATTTCCGTTTCGATCCACGCTTCGACGCGCGTGTTGACTTCGTCGGGCGTGAGCCCCGTTGTCTCGATCGGCTTGCCGATCGACACCGTGACTATACCCGGATATTTCATGAACGAGTTGCGCGGCCACACATGTCCCGCATTGTGCGCGATCGGCACGACCGGCACACCCGCTTCGATAGCAAAACGCGGGCCGCCCGTCTTGTACTTGCCTTGCTTGCCGACCGGAATGCGCGTGCCCTCGGGGAACATGATGACCCACGCGCCTTCGTCCATGCGCAGGCGCCCTTGCTTGATCACGGACACGAACGCGTTCTTGCCTTCCTTGCGGTTGATGTGAACCATCTTCAGCATGCCGAGCGCCCAGCCGAAGAACGGCACGTAGAGCAGCTCGCGCTTGAAGACGTAGCACAGCGGCCGCGGCATCAGGGCCGGAAACGCGAGCGTCTCCCACGCCGATTGATGCTTGGAGAGGAGCACGGCGGGGCCGTCAGGCAGGTTTTCGAACCCTTCGATCCGATAGCGGATGCCGTTCAGATGCCGCACCACGGCGAGCGTCGTGCGGCACCAGCCCACCGCCATCCAGTAGCGCCGGTCCGCGTGCATGAACGGGAACGCGATGAAGCACGCGGTCGCGTACGGCACGGTGAAAACGATGAAGTAGATGAAGAGCAGTAGGGAGCGGAGAAAGCGCATCGGTATGACGAAATCGGTGTGACTACGTGAAATAAGCGCGGGTCCGCGTTACTCGTGTTCTTCGGAGAGGAAGTCGAGCGCAAACGACTTCAGGTCGTTGTGGATCTTCGTGCCTTCGGGCAGGCCGCCGGCGGCGAGCGTCCCTTTGCCCTTACCGGTCAGCACCAGATGCGTCGGAAAGCCGAGCGCCGCGCCGGCTTGCAAGTCGCGCAGCGAATCGCCGACGACCGGCGTGACTGACGGCTCGATCTCGAAGCGCTCGGCGATCGCCTTCAGCATGCCGGGCTGCGGCTTCCTGCATTCGCAGTTGTCGTCGGCCGTGTGCGGGCAGAAGAACACCGCGTCGATGCGTCCGCCCGCCGCCGCGACGGCTTTCTGCATCTTCACGTGCATCGCGTTGAGCGCGGCCATGTCGAACAGGCCGCGCCCGATGCCCGACTGGTTCGTCGCGACGGCCACACGGTAGCCGTGCTGATTCAGCCGGGCGATCGCTTCGAGGCTGCCGGGTATCGCGACCCATTCGTCCGGCGATTTGATGAACGCGTCCGAATCGACGTTGATCACGCCGTCGCGATCGAGAATCACCAGCTTCCTGCTTGCGCTCGTAGGCATGTCTTCGGTCTCAGGCCGCGAGTTTGGAGATGTCGGCGACGCAGTTCATCTGCGAGTGCAGCGCGCCGAGCAAGGCCAGACGGTTCGCGCGCAACGCCGGGTCTTCGGCGTTGACCATCACGTCGTTGAAGAACGTGTCGACCGGATCGCGCAGCGCAGCCAGCGCGGACAGCGCGCGCGTGTAGTCGCGCTGCGCGAGTTGCGACTGGACGTGCGGCGTCACTTGGTCGAGCTGGGCGTTCAGAACCTTTTCCGCTTCTTCGACGAGCAGCGAGATCTGCACCGCGCGGTTGCCCTTGCCGTCGGCGGCCGACTCCGTTTCCACTTCCGACTTCTTCAGGATATTCGAAATCCGCTTGTTTGCCGCGGCGAGCGCGCTCGCTTCGGGCAAGGCCGCGAATTCGCGCACGGCGTCGAGGCGCGCGACGACGTCGTCGAGGCGCGTCGGGTTCAGGCTCAGCACGGCGTCGATTTCGCCCGCCGCGTAGCCGCGCTCGCGCAACAGGCCGCGCAGGCGGTCCATGAAGAACGCGTAGAGTGCGTCGACCGGATCGGCGACTTGCGATTCGCCCGCAAAGCGCGCGTACGCAACGCGCAGCAGCGAGACGATATCGATCGGCAGTTGCTTCTCGACGAGGATGCGCAGCACGCCGAGCGCGTGGCGGCGCAGCGCGAACGGATCTTTTTCGCCCGTGGGCTGCAGGCCGATGCCCCAGATGCCGACGAGCGTCTCGAGCTTATCGGCGAGCGCGACGACGGTGCCGGTCGGCGTCGACGGCAGCGCGTCGCCGGAGAAGCGCGGTTGGTAGTGCTCGGCGCACGCGAGCGCAACTTCTTCGTGCTCGCCGTCATGGCGGGCGTAGTAGGTGCCCATCGTGCCTTGGAGCTCGGGGAATTCGCCGACCATGTCGGTCAGCAAATCGGCCTTCGCCAAATGCGCGGCGCGCGCGGCGAGCGTGGCATCGGCGCCCGCGAGCGGGGCGATTTCGCGTGCGAGCGTTTCGACGCGCTCGACTCGCTTGAACTGCGAGCCGAGCTTGTTGTGATAGACGACGTTCGTGAGCAGCGGCACGCGCGCGGCGAGCGGCTTCTTCTTGTCTTGCTCGAAGAAGAACTTCGCATCGGCCAGGCGCGGACGCACGACGCGCTCGTTGCCTTCGACGATGTCGCCCGGCGTCGCGGTCTCGATGTTCGAGACGATCAGGAAGCGCGAGCGCAGCTTGCCGGCTTGATCGGTGAGCGCGAAATACTTCTGGTTGGTCTGCATCGTGAGGATCAGGCATTCCTGCGGCACTTGCAGGAACTCGTCCTCGAAACGGCACGCGTACACGACCGGCCATTCGACGAGCGACGTCACTTCGTCGAGCAGGGATTCGGGCATGACGACTTCATCGCCGTCGGCCTGGGCGAGCAGTTGCTCGCGGATCGTCTGCTTGCGCTCGCCGAAGTTGGCGATCACGTGGCCCTTCGTGCGCAGCGTGGCGGCGTAGTGCTCAGCGTGCAGGATCGCGACGAGCCCTTCCGACAGGAAGCGGTGGCCGAGCGTCGTATCGCCGGCGTCGATGCCGAACGCGGTGACGGGCACGACCTTCTCGCCGTGCAGCACGGTCAAGCGCTGCACCGGACGCACGAACTGCACGTTTGCACCGTCCGGGCGCTGGTACGTCATGACCTTCGGGATCGGCAGCTTGTTGATCGAGGTGGCTTCGTCGAGCGCGGCCTGCAGGCCGTCGGCGAGCGTCGCGCCAGGCGCCGCGTAGTGCAGGAAGAACGCTTCGGCCTTGCCGTCCGATGCGCGTTCGAGATCGCTTACCGCGACATCGGGAAAGCCGAGCGCCGCGAGCTTCTTCGCGAGCGGGGCAGTGGGCTGGCCGTTCGCATCGAGTGCGACCGACACCGGCAGCACTTTTTCGCGCACTTGCTTCTCCGGCGCGAGCTCGCGCACGTTCTTGACGACGACGCCTAAGCGGCGCGGCGTGGCGAAGCTCTCGAACGACGGCTCGCCGTCGATCAGGTCGCGCGCGGCGAGCCGCTCGACGAGGCTCGAGGCAAACGCATCGCCGAGGCGCGCGAGGGCCTTCGGCGGCAGCTCTTCAGTCAGCAGTTCGACGAGCAGGGTGGCTTGATGGGCTTGAGTCATGTCAGTATGCGCCGGGCCGCCCCAAGCGTACTGACACCCCCTCGGGGGGCAGCGAACGCAGAGAGCGTGGGGGCAGTTAATTGGTTATCTCGTCAGTCCTGGTCGATCTTGCGTTCGACTTTGAGCGGCGGCGCCCAGGCGGGCATCGCGGCGTCCTGTGCGTCCGTGGTGAGGCCGGGCACGCCGTGCACGGGGTTGCCGAGCATCGGGAAGCCGAGCTTCTCGCGCGAATCGTAGTAAGCCTGCGCGACGAGGCGCGACAGCGCGCGAATGCGGCCGATATACGCCGCGCGTTCGGTCACCGAGATCGCGCCGCGCGCATCGAGCAGGTTGAACGTATGCCCGGCTTTCAGCACGAGCTCATAGGCGGGCAGCGCGAGCGACGTTTCGATCATGCGCTTCGCTTCCGCTTCGTAGCTCGCGAACTGCGAGAACAGCAGCTCGACGTTCGCGTATTCGAAGTTGTACGTCGACTGCTCGACTTCGTTCTGATGGTAGACGTCGCCATAGGTGAGGCGGCGCAGCTCGTTGCCGTTCGGGCCTGCTTCTTCCCATTCCGTCCACACGAGGTCGTAGACGTTCTCGACCTTCTGCAGATACATCGCCAGGCGCTCGAGGCCATACGTGATTTCGCCGAGCACCGGCTTGCAGTCGAGGCCGCCGACTTGCTGGAAGTAGGTGAACTGCGTCACTTCCATGCCGTTCAGCCAGACTTCCCAGCCGAGCCCCCACGCGCCGAGCGTCGGGTTTTCCCAGTCGTCTTCGACGAAGCGCACGTCGTTTTGCTTCAGGTCGAAGCCAAGCGCTTCGAGCGAGCCGAGGTACAGGTCGAGGATGTTTTCGGGCGCGGGCTTGAGCACCACTTGATATTGGTAGTAGTGCTGCAGGCGGTTCGGATTGTCGCCGTAGCGGCCGTCCTTCGGGCGGCGCGACGGCTGCACGTAGGCCGCGCGCCACGGTTCCGGGCCGATGGCGCGCAGAAACGTGTGAACGTGCGACGTGCCGGCGCCGACTTCCATGTCGATCGGCTGGAGCAGCGCGCAACCCTGTTTGTCCCAATAGGATTGCAGCGTCAGGATGATTTGCTGAAACGTGAGCATGTAGTGCCTTCAGGCGGAGACGGCATGAGGAGCGGCCGCTGAGCCTCGCGTTCGGATGCAAGGCGGGCGGCCTGCGCGCATTCTTTGCGCGGCTCGGTGCTAAAACGTTGAATTTTACCGGATTGGTGCGCGATTGCGATTTTTGCGGAGGTGACCCGGCGCTTTCGAGCGGCGTGAGCCGCCGCCCGGGTTAGCTTCGTGCGCTGCCGTTCTTGCCGGCGTTGCCGTTTTTCTTGCTGACGCGCCCCGGCGAGAACGCGAAGCCGAAGGCGAGCAGGATCAGCGACACCGCGAGCACCGTGTTGTTGCCGCTCGTCACGTATGGCGTGTTGCCCGAGGTGCCCTGGATCGCCACGTCGAGCGAGCCGACCGTGAACACCGGCAAGCGGCCGATCACTTTGCCGTGAGCGTCGATAGCCGCAGTCGCGCCCGTGTTGGTCGCGCGCAGCATCGGGCGGCCGGTTTCGAGCGAGCGCATCCGCGCGATCTGCAGGTGCTGGTCGAGCGCGATCGTGTTGCCGAACCATGCGAGGTTCGTCGTGTTGACGAGCACCCCTGCCGGCACCGCGTTCTCGCGCAGCGAGCGGGCGATCTCCTCGCCGAAGATGTCCTCGTAGCAGATGTCGACGTCGACCGGCTGGTTGTGGACCATGAACGGCTTTTGCACCGGCGCGCCGCGCGCGAAGTCGCCGAGCGGGATGCTCATCAGGTTGACGAACCAGCGGAAGCCCCACGGCACGAACTCGCCGAAGGGCACGAGATGGTGCTTGTCGTAGCGGAACAGGTCGCGCGAATTGGGCGTGATGCCGTAGAGGCTGTTCGTGTAGTCGACGACTTGGCCTTCGGGCGTGATCGTGCCGCCGATCGCGCCGAACAGGATCGACGTGCCGGTCGTGTCGGAGAACTGGCGCACCGCGCGCGCGAACTCTACGGGCACCTGCTGGACGAGCACCGGGATCGCCGTCTCGGGCGTCACGATCAGGTCGGCGGGCTTCTCGGTGATCATCTGCTGGTACATCGCGATCGCCGCCGTGATGCCGACCGGATCGAATTTCATCTCCTGTTTCACATTGCCTTGCAGGAGCCGCACGGCGAGCGGCGCGTTGGCGGGCAAGGTCCAGGTGACTTGCGATAGCAGCACGCCGATTGCCATGACGGCAACCGCGACGACAGCGGGCAAGATGGCGCGAGCCGGACGGACGCGCTGCGGCGCCGGGTGGGGGGACGACTGCGGGGACGGCGCCGCGAGCGGGCCGCCGCGCAGTTGTGCGAGCGCTTGCACGATGAGCCCGCCCACGAGCGCGAGCACCCAGCCGACGCCATAGACGCCCGCCACCGGCGCAAAGCCCGCGAGCGGCCCGTCGACTTGCGCGTAGCCGCTCGCGAGCCACGGAAAGCCGGTAAACACGGTCCCGCGCAGCCACTCGCCGAGCGCCCAGGCGCTCGCGAAGGCGAACGCGCCGTGCCAGGTCGACGAGAACGGCAGGTCGGAGGCGTTGCCGTTGCGAGCGTGCCCTGCGCAGAACGACCACAGCCCGGCGGAAAACGCCGGGTAGACCGCGAGATAGAGCGAGAACAGCACGAGCGCCGCGCCCGCGAGCGGCGCGGCCATGCCGCCGTAGTCGTGCATGCTCACGTAGAGCCACCAGACGCCCGTCACGAAGTTGCCGAAGCCGAACGCGCCGCCGGTCAGCGCGGCGCTTTTCCAGCCGGTCGTGCGTGTGAGCCACGCGTACAGGAACACGAAGAGGGCGATTTCGAGCCAGCCGCCGTGCGGCGTCGGCGCAAACGAAAGCGTATTGAGGGCGCCTGCAGCGAGCGCGGCGAGGTAGTGCCACAGCGGCAGCGCACGGCCGCTCGAGTCTGCTGCGGCGGGCGTCACGCCGCGGCGCAGACGGGAGGAAATCGGTTCAGCCATGGGTTCGCGGGTTTGCCCGATGGGCGTCAAGCTGGGTTCGACAAAGCGGCGCGCCCGCCGAGGCCGGACGCGCTAACGCCGATGCGGCTAGAGGGCTTACGTCTCCACGTGCTGCGCTTCGCGCTCGCGCTGGCCGGCGAGCGGGTCGCGCCGCACGAGCAGCATGTGGATCTGGCGCGCGTCGCCGCGCTGGATTTCGAAGATCAAGTCGTCGATGCGGACTTTCTCGCCCCGGTGCGGCACGCGCCCGAAATGATGCGTGACGAGCCCGCCGATCGTGTCGACCTCTTCGTCCGAATAATGCGTGCCGAATGTTTCATTGAATTGTTCGATCTCGGTGAGCGCGCGCACGCGATAGCGGCCGTCCGGCGAAGCGATGATGTTGCCGCTTTCCTCGTCGAAATCGTATTCGTCCTCGATGTCGCCGACGATCTGCTCGAGCACGTCCTCGATCGTGATCAAGCCCGCGACGCCGCCGTATTCGTCGACGACGATCGCGATGTGGTTGCGGTTCACGCGGAAGTCGTGCAGCAGCACATTGAGGCGCTTCGACTCGGGGATGAACACCGCCGGGCGCAGCATGCCGCGCACGTCGAACTCTTCTTCGGCGTAGTAGCGCAGCAGGTCTTTCGCGAGCAGCACGCCGATCACGTTGTCGCGGTTGCCTTCGTACACGGGGTAGCGCGAGTGCGCTTTTTCGAGCACGAACGGAATGAATTTGTCAGGGCTTTGCTCGATGTTGATCGCGTCCATTTGGGCGCGCGGAACCATGATGTCCCGTGCGCAGAGGTCGGAGACCTGGAACACGCCTTCGATCATCGACAGCGAATCGGCGTCGATCAGATTGCGTTCGTGCGCGTCTTGAAGGATTTCGAGCAACTCGGCCCGCGAATCGGGCTCGGGCGAGATGAAGTCGGTCAGGCGCTCGAGCAGCGAGCGCTTTTCTTGCGGTTTGTCGGTGTGTCGTCGACTGGGATAAGAGTCGTTCATGGTGATGCGCGCGGCGGCGCCGGGCGCGTTGTTGCAGAAAGTTAAGGATACACCAGGCGCATTGCGCGTCCGTGTCGGCTGGACCGCATAGGGCGCACGACAGGGGGACCGCTGAGGTGACGGTTCAGCTGAGAACTAAGGTACTAAGGGGCCGCAACAGCTGCCATTCGGAAACAGATCCTGATAAAGTCCCGCGGCAGAGCGGCCGCACAACGGCGCCTGAGCATCCATCCTAACTTATTCTTGCGCGAAGAAAGTATGTCGGACGAATTTGAAGTGCGCGGCCCGCACGACGAGGCCCTCGAGCACCCCGAGCACGGCGGGCACGAAGCGCATAGAGACGCGGACCCGTTTGCGAGCCGTATCGCGGTGATGACCGCGATTCTCGCGACAATCGGCGCCGTTTTTTCCTATCAGGGCAGCTCGACTGAGGGACTCGCACTCTTCTACAAGAACGAAGCGGCGATTCGCAAGACCGAGGCGGCGAATCAGTGGAGCTACTACCAGGCGAAGGGCGAGAAGGAGAATCTCGCGGAGCTCGGTGCGGCGCTCAGTGCAAGCGATCCGAAAGCTCACGCGAAATTTGCGGCCGACGTCGACAAGTACGTGCAGCAGAAGCACGAGATTTTCGCCAAGGCGCAGGCGCTGGAAAAATCGGTCGAAGAGGCGGACAAGATGAGTGAGGAGCAACTGCATCACCATCATCGCTGGGCGCAGGCGACCACCCTGACGCAGATCGCCATTTCGCTGGCGGCGATCACCTTGCTCACGCGGCGGCGGTGGCTGCAGATCGCCGCTTATGGCGTGGCCGGTTTTGGCGCGCTCGTGGGCGTTGCCGCGTTCCTCGGCCTCTGATCATCCGCGATCGCCCGCGCGCGCCAATTTCGAGCGTTTGGTCGCCTTCATGCGGGCTGTCGGCGTTTTCCGTCCCGCTGCCTGCGTATAAATAGAAATAAAACACGCAGGAAAAGAGACCACCTTGGGGCGCGATCCGCGCGGCTTCGCGCCGCGAATCGCCGGGACTCGGCGGCGATGCGGTCGCAACGTCGTTCGTGCTTCCTTCGAAGCGACGTCTTCCACGATGGGCATGACAGGCCGCGCGCTTCGCTGCCGTGGCCGGTGCACTGCGGCCGTCCGCGGGGGATGCGTTGCGGAGGAAACCATGGCGACTTTCGTGGTGATGCTGGCCGTTTGTCTCGCGATCCCGTTTGGCGGCGGGGCCGCTCAGAAGGCGGTGCAGCCGCATGAGGCGCAGGCGGTGGCGGCGGAGCAGACCGCGCCTGCTACGACGCTGGCTGGCGCGGCGTTGCCGACGGCCTCGGCGGAAGCCGGCGACAGCTCGACGCCTGCTAGATAGGGATAGGCGCCTGAGCGTGCTCGGCGCTTGGGTTGCGCGGGCGGCGGCCGTGCGTTACCGGCAGCGCTCGAGCAGCGCCTCGAGCGCGCGGTCCGGCATGCCGCTTTCGCGCAACGCTTCGACGGTTCGGCTCACGTAGTCGAGCGTCGTGCCGTAACGGCCGCGCGCGCAGCCGAGCACGGTCTTGACGACCGTATCGGACAGCTTGCCGGTATAGGTCGCCACGTCGCGCCGCATCACGAACGACAGTGCCGAGACGCGCTGTCCGTCCGCCAGCGCGCATGGCAGCCACGACGGGCGATACGAGCCCATCGGCATTTCGCGCCGCCAGAGTGCTTCGAGATGGGGCATGGCGCCTGCCGCGGCGAGGCGGAACGCGATGCCGCTGCACGAACCGCCGCGATCGAGCGCGAGCACGAGGCCGGGCTGCTCAGGCGTGCCGCGATTGACGCGCGACCACAGGTACAGCCCGCGGTGATAGCCGTGCACGCGAGCGCGCACGGCTTCGACGGTCGGCAGACCCGGGTTCCAGATCAGCGAGCCATAGCCGAAGAGCCAGAGATCGTTCGATCGGTCCCAGCCTTGCAGCGTATCGGCGAGCGATGCCGCCATCTCTTCCTCCGACAGATACCGCGCGACACCGAGCCTCGGCGGATAGCCGGGGCAGGCGGCGGGGAGATCAGGGGCGAGGTGCGAGTCGTTCACGAGGGGCGGGCGGTCGGCTTATCGGCGGGCGTTCGGACGATTATCGGCCATCGTTCCGCTCGCTCCCATCGTTTCGATAGGGATCGGGAAAACCCAGCGCACCGAGGATCTCGGTTTCGAGCGCCTCCATTTCTTCCGCTTCTTCTTCGACTTCGTGGTCGTAGCCCTGGGCGTGCAGCGTGCCGTGCACGATCAGGTGCGCGTAGTGCGCTTCGAGCGGCTTGTTCTGCTCGGCGGCCTCTTTTTCGACCACCGGGCAGCACAGGATCAAGTCGCCCGTGACCGGATCGTCTTCCGTCTCGGCGTAAGCGAAGGTGAGGACGTTGGTCGCGTAGTCCTTGCCGCGATAGGTGCGGTTGAGCGTGCGGCCTTCGTCGGCGTCGACAAAGCGAACGGTCAACTCGCCGCCGGCGAACAGCGCCGCCTTGATCCAGCTTGCGACGGTCGCGCGCGGCAGCAGCGCCTTGTGCTCCGGATAGGCTTTCGCCGCCGGAAATTGCAGGTTGAGCGTCAGTTTGGGCGCGCGGGTCATGCGATGGGCTGGGTCTGGTTTGGCTGTTGCGTTTTTTTGTTCGCGTGGGGATCAGCGGCCGTCGGGCTGGTGATGATCGTCCTTGTGCGAGTGCGCGTCGTACGCTTCGACGATGCGCGCGACGAGCGGATGCCGCACCACGTCCGCGCTCGTGAAGCGCGTGAGCGCGATGCCGCGCACGTTCGCGAGCACCTGCTGTGCTTCGATGAGCCCGCTCTTGTGCCCGCGCGGCAAGTCGATCTGCGTCGTGTCGCCGGTGACGACCGCCTTCGAGCCGAAACCGATACGCGTCAAGAACATCTTCATCTGCTCGGGCGTCGTGTTCTGCGCCTCGTCGAGAATGATGAACGCGTGATTAAGCGTGCGGCCGCGCATGTACGCGAGCGGCGCGATCTCGATCATCTGGCGCTCGAACATCTTCGCGGTCTTGTCGAAGCCGAGCAGGTCATACAAGGCGTCGTAGAGCGGACGCAGATACGGATCGACCTTTTGCGCGAGATCGCCCGGCAAGAAGCCGAGCCGTTCGCCCGCTTCGACGGCCGGACGCGTGAGCACGATGCGCTTGACCTGGTCGCGCTCGAGCGCGTCGACCGCACAGGCCACGGCGAGGTAGGTCTTGCCGGTGCCCGCCGGCCCGACGCCGAGCGTCACGTCGTGCGACACGATCTGCTTGAGGTATTCGCGCTGTGCCGGCGTGCGGCCGCGCAGGTCGGCGCGGCGCGTGTAGAGCTTCGGCCCGAGTTCTTCGAGGTTCTCCTCATCGCCCACGCTCGCGGGTTCGTCGAACGGATGATCGGGATCGCCGCGGAACCGCACGTCGATCTCGGCGCCGCCGTTCGGGCCTTTGTTGCCGGGGTGGCGCGCTTCGACGAGCGCTAGCTGAATGTCGTCGACGGACAGCGGCTCGAGTGCGCGGTTGTAGAAGTCTTCGAGGGCGCCTAGCGCGACTTTCGCGCCGCGCCCGCGGATCGCAATCCGATGGCCGCGGCGCTGTAGCGTGACATCGAGAGCCTGCTCGATCTGCCGCAGGTTTTCGTCGAGCGGGCCGCAGAGGTTGGCGAGACGCGCATTGTCTTCGCGCGGTGCGTTGAATTCCAGTGACTGGGCGACTTTCAAGGCGAGGATTCGATCCTTAGCTTAACGGGCTTAATGCGTCGAAGTGGCGATTTCCGGCGTGAGCACGAGTTCGCCGCGCAACGAATGCGGATACCAGTGGACGATCTTCACGTCGATCATCTGGCCGATGAGGCGCGCATGCGACGCGACAGGCGCCGGGAAGTTGACGACGCGGTTGTTCGCAGTGCGTCCGGCGAGCTCGTTCGGGTCTTTGCGCGCGGGGCGTTCGACCAGGATGCGCTGCACCGAGCCGACCATCGATTCGCTGATCTTGTTGACGTTAGCGTCGATCGTCGCTTGCAGATGTTGCAGGCGTTTGAGCTTGACCTCGCGCGGCGTGTCGTCGTGCAGGTTCGCCGCCGGCGTGCCGGGACGCGGGCTGTAGATGAACGAGAAGCTCGTGTCGTAGCTCATCTCGTGCACGAGGGACATCGTCTTGTCGAAGTCTTCGTCCGTTTCGCCGGGGAAGCCGACGATGATGTCCGTCGACAGCGACAGGTCCGGGCGGATCGCGCGCAGTTTGCGGATCACCGACTTGTATTCGAGCACCGTGTAGCCGCGCTTCATCGCCATCAGGATGCGGTCGGAGCCGTGCTGCACGGGCAGATGCAGGTGCGAGACGAGCTTCGGCACCTTCGCGTAGGTATCGATCAGGCGCTGCGTGAATTCCTTCGGGTGCGACGTGGTGTAGCGAATCCGCTCGATGCCGGGAATCTCGGCGACGTATTCGATCAGCGTCGCGAAATCGGCGATCTCGGTTGCGCCGAGCGTCAGCGCGCCACGGTAAGCGTTCACGTTCTGGCCGAGCAGCGTGACTTCGCGCACGCCTTGGTCGGCCAAGCCCGCGATTTCAGTGAGCACGTCGTCGAGCGGGCGCGACACTTCCTCGCCGCGCGTGTACGGCACGACGCAATAGCTGCAGTACTTGCTGCAGCCTTCCATGATCGACACGAACGCGCTCGGGCCTTCCACTCGCGCGGGCGGCAGGTGATCGAACTTCTCGATCTCCGGAAACGAAATATCGACTTGCGCACGGCCGCTCGCGCGGCGCGCATCGATCATCTGCGGCAGGCGGTGCAGCGTCTGCGGGCCGAACACGAGGTCGACGTACGGCGCGCGCGCGACGATCGACGCGCCTTCCTGGCTCGCGACACAGCCGCCCACGCCGATCAGCAGATTCGGATTCGCCTCTTTGAGCTCGCGCACGCGGCCCAAGTCGGAGAACACTTTTTCCTGCGCTTTTTCCCGCACGGAGCAGGTATTGAAGAGGATGACGTCCGCGTCTTCCGGGGAGTCGGTCTTGATGAGCCCTTCGGCAGCGCCGAGCACGTCGACCATCTTGTCGGAGTCGTACTCGTTCATCTGGCAGCCAAAGGTCTTTACATAAACTTTCTTGGTCATGAAGTTCGCCGTTCGCAGTGGTTGACCTGGGGGCGTCCGTCGTCAGTGGGGTTGAAAAGAAAAAGGGCGCAAATGTGCGCTGATCAGCCCTTTATTATAGCCTTTCAGACTTTTCGAGCCTTGGCTGCGCGGCTTCCACGAAAAGCCTGATATCGCCAAGCCGATCCATTCGAGCGTCGATTGTTCGATTTCGTTTGAAAATGATTTAAGTGCCACGCCAATTATCAAAAGCATATGGCTCCGGGAGAATGCGTCCTGTCCAAATCCCGTTCCAAGGGGCCTCACATGCCAATTCCATTGCTGGCGCTCGCGATGAGCGCATTCGCGATCGGCACGACCGAGTTCGTCATCATGGGGATCCTGCCCGATGTCGCGCGTGATCTCGGCGTGACGATTCCGTCCGCCGGGCTGCTCGTCTCCGGCTACGCGCTCGGTGTCACCGTCGGCGCGCCGCTGTTGGCCGTCGTGACGAGCAAGCTGCCGCGCAAGTTCGCGCTGCAAATGCTGATGGTGATCTTCGTGATTGGCAACGTGCTGTGCGCGCTTTCCCCGAACTACACGGTGCTGATGGTGGCGCGCGTCGTCACGTCGTTTGCGCACGGCTCGTTCTTCGGGATCGGGGCAGTCGTCGCCGCCTCGCTCGTGCCGCAGGAGAAGCGCGCCAGCGCGATTGCGATGATGTTCACCGGGCTCACGCTGGCGAACGTGCTCGGCGTGCCGTTCGGGACCTTCATCGGTCAGGAATTCGGCTGGCGCATGACGTTCTGGGTGGTCGCCGCGATCGGCGTGCTGTCGCTTGCAAGCGTCGCGGCGCTGGTTCCGAACCATCATGACGCGGGCCCCGCCGGGCTCGGCCACGAAGTGCGCGTGCTCAAGGAGCCGCAGGTGTGGCTCGCGCTCGCGATGACGGTGCTCGGCTTCGGCGGCGTGTTCATTGTGTTCACCTATGTCACGCCGATTCTCGAGCAGCTGGGCGGCTTCTCGCCGCGCTCGGTGACGCTGATTCTAGTGCTGTTCGGCGCGGGGTTGACGATCGGCAATACGCTCGGCGGCAAGCTCGCGGATCGTGCGCTGATGCCGTCGCTGATGGGCATCCTCGCAGCGCTCGCCGTGGTGATGGTGATCTTCGCGAAGACGAGCCACTCGCCGGTGCTCTCGGCGGTGACCGTGTTCCTGTGGGGGATCGCCGCGTTCGCGACGGTGCCGCCGCTGCAGATGCGCGTCGTCGAAAAGGCGAAGCACGCGCCGAATCTCGCTTCGACGCTGAACATCGGCGCGTTCAACTTCGGCAACGCGGCGGGCGCATGGCTTGGCGGGCTCGTGCTGACGCATGGACATGGGCTCGATACGCTGCCCCTGGTTGCGGCTGCAGTCGCAGTTGCGGCGCTCGTGCTCACGTGGGTCGCGGCGCGGCTCGATGCGCCGGCGGTCAAGCGCGTCGTCGAGCGGGTTTCGTCTTGAAGCGTGCCACTTGCGCGGTGGCGCTGGTTAAAGCCCGCGCCGCCTCCGCACGTGATAACAGTGTGACGATTTCTTCGTTTGAGCGCCGCCCACCCGATGCTAGCCTTGCTTCCATTCGAGTTTGAGCGCCGCGTCGCGGCGACCACGGAGGCAACTGACATGCATTCCCCCTTAGCGCTGGTCCGCGAACCTGCCGAAGAGGCGCAGCTTCGCAGCCGTTTGAACGAACCGTTCGATGCGCTCGAACACGTCGTCGGTGTGAACCTCGCGCGCTTGCGCGCCGAGCGGCAGCTCTCGCTCGATGCGCTCGCGCGGGCATCGGGCGTGTCGCGCGCGATGCTCGCGCAGATCGAATCGGCGCGCAGCATTCCCTCGATCAAGGTGCTGTGCAAGATCGCGCTGGCGTTGAAGGTGTCGGTGGCGGCGTTCTTGCGCCGGCATGCGGTGAACGGCATCGAGCATCTGCCGGCCGAGCGCGCGCGGCGTGTCATCAGTTCGAATGGGCGCTTTTCCGTGCGCGCGCTCTATCCCGACGCCGAGCCTGCCAGCACCGAATTCCACGAGCTGCGGATCGCGCCGCTGCACACCGAAAAGGGCGCGCCGCGCGCGCCGGGCACGACGATCAACCTCGTCGTCAGCGACGGCACACTCGAAGTCAGCTTGCACGACAGGCGGCAATTGCTCGCGACGGGCGATGCGATCGTCTTCGACGCCGACCAGCCGCACACGTTGCGCAACCCGGGCGACACCGAGGCGCGCGCGTACCAAGTGACCGTCAACGCGGAAACGCCGCCGCGCTGGGACATACCGCTTCCGCACGACGGTTCGCGCGATTAGCCGGAGACGGGGTGATCGGTGCAACCGAGATCTTGCGCTTGCTAACGGCGTGACCCGGCCCTAGAGGAAAGCTTTCATTTCAATCTTGTCAGCTCGCTACGCACCGCCCTGCAAGCGGCGCTTAGCTGTTGTATGCTTCGTCCGCCGGTCGAACCGGCAATCAGTGCGTCTTCAGGGCGGGGCGAAATTCCCCACCGGCGGTATGCCGGCGTAAAGCCGGCGAGCCCGCGAGCGCCCGCACTTTTATGGCGCGACATCGTCGCGTCGCCAAGAGAGCGGGGTCAGCAGATCTGGTGCGATGCCAGGGCCGACGGTCATAGTCCGGATGGAAGAAGATGTGCAGATAGTCACGTCCGTCTCGCTTGCGGCGTGCGGCTCAATGCTGCGCGGCGCGTGCGTCGTTCTGTCTGTTTGCAATGCCCTGGAACGTTTTTCGCCCATTCTCATTGCGAGGAGCGTTTCACATGTCTCAATCTGCTGTTTCCACGGCGTTCGCCGAACTTCCGCTGCTGTCCACCGAAGCCGTTCCGCCGCGCATCGACGCCGCGCTCAAAGCGCTGCGCGAAGGCCGCGCCGTCGTGCTGCAAGACGATCACGACCGCGAGAACGAAGCCGACCTGATCGTCGCCGCCGAGCGGCTCACGGTCGAAACGATGGCGCTCTTGATCCGCGAATGCAGCGGCATCGTGTGCCTGTGCCTGCCCGACGACAAGATCCGCGCGCTCGAATTGCCGCCGATGGTCGCGCAAAACGAAAGCCGTCACGGCACGGCGTTCACGGTCTCGATCGAGGCGCGCCACGGCGTGAGCACGGGCGTCTCGGCCGCGGACCGCGTCACGACGATCCGCGCCGCGATCGCCGACGACGCGAAGCCCGCCGATATCGTCCGTCCTGGCCACGTGTTCCCGCTGCGCGCCGCACACGGCGGCGTGCTGACGCGTCGCGGACACACCGAAGGCACGGTCGATCTCGCGATTCTCGCGGGCTTGAAGCCGGCCGGCGTGTTATGCGAATTGATGAATCCGGATGGGACGATGACGCGCGGCGCAGATGTCGAGCGTTTCGCGGCGAAGCACGATCTGCCGATGCTGACGATTGCCGAACTGGTGGAATTCCGCACCGCGCTGGCGGCTGCGGCGAGCGAGTGTGTCGCCGACGCGGTTTGACGCTAAGCGATGGGTCTGCCGACGGGCTTTGAAAACGCTCGTCGGCAGCCGGTACAAATACGACGCAAGAAGCGAGCGGCGGTTAATGCCCGCTGCGGCCCGCTACGGCCCGCTACGACTTACGACTGCACATCCCCGAACTCCCCGCGCGCCCCGGCGGCGACGAGTTCCGGCAACTGCTCCATTCGCTCCATGATGCGAGTCACGCCGAGACTGCGCAGCACCTCGGCATAGCCATCGGGAATATGGCTCGCGCCGACGAACGCGATCGTCTTCATGCCCGCCGCGCGTGCCGCGTGCAGGCCCGACACGCTGTCTTCCACGACCACGCAGCGCGCCGGCTCGATGCCCAATTGCTGCGCGGCATAGAGATACACATCGGGAAACGGCTTGGGCCGCGCGACCTGTTCGGCGCTGAACACGCGCGGGCCGAAGACGTCGGTGAGCCCGGCGCGCTTGAGCGACGCGCCGACCCGCGCGAGGCGGCTGTTCGACACGACCGCGGCGGGCAGCGTCACGCGGTGCAGCGCATCGCGCACGCCGGCGATCGGGCCGAGCGACTTCGCGAGCGCGGCTTCGATATTGCGGTCGATCGTATCGAGGAAATCGGCGGGCATCGTGATGCCGAATTTCGTTTCGAGGCTCGCGAGAAAGCGTGAGGTCTGCTGACCGAACGCGGTTTTCGCGACCTCTTCGAAGTCGACGCCGGGAAAGGTGGCCGACAGCGTTTCGACGAGCACGCGATCGGCGATGATTTCGCTGTCGACGAGCACGCCGTCGCAGTCACAGATGAGATGGTCGAGCATGGGAGCCAAGCGAGAGTGCGGCGCAGCGTTTTGAATTGACGAAAGCCCGCGTTTATCCGCAACTTTGCGGGCTTTCCGTCCGAAAGCATCATGATACGTGCATTGCCGCCGCGCCAAAACTCCCGATCGCGCGATTTATGCTCAACGAGTGTTGCGTGTGCCTCAATGCACGTGGGCGTAGAACAGCGCGGCCATCGCGCCGCCCGCGAGCGGCCCGGCGACCGGAATCCACGAGTAGCGCCAATCGCTGTCGCGCTTGCCGGGAATCGGCAGCAGCGCGTGCATGAGACGCGGTGCGAGATCGCGCGCGGGGCTCATCGCGTAGCCGGTCGGGCCGCCGAGCGAGATGCCGATGCCGAGCACGAGGAGGCCGACCGGCAGCGCGTCGAGCGAGCCGAGGCCCACTTGCGGCGACGCCAGATACAGCACGCCGAGAATCAACACGAACGTACAGATCATTTCCGTCAGCACGTTGTGCGGCACGCTGCGGATGGCCGGCGCGGTGCAGAAGCACGCGAGTTTGAGATCGGCGTCTTCGGTGTTCGAAAAGTGCTGCCGATACGCGAGCCAGACGATGAAGGCGCCGAACATCCCGCCGAGCATCTGCGCGGCGATGTAGCCGCCGACCTTGCTCCATGCGAACTTGCCGGCGAGCGCGAGGGCGATCGTGACGACCGGGTTCAAGTGCGCGCCGCTGAACGAGGCGGTCATGTAGACCGCGATGAACACGGCCATCGCCCAGCCCCAGACGATGACGATCAGATCCGCGCCTTTGCCTTTCGTGCGCGCGAGCAGGACGTTGGCGACCGCGCCGTTGCCTAGCAGAACCAGCACGGCCGTGCCGATGAATTCCGCGATATAAGGGGACATTGCTTTGTTCTCCAAAAGATTTTTCTTGCGAACCCGGCGATGCCGGGCTCGCTTTTGTTTCGTATCGGGAGTGGCTCGAATGGCGGCCTGGTCCGCCATTCGCGTCGGTTGCGTCAGTTCGAATCGGCCCAGGCTTTCGCCGCGGTGACCGCCCGCTGCCAGCCGGCCAGGCACTGCGCGACTTCGCGTTGCTCCAGCTTCGGCGAGAAGCGCTTGTCGAGCTGCCATTGGCTTTGCAGTTCGCCGACGTCCTTCCAGTAGCCCACGGCGAGACCGGCCAGATACGCCGCGCCGAGCGCCGTCGTTTCGCTGACTTGCGGACGCACCGCATCGACGCCGAGGATCTCGGCCTGGAATTGCATCAGCAGGTTGTTCGCGCAAGCGCCGCCGTCCACGCGCAATTCGCCGACGCGAATGCCCGAATCGGCTTCCATCGCTTTGAGCACATCCACCGATTGATAGGCAATCGACTCGAGCGCCGCGCGCGCGATATGCGCGTCGGTCGTGCCGCGCGTCACGCCGAACAGCGTGCCGCGTGCGCGCGGGTTCCAGTGCGGCGCGCCGAGGCCGGCGAACGCGGGCACGAGGTAGACGCCGTCGCTATGCGTGACGCGGGCTGCGAGCGCTTCGACGTCCGGCGCGCTCTTGATGATGCCGAGGCCGTCGCGCAGCCATTGCACGACCGCGCCCGCGATGAAGATGCTGCCTTCGAGCGCATAGTTGACCTCGTCGCCGATCTTCCACGCGAGCGTCGTGATGAGGTTGTTCTTCGATTCGATCGGCTTGTCGCCGGTGTTCATCATCAGGAAGCAGCCGGTGCCGTAGGTGTTCTTCACCATGCCGGACTTCGTGCACATCTGGCCGAAGAGGGCGGCGTGCTGGTCGCCCGCGATGCCGCCGATCGGAATCTTCGTGGCGAACACGGTGGTCACGGTCGAGCCGTAGATCTCCGACGAGCCGCGCACTTCCGGCAGCATGCTGCGCGGGATGTCGAGCAACTCGAGCAGCTCGTCGTCCCACTTGAGCGTGTGGATGTTGAACAGCATCGTGCGCGACGCGTTGGTCACGTCCGTCACGTGCAGCGCGTGCTTCGTGAGGTTCCAGACGAGCCAGCTATCCACCGTGCCGAACGCGAGGCGGCCTTGCTTGGCTTTTTCGCGCGCGCCTTCGACGTTGTCGAGAATCCAGCGGATCTTGGTCGCGGAAAAGTAGGCGTCGATCGGCAGGCCGGTCTTCGCGCGCACTTTGGCTTCGAGATCCTGCGCTTTCAGTTGATCGCAGAAGTCGGCGGTGCGCCGGTCCTGCCAGACGATCGCGTTGTAGACCGGCTGGCCGGTTTCGCGGTCCCAGACGATGGTCGTCTCGCGCTGATTCGTGATGCCGATCGAGGCGATCGACGAGCCGTTCATGCCCGCGTGCGTCACGCACTCGGCCGCGACGCCGGCTTGCGTCGACCAGATTTCCCACGGGTCGTGCTCGACCCAGCCCGGCTGCGGATAGATCTGCCCAAATTCCTTTTGAGCGACGGATACGACACTGCCCTGCCGGTCGAACAGCATCGCTCGCGAGCTGGTGGTGCCCTGGTCGAGCGCTAGGATGTACTGATCCTGCATTGTCTCTTCTCCATGTGTAGTCGATTCGCCTCTGCGGACAGCGGGGCGATGGGGGTACAGCGTTTTTCTAAAGGGACTTCGGGGCTGCGGGTGCTGATGTGCTGCAAACGCGTCTAAAGCTGCATAACGCAATGTCGAAACGGTGTTCAGCCAGCCATGGGCGACGCGGCGCGCGGTGCGCCGGGCGCAGGCGCCGCGGCGGCAACAGGCGCTTGAACGAACCATCGGTCGATATCGGCGCATACGGTGTCGAGCGTGCCCGCCTCGAGATGCAGGCCAAGCTTCGAGCGCCGCCACAACACATCTTGTGCGCTCTTCGCCCATTCGTTGTCGCGCAGGTAGCGCAATTCGCTTTCGTAAAGACCCGGAGCGAATGCGCGGCCAAGGTCGGCCAGCGACTTCGCGTCGCCGATCACGCGCGCCGCGCGCGTGCCATACGAGCGCGCATAGCGGCGCGCGAGTTCGGCGGGCAGCCATGGGTGTTCCGCCGCGAAGCGCGCGGCGAACGGTTCGAACTTCGCCTGCGCGATGTCGCCGCCGGGCAGCGGCACGCGCGCGGTCCACGCGTGCGCGTCGATGGCGAGCGCGCCGGTGAGGATGTCGGTGGCTTCTTCCGCGAGCTTGCGGAACGTCGTGATCTTGCCGCCGAACACCGACAGCAGCGGCGCCAGGCCGGGCTTCGCATCGAGTTCGAGCTTGTAGTCGCGCGTGACGGCGGAGGGGTTGTCGGCGCCTTCCTCTTCGAGCAGCGGACGCACGCCCGAGTATGTCCAGCAGACGTCTTGCGGCGAAATCCGGCGCTTGAAGTAGCGGTTGATCGATTCGCAGAGGTAGCGCGTTTCGTCTTCGGTGATCGCGACTTGGGCGGGGTCGCCGCGATATTCGATGTCGGTCGTGCCGATCAGCGTGTAGTCGTGTTCGTAGGGGATCGCGAAGATGATCCGCTTGTCGGGGTTCTGGAAGATGTAGGCGTGATCGTGCTCGAACAGGCGCCGCGTGACGATGTGGCTGCCCTTGACGAGCCGCACGCTGTGCTGCGCTTCGCGCCCTAACGCGCCCGAAAGCAGCTGGCCGACCCACGGGCCCGCCGCGTTGGCGATCGCGCCGGCGCGGACGTCGATAAGCCGGGCGTCGCCACGCCTGCCGTCGTCCTTGGATTCGAGCTGCGCATGCCATTCGCCGCCCGCGCGCACGGCGCTCGCGAGCTTCGTGCGCGTCATGACGGTCGCGCCGCGTTCGGTTGCGTCGAGCGCATTCAGCACGACGAGGCGCGCGTCGTCGACCCACCCGTCGGAATAGACGAAGCCGCGCTTGATCGAATCGACGAGCGGCGCGCCGGCAGGATGGCGGCGCATGTCGATGCCGCGCGAACCGGGCAGCAGTTCGCGCTTCGCCAGATGGTCATAAAGGAAGAGCCCGGCGCGGATCAGCCACGCGGGACGCAGGTTCGGCATGTGCGGCATCACGAAGCGCAGCGGCCACATGATATGCGGCGCGGCGTAGAGGAGCGTCTCGCGTTCCTGCAACGCCTTTCTGACAAGACCGAACTCCTTGTACTCGAGGTAGCGCAGGCCGCCGTGAATCAGCTTCGTGCTCGATGACGACGTGTGCGCCGCCAGATCGTCCTGCTCGACGAGCAGCACCGAGAGGCCGCGCCCGGCCGCGTCGCGCGCGATGCCGGCGCCGTTGATCCCGCCGCCCACGACGAGCAAATCGTATCTCGTGCCTTGCGTCACTGACTCTGTCCCTTGAGTTTTAAGTTCGTCGATGGAAAATGAGACGAACCAAAAATGTTCGTTTGCGAAATTTAGCGAACAAAATCGAAAAAGTAAAGTTCGATATTGGGTTCGGAAGATTCGAAATCTGCCGCGCGCTATCATGGAAAAAATGGTGAGGTGGACATGCGTGGACTGTTGACGTTGGGTGCGGCGGCTAGTGCGGCGGCGCTGCTGGCCGGCTGCGTGGGAACGCCTAGTCTGAACGGCGGATTTGGCGCACCGTCGCTGGTCGCGTTGCAGGAAATGTGCGGCGCGCAGGCGGCGAACTACGGGGACGATGCGCAACTCGTGTATTCGGCGCTCTTCGATGCGTACGTCGCGAGCCGCCACGGCAAGATCTCGAAGCCGGATTTCTGTGCGTTCCAGGCGTCGATTGCACAACACTATGCGGCGCTCGGCTCCGGAGGCGGTGAAACGCGCGGCCAGTGGGCGACTTTCTTCAATGAACAGCGCGCCAAGGCGTTGAGCTGGCGGGCGGCCGTCGATCCGACGTTGAGAAGCGGCTGAGCAGACTAGCAGGGGTCTCGCGGGCGATTGTCGGCCGGAGCAGGGCCCGCGTCAGCGCAAGAATAGAAACGGGTCCGCGCAAGTGCGGACCCGTTCGCGCTCGAAACGAATCTGAAGGTTGTGACAGGTCTTCGCACCGGCGGTGCGAAGACACATTTCGGATGCGCGGCCTTTCAATCGTCGGCCGCGGACTTAAGAAAAACGCTTGATCGCTTTGAGCGCGGAGTCGCCGTGCTCGGTGATGCGCCATTGCTGGAGGCCGGAGGCCAGATTCTCGAGCTGCACGAGCTGATGTTCGAGCAAAGCGTCGAGTTCTTCGCGGTCCATGTCGACCTGGTTGGGAGCATCCTTTACGAGCATCAATGTGGCGAATTCGTGCGGGCTCAGCATCGTTCTCTCCATGGCAACCATAACTGTCAAGGAACCGGCAGCGTCTGCGGCCGGCGCGCGCTAACCTTTTGGGTCGGTGCGGAAAAACTGCCACCTGTGGCGCTCGTTGGCGAGCGTCGGGGAACTGGAGTGTAGTCAAGCCCGCGTTCTTCTCCAAACAGCCTCGCGAAAATTTTCCATTTGACAATTGAGCGCCCGAGAGGCGGTTGGGTCTCGGCGGCAAATCCTTGATTTCACTCGAGGTTTTGCGTGCGGTGCAGCACGCGGCGCGCGTGTTTCGGCGGCTTTGGCTAGGAGAATGGCTAAAACGCGCTTAGCACCTGGCGCGATTTTTCAGGGTGCGCGTGTGTGAGTACACGCTATTCAGCGGCTAAACCGGCACATGTCATTCGGCTACGAATACCTGCGTACCGGCTTTCGCGAGCGTCTCTTCCATTTCGGGCGGCGTGGGTGCGTCCGTGAAGAGCGCGTCGATCTGATTCAGGTGCCCCTGGCGCACGAGGGCCGGGCGGCCGAATTTCGAATGGTCGGCGGCGAGATAGACGGTGCGCGCGTGTTCCATGATCGCTTCGGCCACGCGCACCTCGCGCGTGTCGAAATCGCGCAGCGTGCCGTCGGTCTCGATGCTCGACGTGCCGATGATCGCGAAATCGACCTTGAACTGCTTGATGAACTCGATCGCGAGCTCGCCGACGATGCCCTTGTCCCACGGACGCACGATGCCGCCCGTCACGAGCACCTCGCAGTCGGGGTAGCCGCTCATCATGTTCGCGACGTTCAGGTTGTTCGTGATGACGCGCAGACCGTGATGGCGGTTCAGCGCGCGCGCCACTTCCTCAGTCGTCGTGCCGAGGTTGATGAAGAGCGACGCCTGGTCGGGAATGTGCGTCGCGACCAGCGCGGCAATGCGGCGCTTTTCGTCATGGAACATCCGCTGGCGCGCGGCGTAGGAGACGTTCTCCGAGCTCGTCGGCAGGCTCGCGCCGCCGTGGTAGCGGCGCAGCAGGTTCATGTCCGCGAGCCAGTTGACGTCGCGCCGGATCGTCTGCGGCGTCACGTCGAAGTGGGCGGCGAGATCGTCGACGGTCACGAAGCCGTCGCGCTGCACCCATTCGAGCAATTCCTGTTGACGCGCGTTGAGGGTCAGGCGTGGATCTCGGGTCATGGTTTGGCGATCGGCGGCGCTTGGCACGCGGCGGTTGGAGTGAGCGTATTGTAAAACCTGCGGCGGCCCGCTCAGGCGGCTTCTGCGATGGATTGTCGCAATCGGGGCCATAGTATTCGGCCGGGGCCGCGTGGACCTGCCGGGCTGGCGAGGCGGCCTGGCGTGCCCGGTTTCATGGCAATCCGTGGCGTGAAAAGCGCGATTCCCGCCTTGTATTCATAATGCAACTCTGCAGTCAGTCAGGCTTTTCCATCTCACCCGACATCCGCCGAGAGTTCACGACATGACCCGCTTCAACTGGCAAAACCCGTATCCCACGCAGCGCCTGCCCGTCTTCGCCCGCAATCTCGTCTCGACTTCGCATCCGCTCGCCGCTCAGGCCGGCTTGCGCATGCTGTGGAAAGGCGGCAATGCAGTCGATGCGGCGATTGCCGCGGCTGCCGCGATCACTGTCGTCGAACCGGTGTCGTGCGGCCTCGGCAGCGATGCGTTCGCGCTGGTTTGGGACGGTGCGAAGCTGCACGGACTGAACTCGTCGGGCGTCGCGCCGGCTGCTTGGAACGTCGATTATTTCAAGCGCAAATACGGCGAGGAGCATGGCCGCGCGTTGCATCCGAAGCGCGGCTGGGACTCGGTGACGGTGCCCGGCGTGATCGCCGGCTGGGAGGCGCTGCACGGCAAATTCGGCTCGCTGCCGTTCGCCGACTTGATGGCTCCGGCGATCGAAATCGCCGAGCGCGGGCATGCGCTCGCCTCCATCGTCGCGTACAAGTGGGCGGCGGCCGTGCCCGAGCTGAAAGACCAGCCGGGCTTTGCCGAGACGTTCATGCCGCGCGGCCACGCGCCGGAAGTGAGCGAGCTGGTGCGCTTCCCGGGTCATGCCAAGACGCTGCGCCGCCTCGCGGAGCAAGGTCCGCGCGCGTACTACGAAGGCGAGATCGCCGAGCGGATCGCGGCGTTCGCGCGTGAGGGCGGCGGTGCGCTCACCGTTGACGATCTCCGTAACTACCGCGCCGAATGGGTCGAGCCGATCGGCAAGGACTATCGCGGCTACACGGTCCACGAGATTCCGCCGAACGGGCAGGGGATTGCCGCGCTGATCGCGCTCGGCATCCTCGAGAAGTTCGATATCGGTTCGTTGCCCGTCGACGGCATCGAGTCGCAGCATCTGCAAATCGAAGCGATGAAGCTCGCGTTCGCCGACGTCTATCGCTACGTCGCCGATCCACGCTCGATGGAAGTGACGCCCGAGCACATGCTCGACGACGCCTACCTCGCCTCGCGCGCCAAGCTCATCGACCCGCGCCGCGCGACGCATTTCGATTTCGGCATGCCGCGTGCGGGCGGCACGATCTATCTGTCGGCGGCGGACGAGCGCGGCATGATGGTGAGCTTTATTCAGTCGAACTACATGGGCTTCGGCTCGGGCGTCGTCGTGCCCGATACCGGCATTGCGTTGCAGAACCGCGGCTATGGCTTCTCGATGGACCCGGCGTCGCCGAACGTGGTGGAAGGCGGCAAGCGGCCGTTCCACACGATCATTCCGGCGTTCCTGACGCAGCGCGTCGGCGGGAAGCAGGAAGCGGTGATGAGCTTTGGCGTGATGGGCGGCGACATGCAGCCGCAAGGGCATCTGCAGACGATTGTGCGCATGCTCGACTACGGCCAACAGCCGCAGGCTGCTTGCGATGCGCCGCGCTGGAAGGTCAATAGCGACTTCACGATCGATATCGAAGCGACGCTCGACGTGAATACCGCGCGCGCACTCGAGGCGCGCGGCCACACGATTCAGTCCATCGACGACCCGTATATGGATTTCGGTTCGGGCCAATTCATCTGGAAGCTCGATCGCAACGATCCCGAGCGCGGATATGTCGCGGCCAGCGACAGTCGCCGGGATGGGCTCGCGGCAGGATTTTGAAGACGGCGGTAATGCACGTTTGAGAATGCGGTCTAAATTTGAGGTGGGAAGCCACGGAACCGCAGGCACGCGGCATGGTCTGTGCTACTTACCGGCAGCTTCGCGAAAGTCCGGCTAAGATTCCGAATAGAAAAGGCTTAACAAACTCAATTGCGCTGTATTCAACGCGGATTCGGCAACGCGCTTCGAATGAAGACGCGGTATGCGCAGGACACAGAATTGAATGCAGCTTTGGGAGTGCAACATATGCAACCTGACTCCAACCATGAGATGCCCTGGCGTATCGAGGACATCGATCTCACGCGGATCGATCGTCAGCGTGCCGCGGCAAACGAGGATCTCTTGCTGTTGCTCGTCGCCGCATCGTTTATCGAAAGCGGCTCCGACCTCTACACCAGCAATCTCACCACGTTCTTCAACGGCGATCCGGAAGTGTCCGCGTGGCTCAACAACGAATGGGAGCCCGAGGAGCTGCAGCACGGCCGCGCATTGAAGGCATATATCCACTACGTGTGGCCGGAATTCGACTGGGACACGGCCTTCCATAATTTCTTCGAAGAGTATTCGAAGACCTGCTCGGTCGAACAGTTCGAGAAGAGCCGCGCGCTCGAGATGGTCGCGCGCTGCGTCGTCGAGACGGGCACGGCCACGTTGTACCGCGCGATCAACGAGTGTTCGGACGAGCCCGTGCTCAAGGAGCTCACCGACAACATCCGCACCGACGAAGTGCGCCACTACAAACATTTTTTCAAATACTTCAAGAAGTACAACCAGACCGAGGGCAACGGCCGGCTCGCGGTGCTCGGCGCGCTGATGCGGCGAGTCATGGAAATCAAGAACGAGGACTCGGAAATCGCGCTGCGGCATGTGTTCGCGATTCGCTACCCCGAGCGCGTCAACGATTCGAACTACAACAAGGATCGTGTGGCGCGCGTCAATGCGCTGGTGAGGCGCAATCTGTCGGCCGATATGTGCGTGAAGATGCTGCTGAAGCCGCTCGATCTGCCCGCGAAGATTCAGCCGGGCGTGCACTATCCGCTTGCGAAGATCACGCAGCACGTCTTCTTTCGCTAGGCAGATGGCGTGATGCACGCCGCTCGTTTGTGCTACAACGAAATGGCCCGCTCGATGCGGGCCATTTTCATTTGTCGACCCAAGTTGGCGCTTCAGCGCTTACTTGGGTCCCATGCAGAGCGGCACCAGTTCCGCACGAAATACGCTGATGAGCGAGGCAAGCCATGTCCGATCCCACTTCTCGCGAAACCGCGCTGGAGCAAAGCGCTTTCGATGAATGGCCGCCCGAATTGCGCGCCCTGTTCGACGGTACGGCGCTCGCCGCCAAGGCGGGCTTGACGGCGTCGCTGGTGACGATCGATGCGAACGGTCATGTGCGCACGTCGCTGTTGAGCGCGGGCGAATTGTACGCGCCCGATTCGCGCACGCTTTGCTTCGCGCTCTGGCCGAGCTCGCGCGCGGCACGCGCGTTGCATGAGCGCGCTCAGGCCGCGCTGACCTTCGTCCACGACGAGGCGTTTTATCAAGTGCAGCTCGATGTGCAGCCGCTAACGAACGACGATGACGCGGGTGAGGACGATAAGCGCGCCGCGCCGGGATCGTTGGCGTGCTTCGCCGGCTCGATCGATACGGGCGAATCGCAGAGAGTCCGCTACGCGCGCTTGACGAGCGGCATCACGTTCGAATTGGACGAGGGGAGGGAGGCGGTGCTCGATCGATGGGAACGGCAGATCGAGCACCTGAGACAAGCCGCGAGCGGCGCAACGGGCCGCTAACGGCAAACGGGTGATCGCGACGCGATCAACGGCCGCGCTGACCGTTGCGCGCGGGGTGTCCGCGGCGTGACGTATCGCTGCGCGGTGCGCCGCCGAGCAGCGCGCCGGGGTTGCTTGGCGGCTTGCGGTTGCCGGCATGGTTGTTGTTTGCGGAAGCGTTGTCGTGCTTCGGTGCACGCGCTTCGCCTCGGGCCGAATCATGGCGCTGCGTGTTTTGCGATTGCGGCTTCGCTGCCGATGCATTGCGCGCGGGGGCGCGGCGTGTATCTTGACGCGGCTGCGCCGATGCCGCCGGTGCGCTCGCGCCTGCCGGTGCCGAACGACCTTGGCGCGCTCCAGCCTCGCTGCCGCCTTCACGGCGAGGCGCTGGCTGAGTACGCTGCCCTTGCTTCGCAGCCGACGGTGCCGCGCCTTCGCGTCGCGCTGCGCCGCCTTGTTTTTGCCCCTGAGCTTGCCCCTGACCTTGACGCGGCTGACGACCACCGCCGCCGCCACCTTGTCCGCGACGTTGAATCGGCTCGGGCTTCGCATCCGGATCGGGCTCGAAGCCTGCGATCACTTCCTGCGGCACGCTGCGCTTGATGAGCTTCTCGATGTCCTTGAGCAACTGCAGTTCGTCGACGCACACGAGCGACACGGCTTCACCGCTCGCACCCGCGCGCCCCGTGCGGCCGATTCGGTGCACGTAATCCTCGGGCACGTTCGGCAGATCGTAATTGACGACGTGCGGCAGTTGATCGATATCGATGCCGCGCGCGGCGATGTCGGTTGCGACGAGCACTTGCAGCGTGTTGTTCTTGAACTCCGCGAGGGCGCGCGTACGCGCCGATTGGCTCTTGTTGCCGTGGATCGCGAGCGCGCTGATGCCGTCCTTCGTCAACTGCTCGGCAAGACGGTTCGCGCCGTGCTTCGTGCGCGTGAAGACGAGCACCTGAAACCAGTTGTGCTGACGGATCAAATGCGTGAGCAGCTCGCGCTTGCGGTCGCGATCGACCGGATAGATCTTCTGCGCGACCGTCTCGGCCGTCGTATTGCGGCGTGCGACTTCGATCAGCGCGGGCGAATCGAGCAGGTTGTCGGCGAGCGCCTTGATCTCGTCGGAGAACGTCGCCGAGAAGAGCAGGTTCTGGCGCTTCGGCGGGAGCTTCGCGAGCACGCGCTTGATGTCGTGGATGAAGCCCATGTCGAGCATGCGGTCGGCTTCGTCGAGCACGAGGATCTCGAGCTGCGACACGTCGATCGTCTTTTGCTGCATGTGATCGAGCAACCGCCCCGGCGTCGCGACGACGATATCGACACCGCGCTTCAACGCGTCGATTTGCGGATTGATGCCGACGCCGCCGAACATCACGGTCGACTTCAGCTTCAGATACTTGCCGTACGCGCGCACGCTTTCTTCGACTTGAGCGGCGAGCTCGCGCGTCGGCGTGAGGATCAGGGCGCGCACTGCGCGCTTCGCGTTGTGCGCGCCGGGCTGCCTCGATTCCAGGCGTTGCAGGATCGGCAGCGTGAAGCCGGCGGTCTTGCCGGTGCCGGTCTGTGCACCGGCGAGCAGGTCGCCGCCGTTGAGGACGGCCGGGATCGCCTGTTTCTGGATCGGAGTGGGGGACGTGTAGCCTAGTTCGTGAACGGCTCGCACCAACGGTTCGGACAAGCCGAGGGAATCAAAAGACATAGTGGATCTTCTAGCAATTCGGGTAGTGACGACCGTCGCTTCACGCAGCCCTGGGGCGCGAACGGCTGACGGCCGGGTAAATCGGCGGCGCAGTGGTGCGCCGCATAGCAGGCACGTGCATTCAAGACACGGTGCTGCGCGTTTAGTTGCATCGCCAAGCGATTACGCGGCGATGGGTTGACCGGACGCGTTACGCGACATACGCCGCGACGCTGACGAATTGACACAGGCTGCCGGCCAGCACGAACAGATGCCAGATGCCGTGACCATGTCGAATGCGCTCGTCGTTGATGAAGAAATAGATGCCGGCGCTATAAATGATTCCGCCGGCAACGAGCCATGCCAGGCCCGCCGGCGGAAGCGCCGCGATGAGCGGACGGACGGCCACGAGCGCGAGCCATCCCATCAGCACATAAAGCACCATCGATACGTTGCGCGTGCGGCGCCCGAGCGTGAGCTCCTGCACGATACCGACCGCCGCCAGCCCCCAGCTCACGCCGAACAGCGACCAGCCCCACGGCCCGCGCAGCGTGACGAGCGTGAACGGCGTATAGCTGCCCGCGATCAGCAAATAGATCGCCGCATGATCGCATTTTTGCAGGATTGCCTTGACGCGCGGATGACGGATGCTGTGATAGAGCGTCGAAATCGTGTAGAGCACGAACAGCATCGAGCCGTAGACGCTGAAGCTCACCACCTTGTACGCATCGCCGTCGAGCGCGCCCATCGTGACGAGCGTCGCCAGCCCCGCCACCGCCAGCACAGCGCCGACCAGGTGACTGATGCTGTTGAAACGCTCACCGATATGCACGGCAAAACCCCCTAAATGCTTGTCTGCGCTCGTGGCGCGAAGGCAAGGCCGACGGTCCGGTAAAACCTCCAGCCCTGAAAATGCGAAAGGCGCAGCCGCGGTTTCCCGCAGGCCGCGCCCTGTTGCGTCAGGCCGCGCTTAGTCGAGCGGCGCCGAACGCAAGTCGCTCACTTGCTGCGGCGACACCGCGGTGCCGTGGTTGCCCCACGTCTTCCGGATGTACGTCACAACCGCAGCCACTTCCTGATTCGACAGCGATTGAGCGAACGGTGGCATGCCGTGCGGCGTCGGATTGCCTTCCGTGCTCGGCGGGTAGCCGCCGTTCAGCACCATGCGGATCGGATTGACCGCCGACGGCATCTGAATCGACTGGTTGTTCGCGAGCGGCGGGAAGGCCGGCGGGAAGCCAAGACCGTTTTCCGCGTGGCACTTCGCACACTGACTGGTATAGATCTTGTGACCCTGATCCAACAGTTCGCTGCCGAACTGTTCGGACGTTTCCAGCTGCATCGTTTCCGGTGCTTCGCTCTTCTGCGGGATCGTCTTCAGGTACGTCGCCATCGCCTTGACGTCGTCATCGGACATGTATTGCAGGCTGTTGTGCACGACTTCGGCCATCGGACCGAACACGGCACCGCGCTGCGACACGCCGGTTTTCAGGAGATCGGTGATGTCCTTAGTTTCCCAGTCGCCGAGGCCGGCTTCCTTGTTCGACGTCAACGACGGCGCATACCAGTTCTGGAGCGGGATCAAACCGCCGGCGAATGCCGCCGAGTTGACCGGGCCGCCCATCGCGTTGATCGACGTGTGGCACATGCCGCAGTGGCCGAGACCTTCGATCAGGTACGCGCCGCGGTTCCATTCGACCGACTTCGTCGGATCAGGCTTGTACTCGCCTTCGCGGAAGAACAGCGTGCGCCAGCCGATCAGCAGGTTCCGGTTGTTGAACGGGAACTTGAGCTCTTGCGCACGGCTCGGCAGCGAGACCGGCTCGACCGAGCGCAGGTAAGCGTAGATCGCGTCGGAATCGGCGCGCGTGACTTTCGTGTAGCTCGCGAACGGGAACGCCGGGTAGAGCAGGCTGCCGTCCTTCGAGCGGCCCGTGTGCAGCGCGCGGTAGAAGTCGTCCGAGGACCACTTGCCGATGCCGAATTGGTCGTCGGGCGTGATATTCGGCGTGTACAGCGTGCCGAACGGCGTCAGCATCGGCAGGCCGCCGGCGAAGGTCTTGCCGCCGCGCACCGTGTGGCACGCGATACAGTCGCCGGCGCGGGCAAGGTATTCGCCGCGCTTGATCAGCGCAGCCTGGTCTTCCGGCGTGGCCGCCATGGCCGTGCCGTTGTGCAGGTGGTCGCCGCCCGACCACAAGACGGGAACGAGCGCGGCCGCCGCCACGATGACAACAGCCGAAAGTGCGAACAGGGACTTGCGTTTCATTTGAATGTCTCTCCTCGCGCCTTATTGCGGTTCGCTGCCGCAGGCAAGCGGGGTCTTCAACGAGCTGGCCGGGGCCGGCACGGGGTTTTGCGGGGCCGGCTGGGTGGACAGCCACGAAGCGACGGCGTTGACGTCGTCGTCCGTCAGGCGGATCGCGACTGCATGCATGCAATCAGGCTCGATCGCGTGACGCGAGCCCGAGCGCCAGGCGCCGAGCTGGGCACTGATGTAATCGGCGTGCAGGCCGACGAGGCCCGGAATGGCCGGCTGCATGCCGGTCAGCTGCGAGCCGTGGCAGGCCGCGCAGGCCGGCACGTTCTTGCCCGGGATGCCGTTCAGAACGATGTCTTTGCCGCGCGCGAGCGTGGCCGGCGAGACAGTCGGCGTGGCCGGCGGCGGGTACGGCGGACGCTGCTGCGAGAAGTACGTCGCGATCTGGTGGAGGTAGTCGTCCGAGAGATACGTGACGAGGTAGTTCATCGGCGGGTACTTCCGGCGGGCTTCGCGGAAGTTGACCAGCTGGTTGTACAGGTAGTCGGCCGGCTTGCCCGCCAAGCGCGGGAAGTAGTCATTGTCGGTGCCCTGCCCGTGCGTGCCGTGGCATGCGGTGCAGCCTTGCACTCGCGATTCCATCGTGTCGACCGGGGGATTGGGTTGAGTCTGCGCTTTCGCAGCGCTATAGACGCCTGCTGTGCCGATCAGCAAAAGGGCGAGCAGCGGGCGGAAAATGCGTCTTGAAGACACGCGTAACTCCATGTTATTCGGGGACCTGACCGGGCTTCGATCGGCTCGGTGCAATGAGGCAGCCGGGCGCTAGCCGGGCGCTGCGACGCAGCATTCTATCATCGATGGGTGATGGCGGCTATTTGGCCTACACCGTTCCGGTTCCCGTAGGTGCGACGCCGCGACAATATGCCGCGCGGCGGTTTTTCTCAGGCGGATTGGGCGTACCCCGGGCGTAACCCGTGCGCCGCGATCGGCGCTCCATGCCGCTCAGCTTTTGATCTTGCCGCCCAGCTTTTCGCAGGTGCCGCGGGGCATCGTCTTGAAGTCCGATGGGTCGTTGCTTTTCGTTGATTGGCCGGCACAACTGTGCGCGTCGGTTCCGCAGTCGTTCTGGCCGGCCTTCGAGACGCCGTAGCAATTGACCTTCGCGTTGGCGTCGTCGGCGTGCGCGGCGAGCGGCGCGGCGCTCGTGACGGCCGCGAGTGCGGCGGCGAACAGGGCATGGCGGGATACGGACTTGTTCATGATCGATCGTTTCCTGTCGGTGGCGAAGTGACCGGCGTGGCTCTGCGGTGGCCGCCTCGCGTGAGGAGAAAAAGCGATTCATTGTGCAGTATGGACGGCCATTCGCCAACGCCGGTTGAACCGTCGCGAGCGAGGGGCATCGAAGCGTACACTCTCGCCTGCGCATGCGGGCGGACCGTGCCGTGATGGCGCGCGCCATGCATATGTTGCGCTCCTCTTTCTGACTTCATCCTTTCGATTGCCTTCCGATGAATTATTTCGATCTGTCCAATCCCTTGCCGCGCGCCGCGTGGATGCGCGCAACCGCTTCGAGCTTCGACGCGTTTCCGTCCCATTCGGCGCCACGTCATGCGCCGAAGGCAGCGGAGCGGGTCGTCCGATGAGGATCGATGGATTGTGGGTCGGCCAGGTCGCGATGGCCGCGTTGATGAACGTCGCGTTCGCGTTTGCCATCGGCTCCGCGCTGCTCGACGCGTGGCTCGCGAAAGAAGGCGGCCGCGCGATCGCTGCGCCTTCGCACCACGCATGGTTGCGCGCACAACGATCTCTGGTGGCCGCTGCCATTGTGCTCGTGCTGACCGATGCCGGCTGGCTCGTCTATCAGGCCGCCTCGATGAGCGGCTCGGACGTGATCTCGGCGCTCGGCGTCGTACCCACCGTGCTTGCGCAAACGCACGTCGGCCAGGCGTGGTGCGTGGCGTTCGGAGGCGCGGTGGTGATGCTGCTCGCGGCGCTCTTGGGACGCAACGGCACGCTGGGTCATGCGTTGTTCTGGCTGGCGGTCATCGTCGTTGCGGCAGGCAAGGCGTTGCTTGGGCACGCAGCCGACGCCGGCGTGTGGTCGGCGTCGGCTGCCATTCACACGCTTCATATCCTGGCGACGGGCGTATGGGGCGGCGTCGTGCTGGCCGGCGGATTCGGCGTGCTGCCCGCGCTCGATACGTCGGTGGCGCGCGGCGCGCTGATTCGCGTGGCGGGGCAGGTGTCGCAGGTATCGCTGCTCGCGCTCGGGTTTGTCGTGATCACGGGCGCGCTCAATGCGGAGCGCGGACTCGGCGGGTCGCTCGCGCCGCTTCAGTCGAGCACGTGGGGTCATGTGATCTCGCTCAAGCTCATGCTGGTGGCGCTTGCGCTCGTGCTGGGCGGGATGAACCGCATGTCGGCGCTGCCGCGTCTGCGCCGTACGGCGTCGACGGTGGACGCGCACACGTTCAACAACGTGCTGCATCTTGAGGCGCTGGTGATGATCGGCGTGTTCATCGCGGCGGCGGCGTTGGCGCACAGCGCGCCGGGGTATCTCGCGGCGGGCTGAGTCGCGCTGTCTCGGTGGCCGCCGTTGTCTCAATCCTGAGACTCACTCGTAGCCGAGCTTATGGCTGACGATCGGCGCGCAGAACAGCGCAATGGCGCAGCCCGCGATTTTGCCCTCGAGCTCGGCCGACGCGACGCGCGCTTGATACGCGTAGGCCAGCACGTCGAAGAGCTGCGGTGCGCAGTAGATCAGCGCCGCGCCGATGCAGCACTGGCCGATCGCCGAGATGCGCCAGCCGCGTCCGTAGCCAATGGCCGCGGCGATCACGCGCAGCACGCCGAAGGCGACCAGCGTGCCCACGGCCATTTGCTCGCGAATCAGATAGTCCGGCAGGAACTCGCCCATTTGCTGCCCCCTGTTTGTCGTTTGCAGGGGAGACAGCAAGGAGCGGGCCAATCGTGCCGCGAGCGCGCCTGGTGAGCGCGCAAGCCCCAGGCGGCAAGGCTCGCGCGATATTGATGGGCGTCGCGTGCGAGCCGCTCAAGCGACGCGCGCGACCCATCCGCCCGTAACGTTACATAACTGAGACGCCGCCCGCGTAACGCGGGCGCGCGTCACGCCGCGCTCACCATTCCGCGACGCTGCCGTCCGCATGACGCCACACCGGGTTGCGCCAGCGGTGGCCGGCCTTCGCCATCTCGCGCACTTTCTCTTCGTTGACCTCGATGCCGAGCCCGGGGCCCTGCGGAATCGACACGAGCCCGTCTTCGTAGCGGAAGACCTCGGGATTCTTGATGTAGTCGAGCAGGTCGTTGCCCTGGTTGTAGTGGATGCCGAGGCTTTGCTCCTGGATGAACGCGTTGTAGCTGACCGCGTCGATCTGGAGACACGTCGCGAGCGCGATCGGGCCGAGCGGGCAGTGCAGCGCGACGGCGACGTCGTACGCCTCCGCCATCGACGCGATCTTGCGGCATTCGGTAATGCCCCCCGCGTGCGAGGCGTCCGGCTGGATGATGTCGACGTAACCGCCCGCCAGAATGTGCTTGAAGTCCCAGCGCGAGTAGAGCCGTTCGCCGAGCGCGATCGGCGTGCTCGTCTGATTGACGATGTCGCGCAGTGCCTCGACGTTTTCCGACAGCACCGGCTCTTCGATGAACATCAGCTTGTACGGATCGAGCTCCTTCGCGAGCACCTTCGCCATCGGCTTGTGCACGCGGCCGTGGAAGTCCACGCCGATCCCGACGTGCGGCCCGACCGCTTCGCGCACAGCAGCGACGTTCTCGATCACTTTTTCGACTTTGTCGAAGGTGTCGACGATCTGCAGCTCTTCCGAGCCGTTCATCTTGACCGCCTTGAAACCGCGTTCGACGACCGCGCGCGCGTTGTTCGCGACGTCGCTCGGACGGTCGCCGCCGATCCACGAATAGACCTTGATGCGATCGCGCACCTGGCCGCCGAGCAGCGCATGCACGGGCACGCCGTGGTGCTTGCCTTTGATGTCCCAGAGCGCCTGATCGACGCCGGCGATCGCGCTCATCGAGATCGGTCCGCCGCGATAGAAGCCCGCGCGATACATGACTTGCCAGTGATCTTCGATCAGCAGCGGGTCTTTGCCGATCAGGTAGTCGGCGAGCTCGTGGACGGCGGCTTCGACGGTGTGCGCGCGCCCCTCGACGATCGGCTCGCCCCAGCCGACCACGCCTTCGTCCGTCTCGATCTTGAGAAAGAGCCAACGCGGTGGAACGACGAAGGTTTCGAGCTTGGTGATTTTCATGGGCGGGTGTCTCCTGTTCCTGAGAGTGACGGTGGAATGCCGAGCGTCTATCCTATCGCAAATCGCGGCATTCCATAGTATTAATAGTATTATTCGGAGTGAAGGCTTCGAGGTCAAGTGCTCGGGGCTGCGTCCCGATACCTGATAATCGCGGTCCCGGCGAGTGAAAGCAGACGCCGGCCCACCACCGGAGGACACCATTCAGCACGATCTGCACGGGCGCGTCGCCCATCTGCTCGCCACGGCGATCCTGCGCGGCGACTACGCGCCCGAATCGACGCTGCCGCGCGAAGCCGAACTGATGGAGTCGTTCGGCGTGAGCCGTACCGTGCTGCGCGAGGCGCTGCGCACGCTGACGTCGAAGGGGCTCGTCGAATCGCGTCCGAAGGTCGGCACGCGCGTGCGGCCGCGCATCGCGTGGAATTTGCTCGATGCGGACTTGCTCGATTGGTACGCGCGCGTCGCCGAGCCGATGGCGTTCGCGCTCAAGCTCCAGGAGATGCGCGAAATGATCGAGCCGTTCGCGGCCGAACTGGCGGCGCGCGCGCATTCCGAGGAGACGCTGAGCGTCATCGAAAACGCGCACGCGGCAATGGCCGCGGCGCAGAACGTCGACGAATGGGTGCGCGCCGATTTGCGCTTTCACTTGAGCGTGCTGAACGCGTGCAGCAATGAGTTGCTGCTGCCGCTCGGCGCGTTGATCGAGCGCACGCTCGAAGGGCAGCTGAGGCTGAACGCGAAGCGAGCGGACGTGTTCAACGCGTCGCTTGCCGAGCACACGGCCGTGTTCGACGCGATCAAGGTACGCGACGCGCAGGCCGCGCGCCGCGCGATGGCCGATCTGCTCGGCACGACGCGCGGACGGATCGAAGGCTGACATTCGCGCCGGAATAGGCGGCCGCGTCGAGCATGGCAAATTGATTTCGCCGACAATCCGCCGAGATCCCCCTCGAGACCCCTGAAGAGAGCCCGACGATGGACAAGAAAACTTTGGCGGCCTACGACGACGCCGCGGCGTCGTTCGCCGACGATTGGCTCGGCCAGCCCGCCCCGGACGACATGTACCGGTTGCTGAGCCAATACTTCAGGCCGGGACCGACCGCCGACATCGGCTGCGGAGCGGGGCGCGACGTCGCGTGGCTGGCCGCGAACGGCTTCGATGCGTGCGGCTACGACGCGTCCGAAGGCTTGCTGAGCGAGGCCAGGATGCGCTATCCCAAGCTGCGCTTCGATATCGCCCGCTTGCCGGAGTTGGCGAACATCGCGCCGGGCACGTTCGAAAACGTGCTGTGCGAGACCGTCGTCATGCATCTCGATCCCGAACGCATCGGGCCGGCGGTGCGGCGTTTGCGCGACATCCTGAAGCCGGGCGGCACCTTGTATCTGAGCTGGCGGGTGACCGAAGGCGAGTCCGAGCGCGATAAGCGCGGCCGCCTCTACTCGGCATTCGATAAACGCCTAGTAATGCGTGAAATCGGCGCCGGCGATACGGTGCTGCTCGATCGCGAGGACGTGAGCGCGTCGTCGGGCAAGGTGATTCATCGCCTCGTCGTGAAGCGGTCGGATCGTTGAACCGGCTTTTTACAGCACGGTTTACGTGCGGCAGACCCTGGATCGTTTTACTTACAGCATCGGCACCGTACGCTTGGCAACAGCGCGATGTCTGCGGTTCGTGAAAAGATGCGTGCCATCGCGAACAGACCGCGAATCAATAAAACAGTTGAACTACAAGCGCTGACGCGCGATAGGTAGCCGACGATGGACCCTGGATCAGCAGAACCCCAAACGGCGAAGCCGCCGGCAAAGAAGGGCCCGTCCAAGCGCATGCTGAACGTGCTTTCGGTGCTGGTCGGGCTGGCGACGTTTGCCGTTGGATTGGCGTGGATGATTTACGCCGAGTTGCCGATCTTCGCGATTCCGCTCGTGGTCTGCGTGCCGGTGATTGCGGCCGTGGCGTTTCGGAACTGCTGGGACTGAACGGTTTCGAACGGGGCCGGCTTGCCGAAGTGATAGCCCTGCATGAACGTGCATCCGAGCCGTTGAAGCACGGCCACCTGTTCGTCCGTCTCCACGCCCTCGATCACGCACGTGAGCCCCAGGTTGCGGCACAGCTCCACGATGCTGCGCACGATGCCCTGCGCAGCGGTGTCTTGTGCAATATGCTCCACGAAGCTCCGGTCGACCTTCACATTGTTCAACGGCAACTGGTGGATGTAGTGCAAGCTCGAGTAGCCGGTCCCGAAGTCGTCCAGCGAGATTTTCGCGCCTAGCGCCTTCAGCTCGGATAGCGCCGCACGCCCTTGCTCGAAGTCCTGTACCACCGCCGTCTCGGTGATTTCGAACGTGAGCCTGCCGGCATCGACACGGCTTTTCCGCACCGTCTCCCGAATCTTCTCCACCGCCTCGGGAGACGCGATATCGCGAGCCGAAAGATTGAATGACACGTGGATGCGCCGGTCGCGCTGCGTCATGTAGGCGAGGGCCTTGCCGAGCAGCACGGCCGTCACTTGATGGATCAGATCGCTTTTCTCCGCGACCCGGATGAACAGATTCGGCGCAACGTCGCCCAGCACCGGACTGTGCCATCGCGCGAGCGCTTCGTAGGCCCTGATTTCGCGCGTCCTGACATCGACGATCGGCTGATAGTGCAGGACCATTTCCTTCTCGAGATCGGCTTGACGCAGTGCCTGCTCGACGCTGCCGAACTCGCGGATGCGGCTTTCATGCTGCCCGGAGAAGATCGTGGTGTGTCCGCGCCGATTTTCCTTGCCGTAGTAAAGGGCGTAATCCGCGCGCTCGAACAGCTGCTCCGAGGTTCTGCCTGCCTCCGGAAACATGGCGATGCCGATCGACGCGGAAATTCGCGCCGTCGCGCGCAGCAGCTCATAGGGCTTGCGCAACGCATGGCAGATCGCCGAGCCGACATCGAGCAGCTGCTGCTCCGTGTCGATGCTCCGGATCAGCAAGCCGAACTCATCGCCGCCGAGGCGCGCGATCAGCAATTGCGCGTTCGAGAAGGCCAGAAGTCTACGACCGACTTCTTCGAGCAGGCTGTCGCCGGCGCCATGGCCGTGCAGGTCGTTGACCTGCTTGAAGCCGTCGAGATCGATGATGCCCACCGCGAAGCGGCTTTCCGGCAGCGGGCCGCTTTCGAACCGGTCCGCCAGCAGGCTGAGGAAGTGACGCCGATTGGGGAGTCCGGTCAGACTGTCCGCATTGGCGAGCCTGTGGTTTTCCGCGTTGAGGGCTTCGAGTTCGTGTTGTTTTTGCTCGAGCGCGATCTGCGAGCGCGCCAGGTTGGAGAAGTCTCGATAGTAGGTCAGGAGAACCTTGATCATCGCTATCGACACCAGAACCATGTTGACGGCGATCGCGATAAGCACGGGATTGCCGGTCGTGGAAAAGTACAGCGCGAACGGGATGAGCACGATTCCCGTCAAGAGCAGTGCCGCCGTGCGCATGTGCATCAGGCAGAAGATGCAGCCGATCACCGTGATCGACATGTAGAACGCGACATGGGCCTTCTCGTACGCGTCCCCGTAGCGGTACAAGCTCAGTCCCCACGCCGTGAACAAGCCGCCGAGCAAGACGATCAGCCAGATGGTGTTCGTCAGACGCCGGGCGATCTGGCGATCGTTCAAGGAGGCAATCAGCTTCCTGCGCCGCGACCAGATCCACAGACGCACCACGCATGCGACGCAGAGCGTGAACGGGATGTACTCGCAGAGCAGCGCGGGCGCTTTCCCGATGTGGGTGAAAGCGACCGCGAGGCTGTTGATGACGAGAATCAGATAAAGCAGCGGCAACTGCCTCGAAAATGCCTCGAACTGGGAGCGCATGAGTACGCTGTGCTCCCCTCGGCTTTTCGGCATCAATCTGGTAAGACGCATTTCAGTGACCCGGCTTGAACCTAATCTGATGCGGCGCGGCTGAAATCGGGGGCGCGCGAAGCCGCGCTTCTCGCAAAATCTTTCCCCACCTTTTTCTCGCTAGCCGGAAGTTTCGACTACGGGGCTTGCCTGGGGCTGGTCACGCGGGGTGTCCGCCGATGGCAGGCGCCGATTCGGGTCATACACAACGGCGTATACGGCAGCCGGGCGGGGCGACTAAAGGGCGGGTTTGTATCAGGATTGCCTGAATTTGATGTCAGGAAATGGGGCGCAGGTCGCTGTGGGCGGACGTGGCGGCAGGTGCGGGAAAGTCAAAACCCGGCGCGTGGCCGGGTTCCCATGCTTCAGGCGCAGCGAGACCGGCGTCAGAAGCGATGGCGCAAGCCGATCGTCGTGGCCACCTGGCTGTCCGTCGACGACCGGCTCAAGCCGTTGATATCCGCCGTGATACCGGAATTGCCCGTGTCGCTGACGTGCTGGTACACGGCCATCAGGTAGACGTCGGTACGCTTGGACAGCGCGTATGCCGTCTGCAGGCTGACTTGGTTGTATTTCGGGCTCACGCCGTCGAGGCGCGCGTCGGTGAACGTATAAGCACCTGAGACCGACCACGCCGGCGTGATGTTGTAGCGCGCGTTCGCTTCGTAGTTCGTGAAGCGCGCGCTGCCGCCCGTCAGCGTCAAGCCGCTCGACGTGCCCGAGGCCGATGCGCCGATGCCGGTGGCGTTGTCGAGGTGGGTCTGCGTGAACACGAGGCCGACGACCGCGGGGCCGAACGTGTAGTTCAAGCCTGCGCCATAGGTGCGTTGCGTGCCGGCCGTGAACGTGCTGTCGGCGGTGACTGCGCCGCTCGAATTCAGCGAGGTGCCCGAGTTGTTCAGTTGCAGATAGCCGGCCGCGAAATTTAACGGACCGTAGTTGTAAGACGCACCGAAGCTGTACGCGCGGTTCGTCGCGAAGCCGCCCGATTCGTTCGAGAAGCCATACAGCGCGCCGAGCTTGAGGCCGCCGAAGTTCGCGCTCTGGTACTTGACCGAGTTGTTGATGCGGAAAGAATTGTCGAGGTTGTCGTTATCGAACGGGTGCGCAGCCATGGTGCCGCCGTAGCCGGTGCCGGTCAGCGCGAGGGGGCCCAGGTAATCGACGACGGAATCGTACTGGCGGCCGAGCGTGACGGCGCCGTACTGGTCGCTCGACAGTCCGACGAATGCCTGCCGGCCAAACTCGAGACTGTTCTGGCCGAGCTTGCCGTTGGTGATGCTGAAGCCGTTTTCCAACGTGAAGATCGCCTTCAGGCCGCCGCCCAGGTCTTCCGAGCCGCGCAGGCCCCAGCGGCTGCCGTTCACCGAACCGCTCGTTTCCTGGAAGTTGTGCGAGCCGCCCTGATTGCTGGTGTAGGTGATGCCGGCGTCGATCAAGCCGTACAGCGTGACGCTGCTCTGCGCATGCGCCGCACCGGCCGTGCCGAGGATGGCCAGCGAGAGGCTGGACAATGCGATCTTTTTCATCTTTTCTCCGTTAACCGTCAAGCGGTTGTTATCGAGTTGCGGAGAATATCTCAATACTTTTATTAAATTGATTTGGTGTTGCTTTTTTGCTGTTTTCAGATTCTTTCTTTGTAATATTGCGATTAAAAGGATGCGAATGGGATGCAAAAAACGGGGCGTACCTGCTTTCGCGGGTACGCCCCAACTGGCTGATTCAAAGACTCTTCTGGTAAATCAGCGCGGCCAGAATAACACGGATATCGGCGTATCGTGTTGATGTAATATCGAATAATATTTCTCTAACTTTCTTTGGAAATATTGTTGCAGGTTAATTGTTGAATTTAGATTGATGGCAATGCAATTTTTATAATTGACGTGCCTATACGATTTTCGGCCAGTCATTGTTAATTGAAGTTACGCGGGCTTTCATCGGAGAAATGTGCCGCCCGCCGGAAGGCGCATCACGCCCACAGCCGAAACACCCGGAAAGATTTGTCCTCGGTGAAGCGCTGCAGGAACTCGCTCGGGGCGAAGCCCGTGCTGCGCTTGACCTGACGGGGGCTATGCGTGCGCCGCCATCCCGTTGTCACCCCTTGATTGTTTATCCGACGGTGTCGAAGGTTTTCAGCAGATCCGACATGGCCTTTTTGCAGTCGCCCTGTGTGGGGGCGTCGGCGCGCAGCGCGGCCAGTGCGCGATCGATGGCCTTGTCGACGGTGTGCCAGTCCTGCGGCGAGCGCGGTTTCAAGCCGGCTTCGGCCGAGTCCCATGCGACCTCCAAGTCCTTGATCCGTGCCTTGGCTGCAGGAAGGTTGCCCTTGTCGACTGTGGCGGCGACGTCGGCGGCAATGCTGCGAAACGCGGTCAAGTCGCCCAGTCTGGAGGCGGTCTTTGCCTCGACGGCTGAGCTGGTTTGAGGTGCCGCAGAAGCTGTGCTTTCCGCAACCGTGTTTGCTGACTTGGAGCATCCCGCCGCGAGGGCCAGGAACACGATGGCCGACGTTGCGGCAATGGGACGGACGAGCGTAAGAAGGTCGCGCATGACTTTTTCCTCGAGTGATGGAAGGGAGGTTATTGAATGGCTTGCGCGTTGCGGCGGCCACCGGTGCTGAACTGCTCGACGGCCACCAGCATCACGATCACGGTCAGGAAGAGGGCGCTGGTGCACATCGCGCCCATGCCGACGCCGCCGTAGGTCTTGGCCTGCGTCAGCAAATCGCCGAGCGCGGCGCCGAAGGGGCGCGTCAGGATGTAGCCGAGCCAGAAGGTCAGCACGGCATTGCCGCCCATGCGCCAGGCCGCATACGTGAGGGCAATCAGCGCGCCGAACGACACGGCGCCCCAGGCGAAGCCAAGGCTCAGGGCTTCGGTCGCCAGGTCGCCTGCCGCCGTGCCGAGCGCAAACGTGCAGAGGATGGCGGCCCAATAAAACAGCTCGCGGCTGCGCGTGACGATGTCGTGAATGGAGAGCGTGCGCTCCACGCGAAACCAGACCGCGAAGATGACGGCGAGCGCCAGGGCAAACGCCGATGTGCTGACGTACAAGCTGACGCCGAGACCATCGGTGAGCAAGTCGGTGATCTGGGTGCCGACGACGCTAACCAGGACGACCGTCAGCCAGTAAATCCAAGGTGTGTAGCGGCGCGTGCGCAACTGCGCGAAGAGGGCGGCGGCCAGCAGTGCGCCCATGACCGCGCGAGTCATGCCTTGGCCCCAGCCGGCATTGACCGCCAGAAAGTCGGCGCCCGTTTCGCCGACCGTGGTGGACATGATCTTGATGATCCAAAAGGACAGGGCGATTTCGGGGACTTTGCTTGGCCAGCTTGTCGGTGGGGATGTCGTCGATAGCGCGTTCATCGTGGTCTCTCTGTCGAGATGATTGGGATGGGCGCAAGTGTGGCAAGACAGGCTTAGGGCAGTCATAGGGCGATGACTGCGTTTGGGGATTGGGTGGGCTTGTATCAGGATTGCCTGAATTTTTATGTCAGCGAATGTCGCGCAGCCTCGCTTTGCACGAAAAGCCGGCGTTAGCAGTCAATATGCGATTTCGCGACGCACTCGACTGAGAATCCCGAATTCGGTGTGTCACGCAAGGAAAAAGGAATGATCAGCTCCACAATCCACGAGCCCGTGCTCGTCCCACCGATCCGCACCGACGCTATCACGCCACTGCCGCGTGGGCGCGGAGACATCCAAACCGCAGTCGTGAACCTCGTCGACCGCCTGGCGCCGGCTGTCCCCGTGGCACGTCAGCCATCTCTCGCGCGAGACATTGCTGAAGTCATCGCCAGCGGGCCGAGTTCAATGGTCGACAACATGTTCCTTCGCCAAAGCATCATCCGCGGTGGCACCGCGACAAATGACCATGTGATCGAGGGGCTGGCAGCCTGGGTCACCGTCCTCTTCGATCTCAGCAACTTGCGCCACGACAGATGCAGAGCGCTGGACGTCGAGGTCGATATCCCCGACGAGGCTCTGGACCGTCTCGCTCGGGTTCTGTCGAAATCATGTAACGGCTGCATCCTTGCGGTCCCCCACATAGGCAGCATCGAACTGTTCGTGGCGCATCTCATCGATCGAGGATTCAACATCGGCTTCGTCTATTCGATCGGGCATAAGCCGACGCCCACCGAACGCTGGATTTATGCAGGTCGGCATGCCGCTCGCGGAACACCGATAGCGATTGGGCGAAGGCACACCGGAGCCGAGATTTCGAAGGCTCTGAAGAACAATGATGTCGTATTGATGGTCGTGGATGTCTACCCAAGCGCCAAATACAAAGGAATCGTTGCCATGGCGCATGATGCCGAGTTCAACTATCCGCCTGGACCCGCGAGGTATGCGCGGTCCGGAACGCCGATCCTTGCGGGCTTTGCAACGCGCCGGGACGCGCAGGGCTTTTCGATGAACATTCTCGATCCGATCGAGTACCACGCATCGATGCCTAAGCATTCTGCGGCTTCCGATCTCACCCAAAGGCTCGCCACCACTATCGCCGAGTTCACTGCAGAGCGGCCGGAGGCGTATTGGCTCTGGCATCCGATCCCCCATGATCCGTTTCTGGCCGTAGCGCAACGTCAGCGGCCTGACCTCCTGAACTCGGCGGCCGCGACGATCGAGGACGACGAAGCGACCGCGTTGGAGGTGGATGCGGTGAACTCGACGTTGATGGTGTGACCCGCCGGACATGAGCCGGCCGCTGGTCGTGATCTTTGCCACCGTCGCGCTCGACGCGGCGGGCATCGCGCTGATCTTTCCGATCCTGCCGAGTCTGCTCCGCTCGATGAGCGGCACGGACGAGGTGTCCTCGCTGTTCGGCGCGCTGCTCGCGCTGTACGCGTTGATGCAGTTTGTCTTCGCGCCCGTCCTCGGTGTTCTGTCGGATCGTTACGGCCGCCGGCCGGTGCTGCTCATGTCCCTCGCGGGCGCGGCCGTGGACTATTTGATCATGGCGTTCACGCCGCATCTTTGGATGCTGTTCGCCGGCCGTGCTTGCTGTGACAGAGGCATAACGCGGCCTGGCGGGGTGCCGCGAGAAGCGAGCCCGGAAAAGAAAAAAGCCGCTGAACCTTTCGGATCAGCGGCTTTTTGCATTTGGTGGCGAATCAGGGATTCGCGGCTCGTGAACTGGGAGCCATGTCCAGTCTGGCTTTGCGGCTGCTACACAACTTCAGCATAGCAGGTCCGGGTAGCAGCCGCGCCTGGATTTACAATCGGTTTGAGAGATACTTCTCGCGGCGCTTCCGGCGTCGGACGTTATTTACATCTTCTCACGGTATTCGCGGGGCCGACCTCCGTCCCACGCGCACGAATAGGTCCACGTCGCGAGCTTGTCGCTTGTCGCAAGTGCATTGAGCTGAGTTGCGTGCGTGACGGGGTCGGTATCGGGCTCGTATGCAACCCACGCATTCACGGATTCACCGGGATAGAGGTGACAGACAGATTTGTAGTCGTCCAGCGTTCTGTCGTGTTTTACACCCGTGTGAAACTCCGGCTTGTGAACGCTCGCACCGCGCTTGCCATAGATGTTGGCAAGTTTGCACGGCACATGCTTACCAAAGTCAAATTCGAGCGACTCGACGACCACCGGCCAGTTCGTATTGTTAGAAACGTTGAAGAACAGCTTCGTTTTATACGTGATATTCACGCCCGTATCTGATTTATCCTGGAAGAATACCTTCTTGCCCGTTATATCGAGTCGCTGCGTGGACCAATCAGTCTTCTGGATGGCCGACTTGATGAGAAACGCCGGGTTAGCCCCCGCTGCAATGCTCTCGTCTTTTGCCCAGTCGTGGTCGTAAGCTATGGACGTAAAACCAAGAAGGTCACTAGCGATGTGGAAGGGCTTCTCCGTGCCGCGCGGGGTAACGATAAACACTCGGTTCCGCCCATGCACGCCCATGAACAAACCGGCTTCAAAAAGCACATTGTCGCGCGCTACCGCGTACTCCGTTTCTCTAATTTTGGCAACGTCGTCTGGTGAAAACACGAATACCGCGAAATCCTTCCTTGCGAACTCTTCGAGCAACGAGTCAATTGTCATTCCGCTGGCAGGAAAAGTCGCCGGCCAAGGGACCGCATGCGCAGCGTAGTCCAGACTAGCGGCAATTCCTTGAGCGAAATCAAGGCCCTCAACCGAGGAACCGATAAAGACTTTGGGCTTCAAGACGGCTTCTCTCCTTCGTTTATTGTTGCTTTCGATTTTCGGAGGCGTTGCAAGCCTCTCGTAGCTTGTGGCGTAACCGGATGCATTTTGCCACGGAAAGAAGTCGAGCCCTGCGGGCAACAGGGGAGGAACGTCGGTGACTTGCTAGGACCTTCGGAGTCTTGAGACCGTGTGACGTGGGGCCCGTCGAGGAGGGTTGCTTCGAATGCCAGCAACCGAGCCGACGCGCTACGTCGCCTCGACGTACGTGCTGCGTGAGAATGCACGGAGGTGAGCAGCCGCGGCTGTTACACATTCTCTGTATAGCGGCCCGGGGTGGTAGCGTCCAGGAAATCAAGCAAAAGCCGTCCGTTCTGCACGGAACAGACGGCTTTGGGTGACAACATCTAGACAGGCGAAGCGCGCCACATGCGTGAATGGCCGCTTCAGTTCTTCATCGCGTGGCCCACTGCATTTAAATGCTCCTCGAAGCGGGCGAAGGCTTCATCCTGTCTAAGGTGAGCGTAGTCCTTCAAGACGGTTTCGAGTTTGTCATGAAGGAGTTGGGCCGCCGTGAGAAAGTCATTGGGGTGCGTCCGCAACCAGTCGGTTGCCACAAGGTGACGAACCGCGTGCGGGCCAAAGCCAGGCGTTTCCGGTATGTGACGCTGCGTAATTTGAAATACGTGCTTGTTCAAGCCGTGAAAGGTATTGCCTGTTTGTCCGGGGAAGACCTTGGCACACGCAGGATTATCTCTCACGAGACGTGGCCGGTAATCGAACAGGTATTCCTCGATTCGGTCACTCAAGGCACTGGGAAGCGGCGCGTCGTAATCTGTTTTTTTGGCGTGCCGGTCATTCTTGAAATCGCCGGCACTGAATCTCAAGCGCCATTGTCCGTTCTCACGTTGATAGAGCGAGCCCGTGCCGTTTTCGTTCCACGTCATCAGTTTGAAGTTGCGTGACCGAAGCGGATTCGCCATGAGCATTGACAGAAGAAGTGCATCCCGCTTGTATCTCGCTTCGGCCAAACTGCCAGGCGCCGCTTGGGCTGCCAGTTGGTCGAGTTCATCGACGGCACGCACCAGAGGCCCAAGCGGCTCGGCCAGATTGAGCAGGCCCTGGATAGGCTCGTAAGGCTTACGGGAAGTATCTTTGGCATCTTGCATCCAACGTCGGTAAAGCCGATAAGCGTTGGCACAGGTAACTCCCCAACTGTCGCTGAGTGTTCCGTCGGGCAGCTTTTTCGCGAAGTCTGGTTGTTGGGTCAGATACCCTGTCTGCGGGTGGGTCATAGACGCGCCCATCTTGCAAAAGTTTTCGTGACCTTTATGAATCAGGCCACCTGAGCGGTCGCTTTTGAAATCGAGGTAGCTGTCGATGGCTTTGGGAACAGCCAGCCACGCGAGCGTTTGCGCATCGTTAAGCGCAACACCGCGGCCACCCCGGTCTTTGGGGAGCGCCAGAAAGCCGTCAAAACTGCGAAACATGTTCATCGTGATTTTGGCGGCTACGCATCCCCTGTTGCCACGGAGTGCATAAGGCGGAAGCTTCTCTACAATCTTCTCAAGGGGGAGCACTCGCCAGGACCCTCGGGTTGAGCGCTCAAGGCGAGGGGTTCGTTCGGTCTTGTAGTCGTACAAGTCGTCCCACTCCTTGAGGCAATCTGTCGTCAACTGGCTCCCATGCAAGATGTATTGATTCTTAGTGTTTTCACGCTGCCGTTCTCGGTAGGCAATCTTGATTTTGTGAATCTGAGAACTTCGAGCCTGTGCTTCGCGCGATATCTGTGGGACCAAGGCGAGTAGTGCGTCTCGCGGCATCCCCAGTTCAGCCTCGATGCGATGAACGGATGGAAATGCCCGGCGGTTCGGGAACGCACCCTTCATCCAGCGTTGGATGGCCGGCATAGACGCGCCGGCTCGCCTGGCGATTGTCTTGGGCGCAAGTCCTGAAGCGGAGATTGCTTCGCGAAGTTTCAGGTGGAAGCTGCTGGACGACGTCGCGGCCACCGATTCCAGGGCTGCGGCGTCGAGTGAAATGGGTTGGCGGGCATCCATCAGACTACGCTGCCAGGCACGAAGATGGCTGCGTCGGTCGCTTTTGGTTCGAGGCGCCACGCTCAATGAGTCCAAATACGCTTGAAGTTTGTCGTCGAAGCTGTGCAGCATCTCCCGTCCAACCGATGAATCTTCGGTTTTGCCGAAGAAGGCGAGAAACGAGTGAAGCGTGGAGAGATGGTTTCTGAAGACTTGAGTCTCCGTCGAGTCGGGCGAATCGATGCTTCCAAGTAACTCGTATTTCCGGCGGGTGATGACTTCGCGATAGGTTTGTTGCATTTCCGGTTCAGGTTGACCCTCGAAGAGCTGCCATGAGTCGCTTTCGCCTTCGTTATGGCATAGCTTGACGTGGTAACGAACATTATGTAAGTCACTGAAATTGCGGTGCTTTTTCATACCGCCTCCGTCCACTTGGGTAAAAGCCTAGTGGCGACCCGTCCGTTACACTGGTTTTGCATTCGAGAAGATGTTGATGGTCACCTGTTTACCTACGTCGTTTATATTCACAGGGCGAACTGGCCCTTCAAACGGCGTCGACTCTCTGAGCGTCGAATATGACGAGGCAACACAGAGGATTACCCCATCCGCCTCACGTCTCTGCGCTCGACCGTCGTCACCATCAATCCAGGACAGCATTGAGTGCGGCGATGGTAGCTACAAAGGATTGTGAGAAGGAGCCGCAGACCGGCAATGACAGGAGATGTCTATTGAGAACTCGCGATGCCGCGTGTATTACTGCCGCGCGCTCGATTTAGCCGACGGAAACTTGACCCGCTGCGCGGGCATAACCGTCGTTTGATGTCTCCGAAACTCTATGCTGGTGTGTAAGCTGAAAACAGCCTCGCGTAATGGCCTTCAATTACGGGGATGGTTGGCTTTGTGATGACTTTGGCGAGAGAAGAGCTTTAGCGTTTGAACCAAGTGCTATACGGCGGATGACTTCAATCAGATATCATGCCGGCCACACTTTCCTCGACGCCAACGACCTCGGCAAACTCCTCGGCCTGTCGGTCCGCACCGTCCGCTTGCGAGCAAAACATCGCCCCTGGTTGCTTCCACCGCGCGCGCAACTATACGACCGCGAACTCTTTCGCTGGCGCCAGGACGTTGTCGAGGCCTGGCTTGCGACCTCGAACGCCTAGTTATCAAGGAAGCCAGCTACCGGCGCCCCAACGCACGAACGCCACCACTCACGACGAGTGACGACAACTGTCGGTCGCCCGTGGTGCAAAACCTAAGTTAATGGACCCACTGTCCGTTGAAAAGGAAACCATTTCGTGTGTCTTGCCAATGCGACGGCGGGACGCGGTCGGACTAGCGGCTGGGATTGGTCTCCAGCAGGTCTTCGGCTCGGCGAAACAGAATAGATAGCGGAACTCCGAGAGCTTTCGACACAGTCTCCATAGTATCCATGTTGGCAGGCCGTAAGCCGCGCTCAAGTGCGCTCAAGGCGGACAAGTGAACGTTAGCCAACTCGGCGAGCTCCGCTTGCGTCAAATTTCTCGCCTTGCGTTCCGAGCTTACTGAGAGGCCGAAGGCCTTCCTTAACAACATGCAATTTTTTAGAAGATTCTGTGGTGCGCACAGTTTTCCGTCAAAAGGTACTTGCGTACAGAGCGCAAAAGATTAAAATGTGTCGTAAAAGACGTATTTCAGTTCTCGGGGCCGTGTCTTGAGGTACTCGATGCCCCTCAAAAGTTGACTGAAAGTTTTGCTGTGTCCTGCTGCGCGACAAGCTCAGCGAGTCAATGGAAGGGGCGAAACGAATTCGGAAAGTGCTTCCCCGCTTGCCAGCGGAGAGGTCAAGCAAATCGAAGACTCCACGAATCTGAAACGGAGAGCTGGATGGAACCCGTGTGTCTAAATTACGCGCCTGCCACCACGCGAACAAGGATGTCTCGCGTGGGCGCCTATATCACCGTCGATATCGACGGCGAAAAGTACCGTCTCTCCCCGCACGAGATGCCGGGTGAAATAGAGTGGCGCATCGACCTAATTCGCTGGCTCATCGCCAGAACCTTCCACCGTCTCTCGACCTTGCCCTCAGATGGTCGGATTAAGGCTCTCGTCCAGATTGAAGACGAGCTAATCCGGAAGACAAATCTCCATCCGATTGAAGCTCGTGCGGTCGCGGAAGGTGCGCTACTTACCTTGGACGATGTGGACGCGGAAGACATGCCGGCACTTAAGGCGGGAACACCGCTGTTCGATGCACATGTGAAAAGCGAAGGCGACATTCTCATGGGCCGCTACCTGTCGCTAGTAAAGCAGTACGGTCGAAGCAAGGGGCCGGAATCCCAGGAGAAGAACCCAGGCGCGCTGGCTACGGACTGGAACTGGGCACAGTTCCTCGACTGGTAGCGCTGAGCGGCAAGAACGCACTGTCGCCTCCATGGCGATGTGCTCCAACGGGCACCGAACAGGAAGGAGTCCTTGAGCACATGGACCACTTCCCTTTCGGGAGCAGACATATGCTCGAGCGGCTAGCACCGATGCTCTACATCCCCGTGGGATTTGCGCTGGTAGGGTGGTTGCTCGGTCAGCTAATACGCGGCCGCCGCCCGCGGATTGAAAAGGAGCGGCCTCGCCTTGCTCTAAGCACAGCGTATTTGCGTGATGCACACAATAGACAGCTTTCGAACCACACGCGGGTCCGATGCACCTTCGAATCGGTCTATTTTTGCTGCTGCGAAATCGCCGACACGCATGGGCTGAGCGTAGCGGGCATGGAGCATCCAAGCAACGATGTGGTGACGGTTGCCCTGTCAGCAATGAACGCATCGAACGACGACCGCCAAGCGGTCAAACTGCTCGCCGATTGGGCTACGGATGCAAATCCTTCGCTACCCAGCGTTACGGTGAAAGATGCTTGCAAGCTCGCTGAGCGCGTACACGCAAAGACCGTTTCCATGCTTTCGTGATTGAACGTTATGGCGTTTTCGAACTGGGAAAGACAGGCATGCTAAAGGTAACGGTTGAGCTGTGGCCAAACGGCCGAGAAAGTGGTCGCCGCGTAATAGCGACAGCGGACATCGGCCGAGTAGCAGATGGCGCGCACGCGGACTACAAAGTCAGACTCTCCGAAGTCGGCGTTGGCACCGCCGGCACGGGACACGTACGCGCGTACCCGAGATGGAGCGCGTCGGTTTGGGACCTTGTTGCGCGCAGTATCGCAACGGCGCTTGGTGGCAATGCCGACGAACTGCCACCGCGTCCGACGCTGCCGGATGTTCCTCTGCACACAACAGTCGATGGCACTCAATATGTGCGACTTCGCGAAATACCCGAGCCTGCCCGGACGCATTTTGCGCAGAGGCGCGAAGGCAGTGCGTGTCCATTGATAGCAGAGGACGCGGAGCCTCGGGGCTGCGCGTACGCGCATGATTGGTTTCACTTTTTGCAAGGTTAAATGCCGACAGGACTACCGAGAACAATGCTGTCCTTACCACCACCGCGGCGGACTGGCGGCGTAGTCCTCATGCTTGACTTTGACGGTGTTTTGCATCCTCAATCCGTCTATTTTTACTACAAACGCGGGCCGGTTTTGGCCGACGCACCCGGCCACGTGCTGTTCGAGCACATCGAGTTGCTGGAAAGCGTGTTGGAGCCATACCCGCAAGTGCGCATCGTGCTTTCAACGAGCTGGGTTCGCCGGTACCGAGGAAGCATCGCTCGGGTGTCGCGTCGGCTGACGCCGGCTCTGCGGTCAAGAGTGATTGGCGCCACGTATCACTCACGAATGGACCGGACTGCATTCGGCGAAACACCGAGAGGTATGCAGATATGGCAGGACGTTCTGCGCCGAAAACCGTCTGCGTGGCTCGCGCTAGATGATGACGATGAGGGATGGCCTTCGTGGTGCCGAGACAACTTGGTGCGCACCGACGAGATGCTCGGTATCAGCGAGCCCCGCGTGCTTGCAGAATTGCAAGCGAAACTGGCGGCGATGCACAGGGAGCGAGAATGACCGTCCCTTACGAACGCACCCAAGCAGTACTTCGCTCGCGCGACTTGCTCAGGAAGTTGGCTGCTGGTGAACACATTGATGCAGATACGCTGCGCCGCCGCGCATCGTCGTTGCTTAGGCACTTCCCCACGCCCATCGACATCGCCGTATCCGCTGATGCCTTGCCATCGGTCTGGGCAGCCGTGGACGCAAAGTGGTACGAGTAACCTTCATGCGTATCACTGCCTGGCGGGATGTCGAACGATGCGCCTGCCGTGCACGCTGAAAGCTCGCGCTCATGGGCGTGTTTCTGTCGCGCAACGCGTTCTGCCGGAAAAGAGGAATTTCCCACGCGAAACTCGTCCAAGACGAGCGGAAAGGCACTGTATTCGCAGCGCAAGTTGGCGGCAGGCGGCTCTATCCCGCAGTCCTCGCTAACAGGTCGCTTGACCGGCGCCGTCTTATCAGCTCACCGCATCTACTCGACGAACTCAGAGCGAAATTATATGAGATGCACGTGCAAGCAGGGTGATTGGCTTTCGGTGGCAGACGTCGCGCGGTTGCTGAACGTATCGCGAGGCTATGTGCGCAAGAAATTGATGCGCAAGCACGTACTGCGTCCGGTCATCGTGCGACGCGGCCGGAAGTTTGCATTGCGAGGAACAGTGGAGAGGTACCACCGCATGCACCAGCGTATTGGGCTCAAAGCGCTACGCGAGATGGCGTGTGTGCAGCAAGAGGCGGGAGCGTATGACATCAACTGACCGCGTTTTGCGGCAGAACTCCGAATGGCGCGGACGTCGAAGGCGGCGCCAGTTGGTACGCCGTGGAGAGCTTTTGTCGCCAAGGCTGTTTTGTCGGAGGTCGGGCATCTCGCGCAGCCGTCTGCTGCAGCTCTGGCGGCGACGCGAGGTATTTTCCGTTGTTGTTGGCAAGAAACAATATCTGCCTGCTGCTCTTGCGGACAGGTCACTGGACCGGCACCGTGTAGGGAAGCTTCTTCGACGACTGCCATCGGGCATGTCACCAATTGCGAGATATCTTTTTATTGTCGGTCGTCGTGGTTCGCTTGGCGACAAATCGCTACTGCAGTCAACGCGCCGGGCAAAGCGGTTTCGTGTCGCCCTGAGGATTGCCGACAACGAGGCAGATGCAGATAGGCTGCAGAGGGCGCTAAAGGCCGGCGAAAGGTCCGGACCGGCTTCGCCGTTCGACGGCCAGTCTTTCTTGCGGCATACGCGGGCTATCCATGTTTCGGAAGCCCCTTGATGCCAATCCCCCTCGCGGCGACTAATACCACCGTCTACTTGCACGCAGGTCAGTACCTGGCGCATGACCTTTTGTCGGCGATGTGACGTATTTATCCGTACGGCGATGACGCTTTGCTCAGGGAAGCGAAGCGTGAAGACTGGTGAGGTAAGTGTGCCAAATACGGCTGCTACGCGATTTGACGAGTTATTCCTCTGGATGCTCGAGGCCCCGACCTTGCCACGCCTGGTCGGAACACTCAGATTCGTCAACAATGGGGTCTCGCTGCGGTATGCGCAGCCCTGGCTGGAGCACGGATTTCCGCTAAGCGAGGACCTGCCGCTCGTTGACATGGAGTATCTGCCGCGCGACAAAGGCACGGCAGTCGGCGCGCTCGACGATGCGCATCCGGACCAATGGGGCGAACGCGTACTTCAGTTTATTGACCGGCCTAGTCGTTTGTCCCTGATGGAGTACCTGTATTTTGCCGGTGATGAGCGCTTTGGTGCCATGTCCGTCTCCACGTCTGCAACAGAATACCTACCCCGACGGGTCGGGCCACTTCCGGGGCTTCAAAGCGCGCAGCTCCTGAGTGAAATTGTCGCGAAGATAAACGCGAAAGAAGCAATCTCGGATATCGAACGCAAGCTGGTCACAGCGGGAGGTAGCTTTGGCGGAGCAAAACCCAAGGCACTGATTGAAATCGGCGGCGAGCAATGGCTCATCAAGTTTTTCAACAACGAGCCTATTGATGTGCCGCTTGTCGAGCACGCCACAATGACGCTTTGTGCAAAAGCAGACATCACTGTCGCCGAAACGCAGGTCATACCGCTGATTGGCGAAAATGCCATCGCTGTGTGGCGATTTGACCGCAAAGGTACTGCGCGAATCCACTGCATTTCGGCCGGAACGGCCTTGAAAGCGGCGGCGCCTGACACGCAGCCTGACCTAAGCTACCCTGCGCTAGCCCAACTCCTGCGTCGATTGGGCCCTGTCACCGAAGACAGAAATCTACGCGAGATGGCCGAACTGTTTCGTCGAATGGTCTTCAACATTCTGGTCGATAACACCGACGACCATGAAAAAAATCATTCCCTCTTTGTCACACCCAAAGCGGGTGAGGACGTTGCGGAAAGACGCGTAAACCGGCTTAGCGTGACCCCTGCCTATGACGTGGTTCCCACGAACTCAGGGCAAGGCAGACACGAATTCGGCATCGGCGACGATGGTCGCGAGGCGACGCTCGCCAACGCGATGTCTCAATGCAACCTGTTCGGACTCTCATCCGCTGAGGCAGCGGCCGAAGTGTTGAGGGTCATCGCGGTGGTGGATGGCTGGAAACAACATTTCATCGCCTGCGGCGTCACTCAGGCGGATATCCAGGAACTCGAGCAGCGCATCGACGGCGACGACTTGTTCTCGCAGCGACGCAGCTTCAAGGTTGACGAGTAGGCAGGCGAGCATTTGGAACTCATCGAAGCGCCAATCTTGGGAACCGATTTTGGGGAGAGTCTCGGCGGCGGCTGCCCGCTTGGCGCAGCACCTTCACACGCCAATGCGTTCTGCTGTCAACTTCCGACTGTTGGCGGCAGGGGGAAACACCCACCACGTACCGTCATGGTGGCGAAAGAAGAACAGTGCGCGCGTGCCACCCCATGATGATGTCTCGACGCAGGCATAACGTGTTCCGCTCCAACGCGTCCGGCCGAAATCGGTCACGTGAACGGTTGCTGCGGGAGCGGGTGCGAGCCATTTTTCGACCTGGCAGCGAAGCGACATGTCACGCATAGTCTTCATGTTCCGCTCCAGCAAATCTAGGAACGACACCCATACGGCACCGTGCGGGCTGTGAGTGGGCTCAGCAGCGTAGCTCGATAGACGCGAGTGTAGCGTTGGGGGGCGCGATGTGATTTGGCGAATCGAAGCCGACTTGCGGTGCTGTTCAACGAATTGCACTCGGCCCGCTGCGTCGGTAGATGAGCGATGCGAGCGTTGCGTCAGCAGTGCACGAAAGCCTTACACCGAATCACGCTGTTTGCTGAGCGTCAGACGAACTCGCGGCGCAACGCCGTCGCCGACCGTCGAGCACGCACGGCGTTACACTGGGACCATGGCCACCACTTCCGACCGGACACTCCCGCCATTGTTTCGCTACCGGGACAAGCGTGATTTCAATCTCACGCCAGAGCCGGCGCCAGCGACCGAACCCGAATCGCCCATTGGCGAGCATCGGGCATTCGTGGTGCAAAAGCATTGGGCTGGCCGACTGCACTATGACTTCCGACTCGAACTGGATGGAGTCCTGCTGTCCTGGGCCGTTCCGAAAGGTCCCTGCTACGACCCGAAGGAGAAGCGGATGGCGATTCACGTCGAAGACCATCCGGTCGACTACGCGAGCTTTGAAGGCACGATTCCTCCGAAGCAGTATGGCCGGCACGGTAATCGTGTGGGACCACGGTACGTGGGAGCCGGTCGGTGACCCGCACGATGGGATGAAAGCGGGCAAGCTCGTTTTCAGACTCCACGGTGAAAAGCTGGCCGGCCTGTGGGAGCTGGTGCGTGGCTTTCTGCCTACGCTGCTGACTGCGCGGTATACCCGTGGTGCATCAAGCACCTACGATGCGTGTCCGCGGGTCGTCCACAGCCTTGCCACAAAATCTGGGGGTACGTCGCTGGTGGTCGCACGGTGTTAGTCGTTATGCAGGCGAGGTACAGCCGGGCTCGTGGTTATTCCTGACGTGTGGGTGTTACCTGACGCTGCGCCGCCTGCTCCTCGGCGTGTTTCTTCGCTAGGTGGTGTCCGACCACGCAGCCACCGACCGCGCCGACAACCGCATGATGCCCGGCGTAGTGCCCAGCCACGCCACCGACCAGCGCCCCTTTCAGGCAACCGGCGGCGTTTGCTGTTCCGATTGTGGCCAAGACCAGCGCGGCGGCCGCAATGGCAATTTTGATTGGGTTCATGTTTATTCGAGGAAAGTCGGAGTTTGAATACGCGGGATGTGCCGCCTATTGTTGGCGCTTCAATCCCCACCCCAGCGGCCACGGTCGCGCCACTCGCGCTCATGCTCTCGCCATTCATGACGGCGCCATTCATGTTCACGCCACTCCCGCGCGCGCCAGTCGTCGTAGCCGCCGTAGCCGACTTCGACAGGCGCTGGCGCATACACAACAGGGGGAGGCGCGACGTAAACCGGTTCCGCCGGGGCATAGACGCCGACGGGCACTCCAATGCCGATACCTACGTCAACATGAGCCGACGCCGCAGTCGATGCTGCAAGAATGGTGACCCCGAGTACCGCGCCAAGAACCTTTTTGTTCATTCTGCTACTCCTTGCACGTTGAGTGCATTCATGGTGAACACGGCTTGGAGTGTAGGCGGTGGGTCCGGACACAGGTGAAACGGTCGTGCGAGATTGGTAACAGGCGATTACCCCCTCAGCGTTGCATCCAGCACAGCGCCTTCTGCCAGAGTTCGGTCGTCATCGAATCAAACCAACCATCGTGGTCAGCGTCGGGCAACAAGAGAAGTTGCGCTTGCGGATGGCCATAGAAACCCCACCAAAGCGTGGGCATGCGTCGCCTCGCCCATGGCGAGGCAATCTCTTCGAAGGTCATGCCGGCGAGCTTGAGCGCCGGATACGCGCGCCAAAAGCCTTACGTGCCGCGAAAGTCGGGCAACCCGGAGTCGACGCCCATCCCGGCGCCGGCGGTAATCAAGAGCCCGTCGGCGTCACGAAGCCAGTCGACTGCGCGCTGCAGTTTGTCATCCAAGTCCATCTTGCGCGCCTTGCTCCAATTTCCAAGAAGTCTACCGTCTCGCTGCGCCTTCGCAGTATCGCTACTAGCACTCACACCGGATTTGTTGGCAAAACCAATGAAAAATTTAGCAAACATGTCGCAGAGCCAAGCGCTCGGCTCGTCGTTTTTCGCTCCCGAAAAGAGCGGCAGCCCCCCAAAGCCTGGGCTTCATTGAACTGCCACGTCGCCTCGTGTTCCACCTCGAAGGCGCTCATGCTTTGGCCCGGCCGGCTGGTTGCCCGGCAAGGTTCGAAGCCAACAGTCAGACATTGGGCCCTACAGCCGATTTAGCGGGGGACGAAGTCGGGCAATGAGGTGTCCCTCAAGTGGTTTGCTTGCCGGCATTTCCAAAACCTCGCCCGTCGGCAGAACCAAGTGAGAAACCGGTTGGGCTACCCATATCTGTACCTCGGCTCGGCTCATCAATGCTCGCGTGATTCCCAGCTTTACGCGATTGTCCGTATCCCTTCCATACGGATTTCCATAACGGAAACCGTTGAAGCGAAATACCATGCCCGCGCCTGTTTCGCCAACATACACGACAGAGCAGTCGGTCACGAACGCATAGACCACGTTGCACCTTGTTAGCCATTCTTGATGCAACTCGTAACTGATGCCAAACGGACACTCACTTCTGAGATGAGCACCCGATTTGTGGTTGCTTGAGACCCAACGGCCCACTCTGGTGAGTCCGTAACTCTCCAATATTGCTTGCATGGCTCTCTCGCTTTCGATGTCGAAGTTGAGAAGTTGGCGGCCTCACCGGCCTTTGGCTACGCGCGAGATGAGGACGTTGCGCCCTTTGCGTGGGGTGACTGCTGCCTCACGCGAACCGGACCGGCAGCAGTACCAGCTGCTCGCGCCGGCGCGCCGCATCCAGGGCGCCGCCCGTCAGCAGCTTCGGCTTGAGCCGCTCGACCTCCGAGGCGAGCGCGTCCCGCGTCGCAGGGTCCTCATTCAGAAGCGCCCGGAACTCCGCGTACCGCTGCCAGATATGCGCGCTGTCGGGGCCCTGCTGCGGCAGGGATGCGTACCAGCGCGTGAACATGGTCGGCTCCACGACGTCCCGGGCGCGGGACTCGAGCGACGGCACGTAGGGCGCCAGTTCGGACCACGGACACGACAGGTCCATCGACTCGGCGTCGTAACAGAATTCGATGCCCTCTCCCGACTGGCCGTCGAGCGCCTGGTGCCAGACGGCCCTGCGCTGCGACCACTCTTGCGGGGAGACCGCACGGTCCGGCGCGCCGGCATTCCAGAACGCGTAGGCAGTCGCAAGGCCGGCATCCTTGAGCAGTCCCAGGATTTCCGGGCCGAACGCGCCGACCACATAACCAATGACACGGTCGAGCAGCTGCGAATGCCAGCACCTGAGCACCACGCTGAGGTCGACGGCCGAGTCGCGCTCGCGAGTCGCGCGGGCTCGGGCTTGCCGCCTGAGAATGGCTTCCCGGGCCAGCGAGCCGGGCTTCGCCATCACCATGCCCTGCAGCTGCCCGGCTTCCCGGGCCAATTGCGTGCGGTCCAGCATCGAGACGAGGATGCAGGCATAGGCCGCGACATACCGCCTGTGCTGCAGCTGCTCGATGCCGCTCCTGACCACCTCCATCAGGCTGGCGATACTGCGCAGCTGCTGCGCGACGAACTGGAAACCCATATCAACCTTCGTGCTCATGGTTGGCTCCCATCTGCAGGCGGCGCCTTCGTTGCTGGTGACGAGGCGACCTCGCTGGAAAAAACTGTACGACTCGTCCGGCCAGGTCAATGGCACGAAAAGCGGTCGAAAGCCCCGCCAATCCTCGCGATGGCCGGCGCGGCGTGGCCGCATCCGGCAACTCTTGTCGAACGTCCCGGCACTTCCGACGCGCTGGCCGAAACAAAGCCTCCCCGGAGGGGGCTGGTGGAGGATGAGGGGAACGGGTCAGTGCGGCTCTTGGAATGAGAAACTGGGTGTCCGCACGACCGGGACGTCACACGGTCGAGCAGACCCTCGACCTGCAGCGAGACGCGCTGCAGGAAGGGGGAGCATCCAGCATTCACGAAGACAAGGCGAGCGGCAAAACGGCCGACAGGTCGGAACTCGAACATTGCTTGAAAGCCCCGCGAGAGCTCGTGGCCGAAACGGCGGCCGGCTCAGGCTTTGGACCCGAAGCAGCGCAAGGCTGCACTGGCGATGATGGACATGTCGATAGCGGAAATCAGTCGACACTTCGGCGTGTCGCGCTCAACGCTGTACAACATCAGAGCGTCGCAGCCGCATGCAAGCGAGTAGCAGGGAAGTCCTGACGGGCAGCCGGCTCGCGCCGGTAAGCAAGGATTCCAATTTTCCGCCGCTTCCTTCGACTCACCTTGCAACCTCTCGGCAACATGGCTTATGGACTACAAATCCGGTGCTTTGGCCAAGGCCGTCAAGGAAATCCGCCTGCTGATGTGCCGTACGGAACGGGTGGTGACCGCCCAGAGACATGCTGCGCGATGGTGAGTGCGCATCCTTTCCTATAGCTGTAGTCCATCCGCGAATGTGGATAATCTCTCTGGCAGTGAGCCCGAGCATTTGACTCGCACGAAGAGAGACATGGGCGGCAAAGGGCGCGTTTTGCGACTCGCCCGGCCGGCGTGAAACCCGCCAAAGCGCCGGCAAATGGCCGCACGGAGCGCGCATGGTATCGAGGCGCAATACGTATGACGGGTTGTGCACCGAAAAGGCGGATAAGCCTGTGAATAATCTCATGGGCAATTAGCCCAAGCCCATGATTCGTATGAAGAGAGGCATGCGCAGCAAAAGGGCCTCATTGATTACTACTCTGCCTCGAAGGAGTGGGAAAAGTTGATGCGCTTGTATTGCAGCGAGGCCCGTAATACGCAAGCGTTAAGACGTAACCGCCGGGCGTTGTGTTCGCAGCAGCGCAAGTTTATGGTTGAGCATCCTGGTGACAGCCGACGCTGGTAGCGGATTTGTCGCAGTGAATAACGTGGGCTATCGCAAACGTTCACGCGGATGGTTAATGGCCTATCGAAAGCGGCACAGTTTGTCGTCGCGCCAGAGCCGCGACAGGAAAACGGGAACGCCACGTAGGAAGTGAAGCAGGGACCAAAGGCAGGTATCGACACAACCTGGCCATGGGGCGTGCTGGATTCGTCGCCTCGGGATTGTCCTGTCAATCAGTGCCTTTGCGGCCTATAACATAACGGCAGCACGACTCTTATTGGCCAGCGGACGTACAACGTCCTGTCACCAGCGCATGCATTGCGCACCGTTCTGCCCCGCCCGGTACCAGCCCCGCGTTATTGCCCATGTAGTCATCCAACGGCTGTCGGCACAGCGCTGCCTGCGGCCGATTTTTCATTCGCTCATCTGAACGGCACTGGCGTCAGCGCCGAGTGGCCATTTTGGGAGCTGAAGTTGCAAACCAGCAATAAGCCCGAAAAGTCCCAGGCGGTTTGCGCATGAATTATGGAGCTGAGATGAATTCACGTCTGATTTTGGCGGCGGGCGCTGCATGCCTGGTCGCGACGGCAGGAACGGTCCACGCGCAAGGCGCGTCGCAACAGGCAACGCCTTCGGCACAGCCAACGATGCAGCAGAACGCCGAAGCACCTGCGCAAGCTGGCGCTGACACGTCTTACGGCGGGGCTCCGTCGACTAGAACTGCAGCGGGCAAGATGAACCCTACGACCTGTACGCCAAAGCCTCAGTGCGATGTTTACTTCGGCAATTGAGCTAACAAAGAGCGTCGGGCGCACCGTCGCAGTTTCTTGTCCAGTGGCCACTGCTGCGGGGTGGTGGCATCGCGCTCGTCATGTCCTTCCGGCCGAGCCGAAGCATCGACGTAAATTGCCCAACTTAATCGAGGTATCGACATGAAAGCCGTATTGATGGTAGCGGCAGGCGTGGTCGCCTTGCTGACCGCACCTGTAGCCGCATATTCGCAGGACGCACAGCAGGCACCGTCGCCCACGAGCAATCAGTGGTCGGCACAGCAGCATGCGGCCCCGATGGATGCGAAGGCGCGTGACTCGGCCGTCGGTGGAGCGCCGATGCCTGGAACTCAGTCGGGTGAGCGAAGCCAGTACGTCCCGCCTTGCATAGTCGGACTGTCGTGCGATATTTACCGTGGCAGCTAGAGCGCGGGCCAATTGCGGGGATTTCGCGGACTCGGTTGGCTCGTTCGCGAAATCCCCGCCCGGCTGTTGCCGTTCTGAACGGCAGCGCGACAAGGATAAACCACGTGGTCTGGGGTACGTCCTGCGGCTTCGGGGCGCGAACCTCGCATGCGTCAGTGCGTTGCAAGGAAGGCGCGGCCGGTTACATGCGTTTGCGGTAGCGGAGAGTTGACCGCTGTACCGTTTGCGGTCGACGATGATTAGCCTCGCTTGACGCGCAATTCAGACTCTGTCGGCTCCCGCTCATCGACGTCTGCAACGCATATGCAATTCCTGCCTTGGCGTTTGGCAGTATACAGTGCGCGGTCGGCGGCTCCGACGAGCATCGCAGGGTCGCTATCTTGCCCGCTCTGCGTTACGGCGACGCCGACGCTAATCGTGACGACGCCCGAACTGCTCGCCTCGTGTGGAATGCCAAGGCACTCTACAGCCCGTCGGATACGTTCGGCCACAATCAGCGCACCCTCGCCGTCAGTATCCGGAAGGATGAGCGCGAACTCTTCTCCGCCATACCGGGCTACAGTATCAGTCACGCGCGAAGCGGAAGACAAAATTGCTGCCGCAACTGTGCGCAAGCAATCGTCACCCCGCTGGTGACCATAGCAATCGTTATAGCTCTTGTAGGCATCCACATCGGCCATGATAACCGCGAGAAATCCGCGCCTGTCTGTCCGCGATTCGTGTTGCCAACGACGCCCCAACTCGCGGTCGAAATGCCGCCGGTTGAAGAGACCCGTCAACCCGTCCCGGAAGGCGAGCCCCTGCAGTTCCGCGCGCTCGTCGGCAATTTGTTGCTCCGTCAATTTGCGTTCGGTAATGTCGCGAACGGTGGCCGTGAGTCCCTCAGGCTTGCCGGAAAGCGGGTCGATGATTGAACGTATATGCGTTTCCGTCCAAAGGGTGCTGCCATCCGACCGTCGGAGGCGACTGGTCTGAGAGACTTCGGTCCCGCCCGATACCGCGCTTGCGATGGCGGCGGCGAGGGCATCGCAGTCTTCGGGCAGACCAAGCTCCGCAAAGTGCGTTCCGATAAGGTCGGCCGGCGCGTAACTAAGCAACGCGCTGACCCGTGGTGACACGTAGCTGAGTCTACCGTCGAGTCCCATGCTCATGACGATATCCGTGGCATTCTCAGCGAGCACTCGGTACCGTCGCTCACCTTCTCGGAGCATTGCAAAGAGTCGGTTTCGCTGTGCCTGAGTGGCGCTGATTGGCAGGGCGATACCGAGCGAGGCTACCAGAAAGAGTTGGAGGGCGAAGATGCGCCCCTGCATGGCCTCATACGGGAAAACCCAGAGCGGTCCTGTCCCTCGCAAAGTGAAAGACACGGCTATAGCGAGACACAGGAGTAGACCGACGAGCACGCCGGCGAGGTCAGCTTGAAATGCCAGCAGAACAATTGGTGGAAGCGCCCAGTAAAGAAGGGGAAATCGGCTTTGCCCGAAGACGCCCATGGTCACGATGAATACCAGCAATAACAGAAAACCCGTCTTCCTGCGTTGGTCAGCACGCAGGAGATGGGCGACTTCGCCCGTCCAGAAAACCAGAGCGGCCGGAGTGAAAATAGCAAGACTCAAGGCGTCCGAGACGAACCAGTTGGCGAGGTTGGGCAGCAGGTATCCGCCGAGTTGCCCACGCAGAAGCGTCGTCGCAAGGAGGCCGGATACGACCGGTGCGAACAGGACGCCTCCAGCCAGAAATCTTGCGAGCGGTTGCGGGCGAATCAATTCGGAAACAGTGGAGATGCGCGGCGCGAAGGCAAGTGCAATCAGGACCTCGACGATATCGGAGGAAGAATACGAACACGACACTCCGAGACTCTCGCCGACGTAGAGGTTCGCCACAAGGTTCCCTAATACGCCGCCAACCAGCACCCAATATCGTCGACGACGCGACGCGACCATCATCTGGGTGAGCAGGACCGCATTGGTCAGCCAAATTGGCGCGATTTCGCCCGCCATGGTCTTGAGTGCCCCGCTGGCTAGGCAGGTGAGAGTTGTCACCACGAGAGCGAGCAACATGTGCCACATATCCGGAAACCACGCAGAGGAACGTGACTCGTCAACGCACGCTTTCGTGTTAGGCGATGGTCGGGTGGCCGGATTCCCCATTTTCACTCTCGGTTCTTTTTCATTTCACGCCGGTCGCCTCGCTTGTGACGAGGTCCTTGGCAACGGTCGCGTCTCTTATGAAGCGTAAGACGAGACGTTGTGCTATCCCGGAACCAGGTTTATCGGCTGTGGTTTGTTAAAACTTTATAGCGAGATGCAAACCTCCGCAATGGCGTTGAGTCAGTCAAGCGTGACGACGAGTGAATCGACAGTCGGTGTCGCACGATATTGAACATCGCAATCGTTTGCGCGCCAAAAACACTCGCGTGATATTGCAACCGACTCTACCGAACGGCTTTTGACATCGAGCGGGGTCGATTGACTTCTCATCGCGGTAAGCAATTCGCCACTACGTGGCACTTGATTGCAGCCGGGTACTGGGAGGCTTTACATTAACACTTCAGCTTTCGTTCTTTGTATCGCTAGCGCGGCATTGGAAGTGAATTGCCGGGACATTGCGCCGTCACGCAGCCTGCTCCCAAGCTGCGTGTTCGCTGGTTTCGTGGAGGATTGTCAGTCTTTCGATTACCGGCGCCGATTTGCGATTACGTTGAGGGCGCGCGTGCACAATTCTTCCATCGAAGCCAAATCGAAGCACATCGTGCTGCTCCAATAGGACAGCATATTCAACAAGAACGCATATCGCGGGGGGCTCATGTTTAGCAATATTTCGTTGAAGTTCAAGTTGTGGCTTGCGTTAGGACTCGTCTGGCTGGGGTTGATATCGTTGGGCACATACAGTGCTATAGACGCACATACCCGCTTGCTGGATGAACGATTCGCTGCACTGGACAATATTCTGGACGTTGCCGTCAATATCGCGGGCGCGTACAGGGCCAAGGCAGCTAACGGCGAGATGTCCCCTGAGGACGCACAGAAGGCGACGCTTACACAATGGAACCTGCTGCGCTATCGCAACAACGGCTACGTGTATGCGGCCACGATGTCGCAGGTTTCGCTCGTCAATCCGGGGCGCCCTGAACTTGTTGGCAAAGACGCGTCCGGGATGACCGACGCGAAGGGCAATCATCCGTATGCTGACCTCACGGCACTCGCCCGTACCGAGGGTCGCGGTTATATCAGCGCCTGGAGCAAGAAGCCGGGCACGCAAGACATCACCGAAAAGATTTCCGCACTTCGGCTCGTTCCTGGGTGGGATTGGGTTGTTGCCGCCGGCCTTTACGTTGATGATGTGGAAGCTGCCTACAGGGCTATCCTGATTGGGCATCTGGCTTTTGTACTGGCGGCAGGGCTGGTGTCCAGTCTTGTGATGGTTCTCATTATTCGCAATATCGAGAGAAGTCTTGGTGGCGAGCCGGCGTTCGCGGCCAAGGTCGCCAATCGGATTGCGGACGGAGACCTTGCGTTTCAAGTGAAAGTCAAGGCTGGTGACCAAGGCAGCCTGCTTTTCGCCATGGCTAGGATGCGCGCGAGTTTGGAGGACGTTATCCGGCAATTTCTCGAGAGTGCGGAAACCATATCCAGTAGTGCATCGCAGATTGCTGCGGGTAACTCAGACCTTTCCGGACGGACTGAACAGGCCTCATCGTCGCTGGAGCGTACGGCAGGCCGCATGAATGAGCTAACCGAGGCGGTGGAGCAAACGGCTGGCAACGCGCGTGCGGCGAACACGCTGGTAACCAATGCTGCTTCACTGGCGCAACAGGGGCAGCAAGCCGTTGAACAGGTGGTCGGGGCGATGGCAGGCATCGAAGAGGCCTCTGCGAAGATTGGCGACATCAGTTCGACGATTGAGGGCATCTCGTTCCAGACCAACATCCTCTCGCTCAATGCGGCTGTGGAGGCCGCGCGGGCCGGCGAACAGGGCAAAGGATTTGCCGTCGTCGCCAGTGAAGTTCGGACTCTCGCTCACCGAAGCGCAACCGCAGCCAAGGAAATCAAGGAACTGATTGATACGACGGTACGACGCGTCCAAACGGGGGCGGGCCATGTTTCCAAGACCGGCGAGGTGATGTCGGAAATCGTGTCCGGCGTGCAAAGGGTGACCGGCATCATGGCCGATATCGCTGCGGCGTCCAGCGAACAGAGCCAAGGAATTACCGAGGTCAACCGTTCGGTCACGGAAATGGATGGGGCAACCCAACAGAACGCGGCGCTCGTTGAAGAGGCCGCTGCTGCCGCGGCAGCGTTGAATGAACAGGCTCAGCGGCTTCGGGAAGTGGTTGCTGTCTTCCGGATAGCTTGATGGCTCGGTCCAACTGAGCGGCTATCAGCCTGAAGGGACCGCATGATTCGAGAAGACTGGTAGTCCAGATGCCGCGGGTCGGCTCGCGGCCCGCCGCGTAGGCAGATGAGCGCTGCGAGCGTTACATCAGCCGTGCACGAGAAGCTCACTGCATATCGCGCTGTTTTCTGTGGAGACAAAGGCTATCAGACGAATCGCAGTTACATCGCGACTTCGGCAGCGGCGATTTTTTTGCAATCAACGCTGCTCGTTCTGGTCGACCTCGACCAGCCGCGACTGTCTGTGAATCCCGATGACACGAAATTGGACGAGGGGCGTGCTAGTCGTGCAATCGGCCCTTTGCTGCTTCAACAGAAGTCCGACTATTGGCGTAGTACGGATGCGAGGTCTTCAAGCGACGGCAGCAGAGCGCGAACACTTCGCCATCTCGATGGACCGCCAGCAACTTTTCTGGCCGGAAATCGATGAGGACGTGAACGTTCTCGCGCTGCTTGCATATCGGCCGGAAATCGACGAGGACGCGAACGTTCGCGCACTGCTTTCATATCAGCCGGAAACTGTGCGTCAATAGCATTGCTCACCACCGCTTCATGCGGGAACCGCTACCACGAGCGGTTGGCGACTATACAAACCTGCCTGTTTCAATTCTGGACACAACTATGGCGACCGGTACTGTGAAGTGGTTCAACGATGCAAAGGGCTTTGGCTTCATTACGCCGGATGATGGCGGAGAAGACCTGTTTGCTCATTTTTCGGAAGTAAAGGCAGAGGGATTCAAAACTCTTCAGGAAGGGCAAAAGGTGAGCTTCGAGGTCAAGCAAGGACCAAAGGGCAAGCAGGCTGCGAACATCCAGCCGCTGTAGGCACAAGGGGCTCGTCTGTCGCCGCGTTTTCTAGTGGGTGACGCTGCTCGGCGACTTTCCGTCTGTTACATGAACGCCGTATGGTTGACGGCTACGCGCAGGTCAAGCGCAGGCGACAGCATGTCATGGCAGTTCTCATCAACCGCGAGCTCGCAAGTGGTTCGGGTTGTCGCGACTCGTCGGCGCCTCGGTCGGGTCGCGAGCCGGGCTCCTGCCATTGACCGGCATCACGGTCGAAATGGCATGTTTGAAAACAAGTTGCACGCCTAGACCAGACTCAAGCAGAACTGCAAACTGGTCAAAGCCGGCCAGTTGACCGGTCAGTCTGATGCCGTTCACGAGGAACACGTTTACGGTGGTCCTGTCCTTTAGGAGTGCCTGCAGAAAGTCGTCTTGTACGCATGGGCGTGCGGTCATGTTCTGAGGTCAAAGCGATAGGTCCTTCGATTGTACCGGCGATACCTGACGCTCCCGCCAGTCCAGAGGGAGTGCGTTACTGCGACTCGAGGGCGTCGAGGCGCGCTTCCGCTATCTCGCCCGGGTGGTGGTCGCGGTACGCGTCAAACAACTGTGAGCACAACTGAGCAAGTGAAGACAGGTCCATGGCCTGGTCTGCGTGCTCGACCTCTCCTGCGTTGAGCACGTCATCGAGAACCGGAGCCAGACGGCGCAGTAGCCGGAAAGTGGCGTCGTCAAGTTTCATGTTGGAACTCCTGCGACCAGACTGTGGAGCGCACCCCGAGCCGACCAGCCCCAAGGCGATGCTTACCCTTCGGTTGCTTGGCTCGAGCTTCATGATATCTCTCCTTAGATTGGGAACACGAGACGCGGCACCGGCCGGAGGGGCGGCGCCGCGCTAGTCTGCAAGTCTATGTCCCAATCGTGGCCTTTCAAGCTTGACGCTCTGCTGACCCGCAAATTACAAATTTGCAATCTATGCCTGATTGCGAATCTGTAACTCCACGGTCACTCCGTCAATACGACGCGCGGTCATCGGAAGTTGATAGCCGGCCGAGTTAGTTCGCCCGGTTTCCGGCACTACACCCAAATCGCCCTGACCATTGATGAGGTGGCCATTATGTGCGTAGATGTGAACGGAGATGCCGAAAACGAAGGACAAGAGGGGCCAATTGTTGCGGCGATGCAAGAGGCGGTGGAATTGCTGGCAAGGGAGTGGCCGGATGACTACCCGGCCGGGGTGGTGGAGCGGGTAGTAGTCGAGAGCGCTGCCGGTCCCAAACAGAACAAAGCGATAGCTCTCCGCCCCGCGATGTCGGCGGCTCGTGCATCTAATTTGAACCCGTTGGCGACCGCACGGCAGGGCCCTACTTGACGATATCGACGAGTTCGACCTCGAAATTCAGCGTGCTATTCGGCGGAATCGGTCCGACGCCTCGGCTACCGTACGCCGTCTCTGGCGGGCAGGTGAGCTTGGCCTTGCCGCCGACCCTCAGCTTTTGCATGCCCTGGGTCCAGCACGGGATAACCCGATTGAGCGGGAATGTGGCCACGTCACCATGCTTGGCCGAATTGTCGAATTCCGTCCCATCGGCAAGTGTCCCGCGATAGCGGACCTTAACCACGTCTGTGGCGCTTGGCTGGGGACCGGTTCCCTCTTGCGTAATTTCCACTTTGACGCCCGACGGTAGGGTTTCAACGGAACCAGCAGCGTGCGCGGCCAAGGCACGTATAGCCAACATGCTGCCGACAACTACGAGCGATGTCTTCATGTGCCCTTCCATGGTGGTTAGTCTCAAACAATCGGAACTCAATTATGAAGCCGTTGGGACGATGTGCGAGGTAGGGCCGGCGCGCGCATGTCGATTCATCAGCAGCGCTGCAATCTGCTGCACCAGCCCCCCTGCGCGGCCATGTTTCCCTCCTCATGGAGGTGAAGCTCCAGTCAAAAATGGGGAGCGGACAGACTTCTCCGATGGACCTACCCCGCATATCAATAGCTCCAGTATGCCGCCAAGAGCTCGGTATCCCAAGCAGTGTCGTTACGTCGAGCGCGGCTTCCCAGCCGCGACAAACACCCTGAGCTGATTTCGAGATAAGTTGGCGCTCACATCCTTGAAGATGGGCGGAACCGGCGAAAGCGTTGATGCGGGAGGTGGCCGGCAGCGGCTTTCATTTTCCGCGAAAGCGCGACGCAACCGAATCCGTGCCGGTATAAGCGCGGTACAGATACTGCAATATGTCGAGCGGCATGCACTGGTTCGGTGGCTAGCAATAGATAACTGCGCCGACGGTTTTAGCAATGAGCTAGCTCATCTCGTGCTCTGTGACGAGGACCAGGGACTTGGAGACCGGTACCCAGAGGGCTTTTCGCGATGCCTTGGCCGAACAGTTTGGAGACGGCTCACATCGTCGCTAACCACCCGTTAACGTATTGGCGACGAGTGGGGCTAGGGACAAAAATGTGTCCACCCTCGGCATCGCCATAGGACTCGGTCTGGCGTGCGAGCAGGTATCCGGCGGTCAATGCACAAAGAGCGGCATCGATGTCGTCAATCGACTTCAAAGCTGTGGTGTCAATGCCCGCGTTCTCGAGCACTTGTCGGCGCTGAACTCGCTTTTTCCGCGCCGAAGTGTTTTCCTTGCCGCGGACCGCACACGTAATTGCATGCGGAAACGTTTCAAAACTGACGTTCCCTTACGAATAGTTTTGGGCCGTAAGAAGTGGATAGGTTGCGGCAAACGCGTCATAGACTCGCTCACCGCTCAACATCCAGTTGTAGAAGCCGCTCGGACTGGACACCGCCCGCTCTCGTGTTGGTGTTGCAAAGCAGACGATGCCTCGTCGCGCGAGGTATTTTTCAGCGAGTCGACCTTTATCCGCCATCGCCCATCGGCATGGGGCGTCTATTCCGACCGCCCGGACGTCAAACTCATGACACTTCTCGAGCATCTGCTCAGGTACTTTGTAGCTGCGGTTCCATAGGATGCGCGTGCCGCGCAGAACGACGAGATGGCACCCCTTCCGGTCACCGCCGATATCAATGCCGGCAACTGCTTCTTTATTCACCATTACCATCGAAGGTAACCACCCGGCTTAGTTTCTGTTAACAGGGCTGCTCGCGAGTACCGCTACTTGGCGAAACGGGAATAGCAGATGCTGGCGCTGCGCCGAAGGACGACCTTTCCTAGGAGGCGCTCTCGCCCCGAAACAACCTTATCGTCTCAATGTTATTAGTGTCGATGCTTTCAGGCACCTCAAATAAGCCCTTGGCTATTCCAATGCGCTTGGTTGCGCGGGCCTCGACGGGCATCAGCCTGGCAACAGGATGACCATCCTGCGTGATAACGATTTCCCGCACCTCTGCAAGTGACGCAACCAAGGTGAGCAGTGACTCTGCGGCTACCTCGATGTCAACGTTCATGCTTTTTCTCCGGAAGACAGGGGTGCGGGTTATCACTGCGCGTTGAGATACACGCGACCGGCTTTGCTGTGCGACGGTGGCCAGCATCATATCGGCGTGAAGACTGTCGCCGGAATCTCTTCCAACTGCGCGTAGGTGCGCATGAACCGATATGTCTGACCGCCAACGACAATCTGATTCCAGCCGGGGCTTGTCTGCTCGAGAATCGCGAGTGCTGTTGCAGCCGCAATGTTCCCACGGGTCCTCATATCACCCAGGGAGTCCATCATGTCGCCGATATATACGGTAAAGGACTGCTCACTGGTTCGCGCGAGAATCACCAGGCCGCCCTCGTCGAGCGACAGCTCGAGATATTCCGCAAGAGTGAGCAAGGGCTCGGACTGATTGTCTACGTTTGCCATATCTTCACGCTCGTATCTGCTGCGCCGCGCTCAGTGCACAGGCAGGCGCTCCACTGCGCGGCGTTGCCACCGCCTGCGGGCGATAGACTCGCTCTTCCAAGGGGCCGGTTCACAATTGAAAGTGGTGATGCCGGACGTGCTTTCGGCAGCACGAACACGCTGCTCCAACACTTCAGGCGAGTCTGACTAACGCTACTACGCTGGGTCGAAGATATTCGCCATACCAGGGTATGTCGATACGTCGAACTCCGCGTTACCAAGCTTTCGAACTGCATTGTGATGACGGTCATTTACCCAAGCGTCGGCTCCGGCATCGCGAAGCATCAGTCGGAAATCGCGCAGGTCGCTCTTGCTCGCAAAAAGCTGTTCGATGTAGCGGTCAGCATCCAGCCGTCCTGCCTCAGCCGCGGCTGCGAGACTATCCAGCACCCATGTAAGCGCGGGCGCTCCCGGCATTCTCGATAGCGCCTCCACATGGATAGGCGCCAAGCTCTTTTCGCGATGATTCCAACCACCAAACTCAATGCATCCACTAGCCACCCGTTGACCTTCGTCGGTCTCAAACATCAGTTGTGTGGGCTGGGGAATGTATGCGTTAACCATCGCCATCAGGAAGTCCTCGTCGTGTTCGATTCGTTGTATTTCTGTGCCAGATAAGTGGCCGCCAAATAGTGATACGGTACGGCGGTAGCGTCGGGCGCCCGTTTCACAGGTGGTTATCGACCCACGCGCGCGCCCATTGCAGTCCCGCGAACTGAGCCTCTTCTTCCGTTTCGAAATAGCCGAGAACGCCCGAGGCTTCGACGAGCTCGTTGTGTTGCGTTATGGTCCCGCTTGCGGCGTAACGCTCAGGCCGAAGGATGTCTTTCTGCTCGGCGATGGCATGCCCCCAGATGCGGCACCCCTTGTAGTTTTCCGCTTCCATCAGCGGGCGACCCTTACTGCGCTGCCATCGGCGCCGACGCGGAGCACGTTTCCATCTGAAGTGGTGACTCGTGGGACGTCGGGTACGTCCCGAGCGACGCGTGGCGCACCGACATGTGCGGCGCGCGCCTTAGCAGTCAGCTTCGTTTTGGCGGTCGCCGGTTGATGTGCCCGCGTCTTGACCAGATGGGGTGCGGGATGCTGGCGTTTCACCTGTTTCGGGGTGGTCCGAGCCTGATGCAATCCACCGCGTGCCTCTGGCGGATTCCACACTTCGACGTAGTGGTCGGCCGCGAACGCGGAGGAAGTAAATGCCAATACCAGCAAACCGCATCCAGCTATTCTCACCCGCTCTTCTCCATATTGCGCCGCTTGAGCCACTCGCTACAGCGGACTTCCTGTCCCACACACGTGCCATCGCAGCCGGGGCAAAAGTGCCGGTCGAGAACGGAATCGTCAACCCGCCATGCGCTCCCGCCCTTCGAACTGGCCGTGCCGACAGCACGACCATTTTCGCATGCGAAGAACGCTACCCGCCGCGAATTCGCGCCGACGAAACTCTCGAAGACGTGCTGTCGTGTCTCAGGAATTCCGACAGCTTCGAATCGTTGATGCGGGAATGTCTTTTTCATGGCGGTGACACGGAGACCATTTGTGCAGTGGCCGGTCCGCTTGGAGAGGCGCTATGGGGCACCGCTTCCACTGCTTGAGGAATCCCTAACCCACGTACCGGCGCGGCTAACAGCAGTTCTAGCTCGAGAATACGACCGGCTCTCGCAAATACATCCGCGTCTGGGCTAATGCATTCGACTCCCGTTTTCGGGTCGCGATACGAGGGCAGCCGGCCATGTCTGCAAGTAATCCACGTTATCTGCATAATCCTGCAACGTTCATGGCTATAGCAGTGATTTGTTGTGGCGGTTAGTCAGTGATGCCAGCAAAGGTGATTTCGCGCCGCATGCGGAACCTCCGCGCGTCAGCCGCCGGCGGAAACACACGCCAGCAACCATCGTCGTGCCGAAAGAAGAACAATGCGCGAGACCCGGCCGGCTGCCGGGTCTCAATGCATACGTAGCGTCCTCCGTCCAAGTGGGTGCGGCCGAATGCGGTGACGTGCACTTGTGTTGTAGGGGTGAGCCATTTTTCCACTTGGCACCGTAGGGACTGCACCTTCGTGTTGTTCATCTGCGCCCCCTCGCACCGATACTTGTTCGCGGCCAATTCGCCGGATACGGCGCAAGCGCCGCGCACGCAGCAGCCGCGTTCGATGCTCGACGCCATTTTTCCGCGCTGCATCGATGGCTTCACAAACTACTTTAACTCTAGTGGCAGAACGCAGCAACGGCACACGCTTAGGCAAAATAGCAACAGAAAAAGTTTAGTGCGGAAAGTGCGGTTTGGCGGGTCTGAGTGGCGATAGCTGGTGCACCGCACCACACAACCTGGGCGATGGGCGGCGAACCTAGTTCGTTCCCCCGCCGGCGGCCATTAGGCGACGAAATTTTCTCTGTCGGTCCTGCTATGCAGGATGGCTTTCGGTGCTGGATGTGAAGCCATTGAAAGAGTATCTTGTCTTTTACTCTCCGCCATTGACCGGCTTGGAGGTTACCGTGAAGAAATTCCTTTGCTTGCTTGTTGTCGCGTGCGCGACGCTGGCTATCAGCGCGCCGGCCAGTTATGGCTGTGACGAAGGTAGTTACAACAACCAGAGCGGTACCGGAAAATAGCCACATCTAAGTCTGCCAGGCCCCGTGCTGACGGGAGCTCGGCCGGCCGACACATTGCGAGCTCGTGCCGTCGTGCGATACGCCGCCCGTGAAAGGACGGCGTATCAGTTGTGAGCGTTTGAGAAAAAACGGCAAGAAACCACCGCATTGGCGGACTGGCGCGGCCGGAATCCTCGCCGCGCTCGCACAGGCGGTCGGCTTTGCCGCGGTGCTGAGGGCAATCGAGGAGCACGGGACAAGCGACGTGCCAGTGCCGCCGGGACCACCTTTTTTCCGGTTCAGCGATTGGGAAGAATCGGAACGAGCGTTGCTTGATGCCGGGTTCATCCAACCGGCCGTGCAGGAGGTGGACCAGACCCTGGTGCTTCGTGCGCCGGACACGCCTTTTCACATGCTCACGCGCGGTGGCGTCCGAGTTGCCGCGATGCGCTCAAGCGCTTCGGTGTGCAACTCCGATGCCGTTATCGCGTACCGTGATGATGACCTGCCGGAAAGACGACGGTTGCGCGTGTCAATGGATGAGGCGCACCTGCCGACTACGGTCAGCCGACAGACGGCAGTGCAATTCCGAAAAGCTTGGCTCCGTGCCGCCCATGGATTTTGGGGCAGAGGTAGAGGGCCGCGGCAATGAGATGAAAAGATTGACCCGCCGCAGAATCTGCCAGAAGACACTTTTGAACAAGCGAGCGCGCTCAGCATCGGTCACCATTACTGCAAGTGGGTCCGGGATGTTCCACTGACAACATTCGGGCCGTCCCGGAAACGCAGGCGCGTGGTATTCGGCAACCTGCTCACCCATCGCAATGACGACGTCCATCCTGGGGGCCCACTCGCCCGTGAATTCCAGCCAGCTCTTTGGATTGAGTCGGTCGAGGTCGGAAATGCCCGGGCGCAACTGCGCCATGGCGAGCGAATGAACGCGGGATGCCGGTTTGGCCCCGGCACTGAAAGCCTCGAACCGGTGACCGCCCAGCTCGCGCAGCAATGCCTCGGCCATGATGCTGCGTGCTGAATTGTCACTGCCGAGAAACAGCACTTTGTATTTCTTGGTCACTCCAGTCCCCGTACCTGATGGCGCCAAAAAACAGCCCGCGCGGTGGCGGGCTAACCCATATCATCATGGATATGAAAAAGAAGACTCCAATCTAGGCGTGCACCGAATGCGATGCAACATCGCAAAAATCCCGCCGTCGCGTTCGAGCAACGCGGATTGCTTGGTATCTAACGTGAAACGACGGAGCCCGCGCGCGACACGAGCCGGCATTGATTCCTCTTCAGCTTACCCCCAATTGCTTTCCCGTCACGCGTATGCTGCTCTGTGCGAGACGCGTGGGGACCGGCAGGGGCTGATTCGGCATTAGAGTGCTTATCGTATGCTGACTGAGTAGCAGGAAGTGGCGCCGGATGTCCCGTTCTGCGCCTCACCAAACCTCAGGGGACATGCGATGACGCCCGAAAACGATAGCGACCTGCAGACTCGAGTGGTCAGGGTCTACGGCCGCGTGCAAGGCGTAGGTTACAGGCAGGCTTGCATCGAGGAGGCCATGGCTGTGGGTATCACCGGTTGGGTGCGAAACCGCATGGATGGCTCTGTCGAGGCGGTGTTGCAGGGTAATCTCAAGCAACTCGACCGAATCTGCGATTGGCTGGTCGACGGTGCGCATGCGGCGCTGGTCGACCGGCTCGAATTCAAAGAGCTGGCTCCGCCAGTTGCTAGGTTCGATGAATTCAAACTCGCCGCGACGGTATAGCCGATATCAGGCGCCGTCTGTCATCGAGGCTAGGCAACCTCGACTTATCTCATTTGAATCCATCGCGAAGCGCCGAGCATGGTCGAAGGAAAACACCGGATGAGATTCGGACTGCGTTGGTGTCACCGGAGAGGCGAGGAAGTCCGCTCGTAGCGATACGGAGCACCTCGCCGCCGGCATGTACTTCAACTGTCGAAATAGCGAGCGTAATTTTCAGGAATGCTTCGTGACTACTTTATTGACGTCACTGGCCATACGGCACAGGCAGGCCGTCTTTGATGGTGTACACGGTTGTCGGTGCTCCCTTCAGGTCACCGTCGTCGTCGAAGGAATAGGTGCCTGCCACGCCCTTATAGTCCGTCTTCGCCAACTGAGCGATGATTTTTCCTTTGTCGGTTGTGGTTCCAGCTTTGACCATCGCGTCGGCGAGCAGTTTTACGCCGTCGTAGTAGCTGACCGCATATACCTGCGTGTCTGTATTGAAGGCGGCCTGCGTTCGCTTACGCCGGCGGAGGCGGGGCAAAACGTATGAATAGTCATGCCCCCAACCGCCTTGAAGCGCTTCAAGGGACTTTCACGTGTGACGGTGGACGTGAATCCAACCCGCATTGCGGTCTGAACCATGGCCGTCAATTCGCCGTGCATCGATGTGTGCAATCTTGATGGCAAGACGCGCCTCTGCGTAGGATGCTTTCGCACACTGGAGGAAATCCGGGGCTGGATGAAGATGACCGACCACCGGCGTCATCAGCTTATCAGTGACAGGTCCAGACGACAGGCAAAATTGATGCGGGAGCGCTGGACAATCGAAGGCAGATTGAGTGGCGACAATATCTCGAACAATCCGCCATCCTATGCGCCGGTTTCCGTTTTATCGGCTTAAATCCAGAGCATCCCATCCACGACGTGAGACGGTGCAAGCGCCTCCTTAATGGAGCTGTCGTGAACAGGAAAAATCGCTCTTTGTTCGGACTTTTGGTGCGGGTCATGACCGCCTGCATGGTGCTCATGGCATTCCTCAGTAATCGTTCCATCCAATAAACCCAGACACCCTTTGTCTTGCAGAAAGACAAAGAACCTTGCCGTATCCCTCGGAAACATGGAGGTTAAAATGAAAAGGTTGTCGGTCGCGATTGGATTGTCAGTGATATTAGCCTATGGAGGCTTGGCAATAGCAGAAGACTCTGGCCCATATCTGGTTGGGCACTGGAAGCTCGATGACAGCTTTTCGGATTTTAAGCCCCCATCATCAGCAATAACGACTGCTAATACAGAGTTTGTTTTCATCAACCCCACGTCGTTGACACTCGCGCTCGAATACGCTTTCTTTGATTCGCAGGGTACTTTTTGTGGCTGCGACCACGACACTCTCAAGCCCAATGGGCGCGTCCGCTACACCATGCTAGGGGAGTTGCAGGGTGGTCAGTTCAGTAGAAAGTTATGTCCCGGCACGAACGCGACGAATCCGCAGACCGACGGCGTGATGAAAACCATAGTCTTTACCAGTGGGTCTGCGAACACAGTTTACGTGGGCGATGCGGTACAGGCGGGTTACCAAATTGATTTGTTCGGGGGAGGGAGAACCGAAGCCGACTTGAAAGCTGTCGTTCTGAACCAGAACACACAGAATGAAATCAATTCGATTCACCAACAGTGCGCTGCTTTCACTCCAGTGCCTCCAACGAAGTAAAAAGAGATGCTCTCCAATAAGCCTGGACAAATCAAGCACTGGACATGGCGGGCTGTGGGTTCAGATGTCCTTCCACGGTATTGATGGCCTGGCTAGTTGCCAGGACAAGAGACAACGTAGTCAATAGGAATTGCCATGCCTTGACCGAAAAATTGGCTGATTACCGGAGGCGAAAAATGGGAACCTCATCCAAAGCGAAAGTAGGCTGCGTCGTTCCTAGTGGAGCCAGTTATACGTCCCAGCAAGGGTCTGTGTACGCCCCCGGTATCAGCAATGAGACGGTGGGCTCCGAAACGCTATTTCTCGGTGTGGTGACCATCCCGCCCAGCGGCAGAACAAAGGCTCATATTCACGAACGCCACGATTCAGCGCATTACATGCTTAGTGGAAGTGAAGTCGAGTTTTACACAGGCGAGGAACTTGAAGACCGGCAAGTGGCCCATCCTGGCGACTACATCTTTACTCCTGCTGGCGTTCCGCATGTGGCCGTCAACCGTGGCTCGACGCCCGCCGTCTTCGTTACCGCACGCAACGAACCCACGGCCCAGGAAAGCGTTGTCATGCTTCCAGAACTCGATGCCAAAGTTCCCTGATGCCGGTCCCTCGTTATTTGGCGGTCGACATGATGTGCGCTAACGAAGGGCACGGAGAGGCGCCGAGCTGTTAACGAGGAGCGGTCACCCAACCTGAATTGTCGCGTGCAGCGGCTAGTCCTGCGACAATTCTGCCCCGCGAAGACCAGCGCAAGTACTGCAGCCGACGCCGGTGTGGTGAGCAAGTCTAAAGCAGCGCTCAAGGCAGTTAGCAAGAGCGCAACGAAGGGCAGGTTTCCAGCGAAATACTGCAACCCGAAGACTGGCGAAACATGGAGCGGTCATGCTCGGCCGCCCAAGTGGATTGCTAACGTCAAAGACCGCTCGATTTATCTGATTGCAGGGGCCGGGTCCGAGGTGGCGACGGAACCAGCCGCTGCGAGCAAGAAGAAAACTGCGACCAAAAAAGCGGCAGCGGCGAAAACGCCTGCTAAGAATGTTGTCGCGAAGAAGGATGCAGCCAAGAAGGCGCTGAGCGCGAAGACAGTTGCGAGCACGAAGGCGCCGGTGAAGAAGGCGTCGTTGAGGGAAGCCGTGCCGGTCGCAAGCAAGAAGGCATCAGCGAATGGAGAACCGGTCGCGGAAGCGTAACGCCCGTTATGCCGGATGCTACCGTCGAACCCAGCACCACCTCCGCGGCCTAAAACGGCTTTTAATCTTCCGGCGGAACGACGAATATTTCGTTCCGCCGAGTGACTCGAGCCACCCGGGTCATGCCACTGCATCGGCTCAAACATGTCGGCGGGCTTAGTGAAGTGACATGAGCTTGTGTCTTCGCTGGCTCTTGTGCCAGTGACAAGAATGCCTATTGCATCAATCACTTATCGCGGCTGCCCGCATCTTGTTCACAGCCTTGCCAACAAAATCTGGGGATAAGTGACGGCCTCGCAGATGTGGTGCTCGGCCTTCGCTTCGCCCGCTACTGCGCGCGTGGCGCCTGACGTTGTGCAGCTTGCTCTTCAGCATGCTTCTTTGCCAGGTGGTGTCCCACAATGCAGCCGCCGACGGCTCCGACAACTGCGTGGTGTCCTGCGTAGTGGCCGGCTACGCCGCCGGCCACCGCGCCCTTCATACAGCCTGCTGCGTTTGCTGTTCCGGCTGTCACGAGTGCTACCGTGGTAACCGCCGCGAGCATCTTGAGTCGGTATTTCTTCATGGAATGTCAGTCGTCGTTGGTATGCGCTGGATATGCGGCCTATCGGCGTCGCATCAATAACCCCGGTGGTCACGGTCGTGCCACTCTCGCTCATGCCATTCGTGTTCACGCCACTCCCGCGCGCGCCCGTCATCGTAGCCGCCATAAGCGACCGCGACGGGGGCCGGAGCGACGTAGACCGGCTGCGGAGCATAGACAACGCCAGGAACACCAACACCGATTGCCACATCAACGTGGGCGGACGCTGCAGTCGAAACTGCCAGGACGGCGACTCCCAATACTGCGCCGAGAATTTTCCTGTTCATTTCGCTACTCCTCGCACGTCGCGTGCATTCATGGGGAACACGGCTTGGAGTGTAGGTGGTGGGTCCGGACACAGGTGAAACGGTCGTGCGAGATTGGTAACAGGTGATTACCCCCCTCAGCGTTCCATCCAGCACAGCGCCTTCTGCCAGAGTTCGGTCGTCATCGAATCAAACCAACCATCGCGGTCAGCGTCGGGCAACAAGAGAAGTTGCGCATGCGGATGAGCACATTGCAGTTGAAGCTCTTAGCTGCGCCTTTCATGTGGCGGGCAAAAGCGACCGAGCCTGCGTAAGAAGCGCGTGCGACGCGGCAAACTCATTACGCCCAGCCATGGTGAGTGCGGCCTCGCCGGTGCGCGCGAAAAGCTCGTCGTCGGACGTCTCGACCGCATTCAATCCAAGACCAAGTTGGTCGAATCGGCGAAAGAACGCGAGCATTTGGAACGCATCGAACCGCCAGTCTTGGGGGCCGGCCTTGGCTAAAATCTCGGCGGCTGCTGCCAGTTGCCGCGTGGCTGCGAGGAATTCAGAGCGCTCCACGATGGTCTCCTCATAAGTCGGCGTCACCGGTTCTTCTGAGAGACTATGCTCAGGTCTTCAACTGCGCCAGACGCGCGAACGTACCGCCTACCGCGCAGTCTCTATTGGTAGCGACGAAAACCTCCTGCTGCCAGGCCCTCCTCATTCGGCTCACCATGCGCTCCACATTCATCAAATGGCTGTTCATTGTGTACTTGCTCGGCAGCGGAACGTTGTACTCGATAGGGATACTGTTGCTCTTCCCCTTCGTCGGGAGGTCCGGACGCTACTGGCTGGCGGCGCAGTGGTGTCGCGCAATGGTTGTCGTGATGCGCTGGCTGCCCGGTATCACATGTTCGGTGGAAGGGCTCGAGCATCTTCCGGAAGGACCTTCAATAATCTTGTGCCGCCATGAATCGACGTGGGAGACCTTGGCGTTCCTCGCTGTGTTTCCACGACGCATTAGCTTTGTGTTCAAGGAAGACCTCCTGCGGATTCCGTTCTTCGGATGGGTGCTGCGTGGCCTCGACATGGTCAGCCTGAATCGAGGCTCGCCGCGCCAGGCGCATCTGGCCGTGACACAGGAATGTGCCGAGCGGCTGGCAAAGGGCGACGTCGTCGTCATATTCCCGGAAGGAACCCGGGTGCCGCACGGTGCGCCATTGAGACTGACGTCGGGCGGAATTCGTCTGGCATGCGCGACTGGCACTCCGGTCGTCCCTGTCGTCCACAACGCGGGAAGAGTTTGGCCCGCGAAGGGGTGGCCTGACGGGGTGGGTCACATCCGGGTGGTTGTTGGTCCCGCACTTTCACCTCAAGACACGTCACAACAGGAATTGAGCCGGGCAGTTCACGACTGGATGAAAACGGCCTTGCGGCAGCTCTGACGACCTCCGCTGCCAAGCGGCTTCACCCCTTAGGGTACAGGTCGTGCCGAATATTGATTGCGGTTTGCTCCCGCGAACTCAACCGTGGCTGTCTACCCACGCACGGCACCAGTCGAGGCCAACGAACTCCCCTTCGTCCTCGCTTTCAAAACTGCCCAACACGCCCGACGCTTCGACGAGCTTATTGCTGCGCGTAATGGTGCCGCTGGCGGCGTACCCGTGGCTCTGCCGGATGGCGTGTCCCCAGATTGAATATCCCTTGTAAAGCTCCGCGTCCATCAGCGGGTCACCTCTGGGAGGGGACCATGTGAATCGACGCGCAGGACGTTACCTCCGGGTGTCAGCAACGGTGGGAGATTCTGCACCTGGGGTGCGGCGTTGACAGGAACGGTATGCGCCACGTGTGCGTGCTTCATTGGTTTCGGGGCGCTGACCATGACGCGGGTTGGTTTCGACTTCGTCGCGCGGCTTGCCGATACTCGGTGTGTCGCCGGCCTGTGAGGTGTGTGGCTGTTGGCGTGCGGCGTCTGCCTGGCCTCCGGCGGATTCCAGACCTCCGAGTAGTGTTCGCCGGCATTGGCAATCGAGGCTCCCGCCAGCAACATCACACTCAGCACTCGCAACATCTCATCTCCCAACCTTCGAGGCAAATTCGGCTACTTGGCTGCACTGGATGTCTTGGCCGACGCATGCGCCGTCGCAGCCTGCGCAATAGTGCCTGTCGTGCAATGTTTTGTCGACACGCCAGACATTGTGCTCGGATGTGCTGGCTGTTCCGACAGAGCGGCCATTTTCGCGGGCATAAAAGGTCGGCTCGCCCGCCTTCCCGCGCCGAATAGCCTCGTCAATGACCGCGTCGCCGAATGCCGCTTTCAGCTCGGCGACGAAGGCGGCTATCTCCGGCATCGGATGACCAACCGGTTTGCGAACTCGGGCGTCCATGGCGCGATGCTCCCAAAAAGTGCCAGTTCACTACCGGCGATTTTGGGATAGGATACTGTATAAATATACAGGTGTCTTGCGCTACCTATGGTCGCAGTTCCAGTCCGTGCCGAAGAGATTCACCCGTCCCTGTGGCGAGCCTCGCAGCTCGCGCGGGGGCGCGGTCGCATCGTGGAAACGGGCTATCCAGCGCTATCGGCGGAGCTGCCCGGTGGTGGCTGGCCAGTCGGCGCGCTGGTGGACCTGCTGGTGCAGCAAGCCGGCGTGGGCGAGCTGCGTTTGCTGCGGCCAGCGCTCAGCGCCGTCGGGAATCGGCCGGTTGCATTCGTGCAGCCGCCACATAAGCCGGACGGTCTTGGGCTGAGCTACATCGGTCTCCCCATCGAGCAAGTGCTGCGCGTGAAAGCGCATAAAACTGCGGACGCGCTCTGGTCAGCGGAGCATATTCTTCGAGCGGGTAGCTGCAGCGCACTGATTTTCTGGACGCAGTACGCGCAGGCGTCATCACTTCGACGTTTGCACCTTGCAGCGCAGTCGTCGGAAACGCTTTTTGTGATGGTGAGGCCCCTCTCCGCCGCACAGGATTCGTCACCGGCGCTTTTGCGGTTGGCGCTAAGACCATCGGCCGACGGCTTGACTGTCGATATCGTGAAACGACGAGGGCCCTCTCGCGCAGAGCCCCTATCGATTCCCCTCCAACCAACCCCGGTTTTGCTTTCCCGACATGCGCGTCTTTCTCGCCGTTCATCTGCCGAAGCTGCCGCTCGAAGCATTCCGACCGAAGTGGTCGCCTGAGCCAGCTCACGGCAGTGCTGTGCTTGAGAAAGACAAGGTTGTCATCGCGGACAGCGCGGCTCGCGCGGCCGGCGTGCGTGTTGGGTTGAAACGCGGTGGGGTGCTCACCCTGTCTCCTGATACAGAGATGTACGAGCGTGACCCTGGTCGCGAAGCGGCTGCACAACTTGAGGTAGGAGTGGCCTTAATGCGATTCTCGCCGGAGGTTGCGTTGCTTGAAGAAGCGACAGTCGTTGTGGAGGTCGGTGCGAGCCTGCGTCTGTTCGGAGGACTGCTCGCGCTATGCCGCGAAGCAAAGGCTGTGCTGGCGACGCTGGGATTTACCGCGCGCGTCAGCGCGGCTCCTACCGGTCAGGGCGCATTGCTGCTTGCGAAATACGGGAACCGTCGAGTGCTGAAATTGGCATCGCTCGAACAACGGCTGTCCGTGTTGCCGATGATGGCTGTGCCGGAGGTCCGCCCGTTCGGAGAGTGGTTCTCCGGGCTCGGCTGCGAGACCATCGCCGACGTAAGACGCCTGCCACGCGCCGGCTTGCAGCGGCGATGCGGTGAACATCTGCTTGATTCGCTCGACCGCGCGTTCGGCACGGCCCCGGAACTGTTCGACTGGCTCGAGCTGCCGCCAACTTTCTCAGCGCGCGTTGAGATGCCCGACCGGCTCGAGCATGCGGACGGCGCAGTCTTTGGTGCTCATCGACTAATTGTGCAGTTGTGCGGATGGCTTTGCGCGAAGCAGCTTGCGGTTACAGCGATAAAGCTGCTACTGGAACACGAGCGTGGGCGCAACGCCATCGAACCAACGACCATCGACATTGCGTTGGGGGCGCCGACATGGCGATGCACGTCACACGACGCCGTGCGAAGCCGGTTGTTATCCCGCCACAACCCCTTTCCTCAAAGGAGTCCCGCCGTGTGCAGACATCTTATGTTCCTATTGGGCGTGGTGTCGCTTTTGATGGGACTGGGTGCAGCGCAGAGTGCGCTGGCAACGACCACGCTGACTTTCGATGAATTTCAAACGGGAACCGGTGTTACGAACCAATACGAGAATCTCGGGGTGTTGGTTTCTGGCGCGACCGCTTTAGCTGCCGCAGCTTTAGCCGCCACATCTCGCCCTTGGCCTGCCAACACCCCGCCGAACATAGCCTACTCACCACTTGGCCTGATGACGTTTACCTTGAACCCCACCGTCACCGGCAACGTTCAATCGGTGTCGGCGTACCTCTCGGAGGGCGCGGGCGTCAATGTCGGCATCTACGCCTATGACGCTTCGGGGACCCTGGTTGGGCAGGCGATTGCGCCCGCCAATGCCGTTAATACGTTGGTGTCCGTCACCTCCACGGGCAACCCGATTGCTACGGTCCAGATTCATGACGGCAGAGGCGCCTTCTTCGAAGTCGATACCGTGACGTTCACCACTGCGGCCGATGTCATACCGGTAGCCAATGCCGGCCCCAACCGGGAAGGAGAGGTTGGGGAACGCGTCACGTTAAATGGCACCAAGAGTTACGACCCGGACACCCCGCCGCAGCCAATGACGTACCTCTGGACGCAAGTCTCGGGGCCGGCCACGGTGACGCTCACGGGCGCTAGCATGGCCACGCCGAGCTTCAAGCCGACTGTCGTCGGCGTGTACGTGTTCTCGCTGGTCGTCAGCGACGGTGTGAGCAGCAGCAAGCCCGCGACCGTGAAAGTCTACTTTGAGCCAGCCAACAGTTGCGCGCATTGCAATCCGATGACGAAGTAACTCACTGGAGGCGCGTGGGCGGCACAACCCCGACAGTTCGTCGAATTCGATGACGTGTGTGGCCAGACCGAGGCGCATGGCGGGCGTCTTCCGGTCCTTGCCGGCCCGGCATTAGTTGTAGGTAGACGCGGAAGATGTGGAGGACCTATTCCGCATTCTGCGGCCGTTCTGAAATAACGTCTTTAACAACGAGAGTGAAGTGAAAATTCTAACCTGGGTTGTGATATCAAGCCTTCTCTACAGTGCGTCGATTTTCGCTGAGGTGCCGTATCGCCAACCATCGCCTTCCAGCATTTTGCCGGCCAGGCGAAAGAAGATGTCAAGATTGGCTCGCTGGGCTTCTGTCCCGCCGGAGTCACGAATCTGGACATAAAGGAGGCGCTCAGCGAACGTCTCGTTGTCGCGTAACAATTCTCGGATGTGCCGTCGCGTTCGGCCCGGCTTGATGTTTCAGTCTCACGAACGATGCTGGATGACCCTCCGCCGTTGTGGTGAGGGCAGGTCAACTGCGCAGTTAGGAACCCATCAGCCAGTATGGCAGCCCGTTCTTGGTTCTGCGGGAAAGTCCGGCGCGGTCATCCACCGGTGTCGGGGTGCGGATGACATAGTGCAGGTCCGTGACCACCGGCCGATTCGCAAAAGCATACGAGTGGTTCAGGTGGCCAATTCCGTGGCCGGTAGGCATTGAGACACTCGCCGTGCCATAAGTCAAGCTGCGCCAACGGTGACGAACTGATGAAGCGCGTCGTCTGGAAGCCCCGTGTCGGCGTGCATCTTCGGCACCGGCTCCGCAGGCGTATTGGTCTCAGCAGCGATTGCCTGTACATCCACATCAGCGTTGGGTTGCGCGATGCTGTCCCTCCGAGCGTCGACAGACGCAGGCGGTGCAAACGGCGAAGATTTCATTACAGGACGGTGGCGGTTGGGATGCCAATTGAGTCGGCCTATCACGTGACACTCTGTGTAGAAGCGTATTTCCTCGCAGCGACCCACTGGATTCGTTTGCACCATTCATTGCGATGGGGCTTTCGCCCAGCGGTCATCATCGCGATATGTGACGAAGTCGCGGAACAGCACGTCCCTCTGTTTCCAGGGAAGCCCGTATTCTGACAGTGGAACTTCCTCGACCCGAAGGCGACAAAAGCGGTTGACGCCAAAGAGGAGCGGGCCTTCGAGCAAGTGTTCCGACAGAGTCTTCGTCGAGTGAGGTGTTTCGACGCGCCTTTGCTCACACGCGAACGACACGCCTTGCGGGCACTAGCTTTCGACCGCAAGCATCAGCTTCTTTGCCGCGTCATACATTCGTAGCTTGAAACACATACGCTTGGTCGGGATGGAGTCACGCGGAGCATTGCACGCCATGAATCGTCACCAGAAGTTAGATGCACATCTGGAGAGCACTCACAATAACAACGGTTCCAGGCGGGCCTTCGCAGCACGGCTGGATATGACCATCAAGCGCGCGAAGGTTACTTCCGGTCGGGTGGCCAAGTCACTCGGTGTACCGGAACGCGACGTGACCCTTTGGCGTGCCGGAGTTACCGTTCCGAAGAGTACGGATTGTGAGCGCCTTTCTGAACTTCTCGACGTGGACGTCGCGTGGCTATGCGCAAGTGAAGCGTAGGCCACAGCATGTCATTGCGGTTCTCATCGGGCGGGAGCTCGCAAATTGTTCGGCTTGTCGCTATTCACCGGCGCGTCCGCTCGGGTCGCGAGCTGGGCTCCTACCATTGACCGGCATCACGGTCGAAATGGCATGTTTGAAAACAAGTTGCACGCTTGGACCAGACTCCAGCAGAACTGCAAACTGGTCAAAGCCGGCCAGTTGACCGCTCAATCTGATACCGTTCACGAGGAACACGTTTACGGTGGTCTTGTCCTTTACGAGCGCCTGCAGAAAGTCGTCTTGTACGCAGGGGGCGGCGGTCATGTTCTGACGTCAATGCGATGGACGCCTCGATTGTAGCGCCGATACCTGAAGCCACCAGCCAGTCCAGAGGGAGTGTGTTACTGCGACTCGAGGGCGTCGAGGCGCGCTTGCATAGTGTCGTCCGGGTGTTGGTCGTGGTACGCATCGGACAACTGTAAGCATAACTGAGCAAGTGATGCCAGGTCCATGGCCTGGTCTGCGTGCTCGACCTCTCCTGCGTTGAGCACGTCATCGAGGGCCGGAGCGAGACGGCGCAATCGACGGAAAGTGGCGTCGTCAAGTTTCATGTTGAACCTCCTTTCGTCGGCCGGTAGAGCGAATGCTCAAGGGCACCTCCCCACGGTTTTTTGGCTGCGCCCGGCCTGCTGCCTTGCCGGTCGGACCTGCTGGCGCGGACCCAAGGAATTATTTGAATGTCTCTGCCCATGAGGGACGCATAACATCCGGGCAGGCCTATGGAGCCAGTATTCATATGCCAAGGTTCGAGGCACGCACGCCAAAAAAAGGGTGCGGATTGCCCGCTCGGGCGCCGCCATGGTCCGTATATTCAGACCCGATGCTTCCTCTGGCGGCCCGGTTTTCACCTCTCAGTCAATCGACTGCTTGACATCGTAAAGCATCAAATTGTTAGGCGCTCGAATGCCCCTCTCATGTGCGGATGTTGCTGCTTCGCACAATAAATCTGAGAAACTAGATGAACATCAGACTGCGAGTGGATACAGCGTACGGGGACGAGCCGCGCCAGTCGGTGCCGGCGACGTAAAAGCGCGTTTGTTTGCATCTCGACTAGCATAGCCTAAATTGTGCGCCGCACCATTACATACCAATTGTCAAGCCCCGACCAGAGGGTTTACGCTTACGTCACTTACCTGCGAGACAACTATGGGCACACCTGCACTTCTGGACCGCCACGAACTTCTCGCCGCGTGGCATCGCCTTGTTCCCGAAGCAGAACCTGCCGGGCGCCACCGATATGAGCTAGACGAACTCGGCGAAGCGATACTGAATCGCGCCCCGTCAGCCAGGCGCCAGATAGTGCTCACCGACGTCTACTGCCACCTCACCGAACAGATTGGTCACCTTGCCGCCATGTCGGTGGCAGTTACGACCTTGTCATTTGGCATCAGGGTTCCGGACGTCGTGTGGATGCCGTGGGACAAGTGGGAAAGTTTCGACCGCGACGACCCGGCGCCGTTTGTCCCAGACCTGTGCGTCGAGGTGTTGCTGGATAGCGACCGGACGCAGGACATCGACCGAAGGGTAAAAGGCTATCTGGAAGGCGGTGCCTCTGAAGTCATTGTTGTCAGCCAGCGGAGACAGATTGAATTCTGGGGAGCCCGGGGCCAGCGGCAAGCTTCGATGTTCGGGATAGCGCTATCACTTGACCGCATGTATTTCGAAGAAGGCAATGTAGCCGCCGTACCGGATGTTCGGTCTTGAAAACATGTCGTCCACATGAGGTTCACATATGGCGAACCGCGGCGACTCGTTCGCATGAATGCCTGGCGCAATCATCGTTCGACGCGCCGTCGACTCGGCGTGAAACTGGGGTGCCGGTGATGCAACGACCGGCTCCCAGGTATGCGCAGAATCGACGCCGCTCAATTGCCGGGTCCAAGCCGCTTCGGCGATGCCTGCTGCGCCAGGCCACTGCCGAGATGCCAACGCGCGAACGTATAGCCTACCGGGCAGTCGCTATTGGTAGCGACGAAACCGCCGCTGCCAGACCCACTTCATTTGGCTCACCATGCGCTCCACGTTCAACAAATGGCTGTTCATTGTCTACCTGCTCGGCAGCGGGACGTTGTACTCGATATTGATACTGGCGCTATTCCCGTTCGTCCGGAGGTCCGGCCGCTACTGGCTGGCGACGCAGTGGTGTCGTGCAATGGTTGGTTCATGGCACCTGCGACATCGCTGAGGATGACGACGCCCATCTGAGGAGGGAGCAGCGCAGACGTTGAACGCGACGCGTGCGGCGCGTCGGGCATCCTTGATGACAGGGACCGGCCGTACTACGAGCATCGGATGGCAGCATAACGGTGTGAACCATTTCGAACCGGTCCGTGCTCGATAAAAGCGGCTTCTAGTAACATTGCGACATTGATTAAGCACCGCAGTGAACCAAGCATCGAATAGCAGACACCGAATGGACATTTTCTACTACTGGCAGAAGCTCGAGCAGAACCTCAAGAACAACCAGGTTGGCTACTTTGGCTCCAACAATACGAGAGTCATTCAACTCGCAGAGCGGTTGCCAAAGCGCATTTGGGTATTCAAAACCCCGAAGGGGATGAAAGGGTCTATCCAGTTGGTCGGCTCGCTGCTTGTCAGTGATGCCCCATGCGTAGCTGTGGCTACCGACTACCCCAATGTCATCTACTACGACCCGTTCTCGCCTGAATCCGTGATGTTCACGGACTCGGGTACGCAAGAGCGCATCCACGAGGTCTCTGCCTACTTCCAGTATCGCTTCCACTCTGCGTTCAGCGCCAATTTCAATGGCGATGCCGGTGTGCAAGCCATGGAATCGGATGTCGTCCGCGGGTTTGAAGCGCTGGTTTCTGATTGGGGCACATGCCAGATGCTGGAGCGAGTCAAGGACCGCTGGAAGGTTCAGCCCATCAATCCGTTTGCGAAGCAATCAACTTGACGTCACGGAACGGCTTTCGTTGCATGTGGGCAATGAGCCAATCCGTCGAGTTGTCATCGATTGTAGAAACCGGTTGGGTAACTGAATGGTAGATTTTTCCATGAGGAAGGTCGTACCTGCCGCTGTCCTCACGTTCGTTGCAGGTAAACGGCCATGCGAAAGGGGGTTTGAAGCTGCCGGTCCCGCACACGGCCGCAAGCGAGGTAGCAGCGACGGCGACGAGTGAATAACGCGAGTCGCGTTGGATTTGGCCACACCCAGCAAGATGCTCATGACGGCAACCTCCTGTTGACGCAGCTACCCGTTGCAACGACCGTGCCGATGGAGATAGGCCTTAACCCCTGCATTGTGGCTAGGGGCTGCGCACAGGGCTGCCTCAATTGTGCCCAGCGTGCGGCGGGCGAAAGAACGACGCGATGTTGGGTTCAGACTAACACTTCACCGTATTCGCTCCGCCCGAAGCCAACGCCTACGCTCCGCACGTGTTGTCCGGCGCCCCGGTTTGGAAGTCGTGACGCTTCATGCTTGTGGACGAGCCCGACAAGCTGATTCAGCGCCGCGGTCGCGTCATCGATTCCAGACAGTTCGTCCTCCACGTAGCCGAGACACTCAGGAAAATTCGAAGATGCCCTTGACTTCCACAAGGACGTGATGCGTCTTATATTTATCGTACCTGGCGGCCCGAGGAGGGAGGAATGGGACATTTTCGAAAGTGGTCGGCGGTGCTCGCACTGGCGTCAACATGCTGGTTATCCATGGGCCCGTCGGTGCAGGCGAAGGCGTTTTCGGCCGAACTCCGGTTTGATATCAAAAAGGGCGAGCCCGGCCAGCCAAATGAATACACAAAGCTAGAGTTCCTGGATGGCAGCAACCGATATGTCGCACTAGTCCGGCGAACGGGGCGGGTGGTGGACAGCGGGATGCTTCGCGGGGCGATGGTGCAGGAATGGGGGTTCCACGAGGTAACGCTCGGACCGAACGCCAATGGTCGAGGAACCGGCTATCTCGTTATCACCCGTGGCCCGGGCAACTTGTTGTATCTCAAGACGCAACTGCGGCAAATCTCTGTGTCAACCAAAGCCGGCGAACCGCACTCTGTTTTCAATGGCCTCTGGGAAATCAGCGGCGCGACTGGAACATTTAGCGGGCTGCAGGGAGCTGGCACGCTCCGAATCAACCGGCTATCTGAAAGTGAGCGTCAATGGCTGTTAGACGGAGAGATTTCCGAGCCCTAGCTCAGGAAGGACGAACACTATCGGCCGCAGAATCGGTGGCGACTACTTCGCCATCTACGGTCGAGTCGGGCGCTCGGCGGCCTAAAGGTCGCGGTCACTTGCCCGGTGGCACCTCGAATGTCGAGTCCGCTGGGCCATCCGGACCGCGACGTGTTTTGGGCCGGTGTCGCGCGGACTTTATAGCTATCGACGGAACTCAATAGCCGCCCCAGCGAGCACGCTCGCGCCATTCATGCTCCCGCCACTCCCGGCGTTCGCGCCATTCCCTCGCGCGCCAATCGTCGTACCCACCGTAAGCCACTGCTACCGGCCGTGCATAAACCGGGCCGGAAATTCCAACACCCACAGGTACGTCATCACATGCTGACGCCGCTGTCGATAGCGCCAATACAGCAAAGCCGAGTGCTGCACCAAGTACCTTCTTGTTCATCTCATACTCCTCGCACGTCGAGTGCAATGTTAGTGACTACGGCTCGAAGTGTAGGCAGCGATGCCGGACACAGGTGCAACGGACGCGCCAGAGTCGTAACGCCGCATTACGGAAGTCAGCGCAGGGTGTGATAGTCGGCGGTCATGTCAGGAAAGCGGGCGCACGGCTGGGGATGAGATGCGTGCATCCAGTGTCACATGCGACAACTCGAGTCCCTCATAGCAGACCCTATCGATTGCCTCGGTGAGAACCCGGCCTGAAAAGACGCGGCGGTTCAAGCGATGAGTGACGCGTCATGGCGATTTGGGCGCGACCCATCAACGCACGCCGGACGTCCTCTGCTAACTGCCCGATAGTGACGGCATAGAAGCAAACAAGCCCCTCAGACTTCCGTCTAGAGGGGCTTCCTTCCAAGCGGCTCGGTTTAGAGCGCGGCGTCCTTCAGCTTCTTCAGCGGGCGCACTTTCAGACGCACCGAAGCGGGCTTCGCGGCGAACCACTTGTCTTCACCCGTGAACGGGTCCTTGCCGAAACGCTTCTTCTTTGCCGGCACGTCCTGAGCAACAACCTTCAGCAGACCGGGCAGCGTGAACTCCTTCGCGCCCTTCTTGTGGACCGACGCGAGCACCGTTTCTTCCAGTGCGGCCATCAAAGCCTTCGCGGCTTTCGGCTCGACACCTGCGCGCTCGGCAAGGTGGAGGGCGAGCGAAGCCTTCGTGAACGAATCCTTGATGGGCTTCAGCGGCGCAGCGGTGACCGCCTTCTTCGTCACAGGAGCCGCAGCCTTTTTCACCGTCGGCGCCTTCGCCTTTTTCTCGACCGGAGTCACCGCTTTCTTCGGAGCCGGCTTTGCTGCAGCTTTCGTTGCACTCGTTGTTGCCATAGATTCCACGTCATTGGTCAAAGGTTGACCTGAGACCTTTGCCTTTGCGTAGTCACCGACAATGCGCAAAGGTCCAAATCCTCAGGTTGGCGCTAGCGTAGCAACTCGGATTTGAATCCGCAACGGGCGAGGTCCTTAAACAAGGGGTTTGGCGCCGACGTGACGCAAAAACAGCGACCTGTACGCCTCCAGAGAGGGCTACGCCCACGTAAACGGCTATGCGAAAGGGTTTAAAGCACGGGCAGGAGGAGCAAACCTCTCGCGCGAGTCCAACCTCGGGTGTCTGGGAGCGCGCCGAGGGCAGCAAAGCGACGATTCCGAAGGCGATGGAAGATGCGCTTCCGGAGCCACAGTCCGATAACGAGCGGGGGTAAAAGCACTCATCGACAAGTTCAATGTCGAGCAGGTGAGTGAGACGCCCGAAGATGCAGGGCCGGGAGGTGGCGGAGGGCGAAAAAGACGAGAATATTGCTTTGAAGTTTAGGCCGACTGCCGCGCGACATGATGGTTGCTTTCGGCACCACGGCGGACGAGTCGGGAGACTGTGGATTGGCGCGATGACCCGTTTGCGGGCAGCCCGCTCGCACGGCAGGAAGACCATTCGCGTTAGGCGCGGTGCAGCATCCTGCACGAAGTGCCGATAACGCCGGATTGCGCGGAGATGGGTTGTTGTAGTCGCGTAGCGGTTGGGGGCGGTGTATTTCCAGCGGAAGTCGCCTCTGCGAGGAAGCGCGGGAAATGAGTTTTCATGTTCTGCTCGCCGTGTGCGGCAAGTGGCAATGCGGGGGCGAGGTGCGGCACCTCGTTGCGCAGCGGCCTCGATATGTCGCATCTGCTGACAGGGCGGATAACGTCCAACGTCACGAAGCTTTGGACTCGACATTATTCTTTTTCCATCCAGTACTGGCCTTCGCACTTGGTGTCATTCAACCCTTTCGAAATGTCGACATCGGTTAATACGCGCAACGTGCCACGAATCCGGCGCAGCTTGCCTGTCCCACCTGTGAACACAAGGTTACCCACGACAGTTCGAGTGGTGGACGACTGGCCAGCCGCTTGAGCTACGTCTTCGAACTTGCCAAAAATCTTCTCGCCATTTGCCATGTTGAAGACGTAATAGGCCAAAACGAGACCATTGCCGCCCATAGTGTCACTTTCGCCTCGAGTCCAGTAGTTTTTGACTTGCACGCCGGCAAAGCCAGGCGGGTTCTCAGGAAAAGTTCGAAGAATTTCGAAAAGCCGGACGGTATGACCCGGCACATCGCCGACATCCAACGTGAGTTGCTGGGTGAACTTCGAGTTCTGTGCATGCACTTCAAAGGAAACCTTGGTGGGCGGCGCAGACTGTGCCAAAGTTTGTTGGCTTCCAAGCGACGCCACGCTAAAGGCAATGAGCAAAATTGCGAGGCTACGCGCGCGGGCTTGAATCGACTGAGCCATGGCAATCCTACATTCATCAAAATTCAATGTTCAGTTATCCTGATATAGTGAAGCCTTCGCATACCGGCCGCCGTACCAAGTGGCGGCCGGGGGCGCCCGACCGCGGCGCCGGCTAAAATCCCGTGGACTCAGTGCGCTTGCTCGTGCCCCTGTCTGACTCTGACAGAATGAGCGCTTGCCTGGATGGCTATGTCGCAACCGCCGGTGGTGCTGTTGCAAAGTGTCCCATCTTGCGCGGGAGCGCCACTTGTAAGATGCTGTGAGCTCGTGACACCGAAGATTTCGTTGCCGTTGTCGACGACAACGATTTGTTGCGTGAGCGTGTTGCCATTGTTCACAAAAGTGACGGTCAGTTGGCCGGTGCAATCCGAACTCACACTGTAGGAAAGCGATTCGTTGGACGCGAAGGAATCGGGCGGCGAGCCTGGCCTTACCATGCCGTTGAACATTGCAAAGTCAACCTGCGAGCCTCCTCCGGCACCATCAAATGTCGGCAGGGCAACGGCGTCGATAATAACGGGAGCGGCATAGGGGTGGAGCACCTGATTTGGGGCGGTCCCTGTGAGGATTCCGAGCGACTGCGCATGAATCGACGTGCCGTATGCGCCTTTCAGGGTCGCGGTTGTGCATGCGTTGTCCTCTGCCAGGGCTAGGCTGTTCAGTGACAGCAATACAATCGCGGCGGCCGCCGCTTTCTTGAATAATCCGCTAGACATGTTCATCTCCTGTCTACAATCGGTTAGCGAAATTGTTAAAAAATCTCGCACGTCCTGCTGCTCAACCCCTGTTCTGCTTGCCTCCCTTTGATAGAGCCTCTATTGAGCGTCGCGACTTCGCGGTTAGGGATGGGCGTCGGAGCCCTAACGCGTCCTATCCCCCATTGGCCGGCGTCGACGAAGCCGCATCATGGGTGGCTGCCGCACCGGCACTCTCGCCACCGCCACCGCATCCAGCTAACGCCGTTCCAAGGAAGGTGACGATTGCTGCGGTCTGCAAAGCTTTCTTAATGAACGGGACCAAATCATTCATGACAAACTCAACGAACCAAAGCGCGTTCTTGGTGGAGAAACGAAATCGCGTGGAGCAAGAGCGAGCGAACAATGACCAACGCGATGCCGGGCAGCAATGGCGTAATAAGTTGGCCGAAAATATTTTGAGACTGCTATTCGGGCGAATCGATACCTTGGCTCCGTGTTCAGACTTGAGCCAACTGACGGGGCAAGCTACGCGATTTCGAAGCACAAGCGTCCGCGCTCACGCTTTAGCTTGCCCAATGCCTGCTAAAACGGTCGTTTGGTCGAGTGCGACTCGTGGTGACCTTTTGAGTCTGCATCCGCATTAAGATTGCGCGGCCTTAGTTGTTATAGACACGGCCTGAAAGGACCGGCAGACAAAAACACGGTGGAATTTGCCAGTATTTGGGCTTCGCGCAATAAACGGGCTGAATTACAAAGCGACGCAATTCAAACCCTGCTTGGCAAATACGAGGAACAACGGTGCCTGCATCTGCTGTTTAACCCAGATGGTTTTCCACGTATCTACGTTTACAAGGGCGATGGTTTTCCCCTTGTAACGCTGCAACACAAGCACTTGAGACCCGAGGCACCGGCCTGCTCGTGCAAGGAGGCAAACGAGCGTTTCAAAAAGCACAAATCAGGCTTCAGACAAGCGTGAGGAGAGTCGTTACTTCTGCTGTATCGTGCCGACGTCAACTGTTCGATTTGCCGGACGAGATGTCTCTCCCCAGATTAGGAACGCGAGACGCGGAACCGGCCGAGGGGGCGGCGCCGCGCTAGTCTGCAAGACTATGTCCCAATCCTGGCCTTTCAAGCTTGACGCTACGCTGACCCGAAGATTTCGGATTTGTAATCTGGGCGCGGCGACAGGCCAAGCTGCAGCGCGAATCTCCAGTGTTATCGTCCGAACAACCGCTAACGCAGGACACCTGAGTCGACGGGAAGCGCCGCCAACGATTAGCAACTCTGAGTCTCCCTTGAGTCGAACCATCAACAGGAATGCCGCGAGTGCAGGGACGGTAGAAAAGCGAGTCCTCCAAGAGTCGCTACTTGTTATCACTCACTGGGTGGGCAGCCGCTCGAAGGTGTCAAAACGAGCAAACGGCGGCTGCACCTCGGTTACCTCGAGCGCGTCGACAAGCGCTGCGGACATCCCCTCGCTGAGCCAGGCACACATGGTCGCCAACTGCTCCGGAGAGCCCTGCAGCATCGCCTCCACCGAACCATCCATCCGGTTGCGAACCCAGCCTGTTACGCCAATCGCTTTGGCGCGGCGTACGCACGCTTCCCGATAGCCGATACCCTGTACTTCACCACGCACCTGTACCAGCCGGGTTTCGAGCGGCTCGTCCTTATCGCCTGATTCCATGCGCGTACTCCATCATGATGAGGTACCTGCGAAGGCGCTTAGATGCAGCGGCTCGCATGTCCCGGGGGGAAACGGATAGCAGAGCTGCCATTGTCCGGAAAACGAGGTATCGTTTTCGCCCGAGTTACGCGACTGCTGCCAATTTTCAATCGCCTCGTTCGCCACGTATACGCATGATGGCATGCCTTGGTTCAGGTCTGGCAACAACGAAGTGCGCACTTTGGAGCATCGAATTAGAGCCGTGCCGGTTGGCCGTGAGGTCCTTCACATGATGCACATTCGTGCCGGCAAGTCTTCGGTTTGCCGGGAGCGGTAGCCAATGACACCGAGGATGTCGCCTACCATCAGCGTTGCATCCAATTCAGCACCATCTCCCAGTTTTCGGCCGTCATCGATTCAAACCAACCGTCGTGGCTCGCGTTGGGCAATGAGAGAAATTGCGCATGCGGATGAAGTCGTGCAAGCCGTTCGGCGTGCCAGACCGGAATGACGGTATCGTCCGCAGCGCCGACTACGACGACGGGGCCTTCGAATCGTTTCAGCGCGTCGACTGAGTCAAACGGGTCATGCAATATCCAGCGAACTGGAAACCATGTCAGCCTTTCAGCTGCGACGCTGGCGAGCGAATCCCATGGCGTGATGAGCAGCACGCCGGCGACGGACGACTCCTGGCCGGAGATAGCTTGCGCAGCCATACCCGCACCGAGTGATTCGCCAACAAGAAATATGGGGCCCGCCCACTGGGCGTTGGCGTCGGAGAGCGCACTGCGCGATGCTGCCAGAGCGGCTTTCATTGTCCGCGCTCCCTCTCGCCTGCCGTAGCCGGGATATTCGACCAGCAATGCACGATAGCCGGCATGGACGAATACCGAGGCAAGCCGCAGCTTGTCCTCGGCAGACTCGGCATTGCCGTGATAGATAGCGACAGTGCCATGAGGCGATTGGTTGGCTGGGTTGACGACATATCCCGCGAATCGCCCGTTAGATTGCCAAGGCTGCACTTGAAAGTCGCCGTGACGTCCAACTTGGAGAGCTGTTGCTCGAGGCGCTGGAGGGAGTATCAGGCGGTCTTGAAAAAGGTAGAGAGCAGCTATAGCCACCAAGTAGACGATGATGGCGACGCGGAGGGCAGACCAGAGTAACGACATATCGATTCCTAGCCTACGGGCTGTTTCTAAATTTGCTTTGGCAAGCGCGAGCGCGGCCTCTTCGCAGTCAAAGGCGATGTGCTGTGATTTTCCTGCGGGTTCCGGATACGCGCTCCTGCGTATCCATAATTTCGTGGCGAGGCAATTCGTCCCCCTTGCAGTGTTGGGTGGTCCTACGTTGTACCGTCGACCTCTCATGCAAAGGCCAGCGCGATATCCGCTGCTGACTCAGCGCTCTGGATTTTCGACGCACCTTCCTCTGACGATTGGCTTCTCGACTGCACCGTCTGGCGGCACAAGCTTCGCGCCGGTCGTTCCGCAAACGAACCCCATCCACGGCGCGCTTTTAAGCTAGGTCGATTGTGCGGTGCACACATACATAATTTGCGAAGTCCGTTGTGCAACCCGTTCCGGAGGGTATACGCTTAAGCAAATCCCCTACGAGAGGTGTGTGTACTTGACTACTCTCCTGGAACGCGATGGATTGCTGGCGACGTGGCGCCGCCTGACCAACCGAGATGAGTTTGGTCAATGCAACGGCAACGAGTTGGACGAGCGCGGCGAGAAAGTGACGAATTCCCAACCGTCAGCGCGTCGCCAAATCGTGGTCACGGACGTGTTTTGCCAAATCACCGAGCAGATGGGGCATCTCGCTGCGATGTGCGTCGCTGTGACGACTCCGATGTTTGGTATCCGCGTGCCGGATGTTGTCTGGATGCCGTGTGAAAGGTGGGAAAGCTTCGACCATGACGACCCGGTGCCCTTTGTCCCGGACCTTTGTGTTGAAGTGCTGCTTGACACGGACAGGACGCAGGAGCTCGACCGGAGAATCGCAAGCTACCTGGGCGGCGGCGCCCGCGAAGTCATTGTGATTGACCGGTGCGGGCAGGTTCAATTCTGGGGGCTGGAAGGCCGGCGACCAGCTTCAGTGCTCGGCGTGTCGCTATCGCTCGAGCCCATGTATTTTGACGAAGGGACGTCCTCCGCGCCCGTTGTTCATTGAGTGTTGCAGGTTGTCCCGAATACAGACCGGGCGTTCAAGGCAATTCGTGGTGATGGCTTGTCCTGTTGGCACCCGCGTCTCTCGGTCGGCCGGGGCAATTTCGCTTGGATGGACCTTAGCAGCGGCCTATGCTTTAAGCCGCCATCAGGTCAAGGAGACGGCCATGCGTGTCGACGCGGTTGACGTGCATTTTGATAGCACGCACCTATTCCTCGAACTGTCTGACGGGCGGAAAATTCGTTTGCCGTTGCGTTTGTTTCCTGTACTCGACGTGGCCACTGCGGCCGAACGCGAACACTTCGCGATTTCTATTGACCATCAACAGCTGCTTTGGCCTGAGCTTGACGAAGAGATGAGCGTCGCAGCTCTCATGCGTACGGTACCGGAGTCCAAGCATTAGCTGGATGTTGTCGCTAAGAGCCGCCGTTTCCGGTAATAAAAACTCCAAAAGTTTTGGATTCGGTCACTTTTTCTTAGACGTTTGAACGCTTAGCAAAAATGTCCAGCCTGTATGTCGAAAAGGTCAATTGTGACAAGGCTAAGTCTTGTCACATCGGCGTAAACTCGCATGTCTTATACTCATTTCCTTGTGTTACAAGTAGTCTCTCGCAGCCGTCGCCGCTTCGGCGACGTGTAGTCAATACAATAGAACGATTGTTTTAAATCCAGGAAATGGCAACAGGTAAAGTCAAGTGGTTTAACGATGCAAAGGGTTTTGGGTTCATCACGCCGGACGATGGCGGCGAGGACCTCTTTGCGCACTTCTCCGAAATTCAGGCAAAAGGCTTCAAGTCCCTGCAGGAAAACCAACCGGTGACGTTCGACGTCAAGCAGGGGCCGAAGGGTAAGCAAGCGGCCAATATTCAGCCGCGGTAATCCGTCGCCTCTCATCACGCTTTATCAAAGACAAATGGCTCTCTACGAGCCATCGAATTAGCTTGCCGTCGGGTCGAGGCCTGTTCGTGCGTAACGACGATACGCATGGACATGCCGCGAGCCGCCATCTTGCATGGCCGTGCTAGATACGTTTTAGCGATAAAGACATTGGGTTCGTTTGTGTCAATCCGCGTGTCCGGACTTGAAATTGCCAAGACGAGTGGCTAGCGTTAGCCGGTGCGCCGGCAACTACAACAACATTCCTGAGAGATATCGAACAACATGAATCGACGCGCTCAAACCATCGAGCACCTCGAGCGTAGCGGCGAGGACAGCAGCCTGAGGCGTGCGCTTGCTGCACGCCTTGATACTGCCTTTAAGCGTGCCGGCATCAGCTCCGCTCGGGCCGCCAAGTGGCTCAATGTGAGCGAGAGCGAGGTGCAGTTCTGGCGCCAAGGCATCACGGTTTCACCGCTCAATGTTTTCACGCGGATTGCCGCTTTTCTCAATCTTGACGTCTACTGGCTTTGCACGGGCCACACACCGGGCGCTGCCGCTGCCTTTGAAGGTGCCGCTTAGGCGGGCCGAGTTCGGCGACCTTTAGTCTAATGCCGGGACACGCTCGCTGCTCGAAGAGACGTGCTTGAACTGAAGCGCTTTGGAGTCGCTGCATGGACCGTCATCATGTACCTCGAACTGAAGCAGAAAGGTAGTAGTGCTACGAAATGGTGTGAATTCCAGGACCTTACCGTTGAATGTGCACGAAAATCTTGGACGCAAACCCTAACCGAGGAGTAAGAGACATGACGAAGCGGATTGCATATGTAACCGGAGGCATGGGGGGAATCGGAACGGCAATATGCCAGCGTTTGCACAAGGATGGATTCACGGTGGTGGCGGGCTGTGGAGTGAACTCCCCGCGACGGGCTCGCTGGCTGGCAGAGCAAGCCGAACTGGGTTTCTCCTTTGTCGCGTCGGAGGGCAATGTCGCCGACTGGGAATCGACTGAGGCGGCCTTTGCGAAGGTGAAGAAGGAGGTCGGCGACATCGACGTGCTCGTGAACAACGCCGGCATCACGCGGGACGGCGTGTTTCGCAAGATGTCACGGGAGAATTGGAGCGACGTCATTGCCACCAACCTCACCAGCCTGTTCAACGTGACCAAGCAGGTCATCGAGGAGATGGTCGGTAAGCAGTGGGGCCGAATCATCAACATCTCGTCCGTGAACGGGCAGAAGGGGCAATTTGGCCAGACCAACTACTCGACGGCCAAAGCGGGCATTCACGGCTTTACGATGTCGCTTGCCCAGGAGGTTGCGACCAAGGGCATCACGGTAAACACGGTTTCCCCTGGGTATATCGGGACTGACATGGTTCGTGCAGTGCGTCCGGAAGTATTGGAGGCAATCGTTCAGAGCATTCCGGTGCGCCGTCTGGGAGAGGCATCTGAGATAGCGTCGATTGTCTCTTGGCTGGCTAGCGATGAAGCGGCATTCGCGACGGGAGCCGACTTCTCGTTGAACGGTGGCTTGCACATGTGCTAGCGATTGCCGGCACCTGAAAGACGATGCTAAGCCGATGAACTCCGGCGCTTGCAATGGGCGCCGGACTTACTACGACGAACAGGTATTCAAGCACGCCGCCTGCTGGACCCGCACCGCATTTGCGCTGCGAAACCGTACTTGCCGACCAGCCTGGGTGTCGCGAAGCTCACTCGAAATACACGGAGACATACATGCGCGATGTGCCATCCATCGAACCATCCTTTTATCTTGTCGGCGAAAGGACGCTGCGTTTTCTTGCGCGCGATGCCGGGGACCCGGGCGCTGCGCTCGCTTATTGGTTGGAGGTAGAGGAACCGTCGTGCGAACCCAACTTCTTCGACGCCACGCAAGCGTTGAGTCCACTCATGCAGCTCGTTCTTCCCGACGAACGCCCTGGCGTCTTTGTGAACCGAAGCGCGGTAGATACCGTTCTGGATTTCGGCGTCGTGAAACGGATTGTTTTCAAGGACGGGTCGTGGCTTGATGTTCGATACTCCGGCCCAAGCAGCGACCTCTACTACCAGTAATCGGCGCCGCCGAACATCTGAACATTGCGCGAGAACCGCTGCGCCAGCCGTGACTATCTCTCGCATCAACACGCTCCGTTTGAGCATCAGACAAAAGCCGGTGATATTCCGCTCCTTTCGTTGAGATTTTTATGGGGTCTCCAGTACGATATGGGTAACCCGATAATCAAATTTGACGAGTCGTGACCGTGGAAGCCCTCGAAGCACCGCCGAGCCTAGCACCGGACAATCGGAGCGTGATATTTACCCTTTCGATTCACGGACGTGAAGCCGAGTGTTCTGTCTTACGTGAGGCACTTGAACAGCACTTCTGGGTGCAACCAGGAGCCGGTGACGCACGCATTCTCAAAGCGTTCGCAGATGGCCGCAAACGTATCACTGCCGTAGCAGAAAGGAAGCTGCGCGCACACTCCGACGAACAGATTGTGTTGACCTCTGCTGATTTCGAGGTGCGGACGTAACGCGCCGAAGCCGCCAGGCTGTGTGTGCCCTGGAAACGAAACCACGACGGTGATGTCAATATTGGCCAGGACGTTGCAGTGAGGGCTGCGCTGGTGGCAGAGGCATGACGACACGAAACGGGGTTTCGCCGGAAGCCATTGCGCTCGAGCGAATTGCCACTGCGGCGCGTGAAGTGCAGGCCGCGTCGGCTGTACTAGAACAGCGCATCGGCAGCACGCCACGCGCACAGCCATCGACGCTAGAACTCGCGCGCTTCGCGGCGGCGATGCAAGAACTGCTTAGTGCGCGCGAAGAATTCGACCGCGTCATGGTCAACTCGCCGCCTCATTAACGGGCCGGCAACGGGGAAGTCCGTCGTGCTTTTCGGTGTGTGCCTCGAACGCGACATCGGATTCCGCGCGAGAGCGGCGTTGCATCGCTAACGGTCTGTTACCGAATGCATACGTTGGTTTCAGCTATTCACGAATTCCGTCCGTAGACTCTAAGCTTTCCGTCGCCATGGCGAATCTTGACGCCAGACTGGGGCTGCGATTCCCATGCTGTCAGTCGTTGTGCAGCCGGCCGGTCCGTCACGTCGCACACGATAGGAGTGACTGATGACACAAACACGTTGCCTGCGAGTCATCGCGCAAGTGAGGGGTATTGAAATGTGCGTCGACTATAGCTCGGCGACGGGTCGCCTTCGCCTTCTGCGCGATGGCGCTATGCTTCACGAGTGGTTTCCGCCGAATTCGTGGATTGCCATCGCCTCGGTGAGCGGAGCTCGAAACTGGGGAACACGTCCGAATTCTGATGAGCTTCGTGCGCTACTCGAGAGTCATGTGTCAATGTTGTCGACCGGCGATGCCTAGAGCGCGGATTGAGGCACGGTCCACATATCAGCGGTGGACCCAAATTCCTGGATTCCGGACTATCGTGCCTTTGCGGCGGCCGCACGACACTCGACGACCCAGCCTGCTTCGGTTTGCCGCGTCGCACGCGCTTCTCTTATCCTAGACGAAGCCACTGGGTGCAGCACCGTCACACGCCAATGCGTCCTGTGGTCGATTTCTGCATGTCGGCCGCGGGTGGAAACACGTGCCAAGTGCTGTCATCGTGCCGAAAGAAGAACAGCACGCGCAAACCGGTCGGTGAGGATGTCTCGACACACACATAACGCGTCCGGCCCCAACGTGTTCGGCCAAATTCGGTCACGTGAACTGCTGAAGTGGGCGCCGGCGCAAGCCATTTTTCGACCTGATAGCGAAGCGACCTATTGTCCGTACTCCTCATGTTCAGCTCCAGCGAGTCAGAGGCAGCACCAGTTAGACCCGGTGCAGGCCGTGACCGAATACGGATAACTTCCGTGCAGGCCCCAGACTTTTTCAGTTGAAACAGTGATGAAGGTCCAGCATGAACTTGCGCGTCGGTGCGTCGCGGTCGCGTTACAAACGCCGGAAGGCGCCGGTCTTGTCGCAGGTTCTCGCTGTCATTTCCTCAAGGTCGACCGCAACTACAAAGGTGACCTTTGGCTTGTGAATTCTGAAATTGGATATTTCGGCAAGCGTGAACTCCAGAATGTGTCATGCTGAGGCCGATAGCTTCGCGACGTTGTCTGCGGCGCGTTGGTTATCGCTAAAGAAGGAACACTCGAAAAAGCGAGCTGGGCTCGCTTTCAACATTTGAAGGCGATGGACGACGTCAGCTACGCTACTTTTTCTCATCCGTTTCGGTTTGTTCAACGTCCGGCCTGGCGGACCTTGTTGGAGCATCGAGCGCGGCACTGACGTTGTTTTCAGCAGTCTCCACGGCCAACTTCGCGGCCTTCCGTGCCGCTTCCGACGCCGAACTGACAGTTTCCATAACAGACCTCGACGCAGACAGGACGGCTTCACTCCCAGTCGGGGCGTTCTTTGCGAGGTTGTCGATGAACGCTTGGACATCGCGCGGGTATCGGTTGAACTGGGCTTCAATAGTCTCAGTGAATTCGGCTTGGGCGATGGCTGTGATTTCGTAAACGTGCCGCCAGTATGACTGCGCTTTTTCTACTGCTAGTTGCACCTGACTTGCCTGCAGCGCAAGCAACTCTTGCAGGTCTTTCACCGATAACGCCTTGGCTGCGATTTCCTGATTTTCAGCAAGGGTTGATTTAAATTCCTGTCGGTTCAGACTGACGAACTTTTGAAAGCCTGCGATAGCTTTGTTAAGGAGCCCAAACGTCCTATCGAGACTCGCTTTCTGCGTGGCTACGGTTTGTTCGAGGTCGAGACTGCTCATCACTAACTCCATCGGGGTGGGTGGTGAATGTCCGAAAGACCGCTGAACGGAATGACGAACGACGAGTTAAGATACGAACAATTGGTGCAATGCAGCGAAATCCCATTCTAGAGCCGGGACTGCGAATGTCAATCGCTTGTTGCGCACGGGTGCTAAGCGGAGTGCGAGAGCAACCATGAGAACCCCGCCAGTGTTGAGGCTCGGCCATATTCGGGGGAAACCCTGCTACCCGTCAATCTGTCGAAGTTGACGGTGAATTTATTTCTCTGGATTGTGCGATGCGGCAAAAAATGCAGGTGCCGGACTGCAAAAGCCGCTTCGGAGCGCTGTGGCGCTGAACGCCGAGACGCGTTGTCTTTGTGAACAGGTTCTTAGGGTGCGGTCAACCCGAGACGTTGAAGTAGCGCCTCGCCCTCGGAGGTCAATCTCAATTCGGCATCGGTGGAAGTCGTTCGCACGACTTCCACCAAACGTTCCTGCCGAAGCGTGAGCGCTTCGGGGTCAGCGAGCGCCACTTGCGCGGGCGCGCTGAACAACACCAACAGCATTGCAATCTCGTGGTGACTGAGCGGTTTCTTCATCAGGCGTCTCCATGATAGCTGCGCACGCAGCCTATCGTGCTCGCGCGATGGCGAGCGACGGCAGAAGATAAGCGCAATACGGGGAACGCAGGACTATAGCGTCGCCACATGACATTGGAGTGACCTCTGTGTATCCGGGCACCCGAAAACCGCTCTGTTTTTGCCGACATCAGAATTGGCGTCTGAGTCAGTCGCCCACAGGGACATCAACCGTCGGGATTCCGCGTTCGGGGCCAGTCTGTACCCGTGTACGACGTGTGCCGGCGCAGACAGCTGGTCGGGATAGCAGGGGGCGGGAGAAATGAAAGAAGATGACTGCAGCGATTTATGGTTGATGGTGCGGCTCAGTCTCCCGCGGTGCGATGTCCGAGGTATGAATTCAATAATCCGCTGATGTTCTGTGTTCCGACGAGATTGGCGCTATGCACGGAGAAGAAGAAATTCGGCGGAATGAATCGCAGGAGTTCGTTCATCGAGCTTGCGGACATGATGCTGGGAACTGATTAGCAGGAGTCGCTTCAGGACGTCGAGCCTGGCTGAGGCCAAGGCCACCCTTTCTTTTCGTCGGCCGCATCCCACTCTGTAAGCGGAGCAGCTTCGACCGACGCGTCGACCGGACTTGCGTCGTCAGCGCCAGCGGGCACCGGTTCTTCTGAAGTTCCGGGTTTCATCTCGGGAAGTCCGGTCCCAAACCAGCTTACCTTCGTCTGCATGTTGGCGACGTACGCCTTCCAGCCTGCTGGATTACCGTCAAACAGGTCGTGCTGAATGGTCGACGCAAGCACATTGCGGTTGAGCTCCGTCTCGAGCAGTTCCTTTGGCCACAGGAAGAGCGCGCTCGCGACCCGTGTCCCGAACTCGGCCATGGTCATTTGCGGGGCAAGCGCCTGGAGATACCCGAAGTCCTGCAACGAATCCTGCTCCTTCGCAAGTTGAGCCACCGGCGCATCCGGCCGCCCCGTCTTGGTCAAACAGCTCAAAGCTTCGAGCATGTCCCCGAGGTGAAGCAGCAGTTCTCGTCTATCGAATCGGTCATCCATCGCAGTTGCTCCATTCATTGGGCCCCTTCAGCCATGCGCCGTGACACGGTCTCCCTAGGTGTGCTGGTTTCGGACGTGAACCGGGTAACAGACGTGGACGGACATCACGTGCGCCGGAATGAGCGGCCGGCGCTCTCGAGAGTTGGGCTCGTCCGGTAGCGGCTACAGCGCAGTGTGGCCAGGCGGGTAAGCTGGCTGCGCTGTGCGACGACGTCGGGTTCGACGTTCCTTCAAATTATTGCTTCGCCGCCTTCGCCGCTTTCTCGACTACCTGGTCGGCCGCTTCGGTCACCTCCGATGCGGCTTTCGTTGCGGCCTTCACGTTACTTTGCGCGACTTCGACGGCCTGCTTCGTTGCCCTTTGCACGCTTTCCTGAGCAGTGTCGGCCAGCGTGATAGCTTGTTTCAGAAATGCGATTGCGGCTTCCGAGCCGACCGGGGCGTTTTGAGCGAGATTCTCGACGAACGATTGAACCTGGTGACTGACCTCCTGGTACCGCGCATTGACGACCTCTGCCAGTTGCGTTTGGGTGGACGACGCAATCTCGGCAACCTGACGTTCGTACGCCAGGACCTTCTCCGCCGAGGGCAGCGCGAGCGCGTCTTGCAGACCAGTAACTTCCTGGCTGTTCTGTTTCGGCAGCCCGTCTTGCACGCGTTGATACCAATCGGCAAGCGCTGTTTTCGCCGTATCCAGATTCAGTCTCATGAGCTTTTCCTCGCCCTCCAGCATGCTACCGGCCAGGCCGAAGAAGAAGTCAAGATTTGCTTGCTGGGCTGTAGCAGCCTGTGCCTGAAAATCAGCCATGTTCGCCTCCTGAAAATGTGTGCCCAACGCCCGGCATGTTCGGCAACGGTGACCAACTGATGAAGCACGTCGCATGGAAGCTCCAGTGTCGGCTACATTTTCGATACCGGCTCAGCAGGCGTATTGGTCTCGGCCGCGATTGTCCGTACAACGTCCTCGGCGCTGGGCTGCGTAAGGGCCCTCCGCGGACGTCGACAGATGCAAGAGCTGCAAACAACGAAGATTCCATTACAGGACGGTAGCGGTCGGGATGCCAATTGAATCGGCCTATCCGGAGCATCCTTGACGAAGTGTTTCTTTTCTCGCCGCCACCCACTGGATGCGCTTGCGCCCCTTATTGCGATGACGCTCGCCCGGCGACCATCATTGCGATGTGTGACGAGCTCGCGGAACAGCACGTGGCTCTTTTCCACGCAGGCCGATATTCCGTCGTTGGAACTTCCCGGACCGCCTGGAGACCAAAGCGAGATGATGCCAAACAGGACCGAAATCGTGTCACACCTACGTAGCTCGAAGTACTTACGTTTGGCCGGGACGAGTTACGCGGAGCATTGCACTCCATGAATCGACGTCTGAATCTTGATGTACATCTGCAAGGCACTCTCAAACACAACGGCTCCAGGCGGGCCTTTGCGGCACGGCTGGACATGACCATCAAGCGCGCAAAGGTGACCTCCGGTCGGGTGGCCAGGTCACTCGGCGTCGCGGAACACGAGGTGACCCTTTGGCGCGCCGGAGTTACTGTCCCGAAGAGTACGGATTGTGAGCGCCTTTCTGAACTTCTCCACGTGGACGTCGCGTGGCTATGCGCAGGTCAAGAGTAGGCCACAGCGATGTCATCGCAGTTCTCATCGGGCGGGAGCTCGCAAATTGTTTGGCTCGTCGCTATTCACCGGCGCGTCCGCTCGGGTCGCGAGCCGAGCTCCTACCATTGACCGGCATCACGGTCGAAATGGCATGTTTGAAAACAAGTTGCACGCTTGGACCAGACTCCAGCAGAACTGCAAACTGGTCAAAGCCGGCCAGTTGACCGCTCAATCTGATGCCGTTCACGAGGAACACGTTTACGGTGGTCTTGTCCTTTACGAGCGCCTGCAGAAAGTCGTCTTGTACGCAGGGGGCGGCGGTCATGTTCTGAGGTCAATGCGATGGACCCCTCGATTGTAGCGCCGATACCTGAAGCCACCAGCCAGTCCAGAGGGAGTGTGTTACTGCGACTCGAGGGCGTCGAGGCGCGCTTGCGCAGTGTCGTCCGGGTGTTGGTCGTGGTACGCATCGGACAACTGTAAGCATAACTGAGCAAGTGATGCCAGGTCCATGGCCTGGTCTGCGTGCTCGACCTCTCCTGCGTTGAGTACGTCATCGAGAACCGGAGCGAGACGGCGCAGCAGCCGGAAAGTGGCGTCGTCAAGTTTCATGTTGGAACTCCTGTAGTCAGCGGGCAGAGCGCGCCCGACCCGCACCAATGCGTTGCCCGGGCGTGTTTCGCCGGGCAAAGTTGCAACGAATTCCTGGTGTGTAGCGGCGTGAAGGGCGCACAATACGCCGCACTGGCACGATGGTAGGCGAGCAGCGGAATTCAAGATTGTCGCGGGCTCAGGCAAGGGTCCTGTTGCTGGGTGGACTCCCGCTCACTCGCGGGCGTCTCCCCCTAGCTCAGTCGAGCGTTCGCTTCGGCCTTCGCAGGAGACGAATCTCCACCGACGGCGCACGCGACTGGACGCGCTGGGCGTCCGTTGGTACAGCCGCCTCCATAGCGGCTTCCTCTGCTGCCAAGCGCATTGTATTCCGGGTCGCGACCGCCCTCGACACCCCGCAGTCACGGGTGCGATTGACGCCGCCCAATGTCCTTCCGAGACCTCGTGTATCGGTTTTCATCACTTTACTCCTGTTGCAGTGCACACTGAATCTAAGAAACCACCTCAGCATTAGGGAAAAGAGCCCCATAGAGCAAGGACTTGACCGCATGCATGTGGGGTCCTCAATGCTCGACGATGGATGCTAGCCCTCGTAAATCCTGGCTCCAATTGTGCGCTGCACAGCGAGAAACAAGTGTTTTATGTTGTTAAACGGCAAATAGAGGGTATACGCTTAGGTAAATTCCCTGCTAAACGAATATGGACACACCCATCGTGCTGGACCGCAACGGATTGCTTGCTGCATGGCATCGCCTCGTCCCGACAGCGGAGGGTGCTATGCGCGACCGGTACGAGTTGAACGCGTTCGGTGAGGTGGTGGTGAATGGTTGCCCGTCGGGCACGCGCCAGTTGGCCTTCACGGACATTTACTGTCAGCTGGCCGACCAAATGGGTCATCTGGCCGCCATGTCAGTGCCTGTTGTGACGCCGTCATTTGGCATCCGGGTCCCGGACGTCGTATGGATGCCGCCCGAAAAGTGGGACGGTCTCGACCGGGACGGCCCGGTGCCGTTTGTCCCCGACCTCTGTGTTGAAGTGCTCCTCGATAGCGACCTGCCGCGCGAGATGGGACGTAGAGTCGCGTCGTACCTGGGAGGCGGCGCCAAGGAGGTAATTGTCGTCAGACAGGATGGGGCGATTGAGTTTTGGGGACCCGAGGGGCGTCGTCAAGCGTCCACGTTCGCGATAACGCTGTCGGTCGAGCCCGTCTATTGCCAAGCAAGTGTAGGGTGAGCGCCGTCGATTTATGCCATCGAGCGGCGGAACGGATAGCGACAGAGGCCCGGGACGCCAGACGCTGGGGCGAAGCAGTGAGAGCCGAGGCAAGCAACCACTAACCAGGCCGCCCAACAATCGCGTGGCGTTGGCTCAGACTGATTTTAAGGGAATTTTAAAGAGGGGCGGTTCGCAAAGTCTTGTCGGGCTTGGGCCGGCCTACCCCTATATACCGAAGTGCAACAGCAAAGACATTTTGCCGGGTTGCGGGCGGAAAACATAGGGTTTATACTGATTTCGTCTCCTCCATGTCTCCTCCTGATATGGATTCAACCCGCCGCTTGGCGGGTTTCTTTTTTTCACCAGATTTCGCGCGCGGGCCCAGCCCACTTCCGACATCAGCGGCGCGGCTCGCAATGCGCTCAGTATCGTCATCCCGAGCGTCAGCGTCGATATCGATTCCCGAAGATGCTGTTCCCGCCAAGACACCGGTCGTGCCGAATGCAGCTTGCCGACGGCTCTCTCCGTCGAACTCAACCGTGGTTGTCTACCCAGGCGCGGCACCAGTTGAGACTAACAAGCTCTGCCTCGTCCTCCGTCTCGACAACGCCCAGCACCCCCGACGTCTCAACGAGTTTGTTGTTTCGTGTGATGGTGCCGCTGGCGGCATACCCGTGGCCCTGCCGGATGGCATGGCCCCAGATTGCATATTCCTTGTAATGCTCCGCTTCCATCAGCGGGCTACCTGCGGCTGAGCGCCTTGTGTCCCGACGCGCAAGACATTACCTTCGGGCGTCAGCAAAGGCGGGAGGTTCTGTACCCGGGGGGCTGTACTGATGGGAACGGTGTGTGCCACGTGTGCATGCTTAATCGGTTTCGGGGCGCTGGCCATGTTGCAGGTTGGTTTCAACTTTGCCGAGCGGTCTACCGACACTCGGCGTGATGCCGGCTTGTGAGACGTGTGGCTGCTGGCGTGCGGCGTTTGCCTTGCCTCTGGCGGGTTCCAAACTTCGACCACATGTTCACCAGCATTGGCGATGGAAGCGCCTGCCAGCAGCGTCACACCCAAAATTCGCCACATCTCAGCTCCCTACCTTCAAGGCAAATTCAGTTACTTGACTGCACCGGACGTCCTGGCCGATGCATGCGCCGTTACAGCCCGCGCAATAGTGCCGGTCATGCAAGCGATTGTCTACCGGCCAGGCATTCTGACTAGGTGGGCTGGCGGTTCCTACAGACCGCCCGTTTTCGCGTGCGAAAAAGGTCGGTTCGCCCGCCTTCCCGAGTTGCACCGCTTCGTCGATGGTCGCATCGCCGAACGCGGCCTTCAGGCCCGCGATAAATGCCGCCAACTCAGGCATCGGGTGACCAACCGGCTTGCGAACACGGGTATCCATGAGGACAGGCTCCCAAAAAGTGCCAGTTCACTACCGGCGATTTTGGGATAGGATACTGTATAAATATACAGGTGTCTTGCACTACCTATGGCCGCAGTTCCAGTCCATGCCGAAGAGATTCACCCGTCGCTGTGGCGAGCCTCGCAGCTCGCACGCGGGCGTGGGCGCACCGTGGAAACGGGCTATGCCGCCCTGTCCGCCGAGCTGCCCGGTGGTGGCTGGCCAGTCGGCGCGTTCGTCGACTTGTTGGTCCAGCAGGCGGGCGTCGGCGAGGTGCGGCTCCTGCGGCCGGCGCTCAGCGCGCTTGGCGAGCGGCCCATCGCGTTGGTCCAGCCGCCGCACCTCCCGGACGGACTGGGCCTGAGCTATATCGGCCTGTCGCTCGAGCGATTGCTGCGAGTGAAGGCACCGAAGACGTCCGATGCCCTTTGGTCCGCCGAGCAGATTTTGCGTGCGGGTAGCTGCAGCGCACTGATTTTCTGGACACAGTACGCGCAGGCGTCATCACTTCGACGTTTGCACCTTGCAGCGCAGTCGTCGGAAACGCTTTTCGTGATGGTGAGGCCTCTTGCCGCCGCCCAGGATTCGTCGCCGGCGCTTTTGCGGTTGGCGCTAAGACCATCGGCCGACGGCTTAACTGTCGATATCGTGAAACGACGAGGGCCCTCTCGCGCAGAGCCCTTATCAATTCCCCTCCAACCAACACCCGTTTTGCTTTCCCGACATGCGCGTCTTTCTCGCCGTTCATCTGCCGAAGCTGCCGCTCGAAGCATTCCGACCGAAGTGGTCGCCTGAGCCGGCTCACGGGAGTGCTGTGCTTGAGAAAGACAAGGTTGTCATCGCGGACAGCGCGGCTCGCGCGGCCGGCGTGCGTGTTGGGTTGAAACGCGGTGGGGTGCTCACCCTGTCTCCCGAGACGGAGATGCACGAGCGTGACGCGGGTCGCGAAGCCGCTGCGCAGCGTGAGGTAGGCGTGGCCTTGATGCGATTCTCGCCGGAAGTTGCGTTGCTTGATGAAGCGACAGTCGTTGTGGAGGTCGGCGCGAGCCTGCGTTTGTTCGGCGGCCTGCTCGCGCTATGCCGCGAAGCAAAGGCGGTGCTGGCGACGCTGGGATTTACGGCGCGCGTCAGCGCGGCTCCTACCGGTCAAGGCGCATGGTTGCTTGCGAAATACGGGAACCGTCGAGTGCTGAAATTGGCTTCACTCGAGCAACGGCTGTCCGTGTTGCCGATGATGGCTGTACCGGAGGTTCGCCCGTTCGGAGAGTGGTTCTCCGGACTCGGCTGCGAGACCATCGCCGACGTAAGACGTCTGCCACGCGCCGGCTTGCAGCGGCGATGCGGTGAACATCTGCTTGATTCGCTCGACCGCGCGTTCGGCACGGCCCCGGAACTGTTCGACTGGCTCGAATTGCCGCCAACTTTCTCGGCGCGCATTGAGATGCCCGACCGCCTCGAGCATGCGGACGGCGCAGTCTTTGGTGCGCATCGACTTGTTGCACAGCTGTGCGGATGGCTTTGCGCCAAGCAACTTGCGGTTACAGCGATAAAGCTCCTGCTGGAACACGAGCGTGGGCGCCATGCCATCGAACCAACGACCATCGACATTGCGTTGGGGGAGCCGACATGGAGAGAGGTGCACCTCATCCGGCTACTAAAGGAACGGCTGCATCGCATCGAGCTCACTGCGCCAGTTATCGCATTGCGTCTCGATGCATCCAAAGTCGAACCCGCAGCACCGGCTTCCGACACGCTTTTTCCGGAGCCGGGAGGGTCCAGCGAGGACCATGCGCGGTTGCTTGAGTTGCTCGTCGCGCGGCTCGGTGAAGAGAATGTGCTTCGGCCCGCACCGACGGCTGACCACCGGCCTGAGATAGCCAATCGGTGGGTGCCGGTGACTCGGCAATTGAAGCAAGAAGCGCTTCCTGAAGGTCTTCCCAGGCCGACCTGGATGCTGGACAAACCGGTGCGCCTATTGATGCGCCAGCACCGCCCGTTTTACGGTTCGCCGTTACGCATGGTGTCGCCCGGTGAACGCATTGAGGCCGGGTGGTTCGGCGGCGAACTGGTTACGCGCGATTATTTTGTCGCTCAGGCGGAGGACCAGAGCTGCTACTGGATTTATCGTGAACGCGTAAGCAGCCGGGACGTGGAGGAAGAGCCGCGCTGGTATTTACATGGCCTCTTCGGATGATGTGTCATGGACACGACCTTCAATGTTCTGCCGGCGTACGCCGAGCTGTTTTGCTTTTCCAACTTCACTTTTCTGCATGGAGCCTCCCATGCGGAGGAACTGGCCGAGCGCGCGGCTCAGCTAGGCTATTCGGCGCTGGCCGTGACCGATGAATGTTCGCTGGCGGGCATTGTGCGCGCGCATGTTGCTGCCAAGGAAGCGAAGCTACCGCTTATCGTCGGCTCCTATTTCCGGCTGGAGAACGCCGACGGGTCGCCCGCCTTCGGGCTCATTCTGCTCGCTAAGAATCGCGAAGGATACGGCAATCTCTGCGAGTTGATTACGTTGGCCCGCACGCGCGCGCCGAAGGGTGAATACCGCCTCACTCCGCAGGACCTCTCCCGACCCGACAAGGAAAACCGGCACCTGCTCGGGATGCCAGATTGCATCGCCATTCTCGTGCCGGACTTTCCTGCGAAAGAAGATGTTCTCGCGACGCAAGTCGAATGGCTCGATGACACGTTCACGGGCCGAGCTTGGGTGGGGCTGGTGATGCATCAGCGCGCGATGGATGACATCCATCGAGGCTCAGTCGAATTCGTCGCCCGCAACCAGGACGTCCCGGTCGTAGCGTTGGGTCATGTGGTTATGCATGTGCGCTCGAGAAAGCCGCTCCAAGACACTATGACCGCTATCCGCGTCGGCAAGCCTGTACATGAATGCGGCTATGACCTCGCGCCGAACGCCGAGCAGCACTTGCGTTCGAGGTTAAGGCTTGCCAATTTGTACCCGGACGAAGCACTCGCAGCAACAGTCGATATCGCGAGTCGCTGTACGTTTTCCCTGGATGAGTTGCGCTATGAGTACCCAGATGAACTCGTGCCACTGGGCTTCACGCCGGCGGCGTACCTGCGGCAAGAGACGTACATCGGTGCACAGCGACGTTTTCCATCGGGCATCCCGAACGCGGTGCAGGAACAGATTGAGCACGAGCTCGAGCTAATAGCGGACCTACAGTACGAGCCGTACTTCCTTACCGTATATGACATTGTGCGGTTTGCGCGCAGCCAGCACATCCTGTGTCAGGGCCGGGGCTCGGCCGCCAATTCTGCGGTGTGCTACTGCCTGGGCGTGACAGAGGTCGACCCGGCGCGCGGCAATATGCTTTTCGAGCGTTTCATTTCGAAGGAGCGCGGCGAGCCGCCCGATATCGATGTTGACTTCGAGCATCAACGGCGAGAAGAAGTAATCCAGTACATCTACAAAAAATACGGTCGTGACCGCGCCGCAATCGCAGCGGCCGTTTCGACGTATCGGCCCCGCGGCGCTTTGAGGGAGACCGGCAAAGCGCTGGGCGTCGACCCGCAAATTGTCGATGCGGTAGCTAAAAGTCATCAATGGTTTGATGGCAAGCGGGACCTCCTCAGGCGTTTTACTGAGTCCGGCCTCAACGCGGAGACGCCGCTCATTCAAGCGTGGGCATCGCTCGCGTCGCAGTTGCTCGGATTTCCGCGTCACCTGTCCCAACACTCCGGCGGCTTTGTTATCAGCCGGGGCAAGCTCACGCGTCTCGTACCGGTTGAGAACGCTGCGATGGTGGACAGGTCGGTCATCGAGTGGGACAAGGATGACCTCGAGTCACTTGGCCTGTTGAAGATTGACGTACTGGCCCTTGGGATGCTGTCAGCAATTCGTCGCACGCTGGACCTGGTATCAGACCAGCGTGGCGAGCGGTTCGAGATGCAGGACATACCTGCCGAGGACCCGGAAACGTACGAGATGATTTCGCGTGCGGACACCGTCGGCGTGTTTCAGATTGAATCGCGCGCGCAGATGAGCATGCTGCCAAGGCTCAAGCCTCGCACTTTTTATGACCTCGTCATCGAAGTTGCCATCGTGCGTCCTGGACCTATTCAGGGCGGTGCAGTGCATCCCTACCTTCAGCGTCGCCAGGGATTTGAACCGGTGACATATCCTAGTGATGCGCTCAAAACTGCGCTGGGAAGAACATTAGGTGTACCAATTTTTCAAGAGCAAGTCATGCAGGTTGCCATTCTGGCTGCAGGTTTCACCGCTGGGGAAGCAGACCAACTTCGAAGGGCTATGGCTGCATGGAAGCGCAAAGGTGGCCTGGATAAATACTATGACCGCATAGTCAACGGCATGCTCGAACGCGGGTACGACAAGACATTCGCGGATGGTATCTTTCAGCAGATTCTCGGCTTCGGTGAGTATGGGTTCCCTGAAAGTCACGCGGCCAGCTTCGCACTGCTCGTTTATGCCAGCAGCTGGCTAAAGTGCCACGAGCCGGAAGCGTTTCTCGCAGCGATGTTGAATTCGCAGCCGATGGGCTTTTACTCGCCATCACAACTGGTCCAGGATGCGAAGCGGCACGGAGTCCAGGTACTGCCGGTGGACGTCACGATAAGCGGGTGGGATTCATCGCTCGAGCGCATGGGCGGAGCTGAGAAGCCTGCCGTCAGGCTTGGCTTGTCGTTGCTGCGAGGTATGCGGGACGGCGCCGCGGAGCGTATTGAGAATGCGCGAGCCGTGCGACAGTTCACGACGGTGCTAGACCTTGCAAGACGTGCTCAACTGGACCGTCACGACCTGCAGGTGCTTGCCGCGGCGAACGCGCTGTCTTCTCTTGCAGGCAATCGACGCGAGGCTTTGTGGCAGTCGGTCGCGGCCGTACCCGACAAGGACATGCTCGCGGCAGCGGTTTTGGAGGATGAGACACCGGAGCTCGGAGCACCATCGGAAGCCCAAGACATCGTCGGCGACTATCAGTCTATGGGGCTTACACTCGGGCGGCATCCGCTGGAGCTATTAAGGCCGCAGTTGCAAGCAATGCGGCTAATGCCAGCAGCGACGCTGAATACATACCGCAACGGCCGGCTTGCACGAGGCTGCGGCATCGTCACGGTGCGGCAGCGTCCCGAGACTGCAAAGGGCGTCATCTTCCTCACGATTGAGGACGAGACGGGAAACGTGAACGTTATAGTGTGGCCAAAGGTGCTAGAACGGTTCCGCAGAGAAGTCCTCGGCGCCTCGTTGCTTGGGGTATTGGGCGTCTGGCAGTGCGAGGGCGAAGTTCGGCACTTGGTGGCGCAACGACTCATTGACATGTCACACCTGCTCGGGGAACTCCCGGCTGCCAGCAGGAATTTCCACTGACGTTTTCTATGGTGCAGCCCGACTCAGCGTAAATCAGTGCGCGAGTATCATGGAACTCCGAACACGGAGGTGCGTATGTGCTACTCGGCTCAAATTCAGGCGGACTACCGCAAGTACGTAAGAATGTTCGGTGCTCATATGGGCATTCACGAATTCGCACAGTTGTTCTTTGAGCGCGCAGAGGGTAGCAAGACGAAGATACCGAAAGCGATGGAGGATGCTTTCGCCAACCCTCAGTCGGACGAGGAGTGTGAAATCAAGGCTCTCATCGACAAATACAACACCCAGCAGGTAGCGACGCTAGAGCGGGACTTGTTTAAACAACGGGCACGCCTTGCCGACGCGGAACGCTCGTTGCAAACCAAAGTAACGAAAGCCGCGACTGAGAGCCAGCGCATCGCAACAGACAAAATCGAATGGACCCTCGGCAAGCTTGAGGACATCCGACGTACGTCGCCCAAGGCACGCGATTCGCGCATCTTTCCGGGCCACTACGCCCCGATTCTTGTAGTTGAAAATGGCCAGCGCGTCGTGAAACCGATGCGTTACCAGTGTCGCATTGCTGGCAAGCCGGCGAACTATGACGTGAGATTTCCAGGCACCTACAATGCGCGTCGTGACAATCTGGGCGGCTTTTGGAAGCCACTTTTCGGCTACTCGCATGGGATTCTTGTCGTCAGTTCGTTCTATGAGAACGTGAGCAGAGCGAAGATGGAGGGACGAGAACTCGCGGATGGCGAAAAGGACGAGAACGTCATTCTTCAGTTCGAGCCCCAACCGACGCATGACATGCTCGTTGCGTGCCTCTGGTCCTGTTGGACTGGAAAAGGCGAACCCGACCTGTTGTCGTTCGCCGCAATCACGGACGAACCACCGCCAGAAATTGCAGCCGCAGGACACGACCGCTGCATCATTCCCATCAAACCGGAGAACGTCGACGCGTGGCTGAATCCGGATGCGTCGGACTTGGCGGCACAGTATGCGACTCTTGATGACCGGGACCGGCCATACTACGAGCACCGACTGGCTGCGTGAGGGCCGTCTCCAGCCGTCTTTGATTGAATTGAATTGAAGCGTGAAAATCTAATAGGCACCGAGGGCTGTCAGGCAGTCGCCTTATAGTTCGCCGCCGCTGGAAACCGGCATCACGGAATAGAATGAAGGCCGCGAAAAGCTAGACCGGGGGTTTGATGACAGGCATCGAAGAGGCCGCAACACGGCTGGGTACGAAGCCTTGGACCGCAGAAGCGATTCGGTCGGAGTTGCCCGTGCTTCGGCCGCTCGTTGCCGCGGATTTAGCGTGGCTTAAGAGGACCATTGAAGATTGCTTCAAATCGGGCAACGCCAGGCGAACCGAGGACCTGCTATGTCTGGCACTGCTGCACGCGGAGGAGCTTGTCCTTGGGAAAATAAGAAGTTGGGGGCATTTTCGTGCGAGTCGATATGGGTATGACGGCGCGTTTCTAATGCGAGTACTGACCAAGGTCACGAGCCGGGTCGGTGGAGACATGACCGCTGATGGCCTTGCATATTTGCAATCAATCATCGCTCTTACTGTGCTCTCGAAAGAAGCGGTGCATGTAAGGACTAGGCTGACGGCGACCCTCCGCGAAAAAAAATCGATAGCCCTTAAAAGCGCATACGCTGAACTGGACCTAGCGTTCCAGATACTGGAGATGAGCGGGCGAGACCCAACATCGACCGACCACAGCATTGAGGAACTCGGCGAGGGGCTGTCGCTCCTCACGTACCTGTATTTCGAGTGTGTGACAGTTGAGCCGTACAATTTCGGGCTGGTAGATGAAGATGGATTGAGGTCTGGCTTGTACCGCCGGATGCTCGAGGACGCAATGTTGTTGCGGCAGATAGGTGAAGCCGAGACGCTGGTTGATGCCTATGGGTATGTGGCAAGCGCGAGCGACGGGAGAATAACCGTCCGTGCACGTGACGAGCGACTTGAGCAGAGTATCCGACTCGGCTATATTCAGTTCGCGCTTTCGAGTATTTTGATATCGCAACAATGGCGGGCGGTCCACGCAGACTTACCGTCTTGTGGCGAGTTCGTCGACGCTTTGCGGGCTCGCAGCAGCCGACGTTGGCTGCGGCTTCTTATGCATCCTATCCCCCGTTACGCCCTGATGGTTCCAGGCTCCCCCTCGCTGCGGGAACAGTTGAGTGCAACTCCGTTCAGGGAGGAGGTGGTTCAGGTCGAAACCACTGCGTACAACATGTTCTGCAAGCCGGAGGAGCTGCTCGGTCTGAAGCTGAAGAATGGCTTACCGGTTGAAGAAGCACGGCAGGTGCAGCGTTACGTCGATATCTTGAGAACGCTGTTCTGGAGAGAGCTTGGCGGATTGCACGCACTTGACGAGCCGATTTCCATGCGAAGCCGCATTCCCGTTTTCAGCCGGGAAGACCTCAAAAAACTCCTGTCGACTTGCGTCCTCCCCGAGTACGTGGACAGGGTCATTGACGCGTTATCTCATTCCCGACAACGCGAATACTTCTTCGACATTCAGTACCGGCCGATTCTTGAAGTAGACGGGCGGTACATTGTTCCGCTGAACATACTTGGGATGTCAAATGTCTTCCGCAACCTGCTCCAGAGCACGGAGACACGAATCCAGTGGCCGAACGACAGGGACCCGGTTCAAGTCATGCTTGGAGCAGCGCTGAAGACTGCCGGCTTCCGGGCGCTCGCGCCATTGAAGACGAGACACGAAGGCCGTGAGCTCGACATCGATGTATTGGCGATGAGGGGTGACACGCTCTATCTTTTCGAATGCAAAAATCCCATTCATCCAACAGGCATTCATGAACTCCGGAGGTCGCTCAACTACGCGCAGGACGCGGCGGGGCAACTGGACCGGGCGGCAGCGGCATTCCAGGACAAGGAAAAGCGAGCCCAATTATTTCAACGGCTTGGCTGGGTGTGTCCACCGCAGCTGCGCATCAGGACTTGCGTGATGATGGGAAACCGGATGCTTAATGGCTGGACAGTAGGAGGTCATCCGGTTCGCTCCGTCCGCGAGGCCGTGCGCCTGCTTGAGACCGGAACTGTCGGCATATTCGACCGAGAGTATCGAACCTGGAAAACGCGACACGCAACGAAAGTGGACCTGGATGAGTTCCTGTCAGAGGATTCGTTCGCGGTGCAGTCGCTGCGACTGATGGAGTCAGTACAGCGTAGTTATCAAATCGGTAAGGCATCGTTGACGTTCAACACATTCGCGCTCGACCTCGTCAAGCTCACCTTCGCCACAGATTCCACATTGCCGAGGGCCAACCTTCGGGTTCCTTCGTTGCGACGCGCTCGGCATCCCGAGCGGACCAACATCCGCCGACGCCCGTCGATACGCAAACCACCGCGGCATTACTTTGGCGTCACTGAGTTGGCGACCTGGTTGGGCCGTCCCGCACGAACCGTGCGAAGGGATGCGAATCGCGAGCCTTTGCGGGTTCCGCCGATGGCCGGTCCTCATGGGCGCCGCGCGTTGCGATGGGACCGCGCTGTTGTCAGGAAGTGGTTCGGGATTGAATCCGACGACGCGTTCCAGCGAGAGCTGGCGCGCAAATTCCGGGACGCCAAGGCGGCAAGGTCATAGACATGAGCAAGAAGGTAACGCCAGGCCGCCGTTGCTAACTTGAGGCTTGCATCCAAGGATGCGGCCACGCCGTGGTGGCCGTCATCCGCGGTCTCGGTAAAACGTCTAGCGCGCACGACTAATGGCTTCTCCTGGGCAGGCCGTGAGACTCCCCGCTCATGACAAGTGAGTCCCATGATGCATCAACTCAGCCATCAGGCTCCCACGTGCTGTCCATCATCCATACGGAATCCATGCTTCGTCGCCCCTAAAGATGAAGATGGGGGTGCCGCCTGGGCGTTCACTATCGAATATGTTGGGGAAAACAAATGACCGATGCGGCGTCCGGGTCGGGAGAATGAACAGTCGTTCGGCGTGTACGTCAACGACTGCAATTTTCCGCTCGTATTTGACTTCCATCCATTCAACTACGAAGAAACTCGAGCATGGGGACCATGCGAAGAGTCCAGCCCAGGCAAGGCCGGGAACGCGAGTCCCGTTCACCAATATCTGGTGATACGAGTCTCCGTGCGGCGGCTCTCCTGCATAGGGAAGAAGCACAACAACTTTGCCGTCGGGGGAATGGATTTCGAAATCGTCGTAACCGAACCATACGCCCGTACCGTCGGCTGGCATTCTATTTAGGGTGGTCGTCATTGAGATGAGTGGCCTTTCGCTCAGCAAAGTTATGCGCGTGCCATGGTGCCTATGGCATAGTGCGGACATTCATCACCCACACCGGGAGTCCATATGGCAACACTAGAACAGATTCAGGCAAAGATGAAACAATTGCAGGCCCAAGCCGATGCTCTGATTTCAAAGAAAGCTCAGGCGGTGGTCGACCAAATCCGAGCGCTGATGCTCAAACATGGTTTGACCACGGAAGATATCGAAGCCAAAGCGAAGGCAAAGCGGGCGGCAAAAGGGCTGACGGTCGGCGCGGCCGCGAACAAGACGAACGCCGCCACAGGCGAAAAAGCCAAAGTCGCACCTAAATATCAGCATCCCAAAACCGGCGCTACTTGGACTGGCCGCGGACGGGCTCCCGCATGGATTGCTGAGGCTAAAGACCGGAATAAATTCTTGATTGCAGGCAGTGCTGAAGCGACTGTCGCGGCGACCGCCGGAACAGCGAACAAGGCAAAGACTGCGGTCAAGAAGACGGTGTCGAAGGCTGTTGGTTCGGGTGCTGGAAAGGGGCAGCCGAAAGGTCGGCAGCCGGCGCTCTACCGTGACCCCAAGTCCGGTGCGGAGTGGAGGGGACGTGGACGTGCGCCGGCTTGGCTGGCTGGTGCCAAAGACCGTTCGAAGTTTTTGATTGATTCCACCGCTGCGGTTGCGGCCGATGCAACTGTTGCGAGCAAGACGAAGCAAGCGACCAAAAAAACCACGCCGGTTGCGAAGAAGGCGTCCGCCAAGACTGTAAAGGCGACCACGGCTCCGGCGGCGAAGAAAGCTGGCGCCAAGAAGGCTGTCAGCGCAAAGCGGGCTGCGCCTCAAAGCGCGGCATCCAAGAAATCGGCTGCCAAGAGAGCGGCGCCGACCGTAAAGAAGACTGCGACCAAGAAGGCATCGGCGACGCAGGCTGTTGTCGCCAATGGCACGGTCGCGAAAGCGGAAGTCGCCACAGCGCCGGAAAATCTAGCTGCTCAAGTGACGGCATAAAGGAGCAGTGAGAAGTTGATGAGCGGTTCCATCGGTTCTTAGACTCCGCAGGTCTTGTTCCAATGACACTGGCCGGCACAGTAAGACAGTCGCGACCTGCCGCGTCGCGACAATCACTCGACCAGCTTAGCGGGATGCAGACCATCCTCCGAGACGCTGCCGAACCAAATCCCTTCTGCTGTCTCGCTCGTTCCCACAATGAGCATCATCATGCAGTTCAAGTCGTGCTTTGAATTGCCGTATATCCCCTGAATCTTATCGATATCGGCTGACGACGGCTCAGGGAACGACTCAGGATGCGAATGCCAGTCGCCGACGTAGTGTAGCCCGTCGGCAAACAGCGCTTCTATCTCCTGCTGCTCATCACGCCGGGAAGGCCAGAAGAACGTCCTCCCACGCCGCGACTTCGTCGTCGGCTCTGTCGCGCATAGAATGACCATCCGGTCGGCGTCAAAGCGCGCGAACAGTTGGCCACCCGCTTCACTTGACGTGGCCTTTATTTGACGATAACGGTAAAGCGTATCCAGCACGTCGTCGGTCAGTTCAACGTGCCCGAAGGCTGTTAGATAGCACTTACTCATTGCGGGCTAACAGCCTCATTCGACGGCGGGACGAGTTGATGCCGGTACACCTTCTGGAAGCCCGGGCCGTCGAAGACCAGCGGACGCCAGAACGGCTTAATTTCGGCGCCCGTCTTCAACAGATTTTCGTACTGTCCAATCCACGTCCATGTTTGCCCGGTCGTGACCTCGCTCGTCGCAGTTGCAATGGCCAGACTGACAGTCATCGCAGCAACCTCAGCTGAGGCTGCCGCAGAAAATGGTTGATAGAACGCACCACATGCCGCCTCTCGCGGCGTGTCACCCGTCACCTTCGCCACCTGGTAAATCGCTTCACCATACTCATTCAGCGCCCACTGCAGCGATGCGTCAGCCGACACGAAAGTGGCGTGGCCTGCGACCCCATATCGTTCGAGCCACGCGAAGATGGTCGGTGGGACTTCCGCTTCTTCGAGCAAAGCGTTCAGTTCAGCCTCGGAAATCCAGTCGCCGGTCGCACTAATAACGAGGTCAGCCTTCTCAAAAAGCCTTGCGTTGCTTTCCCGCGCGAGCTGCCATTTCGACGCAAGTGCGAGAATTGAATAGTCCACGTATCTCGCAATGATTTCATCGCGCAACGCCTCCGCCTTATTCCTTCCGATGTAATGGGCGCCCAATATGTGCCTGCCGACGTTCTGGTAAGTGAGAGCGTCTCCGTCAATGAGGGTCATCTTGCGCACGCCGGCCTGCGCCAGCAGCATGGCCACCGTCGCGCCCAGCGCGCCACAACCCACCACGACCACATTGAGGTTTTTCACCGCATCAACAGCTTCTCCTGCCGTGCGTCGGACAAGGAAGTCGCTGTCAACTCGAACAACAGATGCGCGCTTGCTAGGAAACCTAGCTTGCGACAGCCTGTTCGTCAGGACGTTCGCTGGAACCCTTACACGGTTGCGCCCAGACAAGAAAGCTTGGCCGCGATTGGGCGGATGCGGGAATTGATGTTGGACCTGCGTGATTGTCGCGCCCATCACCGGCTGACCGTCATGCTCAAAACACCATACAACTACGACGTCTTCGCCGAGGCGAACCGACGTCAATACCATCTCCACTGCTTCCGGGCATCGTCGGAACAGGAGGCGGAGAAGTTCCGCCGAGTTCGACGGATAGTCTTCCGGATAGAGAGGCTCTTTCAAGCGCACGAACGTTGCTTTGCGGACGCTTTGACGCCTGACCGGACGCCCCAGCTTCTTCATCCAGTCTTCAACGCCCTCGGTAGAGTCGGCGACCATCACGCTCTTCGCCACGTTCACGGTGTAGACAGTCCGCGTCTGCACAAAATCGCGAAGCCAGACATAGACGCCGCGCCCTTCCGCGCAGTCCAAGGTCCAGTACGTACCAAACTCGTCGAGATAGTCTTTCCGGTTTGCACCAGTCAGCGCGTCCGAATAGACTTTGACGGCTTCCTCTACGAGATAAACCGCCAACTCGCCCGTGACGGGCAGCCTAATCGGTGTCGACGACGGCAGCAAACAGAACACACCATCGCCTTCGAGATGAGGCATCTCGCACGGTTCAGGGCGCCGCTCGACCGCAATGCGCGGCACCCGGAAGGCGCCCTCCCGCTCCAGAGCGACGATGAGTGGTTCCGGCAGCCCCAACTCTGCTGCCGGAATCCGCCATCCGAGAGTGAATCCCCGATTAGGGTATAGGCGCGCGAGTGCTGGCTCGGTGAGTTCCGAGGTGCCAGGCCAACGTCCGACGAGGGTCTCGAACGTTGGCGACAGAACGCCTTCCGTCACCACCATTGCCATTGCGCTATCAGGCATAGCGTCCTTCGCCGCCCGACTTCACGACCGGCCCAGAGGGTTGACGCGACTCCGTCGAAACGAACTTCGCACTCGCCTTCGCGGCTTCCTCGAGCGATTCAATCTCTTTGTCGAAGTAGTCGGTGCAGAAGAACCACTTCAACGCCTTGAGCGCTTCAAGGTCCGTCGCCTTCGCGTCGCCGAGCGGCGCGAGACCATCAACAGCTTCGTTCAGTTTGTCTCGGAGATTGACCATATTGGCGTCGGAGGCCGTCTTCGTCACGTTCTCGTACTCCGGGACCGGCCGGCTAACTATCAGGTTCCAGCGCAGCCGATTGTGCATCTGCTGCACCGTTTGATAGAGCGCGTGGTCTTCACGGTCTGGATAGCCGCCGTACGGATAGACCTCATTCGTCAGAATCGACAGGACGAAGCCGCTAGGCAAGGACCAGGACGCGCGGCTCTTCGACCACGCCTTCAGCAGGCGCACCAGGCGGCGCATCTGGCGCCCATCGACGACGTCAGGACTCTTCTGTGTGACGTTGTCCTGGAACCATTCGGTGACCGCCTCCGGGTCGGAATGCTTCCAGTCTGCGGCGGCGAGTTCGTACTTCGCCTCGTCGCCCTCGCCAATTTCGCGGTACACGGGCATGTCGATTGTGAAGCCATCCGCGTAGAAGACGCGCACGCAGTTCTTCAGCACTTCCGGAGGACGCTCGAACGCATTGTCGTAGTTCAATGCGTCGCGCACCATGCACTTGGCGTCATAGGCATTGAACTTGCCGCCGCGGTCGCCAACAAGCTTGTCTTCATGAAAAACGACACCGTTGTCGATGTCCGAGGTAATGGAGTTCGACTGGGTCATCGTGTGCATCGCGTATGAACCTTGCTTGACGAACCTGTCGACCTTCGGCTTTTTGTTCCGTTCCAATCCACGCTCCAGCCGCTCTTCGCAGCTGCGCCGGCGATTACGCATATCCGACTTGGTCTCCTCGGTGAGCGCGACCTCACACTTAAAGAAGGCAAGAAGCTGCTTGTTAACATTCGCCATTATTTCTCTCCAGATTCGGTTACGTTCGATGCGACAAGTGGTCGAATACCGCGGAAGAACTCGCGTATGAGTGGCTGTTCCGGATTCTTCTGTGCGGTAGCCGCAGAAATGTTCAGGTCCGCCGCGTCGTGCGCGAGTTTGGTCAGCAACTCCAGCGTTTGCCGACTGGGGTTGTCGAGACTCAGGTGCTTTGCCTGGCCAGTGGGGACATCGGGGTCAATCAGGCGAACATAGCGGACGGGCCGATTCGCTGTGTCCGCAACGGCTTTCGTGACGTAGTGGTACGCGAAGGATTGCGCGTCGAGCGCAACCTCCACAATGCCAAGGCCGCCTTTCCAGCCGAGGAGCCCACGACTCCCATCATGGTCACGAAGCGTCTTACCCTTGAAAGGCGGGCAGGTACTGACCGCCATCAGCTCAATCGGTCGCTCGGGCTCCGCCATCGTGAGCGCCTCGGTCAACGCCACGAGCGAGGGATTGTTCGCCCACAGGCCGCCGTCGGTGAACCAGTTCACCTGGGCCTTGTCTTCCGGCTTTTCGACGCGTTTCAGCGGAAAGACAATCGGCGCCGCGGCCGACGCCATACAGACATCAACCAACTTGTAGTTGTCGTCGCGATGCAGGCGGTTTTCCTGGCGGTCGTGCGGCGTCTTGAACACCCAGGCCTTGTTCGTCTCGACGTTGACCGTTGGAATGCAAAGCGCAATGCCCCGGCGCTCGTACATCTCCTTGACCGTCTCGTCCTTAAGCACGTCGGCTAGTGCTGCTCGAAGCGCCTCAGGTGCGTTTGCGGGCTTGCGCAAATGCCTGTAAATCCAGCTTAACAACCCCACGCCGCCATCGGGGACCGGGTGCTGGAAGATACCCGCCGCCTTGTCGCGAAACAGTCGCGCCACTTCGGTAAGGGAGACGCCCGCTGCCAAGGCGACCGCGAGAATCGCCCCAGTGCTCGTCCCAACAATCATGTCGAACTGCGCACCCAAGTCGAAGTCCGGCACCGGGGCCGCATGGTCCTGGGCTGCAAAGCGGCGCGACAGTTCCGCAAGAAGAACAGCGGTGTACAGGCCCCGGACGCCACCGCCGTCGAGCGAAAGCACACGGTAGGGATTACTTTCAGTCATTCTTCTTATCGTCGGCAGTTTCGACCGTAAGGACTTTAAGCTGAAGGAAGGTTGACTGTCAATTAATCACCGTTACAGCGCCAAATATGGCGTGTTATCGTGCCTGATAAACGTTATCCACAGGTTTTCGCCATGAGCAACTATGAGATATCCAGCTTCGATAGTATGAGCGACATAGAGATAACCCTGGCAATCGGCGACCGTGTACGCGCTGAGCGCATCAGGCAGAACAAGTCCCAGTTGGAGTTTGCGAGGGTGGCCGGCATCCCACTGAGGACCTACCAGCGATTCGAGCGGGACGGCTCGGGCACCATCGAGACGTTGGTAGCAGCGCTACGTGCGTGTGAACGCTTACGAGGGCTGCAGGTCGCGTTGCCACAGCCAACATTGCCGGAGCGGCAGACGCCGTTATCTCGACTGACGCCACCTCGCGTACGCCGCAAGCTCAAACTCGAAGGCGAGGATGATGTAGACCGCTAGTGTGTGACGCGCAATAACCAGGGCAATGAATTCATCGCGAATTCATTGCGTGCGCTCTAGTCTATGGACAAAAACAATGCTCCAAATCAGCACTGGCAAGTTCTTCAACACTGAAGACACGTACAACACGATTCATCGAGGTGTGCTGTATTCGAACTTCCAGATGCTGCCTGGCGATTGCATCACGACGCAGGCAGGAAGTTTGTCTCCAGCAGCGCGCTGGGGAGATATCGGAACGCTCGTTTGTGAGGTCATAGAACGCCAGCCGAATGTTCGCGCTGCAGGCGTGATTCTGTCGGTCGGCCCGGATGCATTCATTCACGACTTCGCCGCTGTATCCTCGTTTTCTCTGCAGCGCTTGCTGACGCCCGACCATGACTTGGCGATGCGCCTGCTCACCACCCAACGACCGCCGTTAGGTATTCCCAAACTTCCCAGGCAATACGTATCAAAAATATTTGATATGTCATTGCCGTACGACCACCAGGCTGGCGCGCGACTCTCCACTTTCTTCGGCGACCTGCTCAAGCTCGAGCGCAAATCATTCTCCGGCGCAATGAAAGCGATTCGACGATTCGTAACGGCAACGCATCGTTTAGCAGATGACCTGGACCTTGCTTACGCCCTGCTGGTTGCTGCAATCGAATCGCTCGCGCAGGAGTTCGACCGTTTCAGCCCTGAGTGGGATGACTACGACCAGAAGAAGCGTAAGCCGATTGACCACGCTCTTGAAGGTGCGCCAACTGAAGTCGCGCTCGCCGTTCGCGACGCAATCCTCGGCGCAGAGCATGTCGCTATCGGTCGGAGGTTTCGCGAATTTACCTTGGCTCATCTCGACTCCGATTTTTTCCGGCGCGAAACCGAAGGACGAGTAGCGCCAGCAGGTAGAGGCGACCTGGAAGTCGCATTGAAGAATGCATACAACGTTCGTTCAGGCTACGTTCACACGCTTAAGTCGATACCTCGCCTGCTGGCATCGCCTATGGCACTGACCGACTTGATGCACGTAGACGGGGTACCGCTCCTGACATTTGAAGGGCTCGCGCGAGTCGCTCGCTCCGTGATTCTTGAGTTTATTTGTCGCGCCCCGAAGACCGAATACGAAGAATTCGCGTATGTGGACGACTTCCCCAATCTACTGCGCGCACCACTTGCCCCCAGCATGTGGATACATAACGCGGAAGGATATTCCCTCCAGTCTGCCTATTTGTATTTGAACGGATTCTTGCAGCAGGTCGAACAAGCGCTGCTGAATGCTACGCCAGTCACTGACATCCGCAATGTAACGGCAAAAATCGAGACGCTGTTGCCATCAGTGGCAAAACCTGAGCAACGGCGTCCACTAATCGCGCTGCACTTTTGGTTCTCTCACTTCCTGGCAGAGGAGGAAAAATCTCACTCGCGTCAGCGCGTTTCTCATTTCATTAGCGAGTTGCAAACGGAGTGCCCCGAAGGATTCTTTATGTACGTCTATGGAGGTCAATTGCCGCCTTGGACAGCAAGAAGCTGCGAAGCGATTTTCGAGACATACGTCCGACGTCGGTACGGAGAAAAGAAACTTAACGTCGGCGCCGTTCTCGGTGCAGCGGGCGCGCTCACCATAGCTGAGATGTATAGACTCGCCGGCGACGATGGTTCTGCACGCCGCCTCATAGGCCGGGCGGTCGAAGAATTTCCGGGTATAGCACGGTTGCGAGAGTACGAAGCAAGCCTCGATGATTCAATCTCGCCCATATCATGGTGGAAGATTCTGTGGCCTGAGCCGCAGTCGAGCACGAGTCCGGCTGCGAGCGAGCGGGCAAAGAAGCTAGCCAAGCTAAATCGACGACTACGACATGCGAACCCGGTCGTCGACAATGTACTGCGCCGCTCCTCACCGTCCGTGAAGAAGAAGGGTTAGTTAAAGGTATCGCCGCCGCTTAGAGCGCCATTCGAGGGAAATACGGGGAATAGAACTATGAAAACGCTGAGACTAATCTTGCTGGTTTTCGGCTTCGCGAGTAGTTCCGCAAACGCGATGACGTTCACTGCACCCAAGCACAACGTCCCAGACGTCGTGACCTGGATTGACCAACACGGAGACACCACTCGAATCTATGCGGACGGGGAGATAACCGCAACGAGCGCCAACGAATTGGAACAGTTTGTTCGCGCGAATCACATCGAGAGTGGCATGGTGTTGTTCAACTCCGCTGGCGGCTCGCTTATGGGCGGCGTGGCGTTAGGCGACACCATCAGGAAGCTCGGATTCGATACCGGCATCGCTACGTACGCTCACGGGGGGATGGTCGCAAGCGGCATCTGCGCGAGTGCGTGCGCCTATGCTTTTGCCGGCGGCCGCGGCCGATATTATTCTGGCGGCAACACAAGGCTCGGCGTTCACCAGTTCTATTCACAGGGCAATGATATTAGCAACGGCACGAGTCAGGAAGTCAGCGGCATGCTGGTCGCCTACCTTCAACGAATGGGCGTCGATGCGTTGGCATTCTCGGCCTCAACTTCGGTTCAGCCCAATGACATTCTTTGGCTGAGCGCAGCGGAAGCCAGCAGGCTTCACTTCTCAAATAACGGTATCGAGCAAACGACCGCAGAGTTGAAGCAGGTCAAAGGTTCGACGTACCTCCGCGTCGAGCAGAAATACACCACCTACAGCGCTCGCTTCATATTCAGCTGTGCTCGCGACGGCCAGTTGCTATTGATGGGGGGCATTGTCACCAATCCCCAAGATTCGAAGCAGAAGTATGACTGGGCGACGCAGTCCTTCTTCACTTTCGACGAGCAGACGATTCAAACTAAGCGAAAAGGCAGCGCGAACGATGGCCTTGCCCCGAATGACTCAACTATCTGGGTAACGCGCGTTCTCGCGCCCGCGGAGGTCCAGAAGCTATTGACCTCGAAGACCATAACGACTTGGGTGGCGGCGGACGGAGCCGTTGGGAACGCAGGCGCCGTGGATATCAGTGGAGTTCGCGACAAAATTCGGGATTTCGTCAGCAACTGCAGCTTCTATCCGCAAGTGGGCCAATAGTCGCGCATTCCGAAACGACGTTCATCACGCACAGCCGCGCGTAAGCCTCGCCAGGTAGCTTGACGTGCTGACACCATGACTCTCGCCGTAAACCGCTACTCCGCCAAGCGTGCCTAGACTTCGAGGGTCAGCTGCACCTGAGCCGGCGCCGCAGCCCGACGCCATAGCCAAGCGTCGAACTCTCGTCGCGGTAATGAAAGAAGGTCGGCTGCGCAGCAGAAGGATTTGCGCAGGAAGTGATAGTCGTCGTTCTTAACCCCAACCGTCTTCGCAAACGTCCTTACGTGACGGTCCACAGCGATGGCGTCGATACCAACGAGACACGCCATGTAGTCCACGGTCTTCGGGCCGATTCCGTTGACAGTCTGAATCGCATCGCAAAACTCCTCAGATGCCAGACCGGCGCGCAAATCCTCAACGTCTTCGATTCCCCACCTTTGCAAGAAGATGACCAGCGCTTCGAAGCGAGTCACCTTCTCATGGTGGCGCCAGTTCAGGAACTCACCTGTCTTGCCGTCTTGAATCAGCGCGACCAACGAAGAAATCGTGAGGCGATTCGGATGTGCCCGCAGGATGGCCAATACCCGCGGACGCACAACAGTCGTGTAGTTGAGCCCCGCCTGGAGCACGGAATCTGCGAGAACGGCTCCCAGGTGCTCGCACGTAGCACGCGGGTGTTTCTCCTCGAAGAGCGCGCCTTCATCCTTCGCATGGTCGGCGATACGACGCGCTGCGAGCAACACCTCGATGGCGGCCCCTTTAGCTCCGGTCCTGCTCATACTAACTTCGCCTCTTTCAATGCGTTCAGGCGCTCGACGCAGTTCGGACATGCGCCGCACGGAAACTGTGCAGACGCCTGGCACGAGTAGGTTCGTCCGATAGGCACGCCAAGCTCCGCGGCCACCAGCGCCACATCGGCCTTGGATGAATCGCGGAACGGCGAGTGAAAACGAACGGGGCCGATGCTCGATGTGAGTCCGTCGAGACTGTTCATAAATGCGGCAGTACAGTCAATTTCTTTGGCGTGGTTGCTGTTGATGAAGCCAGTATAGACATCCAGAATACCGACAGTCTGTGCGCGCGCCGCAGCAGCGGCGAAGAACAGCATCGTTCGGTACGGGATGTACAAGTCGTCGTCCTTGACCTCTTCACTCCAGAGGTCAGCCTCGCGAATCAGCCGTGACTGCGAACCTCTGAAGATGTCCGATATGTTGAAGCGCTCAGGCCGCTGCATATCGGCGGGCAAGACTTCGTTAACGCGACTCCACTCGACTTCTACGCAATGTTGCCCGTAGTCAAAGAAAATTGGTACGACTTCGACGCCGGTTGCCGCAAGCTGGAACCCAACGGTCGTTGAATCGAGCCCTCCGGAGGCCAGGAGAAGCGCTTTTTTCATTGCGATTCCGCCCTCAATTTGGCAAGCGCGACGAAGGTGCCGTTGAGGCACGCATCAAGGTCCGCGGAGTATACCGAACTTCCGACGACGACCATCGTGTTCTCATTTTCCTTCCGAGGGTCGTAGGTGACGACAGGCTTCCCGAGCGCGATTGCCATGCCGATTTCGACCAGCGTTCCCGGGTCACGACCGAGAGGAACTGCGAAGACAGCGTCGCATTCCTTCAGCAGCGCGTAGTCCACGTGATACGCGCGATGCAGGTCCGCCATACCCGCGGGGCGCTTCAGTTCTCCGTTCTCCTGTATTGGCCGCCGCACGCTGAAGTTATGGTATGCGAGGCTCGCCGTAGCGCGGTCAAGTTCCGGCTTATCGACATACGAGAAATCCGGGCCTGCCAGATAAATGGAGTAACGTGGTCGGTCGTGCCACGGAAGTACGGTCCCACCCAGCGCTTGCAGCACATCCAACGAAAGCAGGAACCCGCGCTCCACATCGCGCTTGATGTCATCAGGAAACGTCGTCTGCGAGTACACTGTCGCAGCCTGGCACCCGCGCCACGCCGCTTCAGTCCATCCCTTGTGAGAGAGACCCACCATCACAGCGGAATAGACGTCGCCCACCCCGACGGAGTTGATGGTGTTACCTAGCGTTGCAGGTATCTCTTCGACGCGGCCATCGCGCAAATCAAAGAGCCGGCTGCCGCCACGATTCTCCTTGAGCAGGAACACCTCCGGTGACAGCGTCTTCACCGCGTCCATCAACCCATCAACGTAGTCCTTACCTAGCTTCTCGAACAGCGAAGACGATGTCGAGATGATGACCGCCTGCACGCGCCCTCTGAACACCTCGAGCGACGACAGGTCCTCGAGGTCGTATGCGATGTCGAACGAAAAACGAGCGTCCCTGGAAAACGTGCTGGCAAGTGTGCCGATATCGAATCGGCCGGGGAAGACGACAACCTTCTGGTAAGCATCGAGGCTCGGCAGCGGGTCGTGGAATTGCACTACCTTGGTGTCGCGCATCAAGTCTTCGTAGCCTTGATGCGAAACCTCCGTCGCGTCACCAATGAGGATGACGTTCGGAGCGCCGATGACGTCACCAAGCCATATGAACTCATCGCACCCGCATTCCGCTAGATAGCGCTTCGCTTCGTCAACGAGGTATTGCGGACAAAACGCCGCCACGGAGTAGTTGAGCCCTGCGGCCCATAACCCCCTCGCGGCATGACCTACACCACCCAAACGAAGCTTGCACTTTGCACCGTGCTGAGCGAGCGTGAAGTCAACAACTAGCTCGCCAACAATCAGAACTGCATCCGCTTGGGCCATGGCTATTGCGGACCGAAGTCAGCCTCCACGGTAGGAACCGGCTTCTCCGCCGACGACTTCACGAGGCCGACATACGTAATGCCGCTTGCTAGACATGCGGCGAGATAATTCAACGCTGTTGGTAGCGCTCCGACTTTCACACCGTTCACATCGACCGCGAAGATGCGCTTCTTGTCAAAGACGATGCCCAACTGGTCGCCTGCAGCAGGAACTTTCTTAAACTGAGAATAGAAATCGCACTGACCGACATCTTCCAACAGAGTCGCGAAGGCCTGTTTGCATTTGTCGACGCCGCTCGCGCCGCCTGCCATGCCAGTTCCGTCCCCCGCGACTTCCTTGGCCTTCGTACCAGGATAGTCCGAAAAATTACCCGAGCCTGAGCTTCCCATAGTGCCCCCGTTCCGTGGTCGATAAAGTGTTGTCTTGCGGCGTATGCGCTCTATTCTCCGAAAGAAGTGTACAAGGAGCTGAAATTTAGTTTCAGCGATTTCGGCACGCTTGTCGCAATCTACACCTTGTACATAGCGATTATTGAAAAGCCGCTCGAATGAGAAACAAAAAACCGATTGTGCACTGGCGAATGCGTCCATGGTTGTTGGTCACGACATCCTCATGACCGGCGCACGCTACTTCGCGGAAATCGCACGCCTCGAACTCCCGGCGCACTGAAGTAACTGTAGGCGGTACGTGCCGCCGGAAACAACCGCAATCGGACCGGCAATGCGGTCGCTCTGGCGGAGCACACTAGACATGAGCGCTCAGCCTTCCTAGGCACGTAGGGCCTGGTGCTGGGCCACTTGTCCAAAGCCTTTCTAGTTGAAGGAGTGCCTCAGGCAGCGCGCTTCCGTGAACGCCCGTCCTGCGAGCAACAACGCTTTCGCGTGAGACCTCAGTTTCGTGTGTGTTCGCCGCCATCATGTCCGAGCTCTACCGCCCTTGATTTCGGTCAACGTGGAAAGCTTCGGGACCAGCCTCATCGAGGGGCCATCCATGCGGTCGAACGTAACTCGCAGCTCGGAAGTTCAAGAGTCTTTAGTGACGTTAACTTATTTGTATGTATACGTAGTAGCAGTTAACAAGGGAGCTGCTGTTCTGTGGACAACTTGGTCTTTCGTTTACGTGACAACCCTTTACGGAATGGACATGTGCTCCAAGAACTCTCGAAGATGTGCCGCGAGCTTTGAACAACTTTGCAGCGTCGCTGTGCGGCCGCAAGTTGTCAAGAAACTGTCTACAGCTAATGCCGACCGCTATACCGAGGTTTTCCAGAGGTAGCTGTGGACAAGACGAACTCGAGCTCCGCCGTATCGAAGACGTCGTGGACGGTTGATGGTGAGGCAGGACCAACTGAGATTAGAAGTCTCCGGTTCAAAGAGCTAGCTTCTCCACAATTCAACGAAATATTGTCCGAACACCGCTATAGTCACGGCATTACTTCATTCTTCAACTTAAATGTCCAACACCGCTTCCAACATGGGCCACTCCGGCGAGTCAACTGCGGTACAGCTAACTCCAAAGCAGATAAAATTTATCGAAGACGAAGCCAAACACCTAGATGCAGTTACCGATAAAGACGTCTTAAAGCACTTCACCGAGACATGGTGGAATCTGTGCCAGTGGGAAAAGCAGCGACTGGACATACTGGATACGAAGGCACAGATGCTGTTGGGACTGTCAGGGCTCGCAACTGCAATCCTGGGTACCGGCTTTGCGGAGCAGTCACACTTCCTTCGAGCCTTCGCAGCGTTCGGTTTCCTTCTCACGATGGCTTGCGCACTCTTCGCGCTACGCGTCAGGAATGTGGGAGGTTTTATCGACGGTGAGGTTTTCGGTGCTCTCTCGGCAGCCACGACGCCTGTCGGAAACACGCCGCCATTCACCGACACAGACGTCACTAAGTGTTACTACCGAGAAACTGCACTGCAGCGATGGCTTGTCTACGACCTGTACAAGAAGGCCAGCGCATCCAAGTCAATTTGGGTCAGACGCGCTCAAGTCGTCGCGGTCCTAGCCATTGTCTTGGCCGCTGTAGCTGTGATGATTCCCACGCCCCAACCTCAAAGTCGGAGGCCGACGAGCGCGGAAGCCGCACTCGCACCTACATCGTCAACCGCGTCATCATCTGCATCGAGCCCAGCCGCCGCCTCAGGGGCAGCCGCCGCTTCAGGGCAAGCCTCGACGGTTATGCCTGCATCAGCCGCCAACGCGCTACCGGCACACCCATAAAGAAGTCCCTCCATTTCCTCCACCAAAGCCACAGGAGTGTTCATGCCCGCACCCGCGAAGAAAGCCGCTGCCAAGAAGGCCGCTGCTAAGAAAGTCGCCGTGAAGAAGGTCGCCGCAAAGAAGGTCGCCGTGAAGAAGGTCGCCGTGAAGAAGGTCGCCGCAAAGAAGGTCGCCGTGAAGAAGGTTGCCGCGAAGAAGGTTGCCGTGAAGAAGGTCGCCGTGAAGAAGGTCGCCGCGAAGAAGGTTGCCGTGAAGAAGGTTGCCGCGAAGAAGGTTGCCGCGAAGAAGGCAGCAGCTTATAGGACGCCGGGCGGCGGTGGTGACGGTACCCGCTGAATTCCCGCGGCATAGGTATGCCGAACAAGGTACCCCGTGCTCGAAAGCGCTGGGTGCCCTGCGGGTTTCAATGGAGGGCGGGGGCGATGACCGCTCGGCTCCATTTATTATCCAAGGCCGGAGGTCGATAGCGAGCACGAACCCACAGGTGTTAGCGTTCGTCCGCCGGCTGAAACTCAGAGCTTGTCAGAGCACGTCGGGCGCGTGCACCCTCCGGGCCAGCTACTACTGAGCGGGCGCCTTCACCTCGGGCTTCCTGTCGAGGGTACCGGACAGGTCGGATGGTCGATGAACTTGATGAAGTCAGGAGTGACGCTTTCGTCGACGACGCGCCCTCGGCGGAGGGCGTTTTGATGCAATTGCAGCCTCTTCCGCTCGAATCGATTGGGGTGCTTTGTCCGGCCAGTGTAGTGCGCTTTGCCGGCAACGTGACCTTCCCGTATGTCCTCAGTTGCATCGGGCTTGGGCGACAATCCATACATCGCGAGGTCACATCCCAGAACTCGTCCGATTTCATTGCTGTGTTCCACCTGCCGCCCTCTTTGTCGTTCTCGCCCAGACACGGTAACGGCCGAGACCTTCGAAACTTGACGGCGGGCGAGGACCCAATGGGTTGCAGGTCCCCACCGGACAGTCTCTTGAACCCGGCAACGCGTCGAAATCAGTTCGAGCGGCTCGGAGTCTGCAACACCAGGAACGCGAGCCCCAAGCGCGTCAATCAGTGGGACGCAAAGAGCTTGTTCAGTAGTGAGTAGGTGAAAAATATGCTTGTGCCGGAGACCCCATTGCCGAACGGAATCGTGTAGGCACCTGTACGAGTACGACAGTACGCCTCGATTCTCGCCTTCCTTACTCGCTCCAGCTGATTAAACAGGACGAGAAGCTCAGGCGCTGTACGTTTCTTAACAGCGAATGCGAGCAGTTGTTGCAAATGCCATCGCTTGACGCGTGCGGTCTGTGCGTACGTCCGGACGCGAACGGCGCTCAACTCTTGTTCGCGGTTGGCGACGGCAATCATGCCGTAGGATTGCATTAGGACCTGTGCTGCATGAACAGGCGGCTTCTCACGCTGCGTGCCTCGGTCTGGAAACACCGCGTACGTCCGATTATTGTGACCTTTAAACTCATGGTCAGTCTTCGCGCGCGCAAAGAAACTACCAACCATCGCCAAGGCGAATAGGAAGAGATTATGGGGGCGCCCATGCTCGCGGTCTCCACCGAATACGCCGCGACCAAGTATGTATTGCTGACGGAGTTCGACACTCCATCTCACCACAGTGTCAATGTCCGAGTCATACATGGGGCGATTGAAGTATCCGCCCTTCTCCAGGATGATGCCCTCATGCCCAAACCAGTGATGAAGCAGGTTTGCCAGTTTTTCCTGCTCATTAGCAGCATTCCAGTGGTCAATCTCTATCGGAACTTCACAAATACCTTTTCTGTTTAGTTGGTCAAGGAATTCGACCGTCATGTCTGCTGCTTCAAGCCCGCGCTCATCGGACGAGGCATACTCAAGCAGCGCGCGGTTGACTGAAAGGTTGGCGCTGACACGTGCCAGTAGGCTGTCGGGCACCCCGTCCACATTCGCGGCGTTGCGCCACCAACTGTCCAGAACGTCCTTGAAATATTGCAGATTGTCTTCCGAACACTTCCTCGTGACTTCGAAGGGAGTACTCACACTGTCCGAAAGCGCTGAATCTTTGCGCCATATCTGCTCATCGAGCTTGACACGTTCATTGAAGACTTCCTCGAGGACCAGAAGCTTGTACCCAAAGGCAGTGTCACCGCTCAAGGGGAATCGGGCGACGTTTGGGTCTTCATGTTCGTCGGCCGAAACCCAACACAGCATGTCACGATAAGCCGCCCGATAGCTGGGTGGCATCTCATTTACCAGTCGCTCCATCAGAGTTTGACGGGCGCTCAGCAACTTGTGAGCTTCTTCCGATTCCTCATCAGCCAAGTCGTTGGAAAGGTAGCGCATTGACGAAGCGCTGCCGGCCTTGATGTGCATCTGCCCGCCTTCATCTCGTTCCCATGCAGACTCAGGCAGCTTCGCCAAGACTGCGCCCGCCCACTTGGCGTGCAGAATCTCGGTGATTGCCTGCAAAGTTGCGACTATCGAGAGAACCTCATTCGGATGATTCCTACGCGCTAACGCCGAAACCTCACTGTGGTCTAGAGTCAGGATATCCGCGAGGTTTCTCTTGACGAATTCGAGCTCTGCCGTACCGTACGGTGTTCTTGGGCGGCCCATGATGATATTCCGCGTCAAAGTTCGGGAACGGCTGACTGCCGAAGGCCGGTCAGCCGCTTTTGCACGGCTGACCGACTTACGAAGTTGCAAGGCGCGGGCGCACGCTGCTCGGCTCCTGTTCGCTTTCTTGGCGCAGTTCGTAGCGAGCCATCCGATTGCCTTGGAAGCCCTCGGCATGCCAACGCAGGCGCTGAACTTCAAAGTTTGCGATGGAGAGAGCTTCCTCTTCGGTTGCAACTTTGCCTTCGCGCAGCAGGATACGAGCATATCGATTTGCGTGGGCAAGAGCGCCGTGCTCTTTGACGGACATGACCCCGTGATACTGGTCGTTTCCAGCGGCAAATACGCCGCGGACTGTGCTTGAGTTGCTCGCCATGGATTTCTCCTTTACTTGGCTGGGTTGATATCAAGCACAGTCTCCCACTGAGCGCCTTAGTTTTTTACGAACAACTTCCCGAAGTGCTCTCAAGTCGCAGCCGCCTGGACATTGGCCCTGTCCAGTTCGTCCGTGTCGCTGTTCGCCCGTATCGAGCGGATGGCCGTCTCGCCCCCACGGACAGGACACAGCAAGGCAGCCAAGCTTGGATTCGTCTAGAGCCACTATAAAACGATGGGCCTAGACGTCAGATGAATAAGTTATTTGTCTGCACACACACGGACCGACCAGCGGTCAGTCTCCCCGTTAAAGGAGTCGTTCGGCTTTTGGAAACGTTGCTGGCAGACACGTCGACGGATGTCGAAGTGGTCGCACGAGAACTCGACCTGAGCGATGAAATGCGTGAACGGCTGAGGCGTGCACTGGACCGCTTAGGATGCGCGCAACGTGTTTTGGAGGCAACGGATGGAAGACTGGAAGAAAACGCGCCGGATGAGCGTGCCTTCAACGGGCGGGCGGCAATGGAGCCGGTCGGGGGTGCCGTGAAATTGCTCGCAGAGGGGTGGCCACAGGACTACCCCGAGGGGGCAGTCGAGTGGCTATTACTTCAAGACTTGGGCGGGCCGAGGTGACTGTGTTCCGAGACGACAGGCCGTGTCGGTGTTGGGAAGCAGGTGGTCCGCCAAGCGCGCCTTCGAAGTCAGCGTCCTCGGCCTAGCGAGCAGAACAAGGCGGGGTTTCCCTCCGCCCGCTGGTCGTCAGCCGTGCCAAAACGTCCTTGGAATAATTTCACTTAAGCCCCACCCTGCTTGGGTTTGCGGGGAATCGATGGGTCGTTAAGTGGAACTTTCCGTGCGCTTTAAGTGGAACTATTCGAAGTTGCTACAAGAGCGCACGAATGAAGTGCTGCGACTCCACCGTCACCGACTTCGCCAGATTCCGCAGGTTGTCGACTCGGGAGTGAGACGGCCCATAAAGCGCCGGCCCTTACTTTAAGCTTTGACGAAAACGGCCGGCGCCGCCCAGCCAGGGAGGCCACCGGCCCATGTGCTGCACTGTTTCGCGAATGCTGCGTCGGGACTCAACGGTCCATGCGGCGCCACCGGACGAGATGGTCAAGTTCGAGTCCGGGAAATTCCAGCCGGTTCATCGCCTGGACGAGAAGCTCGAATGACAGGTCCTCCACTGCCGCTTCTTTTCCTTCGGCCGTGATGCCTGACGCGAACCCAAGGAATTGCCGTACCGCATCGTCGCAAAGGCCAGACCGTTTCGCGAAGGCGGCGAAGGTGCTCCGGAAGCTGTGGAACGTCAGGCGTCGGCCGCCCAGTCCCGAGTCGTCAAGATATGATTTGAACCACATAGCGAACGTCGCGCTGCGTCTACCGTACGAATTCACGCAAAGGTCGGGGAACAGCCAAGCGGCGTTGTCAGAAAGACGTCCGGTCCTGACGAAGTCCAGCCAACCTAGCTCCAAGAGGGTGCTATGCAATGGCACCTTCCGGACTTCCAAGGGGTGGTGAAGACGCTGCACGCGTAGACACAGACACCAGACGCCGTTGTGCTGCACGACATCGCACCGGCGAAGATGACATAAACGTTCCAGTCGGATGCCCGTAAATTGACCGAGCAGCGGCAACCAGAACGCTGCTTCAAGTCCGCCCTTGCGGGGGAGTTGGCCCTGAACGTAGAGGGGAGAGGTGTAAAGCTGGTTGAGTTCGTCCGTTGAAAATGCGTGACCGAACGGGTTGGTGTCGTTCGTGACCGGCGCAAAAGACTTTAGCGCAGTGGTGAACGGGTTTTTCCTGAGGGGGGTGACGCGGCCTCGTATGGCCGTGCTTACGACTGAAGCCAGTAGTACGACGGCCCCGCGCACACGCCTCGGGCTCGTTTTCTCCCTGACGATGCAGGTCTCGATGAAGTGCCTGACGTGCGCTTCCGTGAGGCCCGAAAGCGGATGGTTTCCGATACAGGCCTCGAAGCGCTCAACTTCGCGTCTGACCGCGCTCAACACCGCCGCGTGAGGCATACGGGCCGCCTGCCAGCGATGTACGGCAGCGTTCCAGGTATCGTCGCTATCCACCGACGATGTCAGGGAAGCTTTCTGCGGATTCGCGAGCGGAACAGGCTGCAGCGCCTGGTCATAAGGGCCATGGGCGAGGCGGGAAGGCTGTTGCGAAAAGTTGTCGACTTGATGATGAGACATGTGGATTGCTCCTCGGGTTGATGTGCTGATTCCGTGTAGCAATCTCGTTGTCCGAGCGGCATTTTCTAAAATTTTAGGTTCACTGGCCGAGCGTTCGCCCACAGGGTCTCGTGCCGCGAGCAGCTCAATGCGCGCCCCTGGAACCCGTCAGGAGTATCTGCACACCCTGTCCATTTCCAGGGTGCGCCCGGCGGGCGCGACCGCCAGAATGAAAAGGGGGGATGTCCGGCGGGATGGAAGGTGGCTGGGTCTCGGGACGGACCCGCAGGTGCCATCGCGGGAAATATCATGGCGCGTCCGTTGGCTACGTAACCGCGGAGCTGCAACATCAGCTCCTTGCGCAAATCATGGGTGAGGACGGCGGGAGCGCCCCACTGCGCGATACGTCCGAAACGCTTTCCCGTAACACGCGCGCCTCCAGCAGGGCCTGACCTCTGGCGACCAGTTACCGGTGTGGGACGGTGCAGTCCCTCCTGACAAACATGAGCCGCTACTTTTCCAGCGAGCGCCCGCAGTTCAGTGCTTACCTGGGCCGAGAATGGCCTTGGCAGAGAGGAGCAGGCGCGGGAGCCTCCCAGTGGTTCCGAACTTCTGCTGAGGGTGTTGAAGGTGCGGGGCTGGTCGGAGCCATCGGTGTGACCATGACAATCGTGAATCGTAGGCGTGCCACGAAGCAGACTAGATTCGGATAACCGATTAATTATATAACCGCTTTACGCGACTTGTTCGTGCGCAGCGCTGCTTCCGTCGGTTCTGTCCGGAAGCCCTTTGCCTGACTGGTCATCGCCTGAGAGTCCGCAGCACTGCGAGGGTGGGGCCAATAGCGCCATTGGTGTCCGGCACGGTTCCGGCTGGTCCACTGACGCTTGAGAACCTGGCTCTTCCTCCTAAAGAGGCTCTCTTTTCAGGGTTTTTAAAGAAGCTCCTTGGTCTTACGAAAACTCTCTTTTAAAGACTTTAGGGAGCTGGTTTTATATTTGCTGTGGCTCACGCAAGGAAAAGCCGGCCGTAGGTACGGCCGGCCTGCGCCAGGGAAGGTCACCGACTCGCATCGACGGCGGAATTACGCCCGGCCGGCGTAGGGCAGATGCGCCAATTGGAGACCAGGGAAGGTCAGCTTTTCCATCCCCTGCACCAGCAGCTCAAAGGGCAGTCGCCGCTCGCCATCTTGATTGCGGCCGTACATGCTGGTCGGCGCATGCCCGAGCAGTTCTTCAATCACGTCATTGTCGATACCGGACAACCGGCCAAAGGTCTTGAAGGTGTGACGGAAGCTGTGGAAGTCCAGACGGGCATCATCGAGGCCCGCATCGACATCGAGGTAATCGCTAAACCAGTTGCTCCATACCGCGCTGAGCTGACCATACTGGTTTTCATTCAGGTGCGGGAACAGCAGCCCGTCGCGGTTCTGGCTCGCGACATAGTCGAGCCAGCCCAGTTCGAGCAGCGTGCGGTGAATGGGTACGTAACGCATGATGCTCGCCTCGCCGCTCTGATGCTCCCGCTTGGTGTCGTGCAGGTGCAGACACCATACGCCGGCATGCTGCACCACGTCCCGCGTGCGCAGCAGGCACAGGTCCTCGAGACGCGCGCCCGTATGCGGGCCGAGCAGGGGTAGCCAGAACGCCGCTTCGCGCGCCCCTTTTCCTGGACGGTGGCCGTGAACGAAGACGCGGGACGCGTACAGACGGTTGAGTTCGTCGACCGTGTAGGCATCGCGCTGGGCATCCGGGTCGGCATCCTTGCGCACGGCCTTCCTGCTGAATTTCGCGCGGGCGAACGGGTTGGCGCTGAGCGTCGTCAGCTTGTTGTTCATCGCCACGTTGATGACCGGCGAAAGCAGCGCAACGATGGTATTGACGCGGCTCTTGCTGACCTTTTCCTGCTCGAGGCACGCGGCCTTGAAATGCGCGACATGCGCGGGTGTCAGCGCGGAGAGTGGCATGGCCCCAACCAGACGTTCGAAGCGCGCGACCTGCGTCCTGACCTCGTCAGCGGTCTTGGCCCGCGGGGCCGCCTCGTCGACCCAGGTCCGTACGGCGGCCTCCCAGGTATCGTTGTGGTCCACGAGGGGAATCAGCTCGGGCGTCTCGCAGAAGTCGCCCTCGAGCCGCCGCAGTTCCTCCTCGACCACCGCCAGGTGCGCATCCGTCATGGCCTTCAGCAACTGCAGATATTCGTCTGACGCCGCTGGCAGCCACACGCGCTCCCACATCAGGTGGTCTTCGACGCACTCACGCATAGCCGAGAAGTCGTCCGCGGCGCGCGCCCGGCGCAACTGGCGGCGGGTCTCAAGCAGGAGGGCCCTATGTGCCTCTTCGTCGTGACCGTCGTCGTCATGGGCGTCGGGGTGGGGTGCCACGAAACAGGTCGGGCGATTTTCGTCGTCGTTCGCCAGCGCATTCGCCCTGTAGCGCTCAACCAGCCGCGGAATCTGCACGGCAGAAAGGCGCGTGGTGCCGGGCGGCTGCACGGTGGGGTGATACGGGTGGGGTTCGTTGTCGACGGCACGCATGCCGCGCGGCAGCCAGGCGTCCGCAGCGGGCGTGGCCGAAGCCAATGCGGTGGCCGCCGCGCGGGCCGGGGCGATGAGACGCTCGTATTCGAGGGCCGCCGCCGGCAGGCGGGCGACGGCCGCCTCCTTGCAGGGTGTTTCGAGGCTGACCCAGATTTCGGTCTTCTCGAGCAGGGCGCGCAGCTTGAGCGGCACCTTGCGGCGAAAGTAGTAGCTCGTCGAGTCGGCGCGGGTGGTCAGGTAGGGGTGTTTCACGGGGTGCTCTCCTCAGGAAGGTAACAGAGGCGTGTAGCACCCGATGCATCGAAAACGCGCTTATCTAAAATTTAGATGAGTAATGCGCCTGTTCGGGCGCATTGGCGGCGTTTCAGAACAAAAAAGCCGCTGTCCTTGGCAGACAGCGGCTTTTTCTTGAAGCTGGTGGCGAATCAGGGATTCGAACCCCGGACCTGCGGATTATGATTCCGTCGCTCTAACCGACTGAGCTAATTCGCCAAAGAAGGCAAATTATGACGACAACAAGGCAGCCTGTCAACCCCACCAACTCAGTTTTTCGACTGCCTCGCCATCTAGCGGCCAAGGGCCGCCTCCGTCCGCCAGTTCGAGCTCAATCCCGCGAATAAATATTCGAGTCCTTGGTCTCCTTGACGAACAGCATGCCGATCACGAACGTGATCAGCGCCACCACGATCGGATACCAGAGCCCCGAGTAGATATCGCCGCGCGCCGCGACGATCGCGAACGCCGTCGCCGGCAGGAAGCCGCCGAACCAGCCGTTGCCGATGTGATACGGCAGCGACATCGACGTGTAGCGAATCCGCGTCGGGAACATCTCCACGAGCATCGCTGCGATCGGGCCATACACCATCGTCACGAAGATCACGAGGATCGCCAGGATCACGACCGTCATCGGCCAGTTCAACTGCGACGGGTCGGCCTTCGCCGGGTAGCCCGCGCTCTTGAGCGTCGTGGCGAGGGTCTTGTCGAACGCCTTGCCCTTGTCCTTCGCGTCGGCGGCCTTGCCGTCGTAGGTGTCGATCACCGTGTCGCCGACCTTGATCTGCGCGAGCGAGCCCGCCGGCGCCGCCACGTTCGTGTAGTTCAAGCCGGCCTTCGACAGCGCGCTCTTCGCGATGTCGCACGAGCTCGTGAACTTCGCCGTGCCTACCGGGTTGAACTGGAACGAGCACTCGTCGGGATTGGCGACGACGACGATCGGCGACTTCAGCGTCGCGGCTTCGAGCGCCGGGTTCGCGAAGTGCGTGAGCGCCTTGAAGAGCGGGAAGTACGCGAGCGCCGCGATCAGGCAGCCGGCCATGATGATCGGCTTGCGGCCGATCCGGTCCGACAGCGAGCCGAAGAACACGAAGAACGGCGTGCCGATCAGAAGCGCCAGCGCGATCAGGATGTTGGCGCTCGCGCCGTCCACCTTCAGCGTTTGCGTCAGGAAGAAGAGCGCGTAGAACTGGCCCGTGTACCAGACCACCGCCTGCCCGGCCGTCAAGCCGATCAGCGCCAGAATCACGACCTTCAGGTTCTTCCACTGGCCAAACGCTTCGGTCAGCGGGGCCTTCGAGGTCTTGCCTTGCGACTTGATGCGCAGGAACGCCGGCGATTCGTTGAGCTGCAGCCGAATCCAGACGGACACCCCGAGCAGGATCAGCGACGCGACAAACGGGATGCGCCAGCCCCAGGAGCCGAACGCTTCCTCGCCCATCGAGGTGCGCACGCCGAGAATCACGAGCAGCGAGAGGAAGAGGCCGAGCGTCGCCGTTGTTTGAATCCACGACGTGTAGTAGCCGCGCCGATTGGCGGGCGCGTGTTCGGCGACATAGGTCGCGGCGCCCCCGTACTCGCCGCCGAGCGCCAAGCCCTGCAGCAGCCGCATCGCGATGAAGATCACCGGCGACGCCATGCCGATCGCCGCGTAGCCGGGCAGGAAGCCGACGATGAACGTCGACAGGCCCATGATGACGATCGTGATCAGGAACGTGTACTTGCGGCCGACGAGGTCGCCGAGCCGTCCGAACACGATCGCGCCGAACGGCCGCACCGCGAAGCCGGCGGCAAAGCCGAGCAGGGTGAAGATGAACGCCGCGGTTGGATTGACGCCGGAAAAGAAGCTCTTGCTGATGTAGATGGCCAGCGAGCCGGCCAGGTAGAAGTCATACCACTCGAAAACGGTGCCGAGCGACGACGCGAAGATCACCCGCTTCTCGTCGCTTGTCATCGGCGCGTGTGCAATTTGACCGCCTACGGTTGCCATGTGCTGTCTCCAATTTTGATATACGCGCGGGGGCGCTGGGTAAGGCGGCCCCGTCGACGATTATTGGAGCGGAAACTTACGGCGTACTGACGCGAAATCTCAAAATGGGGTCTAGTGCGCAAAGGCGCGATTTGCGGCGTTTTTCATCTAATTTCTCGCTTCACGCATCCAACGTCGCTTATATGCATTTAGGGTTGCGCTTGATGATGGGCGAAAGCCGGCGCACTCAGGGTAAGTCCCGAATCGCCTCGGAGGTCCTCAAGCTGACGCGTACGAGCGTACCGGCCAGGCGCGGCTCGGTTTGATAGACGTTGTCGTCGATCGCTAGCGTGCCGCCGTGCATTGTCGCGATCTCGCGGACGATCGCGAGCCCGAGCCCGCTGCCGTCGCCCTCGCGGCCGAGAATCCGATAGAACCGCTCGAGCACCCGGGCGCGCTCGGCGGGCGGAATGCCGGGCCCAGTGTCCTCGACTTCGAGGTGCACTTCTTGATTCGGCTCATCGGGCCGCACGCGAACCGTAATGCGGCCGCCTTGGGGCGTGTAGCGGATCGCGTTGTCGATCAGGTTCGAGAGCATCTCGCGCAGCATGACCGGGTTGCCGTCGACCGTGACCGGTGCGTCGGGGCCTTCGTAGCCAAGATCCATCTGCTTGGCGAGCGCCGGCTCCACCCAGTCGCGGACCGTGAGCCGGGCCAACTCGGACACCTCGACCGCCGCGAACGCTTGCCCCGACATGCGGTTTTCCGCTCGCGCGAGCGCGAGCAGCTGCGTGACGAGGCGCGCGGCATGCTCCGAGCTCGTCGCGATCTGTTCGAGCGAGCGGCGCACCTCGGCCGATACGTCCTGCCGCAGCGCCAGCTCCGCCTGCGTGCGCAGGCCGGCGAGCGGCGTCTTCATCTGATGCGCGGCGTCGGCGATGAAGCGCTTTTGCAGCTCCATGTTTTGCGAGAGACGCGTCAGCAAGTCGTTGAACGACGTGACGAGCGGCTCGATCTCGGGCGGCGCGCGCCTCGCTTCGAGCGGCGAGAGATCGTCGAGCCGCCGCGCGCGCAGATTCGATTGCAGCGCGGTGAGCGGCGCGAGGCCGCGCGACAGCCCGAACCAGACCAGCACGATCGCAAGCGGCAGGATCACGAACTGCGGGAGGATCACGCCTTTGATGATGTCGTTGGCGAGCTGGCTGCGCTTGTCGAGCGTCTCGGCGACTTGCACGAGCACGGGCGCCCCGCAGCCCGCCGCCCCGGCGGCGCGGACTTCGGCGTCCTCGCAGGCGGCCTCGTGCGGAAACTCGACCGTCGTGTACGCGACGCGGATGTCGTTGCCGTGCAGCATGTCATCGCGGAACTCGACGATGCCGGGCTGCGGGCGGTCGTCTTCGTGCGGCAGCGGCAGGTCGGCGTCGCCGCCGACCAGCTCGCCGCGCGTGCCGAGCACTTGGTAGAAGACCTTGTCGACGTTGTCGGCGGAAAGGAAGTCGCGCGTCGACGCGGGCAGCGACAGTTCGGCGACGCCGTTCACCGGCTGGATCTGCCGGGCGAGCACGTAGACGTCGGTTTCGAGCGCACGGTCGAACGGGCCGTTGGCGATCGTCTTCGCGACGAGATAGGTCACCGCGATGCTCATCGGCCAGAGCAGCAGGAGCGGCGCAAGCATCCAGTCGAGAATCTCGCCGAAGAGCGAGCGCGGGCGCGCTTCGGGCGTGGACTCGGTCTCGTCGGGCGGCGCGAAGGGGTTGGCGTAGGTGGCGTCGCGGACCTCGTCGGGATCTGCCGCGCGCGTGGCCGCAGGCTCCGGCGGCGCGTGCCCCGGACGCTCTGCGGGTGCCGCGGCGCCTTCCGCGGAAGCTGGCGAGGCCATGTGACGCCTCTACTTGGACGAGTGATTCGCCGGCGACTTGGCCGCGCCGTTCGAGGCCGGGTCCGAAGCACCGGGCGAGGGCGCCGTGCCGGCGGCCGGGGCGGCTTTCTCGAGGCAATAGCCAAGGCCGCGCACGGTGATGATCCGCACGCCGCTCGGCTCGATCTTCTTGCGCAGCCGGTGCACGTAGACTTCGATCGCGTTGTTGCTGACTTCCTCGCCCCATTCGCATAGATGGTCGACGAGCTGCTCTTTCGACACGAGCCGGCCGATCCGTTGCAGCAGCACTTCGAGCAGGCCGAGTTCGCGTGCCGAGAGGTCGATCACCTGATCGTTCACGGTGGCGATGCGGCCCACCTGGTCGAATGCGAGCGAGCCGTGCCGCACGACGGTCGGCCCGCCGCCCGCGCCGCGCCGCGTGAGCGCGCGCACGCGCGCTTCGAGTTCGTTCAAGTCGAACGGCTTTGCCATGTAGTCGTCGGCGCCGAGATCGAGACCCTTCACGCGTTCCTCGATGCTGTCGGCGGCGGTGAGGATCAGCACGGGCAGGTTCGAATTGCGGGCGCGCAGGCGCCGCAGCACTTCGAGGCCGGACAGGCGCGGCAGCCCGAGATCGAGGATCAGGAGGTCGAAGGCTTGCACCGAGAGGGCGGCATCGGCTTCGGCGCCGCCCTTCACGTGATCGACGGCATAGCCCGATTGGCGGAGTGATCGGACGAGACCGTCCGCGAGTATGCTGTCATCTTCAGCAATGAGAATTCGCATGATGTGCCGCTGCCGCGTTGCTGTTGCCGCGGCACCGCGCTGTGCCACAGCATCGCCCGGCGTGCGGCGGTCTCCGAATGTCGTGTGGTGTTGGCTGCCCGGGGGCGTGCCCGGTTGTAAATCCGCACATGCGACGCCAAAACGCGTCGCCTCGGGCTTGCAAAAACCACTGTTTTTTTATACAGTGTCTGCGTTTCGTGCGCTAGCTCAGCAACTCACTGCTAAGGGCCTGCGCACCCACCTCAGACGCCGTTCATCATAGCAAAGGACGATTCATGGAAGAAAGCAAGAAAGGCTCGGCTGGACTGACTGCTGAAAAGAGCAAGGCACTCGCTGCGGCGCTCGCGCAGATCGAAAAGCAGTTCGGCAAAGGGTCGGTCATGCGGCTCGGCGACGGCGAGGTGGCCGAAGATATTCAAGTGGTGTCGACGGGCTCGCTCGGCCTCGATATCGCGCTCGGCGTCGGCGGTCTGCCGCGCGGCCGCGTGGTCGAAATCTACGGGCCGGAATCGTCGGGCAAGACCACGCTGACGCTGCAAGTCATCGCCGAAATGCAGAAGCTCGGCGGCACGGCCGCGTTCATCGACGCGGAACACGCGCTCGACATCCAATACGCCGGCAAGCTCGGCGTGAACGTGTCCGATCTGTTGGTCTCGCAGCCGGATACCGGCGAGCAGGCGCTTGAAATTGCCGACGCGCTGGTGCGCTCGGGCTCGATCGACATGATCGTGATCGACTCGGTCGCGGCGCTCGTGCCGAAGGCCGAAATCGAAGGCGAAATGGGCGATTCCTTGCCGGGTCTGCAAGCGCGTCTGATGTCGCAGGCGCTGCGCAAGCTGACCGGCACGATCAAGCGCACGAACTGCCTCGTGATCTTCATCAACCAGATCCGCATGAAGATCGGTGTGATGTTCGGCAACCCGGAAACGACGACGGGCGGCAATGCGCTGAAGTTCTACGCATCGGTGCGCCTCGACATTCGCCGCATCGGCTCGATCAAGAAGAACGACGAAGTGATCGGCAACGAAACGCGCGTGAAGGTCGTCAAGAACAAGGTGTCGCCGCCGTTCCGCGAAGCGATTTTCGACATCCTCTACGGCGAAGGCATTTCGCGCCAAGGCGAAGTCATCGACCTCGGCGTGCAAGCGAAGATCGTCGACAAGGCGGGTGCGTGGTACAGCTATAACGGCGAGCGCATCGGCCAGGGCAAGGACAACGCACGCGAATTTCTGCGTGAGAATCCCGACATCGCGCTCGAGATCGAAAACCGCATCCGCGAATCGCTTGGCGTGAACGCGATGCCGGCTGGCGCTTCGGAAGGCGTCGAAGTCGCGGACGAAGAGTAAGCATCGCGTGATGCGCAAGGACCGGGCGGCGTCGAATTCGGGGCGCGGTAAAGCAGGGCGCGAAGCGGCTCGGCCCGATCCGCTCGATCCTTTCGATCCATTTGAATCATTCGACGCGCACGATCTCGCAGCGGGTCGTCGCTCGTCTACAGCAGATGCGACCGGTTCTGACGCGGCGAATGCCGGGTCATCGACCGCCGGGTCATCGACGTCATCAACCGGTCAATCGAACGAAAGCACCTATACCCGCTCGCGTCGAGAGCCCTCGGCCTCATCCGACGAGTCTTCCGGGCGCTCGAAAAAGCCAGCCCGCTCTTTGAAGGCTCGTGCGCTCGACTATCTGTCGCGACGCGAATACAGCCGCTCCGAACTCTCGCGCAAGCTTGCTCCCTTTGTCGAAGAGGCAGATGCGCTCGAGCCGCTGCTCGATGCGCTCGAGAGCGAAGGCTGGCTGTCCGATTCGCGCTTTGCCGAAAGCCTCGTCCATCGCCGCGCGGCGCGCATGGGGACGAGCCGGATCGTCGGCGAACTGCGCCGTCACTCGGTGGGCGACGCCTTGATCGAAGAAGTCGGCGCGCAGCTTCGCGAGACCGAACTGGCTCGCGCGCAAGCCGTTTGGCGCAAGAAGTACGGACACCTTCCCGAAACGCCGGCCGAGCGCGCCAAGCAAGCGCGCTTTCTGGCCACACGTGGTTTCTCCAGCGCGACGATCGTCAAAATCCTGAAGGGCGGCGACGAGGATTGGGACGGCGTGTAACGACGGCCTGCAACGACGGTTGCGACCGGTGCAACCGTCCACGTCCGCCACCGCCTCGGCTTGTGGGGACCTCGGTCTATCCGAAATACCCAGTATGCTAAAATCCACCGGTTTTCCTATTCAGCCGTCTCCTCTCGCATGCCGCTTTCCCCGCCCGTGTCCCGCAAGTTGCGCCATCGCCGCGCAATTCGAGCGGAAGCGTTCGAGCGTGAAGACGGCTTGTGGGACATCGAGGCGTGCCTGACCGATCATAAGCCGCGTGACGTGGCGCTTGCGCCCGGTGTCCGGCCCAACGGCCTGCCGATTCATGAACTCTGGCTTCGCATCACGATCGATCGCAAGCTCAACGTCGTCGACGCCGAAGCGTCGTCCGACTGGGTGCCCTATCCCGGTCACTGCGAAGCCGCCAATCCCGCCTACCGCGCCCTCATCGGGCTCAACCTGTTCCAGAATTTTCGCCGCGAAGCGAACCGCCTGTTGGGCGGCGTCGCGGGATGCACGCACCTCACCGAGTTGTGCGCGATCGTGCCGACCGCCGCCATTCAGGCTTTCGCGGGCGATGTCTGGAACACGCGCGGCGATTCACCGGGCGAAGCAAGTCAAGGCGGCAACGGTGAGGCTGCGAACGCCAAGCCGCCGTTTCAACTCGATCGCTGTCAGGCATTGCGGTTCGACGGCGAAGCGGTCCGTCAGTTTTATCCCCGCTGGTACGGCCACGCGCCGCGTGCAGCGGAACGCCAGGATGCGGCGCTAGCTGCCGACGCCGAGGAAGGCGGCACCCATACCAAAGTCGAGGCGCTTGCCTCGAAATAAATTAGCGTCATCGAAGTTCAATCCAACTCTCAGACTGAAGGAATCACGCATGAAGATTCACGAGTACCAGGGTAAGGAAATCCTGCGGAAATTCGGGGTCGCGGTACCGCGCGGCAAGCCGGTGTTCTCGGTGGAAGATGCGGTCAAGGCCGCTGAAGAGCTGGGCGGCCCGGTGTGGGTCGTCAAGGCTCAGATCCACGCAGGTGGTCGTGGCAAGGGCGGCGGCGTGAAGGTCGCCAAGTCGCTGGATCAGGTGCGCGAATACGCGAACCAGATCCTCGGCATGCAGCTCGTCACGCACCAGACCGGCCCGGAAGGCCAGAAGGTGAATCGTCTGCTGATCGAAGAAGGCGCCGACATCAAGAAGGAACTGTACGTTGGCCTCGTGATCGATCGCGTGTCGCAGAAGGTCGTCGTGATGGCTTCGAGCGAAGGCGGGATGGACATCGAAGAAGTCGCCGCCAATACGCCGGAAGCGATCCACAAGGTGGCAGTCGACCCGGCGAAGGGTCTCCTGGATTCGGAAGCCGACGATCTCGCGAAGAAGATCGGCGTGCCCGATGCTTCGATTCCGCAAGCGCGCGCCATCCTGCAGGGTCTCTACAAGGCCACGTGGGAAACCGATGCATCGCTCGCCGAAATCAACCCGCTGATCCTGACGGGCGACGGCAAGGTGATCGCGCTCGACGCCAAGTTCAACTTCGATTCGAACGCGCTGTTCCGTCATCCGGAAATCGTCGCGTATCGCGATCTGGATGAAGAAGATCCGGCTGAAGTCGAAGCGTCGAAGTTCGACCTCGCGTACATCTCGCTCGACGGCAACATCGGCTGCCTCGTGAACGGCGCCGGCCTCGCGATGGCGACGATGGACACTATCAAGCTGTTCGGCGGCGAGCCGGCCAACTTCCTCGACGTCGGCGGCGGCGCCACGACCGAGAAAGTGACCGAAGCGTTCAAGCTGATGCTCAAGAACCCGGACCTGAAGGCGATCCTCGTGAACATCTTCGGCGGCATCATGCGCTGCGACGTGATCGCGGAAGGCGTGATCGCCGGTTCGAAGGCGGTGAACCTGAACGTGCCGCTCGTCGTGCGCATGAAGGGCACCAACGAAGACCTGGGCAAGAAGATGCTCGCCGAATCCGGCCTGCCGATCATCTCGGCGGACAGCATGGAAGAAGCGGCGCAGAAGGTCGTCGCGGCTGCTGCCGGCAAGTAAGCGCGCTCAACGAACAGAGGTCAAATACATGTCGATTCTGATCAACAAAGACACCAAGGTCATCACGCAGGGCATCACCGGCAAGACCGGCCAGTTCCACACGCGCGCATGCCGTGAATACGCGAACGGCCGCGAAGCGTACGTCGCGGGCGTGAACCCGAAGAAGGCCGGCGAAGATTTCGAAGGCATTCCGATCTACGCCAGCGTCAAGGAAGCGAAGGCTGAAACGGGCGCGACCGTATCGGTCATCTACGTGCCGCCGGCAGGCGCCGCTGCGGCGATCTGGGAAGCGGTCGAAGCCGATCTCGATCTCGCGATCTGCATCACCGAAGGCATTCCGGTTCGCGACATGATCGAAGTGCGCGACCGCATGCGCCGCGAAAACCGCAAGACGCTGCTGCTCGGACCGAACTGCCCGGGCACGATCACGCCGGACGAGCTCAAGATCGGCATCATGCCGGGCCACATCCACCGCAAGGGCCGCATCGGCGTCGTGTCGCGTTCGGGCACGCTGACGTATGAAGCCGTGGCTCAACTGACGGCGCTTGGCCTCGGCCAATCGTCGGCGGTCGGTATCGGCGGCGACCCGATCAACGGTCTCAAGCACATCGACGTCATGAAGATGTTCAACGACGATCCGGACACGGACGCCGTCATCATGATCGGCGAGATCGGCGGCCCGGACGAAGCGAACGCGGCGTACTGGATCAAGGACAACATGAAGAAGCCGGTGGTTGGCTTCATCGCAGGTGTCACGGCGCCTCCGGGCAAGCGGATGGGCCACGCCGGCGCGCTAATCTCGGGCGGTGCCGACACGGCCGACGCGAAGCTCGAAATCATGGACGGCTGCGGCATCAAGGTGACGCGTAACCCGTCGGAAATGGGCCGCCTGCTGAAGTCGATTCTGTAATCGACGACGCGACTCAAGCCTCAAACAGAAAACGCCGGTTCGCCGGCGTTTTTTGTTATTCTTGCGAAACCCTTTCGTAAGATGGCGGCTCTGAAGCGAGGGAGCAAATAGTGCTTCCTCGCTTTTTTTGTCGATCCGGACTTGGCGCTTTAGCTGTCGATCAGAGTTCGCGCTTTAGCGCGCTACTCTGATCCCATGCAGAGCGCGTAGTCCGGTCCCATGCAAAGCTGGCCGCATGATCGTCGCCCTCGGCGGCTTCCTAACCGACTCACCATGCTCGAATTCTTCGCGACGCTCCACTGGGGTGCGGTCCTTCAGATCGTCATCATCGACATCCTGCTCGGCGGCGACAACGCAGTCGTGATCGCGCTCGCGTGCCGCAATCTGCCGCAAGAGCAGCGCGTGCGCGGCGTGCTGTGGGGCACAGCGGGCGCAATCCTCTTGCGGGTCGCGCTGATTTCGTTTGCCGTAGTGCTGCTCGACGTGCCGCTCTTGAAGTTCGCGGGCGGCTTGCTGCTCTTGTGGATCGGCGTGCGTTTGATGGCGCCGGCCCACGATGTTCACGAAAACATCAAGCCCGCCGACAAGCTGTTGTCCGCGATCAAGACGATCGTCGTCGCCGACGCGGTGATGAGCCTCGACAACGTGATCGCCATCGCCGGCGCGGCCGAAGCCGCCGATCCGCAACACCGGGTCGCGCTCGTGATCTTCGGCCTCATCCTCAGCATTCCGCTGATCGTGTGGGGCAGCACGCTGGTGCTGAAGCTGCTCGATCGATTCCCGATCATCGTCACGATCGGCGCGGCCCTGCTCGGCTGGATTGCGGGCGGTCTCATCATCAACGATCCGGCAGGCGACCGCTGGCCGTTGCTCGATACGCCCGCTGCCGAATACGGCGCGCATATTGCGGGCGCGGTGTTCGTGGTCGTCGTCGGCTATTGCCTCAAGCGGCGGGCCGTGCGGCGCGCCGATGCGAGTGCTTCCTCCGGTTCCGGCTCTTCCGGGGCACACTGACTGCCCACACGTTGGCTGTCCGGCCGAGTGCCGCGCGCAATCCCCGCTGGCTACGATGAGGACGCCTGCCCAGTTTCCGGCCAGGCGTTTTCATTCAGGGAGCCTGCCGATGTTCGTTTTTTCTCTTGTCCGCTTCTCGAGCCGCGGTGGCGGCTTGCTCTTGTCTCTCTCCGGGCAATGGGGCGCCCGCATCGCGCGCACGTGCCGCAAGGCCGGGTTCACGCTGATCGAGTTGATGATCGTGCTCGCGATCGTCGGGGTCATCGCCGCGTATGCGATCCCCGCTTACCAGGACTATCTGGCGCGCAGCCGGGTGGGCGAGGGCTTGTCGCTGGCGTCGTCGGCGCGGCTTGCCGTCGCCGAGAACGCGGCCAGCGGCAACGCGCTCGCCGGGGGCTACTCGTCGCCGCCGGCCACGCGCAACGTCGAGTCGGTGCGTATCGACGACGACACCGGCCAAATCACCGTGAGCTACACGACGCGCGTCGCGCCCGAGGGCTCCAATACGCTCGTGCTGGTGCCGTCGCTGCCCGACAACGCGGATACGCCGACGGCGCGCATCGCGCTTTCGAAGGGCGCAGCGCCCGCCGGTTCGGTGACGTGGGAGTGCTTCTCGGGCGGCAAGAGCGCGTCGTCGTTGCCGGCTCCGGGAGCGGGACCGCTGCCGTCCGAAGCCCCGACGCTGCCCGCGAAATTGGCGCCGCCCGAGTGCCGCGCGTGATCGCACAGGGGGAGGGCGGTCGCTCGCCGGATGGCATTGCCGCAACACGCGGCTCGCGAATTCGCTGATATTCCCGTCGTCCGGCGCACAGTGAAAGGATTTTTTTGTATAGTGCGCCGGTTGCAGACGCCCTCGGTCCCTCATGCCTTCCCCATTTGCACGTTATTTGTCGCTGGTTTTGCTGGCTTTCGCGTTGATTCTTCCCTACGCGGTCACTAACCATACCTATCCGATCCCGACTTTCTACGCGGAATTCACCGCGCTCGCGCTGTACCTGCTGGTCGGCGCCGGCGTTTTGTTTCTCGTGACGAGCGCGCGCCCGCGAGTTCCCTACGCTTCGCCCGTTGTCGCGCTCGTGCCGCTCGCGTTCGGCCTGTTGCTCGTGGCGCAGACATTCCTGCTCCCCGTCGCCCAGCCGTCGATGAACTGGCTTGGCGCCGGATTCCTGCTCGCCGCCTTCGTGACCGTGCACGCGGGCTATGGGTTTGCCCGCGCGAACCTGTCCGAGGACGCGTTGCGCTGGGCGGCGGGCGCGCTGATCGCCGGTGCGCTCTTCGCTGTCCTCTGTCAGCTTGTTCAGCTTTTTCACGCTGAGGTGCGTTTCTCGCCGTTCGTCGTCGCGTACAACATCACCGTCGAGCGTCGGCCGTTCGGCAACATGGCGCAGGCGAATCACCTCGCCACCGTGATCGCGTTCGGCATGGCAGGCGCGATGTACCTCGCGCAAACGCGACGCCTCAACCTGGTTCTGTGGGCGTTGGTCTCGGCGATCTGCGCGCTCGGGCAGGCGCTCACCGTGTCGCGCGGGCCTTGGCTGCAGACGGGCGTGATCGTCGTCGCGGGGTTCTGGATGGCGGCAGCCGAATCGCGGCGGCACAGCGGCGTGCGGCGTAATACGCGCGAGTGGCTGATTCCGTTCGCGCTCGTCGCGATTTTCCTCGTCGTGAACGTGGCGGTGCGCTGGGCCAACGTGCATTACAACCTTGGTCTGGCCGTATCGGCAGCGGACCGCTTCAAGGACGAAGGTCAGATCGCGCCGCGCATCGCGCTGTGGAAATACGGCTTGACGATGTTCAAGTCGCATCCGCTCCTCGGTGTCGGCTGGGGGGAGTTTCCGCGTTTTCAGTTCGCGCTTGCGAATGCGCTTGGCGGCGTCGAGATCGCGAACAACTCGCATGACATCTTCATCGACCTGCTCGCGAAGTCCGGCCTGTTGGGCCTCGGCATTCTGCTGATCGGCCTTTTGGCGTGGCTCGTGCGCGTGGTGGTCGCACCGCAGAGCGCGCCGCGCGTGTTCGGTCTTGCGCTCATCGGCGCGCTGCTGATGCACGCGCTCGTCGAATATCCGCAGCAGTACATGTTCTTCCTGCTGCCGGCGATGTTCATCTTCGGGCTGCTCGAGACCAAACCGCTGCGCTTCGTGCCGAGCGGGTTGTCGCTCGGCATCCAGGTGGTGCTCGTGGTCGGCGGTCTGGCTGCGCTGTATCCGATCTACCGCGACTACCAGCGCTCGGAAGTGCTGTATTACGGCGAACATCCCGCGGAGGAATATCGCGCCGATCCGTCGTTCCTGTTTGGCGCATGGGGCGAGTACGGGATGGCGACGCTGCTGCCGATCGACCGCAAAGATCTGCCGATGAAGCTCGACATGCACAAGCAGGCGATTGCGCTATTGCCGGGCGAGACCGTGTTGCGCCGCTACGCCGTGCTTCAGGCGCTCGACGGGCAGCAGAGCGCCGCGTTCGATACGGTGGCGCGTCTGAAGATCTTCGCGGAGGAGCTGCACGACTGGCCGTCGCAACTCGCTTCGCTCTACGCGCTGTGCGACGAGCAGCAGTCGGTGCTGGCCGGCTTCAAGGCCGAGCTGGTGAAGAAGTACGGCTTGCCGCCGAAGGACGCCAACCAGGACGATGACGATAGCGACGATTGATCGTATCGCCGCAACGGCTCTAGTGACGCGCCGGCGCAAGTACGCCGCCGGCGCGCCCGGGTTGCCAGCCGTTACGGCGCGACCCAATCCCCTGACTTGCCGCCGTGCTTCTCGAGCACCTTCACTTCGGTAATCGTCATCCCGCGATCGGCGGCCTTGCACATGTCGTAGACCGTCAGCAAGCCGACCTGCACGGCCGTCAGCGCTTCCATTTCGACGCCGGTGCGGCCGAGCGTCTCGACCTGCGCGGTGCAGACGACGCCCGGCAGTGCGTCGTCGAGTGCGAAATCCACGGTGACGCGCGTCAACGCGAGCGGATGGCACAGCGGAATCAAATCGGCGGTGCGCTTCGCGCCCTGGATCGCCGCGATGCGCGCGACACCGAGCACGTCGCCCTTCTTGGCGTTGCCGCCCCGGATCAGCTCGAGCGTTTCGGGCAGCATGCGGATCGAGCCGCGCGCGAGCGCGATGCGCTTCGTTTCCTGCTTGCCGCCGACGTCGACCATATGAGCCTGGCCGGCTGCGTCGAAATGGGTGAGTTCTGGCATGTCGGGTTCCTTTGTCGGCGGGATGTCGATTCGGACCTGGCGCCTTGGCGCTGAGTCCGGTCTCATGCAAAGCGGTTGACGCTTTAGGGCCTGCTTCGGTCCCATGCATCGCTAAGAGGGCGCTCATCATAGCAGCGGCGGCGTCGCGGCAGGCGGCCTCGCTTCATTGCCAGCGCGAAAGCGGATGTCGGCGTTTTGTAAGCGATCTGTACAATGGCGCGATGCTTTTCTGGCCGAGCCTTTCCTGGCCGGGCGCTTCCGAATTGCGGGGGCGATCACTAACCGCGTCTTCCGCCTTCGCTTCACGAATGCTTTGTTTCAATCGATTGGTCGCAGCAGCGCTTGCTGTGGCGCTCGCCGTGCCGCCGGCGGCGTTCGGGCAGCAACTGTCAGACGCTCCGCCGTCAGATGGCCCGCCCCTGGAAATCGGCCCGCTCAATTCGAGCGTGATCTCGCTCGTGCCGCCTGGCATCGCATCCGGCGTGTTCGGCCCATATGGCAGCAAGGACAGCCGGCTCGCGGGCGGAAACGGCACCGCTAACGGCAATGCCAGTTTGCGCGCACCGCTTACCGCCGTGCAATTGCCGGATCTCGGCGACGGCTCGGGCGGCGCGCTCACGCTGCAAGAAGAGCGCAAAGTCGGCGAGCGCGTGATGCGCCAAGTCCGGCGCGGCCCTGGCTACCTTGCCGACTGGCTCACGCGCGACTATCTGAATTCCGTGGCCGCGCGGCTCGCCGCCGCAGCGAGCGCGCAGTACATCGGCGGCTACAAACCTGATTTCCAGCTATTTGCGATTCGAGATCCGCAAATCAACGCGTTCTCCATGCCGGGCGGTTTCATCGGCATCAATACCGGGCTTTTCGTCACGACGCAGACCGAATCGGAACTCGCCTCGGTCATCGGGCACGAGATGGGGCATGTGCTGCAGCGGCATATCGCACGGATGATCGCGGTCAATGAGCGCAGCGGCTATGCGGCGCTCGCGGGCGTGCTGTTCGGGATTCTCGCGGGCATGATCGCGAACAGCGGCGACTTGGGCAGCGCGATCGTGCTCGGCGGGCACGCGTATGCGGTCGACGAGCAGTTGCGCTTCTCGCGGGCGGCCGAGCACGAGGCCGACCGCGTCGGGTTCCAGATGCTCGCGGCGGCCGGCTACGATCCGTACGGCATGCCGTCGTTCTTCGAGCGGCTCGAGCGCGCGTCGATGAGCGACGCGGGCGTGCCGGCTTATGCGCGCACCCATCCGCTGACCACCGACCGTCTCGCCGATATCGAAGACCGCGCTCGCCGCGCGCCGTACCGGCAGCCACGCCAGTCGCCGGAATTCGGCTTCGTGCGCGCGCGCCTGCGCGTCTTGCAGGACCGCTCGCCGAGCGAATATGCCGGAGACGTCAGGCGCTTCACCGCCGAGATCGAAGACAAGACCGCGCCGAACGTCGCCGCGAACTGGTATGGCATCGCGGTCGCGCAAATGCTGATTGGCCGCTACGACGCCGCTGACGCAGCGCTCGACAAGGCGCGCCGCATTTTCACTGCTGACGAAGTCCAGGAGGGAGAGGTGGCGCGCAGCTCGCCGAGCCTCGATGTGCTCGCGTCGGACATTGCCCGCCGCGCCGGCCGCGCCGACGACGCGGTGCGCTTGGGCGAGATTGCGCAGCGCCGCTGGCCCGGCTCGCATGCGGCGATCGATATCCATCTTCAGGCGTTGCTTGCGGCACGCCGCTTTGCCGATGCGCAGGCGCTCGCCCTGCAAGCAACGCGCGCCGATCCGGACGAACCGGCTTGGTGGCGCTATCTGGCGCGTGCGAGCGCGGGCGCCGGCGACGCGCTCGCGCAGCATCGCGCGACGGCCGAGGCGTTGGCGCTGGAGGGTGCGTGGCCGTCGGCGGTCCGGCAGCTGAAGGCGGCGCGCGATATCGAGGCGATCGACTTCTACGACCTGTCGATCGTCAAAGCGCGGTTGCACGAATTCGAAGCGCGCTACAAGGCAGAGCGGGAAGACGAAAGGAATATGCGGTGAGGGTATTTTTATTTCGGAGTGAAGATTATGCAGCATGACGAAACAGAAGGAGGGCGAGTCATGCTTAGTGTTCCTCAATTAGCTGCGGCCGCCGGACTCGCGACAAACCCGAAATGCGCCGCCACCTCTGCGCGCCGCATCATCCGCAGCGGCAGATCGACGCCCACACGCCAGTGGAACTGCCCGCTGAGCCCATCTTCGGCGAGCGTCGAAACGTCGGAGAACAGATCGAGGTCGTGGTCGTGCAATGCCGCGACGCGCGCCGGTTTCGACGCATCGGCGAACAAGATGCCGCCTTCATCGTCGGCAAACACAGCTGAGGGGGCGAACACGCCGCCGGTCTGATCGGTCAGCGTCAGTGCACCACCGCCCGCCACATCGCGCGCCAGCCGCACGATCCACGGCGTATAAGCCAGCTCGACGTACACGCGCTGCGGCCCGTTCTGAAAGAACCACTGGCCGCGCTCGTCGGACTCGTAGTTGCGGCAGATGAAGCCGATCAGCGCCGGATGACGGATCGGCGTGCCGCTCGCACCGGCCGCTTGCGCCGCTTCGTCGCGCATGCGCCAGGCGCCGCGCCGATCGAGCAGGAGCCATCCGGTGCAGTGCGGCACGTTCGGCCATTTGGCGAGCGCCTGTTTGACGATTTCATCCATCGATAGCGAAGGGCGTGAGGTAGGAGAACACGCGGCGCGACAGCCAGTCCAAGCGGCCCGGGAACGGCCCCGTCATGAAGCCGACGTGACCGCCCGCGTCGGGCTGGTCGAGTTCGATCGCTGCCGAGACGTCCGCGCGCGTCGGCAGCGCCGTGTACGGCAGGAACGGGTCGTTGCGCGCGTTGAGGACGAGCGTCGGCACGGCGACGTGCGGCAGAAGCGGGCGCGTGGTCGCGCGCGTCCAGTAGTCGTCGGTATCGCGAAAACCATGCAGCGGCGCGGTGACGACGTTGTCGTACTCGTACATCGTGCGGCTCGCGAGCATCGCGTCGCGATCGAAGAGGCCCGGGTATTGGTCGAGCTTCAAGAGCGCCTTGTGCTTGAGCGTCTTCAGGAAGCTCCTCGTGTAGACCTTCGAGAAGCCCTGCGACAGCGCGTGCCCGCCCGCGTGGACGTCGAGCGGCGCCGAGATGGCCGCCGCCGCCGCGATGAACGACGCATCCTCGCGCCGCTCGCCGAGCCAGCGCAACAGCACGTTGCCGCCCAGCGACACGCCCGCGACGACGATCGGTCCCTGATGCGCGTCGCGCAAGCGGCGCAGCACCCAGTCGACTTCGTTGCTGTCTGCGAGGTGATAGAAGCGCGGCAGCAGGTTGAGCGGCCCGCTGCAGCTGCGGAAGTGGGGTACGACGCCGTGCCAGCCGCGCGCGTAGGCCGCCGACATCAGCGTGCGCGCGTAGTGCGAATCCGAATTGCCTTCGAGGCCGTGGAACAGCACGAAGAGCGGGGCGGTCGCGGCAGGCGTGGCGGCGGCGCCCCGTGCGCCGGGTGCGCGGTAATCGAGCCAGTCGAGATCGATGAAATCGCCGTCGGGGGTGTCCCAGCGCTCGCGCCGGTAGTCGACGGAAGGGCGGCGCCCGAACAGCGCGGGAACGATGGTCTGCGCGTGGCTCGTCGGGAGCCAGAGCGGCGGGTCGTACAGCATGTCGACGAGCGCGCTTCTGTCCTTTGCGGACCTTTCGGCCGCCGGCATCGACGCCGAGTTCTTATGCGCCGTACTCATGCCATCCCCCCACAAACCCAATCTCTACCCATCGAGCGCAAGGCTCGCTCAGTGCAGCGGCCCCTGTCCGTGCCGCAGCTTCGCGGCAAAGTGCGTGGCCGTATCGTCCGGCATCGGGCTCGCGTGAATGTGCGCGATGCGCCATTCGCCGCGCTCGTGAACCATCACGTACGTCGAGAACACCATGCGCGGCGTCTCGAGCGGATCGGCCGGCTGGTGCGCTTCGGCGATCGCGTAGACGACGGTGCCGAGGCTGTCGTAGACGCGAATGTCGAGCGGCTCGATCGATGCCGGCAACGCTCCCGCTTCCAACTGCGCCGCGAGCCCCGCGCGAATGTGCTCGAGACCGTGCCAGTGCGAGCCGTCCGCGCAGATGTAGCTCGCGAAGTCCTCGTCGATCCACAGGCTCATCATGCTGTCGATGCTGCCATCCGTGACGGCCTGGTAGAACGCGTTGAGGGAATCGGCTGCGGCTTCGAAGAGGCGGGCAAAACGTGGCATGGCTCGTTAGTCTCTTGCGCGCTGCGGCGCGCCGTTTCGGTCAGTGATATTGAACGCACAAACGATTCGGGGCTTCCGTGCGTCAGCGCTCGCCGAGCAGCATCCCGCGCAGGTCGCCGAATACCTGTTCCGCGCTCAATTCGCGCAGGCAGTTCAGATGGCCCAGCGGACATTCGCGCTGAAAACAGGGACTGCATTCGAGATGCAGCCATTGTACCTTTGCGAGCTCCGACAATGGCGGCGTGTGGCGCGGATCCGTCGAGCCGTAGACGGCCACGAGCGGGCGCCGCAGGGCGGCCGCGACGTGCATCAGGCCCGAATCGTTGGTGACGACGGCGCTCGCGCGCGAGATCAGCGCGCAGGCTTCGCTGAGCGAGGTCTGTCCGCACAGGTTGCGCACGCTCGGCGCGCGCTCGGAGATCTGCTGGGCAATCGGGCTGTCCTTACCGGAACCGAGCGCGACGATCTGCGTGTACGGGAACGACTGTCCGACGATCTGCGCGAGCGCCGCGAAATGCTCGGGCGGCCAGCGCTTGGCGGCGCCGTATTCCGCCCCGGGGCAGAACACGACGAGCGGCACGCGCGTGTCAAGGTTGAAACGCGCCGACACGCGCGACGCCTCGTTGAGGTCGGATTCGAGCCGCGGCATCGGCAGGCTTTCCTGCAGCTTCGGCACGTTGGCGCCGGGCGCGTAGGCGAGGGCGGCGTAGTGGCCGCTCATCGGCGGCCGCTCGTCCTTGCGCGGATTCGCGTGACGCACGTTCAAGAGGCCGAAGCGGTTCTCTCCGGTGTAGCCGATGCGCAGTGCGATTCCCGCCAGCCACGGAATCAGCGCCGATTTGAGCGAATTCGGCAGCACGTAGGCGGCGTCGTAGCCGACATCGCGCAGGTCGCTCGCGAGCTGCCAGCGGCGCAGCAATTGCAGCTTGCCGTGGGCGAGATCGGTCGCGTAAACATCGTGGATTTCCGGCATCCGTTCGAGCACGGGCGCGACCCAGCCGGGCGCGACCGCATCGATGGCGATGCGCGGATGGAGCGTCTTCAGGAGCGCAAACAGCGGCTGCGCCATCAATGCGTCACCGATCCAATTCGGTGCGATAACCAACGCGCGACGCATCAGTAGGGATTCCGATGTCGTGAGAAAACGCGGCGCGCGGGAGCGCGTCGCGTTCGGGTTGTGGGGGAGAAAGGGTGACGGCGCCGGCGCGAGCGGCCGGCGGGCACCGGGCGCAGTCCGCGCGGGCTCAATGGCCCCGAATGACTTCGCCGTCGCGCAGCTTGTAGCGCGTGCTGCAGTACGGGCAGCGAGCTTCGCCGTGCGTCACGTCGATGAACACGCGCGGATGCGTCATCTTGCGATCCATATGCGGGTTCGGGCAGTACGCGGGCAGATCCTTCGCCGTCAGTTCGACCAGCGGCATTTCCTTGATTTCGCTCATGAGGACAATTTCTCGTTGTATGCGTGTGCGCGCCGCTCGTCTCTCGCGGGCGGCGCCGGAATTAGATTTTAGTCAGCCAATGCGCGTATTTCGGGTTCTTGCCGGCGACCACGTCGAAGAACGCCGATTGCAGCTTCTCGGTGACCGGGCCGCGCGCGCCGTTGCCGATCGTGCGGTTGTCGAGCTCGCGGATCGGCGTGACTTCGGCGGCGGTGCCCGTGAAGAAGGCTTCGTCGGCCGTATAGACTTCGTCGCGCGTGATGCGCTTTTCGATCACTTCGATGCCGGCGTCCTTCGCGAGCGTGATGACGGTGTCGCGCGTGATGCCGTCGAGGCACGACGACAGATCAGGCGTGTACAGCTTGCCGTTGTTCACGAGGAAGAAGTTCTCGCCCGAGCCTTCCGAAACGTAGCCGTCCACGTCGAGCAGGAGCGCTTCGTCGTAGCCGTCGGCGGTGGCTTCCTGGTTCGCGAGAATCGAGTTCACGTACCAGCCGGACGCCTTCGCGCGCACCATCGACACATTCACGTGATGGCGCGTGAACGACGAGGTCTTGACGCGGATGCCCTTGGCGAGCCCGTCTTCGCCGAGATAGGCGCCCCACGGCCATGCGGCGATGGCGACGTGGATCGTGTTGCCCTTGGCGGACACGCCGAGCTTTTCCGAGCCGACCCAGATGATCGGGCGCAGGTAGCACGATTCGAGCTTGTTCTCGCGGACCACTTCGCGCTGCGCGCCTTCGATCGTTTCGCGATCGAACGGCACGTCCATCTGGAAAATCTTGGCGGAATTGAAGAGGCGCTTCGTATGTTCTTTCAGACGGAAGATCGCGGTGCCGCTATCGGTCTGATAAGCCCGCACGCCTTCGAAAACGCCCATGCCGTAGTGCAGGGTATGAGTCAGGACGTGGATCTTGGCGTCGCGCCATTCGATCAGCTTGCCGTCCATCCAGATCTTGCCGTCGCGATCGGCCATTGACATACGTTTCTCCTAACGGGGTGGGGCGTTCCAGGCGATAAGGGGCACATTTTAGCGTCTTTTGCACCTGGACCGGGCGTTTGAGCGCCGCCGCATCTTATAATTTGCCGCTCGCCCAAACCGGCGGGCCAAAGCGGTCACGCGGCCCGAGACACGCTCAGACTGCCCGGTCCGGTCCCGATTTTCGCCCTCACCTCTCCCGGTGTTCCGCCGTCACTGCCACGCCATGCTCGCTCGCCTGTCCGAAACCGATCGCGCCGCCTTCAAGCAAGGCGTCCGCGCGATTTCGCCGACCCTGACGGCGATGTTCTCGTGGGGTCTCGTCACCGGCATCGCGATGAGCAAATCGGTGCTGACCGTGCCGCAGGCGCTCGCGATGTCGCTCCTGGTCTACGCGGGGTCGTCGCAGCTCGCCGTGCTGCCGCTCCTGGCGGCCAAGCTGCCGGTCTGGACCGTGCTGCTCACCGCGGCCATGGTGAACATGCGCTTCGTGATCTTCAGCGCCGGGCTCGCGCCGCATTTCTCCTATTTGACGCTGCCGCGCCGGCTGGTGCTCGGCTACTTCAACGGCGACCTGGTCTACCTGCTGTTCCAGAAAAAGAGCTTCGCCACCGGCCACGTGCCGGGCAAGCAAGCCTACTTCTGGGGGATGTCGTTGACGAGCTGGGTCACGTGGCAGGTCTCGTCGATCATCGGCATCCTGCTCGCGAGCCTCTTTCCCGACAGCTGGGGCTTGGGCCTCGCGGGCACGCTCGCGCTGATTCCGATCATGATCTCGGCGATCGTGAGCCGCTCGACGCTCGTCGCGGTCGTCGTGGCCGGGATCGTCGCGCTGCTCGCCGACGCGCTGCCGTATCGCCTCGCGCTGCCGCTCGCCGTATTCGCCGCGCTCGCCGCCGGCAGCGCGGCCGATCTGCTCGCCGAGCGCGCCGATTTGAAGCGGGTCCGCGCCGGGGGCAAGGCCGGCGACCCTCGCAACCATGCGGAGGACGCGCAATGACGACGACGCAAATCTGGCTCGCCATCTTCGGGATGCTCGTCGTCACCGCGCTCACTCGCGCGCTGTTTCTGATCGGCGGAGAGCGCACGGTGCTGCCCGAGCGCGTGCAGCGCGCACTGCGCTACGCGCCGGCGGCCGCCCTGATTGCCGTGGTCCTTCCGGATGTGCTGGTGACGTCGGACGGGGTGGTGTCGTTCAGCCTTGCGAACCATGCGTTTTACGGCTCGCTGGCCGGTCTCGCGTGGTTTTTGTGGCGCCGCAGCATGGTGGAGACGATCGTTGTCGGCATGCTGGTTTTTACCGCGATGCGGTTTCTGGTCTAGCGGATCGGCGTTCGCACGGCGGGCCGATACCACGTCCGATGCTGCGTTGCAGCATATTGCGATGCCGTCAAATACGAGACATTCGCTCCCGGACGGGTCAGTCCGACATGGGGATCGGCTAAAATGCTCGTTTTCTGTTGCGGTGCGCTCGTGGTGCCGCGGCGCGGCTGAAGCCGCGACGCGCGCGGCGGGCCAAGCCTTTCGGGCCGCTTCCGGATCGTTTTGGGGCTGCCTTCGAGCCCTTCGCAGTCCGGAACGGAGACCGGCCCTGGAGACAAGCCGGCGGCGCATCGCGCAAGACTCGCCTTCCAATCAACCCGCAAAATCGATTCCTATGAGCCAAGTACTGCGTCTCTCCGATTTGATCTCAGAAGGCAAGCTATCCGGCAAACGCGTGTTCATTCGCGCCGACCTCAACGTGCCGCAGGACGACGACGGCAACATCACCGAAGACACCCGCATCCGCGCCTCGGTGCCGGCCATCCAGGCCGCGCTCGACGCCGGCGCCGCCGTGATGGTCACCTCCCACCTCGGCCGCCCGACCGAGGGCGAATTCAAGCCGGAAGATTCGCTCGCGCCGGTCGCGAAGCGCCTGGCCGAGCTGCTCGGCCGCGACGTGCCGCTGGTCGCGAATTGGGTCGAGAACGGCGTGAACGTCGCGCCGGGCTCGGTCGTGCTGCTCGAAAACTGCCGCGTGAACAAGGGCGAGAAGAAGAATTCCGACGAGCTTGCGCAGAAAATGGCGAAGCTCTGCGACGTCTACGTCAACGATGCGTTCGGCACCGCGCACCGCGCCGAGGCCACCACGCACGGCATCGCGAAGTACGCGCCGATTGCTTGCGCCGGCCCGCTGCTCGCGGCCGAGCTCGACGCGCTCGGCAAGGCGCTCGGCAACCCGAAGCGCCCGCTCGTGGCGATCGTCGCGGGCTCGAAGGTGTCGACCAAGCTCACGATCCTCAAATCGCTGGCCGAGAAGGTCGATCAGCTGATCGTCGGCGGCGGCATCGCGAACACGTTCATGCTCGCGGCCGGCCTCAAGATCGGCAAGTCGCTGGCGGAAAGGGATCTGGTCGACGAAGCGAAGGCGATCATCGAAGCGGCCCGCGCGCGCGGCGCGTCGGTGCCGATCCCGAGCGACGTCGTCACCGCGAAGGAATTCGCGCCGACGGCCGCCGCCGTGACCAAGCCCGTGAGCCAGATCGAAGACGACGACATGATCCTCGACATCGGGCCGGAGACCGCCAAGGCGCTCGCCACCCAGCTCGGCAGCGCGGGCACCATCGTCTGGAACGGCCCGGTCGGCGTGTTCGAGTTCGACCAGTTCGGCAACGGCACGAAGACGCTCGCCGAGGCGATCGCGAAGTCGCCCGCGTTCTCGATCGCCGGCGGCGGCGATACGCTCGCGGCGATCGCGAAGTACGGCATCCACGACAAGGTCAGCTATATCTCCACGGGCGGCGGCGCGTTCCTCGAGTTCCTCGAGGGCAAGAAGCTGCCCGCGGTCGAAGTGCTCGAAGCGCGGGCCTGATCGTGGCGGCGCGCGCTCCCTCGGGTAAGCCGGCCAAGCTTGTACGGCCGGCTAAGGCGAAGTCCGGCGCACGTGTCGCGCCGGGCGCAGAAGCAGTTGCAAACGCCACCGCAATCGCATCGGCCGCGGCGTCAGCCCGCCCGGCCGATGTGACGGAAAACCCAACCACAGCTTCGGCGATTGACCCCCCCACCGCGCGCCCCCGCGGTCAGTCCGCCGAGCAAGCAGTCGATTCAGCCGTCCCGGCAGCCGCGCAAGCGGCGGCCGTTGCAGTGTCCCAACCGGCGGCGCAGCGCGGTGCGAAAGCACCGGCTGAGCCTGCTGGCGCAGCAGCTCCCTTTCTGACCGACCATGAGACGCCGGCCCGTACCGGCGCAATCCAGCCGGCTGCACCGTCCGCGGCGCAGCCATCGCACCCGACTCGCAGCGTTGTTAATCCCAGCGATTCCACTCAGACGAGGAGACTCATGCATCGCGCCACCAAGATTGTCGCCACCATCGGCCCGGCATCCAGCACGCCGGAAATTCTGCTGCAGATGATTCAAGCCGGGGCCGACGTGGTGCGGCTCAATTTCTCGCACGGCACGGCCGACGATCACCGCCAGCGCGCCGAATTCGTGCGCGAGGCGGCGCGCATCGCGGGCCGCGAGGTCGGCATCATGGCGGACCTGCAGGGGCCGAAGATCCGTGTCGGCAAGTTCGAAAACGGCAAGACCACCCTCGTTCCGGGCCACCCGTTCATCCTCGACGCCGCCTGCGAGCTCGGCAACGACGATCGCGTCGGCCTCGACTACAAGGATCTGCCGCGCGACCTGAAGGCGGGCGACGTCCTGCTCCTGAACGACGGCCTCATCGTGCTGACGGTCGAGCGCGTGATCGGTGAAGAGATCCACACGATCGTGAAGGTCGGCGGCGAGCTGTCGAACAACAAGGGCATCAACCGCCAGGGCGGCGGCCTGACCGCGCCGGCCCTGACCGCGAAGGACATGGAGGACATCAAGACGGCGATGTCGATCGGCGTCGAGTTCATCGCGGTGTCGTTCCCGAAGAACGCGACCGACATGGAGATGGCGCGCCAGCTTTCGAACATCGCGGGCATGCCGTATGGCATCAAGCCGAAGATGATCGCGAAGATCGAGCGCGCCGAGGCGATTCCGGTGCTGCAGGGCATTCTCGACGCGTCGGACGGCATCATGGTCGCGCGCGGCGATTTGGCGGTCGAAGTCGGCAACGCGGCGGTGCCCGCGCTGCAAAAGCGCATGATCCGCATGGCGCGCGATTCGAACAAGTTCGTGATCACCGCGACCCAGATGATGGAATCCATGATCCACGCGCCGGTGCCGACGCGCGCCGAAGTGTCGGACGTCGCCAACGCCGTGCTCGACGGCACCGATGCGGTGATGCTGTCGGCCGAATCGGCCGCGGGCAAATACCCGGTGCAGACGATCGAGACGATGGCCGCGATCTGTGTCGAGGCCGAGAAGTCGGAACACGTCGAGCTCGATAAGGATTTCCTCGACCGCACCTTCACCCGCATCGACCAATCGATCGCGATGGGCGCGCTCTTCACCGCGTACCACCTCGGTGCGAAGGCGATCGTCGCGCTCACGGAATCGGGCTCGACCGCGCTGTGGATGTCGCGTCACTGGACTCACGTGCCGATCTTCGCGCTCACGCCGCGCATCAACAGCCAGCGCGCGATGGCGCTCTACCGCAACGTGACGCCGCTGCCCGTCGAGTCGAACAACGACCGCGACGCGGCGCTGCAGCGCGCGCTCGAAGTGGTGGTGTCGAAGGGCCACGCGTCGCGCGGCGACATGGTCGTGCTGACCGTCGGTGAGCCGATGGGGCAGGCCGGCGGTACGAACACGCTGAAGATCGTGCGCGTCGGCGAGGCGTTCTGAGCGTCTGTCGAATGCCGCATTTTTTCGCGCTTTTTTTGCCGCATTTGCCGTGATAGGAACGAAGTTTGCGGCGCCGGCCATGAGCCGGCGTTCGCAAACGCACCGGGGCGCGATGCGCTTCGCGATAAAATTGCGCCTAACCGCACCGGCGCCGCACCTCGGCCGCCGCCAAGCAAAAAGATTCGTTCAATCCAAGGAGTACAAGCATGCCTCTCGTATCAATGCGTCAACTGCTGGATCACGCAGCCGAAAACGGCTACGGGCTGCCCGCGTTCAACGTGAACAACCTGGAGCAAGTGCAGGCGATCATGGCCGCCGCCGACCAGGTCGGCGCGCCCGTCATCATGCAGGCGTCGGCCGGCGCGCGGAAATACGCGGGCGAGCCGTTCCTGCGTCACCTGATCGAAGCGGCGATCGAGTCGTACCCGCACATCCCGGTCGTGATGCACCAGGACCACGGCCAGTCCCCGGCGGTGTGCATGGCGGCGATCCGCAGCGGTTTTACCAGCGTGATGATGGACGGCTCGCTGGAAGCCGACGGCAAGACGGTCGCGTCGTACGAGTACAACGTCGAGGTCTCGCGCAAGGTCATCGAAATGGCGCACGCGATCGGCGTGACGGTCGAGGCTGAGCTGGGCGTGCTCGGCTCGCTCGAAACGATGAAGGGCGACAAGGAAGACGGCCACGGCGCGGAAGGCACGATGACGCGCGAGCAACTGCTGACCGACGTCGAGCAGGCCGCCGACTTCGTCCGCCAGACCCAGTGCGACGCGTTGGCGATTGCGATCGGCACATCGCACGGCGCCTACAAGTTCACGAAGAAGCCGACGGGCGATATCCTCGCGATCGACCGCATCAAGGAAATCCACGCGCGCATCCCGAATACGCACTTGGTGATGCACGGTTCGTCGTCGGTGCCGCAGGAGCTGCTCGCGGAAATCCGCGAATTCGGCGGCGACATGAAGGAAACCTACGGCGTGCCCGTCGAGGAAATTCAGGAAGGGATCAAGCACGGCGTGCGCAAGGTCAACATCGACACCGACCTGCGCCTCGCGATCACCGGTGCGATCCGCCGCTACCTGGCGGAAAATCCCGGCAAGTTCGATCCGCGCGACTACCTGAAGCCGGCGCGCGAAGCGGCGAAGAAGATTTGTGTCGACCGTTATCTGGCGTTCGGCTGCGAAGGCCAAGCGGGCAAGATCAAGCCGCTGCCGCTCGACAAGATCGCCGAGAAGTACAAGTCGGGCGAACTCGCACAAGTCGTGCGCTGAGCCTGACAGGCTGCTCGTGCCGCCGGAGGCTTAGCCTGGCGGCCGAGTTGTCGACCGATCGCCGTTCCCGCATCATTTGGGGAACGGCGTTTGGCTTTTGTTTCGGACCATTTTTTAACGTTGTTTTGCCCGATTTCGGTTCTGATTTAGCTCGTTTTTCACCCCAACTCACCTCACACGGCCCACGACGATGTCTACCCTCTACGAATCCACGCTCCGCTCGCTGCCTCTGCTCGGCCGCGGCAAGGTCCGCGACAACTACGCCGTGGGCAACGATCGCCTCCTGATCGTCACGACCGACCGCCTGTCCGCGTTCGACGTCATCATGGGCGAGCCGATTCCGCGCAAGGGCCAGGTGCTGAACCAGATGGCGAACTTCTGGTTCGACAAGCTCAAGCACATCGTCCCGAATCATATGACGGGCGTCGCGCCCGAGACGGTTGTCGCAGCGGACGAAGTCGAGCAGGTGAAGGGCCGCGCGGTGGTCGTGAAGCGTCTCGAGCCGATCCTCGTCGAAGCCGTGGTGCGCGGTTATCTGGCCGGCAGCGGCTGGAAGGACTACCAGGCGACGGGCGCAGTGTGCGGCGTGCAACTGCCGCCGGGCCTGCAAAACGCGCAGAAGCTGCCCGAGCCGATTTTCACGCCGGCCGCGAAGGCCGAGATGGGCCATCACGACGAAAACATCACCTACGATGAGATGGAGCGCCGCATCGGAACCGAGCTGTCGGCCACGATCCGCGACATTTCGATCAAGTTGTACAAGGAAGCCGCCGAATATGCGGCGACGCGCGGCATCATCATCGCCGACACGAAGTTCGAATTCGGCCTCGACAATCACGGCGAGCTGTATCTGATGGACGAAGCGCTGACCGCCGATTCGTCGCGCTTCTGGCCGGCGGATCAGTATCAGGTCGGCACGAATCCGCCGTCGTTCGACAAGCAGTTCGTCCGCGACTGGCTCGAAACGCAAGACTGGAAGAAAGAGCCGCCCGCGCCGAAGCTGCCGGACGACGTGATCGCGAAGACGAGCGAGAAGTACCAGGAAGCGCTCGAGCGCCTCACCGGGCAGAAGCTCGCTTGACAAAGGAAATCCCCACGATGACCGAAGCCGTCCAGACCGCCCACACGCATAGCGCGCCGCTCGTCGGCGTCCTGATGGGGTCCAGTTCCGATTGGGACGTGATGAAGCACGCGGTCGCGATCTTGCAGGAGTTCGGCGTGCCGTACGAAGCGAAGGTCGTGTCCGCGCACCGCATGCCCGACGAGATGTTCGACTACGCCGAGCGCGCGCGCGAGCGCGGACTGCGCGCGATCATCGCGGGCGCGGGCGGTGCGGCGCACCTGCCCGGCATGCTGGCCGCCAAGACCACCGTGCCGGTGCTCGGGGTGCCGGTCGCGAGCAAGTACCTGAAGGGCGTCGATTCGCTGCATTCGATCGTGCAGATGCCCAAGGGCGTGCCGGTCGCCACGTTCGCGATCGGCGAAGCGGGCGCGGCGAATGCGGCGCTGTTCGCCGTCGCGCTGTTGAGCACGACGTCGGCGGACTATGCGAACCGGCTCGCGGCATTCCGCGTTCGGCAGAACGAGGCCGCGCACGCGATGGTACTGCCCGAGCTTTGATCCTTTATTGACATGAATTCAGACAACACCCCGGTTTCTCCGATTCTGCCCGGCGCTTGGCTCGGCATGGTCGGGGGCGGCCAGCTCGGCCGCATGTTCTGCTTTGCTGCCCAGGCGATGGGCTATCGCGTGGCAGTCCTCGACCCCGACGAGACCAGCCCGGCCGGCGCGGTGGCGGACAAGCACCTGCGCGCCGCCTACACCGACGAGGCCGCGCTCACCGAACTCGCGCGCTTGTGCGCGGCGGTCTCGACCGAGTTCGAAAACGTGCCTGCGACCAGCCTCGATTTCCTCGCGCGCACGACGTTCGTGAGCCCGGCGGGGCGCTGCGTCGCGATCGCGCAGGACCGGATCGCGGAGAAGCGGTTTATCGCCGGCTCGGGCGTGGCGGTGGCCCCGCATGTGGCGATCGAGTCGTCCGATGCGCTCGCGGCGATCGGCGACGCCGAACTCGAAGCCGTGCTGCCCGGCATTCTGAAAACCGCGCGGCTCGGCTACGACGGCAAGGGCCAAGTGAGCGTGCGCAATGCCGACGAAGTGCGTGAGGCGCATGCGTCGCTCGGCGGCGTGCCGTGCGTGCTCGAAAAGCGCTTGCCGCTGAAGTTCGAGGTGTCGGCGCTGATCGCGCGCGGCGCGAATGGCGCGTCGGCGGTGTTTCCGCTCGCGCAGAACGCGCACCGCAACGGCGTGCTCGCCCAAACGGTGGTCCCGGCGCCCGATGCGACGCCGGCGCTCGTCGAACAGGCGCAGCAGGCCGCCTTGCGGATCGCGGACGCGCTCGGTTACGTCGGCGTGCTGTGCGTCGAATTCTTCGTGCTGGAAGACGGCTCGCTCGTCGCGAACGAGATGGCGCCGCGTCCGCACAACTCCGGGCACTACACCGTCGACGCATGCGCCGCGAGCCAGTTCGAACAGCAAGTGCGCGCGATGACCGCGATGCCGCTCGGCGACACGCGTCAGCACTCGCCGGCCGTCATGCTCAACATCCTCGGCGACGTGTGGTTCCACGAAGGGCCGAAGGGTTCGCCGGGAGCGGCGTCGAAGGGCGCTCCCGTGACGCCGCCCTGGCATGAAGTCGCCGCGATGCCGGCTGCGCGCCTTCATTTGTACGGCAAGGAGGACGCCCGTCCCGGGCGCAAGATGGGGCACGTGAACTTCACCGCCGCGACGCTCGACGAAGCCCGCACGGCCGCTCGCGACTGCGCGCGGCTGCTGCATATTCCACTTGGCTGACGCCGGCTGCCCATCGATGTCCATTCGTTCGAATTTCCCTTCGGCCCCCGCCGTGACGGGCGAGCAGATCGCGCATGCCGCCGAGCTGCTCGATGCCGGCCAGCTCGTCGCCTTTCCGACCGAGACGGTCTACGGTCTCGGCGGCGACGCCGAGAGCCCGGAGGCCGTCGCGCGCATTTATGCGGCGAAGGGGCGTCCCGCGAATCATCCGGTGATCGTCCACCTCGCGCCGCACGGCGACCCGAACTACTGGGTCGAGCATTTGCCTGCCGATGCGCAAAAACTGATCGACGCGTTTTGGCCCGGGCCGCTCACGCTGATCCTGAAGCGCGCTGCGCATATTCCTGCGGCGGTCAGCGGCGGGCAAGATTCGGTGGGGCTGCGCTGCCCGTCGCATCCGGTCGCGCAGGCGCTGCTCGACGCGTTCAGCGCGCGGCGCGGCGGGCATGGCGGTGTCGCGGCGCCGTCCGCGAACCGCTTCGGTCACGTGAGCCCGACCACGGCCCAGCACGTGCGCGACGAATTCGGCGACGCGATCCACGTGCTCGACGGCGGCCCGTCGGATGTCGGCATCGAGTCGACGATTCTCGATTTGTCGCGCGGCTTTCCGGCGCTGCTGCGCCCGGGTCACGTCACGCCACAGGAACTCGCCGACGTGCTGGGCGTCGCGCCGCGCCTGCCCGACGGCAGCGACGCCACCGCGCCGCGCGCGTCGGGCACGTTGAAGGCGCACTATGCGCCGCGCACGCCGCTCGCCCTGTTGCCGTTCGAAGCGTTGGAGCCGATCTTGAGCGCCGCACGCGATGCCGGCGAACGCGTGGCGCTCGTTGCACGCAAGTCGCGCGCGGGCCGCTGGGCGAGTGCTGACGGCGTGCATTTCGTCGCCGCGCCGGAAGATCCGCATGCGTACGCTCGCGAGCTTTACAGCTTGCTGCGGGCGCTCGATCGCGCGGACGTCTCGCGCATCTTGATCGAGAAGCTGCCCGATACGATCGAGTGGATCGCGGTCAACGATCGCCTCGGGCGCGCGGCTGCGGCGTTCGAAGCGCAGGGCTGAGCGCGCCGCCACGCACCTTTCCGATCGATCGACAGCGCCTCAAAAGCAAAACGCCCGGCTCGCATTAAGCCGGGCGTTTCTCTTTGCCATCCTGATCGAACAGCTATATCACGTCGACCGCGCGATCAATGCCCGATGCCCGCTGCCGCAATCTTGCTCTCGACGAATTGAGCGAAAAGCGCGTACGTGTGCGTAGTCGGGTGAAGCGAGTCCGCGAACACATAGGTCTGGTCCGCGCCCGCGACCGTCAGCGTCTGCGGCGAGCAGAACAGCGACGAGGCGAATTGCGCGCCGAACTGCGCAGGCGTCAGGCCGTTGAGCGCGGACGGGTTCTGTTGGCCATACTGAGTGGCGTTCGCCTGCATCTGCGCCAGATTGCACGCGGTGCCCGTGTTCCCGACTTGGAAGCCGAGCGACGCATTGTTCGGCAGAAGGGTTTGGTCGAACCATGTGAACGCGTCAGCGTAGATCACCTTCGACGAAAGGCCCGCTTGGGCCAGTCCGGCCTGCACGATGCCGTTGAAGGTCTGCGTGATGCCGCTCAGGAGCGCTGAGCCCTGCGCGCCTTCGGCGATGCCGAGCGGCGCCTGGCCGATGTCGGGAACGTTGACGACCACGACCTTGGTTGCGCCGGCGGCGAGGATTGTGCCCACTTGTGTGACGAACGCCTGCGCAGCCGGTCCGAGTGTCGCCAAGGTGACTGCCTGGACCGCGACCGAGAGGCTCGGATAGGTGCCATTGGCTACGCCGGTTTGCACGGCGGTTCCGATGGCCGTCGCGTTCGACAGGATGTCGTTTGAGCCGCCTTCGACAAGCACGAGCTGGTTCGAATTGAAGCTGCCGTGCGCCTTCAGATAATTGGTGACCTGGTCGACGACCGGCATCGTGGTTGCCGCGGCGTCGTTCGGCGCCCAGCCGATGCCGTGTTCCCCGCTAATGAGCGCGCCGCCTTCCCCATAACCGAGACCGCCGGCTGCGGCGAGTTGCACGCTGAAGCCGCCGAGATAGGCCGGCGTGAGGGTGCCGCCATAGTAGTTCGCGACGTTTTGCGTCCAGATCTGGCCAGGATTGGTCGTGAACTTGCCGCCGCCGAAGCTCGGCAGGATGAACGGGGAATAGGTGCCGACATCCGAAAGGCTCGTGCCGAACGACACGACCTGCAGCGATACGCCGCCCGCCGGCGTGCTGGCGTTGGTGCTCGACGAACTGCTTCCCCCGCCGCCGCATGCCGCCAGAAGCGCGAACGCGGCGCAGGCGACGGCCGTTTGCGCGGTGCGCAGCAGGCCCTTGGGCTGTGTTTTTTTACTTTGTTCCATCTATCTCATCTCCTCGAATGTGCAGCTTGGCCGTGTGTTGCAGGCAGCGCCCGCCGCTTGTCATGCGCGGCGTGGCGACAGCTTACAGAATCTGTCATGTCTTGCGCGATGCTGGAAATGCCTGGGTGTCGGGTTCGCGCAACCCGGCTTCTTGTATTGGCGAGCCCATGCGAGCATCGCTCGCGCCATGAAACGCCGCAGCCCATTCGGGCGGTCCGAACAAGGCGCGCAGCTTGTCGGCGAAGCGCTCGGCCCGCATGGCGTCAGCGGCCATCGACGCCCATTCGTGAAACGTCGCCTTGAGCGGGTTGTAGCTGCGCAGCGGCTCGACGATCCCGTACTCGGGGGCTACGCGCGGGTCTTCATCGACATAGCTGCCGAAGAGGCGATCCCAGACGACGAGCACGCCCGCGTAGTTGCGATCGATATAACGCGGGTTGCGGGCGTGATGCGCGCGATGGATCGACGGCGTGTTGAACACGTATTCGAGCCAGCCGAGCCGGCCGATCGCCTGCGTGTGGACGAAGAACTGGAACGCGAGATTGACGAGGACGATCGCGACGATCTGCTTGGGCGGAAAGCCGAGCACGGCGAGCGGCGTCCAGAACGCCCACATGCCGGCGATCGGATACATGAGGCTTTGGCGGAACGCGGTCGATAGATTCAGCCGCTCGGAGGAGTGATGGACGACGTGGGCGGCCCACAGCCAGCGCACGCGATGACTGCAGCGGTGGAAGACGTAGTAGAGGAAGTCCTGAGCGACGAACAGCACGGCGAACGACAGCCATCCGGCGTGCCACGTGATGAGCCGGAAATGATCGTAGACGTAAGCGTAGACCGGAATGACCGCGAGCCATGCGAGCTTATCGGCGGCTTGATGCATCAGGGCGAGCGACGCGTTGCAAAGCGTGTCGGCCCATCGGTAGATCTGCGCGTTCGGCCGTGCGCGCCGCAGGTGCCACGCCTCCCAGCCGATGCATGCGAGAAAGACGGGCGCCATCGCGAGCAGGAGCAATTCGGCATCGAATTGCATGGGCGTCTCCCTCCGTGTCTCGAGTTGGTCTTGTTGCAGCGTGAACGCTGTCGAGTTGTACCGAGTTTCGCGTCACGCAATCGAGCGTGATTCCGCGCTTCGGACATTGCCCGACAGCGTACACGGTCGCGTCACGCGCCGCGCCATTCTTCGTAGAAGGATTATTCGATGCAGGTGCCGTCTGGAAAGGCGGGTGAGGGTTTCTCCCAGCACGCGGGAGCGGCTGGGAGAAATGGGGATGGACGGAAGCGGGAAGGCGCGCTCGGCGCGCCGGATTGAGGCTTAATTGACGCTTAGCGCGCGCCTTGATAGATCCATTCGAGCAGTGCATCGTGCGCCTCTCGCGCCGCTTCCGCGTGCGGGTCGTTGATGATGCTGACGACCACATAGCTCTGTCCGTCCGCCCCCGCCACGTAGCCGGCAATCGCGCGCACATCGCGCAGCGTACCGGTCTTGATGTGCGCATTGCCGAGCACGGGTGCGCTTTTCAAGCGGTTGCGCATCGTGCCGTCGACGCCCGCTACCGGCAGCGATTCGACGAACACTTGCGCGACGGGGCTCGCGTTCGCGTGCTGCAGCAAGTCGGCGAGCGACAACGCGGAAATATGCTCGTCGCGCGACAATCCCGAGCCGTTTTGGAGCGCGAGTTCGGGCATCGGCAGACCGTTCGCGTTCAGAAACGAGCGGATCGTGTTCGCCGACTTCTCGGGCGTCGCGGGCGGCTTTTCCTTGACTGCGCCGATCGTCAGGAACAGGTTGCGCGCCATCACGTTGTTGCTGAACTTGTTGATGTCGCGAACGATATCGGACAGCACCGGGCCTTGGTGGACCGCGACGAGGCGCGCATCGGCGGGCACGGGACCTTCGCGCGTCGTGCCGTTGAAGGTGCCGCCCGTCTGCTGCCACAGCGCGAGGAATCCGCCTGCGAAGAACTGCGAGTGGTCGAGCACCGCGAGGTTGATCGAGCGCATTCCGCAGCGCACCGGGTAGTCGCCCGAGAACAGCGCGGCAACGGTGCCGCTCGCTTCCGGCGTGACGGTCGGCGTGACCGCGGATTCCGCGCCGACGCACGCGCCGCGCGTCGCGTGCAGTTCGTTGTCGATTTGCAGTTGCGACAGCGTGGGCAGCACGTCGATCGCGACGGTGCCGTCGGGCGATGGCGTCAGCGTAAACGTCAGCGACTTGAAGGCATACAGCAGCGGGTCGGGGCCGACGTTGTACGGTGCGGTGGCGTCGTCGTCGAACGGCGGGAGATCGCGCGTCGACGGATCGAAGAAGCGCTTGTCGAGCACCAGCGCGCCGTCGATGCCTGTGATGCCGGCCTTGTGAATCTTGTCGACGAGATCGATCAGCTCTTCCGGCACGAGCTTCGGATCGCCCGTCCCCTGGATGTAGAGGTTGCCGTGCAGGACGCCATGCTCGTCGACGGTGCCGTCCGCGTAGGCGTTGGTGCGCCAGCGATAGTCCGGCCCGAGGATCGACAGGCCCGAGTAGGTGGTGACGAGCTTCATCGTCGAGGCGGGCATCATCGGCTTGCCGGCGTTCAACGCGAGGATCGGCGTGCGATCGCCGATCTTCTCGACGACCACGCTCATCGACGTCAGCGGCACGTGCGCCTTTTCGAGTCCCCTCATGACCGGCGCGGGCAAGACGGTCGTGACGTTGACAGCCGGATGACGCGCTTTCTTGCGCGCCTCGGCCGGCGCGGCGAACACGAGCGCCGTACAGGTCAACAGAGCGACGGCGGTGCGCGCGAGTGTGTTCGAGCGATGAAAACGATTCGGCTGTTGCGATTCGTTGCTCGATGACGTGATCGACGAGGTGAACGATGACGAAAGCGATGACAAGAGCGAAGCAGGGCGAGACGCACGTCGCGCCAGCGCGCGGCGTGCCACTGAAGAGAGAAATGCGTTCGTCATGGACGGCGGGTTCTGTGAATCAAGTCGATCGTTGCCATCGTTACGACAGTGGCGAACGCCGTGGCGGCATCGATCGCGGCAAGCGGGCAGGCAACACGTTTAGCGCCTGCGCAATAACGGGGCAATAGCGCTGCGGCTACCGCGCAATTCCGCCATGCCGCGCCAAAAGCGCTCATTGTAGAGACATGCTGCGGCGCTGCGGAAAAAAGCGCGCGCGCCGCGTGGTGCCGGCGAGACGTTAAAATGGGTTCATGACACATCTTTGCCGCAGGATCGAATAGCGATGCGCATATTGCTTGTCGAAGACGACCGGATGATCGCCGAGGGCGTGCGCAAGGCGCTGCGCGGCGAGGGTTTTGCCGTCGATTGGGTGCAGGACGGCGAGGCCGCGCTGACCGCCGCGACCGGCGAATCTTACGATCTCGTGCTGCTCGATTTGGGCTTGCCGAAGCGCGACGGCCTCGACGTGCTGCGTACCTTGCGAACCCGGGGCCATGCGTGCCCGGTGCTGATCCTCACGGCTCGCGATGCGGTCGCGGACCGCGTCAAAGGTCTCGACGCCGGCGCCGACGACTATCTCGTCAAGCCATTCGATCTCGACGAACTGGGCGCGCGGATGCGCGCCCTGATCCGCCGTCAGTCGGGGCGCAGCGAATCGGTGATGCGTCACGGCGCGTTGACGCTCGATCCCGCTTCCCACCAAGTCACGCTCGACGGCGCGCCGGTCGCGCTGTCCGCGCGCGAATTCGCGCTGCTGGAAGCGCTGCTCGCGCGTCCCGGCGCAGTGCTCTCGAAGAGCCAGCTCGAAGACAAGATGTACGGCTGGGGCGAGGAAATCGGCAGCAACACGGTCGAGGTCTACATCCATGCGCTGCGCAAAAAACTCGGCGCCGATCTGATCCGCAACGTGCGCGGTCTCGGCTACATGATCGCGAAGGAAGCGTGAGACCGCTCTCTCCATGAGTTCGATACGTCGTCAATTGCTGTTCTGGCTCGTCGCGATCGTCATCGCGGGCGTGGGCCTCGCGGGCTGGCTGATCTATCGGCAGGCGCTGGCCGAAGCCAACGAGCTGTTCGACTACCAGCTGCAGGAGATCGCCGCTGCGCTGCCGTCGGAGCCATTTGCGCAAATCCTCGGCGCGCATTCGGACGCCGACGAGGGCGTCGTGATCCAGATCTGGAATCGCAACGGCGCGCTGATGTACTACTCGCATCCGCGCGCACCGCTCGCGCCGCGCGCCGAGCTGGGCTTTTCGACGGAGCGCACCGACCGCGGCGAATGGCGCGTGTACGGCGCGATCGTCGGCGATAACGTCGTGCAGCTCGCGCAGCCGCTTTCCGTGCGCAACCGGCTTGCGGCGAACGTCGCGCTGCGCACGCTGTGGCCGTTGATCGTCGTGTTGCCCTTTCTCGGTCTGGCCGTATGGGGGATCGTCGGACGCGGCCTCGCGCCGCTCGCGCGCGTGACGCGCGCGCTGGAAACGCGCCGCCCCGAGGCGCTCGAACCGCTTCCGGACGAACGCTTGCCGCTCGAAGTGCGGCCGCTCGTGCGCGCATTGAACGGGCTGCTCGCGCGCCTTTCGGCCGCGCTCGATACGCAAAAAGCGTTCGTCGCCGACGCCGCTCACGAATTACGCACGCCGCTCGCGGCCGTGCAGATCCAGTCGCAACTGGTCGCGCGCGCGCACGACGACGACGCGCGCCGCGAAGCGCTCGCCGATCTGCAGGCCGGCGTGACGCGCGCCACGCGTCTTGCCGAGCAATTGCTCGCGCTCGCGCGTGCCGAGCCGGATGGCGCGGGCGCGAAACAGTCGGTCGACCTGCGCCAGCTCCTCACCGATTGCGTGGCCGCGCACGCGCCGCTCGCGCAGCGGCGCGCGATCGATCTCGGCTTCGAAGAGGCGGAGTCCGCGACCGTGGCGGCCGATGCGGAAGCGCTGCGCGTGATGTTCGGCAACCTGCTCGACAACGCCGTGAAATACACGCCGGAGGGCGGCCGGATCGATGTATCGCTCGCGCTCGATCCCGACGGCCATCCGCGCGTGGGTATTGCCGACAGCGGCCCCGGCATTCCGGAGGACGAACGCGAGCGCGTGTTCGACCGCTTCTATCGCGACACCTCGGCGCGGGCGCGCACCGACGTGTCGGGCAGCGGCCTGGGGCTCGCGATCGTCAAGCGCATCGCGGTCCAGCACGGCGTCGAGATCGAATTGGACGACGCACCGCTCGGCGGCCTCCTCGTCAGCGTGCGGTTCTGAGCGGCGCGCTCAGTGCGCGCGCGATTGCGTCCCGCCGTGTCCCAGATGCGGCATTTTGGCCATATTTCTGCCGCAATTCGTCGTTAAGACTCCTTTAAGACAGCACCCTTACTCTGCGTACGTCACCCAGGAGGTTCCTTCGATGAATACCAAGATTCTGTCTCGCAGCGCAGTCGCCATCGCGGTCGCCGTTGCGTTGTCGGCGGGATACGTCGCCGGCACCCGCCATACCGACCCGCAGATCATCCAGTCCGCCCAGGCTGCGGCGCTGATGCCCGCCGAAGCTGCCGCGAAGACCGGCATCCCCGATTTTTCCGGTCTGGTCGAAACCTATGGCCCGGCCGTCGTGAACATCAGCGCCAAGCACGTCGTGAAGCAGGTGTCGCAGCGCCAATCGATGCAGCAGTTGCCGATCGATCCGAGCGACCCGTTCTACCAGTTCTTCAAGCACTTCTACGGCCAGATGCCGGGCCAGGGCGGCGATGACGGCGGCCAGGGCGACCAGCCGAGCGCGAGCCTCGGCTCCGGCTTCATCATCAGCCCCGACGGCTACATCCTGACCAACGCGCACGTGGTCGACGGCGCGAATGTCGTCACCGTCAAGCTGACCGACAAGCGCGAATACAAGGCGAAGGTCGTCGGCGCCGACAAGGATTCGGACGTCGCGGTGCTCAAGATCGACGCGAAGGACCTGCCGACCGTGAAGATCGGCGACCCGCGCCAGAGCAAGGTCGGACAGTGGGTCGTCGCGATCGGCTCGCCATACGGCTTCGACAACACGGTGACCTCGGGCATCATCAGCGCGAAGTCGCGCTCGCTGCCTGACGAGAACTACACGCCGTTCATCCAGACCGACGTGCCGGTGAACCCGGGCAATTCGGGCGGTCCGCTCTTCAACCTGCAGGGCGAGGTGATCGGCATCAACTCGATGATCTACTCGCAGACGGGCGGCTTCCAGGGCCTGTCGTTCGCGATTCCGATCAACGAGGCGATGAAGGTCAAGGACGAGCTCGTCAAGACCGGCCACGTGAGCCGCGGGCGCCTTGGCGTCGCAGTGCAGGGCCTCAACCAGACGCTCGCCGACTCGTTCGGGCTGCCAAAGCCGAACGGCGCGCTCGTGAGCTCGGTCGATCCGGGCGGCCCGGCCGCGAAGGCGGGCCTGCAGGCGGGCGACGTGATCCTCGCCGTGAACGGCACGGCGATCAACGATTCGACCGATCTGCCATCGATGATCGCGGGCATCAAGCCGGGCAGCAAGGCCGACGTCCAGATCTGGCGCGACAAGTCCAAGAAGGACGTGACGGTGACGATCGGCGCGCTCACGGATACGAAGGTGGCCTCGAACGACACGCAGGCGCAGGAGCAAGGGCGTTTGGGCGTGGCGGTTCGTGCGCTGACGCCGCAGGAAAAGAGCGGCGCGTCGCTCACGCACGGGCTGCTCGTGCAGCAATCGTCGGGGCCGGCGGCAACGGCGGGCATCCAGCCGGGTGACGTGATTCTCGCGGTCAACGGCCGTCCGGTGTCGAACGCGGATCAACTGCGCGAGATGATCGCGAAGGCGGGCAATAGCATCGCGCTGCTGATCCAGCGCGACAACGCCCAAATCTTCGTGCCGGTCGATCTCGGCTGATTGCCGGAAACCGTTGCCTGCAGGCATCGGAGGCTGTTCCTAACGCGCCGCACCGTCCTACCATGGACGGTGCGGCGCGTTCATTTCAGGCGCGCAAATTGCTGCTATTGGAGCGAATCACGCCCAATGGCGGCTATCGGGCAACCCCTTCGAATCCAATCACGACGAAAGGAGACGCAATGAACACGCCAAGCAACAAGCGAGCGGCGATCGCGGCGGTTGCCGCCGCGCTCGCACTCGGTGCGGCGGGCGGCGCGTTTGCGCAGTCGAGCGCGGTGGGCGGCACGACGACCGACAACAGCAGCGCCGGCAACGCGAACGGCGGCGGCATGCCGCAGATTCAGCAGCAAGGCGATGTGTCGTTCGTGTCGGGCGGCGTGGGCAGCGACGAGTCGGCCGCGCTCAGGCGGGCCCAGCACGACTGGCCGCTGGCCATGCGCTTCACCGGACCGAGTTCGGAATTTCTGGCGGACGTGCACGTGAGGATCGTCAACGCGCACGACGGCGAAGTGCTCAATGCGCAATCGCGCGGGCCGTATATGCTCGTCAAGCTGCGTCCCGGCCGCTACACTGTGCACGCGACGTATAACGGCCAGGATCAGAAGAAAACGGTAACGATTTCGGGCAGCGGCAGTACCAAAGCCGACTTCTATTGGAACGCCCTTTAGGCGCCAGCCATAGGGAATTTCCAGTAGCGATCGGAAGCGCGCACAAGCGATACGAGTTTCGCCCATAATAAAAGCCACGGACGCCGTGGCTTTTTTGTCGACCCGAGTTAGCGATTAACGTCTTACTCGGGTCCCACGCAGAGCGAGCGCTGCAAAAAAAGCCGTCGGCCCACGCACCGGCCGTATCCAAACACACGCCCTTGGCCGTCGCACACGACGCGGCGGCACATCGGCTGCACAGGCCGCGCACGAGATGTACAGGGGAACGCAATGACGAACGTCGACGACCGTCGGATTGAGATCGTGCCGAACCGCCATCGGGTGCGGGTGATCCACTATGGCGTCACGGTTGCCGATACCCTGCACGCGCTCACGCTTCGCGAAACGGGTCTTCCCGACGTCATTTATTTCCCGCGCGAAGATGTCAACATGGCGCGTCTCAAGCGTTCTGACCACACGACGTTCTGTCCCTACAAGGGGCATGCAGCGTATTTCCATTTGCAAACCGAGGACGGCCTCGTCGAAAACGCGGTTTGGACCTATGAAGAACCGCTCGATATGGCCACCAAAATCAAAGGGTATTTGGCGTTTTATGCATCGCGAGTCGATCGCATCGATCAGACGTCTTGATCCCGCGACCGCGCGTTCATAGGGGGAAATCGCCATGGAACTGAACGACGCGTTACGCATTCCGCTTGCACCGTCCGCGGTCTGGGACGCGTTGCAGGATCTCGCGCTGTTGCGCGCGAGCCTCGAAAACTGCGAATCGTTCACGCGCCTCGTGGGCGGCGAGTATGCGCTGACGCTGACGGTGCCGCTCGGTCCGCTCAGGGCGCGCTACGACGTGCGCGCGCACGTGGCGAGCCAGAACGGGACGGTCGTCGACGCGCCGCATCGCACGCTCAACTTCAAGGCGCGCGCGCCGGGTGTCGGCGCCTTGCGAGGGCAGATCGACGTCGCGCTGCGGGCGGATGCGCAGAGCGGCGCTGCGTCGGCAGACGCTCGCCAAGCCGAGCCCGCCACGCGGATCGACTACTCCGTCTGGGCGACGCTCACCGGGCCGCTTGCCGAACTGCCGCCGCGCCAGATCGAAAACGCGATGCACGAACTGGCCGACGATTTTTTCACGGAATTCTGCGCGGTCGTGCAGGCGAAGCACGGGCAGGGGCCGAACCGGGCGCGCGGCGAGCATGGCCGCCGTCAGCACGTCTTTCTGCGGCCGATCAATCTGGCCGGCATCGCTCGCCGCGCCTACTCGCACGGCGCCGGCGGGACCCTGACCGGCCGCGCCGCCGGCGCGCTGGTCAGCACCCGCGCTCACGGGCTGCATCGCGGACATGAACCGCACGCGATGCCCGCGTGGGCGTGGGCGGCGATGGTCTTCTTCGTCGCGGTGCTGCTCTATGCGTCGCGCTGGTTCGGCTGACGCGCCGGCCCGTTTCTTTTAGCGCGCCGGGCAGTCGATCCGGCGCGCGTCCCCTCCGATGTTCAGGCGCCGCGGAACTCCCGCCGGTACGCCGATGGCGACGTTTTGAGCGTGTCGGCGAAGTGCTGGCGCATCGATACCGTCGAGCCGAAACCCGCTGCTTCGGCGATCGCGTCGACTGATTGCTCCGTCATCTCCAGCATTTGCTGCGCTCGCGAGAGGCGTGTGGCGAGGAGCCACGCGCTGACCGTCGTCCCCGTTGCTTGCCGGAAGCGCCGCGTGAACGTGCGCCGGCTCATCAGTGCGCGATCGGCGAGCGAGTCGAGCGTATGCGGCTCGCGCAGATTGGCGCGGACCCAGTCGAGCAGCTCGGCGAGCCGGCCGTCGCGCGCGTCCGCAACGATCGGCTGCTCGATGAACTGCGCTTGCGAGCCTTGCCGATGCGGTGGCACGACGAGCCGCCGCGCGGTGTAGCTCGCCGCCTGCGTGCCGCAGCGCTTGCGCAGCACGTGCAGACAGCAGTCGATGCCTGCCGCGGTGCCGGCCGATGTCAGGATATTGCCGTCATCGACGTAGAGCACGCCCGGGTCCAGCTTGACGCTCGGGTAGCGGCGGGCGAACGCGTCGGCCCAGGCCCAGTGGGTCGTGGCGGGGCGGCCGTCGAGGAGGCCCGCTTCCGCCAGCACGAACGCGCCGAGGCATAGGCCGACGAGTTGCGCGCCGCGCGCGTGAGCGGCGCGCAAGGCGTCGAGGAGGGCGGCGGGCGGCGCTTCGCCGGTGTCGCGCCAGCTCGGAACGACGACGATATCGGCGTCGTCGATCGCATCGAGACCGTGGGGCGCGGTGATCGTAAAGCCGACGGTCGTCGTCAGCGTGCCGGGTTCGGCGGCGCATACGCGCAATTCGAAGGGCGGCACGCCGCCGGCGCTGCGGTCTTCGCCGAAAACGAGGCACGGCACGGACAGGTGGAAAGGGCTGATGCCGTCGAATGCCACCACGGCAACGACGTGCGTCGCGGCGGCCTTCGCTCCTGGCCTGGCAGTGGAAGTCTCTTGCGGCATCGCTGACGCTCCGTCAATGGTGTTGGCCCGATTCTAGCGAATATTGTCATTCGGGCCGCTATCTGCCACGCGCGTAAAAGCGAAGAATGGCTTCCGTCGCTGCTTTGGCGAACGAAGCGAAAACGAACATCAACCTCGAAAAGGAGCCGCACCATGTCCCAAGCCACCCCGCGCCGCGCGCTGATCGTGATCGACGTCCAAAACGAATACGTGACCGGCGATCTGCCGATCGAATACCCGGACGTCAACGTGTCGCTGGCCAACATCGGCCGCGCGATGGATGCCGCGCACGCCGCATCGGTGCCGGTCGTCGTCGTGCAGAACTTCGCGCCGGCCACCGCGCCGATCTTTGCGCGCGGCTCGGAGGGTGCGGAACTGCATCCGATCGTCGGGTCGCGCCCTCGCGCCCACTACCTGGAGAAGTCGCTGCCGAGCGCGTTCACCGGCACCGATCTCGCCGATTGGCTGAAGGCCAACACCATCGACACGCTGACCGTCGTCGGCTACATGACCCACAACTGCGACGCGTCGACGATCAATCACGCGCTGCACGCGGGCTATGCGGTGGAGTTTCTGTCGGACGCGACCGGCTCCGTGCCGTATGAGAACGCGGCGGGATTCGCGAGCGCCGAGGAGATCCACCGCGTGTTCAGCGTCGTGCTGCAATCGCGCTTTGCGGCGGTGCTCGGCACCGACGAGTGGATCGCCGGGCTCGCGTCCGGTGCGCTGCCGCAGCGGGGCTCGATCTACGCATCGAACCAGAAGGCTCGCGAGCGGCGCCTGCGGCAAAAGGAAGCGGAGCAGGCGTAACGCCAAGCGGCGAGGCGCTTGGCGGACGACAGTGCGCCAGGTGCCGCCGCGACGGACGCGCGTCCTCGCGTGTTATGCGTCCGGCGCCGGCCCGCGCAAGGCGGGGCTATAGCGCAGCATGTCGAAGCACGCGTCGACGAGCTGCTCGGAATGCGTCGCGATATCGAACTTGTCGGGCAGGACCAGCATATCGCGCAGGAATCCGCCGACGAACGCATGCAGCATGGTTGCCGCCTTTTGCGTGTCGAGGTCGGCGGGCAATTGGCCTTTCGACACGGCGTTCTTCAAGCCGCCTTCGATTTTCTGGAGACCGTCGCGCATGTTCGTCTGATGACGCGCCATGACGGGGCCCATGTCTTCGACGAATTCACACTTCAGCAACAGGATGTCGAACACACGGCGCTGTTGCGGGTCGGTGGCCGTTTTGCGCAGGCACAGGTTGACGATCTCCTTGAGCCGGCCGAGCGGATCGGCTTCCTGCGGATCGAGCGACGCCGCGCCGAGCTCGTCGAGCGGCAGCAGCACGCGGTCGAACATTTCCGTGAACAGGTCACCCTTGTTGGCGAAGTGCCAATAGATGGCGCCGCGCGTCACGCCTGCGTACTGCGCGATGTCACCGAGCGATGTGCGCGATACGCCCTTTTCGAAGAATACGTGTTCCGCGGCATCGAGAATTCGATGCCGTGTTTCCTGGGCTTCTTCCTTGGTTCGTCTGACCATTTTGCGTTTTGACTCTCTACCAGATGGGGCGGTGAGGTCTTTCTCAATTTAACTATATAGAGAACGGTCTGTGAGCAGTTTCTACTCGTCCTGATCGTCCCAACATGCGAGTGTACTTTTACGTACATTCGTGATTGTATATATAATCATGCCGACGATCGAATAGCCTAGCTGTAAACCCGGGTAATATCCGTCCCTGTTGCCTGCCCCAAAGGCAAATCACCGCGCCTTGTCACGGCGGTGTCATGCGGCGCTTTCTTGGCGCGGCGCACTGCGCCGTCGGCCCTGACGAGCGCATCCGGGCTATCGATCCAACGTCTCACGACGTATTTGTGCTGCGCGTTCCGCGGGGGCAGAAGCGCGGGCACACATTTTTCTCAGTCATTGACAGAGGTCGCTCCATGCGCGTCGAACGGGTTCCACACCGCTTAATTAGTGTCGCGACTGCTGCCGTATTTCTCGCAGCATGCGGACAAAAACAATCGGCACCGCCGCAGCAAACGCCGGAAGTCGGCGTCGTCACCATCCAGCAATCGGCCGTACCGGTCGTCACCGAGCTGCCGGGCCGCACCAACGCTTTCCTCGTTGCGCAAGTGCGCGCGCGGGTCGACGGCATCGTGCTGTCGCGCGACTTCACTGAAGGCAGCGAAGTGAAGGCCGGCCAGCGCCTGTACAAGATCGATCCGGCGCCGTACATCGCCTCGCTCAACAGCGCGAAGGCCACGCTCGCGAAGGCCCAGGCGAACCTGGTGTCGACCACCGCGCAGGCCAACCGCTACAAGGTGCTGGTGGCCGCCAACGCGGTCAGCAAGCAGGACTACGACAACGCCGTCGCATCGCAAGGCCAGGCCGAAGCCGATGTCGCCGCCGGCAAGGCGCAGGTGGAGACCGCGCAGATCAATCTCGGCTACACCGACGTGATTTCGCCGATCTCCGGCCGCACGGGCGTGTCGCAAGTCACGCCGGGCGCCTACGTGCAGGCGAGCCAGGCGACGCTGATGGACACGATCCAGCAGCTCGACCCGGTGTACGTCGATCTGACGCAATCGAGCCTGGACGGCCTCAAGCTGCGCCGCGACGCGCAGGAAGGCCGCCTGAAGACGAGCGGCCCGAACGCCGCGAAGGTCTCGCTGATCCTCGAGGACGGCCGCACGTACTCGGAGCCGGGCAAGCTGCAGTTCTCCGACGTCACGGTCGATCAGACCACGGGCTCGGTCACGGTCCGCGCGATTTTCCCGAACCCGAACCGCGTGCTGCTGCCGGGCATGTTCGTGCGCGCGCACATCGAAGAGGGTGTGAACGATAAGGCGATGCTCGTGCCGCAGATCGGCGTCACGCACAACCCGAAGGGTGAGGCGGTTGCGCTGGTCGTGGGTCAGGACAACAAGGTCGCGCCGCGTACGCTCGTCACGTCGGGCATGCATGGCGCGGACTGGGTCGTCGAAAGCGGCGTGCAGCCGGGCGACCGCGTGATCGTGCAGGGCACCGAAAAGGTCCGCCCGGGGATGGAAGTGAAGGCGGTGCCGGCTCAGCTGCCGGCCAGCCCCGCATCCGGCGCAGCGGCAGGCGCTGCCCCCGCGGCAAGCGGCGCGCAGCAGGCACAAGGCGCATCGGGCGCGTAATAACAGGGAGCCTGCTTCATGGCAAAGTTCTTTATCGATCGCCCGATTTTTGCGTGGGTGATCGCCATTATTTTGATGCTCGCGGGTATCGCGTCGATCTTCAATTTGCCGATCGCGCAGTATCCGACCATCGCGCCGCCGTCGATCCAGATCACCGCAAGCTATCCGGGTGCGTCGGCGAAGACGGTGGAAGACACCGTCACGCAGGTGATCGAGCAGCAGATGAGCGGTCTCGATCACTTGCTGTATCTGTCGTCGACTTCGGATGACTCCGGTACCGCAACGATCACGCTGACGTTCGCCGCCGGCACGAACCCGGACATCGCGCAGGTGCAGGTGCAGAACAAGCTGTCGCTTGCCACGCCGCTTCTGCCGCAGGTCGTGCAGCAGCTCGGCACCACGGTGACGAAGTCGAGCAGCAGCTTCTTGCTCGTGCTCGCCTTCAACTCCGAAGACGGCAGCATGGACCGCTACGACCTCGCGAACTACGTGGCCTCGCACGTCAAGGACCCGATCAGCCGTCTCGACGGCGTGGGTACCGTGACGCTGTTCGGCACGCAGTACGCGATGCGGATCTGGCTCGACGCGAACAAGCTCAACAACTTCGGCTTGACGCCCGTCGACGTGACGAACGCGATCGCGGCGCAGAACGTGCAGATTGCGGGCGGGCAGATCGGCGGCGCGCCGGCGAAGCCGGGGCAGATGGTCCAGGCGACCATCACCGAAGCGACGCTGCTGCGTACGCCCGAGCAGTTCGGCAACATCCTGCTGAAGGTCAACCAGGACGGCTCGCAGGTGCGTATCAAGGACGTCGCGCGCGTGGACCTGGGCGGCGAAACGTATAACTTCGAGACGAAGTACAACGGCCAGTGGACCGCGGGTCTCGGCATTCAGCTCGCGACGGGCGCGAACGCGCTTCAGACGGCGAAGGAAGTGAGGGAGAGGGTCGACGAACTGTCGAAGTACTTCCCGCACGGCCTCGTTGTGAAGTACCCGTACGACACGACGCCGTTCGTGAAGCTGTCGATCGAGGACGTGGTCAAGACGCTGCTCGAAGGCATCGTGCTCGTCTTCCTCGTGATGTACCTGTTCCTGCAAAACCTGCGCGCCACGCTGATTCCGACGATTGCGGTGCCGGTGGTGCTGTTGGGCACGTTCGCGATCATGGAGTTCGCGGGCTTCTCGATCAACACGCTATCGATGTTCGGTCTCGTGCTCGCCATCGGTCTGTTGGTGGACGATGCGATCGTGGTGGTCGAAAACGTCGAGCGGGTGATGGCCGAAGAGGGCTTATCGCCACGAGAGGCGACCAAGAAGGCGATGAGCCAGATCACCGGCGCGCTGGTCGGCGTGGGGCTCGTGCTGTCGGCGGTGTTCGTGCCGGTGGCGTTCTCGGGCGGCTCGGTCGGCGCGATTTACCGGCAGTTCTCGCTGACCATCGTGTCGGCGATGGTGCTGTCGGTGCTGGTCGCGTTGATTCTGACGCCGGCGCTGTGCGCGACGCTCCTGAAGCCGATTCCGCAGGGCCATCACGAAGCGAAGAAGGGCTTCTTCGGCTGGTTCAACCGGACCTTCGAGAAGAGCCGCGACAAGTACCACTCGGGCGTGTATCACGTGATCAAGCGCTCGGGCCGCTGGCTCATCATCTATCTCGCGGTGATCGCGGCGGTCGGCCTGTTGTTCGTGAAGCTGCCGAAGTCGTTCCTGCCCGACGAAGACCAGGGCCTCTTGTTCGTCATCGTGCAGACGCCGTCGGGCTCGACGATGGAAACCACGGCGAAGACGCTCTCGAACATCTCGGACTACCTGCTCACGACGGAAAAGGATGTCGTCGAATCGGCGTTCACGGTGAACGGCTTCAGCTTCGCGGGCCGCGGCCAGAACTCCGGCCTCGTCTTCGTCAAGCTGAAGGACTACAAGCAGCGCCAGCACAAGGACCAGAAGGTTCAGGCGATCATCCAGCGGATGTTCATGCACTACGCGGGCTACAAAGACGCGATGGTGATCCCGGTCAATCCGCCGTCGATTCCTGAACTGGGTACCGCATCGGGCTTCGACTTCGAGCTGACCGACAACGCGGGTCTCGGCCACGAGGCGCTGATGGCCGCGCGCAACCAGTTGCTCGGCATGGCTTCGAAGGACCCGACGCTCGCCCTCGTGCGTCCGAACGGCCTGAACGACACGCCGCAGTACAAGGTCGACATCGATCGCGAGAAGGCGCAGGCCTTGGGCGTTTCGGCGTCGGCGATCGACCAGACGTTCTCGATCGCGTGGGCATCGCAGTACGTGAACAACTTCCTCGATACCGACAACCGGATCAAGAAGGTGTACGTGATGGCCGATGCGCCGTTCCGGATGAATCCGGACGACCTGAATGTCTGGTACGTGCGCAACGGTTCGGGCGGGATGGTGCCGTTCAACGCGTTTGCGACCGGCTACTGGACCTACGGCTCGCCGAAGCTCGAACGTTACAACGGCATCTCGGCGGTCGAAATCCAGGGTGCCGCCGCGGAAGGCAAGAGTACCGGCCAGGCGATGAAGGCGATGGAAGCGATCGCGGCGAAGCTGCCGCCGGGTATCGGCTACTCGTGGACCGGCTTGTCGTACCAGGAAATCCAGTCGGGCTCGCAGGCGCCGATTCTGTACGCGATCTCGATCCTCGTCGTGTTCCTGTGCCTTGCGGCGCTCTATGAAAGCTGGTCGATTCCGTTCTCGGTGATCATGGTCGTGCCGCTCGGGGTGATCGGCGCACTCTTGGCCGCCACGCTGCGCGGGCTCGAAAACGACGTGTATTTCCAGGTGGGTCTGTTGACCACCGTGGGTCTGTCGGCGAAGAACGCGATTCTGATCGTCGAATTCGCGCGGGAGCTGCAGCAGGGTCAAGGGATGGGGCCGGTGGAAGCCGCGCTCGAATCCGCTCGCCAGCGGTTGCGGCCGATTTTGATGACCTCGATGGCGTTTATTCTCGGCGTGACGCCGCTCGCGATCAGCAACGGCGCCGGTTCGGCGAGCCAGCACGCGATCGGTACGGGCGTGATCGGCGGGATGCTGACGGCGACCTTCTTCGCGATCTTCTTTATCCCGATGTTCTTCGTCGTGGTCCGCTCGAAGTTCTCGGGCGAAAAGGAAGATCCGGATGAGGCGCTGCGGCTGTCGGATGCGTTGCATAAGGACTCGAACGGCAACGGTTCGAGTAACGAAGGACATTGATATGCGAAAACTTTCTTTGATTGCCATCGCAGTCGGCGTTTTCGCGGCCGGCTGTACGATGCAGCCGCACTACAATCGTCCGGCCGCTCCGGTGCCGGCGTCGTTCCCGACCGGCGGCGTCTACCAGACGCAGCCGGGCAGCGGCGCCGCCGAGCGCTCGGCGAACGGCGCGGCCGCCACCGACATCGGCTGGCGCGAGTTCTTCGCCGACCCGCGTCTGCAGCAGGTCATCGCGATCGCGCTGAAGAACAACCGCGACTTGCGCGTGTCGATGCTGAACGTCGAGGCGTCGCAGCAGCAGTACCGCATTACGCGCGCGCAGCTGTTCCCGACGCTCAACGCGGTGGGAACCGGCAGCGTCCAGCGCACGCCGAAGGACCTGTCGTTCTTCAACCAGACGATCTCGCGGACTTACAACGTCGGTCTGCAGACGTCGTGGGAAATCGACTTCTGGGGCCGTATCCGCAGTTTGAAGGACCAGGCGCTCGCGCAATACTTGTCGACGGCACAGGCACGCAAGGCGGCGGAAATCTCGCTCGTCTCGCAAGTCGCCGACCAGTACTTGACGATGCTCTCGTTCGACGACCTGCTGCGGATCACCGAACAAACGCTGAAGACTGCGCAGGATTCGTACAACCTGACGAAGCTGCAGTTCGAGAACGGCACCGGCTCGGAGCTCGATTTGCGTCAGGCGCAAACCGTGGTCGAGCAGGCGCAGGCGAACATGCAGGCGGAGGCGCGCGCTCGCGCGCAGGCCGAGAATGCGCTCGTGGTGTTGATCGGCGAGCCGTTGCCGGCGGATCTCGAACCGGGTTTGCCGCTTAGCGATCAGAACATCCTGACCGATGTTCCCGCGGGCCTGCCGTCGGATCTGCTCACGCGCCGTCCCGACATCATGGAGGCCGAGGAGAACCTGCTCGCGGCCAACGCGAATATCGGCGCGGCTCGTGCGGCGTTCTTCCCGAAGATCTCGCTGACGAGTTCGGCTGGCACGGCGAGCCCGACGCTCGGCGGGCTCTTCAAGCCGGGTTCGTTCGCGTGGACCTTCGCGCCGACGATCGACCTGCCGATCTTCGAGGGCGGCAGCAATATCGCCAACCTGAATCTTGCGAACATCCAGAAGAAGATTCAGATCGCGCAGTACGAGAAGTCGATTCAGTCGGCGTTCCGCGAGGTCGCCGACGGGCTCGCCGCGCGCGGCACCTACGACGAGCAGATCGCGGCGCTCGAGCGCGATGTGTTCGCCGAGCAGCGTGCGCTCGATCTGTCGGAGCTGCGGTATCACAACGGCGTCGACAGCTATCTGGCGGTGCTTGCCGCGCAGACCGCGCTCTATTCGGCGCAGCAGTCGTTGGTCAACGCTCGCGTGAACCGGCTCACGAGCCTTGTGAATCTGTACGTCGCGCTCGGCGGCGGCTGGATCGAGCACACGGGCGATACGCCGCGTCCGGCCGACGATACGACCGGCTACGGTTCGGCCGATCAGCCGGCTGGGGCGTCCGCACCGGTTGCCGCCGCTTCGGCTCCGACCCCGGCTGCGGCCGTGCCGGCGACGGCGGCGAAGGCGGGGTGATTCGGACAACAGCGGAAGCAGCGGGGCGATCTCGCTGACTCCGCTGCCCTGTTGTCGATTGGTCGATCGCCGCTTCACAGCAGCAAAGAAAAATGCCACGGGAGACCGTGGCATTTTTCTTTCAGGTGGCGCTTGCTGCGAGCGCCAGCACCTCGCATCGAATCATCTCAATGCGCCGCGTCAGCATGCCGTTCGAGATCGCGGCCAGCCTGTCGAATCTCCTTCTTCGCATCCTTCTCGCCCTTCACGCCATTGAAGATCAGGTTCAGCACGACCGCCGACACCGACGCGAGCAGGATGCCGCTGTGCAGAACCGGCGACAGCGCGCTCGGCAGTTGCTGGAAGAAGTGCGGCGAAACGACCGGCACGAGACCCAGGCCGACGCTCACCGCCACGATGAACAGGTTGTTGTGGTTCTTCACGAAGTCGACGCGCGACAGCACCTTGATCCCGTTGGCCGCGACCATCCCGAACATCACGATGCCCGCGCCGCCGAGCACGAATGCCGGCACCGACGCCACGACTTGGGCCATCTTCGGAAACAGGCCGAGCAGCACGAGGATCACGCCGCCCGTGGCGCAGACGAAGCGGCTCTTCACGCCGGTCACGCCGATCAGGCCGACGTTCTGCGAAAACGAGGTATGCGGGAACGAGTTGAAGATGCCGCCGATCAGCGTGCCGAGGCCGTCGACGCGCAAGCCGCGCACGAGCGTCTCGCGATCCACGGGACGTTCGACCATGTCGCCGACCGCGAGGAACATGCCCGTCGATTCGATGAACGTGACGAACATCACGGTGACCATCGTCGCGATCGCGAGCGGGTCGAAGTGCGGCAGGCCGAAGTGGAACGGCATCACGAAGCCGACCCACGGGGCGGCCGTCACGCCGTCGGTGTTCACGTGGCCCGTGACGAACGCGATCACAAAGCCCGCGACGATCCCGAGCAGCACCGAGATATTGGCGATGAAGCCGCGGCCGAACTTGTTGATCAGGAGGATCAGCGTGAGCACGACGAGCGACAGGCCGATGTAGAGCGGATTGCCGTAATCCGGATTGCCGACGCCGCCCGCTGCCCAGTTGATGCCGACTTCCATCAGCGACAGGCCGATCACTGCGATCACGGTGCCGACCACGACCGGCGGGAAGAATCGCAGCAGCTTGCCGATCATCGGCGCGAGCACGATGCCGATGACGCCGGCGGCGATCGTCGAGCCGAAGATGTCCAGAATGCCGAGATGCGGGTTGGTGCCGATCGCGACCATCGGACCGACGGCGGCGAACGTGCAGCCCATGATGACCGGCAGGCGGATGCCGAAGATCCACAGGCCGAGGGTCTGGATCAGCGTGGCGATGCCGCAGGAGAACAAGTCGGCGCTGATCAGGAAGGCGATCTGGTCTTTTGGCAGGTGCAGTGCGCCGCCGACGATCAGCGGCACCGCGACCGCGCCGGCGTACATCACCAGCACGTGTTGAATGCCGAGCGTGAGCAACTGCCCGAAGGGCAACCGCTCGTCGACCGGATGGACCGTATTCGCTTGCATGTGTCTCGCTCCAATATCTCGTTTTTAGGTGCCTCCAAGGTATGCGGAACGAAAAACGCCAACAAGAGCGCTGGAGGCTATTCCGTACTTTCCGGCATCGATATGGGCTGCATGCGAAAAAACGTATGAGCGACGCCGCATGCACCGCGTCGCGCGGACGGAGCCCCGTGCGGAGCGTGTTGCGGGAATCCGTCGGCCGCGATGGCGGATCGTGACGTGTCGATGCGGCTATGGGGTGTATTTCGTTTCGAACATAGTGGTGTTTTGGCGTCGCGGCGCGGGTGGGTGGGTAAACCCGCGCCAGGCGCCATTCTTCAGCCTGCAGTGAAGAATCGAGCCGGGGCGTCGAGTCCGAATTCGCGGTGCGGTTATCATCGATGGCGACTCCACCCGATCACACTTTTCGCTATGCGTTTTCTCGGCATCGACCTCGGCACCGGCTCCCTGAAACTCGCGACGATCGACGGCGACGGACGCGAATGCGCAACCGCGAGCGTCGCGTACGCCGTCGAGACGCCGCAGCCGGGCTGGGCGGAGATGCGCGTCGAGGTATGGTGGCGCGCGCTCATCGAAGCGGCGGCGCGCTTGCCCGCGCAGGAGCGCGACGCGGTGTGCGCGATCGGTTTTTCGGGGCAGATGCACGGCGTCGTGCTGACGGCCGAAGACGGCAGCGCGGTGCGGTCCGCGCTGCTTTGGCCCGATACGCGCGCGGCTGGGTTGCTCGACGCGTGGCCCGAGCCGCAGCCGAATCCGGTCGCGCCGGGCATGGCCGGGCCGCTGTTGCGCTGGATCGTGCGCAACGAGCCGCAGTCGGCGGCCGCGACGCGGTGGGCGTTGCAGCCGAAGGACTGGCTGCGCGCGGCGTTGGGCGGCGTCGTCGCGACCGATCCGTCCGATGCGTGCGCGACCGCGCTCGCCGGCACGTCGGGCGCATGGAACCACGCGCAGATCGACGCGCTTGGCTTGCCGCAGGAATGGTTCGCGCCGCTCGCGCCCTCGTATGCGGCGGGCGGCACGCTGTCGGTGGAGGCGGCTCGCGCGCTCGGTCTGCGCGAAGGCATCGTGCTCGCGGTCGGCGCGGGCGACACGCCCTGCGCGGCGCTCGGCAGCGGCCTCGCGCACGACGGCGACGCGCTCCTGACCACCGGCACCGGCGGCCAGATCGTCGTGCTCGCGACGGCCGTGCCGCAAGCGGCGCGCGGCCTGCACGCGTATCGCGCGGCGACCGACCATGGGTACCGGATGGCGGCGATGCAGAACGTCGGCGTCGCGCTCGAAGCCGTGCGGGGCTGGCTGTCGTATTCATGGGCCGACGCGTATCAGGACGCGTTCGGCGTCGACCCAACGACCACGCTGACGTTCTTGCCCTACCTGACCGGCGAGCGTTCGCCATGGATGAACCCGGCGGCGCGCGGCGGCTGGCTCGGCCTTGCGCTCAACGATTCGCGCGCGACGATGATGCGCGCCGCGTTCGAAGGCGTCGCGTTCTCGCTGCGTGCCGGGCTGGACGCGATCCGCGCGAACGGTGCGCCAGTAGCGTCGCTGCGTCTTGCGGGCGGCGGCTCGGTCGATGCGCGCTGGCGGCAATTGCTCGCGAACGCGTTGGAGGCCGAGCTGTATGCGCTCGATTGCCCGAACGCCGCGGCGCGCGGCGCTGCGATGCTCGGGGGGCTCGCGAGCGGCCACTGGCATGCCGCCGATCTCGCGGCGCTCACGCCGGCGGCGACGCTCGTGGCGAGTCCGCAGCGCGACGCTGCGCTCGCCGCGCGTCACGCTCGCTTTATCGATTTGTACCGGCGCACGGAAAGCTGGTTTTCGGTATCCGCTTAAGCTAATAAACTAACGCGCGACAGTCGGCAGTCGACGATGACGCAAATTGGCAAGCACGCGGCCGACCGCCGAACGACAGCCGCGCGCATTCGGGCGATCATCGGCCGAAGCCGGACGGCACGCATCAACGGTGACGCAGTCAGTCGCCGCCGCATCGAGCGATCGAATTGACCCTGAGTCGATTCGACGTCTGAACTCAAAGCACGAAGGAGCAATCACGATGAAGACGAAAGCAGCGATCGCATGGAAGGCGGGCGCCCCGCTCACGATCGAAGAGGTCGATCTCGAAGGGCCGCGCGCGGGCGAGGTGCTGATCGAAGTGAAAGCGACGGGCATCTGCCATACCGATTACTACACGCTCTCGGGTGCTGACCCGGAAGGGATCTTCCCGGCGATCCTCGGGCATGAAGGGGCGGGCGTCGTGGTCGATGTCGGGCCGGGCGTGGGCACTTTGAAGAAAGGCGATCACGTGATTCCGCTTTACACGCCGGAATGCCGCGAGTGCAAGTTCTGCCTGTCGCGCAAGACCAACCTCTGCCAGAAGATCCGCGCGACGCAAGGCAAGGGGCTGATGCCCGATGCGACCTCGCGCTTTTCGGTCGGCGGCAAGCCGATCTTTCACTACATGGGCACGTCCACCTTTTCGAATTACATCGTCGTGCCGGAGATCGCGGTCGCGAAGATCCGCGAAGACGCGCCGTTCGACAAGGTCTGCTACATCGGCTGCGGCGTGACGACGGGCGTCGGCGCGGTGGTGTATACGGCGAAGGTCGAGGCGGGCGCGAACGTGGTCGTGTTCGGTCTGGGCGGCATCGGCTTGAACGTGATTCAAGGCGCGAAGATGGTCGGCGCGGACAAGATCATCGGGGTCGACCTCAACCCGGGTCGCGTCGAGCTGGCGAAGAAATTCGGCATGACCCACTTTGTCAATCCGAAGGACGTGGAGAACGTCGTCGACCATATCGTGCAGCTCACCGATGGCGGTGCCGACTACTCGTTCGAATGCATCGGCAACGTGAAGACGATGCGTCAGGCGCTCGAATGCTGTCACAAGGGCTGGGGGCAGTCGATCATCATCGGCGTGGCGGCGGCGGGCGAGGAGATCAGCACGCGGCCGTTCCAGCTCGTGACGGGCCGCGAGTGGAAGGGCTCGGCGTTCGGCGGCGCGCGCGGGCGCACGGACGTGCCGAAGATCGTCGACTGGTACATGGAAGGCAAGCTCAACATCGACGACCTGATCACGCACACGCTGCCGCTCGAGCAGATCAACGAGGGCTTCGAGTTGATGAAGAGGGGCGAGTCGATTCGCTCGGTCGTCTTGTACTAAACGGGAGGCATCGCGATGCTTGAACTCGTCGAAGAACACGTCTGCCACGGCGGCGTACAGCGCATCTATCGTCACGACTCGCGTGTGATCGGGCTGCCGATGCGCTTCTCCGCGTATCTGCCGCCCCAGGCGTCGCACGGTCGCGTGCCGGCGCTGTTCTATCTCGCGGGCCTCACCTGCACCGAGGAGACGTTCGCGATCAAGGCGGGCGCCCAGCGCTTCGCCTCGCAGCACGGCGTCGCGCTGATCTCGCCCGACACGAGTCCGCGCGGCGCGGGCGTGCCGGGCGAGAGCGCGTCGTGGGACTTCGGCGTCGGCGCGGGGTTCTATCTCGATGCGACGCAAGAGCCGTGGTCCAAGCACTATCGGATGTATTCGTATGTCGTCGACGAGCTGCGTGAGACGGTGCTGGCCGAGTTGCCGCTCGAGCGCGACAAGCTCGGCATCTTCGGACATTCGATGGGAGGTCACGGCGCGTTGACGATTGCGTTGCGCAATCCTGGTATTTATCGATCGGTGTCGGCGTTTGCGCCGATCGCCGCGCCGATGCGTTGTCCGTGGGGCGAGAAGGCGTTTTCCGGTTACCTGGGTGCGAATCGCGAAACGTGGAAGCAGTACGACGCGAGCGAGCTGGTCGCCCATGCGGGCAGCGCGACATTCGATGCGGGGATTCTGATCGACCAGGGTCTGGCCGATCAATTTCTCGCCGAGCAGCTCAACCCTGACGTGTTCGAGGCCGCATGCCGCGCGGCGGGCCAGCCGCTCACGCTGCGCCGCCATGCGGGGTACGACCACGGGTATTACTTCATCTCGACGTTCATCGGCGACCACGTCGCGCATCACGCGAAGGTGCTGTGCGCGTGATTTACCGCCGTGCCAGTAAGCTCAAGCCATAGACGACCGCGGCGAGCGCAGTGATCCAGAAGCTCGTCGGCCAGTCGGTGTAGAAGGCGAGCGTGACGCCGAGCCACGCTTGCGCGAGCGCGAAGAGGGCGGCGAGCAGAAGGCCGAGCGAGAGCCGCGTCGACAAGTTTTGCGCGGCCGCCGCCGGTCCCACCATCAGCGTGAACACGAGCAGCACGCCGACGATCTGCGTGCAGGCGGCCACGGTCAGCGCGGCAATGATCAGGAACAGCACGGACACGAGCCGCAGCGACACGCCTTTTGCCTCGGCCAGCTCCGGTTGCAGCGACGCGAACATGAGCGGCCGCATGATCGCGCCGAGCGCGATCAAGCTGACCGCGCCGATGCCCGCCAGCACCGCGAGCGTCTCCGGATTCACGCCGAGCACGTTGCCGAAAAGGAGCGCGGTGACCTGCGTCGCGTACGCCGTGAAGAAGTGCAGAAACAATAGCCCGAAACCGAGCGACAGAGACAGGATCACGCCGATCGCCACATCGCGCCCCGCGAGCTTTTCGCCGAGCGCGCCCATGCCGACTCCGGCCGCGACCGTGAAGCCGATCATCCCCCAGATCGGCGAGATGCCGATCAGCACCGCGCCCGTCGCGCCCGTGAAGCCGACGTGCGACAGCGCGTGTCCCGCGAACGTCTGTCCGCGCATCACGAGAAAGTAGCCGACGATGCCCGCGAGCACCGCTACGATCCCCGACGCGGCGAACGCGTTGATCATGAAATCGTATTCAAACATCGTGCGTGTGTCCGTCGCGAGAGGTGTGCGCGGTCTTCGCCGCAGGGTGGTGGCCGTGAGCGTGACCATGCTCGTGCTCATGCCCGTGGTCGTGCGCGTGGTCGTCTTCGTGCTCGTGGTCGTGCTTTTCGACCTCGACGTCGCCTGACATCACGAAGATGCGGCCGTTCACGCGCATCACGTCGATCGGCGAGCCATAGAGGCGCGAGAGCACCGGCTTCGTGATGACTTCGTCGACGGTGCCGAGCGCCGCGACGCCGCTGCCGAGATACAGCACGCGGTCGAGTGAGTTCAAGAGCGGATTGAGTTCGTGTGCCGAGAACAGCACGGTGATGCCGAGCTCGCGCTGCACGTTGCGCACGAGCTCCACGACGCCGCGCTGGTGATGGGGATCGAGGCTGATGAGCGGCTCGTCGAGCAGGAGCAGGCGCGGCTCGCCGAGCAGGCATTGCGCAAGCAGCAAGCGTTGGCGCTCGCCGCCCGACAGCTCCGACAAGGGCCGCTCGGCAAGCGAGCGGCCGCCGACGAGATCGAGCACGCGCTCGACGTTCGCGCGCGTCGCCGCATCGGCATGCGGGAGGCCCCAGCGATGGCCGTCCGCGGCCATCGCGACGAAATCGCGGCCGCGCACGCGGCGGCCGGCGAGCGCGCTGCGCGTCTGCGGCATGTAGCCGATCGCGGGATTGCCCCGCGCGACGGGCGCGCCCGCCACGCGGATCGTGCCGCTTGTGGCGGGCACGAGGCCGAGCACGGCGCGCATCAGCGTCGTCTTGCCCGCGCCGTTCGGCCCGAGCACGCCGATGAATTCGCCCTGGTTCACCGAGAGGGTGGTCTCGGTGAGGATCGTGCGTCCGCCGAGTTCGAGCGTCACGCGCTCGAGTTCGAGCGCGTGACGCGGTTTGCCGCTTGCGAGACTCATTGCCCCTTCCCTTCAAGCGCCACGGACAACGCATCGAGCTGCGAGGCCATCCATTTCTGGAAGTCCTTGCCCGCCGGCTGGGTTTCCGTGACGCTCACCGTCGGCACGCCCGAATCGCGGGCGAGCTTGAGCATGCGCTTCGTGAGCGCTTCAGTCGCCTGGCTGTTGTAGATCAAGACGCGCACTTGCTTCTCGCGCAGGTCTTTCTCGAATGCGGCAATGTCGGACGCGCTGGGTTCGGTGTCGTTCATCACCGCGAGCTGAAACTTCGGATTACGCATCGCGAGGCCGATCGCGTCGGACATATAGCCGAACACGGGCTCGGTCGCCGTCACGGGCACACCTGTGTATTTCGCCCGCAGAGCCGCAACCTTCGCATCGATCGGCTTCAGCGAGTCGAGGAACTTCGCGAGGTTGGCGTCGTAATCGGCCTTGTGCGCCGGATCGGCCGCGACGAGCGCGGCGTTCACCGCGCGCGCGACCGCGGGCATCGTCGCCGGATCGTACCAGAGGTGCGGGTTGTCGCCGGCTTTCTTGCCGACGAGATCCGCCGCGACGATCACGGTGCGCTTCGCGTTCTTCGATGCGCCGAGCAGCTTCGCCATCCAGGGGTCGTAGTCGGCGCCGTTGTAGACGACGAAAGTCGCGTGCTGCAGCGCGCGCGCCGTTTTCGGGCTCGCTTCGAAGAGATGCGGGTCTTGGTCAGGATTGCTCAGAATGCTCGTGACGTCGACATGATCGCCGCCCAACTGATGCACGACGTCACCATAGAAGTTTTCCGCCGCGACAACCGGAATCTTTGCGTTTTGCGCGAACGCCGCATGGCTGACCATGAGCGCCGCGGCGCCTGCCGCAACGAACGTCGGCAATTTCAGCACGTGACGTGCGATGGCCTGCATCGATCCAATGGCCTTCATTCTTCGTGTTCCTTATCTGGATTGTGATCTTTGGTCTTGCAATCGCCGCACAAGCCGGTGAGTTCGACCACTTGCTTGTGCACTTCGAAACCATGCGCGGGCGGCGTTGCCGAGAGGCGCTCGGCGAGTTCCTCGCCCGGAATTTCGACGGTGTCCCCGCAGCGCTCGCAGATCAGGAACTGGCTCTGATGCGGCTTGCCAATCTCGCAGCACGCGACGAACGCGTTCCTCGATTCGATCCGGTGCACGAAACCGTTCTCGACCAGAAAGTCGAGCGCCCGGTAGACCGTGGTCGGCGGCACGCGGCCGCGTTGCGGCTCGAGCGCGGCGAGCAGGTCGTAGGCGCCGATCGGCCGCGCGGCCGTGACGATCAACTCGTAGACCTGGCGGCGCAGCGGCGTGAGCGTCAGATCGTGCTCGACGGCGAACGCGTCGGCGCGCGCGAGGCGTTCGGCAAGGTCGTGGGCGGGATGGACGTGGTCGGCGGACATGGCAGCAATTCCCGAATCGCGAAAGATCAGTGAGTTCGGGATGATATAACGTATCGCGATGATATAACGTATCACGGACTTCCGCACCGCACCATCGAAATCCACCGCATTACCTTGACAGTGCTGTACGCGTATCCGATCATTCGATCAACAAACGAGCAATTGCTCAATCGCTGGGCGTTCGCTCACCGCGACAACAAATCGGAGACACGCAGTGAAACTGCAAGACAAGGTCGCCATCCTCACAGGCGCCGCCAGCGGCATCGGCGAAGCGGTGGCCATGCGCTATCTCGACGAAGGCGCCAAGTGCGTGCTGGTCGACGTGAAGCCCATCGGCAAATTCGCGCAGCGTCTCTCCGAAACCCACCCCGAGCGCGTCCACGTGGTCAGTGCGGACGTTACGCGCCGCGAGGACATCGAGGGGATCGTCGCGATCACCGTCCAGCATTTCGGCGGCGTCGATATCCTCTTCAACAACGCGGCGCTCTTCGACATGCGCCCGCTCCTCGACGAATCGTGGGACACCTTCGACACGCTCTTCGCCGTCAACGTGAAGGGCATGTTCTTCCTCATGCAAGCGGTCGCGCGCCGGATGGTCGAGCAAGGGCGCGGCGGCAAGATCGTCAATATGTCGTCGCAAGCCGGCCGGCGCGGCGAGGCGCTCGTCTCGCACTACTGCGCGACCAAGGCGGCGGTTCTGAGCTACACGCAGTCGGCCGCGCTCGCGCTTGCGCCGCACAAGATCAACGTGAACGGCATCGCGCCGGGCGTCGTCGATACGCCGATGTGGGATCAGGTCGACGCGCTGTTCGCCCGCTACGAGAATCGGCCGCTCGGCGAGAAGAAGCGGCTCGTGGGCGAAGCCGTGCCGCTGGGCCGCATGGGCGTTCCCGCCGACCTGACGGGCGCCGCGCTCTTTCTCGCATCGGCCGATGCCGACTACATCACCGCTCAGACGCTGAACGTCGACGGCGGCAATTGGATGAGCTGATTTCCCCGCAACATCGCGCAGTTCCGCCTACGCTTAAAGAAGCGCTTCAGTTACATAACGCACAAGAGAAAGGAGACGAAATGAACTACCCCCATGCTCACAGCAGTTCGCTGCCCCCCGAGGGGGCCGATGCCTTCCTTGGGGCGGCCCGGCGGAAGGCATCGATGAAACGAACGTTTAGACCCGCGCTCAACGCGCTATGCGGTGGTGCGCTGGCTTTTGCGGCGTTTGGCGCCCATGCGGCGCAGACGATCACGATTGCGATGTTGAACAACCCGGACATGATCGAGCTGAAGAAGCTCTCACCCGCGTTCGAGCAGGCCAATCCGGACATCAAGCTCAACTGGGTGGTGCTCGAAGAAAACGTGCTGCGCCAGCGCGCGACCACCGACATCACGACCAACAGCGGCCAATTCGACGTGATGATGATCGGCACGTACGAAACGCCGCAGTGGGGCAAGCGCGGCTGGCTCGCCCCGATGACGAACCTGCCCGCCGACTACGACCTGAACGACGTCGTGAAGACGGCGCGCGACGGTCTCTCCAATAACGGCACGCTGTATGCGCTGCCGTTCTACGTCGAAAGCTCGATGACGTACTACCGCAAGGACCTGTTCGCGGCGAAGGGCCTGACGATGCCCGACCAGCCGACCTACGACCAGATCGCGCAGTTCGCGGACAAGCTCACCGACAAGGCCAACGGCGTCTACGGCATCTGCTTGCGCGGCAAGGCGGGCTGGGGCGAGAACATGGCCTACGTGACGACGGTCGTGAACACGTTCGGCGGCCGCTGGTTCGACGACAAATGGCATGCGCAGCTCGATTCACCCGAATGGAAGAAGGCGGTCACGTTCTACGTGAATCTGCTGAAGAAGGACGGCCCCCCGGGAGCGAGCTCGAACGGCTTCAACGAGAACCTGACGCTGATGTCCTCGGGCAAGTGCGGGATGTGGATCGACGCGACGGTGGCGGCCGGCATGCTGTACAACAAGCAGCAGTCGCAGATCTCGGACAAGGTCGGCTTTGCGGCCGCGCCGACGGCGGCCACGCCGAATGGCTCGCACTGGCTGTGGTCGTGGGCGCTCGCGATTCCGAAGTCGTCGAAGCAGCCGGATGCGGCCAAGAAGTTCATCACCTGGGCGACCTCGAAGGGCTACATCGAGATGGTCGCGAAGGATGAGGGCTGGGCATCGGTGCCGCCCGGCACGCGCGAGTCGACCTATGCGCGTCCCGAGTATCAGCAGGCCGCGCCGTTCGCGAGCTTCGTGCTCAAGGCGATCCAGACCGCCGATCCGACTCATCCGACGCTGAAGCCCGTGCCGTACACCGGTGTGCAGTTCGTCGGCATCCCTGAGTTCCAGTCGTTCGGCACCGTGGTCGGACAGAGCATCGCCGGTGCGTTGGCAGGCCAGATGGGCGTCGACCAGGCGCTGGCCGCGGGCCAGGCGACCGCCAACCGCGCGGTGCAACAGGCCGGCTATCAGAAATGACGTAACGCATTTCCAGGCGGCGCGTCCCCCGCGCGCCGCTTGGGAGCTTCGCAGCACAGCGGGCCGCGTTCCCTGCGCGGTTCGCGCATGAGACAGAGAGCCCCCAAACCTGGCGCTGCGCGCCAGGCCCCCCGAGGGGGTCCGCAAACTTGGGGCGGCCCGGCGTTTTCTCAAGAGGTGTTCCGATCATGCGTCATCTTCATCTCCCTCTCACTCACGCCCCCGCGCAGACCGAGCACGAACGCGAAGCGCGGCGCGCCTCGTCGACGCGCTGGCTGGTTGCGCCGTCCGTATCGGTGCTGCTGCTATGGATGGCGATCCCGCTTGCGATGACGATCTGGTATTCGTTCTCGCGCTACAACCTGCTGAACCCGGACATGAAGGGCTTCGCGGCCCTCGACAACTACCGGTTCCTCGTCACCGATCCGTCGTTCGTGCCGTCGATCGTGCATACGATCGAATTGATCGGCTCGGTGCTGATCATCACGGTGGTGGGCGGCGTGCTGATGTCGGTGCTGTTCGACCGCAAGTTCTATGGGCAGGGGGTCGCGCGCCTGCTGGCGATCGCGCCGTTCTTCGTGATGCCGACCGTGAGCGCGCTGATCTGGAAGAACATGATCCTGCACCCGGTGTACGGTCTCGTCGCCGATGCGATGCGTGCGGTCGGCTTGCAGCCGATCGATTGGTTCGCTACGTATCCGCTCACCGCGATCGTCGTCATCGTCGCGTGGCAGTGGCTGCCGTTCGCGTTCCTGATTCTGTTCACGGCGATCCAGTCGCTCGACCAGGAGCAGAAGGAGGCCGCGAAGATCGACGGCGCCGGCCCGTTCTCGATGTTCTTCTTCATCACGCTGCCGCATCTGAAACGCGCGATCGCCGTGGTCGTGATGATGGAGACGATTTTCCTGCTGTCGATCTTCGCTGAAATCTATACGACGACGGCTGGTGGCCCCGGCAACGCGACGACCAACCTGTCGTACCTGATCTACGCGGTCGGCCTGCAGCAATTCGATGTGGGTATCGCTTCGGCGGGCGGCATTCTCGCCGTGGTGCTCGCGAACATCGTGTCGTTCTTCCTGGTCCGCATGCTGGCGAAGAACCTGAAAGGGGAGTACGAGAAATGAGCAGCCCGACCTTGCAAACCCCCGTGCAGTATCGCGCGCCGTCGCCGGTCATCAGCGCGATCAAGCGGATCGTTCCAGGCGTAGTGGCCTGGCTGATTGCCGCGGCGCTCTTCTTCCCGATCTTCTGGATGACGATCACGGCGTTCAAGACCGAACAGCAGGCGTACTCGTCGTCGCTGTTTTTCACGCCGACGCTCGAGAGCTTCCGCGAGGTGTTCGCGCGCAGCAACTACTTCGGGTTCGCGTGGAACTCGGTGCTGATCTCGGTGGGCGTCACGGTGATCTGCCTGCTGTTCGCGGTGCCGTGCGCGTATGCGATGGCGTTCTTCCCGAACAATCGCACGCAGAAAGTGCTGCTGTGGATGCTGTCGACGAAGATGATGCCGTCGGTCGGCGTGCTCGTGCCGATCTATGTGATGTGGAAGAACGCGGGCTTGCTCGACACGGTGTCGGGGCTCGTCATCGTCTATTCGCTGATGAATCTGCCGATCGCGGTGTGGATGGCGTTCACCTACTTCAACGAGATTCCGAAGGACATCCTCGAAGCCGGACGCATCGACGGCGCAACGACGCTGCAGGAGATCGTCCATCTGCTGATGCCGATGGCGGTGCCCGGGCTCGCATCGACGGCGCTTTTGCTCGTGATCCTGTCGTGGAACGAAGCGTTCTGGAGCATCAACCTGTCGAGCTCCAATGCAGCGCCGCTGACCGTGTTCATCGCGTCGTATTCGAGCCCTGAAGGCTTGTTCTGGGCGAAGCTGTCGGCGGCGTCGCTGCTGGCGGTCGCGCCGATTCTGATCGTCGGCTGGCTGTCGCAGAAGCAGCTCGTGCGCGGCCTCACGTTCGGGGCGGTCAAATGACGGACCACGCGAAGCGCGCGATGAGCGACGGCGTCAACGGCAAGTCGGTGCTGATCTGCGATTGCGACGGCGTGCTGATCGACAGCGAAGCCGTCGCCGCGCGGATGCTGGTCGCCGAGCTGGAGGCGCGCTGGCCCGACGCCGACGTCGAACCCGTCGTGCTGCCGCTGCTCGGCTTGCGCATCGAGCGTGTGCTGGCCGGCGCCGCGGCCAAGCTCGGCCGCACGCTGACCCCCGGCGACATCGAGGCGATCCGGCGCGCGGTCGAAGGGGCCGCGAAGGATGCGCCGATGGTCGACGGCATCGAGGAGGCGCTCGCGCAGGTCAATCTGACGAAGGCGTGCGCGAGCAACAGCTATACGGACTACGTCGAGGCGGTGCTGGCTCGCACCGGGCTCGTGCGTTTCTTCGGCGATCGCGTGTTTTGCGCCGACAACGTCGAATTGCCCAAGCCCGCGCCCGACGTCTACCTGGCCGCCGCGCGCACGCTCGGCGCGGCGCCGGAGGCGTGTCTCGTCATCGAGGACAGCGTGACGGGCGTCACCGCTGCGAACGCGGCGGGGATGACGGTGCTGGGCTTCATCGGCGGCGGTCATGCGACCAGCGCGCAGATCGACGCGCTACGCGGCGTCGGCGCGCGGCACGTATTCGACGACATGCGCTCCCTGCCTGCGCTCGTCGAGCATTGGCGCATGAGCGGCGCGCTCAATCTGCATTGAAGCGGTAGACAATTGAACGGAGACAGATCATGGCAAGCGTGACATTGCGCAACGTGGCGAAGCGCTACGACGAGACCGAGGTGCTGCGTAACGTGAACCTCGACATCAACGACGGCGAGTTCGTCGTCTTCGTCGGCCCGAGCGGCTGCGGAAAGACGACGCTGATGCGGATGATCGCCGGTCTCGAAGACATCAGCGCCGGCGACCTGAACATCGACGGCTCGCGCATGAACGACGTGCCGCCCGCCAAGCGCGGCATCGCGATGGTGTTCCAGTCGTACGCGCTCTATCCGCACATGACGCTCTACGACAACATGGCGTTCGGCTTGAAGCTCGCGGGCGCGAAGAAGCCCGAGATCGACGCGGCGGTGAAGAACGCGGCGAAGATCCTGCACATCGATCACCTGCTGGACCGGAAGCCGAAACAGCTCTCGGGCGGCCAGCGGCAGCGCGTCGCGATTGGCCGCGCGATCACGCGCAAGCCGAAGGTGTTCCTCTTCGACGAACCGCTGTCGAACCTCGACGCGGCGCTGCGCGTGAAGATGCGGCTCGAGTTCGCGCGCCTGCACGACGAACTGAAGACGACGATGATCTACGTGACGCACGATCAGGTGGAAGCGATGACGCTCGCGGACAAGATCGTCGTGCTGTCGGCGGGCAACGTCGAGCAGGTGGGCAGCCCGAACCGGCTCTATCACGCGCCGGCGAACCGTTTCGTCGCGGGCTTCATCGGCTCGCCGAAGATGAACTTCCTGGGCGGCGTCGTCGATTCGGTGACGACCGATGGCGTGCTCGTGCGCTTTGAGACGGGCGAGACGCAGCGTGTCGCGGTCGAGCCGGGCAAGGCGAAGGTGGGCGATAACGTGACGGTCGGCATTCGGCCCGAGCACCTGCATATCGTCGGCACGGCCGATTACGGCATCGCGGCGCGGACGATGACGGTGGAGTCGCTCGGCGACGCGGCGTATCTGTATGCTGAGTCGTCGGTCGCGCCGGATGGGCTCATCGCGCGCATTCCGCCGCTCGATCACCACGACAAGGGCACGACGCTCAAGCTCGGCGCGACGCCGGATCATTGCCATCTGTTCGACAGCGATGGGCGCGCGTTCGAGCGGAAGATCGTGGAGGTGAGGTCGGCGGCGTGAGGGGGGCGACCTGTGGGCGATCTTTGGAAATGGTTTCGCAGGGCCAGCGGGTGTGATCACGCGCGCTGGCGGTCGCTCTTGACCTCGGCGTGAATCGCCTTGACGTGCGCCAGCAGCACATCGTCGCTCACGCGGCTTCGGTGCGGCTTGTCCTGCACGGCACGTTGCCGACTTTGATGAAAGCCGCTCGGCCTGACTTCCACCACTCGGCATAACACCGAAACAGGCCAGTGAATGTGGTTGCGTTCGATGAACGCGTACTTCGTGTCGAGTCCTTCGCGAAGTACGCTGCGGCTTTTTTAGGACGTCGTGCTCCATCTTCAGCCGTGCCACCTCGGCACGCAATCTCGACAGCTCAATCTGCTCTGGGCTCACTGGCTTCGTGCCTGCGCCTCCAAGCCGGCCGACCTGTTCGGCCTTGAAACAGTCAGAAATCGTTTGCGCCAGCACCCCCAACATCGCACCCACCCCAGATCTGCTTTGGCTGGCCTTGACTAGAGCGGTACAGCTTCCAACTCGAATTCGTGCGTGCCGCTGGCCTTGTGGCGCTGGCTTTCGCATGAATGGTCGAGGATTTCTCCGGGGCGCTAGAAGAAGACGGCATGCGCCAGCGAATTATGCTTTTCGCGTTATGCGCTTCTCCCTTGGCCAGTCGGTGGCATGGCATCGTCTGCCGATTTTCTTCAAAGTAAGTTGACCGAAATGTGATTGAGATGATAGTGTAAGGTGCCGTTTGGAAATGCTATGTACTCCTATAGACGGTAATCGAGCGGGCAGTGGCAATTCTCGTTCTTATGGTGGATTAGCTCTGCCTGGAATCGCATGTCTTGTGTCGTTGATTAAAAGGAAAATCAAATGGATCTGCATGTGTTCAAAAAAGAAATGATGGCTGGCGCACAACAAGAGGAACGTGAGCTGCTCGCCGAGATCGATCCGGAATTGCTTGCCCTGGTCGGTGGCGGCGCTGACTCTCAACCCAAGGCGCGTGCTTGGTTTGCCAATGCTTCCTTTTCGAAGCGCTTCTAAGTAATTTACATCCTGTTGCCTTATTAAGGTAGCGTCTGGCGCGATACGCCTTGGTGGCGTATCGCTACTGATCGGGCTGCGCCGCGTGGCACTAATGTATTCACTGAGAATGGTGTGTTCATTTGCATCGGCATCTAAAAATTAGATGCCGCCTCGTCTGCAATGTGAAAAGTTGTTCCACTCATCGGTGTTTCCCTAAGTGCATTGAGCCTGAATCAAGTTCGTGTGTTTTGGCCAATAATGGGCGTCGAAATGATTGAGCACGATAAAATCAATAGGCTTGAGGTGATACTCAAGGTGACTGAAAGGTGCAACATTGATTGCACTTATTGCTATTATTTCAATGGAAATAATCGTGATTACATGGGGCAACCTCCTTACTTGACGGTCGATACAGCGAAATCTCTTGCTGTTTATTTGCGCAATGCCGCTTGTTCTCATTCGATCGATGAGATAAGAATTGATTTGCATGGTGGCGAGCCTCTTTTGATGAAAAAGGCGAAAATGAGCGCCGTTCTTGAAATCCTCCGGAGCGGCGTCGCAGATTTCACGGATTTAACAATTTGCATCCAGACTAATGCAACATTATTGGATGAAGAGTGGATTTCTATTTTTGAAAAATATAGCGTATCCGTTGGGGTAAGCCTGGATGGTTCGCCGGACGAGAATGATCTTTATCGAGTTGACAAGAAAGGGAAAGGCACTCATTCGGTGGTCGTAAAGGCCATTGAGTTGTTGAAGGCGGCAAACAAAAAAAGCGAAGGGATATTTGCCGGAATTATTTGTGTGGTAAATCCGGATTTTGATGGGAAAAAAATTTACCGCCATTTTGTGGATGACTTGGGGGTTGAAAGGATTCATTTTCTAAAGGCAAATCAAACAAGGGATGGGGCAGACATAAAATTGGTGGCGGGCACTCGTAAGTTTTTGCTCGGCGCGTTGAACGAATGGATCAATGACGGAAATTTCAATATCTATGTAAGGCAATTCACCGAGCCGCTTAAGCAACTCTGTACATCCAGCGCACCAAGTCCTTGTTCCGATCGATATGTTGCCATGACGGTTAGGGCGAACGGTGACATAGCTATCGATGACGACTTTCGCAATACGCTGCCATCACTTTTTAATCTCGGATTGAATATCTCGGATAGCGCATTGGCAGATTTTCTCGATCGGCCGGGAGTGGCTGATTTTCACCGGGCTTGTGGTGAAGTTTCGCCGTCTTGTTTGCAATGCGGGGCAAGAGAAATATGCAAAAATGGCACTGGACTTGCTGAGTCTGTCCTTCACAGATACAGCTTCATTAACAAATTTCGCAATGCCAGTCTGTTCTGCGAAAGTCATCAGGCTATCATAATTCGGTTGGGTCAATTTGCCATTTCACGTGGCGTGCCATGGTCGACAATTGAGAGAAATATGGCTGGTATTCGCAATAATTAAGCGATGCTATTCTTTGCTTTTACTCATCGCCTTACGCAGTATTCGCGAAGTATTGCGAGGATTTGGGGTGCGTGCTGCGCCTTATTCGGTTAACAGTGGGCGATCACGATTCATCGGGAGATCGACGCAGTCCGCTGTAACGGTTTTAGGACGAAGTGTGCGAGCATTGGATGAAATTGTGCGTGAGTTTGTCGGCTTTGTCTGGGTTGTGCTGATCGATTTCTTATTTGTCGATAGCTTTGTACGAATTTTTATCCAATCTCGCGCGACAAATCCATGTGATATTGCCGTGATTTTTTTAAGGTGCTTAATAGCATGATTCGCAAACTATTTCTCGTCATCCTATTTGCTTTGCCAATTGGTGTGTGCGCCGAAAATCTAGGCGTGGAAACTGGGTCGCACGCGTCCGGCCTCAGAAGTGATTTTATAGTTCCAACAGCCGCCTCAGCTGAGTTTCCATTTTCTGGCACTGAGATCACGATGCCTGACGGGAATCGACTGCGCTACTATTCTTCGGATACATCGATGCGCGAAAAACCATTGGTCATTTTCATTCCGGGGAGTGAATGTAACGGTGCCTTTCCAGCGTTTCCAGATGGGCAACGCTCCATGGGGTCAGAGGGATTCGCCCTGAAATTCAAGGGAAAAGTCCGCTTAGTTGTGGTTGAGAGCCCAGGTATCGAGGATCGTTTCGCGCGCGAAACTGCATCCGGGTGTTCATTGGAATTCAAGAAAATGGCAAATATGCAAGCACGATTGGATGCATTGCGAACCATTATCGATGACCTCCGCCATCGCGGCTGGATTAATAGTCATCCATTTATGATTGTCGCCAGTTCTGAAGGCGTTTCTATAGCATCACGTTTTGCAATGTCGACGAAGGAAGTGTCTCACCTTCTGCTAATTTCTGGGTTTGGGACTGGGCAAACATTGGCGACACTCCACGCCGCACTCACCGGCTGGGGAAACTGGAATTTCTTGGCCGAGGTTGAACCAAATGATCCACTTGATCGATTGCAATCGACTTTAACCGGTTGGGAACAAGTGCGCAGGAGTCAGGTAAAGGAGTCAAATGTAACCATTGCAGGGCACGGTGAAGCCTATTGGCGAACTATAGGCATGGCATCGCCTGCGGAAAACGTGCTCGAATCCAAGACACAGCTTTATTTGGTCCAAGGAGGACTCGATCAAAGCGCGTCAGCAGTCGACTATGAGGCTGGGATTGCATATCTTGTGGCACATGATCGCCCCTTTGTAACGGAGTACATTCCATGTGGGGACCATTTTTTGGTGTGCCCAAAGGACAATGGAGAACCTAATAATCTTCAAAAGGTCATTGAGCGTGGTATGGAATGGTTCCTGACCGGTCGGGTGCAAAGCGCCTTTGCTGCATCGTTTAATCCTTCCGCGACGTTGCAGTAGCTTGTCGACTGACGTGGCAAACGGCATAGAAAAATCACCGTTCCGGCAGGCCGCTCTGGCGGCGCAGGGTGCACAGACGCTCGGAGAGATCGTTCTGGTGCGTCCCGTATCGTTCGCGGTGCTCGCGTCCGCTATGACCTTCATGGCGGCCTGTGTGGTGCTGCTGTTCGCATTCGGCAGCTACACGCGCCGCACCACGGTTGAAGGCGTGATCGAGCCCGACACGGGCCTCGTCAAGGTGTATGCACTGCAACCGGGCGTCGTGGTGAGCAAGGCGGTGGTCGAAGGCCAGCATGTCACGCGCGGGATGGTGCTCTATACGGTCTCTGCTGATTTACAGAGCGCTACGGAGGGCCGTACGCAGACCGCGTTGATCGAACAGACGCGTCAACGCCAGCATTTGCTGCAGCAGGAAATCGACAAGACGAGCGCGCTCCAGCGGGACGAACGCGACACACTGCAAGCGAAACTTGCCAGCCTGCGCTCGGAACTCGCGCGTCTCGACGATCAACTCGCCAACCAGCGTGAGCGTGCTTCGATTGCTGCAGACGGCGTTGCCCGCTATCGCCGTTTGTTGGATCAGGACTATGTCTCGACTGACCAACTGCAGCAGCGGCAGGCCGATATGCTCGAACAGCAGTCGAAACTGCTCGGCCTGCAGCGTGAGCGCGCTAATGTGGCTCAGGCACTCAAGGAGACCTCAAACGATCTCTCCGGCCTCGCTCTCAAGCAGCAGAATCAACTCTCGCAGATCAACCGCAGCGTGATCGACATTAGGCAGGCGTTGATCGAGAGCGAAGCACGGCGCGAATTTTTAGTTACGGCGCCCGAAACCGGCGTCGCGGCAGCCGTGATCGCAGAGCCGGGACAAACGATCGATACCACACATCCGACTGCGAGCATCGTGCCGGACGGTGCACGCTGGAAAGTCCACCTGTTCGTGCCAAGCGCGGCCGTCGGCTTCATACACGCCGGCGATCCTGTGCGGATTCGCTATCGGGCCTATCCGTATCAGAAATTCGGTCAGTACCACGCGCGCGTATCTTCAATCGCGCGCACTGCGCTGTCAGCGGCGGAACTGTCGACGAGCGGGATGCCGACCGTCGACGGCCGTGGGGGCGACGGCTCGTTTTATCGCGTCACAGCCACGCTCGATGCGCAGACGGTGAACGCATACGGCAAGCCGCAACCGCTGCAAGCCGGCATGGCGCTTCAGGCCGATATCCTGCAGGAGCGCCGGCGTCTATACGAATGGGTGCTCGAACCGCTCTACAGTGTCACTGGTAAACTTTGATTCCGCTGTCTTCCCATGTCCTTTCTCGAACGTCTCTCGTTTGGTGTCGGCCGCAAATTGCCGATGTTGCTGCAGACCGAAGCGGCTGAATGCGGACTCGCGTGCCTCGCGATGATTGCTGGCTATTTGGGCCACCACGAGGATGTCGCAACATTGCGCAGCCGCTTTCCTGTATCGCTCAAGGGCACCAGCCTCTCCCGCCTGATCGAGATTGCTCAGCAACTTGGTCTCGGCGCTCGCGCGTTGAAGCTCGATCTCGACCAGCTCGACCAACTGCGCGTGCCATGCATATTGCACTGGAACTTCAACCACTTCGTGGTGTTAAAGGAGGTGAGCGTTCGGAGCGCAGTGATCCACGATCCCGCACAGGGCACCCGCAAGCTGCCGCTCAATGTGCTGTCACGCTCATTTACCGGCGTCGCGCTGGAGCTGTGGCCAACGAGTGCCTTGGAGCCGCGCGAAGCAGCGCCTTCGATCAAGCTGCGCGCGCTGCTCGGACCGGTGGCGGGGCTGTCGCGTGCGCTTGCTCAAGTTCTAGTGCTTGCCCTCGCGCTCGAGGTGTTCGTGCTGGTGCATCCATTCTTCCTTCAGTGGGTCATCGACGAAGTGATCGTCAGCACAGACCGCGACTTGCTCACCGTGCTCGCACTCGGTTTCGGGCTGTTGCTGATAATGCAGCAGGCGACGAGCGCCATTCGCGCGTTGGTGTTGATGTACTTCGGCACGACACTCAATTTGCAGTGGCGCGCGAACGTGTTCACACACCTGCTCAATCTGCCTCTACGGTACTTTGAGCGGCGCCATCTCGGCGACGTCGTGTCGCGATTCGGTTCAATTGAAACGATCCAGAAGACACTCACCACGTCGTTCCTCAGTGCGGTAATAGACGGTTTAATGACGGTCGTCACGCTCGCGATGATGTTTGTCTACAGCCGCCTGCTCGGCTGCGTCGCGCTCGGCACAATGGCTCTCTACGCTCTGATGCGGTGGCTCTCATATCAGCCGCTGCGCCGGGCGACCGAAGAGCAAATCGTGCGTGCCGCCAAACAGGAAAGTCATTTTCTCGAGACCGTGCGCGGAATAAAGACGATCAAGCTATTCAACCGGCAGAACGAGCGCCGTTCAGGCTGGCTATCGCTGCTCGTTGAGCAAATCAACGCCGGATTACGCATACAGAAGCTGCAACTGCTTTACCAACAGCTTAACGGGCTGTTGTTCGGCATCGATGGCATTTTGGTCATCTGGCTCGGGGCGAGGATGGTGATGGACGGCCAGTTCACGGTCGGCGCGCTGATGGCGTTCAATGCATATAAGGGACAGTTTGACAATCGCGTCGCGAGCCTAATTGACAAATACTTCGAAGTCAAAATGTTGCAGCTACAGGGTGAGCGGCTGGCCGACATCGTGTTCCAACAGTCCGAACCTGGCGCAAACCAGCGCCACGTGCCAGGCGAGTTGGACAACTTGGCGGCCAGCATCGAATTCGACGCGATCGGCTTTCGCTATGCCGACGGCGAGCCGGCTGTGCTCGACGGCATATCGCTTGTGATCGAGCCGGGCGAATCAGTTGCGCTCATCGGGGCATCGGGCTGCGGCAAGACGACACTCGTCAACGTGCTGCTCGGGATGCTTGAACCAACAGCTGGCAAGGTGAGGATCGGTGGAGTCGACGTCGACCGGCTTGGCCTTGACCGGCTACGTTCGCTCGTTGGTACCGTGCTTCAGGACGACGTGCTGTTCGCTGGCTCGATCGCCGAAAACATCAGCTTCTTCGATCCGGATTCCGATACTCAGTGGATTGCTGAGTGCGCGCGGCTTGCCGCTGTACACGACGACATCACCGCAATGCCGATGGGCTACAACACGTTGGTCGGCGACATGGGTACCGTGCTGTCGGGCGGGCAGAAGCAGCGGGTCCTGCTCGCCCGCGCGCTCTATAAGCGCCCGAAAATTCTCGTGCTCGACGAAGCGACAAGCCATCTCGACTTGCAGCGCGAGCAGCAAGTCAACTCGGCAGTGAATGCGCTGCGGATGACCCGAGTGATCGTCGCGCATCGACCGGAGACGATTGCGTCGGCCGAGCGTATCGTGATGTTGAAGGAGGGGCGGGTCGTAATCGATCGGCCTGCGACAGCTCTTTCCCGCTCGATAGCCGATTCGCCTGACTTCGCAGAACAGGTGGGTCGATGAAATACTTTCTTCCACTCGCCGTCTCTGCTACAGCCCTGGCTGGTTACCCCCACGCCGAAGCGCAGATGCGCGATGTGTTCCGCACGCGCGGCGACGTGTCGGCAACGCCCACCATGCAGTTATTGCATGGGACGTCGTGTCGCCCTCTATCGGACGCGCGTTCACTCGAACTCGAGGACGCGATCCTGCAGGCGATCTGCGCGAACCCGCGGGTACACCGGGCTTGGGCCGATGCGCGTGCTCAGGCTGCTGCGCTCGGCTTCGTCGATGCGGCGTACCTGCCGACGCTTCACGCGACGGCGGGTATCGAACGCGACACGTTATCCACCACCTACGACTACAGTGCGCTCCGCGCGGACTCGATCAGCCAGTCGCAAAACACGTCTAGCAAGTACGCAATGCTGAACCTGAGCTGGGTGCTGTTCGACTTCGGCAAGCGCGGCGCTGCGCAGCGGCAAGCGCGCGCGCTGCTCGCCGCCGCCAACGCATCTCAGGACGACACGCTGCAGACTGTGCTCTTTAACGCGGCGCGGGCATTCTACGCGCTGCGAGACGCGCAGGCGTTGCTCGCCGCCGCGCAGCGCAGCGAGGCAATCGCGGGTGAGAGCGTCGCGGAAGCGAGCGCGAAACACAAAGCTGGCGCTGGCACGCTTGCCGACGAACTGCAGGCGAGTACCAGTTTCCGTCGCGCAGTGCTCGATCGCGTCAGCGCGGAAGGCGACGTGCGGGCGGCGGCAGGTGCGCTCGCCATCGCGATTGGGCTCGACGCGAATACGGCATTGCAGATTGCACCGCAGGAGCGCGACCCGGATGCGCTGGCCGAGCTCGGAGCCGGCATCGACCAATTGATCGACGAGGCGAAGCAGCACCGGCCGAATCTCATCGCCGCACGCGCCAAGCTTGATGCAGCCCGTGCGAACGTCGATGCGGCGCGTGCGCAAGGTCGTCCGACCATCTCGCTGGTCGGCAGTCTGACGCAAAACAACCCGTCATACCAACAGCAGCCACAGTCGATACCTATCACGCGCAGCCGGGGCAGCATGATCGGCATGCAGGTGACGATTCCGATGTTTGAAGGCTTTGCATCCGGCTATCGCGTCGAGCAAACACTGGCACAGGCCGATGCGCAGGAGGCGACGCTGCGCGACACAGAACTCCAGGCGTCGCTCGACGTATGGACTAGCTATCACGGCGTGCAGGCCAGCGCGATCAATCTCGCAAACTCGCGGGACTTGCTTAACGACGCGCAGCGCGCGCTCGACATCACGCGGGGTCGCTACAAGGAGGGTGTCGGGACTTTCACTGAGTTGCTGAATGCTCAGACGGCGTTCGCCGATGCGCAGAAGCAGCGAGTTCTTGCCGTATCGAAATGGCGGGCCGAGTGCCTCAAGCTCGCAGCGAGCCTTGGCAGACTAGGGATATGGAGCGCAACCCGTAGAGATCCCGAATCTCTATCCCGCCTATTGGATCGCGAAGGGATATCGGAATTTGGAAGCCTACCAGGGCGATAGCACGGATTTCTTGGGCTGCAGTTTGGAGAGGCCGGAGAGGTGATCTACGTGGCAGGGCCGACGCCCTGCCATCGAACGCGGACTAGTCGCGATTGCCAGCCTTCGTCGCGGCCCGCACGTCCACGTCCCCCTCCAAAGCGGCCCGCGCGCAAACCTCATCGGTGACGAGCCCCGACAGCCACCCGCCTTTAAGCGCCGCGATCACCGCATCGCGCTTCCTCTCGCCACCCGCAAAGCCGATCGTCGGCCGCTTCGGCGGCGAGTCGAGCGGGACGCTCGTCACGCGCCGCCCAGTCGGCGATTCGATGCGCCTGCCGTCGGCATCGATCGGCAGCCCGAGCGTCTCCGCCACGGCGCCGAGCGCCATCAGCTCGTTCAGTTCCTCCGTGGTGATAAAGCCGTCCTCGTGCAGCGGACAGCGCGGCCCGATATTCCCGATCCCCACGAACGCGACATCCGCTTCACCGGAGAGCGCCTCGACGATCCGGTACAAACGATGGTTGCACCACTGCGCCCGTTCCGTTTCGTCGTCCGCGATCAACGGTGCGGGCAGCAGAAAATGCTTGCCGCCTGTCTTCTCGGAAATATGCAGCGCGACGTCGTAGCGGTTCGACGAGCCATCCTGTGCAATCGCGCCGACCATCGACACGAGCCGATGCTGCGGGCGCTCCAGTTGCGCGATCTGATCGACCGCGGCCTTCAGCGTCCGGCCGCTGCCGATTGCGATCACCATCGGCTTCTCTTCGATCAGGTAGCGCTCCATCACCTGCGCGCCCGCCACCGCGAGCTTGCGATCGACGGCTTCGGGGCTGTCGTCGTCGATCGGCACGACCTCGCACATCGACAACCCATAGCGCGCCGACAACTGGTCGGCGAGCGCGAGGCAGTCGGCGAGCTGGTGGTCGACGCGCACGCGAATCAGGTTCTTCTCGACCGCGAACGCGACGAGCCGCTGCGCGACCGGACGCGACACCTGGAGTTTTTCGGCGATCTCGTTCTGCGTGTTGCCGGCGACGTAGTAGAGCCACGCCGCGCGCGTCGCGAGATCGAGTTTTTCGTTGGATTTGGGCACGATGCCGCCGGAGTGAGAGAGGAATGAGAACGATTAGGCGAGCCGCTTGCGAGAGGGCTCGAAAAGCGGCTGGACGTGGCGGTACAGCTCGCGATAAGCCGTGAGCCGTTCGCGCAGTTGTGCGTGACGTTCGGCATTCGGCGTGAACTCGGCCTGGACCGGCGGTTTGGTCAGCACCTGCGCCGGGTCGCCGCCCGCGGCGAGCCAGCCCAGGCGCGCTGCGCCAAGCGCGGCGCCCGTTTCGCCGCCGCCGTGCTTGCGGGTTTTCGTCGCGAGCGCGTCGGCGAGCAATTGCGCCCAATACGCGCTGCGCGCGCCGCCGCCGATCATCGACAGCGCGCTCACTTCGGTGCCGGCCGCGGCGAGCGCATCGAGGCCGTCGGCGAGCGCGAGCGTCACGCCTTCGAGCACCGAGTAGCCGAGCAGCGCGCGGTCGGTCGCGTGCGTCATGCCGAAGAAAACGCCTTGCGCGTACGGGTCGTTGTGCGGCGTGCGCTCGCCCGAGAGATACGGCAGAAAGAGCGGCGCGCCGGACAGCGTCCTGCCGTCGAGCGCTTCGACTTCGGCGAGCAGCGTCGGCTCGTCGGTGCCGGTCAGCTTGCAGACCCAGCGCAGGCAGCTCGCCGCCGACAACACCACGCTCATCTGATGCCAGCGGTCCGGAATCGCGTGGCAAAACGCGTGGACGGCGGACGCCGGATTCGGCCGGAAGCGGTCGCCGACGACGCACAGCACGCCCGACGTTCCGAGCGACACAAACCCGTCGCCCGGCTGCGTCGCGCCGATGCCGATCGCGCTCGTCGCGTTGTCGCCGCCGCCTGCGGCGACGACAACCTCGCCTGAGAGACCCCACTCGCGCGCGAGTTCGGCGCGCAGCACGCCGGACGGCTCGCTGCCTTCGGCCAGACGCGGCATCTGCGAGCGGCGCATGCCGCAGGCGGCGAGCAGGGTATCGGACCAGTCGCGGCGCGCGACGTCGAGCCATAGCGTGCCGGCCGCGTCGGACGGATCGGAGACTTTGCCTCCCGTCAGTTGCAGCCGCAGGTAGTCCTTGGGCAGCAGGACGCAGGCGGTTTGCCGGAACAATTCGGGTTCATGGCGTGCGACCCACAGCAACTTCGGCGCCGTGAAGCCGGGCATCGCGAGGTTGCCGGCGATCGTGTGCAGATCGGGCGCGCGTTCGGTCAGCTCCGCGCATTCGTCGACGCTGCGCATGTCGTTCCAGAGGATCGCCGCACGCAAGACGCGGTCTTCGCTATCGAGCAACACCGCGCCGTGCATCTGCCCCGACAGGCCGATGCCGCGAATCTGCGCGAACTCGGCGGGGTGGGCGTGGCGCAAGGCCGCGATGGCGGCGCGTGTGCCGCTCCACCAGTCGGCGGGATTCTGTTCGGCCCAGCGCGGATGCGGACGGGAGACGGTGAAGGGCGTTCCCGCCGTGCCGACCACGCGTGAGTCAGGGGCGAGCAGCAGCACTTTCACTTCGGACGTGCCGAGGTCGATGCCGAGAAACATGGGCAGGGATCGCGTCGTTGAGAAAGCGCTACTTTAGCCGCGCGGGGCGCGATGCGCCAATGGGCGCTGGACCTGAGAGGGCGGCACCATGTGCCGCCCTTCGTGTCACCTCGCCTGCCGCCTCATTTGCCACGTTCAGCGAGCCATGCGTCGACACGTTCGAGCGCCGTGCGTACGGCGTCCTCGAGCTGCGCGGTCCCGGCCATGCTGCCCCACAGCAGCCGCTCGGCGCAGAAAGCCGCGAGCGGGTCCGTCGACGCGAAGCATGCGCGGACGGCGCGCTCGTCCATGACGCCGTCCTGGTATGCGTACGGCAGCGAGCCGCGCTGCCAGCGGTCGAGGAAGCGGAAGAACAGCGCCGGCAGTACCGCCGTCGCCATCGGTTTGACGCCGCGCTTGAAACACTCGCTGAGCGTCGGCGCGATGAAGCCGGGGATCTTCGAAAAGCCGTCGGCGGCGACGCGCTGGTTCGTGTCCTGGATATACGGATTGCTGAAGCGGTCGAGCACGACGTCGCGGTAGCGCGCGAGATCGAGCGGGCTCGGCGTGAGGCACGGGATCACGTCTTCGGTCACGTAGTCGTATGCGAAGCGGCGGATATCGGCATCGAGCGTGCCCTCGTGGATGTAGGAGAGGCCGACGAGCGTGCCCGCCCATGCGATGCAGCTGTGCGTCGCGTTGAGGATGCGGATCTTCGCCTCCTCGTACGGCAGCACCGATTCGACGAGCTCCGCGCCGACCCGCTCCCATGCCGGGCGCCCCGCGCAGAAGCGGTCCTCGATCACCCATTGGATGAAGGCTTCGCCCATCACCGGACACGCGTCGTTAAAGCCGGTCGCGGCAAGGACGCGTTCGCTCACGTCGCCGGTCGGGCGCGGCGTGATGCGGTCGACCATCGAGTTCGGGCAGGCGGTGTTCGCGTTGACCCACGCGAGCAGAGCCGTTTGCCCGCGCTGCTGGAGAAACGCGCGCATCCCGGCGTGAAAGCGCTCGCCGTTGCTGCGCAGGTTGTCGCAGCTTTGCAGCGTGACGGGCCCCGCGTGGCGCTCCATCCGCGCTTCCAAAATCGCGGCGAGCGCCCCGTAGATCGTGGTGCGCGCGCCGGCGAGATCGGCGGCGAGATCGGGGTTCGTCGCGTCGAGCCGGTCGTGCTCGTCGAGGTAGTAGCCGCCTTCCGTCACGGTGAACGACACGATCTTGCACGCGGGATCGGCGCCCGCCTCGACCAGTTCGGCAAGCGACTGCGACCACGGCACGACGCGCTTGATCGCGCGGATCGTTTCGTAGGCGCGCTCGCCTTGCGGCGTCACGGTTTCGAGCGTGTAGACGCCGTGCTGCGCGGCGAGCGCGTCGAGCACCGCGTTCATGTCGCCGCGGATGTTGCCGACGGTGAGCGACCACTGCGGCTCGTCCGGCCCCGACGCCTCGTTCAGCCGGTGCAGATACCACGCCTGATGCGCGCGGTGAAACGACCCCGCGCCGATGTGCAGGATCACGTTCGTAGCGGCGCCGCTGGGGGTGTTCATGGGGTGTCTCCTGCTCGAATAGGGCGCGCGCCTCTCTTTTGGCCTGCGCCTTTTTGTATGTCGATGTCCGTCGTTGTTGCAATGAGCATTTGCTCGTTTGATGAACGAATGATCGTATTCGGGTTGGGGAAAGTCAAGGCGAGCGCGAGGGGATTTCGATGGCGCGTTGCGGCGTGCGGAGCAGGTTTGCGCGGGGTGCGGGAGCGCTCGCGCCTTGCGGCGTCACATCGAGATACGACTGCTGCGGTGCACCAATGCCGAGCCGACGGAATGCGAGGCCGCAGCGGGCGGCGAGCCGGCTGCTCTATCATCGGCGGCACAGGAAAACGCAGTTGGAGGAGACACCCACATGGATTACGTCATCGGCGTCGACATCGGCACGCAGAGCACGAAGGCGCTCGTCGTCGACACGCACGGCGCGATCGTCGCGCAGCACGCGAGCAGCTATCAGCCGGACACACCGAAGCCGCTGTGGGCCGAGCAATGGCCGTCGGTGTGGTTCGACGCGGTGACCGAATGCATTGCGCGCTGCGTCGACAAGGCACGGGCGGCGGGCGTGGCGAGCGCGTCGATCAAAGCGGTCTGCGTCAGCAGCCTGTACGGCGGCTCCGGCATTCCAGTCGACAGAGAGATCGAGCCGCTCTCTCCGTGCCTGATCTGGATGGACCGCCGCGCGACTGCGCAGGTGCAATGGGTGCGCGAGAACGTCGATGTCGCGCGGTTGCAGGCGATCACCGGCAATGGCGTCGACAGCTACTACGGCTTCACGAAGATGCTGTGGCTGAAGCAGAACGCGCCCGAGGTGTGGGCGAAGACACGCTACTTCCTGCCCCCCAATGCCTACATGATTTACCGCCTGACCGGCGAGATCGCCGTCGATCACAGCTCGGCATGCAATATCGGCGGCGTCTACGATGTCGCGCGCCGCGAATGGTCCAGCGAAGCGCTGGACAGGCTTGGCATCCCCGCCGCGATGATGCCGCCGCGGCTAGTCGATTCGTCGGAAGTGGTCGGGCCATTGCTGCCGCAGTGGGCCGCGCAGCTCGGCCTCGAGGTGGGGACGCCGATCGTGGCGGGCGGCGTCGATGCGGCTGTCGCGACGTTCGCCGCCGGCGCAACGCGCGCCGGACAGCACGTCGCAATGATCGGCACGAGCATGTGCTGGGGCTACATCAACCAGAGCGTCGATGCGCGGCATGGGCTCGTCGCGATGCCGCACGTGTTCAACGGCGCGCGCGACCTATACGTGTTCGGCGGCGCGATCACGGCGGGCGCGTCGATCACGTGGTTTCGCGAGCAGTTCTGTCACGAGGAGAACGAAGCGGCGCGCGCGACCGCGCACGGCGATCCACATCGCTTGCTCGAAGACGCCGCCGCTCGCATTCCCGCCGGCGCCGACGGCGTGCTGTTCCTGCCTTATCTCATGGGCGAGCGCAGCCCCGTCTGGGATGCGCAGGCGAGCGGGGCGTTTGTCGGCTTGAACCTCTTTCATACGCGCGCGCATTGCTATCGCGCGGTGCTCGAAGGCGTGTCGTTTGCGCTGAAGCACAACATGGAGGCGGGGCGTCTTGGCGCGCAGCGGCTCGACGACAGGCTGATCGTCGTCGGCGGCGCTGCGCATTCGGACCTGTGGATGCAGATCATCGCGGACGTGACAGGCTTCCCGGTCTACACGATCGAGCAGGACGTCGAGGCGGCGATGGGCGCGGCCTTGCTTGCGGCGCTCGGCGCGGGGCTCGTTTCGAACGAGGACGCCGCGCGCGGCTGGGTGACGCTCGTCGAGCGCGCGCGGCCCGACGCCGGGCGGCAGGCCCTGTACGCGCAGCGCTTCGGGATCTACGCGGATTTGTATCCGGCGCTCAAGCCGTTGATGCATCGCTTGCAGACCGGGTGATCAGAAAACGCAGAGCGCAGTCGCGACGCGGTCCGGCGGCCCAGCATTGCCGCCGGGCCGCCCGGATCCTCAAAGCACCGTTCGCACGTGCCAAAGCTCCGGAAACAGCACGACGTCCAGCATCTTGCGCAGATACGGCGCGCCGCTCGTGCCGCCCGTGCCCTGCTTGAAGCCGATGATCCGTTCGACTGTGGTGACGTGCCGGAAGCGCCACTGACGGAACGCATCTTCGAGATCGACCAGCTCCTCGGCCATCTCGTACAACTCCCAATGCTGCGTCGGATTGCGATAGACCTCGAGCCAGGCGGCTTCGACCGAAGCGTCGTGCGTGGTCGGCTGCGACCAGTCGCGCTCGAGGCGCTCGGGCGCGATGGCAAAGCCGCGCCGCGCGAGCAGGCGCACGACTTCGTCGTAGAACGACGGCGCTTCGAGCGACGCCTTCACTTCGGCATATATCTCCGGACGATGCGCGTGCGGCTTGAGCATCTGATCGTTCTTGTTGCCGAGCAGAAACTCGATCTGCCGGTACTGATACGACTGAAACCCCGACGACTGTCCGAGGTACGGACGCATCGCCGTGTACTCGGACGGTGTCATCGTCGCCAGCACGCTCCACGCCTGCACGAGCTGTTCGAGGATGCGCGACACGCGCGCCAGCATCTTGAACGCCGGCGGCAGGTCGTCGCGATGCACGCAATCGAGCGCCGCGCGCAGCTCGTAGAGCGCGAGCTTCATCCAGAGCTCGCTCGTCTGGTGCTGGATGATGAACAGCATCTCGTTGTGATCGGGCGACAGCGGATGCTGCGCCGACAAGATGGGCCCGAGCGACAGGTAGTCGCCGTAGCTCATCGACTTCGAGAAGTCGAGCTGTGCGTCGTGCCAGCCTTCGTCGGCTTCGGGCACGTGCGAGGCGTGCGCCGGCGCGTGCGTGGCGTGTGATGCGCCTTCGCCGCCGTGTCCGAACGGGCAGCCTTGCGCGCGGTGGTCCGCTTTCGCGGGGGCCGCCTCTGCGGCGTCTGCCTTGGCGTCTTCCGGCAATTGCATATGGTCGGTCATCGCAGCTCCTTTAGGTCACCGAGCCGCGCGCGGCGAATTCGGGGGCTCGCCACGCGTCGGTCGCGAGCACGTCGCGCAGCGTCTCGACGGCATCCCACACATCGACGAAGCGCGTATAGAGCGGCGTGAATCCGAAGCGCAGCACATGCGGCTCGCGATAATCGCCGATCACGCCGCGCGCGATCAGCGCCTGCATCACTTCATAGCCGTGCGGATGCTCGAAGCTCGCATGCGAGCCGCGCTGACCATGCGCGCGCGGCGTGACGAGCTTGAGCGACATCCCCGCGCAACGCGTCTCGACCAGCTCGATGAAGCGGTCGGTCAGCGCGAGCGACTTGCGGCGGATCGCGTGCATATCGGTCTGCAGGAACACGTCGAGGCCGGCTTCGACGAGCGCCATCGACACCATCGGCTGCGTGCCGCACAAAAAGCGCCCGATGCCGTCGTCGGGACGATAGATGGGGTGCATCTCGAACGGCGCGCGATGCCCCCACCAGCCCGAGAGCGGCTGCGAGAACGCGTTCTGGTGCCGGTGCGGCACCCAGACGAAGGCGGGCGAGCCGGGGCCGCCGTTCAGATACTTGTACGTGCAACCCACCGCGTAGTCCGCGCCGACGCCGTTCAAATCGACCGGCACGGCACCCGCCGAATGCGCGAGGTCCCACAGCGCGAGCGCGCCCGCGTCGTGGATCATCTTCGTCGTCGCAGCCATGTCGTGCATGTAGCCGGTGCGGTAGTTCACATGCGTGATCATCGCGACGGCCGTATCGCTGCCGATCGCCTCGGGCAGCTCGGACGGATCGTCGACGAGACGCAGCTCATAGCCGCGGTCGAGCTGTTCGATGAGGCCCTGCGCGATATAGAGATCGGTCGGGAAATTCGAGCGCTCGGAGACGATCACGCGCCGTTTCGGATCGCGCTCGTTCGCGAGCTTGAGCGCCGCCGACAGCAACTTGAACAGATTGATCGAGATCGTATCGGTGACGACGACTTCGTTGTCCGCGGCGCCGATCAGCGGCGCGAGCTTGTTGCCGAGGCGGCGCGGAAGCGCGAACCAGCCGGCGGTGTTCCAGCTGCGGATCAGGCCCTCGCCCCATTCGCTGCCGATCACGGCTTGCGCGCGGGCGGCGGCCGCGGCGGGCGGCGCGCCGAGCGAGTTGCCGTCGAGGTAGATGACGCCGGGATGCAGCGCGAACTGGTCGCGCAGATGGGCGAGGGGATCGTCGCGGTCGAGCGCGAGGGCTTCTTCACGGGTTTTCATGGCTGGGTCGTTCCTGTGAGTCGGGGTATGGCGTAAATATGGGCGACCGGCTGCGGGCGGCCGGCTGCGGGGGCGATGCTCGATCAGGAGCCCGGCAGTGCGCGCAGCACTGCGCGTACCGGGCTCGCATCGAGCGTCGCGAATTTGAGGGGCAGGGCGATCAGCTCGTAGTCGCCGGGTGCGACCGCGTCGAGCACGACGCCTTCGAGAATCGCCATCCGATGCGCGCGAATCCGGCGGTGCGCGTCCATCGTCTTCGATTCCTGCGGGTCGAGCGACGGCGTGTCGATGCCGACGAGCTTTACGCCGCGCGCGGCGAGCAAGTCGATCGTCTCAGGGGCGACCGCGCAGAACGCGCTGTCCCAGTCGGCGAGCGGCGCACGCTCGTAGGTGCGCAACAGCACACGCGGCGGCATGTCGGCGAGGCTCGCGGCGATATGCTCCGGCGTCACGACAGGCGACGCGCCGATGCAGTGAATCACGCGGCAGCGCCCGAGGTAGGCGTCGAGCGGCACCGCGCCGATCGCCGCGCCTTGTTCGTCGTAGTGAAGCGGCGCGTCAGTGTGCGCGCCGGTGTGCGGCGACAGCGTCACGCGCGCCACGTTGACCGGCGAACCGGCCTCCATCTTCCAGACGCGCTCGATGCCGATCGGTGTGTCGCCGGGCCAGACGGGCGTCGCGGTGTCGATGGCGGGGGTGATATCCCAGAGCATCTCCATGTCTCCTCGGTCTCTCTTGTTCAATGTGCTGATGCACCGATGATAGGCAAGACCGAGTAGAAAGTGCTTGCGAAATAGTCGCCCGCAGACGCCCCGACTAGAACATAATTCGATATAAGTCGAAAAGGGAGACCAAAAATGAATGCGATCTCACTTGACGCCACCGATTGCCGTATCCTCACCGTCCTCCAGAACGAGGGGCGGATCAGCAACCTCGACCTGGCCGAACGGATCGCGCTCTCGCCGTCGGCGTGTCTGCGCCGGTTGCGGCTGCTCGAAGACCAGGGGGTGATCGAGCGCTATCGGGCGTGTCTGAACAAGGAGGCGCTCGGCTTCGAGCTGGAGGCGTTCGTGCAGGTCTCGATGCGCAACGACCAGGAAAACTGGCACGAGCACTTCGCCGACGCGCTGCGCGAATGGCCGGAAGTGGTGGGGGCGTTCGTGGTGACCGGGGAGAGCCACTACGTGCTGCGCGTGCTCGCGCACAACCTCAAGCACTACTCGGACTTCGTGATTTCGAAGCTCTACAAGGCGCCGGGCGTGATGGACATCCGCTCGAACATCGTGCTGCAGACGCTCAAGGAAGATACCGGCGTGCCCGTAGGGCTGACGCCGGAAGCGGAGCGATAGCGGCGGGCGTCAGCCTCGCGGCTCGCCGGGCCGCTTGCTCAAAGCGGATCGAGTCCGTGGAATTCGCCGCCCTGGAACACGAGCGGCTTCAGATCGGCGGCATTTTCATGCACGCCGCAGCGCTCGACCTCGCCGACGAAAATCACGTGATCGCCTTCTTCGTAGCGGCTGCGGTTATGGCATTCGAACCAGGCGAGGGCGCCCTCGAGCACCGGCATCCCCGTATTGCCCGCCGCATGCGACACGCCGGCGAAGCGGTCGCCCTTGAGCGTCGCGAAGCGCTGGCACAAATCGAGCTGCGACGCCGCCAGCACGTTGACGACATAATGACTGTTCGACTGGAACACCGGCATCGATGCCGATTTGGTCGCGAGACTCCACAGCACGAGCGGCGGGTTGAGGGAGACCGAGTTGAACGAGCTCGCGGTGATGCCGATCAATTGGCCGGACGACGCGCGCGTCGTGATGACGGTGACGCCGGTGGCGAACTGGCCTAGCGCGGCTTTGAACGCGCGGGTATCGAAGTTCGGCGGGCTGGCGCGCTTCATGCGGGAATACCTTTGAATAGAGGCGTGAATGCGGCGCGCTGCCGGGGAATCGGAAAAGCTGAATCGAAAGTCATGTAGAAGATCGGCAAGTTGTTCGGATTTTAACGGAATCTCTCATCGGTTCGCTGGCGGACGCCGCGGTGCCGGGGCGTTGCGCCGGAATGCCGAAAAACCGCTAAGCTGAACGGCTAAGCGCGCCATTCAACGAGGAGCAGGCATGACTCAAGCAAGCGAGACCGCCACGCTGGGCGGCGGTTGTTTCTGGTGTCTCGAGGCGGTGTATCTGGGCGTCGACGGCGTCACCGCGGTCGAATCGGGCTACGCGGGCGGTACGGTCGAGCATCCGACCTACGAGCGCGTCTGCGACGGCCATACCGGGCACGCCGAAGTCGTGAAGGTCGATTTCGATCCGGCGAAGATCGGCTACAAGGAGATTCTCGAGATCTTCTTTGCGATCCACGATCCGACGCAATTGAACCGGCAGGGCAACGACGTCGGCACGCAGTACCGGTCGGTGATCTTCACTCACTCGGAGGCGCAGCGCGAGACGGCGCTGCAGGTGATTCGAGAGATTGCCGCCGAGGGGCTCTACGACGGGCAGATCGTCACGCAGGTCCTGCCGCTCGACGGCAACTATTGGCCCGCCGAGGCTTACCACCAGAACTACTTCGCGCAGCATCCCGATCAAGGGTATTGCGCGTTCGTGGTCGCGCCGAAGGTGGCCAAGTTCCGCAAGAAATTCGCGCACCGGATGAAGCCGGGCGTGTGAGGGCGGCGGCGCGCGGCGTGGCCCGCGCGCACGTCTCGTCTAACGACTACGGCGTTTCGTCCGTTTCTTCAGCCTTGGCCGCTTCGTCGCGCATCTGGGCAAACGCCGCACCGATTTCTCGTCCCAGTTCGACGCACGACAGCGGCGCCGAACCTTCCGCTTTGTTGTTGATCGTGATCAGCACCGGCTGCCCGGCCAGCGCGTAACGCGCCGCCAGTTCGGCGAGCGCCGAGCGCGTGTTCGGGTCTTCGTCGACGAGGCGGTCGAACGGGTCGTACTTCGCTTTCGCCTGTTCGTACTTGAAGCCTTGATGCAGGCTCCAGCGCACGATGAGCGGACCGCTCGGCGTGTCGCCATCGAGCAGCGCGAGCGCCGCCGCCTGGCGCAGCGGATCGGGCATGCGCGCGTGCAAGCCGACGCAATAGCGGACGCCGCATGCGCGCAGCATCCGAATGAAGCGCGGCGTGAGCAAAGAGGCGTCGCGAATCTCCACCGCATAACACGGCCCCTCTGGCAGTGGCGGCAGCGCCGCGAAGAACTGCGCGAGGCGCTCGATGAACTCCGCCGGCTCGGCGAGCATGGCGTCGGGCAGCGGTGAAAACTGGAAGACCAAAGCCCCCGCCTTTGCGCCCAGCCCTTCGAGGCATGGCCGCACGAATTCATCGACGGCGAGCTGCGCATTCAGAAAGCAGGGATTCGGCGCGACCGGCTCGCCGCGCTCGGCGCGCACCGTCGCGTCGGTCACGGACGCGGGCGCTTTCACGATGAAGCGAAAATGGTCGGGCACCTGCTGGGCGTAGCGCAGGTAGTCGGTCAGCGTGAGCGGCGCGTAAAACGAGCGGTCGATGCTCACTGTCCGCAACAGCGGATGCGCGCCGTATGCCGCGAGGCCGTCGCGCGCGAGTTTCGTGTTGCTGTAGTCGTCGCCGTAGACGATGCCGCGCCAGCCCGGGAACGACCACGACGATGTGCCGAGGTGCACGTGGGGCGGCAATGCGCCAGCGGCGTCGAGCACTTCGGGGGAGGGGGGTGCGGGCAGCACCTCCCGAGCACGGCGTTTGGGTTTGGGTTCAGCGGGTAAGGCCGAAGTCGGCGGCGCGGAAGGCTTGGCGCTGCCCTCGCGCTTCGACGACAACCCGGTCGTTGCGGGAGACGGCACCGGCGCACCGAACAGATCGAATTGCTCGCCCTCGGATGCGCCGGTGTTTGCTTCGTCGTGCGCTTGTCGCGCCAGGTCGCGCGGCCTGCCTTCGTCCATCGATCGCTTGTGATTGACCCGCGCGACGCGCGGGGCGCATCACAGCGGTTTTTCGTACATATAGCGCCGCGACCACGGCAGCGTCGTTGCGCTGCGGCCGGCCTTGCGGCACACCACTTGGTAAAGCGACACGTCGTCGTGCTCGAACGCGTAGGCGCAGCCCGCCAGGTACACGCGCCAGATGCGGAATTTCTCGTCTTCGACGAGCTGTTTCGCCTCTTCGGCCTTCGCTTCGAAATTGTCGGCCCAGATGTCGAGGGTGTGCGCATAGTGCCGACGCAGGCTCTCGACGTCAACTGCCTCGAGTCCGCCCATTTGCATCGATTCGAGCGCGAGGCTGATGTGCGGCAGCTCGCCGTCGGGGAACACGTAGCGGTCGATGAACTCGCCGCCGCCCAGCGCCGTCTCGCCGCTGTTGTAGTCGGTCGACGTGATGCCGTGGTTCATCGCGATGCCGTCGTCGACGAGCAGATCGTGGATCTTGCGGAAGTACTCGGGCAGATTCTTGCGGCCGACGTGCTCGAACATGCCGACGCTCGTGACGCGGTCGAATTGGCCCGGTACGTCGCGGTAATCCTGCAGACGAATCTCGATCTTGTCTTGCAAGCCGGCGTCTTTCACGCGCTGGGTGGCGAGATCGAACTGGTTCTGCGATAGCGTGACGCCGACGCACTTCGCGCCGAACTTGCTCGCCGCGCGCAGCACGAGCGCGCCCCAGCCGCAGCCGATATCGAGCAGGCGCTGGCCCGGCTGCAGCTGGATCTTGGTGAGGATGTGGTCGATCTTCTTCAACTGCGCGGTGCCGATGTCTTCGTCGCCGTTCTCGAAGTACGCGCACGAATAGACCATGTTCTCGTCGAGCCACAGCTTGTAGAACTCGTTCGAGACGTCGTAGTGATACTGGATCGCCTTCTTGTCCGACGCTTTCGAGTGATTGAAGTAGCGGCGCACGCGAGCCAGCTTGCTGGCGCTCGTCACCGTGCTCCGCGCAAGCGAATAGCCGATGTTGATGATGTCGGAGAGCTTGCCTTCGATATCGATCTTGCCCTTGACGTACGCTTCGCCGAGATTGTCGAGGCTCGGTTCGAGCAAGAGCGGCAGCGCCGATGCGCTATTGACCTTCAGCGTGACCTGCGGCGCCGCGAAACTCCCGAAGTCGAGCTGCTGGCCGTCCCACAACACCAGGCGCGCAGGAATGTTCGCCTTCTCCCGCACATCCTGCACCCACTGCGCCAGCTTTTTCTCCCAGAACATGTTCTTTCTCCGTGTCCGATGAAATGAAAGGCAAAGCAACCATTCGACCGTTACGCAAGCTCGCTCGGAGACTGGCGGAGCGGTAAAAAGAGGCAAGGCGTCGCGGCAACAGTAGGCCGTCCGCTTAGGCCGCGCTCGAATCGGCTGACGGGGCGGTGCGCCGTATTCGCACAGCCCCGCGCCGACGCATCAAAGCGTCAGGGCGAAAGCCGCGAAATGCGCCAATCGCTGCCGGGTTCGCGCGTGTACAGCACGCGGTCGTGCAGGCGCGAGGGGCGTCCCTGCCAGAATTCGATCGTGTCGGGAACGAGCCGGTAGCCGCCCCAATGCGGCGGGCGCGGCGGGTTTTCGCCATAACGCTCGCTCATTTCGCGCTCGCGCGCTTCGAGCACCGTGCGGTTCGCGATCACTTGGCTTTGATCCGACGCCCAAGCGCCGATGCGCGAGCCGAGCGGCCGCGACGTGAAATACGCATCGCTTTCTTGCGCGCTCGTTTTGACGACGGCGCCCTCGATGCGGACTTGTCGCTCGAGTTCGATCCAGTAGAAAAGGAGACTGGCGTGCGGGTTATGTGCGAGATCGCGGCCCTTGCGGCTCTCGTAGTTCGTGAAGAACACGAAGCCACGTTCGTCGACACCCTTGATAAGCACGATGCGTGCCGATGGACGGCCGTGTTCGTCGACGGTGGCGAGCGTCATGGTGTTCGGTTCGGGCAGTTTGGCGTCGACTGCCTGCTTGAACCACAGGTCGAATTGGCGGATCGGATCGCGATCCACGTCTGATTCGTCAAGCGACCCGAGCGCGTAGTTTTTGCGAAGTTCGGCAAGTGTGCTCATATTCTTATGCGAACACTTCAATTGATTCAGTATAGCGAAGGCGTAAAAAACTTGCGTCGGCGCGGCATGATTCGCGAGCGTTTGGCGACGATCAGGCAAAATATCGGCTTCGAATTCCGCCTGTTGGTCCACATCGCCATGTCCAGCCCCCGCGCCTCCGCGACGAGTCCCGATCTTACTACCAGCCGCGCAGACGAGTTTGACGCGGATCGTGCGCGCCGCTTCGGCGGCGTGTCGCGCCTCTACGGCGCGCCCGCGCTCGCGGCGTTCGAGCGCTCGCACGTGGCGGTGATCGGGATCGGCGGGGTCGGCTCGTGGGCCGTCGAGGCGCTTGCGCGCAACGCGGTCGGCAGTTTGACGCTCATCGATCTGGACAACGTCGCGGAAAGCAACACGAACCGGCAGATCCACGCGCTCGACGGCAACTTCGGCAAGCCGAAGGTCGAGGCGATGGCCGAGCGCGTTGCGCTGATCAATCCGGCGTGCGACGTGCGGCTCGTGGAGGACTTCGTCGAGCCGGACAACTTCGCCGCCTTGCTCGGCTGCGGCTTCGACTACGTGATCGACGCCATCGACAGCGTGCGCACGAAGACGGCGCTGATCGCATGGTGCGTCGAGCGCGGGCAACCGCTCGTGACGGTGGGCGGCGCGGGCGGGCAGCTCGACCCGACGCGCATCCGCATCGACGACCTCGCGCTGACGATTCAGGACCCGCTGCTTTCGAAAGTGCGCGCGCAACTGCGCAAGCAGCACGGCTTTCCGCGCGGACCGAAAGCGAAATTCAAGGTGAGCGCCGTGTATTCCGACGAGCCGCTGATCTATCCGGAGGCGGCCGTGTGCGATATCGATGAAGAAGCGCAGCACGTGAGCACATCGCCGGGCCACACGGGCCCGGTCGGGCTGAACTGCGCGGGTTTTGGCTCGAGCGTGTGCGTGACGGCGAGCTTCGGGTTCGCGGCCGCCGCCCACGCGTTGCGCGCACTGGCGAAAGCGGCCGCTTGAGAGGCGCTTGATCCGCGCGAGATCTGAAGACTCAGTTCAGTGCGGCACTGAGCTTGCGTCGCCACTGCGACACCAGCTCCGGCTGGTGTGCCGCAAGATCGAAAACCGAGAGCATGGTCTTGCGCCCGATGTCTTCGCGGAACGACCGGTCGCGTTGGACGATTTCGAGCAAGTGCCCCAGCGCACCCGCGTAGTCGCGGCGTGCGATCAACGCATTGGCCAGATCGAAGCGCGCTTCCAGATCGCCCGGATTCGCGGCGACCCGGGCTTCGAGCGCATCGGTGGGCGGCAGGTCGGTTGCGACATCGAGCGCGTCGAGCCGCGTTTTCAGCGCGTTATAGCGCGGATCGACCCCTTGCTTGACCTTCGGCGACAACAGTTCGGCTTCGGCGCGCGCATCCTCGACGCGATCATGTGCGATCAGCAGCTCGATCAGGTCGAGGCGCGCATCGTCGTAGCCCGGATCGAGCGCGAGCGCGGCCTTCAGGTGGTCGAGCGCCTCGCCCGTTTGACCTTCCTCGAGCGCGAACTGTGCGGCGCGGCGTTCGGCCTGGGCCGGGTCCGGCACGAGACGATCGATGAATTCGCGCAATTGCCCTTCAGGCAGCACGCCGATGAATTGATCGACGGCCTGCCCTTCGGCGAAGGCGATCACATGCGGAATGCTGCGCACCTGGAAGTGCGCGGCGAGCTGCTGATTCTCGTCGACGTTCACCTTCACGAGCTTCCACTTGCCCGCATGCTCCTGCTCGAGCTTTTCGAGCATTGGGCCGAGCGACTTGCACGGGCCGCACCACGGTGCCCAGAAATCGACCAGGACCGGCTGCATCAGCGACGCCTCGATGACGTCTTTTTCGAAAGTGGCTAGGGTGGTGTCCATCGCATCCTCGTCAAATGGTGTCCGGTGAGCGCTTCGGGAGCGGCTCGACGCTTGCTTGCGAGATGGGGGCGGAGCAACGGCTTTCAATGGTGCCTTTCAACGGCGCGTTCCGTTCACCGCGCCGCGCGCTCCGGCAGCGGAATCCATTCCGTCTCGCCTGGAATCTTGCCCATCTCTTGCCGCATCCACGCTTCCTTGGCGTGCGCGATCTTCTCGCGCGAACTCGCGACGAAATTCCATTCGATGAAACGCTCGCCCGGGAGCTTCTCGCCGCCGAGCAGCATCACGGTCGCGCCTGCCCGGCTCGCGAGCGTGGCCGTCTCGCCCGGTGTGAGCACCGCCATTTGCTCGACAGCGAGGGGCTCGCCGTCGATCGACAGGTCGCCCTCCACGAGATAGACGCCGCGCTCGTCATGCTCGGGCTCGAGCGCGAACGCGCTGCCCGGCGCGAAATGCGCGGCTGCATAGAGCGTGCCCGAGAACGTCGTGACCGGCGAAGTCTCGCCGAACGCGGTGCCGGCGATCACGCGCAGCGTCACGCCGTTGCGCTCGATTTGCGGCAACGTGGCGGCGGCGTGATGCTCGAAGAAAGGTTCGTCGTCCTCGTGCTCGAGCGGCAGCGCGACCCAAGTCTGGATCCCATGCATCGTCAGGCCCCGCCCGCGCTCTTCATCGGGCGTGCGCTCCGAATGGACGATGCCGCGCCCGGCCGTCATCCAGTTCACGTCGCCGGGAACGATCTTCTGGACCGAGCCGATGCTGTCGCGATGCATGATCGAGCCTTCGAACAAATAGGTGACCGTCGCCAGCCCGATATGCGGATGCGGGCGCACGTCGAGACCGGTGCCCGGCGTGAGTGTGGCGGGCCCCATGTGGTCGAAGAAAATGAACGGGCCGATCAGGCGGGCGGCCATGGCCGGTAGAACGCGCCGCACGGCGAGGCCGCCGACGTCGCGGACATGGGGCTTGAGGATGGCTTTGATCGAGTCGGGCATGGCGGTGTCCTGTGTCGACGGGCGCTTGCGCTTCGGAGCGAACGCCCCTCACATGCAGCGTTGGTGCGCTGCGTTGAGTGGAACGGAGAGCGCCCATTCTACTGCGCTGTGGTCGGAGGGACAGGCCGCCGACCACAGCATTAGCCGTTCGGACGATGCCCGCGGCGCGTTAGGCCATGCGATTCTTCGCTAACGGCGGATTCGCCGCGAAATAGCGCTTGATGCCCTTCAGGATCGCGTCGGCCATCTTGTCGCGATAGGCTTCGTCGTTGAGCTTCTGCTCTTCTTCGGGGTTACTGATGAACGCGGTTTCCACGAGGATCGACGGAATGTCAGGCGCTTTCAGCACCGCGAAGCCCGCTTGTTCGACCGAGCCCTTGTGCAGCTTGTTGATTTCGCCGACCTCGTCGAGCACGAAGCCGCCGTAGCGCAGCGAGTCGCGGATCTGCGCGGTGGTCGACATGTCGAAGAGCGCACGGTTCACCGACTCGTCCTGCGTCTTTACGTTGATGCCGCCGATCAGGTCCGACGAGTTTTCTTTGTTCGCCATCCAGCGCGCAGCCGCGCTCGACGCGCCGTGGTCCGACAGCGCGAACACCGAAGAGCCGCGTGCGGCCGGCGTCGTGAACGCGTCTGCGTGGATCGAGACGAACAGGTCCGCGCCGACGCGCCGCGCCTTCTGCACGCGCACGTTGAGCGGCACGAAGAAGTCGGCGTCGCGCGTCATCATCGAGCGCATGTTGGGCTGGGCGTCGATCTTGGCGCGCAGGCGCTTGGCGATGTCGAGCGCGATGTGTTTCTCGTAGGTTCCCGCGCTGCCGATCGCGCCCGGGTCTTCGCCGCCGTGGCCCGGATCGATCGCCACCGTCAAGAGCCGGATCGTATTGCCGGTGCCGGGTTTCGAGGGCGTCGTGAAGCCGTAGGCGTCGCCGTTGCTAGTGTCGTCGCTGTTGTTGCGCGCGATTGCCGGCGGGGCAGCGGGCGGAGCCGCGGGCTTGGCCGGTGCGCGCGATGAGGCGGCGGGTGCGGCTGGTGCAGTCGGTACGGGCGGGCGCGGCACGTCGGAACCGGGCGTGTTCTGCGCATATTGCTGAAAGAACGCCTCGCTGTTGTCGGCCGTGGCCCCGGCCGGGGGCGGCGCGGCGGGCCCCGCGAGCGGGGCGGGGGTGAACGCCTGGTTGCCCTGGTTCAGACGCTGCTCCTTGCGCTCGGTCTGCGCGAGGAGGTCCATCAGCGGGTCGGGTGCGACGGCGGGATACAGGTCGAACACGAGCCGGTACTTGTAGCTGCCGACCGGCTGCAGCGAGAACACCTGCGGCTTCACCTGTCCTTTGAGGTCGAACACCATCCGCACCACATGCGTCTGATACTGGCCGACGCGCACGGCTTGAATCTGCGGATCGTTCGGCGTGATCTTCGAGACGAGGTCCTTGAGTTCCTGGTCGAGATCGAGACCGTTCAAGTCGACGACAAGGCGATCCGGCGCGGCCAAGAGCGTCTGCGTGGTTTGCAGCGGCTGATCCGATTCGATCGTCACGCGCGTGTAATCGCGCGCGGGCCACACGCGCACGCCGAGCACGGAACTCGCCCAGGCCATGCGCGGCGCGATGAACGGCGCGGCGAGCCCGAGCACGAGCGTCGACGCGCTCGCGCGCAGCACCTGCCGGCGTCGCCAGTTGTGCGTTGCGGTCGCGGCCGATTCGATCGATTGGAACGGCTTGATTAACATCTTTCTAGACATGCTTTTCCTGATTCGCTGTACGCGCGCGCATCGAGCGTGCGGCCGTCGCCGGCCACGTCCAGCGATAGAACGAGATCCGGAACGCCGAGCAAGCCCCCTGCCTGCTGCGGCCATTCGACGAGGCAGATCGCAGCGGAATTGAAATACTCGCGAAATCCCGCGTCGGCCCATTCGGCCGGATCGGTAAAGCGGTAGAGATCGAAATGGTAAAGCTCGAGTTCCCCATCGGGCCTCTCGAGCGCGTACGGCTCGACGAGCGTATAGGTCGGGCTGCGCACGCGGCCCGTGTGGCCGAGCCCGCGCAACGTCGCGCGCACGAGGGTCGTTTTGCCCGCGCCGAGTTCGCCGATCAGCTGCACATGCAGCCCGTTGAACGGACGATCGCTGCGCGTTTCGCTTCGCACGCTCTCGATGGCGGCCCCGAAGCGCGCGCCGAATGCGTCGGTGGCGGCTTCGTCCGCGAGCGCGAAACGGCGCTCGAGTAGCGGGCTCGCGGTTACGTGAGTCGAGAGATCGGGCTTGACGGGCATTCTCGTAAAATAGCGTGATGAACCGATGTCCGGAACATTCCGTGTCCCACGCGCCTTTGTCCGATGACGACCGCCGTGCATCGCGCTGCTTCGACGAAGCCGCGTTGGCGGCGCTCGCGCAGCGCATCAAGGAGTGGGGGCGCGAGTTGGGTTTCGGTGCGGTCGGTATCAGCGATATCGACCTCTCGGATGCCGAGGCGGGCTTGGCCGCGTGGCTCGAGGCGGGCTGCCACGGCGAGATGGATTATATGGCCAAACATGGCCTGAAACGCGCGCGCCCGGCCGAGCTTGTGGCCGGTACGCTACGCGTGATTACCGCGCGGATCGCCTATCTGCCGGCTTCGACGCTCGCGGGAAAGGCGGACGAAAGCGCGGCGTCAGCCGGCGGGGCGGACGCGTTGCCGGGTGCGCCGGAGGCGTTGTCGAACCGTCTCGCGGGCGGCGCGCCAAGCGCGAAAACCGGCAGCTGGCGCGCGCATGAAATGGCGCGCCTGACCGATCCGTCCTCGGCTGTCGTCTCGATCTACGCTCGCGGTCGCGACTATCACAAGGTCATGCGCAACCGGCTGCAACAGCTCGCGGAGCGCATCGAAAACGAGATCGGTGCATACGGTTATCGCGTGTTCACCGATTCGGCGCCGGTGCTCGAAATCGAGCTCGCGCAGAAAGCGGGCATCGGTTGGCGCGGCAAGCACACGTTGCTGCTGCAGCGCGATGCCGGTTCGTTGTTCTTCATCGGCGAAATCTATGTCGACGTGCCGCTGCCGACCGACGCCGAAACGTCGCCCAAGCACGCGCCGGAGACGCCGGGTGCGCATTGCGGGCAATGCACGCGCTGCATCGACGCGTGTCCGACCGGCGCGATCGTCGCGCCCTATCGAGTCGACGCTCGGCGCTGCATTTCGTATCTGACGATCGAATTGAAGGGCAGCATTCCGGAAGACTTGCGGCCGCTGATCGGCAATCGTGTCTACGGGTGCGACGATTGTCAGCTCGTGTGTCCGTGGAACAAGTTTGCGCAGGCCGCGCCCGTCGGCGATTTCGACGTGCGGCACGGCCTGGATCGTGCGACGCTCGTCGAATTGTTCGGCTGGAGCGCGGACGAATTCGACACGCGGATGCAGGGCAGCGCGATCCGGCGTATCGGTTACGAGCGGTGGCTGCGCAACATTGCGGTTGCGATGGGCAATGCGTTGCGCGCGGAGGCTTCATCGATCGACGCAGCGGCGCGTGCGGATATCGTTGCCGCTCTGAGGCGCCGCGCCGATGATGAGTCGCCGCTCGTTCGTGAGCACGTGCAGTGGGCGCTTGCGGCCGCATGACGAGCGGTCGCAAGCACATTGGGAGAGAATATGAACGACCCCTACACTCACTATCGTTCGATGCCCCCCGAGGGGGCGGCTGCCTCCCTTGGGGCGGCCCGGCGGGAGGCAGCATGTTCAATGCAGTGATCGACGCGCCGTTCGGCAAAATCGGCATTCGGACCGACGGCGTGAAAGTGCGCGAAATCATTTATCTGCCGGACACGGCGCCGCGCGTCGAGCCGGATTCGCCGCTTGCGGCGCGCGCCGCGCTTCAGATCGAGCGCTACTTCGAAGACGCGCGCGCAACCTTCGATCTGCCGCTCGCTGCGGTCGGCACCGAATTCCAGCGACGCGTGTGGAAGGGCATTTGTGCGATTGCGCCGGGCGAAGTGCTGACCTACGGGCAGCTCGCGAAGGAAGTCGGCAGCGTGGCGCGCGCGGTGGGTCAGGCGTGCGGGGACAACCCGTTTCCGCTCGTGATTCCGTGCCATCGCGTCGTGGCGGCAAGCGGTATCGGCGGCTTTGCGCACGAGGCGGAGGAAGGCTACTTGCGCCGCACGAAACGCTGGCTGCTCGCTCACGAAGGGTTGCTTCAATACGCATGAGCCGCGATATGACCGATGCCACCCATGTCACCGTTTTCGCTGAAGACGCTCCGCCGCCATCGCCGTCGTTCACGGCGAGCACCGATTCGATCGATGCGTTCTGCGACGCGCTGTGGCTCGAGCACGGCCTCTCGCGCAACACGCTCGACGCCTATCGCCGCGACTTGCGTCTGTTTGCCGAATGGCTCGCGAGCACGCATTCGGCGTCGATCGACGGTGCGAGCGAACTCCATTTGAACGGCTACATCGCCGCGCGCCGCGGCGACAAGGCGACTTCGGCGAACCGGCGGCTCTCGGTGTTTCGGCGCTTCTACGCGTGGGCGGTGCGCGAGCGCCGCGCCGCATCCGACCCGACGCTCAAGATCCGCTCCGCCAAGCAGCCGCCGCGTTTCCCGTCGACGCTGACCGAAGCGCAAGTCGAAGCGCTGCTCGGCGCGCCCGATATCGATACGCCGCTCGGCCTGCGCGACCGCACGATGCTCGAGCTGATGTACGCGAGCGGCTTGCGCGTCACCGAGCTCGTCACGCTGAAGACGGTCGAAGTCGGCCTGAACGAAGGCGTTGTACGCGTGCTCGGCAAGGGTTCGAAGGAACGGCTGATACCGTTCGGCGAGGAGGCGCACGGCTGGATCGAGCGCTATCTGCGCGACGCGCGGCCCGCGTTGCTCGGCGCACGCGCGGCGGACGCGCTCTTCGTGACGAACCGCGGCGACGGCATGACGCGTCAGCAGTTCTGGAACATCATCAAGCGCCATGCGCGCGCGGCGGATGTGCACGCGCCGCTGTCGCCGCACACGCTGCGGCACGCGTTCGCGACGCACTTGCTCAATCACGGCGCGGATCTGCGCGTCGTGCAACTGCTGCTTGGGCACACCGATATCTCGACGACGCAGATCTACACGCACGTGGCGCGCGAGCGGCTCAAGTCGCTGCACGCGGCGCATCATCCGCGAGGGTGAGGGTTGGATCCGAGTCATGGGCGCCGCTAGAATGCGCCCATGAGCAAATCGAAACACGTTTCCGAAACCCCCGCCACGCAGTTTCTGCGACGTCACAAGGTGAGCTTCGGCGAGCATCCCTATGAGTACGTGGAGCATGGCGGCACGTCCGAGTCCGCGCGGCAGCTCGGCGTCGACGAACATCGCGTCGTCAAGACGCTCGTCATGGAAGACGAGCACGCGAAGCCGCTGATCGTGCTGATGCACGGCGACCGCACCGTCTCCACGAAGAATCTGGCGCGGCAGATCGGCGCGAAGCGCGTCGAGCCCTGCAAGCCCGAGGTGGCGAACCGGCATTCCGGCTATCTCGTCGGCGGCACGTCGCCGTTCGGCACCAAGAAGGCGATGCCGGTGTATATCGAATCGAGCATCCTCGAACTCGACACGATCTATCTGAACGGCGGCAAGCGCGGCTACCTCGTGAGCCTGGCGCCCGGCGTGGTGACGGCGCTGCTGGAGGCGAAGCCCGTGCAGTGCGCCAGCGTCGATTGAATGTTTGCGGCGGCGGCCTGCCGCGATGGCGCGGCGTCGGCGGCGGACAGGGAAAGCAAGGATCTTCTCCGCGACGGCGCTTCGGTAGAATGAGCGCCGGTTCGCCACGGGCTTTCGGCTCGCGGCGCAGTCCTCGATAACGATACGTTGGAAGAGTCCCTTACATGGAAATCCTGATCGCCACTGTTGCTGCCTATCTGATCGGATCGGTGTCGTTTGCCGTGATCGTCAGCGCTGCAATGGGGCTGGCCGACCCGCGCTCGTACGGCTCGAAGAACCCCGGCGCGACGAATGTGCTCAGAAGCGGCAACAAGAAGGCGGCGATTCTCACGCTGATCGGCGATGCGTTCAAGGGCTGGCTCGCGGTGTGGCTCGTCGCGCAATACGGCCCGCGCTTCGGACTCGACGATACGGCGATCGCGCTCGCCGCAATCGCCGTTTTCCTCGGTCACCTGTATCCGGTCTTCTTCAAATTCAAGGGCGGCAAGGGCGTGGCGACGGCGGCGGGCGTGCTGCTCGCGATTCACCCTGTGCTCGGTCTCGCGACCGCGCTCACGTGGCTCATCATCGCGTTCTTTTTCCGTTATTCGTCGCTGGCTGCGCTGTGTGCCGCCGTGTTCGCGCCGCTCTTCGACATCTTTTTGTTCGGCGAAAACCGCGTGGCCTGGGCCGTCTTCGCGATGAGCGCGCTGCTCATCTGGCGCCATCGCGCGAATATTTCGAAGCTGATTGCCGGGCAGGAAAGCCGGATCGGAGAAAAGAAGCGTGACGCCGGCGGTGCGCCGGCTCGCAAGCATTGATGGCTGCGGCCGGGCTTCGAGCCTGGCCGCTTGGCTCAACGATTCAAATCAATCGCGGAAGTTGTTGAAGTCGAGCGGCGTATCGGTCACGTCCTTGCGCAGCATCGCGATCACGCTTTGCAGGTCGTCGCGCTTGGCTCCCGAGATACGCACCGCGTCGCCCTGGATGCTTGCCTGAACCTTGATCTTGCTGTCCTTCACGAGCCTGACGATCTTCTTCGCGAGATCGCCCGACACGCCTTTCTTCACGGTCACGACCTGCTTCAGCTTGTCGCCGCCGATCTTCTCGATCTTGCCGTAGTCGAGGAAGCGCACGTCCACATTGCGCTTCGCCATTTTCGACAGCAGCACGTCTTTCACTTGGCCGAGCTTGAAGTCGTCGTCGGCGAACAGTGTGAGTTCGCCTTCCTTCTGCTCGACACGCGCGTCGGACCCCTTGAAGTCGAAACGCGTCGAAATTTCCTTGTTGGACTGCTCGATCGCGTTCTTGACTTCGATCATGTTGGCTTCGCAAACGACGTCGAACGATGGCATTGCTTTCTCCCTGTATAGAGCGGCGGTGCCTGCGCCTTTGGCGTCGCGCCGCGGCTCTCGCGGCAGGCACTCGCTATAATCACGAACCGAACGCCATTCTACCGACCCCTTCATCTTTTGCCCAAGGCCGCCGCGCTTCGCGATGCGGCGGCGTTGCGGCATGAAAGCGATTCCCGATGTCATTGCCCGATTGTTCGCCCGGCCATTCGCCCGATTCCGTCTCGTTCGTTCCGGACGCGTCGCTGCGCCCGTACAACACGTTCGGTATCGACGTGCGCGCACGCCTGCTCTGCAAGATCGAGCGCGAAGATCAATTGATCGGCATCGCGCGCGATTCGCGCGTGGCGGGCGAGCGGATGCTCGTGCTGGGCGGCGGCAGCAATGTGGTGCTGACGCGCGATTTCGACGGGCTGGTGCTGCTGATCGAACTGCGCGGCAAGCGCATCGTGCGAGAGGACGATGAAGCCTGGTATGTCGAGGCGGCCGCGGGCGAAAACTGGCACGACTTCGTCGCCTGGACGCTTGCCGAGGGATTGCCTGGCCTCGAAAACCTCGCGCTGATTCCGGGCACGGTCGGCGCGGCGCCGATTCAGAATATCGGAGCGTACGGGCTCGAGATGTGCGAGCGCTTCGCGTCGCTGCGGGCGGTCGAGTTGGCGACCGGCGAAATCGTCGAGTTCGACGCGGCCGCGTGCCGCTTCGGCTATCGCGACAGCTTTTTCAAGCGGGAAGGGCGCGATCGTTTTGCCATCGTTTCGGTGACGTTCAAGCTGCCGAAGGCGTGGGCGCCGCACGCCGACTATGCCGACGTCGCCCGCGAACTGGCGGCGCGCGGCGGCGCTGCGGGCTTGGCCGTGACGCCGCAGGCGATTTTCGACGCGGTGGTCGCGGTGCGGCGCGCCAAGCTGCCCGATCCGCTCGTGCTCGGCAACGCGGGCAGCTTCTTCAAGAACCCGGTCGTCGATGCCGCTCAGTGCGACGCGTTGAAGGCAAGAGAGCCGGAACTGGTGTCGTATCGACAGCCGGATGGGCGGGTCAAGCTCGCGGCGGGCTGGCTGATCGACCGGTGCGGCTGGAAGGGCCGCGCGATGGGCGCGGCGGCCGTGCATGAGCGTCAGGCGCTCGTGCTCGTCAATCGCGGCGGTGCGACCGGCGCGGAAGTCTTGGCACTCGCGCGGGCGATTCAGAAGGATGTGCTCGAGCGCTTCGGGGTCGAGCTGGAGGCGGAGCCGGTCTTTCTATAGGCTTGCCGGTGCGTGCGTAAGTACAAACGTAAGCCACAAAAAAGCCTCGCCAGCCGGCGAGGCTTTTTCACGCTGAGCGGCGCGCGAAATCAGTGATTCAGCTTGCCGAGCATCAGGAACTCCATCAGCGCTTTTTGCACGTGCAGACGGTTCTCGGCTTCATCCCACACGACGCTTTGCGGACCGTCGATCACCTCGGCGCTCACTTCCTCGCCACGGTGAGCGGGCAGGCAGTGCATGAAGAGCGCGTCGGGTTTCGCGCGGGCCATCATTTTTGCGTCGACGCACCAGTCGGCGAACGCGGCCTTGCGCGCCTCGTTCTCGGCTTCGAAGCCCATGCTGGTCCAAACGTCGGTCGTGACGAGGTCGGCGTTCGCGCACGCTTCGTTCGGATCGCCGAACTCTTCATAGAACGGCGCGCTTTCCTTGGCGACGAGCGCGTGATCGAGCTTGTAGCCCGGCGGCGTCGAAATGTTCATCTTGAAGCCGAGAATCTGCGCAGCTTCAATCCACGTGTAGAGCATGTTGTTTGCGTCGCCGACCCACGCGACCGTCTTGCCGCGAATCGGGCCGCGTTGCTCGTAGTACGTGAAGATGTCGGCCAGCACCTGGCACGGGTGGTATTCGTTGGTCAGGCCGTTGATGACCGGCACGCGCGAGTTTTCGGCGAAGCGGCGGATGATGTCCTGGCCGAACGTGCGGATCATGATGATGTCGACCATGCGCGAAATCACCTGCGCGGCGTCTTCGATCGGTTCGCCGCGGCCGAGCTGCGTATCGCGCGTGCTCATGAAGACCGCGTGGCCGCCGAGCTGGAAGATGCCGGCTTCGAACGAGAGGCGCGTGCGCGTCGAGTTCTTCTCGAAGATCATCGCGAGCGTGCGGTCGTGCAGCGGGTGATAGGTCTCGTAGTTCTTGAACTTGCGTTTCAGGATGCGCGCGCGTTCGAGCACGTACTCGTATTCATCCAGCGAGAAATCGTTGAACTGCAGGTAGTGGCGAATGTTCTTGGCGGTCATGAAACGAAATACGGCGGTTTCACCCGGCCGGAAAAGCCGGACGGCGCCGCCGTCAGATGTGGTAACTCAAGGCAGCATAAAGGATTTTTAACGGTTTGACGAGTCAGTACAAAGGTGGCGGAATGCCCGTGCAGGCGTCGTTCATACAGGTTCGTTCCCGTCTTGGGCGGTGCTTGGAACCGTTCTATGTGCAGTGCGGAAAAATGTTCGCTGCGGTATAATTCCCGGGATTTTTCACGCCCGGCAGGCCGGTTTTGTGCTTGCGGGACACCGGTGTCGCAACCGGGGCTCGAACCCCGTCAGTCGTACCGCGCAGATTGCGATCGCGGCCCTCTTCAGGTGCTGGTTCGCCCTCAATGCTTCGTGTTCATCGTGTTCAGGCGGTCTTGTTCGCCGGCACTTCGCTGGGCTAGATACTTGGGTATTCCTACATGGCCGAAGCCCCCTTTACCGAATATTTCATTCAAGGCATCACGAAGGACGGAAAGAAGTTTCGGCCGAGCGATTGGTCGGAGCGCCTGGCCGGTGTGATGTCGTGTTTCGGGCCCGGCGCGCAGGGCCCCAATGCCCGTTTGCAGTACTCGCGCTATGTGCGGCCGACGCTGCTCGGCGATCTCAAGTGCGTGATCCTCGATTCGCGGCTGCGCGAAATCGAACCCATGGCGTTCGATTTCGTCCTGAACTTCGCCAAAGACAACAATCTCGTGGTGACGGAGGCTTGCGAGCTGCCGGCGAATCACGGCACCCAGCAGCAACAACGCACCGGCTAAGGCCGGGCGCCATTTGCCGGTCGGCGGCGCTGGCCGGCATGGATGAAGGGTGATGTGCCGACGTCGCTCGCCGCAAGCAGATCGAGACGGATCGTATAGACGAAGAAAAGCCCGCGAAGGCCATGCCAACGCGGGCTTTTTTACGTCGCAGCGGAAACAGGAGGTGGCCCGCCGGTAGGCAGGCCGACCAGATTTACTGCGCGGGAGCTTGCAGGCCCTTGATGGCTGCAGCCAGGCGGCTCTTATGGCGAGCTGCCTTGTTCTTGTGAACGATCTTCTTGTCAGCGATGATGTCGAGCGTCTTTGCCGACAGCTTGAAGACTTCAGCGGCCTTGGCTTGATCGCCGGCTTCGATTGCCTTGCGAACGGCCTTGACTGCGGTGCGGTACTTCGAACGCAGCGCGGAGTTGTGCGAGTTGGCCTTGGCGGCCTGGCGGGCGCGCTTGCGTGCTTGTGCGGAGTTAGCCATGAGGGTTCCTTATCCTGTTCCTGTTTCCAGTGCTTGACCGAATAGGCCGAGGCAGCGAGGCTGCGGGCTAGTCGGTCAAGCGCTGCTTTTCGATCCAAACCCCTGGGAGCGATTGCCCAGGAGCGCAAAAAACCTGAATCACATTGGCGAAGCCGGCTCAAAAACGGCACGGCCAAGCTTCGAAACGGGCGATTATAGCAACAAAATCAGACACGTGGCAACCATCGAGACGGGGTTGCCGACTGGGCTGCGCCGGAACCGCTCAGCGGCGTGCCGGTACGGACGGATGCCAGGAAATTGCGCAATCGACGCGTGCCGCAGAGGCGTGCGGCGAACCCCGGCGCGAGGCGGCGAATCAATAACGGGCAATCAATCCAATCAATCGGGAGGCGAGCGGGTCCGTGACCCGTATCGACCCGTATAATAGGCGCCCCATGAATCTATTCCGAGCCCTGCTGACGGTCAGCGGCTTCACGCTGCTGTCGCGCGTGACCGGACTGGCCCGCGAGACGCTGATCGCCCGCGCGTTCGGCGCAAGCCAATACACCGACGCGTTCTACGTCGCGTTCCGTATCCCCAATCTGCTGCGGCGGCTTTCCGCCGAAGGCGCGTTCTCGCAAGCCTTCGTGCCGATCCTCGCCGAGTTCAAGAACCAGCAAGGCCACGATGCGACGAAAGCGCTAGTCGACGCCATGTCGACCGTGCTCGCGTGGTCGCTCGCGATTCTTTCGATCGTCGGGGTCGCGGGGGCGTCGTGGGTCGTGTTCGCGGTCGCGTCGGGCCTGCGCGCCGACGGCCAGGCATTCCCGCTGGCCGTCGCGATGACGCGGATCATGTTCCCGTACATCATCTTCATCTCGCTGACGACGCTCGCGTCCGGCGTGCTCAACACTTACAAGAGCTTTTCATTGCCCGCGTTCGCGCCGGTGCTGCTCAACGTCGCGTTCATCGCGGCGGCCGTGTTCGTCGCGCCGCACTTGAAGGTGCCGGTCTATGCGCTGGCTTGGGCGGTGATCGTCGGCGGCTTGCTGCAGTTTCTCGTGCAGTTGCCGGGCTTGAAGAAAATCGACATGGCGCCGCGCATCGGCTTCAATCCGCTCGGCGCGCTCGCCCACCGCGGCGTCAAGCGGGTGCTCGTGAAGATGGTGCCGGCGACCTTCGCGGTCTCCGTCGCGCAATTGAGCCTCATCATCAATACGAACATTGCGTCGCGGCTGGGGCAGGGCGCGGTGTCGTGGATCAACTACGCCGACCGGCTCATGGAGTTTCCGACCGCGCTCCTCGGCGTCGCGCTCGGGACGATCCTGCTGCCGAGCCTGTCGAAAGCGCACGTCGATGCCGACGCGCACGAGTACTCGTCGCTGCTCGACTGGGGCTTGCGCGTCACGTTCCTGCTCGCGGCGCCGAGCGCGCTCGCGCTCTTCTTCTTCGCCGAGCCGCTGACGGCGACGCTCTTTCACTACGGCCGCTTCGACGCGAACTCGGTCGTGATGGTCGGGCGCGCGCTCGCGGCGTACGGCATCGGCCTGATCGGCCTCATTCTCATCAAGATCCTCGCGCCGGGCTTCTACGCGAAGCAGGACATCAAGACGCCGGTGAAGATCGGCGTCGGCGTGCTGGTCGTGACGCAGCTCTCGAACTACGTGTTCGTGCCGATCTTCGCGCACGCGGGGCTCACGCTCTCGGTCGGGCTTGGCGCGTGCGTGAACGCGTTGCTTCTGTTCCTCGGCTTGCGCAAGCGCGGCATCTATACTCCATCGAGCGGGTGGCCGCATTTCTTCGTGCAGTTGCTGGGCGCGTCGCTGGTGCTGGCGGGCACGATGCACTGGTTCGCCGTGAACTTCGACTGGATCGGCCTGCATCACCGTCCGGTGGAGCGGATCGTGCTGCTCGCGGCTTGTCTTGTCCTGTTCGCTGCGCTTTACTTCGGTATGTTGTGGCTGATGGGTTTCAAATACGCCTATTTCAGAAGACGAGTGAAGTGACCACGATGACACGCGTTCTCGACTACTTCAGCACGCTCGTCGCCGACGACGACAGCCTCCCGCTCACCGAGACGGCGCTTTCGCTCGCGCAAGATGCGTATCCGGATGTCGATCTGCAAGGCACGTTGGCCGAAATCGACGAACTGGTGTTGCGCCTGAAACGGCGCCTGCCCGACGACGCCGATTTGCGCGAAAAGGTCAGCACGCTGAACCGCTTCTTCTTCCGCGAGCTCGGTTTCAGCAGCAATCTGAACGACTACTACGATCCCGACAACAGCCATCTGAACATCGTGCTCAAGCGCCGGCGCGGCATTCCGATTTCGCTGGCGGTGCTGTACCTCGAAATGGGCGAGCAGATCGGCGTGCCGGTGAGGGGCGTATCGTTTCCCGGGCATTTCCTGATGCGCGTGAGCCTGCCCGAAGGCGACGTGATGCTGGATCCGACCACGGGGCAATCGCTTTCCGAAGCGCAGATGGTCGACATGCTCGAGCCGTATATCACGCGTTCGGGCGAATCGATCGGCAGTGCGCTGCGCGTGCTGCTGCAGCCCGCCTCGCGCCGCGAGATCGTCGCGCGCATGCTGCGCAATCTGAAAGCGGTGTATTTGCAGACGGAGCGCTGGCAGCGCCTCTTGGCGGTACAGGAGCGGCTCGTGATCCTGCTGCCGGAGAACATCGAAGAAGTGCGCGATCGCGGCTTCGCTTACGCGCGGCTCGATTATCTGCGGCCGGCGCTGGAGGATCTCGAGCGCTACCTCGGCGATTGTCCCGATGCGGACGATGCGACGGTTGTCGAATCCCAGTTGCACGAGCTGCGGCAACGCACGCATCAAGGCGACGACTGATTGTCGCGAGGTTGCGGCTGATTGACGAGATGCCGCATCAAAAGTAAAAGCCTGCGAGGCGCTTACCGCGCACCGCAGGCTTTTTTTTCGCGCCGAAGTCAGATCGATGCGTTACTTGGGTTGCATCCGGATTGCCCCGTCGAGACGAATCACTTCGCCGTTCAGCATCGTGTTGTCGAGGATCTGCTTGACGAGCATCGCGTACTCGATGGGTTTGCCGAGGCGCGGGGGGAACGGCACCATCGCGCCGAGCGCGTCCTGCACTTCCTGCGGCATGCCGAGCAGCATCGGCGTCTCGAAGATGCCGGGAGCGATCGTCATCACGCGGATCGCGTTGCGCGACAGGTCGCGTGCGATCGGCAGCGTCATGCCGGCCACGCCGCTCTTCGAGGCGGCATAGGCCGCTTGGCCGATTTGCCCGTCGAACGCCGCGACCGACGCCGTGTTGATGATCACGCCGCGCTCGCCGTTCGCGTTCGGCTCGTTCTTGGCCATCGCCGCCGCTGCCAGGCGCAGCACGTTGAAGGTGCCGATCAGATTGATCGAGACGGTCTTTGCGAAGGCGTCGAGCGGGTGCGGGCCGTCCTTGCCGACGGTCTTGATCGCGGGCGCGACGCCCGCGCAGTTCACGAGCCCGGAGAGCGTGCCGAGCTGGGTCGCCGCCGCGACGGCCTGCGTCGCGTCTTCTTCGCGCGTCACGTCGCATTTGACGAACACGCCGCCGAGTTCCTTCGCCAGCGCAGTGCCCGCACTTTCGTTCAGGTCGGCGATCACGACCTTGCCGCCGTGCTCCGCCAACAGGCGCGCGGTGGCTGCGCCGAGGCCGGACGCGCCGCCGGTAATCAGAAATGCGTTGCCGCGAATCTCCATCTTGCTGCTCCTTTTCCTGGGTAAAGAATGGGTTGCTTCGCCGTTTTCGTTGGTATTGCGAAAGCGACGATTGTAATGGCTCGATGCGCCCGGGCATAGGATGGTTGCCGCGAGGTGCGACGTTTTGGCGCTTGGGTTCGCGCAGCCGTTCGTCGAGCCGGATTGAGCGCCGGTATTGTCGCTTGCCATAAAAAAACCCGCCGGTTCAGGGCGGGTTTTTTGTGCTGCAACGTGTGCAGCATGGGTCGAGGCAGAAGTGAAGCGGGTGCGATCACTTCAGCGCATCGAACACGCGCTGACGAATTTCATCGACCGAACCGATGCCCGAGATGCGGCGGTATTCCGGCGCGTTCAAGCCGTTCTCGGCACCGCGCTGCGCCCACTGGTTGTAGTAGTCGATCAGCGGTTTCGTTTGCGCAACGTACACGTCGAGGCGCTTCTTCACCGTCTCTTCCTTGTCGTCATCGCGCTGGATCAGCGGCTCGCCCGTCACGTCGTCCTTGCCCTCGACTTTCGGCGGATTGAACTTCACGTGGTACGTGCGGCCCGATGCCGGGTGCGTGCGGCGGCCGCTCATGCGGACGATGATCTCGTCGAACGGCACGTCGATTTCGAGCACGTAATCGATCGCGACGCCCGCTTCCTTCATCGCTTCCGCTTGCGGCAGCGTGCGCGGAAAGCCGTCGAACAGATAGCCGTTTGCGCAATCCGGCGCTTGCAGGCGTTCTTTGACGAGATTGATGATGAGTTCATCCGTGACGAGCTCGCCCGCGTCCATGTAGCGCTTCGCTTCGAGGCCGAGCGGCGTGCCCGCCTTGACCGCCGCGCGCAGCATGTCGCCGGTGGAAATCTGCGGAATCCCGAATTTTTCCTTGATGAAGTTTGCCTGGGTGCCCTTGCCCGCGCCGGGCGCGCCCAACAGGATCAAACGCATGGTGATATCTCCGAATCGTATGTGAATTCTGCGTCGCGAGGCCCAAAGGCGTCCGCAAGACTCGTTGCTCCAGTCGCGCAAAAAGGGCGGCCCGCCTTCCGGCAGCGCATCCGTGGGACGGCGCTCAGAGGCGGGTGGCAGGGCAAACGAGAGGGAAACCTAATGGCCGAAAGTTTCGGATGGCTCGCGCAATCGAAACTGATTATGCCATGGGTTGTTAGCTTTCAGACCGAAAAAGGGACCTTACGCGTTCCAGATCGGCCGGCGTATCGACGCCCGGTGCGGGTGCTTCATGCGTGACGAGCACCGCAATGCGCTCGCCGTGCCACATCGCGCGCAATTGCTCGAGCACTTCGGTGTGCTCGATCGGCGCTTGCGCGAGCGTGGGGTAGGTGCGCAGGAAACGCGCGCGATAGGCGTACAGGCCGATGTGGCGGAACACGGTGTCGGCCGGCGGCGCGGGCATGGCAGCGAGGTCCGCGACGTTCGGTTCGGCCGCCGACCAATGCGGTTGATACGCGTCGCGCATCCAGGGGATCGGCGCGCGCGAGAAATACAGCGCGACGCCGCGCTTGTCGAGCACGACCTTCACGACGTTCGGGCTGAAGACTTCGGCGGGATCGGAAATCGGGTGCGCCGCGGTGGCGATCGCGCAATCGGCGTTCGCAGCGAGGTGCGCCGCTACGCCGCGCACGAGCGCCGGGTCGATCAGCGGTTCGTCGCCTTGCACGTTGACGACGATCGTGTCGTCGCTCCAGCCGAAGTGCGCGGCGACTTCGGCAAGGCGGTCGGTGCCCGACGGGTGGTCGGCGCGCGTCAAAAGCGCGTCGATCCCGTGCGCGCGGGCGGCGTCGAGCACGCTGGGGGCGTCGGTTGCGATCAGCACTTGCTCGGCGCCCGACTCGCGCGCGCGCTCGGCGACGCGCACGACCATCGGCTTGCCGCCGATGTCGGCGAGCGGTTTCTCAGGCAGGCGCGTGGACGCGAGGCGGGCCGGCACGACGGCCACGAAGGGCGGTACGTTGGAGCGAGCGGTAGCGGTCATCGAAGGGAAGCGCAGCAGGGAGAGTCAGGACCCGGACGACGGATTGAGCGGCTCGACCGGCGTGCCTTCGACCGTCTGGCGCGCTTCGTCGACCAGCATCACCGGGATGCCGTCGCGGATCGGATACGCGAGCTTGTCGGCATTGCAGATCAGTTCCTGCGCGGAGCGGTCGTAGCTGAGCGGCCCCTTGCAAATGGGGCAAACGAGAATTTCAAGCAGGCGAGCGTCCACGGAGTTTCTCCACAACTAGGGCGATGAGGCGAGGGTCCAGCGCGGCTTCGACGGGAACGACCCAGATCCGCGCGTCGCGCCAAGTCCCTAATTTTACCGCATCCTTTTCGGTTATCAGGATGGCATCGGCGTCGGCATCGACGAACGGATTGTCGTGAAACGCGTAGTGGTCGGGCAACGCGCGCGTAGCCGGCGATAGGCCTGCCGCGCGCAGCGTCGCAAAAAAACGCTCGGGCGAGCCGATGCCCGCTGCCGCCAGCACGCGCTGGTTCGCGAACTGCGTAAGCGGGCGCCGCAGGGCCGGGTTGGCGAGGTGCCAGGCGTCGCCGGGCGTGAGATTCAGTGCGTAGGTGTTCGGCCACGCGGGCAGCGTGCGCTGATACGGGCTGTTGATGAGCGTCGCGTCGCGCCGGCGCGAGAGCGGTTCGCGCAGTGGCCCGGCCGGCAGCAGAAAGCCGTTGCCGCCGAGGCGCTGATCGAACACGACGAGCTCGACATCGCGCGCGAGACGGTAGTGCTGGAGGCCGTCGTCGCTGACGATCACGTCGATGTCGCGATGGGCGGCGAGCAGTGCGAGGGCCGCCGCGACGCGGTCCGGGCACACGAATACCGGCGCGCCGGTGCGGCGGGCGATCAGCAGCGGCTCGTCGCCAGCCTGATCCGGGGACGATGACGGCGTGACGGCAGCGGGCCCCTTGATTTTCGCGCGATAGCCGCGCGATACGACGCCGGGCGTGAAGCCGGCCGAGCGCAAGGCTTCGACGAGGGCAATGACGGTCGGCGTCTTGCCGGTTCCGCCGACGGTCACATTGCCGACGATCACGACCGGCACGCCGATCGGCACGCGCTTTTGCCACCCGAATGCGAAGCTCATGCGGCGCAGCGCGGCGACGGCGCCGAACACGCAGGCGAACGGGAGCAGCGCCCACGCGAGCGCGCCGCGGCGCTGCCATTCGCGCGTGAGGCGCGCTTCCAGACGGGAGGCGAGGCGGTTCATCGACGCAGTGTGTTGCATGCTGGATTCAGTGAAGGCGGCCGTCGGGCTTCGGGCACGCATCTGGCACCCAAACGGCTTCGGAACCCGGCACTCTAGCGCGGCTGGCTTTGATCGGGCAAGTCGCGCCGCGGCTCGCACGCCGCGGGTCGCACGGTGGTCGACGCGCTCGCGTGCCTGTGGATAACTCTGTGAAGAACTTTAGCCCGAAAAGGCCGCGAGCCCGGAAAATCAAGCCTTTCATCGGCAAGCGCTTTGGTCCTACGAATGTTAAATCGTTGTAAATCAATGGCTTGCGACGAGCGTGCTTGCTGCGGCAATGAGTCTCGCCGTTTTGCTGTTGCCGCGCATCAATGTGGAAACTTCCCATCATTTGCTCCGCCGCTCTGGACGCGGGTTACCGGCCGGTCTATTGTCTGTCCGGTCAGGAATTTCATCGTTCTCCATGCAATCGGATACCCCTTTTTCTTCCCCCGGACAGCGCGCCGGAAGCTCGGCCGGCCCGTTTGGAAGCGACGCCGTCGTGCCGGTTTCGGCGCTCAATCGCGCGATCAGCACGATGCTCGAGCGGACCTTTCCGCTCGTCTGGGTGTCGGGCGAAGTGTCGAATTTCACGCGTGCGGCGAGCGGTCACTGGTACTTCTCGATCAAGGACGCGCAGGCGCAGATGCGCTGCGTGATGTTCCGCGGCCGCGCGCAGTACGCCGAGTTCACGCCGCGCGAAGGCGACAAGATCGAGGTGCGCGCGCTCGTCACGATGTACGAGCCGCGCGGCGAACTGCAGCTGAACGTCGAGGCGGTGCGGCGCACCGGGCAGGGGCGCCTGTATGAAGCGTTCCTGCGGCTCAAGGCGCAGCTCGAAGCCGAAGGACTCTTCGCCGCCGAACGCAAGCGCGCCTTGCCGGCGCACCCGCGCGCGATCGGCATCGTCACGTCGTTGCAGGCCGCGGCACTGCGCGATGTGCTCACGACGTTGGCGCGCCGCGCCCCGCATATTCCGGTGATCGTCTATCCGGCGCCCGTGCAGGGCGTGGGCGCGAGCGAGAAAGTCGCGGCGATGGTCGAGACCGCGAATGCGAGGCGCGAGGTGGAGGTGTTGATCGTCTGTCGAGGGGGCGGGTCGATCGAGGACTTATGGGCGTTCAACGAAGAGGCGCTGGCGCGGGCGATCGCGGCGAGCGAGTTGCCGGTGGTGAGCGGCGTCGGCCATGAGACCGATTTCACGATCGCCGATTTTGCCGCCGACGTGCGCGCGCCGACGCCCACCGGCGCCGCCGAACTCGTCAGCCCGCAGCGGGCGCTCCTGCTGCGCGATCTCGACCATCGACACGCCACGATCGCCCGCAGCTTCGGCCGCATGATGGAGCGCCGCGCGCAGCAGCTCGACTGGCTCGCGCGCCGGCTCGTGAGCCCGGCGGAGCGTTTGCAGCGGCAGCGCACGCACTTGCAGCAGTTGCAGGTGAGGCTGGCGTCGGCCGGGGCGCGTCCGGTGCGCGATGCGCGTGCGCGTTTCGCGCTCGTGCAGTTGCGCTGGCAGCGCTGGCGGCCCGATCTCGCGATGCATCGCAATGCATTGGCGGGGCTCGCGCAGCGGCTCGAAAGCGCCGCGCTTCGGCATCACGAACGGCAGACCGCACGCGTCGAAACGCTGGCCGCAAGACTCGAAGTGCTGAGCCCGAAACGCACGCTCGAGCGCGGCTATGCGGCGCTGCTCGATGCGCAGAACGGCCGTGCGGTGCGCTCGCCATCTGCGCTGAAACTCAACCGCCGTCTGACAGTCCATCTCGCAGAAGGGTCGGCCGACATCGCGCTCGCCGACATTCAGCCGCGCCTTTCCGATAGCCTTTGACGCAGCCGTTTTTGCAAGGTCCGCGTCTGCTCGATGAGCACTATTTACGCTTCATCCCCAGCAGGCGCGAACGATGTTCGCTATAAAAGACCACTGGTTTGCGGGGTTATTCCAAGTCGCCTACAATCCAGTGCTCCAAAGCGTCAGTCGCCAATCCCCACAAACTCGATAGAAGGAACAGCATCATGGAACATACGCTCCCGCCGCTGCCGTACGCGAAGAACGCACTCGCCCCGCACATGTCGGAAGAGACGCTCGAGTTTCACTATGGCAAGCATCATCAGACTTATGTGACCAACCTGAACAAGCTGATTCCGGGCACCGAGTTCGAGAGCCTGTCGCTCGAAGAGATCGTGAAGAAGTCGTCGGGCGGCGTCTTCAACAACGCAGCGCAAATCTGGAATCACACGTTCTTCTGGAACAGCCTCTCGCCGAACGGCGGCGGCGCACCGACGGGCGCGCTCGGCGACGCGATCAACGCGAAGTGGGGTTCCTACGACAAGTTCAAGGAAGCGTTCACGGCAACGGCAGTCGGCACGTTCGGCTCGGGCTGGGCATGGCTCGTGAAGAAGGCCGATGGCTCGCTCGATCTGGTTTCGACCAGCAACGCCGCCACGCCGCTCACGACCGATGCGAAGCCGCTCCTCACGATCGACGTGTGGGAACACGCTTACTACATCGACTACCGCAACGCGCGTCCGAAGTTTGTCGAAGCGTTCTGGAACATCGTGAACTGGGACTTCGCTGCGAAGAATTTCGGCGCGTAAGCCCAGTGTAGCGTGACAATATAGTTTGGAAAGTGCAATAAAGATTGGAAAATCCGAGCTAGACGCCGCAATAAAGTTTGGAAACTGCAGTGAAAATGAAAGCCCTCGAGTACGAGGGCTTTCTGCTTTCTGGCGCCCGATGGTTGCCGAAGCCGTTCGCTCTTAATCGGTTCCGTGTGATGTACGCCGCAGTGGGCAGTCCAATGTCAGCGCAAGATTGGCAGCAATTCGATTAAGACGCTCAAGCTGCTCGGTTAGGCATCGGAGCTAACGGGATACACCGTGTCGGACCATTCGAGCCGCTGCGATTAACAGGGACTACTACAGAATACCGTCAAGCCATGAAACGGATGACGGCAGTGAAGTCACGCGTCAGGATCAGTGTTGACTGCCGGCGTCAACGTGCTGTCCTGAAAGGTATACAGAGCTGCAAATATTGTCGGGTACGGCCCTTTCGGGCACAATTTGCGGGTTTGGTAGCGCCCACGGGCTTCTCTGCGGGTTGCGCTGCACGTTACCAATCGGCCCTCTGGCGCAAAGGCGAGCGATCGCGTGAGCGTGAACGGCGGAATCAGGGGCGGGTCCGAGTCGCAAGATGCGGTCCGCAACGACGATGCCGTTGGGGCCTTGGGGTCGCCTTCTATCCCCGGTCAAGTTGGGAAGGCGGTTAAGCAACGTGTGGTGCACCCCACGGGCAGGGAGGCGGGCGCGCCGGCAACGTCGCGACAAGATGCTTTGAAGAAGTGCATCCGGCGCGCCGGGAAGAAACTGGCCTGCGCGGCCCTCGCGGCCGTGGCCTTTGCAACCGGTTTCAAACCCTGTGAAACGGAGCTAGAAATGAGAAGCGTTTACATCTCGGCGGCCGCTTCGGTCGACATGCTGCGCCCACGGGCTTCTCTGCGGGTTGCGCTGCACGTTACCAATCGGCAACCTGCGCAAAGGCGAGCGATCGCGTGAGCGTGAACGGCGGAATCAGGGGCGGGTCCGAGTCGCAAGAGGCGGTCCGCAACGACGATGCCGTTGGGGCCTTGAGCCGCTGGTCCGGGGGAACTATCAACGCCAGCGCAGCACCGGAAGATGCCAAGTAACGCCTTCTCCACAGTGTTCTCGCAAGGCGCGCTACGTGACGCGTGGCGGTATCTGCTTAGCGCGACCTCACGGCAGTCTCGAAATACGGTCGGAGTTGATGACGTATCCATCAATGATTTCCTTTCCGACGAAAAAGGACAACTGAATCGATTGGTGCGGGATGTGCGTCAGCAGAGCTTTCGTTTCAGTCTCCTGCGGCCTCATCTGATTCCTAAGTCGAACGGCAAGGATCGCTTGATTTGCGTTCCGACTGTGCGAGACCGCATCGTTCAGCGAGCGTTGCTCGACTTTATCGCGACGCGCTACGCGGACAAATTCGCGAACAATGTGAGCTACGGCTTCGTCAAGAAGCGCGGCGTCAAAAAGGCGGTTGTCGATGCTTGCGCGCTGCGCGCCGAGCACCCGTGGGTCTTCAAGACCGATATCACATCCTTCTTCGATCGTATCGACCGTTCGCGACTAACGTCGGCGATTCGGCGATCGATTCGTGAGCGCTCACTACATGAGACCCTCCTTGGTGCGGTCTCGTGCGAGATTCAGCCGGCCGGAGGAAATACTGGGCGGCGGATCAAACAGCTTGGCATCCGGCGGGGCTTAGGTGTGCGGCAGGGTATGCCGCTCTCGCCGTTTTTTTCCAACATCATGCTGGCCGACTTCGACCGGTCTATCGAAACGCGCGGCCTCCGCGCTGTGCGCTATGCGGATGATCTGATCTTCTTTGCCGACTCGCGCGATGCATGTGAAGCCCTCGCGGCCTTTTGTGCAGAGCAGTTAGGTCGCATCGGCTTAGAGATCCCCCCGGTCGCCGCCGGTACGAAGTCAGTTATCTATGCGCCAGAGCAGCCAGCAGAGTTCCTCGGAGTGAGTTTGGTACCCATTACGGCAGGCTATCGAGTCGAATTAACTCGGTCGCAGATTGATCGCGTTCGGGATCAGTTGCTCGCGCTGGGCTCAATCAACGAGCTGGTCGCTCGGTGCATAACGCTGCCAAAGATCGGACAGGTTCTCACTGCTCGGAAGAATGGATACTTGGCCGCCTACGATATATGCCACAACATAGATGCTCTAGAGCACGGGCTTGCCGACCTGGAGCAGCGAATATTGAGGCAACTCTATCGGGACGGGCTTCACATCGACCTGGGTAGACTTTCAAACGTCGCCCGCACGTTCCTCGGACTACGTTAAACATGACAATGCTGACTCAGACACAAACTGCAACTCTCTTGCGTTGGCTGAAGGAGCAAGCGGCAAGAAATAGCGGCTATATTCCGTCGTTTGCGAATGCTGATACTGCGCGCGTCATGGGCATGGACGATATGAAGCGCTTCGGCCAGCAGTGCGGCAATATTCAATCGCGGATTGACTATGCGTGCTTCCTCTGCAATTTGCCTCCACTTGGTTGTGCCGCTGTTGCGCCGTTCAGTCAGGCATGGCAGCCGGAAGGCCGAGACTGGGTCTTCCCTGTTGATCAGATGCAGGCTGCCGCACAAGGGCGAGTATGGCTGCCAACCGACTTCGACAACGTATTGAGCGAGACCGAGCGGCTACCTGGGCGAGCGCGCCTTGTGTGGGACAAAGTCTTCGCCAATGAAGAATCTAAGGTTAAAGCTTGGGCAGCAAGTTTTGGCGAGGTAGCTCAGCTAACCCAAACTGACGATGCAGAAAGGGCTCGGACGAGGCGCAATCCGCCATGGATGCGCGACGAACTTATCCTCGCCCTTGAACTCTATCTTCAACATCGCGCATCACCACCAGGGAAAGACAGCCCCGAAGTGGCAGAGTTGTCGTCGCTTCTAAATGACATGGGGTGCGCGCTTGGGCTCGACGAACCAGACACTTATCGTAATCCGAACGGCGTCTACATGAAGATGATGAACTTTCGTCGCTTCGATCCCGAGTACACAAAGGAAGGTAAAGTTGGACTAACGCGGGGCAACAAAGATGAAAAAAAAGTGTGGAACGAATTTGCGAGTGATTCCGAGCGCCTTGCAATAGTCTGCTCGGCGATAAAACTTGCGATTCAACGGTACTCCGCCGACGCCGAGCTTAGCGGTGCTGATGATCCCGCTATTGCAGAGGCCGAAGAAGGTCGAATCTTGACACGACTGCATCGGGTACGCGAACGCAGTCGCAAACTCGTTGAGCAAGCTAAGACGGCCGCCCTAAAAAAACACGGTCGATTGTTCTGCGAGGCATGCGGATTCGATTTCCGAGAAAAGTATGGGCCGATTGGTGAGGGGCTAATTGATGTTCACCATACCAAACCCGTTCACACGCTTACAGAGGGAGATACAACGAAGCTAGAAGACCTCGCTCTGTTGTGCTCGAACTGCCATCGGGTCGTGCATTCTTCGCGACGCTGGCTTAGCGTTGAACAAGTGTCTGATCTCGTTCGACGGGTGTTCCGTGACATACGTGCCTCGCCCCTTCATCCTAGCGGAAAACTTTGATATCGCCGCTTGCAACCGGTTGCCAAATTGCGTCGGAATGGTCCGAGCTCTTCGACGAGCTGATCCGGCAACTTCGAGCCATGAGTCAAAGCACTAACAAAACCAATGAGGAGCATGCACTCCATGCGCATAGCAAGCTTTCGCGTACAGAACTACAAGTGCTTTGTCGACACGGGGGAAATCAAACTAACTCCCGGGTTTAACGTCTTTATCGGACGTAACGATGCTGGGAAGAGCGCACTCATGGAGGCATTGAGTCTTCGGCACACGCACAACCCTCATCGCAGCCTTGAGACAGTGCGAACGCCAACTTCTGAGCCACCATCGTCCGCGCCTACAAGTGTTGCTTACGACCTCTCGCCGGAAGAGCTGAGACAGCATCTCACGGCCCTGGCGAGTTTTTTCTTGCCCACAGGCCCAAATGCTTCGGCCTCGGTGTTTGCTACTTTTCGGAGTCTTCTTGAAACCGGAGACCGATTCAATGCGGACTGGGCCAATGGAGTAGTGGTCAAGGCGGATTTGGCGGGCCTCGGTGGGTTACGGCGTGACGCTAACCGATATGCGTCAGTTCTGAATCTTGCACATCCGAGCGATGTACAGCTTGCGCTGCAAAACGAGATAACTGGCTCATATTCGAGTTACGGAGTAGTCCTCGCAAATTGGCTACGTGACAAGGCATATGCGTTTCGTGCGGAGCGCTTGGGACTAGGAAGGTGTGCAGCCGGCCCGGACAAGGTTCTTAGTCCGAATGCGCAGAACCTTGCTGCAGTGCTTAATGTGCTGAGTTCCAGTAACCCGGCGCGTTACAAGCGACTGGTAGAGCATGTCAGGATAGTATTCCCGCATATTTCGGGAATTACATCAGTAATAGTCGAGGGAAGCAGCGTCGAAGCACGCGTGTGGAGTATTCCCCTTGAAAGCGAACGAAGCGATCTTTCGGTACCCTTAAATCAAAGCGGAACCGGAATCGGCCAAGTCCTCGCGATCTTGTACGTGGTGGTGACGTCTGATCTTCCGTCGGTGATCCTTATCGACGAACCACAAAGCTTTTTGCATCCCGGAGCGGTACGGAAGCTGCTGGAAATATTGCGCTCGTACAGTCAACACCAGTACATCATCACCACGCATTCGCCGACCCTTATCACGTTGACAGAAAACGACCAGCTATTTGCTGTGCGCCGCCAGGAGGGCACTAACGTCAGTACCGTCGCGCTGATTGATCCCAACCGCCAAGACGATCTTCGAATGTCGCTCGCAGACGTTGGTGTCCGCCTCGGAGACGTGTTTGGAGCGGACGCGATCTTGTGGGTAGAGGGAAAGACGGAAGAGACATGTTTTCCGGAATTGCTGCGGCAACTCACCAAGACCCCACTGCACGGAGTGCAAATTCTGGGCGTTGATAGTACGGACGAGTTGGGAGCGAAGAACGCACAACGGGTTTTTGAGATTTATTCTCGCTTGGCGGGCACGGCATCGCTTCTTCCGCCAGCGGTGGCCTTCATTCTTGATAAGGAGCAGCGCTCCGAAACTGAGATTGCCAACATAGAGCGTATGGGCAGAGGCATGGTCCGCTGGCTGCCGTTCCGCATGTACGAAAATTACCTTCTGCAGTCAGCGTGCATTGCAAATCTGCTAAATGCTGAGGACGCCAGTAGCGGTAAAGCGGTGTCTTCGGAAGATGTGCAAGCGTGGATGGAGCGTCACGGCGGGGAGAAGAAATACTTCGCTCCCCGTGAGCCGACGGCTTATTCGGATGCTGATTGGCCGCAGCACGTGCACGGGGCCAAATTGCTGCATGACCTCTTTAACGAATTTACTGACGCGCGGGTCAGCTATGACAAGGTTAAGCATGGGGTCTTATTGACGCGGCAGCTTCTCCCGAATCCCAGCGGAGCCCTGAGTGAACTCTGCAAGATATTGGACGAATTGATTCGCGGCGCACCGAGTTATACCGAATAACTGCGATGTTGCCTCGTAGACGCCAAATGTATGGCAGTTGGCTCCAATTCGTAAGCGCTCGGACCATACGCACTCAGTTTGCATTTGCTGACCATCGCGCTGTCCGGGAGCGTCTCTGCCTCGACAGCGGCGGTGAGGGTGGCGCAGACGCAAACGGGTCACGCATCGATGTGTTCTGGTTCGTGCGCCGCCCGTGCGTTCCTCGGACTTTGCCAGGCAGGCGTGCATTTTCGCGCTTCGGTGAAACCGGTTGCAAAACTTCACTGGTACACACTGGCTGGCACACTCACGTACGAGATGGAGTCGGAAGTCATTGACTTGAAATCGGTTAGATGTCTTCGGCAGCCTGTCCTCCTCTCTCCCCCGCTGCCTTGAATCCTACTTCCGGCGACCGCAACACCCCCTTTCTTACTCACGTAAACCACCTGACAGCGGCCATTGCTGATTCCCACGTCTGCTTCGTGAAACGTTCGTCGAACTCGAGCAATCGACCGCGATAGTTATCGATCGAGCGGCGCATTGACTCAGGTTATTTGTTACCGCGCCATCGTCGTTGCCTCATGTAGTTGGCCTGGCCAGACTGAAGCATTGGCATTTTGACTTCATGCAAGTAAATATTAAGAAATTTAAAGATTTCATTGTGATATGGATAACTAATCGTTTAATAATAATTTATGGACTGAATATCTGTGTAAGCGTATGTTTTCGATGCATGTCTTTATTGCAGGCGAAATTAGAAGGGGGGCGGCTGACACAAGCTGTCCGTCGCCCGGCTATTCGTTCTTCAGGAGACGTATGGTCGGCTTGGTCGACAACTGTTCCGTTGCCGGCCTTGGGGAGATCTAGCTACTGTTCCCGCGATAGATGCCGCTTGCGCGGGCGCAGGGTAAGTCTGGACATGCAGTGCGTAAGTCGGAGTAATTCCAACGTTTGAAGTCAGTGATCCATCCAACGAACTGGCAGCCGTCGTGTCGTAGCTTACGAACCGACACGCTGGCGCGCATCCGGATGTTTCTTGGAAGTTGGGAAGTCTTGGTTGCCGTCCAGCCCAATGAAGATGTGGGATTAATCGGTCATCGGCGCATTCACCACCGCGTCGTACGAGCAAGGGTGGAGCACCCGCCTACCTAACAGTGGCTTACTTGTGACCCAACTCAGGAGGTGTGACATGTAGAAAACAAAAAAGCCAATCGAGGACGAATGGCTTTTTCTCTTGGCTCTTGAAGAGCGCGGTGCTGCAGGACTGGACATCCTCAGTATCGTTCTCCGAATCGGCTAAGTCAAGCCCTTTTTGTCCCTGCGTTTTCGATGCGCCCAATGTTCGTGACCTTTCCTGGTCGCGCGCCGGCGCTCGCCAATTAACCGAACGGATCGCACAGAGCAGCAACTGCTCGCAGCACTGACGACTGTGTGGTCGACATCGCGCAAAGGTGCAGACATGGCAAAGGCAATGACATGGGAAAAGCTGAGACGAATGATCGAAGAGGGCTACGGACAAGGGCACGGAGAGTCGTACCGTCCTTTCATTCAGATCCGTCGAAAGAACTGTTCTCCGAAAGGGAATCAATCAGTGGGTCCACTACCGGGATACGCGAGAGCCTTCCACGCGCTGACTCGGGTGGAGCGGCAGTTCGGGATGCTGTGCCACTGGCTGGGCGCCGCAGACGTTAGAGAGCAATTGCCGGCGTGGCCGTTTCCGCACCCTCATCCGCTTGTCGGCGCGAGGGGAGCATCGGAATTTGACGGATTCACTGCACCCGGGTTGGTTGAACTCGCCGCTGAGGCAGACATAGAGCACGGCGTGTTTCCGGGAAGTGATGTGCCCTATGTGGCGACCCTGGACGTTGTCGCGACTGTGCCGGGAACCGCCGCTCCCCGAATGGTGGTGATCTCCTGCAAAGCGGGAACCGACCTGAAAAAGGCGCCGCTCACCTCCCGGATGATTGAGCGCCTCGAACTTGAACGCCGCTATTGCAATGCGATCTCGGCGAGATATCACGTAGCCCATGAACTCGCGCTATCGAGTTATCTGCTCTCTAACCTCGAAGTCTGCGGCGTCTCGGTCTCGCAGGAGTCTCGTATATCTGCTGCCGCAGGATTTGAAACGTTCAAGGTCATCCTCAAGGAAACGATCCTACAAACTTCGATGCGCCATGCCGTCAAGGCGGCAGCAGACCGATCTGGCTTCGATCTGTCTCTAGCATGGCCAGCTTTTCACCTGCTTGCCTGGCAGTTGGAAATCGATATCGATCTCTCGCACCCCAAAGTCACCTCTCAACGAGCCGTTCCGGGCGGTCGTCTGCTCCGTGAGACGTTGTGCCAGAGACTACTGTCAGAGGAAGCAGCATGAACTATATCCAGGCAAACCATGTTCTTCGATCGACTTCAGAGTGTGGACCGTTCAGCGGTACCTACCGTGTGGTCCTCGTCAATCAGCAAACTGACAGGCTTTGGATAATCCAGTTCACGTACGCCGACGGAGGCGCCATTTCCCATCTTCGAATGCCGCGGTGCTACTCGGTTCGTGCAATCGAGTTACTCATCAGGCAGCTGTCCGTCGACATCGTCGAAGACGCTGCCCCCGCCGAGTGGCTGCAGTCGGATGCGCAGATTCAGGCGCGTTATGGACGGTTCAATGATGCGCAACGATGTAGTCAGCTAAGGAGGCGCGATGTCCGATGGTCGGTAATTGAACCCATCGTCACCCGACACACGCCGTTTGAATTGCTGGAGTGCGGCTTGTATCAAGGGGTTGTTGGATCACGTGCAGCGGAGCTTGGTGTGTGCGTCAAGAAGGTGGCCGGCATACTGAATTTATATTGGGCGGGGGGCGGCAACGTAAATGCTCTCCTGCCGCGCTTTCACAACTCGGGCGCGCGAGGCCAAATCCGCATTCAACGAAAGAAGCTTGGGCGGCCTAACATTGCGGCCCGAAACTCGATGCCGGAATTGGAGGGATTCCTGATAGGGGAGGAGGATCGCCAGCGTCTTCGCTTCGGTTGGGAAACATTTGTCCGACCCGGGAAGACGGTGGGCTCTGCATACCGAAGAACCATGGAAGCCTTCTATCGAGCTGAGACTGCATCAGAGGAAGGTGAGCAGGTTCCAATTCTCAAGCCCGCACATGAGCGGCCAACACTCCGACAGTTCCGCTACTGGGGAAACGGCGGCAACACCCGTAAATCGGCCACATATCTTCAACTTTTCGACGGGGATTTTGAAAGAAACTTTCGCGCGTTACCCGGAACAGCTCGCGATGGAATCAACGCAATCGGCCAAATCGCGTATTGCGACGCCACGTCGAATGATGTGCATCTGGTATCGGCCGTTTCAAGGATAAAGCCTGTTGGCACCCTGAGCCGAATCAAGATCGTCGACGGACTCACCGGGCTGTGGGCCGGGATCTATTGTGGTTTCGATTCACCCTCCACCAAAACGGCACTCATGGCGGCTGCAAATGCAGCAATGGATAAGGTCGATTTCTGTGCTCGTTTTGACGTTGAAATCTCCTCGGATATGTGGCCGGCAATCGCGTTCGCCCGATATCTCGGGGACAACGGCGAGTTCAGATCTGAACCGTGCAAGCAGAGCATCTCTGGAATTGGCAGTACGCTCGAATTTGCTCCGGCGGGACGCGCGGATAGCAAAGGGCCGGTGGAATCAAGCCATCGCCAGTTACATTCACGACTCGACCACAAGCTGGAAGGAACGACGTATGGAAGAGCGAGGCGACGCGGTGAAGATCATCCTGCACTCGATGCAGTATTGACGTACTTTGAGTACATGCGACATTTAATTCGCCGCATTGTCCACTACAACAACTACGAACGTTGCGAGCACTTGCTTACCACAGAGATGCGTCGGGACGGCGTAACACCGACCCGAATAAGCATCTATTGGTGGTGTGTGGAAAACGGATATATCGCAGGCGCGCCTCCGTCTGCAGATGCTATCCGGGCGCATCTGCTCCCGGCGTTGCCTGCAGTACTAACAGGATCGGGAATCTATCTCGTTCGGCCGGACCGCGGTCGAAAAATTGAACTGATCAGTGGAGCCCGGTTCGTCGGCGAGGTACTTCTCAAGAAGGGTTTGATGTTGCGGGCGCGAGGACGACATGAACAGGTCGAAGTGCGGGGTGATCCCCAGGACTTGCGCCGGATATGGCTGGTTTTCGAGGGCATTCATGAATTAAAGAACGTCTCGCTTGACTCCCTCGCAGTGCGGGAGTGGACGTTGGCGGATCACCTTTCTGTTCAGGATGGCGACGCGCTGGCCAGACATCTTGCCAAGACCGAATTAGATCAGGATGAGTCTGCTCTTGATTCCGCATTGTTCGCGGATATAGACAAGGCGAAGCAGGAAAAGAGACGTGAGCTTGACCGGCAAGTCGAACCACTCTCCAAGAAGCAGCGTACCGCCAATATTCGACGGAATCGTGATGAGGAAAAGGAATTGATGTGGCGAGGAGACGACAAACCAGGGAAGAGTCCTAATGCTGAGCCCGCTGTGGGCGGCGTATCTGAATCCTTGCTCCCTCCGCGATCTTCGCCTCGTCCGAAATCGCACTCGCCGGCGCTCGATCTGTTGCGAAATTTCGGGAAGAATAGGAGAACGAAATGAAAGATTATGCAAAATCGAATAATCCACTTCTTGATTCGCTTCCGTTACCGGTAAATTTCGACGCTCTGCCCACGCTGCTACTGAACGAACCATTAAATGCGGAAGTACTCCGGTCCCTGCCTGCACAGGACCGGGCTTCTCTTCTTGCCAAAATTAGCAGCCATTTCGTTCCGACGTCAATGGCGATCGACATCGCGGACGCGATATTGACGGCTATCTTCGCAGGCTATGAGGAACGCAACCCGTGTCTCGCGCAAATCAAAAAGCAGCGTTACCTTGTGGGTGGCTGGCAAGGAAAATTCGACGGCGGTTGGCCAGGCTTCATCACACGAAATGCCCGGTGCGTGACGATCGATGGCATAACCGGTCTAGGAAAGTCCGCGATTGTCGACCGAACATTGAGTCTCCTGCCTCAGGTTGTCAAGCACGGACCAAGCGAAGCGGCGGGCTGGACCATGCAGAAGCAACTGGTGTGGGTCAAAGTTGATATGACCTCGGATGGCAGTCGTCTCGGTTTTTTGATGCAACTTTACAGACAAATCGATGCAGCATTGGGGACCGACTACTTTTCTCAATTTTCTGCAAAGAGGTGGTCCGTTGAGCATCATATGGTTTCAGTTTCCAAGATTCTGTACAACTGCTTCTGCGGTGCGCTCATCATTGAGGAAATACAGGAACGAAACTTCGCTCAAGCCGCATCCCGGGACCTGATGGTTCTGTTTTTCCTCCGCCTGGCAAATCTCGGTATTCCCATTGTTCTCATTGGTAACCCAAAGGGTTTCGAGGGGTTCAATGATTTCACGCAGGATGTCAGGCGTTTTACCTCAGGTGGACTCTTCAACCTTTGGCCCGCGCTATTCCCCCGTGACCCGGATTGGGCCGAGTTCCTGGTGCCCGGAATGTTGCAGTTCAACGTTATGCGCAATCCACCGCTTATAAGGGATTCAGCGCGGTTGCTCTTCAGGTGTACCGGCGGTGTTTGCGACTACCTCGCGAAGCTGCTGGCTCAGGCGCAACTCCTTGCATTGAGGCGAGAACAGGAATTTATAACTGACGCTGATGTGTTGGAGGCATACGAGGGGCCTACGATCAAGGCTTCGCACCCGCTAATCCGCGCGCTTGCCGATAGAGACGTGAACGCGCTGAATCAATTTCGTGATATCCCGGTTATGTCATTCGTAGCACGGTGGGCGGAATCAGACGGGTTAACCGGATCGTCGGCTATCAACAAGACGCGTGTATCGCCTCCGTCAGGCGCTGCAGCATCTGAGCCCGAGAAGAAGCCGAGACCGCGCTTTCAGACCGCCGAGAGTATGTATAAGCGGAAAGTCACTGCTGGGATTCGCCAGCAGCTAAACGGAGCTGAAAAACGAAAGCGACTCTCTCAGGACGATCTGCGCGCAGAGGGGCTCAAAAACGTGCTGCTTGATAACTTCGAAAAGATGAAGCTGGCGAGGGGGCGTAAGTCGTAAGTAGGTAGATCGCTTGAGTTCAGGATGCCGGCACCCGGTTATCGGTGCCGGCGCGAATCTGTTCGGCAATCTCTGATAGTTTGGCACAAGATTTCGGCATCTTTTCCAGCTGGACAGAAAAGGGAATGGGCCCCAGGTTACGGAGGACAGTCTTCGGGGTAATTCGTGCATTTTTGGGGAAAGCGGTGATACGGTCCTCCCGCTCGATCAACTCAACGAGCGCCGCGTCGCGCTTTTGCCAGTTCACCCACGACAGATATCGGCGCCGGCGTGGGAGCGGCTCCGGGGCATTGGCGTCGAGCCATTCCCGATCGTTCCGGTAAAGCCATCGCCACGATCCCCCGCAGGCCTTGACAAGCTGCGAACGTGTGCAGTCCGGCTGCTCCTTCATGTACCGGAGAATGGCCGTAGTGCACCGATCCCAACGAGACTCCATTTGCAGCGTGTGCGAACGTCGAGACCGAACTTCCAAAGGTATGCGATCAGCAGATAAGCCGCCGTGAGCGTTGACCTTCGCGTTCATCGCGTGCTCCCATTCGTACGTTGACACGAAGTGATCCCACGATTCAAAGAGGAAATCGATCAGAACGAGATGAGGAAGCGTGTTAAATGTTTGCTGCCTCGCGCGAAGAATGGTCAGGAGACTGTTGGTCTCTCTGGATAGCTCAGGACGGCACAGGCGTATGGAGGCAGGAAGCTTGCCGACATGTGCATCCAAAAGCCGTTCCAGTGAGGCGAGCCGTAGGCGGTTCCCCCGTGATAGGAAGCCCCCAGCCTTGAGCCCGTGCCGATATGTGTAATAGAGCGCTAACGGCTGGAATCCTCCTGGCAGTGCGTAGGACAGTGCTGCCGCAGCCAGATTGGCGAGCCTTAGCGAACATTTATATGTCGCCGCTTCTTGGTTTCGAGTAATAGGGTACGTCCACCGCAGTTCATGTGGAAGGAACAGCGCCCGCTGTTTGCCCTGCCGAACCGGTGCCGATTCGAGCAATGGGACGCGATGTATTGGGCACACGGTCACGCCTGGCAATTGCAGGATGCGATGCCAATAAGCTATTCCGTGCGTGGCAGTGTCCTCGGCCATACAGTCTGGGCAGGCCTTTACCGTCGATTGAGGGCCAGCAGCGCTGGCGCGAAGGCCGAGGTCGTCCTTCAAGGCGGCGACAGATGGACCGCACATTTTTTGAATTGCCCGCTCCTCAACCGATCGGTCGCGAAACCGTGTAAAGAATGGTAGGCAAGTAGCGTTGATTGCAAGTGCGGCAGGATCAGACAGCCGTCCAGGCATGAGGCGCCCCAGTGCCTCCAACCTCCGTGGGAAGTCGAAGAGCAGCGCAGCCCTCTCGTCGCCCAGAATGGCGCGACTCGCGGCGACGGCACTTTCATATCCGCCAAGGCAGTGAGCTCGAGCCAGCATGCTGAACACGGTCTCGTCCGGAGCAAATTCCGGAAACGCGATCGGTTCGATGGCTGTATCAGGTTTGTCCATGGCCGCTAAATCTCTTCGGACTGTCTTCGTTATCTTGGGTCATTGAGGCGAATTCAACAAACGCACATGTTGCATGGAAATATGCAAATATGCATAATCCGAGAAATGAACGCAGACGAAGAAAAACTTCTTGCTTGGCTCCGGGCCGCAATCGCCGATCGCCGCTTCACGCAGTTCGAGGTGGCGCGCTCGACTGGCGTTGACCAATCGCAAATCAGCCGGATTCTGAACGGACAGGCGAAGCGGTCCTCGGCAAACGTCAGCGCGCTTTGTCGATTCGCCGCGGAGGCTTCTCGCCACACTTCTATCCAACTTGAGATACCTGCGGTCGCGAGGGCGCGCGCGTTGCTTGACGAGCTTATGGACGGAAGTGCGGAGGAGCAGCGATCTATCGCTGAGTTACTTGCCCATCTTGTGGTCGCGCGGAATGCGTCGCGGCGAGGGAGAAGAGGTGAAAAGTAGCGCAATGTGCATCCCCGCCACACCGCGAGGCGTCACTCTCTTTTCGATCACCGTCGCGGCCCACATGCTTTCCGGAAACGGACTAAAGATATCGACGCTCCTGCAATTTTTTGGTCGCGCGGACGCAAACATTGTGAGTTGCTTAGGCGCTAGCGCATGTCTCGCGGAATCGATGGGGATAGTCGAGGATGCCAAGGATCTTATGTGCCACGCAGGTTTGTTTGGCTTCTACGCATCAGCGATGTCGGAAGCGCGAGCAGAAGCCTGGTTGACGGAAATGCGGAGCAAGGCGTTCGACGGTCCCAAACCGCAGCAGTTCATTACCGGTATGCCGCAGCAGAAACTGGTGAAGCGAGATATGTATTGCTGCCGGCTGTGTATGCAAGATGACGAAGCTCAGTTCGGGCTCGCGTTTTGGCACACAGTCCACCAGATTCCGGGTATCTACCATTGCCCTACGCACCGGGAACAGTTGCTAGGGGCTTGTCTCGGTTGCGGGCGCAGCCAAGGATCCGAGCGCGAATGGAATCTTCCAGCGTCGAGCTGCCCGCATTGTGGGTCGCGCGGTTTTGCAGCGGTTCCACACAGTGGTTCGCTGGGCTACGCTCGTCATCTCTCGCTGGTGCAGCAGGTGTGTAATGGGGATGGCGAGTTCCTTCGGCCAGCAGCCAGAGCCAACCTATTTACCAACGCTTTCGGTCGAGACGCAGATTGCAATGTAAAAGTGATTACTCACAGGTTGCTTGGGATGTGGGAGTGTACGAGTCTCGAAGAACTCTCGGCTGCACTAGGTACAAAAATTACATCGCGATTTATCGATAAGGCCGTTCGTGGAGCGCACACGGGCGTCAACCCAATTGCACAGCTCGCGCTGGTTGCCGTCGCCGAGACAATGATCGACGCTCAGCGCCGACAAGATACTGAAACATGCCGACCAGTTGATGTGATGTCGCAGACGGCATTCACGTACTCACTCGCAGGCCTGGAGGCAGCACTGGAGGTCTCCGGGTTGCCGGTCGCGTTAGCTGACAAGCTCAGTCGCGGCTTCAGTCTCACGAAGATGAGCGCTGACGAGGGCATCCCCTATCCGCGTCTGAGGAGACAGCTGGGTCGGGTGTTCGAACGAAGTATTGACGAGCTAATTGTGGCGGCAAACGATGACGCCGTGGCGCAGGCACTCAAGGGGAATTTACAAGCCGTGGCAAACAAGCTTTGTGGGCCTCTTCGCCGTAACAACGTATTTCGCCGAAGAGATAGCGCGGAAGGCTTGGAAGAACTTCGCATCATGAATCGCTCCAAGGTCGAGCGCTACCTGGAACAGGGCGTTCGAACCCGGAAGCAGCTTCACTACAAAAACTCCGACCTGGGCGACTGGTGTCGGCAGTTTGATTCCGAGTGGTTCCAGGCAGTGTTGCCGGCAATTCCTCAGTCGGAGCGTAGAGGAGTCGGAAGACGGAAGGGCGGGCGCAATTTGGTCACACGGTCTGTTAGACGAAACTCGGAGGGTAAGCTTGTAGATAAGTGTTCCGATCCTCCTAATCTTGAATAGGTCACAACAAAGTCGATGCCGCGACTGTACTGCGGTCGCCGACAGAGCTTGTTCGCGCATACACGCGAATTTTAGGCGCTCCGTGCCGCCTGGGCCAAACATGAATTCTCCTCGCGGTCGGAAGTCGACCAGGCAACCTTTCTTCAGTCAACGGCTTCGCGAGTGCTTTCGCACCGTTGATTGAAGACCCCCAAGCCAATTCGGTCTCCAGGCCATGATGGGGCAGTCTGCCAAGGTGTTGCACTTGCAGTTTGAGGCCGCCCTGGCAAACATCCGGTGTTCGCCTTATGGGGTGTCCTCGATAAAGCCGTCAAGTACACGCCCGATGGTGGACACATTTTCGTTCGATTGCAGCGTGCGGACAGGCACATTTTGATCGTGGTACAGGACGATACGGCATCGGAATGGGGCCGGCCATCATTCCTTCTATGTTCCAAATGTTTGAGCAGGCACACGAGGCGAGCAGGCGTCGAAAGGGAGAGCTTGGTATAGGACTGTCAGTTGCGCGGTCACTGATAGCCACGCACGGAGGGACCATCGAGGCGAGCGGCGACGGACCGAGGCGAGGGAGCCGTTTCATCATTAATCCTGCCCCTGTGTGACGGATCGGTCAGGCCGCAGGAAAGAACGTCCCCCGCAGAGACGCCCGTGATATCACGGCGCTGCTGATCGTAGTCGACAACCGCGACACAGCGGAGTCTTTTGCGCTGCTAGGCAGTCGTTAGGCTGTCCGCTTCATCGGCCGCCTGGCGGCTCAGCGCGTTCAATTCGAGTAGCTGCGCGTCGCTCGTCGCGCTGGATGCGCGCTGCCTGATCCCCTCTTCCCACGTCTGAAGTGCGCCGAGCGCCTGCGATACGTCCGTTTCGACGCGAGCGTAGCCCGAAACATGGGCGATGCCGTCGGCTTCCGGGCTCGTCGGCGGGGCTGCCCATGCGGCGAACGGGGCAAGCGCTAGCAGTGCAACGACGATGAGGCGAAGGAGGAACGGAATGACGCGTCGCACGGCGCAGACTCAATGAGGCGAAATGATCCAGACGCTGGGAGCTGCGCTCAGATGGCAATTGCCTGCCCATATCGCTTTGCCGGCACGTCCGCGTCGACAGGAAAGCGTTGAAACCGCTTTCTAATCAAGATTGATTATTATATCATTTATGATGTGTGTAGCAATGAGACGGTGTGTGGGGTGTCCTGGTCGTGCAGTGGCGCCTTGCAGTGCCCCATTTCGCAACAACGAATTGCGCACGTGTATCCGCCTGCTTGCACACCTATACTCGGCGCCGGCGCCAGTTTCCCCATCAGGTGTCCGACAGTTTTTTAACCAACAGGAGAACTTATGGAAAAGCGACGCATCGCCAAAGTCGGTCAAGCGAAAACCGAAAACCTCCACCAGATAGTGCAACAGGCTCTTCGCGGCGCGGCCACCGCGTCCACACCTGATAGTGCCATCGACCTGCTCGGCGAAGCCTTGCTCAAACTGGAGCGCCTCGTTGCGCGAACCAGCGCACCCATACACTGAATGCATCGGATCGAGTTTGCCCCGACGCTTCACGCGAACACGCAACAATAGACGCAACCATGACTGCCTATTATCGCCAATCGTTGTTCTGGGGCGCCGTCGCCTTGTCGGCCGGCGTGCTGCTGTGGAGCCTGCGCTCCGTGCTGACACCTTTTCTGCTCGGCGCGATGATCGCGTATGTTCTCCAGCCGGGCGTGGAGTGGCTGGTACGTCGGCGAGCGCCGCGTGGTCTTGCCGCGCTGGTAATGATGTCGCTTTTCGTGGCGCTCATGGCGCTGCTGGTTCTGCTGGTATTCGTGGTTGTTCGGATGGAAGGCCCCGAGCTGACCGGACAGATCCCTTCGCTCGCGTCGAAACTCGAAGCCGCCGGCAAGCCATGGCTTGCTTCCGTAGGCATCGACTTTTGGACCGATTGGACGAGTCTGCGTGCCGCAGTGGCCACGCGCCTGACGGCAAGCGAGCACGATGCTGTCCTCGCCGTCTGGCGATATCTGCGCACGGGCGGCAGTGCGGTGATCGACGTAGCGGGAAACCTCGTGATCTTGCCACTCGTGCTGTTTTATTTGCTGTATGACAGGCCCGAAGCACTGGAGCGGATCGAAAGCTTCGTGCCACGGCGCTGGCTCGCACAAACGCGGGTTTTCGTCGCCGGAGTCGACCACATGATGTCGCAGTACCTGCGAGGGCAGCTCGCCGTCGTCGCGGTGCTGGCCGTTTTCTACCCGGCCGCGCTGACGATCGCCGGATTGCGCATCGCGCTGCCTGTCGGTGTCCTCACGGCACTGGCCGTCGTCATTCCGTACATCGGATTTGCGACAGCGCTGGCATCCGCGCTTTTCGCCGCTGTTCTGCAATTCGGTGACTGGTACGGCGTGGGAGCGGTGGCGCTCGTGTATGGAGTCGGCCAGATCCTCGAAAGCCTTATTCTCACACCCCGGCTCGTCGGCGAGCGTATCGGTCTGCATCCGCTTGCGGTCATTTTCTCGCTGCTGGCGTTCGGGAAGGTATTCGGGTTCTTCGGCGTTCTGCTCGCACTGCCGGCCAGCGCCGCGTGCGCTTTGGCGTTGCGGGAGCTGCGCCGTCACTACCTGAGCACCGCGCTTTATCGGGACTGATCTCGCTGCCGGGAGCACGCCGGGCGGCACGCCGCCGGCGCTCATCACACGCTGGCGGTGCCGGGTGGCATGGGTCGCCGGGCGATCTTTTCGGCCTCCATGCGCTTGAGGCCAACGGCCTGCAACACGACTGTCGCGATGTTCTCGACGAACCGTTCCTCCCGGGGTCGAAGGACTTTTCGCGACAGGCGGCTCCGCTTCGAAGACGACGAATGAAGTTCGGCCGCGAGTCCGGCCAGGACGGTGCCGATCGCTGAGATGGCACATAGCAGTTCGTCCGCGACCGTGAAGCGTCTTTGCGCAATGCCTCTGCGCATGTCGCGCAACAGGCGCTGTCCAAGTCCCGTGCTGAGCGCACGCGCGGATAGCCCCTCGCGGATCAGCAACTGTCCCCACACGGGATCGCGACAGGCGCGCAACAGCGTATGGCGTACCGACACGGCAAGCACTTCAGCCGGGTCGGACAGGCCGCCGACGATGCCATCGAGCGTATCCGCGAATTCCTCGAATAGCCATTCAATGAGTGCCGTAAAGAGTCCTTCTTTTGAGTCGAAGTGGTTGTAGAACGACCCGGATCCCACATCGGCAGCGTCGGTGATCTCGTTGATTGTGACGCTATCCATTCCCTTTTTCGCGACCAGGACGAACGCGGCATCGAGAAGACGCACGCGCGTTTCGCGCTTGCGCCGCAAGCGCCGAGACGACTGCTCTGCGACGCACTCGCGCGACGCAAGCGGCTCCTCGACTGCCTCCCGACGACTCGTGCGTGGACTGCGGACCCCTGACATGTTGCCTCCCCGGTCATAGTTTGTTGCGATATTAGTTGATATTGTCATCATTGACAATATCATCAGTTATGGGTTTAATCTCATCTTCGCGCCGATCGGTGCCACTGGTCCGCAACAACCGCCCGCGCGGCTGGCCTCAGTCAGCGCGGATGACTTTCTATCTGGATTCGTCAGCTTCCTTGTGAACATCGTGAAACACTCCGGTCCTGTCGCGCCGATGCGGGCGCGCTCCCTATTACTTTCCTACGCGCGGTCGATGCACCGGGCACCCGCCGTCATCGCGGCGTGCAGCGCAATCCTCATTTGCGGATGCCATCACGACGAAGCCGCTGTGCAGGAGGCCAAGCCTGTGGTCGCGCGTGCCGTTAACGCAGAGGGGCATATCGCGGGCGACTCGTTGCCGGCGCAGGTGCAGGCGCGTTACTCCACGCCTCTTTCATTCCGCGTGGGAGGCAAAATCATCGAGCGGCGGGTGCGGATTGGCGACACGGTGAAAGCGGGGCAGACGGTCGCGCTGCTCGATCCGACCGATCTGCAAAACAACCTCGTCAACGCGCGCGCCCAACTCGATGCCGCTGAACATCGCCTCGTCTTCGCGAAGCAGCAGCTTGATCGCGACGAGGCGCAGGCACGTGCCAACCTGATTTCGACCGCGCAACTGGAGCAGACCCAGGACGCCTACGCTTCCGCGCTCGCGCAGCGCACTTCCGCGCTCGCGCAGATGGCACTTGCCACGGATCATCTGCGCTATGCGACGCTGGTTGCCGACCACGATGGCGCGATTACCTCGGAAGACGCCGATACCGGCCAGAACGTTCAGGCAACGCAAGCGGTGTATCACCTCGACTGGACCGGCGACATCGATATTGCTTGCGATGCGCCCGAAGCGACGGTGAATGCTCTGGCAGTCGGCAGCAAGGCGCACGTCACGCTGCCCGCGCTGCCGGGCAAGACTTTCGATGCATCGGTGCGCGAGGTGTCCGCCGCCGCTGATCCGGAAAGCCGCACCTGGCGGGTCAAGCTGACGCTGACTTCGCCGGGCCCGGAGGTGCGTCTCGGCATGACCGCGAACGTGACCTTCGATACCACTGGCAATGCCAGCAACGGACAGTCGTACACGTTGCCCGTCACGGCGCTGTTTCACCGGGGCGAGCAACCCGCCGTATGGGTGGCGCGCACGGGTAGCGACACGCTCGAACTGCGTCCGGTCACCATCGCGCGTTACGACGAACGCTCGGTATCGGTCAGCTCGGGCCTCCACGATGGCGACCGGGTCGTGCTGCAAGGCGTGCATGCGGTCAGCGCCGGCGAGCACGTGCAGGTCGTGCCGCCGCTGCATCCAGGGGACTTTCCGTCATGAACGCACGCGACCATGAAAACGCGCGCGACGACGTGCGCATCAGTACTGGCGACGGCTCGAGCGCTGACGCAACGGGTTTTAATCTGTCTGCGTGGGCGTTGCGGCACCAGCAACTGGTGATATTCCTGATTGGGCTCGCCACGCTGTTCGGCGTGATTGGCTACACCAAACTCGCGCAATCGGAAGATCCGCCGTTCACGTTCCGCACAATGGTCATCAAGACCTACTGGCCGGGCGCAACGGCCAGCGAAGTGCAGGAGCAGATCACCGACCGGATCGGCCGCCAGTTGCAGGCGGCGCCGTATGTCGACAACATCAAGAGCTACTCGCGGCCCGGCGAGTCAATGATCTTCTTCGCAATGAAGGACTCGGCACCGGTCAAGGAAGTGCCCGAGACCTGGTACCAGGTGCGCAAGAAAGTTGGCGACATCCAGGCGACGCTCCCCAAGGGAACGGTGGGGCCGTTCTTCAACGACGAGTTCGGCGACGTCTATACGAACGTCTACGCGCTCGAAGGCGACGGCTTTTCGCCCGCGCAACTGCACGACTACGCGGACAAGTTCCGCACCGTGCTGCTGCGGGTGCCCGGTGTCGCGAAGGTCGACTACTTCGGCGATCCCGATCAGCACATCTTCGTCGAAATTTCGAACGCGCAACTCACGCGGCTAGCCATGACGCCGCAGCAACTCGCTCAGGCGATCGACGCGCAGAACGCCGTTGCGCCTGTCGGTACCATCACGACAGCGGATGACCGCGTGTTCGTGCGGCCAAGCGGCGCATTCAAGAACGAGCAGGCGCTCGCCGACATGCTGATCACCGTGAACAAGCGGTCGTTTCGCCTGGGCGACATTGCGACGATCCAGCGCGGCTATGACGATCCGCCCGTGACGCAGATGCGGGTCGGCGGCCAGGCTGCGCTCGGCATCGGTGTGACGATGCAAAAGGGCGGCGACGTGATCGACCTCGGCAAGGCGCTCGACGCCAAGACGGCAGAACTTCAGGCTTCGCTGCCGGCGGGCCTGAAGCTCTCGGCCGTGTCGAGCATGCCGCACGCGGTGAAGCATTCGGTCGATGACTTCGTGGAGGCGGTCGGAGAAGCCGTGGCCATCGTGCTAGTCGTGAGCCTCATCTCGCTCGGTCTGCGCACCGGCATGGTCGTGGTGATCACGATCCCGATCGTGCTCGCGGTCACGGCGCTGTGCATGCATCTGTTTGGCATCGGTTTGGACAAGGTATCACTCGGTACGCTCGTGCTCGCGCTGGGGCTGCTGGTCGACGACGCGATCATTGCCGTCGAGATGATGGCCGTGAAGATCGAACAGGGCTGGAGCCGCCTGCGTGCGGCGGCCTTCGCCTATACCAGTACGGCTTTTCCGATGCTGACCGGCACGTTGGTCACGGTCTCGGGCTTTCTGCCGATCGCGCTCGCCAAATCGAGCACCGGTGAGTACACGCGATCGATCTTCGAGGTGTCGGCTATCGCGCTGATCGTTTCGTGGTTCGCCGCGGTCGTGCTGGTGCCGTTGCTAGGCTTCCACCTGCTGCCGGAGCATCAACGCCACGGGAGCGATGTGCATGGCCACGAGCACGACGTGTACAACACGGCCTTTTACCGGCGTCTGTCGGGCTGGGTCGGCTGGTGTATCGACCGCCGCTGGGCCGTGCTCGGCGTCACGGTCGTGCTGTTCGCGATCGCGATGGCGGCGTTCACGCGCGTGCCGCAGCAGTTCTTCCCGAACTCGGAGCGGCCGGAATTGCTGGTTGACCTGCGGTTGCCGGAGGGCGCCTCGTTCGAAGCGACGCTGCGTGAAGCGAAGCGCCTCGAGAAAGTGCTCGACGGCAAGCCGGAAATCGAGCATTTCGTCGACTTCGTGGGCACCGGCGCGCCGCGTTTCTACCTTCCGCTCGACCAGCAGCTTCAGCAGCCGAACTTCGCGCAGTTCGTCGTTACCGCGAAAGACGTCGAGACGCGCGAACAGCTGATGCACTGGCTCGACGCGAAACTGGAGAAGGACTTCTCCGGAGTTCGCACGCGCGTCGCCCGCCTCGAAAACGGGCCGCCCGTCGGCTTTCCGATCAAGTTCCGCGTGAGCGGCGACGACATCGCGACCGTGCACGCCATTGCGGAAGCGGTCGCAGAAAAGACCCGCGCCGACTCGCGCACGCGCAACGTCCAGTTCGACTGGGACGAGCCCGCTGAACGGTCAATCTCATTCGAGATCGACCAGAACCGCGCGCGTCAGCTTGGCGTCACGTCCGAGGACGTCTCCAGCTTCCTCGCGATGACGCTGTCCGGCTACACGGTCACGCAGTACCGCGAGCGCGACAAACTGATCGACGTCGACCTGCGCGCCCCCAGGAGCGAGCGCGTCAACCCCGCACAGCTCACGAGCCTCGCCATGCCGACGCCGAACGGCCCGGTGCCGCTCGGCTCGCTTGGAAACGTGCGCGACGCGCTGGAATACGGCGTGATCTGGGAACGCGACCGCCAGCCGACCATCACGGTGCAGGCGGACGTGCGCGGCGACGCGCAGGGCATCGACGTCACGCGCGACATCGACCGTGCGCTCGCGGCCGAGCGCGCCACGCTGCCGGTCGGCTACCGGATCGACGTGGGCGGTGCGGTGGAGGAGAGCGTGAAAGGCCAGACATCGATCAACGCGGAAATGCCGCTGATGATCATCGCGGTGCTCACGCTGCTGATGATCCAGCTCAAGAACTTCTCGCGCACCTTTATTGTCGTGCTGACCGCGCCGCTGGGCCTGATCGGTGTGGTGACTGCGCTGCTGCTGTTCGGCAAGCCGTTCGGCTTCGTCGCGCTGCTGGGCGTGATCGCGATGTTCGGCATCATCATGCGCAACTCCGTGATTCTCGTCGACCAGATCGATCAGGACATTGCGGCCGGGCACGCGCGCTTCGACGCGATCATCGGCGCGACGGTGCGGCGTTTCAGGCCGATCATGCTGACCGCCGCCGCCGCCGTTCTCGCACTGATACCACTGCTTCGCTCGGGCTTCTTCGGCCCCATGGCGACCGCGCTGATGGGCGGCATCACCGTCGCCACGTTGCTGACGGTGTTCTTTCTGCCGGCGCTCTATGCGACCTGCTTCAGGGTCCGGCGCGACGAACGCGGAACGCAACCGCTCGTCGCCGAGCATACGGAGGTTTGATGAAGAGCTTTACCTATAGGACTTCCGTGCTGGCGGTGGCTGCCGCACTGAGCATCGCGGCTTGCTCGTTTGGGCCGAGCAGCGAAGCGCCAGCGATGCCTTCGCCGGAGCATTACGGCGCGCAGACGCAGCCGTCGAAAACCGTGACGGCCGGTGGCGTCGCGCAGACATTCGATGTCGGCGCAACCGCGGCCCCCCAATGGTGGCGCATGTACCGTTCCGACGCGCTGGATGCGCTCGTCGACGAGGGCCTGCGCGACAGCCCGAACCTCGCGGCAACCCAGCGCACGCTCGCGGCCGCGCAAGAGCAACTGCGCGCGCAGGTCGGCGCATCGACGCTGCCGTCGATCGACAGCGCCGTGCAGGTCGAGCGCGCCCGCGCGCCCGTCGTGCCGGGAGTCGGACCGGAGCAGGTGCAATACAACTTCTTCGCCGGTCAGGTGTTCGCGCATTACACGTTCGACCTGTTCGGCCAGACGCGTTACACGAACTCGGCAAGCGCTGCGCGTGTGCACGTGCAGGCATTCGAACTGGAGGCGTCGCGGCGCGCGCTTACCGCCAACATCGTCGCGAGCGTGATCAATGTCGCGTCTCTCGACCGGCAGATCGCGCTCACCGAGCGGCTCGTGGAAGTGTCCAATGCCACCGCGAACGAGGACGAGCAGCGCTTCGCGCTCGGGTCGGTCTCCCGCGCCCAAATGCTCGAATCGAAACAGAATGCGGCGTCGATCGCCGCGACGCTGCCTGCACTGCGGCAGCAACGCGCTTGCGCGGTCCATGCGCTGGCGGTGCTGATCGGCCGCACGCCGGATAACGCGCCGAGCGTGCCGGATCTCGACAGTCTCGCGCTGCCCGTGAACGTGCCCGTCGCGGTGCCTTCGGACCTGTTGCGTTCGCGCCCGGACATCCAGGCAGCGGACGCCGCCGTCAAGGCCGCCGCGGCCGACGTCGGCGCCGCGACGGCGCAGATGTTCCCGAGCCTGTCGCTCACGGCCGCGATGGGGCGCGGCGGCTTCAGCTGGCCGGCGGTGTTCTCGGGCGCGGGCGGCCTGTGGGCGCTCGGCGCGGCGATGTCGCAGCCGATCTTCCATGGCGGGGCTTTGTTCGCGGAGCGTCGCGCGTCGATCGATGCATACGACGCCGCCGTGCTGCACTACAAGTCGACGGTGCTCTCCGCGTTCCAGGATGTCGCGAATTCGCTGGCCGCGCTGGATAACGACGCGCAGACGCTCACCTCGGCGGACGTTGCCGCGGACGCCGCGCACGCCGCGTTCGACGATACGGCGTCGCGCCATCGCATGGGCGCGCTTCCGTCGTCGGCAACACACGCCAGCGAGTCCCGCTATCTCAACGCGCAGATCGGCTCGGTACGCGCAGCGAGCCAGCGCATGAGCGATACGGCGGCGTTGTTCCAGGCGATGGGGGAACTGCCCGTGGCGCAGCAGACGGCAGCGTCGACGCAATGATCGCGCGCGTATGACAAGCATGGAACATCGCAGACTGATTGCCTGTCACGAATGCGATCTGCTGATGCGCAAGCCAGCGGACGTCGGAGCGCGCGTCGCGAGCTGCACGCGATGCGCAGCGAAGCTGGGCGCATTGGCGGGCGTCGGCGCGTCGCTCGACCGCATCTGCGCCGTGACGCTCGCCGCGTTGATCACGTTCTGCATCGCGCAGGCTTTCCCGGTGATCGAGCTGAATGCCAACGGCATGACGTCCGAAGCGACGCTCGTTGGCGCGGTGCGCTCGCTTTGGACAAGCGATATGCGCTCGGTCGCGGCGATGGTGTTTTGTTCATCGATACTCTTTCCGCTGATCGAGCTGATCGCCTTTCTTTATCTGCTGGTGCCGCTTCGCATCGGCAAGGTCCCGCCCCGTTTCAACCGGGTGTTGCGCGTCGTGCAACTGGTGCGTCCGTGGTGCATGGTCGAAGTATTCATGCTTGGCGTGCTCGTGACGATCGTGAAGATGGTCAGCATCGCCGACGTGATCGCGGGGCCTGGCCTCTTTGCATTGGCTGGGTTGACCGTGATGCTGGCCGTCGTCGCATCATTCGATCCTGGCCGGCTGTGGGCGGTCCACGAGCGGCTCACGTCTGCCCGCAAGACCGATATTCACTGGAAAAGAGTCGCTGGTCGACGCGAGCGCTTTCTGGGGGCGCAGCGAACGCGCGAACAGGCGCGTTCGTCCGCCATGACCGCACAGCGCGCAGGACTGGTCGGCTGTCACGCATGCGGTCTGGTTCAGGCGCACGCAGCAGGCCGGACGCACCAGCGCTGCTCGCGATGCGGGCACCCGCTACACCAACGCCGTGCAGACAGCCTCACGCGAACCGCCAGTCTGCTGCTTGCTGCCGTGTTCGCCTATCTCCCGGCCAATTTGCTCCCGATCATGCATGCGTCGTCGCTCGGCCGCGCCGAGGACGACACGATCCTGGGCGGCGTCGCGTACTTCTGGACTTCGGGCGACTGGCCGCTCGCCGTGGTGGTATTTGTCGCGAGCGTTCTCGTACCGATGCTCAAGCTGGCCGTTCTCACGCTTCTCACGCTAACCGCTCGTCGAGGCTCAGCCTGGCGGCCTCGGGAATGCACCGCGCTTTATCGGCTCGTCGAGCGTATCGGCCGCTGGTCGATGCTCGATGTTTTTGTCGTCGCACTGACCGTCACGCTCGTGCATTTCGGCTCTTTTGCGGTCATCACGGCAGGACCGGCCGCGCTCGCTTTTGCGGCGGTGGTGATCCTCACGATGCTCGCGTCGCATCAATTCGATCCACGGCTCATCTGGGACGACGTCGATGCAGACAAGCATTGCGCACGAACCGATCGGCGAAGCGTGCACTGACTGCGGCGCTGGCTCTCAACAAACCGGACTCTCTGAAATACCCGTACGATGCATCTTCCCAATCTGCCCAGCCCCGAAGTTCGGCCGCGCAAGCGCTGGCTGCCGTCCCTAATATGGTTAGTTCCCCTGATCTGCGCATTGATCGGCATTGCGCTCGTGGCGAAATCGGTCGCTGAAAAAGGGCCCGTCGTAACCGTCACCTTCGATAGCGCGGAAGGCATGGAGGCGGGCAAGACCAAGGTCAAGTACAAGGACGTGGACATCGGCCTCGTGCAAGCTATCACGCTGTCGAAGGATTTGCGGCGCGTAATCGTGAGCATCCAGCTCGGCAAGGACGCCGCGCGATTCGCAACAGAAGGCACACGGTTCTGGGTCGTGCGTCCGCGCGTCGGTGCCAACGGGATCTCGGGCCTCGGTACGTTGCTCTCGGGCGCCTACATCGGCGCGGATATCGGACGCTCGGCCGACACGCAAACCGCCTTTGTCGGACTTGAAAACCCGCCCATCGTCACGACGGGCCAACGGGGACATCAGTACACGCTGCGAGGCGAATCGCTCGGCTCGATCGATATCGGCGCGCCGGTTTTCTACCATCGTATCCAGGCCGGGCAGGTGGTCGGCTTCTCCCTCGACCCTCACGGCGACGGTGTGATCGTCAATGTGTTCATCAATGCGCCGTTCGATCAGTATGTCAGGACCCACACGCGCTGGTGGCACGCAAGCGGCGTCGATCTGCGTCTCGATTCGAACGGTCTGAAGCTCAATACCCAGTCTCTTGCGACCGTCGTGGTCGGCGGGCTGGCATTCCAGAGTCCGCCCGGTCAGGACAGCGGAGCGCTCGCAGCGGACAAGGCCGAGTTCCGGCTCGCGGCCGACGAGCAGGAGGCAATGCGCGAGCCTGACGGCCAGCCGCTCAATATCGTGATGCGATTCGACCAGTCGCTGCGAGGACTGTCCGTCGGCGCGCCGGTGGATCTTCGCGGGATCGTGCTGGGAGGGGTGACCGGCATCGGTATCGAATACAGCGAAGCGCAGAAGAGTTTCAGCATGAAGGTCTCGATGGCGCTATATCCCGACCGCCTGAGCCGACGCTCGAATGACGCGCTGCCCGACCCCAACACGCCGGGTGGTCACGAGCTGCTTCAGCACCTCGTGACGGAGGGGCTGCGCGGACAGTTGCGCACCGGCAGCCTGCTGACCGGCCAGCTCTACGTCGCGCTCGACATGTTCCCGAAGGCCCCTCGCGCGGGTGTCGATGTGAGCCGCAATCCGATCGAACTGCCGACCGTGCCGAACACGCTCGACGAGCTGCAGGTGCAGGTCGCGGACATCGCCCGAAAGCTGAACCAGGTTCCGTTTGACAAGATCGGGAACAACCTGAATGGTGCGCTCGAAAACGCCAACAAGCTGTTCGGTCATATGGACACCGAGGTCGTGCCGCAAGCGCGCGACACGCTGGCGGCCGCGCAAAAGACTTTCAGCACCGCCGAAACGACGCTTCATCAGGCTGCGCCGATGCAGTCCGACATTCAGGACGCGATGCAGCAACTGACGCGTACGTTGCAATCGCTGAATGCGCTTGCTGATTACCTCGAGCGCCATCCGCAGGCGCTGTTGTTTGGCAAGAAGGGAGACCAGCCATGATCCGGATCTTACGCCCCTCGTTACGTGGGTTGCCGCGCGCAGTGGCCGTCGCGGGCCTCGTCTTCGTGGGGGCTTGCGCTTCGCCTTCAGCGCGCTTCTATACGCTCGCAACCGACTCACCGGCGATGCCCGCGACCAGTAGCGCAACCTCTGCCTGGCGCATCGACGTGCGGCCTGTGAAAGTGCCTGCCGCCGTCGCGAGAAGTCAGCTTGTCGTGCAGGTCGATGCGGCGCAAGTGAAGGTGTTGGAGGACGATCGTTGGGCTTCGTCGCTTGCGGACGAGATCCGCTCCGCGCTCATTGCCGTCGTCAGCCGACAGGCCGGCATGGCCGGACCCGGCGCGCTGGTGAACGGGGCAGACGTTCCCGTTTATCAGATCGCCGCCGAGGTCCAGCGTTTCGAATCGTGGCCTCGCTCGCATGTGCTGGTCGACGTCGTATGGAATGTGCGACGGTCGGACGGTGCGGGCGCACTGACCTGCCACAGCGTATTGAGCGAACCCGTGTCGAACGGCTATCAGGCGATCGTCGACGGTCACCGGCGCGCGATCGCCATCATCGCCGCGCAAATCGCCGAGGTGGTACGCGGGCTCGCCGCGAGTACGGCGGACAGCCCGTCAAGGCAGGCGGTGGCATCGCGCAAGAGCGCACCGAACGCCTTGTCCTGTCCTCCTGTCCCCGGCGTCGCCCAATTGACCGACGCCGCATTCGTCTCTCAACGAGCAGCAAGCAAATTTCCTCCGCGCGCCGTTGACTGAGCGCCAATGGGCGTCGCGGTTCTGCGCATGTGCGCAGGATCGCGGTCCACGCGTGCTTTCCGTCAGTCTTCCTCGACGGTTTCCTCTGCCGCCGGCAGCGGACGCGCTGCGACCTTCTCCGCTTCTGCGCGCTTGAGCCCGAGCGTCTGCAGGAGCATGGCCGCCGTACGCTCGGGAAGGTGCTCGCCATTGAAGCCGAGTTCTTCAAGGACGCCCGCTGCGGTTGCGCCCGGCGCGACGTAGTTCAGTTCGGCCGAGATGGCGGACAGTACCGTGCCGCCTACCGCGAGAAATCCAATCAAGGGATCGGCGACGACGAATCGCTTCGCCTCGATACCGTTGCCGATGTCGCGCAGCAGCCGCTGGCCTAGCCCGCGGCTCAACATGCCTGCGGAAAAACCTTCTCGGATCAGGAATCGGCCCCAAACCGGATCATGCCGCGCACGAAGGATGGTATGACGGACCGAAACCGCCACGACCTCTGCGGGATCAGGGATACCGCCCGAGAGGCGGTCGAGCATGTCCGCGAATTCCTCGAACACATTGTCGACGAGGGTCGAATAGATCGCCTCTTTCGACTCGAAGTGGTTATAGAACGAGCCGAAGCCGACATCAGCGGCCTCGGTGATTTCGTTGATTGCGACGCCTTCCATGCCCTTCTCGGCCATCAGCCTCAGCGCGGCATCAAGCAGACGGGCGCGGGTTTCACGTTTGCGGCGAGCACCGCGCGGCTCCCGCTCTTCGACAACGGGGGCCGGCGAGGGCGCCGCACGCGGCGAGCGTTTTGGGGTCCGACGATTGGTCGTGGTCGTCATGATCGAGTCACTTGTGGTCCTTTTCACAGTATAGATTCGAACCTCTATATTGACAAAACTATCAGTGATGAGTTTAATGTCATTAACGGCGCCGGACGCCGGTCTAATGAAATAAATGGAGGGACTATGGAGACGACCACCGAAAACGGTGCCGCCCCGGAGCTGACGACTGAGCAACCGGCGCGTCATCCGAATCCGACGGCAAAAGCGACGGCTTTGGCCTACTTGATGTTCGATCGGCCCGACCTGGGGAAAGCCGAGCGTTTTCTCAGCGACTTCGGGCTACAAACCGTTTCGCGTGGCGAAACCTTGCTGCTCCTGCGCGGCGCGGGTGCCTCGCACTTTTGCTATGTCGTTCGCAAGGCGTCCAAATCGCGGTTCGTGGGGTTCGGCTTGCAGGTCGGCAGCCGTTGCGAGCTCGACGCACTGCAAAAGCTGCCGGGCGCCAGTGGAGTCGATCATTCGGCATTGCCGGGCGGTGGTTACCTGGTGACGCTGAGCGATCCTTCCGGTTTTCAGGTCGATGCGATATGGGGTCAGACCGCGGCGGGGAGCTTGCCTCACCGGCTGCCGTTGCCCTTCAACTCGGTCGATGCGACGGTCCGCGTCAACGGAACTCAGCGACCACCCGGACACGCGCCGGAGGTCGTCCGCCTAGGGCACGTGGTGCTCGAACTTGCCGACTATCAGAGAACCTGTGCGTGGTACACGCAGCACTTCGGCTTCATTCCTAGCGACGTGCAGGTGCTGCCCGACGGCTCTCCCGCCGTCGCCTTCATGCGTCTCGATCTCGGCGGCGAGCCAGCCGATCATCACACCCTTGCCCTCGCTCAGGGGTTTGTCGCGAAGTACAGCCACAGCGCATATGAGCTCGTCGACGCGGACGCGGTCGGCATGGGCCAGCGCGTTCTGCGCGAAAACGGCTGGACCCACGCGTGGGGAATTGGCCGACATATCCTCGGCAGTCAGATCTTCGACTACTGGCAGGACCCTTGGGGCGACAAGCACGAACACTACTGCGACGGCGATCTGTTCACTGCCGACGTGCCGACCGGAATCCATGGCGTGAGCCGCGAGGCGATGGCGCAGTGGGGACCGACGATGCCGCGCAGCTTTACCAAGCCGAAACTGACGCCTATGAGCCTCGCCGGACTGATTCGCAATCTGCGCCGCAGCCCCGACCTCACGCTGGCCAAGCTGAAGACGCTCGCCAGCATTTTCGCCTGAAGCAACACCTGTTCATCGAATCCGGAGATTGGAAATGGCAGTTCACGTTCTGCATTATCTGCATGATGGTCACGCCCAGTGGGGCGTCGTTGCCGATGGCGCGATCACGCCGATACCTGGCGAGTTCAGATCGACCGCCGAATTCGTTGAGGCGAATCCGGTCGAACGGCTGCTTTCACTGGACGGCCCGACGATTCCCGAGTCGCAGGTTCAATGGCTGTCGCCAGTGACAGCAAATCAGCAGTTCGTCTGCCAGGGAGCGAACTATCGCCAGCATATGATCGAGTCCGGCATGGACCCGGACGCGAAGAAGTTCAATATGATCTTCACGAAGGCGACGAGCTGCATCGTTGCGGCAGACTCGCCGCTCGTGAAGCCGAAAGAGGTGCGATTCCTCGACTATGAAATCGAACTCGGTCTTGTCCTGAAGCGCGACATCACCTCCCGCGTCACCGTGACGGACGAGAACCTGCACGAGTTCGTCGCGGGCGCCGTGATCGTCAATGATTACTCGGCGCGCGACATTCAGATTCCGCAGATGCAGTTCTACAAGGGCAAGAGCTACCGGACGTTCGGGCCGGTCGGTCCGTACCTGTGCCTGCTGCAAAAGGAAGAAATTGCGAAGCTGGGCGAGCTCGTGCTGACGCTGACCGTCAATGGCACCGTTCGGCAGAACGACACCACGGCCGGTCTGGTCTATGGTCCCGCAGAGACGCTGACCGAGCTTTCCGGCGTACAGGATCTGCACACGGGCGACCTGCTTGCGACCGGCACGCCGTCCGGTTGTGCGTTGATCATTCCGTCGCCCGAAAAGCAGCGCGCTGCCGCACAGTTGCCTGAAGCGGAAAAGTGGCGTCTGTTCCTGAATCTGCAGGCTGAGCGGACCCAGTACCTTCAGGTCGGGGACGTCGTGGAGGCGCGTATCGTCAGCCACGACGGCTCGATCAATCTTGGTGTGCAGCAAAATCGAGTGGTCGCGGAGGCACCATGAAAGGTGTCGCGAACATCCAGGACATCGACGCGATCGAAGCCCACGGACAACCCGCGGATCTCCCCACGAACACGTACGAGATGATCTGCAGCGGCGCGGTCATTGATCCGTTGGCACCGGCGCTATCGTTCTTCGCAACCGCGGACAACTACGCGAGCCCGGAGCGCTGGACGTACAGCGAACTGGTGCGCGACATCACGCGCACTGCGAACATGCTGTCGCGCCTGGGTGTACAGCGAGACACGGTCGTCGCCTATGTATTGCCGAATCTGCCCGAAACGCATTTTGTGCTTTGGGGTGCCGAGGCCGTCGGCATTGTCTGCGCGATCAATCCACTGCTCGAAAGCGACGCGATCGGCGAGCTGCTCAATGCCTCGGGCGCCAGCGTCCTTGTCACACTGGCGCCGTTTCCCGGCACGGACCTGTGGCCGAAAGTGCAGCCGGTCTTGCACAAGGTTGCCTCGCTCAAGCATGTCGTGCTGGTCAACCTCGCCGACCATGTGCCAAGCGACCAGCGATCTGCGGCCAGCATGCTTCAGCGTGACGAATGTGCTCGGTTGCACGGCGAGGAAGGTGTGCGAGGCGCGGTTCCCTCGCAGGTCGCCATCCACGACTTCAGCGAAGGAATTGCAGGGGAGCCTGGCACAGCGCTCTCCAGTTCGCAACGGACGAGCATGGACGATGTGTCGTCCTATTTCTGCACGGGGGGTACCACAGGCTTGCCCAAGATCGCGATGCGCCGGCACGGCAACGAAGTCGCGAATGCCTGGAGCGCCGGGCAGTTCTTCGGTGAAAGCGTCGGTCCGGGCAAGACTATGTTCTGCGGATTGCCGCTATTTCACGTCAATGCCGTGATGGTGACGGGACTGCTGCCGTTTTCGCGCGGCGCGCATGTCGTTTTGGGCACGCCGCAAGGTTATCGCGCAGAAGGCGTCGTCAAACGCTTCTGGGACATCGTCGAGCATTACGGCATCAATTTTTTCAGCGGCGTGCCGACGCTTTATGGGTCACTGCTGGACGTTCCCGTTGGCGGTCGCGACGTCAGTTCGCTGGAATACGGGCTGTGCGGAGCCGCACCTATGCCGGTGGAGTTGCTGCGTGCGTTCCAGACTCGAACCGGTATCAAGGTCCTCGAAGGCTATGGCCTCACGGAAGGCACCTGCATTAGCAGCGTCAATCCACCGCTCGGCGAACGGCGGGTCGGCTCAATCGGCCTTCGCCTCCCGGGCCAGGCCATGAAAGCCGTGGTGGTCGATGAGGCGGGCCATTATGTCCGGGAGTGTGTTGCGGATGAGGTGGGTCAACTGCTGATCTCCGGTCCGAACGTGTTCATCGGCTATATGCATGCGGAGCAGAACAGCGGCATCTGGATGGACCTGGCGGATGGCCGCAGATGGCTCAATACCGGCGATCTGGGACGCCGCGACGCAGAGGGTTACTTCTGGCTCACCGGCCGAAAGAAAGAGCTGATTATCCGGGGTGGACACAACATCGATCCTGCAGCGATCGAAGAAGCTCTCCATCGCCATCCCGCGGTCCAGATTGCCGCAGCAGTCGGGCGTCCCGATATGCACGCGGGTGAACTGCCGGTCGCCTATGTCCAGCTAAAGCCGGGCACAACGGCGAACGAAGCACAAATGGCCGAGTTCTTGCGTGACGAGATCAGCGAGCGTGCGGCGTTCCCCAAAGCGATACGCATCGTCGATGCGATGCCCCTCACGGGTGTCGGCAAGATCTTCAAGCCGGCGCTCAAGCGGCTTGAAACGGTAGACGCTTTGCAGTCGGCGCTCGTGGATGCCGGTGTCGAGGGCGCAAAAGTCAGCATCGGGCAAGACACCTTGCGTGGGATTTCAGTTCACGTCGAACTTCCGGACGCGGAACTCGAATCATTGGCGACTTCCGCGCTCGGGCGTTTTCCGTTCGCATTTTCCGTCGCTGTCGCGGCAAGTCTCGGGAGCAACGTTGCCGGCGTTGCAGCTTCAGAGACACATAGCGCATCTAAGTGACGCGATTTCTGACATCGACGCAGGCGTTCAGTCACTCGCATGCGCGTCGATATCCCGCCGGAATTGCAAATGTCACCGGTTAGTTTGGTTGGGAAAGAAGATGGGTATTGCGTCAGAGAGATCCTTGCGTTCGCTTGTTGAAAAATGGTTTGCGCCAACTTCCGAGACCCCGTTGCGCGTTACCCGACTTGGTCGTGCGCAATCGCATCAGGGAACCTGTGTGCATATCGAGCTACTTTTGTCGACAAGGCCGGTTGGGCTGTTCTTTTTCCGGCACCGCGATGGTTCGTGGTGCGTGTTCCCGCCTGAGGCCGAGCGACTCGTGATGCGCGTTCACTAGTATGCCGGCCAATTGGTCAAACGTTGCAACTGAACGATAAGGCAAAGGGAAGCAACAGACGTTCGCAGTACAGGACTCGATAGGGTACGGCGACAGGAAGTGGGGAAAACATCTGCAAATATGATCATTGTATTTAGTGCAACTACGCGAATGTTGAGCAGATGATTTGAGGATTCGGTCCGGAAATATGAGGGCCGACCCCACGATCCGGCGCAGTGGGCGGATCGCTTCAGGTGTGTGCACGATAAAAAAGATAACCAACCGATGAGACAGGAGAAGACGCGTGAGGAATAACAGGAGATATGTTCGCTCTGCCGTTATGGCGGGGTTTATCTGTTCGGCTGCGCTTGCTGGAAATGCGAATGCCCAGTCGGCCGGAAGTTTTACCCTGGCGACAGGGTGGCTTCACGTAGCGCCACAGGGTCATGCAACGCCGCTCACCGTGGAAAGCGTTGGTGGTATGGCTGTCAATCAGGAATTGTCGGGTACTGGCGCACACGCGACGTCAACGAATACGCTTGGCATCACCACCGAGTACTACGTGACCGACCACATCGGCATCGCCACACTCTTCGGCCTGCCATTGACAGTGAATCTGCAGGGCGATGGGACGCTCGCGAAGTACGGCAAACTGGGTACGACGCGGCCGATGCCGCCCGCCGTCGAGCTTCGATATCACCTGTTTGACGCTCAGTCGAAATTTCGTCCTTTCGTCGGATTGGGCGTGAACTACACGTGGTTCACCCAGGTTCGCGCAACCAACGGCCAGTTCATCAGCGATAGCGTGGGTCCGGGCGGTTCGGTACGCGCAACCCTCAGTGCATCGTGGAACCCCGTGTTCGAGGTCGGGGCAAGTTACGCGTTTTCCAAACACTGGTCGGTCGGAGCGTCTGTCGGCTACATCCCGCTCAAGACGCACATGACTTTATACGGACAGACCGCAACCGGAACGCAGATCGTTTCCAAATCGACGCTCCGGATCGAACCCATTAACGTCTTTTTGAACGTCGCCTATACGTTCTAACAGGTACGACCGGCGTTCCGTGAGTCAATCGCGGCGGCGGTCCGTATTGCCGTGATGCTTGCATACGCGCAGCCCTTCCACTGGATAAAAAAGTGAAACGACAGATCCTCAAGACCATTCTCCTTGCCATGCCCAAGGTCCTTGATCTGACAGCACGCCGCTTCCCCGCCTATCGCGATCGTCTGAAGGAGCGCGACCTCGTCGCGTGGATCGGGCTCATGGATGAAAGCATTGGTCGAGTCATCAAGCTCAAGAACGGCCGCATTCGATCGTCCGCCGGCACGCATCCGATGCCCGACGTGCGCATGCAGTTCAAGGATGTCGCCACCGCCCTGAAATTCCTTTCGCCCAGTCCGGACTACTTGGATATCATCCACGCGGCGAAGAATTTCAAGGTCGTCACTGAAGGCGACGATGAGCTGCTGGTTTGGTTCATGCAAACGCTGAGCATGATGCAAACCATCAGCCTGTCGATGGGCACGCCCATGCGGGATGGCACACACCGCTATACCACCTGCACCAACGGCGGGCCATTGTTCGTCTACGTGAAGGATGGACGAATCGTTCGCGTCACGCCCATCGATCTCGACAGCAAGGATGCGCCGAGCTGGCAGATCGAGGCGCGCGGACGCCGATTCAGCCCGCCACGGCGCGGCCTCGTCGCGCCGCATGCGCTGTCGATCAAGTCGCTTGTCTACTCGGACAAGCGCATCCTCCATCCGATGAAGCGGGTCGATTTCGATCCCGATGGGGAACGCAACCCGCAGAACCGTGGCAAGTCCGGATATGTGCCGATCAGCTGGGACGAGGCGTTGGACATCGTCGCCCGGGAAATCAACCGGCAAAAGCGTGTCCACGGCCCGGGTTCCATTACCTTTCCGATGTCGTCGCACCATCAGTGGGGCAATATCGGCTATTACCTCAGCGCACTGACCCGCTTCGCCAATCTGATCGGCTTTACACGGGTGGCCGCGAATCCGGACAGCTGGGAAGGATGGTACTGGGGTGCCATGCACCACTTCGGCAACTCGATGCGCGTTGGGGTGCCATCTGGCTATGGCGGCATCGAGGACTGCCTTAAGGAAGCCGAAATGATCGTTTTCTGGTCCTGCGATCCGGAAAGCACGAACGGCGCCTACGCGGGATTCGAAGGCACACCGCGGCGTCTATGGGCCAAGGAGCTGGGAATCGAGTTCGTCCATATCGATCCGCATTGCAATCCGACCGCGCAGTTGCTGGGCGGCCGGTGGATTCCCATCCGGCCTCAAACGGACGCAGCCCTCGCCACTGCGATCATGTACGTGTGGCTCGAGGAGGATCTGTACGATAAGGAGTACGTCGCGAAGCGGACCACCGGGTTCGATGAGTGGCGGGCCTACCTGTCAGGCAAAACGGACGGCATACACAAGACCCCCGAGTGGCAGGAGCTGGAGACGGGCGTGCCTGCCAAGGACGTTCGTGCGCTCGCGCGTCTCTGGGGGAAGAAGAAGGTCTATCTTGCCGTCGGGATGACGGGTGCGGGATTCGGCGGGGCGGGACGCGGGGCAACAGGGGCCCAGTGGGCGCGCTGCATGATCATGATGATGGCGATGCAAGGCTGGGGCAAGCCAGGCGTGAATTTCGGCTGTCTGCAGCTCGGTGCGCCGCATGACTTGCATTTCTACTTTCCGGGCTACGCGGACGGTGGCATGTCGGGCGACCTCGCGTGGACCGCGAACGCCGTGAACAACTATCAGCGCATGCCGCACATACTGACCATGAATCCGGTCAAGCAGATGGTCCCGCGGCAGCAGCTGCCGGATGCCATCATCGACGGGCACGCGACAGGCTATCTCTGGGACGGTATGTCTCAGGAAGCCCAGTTCGCGCCATTCAGCTACCCGATGCCGGGCTACTCGCCGATCCACATGATCTATCGCTATGGCGGGTCTGCCTTCAGCACGGTCACCAAATCCGGACGCTGGGTGGACGCCTACCGGCATCCCAGCATCGAATTCGTGGTCAACCAGTCGATCTGGATGGAGGGCGAGGCCCAGTTCGCCGACATCATTCTGCCGGCGTGCACGTCGCTGGAGCGATGGGATATCGGTGAATGGTCGAATTCCGGCGGCTATGCGCATCATGGCTTCAACACCGTGAATCACCGCATGATCACGATGCAGCACAAATGCATCGAGCCTCTCGGCGAGTCCCGCTCCGACTACGACATCTTCACCGCTATTCTGTCGCGTCTTGGCCTTGGCGGCGTTTTCACCGAGGGATGCAGTGAACTCGACTGGGTCAAGCGCGTGTTCGCATCGTCCGATCTGCCGGATCACATTTCGTGGCGCCAGTTTTGCCGCAAGGGCTATTTCGTCGTTTCGCCCGAAAAGCCGGAATTACGGCACCCGGTGGACATGCGCTGGTTTGCGGAAGGACGGCGCAAGGACTTGCAGGAACCGCATCCGATGCCGTCGCAGTACGCCGAAAAGTTCGGCATGGGGCTGCAGACGCCCAGCGGCAAGCTGGAGTTCGTGCCGGAGTTGCTGAAGCGGCACACGGCGGACAACCCGGAGCGGCCGCCGCTGAACCGATACATCCCGTCCTGGGAGGGGCTGCGATCAGAACTGGCTCAGCGCTTTCCGCTGCAACTGATCGCCACTCACAGCCGGTACAGTTTTCACACGCATTGCGACGGGAAGAACTCGTCGGTCAATAGTGTCGAAGATCATCGCGCGTTGATCGGCGGTCATCGCTTCTGGCTGCTGCGGCTCAGCCCCGCCGACGCGGAGGCCCGGGACATCGCCCATCGCGACCTCGTCAAGGTGTACAACGACCGGGGCGCGGTCATCTGTGCGGCTGACGTATCGCAGCTTGTCACCGCCGGTGTCGTCAAGTCGTACGAGGCCAGCGCTGAATTTCAGCTGGTCGAAGTCGATGGCGAGCGCGTTGAAATAGGCGGCTGCATGAACCTGCTTACCCCAGACCGCTCCCAGACCGCGGGCACAAGCAGCATGAGCCCGAATTCATGCCTCGTGCAGGTTGAAAAATGGAAAGGCGCCGAAGCTTTCTTGCTCGGCCGCACAGCATGAGGAGCAGATGATGAGCAAGTGGAGTCTGATTATCAAGGTCGGGCAATGCGAGAACTGCAACAACTGCGTCATCGCGGCACGTGATGAGCACGTTGGAAACGATTTTCCCGGTTACTCCGCGCCCGCCGCGGCCGGCGCCGAAAGCCCTATTCGCATCCTGCGCCGCGTGCAGGGCGATGCTCATATGGTCGAAACGACGTACCTGCCAGTGATGTGCAATCACTGCGACGAACCGCCATGCATGCGCGTCGGCGGCGACGCGATCCGAAAGCGCGCCGACGGGATCGTCATCATCGATCCGACCAAGGCACGCGGCCGCAAAGATATCGTCAACTCCTGCCCGTACAAAGCGATTGTCTGGAACGAGGAACTGCAGGTGCCGCAGACCTGGATCTTCGACGCTCACCTGCTCGATCAGGGTTGGCAGCGTCCGCGATGCGAACAGGCTTGTCCCACTGGCGTATTCGAGGCCGTCAAGCTCGATGACGCTGCGATGGCAGAAAAGGCCCGGCGCGAAGGGCTCGAGGTTTTGCGGCCCACTCTCGGCACGAGGCCTCGCGTGTGGTACAGCGGCCTCAAACGCTGGCAAAGCTGCTTCGTAGCAGGCAGTATCAGCGCCCAGGTGAACGGGGTGGTTGAGTGCGTCGCTGGTGCTGCGGTTGTCCTGTATACGGACGATCGGCGGGTTGCGGAAACGGTCTCTGACGCCTTCGGCGATTTCCGGTTCGGCGGGCTCGCGAAAGGCAGCGGCAAGTACCGGATCGATATTCGTCATGCACTCGGCGAAACATCGCGGGAATGCAAGCTGGGCGAAAGTGTGTTCCTGGGCGAAATCAGCCTTGGACGCTCGACCAGCTCGGTCGGGCTAGTCTGAGGCTGCAGAAGGCGCCGTTGTATGAATGGGCAGACCGGTTGTGCTGTCGCTTTCTTTGGCAGGCCGCAAGCGGCCTTGGCGGAGCTTACTTGCAACCGGCTGTAACTATAATTGACAAAAATATCATCGATGAGTTTAATGTCAATATTCAGTTGGATCGCAGCCTGAGCAGAGGTCGACGGTGCTGATGTGAAACCGCCATCTGACAGTCTCGCCTAATTCTGCGAGTTGAGACGCCAACTTCACCCGTAAGCTACGCCATGAATCCCGAACGCATGACGCGCGACCGCAGAAAAGAGCAGACGCGCGAGCGACTGCTTGACGCTGCCCGACAGATGTTCCTCGAGAAGGGTGTTGCGGCAACGAGCGTCGAGGATATCGCCGGGACGGCCGGTTACACTCGCGGCGCGTTCTACTCGAATTTCCAGTGCAAGCAGGAACTGCTGGTCGAGTTGTTGCGGCGCGATGACGATAAGGCGCGCGCTGCTTTACACGGGGTCATCGAAGCGGAGGAGGGGGCGTCGCAAGAGGCGAAGGTGCGCGCGTGCGTTGGTTACGGTCGCCATTTAATGCAAAGCGATACCTTTGCGCTTTGGATGGAAGCCGGACTTCACGCCTGCCGTGACAGTGAGTTCCGGGAGCACATCAACGGGTTCCAGCAACACAAACTGGAAAAGATGGCGGCCTGCATCCGTTCATGGATGCAGTGCGACGAACACGGGTTGCGGCCACCACCGGAAAGACTTGCCCTCGGGCTAGTGAGCCTTTGCGACGGCCTGCAATTGCGCAGAATCTCCAACCCGGACGAAGTGAACGACCAGGTAATTCAAGAAACGCTATCCGGTTTTTTGTCGAGCCTCTTCAGACTTCCTCTCGCCGCGGACGCAGGACCTCCGTTTCCTTCGGCGGTCGGGTCTGACTCTGCAGGACTGACCGAGGCTCTCTCGCGCACGGCGAAACAGATATCAGACGCGCAGCGGTAATGATCGGGCCGGTCCACGCTGTTGCTTAGGCGGAAACATGATGGACGAGAAGTCGGAAGATGGAATATTTCGCTAGCTTGCGCCTGTTTCGCACGATCGTGGAGGTCAAGAACTTCAGACGTGCCAGTGAGATGTTGGACCTGTCGCCATCAGTCGTTTCGAGGGCGATCGTGGCTCTCGAGGAGCGGCTGGGCGCTCGATTGTTCCATCGTTCTACCCGCCAGTTTTCGCTGACCGACGCGGCGGAGCGCTTCTATAGCGGATGTTGTCAGATCCTCGACGACCTGGACAATCTGGAAGCTTCAACGGCGGGTCACGGCCGGGTACCAACGGGCGTATTGCGCTTGGTCGCTCATACGACGGCTGCGCTGACCTGGCTCGCGCCGCTGATCGCAGCGTTCAGGAAAAAGCATCCTAACGTCACGTTGGATATCACGCTGACGGAGCGCCCCGTTGACCTTACGGCCGATGGCTATGATCTCGGCATCGTGCTGCCGTTCATGCTGGCGACCGACCTCGCCGTAACACGGCTGCTGCGGCGGTTGCCGCTGGCTATCGTTACCACGGAAGCTTATCTCCAGGGGCGTCGCCGGCCGCGACACCCCGCCGACCTCGCTGAGCATGTGTTTGTCGCCGTTCCCCCATCGATGCACAAACCATCCGTCACTTTCCGCGTCGGCCAGCAAGACGTTGCTGTCCCGACCAACTACGAGATCGCGTCAAATAACCCGATACTCAATCGCGACATCGTGCTAGAGGGAGTCGGTATCGGCTTGCTGCCGATCACGCTTGTTGATGAGTACATTCAGACCGGGCGGCTCGTGCGCTTGCTCGAAGACTTCGAGATCAGTGACGACGCAGCGGAGATCAGATTGGCGTACATCGGTCGCGCACTGTTGCCCGCGAAGGTCAGGGCATTCATCGACCACTGCACCGGGTTCTTCGAGGCAGGCATGCAGGGGTGTGCCGCTGATCGCTGATAGCAGCATGTGTTGAACCGCTGAGAAGCCGTACATAATGTTCAGCGCGCGATCCATATCGGCAAGATTCCCGTCGAACTGGCCCGACGCCAGGAACCACTGTCGGCGGTTTCCTCCGCGCTGACACTTCTCTCCAATATCCTGATGGCGTGGAACACCACCCACATGCAACGCGTCGTGGACGAGTTACAGGTTGCCACGGGCCAGCTACTGCAATTTGAACAGTTAAGGCGAATCGCGCCGACCCACCTCGATGGCATCAACCTGCGTGGGACGTTCAACTTCCCGGTAGCTCGGTACGCGCGACGAATCCTTCCAAGTCTCCCGAGTGATCTGCCCGCTGCGACAGCCAGTCGTCATGCATAAACAATCGAGTTCTGGCGATTGAATCGATATTGCAAACGACGTTTGCAATGTCGGCTTGTCCTTGCGCTTTGCGGAAAGAACCATCGGGCTGCCAGGTCATCCACGCAAATGTGGGGCCCTCGAAGGGGCAGTCAGCAGGTGATTTGATTAGAAAGACAATTTAAACGGGGCCGCAAGGCAGACTCGTGCCATGCTCAGGTGCCCCTAACCGGAAAAACGCATGGAAATCAAATGCACCCCCTTATGTGGAGCTAGACATAGGCCGACGAGCGGTGACTTTCTTCCGTGACATCGAGCTGTGCAACGGCGACTAGTGAACGGGCCGACTGCACCGAATCGGCGGGCAACTGTGCCCATGCGTCAAATAGCGACGCCGCTAAGGGCAGCCTCGTTGGCCAAGCCAGCCAAGGCGGCCTGTTCGAATGCGGTTAGCTTGCTGACGGACATCTCGGGGCATTTGCTTAGACAGCGATCATGACTTGCCCCGCTGGGGGCGTACGCCACATTGTTCGACCAACCCGAGCAATGCGACCAAGCGTCGAATGGCCCGGTCCTCTTCAAGGAAACGGAAATCGTTGGGTTGCCGCGGCGCTGGGCACTGCGGAAACTGACGCAGGAGGAGGTTCGGCGAAGGCACGAAAATGCCCGCAGTTAGCGGGCTTTGGGGCAGCGCTGACTACGTGAAAATCTCGGACTGTTCATGCCTCAGTTCGTTGATCTTGTCGTGAAGCCGGATTTTCTCGTCGGCTTTTCTCATGGCTGGTTCAGACATAAAGCCGACCAGGTTTTCGAGCTGCGCCACGTCGCCGACAGTCTGAAACTGCTTCGCCTTGTTTACGAAGACAACTGATTTTTTCTTTTGGCGAAGCAGTTCGATGACGTTCCGGAGCGTTCCAGTACTCTTGGCGTCCCAAATCATTAGGCCAAAGTCAGCAGCCTTCGCCATCTCGATGTCCTTCGCTGTGAAGAATGTCCGAGAACCCGGCGCCGCGTGCTTAGTCTGAACGCACTTGACGGGCCAATGACCAATGTTGTTGCGTGGCTTATCGCCACTGCAATAGACGACGGTAAGACTGGCACCCTTTTTAAACAGGTATGCCTGTATCGAGCTGTCGGCGCCGTCAGCATCTCCGACGATGACGGTATGGTCCGCTTCGATGATGTTGTCGATACGCTCGCGTACCTTGGGGTCCAGATGTTTGATGCTGATCGAACCAGCGATGAAAATCTTGGTCATTCGTCGGCCCTCACCATGTCGCGGTTGCGACGTAGACTTTTCCCACCTTCGCATAGGTGCGAAGAACAGCGCAAGCGGCTTCCAACGACGCGCCGGCATCGTACCGAGCATCCATGAGCAGCACATTCCATCTACCATCGCCCGTGATCGCCTCGTTGAGCACGATCTTGCGCTCGAGCGCTTTGACCACTGCGGCGATCATAGACGACTAATCGCAACATACGAAACATCGCTTGTCCCGCCGGCTGCGCCGCGGTAGCACTGATCAGCGCGGCAACCACTCGACCGTTCGTTCGATAGGTCGGACACCGAACACATGCTGCTCGGCAAGACGTTTGGCAGCGACGTTCCACGTCGTGGCAACAATCCGGTAGTACAGATTCTGTAGTGAAATGAACTGATAAGAGGTTCGTGGGCTCGACAGACGTTCTGTTAAGAAGCTGATCGCGCGCCGGCGTTGATATATGCCTGGATGGCTATCGCGCGTACTGCCAGGTAAAGACTTCCCGTTCTTGAGTATCTGATTTCCCTTGCGAATAAATTCCAGCGTTGCAAGAAGAGCCACCGCTCCGGCGTTTGCCAATGCAAATACATTGTTTCGAGGTTCCGAGTTGCCTGCCTCCATGCAGAGCCACGTGGCTAGCATGTCAGCTTCCAATTCCATACCATGTTGTCGATCTCGATCTTCCCCTTCTGCACTCGCAATTCCGCCGCTACCATGCTTCATGATGTGGTGGCCGTATTCATGACCGACCACAAACCACATCATCGATTCCGAGATGTCGTCCTGCACACTGAACTCACGCTCCCCCGGAATACTTATAAAGTCGCCACGAGCAGGGGTGGTTGGATTATGCGAATAATCGTAGTAAAGCGAATACCATTGAGACATTAGATTTTCGTTTTTGAGAAGCTTCTTTTCAATCCTTCGGAAATCCTTTTCGATCGTGAATCCTTCTCGCTTATTTTTCAGTGGAACGCTCAGGGCAAGCAGTTTCGACAATCGGTGAACCAGCAAAAGCAAATTCGACGTTAGCATCACAAGGCTTGTTTCCGTCCCGAATACTGGAGCCTGCATTGCCTCGCTACCCTCGGCAAACAGAGCCCCAAAGGAAACGCCATTCCGAAGGTTGAAGCCGATATTTTCTGCCGCCGTTTCGATTTTATCCACGGCTGCTTTCACCAATGAGTGCGACAATGGCTCGTCTAACGCAGTCTTCACGTCGCCTGGATCATCCAACGCGCGCTCAACCATATCTAGGTCGGCTGTCGGAAGCGCGTTCAAGGTATGCGCGATAGCGGCATGTCGCAAGGTCTGCAGTTTTTGGAGGGCTTGCTCGGCGGAACTCCCGTACCTCACCTGCTGCTGATGTCGATAGTCGTCAGCAGCGGCCATTTCCTCGGCTTTCTCATTGTCCATCTTCGTCCTTTTATTCGTTGCCCTTGTTATCTGGCACGGCAGCGTCGACGCATGCAAACCGGCATTACAGTTTAATCAAATTGGCGCCCTCTATGATAGCGGTTACTGGCGGCAGTGCTAATTCTCTCGACTTTCTGGTTCTCCGTTGACCTCTCGCGCCCAAACACGATCCAGAAAGCTCATGACCAACGGAAAACCGTATCCGGAAAGAGTCTTGAGAACACCTGGTTCTTTCGTCTATTTTTCAGCCCCTTTTACCCCACGCTCGGCGAGAACAAGCCAGTTATAAAAAATGCGTTGCAGAGCAAATCTAGCCGTGAAGTTTGGCGAAGCTGCGCTTCTCGAGACTGCTTGCCTCACCAGTTGTATATCGCCAGTCTTTGGTATTCCACGAAATTCGGACATATTTTCTCTTCGCTTCGTCCTTCATGGCGGCGTTCCTCGCGTCGACTCTTCGTGAATGAACCACATCTCAATGTTGCCCCGCTGGCCTGTACGGCGGGAGGGCGTGTTGATGTATGGCGCTAGGTTCCTGACCCGGAATCGCAATGTTCGGCATTTTCGATCAAAAACCCTGAGGGAGTTTTCGACTTTTTGCTGAGACCCTAAAGCAAATGTCAATGTTGACGATATCAGAAAGGAGATTTCTTTTTTCGTCACAGGTGTACATTTTCTTGTGAGGTCGCAATGGGTAAATCAAACGATAAGATGCTCTTGATCAGAAGCGGTATCAGCTTGCGGGACGTCCGAGACGAAGAAGAGGAGTACCTTGCCAGACGTCGGAATTCCACTGGAGTGGAAAAAACGGCAACTTTGGGGGTTGCGCTATCGGGCGGGGGCGTTCGAGCAGCGTGCTTTGCGCTCGGGGTAATCCATTGGATGGAGAGATCAGGCCACTGGGAGAGGGTGGATTACGTGTCCAGCGTGTCCGGTGGCGGTTACGCAGCGGCCGGCGTATTAGCGGCGTCAAATGACAAGGGAGCAGAAGTTGACAGTGTTACCAGGGCAGAAAGAGTTTTGGCGGAGCTAAACCGCGATGACAATGGATATATCAAAATTTCGGCGCTAACAATCTTGGTGATGCTCTCGCTTTGGGGCATCTCCATGCTGTTGTCCCTGTCTTGGCTTCTGCTTTTGGTGGGGCAGTCCGGGCCGCTTGTAATGGAGATGTTTCCGATACATCATGCGATTGACCGATATGTGCCGGGAGTCGGCTGTCTTGGCTTTCTGCTGGTCGTGATATACCAACTCGTGGCGTCCCGCGTGAGAAAGCGGGCTTCACCAGATGGTCAGGTCTGGTTCTTCCTCGCGATGATCTTCGGTGCCATACAGATGGCGGATCTGGCAGGGCACCTATCAATAGGGCATTCGCCGAGAGCGCTGTATTGGCTGACGTGCGTAGTAGCTGGCCTGATCTGGTTGTTCGTCGGAATTGCCTTGAGCCTGCGTCCTAGTCATCCATCCATCGTCAGGCTGCACGGCCGCGCAGGGTACGCCTTTGGGTTTGCTTTCATTCTATCTGCAGGATTGATCATGCAGGCGTTCATGCGCGATTTGACGCATCACGCTATCGCTGAGGGCTTAAATCTTCTTTATTTCGCGTCCCTGCTGATTGTGCTCTTTGCAATGGTGACGAATCCGAACTGGCTATGTTTGCCTGCGAAGATTTACTACGAAGGACTGAGACGGAAATTTGGTGGCGGTACGGATCAGGCGATACATAAGGTTCATGGCTATGAACGTGCGCCTATCCACCTGATAAACTGCTTCTCACAGTCGCCTGTTGCACGTGACGACGAAAAGAAGCAGCGACGGGGTGGAGAAAATTTCTGCGTTAGCCGTCGTTATTGCGGATCGGCATCCAGTGGGTATTTCCCGACTAAGGAATGGTATGTTGGGAACAAGCGAAAAAGCTGGAAGCATCAGTTTATCTGGCGACTGGTAGCCACTTCAGGGGCGGCGGTCGACATCCACCCGGTCAGGCAGAGCCCGCTACGTAATTCGCTTCTAACGGTGTTCAACATGGGACTTGGGGCGTGGGTGATCAATCCAGCGTTCAATCCCGAGCGTCGGACGTGGCGCCCGTCGTTTTTTCTCAATTCAATGGCGGCGCTGAATGTGCACAACAACCGCACGAAATGGATGCGCCTCAGTGATGGCGGGCATTTTGAGAATCTGGGGATATATGAACTGGTTGCTCGCGAATGCATGGATATCGTAGTGGTGGATGCCGGGCATGATCCGAACTATGAATTCTCGGACCTTGCGTATGCGATCGACAGATGTCGCGAGGACTTTGAGGCTGTGATCGACGTTCCGAACCTCTTTCCGCGTGAGACGCAGAATCGCATTCAGGAGGTGAACCTGACGGGAACGATTCGTTATAAGGGGAAGACCGAGCTCGGCAAGATCACATATATCAAATTGGGGGTGGAGAAATGGCATTCGCTCCCGCTACGGCTGCGGTCTTCAATCGACCGCCATTTTCCCCACGAGCCGACTACAAATCAATTTCCCACGCGGGATTTTATCAACGCCTACTACCGGCTCGGCGTGGAGACGGCATCAAGGGCGTTGCCAGTGGTGATTAGTGAACAAGCTTCCGTTGATGTCGCTGTCGCGTGAGTGCTGCCAGTCCATTTGTTCGCTCACGTGTTTGTCCAGTAGGGGTGGGAGGGACGTGTGAGCGTATCGTTTTCGGTGATCATTTTGGACCATCGGCGATGCACGCGCTTGGTTCGCAGAAGGAATCAGTCCAACGCCGAAATGTTGATACGATAGCTCATGCCGCTTGCCGGTCGAGGGAATCCGCGATGGATATCCTTCGTTCTCGACGAAGTGACAACAGTGATTAGGGGCTGGTGCCCTAGAGAAGCTAAACAAACCGCTATGAGCGACGGTGGATACATGCGCGCCCGCGTCGTCTACGACTATCCGAGAGACGAATTGATAGGGACATTGCTGGCCACGGGCGAGACCTTTGTTACGAGCGATCCGAAACAGATGGCCGAGTTGCTTTTCGCTGCGGGTGTTCGGCATGGTCAGGTACAGATGCCCGATTGGCGCGAGGGAGACATTGCCCCGGCCACTGGCGACAAGATCGCGCTGAATTTTCGCCTAGTCCAGCTCGGACGACAGGAGTCAGGGGAATGAAGCGGTAATCGCGATCGCCTTGACGTTCTATAGAGTGCTTGGTTGATTAGATCCGCGAGTGATTACCGCGCACCGCTCAATGTGTCGAGGCATCGCCCATTGATCGAAACATTGTTAGAAGATCGAGATGTCAGTTGGCGCTAAAGTTCAGAAACCATCTTTCGTATCGCTTTCACGACACGGAACGCTGAACATTGAATCGACTCATATTGCTCTATCAAGTAGTATGGTCATGTCAGCATGACAATTTTTTATATTAACGGCCGGTTCATAGGATTAGCGAGCAAGAAGGCGGGCGTGACTGGTCTGATACTTTGGCGCGCTCGATTTCAAACTTTATTGTGACGAGACACCCAGTCTGGTTTCAGCAGTAAAAGCAGAAAGCCCTCGAATTCGAGGGCTTTCTGCTTTTCGCGCGTCACGTTTTTAAATCGGCGCACGCTCGACGCATTCGACTCACCACAACACGCCTTTCTCCGGCTGCACCGGTTTCAATTCGTGGGCCTCGCCCAGGCTGTCCCGCAAGTCGATCTCGATGGTGCGCGTGATCGCGGTGAGCGGCACGTCGTTCGCCGTATTCGAGAACGGATGTTCCATGTCGTTGCCGATTTGCAGTAATGCGAGAAACAGAAAGCCGACGCCGGTCGAGCCGAGCGGCGTGAAGATGCGGAGCGATTCGACGAGACCGAGCGGCAACAGGATGCAGAACACGTGCGTGAATAGCGCAGGGTAGGTCGCATATTGCTGAGGAAAGGGCGTGTTCCGGATGCGCTCCATGCCGCCTTGCGCATTCAGCAGTTCGCGCATCGTCTGTTCGATGGTGGTCAGCCGGATGCTGTCGAGCGATGCTTCGCGCGCGATGATTCGTGCCGTCTCGTTGAGTATCGTGTTTGGCACATTCGCGACTTGCTGCAGGCGCGCGATCTCGTCTTGCGGCAGACGGGGCGCGAGTTCGTCCCATGGCGTCTGGCGGCGCAGATGCAGGCGCAGCGCGTGAACGTAGGCAACGTGCCGGAGGATCAGCAAGCGCTGCAATGCCGTTGCTTCGAATGGCAGCAGCGTCTGCATTTCGCGTCCGAAGCTGCGCGAGTAGTTGATCATCGCGCCCCACAGCGTGCGCGCTTCCCACCAGCGCGCGTAGGCTGCGGTGTTGCGAAAGGCCAGGTAGATCGCGATCGCGGAGCCGAGCAAGGATAACGGCAGATGCGGAAACGAGATGTACCGGTTATCGATGCCTTTAATGAAATACGCGATGGTGACGAGCACGTCCCAGAAGAACAACAAAGCCAGCGGGCGCCCGACATAGAAAACGACTTGTCCGAGGCGAGCGCGGCCCGGAACGATCACGGCGCGGCCTTGTTCTGCGGATTCTGCAGACGCTCGCGCGCTTCTTCGAGCGTCTGGTACTGGCTGCCCTGTTCGTCGAACACGGAGATCTTGCCGTGCCCGATGTCGTACACCCAGCCCTGCACCGCGAGCCGTCCAACGGCCAGACGCGCCGCGACGGCCGGGTGGGTGCGCAGATGCATCAACTGCAGGCGTACGTTTTCCTCGACCAGCGCCTCGACGACGTGATCGTGCTCGATCTTGCGCGTACGCACGACGCTGCGCGCGGCTTCGGCATTGCGCAGCCACGCATGGACGGTCGGCATCTCCTCGGCAATCGATACGTCCGCCGCAAGCCCCTTCATCGCGCCGCAATCGGTATGACCGCACACGACGACTTGCCGGACATTGAGCGCGAGCACCGCATACTCGACGACCGCCGAGACGCCGCCGAGCATCTCGCCGTACGCGGGCACGATGTTGCCGATATTGCGGCACACGAACAATTCGCCGGGACGGGTCTGCGTGATCATTTCCGGCGACACGCGCGAGTCGGCGCACGTGATGAACAGCGTGTGCGGGTGCTGCTGGTGCGCGAGGCTCTTGAACAGGTCTTCGTTGCCGGGGAAGACGTCGCGGCTGAACTCGTCGACGCCCGACAGCAGGTAGAGCAGATCCGGCGTGTCGGAGCCCGCACGCCCACCGTTGACAGGGGAGTTGCTTGACATGGCGCGCCTTCGTTTCGTGAGTGGAGGGTGGCCCGACGGGTAGCCCGAAAAGCGCGCCGGGACCGCACAGCGGAAGTTTATGCCGCCGATGTGTCCGGCGTATAGCGGACCGCGCGCCGTGCTAGACGTTGGCGCGATTTACACCGACGAATGCCGCGCCGCCTCGATGCCACACCCGCGCCGCTCAAAGCAGATTGCGGCTCGCGGCTGACGGCAGCGAAGTGCGCTCCGTCAGCACGTCGTCGATCAAGCCGTACTCCTTGGCGGCGGCCGCGGACATGAAGTTATCGCGATCGGTGTCCTTCGCGATCTGCTCGACGCTTTGGCCCGTGCGCTCGGCGAGCACCTTGTTCAAGCGTTCGCGCAAGAATAAGACTTCCTTTGCCTGGATCTCGACGTCGGCGGCCGTGCCTTGGCTCCCGCCCGAGGGCTGGTGAATCATGATGCGCGCGTTCGGCAGCGCGAAGCGTTTGCCTTTTGCCCCGGCGGCGAGAAGGAACGTGCCCATGCTCGCGGCGAAGCCCGTGCACAGCGTCGACACGTCCGGCTTGATGAACTGCATCGTGTCGTAGATCGCGAGGCCGTCGTACACCGAGCCGCCCGGCGAGTTGATGTAGAAATAAATGTCCTTGTCGGGATTCTCCGATTCGAGGAACAGCATCTGCGCGACGATCAGGCTCGCCGTCTGTTCCTCCACCGGTCCGACCAGGAACACGATGCGCTCCCGCAAGAGGCGCGAATAGATGTCGTAGGCGCGCTCGCCGCGTCCCGATTGTTCGATGACGGTCGGTACGAGCTGGTTGTATGGCTGCATGACGTTCCTCGTAATCGGCGGGGGCCATCCGGCGCTCCGGGTGCCGGCCCTCCGGCAAACCCAGTGCACAAGATAGTCCTTTTTCGCTTCGCCTGCCGAGGGGGGAGGTCGCCGTCAAACGCGATGCAGGGCCGCTTCCCAGTTGATGTCGGCGCACAGCACCTGCAGGCCGTGCGCGGTCTGCGCCGCGATCGACGCCGTCACGCACAAATGCGCCTCGTTGATCGATAGATACGGCGCGGTCAGATGCGCGCGCCCCGGGGCGCGCATCGCTTCGATGAAGTAGGGACGGCGCTCCCAGCTCGCGCCTTCCGAATGCAGGAGCGGCGAGAAGCGCTTCGCGCGCCGCGACACGCGCCCCGGCGGCACGACGTTGTCGCCGATCTGCCGGCCCGACGCGTCGAGCAGGAAGCAGCGCGCGGTCTCGCTCAAGGCAAGCAGCGGCGCGGCGGCGTGCTCGACGTCGTCGCCCGCGACGATGCGCGCGCTCGCTTCTTCCAGCGCGCGGACATACGGTGCGAGCCGCGCGTGCTGCGCCCGCTCGCGCGCGGCGACGCGCCGGCGTAGCGCGGCCGACAGCGCGTCCATCACGCCCGCGGCCGTCTCCGGCTTGACCGGCTCGACGCTCGGTCCGGCGAAGAACGTGCCTTGCACGAAGTCGACGTCGCATTCGAGCGCGATCAGCGCGTCGCGCTCGGTCGCGAGGCCGCCCATCAGCACCAGCTGCCCCGACTCGTGCAGCAGCGACACCAGCCCGGGCAGCACGCGCTCGATGTGCGAGTGCTCGCTCGCTTGCGCGAGGATGCAGCGGTCGAGCGTGACGATATCCGGATGCAGGTGCCAGACGCGGTCGATATTCGAATGCTTCGCGCCGAAGCCGCCGAGCGCGATCAGGAAACCGGATTTGCGCAGCCCGTCGATGATTTCAGCGAAGCGCGTCGTTTCGCCGCCCGCCTGCTCGGGCACCTCCAGCACGACGCGCTGCGGAGAGAGTCCGAGCGCCTTGAGGCCGGCGAGCAGGGCGTCGCCGTAGCTCGTGTCCATCAGCGCGGCCGGGTGCAGGCTCAGGAAGAGCCACTCGTCGTGGCTGTCGAAGGCGTTGAAGTTGCCCAGGTGCAGCGATTCGGCGAGCCGCCCCAGCTCCAGCAGGTCGCCGCGCCGCGCCGCCTGCGTGAACACCTCGTGCGACGGCGCGTGCACGCCTTGTTCGTCGTGCGCGCGCAGCGACGCGTGGTAGCCGATCGCGCGCCGGTGCGACACCGAAAACACCGGCTGGAACACGCTGAGCACGGTGTAGCCGCCATACAGAATGGTGCGCCGGGCGCCTTCGTCGCCGGCCATCGGCCGCGGCGGCTGGAAGCCGGGTGGATCGAGATCGATCATGCTCATGTCGGTCATGGAGTCAGGCGGTGCACGGTTTTCGAGGTGGGCAGCGGCAAAGTTTACAGGATCGGCACGCAAGAAGCATGCGCGGGACATCGGGTGTTCCGGCCGCAGCAAGACACGTTTTAGCGCGCTTTGGCGCACTGTCGTAGTGCACCGCGTGCCCCGCCGCGGGTCGAGGCCATGCCTGCGCTCCGCGGCTGGCCGTGCTCCGAGGCAGGCCCGGTGTCGTCAGGTCCGCTCGGAAGGATCCGTTTTCCTCGCCGTCGTCCGGATATCCGGTGCCAATTGCGCGAAGATCCACGCCGATCCCGATGTAATGATCCCGACGCACAGGAACGTCGCGTGGAACGCCGGCAGCGGGTTGGCCGTGCTCGCGCGCGGGATCAGATCCGTGAAGGTGGTCAGCAGCGCGCCCGCGACCGTCACGCCGAGGCTCATCGACAGCATCTGCACGAGCGAGAACAGGCTGTTGCCGCTGCTCGCGCCGCCGGTGCCGAGGTCTTTCAGCGTGAGCGTGTTCATGGCGGTGAACTGCATCGAGTTGACGCTGCCGAAGATCGCGAGCTGCACGAGCCGCAGCCACATCGGCTGATGGAGGCTCGTCAGCAGGAAGCTCGCCATCATGAGCCCCACGAGCACCGTGTTCACGACGAGCACCTTGCGATAGCCGTGCTTCATGATGAGGTTCGTGACCAGCCGCTTCGAGAACATGCCCGCCGCCGCGACCGGCAGCATCATCAGGCCCGCTTCGAACGCGCTGTAGCCGAGGCTTACCTGCAGCAGCAGCGGGATCAGGTACGGCATCGCGCCGCTGCCGATCCGCGCGAACAGGTTGCCGAGCAGGCCCACGCTGAACGTATGGATCTGGAACAGATCGAGCGGGAAGATCGGCCGCTCCGCGCGCGTCGCGTGCAGGCCATACGCGACGAAGCAGGCGAGGCTCAGGATCAGCAGCACGAGCACTGTCGCGTGCTGCAGGCCGAGCTCGGCCAAGCCGTCGAGCGAGAACGTGATCGCGACCATGCCGAGCGCGAGCAGCAGGTAGCCCTTGAGATCGAAACGGGCGGTGTCGGGATTCTTCGCGTCGGGCATGTAGATGAAGGTGGCGATGCAGCCCGCCACGCCGACCGGCACGTTGATCAGGAAGATCCAGTGCCACGACGCGATCTTCACGAGCCAGCCGCCGAGCGTCGGGCCGATCAGCGGACCGATCAGGCCGGGGACGGCGACGAACGCCAGCGCAGACAGGTAGCGTTCGGCCGGAAACACGCGCAGCACGGCCAGCCGTCCGACCGGCAGCAGCATCGCGCCGCCCACGCCCTGCATCACACGCCACACGACGAGCTGCGAGAGCGTGTGCGCGTTCGCGCACAGGAGCGAGCCGAGCGCGAAGATCAGGATCGCGCTGAAGAAGACGCGCCGGATGCCGAGCTTGTCTGCGAGCCAGCCCGAGACGGGGATCATCACCGCCATCGTCAGCGAGTACGCGATCACCACCGATTGCATCCTGAGCGGCGATTCGCCGAGGCTTCGCGCCATCGACGGCAGCGCCGTGTTGACGATCGTCGAATCGAGCGTCTGCATGAAGAAGCCGGTGGCGACGAGCCACAGCAGCACGTTCAGCGACTTTGGGGAGTAGGTGCGGGCAGGAGAGGAGGCAGTGGTCGGTGGATGGGACATGGGCTGGGCGTGGCGCGCCCGCCATGAAGCGGGCGCGTAATGAACCAGTTGGTGAAATCGACGCCCGCTATTCTATTCCGCCGTCACGCTTTCCCGCGCGGGTTCCAGCTCGACCGCGCGCGCGAAGAAGGTGCGGGCGCGTGGATCGTTCGTGTACGCCGTGTTGATGCGGATCCACGGGGAGGTTTCCGAGTGTGGCCGGAAATAGCTTCCCGGCGCCACGTTGACTCCGCAGGCCGCGCCGCATTCCACGAGCTGCTGCGAGTCGTCGATGTGCGGTACGCGCGCCCAGACGAACTTGCCGCCCGCCGGCTTCGCGAACACTTCCCAGCCCTGTGCTTCGAGCGTCTGCACGGTGGCGCCGAGCGCGTCGTTGATGCGCCGGCGCAGGCGATCGAGGTACTTGCGGTACGCGCCGCGCTCGAGCAGCGCGAGCGCCACGCTCTCCGCAAAGAGCGAGCCGCTGATGCTCGTGAGCGCCTTGATGTCGGCGAGATCCTTGATGACCTTGGGGTTCGCCGCGACGAAGCCGATCCGCAGCGACGACGACATGGTCTTCGACAGCCCGCCGATATAGATCACCTGTTCGAGCTGGTCGAGCGTGGCGAGGCGGTCGGTCGGCTCGGCCTGGAAGTCGGCGTAGATGTCGTCTTCGAGGATCGTGAAGCCGTGCTCGCGCGCAAGCTGCAACAACCGGAACGCGACGGGCGGCGTGACCGTCGTGCCGGTCGGATTGTGGAACACGGTGTTGATGAAGAAGAGGCGCGGGCGATGGCGCTTCAGCTGCTCCTGCAGCACGTCGAGATCGGGTCCGTTCACCGTGCGCGGAATGCCGACCACATTCACCCCGTGCAGCTTCAAGAGCCCGAACAGATTGTAGTAGCCGGGGTCTTCGACAAACATCGTGTCGCCGGCCTTGAGCATGTAGCGGATCACGAGGTCGAGCGCCTGGCTCGCGCCGTTCGTGATCAGAATCTGCGAGACGTTCGTGTGGATGCCGACGAGGGCGGCGCGCGCGTGGAGGTGCTCGCGCAAGGCGGGATGACCGAGCGGTGTCGCGTAGTCGATCATGCTCAGCGGATCGCCTCGCGACACTTGGCGAACCGCTTGCGCGAGGCCGTCGATGTCGCGCCATGCCTCGGGGATGAAGCCGCCGCCGAGCTTCAGGTGCTCTCCCGGGTAGTTGAACTGCTGGAGGATGTGAATCGACTCTTCCTCGGCGCGGCGCGGGTCCGTGGTGCCCTGGCATTCGTCGTTGGCCGGCGCGTGCCGCGACACGTAAAAGCCCGAGCCGTGCCGCGAATCGACGTAGCCCAGCGAGACGAGCCGGTCATAAGCCTCGATGACGGGGAAGCGGCTCACGCCGTAGTCGGCCGCGAACTGGCGGATCGACGGCAGCTTCGTGCCCGCATGCACGTCCCGCGAACGAATCCAGCCCTGCACGCCGGCCACGATTTGCTCGGTGAGCGGCACGCCGCTTTCGCGGTCGAGATTGAGATCGGGTTTCATGCGGCGTCACCTCACTGTTCGGTAATTCGCCTGAACAGTTTCAGTGAAACTGTTCGGAACTGTGCATGTGATTCTAGTCGCCGCGTCTCAATAATGAGGCTACGTAGTTTCCCTAGGACGCCTCTTCAAGGAGCACAGCGATGCGTGAAATCCGGACTTTTGAACTCGAGCACGGCGAACCGGCTGCCGCTTGGCAGATCGACCGGGCGGCCATGCTCACGGTGACGGAAGGCGAAATCTGGCTGACGGCCGAGGGCGATTCCGAGGACTACTGGCTCAAGCCGGGCGAGCCGTTCGTGCTGCCCGAAGGCGCGCGGACCTGGGTCAGCGCCGGGCGCGGCGGGGCGAAGTTCGCGCTGGCGTTCTCGAGTGCGGGGCGCGGCGTGGCGGCAACCTCGGCTCCGGCGGCGCGCAGCTGGATGCCGCGCTGGCTGAATGCGGCTTGAGCGTGGCTTGACCGTTACGCCGTCTCCGGATGCGCGCCGATATAACGCGCGCGCGGCCGGATCAGGCTGCCGTCCGCGGTCTGCTCCATCGCATGCGCGATCCAGCCGGTCACGCGGCCGAGCGCGAACAGCGTGAACGCCGCGCCGGCAGGCAACCCCAGCACGCGCTCGAGCGAAGCCAGCGCGAAGTCGACGTTCGGCGCGAGCCCGGTTGTGTCCTTCACCGCGCGCACGATCGCGCCGATCTCCGCCATTGCCGCTATTTCCGCGCGCGTACCGGCGCGCTCTGCGAGCCCATCGAGCAGCAGTTGCGCGCGCGGATCGCCGTGCGGATAGAGCGGATGCCCGAAGCCAGACACAGGGTGGCGGCGCGTGCCGTCGTCGTCGCGAGCGAGGCGGCCGGCGAGATAGCGGTCGATGTCGCCGGCGCGCGCCGCTTCGTCGAAGAACGCCGCGACGCGCGCGGTCTCGCCGCCATGGCGCGGACCCGACAGCGCGGCGAGACCGCCCGCCACCGCGCCGAACAGATGGGTGCCGGTCGACGTGATGCAGCGCACGGTGAACGTCGACGGATTCAGCTCGTGGTCGGCGCAGACGACGAGCGCCATGCGCAGCAACTCCGCGTGCCGCCGGTTGCGCACGCCCCACGTCGTGGCGAGCTGGCGGTGCAGCGGTTCGTTCGACGGCGCCGCCGAGATCATCGCGGCGGCCAACAGGCGCATCAACGCGCAGGCGGTGTCGAGCTGCGCGTCGCGGCCGAGCGCCCAGACGCGCGGCATCTGCGCGGCGGCGGCCGGCAGCAGCACGAGCGCGCGATCGAGCGGCGCACTGTCGCTCCATAACTTCAGCCATGCGGACCATTGCGCGCCGGTGATCGGCGCGGCGGGCGCCTCGGCGATTCGACGCGCGCTGCATTCCCAGAGCAGCGCGGCGGCTTCTTCGAGCGTCGCGCTTCTGGCTAGCTCGATCGCATCGTGCCCGCGGTAGAAAAGGCGGCCGTCGGCAACCAGCGTGATCCGCGATTCGAGCACCGGAACGCCCCAATCGAGCACCTTTTGCGCGACCTTGCCCGCGCGTTTGCCGTCCTCTTTTCGGCGCGCGAGGCGGCGCACTTCGTCGGCGTCGTAGAGGCGGCGCTTGCTGTCGGCGTCCGGCGACGAGCGCAGGATGCCGCGGCTCACGTACGCGTAGAGCGTCGGGACGCTGATGCCGAGCGCGGCGGCGGCTTCGGCGGCGGTCAGATGGCTGGGCATCGATCGATCTCTTCCGGTTCTATTCGAGAAATGGGTACAGGCTTCAGACGAGAAACCAAACAAATCGATATATGTTGATTATTTGAATCAAGATTGATCACGATTGAGGCCGATTCTAGACTCGTCTCAACGTCTCAGCCATTGCTATTCAGCCATCGCTGTTTAGTCACCCTCTCTCTGCCACCGCCTCTCGCCGATCATGACTCCGCTCATCGCTCTGGAACACCTCTGGTCGGTCGCCGAATGCGATCCTGCCGCGCTCGAATCGATCGTCATGGATGGCAATGATCCGGGGCTGCCTTCGGTCTATCGCGTCGGCACGCTCGCGTCGGCGACGATCGGCGCGATGGCGCTTGCCGCGGCCGAATGTTTTCGTCTGCGCACGGGGCGCCGGCAACGTGTCGAAGTCGAGATGCGCCGCACGCTCGCGTCGTTTCGCAGCGAACGGTATTTGCGTCTGAACGACGGGCCGGCGCCGGAGCTGCGCGGTCCGCTCACCGGCTTCTACGAGACGCGCGACGGGCGCTGGATTCAGCTGCATACGAATTTCGAGCATCACCGCGACGGCGTGCTCAAGGTGCTCGGCTGTGCGAACGACCATGACGCGGTGGCGGAAGCGATTCGCGGCTGGAACGGCGCGGCGCTCGACCAGACGCTCGCGGATGCGGGGCTGTGCGCCGCGTTGATCCGCACGCCGCGCGAGTGGGCGGCGCTGGAGCAGGCGGCGGCGATCGCCAATTTGCCGCTCTTTCAGATCGAGCGGATCGGGCAGCAGGGCGATGCGCCGCCCGAGCCGGTGGGCAGCGGCGCCGAGCGGCCGCTTGCCGGGACGCGCGTGCTGGACCTCTCGCGCATCATTGCCGGGCCGGTGGCGGGGCGCGCGCTCGCGCAGCACGGCGCCGAGGTGCTGCTCGTGAACGGCCCGCATCTGCCGAACATCCCGCCGCTCGTCATCGACAATGGGCGCGGCAAGCGCTCGGCCACCGTCGATCTGCGCAGCGCCGACGGCTGCGCGACGCTGCAAGCGCTGGCCGCCAAGGCCGACGTGTTTCTCCAGTCGTACCGGCCAGGCGCGCTGGCCGCACGCGGCTTCGCACCGGAAGACGTGGCGCGCATGCGGCCGGGCATCGTCTACGTGTCGATTTGCGCGTACGGGCCCACGGGACCATGGGCGGACCGGCGCGGCTTCGACAGCCTGGTGCAGTCGGCGAGCGGAATCGCCTGGAACGAGACACAGGCGGCGCAAGCGGCGCGCCCGCAGCATCTGCCGTGTCAGGCGCTCGATCACGCCACGGGCTATCTCGCCGCGTTCGGCGCGATGGTGGCGCTCGCGCGGCGCGCGACCGAAGGCGGCAGCTGGCACGTGCGGCTCTCGCTCGCGCAGACCGGGCGCTGGCTGCAATCGCTCGGTCAGATCGAAGGCGGCCGGCGCGCGCCGGACGTCACGCTCGACGACGTGCGCGATTGCCTCGAGACCGTCGAATCGCCGTTCGGCAGAGTGCTCGGGACTTCACCCGCTGAGCGGCTCTCCGAAACGCCGCCGTTCTTCGCCCGCCCGCCGGTGCCGATCGGCACCGACGAGGCGCGCTGGATCGCTTAGCCGCTTCTTAGTCGCTTCTTAGTCGCTTAGGAAGCGCTTGCCGCGATTTGTCGGTTTTGACGGAGGTCCAGACGGCGGCGCGTAGCGAGACTCTGGCGGTTAGCGGGGGCGGTGTCGGGCGTGCCCGGCTCAAGTGCGCGGCGTATCATTTTTTTATAAGAACAGCGGACCGGCGCAAACGTTGCTGCGGCAGGTTTTGCGGCCGTTCCGGCCGTTTCCGCCTTCTCGTGCGCAGGATGGCTGAATTTGACGGTATGTCATCCTCAACTTTTTCCCGGCGCGGTCGTTAAACCTGCGTAGCTAGCTATCCAATCTGGAGTCGTCAGGAGCTACGCATGAAAATCCATCCCTTGGCTGCCGCCGTGTGCTCGTTCGCCATGGCCGTCTTGCCTGCGCTTGCGGCGGGTCAGGCGTCGTCGTCCGATCCGGATTTGAATGCCGTCTTCGGCTCCGTCAAGCTGACGTCGACGCAGACGGTCGGCGGTTCGGCCAGCATCGGCCCGTCCTCCTCCTCCGCCAAGGGCGCCTCGTTCGACGCCTCGATCGGCGCCGACGCGATGAAGAACGTGAGCGGCAACGTCGGCGTGAATGTCGCCGCCGGCGCGCTCAACGTGCAGGCCAATCAAATCGCGCTCATCGACACCCCGGCTGCCGATATCTCGTCGAACCAGACGGTGGCGGCCGCCGTGCATCTTTCCGGCAGCGGCAATGCGGCACTCGGGTCAGGCGCGCTCACGGGCGTGTCGGGCAATGTGGGCGTGAATCTCACCGCCGGCGTGGGCAACGCGCAATACAACGGCTTCATCATTCACTGACATGTTCGAACACTTCTGGTCGTTCACTGCCTGGTTGACCGCCGGCGTCGTCTATGGCGTGCCGTGCGTGGCCCTGATCGTGAGGCAGCGCACGTCGGCGCGCGTGCGCCGACGCCATCGCGCCTACTTGCGCAGCTCCGCGACGAAGTCATAATAGTCGTTGCGGCAGTAAGTGTCGGTAAGTTCGATTGCGCGCTGCTCGGCGGTGTAGCCGACGCGCGTGATCAGCAAGAGCGCATCGTGCGGCGCAATGCCCATCTGATGCGCAATCTCGTCGCTCGCGTTGACCGCGCGAAAATGCTGCAGCGCGCGCACGATCGCGAGCCCGCGCTGTTCGAGGTAGGTGTAGAGCGAATCGCCGATCGCCTGCGGATCGGGCACCACCGACGAAGGCAGCGTCGAATTCTCGACCGCCATCACGATGCCGTTGGCGAGGCGCAGGCGTTTCAAACGCGTGACCGCCGCCGCCGGCGACAGTCCCAGCTGAATCACTTCTTCCCGATTGGCCGGCTGAATGTCGCGCGAGATCCACTGCGAGCTCGGCGTGAAGCCGCGCCGCCGCAGCATTTCGCTGAAGCTCGACAGGCGCGACAGCGGATCGTCGTAGCGCGGCGTGATGAAGCTGCCCGCGCCTTGCGTGCGGCGGATGAGCCCCTGTTCGACCAATAGCGCGATCGCCTTGCGCGCCGTGATGCGCGAGACGCCGAGCGCCTCCGACAGCACGCGCTCGGACGGCAGCGCCTCGCCCGCGTTCCAGCGGTTTTCGTGGATCGCGTTGCCGAGCTTGCGGGCGAGTTGCAGATAAAGCGGTGTGTCGTTGTCCGGGTCCGGGCGCAGATCGCGCCAGCGGTCTTCCGTGGTTGGGCTCATGAAGTGAAAGCGGCGAAGGGCAAGCGGCAATTTTATGTCATTGGCGCGCGGTGTTATAGCGGGGTTTTGCCAATCGTTACGATCGACGGTCCGGCGAAGGGCTAAACTCGGCGGCATCCATCGCACGAATCTTGCGCGCTTATCTTGCAAGCGTCGTTCGCGCGTACCTTCCGCAAAGGAGATGTCATGACCGCTGACCCAGCCTACGTCAGCTTGCCCGACGGAGAGCGCATCGCGAAGCTCGGACAGGGCACCTGGGAAATGGGCGAGCGCGCTTCGCGACGTGCGTCGGAAATCGCCGCCTTGCGCGAGGGCATCGAGCTCGGCATGACCGTGATCGATACCGCCGAAATGTATGGCGAAGGCGCGACGGAGACGCTCGTCGGCGAGGCGCTCGCGGGCCTGCGCGAGCACGTGTTCCTCGTGAGCAAGGTCTATCCGCACAATGCGAGCCGGCGCGGCGTTGTCGCGGCTTGTGAGGCGAGCCTGGAGCGCCTGAAGACAGACCGGCTCGACCTGTACCTGCTGCACTGGCGCGGCGGCGTGCCGCTCGCGGAGACGATCGAGGGCTTCGAGGCATTGAAGCGCGCGGGCAAGATCCGCCATTGGGGCGTGAGCAATTTCGACACCGACGACATGGAAGAACTCGTCTCGGCGCGCGGCGGGCAAGCGTGCGCGACGAACCAGATCCTCTACAACGTCGCGCGGCGCGGACCGGAATACGATCTGCTGCCATGGCTCGAGGCGAACAAGATGCCGGCGATGGCATACAGCCCGGTCGATCACGCGCGCCTGCCGAAGCGCACGCCGCTCGACGAGATCGCGCATGCGCGCGGCGTGTCGTTGGTGCATATCGCGCTGGCTTGGGTGCTCGCCCAACCGAACGTGTTTGCGATTCCGAAGGCGGGCAGTGTCGAACATGTGCGCGAGAATCGGCGCGCACTCGATCTGCGCTTCACCGAGCACGAACTCGCGGCGATCGACGCGTATTTCAAGCCGCCGCGCGGCAAGCGCCCACTCGAGATGCTCTGAGCGCAACGGGGCGCGTCACGTTGCATGCGTCACGGGCGCGCCCTCGCGCCATGAATGGCCGGTCAATTGCACGCGTGATGCATATGGACGGAGCCGAGCACGGCGATTTCAGCGGGCGTGCGCTTGAGCGCGTCTTCATCGACTTGATGGGTATCGGCGACGAACTCGTCGACGATCGTCGCGACCGGCGTGCCGGAGAGGCACAGCGCGACGTGTTGCACCGCCTCATTGGGCACGGCGGCGCGCTGGCCGAGAAACAGCACGCCGTATTGATAGCCGTGGATGATGCCGCGCACGGCGCCCACGCATTGGCCTTGGGCGCCGTTGTCGGTTTTTTGCTGGCAGAGCTGGGAGAGCGTGTAGGCCGAGAACGATGGATCGGTGTGCGGCGCTTCCGCTGCGGCCGCTTGCTGCGCATGCGCTTGAGAAGCCAGCGCGAGCGCCGAGGCGGCGAGCAGGGCGCCGGCGGCGCGCGCTGCCGGGGTGGAGAAGTTTCGCTTCATCTTGATCGCCTCTTCTCGAATGTCGAATTCGATAGAGGAATTCGTGCCCGTTTGGTTCCGCTTGGTTCCTGCGCGCGGGTTCGTTAGCGCACGGATACCCGTGCGCGATACCGTAGCCGCTTTCCACTTTCTGCATTCCAGGTCCGCGCCACGAGCGGTGACGTTCGACCGGGGGATCGTGCCGTCACCGCCACATGACGCTCGGAAGCGCTTGGTTGGGATGGGTGTGCCGGGTGCGATGGCGTCGAGATGCCATCTCCGGAATCTAGCGTCCCTTGCCGCCCGAACCGTGTCCGCCGGAGCCACCGCCGAAACCCCCGCCGAACCCGCCACCAAAGCCACCGCCAAATCCTCCTCCGATGCCGCCCATTCCTCCCATGCCGCCGCCGGGGCCGCTAGGACCGCTCGGGCCGCCGTGGCTGCTGCAGCCACAACCGCTACTGCTGCCACCGCTGCTGCCGCCACCACTGCTGCCGCCACCACTGCTGCCGCCACCACTGCTGCCGCCACCACTGCTGCTGCCACCGCCGTTGCTGCCACCGCCGTTGCTGCCACCGCCGTTGCTACCACCGCCGTTGTTACCACCGCTATTGCCCCCACCAACGCCATTACCGCTTGCACTTGCGCTCCCAACACCACCTCTACCGCCCGATCCTGTCCCGCTGTTCGACGTACCCGCCGGGTCGCCTCCGCCTAAGCCGCTCGAACCGGCCGCGCCGTTCGCGGCAGGACCGCCGCCTCCGCCCGCGTGCTCGTTGCACGCGCCGCGGTTCGGATCGTCCCGGCAAGTCCTGACGAGGAAAACCGAGGACACATCGTCGGCGCTCGTCGCGGCCACCGTTAAGCGCTGGACGTTCGGAGCCGCGGCGGCCGGCTCCGTTGCGGCCTCGGCATCGACGAGCCACCCCGGAATCACATCGCCGGAAGTCGCCGCGTGCACGCCGTTTGCCATCTGCATGACCGCGATGCCGGCTGTCAGCGCCACGGCGCCACGCGTCATTGAATGGCAGTACTTATTAAATGATCTGGTTTTCATGACGCATCTCCCGAGGCAACGGCCAGTCGCGCGTTGTTGTCGTACCGTTTGGCCATTCGCCCGCACGGCTTGCGTGACCGCGAAGCAGGCGGTCCTCGGACCGATGGTGCAAAGCACGCGCACGCGTCCGAGCCGTGATGCAAACGGCGGATGCTGCGCCCGCGAGGCCGGTGTTCTATTGGCTGCTCGTCGATCGAAAGGCTATGCATCAGCACGATCGGCGGCCCGGCCGTATGCGCCTTCTTTAGCGATAAGCGTGCCATTGAGCCGAAACCCCCGCCGCATCTGCGGCGGGCGCCGCGTGCTTGGTACCGCCTCGAGTGAAAATCGTGAAAACGTTTCGAGCGTGAAACGGACGGGAGAATTTGCGCCGCTTCGCGTTACATCGGGAATTGCGCAGCACAGCGCCTGTCAGCCGATGCGAACCTGTGGCGAGGAAGGGCGGCGCGAATGCGGCGGCCCTACGCGCGCTGCGGCTTGCGCTGCAATTCGCGAAGTTCGTTGATCGGGATATGGCAGCGAATGCGATGTTCGCCGCCCGCGTCGACGAACGGCGGGTCTTGCTGCTCGCAGATCGCGCCGAGCTTGCGTGGGCAGCGCGTCTGGAACATGCAACCCGAAGGCGGTTCCGCCGGGCTCGGCAAATCGCCGGAAAGACGAATGCGCGCGACCGTGCTGCCGTCGCCGTCGAGCGTCGGCACCGACGAGAGCAGCGCCTCGGTGTACGGATGGTGAGGACCGTCGAACACCGCGCTCGCCGGACCGATTTCCATCAGGCGGCCGACGTACAGCACGGCGATCCGGTCGGAAACATAGCGCACCACATGTAAGTCATGCGAAATGAACACGTAGCTCACGCCGCGTTCGCGCTGCAAGTCGGCGAGCAGATTCAGAATCGCGGCCTGCACGGAGACGTCGAGCGCCGAGGTCGGCTCGTCGCACACCACGACACGCGGGTCGCCCGCGAACGCGCGCGCAATCGCGACGCGCTGCTTGAGTCCGCCCGACAACTGCCGCGTGCGCACGCCGAGATAGCGTTCGGGAAGGCGTACCGCGGCGGTGAGCGCGGCGAGCCGCGCATCGTGCGCGGGGCCGCGCAGCGCGCCGAGCTTCGACAGCGCGCGCCCGATCAGCCGCTTCACCGAATGCGCGCGATTGAGCGCGGAATCCGGGTTCTGAAACACGATCTGCAGCGACTTCACCTGATCGTCGTTGCGTCCCGTCACGCGCGGCGGCAACGGTGTGCCGTCGAGTTCGAGCACGCCGCCTTCATCGGGGGCGACGAGTCCGAGCAGTAGTTTCGCGAGCGTGGTCTTGCCGCTGCCCGATTCGCCGACGAGGCCCAGCGTTTCGCCGGCGGCGAGATCGAGCGAGACGTCGTCGACGGCGCGCAGCGGGCCGCCCGAAACGTGGAAGGTCTTCGACAGATGCGCGGCGCGCAATGCGAGCGGGCTGCCGTTCATTTTCGCGGCGGCAATCGCGGGGCTTGCGCCGTTGGCGGCGGCAACGCTCGCCACGCGCGGCAATTCGATCGCGCGCTCGTGGTAATGGCAACGCGACATCTGATCGCCGTGCGCGGCGTTCACGCGATAGGGCGGCGGCGCCTCGCGCCGGCAGCGTTCGTCGGCGAGCCGGCAGCGTTCCGCGTACACGCAACCCTGCGTGACGGACCCCGGCGGCGGCAGGCTGCCCGCGATGGTGTCGAGCCGGTCGATGTCCTTGCTGCGTCCCGGGCTCGGCAGGCAGCGCAAGAGACCCACCGTGTACGGATGGCGCGGATGCTCGAACACGTCTTGCGTCACGCCTTCTTCGACGAGCTTGCCCGCGTACAGCACGCCGACGCGGTCGCACATGCGCCCGATCACCGCGAGGTTGTGGCTGATGAAGAGCACCGCCGTGCCGAGTTCGCTGCGCAGTTGCGCAACGAGATCGAGCACTTCCGCTTCGACGGTGGCGTCGAGCCCGGTGGTCGGCTCGTCGAGAATCAGGAGCGCGGGGTTCGACGCGAGCGCCATCGCGATCACGACACGCTGCTGCATGCCGCCCGACAGTTGATGAGGATAGCTATCCATCACGCGCTCGGGCGCCGCGATGCGCACGCGCCGCAGCATCTCGAGCGTGCGCGCGAGCGCTTCGGCGCGCGTCGCGCCGGCCGCCTCGAACGCTTCGGCGACTTGCCGCGCGATCGTCATGGAGGGATTCAATGCGCGCGACGGGTCCTGATAGACCATCGAGATCGCATTCGCGCGCAGCCGCCGCAAGGCGTCGGCGTCGAGTGCCGCGATGTCTTGTCCAGCAATGGAAATGCGCCCGGCCTTGACCTTGCCGTTGCGCGGCAGATAGCGCAGCGTCGCCATCGCGACCGTCGACTTGCCGCAGCCCGATTCGCCGACGAGCCCATACGCCTCGCCGCGCCGCACGCGAAACGACACGTCTTGCAGCACTTCGCGATCGCGTCCGCGCATCCGGTACGTGACGGTGAGGCCGACGACAGTCAGCGCGTCGGCCTTGTCGCTCTTGGAAACTTCGAACGCCGGGAATTTGGCGGGTGGGGGGCCATTCATCGGTCGAGCACCCCCTGCACGCTGTCGGCGATCAGGTTCACGCCGACCACGAGCGTCGCGATCGCGAGCGCATCGAACACGACGGTCCACCACGCGCCGCCCGCCATCAGCGTGTATGACTCGGAGAGCGCGAGCCCCCAGTCGGCCGAAGGCGGCTGGATGCCGAAGCCAAGGAACGACAGCGTCGCGACGGCGAAGATCGCGTAGCCGAGCCGCACGTTCGCTTCTACGGCGATCGGCGGCAGCACATTCGGCAGGATCTCCGCGAACATGATGTAGAGCGCGCTTTCGCCGCGCAATTGGGCAGCGGCCACGTAGTCGAGATGGCGCTCGGCGAGCACGGCCGCGCGCACGGTGCGCGCGGTGATCGGCGTGAACGTGATGCCGATCACGAGAATCACGGTCGCGTTCGAAGCGCCGACGGCCGCGAGCGCGAGCAGCGCGACGATCACGAGCGGCAGCGCGAGCAGGGCATCGATCGCGCGGCCGACGATGTTATCGACCCAGCCGCCGAAGTAACCGACGAAGAGGCCAAGCGCCGTGCCCGCGAACGTGCCGAGCAGCGTGGCGAGCGGCGCGATCGTGAGAATGTCGCGCGCGCCGACGATCACGCGCGAGAAGACGTCGCGCCCGAGCTGATCGGTGCCGAACCAGTGGACGTGGTCGGGCGGCGTCAGCGAATTGAGCGGATCGGATGCGTACGGATCGAGCGGCACGACGAGCGGGCCGAAGAGCGCGCATAGCACCCAGAACGCGACAATCAGCACGCCGACGACGAAAGCCGGCGAGCGCAGCAGCACGCGCAGCGTTTCGAGGTACGCATGCTTGGGCCGCGCGGCGATATCGAGGGCGGTGCTCATTCGGCGCCCCTCACGCGAAGACGCGGATTCAAAGCGACATAGAGCGCATCGGCGGCGAGATTGGCGACCGTGTAGACAACGCCGATCGTCAGCACGCCGGCTTCGAGCATCGGAAAATCCTTCGATTTCGCGGCGTTGTAGATCAGCGAGCCGATGCCTTGGTAATGAAACAGCGTCTCGACCACGACGAGCCCGCCGATCATGTAGCCGAGCTGCGTCGCGGCGACGGTGATGGTCGGCAAGAGCGCATTGCGCAGCACATGCCGCACGATGACGACGCGCTGCGGCAGACCCTTCAGGATCGCGGTGCGCGTGTAGTCGGCGTCGAGCGCCTCGACGGTGCCCGCGCGCGCCATGCGCGCGATATAGCCGAAGAACACGAAGACGAGCGGCAGCACCGGGAGGATCAAGTGCTTGAGCTGTTCGAAGAATCCTGCGCCGGCTGGGTAGTTGGCTTCGATCGGCAGCCAGTCGAGCCAGATGCCGAACACGAGGATCAGCACGATCGACGACACGAACTCGGGCACCACGGTGGCCGACAGCCCCGTGATGCTGATCGCGCGGTCGAGCCAGCGTCCGGCGTGCATCGCGGCCCACACGCCGCCCGCGATGCCGAGCGGTACGACGACGATGAACGCGAGCGCGCCGAGCTTCGCCGAGTTGCCGACCGCGCTCGCGATGAACGGCGCGACGGGCGCGCGAAACGCGTACGACATGCCCATGTCGCCCTGTACGAAGTGCGTGATCCATTCGACGTACTGCACGAGGAGCGGCCGGTCGACGCCGAGCTGATGATCGAGCGCGGCGACCGCGCGCGCGTCGGCGAGCGGGCCGAGAATGGCGCGGCCGACGTCGCCCGGCAGAAGCTGGCCGCCCGCGAACACGATCACCGACAGCAGCCACAGCGTGACGAGCGACAACGCGAACCGCGTCGCGAGAAAGCGTGCGACGCGGGCCGCATTGCCGTTGATGGCCCGCCGTTGGGGAGAAGTGACCGTGGTCGACATCGTTGGTTCGTGAATGGCTCGCTTGAATGCCGCGCGTAACGCTGCGTTATACCGCCGCTTTTGCCAAATTAAGCCGTGAGCGTCGCGCGATCGAAGTACAGCTGCTGGAGCGCCGAAAAGCGCACCCCGTTGACCGTCTTGCGTGTCGCAATCAACTGATCGAAGAAGTATGGGATCACGACGGGCGTCTCGTCGAGCAAGAGCGTCTGGATCTGACCGGAGATCTTCTTCTGCTGCGCGATGCCGAGCGCGCCGACGAACTGCGCGACGAGCGCATCGTACTGCGGGTTCTTGAAGTGCGCCGCGTTCCAGGTGCCGCTCGAGGTGAGCGGCGCGCTCAGGAACACGTTCGGCACGCCGCGGTGGCCGTAGTCGGTGATGCCGAGCGGCGAGTCGAGCCAGTCCGATTTGCCGGGCGTGCCCGCGCCGTAGTAAAGCTCCTGGCTCTCGACCTTGAGCGATGTGTTCACGCCGATCGCTTTCGCCGCGTTCTGGATGACGACCGCCAGATCGGGAATCTCCATGAACTTCTCGGTGGTGAGCGTGACGTCGAAGCCGTTCGGGTGTCCCGCCTGCGCCAGCAATTGCTTGGCCTTCGCGAGGTCGAGCTTGCGCTGTGGGATCGCGGTGTCCGTCGAGGGAAACACCGGCGCAAACGGGCTGTCGTTGCCGAGTTCCGCGCGGCCGTGGAAGAGCCCGCGCACCATCACGTCGCGATTGATCACGAGAGCGAGCGCCTGGCGCACGCGCTTGTCGGTGAACGGCGCGAGATCGTTGCGCATGTGGACCTGCCGATGCGCGCTCGACTTCACGCCTATCACCTTGAAGCTGGGATTGTTCACGATGCCGGCGCCGCCCTGAATCGTGAAGGCGACCATCACGTCGGCCTGCCGGCCCTGCAGCGCGAGGATCTGCGCCTGCTGGTCCGCGTAGAACGAAAACTGTACGCGCTCCGGCAACGCTTTTTCGCCCCAGTAGTCGGGGTTGCGCACGAACGAGGCACCGACCTTCGGCGTGTACTTCTCGAGCTTGAACGGACCGGTGCCGACGAAGCTCGCTTCGTAGTTGCCGCTGAAGTTCGCCGGCAGCATCACGGCGTTGTAATTGTCGGAGGAAACGTAGTAGGGGAAGTTGCCGTTGGGCGCGTCGAGATGGAACGCGACCGTGTGATCGTCGACGACCTGCGTGCCGCCCTTCGACAGCACGCCCTTGAACACCGACAGCGCCGCCGAGCCGCTCGCCGGGTCGGCGAGGCGGTCGAACGTGGCCGCGACGTCTTTCGCCGTGAACGGCTGGCCGTCGTGGAACTTGACGTTCTGGCGCAGCTTGAAGGTCCACACGTCGCCCTTGTCGTTCGGCTGCCACGACAATGCGAGCGACGGTTTCAGCGCCAAGTGCTCGCTGTCGTCGTCGACCAGGAACTCGCCCGTCTGGGTCAAGAGCCCGGCGCCCGAGGCGTCCGACACAGTCAGCGGGTTGATTGCGCCGGCCGGCATCAGCTGGGCGACGCGGATCGTCGCGTTGGCGCCGCTCGCGCCTTGCGCACGCGCCGTGCGCGGCACGAGGAGCGCGCCGCCGCCGGCAGCGACCAGCAAGCCTGAAAGCCCCATCACGCTGGCGTGGCGCAGCAGTTCGCGGCGCGTCACGCGGCCCGCGAGATATTCGTCGATGGCGTGATTGCCCAATTCGCCGGCATCGCGGCGGGCGGCTTCGAGAGCCAAGCGGAGTTCCGCAGGAGTCTTCATCGATGAGTTTTCCGTTTCGTGGAGGGGCGCGCCTCCTGGGGCGCGTTTGAGACGAGCGGTACTGCGATGATGAAAGCGGTTTTAGTGTAAGCGATTGGACCCGTTTGCGTCGCGTTCGTGCGTGCTGCGGGCGGCCCGCGGGACGGGAAGCCCGCCGATGTGTGTCATGCCGACAACGGGGCGTTCGCCGTGCGTCGCTGCGGCGCAAAAGCCGCTGCTATGGCTGCGCTATCGGGCGGCCAGCAAGCAGCGTTCCCGATTCAATCATCGTGCGGATGCTTGTGGATGGGATCGACCCAATAGACGGTCTCCGGCGATTCGACGGCATCGATATTCAGGTTCACGACGACCGCCTCGTTGTCGCTGCGCACGACCACGCATTCGAGCGGCTCGTCGGTGCTCGCGTTGATCTCCTGGTGCGGCACGTAGGGCGGCACGAAGATGAAGTCGCCGGGGCCCGCTTCGGCCGTGAATTCGAGGTGCTCGCCCCAGCGCATGCGCGCCCGGCCGCGCACGACGTAGATCACGCTTTCGAGCGCGCCGTGGTGATGCGCGCCCGTCTTCGCGTTCGGATGGATGGTGACCGTGCCGGCCCAGATCTTCTGGGCCCCGACGCGCGCCGCGTCGATCGCCGCCGCGCGGTTCATGCCAGGCGTCTGCGCGGTGTGGGTGTCGAGCTGGTCGCCGCGGATCACTTTCACGCCGTGCTCGCGCCAGTCCACGTGGTCATGTTCGCCTGAAGTGCCGGGTTGCTCGCTCATGACGTCTCCTTGCATCGCTTGAAGAAAAAACCCATCCGAAACGGTGTGCTTCGGATGGGCCGTATCGCTTGCCGGAAGCATCGGGCCGGGACCCTGCCCGGCCCGCGTTCACCTCGTCGACTTCGAGTTGATGATCGCCTCCGACACATTCCCCGGCGTCTCGGCGTAGTGCTTGAACTCCATCGTGTAGGTGGCGCGCCCTTGCGTGAGCGAGCGCAGCGACGTCGAGTAGCCGAACATTTCGGCGAGCGGCACCTCGGCGCGCACGAGCTTGCCGCCGCCGCCGGCGATGTCCTCCATGCCCTGCACGATGCCGCGCCGGCTCGACAGATCGCCCATCACGTTGCCCATGAAGTCTTCCGGCGTCTCCACTTCGACGTGCATCATCGGCTCGAGCAGCACCGGCTTCGCGCGGCGCATGCCTTCCTTGAATGCCATCGAGCCGGCCATCCGGAACGCGTTTTCGTTCGAGTCGACGTCGTGGTAGGAACCGAACGTGAGCGTCGCCTTGATGTCGACGACCGGATAGCCCGCGAGCACGCCGGACTTGAGCGTCTCCTGAATGCCCTTGTCGACGGCCGGAATGAATTCGCGCGGCACCACGCCGCCCTTGATCGCGTCGACGAATTCATAACCGCCGCCGGGCTTCTGCGGTTCGAGCTTGAGCACGACGTGGCCGTACTGGCCGCGCCCGCCCGACTGCTTGACGAACTTGCCTTCGACGTCTTCGGCCGTGGTGCGGATCGTCTCGCGATACGCGACCTGCGGCTTGCCGACCGTCGCTTCGACGCCGAACTCGCGCTTCATGCGGTCGACGAGAATTTCGAGGTGCAGCTCGCCCATGCCCGAGATGATCGTCTGGCCGGATTCCTCATCGGTTTGCACGCGGAACGACGGATCTTCCTGCGCGAGACGATTGAGCGCGATGCCCATCTTTTCCTGGTCGGCTTTCGTCTTCGGCTCGACGGCCTGCGAGATCACCGGTTCGGGGAAGATCATCTTCTCGAGGATGATGATGTGGTCCGGGTCGCAGAGCGTATCGCCGGTCGTCGCTTCCTTCAGGCCGACCGCCGCCGCGATATCGCCCGCATACACTTCCTTGATTTCCTTGCGCTCGTTCGCGTGCATCTGCAGGATGCGCCCGAGCCGCTCCTTCTTCGACTTCACCGGGTTGTAGACCGTGTCGCCCGAATTGACGACGCCCGAATAGACGCGGAAGAAGATCAACTGGCCCACGAACGGGTCGGTCATGATCTTGAACGCGAGCGCGGAGAACGGCTCTTCGTCGCTCGGATGGCGTTCCGCTTCCTTGTCGTCCTCGTCGTGGCCGAGAATCGCGGGCACGTCGACGGGCGAGGGCAGATAGTCGATCACGGCGTCGAGCATCGCCTGCACGCCCTTGTTCTTGAACGCGCTGCCGCACAGCATCGGCACGATCTCGTTGGCGATCGTGCGCTTGCGCAGCGCGGTCTTGATGTCTTCTTCGGTCAGCGAATGGTGATCCTCGAGGTATTTCTCGAGCAGTTCCTCGCTCGCCTCGGCGGCGGCCTCGACCATCTTCTCGCGCCATTCCTGGGCAGTAGCCTTGAGGTTGTCGGGGATGTCCTGATACTCGAACTTGACGCCCTGGCTTTCCTCATCCCAGATGATCGCCTTCATCTTCACGAGGTCGATCACGCCCTGGAAGTGATCTTCCGCGCCGACCGGAATCTGGATCGGCACGGCGACGCCTTTCAGGCGCTCGCCGATCTGCCGCTGCACGCGGAAGAAATCGGCGCCGACGCGGTCCATCTTGTTGACGAACGCGATGCGCGGCACCTTGTACTTGTTCGCCTGGCGCCACACCGTTTCCGATTGCGGCTGCACGCCGCCGACCGAGTCGTACACCATGCACGCGCCGTCGAGCACGCGCATCGAGCGCTCGACTTCGATCGTGAAGTCGACGTGCCCCGGGGTGTCGATGATGTTGATCCGATGCTCGGGGTAGTTGCCGGCCATGCCTTTCCAGAAAGCCGTGGTCGCAGCGGACGTGATCGTGATGCCGCGCTCTTGCTCCTGCTCCATCCAGTCCATCGTCGCCGCGCCGTCGTGAACCTCTCCGATCTTATGGCTCACGCCGGTGTAGAACAGAATGCGTTCGGTGGTGGTGGTCTTGCCGGCATCGATGTGAGCGCTGATGCCGATGTTCCGGTAGCGCTCGATGGGGGTCTTGCGGGGCACGTGAGCCTCCTTGGAGTTAGGCGCCGCCGACGTTACCTGACGGGCGGCGCTGGCGGACCGCGCGGCCGGAAACGCCGGATCGTGCGGCTTGGCCGGACGACCGGGCGCGGCGCTTGCGGTGACAGACTACAAGAATAGCGCTTGGCGAAGGCTTTTGCAGGAATCTTGCCAGTCCCGGGAAGGGCTGGCGCGGCGGGCGTAAGCGCCGGAAAAGCACGCCCGGCGCGGCGGCGGGGAGCGCGGCCTGGCGTGGGGTTGGCGGATCGAGTTCGCGTGGCTAGAGCGTCTCTTCGGGGCGCTCCGAAGCGCAGCCTTATTGCGGCTGCGGCAAGCCTTGAATCTTCATGCCGGGCTTGATGCCCTTCGCGGCGAACCACCCCTTGCTCATTTCCAGCGCATAGACGCCGTTGTTCGTCGGGCAGTGGTTGTTGGTGGTCTCGGCCTGCATCTCGTCGATGTCGGTGACCGTGCCGTCGGCGCGCATGAACGCGATCGACAGCGGGATCAGCGTGTTCTTCATCCAGAAGCAATGCACGGCGTTCTCGTTGAACACGAACAGCATCCCTTCGTTCGGTTCGAGCTTCGTGCGATACATGAGGCCCTGTTCGCGGTCGGCGTCGTTCGCGGCCACGGCGGCGTCGATCGCATACATGCCGATCGACAGTTTCGCGCGCGGGAAGTCGCCCGGCTGTTTGGCGCCGGGAGGCATTTGCTGCGCGTACGCGGCGCTCGATGCGGCGAACGACAGGGCGGCGACCGGCAATGCGACGGCAAGCGCCACGCGCGCCATCAACGAGCTCGGGGAAAATCGCACGACACTACTCCTTGCTGATTGGAACCTGCGCATGTTACGCGAGCGGCCATCAAACCAAAAGAAAAAGGCAGATCGCCTTGCGGCCATCTGCCTTTCAACGCCGTAAAGAACGGCAGGACTGCTAGTTCTTGACTGCGTTGTTACGACAAACTTACTCCGAAGCTGCCGAAGCGGCTTCTGCCTTCTTAGCGTGCTTCTTAGCGTGCGACTTGTGCGTTGCCTTCTTAGCCGTCGAAGCAGCAGCGGCCGGAGCAGCCATTGCGCCCGAAGCAGCCGGAGCCGGAGCCGAAGCTTGTGCGAAAGCAGCCGTTGCGAAGAGGCCAGCGACCAGAGCGGCGATCAGTTTGTTCATTTTGTAAATCCTCAGCTTTAGTTAATTAACCAAATGACCCGGTCATTGAGTCAAGTCGGTAAACGTGCCATCCACCTTTCGGTTGACAGCCGCATCAAACAATTTTGCTGACGCGTCTGCGAGCTGTGGGACCGCCTGTTCACACCGCCGTAACGGCTAGGACAAACGACCTTGAGGCTAATGCCGGATAGCTTTCGGCGGCATCTGCGTCGAATAACGCGTGGGTTTGCGAGTCGGTTGACGAGATTTTTCGCGAATTCATATTCGAGATAGTGGGAAGCCGCTATTCTTCGGCGATAGATGCGTTCGCAACCAATTTGGGATAGCCGAAGAGGTGCAAAAAAACTTTTCGGTACAACGGCTTAGTGGGAATCAGGTGCGGCGGTGCGAGTGTGAAACATTCGTGAAACGTCAGGCGATGCCGTCCCACGGCGCACGCGGCGGCAGCGTCGTGGTCTGACCTGGCTCAAGGCCGAGCGCAAAGATATCGAGCGCGCCGATGCCGACGCGCACGAGCCGCAGCGTCGGAAAGCCGACCGCCGCGGTCATTCGCCGCACTTGACGGTTTTTGCCCTCGGTGATCGCAAGCTCGATCCACGTGGTCGGAATCGCCGCACGATAGCGGATCGGCGGCGTGCGCGGCCAGAGGGTCTCGGGCGGTTCGACGAACTCGGCGCGGCACGGGCGCGTCACGTAGTCACCCAGATCCACGCCGCGCGCAAGCGCTTTTAGCGCCGTTTCGTCGACGGCGCCTTCCACCTGCGCCCAATACCGTTTGACAAGTTTGTGACGCGGCTCGGCAATGCGCGCTTGCAGTGCGCCGTCGTCGGTCAGGAGCAGGAGGCCCTCGCTGTCGGCGTCGAGGCGTCCAGCCGGATAGACGCCCGGCGTCTTCACCCAGTCCGCGAGCGACGCGCGCGTGTCGTGCTGCGAGAACTGGCAGATCGTGCCGAAAGGTTTGTTGAGAGCGATCAAGGGCATACAGGAATTTCCGCTAACTCGAGCACGGCCACGCTTATCCGGCTTATCCGCCGAAGCGCTTCGGCGCGCCGCCGGTGCGCCTCGGATAAGGTGCCGGGCTCAGGTGGCGTCGATGGCAAATGGCGGAATGTTAATGCATAATACGGTGCGTGAAGTCTTATGTCTTATATAAGACTTGCTCGGTGTCGTGCTTGCTGCGCTCTGCTGCGCGCGGCACCCGGCAGTTCTCCCTGCCCAGCCCGCATAAGCCGCGTGGGCTAGAATAGCGGTCTGGCCGCTCGTGGCGTCCGGCGTTGCTTGCAGTGAGATAGCGCCCGGTTTTGCAGTTCCCCTCTGCTTCCTATACCAAGCTCAGCCAACACTGGAGTCGATCATGCCGTATCAGCACATCAAGCTCCCGATCGGCGGTGACAAGATCACTGTCAACGCCGACTTTTCGCTCAACGTTTCCGACCAGCCGATCATTCCGTACATCGAAGGCGACGGCACGGGCTTCGACATCACGCCGGTAATGATCAAGGTGGTCGACGCCGCCGTCGAAAAAGCCTACGGCGGCAAGCGCAAGATCCACTGGATGGAAATCTACGCGGGCGAGAAAGCGACCAAGGTGTACGGCCCGGACGTGTGGCTGCCGGAAGAAACCCTGCAAGTGCTGAAGGACTACGTCGTATCGATCAAGGGGCCGCTCACGACGCCGGTCGGCGGCGGCATCCGTTCGCTCAACGTCGCGCTGCGCCAGGAACTGGATTTGTATGTGTGTCTGCGTCCGGTGCAGTACTTCAAGGGCGTGCCGTCGCCGGTGCGCGAGCCGGAAAAGACCAACATGGTGATCTTCCGCGAGAACTCCGAAGACATCTACGCCGGCATCGAATGGCAGGCCGGATCCGAGCAGGCCAAGAAGGTCATCAAGTTCCTGCAGGAAGAGATGGGCGTGAAGAAGATCCGCTTCCCGGATTCGTCGGGCGTCGGCGTGAAGCCGGTGTCGCGCGAGGGCACGGAGCGTCTCGTGCGCAAGGCGATCCAGTATGCGATCGACAACGACCGCCGCTCGGTCACGCTCGTTCACAAGGGCAACATCATGAAGTTCACGGAAGGCGCGTTCCGTGACTACGGTTACGCGCTCGCGGCGAAGGAATTCAGCGCGGAGCTGGTGGACGGCGGCCCGTGGATGAAGATCAAGAACCCGAAGACGGGCAGCGACATCGTCATCAAGGACGTGATCGCGGATGCGTTCCTCCAGCAGATCCTGCTGCGTCCGGCCGAGTACGACGTGATCGCGACGCTGAACCTGAACGGCGATTACATCTCCGACGCCTTGGCCGCGCAAGTCGGCGGTATCGGCATTGCGCCGGGTGCGAACATGTCGGATTCGGTTGCGATGTTCGAAGCGACGCACGGCACGGCGCCGAAGTACGCAGGCAAGGACTACGTGAACCCGGGTTCGGAAATCCTGTCGGCGGAAATGATGCTGCGTCACCTCGGCTGGACCGAAGCGGCCGATATCATCATCGCGTCGATGGAAAAGTCGATTCTGCAAAAGCGTGTCACGTATGACTTCGCGCGCTTGATGGAAGGCGCGACGCAAGTATCGTGCTCGGGCTTCGGGCAGGTGATGATCGAGAATATGTAGTGAGTGTTCGAGCCTTCACGGGCTGAAATGAAAACCCCGGTCGAGTCAGAGGCTCGCCGGGGTTTCTTATTGACGATCGGTGATCAATCGTTGTACTTCCACTCGTTGTAGTACGCCGTCTTGCCGACGGTCCAGTACAACTCGGCAAGGCGCGAACCGCCGACGATCAGCGACGGGAACGCACACGTGCTCGTGCATTGCTGCACGTTGTTCTGCGCCACGCCGGCCGTCACCGACTCCGTGTACTGACCATTGGCCGCGAACGGCGTCGGCCCGACCCACCACCCATCGACTTCCGTCGACGGCGTCACGCCCGTGCCCGGCATGGCCTGAATCTGCGCTTTCGCCACCAGCGGTGCGATGTTCTGATTGTTGATCAGGTTCGACCACGACAAGCTGATCGAGGTCTGCGCAGTGGTGGCGAGCGAGCCGCCAGGCATCAGCGCGGAGATCAGCGTGCTGGGCGTCAGCGACTGCCACGGCACGCTCGCGCCCGCCGATGCGGCGGCTGTCGGCGTGATGTTCATGACGCTCGTGCTGCCGAGCTGATTGCCGCTGGCGTCGTAGAACGTGACCGTGTACGTCGCGAATTGCGGGACGCTCGACACCGCGATCGGTTGCGGCGTGTAGAAGCCGAGACTGTTCGTCCCCGGCGTGAACGTCGAGGTCGCGCCGGGCAGCGCTGCCCACGACCAGCGATAGAGGCTGGTGTTCGAGTTCGTCGTCACGCCGCCCGTCGGGACGCTCGTGAGCGCCTGGCTCGTCAGCCCGAGCGTGGTGTTGCCCGTTGCATTGCGCGGCACCAGATAGATCGTGCCGTTGATGCCCGGACCCGTCACCGATGCCGAAGCGAGATTCGCCGGGTTCGGCGTACCCGTTGCGCCCGCCGGGATGCTGATGCCGAGACCGGATTCGTAGCGTCCGAACGGTGCATCGGCGCTGTCGACGAAAATGCGGCGGCTCACGTAAGACGTGATCGTGACGTTGTACTGCTGCTGATTGCCGATGATGTCCCACGTGCCGCTGCTGGTTTCCTGCGCGACGGTGACGTCTTCGCCGTTCGCGCCGTTCAGCGTGTAGGGCAGCGCGATGAGCGCCTGTTGCTTGCCGTTGGTGCCCGTGAAGAACTTGACCGTGTGCGGCATGCCGAGCGTCGCGCCGGACGCCGTCAGCGACGGATGCGCCGTCGCGAAACGGGTGAAGCCGTTTTCGAGGTAGCTCGAATCGATGGCCGAGCACGACGTCGACGAGGCCGACAGGCACTGGCTGAGCGTGGAGATCAGCGAGGTCAGGTAGTTGGCCGGAGCGGGCGGTGCGGCGAGCGGCGCCGAGACCGAGCTGCCCTGAACCAGCGGAAAGCCGGCCGACGGATTGGCGCTCGACACCAGCTCCGTGCCGCCCGAAGGATTCGGCACGATCTGCACCGAGTCGATGACGGCGTCGGGGCCGGTCTGGTTCGGCGTGAACGCGGTTCCGATCGGATCGAACGAAGCGCTGAGGCCGTTGGCGCTCAAGATCGGAGCCAGCGCGCTATCGAGCGTCGCGACCGCGCTGGAAACAGACGATGGCGTCACGAGCGATTTGAGGCTGCCGCTTGCCGAGAGGTCGAGCGGGTTGCCGCTCGTCGTCAGCAGAGAGGCGACGGCGGTGGTCAGCGTCGTGACGTTGGCGACGACGGGCGCGCTCGTGCCGCTCGGCAATTGGGACACCACCGAGACCAGCGTCGGATTCACGCCCGACGGATCGGCCGCCACGACCATGAACGGCGCGGTCAGGCCGCTCAACGACACCGTGTAGGTTCCCGAGCTGTTGCTGGTGGCGGTCGTGCTGTTGCCGTTCACGTCGATCACCGTGACGTTGGCGTTGGCCACGGCATTGCCGACTGCCACGGTTCCCGTCATCTGCGTGGGAGTTGCGGAATTATTCGCGGAAGTGGCGGCGCTGCTACCGCCGCCGCCTCCGCAGCCCGCGAGAATAGAAAATGCCAAAGCGCCGGTAACGGCAAGTGCCAATCTCGATTTGGCCGGATTGAGTGATTTAACGTTAAGTTTGGTCATATCTCGGAAATATTGTTTATTGTGATTCGCCACCCGTGGTATGGGGATGCACCTTCTTGAAGCAACGTTTCGCGCCGATTCACCGGCTTTTGCAGCTTCTCCTCGACGCTTTCGGCTTGCCGCTCGGATTCCATGTGAAATCGGAATCATTGAATTACTCGCGGAAGTGAAAGTAATTTGCAAGATTAATAAAGCTGAATTTAGGTTTGCAAATGGTTCGCCGAGTTGTCTTTCTTGTGCTGCATAGCTATTAACGGTTCGGCTTCTGGTTTATTGAGCGCATTGAAGATCAATCGATTGGCTTGCGAGATAACTCGTTGATATTTTTATGGATTGGTTTTTATCTCGAGTTTGCTTCCGGGGGTATCGAGTTTCGTGCGTTTTGCTCGAGTTAGTCGGCGGCACGGCCGAGTGCGCGGAGCGCTTTGCGATATCATTCGATTGATCCGGTTTCATTCGCCCGAGCGTGAACAAGTCCGTTCGGCGGCTTTGCTTTTTGGTGCATTCATGAAGTGGATGTCGCGCATTCTTCTGGTTTTCCTGCTGTCGGCGCTTCCGATGACGGGCGCGTTCGCACATCAGGTGGGTGCTGCCGGAAGTGAGCTTTCCGTCTTGCCCGCAACGGGCGATTTCTTCGCAGCGCGTCACGCCGATGCGGCGCTCTCGACTCTAGTTGCACTACCGCCTCGCGACACGCACTGCGCCACGGGCAACGATGCCGCCGGCCATGACTGTGGGCACGCTTGCTGCACCGTCGCGTGCGGACTTCACTGCGGCGCATTGCCGAGCGCGTTTCATTTCTCGCCGAATGCGGCGGCGGCTTGCGCACCACCGGTCCCGACCGACGCCGCACCCGCGAGCCTCACACACGCGCCGCCTTGGCGTCCTCCTATCGCCTGACCGTTGCGCCAATCGATGGGGCAATCCGAAGCCTTCATTGGCACGACTGCTGTGGACCGACGCGCATCGCGACGCGTCCGCACGTTGCCCCTTTCGCAAACGGTCAATCGCGAAGCGCGGTTTGCACGCGCTTCGCTTGCAATGAGGAACCCTCGATGATTCGCAGAGAATTTCTGGTCCGCACGCTTGGCGCGGCGGCCGCGTCGCTGTTCGCTCGCGACGTATTCGCCCAGCAGCATGCGCACGGCATGATGGAGATGCCCAACATGCCAGCCATGCCGTCGATGCCCGCCGGCAAGATGCCGATGATGTCCGCGGCGCTCGCGCCCGCCGATGCGCTGCCTGCCGGCGCATCGTTGCCGGCCTTGCGCACGCTGGTCAACCAAAGCGGCGAGCGCGGCGTTTTTCGCGCGACGCTGGTCGCGAAGCCGCATTCACTCGAGTTGCTGCCGGGCACGACGACATCGTTTTGGCTATATGGCGACGATCCGTCCGCCGTATCCGGAAGCCCGATCAATGGTCCCGTCGTCGGTCCGTTGATCGACGTGCGAGAAGGCGACACGGTCGAGATTGCGTTCGTCAACGGCTTGCTGCAGCCTTCGACGATTCATTGGCACGGCATGCCCGTGCCGCCCGATCAGGACGGCAACCCAATGAACCCGGTTGCACCGGGCGCGACGCACGTCTATCGCTTTACGCTGCCGCGCGGCAGCGCCGGCACGTACTGGTATCACCCGCATCCGCACATGGTGACGGCTGAGCAGGTCTATCGCGGTCTCGCGGGGCCGATCATCGTGCGGGCCGCCGACGATCCGCTCGCCGAGTGGCCCGAGCGGCATCTGTTCATCAGCGATCTGAAGCTGGCCGCGGACGGCACGGTAGCGCCGAACGACATGATGGACTGGATGAACGGCCGGGAAGGGCAGTTCGTGCTCGTCAATGGCGTGCGGAGGCCGCGGATCGTCGTGTCGCGAGACGAGCGCTGGCGCGTGTGGAACGCGAGCAGCGCGCGCTACGTGCGTTTGACCTTCGACGACGGCCGCCGCTTCGCCCAAGTCGGCACCGACGGAGGCTTGCTCGAAAGTCCGCGCGAGGATTTGACGGAGCTGCTGCTGGTGCCGGGCGAGCGCGCAGAGCTGATCGTGCGTGCGGGGAGTGGGGAGGGCGCGGAGGGCGCGCGCACGGCGCCGTCGCGCGCGGTGCTGACGGCGGCCGTCTACGACCGGAGCAAGATGGCGATGACGCACGGCAGCTTGCCGCCCGACCCGTCGCGCGCGCTCGCGGACGTCGAATTCACACCCGCCGCAGACGCGAACGATGTCGAGGCGTCTAGCGCCAACATTCAGGCGCAGCGCCTGCTGCCGACGCATTTACGCACGATCACTTCGCTGGGCAAGCCCACGGCGCGCAAATCCGTCGTGTTCTCCGAGCAGATGGACATGGCCGCGATGCACCGTCCTGGCGCATCGAATCACGGCATGCCAGCGGGCATGAGCTTCCTGATCAACGGCGCAACCTACGACCCGAACCGCACCACGCTGACGAGCCGCCGCGGCGAGGTCGAGCTATGGTCGATCGAGAATCGTACCGATATGGATCATCCGTTCCATCTACACGGCACGCAATTCCAGATAGTGGAGCGCGAGTCCGACGGCAAGACGATTCCCGAGCCGTTTCGCGCCTGGCGCGACATGGCGAACGTGAAGCCGGGGGAGACCGTGCGAATCGCGACGATGCAATCGATGCGCGGCGAACGCATGTTTCACTGTCACATTCTCGAGCACGAGGATCTCGGCATGATGGGCACGCTGAAAGTCATCTGAAACAAAGTCAGCGCGCGTTTTCTATATGGTGGGATTTGACGCGGCTTCGAGATCTTTGAGATATCAATAAGCCAAAAAGAAACCCGGCACGAGGCCGGGTTTCCAAAGCTCAGCGAATCGAACGTTATCAGGCAGCGGCCTGGATGTTCGATGCCTGTTTGCCTTTAGGTCCTTGCACGACTTCGAAGCTGACCTTCTGACCTTCCTTGAGCGTCTTGAAACCGTTCATCTGGATGGCCGAGAAGTGTGCAAACAGATCCTCGCCGCCTTCGTCGGGCGTGATGAATCCGAAGCCTTTCGCGTCATTGAACCATTTGACCGTACCAGTTGCCATACCAACTTCCCCTGTAACTCATGTCCTACCACGAGCACGCTCGAAAAGCTCAGCGGCCACGGAACGCAGCCGCCCCCTCCTCACTAGCTCACCTCGGCATTTTTTCGTACCTACGCACCTGCTGCGGCCAGCTGAAAAAAAGTGCCAGCTTGATTGTTGGATCTCTTTATTCGAGTGTCAAGTGAATTTTGAGACGTTGTGTGGAGCGTTGTATCAAACGCATTTCTAGGGTTTTTCCTGCTTTTCTTGTGTGCGCCAGCGCAAGCGTCGAGTCTTGAAAAGACGCATAATCGACGCACATAGGGTCACGGGCCGCGCCGGGACGGGCTCTCAGCCCGTCGGCACGCGATGTGCGATACTCGACTCGACTCTGCCAAGGGGCAGCAACGAACCCCGGCGATGTCGAAGGCCGGCGCCGCGATCGGCCGCGAGAATGCGAGCGTGCGCGATGGGGGACCGTCGGGCGGCAGCGATTGAGCCACCGGCCAGGCGGTCGGGTTTTGACAGGATTGCGGGCCTGTCCGAGTTGTTTAGAATGGGTGTATGGCGATTATTCCGGACAAGCAAGACAGCACCGTACTGGAGCGGCAGGAAAAGAAGCTGAAACCGCCTTCCATGTATAAGGTGGTGTTGCTGAACGACGATTTCACGCCAATGGAATTTGTCGTGATGATCGTGCAGGAATATTTCAATAAAGACCGCGAGACCGCGACGCAGATCATGCTGAAGGTCCATCGCGAGGGGCGGGGAGTTTGTGGGGTCTACACGCGAGACATCGCGTCGACCAAGGTCGAGCAAGTCGTTACCCACGCAAGGCAGGCAGGGCATCCGCTGCAGTGCGTGATGGAGGAAGCATGATTGCCCAGGAACTGGAAGTGAGCTTGCACATGGCGTTTATGGAAGCACGCCAGGCGCGGCACGAGTTCATAACGGTCGAACATCTTTTACTGGCCTTGTTGGACAATCCGACGGCAGCAGAAGTGTTGCGTGCGTGCGCGGCCAACATCGAGGATCTGCGCCAGAACCTGCGCAATTTCATCCACGACAACACGCCTACTGTTCCCGGCACCGACGACGTCGATACGCAGCCGACACTCGGCTTTCAGCGAGTGATCCAGCGCGCGATCATGCACGTCCAGTCGACCTCGAACGGCAAGAAGGAAGTGACGGGCGCGAACGTGCTGGTCGCGATCTTCGGCGAGAAGGATTCGCATGCGGTCTACTACCTGCAGCAGCAGGGCGTGACGCGCCTCGACGTCGTCAATTTCATTTCGCACGGCATTGCGAAGACGAGCAGCAGCGACGCCGCCAAGGCGAGCGACGCGAACGCCGAGGCCGACGAAGCCGCCGCGCAGAAGGAAACGCCGCTCGCGCAGTTCACGCAGAACCTGAACCAGATGGCGAAAGACGGCCGCATCGATCCGCTGATTGGGCGCGAACTGGAAGTCGAGCGCGTGGTACAGGTGCTGTGCCGCCGTCGCAAAAATAATCCGCTCCTCGTGGGCGAAGCCGGCGTCGGCAAGACGGCGATCGCCGAGGGGCTGGCCTGGCGCATCACGCGCGGCGAAGTGCCCGATATCCTCGCGGACGCGCAGGTCTATTCGCTCGACATGGGCGCACTGCTCGCGGGCACCAAGTATCGCGGCGATTTCGAGCAACGTCTCAAGACGGTGCTGAAAGAATTGAAAGAGCGTCCGCATGCGATTCTGTTCATCGATGAAATTCATACGCTGATCGGCGCGGGCGCCGCGTCTGGCGGCACGCTCGATGCATCGAATCTGCTGAAGCCGGCGCTGTCGTCGGGCACGCTCAAGTGCATCGGTGCGACCACCTTCACCGAATATCGCGGCATCTTCGAAAAGGACGCGGCGCTCTCGCGGCGCTTCCAGAAGATCGACGTGACCGAGCCGACTGTCGAGCAGACGGTGGCGATCCTGCGCGGCCTGAAGTCGCGCTTCGAAGAGCACCACGGCGTGAAGTATTCGTCGGGGGCGTTGTCGGCGGCGGCTGAGCTGTCGGCGCGCTTCATCACCGATCGTCATCTGCCGGACAAGGCGATCGACGTGATCGACGAAGCCGGCGCCGCTCAACGCATCCTGCCGAAGTCGAAGCAGAAGAAGACGATCGGCAAGAGCGAGATCGAGGAAATCATCTCGAAGATCGCACGCGTGCCGGCGCAGAGCGTGTCGCAGGACGATCGCAGCAAGCTCCAGACGCTCGATCGCGACCTGAAGAGCGTCGTGTTCGGGCAAGACCCGGCCATCGACGCGCTGTCCGCTTCGATCAAGATGGCGCGCGCGGGCCTCGGCAAGACCGACAAGCCGATCGGCGCGTTCCTGTTCTCGGGCCCGACGGGCGTCGGCAAGACCGAAGTGGCGCGTCAGCTCGCGTTCACGCTCGGCATCGAGCTGATCCGCTTCGACATGTCCGAATACATGGAGCGTCACGCGGTGAGCCGCTTGATCGGCGCGCCGCCGGGATATGTCGGGTTCGACCAAGGCGGTCTCCTGACCGAGGCCGTCACGAAGAAGCCGCACTGCGTGCTCCTGCTCGACGAAATCGAGAAGGCGCATCCGGACATCTTCAACGTGCTGCTGCAGGTGATGGACCACGGCACGCTGACCGACAACAACGGCCGCAAGGCGGATTTCCGCAACGTCATCATCATCATGACGACGAACGCGGGCGCCGAGTCGATGCAAAAGGGAACGATCGGCTTCACGAGCCGCCGCGAAACCGGCGACGAAATGGCCGATATCAAGCGGATGTTCACGCCTGAGTTCCGCAACCGCCTCGATGCGACGATCAGCTTCCGTTCGCTCGATGAAGAAATCATCATGCGCGTGGTCGACAAGTTCCTGATGCAGCTCGAAGATCAACTGCACGAGAAGAAGGTCGACGCGCTCTTCACCGACGCGTTGCGCAAGCACCTCGCGAAGCACGGTTTCGATCCGTTGATGGGCGCGCGTCCGATGCAGCGTCTGATTCAGGATACGATCCGCCGTGCGCTGGCCGACGAGTTGCTGTTCGGCAAGCTGATGAACGGCGGCCGCGTGACGGTCGATGTCGACGAGAACGACAAGGTGCTGCTCACGTTCGACGAGAACGCCGCACCGCGCAATCCGAATCCGGAGACGGTCGAAGCCGAGTAACGAGCGAACGCGATTCGCAGGTAATGGAAGCAAAACGGCGCGGGTTGATTCCCGCGCCGTTTTGCTTTTGGAGCCTCCGGTTCAACAGGGCGCTAAACCCTGCCGCAGCATCAATGCTTGCCCGTGCTTCCGAAGCCGCCGGCGCCGCGGTCGCTCTCGTCGAACTCGTCGACGATATTGAAGTGCGCTTGCACGACCGGCACGATCACGAGCTGCGCCAGGCGCTCCATCGGATTCAGCGTGAACGTGGTGTGTCCGCGGTTCCACGTCGAAATCATCAATTGGCCCTGATAGTCCGAATCGATCAGCCCGACGAGGTTGCCGAGCACGATGCCGTGCTTGTGCCCGAGACCCGAGCGCGGCAGGATCATCGCCGCGTAGCCCGGATCGCCGACGTGGATCGCGAGGCCGGTCGGCACCAGTGCGGTCTGGCCCGGTTCCAGCGTCAGCGGTTCGTCGAGGCACGCACGCAAATCGAGGCCGGCGCTGCCGGACGTCGCGTAGGCGGGAAGCTGGTCGCGCATACGCGCATCGAGAATCTTCAGGTCGAGTTTCATGCAGACTTGGTTGAGTGAGGGTCAAGCGGTTGGGTTGTCGCGCCCGAGCTCGAAAGCTTGAGCGAGGAGTTCGTATGAGCGCAGCCGGGCACGATAACTGCCGGCGACGGTCAGGATGATCAATTCGTCGGCGTCGAATAGGTCTCTCACTTCGGTGAGGCGCGCCGTCACCGATTCCGGCGTCCCGATGATGCTGCGCGGCTTCTCGCGATCGATCACGAGCTGGTCGCGCTCGGCGAATTCCTGCAGGCGGCCTTGTTCGATCGACGGAATCGGCGCGTTCAAACCGTACGCCATTTGCACGCGGCGCAGGTCGACGGCCCGTTCGAGGTCGGCGGCCTCCTTTTCCGTATCCGCGCAAATCACGAAGACGGACGCGGCAAGGTAGGGCTTCTCTTCGTGGCCCGGCGTGAAGCGATCTCGATACGCTTCGCCGACGTGATGCCCGAAGTGCGCGTTGATGAAATGCGCAAATGCAAATCGCATGCCGAGCCGCGCCGCGAGCATGCCGCCGAAATCGCTCGAGCCGAGCATCCACAGTTGCGGACGCGTCGCGATTTGCGGCTGCAGCAGCACGCCTTGCGCGAGGTGGTCGAGCGGCAGCTTGCCGCTCATCAGCGCGACGAGATCGGCGACTTGCTCGGCGAAGATTTCGCCGCGGTTGTATTGACCGGCCGCCACCGCCTGAGCGGTGCGCATGTCGCCGCCGGGCGCGCGTCCGACGCCGAGGTCGACGCGGTTCGGGAACAGCGCTTCGAGCATCAGGAACTGCTCGGCGACCTTGAACGGGCTGTAGTAGGGCAGCATGATGCCGCCGGAGCCGATGCGGATGCGTTGGGTGAGGCTGCCGAGCCGGGCCAGCATCACTTCGGGGCAAGGGTTCGAAACCCCTCGCAGGCCGTGGTGCTCGGCGCACCAGTAGCGCGTGTAGCCGAGATCGTCGGCGAGCTGCGCGAGCTCGAGGGTGGCGGCAATGGCGTCGGCCACCGAGTGCCCGTCGATCACGGGCGTTTGATCGAGCACGGAAAGTAGCGTCATGGCAGTACCGCTCCGAGTTAAGCCGCTAGTCCAATCCCCGATTAGGAAATCAGGCTCGTGTCCGGCAATCTGCGAGCGATCTCGCCGATCAGCGTTTGCGCGAGCGTCGTTTTGTCTGCGCGCGGCAGCTTGGTCACGCCGCCGGCTTCGAACAGCGCCACTTCATTATCGTCGCGGCCGAACGTTTGCGGGCCGAGATTGCCGATCAGCAGCGGCACGTTCTTGCGGACGCGCTTTTCTTCGCCGTTCACGTCGAGGTTGCCGCTTTCCGCAGCGAAGCCAACGCAGAACGGCGGATGCGGCAGCTTTGCCACCGCCGCGAGGATGTCCGGGTTCTCGACAAACGTAAAGCTCGGCATCTTGCGGTCGGCCGTCTTCTTGATTTTATGCACGCTTACGTGATCCACACGCCAATCCGCAACGGCGGCGACCGCAATGAAGATGTCGCAATCCACCACTGCCTGCATGACGGCGTCATGCATTTGCTGGGCCGTTTGCACGTCTTCCCGGAACACGCCCCAGGGCGTATCGAGCGCGACCGGGCCGGCCACCAGATGCACGTCCGCGCCGGCCTGCTGCGCGGCGCGCGCGAGCGCAAAACCCATCTTGCCGCTGGAGAGGTTCGTGATGCCGCGCACCGGATCGAGCGGCTCGAAGGTCGGGCCGGCCGTGATCAGCACGCGCCGGCTAGCCAGCACCTTCGGCTGAAAGAACGAGGCAATGGCCTCATAGGCCGCTTCCGGCTCGATCATGCGGCCGTCGCCCACTTCGCCGCATGCCTGCGCGCCGGAATCCGGGCCGAGCACGAGCACGCCGTCGGCGCGCAGTTGCGCGACGTTGCGCTGCGTCGCCGGGTTCTGCCACATCTGGCGGTTCATCGCCGGGACGACGAGCAGCGGACAATCGCGCGCGATGCACAGCGTGGAGAGCAGGTCGTCGGCCATGCCGTGGGCGAGCTTCGCGAGGAAATCGGTCGACGCGGGCGCGATCACGATCGCGTCCGCTTCACGCGACAGGTCGATGTGCGGCATGTTGTTGTCGATGCGCGCATCCCACTGGCTCGTGTAGACCGGGCGCCCCGAGAGCGCCTGCATCGTGACCGGCGTGATGAACTGCGTGGCCGCTTCGGTCATCGCGATTTGCACGGTCGCGCCGGCCTTGGTCAAGAGCCGCGTCAGCTCGGCGATCTTGTAGCAGGCGATGCCGCCCGTCATGCCCAGTACGAGGTGTTTTCCTGCGAGTTCTGCGGTTGCCAACGAGGGTCTCCGAAAGCGAAGGCGCGTTTAGCGCGCGCCGCGCACGCGCCGCAATTCGTCGAGCACAAGCAAGATCGCGCCGATCGTGATCGCGCTGTCGGCAAGATTGAACGCGGGCCAGTGCCAGCCGCCGACGTGGAAATCGAGGAAGTCGATCACGTGGCCGTACACGAGCCGGTCGATCACGTTGCCGAGCGCGCCGCCCATGATCAGCGCGAGCGACGTGCAGAAGAGCCGCTGGTTGCCGTGGCGCTTCATCAAGTAGCAGATCACGGCCGCGGCGGCGACGCCGAGCAGCGTGAACGCCCAGCGCTGCCAGCCGCCCGCCATGGCCAGGAAGCTGAACGCCGCGCCGCGATTGAACACGAGAAAAAAGTTGAAGAAAGGCGTGATCGCGTACGGCACGGCGTAGGCAAACACCTTCGACACCGCGATCTTCGTCAACTGATCAGCCAGGATCACGATCAGCGCAATGCCCAGCCACGGCGCGAGGGTTCCGCTTGCTTGCTTCGACATGGTTTTTGCCATTATGCCGCGCTCCGGGTCTCGCCGCTGCCGAACAGGTTGGAGACGCAACGGCCGCAAAGCGTGGGGTGCTCGGCGTTCGCGCCGACGTCTTCGCGGTAGTGCCAGCAGCGCTCGCACTTGAGGTACTTCGAGGTCACGACTTGGACGCCTTCGTCGGCTTCGGAGTCGACCTTGACGACGGTCGCCGCCGACGTGATCAGCATGAACTTGAGGTCGTCGGCGAGGCTGGCGAGCGCGTCGTAACGCGCGCCGCTCGCGCGGATCTCGACTTCGGCCTGCAGCGACGAACCGATCTGGTTCGCGACGCGCGCCTCTTCGAGCGCCTTCGTCACGTTGCCGCGCACCTCGCGCAGGAGCGACCACTTGTCGAGCAGCGCTGCCGCGTCCGGCACTTCCGGGTACGCGTAATACGTTTCGGTGAAGATCGTGTCGCGGCCCGGCTGGAACACCTTCCAGGCCTCTTCCGCCGTGAACGACAGGAACGGCGCCATCATCCGCAGCAGACCCTGCGCGACGTGATAGAGCGCCGTCTGCGCCGAGCGGCGCGCGGCCGAATCGGGGGCGCTCGTGTAGAGGCGGTCTTTGAGCACGTCGAGGTAGAAGCCGCCCAGGTCTTCGGAGCAGAACGTCTGCAGTTTCGCGACGACCGGGTGGAATTCGTACTTCTCGTAGTGCGCGAGCACGTCCTGCTGCAGCGTCGCGGTGAGCGCAACCGCGTAGCGGTCGATCTCGAGCCACTCGCCGATCGGGCGTGCGTTCTGTTCGATGTCGAAGTCCGACAGGTTCGCGAGCAGGAAGCGCAGCGTGTTGCGAATGCGCCGGTAGCTTTCCGTCACGCGCTTCAGGATTTCCTCGGAGATCGCGAGTTCGCCCGAATAGTCGGTCGACGCGATCCACAAGCGGATGATTTCCGCGCCGAGCCGGTTCGCGACTTCGTGCGGATCGACGCCGTTGCCGAGCGACTTGCTCATCTTGCGGCCTTCGCCGTCGACGGTGAAGCCGTGCGTGAGCAAGGCGTCGTACGGCGCGCGGCCGTCGAGCATCGATGCCGTCAAGAGCGACGAATGGAACCAGCCGCGGTGCTGATCCGAGCCTTCGAGGTAGAGGTCGGCCGGGAATTGCAGCTGATCCTTGTGCGAGCCGCGCAGCACGTGCCAGTGCGTCGTGCCCGAGTCGAACCAGACGTCGAGCGTGTCACGGTTCTTTTCGTACATATTGGCGTCGTCGCCGATCAGCTCGCGCGGATCGAGCGTCTGCCATGCCTCGATGCCGGCTTTCTCGACGCGTTGCGCAACAGCCTCGAGCAGCTCCAGCGTGCGCGGATGCAGCTCGCCCGTTTCCTTGTGGACGAAGAACGCCATCGGCACGCCCCATTGGCGCTGGCGCGAGAGCGTCCAGTCCGGACGGTTCGCGATCATGCTGTGCAGGCGCTGCTTGCCCCACGACGGGTAGAACGCGGTCGCGTCGACGGCGGCGAGCGCCGTTTCGCGCAGCGTGCGGCCGCCGTCTTGCGGGGTGACGTCCATGCCGGCGAACCATTGCGAGGTCGCGCGATAGACGATCGGCGTCTTGTGGCGCCAGCAGTGCATGTAGCTGTGCGTGTACTTCTCGGTGTGCAGGAGCACGCCTGCCGAGCCGAGCGCCTCGACGATCTTCGGATTCGCCGACCAGATCGACAGGCCGCCGAACAGCGCGAGCGATTCGATGTAGCGGCCGTCGCCCATCACCGGGTTGATGATGTCGGAGTCGGCCATGCCGTGCGACTTGCACGACTCGAAGTCTTCCACGCCATAAGCGGGCGACGAGTGGACGATGCCCGTGCCGGACTCGGTCGTCACGTATTCGCCGAGATACACCGGCGCCGTGCGCTTGTAGTCGGGGTGCGAGGACGCGAGCGGATGATGGAAGCGCAGGTTCACGAGCTTGGCGCCCGTCGTGGTCGCGACGACGCGGCCTTCGAGCTTGTATTGCTTCAAGCACGCTTCGACGCGTTCTTCCGCCAGGATCAGGAGGCCGCGCGGCGTATCGACGAGCGCGTAGACGATCTCCGGGTTCACGTTGAGCGCCTGGTTCGCGGGGAGGGTCCACGGCGTCGTGGTCCAGATCACGATGCCGCCTTCCTGGCGCGGCAGCGCGGTCAGGCCGAACGCTTGAGCGGTCTTGTCCGCTTCGGCGAACGGGAACATTACGTCGATCGTCGGATCGGTCTTGTCCTTGTACTCGACTTCGGCTTCGGCAAGCGCCGAGCCGCAGTCGAAGCACCAGTTCACCGGCTTCAGGCCGCGGAACACGTAGCCTTTCTCGATGATCTTCGCGAGCGCGCGGATTTCACCGGCCTCGTTCGCGAAGTTCATCGTCTTGTAGGGGTTGTCCCAGTCGCCAAGCACGCCCAGGCGGCGGAAGCCGGCCTTCTGCTTTTCGATCTGTTCGGTCGCGTAGGCGCGCGCCTTTTGCATCACTTCCGCCGCCGGCAGCGACTTGCCGAACTGCTTTTCGATCTGGATCTCGATCGGCATGCCATGGCAGTCCCAGCCCGGCACATAGGCCGCGTCGAAGCCCGCCATGTTGCGTGACTTGACGACCATGTCCTTCAGAATCTTGTTCACCGCGTGCCCGAGGTGGATGTCGCCGTTCGCATACGGCGGGCCGTCGTGCAGGATGAACTTCTTGCGGCCAAGGCTGGCCGCGCGGATCTTCTCGTAGACCTGGTTTTCCTGCCATTCCTTGACCCATTGCGGCTCGCGCTTGGGCAGGTCGCCACGCATCGGGAACGGCGTGTCGAGCAGGTTGACCGGATACTTGGCCTGGGGTTTCGAATCGGCTTTCTTGTTGCTCATGGTGAGATCGCTGGAAAACGGTGGACGCCCGGCTGTGGGCGTCGTGTTGGGCGTGGCGTCGTGGGCGTCGGGCTCTGTCGCGGGTGTTTCCCGAGTGTCCGACGCGACGCCGTGTACGGTGCTTGCTGCGTTTTTCTGGCGGTGCGGGTGCGGGCTTCGGCATCGGCGCGCACCGCGCGGCTACCTAATTCGATCGGTGGCCGAGGTCGAGAAGCCCGTCGTGCGGCTGCCGGGCGCGCTGCCGCCCGAGCCGCCGAGCGCCGCGAAATAGTCGCGCGCATTCACGACGTCGCGCGCAATCGCCTTCGACAGCGTTTCGAGGTCGACGAATTTCTCCTCGTCGCGCAGCTTCTTCAGAAATTCGACGCGCACGAGTTTGCCATAAGCGTCGCCGTGCCAGTCGAGCAAGTGAACTTCGAGCAGCACGCGGCCGGAATCGTCGACGGTCGGGCGCAGGCCCAGGCTCGCGACGCCCGGCAGCGGCTCGGGGCCGATGCCGTGCACGCGCACGACGAAAATGCCGGAGAGCGCCGGCCGCTTGTGCGCGATCGGCAGGTTCAGCGTGGGAAAGCCGAGATCGCGGCCGAGCTTCAAGCCGTGCACGACGTGGCCGCTGATCGCATAGTCGCGGCCAAGCGCCAAGCGTGCGGTATCGAGATCGCCCGCGATGAGCGCCGCGCGCACGCCGGAGCTGGAAATGCGTGCACCGCTCGGATCGGCCACGGTCGCCATCTGCTCGACTTCGAAGCCGTGCTGCTCGCCGGCGGCCTTCAGCGACGCGAAATCGCCCGCGCGCTTCGCGCCGTAGCGGAAATCGTCGCCGATCATCACCCAGCGCGCGTGCAGCCCGTTGACGATGATCCGCTCGACGAATGCATCGGGCGTCTGACTCGCGAACGTGTGATTGAAGTGCTCGACGACGACGCGGTCGACGCCGTTCATCCGCAGCGATTCCAGCTTGTCGCGCAGCATCGCGATGCGCGGCGGCGCGCCGGCCGGATTGAAGAATTCCCGTGGGTGCGGCTCGAAGGTCATCACGCAGACGGGCAGGCCGCGCGCGTCGGCCGCCGCGCGCACGTGGGCGAGCAGCGCCTGGTGGCCGCGGTGGACACCGTCGAAATTGCCGATCGTCAGCGCGCAGGGCGCCCGGCTTTCGGCGTTGGGAAGACCGCGGAAGACTCTCACGATAGCGGATGGTGGTGGGCGGGCGGGTGCCGCAAAGCAGAAGATTATAAACGCTCGGGGCAAATGGCGGCTCTCCCCGGCGGTTTGGCGCTTCCCGAATGATAAAATCCGCGGATGAAAAAAATCGTCATCCTGATTTCAGGACGAGGCAGCAACATGGAAGCGATCGTGCGCGCCTGCGCGCACGAAGGCTGGCCGGCGCAAGTCGCCGCCGTGATTGCCAACCGTCCCGACGCCGCGGGTCTTGCGTTCGCCGCGTCGCACAATATTGCCACGCAAGTCGTCGATCATCGCGCTTATCCCGACCGTGAGCGTTTCGACGCCGCGCTCGCCGCCGCCATCGACGGTTACGGGGCCGACCTCGTCGTACTCGCCGGTTTCATGCGTGTGCTGACGCCGGGCTTCGTCGATCGCTACGCCGGGCGGATGCTGAACGTGCATCCGTCGCTCTTGCCGAGCTTTCCGGGTCTGCATACGCATCAGCAGGCGCTCGCCGCCGGGGTGCGGCTGCACGGCGCGACCGTGCACTTCGTCACGTCGCAGCTCGACCATGGGCCGATCGTCGTGCAGGCGGCGGTGCCCGTCGTCGATGGCGACGATGCGGCGGCGCTCGCCGCTCGCGTGCTGACTTACGAACACGTGATCTATCCGCGGGCGGTACGCTGGTTCGTCGAGGGGCGGCTCGCGCTCGACGGCTTGCGCGTCAGCCTGACGCCGCCTGAGCCGCAATGGCTCTTTTCTGACCAGCTCGCCGGGGAAAAAGCATGAAAGGGAAGGAAGGAAAGGGATCCAACGGAAAAGGGCAAAACGGCCAAAAACGCTCGCGGGGCGCCGAGGGCGTGCGTGCCCCGGGCGCTCGTGCCCCGGGCAATCGCGCATCGTCGGGCCGCGGCGGCGCGGACGGCGGGCCGCGCGTGCATGGCTTTTTGATCGGCCAAACCGAATCGCTTCTGGCGGAGGTCCTCAAGCTCACCGGCCCGGCCGACGCCACGACGAGCCGCTTTTTCCGCGCCCATCCGAAGCTTGGCCACAATGAACGCGGCGTGATCGCCGAAGCCGTGTTCGCCGTGTTGCGCCGGCGCATGGAATTCGCCCATCTGGCCGAAAGCGGCAGCGGCAGCCCGGCGCGGCGCCTGACGCTGCTCGGCCTGATGCAGACGATGGGGTTGTCGGCGCTCAAGCCGTTCGTTTCTCCAGACGAACTCGCGTGGCTCGAGCACGTGTCGAAGATCGATCCGCAGAGCTTGCCCTTGCGCGTACGCACGAACCTGCCCGAGTGGATCGTCGAAGCGCTCGCGAAGCGTTTCGACGCCGACGAGCTGGCTCAACTCGCCGCCGCACTGAATTACCCGGCGCCGCTCGATTTGCGCGCGAATCCGATCAAGGCGACCCGCGACCAGGTTCTCGACACGCTGAAAGCCGCGGGTATCGACGCCGGCGCCATGCCGTTTGCGCCGTTTGGCGTGCGTGTCGCCGGCAAGCCCGCGCTCACGAAGCTGAAGGCGTTCGAAGACGGCTGGATCGAAGTGCAGGACGAAGGCAGCCAGCTGCTGTGTTCGCTGGTCGCGCCCAAGCGCGGCGAGATGATCGTCGACTTCTGCGCGGGCGCGGGCGGCAAGACGCTCGCGCTCGGCGCGATGATGCGCTCGACCGGGCGTCTGTATGCGTTCGACGTGTCCGATCGCCGGCTTGCGAAGTTGAAGCCGCGTCTGGCGCGAAGCGGGCTGTCGAACGTGAACCCGGTGCTGATCGACAGCGAGCACGACGCGAAGATCAAGCGACTCGCGGGCAAGATCGACCGCGTGCTCGTCGACGCGCCGTGCAGCGGCCTCGGCACCCTGCGCCGCAATCCCGACCTCAAATGGCGCCAGTCGCCGGAATCGATCGCCGAGCTCGCGCCCAAGCAGGCGTCGATCCTCGAGAGCGCCGCGCGGCTCGTGAAGAAGGGCGGGCGCCTCGTCTACGCGACGTGCAGCGTGCTCGAAGCGGAAAACGAAGCGATCGTCGCGCAGTTCCTCGCCGAGCATCCGGAGTTCGTGCTCGTGCCCGCGGGCACGGTGCTCGCGGAGCAGCGCATCGAGCTGGAAATGGGCGATTACCTGTCGCTGTGGCCGCATCGCCATGCGACCGACGGCTTCTTCGCCGCGGTGCTGGAGCGGCGCGGTTGAGGCGCCTTAAGCACGTTAAGCACGTCGAGCACGTCGAGCAGGTTGGGTAGCGCAGGTTGCGCATGGCTTTGACTGAAAACCGCATCTTTTCGCACATGCTGGGCGGCATCGTTCGCGACTTCGGCCAGCCGGTGATGATCTGGCAGGCCGGCGCGCTCATCGGCGCGCTGGGCGTGGCGTGGCTCCTCGCGCGTTTCGTGCGCCGCAAGCTCGATTTGCGCCGGCAGACGCGCTATCAAGCACTGCGCTCCGGCGCCGAGAGTCTCAACAAAGCGATCTTTCCGCTGCTGGGCGGTGTGCTCGTGTGGTCGATCGAGGAGGTGCTCGGCGCCTATATGTCGACGTCGCTGCTCGAGCTCGCGGTCGTGCCGCTGTTCGGTATCGCGCTGATCTACCTCCTGTTCTTCATTGGACGGCGCGTGTTCAGCAGCGGCGGCCAGACGCACGCGTGGCTGTTCGTCGCCGAGAAGGGCGTGTCGGTGCTCGTCTGGATCGGCATGGTGCTGACGGTGCTCGGTATTCAGGATGACGTGATCCAGTGGATGAGCACCGTGCGCTTCCATGTCGGGACCGCGCACATGACGCTGCTGTCGCTCGCGACGGGCATCGTCTGGGTCGGCGTGACGCTGATCGTCGCGATGTGGCTCGGCTCGGCGCTCGAGGACCGCGTGATGCGGGCGAGCACGATCGACGCGAACCTGAAGGTGGTGCTCGCACGCGTCGGGCGCGCGGTGCTCGTGCTCGCGGCCGTGCTGATCAGCTTGTCGCTCGTCGGTATCGACATTACGGTGCTCGGGGTGTTCGGCGGCGCGCTCGGCGTCGGCCTCGGCTTCGGTCTGCAGAAGATCGCGAGCAACTACGTGTCAGGCTTCATCATCCTGATCGACCGGTCGCTGCGGATCGGCGACACGATCAACGTCGCCGGCCTGCAGGGCATGGTCACGCAGATCCGCACGCGCTACACGACGGTGCGCGGGCTCGACGGCATCGAAACGCTGATCCCCAACGAGAAGCTCATCACCGACGTCGTGCAGAACCACTCGTCGTTCCTGACCCGCGGCTACGCGAAGGCGGCCGTGCAGGTCGCCTACGAATCGGACATCGAGGCGGTGCTGCTGCTGCTCGCCGACGCCGCGAAGGACGTCGAGCGCGTGCTGCAGGACCCGGCGCCCAGCGCCTTTCTGGTCGGCTTCGGCGCGGACGGCATCAATCTCGAGCTCGGCTTCTGGATCGAAGACGCGGCCAAGGGGACGGCGGGCGTGCGCTCGCAGGTGAACCGCAACATCTGGCGGCTTTTCGCCGCACATGGCGTGTCGATCCCGTTTGCGCAGCGGGAAGTGCGTATCATCGGCGGGGTTCCGGAGGGCTTCTCGAAACCGGCAGAAATGGCCGATTCCGTGGAGGGCGAGGCGGCGCCTGGCTCGTAAAGGAATCGCAATATAGGGTGCCAGATCCGGATGTCGTTTTTTGACGACGCGTCGCCTGTCGGCAAGCCCACAGACAAAAAAATCTCCATTTGTTACAAACACTTGGAACCGACGAGGTAAAATGCCGTCCAACCTCGCCTTATGCTTTCACTTTCTTGACATCCGCCGGTCGGCGGACGTTTCTCGATCCACGGATAAACTGCCTTGCTGAACTCCCTGTTCGATTTCCTCGCGAATGGCCTGCTCCGCTTTACGTGGTGGCAAATTGTGCTGTTTGCGCTCGTCGTCACGCACATCACGATTATCGGCGTCACGGTCTATCTGCACCGCTGTCAGGCGCACCGCGCACTCGATCTGCACCCGGTCGCGAGCCACTTCTTCCGTTTCTGGCTGTGGATGACGACCGGCATGCTGACCGGCCAGTGGGCCGCGATTCACCGCAAGCATCACGCGAAGTGCGAAACCGAGGAAGATCCGCACAGCCCGCAAACGCGCGGCATCTGGAAGGTGCTGCTCGAAGGCGCCGAGCTCTATCGCGCCGAAGCGAAGAACGAAGAAACGATGCGCCGCTTCAGCCACGGCACGCCGAACGACTGGATCGAGCGCAACGTGTACTCGCGCTACCCGATTCTCGGCATCAGCCTGATGATGGTGATCGACGTCGCGCTGTTCGGCATCGTCGGCCTGTCGGTGTGGGCCGTGCAGATGATCTGGATTCCGTTCTGGGCGGCGGGTGTCGTCAATGGCCTCGCGCACTTCTGGGGCTACCGCAACTTCAACTCGGCCGACGCCAGCACGAACATCTTCCCGTGGGGCATCATCATCGGCGGCGAAGAGCTGCACAACAATCACCACACGTACGCGACGTCCGCGAAGCTGTCGAACAAGTGGTTCGAGTTCGATATCGGTTGGATGTACATCCGCATTCTCTCGGCGTTCAAGCTCGCGAAGGTGAAGAAGGTCGCGCCCACGCCGCGTCTGTCGAAGGGCAAGCTCGTGCTCGATCAGGAAACCCTGCAGGCCGTGCTCTCGAATCGCTATGAAGTGATGGCGCGCTACGGTAAGACGGTCAAGCAGGCGTACCGCCAGGAATTGGCGCGCTTGAAGGAAGTGGGTGCGCGCGAGAAGTACCTCGTGATGCGCAACGCACGCAAGTGGTTCCACAAGGACGAATCGGGCCTCGACGAACCGCAGAAGCGTCAACTGCCGGAAATTTTCGCGAACAGCCAGAAGCTGCGCACGTTCATCGAGCTGCGCAACGACCTGGCCGCGATCTGGGAGCGCTCGAATGCTTCGCGCGAACAGTTGCTGGTGCAGCTGCAAGATTGGTGTCATCGTGCGGAACAAAGCGGCATCAAGGCCCTGCAAGAGTTTGCGATGCGCCTGCGCCGCTACGCCTGATCTCGAAATCCTTTAAAATTTAGAGACGTCACAAAACCCCGCGCTGGCGGGGTTTTTCTTTTTGTCGACCCGAGTTGGCTCTTACTCGGGTCCCATGCAACGCTAGGCGTCCGGATCGCGCTATATAGGGGTTGCGACGCCAGTGGGTGAGGCAGAGGAGATGAAAATGGAATCAGCGGTCAAAACGGTCGAGTTCGACCAGCCGCTCGTCGCCGGGGGCGCCATGGGCGCGACGTGCGGTGTCGGCCACGCGTGGGCGAAGGTGCCTGCCGCACCGTCGGCGGAGGAGCGCATTGCGTTGAAGGCGCGGATTCGTTCGTTGCTGGCGCGCGAAAAAGCGGTGCTCGTCGCGCACTACTATGTCGATCCGGAGCTCCAGGAGCTGGCCGATGAAACCGGTGGTTGTGTTGCGGATTCGCTCGAGATGGCCCGCTTCGGGCGCGATCACGATGCGCAAACGCTCGTCGTCGCCGGTGTGCGCTTCATGGGCGAAACGGCGAAGATCCTGAGTCCGAACAAACGCATCCTGATGCCCGATCTCGACGCGACATGCTCGCTCGACCTCGGTTGCCCGGCCGACGAATTCTCCGCGTTCTGCGACGCGCATCCCGATCGCACGGTGGTGGTGTACGCCAATACGAGCGCAGCAGTGAAGGCGCGCGCCGACTGGATGGTGACGTCGTCCATCGGCCTCGAGATCGTCGCCGATCTGCATGCGCGTGGCGAAAAGATCCTGTGGGCGCCGGATCGGCATCTCGGCAGCTACATCCAGAAGAAGACCGGTGCGGACATGTTGCTGTGGCAAGGCTCGTGCCTTGTGCACGACGAATTCAAGGGCATCGAACTCGACTTGCTGCGCGCCGAATATCCGCATGCGAAGGTGCTCGTGCATCCGGAGTCGCCGGAAAGCGTGGTTGCACAGGCCGATGTCGTCGGGTCGACGACGCAGTTGATCGACGCCGCGCAGAAGCTCGACGCGACGCACTTCATCGTCGCCACCGATCTCGGCATCTTGCACAAGATGCGGCTCGCGGCGCCCGGCAAGACGTTTATCGAAGCGCCGACCGCCGGCAACAGCGCGACCTGCAAGAGCTGCGCGCACTGTCCGTGGATGGCGATGAACGGTCTCGTGAATCTCGCCGAAGTGCTCGAGCGCGGACATAACGAAATCCATGTCGATCCGGCAATCGGCGAGCGTGCGCGTCTGCCGATCGATCGGATGCTCGACTTCGCAGCGGCGCGCAAGAAGCGCGTGCAGGCAAGCGGCGATCTCGCGCGCGATACGGCGCTGTTTGCGAATGTGGGGGCGGCGTAATGAGGGCTTCCGAGTTGACGCCGGTCGAAGCGGTGTCGCCGCTGTTCGAAGAAATCCGTGCGCAATACGGCGTCGCGTTCGACGCGGCGCTCGCGCGCAACGTGACCGATGCGCTTGCCGAGGATGTCGGCAGCGGTGACCACACGGGACGCCTCGTTCCGGCTGGCGAAGTGCGCAATGCGCGCATCATCGTCCGCGAAGAAGCGGTGCTGTGCGGCGTGTTGTGGTTCACCGAAGTGATGCGCCAGGTCGACCCCGCGATCACCGTGCGATGGCGCTACCGCGAAGGCGACCTCATGGGCGCGGATACACCGGTGTGCGAACTGCGTGGCCCGTCGCGCTCGCTGCTGACTGCGGAGCGCAATGGGCTCAACTTCCTGCAACTCCTGTCGGGTGTCGCGAGCGCGACGCGCCGCTATGTCGAGGCGGTAGCAGGCACGCGCGCGCGTATCGTCGATACGCGCAAGACGCTGCCGGGGCTGCGGCTCGCGCAGAAGTACGCGGTGCGCGTGGGCGGCGGTGCGAACCAGCGGCTCGCGTTGTACGACGGGATTCTGATCAAGGAAAACCATATCGCCGCGGCAGGCGGTGTCGGGGCGGCGATGGACGCGGCCTTGGCGCTCGATGCAGGTGTTCCGATCCAGATCGAAGTCGAGACGCTCGAACAACTCGAGACGGCTCTGGCCCATCGCGCCGAGTCGATCTTGCTCGACAACTTCTCGTTCGACGCGATGCGCGACGCCGTTCGTTTGACGGCTGGGCGCGCGGTGCTCGAAGCATCGGGTGGCGTCAATCTCGATACCGTTCGGACGATCGCCGAAACCGGCGTTGATCGCATCTCGATCGGCTCGCTGACGAAGGATGTTCGAGCTACCGATTATTCGATGCGTATTGTTTGACGGATTGCGCTTCGCTCAAACGTTCCGATTGCGCACGTGCTCTGGCGACAGCACGGTCGGCAGCGCCTTCGGCAACGCGGCTGGCCAGTCGCGGCTGTAGTGCAGCCCGCGGCTTTCCCTCCGCGACCTGGCGCTCTCGACGATCAGCGACGCCACGTCGACCAGGTTGCGCAATTCGAGCAGATCGCGGCTCACCTTGAAGTTCGCGTAGTACTCGTGGATCTCGTCGCGCAGCATCGCGACGCGGTGCTTCGCGCGTGCGAGCCGCTTGTCGGTGCGTACGATGCCGACGTAGTTCCACATGAGCCGCCGCAACTCGTCCCAGTTGTGCGCGACGACGACCTCTTCGTCCGGGTCCGACACGCGGCTTTCGTCCCAGTCCGGCAGTGGCGCGTGAGCCGCCGCGCTGAAGCCTTCTTTCTCGATCGCAGCCGCAGCCGAGCGACCGATCACGAGACACTCGAGCAGCGAGTTGCTGGCGAGCCGGTTCGCGCCGTGCAGTCCGGTGCACGACGTTTCGCCGACCGCATATAACCCGGCCAGGTCCGTACGTCCTGCCAAATCGGTAACGACGCCGCCGCACGTGTAATGCGCAGCGGGCACGACCGGGATCGGATCTTTCGTGATGTCGATGCCGAACTCGAGGCAGCGCGCGAGAATCGTCGGGAAGTGCTCGCGGAGGAACGCCGCGGGCTGGTGGCTGATGTCGAGATAGACGCAGTCGATGCCGCGTTTCTTGATTTCGAAATCGATCGCGCGGGCGACGATGTCGCGCGGCGCGAGCTCGGCGCGCTCGTCGTGGCTCGGCATGAAACGCGTGCCGTCGGGGAGTTTCAGCAGGCCGCCTTCGCCGCGCACGGCTTCGGAAATCAGGAACGACTTCGCGTAGGGGTGGAACAGGCACGTCGGATGGAACTGGATGAACTCCATGTTCGACACGCGGCAGCCTGCGCGCCATGCCATCGCGATGCCGTCGCCGGTCGCGGTGTCGGGGTTGGTCGTGTACAGATAGACCTTGCCGGCGCCGCCGGTCGCCAGCACCGTGTGCGGCGCTTCGATCGTGACCGTGCGGCCGTTCGCCAGATTGAGCGCATAGAGCCCGTGGCAGCGGCGGCCCGGCAGGCCGAGCCGATCGGAGGTGATGAGATCGATGGCGTAGTGATCTTCGAGCAGCGTGATGTTCGGATGCCGCTGCACGCGATCGCTCAACGTCGCGACCACGGCGTGACCGGTCGCGTCGGCCGCGTGGATGATGCGCCGATGGCTGTGGCCGCCTTCGCGCGTCAAATGGAAGCCGAGTTCGGCCGCGTCGTCTTTCGTGAAAGGGACGCCTTGCTCGATCAGCCATTCGATCGCCGAGCGCCCGTGCTCGACGATAAAGCGGGTCGCCGTCTCGTCGCACAGGCCGCCGCCGGCAACCAAGGTGTCCTCGACGTGGTTTTCGATGCTGTCGGCCGAATCGAGAACGGCGGCAATGCCGCCTTGTGCCCAGTCGCTCGCGCCTTCGGTCATCGATCGCTTGGCAATGACCGCGACGCGGCGCGTTTCCGCCAAATTCAGCGCGACCGATAGCCCTGCCAGCCCGCTCCCCACGATCACGACGTCGAAATTCATCTGCAGTCCCTCTAAGTCTTTTTTCTACACTTGAGCCGAAGCCGCGCCGCAGCGCGCGTCGCGTTAAACGAAAGAGGATACCCCGTTGCGAGGCGTGGGGGACGGCACAAAAGCAAAAGCCCCGCGCAGAGGCGGGGCTTTTGTCGTCTTCAGGCTCGGAACCAGATTACTTGATCTTGGTTTCCTTGTACGCCACATGCTTGCGGGCGACGGGATCGAACTTCATGATCTCCATCTTTTCCGGCATGTTGCGCTTGTTCTTCGTCGTGGTGTAGAAGTGACCCGTGCCTGCGGTCGATTCCAGCTTGATTTTGTCGCGTGCGCCTTTCGCCATGATTTACTCCTTAGGCTTCACCGCGTGCGCGCAGGTCTGCGAGCACGGAGTCGATACCGTTCTTGTCGATCAGGCGCAGGCCGGCGTTCGAAACGCGCAGGCGCACCCAACGGTTTTCGCTTTCAACCCAGAAACGGCGGTTCTGCAGGTTCGGGAGAAAACGACGCTTGGTCTTGTTGTTCGCGTGGGAAACGTTGTTGCCGCTCATCGGCGCTTTCCCAGTTACTTGGCATACGCGTGCCATATGAGAGCACTCCTAAAACGCTTAAATTCGGGTTCGAGCCGGGAAGGTTGCTCTTCCTAGAAGAGCTGGCCTCACAGTGGTAGCTGCCACAGCTACGATTGAGACCCGAGCCGTTCTTTTAGGAATGGCCCTTCGCTGGCACTGAACAGGGTTGGAAACAGAGGCAGACGGCGATTCTAGCAGAAAAAGCTCAGAAAAATCAAACCCTATTTGCGAACGGCCGGCTGGCCGTTGCAGAACGCCGGCATGGGGCGCCGAGCGCGTCGGTCAGGGCCCCAAGCAGGGCGGCCTTCACATCCATCCCGCCTGGGCGAACGAAAAAACCGTGTCGCTGCCGACGATCAGGTGGTCCATCAGCTGCACGTCGATCAGCGCAAGCGAGTCGCGCAGCACGCGCGTGAGCCGGCGATCGCTCGCGCTGGGCTTGGCGGCCCCAGACGGATGATTGTGCGCGACGATGAGGCCGGCCGCGTTGAGCGTCAGCGCCCGGCGCACGATTTCGCGCGGATAGACGGCCATCCGGGTCAAGGAGCCGCGCGAGCTTTCCTCTGTATGGAGAAGGCGGTGCCGCGCGTCGAGAAACAGGCAGACGAACACCTCATGGGGCCGCGCGCCGATCAGAAGGCGCAGGTAGTCTTCGACGGCGCCGGGCGAATCGACGAGCGGCCGCTCGCGCGCTTTCTCCGCCAGTGCGCGGCGCGCCATCTCGACGACAGCCAGCAGCGTGGCGCTCTTTGCCGGCCCGATGCCGCGCAATCCCTTGAAATCGGCCGGCGTCGCGTCCAGCATGGCGCGCAGCGAGCCGAAGCGCGCCAGAAGTGAGCGCGCGACGTCGAAAACGTTGTGTCCCGGCAGACCCGAACCCAGAAACAGGGCGATGAGCTCGGTGTCCGACAGCGCGGCGGGCCCGGCTTCGATCAGGCGCTCGCGCGGCATGTCGCGCGCCGGCCAGCCGCTGGGACTGGACGGCTCGTTCTGATCGTGCGCCGCTTCCGGCGGTTCGGGCAGGTAGGCGGCGAGCGGATCGGCAGGCTGTGCGGCGGTGGAACTAACGGACATCGATTTATCTCCGAGAGGCGTAGGCGGCGGATAAGCGGCGCACTTTCGAAAGGCGGGCCGTTTAAGGGGCGGTTCCACGAGGCTCGACGGCCGGGGCTAAGTGCGCCGTCAGGGCGCATTTGCGCAATATGCTGTCTACGCTTGTCCCATCTATGTGGCTTACAATACTGAGCTTGTGCCGGGCGCAGCCGCGCTTGCGCGGGGCGCCAAAGCGCCAAGCAACGTTTCCTTTTTGCGCGCGAAAGGCGCGCGGACTCAACGAGCTATTTCATGAGCATCATCGATATTTCCGAAGTGAAGCCGGGTTCGCATGTGACGCTTCACTACCGGCTTTCTCTCGCCGATGGCTCCGATGTCGTCAACACCTTCGGCGACAAGCCGGCTACGTTGCTGCTCGGTGCCGGTCAGCTCGCGCCGCCGCTGGAAGACATTCTCGTCGGCATGAAGACCGGGCACCACTCGACCTTTCAGCTAGAGCCCGGCCAGGCGTTCGGTCCCCGCAATCCGGAATTGATTCAGCGCGTGTCGCTCGCCACGCTGCGCGAAAACGGCATGTTGGGTGAGGAATTCACGCCGGGCGATCTCATCGAGTTCAACGCGCCGAGCGGCGGCCGCTATGCGGGCGTGCTGAAGGAAGTCGGTGAAACGTCTGCGCTGTTCGACTTCAATCATCCGCTTGCCGGTCAGGCGCTGACGTTCGAAGTCAAAATCATCGGGATTCTGTAAACATGAGCTTCACGGACACCTCCCTGGCAGACGCAGAAATCCTGCTCGCACAGCCGCGCGGTTTTTGCGCGGGCGTCGATCGCGCGATCGAGATCGTCGAGCGTGCGATCAAGCTGTTCGGCGCGCCGATCTACGTGCGTCACGAGATCGTCCATAACGCGTACGTCGTCGAGGACTTGCGCAAGAAAGGCGCCGTGTTCGTCGAGCAGCTCGACGAAGTGCCGGCCGGCAGTACGGTGATCTTCAGCGCGCACGGTGTCTCCAAGGCGGTGCGCGAGGAGGCGGAAGTGCGCGGCCTCCGCATCTACGATGCGACGTGTCCGCTCGTGACGAAGGTCCACATCGAAGTCGCGAAGATGCGCCAGGACGGCATGGACATCGTGATGATCGGCCACAAGGGGCACCCGGAGGTCGAGGGCACGATGGGGCAGACCGCGGAAGGCATGTATCTGGTCGAAAGTATCGAGGACGTGAACGCGCTCACGCTCGCCGATCCCGAGCGTGTGGCCTTCGTCACGCAAACCACGCTTTCCGTCGACGACGCATCCGAGATCATCGCTGCGCTCAAGGCGCGGTTCCCCGCGATTCGAGAGCCGAAGAAGCAGGACATTTGCTACGCGACGCAGAACCGCCAGGACGCCGTGAAATTCATGGCGCCGCAATGCGACGTGGTGATCGTCGTCGGCAGTCCGAATAGTTCGAATTCGAATCGTCTGCGCGAAGTCGCGGAAAAGCGCGGCATCCCGGCCTATATGGTGGATTCGCCTGATCAGATCGATCCCGCGTGGCTCGAAGGCAAGCGCCGCATCGGCGTGACGGCCGGCGCGTCCGCGCCGGAAGTGCTCGCGCAAGCTGTGATCACGCGCTTGCGCGGTATGGGTGTGCGCAACGTGCGCGCACTCGAGGGGATCGAAGAGAATATTGCGTTTCCGCTGCCGCGCGGGCTCGGTCTGCCCGCCTGATTTATTTTTAATTGGCTGATTAATAAAAGCGCGCCTTGGGCGCGCTTTTGTTTTTATGTCGACCGGAGTCGGCGCTTTAACGCTTAATCCGGTCCGATGTGGCGCGAATTACAAATATCCCGGTTGCTATACAAATAAGCAAGGATATTGCAACCTGGTTGCGCCCGCTCCGATTATGGGTCTCAAAAAAAGGTTGCAATGCAGGAAAACCCTGGCGAATTCTCAATATTGGCCGTCCCATAATTAGAGTTACAATGCGCCCGTTCTCAAGGCCACAGGGCCTTCTGGCAATGGATTTAGCAAGGCGCAGGAGACCTACTTAATGCAATTCCAGTTTGCTTACGCCGTGTCCACCGCGGCCGCGAACGCCAAGGCGGACGCAGCCAGCAACAGGAACGACGGCGGGGCGAGCGTCGGCGAGTCGGTCGCGGCTGCGAAGGAAGCGAACGATGCCACTCTTGTCGGCAGCGGCAAAAACGGGGGGCGATCGGGACCTAAGCTTGGACTGGGCGTAACGGCGTCGAAAGCGCGTTACGCCCGGACTGGCGAAGGCACTGGTGACTGGGCATCGGACTTCAAGGCCATCCTCAAGAAGATCAAGAATATTCAGCCGGACGTGAGCATGTACGGTGGAATGAACCGAACGGGCGGACTGCTTGCAAAGCAGGCTCCGCTTGGCAACAGAGCAGCAAACCTTGGCGGCGACGGCGTGCGTGCCGGCAAGGTGGCCGAACTTGCGCCTCGCGCGCAGGGACGCCGGACCTCGTCGAAAGCGGGCCTCCCGCCGACGCCGGGGACTATCGATGCGGGCTTCGCATTGCAGGACCAAGGGCAGTACGAAGACCGCTTCTGCACGCCGGCGCAGGTTGTCGCGCACCCCGCGTATGAAGTCATGCACGCGGATGCCGACACACTGCAGCGCGCCGTTTCTATCGATGCGCCCAAGGTGCTGGAAGCGAAGCCGTCGGACCGTTTTCGGAACGGATCCGTCGGCGCTGTCGCATTCGACGACAAGGGTGATTTGAAAGAAGGCGCCATTACGGTTCACGACTTCAAGGACAGCGGCATTGCGGTCCTCGAAGCCGTGGGCATGTAGTGACGGAGCAAAACCTGACGGCACCGCGCACCCGACGGTGCCGTTTTTGCATCCGCCTTTAACGAGCCGGTCTTTGCATCACAAAGGCGCGACCCGTTGGAAGACGGCTAACCCTTACCGGTCTTTTACATCAGTACCCGCAGTGCCGTTGCGATTCCGTCACTCACCGCCTACCCGCCGGGGAGCTACGCGAATCCAGTCGCACGGGCTAAGGAGCTTTAAATGGATATCTTCATCCAGCAGATCATCAATGGTCTGGTGCTTGGCAGCGTCTACGCCATCATCGCACTGGGCTATACGATGGTGTACGGCATCTTGGGCATCATCAACTTCGCTCACGGCGACGTGTTGATGGTAGGCGCGATGGTGGCGCTCTCGGCCATCACTGTGCTGCAGAATCACTTCCCCGGTCTAGGCCATGTGCTGACGCTCGTCATCGGGCTGCTGATCGCGGCAGGGGTTTGCGCGTGTGTCGGCTACACGATTGAAAAAGTCGCCTACCGGCCGTTGCGCAAGGCGCCGCGTCTCGCCCCGCTGATCACCGCGATCGGCGTGTCGATTCTGCTGCAGACCATGGCGATGATCATCTGGGGCCGCAATCCGCTGGCATTCCCGCAGCTGCTGCCGACCGATCCGATCAACGTGATCACCGCCGGCCCGAACAACCCGGGCGCCGTGATCTCGATGACTGAAATCGCGATCATCGTGGTGGCCTTCGTGATGATGGGCGCGCTGCTGCTGCTCGTGCACAAGACCAAGCTCGGCCGCGCGATGCGCGCGATCGCGGAGAACCCGAATAACGCGAGCCTGATGGGCGTGAACCCGAACTTCGTGATCTCGGCGACCTTCATGATCGGCTCGGCGCTCGCGGCACTGGCAGGCGTGATGATCGCGTCGGAATACGGCAACGCGCACTTCTACATGGGCTTCATCCCCGGCATGAAGGCGTTCACGGCGGCGGTGCTCGGCGGGATCGGCAACCTTGGCGGCGCGATGGTGGGCGGCGTGCTGCTCGGTCTCATCGAACAGCTCGGTGCGGGCTACATCGGCGGCCTCACGGGCGGCGTGTTCGGCAGTAACTACCAGGACGTGTTCGCGTTCATCGTGCTGATCATCGTGCTGGTGTTCCGTCCGTCGGGCCTCTTGGGCGAACGTGTCGCGGATCGCGCGTAAGGGAAAGGAGCTAGGAAAATGACTTCAATTCAACCGATCGAGCCGTCCACGACGCTCGTCCCTGAAAAGAACGCGACGAAGACCGCGGTCGTCACCGTTCTGACTGCGATCTTCGTGATCGCCGCGCCGTTCGTCATCGGCGCAGCCGGCGGCAACTACTGGGTGCGCGTGCTCGACTTCGCGATGCTGTACGTGATGCTCGCGTTGGGCCTGAACGTGGTGGTCGGCTTCGCCGGCCTCCTGGACTTGGGCTACATCGCGTTCTACGCGGTGGGCGCCTACACGGCCGCGCTGCTGACCTCGCCGCACCTGGCGACGCAGTTCGCCTGGATCGGCGCGATGTTCCCGGGTGGCATCCACGCACCGTACTGGCTCGTCGTGCCGCTCGCGATGGCGCTCGCGGCGGGGGCCGGTGTCCTGCTTGGCGCGCCGACCCTGCGTCTGCGCGGCGACTACCTCGCGATCGTGACCTTGGGCTTCGGGGAAATCGTGCGGATCTTCATGAACAACTTGGATCGTCCGCTGAACATCACGAACGGCCCGCAGGGGGTCACGGGTGTCGATCCGATCACGGTGGCCGGATTCAACCTGTCGCAGACGCATAACTTCTTCGGCTTCCAGTTCACCACGGTGTACATGTATTACTACGTGTTCGTGCTCTGCGCGCTGCTCGTGGTCTGGGTCTGTACGCGTCTGCAGCACTCGCGTATCGGCCGTGCATGGGCCGCGATCCGCGAAGACGAAATCGCCGCGAAGGCGATGGGCATCAACACCCGTAACGTGAAGCTGCTCGCGTTCGCGATGGGCGCGTCGTTCGGCGGTCTGTCGGGCGCGATGTTCGCGGGCTTTCAGGGCTTCGTGTCGCCGGAATCGTTCACGTTCTGGGAATCGGTCGTGGTGCTTGCCTGCGTGGTGCTGGGCGGCATGGGCCACATCCCCGGCGTGATTCTCGGCGCCGTGCTGCTCGCGGTGTTCCCGGAATTCCTGCGCTCGACGATGGGTCCGCTGCAAAACGCGATCTTCGGTCATCAGATCATCGATACCGAAGTGATCCGTCAGCTGCTGTACGGCCTGGCGATGGTGATCATCATGCTGTATCGCTCGGAAGGCTTGTGGCCGGCGGCGAAGCATGAGGACAAGATCGCGAAGCTGGCCAAGCGCGCCAGCAAGAAGCCTGTACGCGCCTAAAAGCGCCTTGCATGAGACCAGAGTAAGCGCTGAAGCGCTAACTCTGGTCGACACGGGAGAACATTCAATGAGCAAAATTCGTTTGTCCGTCAAGGGCGTGAACAAGCGGTTCGGCGGCCTGCAAGCGCTGTCGGACGTGGGTCTTCAAATCGAGGAAGGTACGATCTATGGACTGATCGGCCCGAACGGCGCCGGCAAGACGACCTTCTTCAACGTGATCACGGGGCTGTACACGCCTGATTCGGGCGAGTTCAAGCTCGACGGCACCGACTACACGCCGACCGCGGTGTACCAGGTCGCGAAGGCGGGCATTGCCCGCACGTTCCAGAACATTCGTCTGTTCGGCGGCATGACCGCGCTCGAGAACGTGATGGTGGGGCGCCACGTGCGCACCAAGCACGGTCTGTTCGGCGCGGTGTTCCAGACGCCGGCCGAGCGCCAGGAAGAGCGTGAAATCAAGGAACGCGCGCTCGAGCTGCTCGAGTACGTGGGCGTGCTGCAATACGCGGACTACACGTCGCGCAACCTGTCGTACGGTCACCAGCGCCGTCTGGAAATCGCGCGTGCGCTCGCGACCGATCCGAAGCTGCTCGCGCTCGACGAGCCGGCAGCCGGCATGAACGCGACCGAGAAGGTCGAGCTCACGAAGCTGCTCGACAAGATCCGTTCGGACGGCAAGACGATTCTCCTGATCGAGCACGACGTGAAGCTCGTGATGGGATTGTGCAACCGGATGACGGTGCTCGATTACGGCAAGGTGATCGCCGAAGGTCTGCCGCACGACGTGCAGCGCGACCCGAAGGTGATCGAGGCTTACCTCGGTGCGGGGGTCCACTAATGGCTACAGTTCTGAAAATCAAGGGCCTGCAGGTCAACTACGGCGGCATCCAGGCGGTCAAGGGCGTCGACATGGAAGTCCAGCAGGGCGAGCTCGTCACGCTGATCGGCGCCAACGGCGCCGGCAAGACGACGACCATGAAGGCGATCACGGGCCTGAAGCCGTACTCGGCAGGCGACATCGAGTACATGGGCCAGTCGATCAAGGGCGTCCCGGCGCATGAGCTGCTCAAGCGCGGCCTGGCGATGGTGCCGGAAGGGCGCGGGATCTTCGCGCGCATGTCGATCGTCGAAAACATGCAGATGGGCGCGTACTTGCGCAACGACACCGACGGCATCAAGAAGGACGTCGATCGCATGTTCGGCTTCTTCCCGCGCCTGAAGGAACGGGCGACGCAGCTCGCGGGCACGCTCTCGGGCGGCGAGCAGCAGATGCTGGCGATGGCGCGCGCGATCCTGTCCAAGCCGAAGCTGCTGTTGCTCGACGAGCCGTCGATGGGCCTCTCGCCGATCATGGTCGAGAAGATCTTCGAAGTGGTGCGCGAGATCTCGAAGGAGGGCATCACGGTGCTGCTCGTCGAGCAGAACGCGCGGCTCGCGTTGCAGGCGGCGAACCGCGGCTACGTGATGGATTCGGGCACGGTGACGATGTCCGGCGACGCGAAGCAGATGCTTGACGATCCGAAGGTGCGCGCGGCGTATCTCGGCGAATAAGCCTCCGCAGCAAAAAACGCGGTGCTTGCGTGGAGAGCGCAAGCACCGCGTTTTGTTTTACCCGTAGTTCACAAAAACTAGTCTAAACAAGGAAGTCAGTCGTGAAAGTTAGCGCTTTGAAGCATTCCGCAGTAGCAGCATTGGCATTGTTTGCAGTGTGCAACGTCGCATCGGCCGACACGGTCGTCAAGATCGGCCACGTCGCCCCGCTGACGGGCGGCTCCGCTCAGCAAGGCAAGGACAACGAAAACGGCGCGCGCCTCGCCATCGAAGAAATCAACGCGAAGGGCCTCGTGATCAACGGCCAGAAGGTGACGCTCGAACTCGATCCGCAGGACGACGCAGGCGACCCGCGCACGGCGACCCAAGTGGCGCAGAAGCTCGTCGACGACAAGGTCGTCGCCGTGGTCGGCCACGAGACGTCGGGCACGTCGATCCCGGCTTCGAAGATCTACAGCGATGCGGGCATCGTGCAGATCTCGCCGTCGGCGACCAATCCGACCTACACGCTGCAAGGCTTCAAGACGACGTACCGCGTCGTGGCGACCGATGCGCAGCAAGGCCCGGCGCTCGCGAACTACGCGGCGAAGGTCATGAAATTGAAGACGGTCGCGGTCGTCGACGATTCGACTTCGTATGGCCAGGGTCTCGCGAACGAGTTCGAGAAGAGCGCGAAGGCGCTCGGCTTGAACGTCGTGTCGCATGACGCCACGAACGACAAGGCTGTCGACTTCCGCGCGATTCTGACGAAGATCAAGGGCGAAAACCCGGACGCGATCATGTACGGCGGCATGGACGCCACCGGCGGCCCGTTCGCGAAGCAAGCGAAGCAGCTCGGCATGCGCGCGAAGATCCTCGCAGGCGACGGCGTCTGCACGAGCAGCATCGCGGCGCTCGCAGGCAACGGCACCGACAACATCGTCTGCTCGGAAGCCGGCATGGGCCTCGAGAAGATGGACGGCGGCGCGGCCTTCGAAGCCAAGTACGAGAAGCGCTTCGGCCAGCACATCCAGCTCTACGCGCCGTATACGTATGACGCGGTGTACATCATCGTCGACGCGATGAAGCGCGCGAAGTCGACCGATCCGGCGAAGATCGTCGCCGCGATGCCGGCCACCGACTACAAGGGCGTGATCGGCGAGACGACGTTCGATGGGAAGGGCGACCTGAAGCACGGCGTGATCTCGCTCTACGGCTACAAGGACGGCAAGAAGGCGCTGCTCGACGTCGTCAAGATGTAAAGACGGGCGGCACCGGCGGCGTGCAGTGCGCTGCCGGTGCGGCCAATGCATGAAAAAGGGTTCTTCGCGGATGAGAGCGAAGAACCCTTTTTGCTTTCTTGGCCAAGCGGATGTCGATCGGTGAGGAGTACGCAGCTAATTTCGCAGTGGCGGCGTCTCGAGCCGCTTGCCTAGACTCACGACGGCATCAGCGCGATAACCGATCGCTTCGTAGAAGCCTTGGATATCGCTCTTTGCGCTCAGCACCTGCAGATTCACCTTGAGGCAGCCGAGCGCCGCGAGCGCTTGCTCCGCGTGCACGACGAGCGCGCGCCCGAAGCCGAGTCGGCGCGCTTCCCGCACCACGGCGAGCGAATACAGCCAGCCGCGGTGTCCGTCGTAGCCGGCCATCACCGTGCCGACGACGCGCCTGTCATGCAGCGCGACGAAGAACAGCTCCGGCTGCATTGCGAGCTTGTTGGCGATCGAGACACGCGGATCGCGGTGCGGCCTCGACGGATCGCCATACTCGGGAAACGCTTCCAGCCATAGCGCGAGTACGGCGTCGGTATCGGTCGAGGCGTCGAACGGGCGGATCGACAGGGCAGGGGATGTCGTCATGGCGTTGTCGCAAGCGCTGATCAAAGCGAATCGAGCACGGTCCGAAGCATCGCCATCATCTGATCGATCTCTTCGCGGCTCACGTTCAGCGCCGGCATGAAGCGCAGCAGGTTGGGGCGCGCCGCGTTGAGCAACACGCCGTCCGGCTGCATGAGGCGCGCCTTTTCGACGATCTGCGGGCCGATGTCCTTGCCGAGCAGCAGTGCGCGCAACAAGCCTTCGCCGCGCTCGCCTTCGAAACCGCGTTCCTTCGACAATTCGAGCAACTGCGCCTTCAGGTATTCGCCGCGCTCGCGCACGCCTTCGAGAAAGCCCGGTGCCAGAAGCTGCGAGATCACCGAATAGCCGACGGCCGTCATCAGCGGATTGCCGTTGTAGGTACCACCCTGATCGCCCGCCTCGAACACGGCGATCTCGGCCTTCGACAGCATGGCCGCGAGCGGCACGCCGCCGCCGATGCCTTTGCCGAGCGTCATGATGTCCGGCTCGATGCCTGACAGTTCATACGCAAAGAGCGTCCCGGCGCGGCCGCACCCGCTTTGCACTTCGTCGACGATCAAGAGCACGTTATGGCGCTTCGTCAATTCGCGCAGCTGCTGCATGAATTCACGCGTCGCCGGAATCACGCCGCCTTCGCCTTGGATCGGCTCGAGCATCACGGCAACGGTCTTCTCGCTGATGAGCTTCTCGACCGACGCGATGTCGTTCAGGTCCGCCTTCGGAAAGCCCGGCACTTGCGGTGCGTAGATCGTGTCCCAGCCGGCCTTGCCGCTCGCCGACATGGTCGCGAGCGTGCGGCCGTGGAAGCTATGGTCGAACGTGATGATCTCGTAGGCGCCGTGCTTGAATTTCTTGCCCCACTTGCGCGCGAGCTTGATCGCGCCTTCGTTCGCTTCGGCGCCGCTGTTGGCGAAGAAGACCTTGTCGAAGACGCTGTGCTGCGTGAGCAGCCCCGCGAGTGTCGCCATCGGCTCGTTGTAGAAGGCGGGCGACGGGTTGATGAGCAGGCGCGCCTGCTTCTCGAGCGCCTCGATCATCCCTTCGTTGCAGTGCCCGAGACTGTTGACCGCCCAGCCTTGGATGAAGTCGAGGTAGCGCTTGCCCTCGTTGTCGTAGAGCCACGAGCCCTTGCCGTGCGTGAAAACGATTTCGGGGCGATTCGTGATGTACATCAGCGACTGCGTCGGGTACTCGGTGAATTGCATGGCGGCGGGCTCCAGGAGGTGCGAAAGAAACAGACGAAAAAGCGATGGGGCTTTGCATGGGACCGGAGTAGGCGCTAAAGCGCCAACTCCGGTCGACACGAAAAAAAGCCACGGATTTCCGTGGCTTTTCATGTTTCAACCGATTGGCGCTTGCGGTGTTGCTGCAAGGCGCGAACCCATGACTAGCCGACGGCTTCCCAGGCGGGCAGCGCGCGTCGGCGTCGGAGTTCGGTCAGGATGCGGTTCATGCGCGACAGAATACGATATCGAGATGGCCGGTGTAAACCACTAAGCCGCGCATCACACCGCGTTCGCGAGATCGGCCTCGCTCGTGAACGAGTCCGCGTAGAACTCGTCTTCCGGCAGGCTGTGATGGCTCGTGAAGTCGCGCTGCGCCGATTCGACCATGACCGGTGCGCCGCAGGCGTACACCTGATAGTTCGACAAGTCTGGCAGATCCTCGATGACGGCGCGATGAACGAAGCCTGTGCGGCCCGTCCAGGCGTCGCCCGCGTCCGGCTCCGACAGCACCGGCACGAACTTGAACTGCGGGTGGTCTTTCGCCCATTGCTCGGCGAGATCCAGCAGGTACAGGTCTTTCTTGCGGCGCGCGCCCCAGTAGAGCGTCATCGGGCGGTCGATGTTCTTGAAGAGCGCGTGCTCGACGATCGCCTTGATCGGTGCGAAGCCGGTGCCCGAGGCGAGCAGGATGATCGGCTTGTCGGAATCTTCGCGCAGGAAGAACGTGCCGAGCGGGCCTTCGAAGCGCAGGATGTCACGCTCCTTCATCGTGTTGAAGACGTGGTCGGTGAAGACGCCGCCCGCCATGTGGCGGATGTGCAGCTCGATCGGGCCTTCCTGGTGCGGGGCGTTCGCCATCGAGTAGCTGCGGCGCTTGCCGTCCTTGAGGATGAACTCGACGTATTGGCCGGCCAGATATTGCAGGCGTTCGTTGGCCGGCAGCTGGAGCTTGAGCAGCATGACGTCGTCGGCCTTGCGCTCGAGCGCGTTCACGCGGCACGGCAGCTTCTTGACTTGCACGTCGCCGACGCCCGCCACTTCGCGCACGTCGATTTCCAGATCGCAGTTCGCGGTCGCACAGCACAGCAGCGCCATGCCACGCGTCTTCTCATCGTTCGACAGCGCCGACGACGAGTGCGCGCGCTGCTCGATTCCGCCCGCCACGATCGTGCCCTTGCACGATCCGCACGCGCCGTTCTTGCAGCCGTACGGCAGTCCGACGCCTTGGCGCAAGGCGGCGGTCAGGATGGGTTCGTCGGGTTCTACTTGAAACTGCCGGCCGCTTTGCCGGAGGGTTACGTTGTATGCCATAGCTCCATCGAAACGAAGAATAGGAAACCGGTGGGCATTGCGTGCGACCGCTACAATGCGTCCACTATGAATGCGACACGAATTTTGCGCCGGCCGCGTGTGCTGATCGTCGGATGCGGCGATGTCGGCATGCGCTGCGCGGAACGCCTGCGCGCTCGCGCGCGGATCGTTGCGCTCACGAGCCACCGTGAGCGGGTGGCCGAGCTGCGTACCGCGGGCGTGACGCCGATCGTCGGCGATCTCGACGTGCCGCGCAGCCTGCGGCGCCTGAGGGCAATCGCGCCGACCGTCCTGCATCTCGCGCCGCCGCAAAAGGCCGGCGACGACGATCGCCGCACGCGTGCGCTGATCGCTGCCCTCTCGGCGCCGCGGCGCCTTCGGCCCGCTTTTCAGGGCATTGCCGCGACGGGGCGCCTTCGGGCCTCGCGCTCGCAATACGCCGGGATTTCTGTCAGCGAAACAGCGCGTATTGTACCCGACCGACCTTTCCCGTCCGTGCGGCGAGGGGCCTCCGTTCGCGTGGTTTACGCGAGCACGACGGGGGTCTATGGAGATTGCGGCGGGGCGCTGATCGACGAGACGCGGCCGGTCTTTCCCGCCAACGAGCGGGCCAAGCGCCGGGTGTCGGCAGAGCGGCAGTTGCGGCGCGCGAGCGCGCGTGGGTCGCTGGCGGCAAGCATCGTGCGGATTCCTGGGATTTACGCGGGCAACCGGCTGCCGCTGCTCAGGCTGGAAAGGGGCACCCCGGCGCTCGTCGCCGAGGACGACGTCTACACGAACCACATCCATGCGGACGACCTCGCGGCGATCCTGCTGCGGGCCGCAACGCACGGGCGGGTGGCGCGCGTGATCCACGCGTCGGACGATAGCGCGCTGAAGATGGGCGAGTATTTCGATGCGGTGGCGGATGCGTTCGGGCTGGCTCGCGCGCCGCGCATCACGCGCGAGGCCGCCGAGCAGGAACTCGAACCGATGCTGCTGTCGTTCATGCGCGAGTCGCGGCGTCTCTCGAATGTGCGGCTCAAGCGCGAACTGCGCTATCGGCTGCGCTATCCGAGCGTCGGCGATTTTTTGCGAACTGTGCGCTGACTTCGGGCGCTAGGCTACGGGGCTACGGGGCTACGGACTACAGCGGCGCGGCTCGCTTATCGCGAACCTGGCGCGCGTCAGGTAATCGCCGGCAGCGCTTCGATCAGCAGAAAGCACAGCAGCGCGCCGATCAACGCCCCGATCAGATTCGGGTGATATTTGCGCTTCATGTGCATGGTCGTGAGCAGGGTGCCGATGATGATCGCGCCCAATGCGGCGAACGCCAGTACGAGGTATGAGATTTCGAAAGTGTCGCTGATCGCCATGATCCGTCTCCCTTGCAATATTTTGTAATAAATGGCTTAAGGGCAGTATAGAGCGGTTTGGGGCCAGCGAGATGCTGCGGTGCGACGGGTAAAACCCTTACGTGTTGTACGGCGCACAAAGGGCCAAATAGGCTCACTTGCTGCGCTTGGCGCCCGGCGCGGAACGTCTTTGGCGCGGCTAACCGGCGCGCAATGCCTGCAAGTCGGCTTCGTCCAGCCATTGCCATTTGCCGGGTTCGAGCGACGCCGGCAGCGCGAGTCCACCGACCCGCTCCCGATGCAGCGCTTCGCAGCGGTTGCCGACAGCGGCGACCATCCGCTTCACCTGGTGGTATTTCCCTTCCAGCACGGTCAGTTCGAGCAGCCTCTCGTCGCGCGCGTGCGCGGCGACGGCCGCGATCGGCTTGCTCTCGCCGTGCAGCAGTACGCCGTCGCGCAGCGCCGCGAGCTGGGCGTCGTCGAGCGGATGCTTGGTGGTCGCGAGGTAGACTTTCGGCACCTTGCGCTTGGGCGAGGTGTAGGTATGGACGAACTTGCCGTCGTCGGAGAGGAGCAGGAGGCCCGTCGTATCTTGATCGAGCCGGCCCACGCATTGCACGCCGCGCGTCGCGAGCTGCGCGGGCAGCAGACCGAAGACGCTCAAGTGATGCTGCGGTTCGCGTGAGCATTCGTAGCCCGCGGGCTTGTTCAGCAGAATGTACGCGTGCTCGTGATAGCGCCATGCGACGCCGTCGACTTCAAAGGTGAGGGCGTCGGTATCGAACGGTGCGTCGGGATCGGTGCAGAGCGCGCCGTTCACGGCGACGCGCGCGTCCGCGATGATCGCGCGGCATTGGCGGCGCGCGCCGAAGCCTTGGGTGAAGAGAATGCTTTCGAGATCCATGCGCGCGGCGGGAACGGAGGGAGGATGCTTAAAACCGCCCGCATTCTACCAAGCGCGCCGCGCGCGGCCTCAGTGCGTTTGGGTTGTCACTGCACGCTCGCGCGCCGCTCGACGAAGCGGCGGACGTACTCATCGGCGGGGCGATGGACGATGTCGTCGGGCGTGCCGACTTGCACGAGCTGGCCGTCCTTGAGGATCGCGATGCGGTCGCCGATGCGCAGCGCCTCATCGAGATCGTGCGTGATGAACACGATCGTCTTGTTCAGCTTCTCCTGCAGCTGCAGCAGCTGGTCCTGCATTTCGGTGCGGATCAGCGGGTCCAGCGCGGAGAACGCTTCGTCCATGAGCAGCACGTCGGTGTCGGCGGCGAGCGCTCGCGCGAGGCCCACGCGCTGGCGCATGCCGCCCGACAATTCATCGGGGTAATGCTGCCCGTAGCCGTCGAGGCCGACGCGGCCGAGCCAGAGCTGCGCTTTCTCGAGCGCCTCGGCCTTGGCCTCGCCGCGCGTCTTGAGCGCGTAGGCGGTGTTGTCGATGACGGTCTGATGCGGCAGCAGCCCGAAGTTCTGGAACACCATGCTGATCTTGTAGCGGCGCAGCTCGCGCAAGCCCTTGGGGTCGAGCTTGATGACGTCGTTGCCGTCGATGACGATCTCGCCGGCGGTCGGCTCGATGAGGCGGTTGAAGTGCCGCACGAGGGTGGACTTGCCTGAGCCCGAGAGGCCCATGATCACGAAGATCTCGCCGGAACCGATATGCAGGCTCACGTCGTTCAGGCCGACGTTGCAGCCGGTCTGCGCGAGCACTTCGGCTTTGCCTTTGCCGCTTTTTAGCAGGTCGAGCACGCGCGCGTGACCGCTTTCGTGGCCGAAGAGCTTGTAGACGTGCTTGACTTCGATCGCTGCCATGAGGAACTCCTTTGCTTCGGATTACTTGCGGCTGCCTGTGGCGTAGTGGCCGCTTCTCTGCCTGACTGCTTGCCACCCGCTTATTTCGCGGCTTTCGTCGTGTAGCCGCTCGTGGCTTCCGTATCGGCGCCTTCTTCGCTCTCCGCCGAGGTCTGAGTCGCATCGATGTTCGCGCCGGCGGCCGCGTTGTGATACGGCACGCGCGAGGCGGCTTTCGAGCGCTTCTTCATAGCGAGCAGGCGGCGCGTGCGGCGGTCCTGGCCGTAGCCTTGGCTGATGCGGTCGATGACGATCGCGAGAATCACGATCGCGATACCGGCCTGCATGCCCTTGCCGACGTCGAGCGTTTGAATGCCGGCGAGCACGTCTTCACCGAGCCCGCGCGCACCGATCATCGATGCGATCACGACCATCGACAACGCCATCATCGTCGTCTGATTGATACCGGCCATGATGCTCGGCCGCGCGAGCGGCATCTGCACGTTGATCAGCAATTGCCAGCGCGTGGTGCCGAACGCGCGAGCCGCTTCGACGACTTCCGCGTCCACGTGCCGGATGCCGAGGTCCGTCAGGCGAATCAGCGGCGGCAGCGCATAGATGATCGTCGCGAAGATGGCCGGCACTTTGCCGAGGCCGAACAGCATCAGGACCGGAATCAGGTACACGAAGCTCGGCAGCGTCTGCATGATGTCGAGGATCGGCAGCAGGATGCGCCTGAGCCACGCGCTGCGAGACGTCAGAATGCCGAGCGGCACGCCGAGCGCGACCGACAGCACGGTCGCGACCGCCATGATCGCGAGCGTCTGCATCAGCTTTTCCCACAGCCCGAAGCAGCCGATCACATAGAGCAGCAGCACGAAAAACGCGGCGATGCCGATGCGCCGCGTCGCATTCCATGCGAGCAGACCGACCGCGATCAGGATCAGCCACGGCGGCACCGAGCGCAGCGCCATTTCGATCGGCACCAGCACGTAGCGCAGGATCAGCGTGCTGAAGTTATGGAAGCTGTCGCCGTAGGCCGTGACGAACGACTGCACTTTGTCGTTCACCCAGTCGGCAATCGACAGGTGAAGAAAGATCGAATTCATGGTGTTACCTCCCGGGTGCTCGGGCCCGCCCTAACCATGCGATGGACGGCGGGCCCGCGCAGATGCTCATCGGCCGCTCGCTGCAGACTCGCTTACGACGAGCTGGCGAGCGCAGCCTGCACCTTCTGGGCGACGTCGGCCGGCACCCACTGCTTCCACATGTCAGGATGATCCTTCAGGAACTGGCGTGCCATCGCCTGGCCGTCGATCTTCTTGCTGGTCATCTCGAGGATGGTCTTGTTGAGGAAGTCCATCGGGAAGCTGACCTTCGAGTAGGCCGTCATCAGTTCCGGCTCGGCTTGATAGAACGGCGTCGACACGCCGATCTTCAAGTGTGAGACCAGGTAGGACGACGCGCATTGCGACGAGCTGTTGTCCGCGCGCAGCGTTTCCCAGCACTTCTGGTCGAACGGCGGCATCTTCAGTTGCACGAACTTGTACTTCGCCATCAGCGCGGCCGGCTGCCAGTAGTAGAAGACGATCGGCTTGCCGCGCTCGTAGGCCGAGGTGATCGCCGCGTCGAGCGCCGCGCCCGTGCCGGGGCGGAAGTCGGTGTAGCTGTCGTCGAGCTTGAGCACTTTCAGAAGACGCGTGTTCACGCGCTCGCAATCCCAGCCGGACGGGCAGTTCAGGAAGCGGCCCTTGCCCGGTTCTTCGTCATCCGGGAAGACGTCCTTGTATTTCGGCAGATCGCTCACCGACGCGAGGTTGGCCGCGACCGGCTTGATGTTGCGTGCAGGGTCGCCCTTGATCACGTACTCAGGCACATACCAGCCTTCGTTCGTGCCGCCCGGCAGCGTATCGCCGATCAGCTTCACGTTGCCGTCCTTGACGGCCTTCGCGATGATTTCGGAACGGCCGGTCCACTGCTCGGCCCACACTTGAAGATCGTTGCGCGACAGCGCGGTTTCGGTGGCGGCGGTGTTGCCCGGTACGGTGTCGGTCTTGCAGCCGTAACCCTTTTCGGTGATGAAGCGCAGCACTTCCGTCGTGAACGAGCCGCTTTCCCACGTCACGCCGGCAAAGCGCACCGGCTTGCCAGCCGAGCACCACGTGCCGGCGTGCGCGACGGCGGGCATCAATGCGCCCGCTGCCAGCGCGATGCACGACGCGCGCATCCATTGTTTGACTTTCATGCTTGTCTCCTGGTGGTGTTTTTACGGGGGGCGCCTTCTCAGGCGTAGGTGCTGCGCTTGGCGAGCGTGGCGTCGAGCGCGGCTTCGTCGATCGCCAGGCCCAATCCTGGTGCATCGGACAAATTCAGCCACCCTTCGCGGTCGATGTCGATAGGGTGTTCCAACATGAAGTCGCGACGCTCGATCGACCATTCGGGCGGGTCATACGGAAACTCGATGAACGGCGCAGATGCGGCGCCGGCCGTCAGATGCAGGTTGGCGGCAAGGCCGATGCCGTTGCCCCAGGTGTGCGGCGTGAACACTTTGCCGTGCGCCTCGACGGCCTGCGCGAGCTTGCGCAGTCCTTCCATGCCGAGCGTGCAGGCAACGTCCGGCTGCACGACGTCGAGACATTCGCGCGCGAGCAGCTGGTCGAACTCATAGCGCTCGCGCGTGAGCTCGCCGCCCGCGATGCGTACCGGCGTTTGCCGGCGCAGCTTCGCGTAGCCGTCGTAGTCGCCGCGGTGCAGCGGCTCTTCCATCCAATACACGTTTTGCTTTTCGAGTTCGCGGGCGACGGCGAGCGCTTCGTCGACGGTCCACGGCGCCTTGGTGTCCCACGGCATGCGCCATCCCTGGTTGCAGTCGACCATCAGTTCGAGCTTGTCGCCGACGGCGCCGCGCACGGCGGCGAGCGTGTCGAGATCGTCGGCGAGGCGCGTGCGGCCGAAGCGAATCTTGAGCGCCGGAAAGCCGCGCTCGATCACGTGGCGCGCCATCTTCGCCATGTCATCCGGGTGCCGGTGCACGCCGCTCGACGCATACGCGCGCACGCGCTTCGCGCGGCCGCCCATCATCTTCCAGCACGGCTCGCCACGAATCTTGCCGGCGAGGTCCCACAGCGCGATATCGAGCGGCCAGGGCCGGCCGGCGTGAAAACCGATGTTGTCCAGCACGGCGCTGTGGCGGGGGAGATCGAGCGGGTCGGCGCCGATGAACAGGTGCTCGTAGTCGTCGAAGCCGTACATCGCGTCGCCGGAGCCGATGCCGACATGGCCGGCGTCGTCGTGGACGCGGACGATCGTGGCGGGAAATTTGCGGCGCGGCTGGCTGTCCCAGGACGCCGGGAACGGCGGGTCGAGTTCGAGCTGGTGGTGCGTGATGTCGATCCGGGTGATGCGGGGGGTGTCCGTCATCTCGGCCTGTCTCCAAGGCGGGAAGTCGTCGGGCGACGCTTCCCCATGTGTATTGAGTGCATCCTATGAGGGCTAAAGCCGCAACTCAATCGCTTCAATCGAAGTAAATGACTGCATTCATTCCGGCCAAAGGCACGCGCATAATGCGTCAATACATAAGGAGCTGCCCATGGCAATGAACACGTGGCTGCCGAAACTGGAGACAGGAAGCGACCCCAAATATCAGGTGATCGCGCGTGCGTTTGCGCAGGCCATTCTCAACGGTCAGTTGCCCGCCGGCGAGAAGCTGCCGCCGCACCGGTCGCTTGCGAGCGAGCTGCGCGTGACGACCGGCACGATCAGCCGGGCCTACGCCGAGCTGGAGCGGCAGGGGCTCGCGAATGCGCGCGTCGGCGACGGCACCTATGTCGCGCAGGCTCGCGCGAGAGAGGTGTCGGCGGCCGCGGCGCCGTCCGTCGTGCGCGGCTCGGCGCCTGCGTCGTCGACGCTGATCGATCTCGGACAGAACGTGCCGCAGCCGACCGCCGAAGCGCAAGTGCTCGTCACGGCCTTGCGCGAGATCGCGAGCGATGAGGCGCTCGCCTCCGAATTGCTGCAATACGTGCCCGAGGCCGGGCTCATGCGCCATCGCGAAGCGGGCGCGACGCTGCTTGCGCGCGCCGGCATGGCGGCTGCGAACCCCGCTCGCGTGCTGGTCACGCAGGGCGCGCAACATGCGCTGGCGTCGGTGCTGCGCGCGGTGACGCGCCCGGGCGACACCGTGCTCGCCGAGATCGTCAGCTACCCCGGCATCATCGGGCTTGCGCGGCAGTTGCGTCTGCATCTCGTCGGCGTCGAGGTCGATCACGAAGGGATCGTGCCCGCCGCGCTCGACCTCGCGTGCAAGTCACTGCATCCGCGCGCGATCTTCTGCGTGCCGACGATCCACAATCCCACCACCGCGACGATGTCGGCCGAGCGGCGCGATGCGGTTGCGTCGATCCTCGACCACTACGGCGTGCTGCTCATCGAGGACATCGTCCCGGCCATGCTCCTCGAAACGCCGCCGGCGCCGATCGCGGCGCGGCTGCCCGAACAGTCGTTTCTGCTCACGGGGCTCGCGAAGTCGGTGGCGCCCGGCTTGCGCGTGGGCTACGTGCAGGCCCCGCAGGCGTGGTGCTCGAAGATCGCCGCCGTGCTGCGGAGCGACTGCTGGATGACGGCGCCGCTGCTCGCCGAGATCGCGGCGCGCTGGATCGGCAACGGCGAGATCGAGCGGCTCGACGGCCTGCAGCGCGCGTATGTCGAAACGCAGCAGACGGTCGCGCGCGAGGTGCTCGCGGGCGTTCCCTACCGGCACGCGGAGACGAGTTCGCATCTGTGGCTGCCGTTGCCCGAGCCGTGGCGCGCGGCCGAATTCGCCGCGGCGTTGCGGCAGGAGGGCGTGCTCGTGAAGACGGCCGACAGCTTCGTCATCGGCCGCAATGCGGCGCCGCACGCGGTGCGGATCTGCATGACGGGGGCGCGCTCGATCGCGTCCCTCACGCGCGGGCTGTCGATCATCCGCGCGACGCTCGAGCACGGGCTGGAAGGCGAGGTGGCGGCGCCTTATACGCCCTGACGCCGCGAGTGGGCGGAGGTTTCGCTGGCTGCCGGGAATACCGAGCCGGTCAGCTGCGTTTTTCACCTAAGCCGGTTGCGATCGCGGCTGATCCGCGACATCTGTCTACGCCACTTGTGCGGAGCGGGTAGCGTGTTTCATAATCCGGGCCTCATCGTCGCCCGTCGACGTTGCCCGCCGCTGTCCATCGTCGACCCTTAGTTGAGCCTTCGCGCTCGCCGCCCGCATGTTCCGCCGCCGTCTGCAGAAGATCGGAAGCCTCCTCGGATTGCTTGCAATCCTGATGAGTGCGCTCGCGCCGACGGTGTCGCAGGCGCTGGCCTCGCGCGATCCCGTCGAGCTCGCGCTCGCCGCGTATTGCACGGCGCAACCGGCATCGGCCGCGGATACGGGCGACGGCCAGTCGCCCGAGTCCCATGCGCTGCTGCATTGGCAAGCGTGCGCGTATTGCGGCTTGCTGGCTCACGTGTCGGTGCTGCCGGGCGTGCCCGCCACGTTCACCCCCACGCTGACGGCTACGCGCGCGCCGGTCTTCGCCCAGCGCGAGGAAGTGCGTGCCGCGCCGCTTTTCACGGCCGCGCAGCCGCGCGCGCCGCCAGTCCGTTCCTGATTCGAATCGATCCACTTCACCGATAAATCTCGCGACGCTTGACCGCGTTGCGGTATCGTCGCGCGAGTGAGCGGCGATACGTCATATGGTTCGAAAGGAACATCATGCGCACGTTTCTCAAACGGAGGCCGGCGCGTCTGCGCACGGCCGTCTGCTCGGCCGTCGGCGCGGCCGCCTGCCTCGCGGGTTCGCCGGCGGCCGACGCTCATGCGGTCGTCGGCGACCGCGTCTTTCCGGCCACGATGGCCGTCGACGATCCTGGCGTCGGCGATGAGTTCAACCTGCAGTACGGCCACATCAAATCGCCGGACAGCAGCGGCAACGACATGAACGTCAACACCGTGTCGTATGAGTGGGACAAGCTGATCACGAAGAATCTCGCGTTCAGCATCGCGAGCAACTACACGAGCCAGAACTCGCCGGACGGCAACGCGAAGGGCTGGGATAATTTCACGCTCGGCGCGAAATATCTCGTCTACGCGAATGCGAAGCATGAATTCATGGCGTCGGTCGGGCTTCTTGCGACGCTCGGCGGCACCGGCTCGAAAGCGATCGCGAATTCATTTTCGACGTTCACCCCGACCGTTTATTTCGGCAAGGGCTTCGGCGACTTGCCGGCGTCGCTTGGGTACCTGCGGCCGTTCGCCATCACCGGCACCATCGGCCCGAACTTGACGACCGCGTCGTCGGACCAGGGACCGAACTCGCTCGGCTGGGGCCTGACGCTGCAGTACAGCATTCCGTACCTGCAGCAGCAGGTGAAGGATCTCGGATTGCCGCAGCCGTTCGCCAATCTGATTCCGGTCGTCGAATTTCCGATGAGCACCTGCACGGCAGGCGCGTGCGCCGGGCAGACGACGGGCACGATCAACCCGGGCCTGCTTTGGCTGAACCGCTATGGCCAATTCGGCGTGGAAGCGCAGATTCCCGTGAATAACAGGACCGGCACGCACACGGGTATCTTGGTGCAAGCCCATATCTACTTCGACGACATCTTCCCCAACTCTGTGGGCAAACCGCTCTTCTGACCATGAAAACGTCTCTGATCTCGCTTTCGATGCGCGGCGCGGCCGCCGCGCTCACGTTGACGCTCGCGCAGCTTGCGCACGCGCACGCCTATCCGACCAAACAAGTGCCGGGCGCCGGCGCGACCGTCACGACTTCGCAAAAAGACGTCGCGATCGACTTCGACGATGGGCTCGAGCCCGCGTTCAGCTCGATCTCGGTGACGGATGCGTCGGGCAAGTCGGTCGTGAACGGCAAGTCCGTGGTCGACGCGTCGAACAAGAAGCACATGTCGGTTGCGCTCAATGCGTTGACGCCGGGCGTCTATACGGTGGCCTGGGTCGCTGTCGCCGACGACGGGCATCGCACGCAAGGGCACTACACGTTCACTGTGAAGTAACGTGGATGCGCACGGGTGGCCAATTGCGACTGCCCGTGCGGTGAAGGCACGGTGTTGAACGGCGTGAATTGATAGTTCGCGCCGGCGTCGTAGCTCTGGTACGTGTCCGAGAAGCCGTTCGTCTGCAGCTTCACGCGCGTGTAGAGACCGTGCACGAGCAGGTTGCCGAACTGGTAGGAGAGGCCGGCGCCCATGTTCTCGACCTTGCCGGCGGTGTACGTCGTGGCGGGCATGCCTTGGAACGTCGTGAAGCCCATCGTCGAGATCGACATCGCCTGATCGTGCTCGTTCGAATACACGGCAGCCGTGGAGAACGGCCCGTGGGTGTAGTTCGCGCCGAAGCTCATCGTGCGGCTTCGCGCCGACGTTCGCCGTGTTCTGCGCGTTGCGAATCGTGCAGGGGCTCGGTCTCGGCGGCGCGTGGCTCAAAGTCGCCGCGATTTTCTCGCCGGCACTCGTCTCGAAGACGATGGTGGGCGGCGATCTGAGCGTGGCGTTTTATATTCTCGCGGCAGTGCCGTTTCTTGCCGCGGAGGCCGTGCATCTGCTGGGGATCGAGACGAAGGGGCAGGTGCTCGAACGCCTCGAAGCGTAGTCGCGAGGACGCGCGGCCGCTGGCGTCAGGGGCACGCCAGGCCGCGCCCTCATGGAAATCCCGTACGGAAGGTACCGCTTCATGAAAGCATGAAGAAGGGTTCGCGTCTCTAGAATCTCGCCATCGATACCGATAGCCGGCATTGGGCCGGCTCCCGACAATAACGGAGACAATCGATGCGACCCACCTTCCGCGCGTTTCGCCATATCGCTCTCGCTTCCAGCCTGTTGTTCGGCATTGCATCGCAACATGCGATGGCCGACGACTCGGGGAAGATCACGATCATGGTCGGTGGAATCACGAAGCTGATCTATCTGCCGGCGCGCTTGACCGAGCAACTCGGCTATTTCAAGGATGAAGGGCTCGACGTCGAGCTGCTGTCGCAGCCGGCCGGCGTCGACGCCGAGAACGAACTGCTCGCGGGCGCCGTCCAGGGCGTCGTCGGCTTCTACGATCACACCATCGACCTGCAGACCAAGGGCAAGGAAGTCAAGGCGATCGTCGTGTTCGGGCAGGTGCCGGGCGAAGTCGAGATGGTGTCGACGAAATCGGCCGACGCGATCAAGTCGATGGCCGACGTCAAGGGCAAGACGCTCGGCGTGACGGGCCTCGGTTCCTCGACGAGCTTCCTCACGCAATACCTCGCCGGCCAGCACGGCATCCAGTCGACCGAATACACGATGCTGCCCGTCGGCGCCGACGCGAGCTTCATCGCCGCAATCAAGCAAAACCGCATCGACGCGGGCATGACCACCGAGCCCACCGTTTCCGCGCTGGAAAAATCGGGCGAGGCAAAGGTGCTCGTCGACATGCGCTCGGTCGAAGGCACGAAGGCTGCGCTCGGCGGCACGTATCCGGCGTCGAGCCTCTACGTACAGGCCGCCTGGGCCGACGCGCACAAGGCGCAGGCCGCCAAGCTCGCGCACGCGTTCGTGCGCACGATGCAGTTCATCCACACGCACAGCGCGGAAGAAATCGCCGCGAAGATGCCCGACGACTACCAGAAAGACAAAACGCTCTACGTGAGCGCGCTGAAGGCGTCGCTGCCGATGTACACGGCGGACGGCAAGATGCCCGCCGACGGTCCGGCCACGGTGTTGAAGGTGCTGTCGGCGTTCAACCCGTCGGTCAAGGGCAAGCACGTGGATCTGTCGAAGACCTATACGAACGAATTCGTCAGCGCCAAATAAATCGGTTTCAACCGATCGCGTTGATGCGTCAGGCGCCGCCTGACTTCATTGCGCCTGCCGAGCCGCTTCGCGCGGCCCCGGCTTAATCCAGGAATGTCCACGATGAGCTCAGTCCTATCCAAAGACGCACCGGTAATCGAATTCCGGTCCGTGTCGTGCCGTTTCATTTCTCCCGACGGCAAGGCCACCGTCGCCCTGCGCGATTTCAGCATGTCGGTCGCGCAGGGCGAATTCATCGCAATCGTCGGCCCCACGGGGTGCGGTAAATCCACCACGCTCAGCATGATCACGGGGCTCTTGAAGCCCACGGCCGGCGAGGTGCGCGTGATGGGGGCGCCCGTCAACGGCATCGATCCGCGCATCGGCTTCGTGTTTCAGGCGGACGCGGTGTTCCCGTGGCGCTCGGTGCTCGATAACGTCGCGGCCGGCCCGCTGTTTCGTGGCCGTTCGAAATCGGCGGCCTACGACGAGGCGAACCAGTGGCTGCGCCGCGTCGGTCTCGAGAAGTTCGGCAAGCACTATCCGCATCAGCTGTCGGGCGGCATGAGAAAGCGTGTCGCGCTCGCGCAGACCTTCATCAACAAGCCGGAAATCCTGCTGATGGACGAGCCGTTCTCCGCGCTCGACATGCAGACCCGCACGCTCATGCAGGACGAGCTGCTGCAGCTGTGGTCGGCCAACGCGGGCTCGGTGGTGTTCGTCACGCACGACCTCGAGGAAGCCATCGCGCTCGCCGATCGCGTGTTCGTGCTGACCGCGCGCCCGGCGACGCTCAAGAAGGTCTACGAGATCGATTTGCCGCGTCCGCGCGTCACGTCGGAGATTCGCTACGACCCGCGCTTTATCGAAATTTCGCGCGATATCTGGCACGACTTGCGCGAGGAAGTACAAATTGCTTAACACGACGGCACAACGGAATACACTCATGGCATCTCGTGATAGCTCAGTGAAGATGGAGTTCGACGGCGAATCGGCCGCCAAGATCGAACAGATCGCCCAACGCAAGATTCGGCAGCGGTACGCGTTGATCGTCGGTTTGCGGATTCTCGTGCTCGTCTTCGTGCTCGGCGGCTGGGAACTCTCCGGACGCCTAAAATGGATCGACCCGTTCTTTTTCTCGATGCCGTCGCTGATCTTCCTGCAGATCGTCGACTGGTTCCAGAACGGCACGTCGCAGGGGCCGCTGCTCGTGCAGGTGTGGGTCACGCTCGAAGAAACCCTGCTCGGCTTCTTTATCGGCTCGATCGCCGGCATCGTGTGCGGCGTCGTGCTGGGCCGCAACAAGCTGCTTGCCGACGTGTTCGACATCTACATCAAGATCGCCAACTCGATTCCGCGCGTGGTGCTCGGCTCGGTGTTCGTGATCGCGCTGGGCCTCGGGATGGCCTCCAAGGTGGCGCTCGCCGTGGTCATGGTATTTTTCGTCGTATTCGGCAATGCCTTCCAGGGCGTGCGCGAAGCGGACCGCTACATGATCGCGAACGCGCAGATCCTCGGCGCTTCGAAGCGCCAGTTGACGACCTATGTGGTGATTCCGTCGGCGCTGTCGTGGATTCTCGCGAGCCTGCACGTGAGCTTCGGCTTTGCGCTGGTCGGTGCGGTGGTCGGCGAGTTCCTGGGCTCGAAGCAGGGCATCGGCCTGCTGATTTCGACCGCACAGGGGGCATTCAACGCGAGCGGCGTGTTCGCGGCGATGATCGTGCTCGCAGTGGTCGCGCTCGCAACGGACTATCTGCTTACCACATTGGAAAAGCGTCTGCTGAAGTGGAGGCCCGCCGCGTTCTGAGGCTCGTCAGTCAAAGACAACCGTCCTTGCCGGCAAAGGCAAGGACGGTGTCGCATTTTTGCCGGCCAGCTGAGTGGCTCTTTAGCGGCCCGGCCGGATCACGTTGGAGAGTGTGCAATGTTGCTTAGCTTGCGTGCGCGTCTGCTGTTGTGGTTGCTGCTGCCGCTCGCGCTCTTTGTCTTCGTGACCGGCAGGATGTCGTATGACGCGGCGCGCCAGACCGCCGACCTGCTGCAAGACAACGCATTGCTGTCTTCGGCGCGGACCATCATCGAAGACGTCGACTGGGAGAACGGCGCGCTGACCGCGAATATCCCGCCCGCCGCGCTGGAGATTTTCGAGTCGCCGTATCAGGATCAGGTGTTCTACAAGGTCATCGTGGGCCGCGACCGGCTGCTCGGCGGCAGTCCCGATCTCGCGCTGCCTGCGGGCAACGCCACGTTTCCGGTGTTCTACAACACCAGGCTCGGCGACCTGCCGATTCGCGCGGTCGCCTACGAGCGGCAACTGTACGACTCGGGCAGAGCCGAGCAGGTCACCGTGATCGTCGGCAAGACGCAGGCGTCACGGCAAGCGATGGTCGAAGATTTGTGGCGTCCGCAGCTGGTTCGCCAGTGGCTGATGCTGGCTTTGGTGGTGGTGCTCGTGCCGTTCGGCTTGACGATGGAATTGCGGCCGCTGATGAAGCTCAAGGACGAGGTCGCCGATCGCGAGCCGATGGAGCTCGAACCGATCCGCGTGCACCATTTGCCGTCGGAGCTGCGGCCGATCGTCGATGCGATCAACCAATGCATCGCGCGCCTGAAGCTGCATACGACGACGCAGCGCCAATTCATCGCTGACGCGGCACACCAATTGCGCACGCCGCTGACGTTGCTCGACACGCAGGTGCAATGCGCGAGCCAATGCGATCTGCGCGATCCGGCGTTGACGGAAGCGTTGACGGGCATTCGCCGCACGAGCCAGAAGATGGCCGATATGACGAGTCAATTGCTGCTGCTCGCGCAGGCGGAGTCGGTGTCGTTGCCGCGTATGCCGACGAGGGTGGATCTCTCGGCGGTGGTGTCGTCGGTGCTGGAAGAACTGGTGGTGTCGGCGCAGCGGCGCCAGATCGATCTCGGCGCCGAACTCGACGACGGCCTCGAGGTGGCGGGCAGCGAGAGCCTGCTCGCGGCGCTCGTGTCGAATCTGGTCGACAACGCCATCCGCTACACGCACGAAGGGGGGAGCGTGACCGCGCTGTGCCGGCGTGACGGCGACGAGGTGGTGCTGCAGGTGGTGGACAACGGCCCCGGCATTCCGGCCGAGGCGCGCGCGCATGTGTTCGAGCGTTTCTACCGGGTGTCGAGCGACGTCGAAGGTTCTGGGCTCGGTCTCGCGATCGTCCATCAGATTGCGCTATCGCACGGCGGTACGGTTACCATGACGCCCGGAGCGGGACGGGTCGGGCTTGTCATGACGGTCCGCTTGCCTGCGTGGAGGACTGAGGAAAAGGTATGAAGCTGTTGCTTGTTGAAGATAACGTCGAACTCTCGCATTGGATCGTCAACTTGCTGCGCGCGGAGAACTTCGCTGTCGATTGCGTGCCCGACGGCGAAGCCGCGGACTCGGTGCTGACGACCCAACGCTACGACGTCGTGCTGCTCGACATGCGTTTGCCGCGCATGAGCGGCAAGGACGTGCTTGCGCGCCTGCGCCGCCGGCGCGACAACGTGCCGGTGCTGATGCTGACCGCGCACGGCTCGATCGACGACAAGGTCGACTGCTTCAGCGCGGGCGCGGACGACTACGTCGTCAAGCCCTTCGACGGCCGCGAGCTGGTGGCGCGCATCAAGGCGCTGATCCGCCGGCAGTTGAGCGACAAATCGGGCTGGCTCATGTGCGGCGACCTGCAATACATCTCCGACACGCGCGAGTTCCGGCACAACGACGTGCCGCTGAACCTGCGCCGCCGCGAGCACGCGATCCTGGAGACGCTGATGCTGCGGCAGGGCAAGACCGTTTCGAAGACGACGCTGATGGACAGCGTATACGGCCTCGACGACGAGCCGAGCGCGGATGCCATCGACATCTACATCCATCGATTGCGCAAGCATCTCGCGAGCTCGAGCGCGCAGATCATGACGCTGCGGGGCCTTGGCTACATCCTTCGAACGAAGGATGCGTCTTAAGTGCATGCGGGACTCAATGTCCTGTATCAGTGATATCACTAAGTTGTACGAATCAGACACGAAAGGAGCGTGAAGGATTGAGGTAACTAGGATTCGTCTCATCCGTTGTTCGTCGTGGCGACCGGGCAACCGGCAGGCAGTAACCGGCAGCGGACAAATCAGAAATTCAACGCAGCAATCTGAGGAGACAATCTTGAAGCAAAAGTACCTCGCGTTCGCCGTCGCAGCCGGCGCGTTCGCAGCGAGCAACGCACACGCGCAATCGAGCGTGCAGCTCTACGGTCTTATCGACCTGTCCGCCGTCGCCTACACGACGAACGCCGATAAGGCCGGCAATCACGTGATCGGCATGGGCCACGACGGCGAGCCGTGGTTCAGCGGCAGCCGCTGGGGCCTGCGCGGTGCTGAGGACATCGGCGGCGGCTCGAAGATCATCTTCACGTTGGAGAGCGAATTCGTCGCCGCGAACGGCAACATGGAAGATCCTGGTCAGCTCTTCGACCGTGACTCCTGGGTCGGTATCGAGAACCCTGTAATCGGCCAGATCACGGCCGGCTTCCAGGACACCGTTGCGAAGGACTTCTCGGGACTGTACGGCGACCCCTACACCAGCGCGGAGTTTTCGACCAAGGAAGGCGCCTACACCAACTCCAACAACTTCAAGCAACTGATCTTCTACGCGGCTGGCCCGACCGGCACGCGCTCCGAAAACGGCATCCAGTGGCGCAAGCTCTTCAGCAACGGCATCTATGCAGCCGCCGACTATCAGTTCAGCAACTCGACGCAGTTCGCCAACGGCTCGGGCTACCAGGCCGCGCTCGGCTGGAACCTTGGACCGGCCTCCTTCGGCGGCTTCTACAACCACACGAACAACGGTGGCTTCACCGATCAGACGTACTCGGTGGGCGGCGACTATCGTTTCGGCATCGGCCGCGTCAATGCCGGCTACTTCCATTACACGGGCAAGCAGGGCTCGCTGCCGGACCGGGTGGACAACGCGTGGACGGTGTCGTTCAAGCTCGCGCCGAAGGGCCCGCTGGACTATGAGCTCGGCTATCTGCAGATGCACACGAAGAACGCTGCCTACGACAGCAACGGCAACATCCCGAACGCCAACTCCGGCTTGTTCGACACGTCGGACACGACGGTGAACAACGGCTACAAGGAGACGATCTACGCGTCGACGTTCTATCACCTCTCGAAGCGCACTGAGGTGTACTTGGCTGCCGACTACATGAAGCTGCACGGCGGCTACACGGTGTCGGGAACGTTCGGCCACAACACGCAGCTCGAGGTGGCGACGGGCATCCGCACGCGCTTCTGATCCCAGGATCATCCTCCTCGCGGCACACCTCGACGGGAATGTGCTCCGATTTGCGGCGGCGGACTTGTCCGCTCGCCGCTTTTTTCTGCTCGATGCATCGAGAGGGCAACCATGTTCAGGAACGCTACCGTCCGCATGGCGCTGACGCTGACGATCGCCGGCTTCGCGGCGGCGCTGATGCTGGTGATCGCGGTGTCGGTCGCCGGCTTGCAGACCGCCAACGGCGCGCTCAAGAAAATGTATAGCGAAGAGACCGCCGCACTGCGTCACCTCACCGCGAGCAGCGAAGCCCTGCTGCACGTGCGGGTCGACCTCGGCGCGTATGAGACGCTCGTCGCGCAAGGCAAGCCCACCGCGCCCGTGCTGGCCCGCGTGCATGCGGAGCTGGCCGACAGCAATCGCGAGCTGGCGGACTATGTCGCGCTGAACCGCTCGAGCGAGGCCGAGAAGGCGCTCGCCGACGCGCTGCACACGAAGCGCAACAAGCTGTTGGGCGACGTGCTGAATCCCGAGATCGCGGCGCTGGACCAAGACGATTTCATGACCTTCCGCACGACCGAGCGGCAAGCGCCCGATGCCGTGTTCAGCGACTACAAGCGCGCTGCGCTCGCGCTCGAAGACTTCCAGATCCAGCATCAGAAGGCACGCTTCGAATCGGCGCAACAGAATTTTCAGCTACTGCTCTGGCTGTTCGGCGCGATCGGCGCGGGGGCGATCGCGCTCGGCCTCTTTGCGCGCCATGCGCTCGCCACATCGATCGTGAGGCCGATCGATGCCGCGATTCACCATTTCGAACGGATCGCTGCGGGCGACCTGACGAGCACGATCGATACGCAGCGCTCGAACGAAATGGGCCGGCTGCTCGCCGCGCTCGCGCGCATGCAAGCCGCCCTCGCAGCGGCGGTGGCGCAGGTGCGCCACGGGACAGCTGCGATCACGCATGGCGTGCGCGAGATTGCGAGCGGCAACGCGGACTTGTCGGCGCGCACCGAGCAGCAGGCGGCCACGCTCGAGGAGACCGCCTCGAGCATGGAAGAGCTGACGGCGACGGTCCGCCAGAACGCCGACAACGCGCGGCACGCCAGCGCGCTAGCCGAAAACGCCGCGCAGATCGCGGCGCGCGGCGGGGAGGCGGTGGCGAAGGTGGTCGAGGTGATCGCGGACATGTCGTCAGGCTCGATCCGCATCGTCGACATCATCGGCGTGATCGAGGGGATCGCATTCCAGACCAACATCCTCGCCTTGAACGCGGCCGTCGAGGCGGCGCGCGCCGGCGAGGAGGGACGCGGCTTTGCGGTGGTCGCGGGCGAAGTTCGCACACTCGCGCAGCGCTCGGCCGCGGCGGCGAAGGAGATCCGCGAGCTCATCGGCGATTCCGTCGCGAAGGTGCAAAACGGCTCGGAGCTCGCGGCGCGCGCCGGCGCGACCATGGGCGAGATCGTCAGCGCCGCGCGCAGCGTGACGGGTATCGTCGGCGAAATCAGTGTGGCGTCGGAGGAGCAGTCGCGCGGTATCGACCAGATCAACCGCGCGGTCTCGCAGATGGACAACGTGACGCAGCAGAACGCCGCGCTCGTCGAAGAAGCCGCAGCGGCTGCAGCGTCGCTCGACGAGCAGGCGCGCGCGCTCGACGAGGCGGTCGCGGTGTTCCGTCTGCACGACACCGGCGCGCCGGCTGCCGTCACGAATGAGCAACAGAACGGCCAGGCGTTCGCGCCGTCGCCGGCATACGCATGACGACAGCGCCCGACAACATCGAAACCTTCTGCATCAGGGGAATCACGCATCAGGGCAAGACGTTTCGTCCGGGCGACTGGGGCGAGCGCCTGATGGGCGTCATCACGCTTTACGTCGGCGAGCGGCAGCCTGGGCTGCACGTCGCGTCGACGCGGCTGGCGATGCCGGTCGTCGAGGCCGGCGTCAAATGTCTGATCGTTTGCGGCGAATTGCGGCGTGTTTGTCCCGATGCTTTCGACTTCGTCATGCGCTTCGCGCGGGATAACGCGTTGCCGGTCGAAGTACGCGTCCGGCCTCGCGATGAGGCTCCTCAGTCGGCGCTCGCGCAGATCACATTCGGTGCGGTATAGGGCGACGGATAGAAGGATTTGGGGCCGCTCAAAACGCGCAGGCGCTGCGTCGCCAGCACGTCGGCTTCCGTTTGCTCGCTGCGGGTGAGCGCGGCCGCGACGTCACCCTCTGGAAGCGATTCATTGACGGCGCATCGCAGCGTCTTGCCGGTGGCGAGCTGCACCGTCGTCACGTAGGCGTAGTCGGGTTGTGCCGCGGTCGAGCCGCCAGCCCAGAACGCGCCGACGCTCAACAGTGCGCAGGCGAGGATTTGGATTTTCATGACCTGCTCCTCCTTGGTTTTCGTCCCTGTCCATTTGACAGCGGCGGGAGCAATCGAGATCTGGCGAGCCCCGAAAATCAATTCCGCAACGTGCGACGCGTTGAGCGGACCGGCCGGCCTTAGACGGCGCTCGCGCAAATCACATTCGGCGCGGTATAGGGCGACGGATAGGCGGATTCGGGGCCGCTCAGGACGCGCAGGCGCTGCGTCGCCAGCACGTCGGCTTTCGTTTGCTCGCCGCGGGTGAGGGCGGCCGCTACGTCGCCCTTGGGAAGCGGTTCATTGACGGCGCATTGCAGCGTCTTGCCGCCGGCGAGCTGCACCGTCGTCATGTAGGCGTAGTCGGGTTGCGCGGCCACGCCGTCGGCCGCCCAGAAAGCGGCGACGCCCAGCAGTGCGCAAGTGAGGTGTCGAATCTTCATGACGTGCTCCTTATGAATCGTCTCCGCCATTTGACAGCGGCGGAGGCTTTAGAGATATGGCGCATCCTGAAACTCTCTTTTTCCGGAAATGCGCTGTTTCATGGGTAAACACAGGTTCACGAGGGGATATTCCCGGGGCGCGCGCCGAGGAAAATCGGCGGACGTCGATCGGAGGGAGTGGGATGCGGCGAAGCGTTTTTGGGGCCGGGACAGGCGGAAAGAATGGAGTCAAAAAGCAAAAAACCCGCAAAGCTTTGCGCTATCGCGGGTCGACAGGTGCTGCTGTGTTTGGTTTTGCAGCCCCATCGATGCCAGCCTGCGCTCCGACCGGATGCCGAAGCAATTGCCCACAATCAGCATACGGATCATGAGCTCTGGATCAGCCGATGGCCAAGCCATCGGCTGTAGAACCGCGTTCGAAGAGGGACGTACCTCTTCGAACGCCGCCATCGACGATTTGTCTGACTGAACGCCTTCGCAAACAGACCTCGTTTCGAATAAGCCGCTGGCCTCGGCTGTGGCGATCACTGAAGAATAGAGCGCTATTAAAGTTTCTAGCGCGGACAAATAGCTGTCCGCAATGGGGGTGACGTTCGAGAAACACGATGAGTAACCCCGCTGCGCCTTGTCTGCACATATAGGCGTTGCGCAACAGACAAAGCAACTCCTGTCGTTGTGTGCTCACGATGAATCGCCGTATCGTAAATGCGATGAGCAGCAAAAATCATCGTCGTGGCAATAAAGAAGGACAACGAATGAATCTATAGAACTTCCTTGAGCTAATGGATGAGCTCGCCGTCCGCAAGGAATGCGCACGTTGGTGCAGTCAGAGAGCGGCCAGTAACCGGAGTTGATGTTCGCTTTCGGCCCCGCGAATCAGTGCGTAGGCTCGCATCTCCATGCGCTCAAGGAGCGATATGGATTCCGAGCCGGAAAAGTCGTTCCACGCGTCGTCCGCGATTGAGGTCGGCGCGCCGCGGGCTCTCGCGAACGTTCGCAGGATAGGGCTTGCCTCGCGGCGCAGGACATGGCGGTCAGCGTTCAGAACATACGGCGGACAGCCAGCGCGTAAAACGAGATAGTACGGAAGCGCATTGCGATCACTTTGCATGGAGGCGATACCCGTGCGGAAGAATGCGTGCGTTCAGTTTCTCGCGTCGCCGTGGGCGACCGCTGCGTTTGACCGAACGAAGAAAGGCGCCGAAGGATGCTCTCTGCCAGTGGCCTTTTCACATGTCCATGACCGAAGCTCCGCTCACCTTTCCGTCGATGATGTCCATTCCCTGCTGCCGGGCGGCACGCCTTGCCATACCGAAGTCGGAGAATGCATGCGGTTGGTTCAGCCTGAAAACACGGCTTGCGGCGGAGGTTGCTATTGCGCCCGGGCGACATATCCGCACCGCAATGTCATACCCTTCGGAATAACGGGAATGTCCGTCAAAGCGACTGAATTTGCGGGCGAAGACGAGGGGATGAAGTTCGTATCCCTTATAGAGAAGAAGCGGGTGTGTCGACATATTGGTCACTCCACAGGGGACGACTCACTATACCCTGGAACGAGCAACGTAGGGCGGCGCGGAGACTGTTACCAGAATTAAATTGACCGAAGGTGACCTCGCGCGTATGTTGGATTAGGAGGTTTGCAAAGCGGATCGCTGCCCGTACATGGCGACGGCTATCGGCCTCGTTCCTCCCCCACTGTAAGTGGCGACCTCTTCAAGAACATCCACCGACAACCCCACCTGCTTGCCGCGCGATGAGGCGGACCCAGAATGCAGGCTTCGTCGCACAAGCGACGGATGCGGCCCCTATGATGTCGCGAATGTAAGGCGAGGCTGGGCAGTAACCCGCTTCGGGAGTTCAGGGCAGCGCGGTGTCGATCCAGCAGACGTAAGCGGAATGCCGGTTGAGCGAGCACTTGCCGATGTGAAGCACTAAGCTCGCTGGCGGGGCCGGCGCAAAGCCACTTTAATCACTGTCTTGCCCGTGTGCCGAGTTTCTTGCCGAGAAACCTGGTTCGGGTCTCTTCGCCTCGTTGGCGCGGCTCGTCAGGCGTTTCGGATATCGCCTTCGGCCAAATCCGCACGGCGATCAAAAAACGGCTGCGTGCCGCGGCCAGAAGGAGTTACCTGATGACAACCATTTGCCATTATCGAGGTCTCGATATTACCTTGCTCGTGTATCCCCATCGCGCGACCCAGACGGGATATGGTCACAATTACGAGGAGGGGTTCGATGCTTCGATTCGTATCAGCGAACCGGATTCCGTGATGGGCAGCCCTCGGACCCGCATATTCCGCGTGCCCGGCAAGAATCCTTTCGTGAATGCCGGCGACGCACGGCGCGCGTCCATGGCCTACGCCGAAATGTTGATCGACGGTGACGGGTCTGATCGCACCATCTTTGAATCCGCCTGAGTGGTCCAACCACAGCGGACCACGCGCCAGGATGCGCTCGCGGGCCAGCGAACAGGATGATCGGGGCAATTCGATCGTGTCTTGGAGTCGTGACTCGCGATTCCATCGGGCATTGAGATCACGGTCACATCGGGAGTGTCGATGAATTCTTACCTGACCGAGCCGGATCCCGAAGCTGGAATGAGCGAAGACGCACTTGAATTCCATCGCAGTTCTAACGGAGATAGATGGCTTCTGTGCCGCGGCGAGCACAAAGCTAACGTCGTGCGCCACGTGCCGAACGCGGCGTCGGCGGGCGTCGTATCGGAACTTGCGGTTGCGGCGTTTCTCTCATCGGAGAGGTACGGTCCCGAGCACAATGCCCTGGTTGAACTGCTCTCCGAACTCATACCGCCCAGCAGAGATCCTGCTCAGCCACATGGCGTGTCGGCGGAGTCTTCGCTATGCCCTGCGCAGCCTCAGGAGTCGCATCCCCCAGAGGCTGCCGACGCGCTGCTTCTCGCCGTGACGCGCGTGTGTACGTTTGCGCAGGAGCGTCGGCTGACCAATGCAAGCGGCTTTTTTTTCCAGCAGGGGGGACGCCTGTTTCTCGTGACCAGCCGGCACGTCATGATTGACGTGTACGGTGAGCATTTCCCCGATCGGCTGGAGATCGAGTTCCATGTCGACGCGGAGAATCTGGCTGCCGCCACGTGGGTGGCCGTTCCGTTATATGCCGCGGGGCGTCCTCTCTGGCGTCAGGGAACGGATGATGGTGGCGAGGTCGATGTAGCCGTAGTGGAGCTCGATAGGGCTGCGTTGCCGCCGGGTGCGATATTTCACGCATTCGGCCCCGGTCATCTGCCGCGTCCGGGAGATGCGATGCCGATCGGGGCGTCCCTGCTGATCGTCGGTTTTCCGCTCGGATTCCACGATTCGCTGCACCATTTGCCTGTCGTTCGGCAAGGCGTGCTGGCGTCGGCTTTTGGCCTGCGTTTTCAGGGGAAGGGCTGTTTCGTCACGGACGCACGAACCCACCGTGGCACCAGTGGAGCACCTGTTGTCCTGAGAGCACCGTCAGAAGGGAGGACGCCCGATGAACTGCCGTGGCTGCTTTTGGGCGTCCATTCTTCGAGCATTGATATGGGCGGAAGGGATGCGCATCTGGATGAGTCGCTCGGACTGAACAGCGCATGGTATGCGGATATTTTGATGGTCTTGACGGCTCACTAGCCGTGCATCTTGCTCCTCTGCCTGCCTCGGATGATGAGCGAAATTCGATTGGGCATTCGACAGGCGCGTCGGTGTGCCCGCACGACAACTTCCGGTCAGTACTGCTTTTTCGGCGGCATCGATCGTCTTATCTGTTTTCGCAATCTAGCCACAGCCGCTGCTTTTTTCCGCTTGCGCTTCGCAGTCGGCGTTTCATAAGCCATCCTGGCCCGCAGTTCCTTTATCAGACCGGTGTTCTCGATCGAACGTCGGAAGCGGCGCAACGCGACTTCCAACGGTTCGTTCAGCTTGGGCGTTACGGTAGTCAATTCTTTTCCTGGTTGTAAGTTTGCGTCGTAAATCGTCCGGACGTCCGCGGTGGTGTTCGCTGCTCTCTTCCGTCGAAGATGAATGGCATCGGATATCGTTCGACTTCCCAATCGGAGTGGTGAAGCACAGCGGTCTGCGAGCGGCCACTATACGCGTGATGCCCCGCTGCGTAACGACATTTCTCCCTCAATCCCTCCATGACGGAAGAACTCCGTGTAATTCATGCTGTTACGTCTGGTATCACGAAATCGGTTGACCAAGTCGAGCTATACGCGTATCGTCCGCCGTTGAAGTATTCAGGAAGTTCAATTGGTTCTCGTCTCATGTCCGCCACTTGCGCGGAGTTCGTTGTCCTCTTTATCCCTCTTGATGCTTCCCCGTCGCCATGTGGCGCGGGAATGAACAATTTTTTTGAGGGATTCTTCATGGATACCGGTATCGTCAAGTGGTTCAACGAAAGCAAGGGCTTTGGATTCATCACTCCGGACGCGGGCGGCGACGACCTGTTTGCGCATTTTTCGGAAATCTCGGGTGACGGATTCAAGACGTTGACTGAGAACCAGAGGGTCAGCTTCGAGACGAAGCGTGGCCCGAAGGGTCTTCAGGCATCTAACATCAAGCCGCTTTAATTCATTCAGGCGTCCGCTGTCTCAGGCATCGGACGTCGCCCAGCCGCGGGAGCGCACCGCCGGCTTTTTCAGTTCCTGCAGCGCTCCCCAGTCTGCATTCATCCCCGACTTGCTACGGCATCCAAACGAATCAGTGTCCCCGTTCCGGACAGAGGAGTCTTGCCTTCATTTCAATTCCAACGGTAATCATGCAAATTCCTGTCACCAGCCAATACCGCGGTTATGCGGTTCGGCCGTCTGCTCACTGTCTGCCGGACGGCTGTTTTTCCTCTAACGTGATGCTCAAGCGGTCCGATACCCGTTCCGGACCCATGCTTTACGAGTTTTATTCGCTCGGATATTTCAGCAGCAAAGAAGACGCGCTCGGTTATTCCGACCGATGGGCGCGCGACTGGATCGATGCGCGCGGCTGACGGCGGCCCCATCGGTTTCGAAGCGGATCACACGCTCCTCGCGCTTCGATGTATCGAGGCTCCTCAACCAAAGCGTGCGTCCAGCCACTCCTGCGCCCAGTTTTTCGCATAGGCAATGGCGTCCTCGCGGACGTTGAAGCCCGCCAGATCACCACTTAGATGAATGTCATACTCGCTGCCATCCGCACGGCTGGTGCTGATGCGGGCATGGGCCAGGTACTCGTCGTCGGCCCTGCGCGGCGTGGGGTCGATGATGAATCGGGTCGAATTGAAGTGCATTGTCTTTCCTTGCTCGGTTGCCGCGCGGCCGTGACCCTTACGAAGCGTCTGGTGGATGGGAAGCGCTGCGTCACGCGTTCAGAAGGGCCATGATCTGTCCGGCCTCACGGTCCGACTCACAGCTTGCCATGCCGCCTTTGCTCAGTAGTGCGCGAATTGACACGAACATCAGATAGGCATCCGCATCGACCTCCTGACGGCCGTCGCGGATGACGCCCTCCAGCTCGGCACGGGCGCCCAACGGCAGAAAGCTGTCGACAATGCCGGAACCGTCGCGTCGAATCCACTTCAACAGGTCATTCCTGTCCATATCAAACCTCTAATGTTGCCTGCGTGCCCTACCGCAGACGTGCGCTGATCGAGTCCGGCGTGGAACGAACCGCGAATCACAACTCCAGATCGAGGACGCTCGTGTCCTGAGAGCAGGTGTCGATGAGGTGTTCCGCATAAGCAGTCGATGCGCGCCGCGCGTCGCCTGCGTTTTGGAAGGGCTTGGCCATCGCAAGCCTGAATACTCGGCTGCGAGGCATCCCCTCTGAGCTTTCCGGCTCCTGAATACGCACGGCGGCGTCGAACCCTTCGTCGTAGTTTCGCCCGCGCCCTGGCTCGGCGGCACGATGCGGATAGACCAGCGGATACACTTCCAGTCCACGGTAGAGACGGAAACCAGTTGTCATGGGAAACCTTTAAGACCGCATCGCTGCGCGGCGGAACGGAGAAGGAGTGCGAGCGACTGAAATCAGTCGCCACACGATCGGCCGAGTTGTTCGGCCTGCGATGAAAGTGAGCGGCCCGATTCCGTTGGGAAGGGCGACGGGGGAGGCGCCGGGAGCGGTCGTGGGACAATCAACGATTCGATGCTACGCCCATTGCCGGATTTGTACAGCGAAAGTTTTCTGACTCCTGCATTGGTCGCGAAGTGGCGAAGTGAATCGACCGCGGGCATGCGCATAGTGTCATGACGCAGGCGGGGCCGCAGCCGACGTTCGCATGCCGCCGCTTCAACGACGGCGAAATGCGGGTCTTTGCGTTGCGCCACCGCTCCGCTCGTCCTTGTGTCGGAAATTGATTCTTCCTTTCGTCAAGTCATACACCGAGAGTTCCAGCGTTACGCGATCGCCAGCAAGGATGCGAATGTGATTCTTGCGGATACGGCCGGATGCGTATGCCCCTACCACCACGCCATTGTCGAGCGTGACGCGGTAGCGGCTGTCTGGCAGCACTTCGTCGACGATACCGTCGAGTTCCAGCAATTCTTCTTTTGCCATTCAAGGTTCCTAATTAATTGGCGGGACATCAGTGCGCAATGCCCCGCAGAGGAAGAAGCCACGAGCGTCGATCGACACACGCTCGCACGATAGTGGGAAGCACGTGGGGTGGTGGGCGGCCCCCGCGGCCTGGAAGTCATGGATACCGCCCTATCCGGGCGATGCGTCATTTACGCGAGGGGATTGGGTCAAACACGGCGGCCCGCAATACCGATCCGATGGGACTTGGGGCGTGTAGTGCAAGGGGCGCTTCTATCGCCGGCCTTACTGGGCGATCAGTCAAGGGAGGATTCGCTACAAACCAACGCGTGTCCTGTCGGCTTTGTGCGAAGAAGGGTAAGTGCGTATTGTAACCGAAGGCCGCCATCTGCACAGGCGCGGCCGACCGGGCCAGAAAGATCGGCTGTTGTCGCCCACACGTGCCGACGATGTGCAGTTTGGAATGTGTCAGAACGCGTGCCGGCACTGGCTAGCTTCACAGGTGTCCCCATACTGTCGCAGATGCGAATCGATGCTCGTGCTCGCAGTGCAAACGGGCGTTGGGCATGGCCCGATCAGGGAGTACATGGGAGTCCACCTTGACTGCCGGGAACGGTACTTGCGCGTTCTTCAAGTTACGCCCCCGAGCTGGCCACAGATGTGGAAACGATCCTGCTGGTTGACGATGACGCAAGAATTCTTGCTCCCCTGCAGGTACTGCTGGAGGCGGAAGGCTATCGTGTTCTTCTTGCCCTGAATGGAGAGGCGGCTGTCAGCGTGACGGATATTGAACATCCGGATCTGATTGTTACCGACTGGATGATGCCGGTGCTGGACGGCGTTGCCTTCTGCCGACGTCTTAAGGCAAACAGGGCCACCGCCCGCATTCCGGTCGTGATGCTCACCGCTGTCGTGCCGCCGGCGTCGGCAGAGGTCCTCTGGAACGCGCTGCTGAGAAAGCCGGCACCGATAGCACGTCTGATCGATGTGATTCGTGACCTCTTGGCGCTCTCAAGGAGCAGAAGGCCCCATTGAGTGCGACACTGTGATTCGCGAGGACATGGACATGTCGCGATGTGATCCGCGCCGGCAGCAAGTCGTCGTACGCACGTCGCACACGTGAACAGACCCTAAACACTCGGCGCCTTTGGGAGAGGGCCGCCTCGGCAACCAATGCTGGAGGCGGCCGTTTTGCATTGCATCGCAGCAAGTGACGCCTCCATTCGCGCGATCCGTATATGGGGCGCGCTTCCCGCTGGCGCTGTCTTGCACGATGCAGAGGAGAGGACTACCTTTGCTTTAGGGCCACTTACAATGCGCAGCGAAGCGGTCCTGGCAGAAGTGCCGGCGCAGGCAGTACGAAGTACGGCAAGGCGGCACAACGACGCCAGGAGCTTTTTTTAGCGGCCCCAGCGAGTGACGCGCAGCGAGGTGACCTATGTCGCTTGCGATTGCCCTGTTCCTGATCATCGTATTGGCGGTGGGGTTTCACTTTGCCAGTCCCTGGTGGATCACGCCGATCGCCTCGAACTGGGTGCGCATGGACGACATGCTGACGATCACGCTCGTCATTACCGGCGTGTTCTTCATCGCGATCAACCTGTTCATCGTGATCGCACTGGTGCGCTACCGCCACCGCAGGGGGCATCGCGCTGCTTACGAGCCGCACAACAGGCGGCTGGAATGGTGGCTGATCGGCCTGACCGCTGTCGGCGTGGCAGCGTTGCTGGCACCGGGGCTCTTCGTCTACGCCGACTTTGTACGGCCGCCGCCCAACGTGCTGCAGATGGAAGTGTTCGGCCAGCAATGGCAGTGGCGCTTCCGCTTTGCCGGCCCCGGTGGCAAGCTGGGCACAACGGACGTGCGCTACATCAGCGACGACAACCCTTTCGGCCTGAACCCCGCCGACCCCAACGGCCGTGACAACTACCTGATCGACACGCCCGAGGTGCACCTGCCGCTCAACCGGCCGATCCAGGTCCTGACACGGTCGCGCGACGTGCTGCACGACTTCTACGTACCGGCGTTCCGTGCGCGCATGAACATGGTGCCCGGCATGGTGACCACCTTCTGGTTCACGCCGACCAAGGCAGGGCGGTACGACATCCTGTGCGCGCAGCTTTGCGGTATCGGGCACTCCAACATGCGCGGCGTGGTGGTGGTGGAAGACGAAGCATCGTTTTCGCGCTGGCTGGCGCAGCAGAGCACGTTCGCGCAGCGGCAGCAGGCCAAGGTGCAGGCCGCATCCGCCGCTGCAGGCGGCGGCGCCAAGGCGCTTGCTGACCAGGGCAAGACGCTCGCAGAGGGCAAGGGCTGCTTCGCCTGCCATACCGTGGACGGCAGTCCGCGCGTGGGCCCCACGTGGAAGGGCCTCTACGGCAAGACCGAAACGATGGCCGACGGCAGCACCGCGAAGGTGGACGAAGCCTATCTGCGCGCCTTCATTCGCAACCCGAAGGCACGCGTCGTGAAGGGCTTCGCCCCCATCATGCCGACCTTCGACCTGAGCGAGCAGGAGCTGACCGCGCTGGTGGCCTACATCGAATCGCAAGGCGGCCCGGCCGCCAGCAGCGCAGCCAATCCCTAGCGGAGCAGACGCAATGCCTTACGCCCACACCGACCACGGCCCACAAAGCTTCTGGACCCGCTATGTCTGGAGCCAGGACCACAAGGTCATCGCCGTGCAGTATTCGCTGACGGCCATCGTCATCGGTCTCGTCGGTCTTGTGCTGTCGGACCTGATGCGGTTGCAGCTCGGCTTTCCGGGCAAGTTCAGTTTCATCGACGCCAGCCACTACTACCAGTTCGTCACCATGCACGGGATGATCATGGTGATTTACCTGCTGACGGCGCTGTTTCTGGGCGGCTTCGGCAACTACCTGATTCCGCTGATGCTGGGCGCGCGCGACATGGTGTTCCCGTTTCTCAACATGCTGAGCTACTGGGTCTACCTGCTGGCCGTGCTCGTGCTGGTGGCGAGCTTCTTCGTGCCGGGCGGGCCGACCGGCGCGGGCTGGACGCTGTATCCACCCCAGGCCATCCTGCCGGGCACGCCGGGCGTGGAATGGGGCATCATTTTGATGCTGGTGTCGCTGGCGATCTTCATCGTCGCGGCAACGATGGGCGGCTTGAATTACGTCACCACCACGCTGCAGGCTCGCACGCGCGGCATGACGCTCATGCGCATGCCGCTCACGGTGTGGGGCATCTTTACCGCGACCATCCTGGCGCTCCTGGCGTTTCCGGCGCTGTTCGTGTCGGCGGTGATGATGCTGCTCGACAGGACACTCGGCACCAGTTTCTTCATACCGGCCGTGGTGTCGATGGGGCAGACCCTCAAGCATGCCGGCGGCAGCCCGTTGCTGTTCCAGCACCTGTTCTGGTTCTTCGGGCATCCGGAGGTCTACATCGTCGCGCTGCCGGCCTTTGGCATCGCGTCGGACCTCATCAGCACGCACGCGCGCAAGAGCATCTTCGGCTACAAGATGATGGTGTGGGCGATCGTCGCCATCGGTGCGCTGAGCTTCGTGGTCTGGGCGCACCACATGTTCGTCGCCGGAATGAATCCGTATTTCGGCTTCTTCTTTGCCACCACCACGCTCATCATCGCCATCCCGACCGCCCTCAAGGTCTACAACTGGGTGCTGACGCTGTGGCGCGGCGATATCCACCTGACCGTGCCGATGCTGTTTGCCATCGGCTTCATCAGCACCTTCGTCCTGGGAGGGCTGACCGGGCTCTATCTCGGCAACGTGAGCGTGGACATTCCGCTGTCGAACACGTACTTCGTGGTGGCGCACTTCCATATGGTGATGGCCGTGTCGCCGATTCTGGTGGTGTTTGGCGGCATCTACCACTGGTATCCGAAGGTGACGGGCCGCATGCTCAACGACACGGTCGGGCGCGTGCACTTCTGGGTCACCTTCCTCGGCACCTATGCGATCTACTTCCCGATGCACTATCTCGGCATCCTGGGCATGCCGCGGCGGTATTACCAGTATGAGGGCTACAGCTTCATTCCACACTCGGCACAGACGCTCAACACGTTCATCACCGTCATTGCGCTGATTGTTGCGGCGGCGCAGTTGCTGTTCTTGTACAACCTGGCGTCGAGCCTGGTGCGCGGCAAGCGTGCCGACGGCAACCCGTGGCGGGCCACCACGCTGGAATGGCAGACGCCGCAAACGCCGCCAGTGCACGGCAACTGGGGCGCCGCGCTGCCCGTCGTCTACCGCTGGGCGTACGAATACAGCCCGCCGGGGCACGAGGAAGACTTCGTCCCGCAAAACCAGCCGCCTGAGACGGCGCCTGAACCGGCACCGGCCAACCCGATGCTTCAACCCGGCGAGGCACGCGAATGACCACACTGCGCCGCTCCTTCGTTCCTGACGCGCCACCTGTCTTGCCGAATGCGAGCCGCATCGGCCTTATGGTCTTCATGGCGGTGGCAACGACATTGTTTTCGCTGCTGCTGCTCGCCTATGCAATGCGTATGCGTGAGCCCGACTGGCAGCCGATCCCGCATCCGGCGCTGCTGTGGTGGAACACCGGCGCGCTGGTGCTGGCAAGCATCGCCATGCAGCGTGCCCGGCAGATCACCTCACACCGCGCGGCGTGGCTGGTGTCCGGCGGTGTGCTGGCGGCCGTGTTCGTGATCGGACAACTGACCGTCTGGCGCATGCTGTCGGCGGCCGGGCAGACCGTCACCATCAATCCTTCCAATAGCTTCCTCTACGTGCTCACCGGCCTGCACGGGTTGCATGTGCTGGGCGGGTTGGTGGCCTGGGCGGTGACGATCGCGCGTCTCCAGCGCGGGGACCCCTTCCGGGCCCAGCGCGCCATCGCGCTGTGCGCCATCTACTGGCATTTCCTGCTGGCTGTCTGGCTCGTGCTGCTGGCGGCGATGTGGTGGATCACCCCTGGGTTCGTCGCAGCCATCTGCGGGCCGCTCTATGGAGCTGCGCCATGACCACGCCCACGCTCCCGACCGAATCCGCTGTCACCACGCCCACCGACGCTGGGCCTGACGGCTGGCACGGCATCGTCATGGACTGGTCGGCCGACCGCCAAGCCTTCAAGGTGCCGTGGGGCAAGGCGATGATGTGGATCTTCCTGCTCTCGGACACCTTCATCTTCAGCAGCTTCCTGATCGGCTACATGACGGTGCGCATGTCGACCACGGTGCCGTGGCCTGACCCTTCCAAGGTGTTCGGGCTTACCGTGTTCGGCGTGGATGTGCCCTTGCTGCTGATCGCCATCATGACGTTCATCCTGATCAGCAGCAGCGGCACCATGGCGATGGCTGTCAACTTTGGCTACCGACGCGACGCAAAGCGCGCCGCCGCACTGTTGCTGGCGACCGCGCTGCTGGGCGCGACTTTCGTGTCGATGCAGGCCTTCGAATGGACCAAGCTGATCGTCCATGAAGGTATCCGCCCCTGGGGCAACCCGATAGGCGCGGCGCAGTTTGGCGCGTGCTTCTTCATGATCACCGGGTTCCACGGCTTTCACGTGAGCTGCGGTGTAATCTACCTGCTGCTGATCGCACGCAAGATCCTGCAGCCGGGGTTCACCGAGCACGGCAACTTCCAGATCGTAGAGATTGCTGGCCTGTACTGGCACTTCGTCGACCTGGTGTGGGTGTTTATCTTTGCGCTGTTCTATTTGTGGTGATGCAGACCATGGACTACACCGATCCCGCCCATCAACCCGACGCCGCGCACGGCCAGCAGCATCCGATCGGCATCTACCTGAAGATCTGGGGCCTGCTGTTCGTACTGAGCACGATGTCGTACATGGTGGATTACTTCCACGTGCAGGGCCTGCTGCGCTGGGTGCTGATCGTCGTGCTCATGATCGCCAAGGCCGGGCTGATCGTGTCGATCTTCATGCACATGATGTGGGAGCGGCTGGCGCTGGTGTACGCCATTCTGACACCGCCCCTGTGCCTGCTGGTGCTGCTGGTGCTAATGGCTGCCGAAGCGCATCACACCTTCGGCATGCGGGAACTCTTCTTCCACTGATCCGTGCGCCGTCCACCAGCTCGAAGCTCAACAGCAGCCGTAGTGGCGGAACAGCTCGGTTGCGCGCGCGTGCTCGGGGTGCTCCGGCAGACCCCTGACTAAACGGCCAGTCACGTCTCAAGAATCTCGATGCCGTTTTCGGCACACCTATTCGCATGGGGCATGCCTGGAACGCACCGCTCTGAATACAAAACGACCCGACAAATGCCGGGCCGTTTTTGTTTCCTGGCTCGCTGAAAATCTCGACGAAAAACACCTTCAAATCAGGCGTGCTTCTCACTGAATTCGTTGAGCGGCACAGGCTGCTTGAGCGGATCGAAGTCGGCCCACCGCCCTTGTTGCCAGCGGCCGGTCGCGCGTTCGATCGCCGCGCCTCCCGCATCGCGCAGCACCCGTGCGGCGTCCAACTGGCTGTCCGGCGACACGTGTACGGCCACCAGCACGCCGGAATCACGGGTTTCTTCGTTGCTGACTTCACGCGTGCGCATCATGGCGCCGACCAATGAACCGACATATGCACTCACCCCGGCCGCGATCAGCGACATGATAAGCGGCGCCGAAAACGCCGCGAAGATCCCGACGCCGAACACGGCGCCAACCGCTGCGCCAATCGTGATGCCCATCTCGGCACCCTTCGGCGCCTCCCTCGCGTTTGCGTCGGCGCTGACATCGCCGCCGGGCCGAAAACGTGCGTGCTGGCCGATCGGATTGACGAAAAACAGTGTGACGTCCTCCTCGACAAAACCGGCATTGAAAAGCCGTTGCGCCGCGTCTTCAGCGGCGGGGAATGTCGTAAAGCGTGCTGCGACGATGAGTGACATGTGTCCTCCTTCCATCGTTGACTAGCGGTTACAGACTACGCCACCCCACCGTACCCGCGCCGACACAGAGGTGCATGCGGTGGCACGCGCCGGCACTATGCCGTGGTGCCGCGATCGGGTTCCATGCCGTCCACCCTGGACAGTCCGCTATGTAACACTACTCCTTTGCCGCCGTTCTGGTCGATCGCTTCCGCGCAAACCGAACGGATAGGATTGCGGCCGTTGTCGAAAGCAGCCATTAAGGCGGATTCCGGCGCGGAAAGCGCCGCGCCGGTTGCCGCCAGATGACCGTCGAAGAAACACTTTGGTTTCTCATCGTCGGCGCTGTGCTGGTCCGGAGCATTACCTCAGGGGAACGAGCTTCCAGTGTCCTGTACTTCCAGCAGCATGTCGTCGACGTCGAGCTAGATCGAGCAGTCGCTTTCTAACGGAGGCGGCTTGTATTGTTCGTCAAAGCGTCGCCTGACGGAAGCCCTAGCCGGTCCCGGAACGTCCTGCGTTGGGCCGTGTCCATCGCGGCGTAGCGAAGGATCCGTGGTTTCGCAGGCATTTGATCCTCCACTGCGAACTAAACGATTAATTATCGATCCGCTGACATGTCTGCCGCGACCAACAACTGACGTGCCTCAAGGGTCTCTTGCACATACAGTTCATCACGCCACGTCGTCGCCAGAACGAGGATCATCCGTCGGGGTGGCGATAGCCATGCGGCGCTATCAGTCTCGCGAGATGGAGGACTAGAATGAATTATCCGCATCAATCGGGAGAGAAATTGTGGAACTTCACATGGATTCCCATCATTTCACACGCGGCCAGCCTGACTGGCGGGCCGCCGTGCTGGCTGGCGTCATCGCGGGCGTCGTGTTCCTGGCGTTAGGGGTTATCCTGATGGCACTGATGGCGGGCGCAAGTCTGCTGGAGCCTCCACGCATGGTCGCCGCGATCATGCTGGGACGAGGCGCATTGCAATCGCCGCAAGCATTCTCAATTGGCATCGTGCTCGCGGCCTTTGTGGTGCATTTTGCCCTTGCCATCGTATTCGCGCTTATCCTCGGTCTGATCATGGCGTCATTCAACCTTGACTCGAGCATGGGGATGGCTTCACTGACGGGTGGCGCTTTCGCTGCAGCCGTTTACCTGATTAATTTCTACGGCATGACAACGTTTTTTCCGTGGTTCGCAGAAGCACGCAACTGGGCCAGCCTGTTCTCTCACATCGTCTTCGGTATCGTGGCGGCGAACATGTACATGAGACTGGAGCGCAACACATCCCGCGGGGTCAAGGCGGACGCGGGCGGCCCATCGTAGTCCGGTGCCGTGTTGATCGACCGGTCTCCAGAGCAGAAAAGGCTCGCCGTCTCTGAAGGCAATGCCTGCGAGCAACGGCTTGATCTTTTCGGGGCCGTCGATGGGGTGCCACGTTTTTCTCCCATTTGCGCGTGCGCGTGGTTCGATGACGGACGATCGCGAACACAAGGAAATGCGGCGCCAGGTTTTCTTGGGTTCCTCGATCAGCTTGAATACCAGCCGTCCAAACGCTTGACCGGCCTGAAGTCGTCACGCGGATTTTGCCGAACCGGCTTTCGACCGACGAAAGCGACCGGTTGGGGCGCAACAGGCGACGCGCAAGGCGGCGCTGGAGAACCGCGGCGCGGCGGCGCAAGCCGCCGCGCTGAGCCGCATTCTCGGGGCGTTGGCCGACCGGATCGCCGCGTCGGTCGTCGCGCGCTGACAAGCTGGGAATGCCGATACATCCCGTCATTCGACGAGGGGCGGCGTCTCGAACGTGTGATACTTACGGAGGCAGAGCGGGCAGCGCGGCACGCCCATTGCGCGTCACGAATGGCTCCACGACGCGGGACTTTCGATCATGTACGCATACTTCAGGCGGTCGTACGGGCCTGGCTCTTTCGGCGGCGAGGGAGGTGTGCCGAGTCGCGAGTGGCGCATGAAGCGCAACTGCTCCCTCACGCCGCGGCAGTCGCTCGCCGCGACTGTGTTCCTCATGGCGCTCGGCCTCGCGATCGGCGTGATAGCGGCATTCGCATTCGGCGCGTGGCTCGCGCTGCCCTTCTCGGTGCTTTGCGCCGTTTCCGTCGGCATCGCCTTTATCGCCTACTCCAGGCACGCGACGGACGGCGAAGTGCTGACGTTCGCGCCCCCGTTCGTGATCGTCGAAGTACACGAGCGCGGACGCCGCACGTTGCATCGGATGAATGCTGCCCGCTTGGCCGTGTCTCTCGGCGACAGCGACGGCGCCGTCTACCTTTGCGACGGCTGGCAGCGTATTCCCGTCGGAAGGCAACTGCCTGCCGCCGCCCGCGCGGAGTTCGTGCGTCAATTGCGCCGCTATATCGTGGCCGGCTGTTGACATGCCGGCCGATGATCGCCCGGCATGTCTGATCGGCCTCACAGCAACACGCCGAGCGCCCCGACGATGCCGATGCCGCACGCGATGCTCACGCCAATGATCGGCGCCACGCGAAATGCGCCGCGCACTCGCTCTGCAGCGGGCAGCACAGTGCCGCTCGCCAGCGCGATCAGCTGTCCTGCAACCAACGGCAGCAGCAAAGCGTTGAGCACCTGGGCGGCGATGTTGAGCGACAGAGGGTCCGGCACGCGCGCAACGAACACCGCACTGCGATCACCGTTGACCCGGTAGAACCATCGCGCCTCGAACGGATGCAGGACCAGTGAACGGCGCTAGCCCGCGATTTCACCGAAGCCCCACGCGAGGGCGAGGGACGACACAAGCGCCGCCACCATCGTGGCGCCGAGCGCGCGCATACGTCGGCGCGGATTCTCAGGGAATAAAAAACCCCGTAAGACCTTGATCTTACGGGGTTTTTTGGAATGCTGCGGCTCTTGCCGGAACATTTTCTGGTGCCCAGGGCCGGAATCGAACCGGCACGCCTTGCGGCGGGGGATTTTGAGTCCCCTGCGTCTACCAATTTCACCACCTGGGCTTATTCTCGATCGCCGTGCTTATGGACCACGCTTACGGTCGCGCATGACGGAAGACGGCGATTATGTCGGAAAACGGCGAAACGAGCAAGTTCGCCGGTTTGCACCCTCCGGCGCGGGGCCGAAGGGCGCTCGGGCCCACTCACTGGCTCAAGTAGACAAACTTCCCATTCTTGATGACACCCATCACGCTCGCGCGCTGATCGAGCCCGACGTGATCCTTCGCGCTCGTATTGACGACCCCGTTCGGCGCCACGAGCTCATGCGCGTTCTCGAGTTCCTGGCGCAACGCGACGCGAAACGCGGGCGTGCCGGGCTGCGCGGTTTTCAGCGCCCGCGCGACCGCGTCCTGAAGCCGCGGATAGACGCCCGCCGCGTCCCCGGCGAACTGCGTGACGGTGTCGGGCCCGTACTTCGCCTCGTAGGCATCGACGAACGCGAGCGCCGCCTTTTTCGCCGGATGATCGGCCGGCAGCGTGCGCGCGACCACGACCGGCTGCGTCGGAAACAGCGTCCCTTCGACATCCTTGCCGCCCAGCTTGATGAACTCGGGCGTCGCGATGCCGTGCGTCTGATAAATCGGCCCCTTGAAGCCGCGCTCCACGAGCGTGCGTTGCGGCAGCACGGCCGGCGTGCCCGCGCCCGCGATCAGGATCGCGTCGGGCTTCGCCGCCATCAGCTTGAGCACCTGCCCGGTCACGCTGGTATCGGTACGGTTGAAGCGCTCGCTCGCGACGATCTTGATGTGCCGCAGCTCAGCGAACTTCGAAAACTCGTTGAGCCAGCTATCGCCGTAGCTGTCGGCAAAACCGATGAAGCCCACGGTCTTCACGTTGTGGTTCGACATGTAGCGCGTCATCACGTCGGCCATTGCGCTGTCGGTCTGCGCCATCTTGAACGCCCACATGCGCTTGCCTTCCTGAGGCTCCACCACCGACGCCGAGCCGATCAGCGTGATCATCGGCGTCTGGTATTCGGAGACCGGATCGAGCGCTGCAAGCGCCGCCGGCGTGACGTTGGGCCCGACGATCACGTCGACCTTGTCTTCGGTCACGAACTTGCGGATGTTGCGCACGGCGGCGCCCGGGTCCGAGCCGTCGTCGAGGATCAGGTATTGCGCGTTCTGGCCGGCGATCGTCTTCGGCCACATCAGCATCGCGTTCTTGCTCGTGATGCCGATCGTGGCGGCGGGGCCGGTCGTGGACAGGTCGATGCCGACTTTGATATCGGCGTGCGCGGCAGCGCTCAGTGCGAGCGCGGCCAGCGCGAGCGCACCGCGCAGTTTCTGGGACAACGCCATGTAGGTCTCCGGACTAAGGATGCGAAAAGGATGCGAAACGCGGGAAATGAAAGCAGAAGACAAAAAGCGCTGCATTGAGGCCGCAACCCCCCCGGAAGCCGCGGCCCTCGAGCCTCAAAGCTCGTAGCTTTCGTGCTCGCCCTTCAACGCCTGTTCGATCAGCTTGCGATTGAGCGTCGGCGACAGCAGCTCGACGAGCGTATACACATAGCTGCGCAAATACGCGCCCTGCTTGAGCGCGACGCGTGTGACGTTGCTGCCGAACAGGTGGCCGACCGGCATCGCCCGCAGGTGCCGGTCGCGCTCGCCGTTGAACGCGATGTCGGCCATGATGCCGACGCCGAGCCCGAGCTCGACATAAGTCTTGATGACATCGGCGTCGATCGCCTCGAGCACGATGTCCGGCACGAGGCCGCGCAACTGGAACGCGTGGTTGATCTTCGAGCGGCCCGCAAACGCGTTGTCGTAGGTAATCAGCGGAAACTGCGCGAGATCGTTCAGCGACAGCAGCTTGCGCTCGAGCAGCGGGTGGTCGGCAGGCATGACCGCCACGTGGTGCCACTGGAAGCAGGGCAGCGACACCAGCTCCTTGTAGCCCGCGATCGCCTCGGTCGCGATCGCGAGGTCGGCCTGATCGTGCATGACCATTTCGGCGACCTGGGTCGGGCTCCCTTGCAGAATCGAAAGGTGGACCTTCGGGAAGCGCTTCTTGAATTCGGCGATCGCGGCAGGCAGCGAGTAGCGAGCCTGCGTGTGGGTGGCGGCGATCACGAGATTGCCCTGGTCCTGCGCGGCGAAATCCTTGCCGACGCGTTTCAGGCTCTCAACCTCCTGAAGAATGCGCTCGACCGACGCCAGGATGATCCGCCCAGGCTCCGTCAGCGACCGCACGCGCTTGCCGTGGCGCGTGAAGATTTCGACGCCGAGCTCGTCCTCGAGCTCGATGATCGCTTTCGACACCCCTGGCTGCGACGTATACAGCGCCTTGGCCGCTTCGGTCAGGTTGAAGTTCTGGCGGACGGCCTCGCGGACGAAGCGAAACTGGTGCAGGTTCATTTATAACCCTTCCGCATATGCAAACAAGTTTTTAGTCGTTTGAAATATAAGGCCAGTTTATTACGATCACCGCAGGTTTTTCAATATCGATATCTGTATTTGTCATTAGCAAATGAGCAGGCGGTCTAAACGGCCGACGCGTTTGCGAATCGACAGCTGTTTCGGACGCTGCGTGGCTAGGACGCAGCGTGGCACATAGACACTGGGGTCCCCGAATGTACCAATACGATCAGTACGACCAGACACTCGTCGACGAGCGCGTCGCGCAGTACCGCGACCAGGTTCGCCGCCGCCTGTCGGGCGAATTGAGCGAGGAAGAGTTCCGTCCGCTGCGCCTGCAAAACGGCCTGTACATGCAGCGCCACGCGTACATGCACCGCATCGCGATTCCTTACGGCAACCTGCGCAGCGACCAGCTGCGCATGCTGGCGCGCATCGCACGCGAGCACGACCGCGGCTACGGCCATTTCTCGACGCGCACGAACATCCAGTACAACTGGATCAAGCTCGAAGAAACGCCGGAGCTGCTCGCGAAGCTCGCGTCGGTGCAGATGCACGGCATCCAGACCTCGGGCAACGACATCCGCAACATCACCGCCGACCAGTTCGCCGGCGTCGCGCCCGACGAAATCGTCGATCCGCGCCCGTGGGCCGAGATTCTGCGCCAATGGTCGACGTTCCACCCCGAGTTCAACTGGCTGCCGCGCAAGTTCAAGATCGCGGTGTCGGGCACGAAGGAAGACCGCGTCGCGGTGCAAATCCACGATTTGGGCGTCTATCTGTCGAAGAACGAAGCGGGCGAAGTCGTCTGCGCGATTCTCGCGGGCGGGGGCCTGGGCCGCACGCCGGTCATCGGCTCGGTGATCCGCGAAAACCTGCCGTGGCAGCACCTGCTCACGTATTGCGAAGCGGTGCTGCGCGTGTATAACCGCTTCGGCCGCCGCGACAACATGTACAAGGCGCGCATCAAGATTCTCGTGAAGGCGCTGGGGCCCGTGAAGTTCGCGCAGCAAGTCGAAGAGGAATGGCAGCACCTGAAGGACGGCCCGTCGACGCTCACGCAGGAAGAGTACGAGCGCATCGCGCAGTACTTCCAGCCGCCGGAATACGAGAAGCTGTCGGACACCGACGCCTCGTTCGAAAAGCATCTGCTCGAAAGCAAGCCGTTCGCGCGCTGGATCGAGCGCAACCTGCGTCCGCACAAGGTGCCGGGCTACGCGGCGGTGACGCTGTCGCTGAAGCCGGCAGTGGGCGCGCCTGGCGATGCCACCGACGTCCAAATGGAAGCCGTCGCCGACTGGGCGGACCAGTACTCGCTCGGCGAAATCCGCGTGTCGCACGAGCAGAATCTGATTCTCGCGAACGTGAAGAAGCGCGACCTGTACGCGCTGTGGGAAGACGCGAAGCAGCACGGTTTCGCAACGGCGAACATCGGCCTGCTGACCGACATCATCGCGTGCCCGGGCGGCGATTTCTGCTCGCTCGCGAATGCGAAGTCGCTGCCGATCGCGCAGGCGATCCAAGACCGCTTCAGCGATCTCGACTACGTGTACGACCTCGGCGACCTGTCGCTGAACATCTCGGGCTGCATCAACTCGTGCGGCCACCACCACGTGGGCAACATCGGCATTCTCGGCGTCGACAAGGACGGCTCCGAGTGGTACCAGGTGACGCTCGGCGGCGAGCAGGGCACGGGCGCCACGGGCGCACATCTGGGCCGCGTGATCGGGCCGTCGTTCTCGGCGGAGGAAATGCCGGACGTGCTGTCGAAGGTGATCGATACGTTTGTCGAGCACCGCGTCGACGGCGAGCGCTTCATCGACACGTACAACCGCATCGGCGTCGCACCGTTCAAGGAACGCGTGTACGCATCGCGTCAACCGGCGCACGCCTGATTCGCGACTGAGCTAAGGATTTTTGCAGATGACTTCGATTATCAAGAACCGCTCGGTGGTCAGCGACGACTGGACCGTCGTGCGTGCCTCGGAAGACGGCGCGCTGCCCGGCGTGGACGCGCTGCCGGCCGGCAAGGTGCTCGTGCCGCTCGCGTTGTGGCAGGCCGCGCGCGACACGCTGGTGGCGACCAAGAGCAAGGCCGAGCTTGGCGTCTGGCTCGCGCCGGACAGCGAACCGGCCGACATCGTGGCCGATTTCGACAAGATCACGCTGATCGGCGTCGATTTCCCGGTGTTCCGCGACGGCCGCGGCTACAGCACCGCGTACTTGCTGCGCAAGCGCCACGGCTGGACGGGCGAGCTGCGCGCGATCGGCGACGTGGCGCGCGACCACCTGCACCACCTCGCGCGCTGCGGTTTCGATGCGTTCGCCGTGCGCGCCGACAAGGACATCCACGACGCGCTGCGAGCTTTCACGGAGTTTTCGGTGCTCTATCAGGGCGCTGTCGACGACCCGAATCCGCTGTTCCGCCGCCGTGCGGCTGCGGCGGCTGCGCAAAAGGCTTCCGCATGAGCACAGCGAATACGTCCGCGGTCATCGACGACGCGCTCGCCGCGAAGATCGAGCGCCTGAACACGCTGATCGATGCGATCGCCGCGCGCCACGCCAAGGTCAAGCTCGCGAGCAGCCTCGCGGCGGAAGACATGCTGCTCACGCATGCGATCCTGTCGCGCGGCGCCAAGATCGGCATCTTCTCGCTGAACACGGGGCGCCTGCATGCCGAAACGCTCGGCATGATCGACCGCGTGCGCGAGCGCTACGGCTACGAGATCGAACAGTTCCACCCGCAGGCGGATGCGGTCGACCAATACGTCGCGGAGCACGGCCTGAACGCGTTCTACGAGAGCGTCGATCTGCGCAAGCGCTGCTGCGAAATCCGCAAGGTGGAACCGCTCAATCGCGCGCTCGCCGACGTCGAGGCCTGGGTGACCGGCCAGCGCCGCGAACAATCGGTAACACGCGCCGAGCTGCACGAGGAAGAAAAGGACGCCGCCCGTCAAATCGCTAAATACAATCCTTTAGTGGATTGGACTGAGGCGGACGTGTGGGCGTACTTGAAGGCGTTCGACGTGCCGGTCAACCCGCTGCATGCACGCGGCTACCCGAGCATCGGCTGCGAGCCCTGTACGCGTGCGATCCGCCCCGGCGAGGACAGCCGGGCAGGCCGCTGGTGGTGGGAGTCGCGCGACACGAAGGAATGCGGCTTGCACATCACGACGATCCCGATCGTCCCAGCCGCCGAAAACGCCGAGAACGCAACCGCCCGATAGCATCATCCGACGAATACTGCCGCAGCGCCGAGCCCACCGGGCGACACCGCTTGCGACGTGACGCTGAGAAGGACCCAGAACATGAGCACGACGCTCGAACCCACTACCGCCGCCCAACCGCTCTCCATCACGGCCAATCGTATGGATCACCTCGACTGGCTCGAAGCGGAGTCGATCTACATCCTGCGCGAACTGGTCGCCGAGTGCAGCAAGCCTGCGCTGCTGTTTTCGGGCGGCAAGGATTCCGTCGTCGTGCTGCATCTGGCGCTGAAGGCATTCGGCCTCGGCGCGAACCGCAAGACTTCGCTGCCGTTCCCGCTCGTGCACATCGACACGGGCCACAACTACGGCGAAGTGATCGACTTCCGCGATCGCCGCGCCGCCGAGATCGGTGCGGAGCTGGTGGTCGGCCACGTCGAAGACTCGATCAAGCGCGGCACGGTGCGTCTGCGCCGCGAGACCGATTCGCGCAACGCCGCGCAAGCGGTCACGCTGCTCGAAACGATCGAAGCGCACGGCTATACCGCGATGATCGGCGGCGCGCGCCGCGACGAAGAGAAGGCCCGCGCGAAGGAGCGTATCTTCTCGTTCCGCGACGAATTCGGCCAATGGGACCCGAAGGCGCAGCGCCCGGAACTGTGGAGCCTCTACAACGCGCGCCTGCACAACGGCGAGCATCTGCGCGTGTTCCCGATCTCGAACTGGACCGAACTCGACGTGTGGCAGTACATCGCGCGCGAAGGGCTCGAATTGCCGTCGATCTACTACGCGCACCACCGCGAGATCGTGCGCCGCAACGGGCTGCTCGTGCCGGTGACGCCGCTCACGCCGATGCGCGAAGGCGAGACGAGCGAGACGGCGCTGGTGCGCTTCCGCACCGTCGGCGACATCAGCTGCACGTGCCCGGTCGAAAGCGACGCGGACGATCTCGCGAAGATCATCGCCGAAACGGCCGTGACCGAAATCACGGAGCGCGGCGCGACGCGGATGGACGACCAGACCTCCGAAGCCGCGATGGAACAGCGCAAGAAGCAAGGGTATTTCTAAGCACACGAACGAGGGCAGGACAATCATGAGCATTCATCAAGCAGAAGACCTCGGCGTGTTGCGCTTCATCACCGCGGGCAGCGTCGACGACGGCAAGAGCACGTTGATCGGGCGCTTGCTGTACGACAGCAAGGCCGTGCTGTCGGATCAGTTGTCGGCGATCTCGCGCGCGAAGAACAAGCGCACGGCCGGCGACGAGATCGACCTCTCGCTGTTGACCGACGGCCTCGAAGCCGAGCGCGAGCAAGGCATCACGATCGACGTCGCGTATCGCTACTTCGCCACCGCCAAGCGCAAGTTCATCATCGCCGATACGCCGGGCCACGAGCAGTACACGCGCAACATGGTGACGGGCGCGTCGACGGCGCACGCGGCGATCATCCTCGTCGACGCGACACGCGTCACGTTCGAGAACGGCGCCGCCGTGCTCCTGCCGCAGACCAAGCGCCACAGCGCGATCGTCAAGCTGCTCGGCCTGCAGCACGTGATCGTCGCGATCAACAAGATGGACCTCGTCGAGTACAGCGAAACGCGCTTCAACGAGATTCGCGATGCGTACGTCGAATTGGCGCGCCAGCTGGGTCTCGCCGGCGTGCGCTTCGTGCCGGTGTCGGCATTGAAGGGCGACAACATCGTGACGGCGAGCGAGCGCATGCCGTGGTATGCGGGCGAGCCGCTGCTCGACGTGCTCGAGGCGCTGCCGGTCGAACCGGCCGCAAGCCACACGCTGCGTTTCCCGGTGCAATGGGTCGCGCGTCAGGACGGCAGCCAGGCCGACGACTTCCGCGGCTACATGGGCCGCGTCGAAGCGGGTGAAGTGAAGGTGGGCGACACCATTGTCGTGCTGCCGGCCAACCGCGAAGCGACGGTCGAGGAAATCATCGCGCCGGTGCCGGGCGGCACCGCGCAAGTCGATCGCGCGTTCGCGGGCCAGACCGTGACGATTCGCCTGGCGCAAGACGTCGACGTCTCGCGCGGCGATACCTTCGTGCTGCGCGAGCACGCGCCGCAACCGGCGAAGAAGCTCGACGCGGACCTCTGCTGGTTCGACGAGGAGCCGCTCTCGACGCAGCGCAAGTACCTGCTCAAGCAAACGACGAACACCGTGTTCGCCCGGATCGGCGCGATCAAGGAAGTGCTCGACGTGCATACGCTCTCGCACACGGGCGATGTGCACAACCTCAAGATGAACGACATCGGCCGCGTCTCGCTGACGCTGCAAAAGCCGATCGTCTGCGATGCGTACGACGCGCATCCCGGCACGGGCGCGTTCGTGCTGATCGACGAGGCGACGCACCATACCGTGGCGGCGGGGATGATTCGCGCGTACTCCGCGTGAAGCGCAGCGATCGATCGGTTTGGCACGCATTGGCAAACGTCGGCACAATTCGGGTTTAGACCGTAGACCAACGGGACGAATGCAAATGGGCAAGGTGTATCTGATCGGAGCGGGGCCGGGCGCGGCGGATCTCATTACCGTGCGCGGCGCGCGCCTCCTGGCGCAGGCGGAGGTGGTGCTGCACGACGCGCTCGTCGAGCCCGAGATGCTCGACTACGCGCCGCACGCGCGCAAGATCGCGGTCGGCAAGCGCTGCGGCAAGCGTTCGACCGCGCAGCAATTCATCAACAAGCAAATCGTCGATGCCGCGCGCGAGCACGCCGTGGTGGTGCGCCTGAAGGGCGGCGACCCGATGCTGTTCGGCCGCGCGGACGAAGAGATGCGGGCACTCGAAGAAGCCGGCATCGACTATGAAATCGTGCCGGGCATCACGGCGGCGCTCGCGAGCGCGGCGGCGATCAAGCGTTCGCTCACGCTGCGCGGCGTGTCGCGCAGCGTCGCGCTCGCCACGCATAGCCGTGCAGCCGACACCGAAGCGATTCGCGAGCAGGTGAACGCCGATTCGCTGGTCTTCTACATGGGCCGCGACAGCGCGCCCGATATCGCGCAGCAACTGATCGACGCGGGCCGCGCGGGCTCGACGCCCGTCGCGATCGTCGAGGCGTGCAGCACGCCGCGCGAGCGCATGCTGACGCTCACGCTCGAAGCGCTTGCGATGGGCGAGGCGCAGTTGTGGCTCGATCCGGCGCAGCCGAGCTTGCTGATGATAGGCGACGCATTTGCCGAGCGCGCTAGTGCCAGTGCCGGCACGAAGGAAGATGAGGCGCGCGCGGGGATGCTGCACGCGGCTTGAGCGAACGCGCTCGATGTGTCATGAAGCTCGGGTGATATCTGCCGCAGCGCAACGGGCGGCAGACGCGCGCCTAGTCTGTCGGACCTAGCCTGCGTTTCCCGCTTCCTGCAGGCAATACTGGACGATGGCGTCGAGCACGGCGTCGTCTTCACCCGCCGCCCCCGCGCAACGAATCTCCACCCCCGGATGTGCCGCCCGGCACACGTCGATCACGTTCGGCAGATCGCGCCGGACATGTCCTCCTTGACCGAAGAACACTGGTACGACCGTAATCTCGACGCAGCCCCCTGCCACCTGCTCGGCAATCGCCGTGGGCAAGTCCGGCGTCATCAGTTCGAGAAACGCGAGCGACACCGGCCCCGCCGTGGCTCCGCGCGCCGCGCGCAGCTTGGCGGCGAGCCGCTCGAACGGCTCGGCCCAGCGCGGATCGCGTGCGCCGTGGCCGAACAGGACGATGCCGTGCGTGCCCATCATGTGCTCCTCTCGCTGCAGACGTTGCCTGCAACGCGCGCTAGTGCCGGTCCACCCATTTCAAGCCGACGAGCCCGAGCACCAGGTAAATCAGGCCGGGCGTCGCCGCCGTAATCGGCGCGGGCCAGGTATTCAACGTGCCGATGTGCGAGAAGAGCGTGTTGAACAACTGGAAGCTCATGCCGAGCATGATGCCGCCGAACACCTTCACGCCGACCACGCCCGCGCGCGTATGGAGATACGCGAACGGCAGCGAAAGCACCAGCATCACGAGCACCGCGAACGGGTAGAGCAGCTTCTTCCAGAGCGCGATCTCGTAGCGCTGCGTATCCTGATGGTTCTCCGTCAAGTGCTGGATGTAGCGGAACAGATTGAACATCGACATCCGATCCGGCGACACCAGCAGCACCGACAGAATCTGCGGCGTCAGCTCCGAGCGCAGCGAGTATTCGGGCACGACGATCTGATTTGCGCGATAGACGGGGTTGAGCGCATCGGCCGGCTTGCCGTTCGCCGGCGCGATATCGGTCAACTGCGTATCGGTCACGCCGGTGAGCAGCCAATGCCCCGGCGACTGGTAGCGGCCCGTTTCTGCGATCCGCACGTTCGACAGACGGAACTTCGAATCGAACTCGTAGATGCGCACGTTGCTGATCGTCGAATCGGGCATCAGCTTGCCGACGTTGACGAAGCGCGTGACCTGCTCGCCGTCCTCGCGCTGGCTGAGCGTGTCTTTCACCCACACGCCCGATTCGAAGTTGGTCGACACGGCCGAGCCGAGCGCTTCGAGCCGCACTCGCTCCGAAAGCTGATCGGTGTACGGGCCGACCACTTCACCGATGAAGTACGTGACCGCCACGAGCGGAATGCCGATCTTCAAGAGCGAGCGCAGCGCCTGCCCAGTGGACAGTCCCGAGACGCGAAAGATCGTGTACTCGGAGTTCGCGGCCATCTGAGCGAACACATAGATCGCGCTGATCAGCGCCGCGACCGGAATGATTTCGTAGAAGCGCGACGGCGTCTGCAAGCCGACGCGCAGCACCGCGTAGCCGAACTTGTAATTGCCCTGGCCGACCGTGTTCAGCTCGTTGATGAGGTCGAAGAAGAAGAACAGGCCCGAGAACGCGAACAGGATGAAGACAAACGCGATGTAGACCTGACGCGCGAAGTACTTTTCGTAGATACGCATGTGTCAGGCCCCTTGCGAGCGCGTGAACATCGCGCGCGAAATCAGCGGCCGGTTGCGCACGCGCAGCCAGAACAGGAACACGACGAGCGCCGCGATGACGATGTGCAGGCCGACCAGGCCCACCGCGAACGACAGCTTGCCTTGCTCGATATACGACTGGACGATGTTGAGCAGGTTCGAGTACGTGAAGAAGATCAGGACGGCCATCACCAGGTTGATCGTGCGTCCGCGGCGCGGGTTCTGGTAGGCGAGCGGAATGCCCAGCAGCATCAGGTTGATCGCCATCAGCGGCAGGCCCGTGCGCCACGCGAATTCGGCGAGCTTGTCGGGGTTCGGATGGCGGAACAGGGCGGGCGTGGACATGCCGCGCGTCGTCTGCTGATTCACGACCGGCGTGCTCGTGATCTTCACGCCGTAACGCTCGAACTCCATGATGCGGAAATCGGGCTTGCCGGGCTCGCCATCGTAGCGGCGGCCGTTATCGAGCACGACGAAGCGGTCGCCGTTCTTCATCGTTTCAGTGTGGCCGCGGTTCGACACGACCACGTTGACCTTGCCGTTCTCGGTGCTCGTCACGAAGACGTTTTCGACGCGGCTCTGGTCGGGTGTCATCTTCTCGATGAAGAACACGCGATGGCTGGCGGGCGATTCGCGGAACTGGCCCGCCGCCAGCAGGGAAACTTCGTCGCGCTGCTGGAAGCGCTCGCGGATCAGCTTGCTCTGCGCGTTCGACCACGGCCAGCCGACGTACGCGAAGAACGCGACGAGCAGGATGATCGGCGCGGAAAACGTCGCGATCGGTTTGATGAAGCGCACGAGGCTCACGCCGGAGGCGAGCCAGACCACCATTTCGGAGTCGCGGTACCAGCGCGTGAGCACGAAGAGGATCGAGACGAACAGCGTGACGACGAGCATCACGGCGAGATAGCCGATGATCTGCAGGCCGATCAGCACGACGACGTCCTTCGGATCGACCTCGCCGGACGCGGCGAAGCCGACGATGCGGATCATCAGCGTCGTCAGGAAGATGGTGAGCAGCACCATGAATACGGCACCGGCCGTATACGCGAGTTCTCGCTGCAGGGAGCGTTCGAAAATCATTCTTGAGGCAGAGTGGGCGGGGTGCCAGACGTTGCAATAAAGGCGATTGGAACGCCTCGCCAACTTCCGTCGCGGGAAAAATAGCGGATAATTGCGGCTTTCATCCTAAGCCTAGATATTTTATCCGAGGACAAGCGCGATGGACTTTAGCATAAAAGCCTGTGATTGGACCAAGGGCACAACCAACGTGTTCCTGACCGGGAAATCCGACTGTATCGTGCTCGGCATCTTCGAGTCGCAGACCCTTTCGGGCGCGGCGCTCGAAATCGATACCGCGACCAAGGGCCTCATCACCCGCATCATCAAGGCGGGCGACATGGACGGCAAGAGCGGTACTACGTTGTTTTTGCACGAAGTTTCCGGCATCGGGGCCTCGCGCGTCCTGCTGGTGGGCTTGGGCAAGCAGGATGCTTTCGGACAAAAGGCTTACGGCGAGGCCGTGCGCGCCGCGTGGCGCGCGCTGCTCGGCACCAAGGTCGTCCAGGTCACGTTCACGCTCGCGCAACTGCCGGTGCAGGAGCGTTCGGCCGACTGGGCCGTGCGTGCCGCGATCCTCGCGCTGCGCGGCGAGACCTATAAGTTCACCCAGATGAAGAGCAAGCCCGAGGCCACGCAGCGGGCCTTGAAGCGCATCGTCTTCAGCATCGACACCGCCGACGAGAAGGCCGCCAAGGTCGCCGCGAAGCAGGGCGTCGCGCTCGCGAACGGCATCGACTTGACGCGCGACCTCGGCAACCTGCCGGGCAACGTCTGCACGCCGACCTACCTCGCGAACACCGCGAAGAAGCTCGCGAAGGACTGGAAGCTCAAGGTCGAGGTGCTCGGCGAGAAGCAGCTCGAAGCGCTCAAGATGGGCTCGTTCCTGTCGGTGACGAAAGGTTCGGTCGAGCCGGCGCAGTTCATCGTGCTGCAGTATCAGGGCGGCGCGGCGAAGGCGGCGCCTGTGGTGCTGGTCGGCAAGGGCATCACGTTCGACACCGGCGGTATTTCGCTCAAGCCCGGCGAGGGCATGGACGAGATGAAGTACGACATGTGCGGCGCCGGCTCGGTGCTCGGCACGCTGCGCGCGGTCGCCGAAATGGGCTTGAAGATCAACGTGGTCGGCATCATCCCGACCTGCGAGAACATGCCCAACGGCAACGCGACGAAGCCGGGCGACATCGTCACGAGCATGGCCGGTCTCACGATCGAAGTGCTCAACACCGACGCCGAAGGCCGCCTGATCCTGTGCGATGCGCTGACCTACGCCGAGCGCTTCAAGCCGGCCGCCGTGATCGACATCGCGACGCTGACGGGCGCCTGCATCATCGCGCTCGGCCACCACAACAGCGCCCTGTACTCGAAGGACGATGCGCTTGCGGGCGAGTTGCTCGACGCGTCGCGCGAGGCGTCGGACCCGGCTTGGCGCATGCCGCTCGACGAGGAATACCACGAGCAGCTGAAGTCGAATTTTGCGGATCTCGCGAACATCGGCGGCCGTCCGGCGGGCAGCGTGACGGCGGCGTGCTTCCTGTCGCGCTTCACCGAAGCGTACCCGTGGGCGCACCTCGACATCGCCGGCACGGCGTGGAAGAGCGGCGCAGCGAAGGGCGCGACGGGGCGTCCGGTGCCGCTGCTCGCGCAGTTCCTGATCGACCGCGCCGCGCAATGATCGATCGCGGTATCGCTTGCTGCGTCATCGGCGGCGCCCGTGAGGCGCGCCGCCGAGCTTTGCATGGGGCCGGAGTCAGCGCGAAAAGCGCCAACTCCGGATCGGCAGCTTTGCATGGGACCGGAGTAAGCGCTAAAAGCGCTAACTCCGGATCGCTAGCTTTGCATGGGACCGGAGTAAGCGCTAAAAGCGCTAACTCCGGATCGCTAGCTTTGCATGGGACCGGAGTCAGCGCTAAAAGCGCTAACTCCGGATCGCAATGACGCGGATCGACTTTCATACGAATGTCGGCGATTCGCTGCTGTACGCGTGCCGGCTCGCCCGCAAGGCTTACCAGGCGGGCCAGCCGCTCGTGGTGCTCGCCGAGCCCGCGCGCCTGCGCGCGTTCGACGAGCGTCTGTGGACGTTCTCGCCGCTCGATTTCATTCCCCACTGCATGGCGGACAACGCGCTCGCCAAAGAGACGCCCGTCGTGCTGACGAGCGATCTCGAGAGCGCGCCGCATCATCAGATCCTGCTGAACCTCGGCGCGACGGTGCCCGCGCAGTTCGCGCGTTTCGAACGCTTGCTCGAAGTGATCGGCAACGCACAAGACGAACTCGTTGCCGGCCGCGAACGCTATCGTTTCTATCGCGACCGCGGGTATGCTTTGAACAACTATAAGCAAGGCGCCTGACGCTCGAATCGTCTGCCTTTTGGTTGACCTCGCTTGGGCGGGATGCGGCACGACGATTGCTGCATCTCCCGTCAGCGCAATCATCGACGGAGTTCACCCGTGCCCGATCCCAACGACGACAACGCGTTTCCCGTGCTGACCGACGTGCTCGTGCAGGGCAAGCCGGAGCCAAAGCCGGCCGAAGAGAAAAAAGTACCGGCGCCAAGCGGTGAGCCCCTTCCCGATGACGCATCGATTCCGACGCTCAACGAAGTGCTGACGCCAGGTCTCGCGGGACACGCCCGCAGCGAGGCGCCACGGCCGAAGGAGCCTGCTGCGGAGCCGGGCGCGAGCGCGCCCGCCGCCGTGCGCGAGCCGGTGCCGGTGCCGGCCGCTACGCCGGATGAAGACTCGTTTCCAGTGTTGACCGACGTGGTCGCGTCCGGCATTGCCGACTGGGCCGCAAGCGTCGCGGAATCCGATTCCGATGAAGCGGCGGGCAGACACGCCGCGCCTACGCACGAAAGCGCGCCATCGGCTCCGATCGAGCCTGCCGGGCACGAGGCTGCCGCGCGGGGGATCGCGGCGCACGAGCCCCCCGTTGAGCACGACGCCGACGCGCAAGCCAAGGCGTCGCGCGTACAACCGGAGGCGAGCGCATCGCATGCCGCCGCCGAAGTCGTCGAGGGTGCGCCGGCCTCGCCCGTTGCCGCCGATGAGGAAGACAAACCGGCGCCTGCGGACGAAGCCCACGCTCATCACCACACAGGGCGCAGCAGCCATCACGCCAAGTCGCAGACGCAGCCCGAGGAGACGCACGACGAGGACGAGCAGACCGAAACGCATCGCGCGAAATCTCACGCGCAACACGCGTCCACGGACGAGCAACATGTGGAAACGCCTGCTCACCATCGCACCAAGTCACACCGCGCGACGGCTCATTCGAAGGCCCATCACCCGGACGATGCGCATGACGTTGCCGTCACGGCGTTGGACGCGGACATCATCGCAGAGCGCCTGCGCGGACGTTTTGCGAGCTATCTGATGGGCGAGGGGCGCGGCTTCATCGAGGCGCGCTGCCGCGACGCGCTGCAGGACCAGACGAATTGGCTCGTGAACCAGATCACGCGCGAAGTCGCGTTGGCGCTCGAAGTGGAAGTGGCGGGCTGGGTTCGCGAAGCGGTGCGGGAAGCGCTCGCGAAGCACGCCGATAACGCTTCTTGAGCTGATTTCAGCGTCTTTATTTCAGCGTCCTCATTTCAGTCATTACCCAGGCGGCGAGCGCGTCGTTTGCTTTTTTCACCATCGCTCGCCGTCGCTGAAAGACCCTCAACCCGTCACCGCCCCCTTGTTCGCCGGGCGCGCCAGTGCCGCGTATTTCGCCAGCACGCCGCGCGTATAGCGTGGCGCCGGCTGCTTCCACGCGGCGCGGCGGCGCTCGAGTTCGGCATCGTCGACATTCAATTGCAGCAGCAGCTTGTGGGCGTCGATCGTGATCGAGTCGCCTTCCTGCACGAGACCGATCATGCCGCCGACGAACGCTTCCGGCGCGACGTGTCCGACCACCATGCCCCAGGTGCCACCGGAAAAACGTCCGTCGGTGATGAGGCCGACCGATTCGCCGAGCCCCTTGCCGATCAGCGCCGACGTGGGCGCGAGCATTTCCGGCATGCCGGGGCCGCCTTGCGGGCCGAGGTAGCGCAGCACGAGCACATCGCCCGCCTGGATCTTGTCGTCGAGGATCGCCTGCAGCGCGCTTTGTTCGTCGTCGAATACGCGCGCCGGGCCGGTGATCGCCGGATTCTTGAGGCCCGTGATCTTCGCGACCGCACCTTCCGGTGCGAGATTGCCCTTGAGGATCGCGAGGTGGCCTTCCTTGTAGAGCGCCTGGTCGATCGGGAAAATCACTTGCTGGTCCGCGCGCGGCTTGCTCGGCACGTCCTTGAGCTCCTCGGCGAGCGTCTTGCCGGTGATCGTGATGCAGTCGCCATGCAGAAGGCCCGCGTCGAGCAGGATCTTCATCACCTGCGGGATACCGCCGGCCTTGTGCAGATCGGTCGCGACGTAATCGCCCGAAGGCTTCAGGTTGCAGATCACCGGCACTTTCTTGCGCATGCGCTCGAAATCGTCGATCGACCATTCGACTTCGGCCGCGTGCGCAATTGCCAGGTAGTGCAGCACGGCATTGGTCGAGCCGCCCGTCGCCATGATGACGGCCACGGCGTTCTCGATCGATCGCTTCGTGATGATGTCGCGCGGCTTCAAGTCCTGCTTCACCGCTTCGACCAGCACGCGCGCCGATTCGGCGGCCGAGCCGACCTTCTCGTCGTCGGGGTTTGCCATCGTCGACGAATACAGAAGCGACATGCCGAGCGCCTCGAACGACGAGCTCATCGTGTTCGCCGTGTACATGCCGCCGCACGAGCCCGTGGTCGGGCACGCGTTCTGCTCGACCCCTTCGAAATCTTCCTGCGTCATGCGCCCGGCCGTGAATTCGCCGACGGCCTCGAACGACGACACGATCGTCAGGTCGCGGCCTTTCCAGTTGCCCGGCTTGATCGTGCCGCCGTAGACATAGATGCCCGGCACGTTGATGCGTGCGAGCGCGATCATGCCGCCCGGCATGTTCTTGTCGCAGCCGCCGATCACGACTACGCCGTCCATCCACTGGCCTTGCACGCAGGTCTCGATGCAGTCGGCGATCACTTCGCGCGACACGAGCGAGTACTTCATGCCTTCGGTGCCCATCGACATGCCGTCCGAGATCGTCGGCGTGCCGAAGATCTGCGGGTTCGCGTCGGCGCCTTTGACCGCGGCGACCGCCGCATCGGCCAGGCGCTGCAGGCCGGCGTTGCAGGGCGTGATGGTCGAGTGGCCGTTGGCGATGCCGATCATCGGCTTGTCGAAGTCTTCCTTCTGGTAGCCGAGCGCGTAGTACATCGAGCGGTTGGGCGAGCGCGCGACGCCCTGCGTGACGTTTTTCGAGCGACGGTTGTAAGGCATGGGGGACTCCGGTGGGGGTTGATCCGGCGTTTCTGGGGTGGCGCTCGAACGAGCGCTCAGGGTGTGTCGGCAAAGAATGCGGTTTCTCTTGACGAGTGTCCAATATATTATTGATCGCCTATTAGGTCGAAATACATATCATTGGATCGAGTCGTGACACCGGATCTGCGCCAATTGCGCTACTTCGTGGCGGTTGCCGAGGAACGGCACTTCGGGCGGGCTGCGGCGCGGCTCTCGATGACACAGCCACCGCTCTCGCAGGCGATTCGCGCGCTCGAGGAGACGCTTGGCGTCGAACTTTTCGCGCGCACGAAGCGCTCGGTCGAGCTGACCGCGGTAGGCGCCGATTTGCTGCCCGAGGTCCGCAGGCTGCTCGCGAGCGCCGACGGCTTGAGGCCGCTCGCGCAAAGTCTCGCGCGCGGCGAAGCGGGCGTGCTGTCGCTCGCGTTCGTCTCCACGGCCGATTACGGGCTGCTGCCGCGTCTGTTGCGCGATTTCGGCACGCGCTATTCGCGGGTGCGGCTGCAACTCGCCGAGGCGACGAGCGACGTGCAGATCGACGAGCTCGTGGCGGGGCGCATCGATGCCGGCCTCGTGATTCCACCGCTGCCGCCGCGCCACGCGGCGCAGCTCTCGTATCTGCCGATCGCGCGCGAACCGCTCGTGATCGCGATGTCGACCGAAGCCGCCGAGCAGGCAGGCTGCCGCCGCGATCGCGGTCAGCTCGCCGATTGGGACGACGAGCCGGTGAGCCTCTCTGCGCTCGCCGACGCGCCGCTCGTGATTTTCCCGCGCCGTCTCGCGCCGGGCTTCTACGACATCATCATGGATTGCTACGACGCGGCCAAACTCACGCCCCGCATCGGGCAAGAGGCCATCCAGATGCAGACGATCGTCAGCTTGGTCTCCGCGGGGATGGGTGTCGCGCTGGTGCCGCAATCGTTGCGCAACCTGCGGCGCACCGGGGTGGTGTACCGGCCGCTCGTGGGGGCGGTGCCGGTCGTCGAGACGGGGCTCGCGTGGCGCACCGCCGAGGTAAGCCCCGTGTTGGCTGGCTTCATCGACATCGTGCGCGCCCATGCGGCGGCCTTCGTCGACGAGCCGGGCCAGCGGGGCGGGGCAAAGCGGCGTGCCCGCTCGCGCTAGCGAGCCAGCGGCAGTGCCGGTGATGTAAGGCTTTTATGACATCATTACGGGCGTCCTAGCTCGATCCCCTTTCTGATCCACACCGATTCATGTTTATCCACCCCAATTTCGATCCCGTTGCGATTCATCTCGGTCCGCTCGCCGTGCGCTGGTACGGCCTCATGTATCTGGTGGCGTTCATCATGGCGATCGTCGTCGGCCGCCTGCGGCTGCGTCTGCCGCATGTCGCCGCGCAAGGCTGGACCCCGAAGGACATCGACGACATGCTGTTCTACGGCGTGCTCGGCACGATTCTCGGCGGCCGTCTCGGCTACGTCCTGTTCTACAAGGCGAGCTATTACTTCGCGAATCCGCTCGACATCTTCAAAGTCTGGGAAGGGGGCATGTCGTTTCACGGCGGCTTTCTCGGCGTGACGTTCGCGATGATCCTGTTCGCGTATCAGCGCAAGCGCACGTGGCTGCAAGTGACCGATTTCGTCGCGCCGATGGTGCCGACGGGGCTCGCCGCGGGGCGTCTCGGCAACTTCATCAACGGCGAACTATGGGGTCGTGTGACCTCGCCGGATGCGCCGTGGGCGATGATGTTCCCCACTGCGGCGAACGAGGATGCCGGGTGGCTCGCGACGCATCCGCAGCTCGCGGCGAAATGGAATCTGGCCGATGTGTACGCGCACTATCACATGCTGCCGCGCCATCCGTCGGAGCTGTATGAGATCGCGCTCGAAGGCGTCGCGCTCTTTCTCGTGCTGTGGTTCTTCACCCGCAAGCCGCGCCCGGTCGGGGCTGCGTCGGCGGTATTCTTGATCGGCTATGGCCTCGCGCGCTTCACGGTCGAATTCGCGCGCGAGCCCGACGATTTTCTCGGTCTGCTGGCGATGGGCTTGTCGATGGGGCAGTGGCTGTCGCTGCCGATGATCATCGCGGGCGTGGGCCTGCTCGTGTGGTCGTACCGGCGCGCGCGGCGCATGCAGTCGCAGACTGTGAACGCGAGTTGATGCACGCAAGAAGGCGTGACTCGATCCGCGCCTGAATGCGAAAACGCCGGCATGTGCCGGCGTTTTTTTTCGGCTAGGAGCGCGGTGTGTTTCGCGCGCGCTCAGCGCGTCATCTGCACGGAGCCCGACACGTTGACGGTGACCGTCGTCGTGCCGCCTTCGATCGGAACCGGCGCGGACGACTTTGCGCTGGCGCCCATCGGCGCCGCCATGGCCATCATGACGGGCCGCGGCGAGATGCCGTTGTGGCCGACGTTGACGTCGCGAATCGTATAGCCGGTGTAGCCGAACGCTTGCGCGGCCGCAGTCGCTTGCTGGCGGAACGACGCGATCGCCTGGCCGCTCAGCTTTTCTTCCGCCGCGCGCTGGGCTTCCGGCGACAGCGAGAATGTGACGTTGCCCACTTGCATGTTCGCGCTCATTTGACCGGCGAGCTTCGAGGCCGCGGCGAAATCGCGCGATTCGAGCACGACCTCGGTGCGGCCGCGCCATGCGGAGATGCGGCCGTCACGGTCAGTCGACGGATAGATCGAGAACGAGCCGGTGCGCGCCGTCACGCCGGACACGCCTTTCGCTTGCTTCAGCGCCGCGTCGGCGCGCTGGTTCAGCGCGTCGGTGAGCGAGGCCGGATCTTTCGCTTCCTGCTCGTAGAAGAGCGTGATGTTGACGACGTCTTGGGCTACCTCGCTGCTGGCCTGCGCGGAGAGCGACAGCACGCCGGACGGCTGGTTTTGCATGACGATCGTATCGGCTCGCGCGGCAGGCGCAAGCGAGAGCGCGACAGGCAACGCAAAAGCGGCAGCGGCGAGCGCCACCGCGGTTTTCCTTTTCATGGTCTGACTCCTTCGATATGGCACAACGCTTGCGAGCCCGTTAGTCGGGCGCATCGCTGCCTTAGTTCCCTAATTGGAATGCGCGCTCGGCGCAGCCATCACGCGTTAGACGAGCCGCTTCGTGATGAAGCGCCATTCGGTGTCCGTCACCGGCGTGATCGACAGACGATTGCCTTTGGCGAGCACGCGCATGTCGGCGAGTTCGGCATGTTCGCGCAGCGCCGCGAGCGAAATCAGCGGCGTTTTCTTGACGAAACGCACGTCGACGAGCATCCAGCGCGGCGTTTCCTGCGTCGACTTCGGATCGAAGTAATCGCTCTTCTTGTCGAATTGCGTCGGGTCGGGGTAGGCGGTGGAGATGACTTCGGCGAGACCGGCGATACCGGGTTCCGGACAGCTCGAGTGATAGAACAGGACGCCGTCGCCGATTTGCATCGTGTCGCGCATGAAGTTGCGCGCCTGATAGTTGCGCACGCCGGTCCACGGCAGCGTTTGATTGGGGGCGTTGGCGAGATCGTCGATGCTTGCTTCGTCCGGTTCGGACTTCATCAGCCAGTAGCGCATGGTATCGCCCTCGTTTTTACGGCCCCAAATGAAAACGGCACCGGAGGGTATCCGATGCCGTTAAATAGGTCCCCGCCATAGCCGCTAGGCCGGCATCCTGAACCTGAGGTTCAGAATTGGTCGCAGTTAGCAGCACTTCGGGTACATCAGACAGAGTGACGCGCACACCCGTGCTACAAATTTCCGCAACCGTGCACATGGCATTGGTTCAAGGAATATATGACCTTGGCGAACCAGGCAGGGAAGCTGCTAAAACTATTTGCAACTCAGCGCTGCTTTAACGACAACTCGCGAAAGGTCTTCGCACAATCATTAAAACGTTTGCCGAATTGCGACTGGCGTTGCCGCCAGTTGATGATCGAAACTCTATTGGAAGCACCGCCCGGTTGGCAAGCGTTTTGATTCATTCGCTTGCGATGGCGCATGCTGTTACTACTGTTGCATTTGCCACGGCCGCTACTGCGGTTGCCGCGCGGTTACTGCATTCCGTGCTGCTCGATGACTGCGTTGAGCTGCTCGTTCATTTGGCGCATTGTACGCCGGATTTCCTCGGCGGGAAACGCTTCGCCGTGGCGAATGCTCTCTTGCAGCTTAAGCAATTCCGATGCGAGCGAGAGCGCGGCCATCACGGCGATGCGGTCCTGGCCGCGCACGGAACTGTGCGTGCGGATCTTCGTCATTTCCGAATCGACGCGCGCCACCGCTTCGAGCAGCGCGGCTTCGGTTTCGGGCGAGCACGCAAGGCGATAGGGCTGGCCAAGAATCGAGACTTCGATCTGCTTGGTCGTCATGCGTTTTCTCCGTGTCGGTTGGATTCGCCGTGTTCTTCATCCTCTTGTTGCGAGGAGGCGAGGAGATCGAGCTGGCTATCCGGTTCGTACTGCCCCTTCGCGCGCGGCAGCTTTTCCAAAATGGCGTTCAAGCGCACCTGGGCGTCATCGATCTTCGCGGACAGCGCGTCGCGTTCCGCTTGCAGCGTGTTGCGTTCTTCGCGCAGCAGTGCAAGCTCCGCACGGGCCACTTCGTTTTCCGCGCGCAATTGCGCGAGTTGTTCTTCAAGCGCGTGACGGGCCTGCAGATGGCGCTCATTGATCGCGACCAGCCGGCCTATATTCTGTGACAATGTTTCGAGTTCGTTGAGCATGTGCTGCGTCCTCTAAAGACCCCGCATTTTAGCGCGGATTAAATGCGTTTCCGATAATTGTCTCGTTTCTAGACGTAACAGCATCGCTTCTTGCCGCCAAAACGCGTGCGAGCATCATCGCGAGCGGGTTTTCGCGGCGCAATCGTCGCACAGAAAACCCCTGCAAAATACGGGTTTGATGATTCTTGACGCTTCCTGGCCCCGCTCCTACACTTCCCGGCCGCGCGCGCCCGACTATCGGCGCGAGAGCGGTCTGTCCGGCCAGTGCGGCGCTTGCCATGCGCCGGCTCGAGGGGAGTGCGGTCCGGGCACGCCACTTCATGTTTCTGAACCCAGTGGACGAAGACAACGATACCGATCTCGTGCGGCAACGAGCCGTGTCACAGCGCATGAGCGACGCGCGATGAGCCGGGCTGCGCTCGTGTCGCCGCATGGCATGACCGCAAAGCGCGCGGCCGCGATCTGGCTCGTGCTGGGCGCGCTCGCGCTCGCGGTGTTCGTCGTCTCGCTCGGGCTCGGCAGCGTCGCCGTTTCGCCGCAGCGAGTGTTGTCGGCGCTGCTGCATCGTCCCGGCAATGAGGGCGACGTCGCGGGCGAAATCGTGCGCACGCTGCGCCTGCCGCGCGCGCTGGCGGGCTTCGCATGCGGTGCGCTGCTCGCCTTGGCGGGCGCGCTCTTGCAAGTGCTGTTGCGCAATCCGCTCGCGGAACCCTACGTGCTCGGCGTCTCGGGCGGCGCGGCCACGTTCGCCGTGATCGCGATGATGGCGGGCTTGGCGTGGTGGTGGGTCGATGCCGCGTCGTTCGCGGGAGCGTTCGTGTCGATCCTGCTCGTGCTCGGTCTTGCGCGCCGCGAATTGTGGCGCGGCGAGCCGCAGGATGCGTCGCCGCGTTTGCTGTTGACGGGCGCCGTGATCGCGGCGGGGTGGTACGCCTGTATCACGCTGCTGCTGTCGCTCGCGCCCGAGAGTCATTTGCGCGGCATCCTCTTCTGGCTCACCGGCGACTTGAACGGCGTCGGCACGGCGTGGCCCGCGTTGGCTGCGCTCGCCGTCGCGCTCGTGGCGATCGTGCCGGTGGCACCCCAGCTCAATGTGCTGTTGCGCGGCGATTCGGCTGCGCTTGCGCTCGGCGTTCCCGTCGTGCGATTGCGTTTGCGCGTCTATCTGGTCGCATCGCTCGCGGCGGCCGCGGCGGTGACCACCGCCGGCACGATCGGCTTTATCGGGCTCGTCGTGCCGCACGCGTTGCGGCTTTCGTGCGGCAACGATCAGCGCATGCTGCTGCCCGCGTCGGCGCTGGCGGGCGGCGTCGCCGTGATGGGCGCCGACCTGGTCGCGCGCACCGTCGTCGCGCCGGCGCAATTGCCGGTGGGCGTCATCACGGTGCTGATCGGCGTACCGGTGTTTCTGTGGATGCTCTTAGCGAGGCCGCGATAACGATGCGCACCGCTCCGACTCCCGCTTCCCGCTTCGACGCCGCCGGCCGCGCACCGCAATTGTCGGCGCAGCGTCTGACGCTGCGCGCAGGTTCGCGCACGCTGCTCGAAGACTTCACGCACACGTTCTATCCCGGCGAGATCTGGTGCATAGCCGGCCCGAACGGCGCGGGCAAGACGACGTTGATCTCCACGCTCGCGGGTTTGATGAAGAGCGCGCACGGGCACGTCGAAATGGATGGCGTGCGCCTCGCGGACTGGCCGGGCGTCGAGCTCGCGCAACGTCGCGCGCTGATGCCGCAAAGCATTCGCGATGCGTTCAGCGCACGCGTGCTCGATATCGTGCTGCTCAATCGCTTTCCGCATCTGACGGGCTGGGGCTGGGAACGCGACGACGATCGCGCGGCGGCGCAGGCCGCGCTCGACGCGCTCGGCCTCGCACCCCTCGCATCGCGCGACGTGCTGTCGCTGTCGGGCGGCGAGCGGCAGCGCGTGGCGCTGGCTGCCGCGCTGTGCCAGGACGCGCCGCTCCTGCTGCTCGACGAACCGCTCGCGCATCTGGACCTGCATCATCAGATCGATTGCTTCGAGACGCTCACGCATTGGACAACGGGGGCGCACGCCGCGTCGCGCACGGTCATTTTGTCGTGTCACGATTTGAATCTGGCACGCCGCTTTGCGACGCATGCGCTGCTGATGGACGGCAACGGAGCGGCGCATGCCGGCCCGGTGCGCGATGTGTTGACGCCCGCGCTCGCGAGCCGTGCGTTCGGCTATCCGCTCGTGCTGATCGAGGACGCGGGGTACGAGGCGCTGGTGCCTGCAGTGCGGGGCGGGCCGGCGAGCGCGCCGAAACTTTTGTAAGGCGCATGCGGTTTTACCGAATTAACAGGCTGTGCCACTCCAGGTAGGGTGGTCACAGTGTGATGGCAGGCCGCATGTGCGCGCTATATGGCCTATAGGGCCTATATGACATTCGCAGCGCAATGTCGGCCAGATGCGAATTTATCCGGACATGAATATGAATGCTTCAACCCCTCTTCCCATTGTCGAGCCGCTCGACCTTGCATTGCGCGCCGAGCTGCAGCACATCATCGACACCAAGACGAAGCCGCCCGGCAGCCTCGGCTTGCTCGAAACGCTGGCGCGACAGATCGGTCTGATCCAGCGCACGACGCGTCCGAGCGTCGAGCGTCCTGTGATGATCGTGTTCGCGGGCGATCACGGCATCGCGCACGAAGGCGTGAGCCCGTATCCGCAGGCCGTCACCGCGCAAATGGTCGCGAACTTTCTCGCGGGCGGGGCGGCGATCAACGTGTTCAGCCGCCTCGCCGGGCTCACGCTCGAAGTCGTCAATGCAGGTGTCGCGACGCCACTGCCCGATGCGCCGAACCTCGTGAACATTCCAATCGCACCCGGTACGCGCAACTTCGCGCACGAGCGCGCGATGACGATCGACGAAGCCCGCGCCGCGCTCGCGGCGGGAGCGGCGCGCGTGCGTCATCACGCTGCGCTCGGCACCAACGTGATCGGCTTCGGCGAGATGGGGATCGCGAACACGTCGTCGGCGGCGTGCGTGATGAGCCGCCTGTGCGGCGCGCCGATCGACGAATGCGTCGGGCGCGGCACCGGGCTCGACAACGCGGGGCTTGCGAAGAAGCGCAACGTGCTGGCTTCGGCGCTGGCCTTCCATCCGGCGAGCAGCGATCCGCTCGAGGTGCTCGCCACGTTCGGCGGTTTCGAGATCGCGATGATGGCGGGCGCGTACCTCGCCGCCGCCGAAGCGAAGATGACGATTCTCGTCGACGGTTTCATCGCGACGGCGGCGCTCGTCGTCGCCGATTCGCTCGAGCCCGCGGTGCGCCAGTACTGCGTGTTCGCGCATGCGTCGAACGAAGCGGGGCATCGCCGCATGCTCGATCATTTCGGCGCGAAGACGCTCCTCGCGCTCGACCTGCGGCTCGGCGAAGGCACGGGCGCGGCGCTCGCGCTGCCGGTCGTGCGCGCGGCCGTCGCGTTCCTCAACGAGATGGCGAGCTTCGAATCGGCGGGCGTCGCGAACCGCGATGCGCGATGACGCGCGATGAAAGTGTCGAGCGGCGAGGAGAGGCGCGGACTGCGGATCTGCCCGCGAATCTGCCCGAGAAACCGCCGGTGAATCTGCTCGCCGAAGTCCGCTATTTCTTCACGGCGCTCGGCTATTTCACGCGGGTTCCGGTGCCGCGCTGGGTCGGCTTCGAGGCGAACTATCTAAGCGCGTCGGCGCGCTACTTTCCGCTCGTCGGCGTGCTGGTGGGCGGCTTGGGCACGGTGACGTATCTCGCCGCGCTGCGGGTGTTTCCGGTTGGGATCGCGGTGCTGCTGTCGATGGCGGCGACGCTCGCCGTCACCGGCGCCTTTCACGAAGACGGTCTCGCTGACTCCTGCGACGCGTTCGGCGGCGGCTATACGCGCGAGGACGTGCTGCGCATCATGCACGACTCGCGCATCGGCGCGTTCGGCGCGATCGCGCTCGTCATGGCGCTCGCGCTGAAGTGGCAAGCGCTCGCCGCGTTGCCGCCGATGCGCGCGGCCTGGCTGATGATCGCCGCGCACGCCGCGAGCCGTGTCGCGGCGATCAGCTATCTCGTGACGCTCGACTACGTGAGGCCGGAAGGCAAGGCGAAACCCGTCGCGCAGCGCATGTCGCCGCTTGCCTTCGCGTGCGCGGCGGCGTTCGGCCTGCCGTGGCTTTTTTGGCCCGATTGGCGCGCGGGCTGCACGGCGCTTGCTGTGCTCATCGTGTTGCGCGTGCTGCTCGGCCGCTACTTCGTGCGGCGCATCGGCGGCTACACGGGAGACTGCCTTGGCTGCGCGCAGCAGATCTTCGAACTCGCGATCTACCTGGTCATGCTCGGATGGATCTCATCCTGATTCGTCATCCGGCGCCCGCGATCGATGCGGGTGTGTGCTATGGCAGGACCGACGTGCCGCTCGCGGGCCACGCGCCGGCGTTAGCCGATGCGCTCGCCGCGCGCCTCGAGACGCTGAAGGCGCCGCGCCCGCTTGCGCTGTGGTCGAGTCCGCTGACGCGTTGCGCGAGCATCGCCGCTTTATTGGCGCAACGCTTCGGCTGCGCGCAAACGCTCGACGCCCGTCTGCAGGAAATCGACTTCGGCGCCTGGGAAAGCCTGCGCTGGGACGACATCGACCGCGCGGAACTCGACGAATGGGCGGGCAATCTGCAGCACGCGCGCGTGCACGGCGGCGAGAGCGTTGCGCAGTTCGATGCGCGCGTGCGGGCGTGGTTCGATGCGTGCGTCGATGAGCGCGTTGCCTCGTTCACGCCGACGGAGCGCGCGGCGTGCCATGTCGTGACGCATGCCGGCGTGATGCGCGTGATCGCATCGATCGCGTTGCGCATACCGCTCGAACAATGCCTGCAATGGACGCTCGATATGGCCGGCATCGTCTGGCTGCGGCGCGATTCCGTCTCGGGCGGGTGGGCGCTCGTGCGCTGGAACGTCTAGCGCCTGTTTGCGTCAAGAGCCGGCTTTTCTCTCGTTGAGCGGACGCACGCTGCTATCGCTGGCGTGTCTTTAGTGTCTTTCGTGTCTTAGCGCCCAGCGTTCTGCGGCCGCCGCGAGCGGGCCAGTTCCAAGTCTTCGCAAAGCTGCGCGGCGCCTTGCGCGATGCGCGGCGCGGGCCGGTTGATGAGGTCGCCGTCGATCGCAAACAAGTTGTTGCGCTCGACCGCCGTCAAGCCCGGCCACTTGCGCCAGGTGTCGAGGCTCGGCAGCGGCTTGCCGGGAGCGGTTGCGCCGGCGCTTGCCGTCACGATCGCTTCCGGATTCGCAGCCAGTACCGCTTCCGTCGACACCGTCGGCACGAGCGGTCCAAGCTGCGCGAACACGTTGCGTCCGCCGCATAGCTTGATCACATCGCTCACCATGTGCTCGCCGTTGAGCGTCATCAGCGGCTGGTCCCAGACCTGATAGAACACGCTGACCGTGGGCCGCGCGGCGTAGCGCGATTGCAGTTGCGCGATATCCGCGCGATACGTGCCGGCCGCCGCGTTCGCGATTGGCGAGGTGGCCAGCAGTGCGCCAAGCCTCACGAGATTCGTCGCGACGTCGTCGAGCTTGTGCGGCTCGCTGACGAACATCGGCACGTGCAGCGCGCGCAGCTTGTCGAGCTGCTGCTGCGCGTTGCCGTGCCGCCAGACGACGATCAAGTCCGGCTTCAGCGCGACGATGCGTTCGAGGTCGAGCGACTTGTTGTCGCCGATGCGCGGGATGTTCTTCGCCTCGGGCGGATAGTCGCTGTACGACACCGCGCCGACCAGCCTGGCGCCGCCGCCTGCCGCGTAGATCAGCTCGGTGACGTGCGGCGCGAGGCTGATCACGCGTTCGGCGGGCGCTGTCAGGGTGACGGTGGCGCCGGCGTCGTCGGTGACGGTGATCGCTGCGTGCGCGCGCGAAGCGAACGTCAGTGCGAGCAGGAGCGCGATCAGCAGCGGCTTGGCCGTGCGGCCGCAGGAAGCTAGACGGATCATGAAGCGGGTTTCGTGTTCTGGATTTCAGCGACGCATTCGCGCAACGCAAGCGCGAGGCGCGCCCATTCGGCTTCGTTCGCGGGCAGGCCGAAGCGCACGCTCGACGGTGCCGCGAAGTAACGTGTCCAGATGCCGCGCCGCGCGAGCGCTTCATGCAGCGCTTGTGCGCGCGAATCGGCGGTCCAGGCGAAGAGCGGCGTCGCGTGCACGATAAATCGTTGCTCGCACAACAAATCGGCGAGACGGCCGCTATCGTCGGCGAGCTGGGAACGCATTGCTTCCTGCCAGTCGCGATCGGCGAATGCGGCCATCACCGCATGCCGGGCCGGTCCGCTGACCGTCCATGCGCCGAGCATGTCGCGGAGTCGGTCGAGAAGTGCGGGCTCGGCGAGCACGAACCCCGCGCGCACGCCGGCAAGGCCGAAGAATTTGCCGACCGAGCGCAGCACGACGAGGCCGCGCCGATGAGCATGGGATGCCAGCGATTCACCCGGCGTCGCATCCGCGAACGCTTCGTCGACGATCAGCGTGCCGCCGCGCGCGGCGAGCTGCGCGTGCCAATCGAGCAGTTGCGCCGCGCTCAAGCGTTCTGCCGTCGGGTTATTCGGATTCGCGACAATGACATGCGTGAGGTCCGTAGGCAGCGTCGGGCAACCGGCATCGAGCGGCGTGACACGATGGCCGTTGCGCTCGAAGGCAGGCGCGTACTCGCCATACGTGAGCGGCGCGACCCCGACGCTCGCGTGCGGCAGCAGCGCGGGCAACGCTCGAATCGCGGCCTGACTGCCGGCAACGGGCAGCACGTTTTTGACGGCAGGTAACCCGTCGACAAGCGCCCCGTAATAACGCGCCGCGCACTCGGCGAGCGCATCGCCTTCGTCGGGCAACCGCCGCCACGCATCGGCGGGCACGGGCGGCACGGGATAGCCATGCGGATTGATGCCGGTCGACAAGTCGAGCCACGCGTCGTACGCCATGCCGTAACGGCGCGCGGCCTCGTGCAGATTGCCGCCGTGGACGATCGCGCGCGTCGCGCGTTGTGTGTCGAGCTCAGTCATGCTTAGTTTTGCTCAGTTTTGCTCAGTTTTGAATGGACACGCCTAACAGGGCCATCACGATCAGCACCGCGAGCCACAGAAACACCGCGCGCTGCACGAGCATCAGCGCCGCGCCGACATGAGCGGGCGACGCGGGCCGTCCTTCGCCCAGCGTCGGACGTTCTTCGATCGTGCCGTGATAGACCGCCGGCCCGCCGATCAGCACGTTCAGGCTGCCGGCGCCCGCGGCCATCACCGGTCCCGCGTTCGGGCTGTCCCACAAGCGCGCTTGATTGCGCCAGCAGCGCCACGCGGCGAACGTATCGCCGAGCAGCGCGTAGCTCATCGCGGTGAGGCGGGCGGGAACCCAGTTGAGGACGTCGTCGAAGCGGGCGGCCGCCCAGCCGAAGCGCAAATAGCGCGGCGTGCGGTAGCCCCACATCGCATCGAGCGTATTCGCGAGGCGGAACGCGAGCGCGCCCGGCCCACCCGCGATCGCAAACCAGAAGAGCGCGCCGAAGATCGCGTCGTTGCCGTTCTCGAGCGCCGATTCGACGGCGGCTCGCGAGAGCGCCGCGGCATCCGCATGCTCGGTCTCGCGCGAGACGATGCGCGCGGTCAGCTTGCGCGCCTCTGGCAGATCTCGCGCGATGAGGGCGCGCGCGATCGGCTCGATGTGATCGCGCAGGCTGCGCGCGCCGAGCGCGAACCACAGGAGCGCGATATGCACGAGGCAGGCGAGCGCGAACGGCAGCACCGCGACGAGCCAGGCGGCGACGGCGACCGGCGGCACGACTGCCGCGCACCACGCCAGGATGCCGAGCGGGCGGCCGCGCCGGCCCGTATTGAGGCGTGCTTCGAGCCGCTGCGCGACGCGTCCGAAGCCGACGAGAGGGTGCGCCGTGCGCGGCTCGCCGAGCCACTGGTCGAGCGCGACGGCGGCGGTGGCGAGGGTGGCGGTGAGCGACAGCGAGAGGATCAGCACGTGGGTCCGCTCGCGGGTTTGACGATCATCGGCAGCCCCGCGACCATCAGCGTGACCTGCGCCGAGAGCGCCGCGATGCGCTGATTGAGGCGTCCGAGTTCGTCGACGTAGTAGCGAGTCTCGGCGCCGAGCGGCACGACCCCGAGCCCGATCTCGTTGCTGACGACGATCACCTTGCCGCGCGCATCGGCGAGAGCGGCTTCGAACGCGTTCAGATGCGCGGCATAGGCATCGTGGGAAAGCGCCGCGGCGTCCGGCGGACAAAGCAGACCCGCGAGCCACAGCGTCAGGCAATCGATGAGGATGCAACGATCGTCGCCGTCGGCGCGGCGTAGCGCGCCTGCGAGATCGGCGCTGGCTTCGATCAGATCCCAATGCTCGGGACGCCGCGCGCGGTGGTGCTCGACACGCTGTGCGAATTCATTGTCGCCGGCCGCGACGAGGGCCGTGGCGATATAGGTGACGGGCCGCGCGCTCGAGGCTGCGAGCCGTTCGGCGTAGGCGCTCTTGCCGGAGCGTGCGCCGCCGAGGAGGAAGGTGAGGTCGCGCGAAATCATCGCGTGATTGTACCGGCGCGATGGGATAATGCGAGGTTTGCGCCTGCCGCCCTTCCACGCAATGTCCGCCTCCAAGCCTGACTTTTCCGACGATGTTCTGCCCGCGCCGCACGGCACGCTGATGATCCAGGGGACGACTTCGGATGCCGGCAAGAGCACGCTCGTCGCGGGCCTATGCCGGCTCGTGCGTCGCGCGGGGTTGCGCGTCGCGCCGTTCAAGCCGCAGAACATGGCGCTCAACAGCGCGGTGACCGTCGACGGCGGCGAGATCGGCCGCGCTCAGGCGCTGCAGGCGGTCGCAGCCGGCATCGACGCGCACACCGACTTGAACCCCGTGCTCCTCAAGCCGACGAGCGACAAGGGCGCGCAGGTCATCATCCACGGCAAGGCGCGCATGAATCTCGATGCGCGCGCCTATCACGAGTACAAGCCCGTCGCGTTCGAAGCCGTGCTGCAGTCGTATGCGCGTCTGCGCGCGGGGTTCGACGCGGTCGTCGTCGAAGGGGCGGGCAGTCCCGCCGAGATCAATCTGCGCGACCGCGATATCGCGAATATGGGGTTTGCCGAGGGCGTCGATTGCCCGGTCGTGCTCGTCGCCGATATCGACAAAGGCGGCGTGTTCGCGCATCTGATCGGCACGCTCGCGTGCTTGTCGGAGAGCGAGCGCGCGCGCGTGCGCGGCTTCGTCATCAACAAGTTTCGCGGCGACGTGAGCCTGCTCAAGCCCGGGCTCGACTGGCTCGAAGCGCAGACCGGCAAGCCCGTGTTCGGTGTCGTGCCGTACCTGCATGGCTTGACGCTCGACGCCGAGGACATGCTGCCGCGCGAGCTGCACGCGTCGTCGTTGGCGGGGGGCGCCGCGCGGACGCTGCGGGTCGTCGTGCCGGTGCTGCCGCACGTGAGCAACCACACGGATTTCGATGCGCTCCGCGCGCATCCCCAAGTCGATTTCCACTACGTGCGCGGCGGGGCGCTGCCGTCCGCCGATCTCGTGATCCTGCCGGGCTCGAAGAACGTGCAGGGCGATCTCGCGTGGTTGCGCGCGCATGGCTGGGACGAGGCGCTCAAACGCCACTTGCGTTACGGCGGACGCGTGATCGGCATCTGCGGCGGGATGCAGATGCTCGGGCGCGAGGTGGCGGACCCGCATGGCGTCGAAGGTACGCCGGGAACGATGCCCGGCTTCGGCCTGCTCGATTTGTCGACGACGCTTGCGCGCGAGAAGACGCTCGTGAACGTGACGGGGCATCTGGCGCTCGCCGGCGCGGCGCCCGTGGCCGGCTACGAGATCCATATGGGAGAAACGCACGGACCGGCGCTGGCGGCGCCCGCTCTGCGGCTCGCTGCTTCAAACACGCAAGGAAACGGCGACCCGCGTCCGGACGGCGCGCTTTCCGCCGACGGACAGATTCTGGCGACCTACGTCCATGGCCTCTTCGACACGCCGCAAGCGTGCGCGGCGCTGCTCGGCTGGGCGGGGCTCGCCGACGCCGAAGCGCTCGACTATCCGGCCCTGCGCGAAGCGTCGCTCGAGCGGCTCGCCGATACGCTCGCCGAACATGTGGACTTGCGGCGCCTGTTTGCCGAGTTCCGCTGAATTTTCTAAAGCGCACGACTTCCCGGTCCCCACATGGGGTTATTGCTTCCCAATAGGAAATAATTAAAGCGCCGCAGGCGATTTATCGCCGCATTCGATTCGAATACAGTCCGTTCCACCAGGTGGCGCTGCCGCCATCCTTCTTATTTCAAGGGAACCGACCATGAACTCGAACCGCTCGGCCGACTACGCCGCCACCCTCCTGCGCGTCGCGCTAGGCGTGCTGTATCTCGCGCACAGCTTGCAAAAAATCTTCGTCTTCACGCTGCCGGGCACGGCGCAGTTTTTCCAATCGCTCGGCCTTCCGGGCTGGCTCGGCTATGTGACGGCCTTCGTCGAGCTGTTCGGCGGCATCGCGCTCTTGCTCGGCGTGCAGGTGCGCTGGGTGGCGCTCGTGCTGCTGCCGTTCATGCTCGGCGCGATGTCGGCGCACTTGCACAACGGCTGGGGCTTCGCGTCGCCGAACGGCGGCTGGGAATACCCCGCGTTCTGGGCGGTGACGCTCGTGGTTCAGTCGTTGCTGGGCGGCGGGGTGTTTGCCTTGGCGCAAAGCCCGGCCCCGCGGGCTGCGGCTGCTTGAGGCGCTGAATTGCCTGAGATGACTCGACTAGCGGTTGTGTCGTAGTGGACCGACCGGCTGAACCGGCGGCAAGGCCAAGGCCAGAACCAGCCGGCTGAATGAAAAAAGCGCGCGGAAGCGAATTCCGCGCGCTTTTTTGTTATCCGCACCGCACGCCGTAGAGTCGGCGCGCCGGCGCGCCAAACCATCAAGTCAGAATCATCTGCGTGCACCGAAAGAGCGCCATCGTGCGGCCGTTCGGATCGAACACGGTCGCGTCCCACACGTGCGTGCTGCGGCCCAGGTGGACGGCCGTCGCCACGGCCCGGATCGTGCCCTCGCGGCTCGTGCCGAGAAAGTTGCTTTTGAGTTCGATGGTCGTAAAGCTGCGGGCGTTCTCGGGCAGGTGCGCGATGCAGGCGTAGCCGCAGCACGTATCCGCGAGACCGATGACCGTGGCCGCGTGCAGGAATCCGTTCGGCGCCAGCAGTTCGCGTCGCACGGTGAGCTCGCCGGTCAGCGTGCCTTCCGCGAGGTCGGTGATGCGGATGCCGAGCAGCTCGGGCAGGGTGCCGCGCTGCCGTTCGTGCAGGCTCTCGCGGGTGACTTCCGGACGCAATTTGGACATGAATGGGGCTCTTGCAAAGGGGATGGCGGCCGGGCCTCGCCATACGGAGGGCTTCGGCCGGGACGAATTTGCCGATATTATCAAGCGGTTTAAAGCGACGCACGGCAAACCGGCCGGCGGCGGCGTGTCCCGTCATACGGGGCGGGCCGCCTGGCGGGCCTTCTTACCGGGAGAGTTCATGACGGTGATTGTGGTGGCGAATCCGAAGGGCGGCGTGGGCAAGAGCACGCTATCGACGAATCTGGCAGGGTATTTTGCGGCGAACGGCGAGTGGGTGGCGCTCGCGGACCTCGACCGGCAGCTGTCGTCACATGCGTGGCTGGACCTGCGGCCGGCGGGCATGCCGCCGATCGAAGAATGGCAGATCGATATGGATGCGCCTGCGAAGCCGCCACGGGGGCTCGAACATGCGGTCATCGATACGCCCGCCGGCCTGCACGGCAACCGGTTCGACGTTGCGCTCGAACTCGCGGACAAGGTGATCGTGCCGTTACAGCCGTCAATGTTCGACATTCTGGCGACGCAGCACTTTCTGGAGCGGCTCGCGAAGGAAAAGGCCGTGCGGAAGGGAGCGATCGAAATCGGCGTGGTCGGGATGCGGGTCGATTCGCGCACGCGCTCGGCGGAGCAACTGCATCGATTCGTCGAAGGATTGAAGCTGCCGGTGCTCGGGTTTCTGCGCGATACGCAGAACTACGTGCAGCTCGCCGCGCATGGCCTCACGTTGTGGGACGTCGCGAAGAGCCGCGTCGAAAAGGATCTCGACCAGTGGGGGCCCATCATCGAATGGGCGGACAAGAAGGGCTGACCATCAGGTCCAGTTCTGGACCGGCACGTGGCCGCGGCTTCCCTTGATCTTGTTGTTCTCGTCGACGAACACCAGGTCCGGCGTCCAGCCGGCCTTGAGTTCCGCTTCGTCGACCATCGCGAACGCGGCGATGATCACGAGATCGCCCAGTTGCGCACGCCGTGCCGCCGACCCGTTGAGCGAGATCATCCCGGTGCCGCGCTCGCCCTTGATCGCATACGTCGAGAAACGCTCGCCGTTGTTGATGTTCCAGATGTCGATCCGCTCGTTCTCGACGATGTTCGCCGCTTCGAGCAGGTCTTCGTCGATCGCGCACGAGCCTTCGTAGTGCAGCTCGCAGTGCGTGACGGCGGCCCGGTGAATCTTCGACTTCAACATATGGCGCTGCATGATCTTTCCTTCGGACTTCGTTGGGCTTGAGAGCGGGGGGCGGCGGCGGATCGGTGCGTGATGCCCGGCGCCGCCCGTCAGATTTCGAGGTTGTCGATGAGGCGCGTCGCGCCGAGCTTGGCGGCGGCGAGCACGACGAGCGGCGCCTCGATTTCGTGGGCGGCCGGCGGCAGCAGGTTCGAGCGCTTGCGCACCGCGATGTAATCGGGCTTCCAGCCGCGCGCGGCGAGGCTCGTCATCGCGTCCTTCTCGATCGCGGCGAAATCGCGGTTGCCGGAGAGCACGGCCTCGCGAACGCGTCCGAGCGTGATGGCCAGCATCGGCGCCTCGGCGCGTTCCGTCTCGCTCAAGTAGCGGTTGCGCGAGCTGAGGGCGAGGCCGTCGGTGTCGCGCACCGTTTCGGCGGCGACGATGTCGGTCGGCAGCGCGAACTGGCTGCACATCTGCCGCACGATCATCAGCTGCTGGTAATCCTTCTTGCCGAACACCGCGACGCGCGGCTGCACGCACGACATCAGCTTCATCACGACCGTGCAGACGCCGGTAAAGAAGCCCGGCCGGAACTCGCCTTCGAGGATGTCGCCCAAATCGGTCGGCGGATGCAGACGGTATTCCTGCGGCTCCGGGTACATGTCGCGCTCGGTCGGCGCGAACAGCACGTAGACGTTTTCCTTCTGAAGTTTCTCGATATCGGCTTCGAGCGTGCGCGGATATTTGTCGAAATCCTCGTTCGGGCCGAATTGCAGGCGGTTCACGAAGATGCTCGCGACGACCGGGTCGCCGTGCTGGCGCGCGAGCCGCATCAGCGACAGATGCCCCTCGTGGAGATTGCCCATCGTCGGCACGAACGCCGTGCGATTCTGGCCGCGCAACTGGTCGCGCAATTCTTGGATCGAGCTGATGACTTTCATGATGCCTCCCGCCGGGCCGCCCCAAGGGAGGCATCGGCCCCCTCGGGGGGCAGTGAACGAAAGTGAGCGTGGGGGTAGTTCATATTCGGCTGTGTGTTCGTCGAGCGGTGACGCGGGCAGGCAAGGGCGCGGTTTTCGTCGTCCGTGCCGAGAGAGGGCTCGGAGCGCGGGATTGTAGTGGATTTTCGCGGCTCAGGGCCTGTAAATCACGGAACTGTCCCTCAAGCGGTCAATTGAGCAATCGGCTCATCGGTCAACTAAGCCGGCAAATACGCAAGCCGCACATAAATGGGCGCAAACGGTTCGGCCTGCGTGATTTCGATCAGCGATTCGCGCGAGAGCTCGAGCATCGCGATGAAGTTGACGATCACGACCGGCACGCCGCGCATGACGTCGAACAGCTCGGAAAACTCGACGAAGCGCACGTTCTGCAGCCGCCGCAGGATCACGCTCATATGCTCGCGCACCGACAATTCCTCGCGCGAGATCTTGTGGTGCTGCACGAGCTTCGCGCGCTTGATGACGTCGGCCCAGGCGGCGCGCAGGTCGTTGGTGTCGACGTCCGGAAAGCGCGGCGTGATGCTTTGCTCGATGTACACCTCGGCGCGCAGGAAGTCGCGGCCGAGCTGCGGGAGTTGATCGAGGCGCTGGGCGGCGAGCTTCATGCGCTCGTATTCGAGCAGGCGCCGCACCAGCTCGGCACGCGGATCTTCCGCTTCGTCGCCGGTATCCGCCTTCTTGACCGGCAAGAGCATGCGCGACTTGATCTCGATCAGCATGGCCGCCATCAACAGGTACTCGGACGCCAGCTCGAGATTCGTCTTGCGAAGCTGCTCGACATACCCGAGATACTGCGCGGTCACATCCGCCATCGGGATGTCGAGCACGTTGAAGTTTTGCTTGCGGATCAGGTAGAGCAGCAGGTCGAGCGGGCCCTCGAACGTTTCGAGGAACACCTCCAGCGCATCCGGCGGGATGTAGAGGTCCTGCGGCAGCTTGAAGAGCGGTTCGCCATACAGGCGTGCGAAAGCGATGCCGTCGACGGTGTCGGGCGTCGTGTCCGTGACAGGCGCGGCGAGCGCAGCGCTCGATTCCTGCGCCCGACGGGCTTCGTCGGCGGCCGTGGTCACGCTCAGAAGTTCTGGTAGTAGACGTAGGGTGTCTGCTCGACGCGCGATTCCTTTTGTTCGGCGCGTTCTTCGAGATCGATCGGCTGCTTGTCCCACAGCAGCGAGCGGCCGCGGCGCTGCTCTTCTTCCAGCTTCGGTTTTTGTTGTTTCAACTGGTTCAGGAATTGCGTGATGTCTGACTGATACATGGCTCGACGGTCTCGGAAATGGGGCGGCGAGCCTTGGGGGACGGCCGCCGCCGTTTGATCAGCCGCAATTTTACAGCAAGCGCGCGAGCCGACCTATCCATGTCTGCATCCGCGCGGAACGTCTCGAAATTAGAGCCGTCCAAGGCGGGCGCACCGGCTCGCCGGGTGCCGGAATGCCTGGAGCCGGCGGGTCCCGCCAGGCGGCGCGCGGCGCGCGTAGACAGGTCGGCCGCGCCCGTATGGTCAAATATGCGGTTTTAAGCAACTCAACAACAAGGCCGGAGGTCCCGTTTGCCGGGGTATGTGTCCCACCCGTCGCGCGGCTCGCGCGCAGCATCCGATTGCGCGGGCAGTGCCTCGCCGCGTTCGCGCCATCGCGCGCGCGCGTCGCGTGGCGCGCTGACCGCGATCGTCGGCTACCTGCTGCTGATTGTCGCGATGCCGGCGAGCGCGAAATACGACGTCGATATCGACGCGCCGCGCTCGATCAAGAAGCTGCTCAAGGAGCATCTGGACATTTCCCGCTTCGCCAAGCGCGACGACATCAGCGACGACCAGTTCACCTTCCTCATCACCGCCACGCCCCAGCAGGTCCGCGACCTCGCCGCGACGGCCGGCTATTTCTCGCCGGTCGTGCGCACCGACGTCCGTACGGTCAAAGGCAAGAAGGATGTGAAAGTGAGCGTCGACCCGGGGCCGCGCACGATGGTCTCGTCGGTGACGCTCTCGTTCAAGGGGCCGGTGCTGACGGAAGACCCGAAGCAGGAAACCGCGACGCGCTTCGCGTTCTCGCTGCACGACGGCGATCCGTTCACGCAATCGGATTGGGACGATGCGAAGAACGCGGCGCTCAAGCAATTGCAGTCGCGCCGTTACCTGGGCGCGAAGATCGTGCGCTCGGAGGCGCGGATCGATCCGCGCACGAAGAGCGCGGGACTTTCCGTCACCTTCGACAGCGGCCCGACCTTCACGCTCGGCCCGCTCGACGTGAGCGGCGTGCGGCGCTATCCCGGCGAGATCGTCACCAACGTGAACCCGCTCCACACGGGCGAAATCTACGACGTGCAGCGCATCGCCGAACTGCAGCGCCAGTTGCAGAACACGCCGTATTACGCGAGCGTCGCGATCGATGTCGGCGACGACGTCGACAAGCCGCAAGAGACGCCCGTGCACGTGAAGGTCAGCGAGTATCCGTACAACAGCGTGCGCGGCGGCGTCGGCTATGCGACCGATACCGGCGCGCACGTGCAGGGCTCGTACACCTACCTCAACACGTTCGGGGCGGCGTGGCCGCTTTCGGTCCAGGGGCGGCTCGACCAGATCCAGCAGTACGGCCAGATCACGCTCGCGATGCCGCCCGGCATGCGCGGCTGGACCAATAGCGCGCTCGCGTCCTATACGAGCACGAATGTGTCGGGCACGACGATCTACAGTGCGCGCCTCGGCCTGCAGCGCGCGCGCACGAGCCAGAACATCGACTACGCGTATTCGATCCTGTTCTACGACGACCGGCTCGATCAAAACGCGGTCGGCCCGCAGACGAGCCGCGCGCTCGTGCCGCAGTGGTCGTGGACGCGCCGCAATACCGACGATCCGCTGTTCCCGCGCTCCGGCAACCTGATCCACGCCGAGGCGGGTTTCGCGGTGAAGAACGCGCTGGCGGACCAGACCTTCATCCGCGGCTACGCGCGCGGTCAACAGTACCTGCCGGTCGGCAGGCGCGATTTGTTCGTGTTTCGCGCGGAGTTGGGCGGCGTGTTCACGAGCGGGCCGTCGAGCGGCGTTCCGGCCTCGCTGCTGTTTCGCGCGGGCGGCTCGAACTCGGTACGCGGCTACAGCTTTCAGAGCATCGGTAACAACGTCGACGGCTCGGTGCTGCCGACCAAATACCTCATGACCGGCTCGGCCGAATACCAGCACTGGTTCAATCACGACTGGGGCGCGGCCACGTTCTTCGATATCGGCACGGCCACCGATACCTGGGGCGAGAAAGTGTTCTACCCGGGCGTGGGCTTCGGCGCGCGCTGGCGCAGCCCGGTCGGCCCGGTCAACATCGACCTCGCCTACGGCTTGCGCGACAGGAGCGTGCGGCCGTATTTGACGCTCGGCATCGCCTTTTAATGAATCTAGACAACGCAGCATGACGACGGACGACTCCGCCACCCCGCCTACGACGCCGCCCTCCGGCCCGCCTCCCGACGAGCCGGGTACGCCCGCGCCCGCTCCGCGCGAGACACCGCCGGAGCAGCCGAAGAGGCGCCGCCGGCATCGCGTGCTGACGGCGCTCGCGCGCACACTCGTCTTCGTCGTGTTTCTCGTCGTGCTGGCGGGCGGTTTGCTGTACGGCGCGATCACGACCGAGCGCGGCACGCGCCTCGCGTGGCAGACGGCCGTCTCGGTGCTCGGCGGGCGGCTCGCCGGCACGGTCGAGGGCGGTTCGCTGGCGACCGGCGTGCGCTTGAAGGACGTCGCATGGCGCAGCAGCCTCGACAGTAAAGGGGCCGATAAGGGCGACGAGATCAAAATCGACCGCATCTCGGGCCGCTGGGGGCTCACGCGCTCGCCGTGGCGCTTTACGGTCGACTACCTGCATCTCGGCACGATCGACGCGCGCATCGTCCCGTCGCCCCCGAGCACCGAGCCGACCGTGCTGCCGCAGGACCTGCAACTGCCGATGCAGCTCGACGTGCGCGATCTGCGCGTCGAGAAGCTGGTGCTGCACGAAGGGACGTCGACGAGCGAGTATTCCCGCCTGATCTTCCGCGGACGCAGCGACGGCCGGCACCACGAGGCGTCGGTCGAGCGGCTCGACACGCCGTTCGGCGCGCTGACCGCCGAGGCCAGGCTCGACGGCGTGCGGCCGTTCGCGCTCACCGGCAACGCGGGGTATTCCGGCAAGGTCAACGAGGAGCCGGTGCAGGTGCGCGCACGCGTCTCCGGCACGCTGGAGGCGCTCGTCGCCGATCTGGACGCGACCGGCATGAAGCTCGCCGGCCAGGCGCGCGTCGAGGCCGCGCCGTTCTCCGACGTCCCGCTCACGCGCGCGACGCTTGCGTTCGATCACGTCAATCCGCAAGCCTTCAGCCCCGGTGCGCCGTTCGCCGATCTGGCGGTGCGCGCGAACTTGGCGCCGGTGACGGGGCCGGGGGCGGAGAAAGCGTTGGCGAGCGGAACATCCGGGGCGTCACCGGCTTCGGGTGCGGTCGCCGCAGGGAAGGCTCCGGCTTCCTCGAGCGACTTCGTCGTCGCCGGCCAGGTGTCGATCGTCAACGCGAAGCCCGGCCAGATCGGCGAGCAGCTGCTGCCGCTCATCGACGCGCATGCCGACGTCCGGCTCGACGCCCACGAGCAGCGCATCTCGAACCTGAACGTGCGCCTCGTCAAGAGCGCGACGTTGACGGGCGGCGGCGCGCTCGCGGGTGGCAAGGGCAAGTTCGACCTGCGCGTGGCCGGGCTCGACCTGAACACGTTCGAGGCGAGCGTGCGGCAGACCGCGCTTGCCGGTCCGATCGGCATCACGCTCGACGGCGCCAAGCAGGCGATCACGTTCGATCTGGCCGACCCGAAGGCTGCGCTGCGCGCGCAGGCGCAGGTGACGCAGGACTCCGCACAGATCGCGTTCAACAACGTCCGCGTGAGTTCCGGCAAGGGCCGCATCGATCTGTCGGGCGCGCTCAAGCACGACGCGCATTCGAGCTATGACGTGAAGGCGACGCTGACCGATTTCGATCCGCTATCGCTGATGGCGCCCGGCAAGGTGTCGGCCGGCAAAGCGGCGGCGGGCAAGGCGGGTAAGCAAGCGGGGAAGCGGGCTTTGGGCAGGTCAGGCACTTCGGGAGCGGCGGCATCGAAGCCGGGGAGCCGTGAGACCGGCAAACCGGCAACGGCTGCCGAGCCTGCTACCCAAGCCGCCGCGCCGGCCGAACGCGTCGCCAAGGGCCCGATCGAGGCGCGCGTGAACGGCACGCTGACCGCCACCGGCGTGCTCGGCCCCACGCTGACGACGAAGGCGCAATTCAAGCTCGGCGAAAGCGTCTACGACGGCATGCCGCTCACGGGCGCGGGCACCGTGCAGCTCGCCGGGTCGCGCATTCTGCCGAGCAGCGTGAACCTGTCGATCGCGGGCAACCAGGTCGATCTGAACGGCAGCTTCGGCACGCCGCGCGACCGGCTCAAGTTCCACGTCGACGCGCCGCAACTCGACCGTCTCGGCTTCGGCCTCGCCGGTTTCGTGCAGGCGGACGGCGACATCACGGGATCGTTCGCGCATCCGAACGTCGAGCTTGCCTACCAAGCGGACAACGTCGCGTTCGGCGACAACCGCCTCGGCCACGCGGAAGGCCGCGCGGAACTGCGCGACGGCGCGCACGGCGCCATGATGTTCACGACCGACGCACGAGATCTCTCCAGCAACGGCGTCGAACTCAAGACGCTCACCGCCCAGCTCACCGGCACGCGCGCGAAGCACACGCTGCAAGCGGCGGCGGCGGGCAGCGTGCACGGACGTCCGGTCGATCTGACGCTCGCCGCCGACGGCAGCCTCACCGACAGCCGCGAAGGCACGCGTTGGGACGGCACGGTGACGCGCCTCGCGAACAAGGGCATGCCCGCGCTGAACCTCGAGTCTGCGCTCACGGTGAGCGCCGGCCCGCAGCGCGTCGTGCTCGGCGCCACGCGGCTCGCGCTCGAAGGCGCGACGCTCGACCTGAAATCGTTCGCGCTCGATCACGGCAACATCCGCACGGCCGGGTCGTTGTCGAACGTCTCAGTCGCGCGGCTCTTGGAAATCCAGCAGGAGCTGACCGGCCAGCGTCCGCCCGTCAAAACCGATCTCGTGTTCGACAGCGATTGGGATCTGAACGTCGGCCAGACGGCGAGCGGCTATTGGCAGCTCAAGCGCCGCGTCGGCGACGTGACGCTCGACACCGGGCGTGGCGTCGCGTCGCTCGGCATCACCGATATCGCCGCGCGTGCCGAGTTCGGCGACGGCCGGCGTCTTTCCGCGAAGGTCCACGCGCAGGCGAGCCGCATCGGCACCGTCGACGCGAACGTCGCCGTGCCGCTCGCCGTGCGCGACGGCGTCCTCGCGATCAGCGAAGACGCGCCGCTCTCCGGCGCGGTGAATGCCGACGTGCCGTCCTTGACCACGACGGGCGGCCTGTTCGGCCCGAGCTACCTGCTCGACGGCCATCTCGCGCTGAAGCTCACCATCGCCGGCACGGCCGCCAAGCCGAATCTGTCGGGGTCGCTCACAGGCGACAACTTGTCGGCGACGCTGGTCGACCAGGGCGTCCAGTTGAAGAACGGCGTGATCCGCATCGCGCTGTCGGAGAATCTCGTCGAGTTCCAGAACGTCGAATTCCACGGCGGCGACGGCACGCTGCGCGCGACCGGACGCGTGCGTCTCGACAGCGCCGAGCCCGATCTCACGGCGAGCATCGTCGCCGACAAGCTCGAGCTGTTCGCGTCGCCGGATCGGCAACTGTCGCTGTCGGGCAGCGCGACGGTCGCCAACGGCGGCACGGCGGGTATCGACATCAACGGCAAGTTCCGCGTCAACAAGGCGCTCTTCGACATGCCCGAGCAGGCCGCGCCGCATTTGGGCGACGACGTCGTGATCGTGCGCTCGGACGGCACCGTGCGCGGCCAGGCGCAGGAGATCGATCCGACCAACAAGCCGGTCGGCCGCTTCGCGCCGCGCGCGGATGTCGACCTCAACCTTGGCGACAACTTCCGCTTCCGCGGCCAGGGTGCCGACCTCGGCCTGCGCGGCACGATCACGGCGCTGTCCGCGCCGAACCTGCCGCTGCGCGCGATCGGCAACGTTCGCGTGACCGAAGGCTCGACCTATACGGCGTTCGGCCGCAAGCTCGCGATCGAGAACGGTTTCTTCACGTTCAACGGGCCGGTCGCCAACCCGGGCATCAACATCCTGGCGATGCGGCGCAATCAGGAGGTCGAGGCGGGCGTGCAGGTGACGGGGACGATCCAGTCGCCGGTCGCCAAGCTCGTCTCCGAGCCGAACGTGCCGGATAACGAGAAGCTCTCCTGGCTGTTGTTCGGCCACGGCACGGACCAGGGCAACAACCTCGGCCAGCAGAGCACGATGACGACCGCGCTCGCGCTGCTCGGCAGCGCGACCGGCAAGCGCGTCGCGCAGACGATCGGGCTCGACGAGTTCACGGTTGGCCGCAGCGAGGTGGGGCTGACCGATCCGCAAGTGGTGATGGTGTCGAAGGCCATCAACGAGTGGCTCGTGCTCGGCTACGAGCAGGGGCTGCAAGCGGCGGACAACGCGGTCAAGGCGACGCTGAACCTGACGCGCTTCTGGTCGGTCTCGCTGTATGGGGGAACGTTCCAGGGGATGGATCTGAACTTTACGAGGCGCTTCGACAGTCTCTTCGGGGGACGGTGAGGATCGCAGTCCTTCGGGCATAAAAAAAGCACGCTGGTTAAGGCGTGCTTTTTTGCTCCGGCGTGCCGTAACGGCGAACCGTGACGGCGAGCCTTACTTCACCCGCATCCCCGGCTTCGCGCCGCTATGCGGCTCGAGCACGTAAAGCCCCGGCTCGGCCTTCTCATCGGCCGCCGACGCCGCAAGCACCATCCCTTCGGACAGCCCGAACTTCATCTTGCGCGGCGCGAGGTTCGCGACCATCACAGTCAGCTTGCCGATCAGATCCTCCGGCTTATACGCCGACTTGATGCCCGAGAACACGTTGCGCGTCTTGTCTTCACCGACGTCGAGCGTGAGCTGCAGCAGCTTGTCCGATCCCTCGACCGCCTTGCAGTCGACGATCTTCGCGACGCGCAGGTCGATCTTCGCGAAGTCGTCGATCGAGATGATGTCGGATGAGTCGGCGCCGGCCTTGTCGACGGCTGCGTTCGACTCGCCGTTGGCGGCCGCTGCCTTGGCTTTCTTCTTCGCATCGGCAGGCGCCGCGGCCTGCGCCGCTTGCAACGAATCGCGGTTGGCGGCGAGCAGCGCTTCGAGCTGCTTCGGATCGACGCGCGTCATCAAGTGCTGGTACGCGTTGATGCGGTGCTCGGCGCTGAGCGGCACGTTCGCGTCGGCCCACGTGAGCGGCTCGATGCCGAGGAACGCCTCGACGCCTTGCGCGAGCTTCGGCAGCACCGGCTTCAAGGCGAGCGACAGCAGGCGGAATGCCTCGATGCTCACGCTGCAGGTTTCGTGCAGTGCGACCGCGTTTGCCGGATCTTTCGCCTGATCCCACGGCTTGGCGGTATCGACGTACGCGTTGACCGCGTCCGCCAGCTCCATCGTCTGGCGCAACGCGCGGCCATATTCGCGCGCCTCGTAGTGCGCGGCGATCTGCGGAATGGCGGCGCGCAGCGTGCCGAGCAGCGGGTGGTGCATCGCGCTCGCCTGGATGCGGCCGTCAAAGCGCTTGATCAGGAAGCCTGCGGCCCGGCTCGCGATGTTCACGTACTTGCCGACGAGGTCGCTGTTCACGCGCGCCTGGAAGTCATCGAGGTTCAGGTCGATGTCTTCCATCGTGCTGTTGAGCTTGGCCGCGAAGTAGTAGCGCAGCCACTCGGGGTTCAGGCCCACGTCGACGAAGCTCTGCGCCGTGATGAACGTGCCGCGCGACTTCGACATCTTCGCGCCGTCCACCGTCAAGAAGCCGTGCGCGAACACGTTGGTCGGCGTGCGGTGGCCGGAGAACTCGAGCATCGCGGGCCAGAACAGCGTGTGGAAGTACAGGATGTCCTTGCCGATGAAGTGATACTGCTCGGCCGTCGAGCCGGGCTTGATCCACGCGTTGAAATCGAGGCCGACGCGCTCGGCGAGGTTCTTGAAGCTCGCGTAGTAGCCGACCGGCGCGTCGAGCCACACGTAGAAGTACTTGCCGGGCGCGCCGGGAATTTCGAAGCCGAAGTACGGCGCGTCGCGCGAGATGTCCCAGTCGGCGAGCTTCGATTCACCCGCGTCGCCGAGCCACTCGCGCATCTTGTTGGTCGCTTCCGGTTGAGCCAGGCCGCCCACCCAGGCGCGCAGGAAGTTCTCGCAGCGCGGGTCCGAGAGACGGAAGAAGTAGTGGGTCGACGTCTTGCGCACGGGCGTCGCGCCCGACACCACGGAATACGGGTTCACCAGCTCGGTCGGCTGATAGGTCGAGCCGCACACCTCGCAGCTGTCGCCGTATTGATCCTTCGCGCCGCACTTCGGGCACTCGCCCTTGATGAAGCGGTCCGGCAGGAACATCTCCTTGACGGGGTCGTACGCCTGTTCGATCTCGCGCGCGTCGATCAGCCCGGCCGCCTTGAGCGCGCCGTAGATCTCCTCGGACAGCACGCGGTTTTCTTCGGAATCGGTCGAGTAGTAGTTGTCGAACGAAATGCCGAAGCTGTCGAAATCGCGCTTGTGCTCGTTCCAGACGCGGTCGATCAGCGCCTTCGGCGTGATGCCCTCGCTTTCGGCGCGCAGCATGATCGGCGTGCCGTGCGTGTCGTCGGCGCCGACGTAGTAGACCTCGTGTCCGTGCATTCGCAGCGCGCGCACCCAGATGTCCGTCTGGATGTACTCGACCAGGTGGCCGATGTGAATCTGTCCGTTCGCGTACGGCAGGGCGGACGTGACGAAGACCTGGCGGCGGCCCGTGGTGCTCGAGGCCGCGCCGTGTTGCGCGTGGGAATCGGTGGAGGCTGCTGTCATGGGGATTTCGTAGGACTGCGGGAGAAAAGAGTATTCGATTTTAGCAGGCGCGCGGTCCCGGGGCGCCGGGCGTACGACCCAAGCAGGAAAGCGAGGGCGCCGGCCAGGAGGGTGCGGCTTTGTTGGGAACGATTCTCATTGGCCGCGCCGGGGGAGATGATCCGCTGGCAGTAGACAGCTCAGGCTGCTGCGCATTGTCGCGCCCGACTTTCGCGGCGGGAGAAACGTCCATCGCGCAAGAAAACGCGGGCAAAAAAAACCGGGGCTATGGCCCCGGAGCAACAACGACAAGAGGAGAATGGTGACGCGGCTGCGTCTGCAGTCGCGTACCGTATAAGAAGACAGCGATTCTTCCGCCGAGTTCGAAATATTTTTGATTTGTTGACCGCCGGATTTCTGACGGCTTGCCGGACGGGGCTCCGAGCGAAGTTTCCGGCGCCCGGCCGCAAGCTGCGCGGGCGCTCCGAAACGATTCGCGTCAAACCCTTATTGGTACTGCGGCGTCTGGCCGTGCTGCGCCGTGGCGCGCAGATAGATCTCGACGCGGCGGTTTTGCGCGCGGCCGGCATCGGTGTTGTTGTCGGCGATCGGATTCGACGGGCCCATGCCCTGCGCCGTCAGGCGCGCCGGCAGGACGCCGCGCTGATTCAGGAAGGTCACGACGCTCTGCGCGCGGTTCTGCGACAAGGTCATGTTGTATTGCTGGCTGCCGGTGCTGTCCGTATAGCCGATCACTTGCGCGATCAGCTCGGGATTCTGCTGCAGCGTTTGCGCGACGGTGTCGAGCACCGGCTGGAACGACGGCATGATCGCGTAGCTATCGGTCGCGAACGAGATCGAGCTCGGGATGTTGACCTTGAGCGAGCCGTCCGGCTGCTCGGTGACCTGCGCGCCGGTGCCCTTGGTGGCGCCCGTGAGCTTGTTGTGGATCGCCGTCCAGTTGTAGCCGACGATGCCGCCCGCCGCCGCGCCGGCAGCCGCGCCGATCGCCGCGCCCTTGCCGCCGCCGAAGATCGCGCCGAGGCCGGCGCCCACGGCCGCGCCGGTGCCCGTGCCGACAGCCGTATTGGTGCCTTGCTGCGTGGCGCAGCCACCGAGCAGTGCGCCGGCTACGGCGAAGACGGTGAGGCGGGTCATGATTTTTGCGTTCATATGGGATTCCTCTTCAGTAACGTGTTGGACGAGCGAGTAGACCGTCCTGGCTGGCCCATGCCGGGCGCATTTTCGAATGCGACAAGCACCCGGATGAAAAAGGGTCTTCCGGCGACGCCGTGCGCGAGCCACTACAATGATGCATGGCGCGGCAGCGATGCAGCCCTATAGCTTGCAGCCGGCGAAGGGTGCCCGGCAAGTTGATTTTTGGCAATGGCAAGCAACAGAATCTTTCAATTTCTCAACTTTGCAGGCAAGCGTTTCGGACTCGTCAGGCCGATCGCGGTCAGCCGCAGACAAATCCCCTCGGAGTTTCGATGAGCATTGATCGGGCATTGGTCGACGCCGCCCTGGCAGCCGTCATTGACCCCAACACGGGCCGTCCGTTCGCGACGGACAAAGGCGTCAGGAACGTGACGATCGACGGCGCGACGGTCGGCGCCGACATCGTGCTCGGCTATCCGGCGGTGAGCCAATACGCCGCCGTGCGCACGCTCGTGGAGGACGCGCTGAAGCAGGTGCCGGGCGTCGAGCACGCGCGTGTGGGCGTGTCGCAATCGATCGTCGCTCACACGGTGCAGCGTGGCGTGAAATTGCTGCCGAGCGTGAAGAACATCGTCGCGGTCGCATCGGGCAAGGGCGGTGTCGGCAAGAGCACGACGGCCGTCAATCTGGCGCTCGCGCTCGCCGGCGAGGGCGCGCGAGTCGGGATTCTCGATGCCGACATCTACGGGCCCTCGCTGCCGATGATGCTCGGGATCACGGGGCGCCCGGAGTCGCCGGACGGTCAGTCGATGAATCCGCTCACCGGCCACGGCGTGCAGGCGAATTCGATCGGCTTTTTGATCGAGCAGGACAACCCGATGGTCTGGCGCGGTCCGATGGCGACCTCCGCGCTCGAGCAGCTGCTGCGGCAGACCAACTGGACGGATCTCGACTACCTGATCGTCGACATGCCGCCGGGCACCGGCGACATCCAGTTGACGCTCTCGCAGCGCGTGCCGGTGACGGGCGCGGTGATCGTCACGACCCCGCAGGACATCGCGCTGCTCGATGCGAAGAAGGGTCTCAAGATGTTCGAGAAAGTCGGCATTCCGATTCTGGGCATCGTCGAGAACATGAGTATGCATATCTGCTCGAACTGCGGCCACGAAGAACCCATCTTCGGCGCGGGCGGCGGCGAGCGGATGGCGAAGGAATACGGCGTCGAGGTGCTCGGCAGCCTGCCGCTCGATATCGCGATTCGCGAGCAGGCGGACGGCGGGCATCCTACGGTCGTTTCGGACCCGAGCGGGCGCATCGCCGAGATCTACCGCTCCATCGCACGCAAGGTGGCGATCCACATCGCCGAGCGCGCGCGCGACATGACGTCGAAATTTCCCACCATCGTGGTTCAAAACACCTGATCGACTCTTTTCGGGAGCGGATTCGCCGTGTTTTTCGCACGGCGGCTCGCGGTATCATGTCGGCTTCGCATGGTCTGGCATGGCGGTCGCAGGGGCGGCCGCCGCCGGACTGCTTTGCATGGGATCGGAGTAAGCGCTTTGCATGGGACCCAAGTAAGCGCTAAAGCGCTAACTTAGGTCGACAGCTAAAGCGCTAACTCTGATCGACAGAGGATCGCATGAAACAACGAATCGACGGGCAGGCGGTGCGCCGCTTCATCGTCGTGGCTGCCGCCAGCCTGCTCGGCCTATCGCTCGCCGGCTGCGCCGGCTTTTTTGGCCCCCACGAGAAACGCGCCGACGCGCAGCTGGTGCCGACCATGGGCAGCGCGGCGCGCGGCACGGTCACGTTCAGCGAGCGCTCGGACGGCGTCCAGGTGACCTACAACCTGTCCGGCCTGCCGGCGAACAGCGACCACGCGCTGCAAATCCACGAACGCGGCGACTGCAATGCGGCTGACGGTTCGAGTGCCGGCCGGATCTTTGCGCCCGCCGCGGACGAGCTGAAGCCGGGCGCGCGCGTGGAGGGCGACCTCGGCAACATCCACGCGGACGAGAACGGCGGGGCGACGGGCTTCATCGTGGCGCCGGACGTCTCGCTCGACGGCGTGCGCTCGATCCTTTCGCGTTCCGTCTTGATCCTTCGCGATCCCAGCGATCCGTACTTCTCTTCGCGCAGCGCCGGTCCCGCGCTCGCGTGCGGGTTGATCCGTCAATGAGCCCGGTGTCATTAGAGGCTCGCGGCTTCCCGTGGCTGCCGAGACGGATGGCCTCGGCATGCGCCACGATGCGCTTTCACGGCAGCACCTTCGCGATCGCGTAAAATAGCGGCCTTTCGTCGTCCAGCCGGCCGCTGGCGCAATTTTCGCCACGCCCGCCGCCGTTCGAACCTTTTCTCGTCACGCAGCGTTCTCCAGGTCCGTTTATGGCCATCAAATCTGACAAATGGATTCGGCGCATGGCCGAACAGCACAAGATGATCGAGCCGTTCGTGCGCGATCAGGTCCGCGCATCCGAGGACGGCCGCAAGATCGTCAGCTACGGCACGTCGAGCTACGGCTACGACATTCGCTGCGCCGACGAATTCAAGATCTTCACGAACATCAACTCGACGATCGTCGATCCGAAGAATTTTGACGAGAAGTCGTTTGTCGACTTCAAGGGCGACGTCTGCATCATTCCGCCGAACTCGTTCGCGCTCGCGCGCACGGTCGAATACTTCCGCATTCCGCGCAACGTGCTCACCGTGTGCCTCGGCAAGTCGACTTACGCGCGCTGCGGGATCATCGTGAACGTCACGCCGTTCGAACCCGAGTGGGAGGGTTACGTCACGCTCGAATTCTCGAATACGACACCTTTGCCTGCGAAAATCTACGCGAACGAGGGCGTCGCGCAGGTGCTCTTCTTCGAAAGCGATGAAGTGTGCGAGGTGTCGTACGCGGATCGCGGCGGTAAATACCAGGGGCAGCACGGCGTCACGCTGCCCAAAACGTAACGGGCCCACCGTTTCACTCACCGGTAATCGGGTGACCGCTGCGCAAAGGGTAGAGCACCCCAGGCCAGCGGTCCTTGTTTTTGGAGATTCGCCCCATGAAGTTTCGTTTTCCTGTCGTCATCATCGACGAAGACTTTCGCTCCGAGAACATCTCGGGTTCCGGCATCCGGGCGCTGGCGGAAGCGATCGAGAAGGAAGGCGTGGAAGTGGTCGGTCTCACGAGCTACGGCGACCTGACTTCGTTTGCGCAGCAGTCGAGCCGGGCGTCGTGCTTCATCCTTTCGCTCGACGACGACGAGCTGATGCTCGGCGAAGTCGGCGCCGATGGTGAGCTGCCCGAACTCGCGACCGCGATCATCGACCTGCGCGCCTTCGTGACCGAGGTGCGCCGCCGCAACGCCGACATCCCGATCTTCCTGTATGGCGAGACGCGCACCTCGCGCCATCTGCCGAACGACATCCTGCGCGAGCTGCACGGCTTCATCCACATGTTCGAGGACACGCCGGAGTTCGTCGCGCGCCACATCATCCGCGAGGCGCGCGTGTACCTCGATTCGCTCTCGCCGCCGTTCTTCAAGGAGCTCGTCAAGTACGCGGACGAAGGCTCGTACTCGTGGCACTGCCCGGGGCACTCGGGCGGCGTCGCATTCTTGAAGAGCCCGCTCGGCCAGATGTTCCATCAGTTCTTCGGCGAGAACATGCTGCGCGCCGACGTCTGCAACGCCGTCGACGAACTCGGCCAGCTGCTCGACCACATCGGGCCGGTCGCGGCGTCCGAGCGCAACGCGGCGCGCATCTTCAGCGCCGATCACCTGTTCTTCGTGACCAACGGCACGTCGACGTCGAACAAGATCGTCTGGCACGCAACCGTGGCGCCGGGCGACATCGTGCTCGTCGACCGCAACTGCCACAAGTCGATCCTGCACGCCATCATGATGACGGGCTCGATTCCGGTGTTCCTCACGCCGACGCGCAACAACTTCGGCATCATCGGGCCGATCCCGCGCGACGAATTCAAGCCGGAGAACATCCGCAAGAAGATCGAGGCGAACCCGTTCGCGCGCGAGGCGCTCGCGAAGAACCCGAACGCGAAGCCGCGCATCCTGACGATCACGCAGAGCACGTACGACGGCGTGATCTACAACGTCGAGATGATCAAAGACCTGCTCGGCGATCTGCTCGACACGCTGCACTTTGACGAAGCGTGGCTACCGCACGCCGAATTCCACGAGTTCTACCAGGACATGCACGCGATCGGCGCGGGCCGTCCGCGCACCGGCGCGCTCGTGTTCGCGACGCACTCCACGCATAAGCTGCTGGCGGGCATCTCGCAGGCGTCGCAGATCGTCGTGCAGGATTCGGAGCACCGCGTGTTCGACAAGGACCGCTTCAACGAGGCGTACCTGATGCATACGTCGACGAGCCCGCAGTACGCGATCATCGCGTCGTGCGACGTGGCCGCCGCGATGATGGAGCCGCCGGGCGGGACGGCGCTCGTCGAGGAATCGATTGCCGAGGCGCTCGATTTCCGCCGCGCGATGCGCAAGGTCGACGCGGAATACGGCGACGACTGGTTCTTCAAGGTCTGGGGTCCGGAAAACCTCGTCGACGAAGGCATCGGCTCGCGCGAAGACTGGGTCTTGCGCGCCGAAGACAACTGGCACGGCTTCGGCCACCTCGCCCCCGGCTTCAACATGCTCGACCCGATCAAGGCGACGATCGTCACGCCGGGGCTCGACCTCGCGGGCGACTTCGGCGAGACCGGCATTCCGGCTGCGATCGTCACGAAGTACCTGGCCGAGCACGGCATCATCGTCGAGAAGACCGGGCTCTACTCGTTCTTCATCATGTTCACGATCGGCATCACCAAAGGCCGCTGGAACTCGATGGTGACCGAGCTGCAGCAGTTCAAGGACGATTACGACAACAACCAGCCGCTGTGGCGCGTGCTGCCGAAGTTCGTCGCGCAGCATCCGCAGTACGAGCGCGTCGGCCTTGCCGACCTTTGCCAGCAGATCCATAGCGTCTACCGCGCCAACGACATCGCGCGGCTCACGACGGAGATGTATCTGTCGAACATGGAGCCGGCGATGAAGCCGTCCGACGCGTTCGCGAAGCTCGCGCATCGCGAGATCGATCGCGTGGCCATCGACGAGCTCGAAGGCCGCGTGACGAGCGTGCTGCTCACGCCGTATCCGCCGGGCATTCCGCTTCTGATTCCCGGCGAGCGCTTCAACAAGACGATCGTCAACTACCTGAAGTTCGCGCGCGATTTCAACGAGCGCTTCCCGGGTTTCTACACGGATATCCACGGACTCGTCGCCGAGACGGCCAACGGCCGCCTCGAGTACTTCGTGGATTGCGTGCGCGATTGATGATGTCGCCGCGCTTCAAACGTGGCTTGGCCGGCGTGCTGTTCGCCGCCGCCGGCCTCGTGGGGTTGATGTCGGCGGGGACGGTGCACGCCGAGGTCGCCGCTGCCGACCCGATCGATACGGCCATGCGGCAGTGCGCGGCGCGCGCCGATCGGTCGTCGACGGCGGGGCAGGTGCAGTGCATCGAGGCGGCGAACGATGCATGGCAACAAGCGATCGATACCGCTTACCAGTCGGTGCTCGTGAATGCGCCGACCGACAAGCTGCGGCGAGGCTGGCAGGAAAGCCAGAAGCGCTGGGTCGCGTGGCGCAAGGAGGAAGCGTATCTGCTGCGCGCGGTATTCGCGACTACGAGCGGCACGGCGTACGCGATGTCCGCCGCGAACCTGCGCTTGCAGCCGGTGCGCGACCGCGCGCTCGCGTTGCGCCAGACGGCCGCTCAATACGCGCAGGCCGCGCGGGCGTTGCAGGCGGGCGATGCGCCGCCTGCCGCACCGCGCGCGACGCGGTGCGCCGACGATGCCGCGTGCGTGCACGCGAACTACGACTTGAATCGGTACTACCGGAAATTGCGCGAGCGGTTGCCGGTTCGCTCGCGGCCCGCGCTGGTGCGCGCGGAACGTGCGTGGATCGCGTTTCGCGACGCGACTTCGCCGCTCATCAGCGCTTCGGATCGAACAGACTTGATCGGCGCTCGGATTGCGACGATCAAGCGGTTCTCGGAGACGGTGGGGAACGATTGAGCGTTTGAGCGCCGGAGATGAGTGGCCTCTCTTTGCTTGCGCGTTGCCAATTAGGAATGCGAGGAATGCGCGGCGCTCCCCGGCACGGCATTGAGTCGGATGCCAAGCGCTTGCAGCAGCTTGAAGACCGTATCCAGCCGCGGCTTCGATCCTGGCGCGAGGGTTTTGTAGAGGCTTTCGCGGCCGAGACCTGCATCCGCTGCCACTTTCGAGATGCCGCGTGCTTTGGCGACATCGGCGATTGCGGCGAGAAGCAGGTCGGGGTCGTTTTCTTCCAGTGCGGCGTTCAGATATGCCGCGATCGCTGCTTCACTATCGAGGTATTCCGCCGCGTCGAAGCGCGAGACGTTGACCTTGCTCATGACTGCTCCTCTCTAATCTTGGCCCACAACGCCTTAGCTCGTTTGATGTCTGCCTTCTGTGTCGACTTGTCGCCGCCGCACAGCAAGAGATAGACGATGCGCCCTTCGCGCGCGAAATAGACGCGGTAGCCCGGACCGACATCGACACGCATTTCGCACACGCCATCCTCGAGCGCCTTGAAATCACCGAAGTTGCCAAGTTCCGCCCGCCGGATTCTCAACAAGATCTTTGCACGGGCGGTCAGGTCGCGAAGACTGATCAGCCACGCGTCGAATTCGTCGGTTTTGTTGAAGGTGATCACTTGGCGGCGTCCTCGTATTGTATCCACATGGATACGTTTTGGCAAATACAAAGCCATCCACGTAACCAGTGGCTCGATTCGAAAGGCGTGGGTGAGTGGCCGAAGCGGGGAGGAGGCGGCGAAAAAGCGGGCTTCGGCTAAGTAAGGGCGGCGGACGCCAAGTCCGCCGCTTTCATCGACAGCGCAGTAGGAGGCGGCGGGCTTACCCCAGCGCCGCCCGAGCCGCCTTCACCGCCGCGCGCACCTGTTCGGGCGCCGTGCCGCCCGGATGGTTGCGGCTCGCCACGGAGCCTTCGAGTGTCAGATACTCGAATACGTCGTCGCCGATCAGATGCGCGACGTTGGGCAACTCCTTGCGCATCTCATCGAGCGTGAGATCGGCGAGATCGCATTGCCGGTCGACGCAGATCCGCACCGCGTGCGCCACCGCTTCGTGCGCGTCGCGGAACGGCAGGCCGCGCTTGACGAGATAGTCGGCGAGGTCGGTGGCCGTCGAAAAGCCTTGCAGCGCCGCTGCTCGCATCGCCTGCGGCTTCACCGTGATGCCGGCGACCATCTCGGCGAAGATGCGCAGCGTGTCCGCGACCGTATCGACGGTGTCGAACAACGGCTCTTTGTCTTCCTGATTGTCTTTGTTGTACGCGAGCGGTTGCCCCTTCATCAGCGTGAGCAACGCCATCAGATGGCCGTTCACGCGGCCCGTCTTGCCGCGCGCGAGTTCGGGCACGTCCGGGTTCTTCTTCTGCGGCATGATCGACGAGCCGGTGCAGAAGCGGTCGGCGAGATCGATGAAACCGACCCGCGGGCTCATCCACAGCACGAGCTCTTCCGAGAAGCGCGAAACGTGCGTCATCACGAGCGCCGCCGCAGCCGTGAATTCGATCGCGAAGTCGCGGTCGGAGACGGCGTCGAGCGAGTTCGCGCAGATGCCGTCGAAGCCCAGCGTCTTCGCGACCGCGTGCCGGTCGATCGGGTAGCTCGTGCCCGCGAGCGCCGCCGCGCCGAGCGGCAGGCGGTTCACGCGCGTGCGGCAATCGCGCATGCGCTCGGCGTCGCGCGTGAACATTTCGACGTAGGCGAGCAGATGGTGGCCGAACGTGACCGGCTGCGCGACCTGCAAGTGCGTGAAGCCCGGCAGGATCGTCTCGGCGTTCTGTTCCGCGAGATCGATGAGCGCGCCGCGCAAGTCCTTCAGCAAGCCGCCGATGCGGTCGATTTCGCCGCGCAGCCACAGGCGAATATCGGTCGCGACCTGGTCGTTGCGCGAGCGGCCCGTATGCAGGCGCTTGCCCGCATCGCCGATCAGCGCGGTCAGGCGCGCCTCGATGTTCAGGTGGACGTCCTCGAGATCGAGCTGCCATTCGAATTCGCCGCGCTCGATCTCGCCCTTGATCTGCGCCATGCCGCGCTGGATCGCGGCGAGATCGTCCTCGCCGATGATCTTCTGCGCCGCGAGCATCGACGCGTGCGCGAGCGAGCCTTCGATATCGACGAGCGCGAGGCGCTTGTCGAAGAAAACCGACGACGTGTAGCGTTTGACAAGCTCCGACATCGGCTCCGAGAAGCGAGCCGACCAGGCTTCGCCTTTTTTGTGCAGTTGGGACGTCATGGTGATGGCAGTGAACGTAGTGCCGTGCTGCGACGGCGTTGAAAGCACGCGTGGCGCGTGCCGGGAGAGGAGACGATTCTATCATCGCGGCACGGGGCGCCCGGGCTCGGCCGAACGATATAAGGCGCGCGCTATCTTGTGCGGCAGCGCGAGGGCCGTGTCATGTCGTCGCCATCAGCTTGCCCAGGCACACCACCGGCCCGGTCGGGCCGTTCGGGTCGGGCGAGCCGCCTTGGGGCTCCATCGATACCGCGAGCTTCAGGTAGGCGCCCATTCCGCTCACCTTCATGCGGATCGTTCCGCCCGCGGGAAGCAAACCGAGCGACACCGGATGGCCGTTCTCCGGCATTCCCCACAGCTGCTCGGACTTGCCTGAATCGCCGGACGGGCCCGTGTCGCCGCCCATCCGGTGGACGGTCATCATCGCGCTCTTCTGGTCCCACATGACGACCATCATCGTCTTGTTCGTCTGCGTATCGCTGAGCGCGGCCATGTAGGCGACGCGCTCGATGCCCTGGCCGTTCTGTTGTTCGGCGACCTGCGTCGCGGGCGACGGCGCTTGCGGCACGAGCGGCCGCAGCGCGACGGCGAGCGCCAGCACGGCGACGGCCGTCGCGGCAACCGACCAGCCGCGCCAGAACGACAGGCTTTCGAACCAGCGCGAGCGGCTCGGCTTGCGCGTAGCCGGCTGCGGTTGCGGCACGGCGGCCCGCGCGGGCGTCGACGCGGAGGCCGCGGCTTCCGGCGTTTCCGTGCCGGCGAACTCCGGAGTACGCCCAGCGGCGAACGCCGCACGCCGCGCGGCGCTCAATTCGAGCCGCCGCTCGATCCCTTCCCACACCGACGGCGGCGGCGCGACGCGCGGCCCCAATTCAGCCATCGCGCGCACGCGTGCATGCCACTCCTCGACCGCGACGCGCACGGTCGCATCGCGTCGCGCAATCTGCTCGAAACGGCGTCGCGCCGCCCCACGCAGCACGCCCAGCGCATATTCGGCCGCGAGCCGGTCGACGAGTTCGGGGCGCCGATGCCAATCCATCACAAGCCTCCCATGCAGGTTTTGAGCTTTTCGAGCCCGCGCCTCACCCACGACTTGACCGTGCCGAGCGGCACCTTCAAGACGTTGGCGATCTCGCTGTGGCTCTGGTCGCGCAGGTAAGCGAGCGCGACCGCCTGGCGCTGGTTCGCGTCGAGCCGCGCCATGCAGATCGCGAGCCGCCGGGCCTCCTGGCTCAGCAGCGCGGTGTCGGCGGGATCGGGGTCGGGTCCTGCCAAGACTTCATCCAAACTTTCGCTCCATTCGGTTTGCCCGGCAGCGCTCGTCTTTTGCCGGCGCAGGACGTCGAGCGCGCGGTTGCGGACGATCGCCGCCATCCAGGTCATCGGCGCGGCGAGGCTCTCGCGGTAGTCGCCCGCGTAGCGCCAGATGCTGACGAACGCGTCCTGCAGCGCCTCTTCGGCCCATTCGCGCTTCACCAATATACGGAGCGCGACGCCGAACAGTTTCGATGAGGTCAGATCGTAGAGGGAGCGCAGCGCCGCGGCGTCCTCGCCGGCGACGCGCGCAAGGAGGGCGGCAAGGGCGTCCGGCGTGGGCTCGGGGGGGAGTGAGGTCATGGCGGGTTTTTATTGGCTCGCGGGCTATCTTAATTGACCCTATGAGCGTCGCACCAGCACCACGAGCTTCAAATCTTCCCGGTGCGCAGGCTTGAACGTGATCTGATCGTAGACGACGCGCCCATGCCGCGGATGATCGAACTCGCGCGCACCGCCCTCGCGCTCGCCGACGTCCTGCGACGCCCAGAAGCGCGCGAAGGCGTCGCTTTCGGCGGAGAGCGCATCGATGAGGGCGCGCGTGGGCGCATCGTTCAGGTGGCGGATCGAATCGGCGCGGAATTCCGCCGCGAGCCGGCGCGCGCGTGTCTCCCAGTCGACGATCAGCGCGCGCGCCGAGGACGTCGTGAACGTGAAGCGCAGCAGGTTGCGCTCGGGCGCTGCGGCGCCGGACGGTTGGCCGTCCCGAGCGTTATCCAGCCAGCCGACGAAGAGATCGGCGGCCGGCGCGTTCCAGGCGAGCGCCGTCCATTGGCGGTCGAGCACGTACGCCGGCGATTGGATGAGCTGGACTGTTTCGATGAGGGCGGAGGGGGCATCGGTGGCCGCCTGGTCGGGCTCGGCCGGATCGCGCTCCTCGGCGAGCTCGAACAGGTAGGCGCGCTCGGCGCGCGAGAGCTGCAGCGCGACCGCGATCCGCGCAAGCGCGTCGGCCGACGCCGACACCGGCCGCCCTTGCTCGATCCAGGTGTACCAGGTCGGGCTCACGCCGCACAATTGCGCGACTTCCTCGCGCCGCAGGCCCGGCGTGCGGCGGCGCGGCCCGGGCGGCAGGCCGACCGCCATCGGCGACAGCCGCTCGCGGTGCGCGCGGATGAAGTCGCCGAGCGCGCGGGCGGGCGTGGCGTCGAGTGGCGTGCCGCTCGAAGTGGACGGGGACGGATCGTTCGGATGCGACGGCTTGGACATGGTGTTTCTACAAATGAAGCTGACGAGCAAACGCAGGGGAGTAGCTTGTGTACCAGGATAATTGCTTAACTTGTACTGGTACAAGACGGGCTCTATTGTAGCGACACGCGTTGCGTCCGGTCAGCACTGTGCGGTGCGCTCGACAGACCCCGGGCGGACAGCGCGCGAATCCGTCCCCAAGCCGTCCCCATCAAGGAGCTATCGATGAAACATCACGATCAGGTTGCCGACGCGTTTGGAACGACCGCCGCCGCTTATCTGACGAGTGCCGTCCACGCGAGCGGCGCCGATCTGCAAACGCTGGCGGCCGAGATCGGTACGACGCCTGGAGCCGCCGTGCTGGATCTCGGGTGCGGGGCAGGGCATGCGAGTTTCGCGGCTGCGCCGCACGCGCAGTCGGTCGTCGCTTACGATCTCGCGCCGCAGATGCTGGCGACCGTCGCCGCAGCGGCGCGCGAGCGCGGTCTCACGAATATCCGCACCGAGCAGGGCGCGGCCGAGGTGCTGCCGTTCGCCGACGCGTCGTTCGACTGGGTGATCAGCCGCATGAGTGCGCATCATTGGCACGACGTGCCGCGCGCGCTCGCGGAGGTGCGCCGCGTGTTGAAGCCGGGCGGTCGGGTGCTGTTCATCGACATCGCCGGCATCGATCACCCGTTGCTCGACACCCATATCCAGGCGATCGAATTGCTGCGCGACGGGTCGCACATTCGCGACTATCGCGCTGACGAATGGGTCGCGCTGTTTGCGGGAGCGGGCTTCACCGCGCAGATTCGCGAGCGCTGGCGTCTGCCGATCGAGTTCGCGTCGTGGGTGGCGCGGATGAGGACGCCCGAGGTGCGCATCGCGGCGATTCGTTCGATGTGGGAGAGCGCGCCTGACGAGGTGCGCGAGTACTTCGATGTCGAGCCCGATGGCTCGTTCAAGCTCGATGCGTTGATGATCGAGGCGCGGTGAGGGAAGGGGGCGCCGCGAGGCAGTCCGTGCCGCGAGTCGCGGGCGTCACGCGGCGAACGAGAGTCGTCGCGTGACGCATGCGACGCCTGGCGCCTAAAACTTGTGCCGCACGCCAAGTGCAGCGATGACCGGCATCGACACGCCGGCGTCCTGAACGGGCGCCGCGAGATAGTAAATCTTCGACGCGCCCTGGTTGCGGATCGCCCCCGCGCGCGCATAGAGATTGGTTTGCTTCGACAGGGTGTAGTCGTAGCCGATCAGTGCGCCGAGCGCCTGGTCCTGCTTGCCGCTGACCGTGCGGTAAGCGACCGACCCGCGCACGAAGTCCTTGCCGACTTTCGCGATGAAGCCGAACGACGCCGCTTGCGCGATGTAGGTGTCGTCGGCGTTCGGCCGCGTGAAGTTATAGGCGCCGAGCAGCGTGATCGCGCCGAATTCCTGCGCGAGCGATGCACTGATGACATCGGTACGCACCGTGAACTTGCAGTTCTTCGGCGTGGGCGATGGCGAGCACCACAGCGAGTTGTACGACAGCGCCGCATGGGTGCCGCCTTGCTTGTATTCGCCGACCGCGCCGAGCGCGTCCCAGCGCGGGCCGTTGTTGTCGCCGCTCGGCGCGGCGAGTAGTTTGAGCGTCGCGCCGCCGAACGACGGCGTCGTGTAGGCGACCGAGTTCGGTTGCCGCCCCGGCAGGACCCGCGCGCCGTCGCCGAGGTCGTTGACCAGCAGAAAGAAGCTCGCGAACGGCGACAGCTTGCCGACACCGTAGAACGGGTCGGCGGAGAGCGGCAGATAAGCCGGATAGACGCGGCCCAGTTGCAGCGCGCCGTATTTCGCGTGGCTCAAGCCTACCCACGATTCGCGATTGAACAGGATGCCGTTTTTCGCTCCTGTGCCGTCGCTCGACTCGAAGCCGCTCTCCAACTGAAAGTTCGCACGCCATCCCGCGCCCAGGTCTTCGCTGCCTTTCATGCCGAACCGGCTTGTAGACGTGCCGCCGCTCTGCAGCGAATAGGCGGATTGCGATCCAACCTTCGCATAACTGACGAAATTGTCGACCGCGCCGTACAACTCGACCGCGTCGGCGCCGCCCGCAGCCGCTGCGAGAACCGCCGGCACCGCGGCGCGCTTGATGATCGTGCGAAACATGCTTGGGGTCTCCCTTTGATGCTTGATTTATTGGCTGGACTTGCGCTTGAACGGCAGTTCGACGTCCGCCGGAATCGGGCAAACGTAGTCGAGCCCGTTGCGGTACGCGAGCAGTTCGGCCTTCGCGTCTTCGAGCACGGACGGGTTGCGGAGGAGGTCGAGCGCGGTCGCCGCGAGAATCTTCGCCGCCTGCTCCATGCCGCGGTGCGCGGCCGTCAGCTTGCCTTGCGACACCATCTGCCACGAGTGGAACGGCGTGCCGAACGCGTAGCAGGCCGTGAGGCACTGGGCGGTCGGCGTGATCCAGCTCACGTCGCCGACGTCGGTCGAGCCGTAGAGAATCTCTTCCTTTGCCGGATCGTAGGGCGCGACGCCCGCGAAGAGCGGCGTCGGGTTGCGCAATGCTTGCCCAAGATGCTTGCCGGCGGCCGACATGTCTTGGTCGGTGATCGAGGCGCGATAGCCGCTTGCCGTATCGTGGTCGTCGCCGGTGAACGCCGGCGCGCCGAGCCGCTCGATGTGGCTCTGCATCACACGGTTGAGCACCGTGTTCTGAACGAGGTTCGAGCACGCCTTGTCGAATACGATCTCGACTTCGCAGCCCGTCATCAGCGCCGCGCCGCGCGCGACGTTGCAGACGCGCTCGTACAACGCGGCCGCATCGGGATTGCGTGCCGCGCGCACGAGGTACAGCACCTCCGCGTTCGCCTGCACGACGTTCGGCGAAATGCCGCCGCTGTTCGTGATCGCGTAGTGGACGCGCGCATCGGGCGGCATATGCTCGCGCAAGTAGTTGCAGCCGACGTTCATCAGCTCGACCGCATCGAGCGCGCTGCGCCCCAAGTGCGGCGACGCCGCCGCGTGCGAAGCCTTGCCCTTGAAGCGGAAGTACGCCTGGATGTTCGCGAGCGACGAGCGCGAGAAGAGCCCCGTGATCACGTCCGGGTGCCAGCAGAGCGCGGCGTCGAGATCGTCGAATGCGCCTTCCCGCGCCATGAAGGTTTTGCCGGAGCCCCCTTCTTCCGCGGGGCAGCCGTAGAAGCGCACCGTGCCGGGCAGCCCCTCGGTTTCGAGCAAGGACTTCACCGCGACCGCCGCGAGATGCGATGCGGTGCCGAGCAGGTGGTGCCCGCAGCCATGCCCGTTGCCGTTGCCGATTTCGAGCGACGGGCGGCACACGGTCGCGCCGCTGTCCTGGCTCATGCCGGAGAGCGCGTCGTACTCGCCGAGAATGCCGATCACCGGGCCGCCGTGGCCCGCCTCGGCGACGAAGGCGGTCGGAATGCCCGCGACGTTTTCGGTCACGCGAAAGCCGGCTTGGCGCAATAGGCCGATGTGCAGCGCGGCCGATTCGGTTTCCTGAAAGCGCAGCTCCGCGAGATTCCAGATGCGATCGGCGAGCGTCGCATAGCGTTCGCGCTCGGCGTCGAAGAAGCGATCGATGGTGTCGGTCGTTGGCATGACAACACTCCTGGTCTAGTCGTTAGTCGTTATTGCGGCTTGCGCGATGGGAACGCGAGCGTGGCGGCGAAGCTGATCGCGCTGGTGGCCATCATGTACAGCGCGGGCGCGAGCGGGTTGCTCGTGATGTGCAGCAGCCACGTGACGATGAACTGCGCGAAGCCACCGAAGATCGTCACGCAGATCGCGTAGATGAGGCCCATGCCGGTCACGCGTGCGCGCGCCGGGAACGCTTCGAGCGTCATGAGGAACACGGGTGCGCCGCCGACCATCAGGAAGCCGATCAGGATCGCGACGCCGGGCAGCATGAGCGCGAGCGAGTGGTATTGGTTGACGAGCCAGAAGAACGGGAGAATCAGCGCGAAGATGCCGGCGTGCGAGACGAGGACGAGCCTCTTGCGGTTCTTCAGGCTGTCGGTGAGGATGCCGAAGAACGGCGAGACGACGATCATCACGAGACCCGCGATGCAGCCGGACAGGAACGAACCCGACTTCGGCATGCCGAGTACCTTGACCGAATACGACGGCATGTAAAACCCGACGATGTACATCGCCGTCGTCATCCCGACGATCATCAAGACGCCCAGGACGACTTCGCGCAGATGGTGCTTGACTACGTAGCCGAACGCGCCGCCGTGCGGGGCGCTTGCTTCGCCTGCATTGGCCGCGCTGCTTTCCGTGTGCGTTTCGTCGAGATGGCGGCGGATATACATGCCGACGGGCGCGATCAGGAGACCGAAGATGAACGGCACGCGCCAGCCCCAGCTCTCGAGCGATTCGGGCGACAGCAGGTTCGACAACAGCGTGCCGGCGAGCGCGCCGAACAGCGCGGCGGCGCCCTGGCTCACCATCTGGAACGACACCATCAGGCCACGGCGATCTTGGCTGCCCGATTCCATCAGGAACGCGGTCGATGCGCCGATTTCGCCGCCGGCCGAGAAGCCCTGCAGCAAGCGGCCGGCCACGATCAGCACCGGAGCGGCGAGCCCGATTTGCGCGTAGGTCGGCGCAAAGCCGATGAGCGCGGTGCCGAGCGCCATCAGCGAGATCGTGAGCATGAGCGCGGGCTTGCGGCCGCGGCGGTCTGCGTAGTTGCCGATGCAGATGCTGCCGAGCGGCCGCATCACGAAGCCGATGCCGAACGTGGCGAGCGACAGCAGGAGCGAGACGATACCGCCGTTGTCGACCGGAAAGAACTGCTTGCCGATCAGGACTGCGAAGAAACTGAAGACGGTGAAATCGAACATCTCCAGCGCGTTGCCGAGCGACGCGGCGACCACCACGTTGCGCGGGGATTTCCGCCGAGGCAGCGCAGCGGATTGGGCGGTTTCGAGAGTAGTCGCCATGCGGGTCTCCTATTAATAGATTGGTTTTTGAACTCGTCTGGAACTCTAAGCTAAATTTCGCCTCATAAAGCAAGTCAATTTTTAACCGTATAAGTTCTGCTTATCAGACGATGAAGACCCACCAACTGCGGGCGCTGACCGCGCTCGCCGAGCACGGCAGCATGCGGGCCGCCGCTCAGTTGCTGCACGTGACGCAGCCGGCGATTTCGCAAGCGATCCGTGAACTCGAGGAGCAGGCCGGCACGCAGCTCGTCGCGCGCTCGGCGAGCGGCGTGGTCCTGACCGAAGCGGGGCAGTTGCTGCTGCAGCACGCGCGGCGCGTCGTGCGGGAGATCGAGCTCGCGCAAAGCGCGCTCGCCGAGCATCTCGGCCGGCGCGACGCGCAGCTTGCGATCGGCGTCACGCCGCTGGCCGCCCCGCTTCTGCAGCGCGCGATCGCACCGTTTCGCAAGCGCTGCCCGCACACGCGGCTCGGCTTCTTCGAATACCGGCATTCGCGGATGCTCGAGCAGATCCGCGACGGCTCGCTCGACTTCGGCATCGCCACGTTCAGTGGCGAGCGGCGCGAGCCCGATATCGCGCATACGCCGCTCTTCACGTTCCAGCATGTGCTCGCGGTGCGTGCGGGCCATCCGCTCGCTGCATGCGACGACCTCGCCGCGCTCGCCGGGCTCGAGTGGCTCTACAACGGCACCCAAGAGGAGTTCGACGAGAGCGTCGGCGCGCTTTTTCGCGCGCGCGGGCTAGGCGCACCCGAGACGGTGACGCTGTGCACGTCGATGCTGCTTTATTGGGGCTTGGCGGCGGGATCCGATGCGGTCAGCGTGTGGACGAGCGCTGCCGTATTGACGGGGCGCAGCGGAAAACCCGCGCTTGCGCAGGTGCCCGTGCAAGTCGACATGCCGGCGGTCACGCTCGGGTTCGTGACGCGGCGCCACTACGTGCTGCCGCCCGCGGCGGAGACGCTGCGCTGGGCGATCGAGCAGGCGGCAAACCGCGCGCCGCCGAATTTCGATTCGTACGTGTGGTCGGAGGCGGGGATGGGGTAGGAGGCCGGCCGCGCACAGGTGCTGCGCGGCCGGCCCGGTGCGGCGTTCTCAGCCGGTATTGCGCAGCCCGGCGGCGATCCCGTTGATCGTCAGATGAATCCCGCGCCGCAGCCGCACGTTGGTCTCGCCCGCGCGGTGACGCTTGATCAGCTCGACTTGCAGGTGGTTCAGCGGGTCGAGGTACGGGAAGCGGTTCTTGATCGAGCGCGCGAGCAGCGGATTGTCGGCGAGCCGCTCGTCCTTGCCGGTGATCTCGGAGAGCACCTTCGACGTGCGCTCCCACTCCGCGACGATGCGCTCGAACACGTGCTTGCGCAGCTTCTTGTCGGCGACGAGCTGCGCGTAGCGCGAGGCGACCGCGAGATCGGTCTTGGCGAGCACCATGTCCATGTTCGACAGCAAGGTCGAGAAGAACGGCCAGCTCCTGTACATCTTCTTGAGCGCCGCGAGCCGCCGCGCGCGCTCGGCGTCGCTGCCCGCGCCGTCCAGATGCGCGGCCACCGCGCTGCCGAAGCCGTACCAGCCCGTGAGCAGAAGCCGGCACTGCCCCCACGAAAAGCCCCACGGAATCGCGCGCAGATCCTCGATCTTGCGGTTCTTCGGGTCTTGCAGCTTGCGCGACGCGGGCCGGCTGCCGATGTTGAGCTCGGCGATTTCGGCGATCGGCGTCGACGAGAAGAAATACTCGGTGAAGCCGGGCGTCTCGTAGACGAGCGCGCGATAGGACGCCATCGCGGCATCCGACAGCGTCTGCATCGTTTCCTCGAACGCGGCGAGGTTCGCGCCCGGCACGCTGCCCGCGTTGCCTTGCGGCAAGAGCGACGCTTCGAGCGTCGCGGCGACCACCGTCTCCAGGTTGCGCCTGCCGATCTCCGGATTGCTGAACTTGCTCGCGATCACTTCGCCCTGCTCGGTCAGGCGGATCTGGCCGTCGACGGTGCCGGGCGGCTGCGAGAGGATCGCCTGATAGGTCGGGCCGCCGCCGCGTCCGACCGTGCCGCCGCGGCCATGGAAGAGCCGCAGCGTGATGCCGCGTTCCTTGAACAGCGCGACGAGCGCCAGCTCCGCGCGATACAGTTCCCAATTCGACGTGAGGAAGCCGCCGTCCTTGTTGCTGTCCGAATAGCCGAGCATGACTTCCTGCTCGCCGTCTTGATGCTCGACGATCGCGTCGACGCCGGGCAGCGCGAAATAGTCGCGCATGATGTGCGGCGCGTTGCGCAAGTCGGGGATGGTTTCGAAGAGCGGGATCACCATCAGGCCGTTTCTCGCGCTCGTGTGCGCACTGCCGAGCACGCCTTCGAGCAGGCCGGTTTCCTTCTGCAGCAGCAGCACCTCGACCAGGTCGCTCACGGTTTCCGTGTGCGAAATGATGTAGTTGCGCACGGCGCGCGCGCCGAAGCGCTGGCGCGTCTCGCGGGCCGCCTCGAGCACGCCCAGCTCGCTCTTCGCCAGATCCGAGTAGTCGAGGTACGGCGAGCGCAAGGGCCGCGGCTGCGAGAGTTCCGCGACGAGCACGCGCAGCTTGTCCGCTTCCGGCAGAGACGCGTAGTCGGGCTCGACGCCCGCTTTCTTGAGCAGCTCGGCGATCACGGCTTCGTGGATGTCGGAGCTCTGGCGCAGGTCGATGCTCGCCAGATGGAAGCCGAACACCTCGGAGGCGCGCGCGAGGGGAGCCAGGCGCGGGGTCGCGAGCGATTCGCCGTGATGCCCGGCGAGCGAATCGATCAGCACCTTGAGGTCGCGCGTGAATTCGCTCGCGTCGGCGTAGGGCTTCGCGCGCACCTGCGGGCCGCTGCGGCCCGCGCCGCGCACCGGCACGACGCCTTCGCCGAGGCGCACGCGCGCGCTCGCCGCGAGCCGCGTGTAGATGCCGATCAGCGCGCGGCGGTACGGCTCGTCGACGCGGTGAGGCGACTGGTCCGGCGACGCGGCCGCGAGCTCCTTCAGCGCGTCGCTCGCGCTCGCGAGCATGTTCGACACCGACAGCTCCGCGCCGAGCTTGTGCACTTCTTCGAGGTAGTGCTCGAGAATCACGGCGGCTTGGCGCGAGATCGCTTCTCCGAGCGTCGCGGCAGTCACGTTCGGATTGCCGTCGCGGTCGCCGCCGATCCAGCTGCCCATCTGGAAGAAGGGCGGCAGGCGCGTGGCGAGGCCGTGCTCGGCGAGCTCGGCTTCGATGTCGGCGTAGAGCGCCGGAATCTCGTTCAGGAACGTCGCGCGGTAGTACGACAGCGCGTTGTCGATTTCATCGGCGACGGTCAGGCGCGAGTCGCGCAGCATGCGCGTCTGCCAGAGCGACGTGACGCGCGCGCGCAAGAGCGCCTCGTTCTGTGCCCGTTCGCGGGCGGTGAGCGGCTGGTCGCGCTCGGCGAGCAAACGCGCGATGTCGCGCTGCGCATCGAGGATGCTCTTGCGCGACACTTCGGTCGGGTGCGCGGTGAGCACCGGCATGATCAGCGCGTGGTGGAAGAACTGCTCGAGCACCGGCGTGGCGGCGGCGCCCGCTTGCGTCAGGCGCGCGAGCGCGTAGGCGATCGTGCCCGCTTGCGGCGCGGAGCCCGCGAGCGCGTGGACGCGGCGGCGGCGGTTGTGGTGGCGGTCCTCGGCGATGTTCGCCAAGTGCGAGAAATAGCTGAACGCGCGCACGACGCTCACCGTCTGCTCGGGCGTGAGCGCGCGCAGCTTCTTGTCGAGCGTCTGCGCGGCGCTGCTGTCGTCTTCGCGGCGGAATTTAACGGCGCTTTGGCGAATCGTCTCGACGACGTCGAACACCGTGTCGCCTTCCTGCTCACGCACGACGTCGCCGAGCAGGCGGCCGAGGTAGCGGATGTCCTGGAACAGCGGCTGATCCTTGTCCTCGCGGCTGCGGCCTTGCGCGCGCGGCGCTGGCGCGCCGGCCTGGCTCGCGTCGTTGGCTGCATTTTTCGCCCGGGACTTGGCCGGCGTTTTCGCTTCGGCGAGCGGCGCAACGGCTTCGGCATCGATGGCTTGCACCGCCTTGATGGCTTTGGCGCTCTTGGCCGATTGAGCCGCTTTCACGGTTTTTGCGGCCTTCGCCGCTTGGGTTGCCTTGGCCGATTTGGCTGCCTTCGTGGCCGATGCGGCCGATGCGTGGGCGGGCGATGCAGCGTTGCGGCGGGCAGGGCGCGCCGATCCGGAAGACGTCACGATGATTTCCTCAGTGAAGCCAGAGTCTATGAATAGATGGATGGACTGCGGGTAAAGCAACTGCGGAACCTACGATAGCCGCGCCCAATTTCGAGATGCGGCGGGCGAACTGCGGACATCGGTACTGCGTTCATTGCTGCAAGTGCCGCGGGCGGCTGGGTCCTTGCGGGACGGACCTTGCATTGCATCATCGCTCATGCGGCGCCGGTGTGCGCGAACGAGCGTGCGTGCGATGGACCGGGCTCGGGCTTATGGCTTGGGCTCCGGTGGTGTCGGGGCAGTGCTGCGGAGGTGGGCGGCGCAAGCGGGTTGCGCCGTTGTCTCCGGACGGCAGCAAGGCCTCGGGTCGGGCCTGTCCGGATAATCGGCCAGGGCCTGCGTGCTACCATTCTTCGTTATCCATCCCGTCATTCGAAGCCCTACGCAATGAACTCCGAGACGCTTTCCGCCACTCCGCCGCGCACGCTCGTGATCGCTTCGCGGGAGAGCCGCCTGGCGATGTGGCAGGCCGAACACGTGCGCGATGCGCTGCACAAATTATATCCATCTTGCGACGTAAAAATCCTCGGAATGACGACACGCGGGGATCAGATTCTCGATCGCACCTTGTCGAAAGTCGGTGGTAAGGGGCTCTTCGTGAAGGAGCTCGAGACCGCGCTCGCCGACGGCCGCGCCGATCTCGCCGTGCACTCGCTGAAAGACGTGCCGATGGAGCTTCCCGAGGGTTTCGTGCTCGGCGCCGTCATGGAGCGCGAAGACCCGCGCGACGCGTTCGTTTCGAACGACTACGCATCGCTTTCGGCGCTGCCGGCGGGCAGCGTCGTCGGCACGTCGAGCCTGCGCCGCGAAGCGATGCTGCGCGCGCGCTATCCGCAGCTCGTCGTGCGGCCGCTGCGCGGCAATCTGGATACGCGGCTCGCCAAGCTCGATCGCGGCGAGTACGCGGCGATCATTCTCGCGGCCGCGGGTTTGAAGCGCCTCGGCCTTGGCGCGCGCATCCGGGCGCTGCTCGACGCGGGCGACAGCCTTCCCGCAGCCGGCCAGGGCGCGCTCGGCATCGAGATTCGCGCGGGCCGCCCCGAGCTCGCGGCGTGGCTTGCGCCGCTGCATCACGAGGCGACGGCGCTTGCCGTCGAAGCGGAGCGGATGGTGTCGCGCGCGCTGGGCGGCAGCTGCGAGGTGCCGCTCGCCGCGCACGCGATGTGGCACGACGGCGCGCTGCATTTGAAGGGCCGCGTGTCGACGCCCGACGGCGCGCGCGTCCTCGCGGCCGAAGCGTCCGCACCCGTGACGAGTTCGGAGCGGGCGCTCGCGCTGGGTCGCGAAGTCGCGGCGTCGCTCGAAGCGCAGGGCGCGCTCGAGATCGTCCGCTCGCTCGCCGCCGGCAACGGCGGCCAGCCCGGCGCGTGATGGCGGGCGTCACGAACGGCCGCCCGCAGCCGGGCGCGTTCACGGCGGTCGTGACCCGACCGGCCGGACAGTCGGGTGACCTGTCCGCGCGCCTTGCCGCCGAGGGCATCGAAACGCTCGAATTTCCGCTGATCGATATCGCGCCTGTCGTGGACGACGCGCCGCTGCGTGCGGCGTTCGCGTCGCTCGATAGCTATGCGCTTGTCGTGTTCGTGTCGCCGAACGCGGTCGATCACGCGTTTGCGGCGTTCGACGCGATCTGGCCGCATGCGCTGCCGATCGGCGTGGTGGGCCCGGGCAGCGTCGCGGCGCTGGCCCGCCATGGGGTCGCCGCGCCCGGGCATCGCATCGTGAGCCCGTCGTCTTCGGTCGACGACGACGGCGCGCGCTTCGACTCGGAAGCGCTCTATGCCGCGCTCGAAGCGGAGCTCGGAGAGGGCGAGTTCGACGGCAAGCGCGTCTTGATCGTGCGCGGCGACGGCGGCCGCGAATGGCTCGCGGATCGCTTGCGCGAGGCCGGCGCGCAGGTCGAGGCAGTCGCCGCGTACCGGCGCGTCGTGCCGGACCCGTCGATCGGCGCCTGGGAGCGCGTGCACGCGCTGCTCGCCGGTGCGCCGCACGCGTGGCTCGTGACGAGCTCCGAGGGCGTGCGCAATCTGAACGACCTCGCGCACGAGCATCTGACGGCGACCGAAGTCACGGCGCTCAAGCGCGCGCCGCTTGTCGCGCCCCATCCGCGCATCGCCGAGACCGCGCGCGGATTCGGTTTTGATAGCATTACGATGTCCGGCGCGGGCGATGAGCGCATCGTCCGCGCACTCGCCGCCTGCGCGCAGGCGCAGCGCGCCGCGCCCAGCGCGGCGGCGCCTAGCGCCTCCTTCGATCAACCGGCTTCGACCAACCCGGCCCCTACACGCATGAGCGATACGAACGATACCAACAACGTGACTCCCCAGCCGGCCATGGCGCCGCCGCCGTTGCCGCCGAACCCGCCGTATACGCCCTACGAAGCGCAAAAGCGCGGCGGCATGGGCATGGCGCTTCTGTGGTTCATCGTGATCGTGTTCCTCGCGGCGGCGGGCGTCGGCGGTTTTGCGCTCAATCGCAAGGTCGAGCGCATGGACGCGCGGCTCGCGCAACGCCAGCAGGCGAACGACGCGCAGGTAGCCGAGCTGCGCGCGAAGACCGATCAGGCGGTCGCCACCGTGCATCAGGTCGATTCGCAGTTCTCGCAACTCGAAGGTAAGCTCGCCGATGCGCAAAATGCGCAGCAGGCGCTGCAGCAGCAATATGCCGACCTCGCGCGCAATCGCGACGACTGGACGCTCGCCGAAGTCGAGCAGATGCTGTCGAGCGCGAGCGAACAACTCCAGTTGACGGGCAACACGCAGCTCGCGCTGTTCGCGCTGCAAAGCGCGGACTCGCGGCTCGCCGCGTCGGACAGCTCGCAGGCGCTGGCCGTGCGCAAGGCGATCGCGCAGGACATCGACAAGCTCAAGGCTGCGCCGTCCACCGATTTGACGGGCCTTGCCATCAAGCTCGACAACGCGATCGAACAGGCCGACACGCTGCCGCTCGCAGGCGAAGCGCCGATAACGCACGCCACGCCGCACGCGAGCACGCCGGCCGACACGGCGAAGGTCGCGGCCGCGACCGGCGAGCCGCGCTGGAAAGTATGGTGGGAGGAATTCACCACGGGCATCGGCCAGCAGTTGACGAGTCTCGTGCAGGTGCGCCGTATCGACAACGCCGATGCAATGCTGAACTCGCCGCAGCAGGGCTATTTCATTCGCGAGAATCTGAAGCTGCGCCTGTTGTCGGCGCGGCTTGCGCTGCTCTCGCGCAATCAGACCACGCTCAAGTCGGACCTCGCCGCCGCTGACGCCGCGCTGGCGCGCTACTTCGACGCGTCGTCGAAGCGCACGCAGACCGTAGAGGGGCTGGTGAAGGACGTGGAGCGGGGCTCGGCGGCGGTCGAAGTGCCGAACATCGACACGAGCCTGCAGGCTGTCCATCAATACAAGAGCCGGGGTTGACGATGGCGATCCGAGGACTCTTGTGGCTCGCGCTTCTCTTCGTGATCGCGGTCGTGCTCGCTACGGTGGGGCGCTTCGATGCCGGCCAGGTGCTGCTCGTCTATCCGCCGTATCGCGTGGATATCTCGCTGAACCTGTTTATCGTCGCAATCGTCGTGCTGTTCATCCTGATGTATGCGCTGATGCGCATCGTGCGCAACATCTGGAAGATGCCGCAGCGCGTCTCCGCGTATCGCGCGCGTTCGCGCGAGGCGAAGGCACATGCCGCGTTGCGTGAAGCTATCGGTAATTTGTTTGCGGGCCGCTTCTCGCGCGCTGAGAAAGCTGCGCGCGATTCGCTGACGAACCAGGCGAACAAGGGTGCCGCCGGCTTGGTCGCGGCGGCGGCTGCGCACCGGATGCGCGAATACGCGCGCCGCGACGAGTGGCTTGCGCAGATCGACGCCGCCGATTGGCAGGACGCGCGCCTGATGGCGAGCGCCGACATGCGCGCCGACGGCCGCGACGCGGACGGCGCGCTCGCCGCGCTGACCGAGATGCAATCGCAAGGTGGCCGCCGCATTCACGCGCAGCAGATCGCGCTGCGCGCGCAGCAGCAGTTGAAGAACTGGTCGGAAGTGTTGAAGCTCGTCAAATCGCTCGAAAAGCGCGAGGCGATCCACCCGGCGGCGGCGGTGCGCTTGCGCCAGCAGGCCGCCGAAAACCTGCTGCGCGACCGCCGCCATGACGCGGACGAGTTGTTGGCGCTGTGGAATTCACTGCCGGCGAGCGAGCGGCAATCGCCGCGGCTCGCGGACTTGGCCGCCGAACTGCTGGTCGCGTTGAACAAGCACCAGGCCGCGCGCAAGATCGTCGAGGATGCGCTCGCGAACAACTGGGACGCGCGCTTGCTGCGCCGTTATCCGGAGACCGCGGGCGGCGACGCGCTGCCGCTGATCCAGAAGGCGGAGGCGTGGCACAAGGAGCGCCCCGACGACGCCGATCTGCTGTTCTCGCTCGGCCGCCTGTGCCTGCATCAGCAGCTTTGGGGCAAGGCGCAGTCGTTCCTCGAACAAGCCTTGAAGATGGCGGGCGACAACGAAGCGCTGACGATCCGCACGCACCGCGCCCTTGCGCGGCTGTTCGAGCAGCTCGGCGATGCCGGGCGTGCGAACCAGCATTACCGAGCCAGCGCGCTGGCGATGAACGTGGTTTGACGTGGCGGCAACTGGCGGTGCGATCCAGCTGATCGGCACCGCCGCTGCGACTTCATGAGCGATCGATGGGCCGGGCGCTCATCGATCATTGCTTCCGCATGCCGCATGAGGTGATTGCGCGGTCCGGTTGCACCGAATTCTTCCATTCCGGCAGGTCCCGTTTCTGGTACGCCTCGACCGAGGGGTAGCCTGTGACGTCCCAGACTTCGCCGTCGTAGTGCGTCAGCGCAATCACGGCGTTGCGGCACTGCTTCGTGCGTTCCACGAGACGGTACGCGATCCGGGGATGGTCGCCCGTCATATCCTTATCGAGGATTTCGTAGCGAACCGGGCCGCACTTGCTGAAGCTGGACGTCCATTCGATTGTCTTCGACCGGACAAACAGCCCGCCGAAGCAGGCACGGCCCTCGCCATGAAACACCCCGGTTAGTGGTGCGTCCGCGGCATTCGAGAAAACGGGTGCCGCCGATGCGGCCAAGAGCAGGGCAAGTTTCATGGCGCGCGTGTGACTTCCTTCTTCTGTTTGAACATCACCGATAGCGCGTACTCCAGCTTTTGCGCGTACGTCGGATCACCGACGTTGTAGTAGGCAGCGATATGTTCGTACTTTTTGCTGGCTTCGTGCCTTACCTCTCCGTCTGTCGATTTGAAGGGGAGGGTACTTTACTGCTCTGTTGTCACGAAGATATCTGTGTATTTCTTGAGCAAGATCATTGCTCAATGGGTTAGCCTTGATGAGGTTTAATCGAATTGTCCGAGTATCCCTAGCCAATTGCCGCTCGCTCGCTAGCGAGCGGCAATTGGCTCTGCAGTGCTACTTATTCACCATCCTCCCAGGCACGCTCAGCACCAACAGTCCGCCGAGCACCATGAACGCCGCGAGCATATACATGCCCGAATCGTTCGCCGCCGTGGCTTGCTTGAGCCAGCCCACCGCGTAAGGGCTGAGGAAGCCCGCGAGGTTGCCGATCGAGTTGACCATCGCGATGCCGGCCGCCGCGCCTGCGCCCGCGAGGAAGGACGTCGGCAGGCTCCAGAAGAGCGGCAGTGTCGTGATGATCCCGGCCGTGGCGATCGTGAGCGCTGTCATGGCGAGCAGCGTGTTATGCGCCCAGGCCACCGACAGCACCAGCCCCACCGCGCCCGCCGCCGCCGGCAGCGCGACGTGCCAGCGGCGCTCGCGCATGCGGTCGGCGCTGCGCGCGATCAGGACCATTGCGATGACGGCCGCCGCGAACGGAATCGCGGATAAGAGGCCGATCGCGAAGGCGTCGGTCACGCCGGTCGCCTTGATGATCGTCGGCAGCCAGAAGCTCACGCCGTACAGCCCCATCACGAACGAAAAGTAGATCAGGCTCATCAGCAGCACGCGCGGGCTCGTCAGCACGGTGCCGAGCGGCGGGTCTTCCTTCTCGGCCTCCTCGGCCTTGATGTTGCGCTCGAGCAGTTGCTTTTCTTCGTCGGTCAGCCACTTTGCCTTGCCGATCCGGTCGTCGAGCATCGCGAACACGATCACGCCGACGACGATCGACGGCAAACCTTCGAGCAGGAACAGCCACTGCCAGCCGTGCCAGCCATTGACGCCGTTGAAGGTCTTCAGGATGTAGCCGGAAATCGGGCCGCCGATCACACCTGACAGTGCGATTGCGGTCATGAACCAGGTCGTCATACGTCCGCGCCGGTGCGCCGGATACCAGTAGGTGAGGTAGAGGATGATGCCGGGGAAGAAGCCCGCTTCGGCGAGGCCGAGCAGGAAGCGCATGACGTAGAACATGGTCGGCGTCGTGACGAACATCGTCAGCGCGGAGATGATGCCCCACGTGATCATGATCCGCGCGATCCAGATGCGCGCGCCGACCCGGTGCAGGATCAGGTTGCTCGGCACTTCGAAGAAGAAGTAGCCGATGAAGAAGATGCCTGCCCCGAGGCCGTAGACGGTGTCGCTCAATTGCAGGTCGGCGGCCATTTGCAGCTTGGCGAAGCCGATGTTGACGCGATCGAGATACGCGACCACGTAGCACAGCAACAAGAGCGGCGTGAGCCGGCGTGCGACTTTACGGTAGGTCGCTTCCTCGAATGTCGACGGCGCGCCGGCACCGGGAAGCGGAAGCTGGTCTGCTGAACTTGCCATGTTGTCTCCTCTTTTTTGTGTGGATTGTGTGGATTGTGTGGATGCCTCAGACGCAGCGCCCGCCGTCGACTTCGAGACAGACGCCGGTGACGAATTCGGCTTCGTCCGAAGCCAGATAGAGCGCGGCATTCGCGATGTCCTGCGGCGTCGAAAAACGCCCGAGCGGAATGCCGGCGAGAAAGCGCTGGCGATTCTCGGGGGTATCTTCCATGCCCATGAACTCGGTCATGAGCCCGGTCTCGCCGATCACGGGGTTCACGCAGTTCACGCGTATCCGGTCGGGGCCGAGTTCGGCGGCGAGCGCCTTGCTGGCGATGATCATCGCGCCCTTGCTGCCGTTGTACCAGACGAGGCCCGGGCGCGGCCGCACGCCTGCCGTCGACGCGATGTTGACGAACACACCGCCGCCGCGTTCGCGGAAATACGGCACGAATTCCCGCACGCTCCAGTAGAGGCCCTTCACGTTCACGGCGTAGACGCGGTCGAATTCGCTTTCCGTCACGTCGAGCACGGGCTTGTTGCGATGCGTGGCGCCTGCGTTGTTGACGACGATCTGCACGCTGCCGAAGTCGTCGATCGCGGCGATACGCAGCGCGTGCCAATCGGCCTCTTTCGAGATATCGCCGGCTACCGCGATCGCCTTGCCGCCCGCGAGCGCGATCTCGCTCGCGACGCGTTCTGCCGCCGCGCCGTTCAAGTCGTTGACAACGACGTTCGCGCCTTCGCGCGCGTAAGTCTTCGCGATGCCTTCGCCGAAGCCCGAGCCGCCGCCCGTGATCACTGCTGTTTTGCCCTTCAAGCGCATGTTGTCTCCTGTTGTATCACCCGTGCTTGATCGCGATCGTCTTCAAAACCGTGAAGCCATACAGCGCCTCGAAGCCCTTTTCGCGGCCATGGCCCGAGTGTCCGACGCCGCCGAACGGCAATTCGACGCCGCCGCCCGCGCCGTAGTTGTTGATGAACACCTGACCCGAGCGCACGCGTCGCGCGAGGCGCAGCTGGCGCGCGCCGTCGCGCGTCCAGATGCCGGCCACGAGCCCATAGGGCGTGCCGTTCGCGAGCGCGACCGCTTCGTTTTCGTCGTCGAAGGGCAGGGCGGCGAGCACCGGCCCGAACACCTCTTCGCGCGCGAGGCGATGGGCGGGCGGGACGTCGCGCAAGAGCGCGGGCGCTTGATAGAAGCCGCTTTCGGGCGCGTCGCCAACGACTTCGCCGTGCGCCGCCATCGGAATGCCGTCGTGCTGCGCATCGGATAGGAAATCCCATACGCGCCGCTGCTGTTTTGCGCTGATGAGCGGTCCGCAATCGAGATCGGCGCGGCTCGGGCCCACGCGCAGCTCGCGGAACCGCGCCGCGAGGCGCTCGAGCAGCGGCTCGTACACGGCGCGCTCGATCAGCACGCGGCTGCCCGCCGAGCAGGTCTGGCCGGCGTTCTGCACGATCGCCGACACGAGCGTCGGCAGCGCGGCGTCGAGATCGGCATCGGCAAACACGATTTGCGGCGACTTGCCCCCCAATTCGAGCGTAACCGGCACGTGGTTCTCGGCCGCCATCTGCGCGACGAGCTTGCCGGTCTCGGGCGAGCCGGTGAACGAGATGTGATCGATGCCGGGATGGCGTGCGAGTGCCGCGCCGGCTTCGTGTCCGAAGCCGGTGACGATATTGAGCGCGCCGGGCGGCAGCCCCGCCTCGGCGGCGAGCGCGGCGACGCGGAGCACCGACAGGCACGCGTCTTCAGCCGGCTTCACGACGCACGCATTGCCCGCCGCGAGCGCGGCGCCGACGCTGCGCCCGAAGATTTGCATCGGATAGTTCCACGGCACGATATGGCCCGTGACGCCGTGCGGCTCGCGGATCGTCAGCACCGTGTAGCCGGACTGATAGGGAAGGGTTTCGCCGTGGAGCTTGTCGGCGGCGCCCGCGTAGAACTCGAAGTAGCGGGCGAGCGCGGCGGCGTCGGCGTGCGCCTGCTTGAGCGGCTTGCCGGTATCGCGCGCTTCGATCTGCGCGAGCTCTTCGTGGCACGCGGCGACCAGCATCGAGAGCCGGTACAGCACGCGTCCGCGTTCCGCGGCGCTCGATTGGCCCCATTCGCCGGCGAACGCGGCGCGCGCGGCCGCGACTGCGCTGTCGATGTCGGCCGGGGTGCCGCGCGCGATTTGCGCGAAGGTCTCGCCGTCGGACGGGTCGATCACGGCGATCGTCTCGCCGCCGGAAGCGGCGGCCCATCCGCCCCCGATGAAGTGCTTCGCTTCTTCCATGCAAACTCCTCGCCGGCCAGTTAGGGATTCCACAGCGGAGATTCGATCGAAACGGAAATGCGCGGTCGATTATCGCGCCGATCGGCGGCCAAGTGCGCATGGCCGATTGGCTATAATGCGCTTTCTTCCTGTCCGGTCTGCCCGGCGCGAGGCGAGAGCGGCCTTCGGTGGCTGACGCCGGTCTCGCAATAGGGCGGCAGGGCCGTGTGTTACGAATTCCTTCCTCTTTCTTCAGAGAACGTCATGAGCTTCAATCACGTCCCCGCAGGCAAAGACATCCCTAACGACTTCAACGTCGTCATCGAAATTCCGGCGCAAAGCGACCCGGTGAAATACGAAGCAGACAAGGACCTGGGCTTGCTGGTCGTCGACCGCTTCATCGGCACGGGCATGCGCTATCCGGCGAACTACGGCTTCATTCCGCAGACGCTGTCGGGCGACGGCGACCCGGTCGACGTGCTCGTCGTCACGCCGTTCCCGCTGGTCCACGGCTGCGTGGTGCGCTGCCGCGCGCTCGGCATGCTGCAGATGACCGACGAATCGGGCGTCGACGCGAAGCTCATCGCTGTGCCGCAAGACAAGCTGTGCCCGATGACGGCGCACATGAAGTCGATCGACGACGTGCCCGAGTACCTGAAAGACCAGATCAAGCACTTCTTCGAGAACTACAAGGCGCTCGAGAAGGGCAAGTGGGTGAAGGTCGACGGCTGGGTCGGCCTCGAAGCCGCGCAGAAGGAAATCACCGAAGGCGTCGCGAACTACAAGAAGTAAGAGTAAGCGGCGGCGAGGACTTCAGGGCGGTGCGAGCCGGGCGGCGTCAGGTGTCGAGCCTGCGTCGCGAATCCCTGAGGGCGACGCAAAACCGCGCGAACCGTCAAGGTTCGCGCGGTTTTTCATGGGCATGCCGCCGCTCAGGACGCTTCGGTTTGCGCGTCGTCTTCGTCAGGCGGCGGAGGCGGCAGCACCGATTCGAGCGTGAATACGCCCGCCGCCAGTTCGCGCTTTTTGCCGGGCGCGAGCCGCTTGACCCAATATTCGGCGCGCAATGCGCTCGATCGGTCGCCAACTTCGAACGAAGCGAGGATCGCCACCGGCTTGCGCGAGCGCGTATAGCGCGCGCCCATGCCGCTTGCGTGCTTGTCGAAACGCGCAGCGACATCGACGGCGATGCCCGTATAGACGCTGCCGTCCGAGCATTCGAGCAGGTAAAGAAACCAGGGCATCGTGAAGGGGTGAGAAGGGCGGCGCAGCCGCCATCAAGTCTTGAAAGGATTGTGCTCGCGCAATTCGTCGATATGCGCGTGAATCAGATTCGCCTCATTGGCGAGGAAGCGCCCCACCGCATCCTCGAACGCCGGATGCGCGAGCCAGTGCGCGGAACGCGTGATCGTCGGCAGAAAGCCGCGCGCCATCTTGTGCTCGCCTTGCGCGCCGCCTTCGAAGCGGTCGAGCTTTTCCTCGATGCAGAATTCGAGCGGCTGGTAATACGCGGTCTCGAAGTGCAGGCACGGCACGTGTTCGAGCGCGCCCCAGTAGCGGCCGTAGAGCGTGCCCCCGGTCGCGTCGTTGCGCTCGTAGACGACGAGCGAGCTCGCAATCGGTTTGCCTTCGAATTCGGCGATGACGAGCAGCAGGTTCTCCGGCATCGTTTCACCGATTCGCCGGAAAAAGTCGAGATTCAGATAAGGCGACGAGTAGTGCTCGCGGTAGGTCTGCCGGTAGCACTTGCTGAAGAAGCGCCAGTCGGCGTCGGTGGCGTCCTCGCCGCGCACGCGCCGGAACGTGATGCCCGCTTCGCGTACCTTGCGGCGTTCCGCGCGGATGTTCTTGCGCTTTTTTTGTTCCAGCGTCGACAGAAAATCGTCGAAATCGCGGTAGCCGTCGTTGAGCCAGTGAAACTGGATGCCTTCGCGCTGCATCATGCCGAGGTCGGTCAGCGCGCGCGTTTCGGTTTCGGTCGGGAACAGCACGTGCAGCGACGACACGTCCATCTGCTTCGCGAGCGCGACGAGCGTGGCCGCGAGCTGGCGCTGCGCGGTGGCGTCGGCGGCGAGCATCCGGCTGCCCTGCACCGGCGTGAACGGCACCGCGCAGACGAGCTTCGGATAGTACGCGAGCCCGTTGCGCTGATACGCGTCGGCCCAGGCCCAGTCGAACACGTATTCGCCGTAAGAGTGGCTCTTCAGATACAGCGGCGACGCGGCCGCGAGCCGCCCCGTGCGCGTGTCGGTGAGCGTGACGAAGCGCGGCGCCCAGCCGGCGTGCTCGCTCGCGCACTGCGTCGTGGTCAGCGCGCTCAGGAATTCGTGCCTGAGGAATGGCGTAGGCTGCGGCTGAAGCGCCAGCAGGCCGTTCCACTCCGCCGCGTCGACCTCGAGAGGAGACGCGAGAAGGCCCATGCGATAATCGAAGCGTTCTTGTTTCAACGGTGTGACTGTTCCACGTGGTCCGGCGGTGCGGCTCCGGGTTGTCGTCTTCGGGGTTGTCCGCTGATGATGGGCCGGTGCGAACGGCGCAATCCGAAAGAGACGCCACGCCCCTTGCCCCTCATGTTGCGTGCTGTCATCGCGTTTCGCAATGACAGGCGCTTTCCGGCAAGCCGGGCCCAGCTACCGACCCGACATGAAAACCCGAATCGCACTTGCTCAAATCAATGTCACTGTCGGCGACTTCGCCGGCAACGTCGCGAAGATCGTCGCCGCCGCGCGCGCGGCCCACGACGACGGCGCAAAGCTGCTTGTCGCGCCGGAGCTCGCGCTTTCCGGCTACCCGCCGGAAGACCTGCTGCTGCGCCCCGCGTTCTACGCCGCGAGCGCCGCTGCACTGGCCGACCTCGCCGCTCAGCTCGAGCCGTTCGCCGGCCTGCACGTGATCGTCGGCCATCCGCATCGGGAAGCCGCGAGCGACACGAACGGCCATGGTAATGCAAACCGGCCCATCGAGCGTGGCCTGCCGCCCGTCGATACGTACAACGCGGCGTCGCTGATCGTCGACGGCAAGATCGTCGGCACGTATGTGAAGCAGGAACTGCCGAACACCGAGGTGTTCGACGAAAAACGCTATTTCGCCGCCAATCCGACGCCGTTCGTGTTCACGCTCGACGGCGTCAAGTACGGTGTCGTGATCTGTGAGGACGCGTGGCACGCATCGGCGGCGCAGCTCGCGAAGGCGGCGGGCGCGCAGGTGATCGTGATCCCGAACGGCTCGCCGTATCACTTGAACAAGGAGGCGGTGCGCGTCGATATCCTGCGCGAGCGGATCGCCGAGACCGGCCTGCCGATGATCTACGTGAACATGGTCGGCGCCCAGGACGAGCTCGTCTTCGACGGCGGCTCGTTCGTGCTCGACGCGCAGGGCAAGGTGGTCGCGAAGATGCCGCAGTTCGTCGAAGGCCATGCGATCGTCGAGTTCGACGGCGCGACGCCGCAGAAGGGCAAGATCGCGCCTGAACAACCGCTCGAGGCGCAGGTCTACGCGGCGCTCGTCATGGGTGTGCGCGACTACATCGGCAAGAACGGCTTTCCGGGGGCGATCATCGGGCTTTCGGGCGGGGTCGATTCCGCGCTCGTGCTGGCCGTGGCCTGCGACGCGCTCGGTGCCGACCGCGTGCGCGCCGTGATGATGCCGTCGCGCTACACGGCCGATATCTCGACGACCGATGCCGCCGACATGGCGCGGCGCGTCGGCGTGCGCTACGACGAGATCGCCATCGCGCCGATGTTCGACGCGTTCCGCGGCTCGCTCGCGAAGGAGTTCGAGGGCCGCGCGGAAGACGCGACCGAGGAGAACATCCAGGCGCGCATCCGCGGCACGCTCTTGATGGCGTTGTCGAACAAATTCGGCTCGATCGTGCTGACGACGGGCAACAAGAGCGAGATGGCCGTCGGCTACTGCACGCTCTACGGCGACATGGCGGGCGGCTTCGCGGTCATCAAGGACATCGCGAAGACGCTCGTCTACCGTCTCTGCCGTTACCGCAATGCGGCAACCGCGTTCGAGAAGCGCGACATCATCCCCGAGCGGATCCTGACGCGCGCGCCGTCGGCCGAGTTGCGCGAGAACCAGACCGACCAGGACAGCCTGCCGCCGTACGACGTGCTCGACGAAATCATGCGGCTCTACATGGAAGAGGACAAATCGCTCGGCGAGATCGTCGCGGCCGGCTTCGCGGCCGACGACGTGAAGCGCGTCACGCGCCTCATCAAGATCAACGAATACAAGCGCCGCCAGGCGCCGATCGGCATTCGCGTCACGCACCGCGCGTTCGGCCGCGATTGGCGCTATCCGATCACGTCGCGCTACCACGAACCCATCGAATGACCGAACCGGCGACACGCGCCGCGTGCATTCGCGCCCATTGTGCGGATGGCGCTGCACACGGCGCGGCGTAGAATCGAACCCATCTCATTCTTTCCAAACGCTTGCGAGGCACGCCATGAAACGCATCACCGCCATCATCAAACCGTTCAAGCTCGACGAAGTGCGCGAGGCCCTCGCGGAAGTCGGGCTGACTGGGCTGACCGTCACCGAAGTCAAGGGCTTCGGGCGCCAGAAAGGCCACACGGAGCTGTATCGGGGCGCCGAATATGTCGTCGATTTCCTGCCCAAGGTGAAGATCGAGGTGGTGGTGGCGAGCGCGCAGTGCGATCAGGTGATCGACGCGATCATCGGCGCGGCGCGCACCGGCAAGATCGGCGACGGGAAGATCTTCGTGACGGATGTCGAGCGCGTGATCCGCATCCGGACCGGCGAAGAGAACGAAGCGGCGGTTTGAGTTTGGAATCTGCGGTCGCGCTGCCGTTGCGCGGCGCGGCCGCCGCTTGAAGACCAAACCGGCGTCACGCCGGTTTTTTTGCGCCCAAAATGAAAAAACGGTGCGACGCCCTTTCGGACACCGCACCGATACGCGCCTCTCGCAGCAGCGTGAAACTTGTGTTGAAACTGTTCTGATTACACCGTTCGATTAGAACGAGTGCTGGATACCTGCGTACACGCCGGTCTGGCTGTGGCCCGACAGCGGGTTGTCTGCGTTGCCGATGCCGTTTGCTTCCAGGCTGAGGGTCGAGTTGTTGCTGTTGCGAATCGTCGCGACCTGAAGGTCGAGCAGCGTGCGCTTGGACAGGTTGTACGAACCGCCGATCGTGTACATCGTCCCGTTGCCGCCGCCGTTGTTCGCATTGGCGTGATAGACAGCCGCAATCAGCGCGGCCGCCGGCGTCGCCTGCCACGTCACGCCGCCCCATTCGTGGTCGACCGAGGTCGCGGCCGTCGTGATCTTCGAGCCTGACGTACGAAGCGCCTCGTAGCCGCCTTGCACCTTGAACTGGCCGAGGAACACGTTGACCATCGCCATGTAGTCACGGCCGTAGTTGTACGCGCCGCTCGCCACCGGGTTCGCGCTGCCGGTAGCATCGCCGTTCAGCTGACCGTTGAGCGGATTGCGGATTTCGTCATACAGGCCACGAACCTGGAAGAGTGCCGACGTGTAGGTCAGTTGCAGGCCGGCTTCGCGGCCTTGGCTCGTCGTGCCGTTGCCGTTCCAGTTCGTCGCGTTCGACAGCGAATACTGGCCGTAGACGTCAAAGCCGTACCACTTCGGCGACTGATACGAAATGTTGTTGCTCGACTGCGGCCAGTTGCGGCCGCGCACGAGCGAAGCCGACGACCAGGACGACTGACCGAACGGGTCGAAGTCCCAAATGCCGTTCGAAATGAAGAGTTCGCGGCCGAGCAGGAAGGTACCGAATTGATCGTTCGCGAAGCCGATGGTCGCCCAGCGATTCCAGATCTGGTTGGTTCCGCCGAGGTTGCCGTTGAACGTGTTGAAGGAGCCTTCCAACTGGAACACCGCCTTCGTGCCGCCGCCCAGGTCTTCAGCACCCTTCAAGCCCCACAGGCTGGTACCCCAGTCGCCGCTTTCCGCGCGCCAGCGGCTCGTCGAGCCGCCCGTGCTGTTCGGAATGCCGCTCATATATTCGATGCCGGCGTCCAAGCGCCCGTACAGCGTCACGCTGCTTTGTGCGTGTGCGATTACGCCTGCAGACATAAGCGCCGCGGCGAGCAAAGCTTTCTTCATCATCTCCTCCATTACCCTGTCAAAAATGCAGCCACTACTGCGAATAGCGCCCGGCGTGCAGACGCCGGGCGGGAATTTTTATATCCAGGGAGACCTGCGGTGGGGCCGACGCGCGATGCCAAATGGCGGTTGTCCCCGAGCACGGCGCGTGTAGTGGGCCAGCTGTCTGTCGCAGTTCCGATCCCCTCGTTGACCGGTGTCTCCTCTGCGTTTTGAAGTAAAACTACTTTTCAAGAACTTTGTTTTGCTACTTTGGTTACTAATTTAGCAAAAATACACTTCAGTGGCGAAGAAAATCGTAGTTCGGCTAGCTGGTGTCTCTAAATTGCAATACCAGTGTGGTCTAGGTGCGTCAGGGAACCCCATAGGGATGCCGAAAATCCTTGTCTGATAAGGGACGCAGCATTCCTAGACAGATGCGTCAAGGAATTTCACTATTGACGACCCAATTGGGTGGGAGTAGGCGGCTAGTTGCGCCTGATTGATAAGGGCTTGCCGGCTAAAGGCTGGCTTTTATGGGATTTGAAAGGAAAATAAAAGGCGCTGAAAGCGCCTCGAAAAATAATCGAATCGGATTTTATGCGGCTCCTATTTGAGGCTGCCCGACAAGAATTGCCGGAGCCGTTCGCTCTTCGTGTTTTGGAAGACGTCGTTGGGGTGACCTTCTTCCTCGATGCGTCCTTGGTGCAGGAACACGACGTGGTTCGATACGTTGCGCGCGAAGCCCATTTCGTGGGTCACGACGATCATCGTGCGGCCTTCCTCGGCGAGCTTCTGCATCACCTTCAGCACTTCGCCGACGAGCTCCGGATCGAGCGCCGAAGTCGGCTCGTCGAACAGCATCACGTCGGGGTTCATCGCGAGCGCGCGCGCAATCGCGACGCGCTGCTGCTGGCCGCCCGACAGATGCGACGGATATTGCTTCTCGACACGCGGCGCGAGCCCCACCTTCTCCAAATACTGACGCGCGCGTTCCTCGGCTTCGCGGCGCGCCAGGCCAAGCACGTGGACCGGCGCTTCGATCACGTTCTCGAGCACGTTCATGTGCGCCCACAGGTTGAAGTGCTGGAACACCATCGAGAGCTTCGTGCGCATGCGCTGCAACTGCTTCTGGTCGGCTACGCGCAGCGCGCCGGCCTTGTCTTTCTGTGTGCGGACTTCTTCGCCGTCCAGAAAAATGCGCCCCGCGTTCGGCTGCTCGAGAAAGTTGATGCAGCGAAGGAACGTGCTCTTGCCTGAGCCGGACGAGCCGATGATGCTGATCACATCGCCGGCGTTCGCTTTGAGCGACACGCCTTTGAGCACCTCGTGGTTGCCGAATTGTTTGTGCAGATCGTCGACGAAAAGCTTGTGCATCGGGGAATTCATGGAAAGGGTCTTACTTGCCTTGCGGGCGCAGATAGGCGAGCCAGTGCTGCTCCGCGCGTCGGAACAGCGCGACGAGCGCAAACGAGATGATGAGATAGAGCAGGGCGGCAATGCCGAACGCCTGGAACGACATATAGGTGGCCGAGTTCACGTCGCGAGCGATCTTGAGAATGTCCGGGACGGTGGCCGTGAAAGCGACGGTCGTCGCGTGCAGCATCAGGATCACTTCGTTGCTGTAAAGCGGCAGCGAGCGCCGCAACGCCGACGGCAGGATCACGCGCCGGTACAGCGTGAACGACGACATCCCATACGCGCGCGCCGCCTCGATCTCGCCGTAGGCGGTCGACTTGATCGCGCCCGCGAAAATCTCGGTGGTATACGCGCAGGTGTTCAGCGCGAAAGCGAGCAGCGTGCAGTGCATGCCGTCGCGGAAGAAGTCGTTGAGCAGCACGTTGCCGCGGACGACTTCGAGGCTGTAGAGGCCCGTATAGCAAAGCAGCAGCTGCACGTAGAGCGGCGTGCCGCGGAAGATATACGTATAGAGCCACACCGCGCTCGACAGCCACTTCTTCTTCGATACGCGCGCCACGGCGAGCGGCACCGAAAGACAGAAGCCAAAGCCGATCGACACGACGAGCAGCCACAGCGTGATGACGACGCCCGTCAAGCGGTAGCCGTCGCTATATAGATAGTTGCGCCAGTATTCTTGAATCAGCTCGATCATAGTTCCGCCTGCCGTTGCGCTTAAAGGTCCGCTTTACGAACGCCGATCGAGTAGCGCTTCTCGAGCCAGAGCAGCACCAGATTCGAAACCGTCGTGATGGCGAGATAGATCGCGCCTGCCAGCAGCGTGAAGAAGAAAAAGCGCAGCGTGCCCTTGCCGGCGTCCTGCGACGCTTTGACCACGTCGGCCAAGCCGATGATCGAGACGAGCGCGGTCGCCTTGACCATCACCTGCCAGTTGTTGCCGATGCCGGGCAGCGCGAAGCGCATCATCTGCGGGAACATGATGCGCGAGAACGTCTGCCAACCGGTCATGCCGTACGCGGCGCCCGCTTCGAGCTGGCCGCGCGGCACGGAAAGGAACGCGCCGCGGAAGGTCTCGGTGAAGTACGCACCGTAGATGAAGCCGAGGACGATCACGCCGGCCACGAACGGATCGATGTCGATCTGATCCCAGCCGAGCAGGTCGGTGAGGTTGTTCAGCCAGATCTGGATGCTGTAGAAGAGCAGCAGCATCAGCACGAGATCGGGGACGCCGCGAATGAGCGTCGTATACAGCGCACCGGCGCCGTAGGTGACGCGGTTCTTCGACAATTTCGCGGCCGCGCCGAGCAGGCCCAGCACAAATGCGAACGCGAGCGAAAGAACCGCCAGCTTGACGGTCTGCCAGGTGCCCGCGAGGATCAGCGGGCCATAGCCTTGAAGGAACATAGGAGGTCCTTGACGGCGCGCCGGGCGCGCCGCGAAAGACGCGATTCCCGACAGCTTGGCGCCGTCCGTGCGGGTGAGGGCGCGCGATGCTGTCGCGCATCGCTGTGAAATACATGACCGTCTCGCCGTGCAGCCGGTGAGGGGCCGCAATGGGGGCGGGCAAAGCGCGTGAGGCGCTTGGCTGACGCCGTACTTCGGCAAGACGGCGCGTTTGTCGGCCGTACTGCGGCGACCGTGCTGCGTATTGCTTCTACAGTATTGCTGCTACGAAAAGCGCGGTATTTTACCCGAAGCCGCGCGCGGCGCTACTGCGGCGAACCCCGAGCGGCGCCGGCAAGCGAAAACGAAGGGCGGTGCAATCGATCGGGAAGCGCGGACATTGCGCCGATGTCCGGCGGTGAGCGGCCGTAAAAAAACGCCACGCGGCGCAGGTCATGCGCGCGTGGCGTTTTCCTCAACGCGGCGCCGGCAAAGGCAGGCCGCGGGCCAAGGCATCACTGTGGCGCTGCGGGCGCCGCAGCGGCCCGGATTACTGCGCGGGCATCGCGTCCGAGGCCACGCCCTTCTTATGCTGCTCCCAGCGCTGTTCCATCTTTTCGTGCATCTGCTCCATCTTCGCGAAGTGCTGCTTGAGCGCCGTGCTGACGATGGTCTTTTGCTGGTCGTTCAGGCCGTTGTAGAAGGCGAGCCAAGCTTGTGCGGTCTGTTCGTGAAGCTGCTGATCCTGCTGCATCGCCTTCATGTGAGCGTCATGCAGCGCGTTCAGGTCGAGGATCGGCTGCTGCTGCATCGCCTTGAACTGCTCGTGCATCTGCTTGTGATTCGCGCGCAGCGTCTCACGGTTTTGCTTCATGGTGTTGAGGGCGTCCTGCCACTGCTTTTCCTGATCCGGAGAGAGCTTCAGCTGGGCGTGCAATTGATTCAGCTGCTTTTCGAAGCCGCCATGGTGCCAGCCGCCCGGGCCGCCCATCGGCATGCCGCCTTGGGCGGCGTAAGCGGCGCCGAACGTCACGGCGAGCGATGCGGCGGCAACGGCGAGATAGCGCGAGATCTTGTTTTTCATCGAAGACTCCTAAGAATAAATACGCCGACATTGCGTTTCGCCGCTTGGGTTGGACGCGGCGCGCCATCGGTTAGGCATAGGCTAGTCAGCCGGCGAGCGCGTCGTGTTACGTGGTGCAGAGGGCGTATTACGCTAAATTACGGGGGACTTTGGCAGTAATACCCGGTAACCCATTAGCGTGTTTGCTCACCGAAAGCGTGAGCGGTGCGCGTTAAACTTCGTCCCATGGCTACTCAAATTCTTGTCGTCGACGACGACTCCGAACTGCGCGATTTGCTGCGCGACTACCTCGTCAAACAGGGCATCGAGGTTTCGGTGCTGCACGACGCCGGCTCGCTCGAGCGGCGTCTCGAGCGCGAGCGTCCCGATCTGATCGTGCTCGACCTGATGATGCCGGGCGTCGACGGCCTTACCGCACTGCGCAAATTGCGCGCGGCGGGCGACGACATCCCCGTGATCATGCTGACCGCGCGCGCGGACGACGTCGACCGCATCGTCGGCCTCGAACTGGGCGCCGACGACTACCTCGGCAAGCCGTTCAATCCGCGCGAGCTGCTCGCACGCGTGCAGGCGGTGCTGCGGCGCCGGCGCACGGTGCCGTCGGCGGCACCCGAGCAGCGCGAACCGTTTTTGTTCGGGCGCTTCCAGCTCGACTTCCAATCGCGCACGCTGAATATGGAAGGCAAGCCGCTCACGCTCTCGGGCAGCGAATTCGCGCTCTTGAAGATCTTCGTGAATCATCCGATGCGCACGCTCACGCGCGAGCGCCTGCTCGAACTGCTGCACGGGCCCGAATACGACGGCACCGATCGCGGCATCGACGTGCAGGTGTGGCGTCTGCGCCGCATTCTCGAAACCGACCCGTCGACGCCGCGCTTCATCCAGACCGTGCGCGGCCGCGGCTATGTCTTCGTGCCTGACGGCGAGCAAAATGCGCCGGCCAATTGATTCGCTGTTCGGACGGCTGGCGCTGCTCGTGATCGCCGTCCTGCTGTTGTCGCATTTTGCGTGGTTCCTGCTGATCCGCTTCGAGCGCAACCAGTTCCAGGCGCGCTATGCGGTGGAGGAGGCGACATTCCTGGTCGACGCCGTGCGCCAGCACGTCAAGCTCACGCCGAACCAGCCGCTGCCGTCGCGCGTGCGCCTCGTCGATCCGACGAGCGCCGACATCCCGCCCGAGAATCCCGACTTGCCCGGCTCGCTGAAGCGCTTCGCCGACGACGTGCACGACCGCATGCCGGCGGGCTCCGATGTCCGGATCGTCGGGGGGCGCCCGCCCCAGCTGTGGGTGCACGAGGCGGGCGACCGCGACTGGATCGTCGTGCCGGTGCAGCCGCTGCGTCCGGCGCGGCCGTTCGACCAGATGCTGATCTGGCTGTCGTCGATCTTTTCGCTGGCCGTGATGTGCGCGCTCTTTGTCGCGTGGCGGCTGCAAAAGCCGCTGACCTCGCTCGCCCAGGCGGTGACCCGCTTCGGCCGCGGGCTGCCGGTGCCGCCCTTGAAGGAGCGCGGGCCGCGCGAGCTGCGCCAATTGACGCACGGCTTCAATCAGATGGTGCAGGAAGTGTCGCGCACCGAAAATGATCGCGCGGTCATGCTGGCCGGTGTCGCGCACGATCTCAGGACGCCGCTGGCGCGCCTGCGGCTGCGCGCGGAGATGATGGAAGAGGCGAAGATGCGCGACGGCGTCGTGCGCGACGTCGATTCGATGACGCACATCGTCGATCAATTCCTCGTGTTCGCCCACGGCGGCGTCGATCGCAGCGAGCCGGTCGAGGTCGACGAGCAGTGCGAGCGCATTGCCCGGAGCTACCGGGCGGCATCGACGGGCGCGCCGAGCGTGCAAACCGAGCTCGCCGCCGGCGCGGGTTTCCGGCTGCCCGCCGCGACGCTCGACCGGATCTTGTCGAATTTGCTCGAAAACGCGCATGCGTACGGCGCCCCGCCCGTGCACATCGAGACCGCGCGCACGCCGGCCGCCTGGACGCTGGTGGTCAGCGATCATGGTCAGGGGATTGCCCCGCAGGATCTGATCAATGCGAGCCGCCCGTTCGTGCGGCTCGACCCGGCGCGCGGCGGCAACGGGCACAGCGGCCTTGGCCTCGCGATCGTCGACCGGCTCGTGCGCCGCGCGGGCGGCGTGTGCGAGATCGGCAATCAGGAAGGCCGCGGCTTGCGTGTGCTGATGACGTTCCCGTTAGAAGCGCTGCCGCGCACGACAGCGGAATCCGAAGCGGTCTGGTAGGCGCGGGCGCTTTTTCTACGAAAGCGCCCGTGCAGGCGGGCGTTTATTCGGCGAACAGCGTGTTGAGCGCGGCGGCGGCTTCGCTGTCGACCGTGTTGTACGTGACGCTGTTGGCCTCGAAGATGTAGTGCGTCGTGTACTTGCCGAGCTTCTCCAGAATCTCCTCCTGGATCGTTTCAGGCGCCACGTCGAGTTTCAGGTACCACGCCGTCGATGACAGCCGGCTCTGGAACGCGCCGTACTCGGCCAGTAGATGGTCGAACGCAGCGGCGTCCTGATCCCGGCAGACGATGACCAGATTCCCTTTCATGGATACCTCCCAGGTTGGATCAAAGACTTTCGTATGAAAGTCGATCATACCTTGAGGCTGCCTCATGCCGTTTTGACGTCGACTTTCGGCGGGCGCGTCATGTCGCGACGCGAAACGGGTTCGACCGGTGCTCGCGACGCTCAGGAGGTGGCGAACGCGGCGCGTCCGGCGGGCGCGGGGCCGTCGGGAGGCAGGGCTTTCGTGCGGTCGCGCCCGGCCGATTTCGCCGCATACAGCGCGAGGTCGGCGCGGCTCATGATGCGCTCGGGCAAGTCGGTGCCGGACAGCTCGGTGATGCCGATGCTCACGCTCAGCTCGGCGCCGGCCGGCAGCCGGGCCGACGGCTGGGCCCTTAACCGCTCGTGCAGCCGTTGGGCGACCGCGAGCCCGTCCGTCAGCGTGGTCGCCGGCAGCACGATGCCGAATTCCTCGCCGCCGAGCCGGCCGATCGCATCGCTCGTGCGCAGCTCGAGGCGGCAGATCGTGACGAAGTGCTCGAGCGCGCGGTCGCCGATGGCGTGGCCGAAGCGGTCGTTGATCTGCTTGAAGTGGTCGAGATCCGCGATCGCGAGGCACAGCGGCTTGCCGCCCGCGCGCGCCGCGGCGATCTCCTTTTGCAGCAGGTCGAGGAAGTAGCGGCGCGAGAGCGCGCCCGTCAGCGCGTCGTCGCGCGCCTCGGCCGACAGCAGCAAGTTGGCTTCCTGGAGCTGCTCCGCGAGATGGCGGGTGGCGCGATGGTGGCGCTTTTCGCGCAGGTAGGACGCGCCGATCAGATAGGCGAGCATGATCGAGCCGGCCAGCAGCACGAACACGAGCAAATGCAGGTTGCGATGGTTGCGCAGCAGTTCGGGCCACGAAATGAGCGGATCGACGAGATGTGCGGAGAGCCCGGAGTTCAGCCCGCCGCGCATCTCGTAGAGCGAGGGCGTATGCGTGCCGGGCAGCTCGAAGATCTGCTTGCCAAGCGCACTCGGCACCCAGGGTGCATCGTGTGCCACTTGTGAGGCGAGCGGTTGCACGCCGAATTCCGGAAAATCGGTGCGCAAATAGATGTTCTCGCGCTCGTCGGCGCTCATCGTCTCGACGCGCGCGTGGGGCAGCGCGCGGCCGGCCACTGCGCTGTCGTGCGCCATGATGATGACGCCGTTCTCGTCGGCGATGAACGTGCCCGCGCGCGCGACCCAATGGCGCAGCCGCGCGATGCCGAGCTTGGCGACGATGGCCCCGACGAGCTCGCCGTCGTCGTACACGGGCGACGCGATGAATATCCCGGGCTCGCCGCTGCTGCGGCCCACGCCATATGCCTGCGTGAAGCCGCCGAGCAGCGCTTCCGCCAGATACGCGCGCGCTGCCATGTCCCGGCCGACGAACGAGTTCGGCGTAGCCGCGTTGCTCGAAGCCACGCAAAGGCCCCGCGTATTGACGAGCCAGATGTTGTCGAGACCGGAGAAGCCCTGGGCGTTGTGCAGGAAGTCGCTGATGCCGGCGAGCTGCGGGTCTTTCAAGAGCGTCTCGCGCAGCTCGGGTTCCATGGCGGGGCGCTTCGCGGCATAATTCTGCGCCTGAGACAGTGCGCGCTGAATCATGCGCATTTCGGCGATGGTTTCGGGAATTGCGCGCGCCATTGCCAGATCGCTTGCAATCATCTGCGCCATGTTGTCGGCGGCGGCCGACGAGATCTGCCGCTGCGTGACGATGGCGTCGTCGAGCTCACGCTCACCCATCTGATCGGCCACCAGACCCGCGACGATCCAGCAGGCGAGCGTGACGATCATGAGGCTCGACAGCGCAATCGCCCGGCGCAGGGTGGGGTGGTTCATCGACTCTCGGATCCGTCTGACAGTTGCGTGCGGTTAGCGGTATGGGTTGCGGTGCGGGGCGCGCCGGGCGGTGCCGCGGCATCTCGAAATTCTAACTGGCAGGCGGCGTCATGCCCATCACCCGCGGTGCGCAGCGTTTTTGCATCATCCGGCACCGAAAGGTTGTGCGTGAAACATAGGTTGTAGTAGTGTCGTGCCGTCAAAAAGCAGGAAAGCCAGTCAGCCTTCGAGCGCATCGGAATGCGCCGCCGCCGGGGGGTAGCGCGTGCTGACTAGAGCGCCTTAGCAGTCAACGAAATTCCGCACTCATGCGTCTTGTCATGTCCTCATATCGCTTTCCGAATCGACCTTTTGACTGGCGTGACGCTCACGCCATACGCCATTCGCATGCGATCTGCCGCTTAGTGGCCGGCTCGCCAGCAGCGGACCATTCACCGTTTCTTGCCGCGGAGGGCGCCTGATGGACTTCGGCTTCAACCTGAATCGGACCGCCAATGCGTCGGCATGGCGGCTTATGCCCAATCGCTGGGATTTCGTTGCGTTTCCGCTGATCATCTGCTTGATCGCGATGGCCGCGATCGGCTTCCACGAGACGATGGAGCCGATCGCAACGCTCAAGACTCAGGTGATCTCGACCGATCCATCGAATCTGCCGGAATACGCGCTGCGCACGACGCTGCGCATGCTCGCGGCAATGGTGGCGTCGCTGGTGTTCACGCTGGTCTACGGCACGCTCGCGGCGAAAAGCCGGCGCGCGGAGAAGGTGCTGATCCCGATCCTGGACATCCTGCAGTCGGTGCCGGTGCTCGGCTACATCTCGTTCACGGTCACGTTCTTCATCGCGCTGTTCCCGACCCGCGTGGCCGGTGCCGAATGCGCGGCGATCTTCGCGATCTTCACGGCCCAGGCCTGGAACATGACGTTCAGCTTCTATCAGTCGCTGACCACCGTGCCGCGCGATCTCGACGAAGTCTCGCGCGGCTTCCATCTGACCGGCTGGCAGCGCTTCTGGAAGCTCGAGGTGCCGTTCTCGATGCCGGGGCTCATCTGGAACATGATGATGTCGATGTCGGGCGGGTGGTTCTTCGTGGTGGCGTCGGAGGCGATCACCGTCGGCAACAACACGATCACGCTGCCGGGCATCGGTGCGTATCTCGCGCAGGCGATCTCGGACAAGAACCTCACGGCGATCGGCTGGGTGGTTCTTACAATGACGATCGTGATCCTCGCCTACGACCAGCTGCTGTTCCGTCCGCTCGTCGCGTGGGCCGACAAGTTCCGCATGGAAACCACGAGCTCGGGTGTCGCACCGGAGTCGTGGCTGCTCGACGTGGTGCGCCGCACGCGCCTCATTCATCAGCTGCTCGTGCCGGCCGGCTGGATGTTGGCGCGCACGGCGCGTTTGCCGTTCCGTCTGCCCTCGGCGAGCGGCGTGCGTTTCGCAGTGCCCAGGTTCGAGAAGGGGCCGTCGCGCATCGGCGACATCATCTGGGGCATCGTCGTGCTGCTCGGCACGGTGTATGTGGTCTATCGCGTGATCGCCTATGTGCGCACCGGCGTCACGGTGAGCGAAGTGGAGCATGTATTCGGGCTCGGCTTCATCACCCTGTTCCGGGTGGCGATTCTGATCGCGATCTCGTCGGTGATCTGGGTGCCGCTTGGGGTGCTGATCGGGCTGCGTCCCGCGCTCGCCGAAAAGATCCAGCCGCTCGCGCAGTTCCTCGCCGCGTTCCCGGCGAACCTGCTGTTCCCGGTGTTCGTGATCGTGATCGTGAAGTTCAATTTGAACCCGGATATCTGGCTGTCGCCGCTGATCGTGCTCGGTACGCAGTGGTATATCCTGTTCAACGTGATTGCCGGCGCAACCGCCTATCCGAACGACTACAAGGAAGCGGCGACGAACTTCCGCATTCGTGGATGGCAATGGTGGCGCCAGGCGATGTTGCCCGGCATCTTCCCGTACTACGTGACCGGTGCGATTACCGCTTCGGGCGGCGCATGGAACGCGAGCATCGTCTCGGAGTTCGTGCAATGGGGCGACACCAAGGTCCAGGCCCACGGTCTCGGCGCCTACATCGCGCAGACCACGGCCGCAGGCGACTTCCCGAAGATCATTCTGGGCATCGCGGTGATGTCTTTGTTCGTCACGCTGTTTAACCGCATGTTGTGGCGTCCGATGTTCCGATACGCCGAATCCAAGCTCCGGCTCGATTGATCGGCTTCATCCGGCACCTCATCTGAAACGTAGTTAGCGAAACCAAGAGTAACGCGCGATGCAAAATTCCAAAGATGCTGTAGCTGCTACGCCGGTGCAGGCGCCGGCCGTTTCCCCGAGCGCTGGCGGCCGCGAGATCCTGAACGTCAAGGACGTGTGCCGGGGCTTCGACAAGGCGCAAGGCGAGCTGCTGGTGCTCGACGACGTGAATCTGACGCTGCACGAAGGCGAGATCGTCGGGCTGCTCGGCCGCTCGGGGTCGGGCAAGTCGACGCTCCTGCGCATCATCGCGGGCCTGATCCAGCCGACCGACGGCCACGTCGACTACCTCGGCAAGCCGCTCGACGGTCCGGCCAAAGGCGTCGCGATGGTGTTCCAGACCTTCGCGCTGTTCCCGTGGCTCACCGTGCTGCAGAACGTGGAAGCGGGGCTGGAAGCGCAGGGCGTCGGGGCGCGCGCGCGTCGCGAGCGCGCGCTTGCCGCGATCGACCTGATTGGTCTCGACGGCTTCGAAAACGCCTATCCGCGCGAGCTGTCGGGCGGCATGCGGCAACGTGTGGGCTTCGCGCGCGCGCTCGTCGTCGACCCGACGCTGCTCTTGATGGACGAGCCGTTCTCCGCGCTCGACGTGCTGACCGCCGAAACGCTGCGCACCGACTTGCTCGACTTGTGGACGCAAGGCCGTCTGCCGATCAAGTCCGTGCTGATCGTCACGCACAACATCGAAGAAGCGGTGTTCATGTGCGACCGCATCCTGGTGCTCTCGTCGAACCCGGGCAAGGTGATCGCCGAGATCAAGGTGCCGTTCAAGCATCCGCGCAACCGTCTGGACCCGGCGTTCCGCCGCCTCGTCGACGACATCTACGCGAAGATGACCGCGCGCCGCACCGATGAAACCGCCAAGAAGGGGCTCGAGCTGGGGAGCTGGCTGCCGGAGGTGTCGACCAACCTGATGGCGGGTCTGATCGAGACGCTGGCCGCGGCGCCGTATCACGGCCGCGCGGACATGCCGGAAATCGCGCGCTCGCTGCATCTCGAAGTGGACGATCTCTTTCCGATCGCCGAAGTGCTGCAGCATCTGGGCTTCGCGGAAATGCGCGAAGGCGACATCTTCCTCACGCCGCCCGCGCGCGTGTTCTCCGAGTTCGGCACGCAGGAGCGCAAGATGATGTTTGCCGAGCATCTGCTGCGGCACGTGCCGCTCGCCGCGCGAATTAAGAAGGTGCTCAACGAGCGTCCGGGACATCGCGCGCCGCGCGTGCGTTTCGAGCAGGAGCTGGAAGATTTTCTGTCGGACCAGGCCGCTGAAGAAACGCTCGACGCGGTCATCAACTGGGGCCGTTATGGCGAGATCTTCTCGTATAACGACCAGACCGAAATTTTCAGTCTCGAAGACGTGGAGTCTTGATGGCCTCTTGATTGCCGATAGGGCTCGGCCCCGGTCCTGTCTGCTGCGCCCGCGAGTGTGATTCGGCGCGGGTCATGTGCCGCGGACAACCCGCCCCGCAACGCAGCCGCTAATCTCGGCATGTCTTGCGGGGCGATTTTTTATTGCAAGTTGCCCCACCGATCCACCGCCGGCTCCGCCGACGCCCACTTCCATCCCTGCGGAGCCTGACACGCGGTGGCCGTGTACCAGTCTTCATGCGCGTCCGGGTCGTCGCCGTCCGCGACCGAGAACACGAAATCCTTGCAGAGCGTGAGCGCCGAGGCGAACGCGCGCGTCACGCGAATCCGGCCGTGGCCGTTCTCGACCGGCAGCCAATGCTTGACCTGCCACGTTTGCGTGCCATCGACCGGCGTCACGCCGACGAGCGACGCGATCGCATCCTGCTGATCCTGATGCATGCGCTTCATCGTGCGGTTGACCGCTTCGTCGGTGGCCGCCTGCACCGCGATGCCGACGCCGATGCCCACCGCCGGGTTCGTGGTCACGGCGCCGGTGGCGACGCCCGCCACCGCGCCGCTAGCCGCGCCGATCGACTGGCAGCCGGACATGAGAAGCGTGCTCGCAGCCAGCGCTGCACCGCCGACGATCAGACGCACGCTCATTGCAGCGCACCCCAGCGGCCGGTCGCCGGCTCGGCCGAGGCCCACTTCCAGGCGTTGCCGTCGCGGCAGATCGAGGCGACGTAGAAGGCGCTTTGCGCGGGTTTGTCTTGGGTCGCGGCGGTGTCGACCGAGAACACGATTTCCTTGCAGTCGAGCGCGCCGCTGCTGATCGTGCGGCTGACGGTGACGCGTCCGCGCTCGTCGTCTTCGATGGGAATCGAGTGCGAAACCGACCACGATGCGATCCCGCCGACATCGAGCGGACCGGCCGCCTGCGCGATCTGGTCCTGCGCGAACGCGTGCGCGACGCGTTGCGTGTATTTGACGCCGGCCTGCGCACCCGCGACAGCGCCGAGGCCGATGCCGGTCGCCACCGCGGCGTTGTTCGTGACCTTCGCGGCAATCGCCGCGCCGCCGATGCCGGCGCCCGCCGTGGCGCCTTGGTAGTAGACCGAGTTGCAGCCGCTCAACATCGATGCCCCCGTCAGCAAGAACATGGCGGTCAATGGCGCTTTGCAGCGCCAGAGGAAGCGGGGCAAGGGTGGCATTCTTCTTTCCTTCTATTGCTGTTCATTGCTTGCGTTGCGGCGGCTCGCGCGTGCTCGACTCACATGCGCCGCGCGGGCGCACGCGCATTGTGAACGATCGAATTTGTAATTGGCAAAACAGAAATGCAAAGGATTGCAAATCTTGCGGCGGTCGAGCGTGTTTTGTGCTTGGCGCGCTTGCGGAAAGGGTGCGTGTGCGGGGTGCGATTATCGCTCGGAGGTGCGAGCGGTGTCGTTGTGCGAAGTCACGTCATTCAATTCGAGATGACGCTGGGCCTGTCATCAGTGTGAACAGGCCCAGGCTTCATTCTTCGCTTGCAGACGTGTCTTCTTTGTCCTCGTATGAACCGAGCCGGTTGTACAAGGTCTTGAGACTCACGCCGAGCGCCTTGGCGGCGCGGCGCTTGTCGCCGCCGCAAAATTTCAGCGTGCCGAGGATGATTTGCTTTTGCGCGTCGGCGAGCGGCGTGCCCACCCAGACGCTCATCGCGTCGCCCTGCGTGACGGCCTTCTTCGCGCGCGACGCGAGCCGCGGGTGTTCGATCTCGATCGTCTTCTCCGCGAGGATGAACGCGCGATAGACCGCGTTCTTCATCTCTCGCACATTGCCGGGCCACGAGTAGGTGCGCAGCGTGTCGAGCGCGCGCTTGCTGAAAACCTTGCTGGTGTTTTCCTGCGCGTTCATCTCGTCGAGAAAATGCTGCGCGAGCAATTCGCGGTCGCCTTCGCGCTCGCGCAAGGGCGGTGCACGCAACGGAAACACGGCGAGCCGGTACATCAGGTCTTCGCGCAAGCCGTTTTCCTTGACGGCGACGAGCGGATCGCGATTGGTCGCGGCGATCACGCGCACGTCGCTTTGCAATTCGTCGGTGCCGCCGACCCGAAAGAACGTGCCCGTCTCGAGCGCGCGCAGCAGTTTCACCTGCCGTATCGGCGCCATCTCGGTCACTTCGTCGAGAAACAGCGTGCCGCCGTTCGCGTGCTCGAAGTAGCCCGCGCGGCCCTGCACGGCGCCGGTGAAGCTGCCGCGCTCGTGGCCGAACAGCTCCGCTTCGATCAGGTTGTCGGGGATCGCGCCGCAATTCACCGCGACGAACGGCGCATCCTTGCGCGCGCTGCGCTCGTGGATCGTGCGCGCGATCAGCTCCTTGCCGGTGCCCGATTCGCCGACGATCAGCGCGGTGGCGTCGGTGGCCGCCACGCGTTCGATGTGCTCGTAGAGTTCCCGCATCGCCGGCGACGAGCCGTACAAACTGCCGTAGCACTCGAGGCTCGAGGACTTGCGCGACGCGCGCTTTTCGGGAGGGGGTGTGCCGCTATCGCCAGGCGTTTCCGCCGTCGTATCGAGGTCGCTTGATGCCGACATGAGCCTTGTCCCGCAGAGGCGAGTTCGACCGTCGAGGCGCGCTCGGTGCACGGGCGCACGCTTCTCGTTTCGATCTCGATCTGCTATCGCGAAAAGGGTATTTAACCATGCGTGGCGCGGCTGTCGATGTAATTTCTGCAGGCATGAAACGTGCTGATTGTCGAGATTGCAACTTTCCGGAACTCATCGCGGCCGCGGCACTCCGATTTCAAGATAGGGACAAGACGGGGCGGTGCGGCGGCCGGAATATCGGCTGATTCGGCCCTCTTGCGGCCGTCGCGTTCGTCGGGCCGCTATGCTTGGAAAGCGCTCGAACGGCCCGCATCCGCTGCTTCCCGGCGAGGTGTCCGGCAGCATCGCGCGGGTGTCCGTCATTCGTGCATCAGCCAAAACAGATCAGGGGGACTCCTATGGCTCGCCCCAGAATCGGCATTTTCGGTGCGCTCGTCGCCGTGGGCGGCATGCTCGCCTGGCACTGGTCACAGAAGCACCGCGCCTCGCAGACGCGGCTCGTGCAGGACCTGAGCCGCTGGGAAAACGAGGGTGGCGCGGTGGCGGCGTCGACCCAGACCGCGCCTTTGCCAGTCTCCCCGAAGGCGGAGAAGGCCGATCAGGCCAATGGCCGCGCGGACGGCGGCAACGAGCCCGGCGTCTGGCATTTCCCGCACGGCTGAACCGCGAGGCGCGGGCGGCGCATGCATGCCGCGATCCGCGCGCAAAACGTTTCAAAACGTTTCATTTCGGTGCATTTGGCTTTGGCGTGCAACAATGGGGCTCGAAAGCGGCACCTGCCGCTCGCATTGTTGTGAAGATAAACCTACTGGAAGCACTCGACCCACAATGCCTCATGTACTGATTGTCGACGACGACCCGAACACCCGCGACGCGCTCGCGGAGATCATCGGCGCGGACGGTCTGACGACGGCTACCGCGGGCGACCTGCGCGAAGCGCGCATCCAGCTCGTGCGGCAGACGCCGGATGTCGTGTTCACCGATCTAAAGCTGCCGGACGGCAGCGGGGTCGATCTGTTCGAAGATCTCGATCCGCGCTCGGGCGTCGAGATCATCGTCATCACCGGCCACGCGACCGTGGAATCCGCGGTCAGCGCGCTGAAAATGGGCGCGGCCGACTACCTCGTCAAGCCGGTCAACCTGCAGCGCGTGAAGGCGATTCTCGAGCGCCTGCCGCGCGCGGGCGACCTCAAGGCGCAGATCGGCACGCTGCGCGGCGAGCTGCGCAGGATGGGGCGCTTCGGCTTGATGCTCGGCAGCTCGCCCGCGATGCAGGAGGTCTATGACCAGATCGGCCGCGTCGCGCCGACGGCGGCCTCGGTGCTGCTCGTGGGCGAATCGGGCACCGGCAAGGAGGTCGCCGCGCAGACCCTGCACGAGCTGAGCCTGCGCCGCAAGCACGCGTTTCTCGCGGTCAACTGCGGCGCGATCTCGCCGAACCTGATCGAATCGGAGATGTTCGGCCACGAGCGCGGCTCGTTTACCGGCGCGGATCGTCAGCACAAGGGCTATTTCGAGCGGGCGAACGGCGGCACGCTCTTTCTCGACGAAATCACCGAGATGCCCGCCGAGCTGCAGGTCAAGCTGTTGCGCGTGCTGGAGACGGGCGTCTTCATGCGCGTGGGCACGACCAAGGAGATCGAGACCGACGTGCGCGTGATCGCCGCGACCAACCGCGATCCGGAAGAGGCGGTGCTCGAAGGCAAGCTGCGTCTCGATCTCTATCACCGGCTCAACGTGTTTCCGATCAGCCTGCCGCCGCTGCGCGATCGCGGCAGCGATGTCGGCCTCCTCGCGCAGGCGTTTCTCGGCGAGCTCGATGAGCGCCACGGCACGAAGAAGCAGTTTCCGTCGGCCGTGAGGGAGATGATGTCGTCGTATCCGTGGCCCGGGAACGTGCGCGAGCTGAAGAACTACGTGCAGCGCGCGTACATCATGGCAAGCCCCGGTTCCGATACCACGGCGACCGTGCCGCTGCAGATCTCGCTGTCGAAGCCGTCGACCGGCACTGCCGTCACGATTCCGTTCGGCACGTCGCTCGCCGACGCGGACCGGCAACTGATCCTCGCGACGCTCGAGCAGTGCGGCGGCGTGAAAACGCGCGCAGCGGAGATCCTCGGCATCAGCTTGAAGACGCTCTACAACCGGCTCGTCGAATACGGCGACGACGCGAACAAGGCTGCGGCGGCACGAGAGGCCGGCGAGGCGTCGGCGGCCGCGGGCGAGGCGGGTACGCCGGGGGCATCGGTGTAATCGGTGTAAGCGGATAAATCACAGCCGTTCGCTGCGCCGCAATGTACAGGTTACAAATATCGCGAAATTGTTACCGCACGAATTTCCTGCCAGCGTCTAGACTAATTGGTTGATATCCCCGCTTGAGGCGCTCGCCTTCCTTTCGTTGGAGGCAACACATGAGACACCCAGCCTTGCGGCGCTCCGCGCGCCACGCTCAGAAGCGCGAAATGCGCAGCAGTGCGGGTGGCAGCGCGCCGCCGCAGCCATCCCACGATCCCGCCTCGCAGAATCGGCCCGCGCCCAACGCCCCGCCAGACGGGGATCACAACCAGGGTGGCGTGCGCCAGGAAGGCATCGACTATCAGCGCGACCTCGGTTCCGAGCAGGACGCCTAAGTTTTTTCGCGGCACGCTTTCCGAAGCCATGTGTTCCGCGCGACGCCGGGCGGCGTCGCGTGGGCGCGCTTGTGCGCGTTGCATTTTCATACAACTTTTTCGAGCGGCTTAGAGACGTGAGGCACGCAGCTTGCGTAGCCTCTCTATCGAACGAAGTGAAAGCTTCGCTCATGCCATGACAATCGAAGAGGGATAGCCGTAATGAGCAGACTAATCGTGGTATCGAACCGCGTTGCGCCGACGCAGGAGGGCCGGCCCGCCGCAGGAGGTTTGGCCATTGGCGTACTCGACGCGCTGAAGGAAACCGGCGGGGTCTGGTTCGGATGGAGCGGCGAGATCGTCGGCGAAGCGGGCGAGCCCGTCATTGAAAAGCACGGCAATGTGACCTATGCGACGGTCGGGCTCTCGCGCCGCGACTACGACCAGTACTACCGCGGATTTTCGAATGCGACGCTATGGCCCGCGTTCCACTATCGCACGGATCTCGCGCGCTACGACCGGCAGGAATACGCGGGCTATCTGCGCGTCAACGCGATGCTCGCGAAGCAGCTGAAGGCGCTCCTCAAGCCCGACGACATCATCTGGGTCCACGACTATCACTTGCTCCCGTTTGCGCAGTGCCTGCGCGAGCTGGGTGTCGCCAATCCGATCGGCTTTTTCCTGCACATTCCTTTTCCGGTTCCCGAGATGCTGCGCACGGTGCCGCCCCACGAAGAACTCGTGACGGGCATGTGCGCCTATGACGTGCTCGGTTTCCAGACCGACGCGGACCGGCAGTCGTTCGTCGACTACATCGAGCGCGGGCATTTCGGCCACGTGAGCGAGGGCGGCATGGTCCACGCGCACGGTCATATGTTCAAGGTCGCGGCCTATCCGATCGGCGTCTATCCGGACGCGATCGCCCAAGCCGCGCAGCAGTTCTCGGACCGCAAGCCGGTCAGGGCGCTGCGCGAAGCGATGCGCGGCCGCCGGGTCATCATGAGCGTCGACCGGCTCGACTATTCGAAGGGGCTCGTCGAGCGCTTCCAGGCGTTCGAGCGGTTCCTGCTCAACGCGCCGGGCTGGCATGGGCGCGTGTCGCTCGTGCAAGTCGCGCCGCCGACGCGCTCTGACGTGCAAACGTATCAGCGCATCCGGCAGACCCTCGAAGGCGAGGCGGGGCGCATCAACGGCCGCTTCGCGCAGCTCGACTGGACGCCGATCCAGTACCTCAACCGCAAGTACGAGCGCAATCTGTTGATGGCGCTCTTCCGGATGTCGCAGGTCGGCTATGTGACGCCGCTGCGCGACGGCATGAATCTCGTTGCGAAGGAGTACATCGCGTCGCAGGATCCGGCGGACCCGGGCGTGCTCGTGCTGTCGCAATTCGCGGGCGCGGCGGAGCAGCTGCCGGGCGCGCTCGTCGTGAATCCGTTCGATCTGTCGCAGATGGCCGAGGCGCTCGAGCGGGCGCTGTCGATGCCGCTCGAAGAGCGGCAGGCGCGTCACGCGGACATGATGGGACCGTTGCGCGAGATGGATCTGTCGAAGTGGCGTGACGCGTTCCTCGCGGATCTCGGGCATGTCGCGACGGCCGCGACGGTGACGCGCAACGCGGTAAAGTTCGCGAATATTGCCGCGTGAGATGGGTTCGCTGACGTGCGCGGCGCTGCGTTGAAGTGCGGCGTCGATTCGGGTTCGCGCTCGAGCGTTTCCAGCGATTCGATTTGAAAGGGGGCACCGCTTTTCAGGCGGCGCCCCCGCTCTTTGTCTGCGCTGCTTACGTCGCGTTTGTGTCGACGTTTCACCGCTGCCGCAACTGCGCAGGCGGCACCTTCATCAGATTCCGATACTTCGCGACCGTGCGCCGCGCGACGATCATGCCTTCCTGCGCGAGCAGCTTCGCGAGGCTCACGTCGGAGAGCGGATCGTGCACGTCCTCCTGCGCGATCAGCTCCTTGATCAACGCGCGCACCGCCGCGGCCGAGCAGCGTCCGCCGGTTTCGGTCGCGAGCTTGCGCGGGAAGAAGTGGCGGAATTCGAAGATGCCGCGCGGCGTCGCCATGTACTTGTTGCTCGACGCGCGCGAGACCGTCGATTCGTGCAGGCCGAGCTCGTCGGCCACTTCGCGCAGCACGAGCGGCTTGAGCGCGATCTCGCCGTAGTCGAAGAACGCCTTCTGATGCGCGACGATGCATTCGGCGACGCGCTGGATTGTCGTGAAGCGCTGCTCGGCGTTGCGCAGCAGCCAGCGCGCTTCCTGAAGCTGCTGGCCGAGCGGCGAGGCGTTCGTGCCCGTGGCCTGCGCGAACATCTCCGCGTACACGCGGTGGATGCGCGCGCGCGGCAGCACAGCCGGATTGATCGCGACGACCCACTGATGCTTCGCCTGCCGCACGATCACGTCCGGCACGACGTAGTTGTCGGCGGGATGCGCGTACGCTTCGCCAGGCTTCGGATCGAGCCGCCGCACGAGCATGGACGCGACGCGCAGCGCATCGGCCGAGCAGCCGGTCTGCTTTTGCAGTTCGGCGTGCTCACGGCGCGCGAGGCGTTCGAGGTGGTGTTCCGCGATTTCGAGTGCGAGCGCGCGGCCGGGCGTGTCGTCGGGCATGGCCTGCAATTGCAGGCTCAAGCATTCCGACAGCGAGCGCGCACCGACGCCCGGCTTGTCGAGCGTCTGGACGAGCCGCACCGCGACGCGCAGCTCCTCTTCGGTGAGCGGCGGATCGGCCTCTTCGCAAACCTCGGTGAGTTCGGCGAGCGGATCGCGCAGATAACCGTCGTCGTCGAGCGCTTCGATGATGATCTGCGCGGCGACGCGGTCGCGGTCGTTCAACGGATACACGTTCAAGAAGCCATGCAGCTGCTCGTGCATCGTCGGCTGCGAATGCGCCCAGCTGCCGGGGTCGACATCGTCGGCATCGCCGTTGTGCCGCGTGCTCGCGCGCGTCGACCAGTCGGCGGCGAACTCGCCTACCTCGCCCATGTCGCTCGCGGGTTCGTCCGCGTGTGCGTCCATCGAGGCGGCGCCGGCGGCCTCGGCGCCGTCAGGCGTCAATTCGGCCGAGGCGGGGGCCGCAGCCGCCGCGTCGGCTTCATACCCGGGGTGGACCTCCGCGTCGCCCTCGACGGGGGGCTCGGCATCTTCCGTCGATGGCTCGTCGAGTTCGAGGAACGGATTCGTGTCGAGCGCTTGTCGCACTTCCTGTTCGAATTCGAGCGAAGACAACTGCAAGAGGCGCACCGATTGTTGCAGGCGCGGCGTCAGCGCGACGTGCTGCTTGTGATGGAGTTCGAGAATAGGCGGCATGTTGAGCGTCCCGTGGATAGCAAGGTTCGCTCCTGTCCTGCAATGGCCGTACCAGTTTGCACAACCTGCTGATTTGCAGGGATTTTGGCTTTCAGAGAAGCGCGTGAGCGCGCACTTTTTACAACGCGCCCGGCAAAAGTGCGATGAATTTGGCGCGAAAAAAGCGGCCGCTCGATTCGGAGCGGCCGCCTCGTCGCGAACGGGCTCGATGGGGAGCGAGTGTGGCGCGTTACGGCTTCATCGTCCCGCCGCCATGCTGGGTGCGCAGCGAGCGAAGGCGGTCGTGATTTTCGCGCACGCCTTGATATTGCCGTTCGACAACTTGCCTGACGTCGGCCGGCAAGTCCGCATCGAGTGCCATCCGGTAGTGGTGCTCGGCGGTATCTTCGCCGCGCTCGCATTCGGTGAGGATCGCTTGATCGCTGCGGCCTGAGACGACAGTCTTGACGCCGAGCCAGCCGCGATGCAGCGCGCCGCCCATCGACCCATGGTTCTCCGGCCTGCCGCCCAGTCCCCGCACGAGGTCCTGCAATTCGCGCGCGTCCCGCGTGCAGTCGTTTGCCCGGCTCGAGAACAAGAGCTTGAGCTGCTGGTCGCGTGTCGCTTCGGCGGCTTTGTGAAATTCGCGTTCGCCGTCTTTCGACGTTTCCGTGAGATCGTTCAGCACCGCAATGACATCGGTTGACATAAGGGCCTCCAGAGACGTAACGACGCGAGACGCGCGTCGGGGGCGGTCGTGCTTTCACGCATAGGCCATGCCAGCGGCGGGACCATCGAGCCGCGCGCAGGTTTGCGCATGAGTAACCGATCGCGCCTTGCCGCTACGCTTCGCGCTGATTCATTTCGGCCATCGGCGTCGGCGTTCGGTTCGGATCGAAGTCGGACCAGCGGCCTTGCTGCCAGCGTCCCGTCGCGCGCTCGATCGCCATGCCGCCGGCTTCGCGCAGCACCGTCGCGGCCTCGAGCTGATTTTCCGGGGACACGTGCACGGCGACGAGCACGCCGGAATCGCCCAGTTCGTGGTGGATGGCATGTGCGACCGAGTCGTGCAGCGACGGGACGGTGCTCGCCCTGTCGTGCAGCGTCGCGCCGATCATCGAGCCGATGTAGGCGCCCACGCCTGCGGCAATCACCGCAATCACGAGCGACGTCGTGATCGACATCAAAATCGCGACCCCGACGATCGCGCCCGCCACCGCGCCGATCGTGGCGCCGCGGCTCGGGCCCTTGATGCCGTGCAGCACGGCGGCGCTCGGATGCTCGGATGTTTTTCGCGCGTGCTGTCCGCGCGGATTCACGAAAAACAGATTGACGTCTTCTTCGACAAAACCGCGATTGAACAGCTGCTGGGCGGCAGCCTCGGCGGCGGGGAAGGTGGCGAAGCGTCCAGCGACGATGAATGACATGGCGCCTCCTTGGCATCGTTAATTAACTATGCGTAGAGGCCCGGCGGCGCGCCGCAACAACGCGTGACGCGGGCACAAACTTAGAGTAGTGCTCGGCACGCGAGTGCGGAAAGTGCGGGTTTTTGCGGAGAAAAAAATGTGGCAGGCGAGGCGTGCGCGTGCCGCACGCTTGAGGCGCATTCAGCGCGCACGCGGCCGGCGCAAGCTGGTTATCAGCGTGAACAGGCCCTTCTAGGGCACGCTCGGCTGCATCACCCGCAGCGTGCTCACTACCGCCGCCACGGCGGCAAACGCTGCGGAGACATAGAGCGACACCGTCGGCCCGCTGACCGGCGCGATGCCGAAGATCAGCGCGACGAGCGCGGCGCCCAGCGTTTGCCCCGTGAGGCGCGCGGTGCCGAGCATGCCGCTTGCGCCGCCGCTGCGCTCGCGCGGCGCGGACGACAGCAGCGTGCGGTTGTTCGGCGACTGAAAGATGCCGAAGCCGGCCCCGCACAGCGCCATGCGCCAGGCGATGTCGAGGGGCGTCGGTTGCGTGCCGAGCGTCGCGAGCAAGAGGAGCCCGGCGGTCAGCGCGACCAGACCGGCGCCGCCGAGGATGCCCGACGAGTAGCGGTCCGACAGCACGCCGGAAAGCGGCGCAGCGAAGATGATCGCGAACGGCCAAGGCGTGATCAAGAGACCGGTTTGCACCTGCGAAAGCCCGAGCGTGTTCTGAAACAGGAACGGCAGCGAAACGAACGCGAGCATCTGCGCGCAGAACGAACAGATCGACGTGCCGATCGACAGCGCGAACACCGGAATCTTCAAGAGATCGACGGGAAGGAGCGGCGCGGCCTGCGTCAGCTGCCGGCGCACGAAGAAATAGCCGATGACCGCGGCGCCGAGCAATTCCGCCGCCGCGTAGCCGGCGTTTTCGCCGTGGCCGAGGCCGTCGATCGCGACGATCAAGAGGCCGAATACGAAAGCGTTCATGACCGCGCTCAGGTAGTCGTACGGCGACTCGTGGCCGGGATTGGTCGGCAGCGCCCTGACGGCGCCCAGCGAGGCCGCGACGCCGATCGGCACGTTGATCGCAAAGAGCCACGGCCAGGTGGCGACCGACAGCACGGCCGACGCCACCGTCGGCCCCACAGCCGACGACACCGCCACCACCATCGCGTTGATCGCGATCCCGCGCCCGAGCTGCGCGCGCGGATAGATCATGCGCACGAGCGCGGTGTTGACGCTCATGATGCCGGCGGCGCCGAAGCCTTGGATCACGCGTGCGGTCGCGAGCATCGCAAGCGACCCGGAGAGCGCGCAGCCGAGCGAGGCGACGGTGAAGAGCACGAGCCCCGCCGTGTACACGCGCCGGTAGCCGATCCGGTCGCCGAGCGAGGCGAGCGGCAGCAGCGAGATCGTGATCGACAGCTGATAGGCGTTGACGACCCAGATCGACGCGGCGGCGCTTGCGTGCAGATCGCGCGCGATGGTCGGAAGCGCGACGTTCGCGATGGCGCTGTCGAGCACGGCGAGCGTGATGCCGAGCGCGACGACGACGATGGCCCAATAGCGTTGCGGCGGGGGCAGACCTTGTTCGTGGTCCATCTCGATGGGACGTGGGGGAAATGAAGCAAAAGCGGCGGGCCGCGCGTGTTGCCGCGCAGCCCGCCGCGTCGTGCTGAGCCGCTTACTTGAGATCGTAGAGACCGGTGTAGGTCGTCGAGTCGATTTCGTTCAGATGCGTCATGAAGCGCGCCACCGCATTGGTCGTTTCAGCGGTGATCGGCAAATTCGCGACCTTGAGCGCGTGCAGACGGAAGATGTAGCGATGCGTGCGGTCGCCGCGCGGGGGCGCCGCGCCGCCGAAGCCCGGCGTGCCGTAATCGTTCTTCACCTGCAGCGCGCCGGCCGGCAGGAGGGCGCCGTCCGCGCTGCCCGCGTTGCGCGGGAGCGAGCGCGCATCGGCCGGGATATTGACCACGACCCAATGCCAGAAGCCGCTGCCCGTCGGCGCATCGGGATCATGGATCGTGAGCGCGAAGCTTTCCGTGCCTTCCGGCGGCGAGTCCCACTGCAGTGCCGGCGACGTGTTGCCGCCTCCGCCGTCGACGCCGAACGTCTTGTCGTTCATTTCCTGCGCTTTCGTCATGAAGCCGTTGGCGGGAAAGTCGTCGGTCCAGATTCTGAAATCTGCCATGGGATGCCTCCTTTAAACAGGGGTTCGAGGTGGGGCTGACGCGCGGTTGGCGAGACGGAAATGTGACACGGCGTGTGACACATCGCGATGGGCTCGGCAAACGCGCCGCAAACGCGCCGGTTGGCCAATCGAGTTTATATCACCGCTACCTGTCTGGCCGCCGGCTTCGCATCCGGCGACGACGCTTCGTATCGGCGCAACCCATCCCCCGGGGTGTTTATAAGCTGCGTAAGAGCCGCAAGCGGTGGCTTTTCCTAGAGGCTGCGGCACACCGATCACGAGTCTTCTTCGCACGTCCACTTTGAGGTGACATAGCAATGAATTCGATTTCGTCCGCTTACTTGAATCCGACCACCACGCCGAGCACCACGTCCAGCACGGGACAATCGTCGGCGACCCAGGAGGTCGAGCAGCTGCTGCAAGACATCGAGAACCTGCTGGAAAGCGCGAGCGGCGGTGGCAGCTCGAACCCCGGCGCGGGCTCGAACCCGGGTGGCGGCAGCCCCCAGCCGACCAGCTTCGCGAGCACGACGCCCGGCGCAGGCGCGCCTGGCGCGGGCGGTGCCGGTGGCGCAGGTGGAGCCGGCGGGGCAGGCGGCACGGGTAACGTCGGCGTCGGCGCGGGCCAAGGTCTGCATGACGTGAAGATCAATTCGCAAGCGGGCGGCGAAGCGCTGCACTTGCAGGAAGACAGCCAGGGCAACCTGTACAACGGCAGCGGCGATTCCGTCGGCCGCATCAACTCGGACGGCAGCGTGTCGCTCAACTCGGGCGCGACGAAGGAAATCCAGCGCCTCGAGACGGGCAACAATCCGTTCGGCATCCCTCTCACCAAGCCGCAAACGAGCGACGGCGGCAACGCCACGTTCTCGTCCTCGCAGGTCACGGTCGAGGCCGGCGATTTGAACCAGTCGAACGACTTCTAAAGCGTTAGCCGACGGAGACGCGGCACGTGCATCGAAGCGGTGGAACGTCGGCCAACCGTGCGGCGAGCGACGCGGCGTTGCCTGCTCATCCTTCGTATGCGCAGTGCCGCGACGAGGTCGTCGGGATGCTCCTCAAGATTTTCTCGCTCGGCTTGAAGGATGCGCCGCGCGAGGATCTGGAGGACATCCTGCTCGCGTTGCGCGTGCTGCGCCGCGACGCGCTCGCGCTCGAGCTCGGCGAAGTTCGCCTGCGCATCCGCGAGACCGACTGGATCGGCGCCGTGCGGCTCTTGAAGCGCCTCGAATCGGTGGACAAGAGCAACGCGGCGTCGATCGCTTTGCTGGCCGGCTGCCTCTTCAAGCTCCAAGACGACGAGTGGCGCCGCTATGTCGCGAATCTGCTGGGCGACGGCGCGAACGGCGCCGCGCTCGCGCTCGTGAGCCGCTTCATCGAGACGAGCGAAACCGTGCGGCACCTGCCCAATGGCCCTGCCGTCGACGACTTGCGCACGCGCATCGCCGACGTGCTGCGCACGGGCGGCATGTCGACTTATTGAGCGTGCCCTCACAGCACGCAGATCGTGCACCGAACACCCCGGGAGATGAAATGCAAATCGGCAGGTTCATGACCATGCCCGCACCGGAGCCGCGGCCCGACGCCGAGATCCTGTCGCGCGGAATCGAGCTGGCCGTCGCCGCCGAACAACTGGGGTTGAGCCATGTCTGGCTCGCCGAGCATCACTTCACGAACTACGCGTATTCGTCGCGGCCGCTGATGCTGCTCTCGCATATCGCGGCGCGTACGTGCCGCATTCGTCTCGGTGCGCTGCCGCAAGCGCAGGTGCTCGCGTCGATGCGGCGCTTTGCCGAACACGTGATGCCGGCGTTCGCCGAGGCGCACGTCGAGGAGATGCCGGCATGAATGCGCTAGCGGCACGGGCTGCGGACGGGGCGTTGCCGAACGAGGGTGATGCGGCTGCGGCACGGAACGTGATGCGTGGCGATGCCTCCGTCAGCGGCACGCCCTCGGCCTTGAACGACCTCTGGCTCCATTGCCTCCTCGATGCGCTCGCCGCGCATGGCGTGCGCCGCGCGGTGCTCTCGCCGGGCGGCCGCAGCGCGGCGCTCGTGCTCGCCGCGCGCGAGCGCAAGAGCTTCGTCGATACGCTCGTCTGCACCGACGAGCGCAGCGGCGCATTCGCGGCGCTCGGCATGTCGAAGATGACGGGCGAAGCGGTGCTGATCGTCACGACCTCGGGCTCGGCCGTGGCGAACCTCGCGCCCGCGCTGACCGAAGCCGATGCGTGCGGCGTGCCGCTCGTCGTGGTGAGCTGCGACCGGCCGCGCTCGCTGCGCGGCACGGGCTTCGGGCAGATGACCGACCACATCGGCGCCTGCCAGGCGTTCGTGCGCGCGAGTGTCGATCTCGACGATCCGCTCGATTCGCCCGATGCGCTGATGACGATGCGCGCCGCCATCGATGATGCGCTCGCGCGCTGCCGGACGCCGCGCCGCGGCCCCGTGCATATCAACGTGCCGATGCTGGGCCGGTTCGATTCGACCGAATCGCCGGAAGCATCGGCGGCGACGCTGGCGGCGGCGCGTGTGCCGCTGGCCGCGCAGACCGGCAGCGCCGACGACGCTACCGCTTTATCGCACGTCGCGCCCCTCGCACACCTCGCCGCACGCCTGCCGTTGATGCCGGGCCTGCGCGGAATGATCGTCGCGGGCCCCGAGTGCGGCATCCCGGGCGACGTCTTCGACGCGTTCTGCGCCCGTACCGGCTTCCCGGTCATCGCCGACGCCGCCAGCGGCTTGCGCGGCTACGGCCGCGCGGACGTCGCGAGCGGCTTCGATGCGCTCGCGGTGCCGTCGCCGCTCATGGCACGCGCGCCCGATCTCGTGATCCGCTTTGGCCACGCGCCGGTGATGCCGCAAGTGCAGAACTATCTGCTCGCGCATCGTGTGCCGACGCTCAAGGTGTCGATGCTTCCCGCCGCCGCCGATTATCTGCATCCGTCGTTCGTGCCGCTCGTCGCGCCTTCGCCGGCGTTGCTCGATGCGCTCGCCGAGCGGCTTGCGCCCGGCGACGAGAAGTGGCGCATGGCGTGGCGCCAGTCGAGCGCGCGCGTGCGCGCCGCGCGCGGTCAAGCGCTGGCGGAACAGGAGTGGGGCGAACTGGTGGCCGCGCAGCAGATCTTCACGCACGACGGCTTCGATTTCGTGCAATTCGGCAACTCGATGCCGGTCCGCCACGCCGATTTGTTCGACGACGTTCGCCCGCGCGTGCGAGCCGCGTTGTCGAACCGGGGCGTGTGGGGGATCGACGGCACGGTCGGGACGTTCATCGGCGCCGCGCGTGCACGCGGCGATGCGGGTTTGCTCGTGCTCGGCGATCTCGCGATGTTGCACGACCTGCCGGCGCTCGCGAGTGCGCAGCGCCACGCGGGATGCGCCTGCATCTGCGTGATCAACAACGAGGGCGGCGCGATCTTCGATTTCCTGCCGCTCGCGCAACGCCCCGACTACCGCACCGCCGTGCGCAATCCTCACGCGATCGATTTCGGCTGCCTCGCGGCGGCCTTCGGCCTGCGCTTTGCGCGCGTGGCCGATCGCGAGAGCCTCGCCGCCGCGCTCGACGCAGCCCGCGCGCACGACGGCGTGACGATCGTCGAAGCCGCGGTGCCTGCGGGCTCGGCGTGCGCGCAGATGGACCTGATGATCGCCGGGATGACGGCGTCGCTGCGCGGACGCTGATCACCGTACTGCAGAACTGATCGGCGCGCGCCGCCACCGGCAGCGGCGCGCCGTTGCACTTCGCGTCGCTTCGCCTCGTCGAGGCAGATGCCGAGGTCCTTTCCCATTCAGTCCACCGCGAAGCCGAATTCGAACTTGCCTTCGATCATCGTCTTGCCGCGGTTTTCCACCTGCCAGCGTGTTGCCGCGCCTTTGCCGGTCGCGTGGAGCACGTGCGCCATCTCGACGCCCCGCGTGGTTTTTCGAACTATCGCCAAAGCTGATGGTTTTAATTCGAAATAGCGATTTTTCTTTTGCCGTGCGGCCTTATACGATTCGGTCATATGCATATACCGCTTCCCGGCTTGGCGAAGCGCGGCATGGCAATCGAAGGAGGTCAGATGGAACACCGAGCCCGAACCCAGAACGAAAAGCTCGAGGTGAAGACCACCACGTGCTACATGTGCGCGTGCCGCTGCGGAATCCGCGTGCATCTTCGCGACGGCGAAGTGCGCTATATCGACGGCAACCCGAACCATCCGCTCAATCAGGGCGTGATCTGCGCGAAGGGTTCGTCGGGGATCATGAAGCAGTATTCGCCCGCGCGCCTCACGCAGCCGCTGATGCGCAAGCCCGGCGCCGAACGCGGCACCGCGCAGTTCGAACCGGTCTCCTGGGACGTCGCGTTCGCGACCCTCGAGAAGCGCCTCGGCCACCTGCGCGCCACCGATCCGAAGAAGTTCGCGCTCTTCACCGGCCGCGACCAGATGCAGGCGCTCACCGGCCTCTTCGCGAAGCAGTTCGGCACGCCCAACTACGCGGCGCACGGCGGATTCTGCTCGGTCAATATGGCCGCCGGGATGATCTACACGATGGGCGGCTCGTTCTGGGAGTTCGGCGGGCCCGACCTCGACAGCGCGAAGCTGTTCTTCATGATCGGCACCGCGGAAGACCATCACTCGAATCCGCTCAAGATCGCGCTCTCGAAGTTCAAGCGCGCGGGCGGGCGCTTCATCGCGATCAATCCGGTGCGCACGGGCTACGCGGCGATCGCGGACGAATGGGTGCCGATCCGTCCCGGCACCGACGGCGCGCTGTTCATGGCGCTGATCCGCGAACTGATCGAAACCGAGTCGTACGACCGCGAGTTCGTCACGCGCTACACGAACGCGGCGGAGCTGCTCGACATGAACGCCGAGCGCAACACCTTCGGCCTGTTCGTGCAGGACCCCGAGTCGCCGGTCGGCAATCCGCTGTTTCCGCAGAACCGCATGTGGTGGGACCCGGCCGCGCAGCGCGCCGTGGTGCATCACGCGCCGGGCGTCACGCCCGCGCTCGAAGGCCGCTATGCGCTCGCGGACGGCACGCCGGTCGTGCCGTCGTTCGCGCTGCTGCGCGAGCAGGTGGCCGAGTGCACGCCCGAGTGGGCGTCGGAGATCACCGGCATTCCCGCCGACACGATCCGCCGCCTCGCGCAAGAAATGGCCGACACGGCCCGCGACCACAAGATCACGCTGCCGATCCCGTGGACCGACGCGTGGGGCCAGACGCACGACACCGTCACCGGCAACCCGATCGCGTTCCACGCGATGCGCGGGCTCGCCGCGCATTCGAACGGCTTCCAGTCGATCCGCGCGCTGTCGATTCTGATGTCGATCATGGGCACGATCGATCGCCCCGGCGGCTTCCGGCACAAGTCGCCGTACCCGCGCGCGGTGCCGCCGTCGGCGAAACCGCCGAACGATCCGGACGTGATCCAGCCGAATACGCCGCTCGCAAACGGCCCGCTCGGCTGGCCCGCCGCGCCGGAAGATCTCTTTGTCGACAAGGACGGCCAGCCCGGCCGCATCGACAAGGCGTTCTCGTGGGAGTACCCGCTCGCGGTCCACGGCCTCATGCACAGCGTCATCACGAACGCCTGGCGCGGCGACCCGTACCCGATCGACACGCTGTTCATCTTCATGGCGAACCTGGCGTGGAACTCGTCGATGAACACGGTCGAGGTCCGCAAGATGCTCGCCGACAAGCACGAGAACGGCGAGCACAAGATCCCGTTCATCGTGGTGTGCGACGCGTTTCAGTCGGAGATGACCGCGTTCGCCGATCTGATCCTGCCGGACACGACCTACCTCGAGCGGCACGATGCGATGTCGGTGCTCGATCGTCCGATCTCCGAATACGACGGTCCGGTCGACTCCGTGCGCGTTCCCGTGGTGCCGCCGACCGGCGAATGCAAGCCCTTCCAGGAAGTGCTGATCGAGCTCGGCAGCCGGCTGAAGCTGCCGGCGTTCACGAAAGAGGACGGCACGCGCAAGTACCGCGACTACCCGGATTTCGTCGTCAACTTCCAGACCTCGCCCAATTCGGGCGTCGGCTTTCTCGCCGGCTGGCGGGGCAAGGACGGCGACAAGGCGCTCGTCGGCGAGCCGAATCCGAACCAGTGGGAGCAATACGCGAAAAACAATTGCGTGTTCCATTTCACGCTGCCCGAGTCGATCCAGTACATGCGCAACTGCAACGGGCCGTACTTGAAGTGGGCGGTCGAGAACGGCTTTCGCAAGTTCGACACGCCGATCGTGATTCAGCTCTACTCGGACGTGCTGCAGAAATTCCGGCTCGCCGCGCGCGGCAAGACGACAGGCCGCCAGCCGCCCGATCACCTGCGTGCGCGTATCGAGCGCTATTTCGATCCGCTGCCGTTCTACTACCCGCCGCTCGAAAACGCCGCGACCGATACGGCGCGCTATCCGCTCGCCGCGATCACGCAGCGTCCGATGGCGATGTACCACTCGTGGGATTCGCAGAACGCTTGGCTGCGGCAGATCCACGGCGAGAACTATCTGTTCATGAATCCGCGCATGGCGCAGGAAAACGGCATCGAGGACGGCGGCTGGATCTACGTCGAATCGCAGTGGGGCAAGGTCCGCTGCATGGCGCGCTACAGCGAGGCGGTCGAGCCCGGGACGGTGTGGACCTGGAACGCGATCGGCAAGGCGGCGGGCGCGTGGAACCTCGGTCCCGATGCGAACGAATCCAAGCACGGCTTTCTGTTGAACCACCTGATCACGGACGAGTTGCCCGCTCAGGAAAAGAACGCGGCAGCGGGCGCACGGATGTCGAATTCCGATCCGGTCACGGGACAGGCCGCGTGGTACGACGTGCGCGTGCGCGTCTATCCGGCCGAAGCCGACGCCGACCACACGCTGCCGCAGTTCGCGCCGATGACGGCGCTGCCCGGCTCGACGGGCGCGAATGCGGTCCAGCGCGTCGTGCAGGCGTATTTCGCGGGACGCGGCGAATTTGCCAAGCGCTTGATGCAGGCGGTGAAGCCCGCCGCCAAGCACCACGACGGCGAACAGTAAACAGGCGGGAGCAAGCAATGACTCAGATGGCCCTCGTGATCGACTTGAACGTGTGCGTCGGATGCCACGCGTGCGTGACGAGCTGCAAGGAATGGAACACCTCGGGCGAGGCGGGCAGTCTCGCGGATTTCCGGCCGTACGACGACGATCCGTCGGGGACGTTCTTCAACCGCGTGCAGACCTACGAAACCGGCGAGTTTCCGCTCACCGACACGATTCACTTCCCGAAGTCGTGCCTGCATTGCGAAGACCCGCCGTGCGTGCCCGTGTGCCCGACCGGCGCGAGCTACAAGCGCAAGGAAGACGGCCTCGTGCTGGTCGACTACGACCGCTGCATCGGCTGCAAATACTGCTCGTGGGCATGCCCGTACGGCGCGCGCGAGATCGACGAGAAGCGCCACGAGATGACGAAGTGCACGCTGTGCTCGGACCGCATCAACAACGAGGCGCTGCCCGAGCGCGACCGCAAGCCCGCCTGCGTGCTCGCGTGCCCGACTTCGGCGCGGCTCTTCGGCGATATCCATGATCCCGAGTCGACGGTGTCGAAGGCGATCCGCGAGCGCGGCGGTTATCAGTTGATGCCGGAGTGGGGCACGCGGCCTTCGAATCACTACTTGCCGCGGCACAAGACGGAGTCGACGTCGTGCGGCGGGGGAGCGTGCTCGTGCAAATCGGCGGGCGACGCCCAGGATGTGTCGATCGACGCGCAGCTCGAGCGAGGCCAATTGAATCTGGCCTCGGCGGCGACGCGCGCGTGATGGCGGCTGGTCAATAAGGATGGGGAGTCAAGGAAGATGAGACCTGCTTTCTCGGTGGTGTTCCTGACGACGCTTTGCGGCGCCGCGCAGGGATTGTTGATCGCGCTCGTCGGCGTGGAAGTCGCCGGGCGGCTCGGCTGGGGCGCGGCAAGTGCGATGACGTCGCAGAGTTTTTATGTCGTGGGCGCGGGCGTGTCGGTCGCGCTCGGCGCGCTGGGCCTCCTCGCTTCGTTTTTCCACCTCGGACATCCGGAGCGCGCGTGGCGCGCGATCGCGATGTGGCGCACGTCGTGGCTCTCGCGCGAATGTCTCGCACTGCCCGCGTTTCTCGCTTGCGCGTTCGCGTATGGCGTCGCGCACTGGATCGGTTCGCCGTACGCAATCGCGATCGGCGTGCTCGGCGTGCTGGCAGGCGCGGCGCTCTTCGTCTGCACGTCGATGATCTATGCGTGCCTGCGCTTTCTGCAGGAATGGGCCACGCCGCTCACGATGGTCAACTTCGTGCTGCTCGGCTGCGCATCGGGATTCACACTCGCCGCGGCATGCTCGGCGTGGCTCGCGCCCGCGCTAGTGGGCGCACTCGCGCCGTGCGCGTGCGTGCTGACGCTTGCCGGCTGCGCGAGCCGGATTGCGTCGCTCGCGCGCAACGCGCGGCTGCGGCCGAAGTCGACGCTGCAAAGCGCGACCGGCATCAAGGGCCCGAACGTCGTCCAAAAGTCGCGCGGCTTCACCGCCCAATCGTTCAACACGCGCGAGTTCTTTCACGGCCAAACGGCGCGCACGGTGCAGACCGTCAAGTGGGCGTTTTTGCTCGGCGCATTCGCGGTGCCGTTCGTGCTGACGGCGCTGGGGGCGGCGGCGTCGTCGTCGGTGGCCTCGTCGATTGCGCTCCTCGGCGCGGCGTTCGTCATCCAATACGCGGGGCTCGTCGCCGAGCGATGGTTCTTCTTCGCCGAAGCGCGCCATCCGCAGAATTTGTATTACGGACGCGCTTCGTGAACGTGGCGCAGGTCGCAAAATAGATCGCCTGGCGGCGGCAACGCTCGTAGAATCGAGACAGCCGCCGTTAGATCAGGAGGAGACTGCAATGCCTGATTCATCCATCGGTTTCATGCTGACGCTTATCGTCTTCGTATGCGCCGCGTTTCTCGTTGCGACGCGGTATCAGACCGAACATCCATTGAACGACTTGCGGCGCTGGCTCGGTGCGCATCATCCGCAATGGATGCATAGGCGGCATTGAGAAAGCGGGGCGGCTAGAGGCAAGAGGTCGCCAGAGGTGTTATGCGCCGAAGTCGAGGCCGCCGATCAGAATAGACGGTTCGTCCTGGGTGCGCGTCGCGAAGTCGATCGATCGCGCGTCCTGCCAATTGCGCAGCTTGCGAGGAATCGCGTTGAGGTAGCGCTGAAAGCGCGTGCGGCCCTCTGGGGTCGTCAGCAGGCTTTCGATTTCGTCGTCATCCCACGTCAGCTCGACGTTGAGCGGGTGTGCGAAGTGCCTCAGGTGCTCGTGCGCGTGCTCGTTCACCTCCCCGAATAACCGGACTCGCGTCGCCCGGCCAGCGCCTTCGGACGGGATGATTTTCGCGCGCACGTGCGCGTCGAACAGGCCAGTGATCGTCTCCGCGATGCGGGGTGCAAATTCGGTTTCGAAACGGCGGACAATCGCGACATCCATGTGGGGCTCTCCGTGCGTCGGCAGATGCTAGCACGGGGATGGGCCGCGATTCGTCCTGATGCGTCCGGGTAATTCGTCCTGTCGGCTAGCGGCTCGAGCCGCCACCGCCACCTCCACCGCCGCCGCCGCCGTGACCGCCGCCATGGCCGCCCCAGCTACCGCCGCTCGTCCAGACGCCGCCATGGTTGCCGCCGTGACCCCAGCCTCCGCCCCAACCGTGACCGTGACCGCCGCCGTGGTCATGATCGTGATCATGATCATGATCATGGTGGTGGAAGAAGCAACAGCTGCCGCCGCCGACGATGCCGACCGCACCGTACGCATACCCCGGCTCGTAGTCCGGGCCGTAGGCGTAGTAGCCGTCGGGGTAATAAGCGTAATCGGGGTAGCCGGGAGCCTCCGCGACGCAGCCCGCGAGGGCGGAGGCCAATCCGAGGATTGTGATGAGCCTCAACATGATTTCGCTCCCATCTATCTCCTAAGAAAGCTAAATGGGTGGCGGAGTTCGGCAGGAATTGTGTCCGGAGTTTACTGGCTGGAGGATGGCGGGAACATGGCGGGCGTGACCGGCGTGGCCATGTTCCGGTGCGCAATAGAAGCGCTTTGGCCGAGGCGGAAACGCTGCTGTCGCTGTGCTTATCGTTGCCTGTTGTGCCTAGTGCTGCTGCGCGCAGTCCGGATTGAAGACGCGTTCGGTCGACGGCGGATTGCTCGCGAGCTTGTTCGCCGGACGGCGCGGCCGCGCGACCAGTTCGCCGCCGCAATTCGGGCATGTGCCGTGAAGCACGTTCGTCGCGCAGTCGACGCAGAACGTGCATTCGAATGAGCAGATTCGCGCATCGGCGGACTCCGGGGGGAGGTCTTTGTCGCAGCATTCGCAGCTTGGTCTGAGTGCCAGCATCTCGAGACTCCTGAGCGTAAAGTGGTAAGGGAGCAGCGCGTGCGATACGGTACATCGAAGGCGATATGACGGGACTGCCAATTTCGTGTCTTTCCCCGATTCCCGGAATGTTTTGCGTGTTCTGACCGTTTAGTTGAGGTGCCCCGCGCGGGCTCGAATTGCTTCGTTCCTTCGCAATGGAGGTGCGCAATGTCCTCGATTCGGTGTTTGAAGCTATTGCTGGTCTTTCCGCTCTTGTTTGTCTTCGCGGGATGCGCGCACGAGGATGGAGCCTCGGCGCAACCCGCTCAAACCGCCAGGGTTTTGCCTCTTGGCGCCTGCTTGGCTTCCGATGGAGGCGTGGTGCAGGAAGGCTTCATTGTCTCCAGGTGCGCCGTGCCGGGCACGGGCATCACCGACTGTCCGCGGTACATCTGCAAGCGATGCACCAGCGGCGCTTGGGGCGGGGAATACACCTGCCTGTATCGATGAGCCGACGGATTGCGGAAGGCACTCCCGGAAAGCAAAAAGCCCCGCGGTGTAACACGCGGGGCTTCTCAGGAAGCTGGGAACCGGCTGCGAAGCTCATTTGGTCCCCCCGACAGGAATCGAACCTGTATCTAGCGCTTAGGAGGCACTTGTTCTATCCATTGAACTACGGGGAGAGGACCGAATGGCCGACGACTCAGAGTCCGTCAGCGAGCGCTGAGTATATCAAAGACATTCAACCGTGACGGCTCGGTCATCTTCGCGGCCGCTTCTTTTCCAAAAAGTTCGGGCAGTACTTCTTCAGCAGGAGGTATCCGGATTTCTGTGTGTGAGGCGGGTTAAGACTCAGATTCCGATATTGAATCGCTCGGGGTAAAGCAGCGCGAACTGTGTCATCGCGCTTTTCCAATCGTGCCGAGAGCCGCTCCATTTGGCAACGACGTTGCGCAGCGCTAGCCAGATCAGCTTGAGCGCGGCCTCGTCCGATGGGAAGTGGCCGCGCGCCTTGATGATCTTGCGCAATTGCATGTGCAGCGACTCGATCGCATTTGTCGTATAGACGATTTTTCTAATCTCGGGCGCGAACGCGAAGAACGGAATCACCTGTTCCCAGGCCCGCCGCCAGAGCGCTGCGATCGGCGGGTATTTGGCGCCCCACGGGCCGGCGTCGAACGCGTCCAGGGCCGCGGCAGCCGCCTCGGCCGTTGGCGCCCGGTAGACCTCCTTGAGCGCTGCCGCAGCCGCTTTGCGATCCTTCCAACTCACGAAGTCCAGCGAGTTGCGAATCAGATGGACGATACAGGTCTGGACCGTCGTTTCCGGAAACACCGTGTTGATCGCTTCCGGAAAGCCCTTCAGGCCATCGACCACGGCAATCAGAATGTCCTGCACACCGCGCAGTTTCAGGTCGTTGACCACTCGTAGCCAGAACTTGGCGCCCTCGGTCTGCTCGATCCATAGGCCCAGCACGTCGCGTGTGCCGTCGCGGCGCACGCCCAGCGCCAGATAGATCGCCTTGTTGCGTACCACGCCTTCGTCACGGATCTTCACGCGCAGGGCATCGAAGAACACCACCGGATACATGGCCTCCAGCGGCCGCTGCTGCCAGTCGCGCACTTCGTTGAGCACCGCGTCGGTCACCGTGCTGATAAAGTCCGGCGACACCTCGATGCCGTACATCTCCAACAGGAAACCCTGAATCTCTCGCACGCTCATGCCGCGTGCGTACATCGCGATGATCTTGTCGTCGAAACCGGTGAAGCGCCGCTCGCCCTTGGCGATCAGCACCGGGTCGAACGTGCCTTCGCGATCGCGCGGAATCTCGACGTCGAACGTGTCGTCGTCGGTCGTGATGCGCTTGCGGCTGGTGCCGTTGCGGTGGTTCGTGCCGCCTTCCGGCTTGGCTTGGCCCTTCTCGTAGCCTAGGTGGTGCGTCAGCTCACCGCCTAGCGCGCGTTCGAAGATCGCCTTCTTGAGCGCAGCCAGTTGCTCGTTAATGGTCGCCCGGTCCAGTGTCCCGGGCACCAGTTGTTTGATCAGCTCCGGGTCCAGGTTCAACCCCTTGCCCGGTTCCACCGTCGTTTCTTCTTTTCGTTTGCGTGGCATAAAGCGGCTCCTTTGCCGTCAGTTTATGCCTCACACACAGGAAATCGGATAGGCTCCTTCAGCAGGCCGTGCGCGCGCAAAGTCGGCCTCGTTCCAGACCGGATTCTCGTCAGCCGGATGACTCACTTTTCGCTTGCCCCCTAAACACACCCCCCACGGAATACCTCCCCCGCCTCGCGTGTTCTGTGTCGTACCGGCTCAGAACTCGACGGCCGCAAACTCCGCCTTGGTCACGTCGCACTCCGGACACCGCCAGTCTTCGGGAATGTCGGCAAAGCGGGTACCCGGCGCGATGCCTTCGCCGGGCAGGCCGTCTTGTTCGTTGTAGACCCAGCCGCAAATCAGGCAGACCCAGCTTTTGTATTCGATCACTTCGCTCACGGAATTCTCTTTCAAATGAATGCTTTGGAACGCTCTGGCCCTTCGTGACGACGTCGGGCAAAACACGCGATTTTAACGGATTCCGTGACGAGGCCCGTGTGCGCGATTGCCGCGGCGCCCGAGCGCGAATCCGCTGCTTTGGCTGAGTCAGTAAACTTTGCAACCCCGGTGTATGCTGACCACCGGCTTGATTCCACCTGGAGAAAACGATGCTCAAAAACACATGGATCACAGGCGCAGTATTCGCGGGACTGCTCGTGGCGTCGGCCGCGGCGCGGGCCGACTCTCGCGTCTTCTTTGTCGCGCCGAAGGACGGCGCGACCGTGACGAGCCCGGTGCACATCGTGTTCGGCGTCGAGGGCATGACGGTCGCGCCGGCCGGCACGATCACGGAAGGCACGGGCCACCATCATCTGATCATCGACGGCGGACCGGTGCCCCAAGGCACCGTCGTCCCCGCCGACGAGACGCACATCCACTACGGCAAGGGGCAGACCGAGACGGACGTGACCCTGCCGCCGGGCGACCACACGCTGACCATGCAATTCGCCGACGGCGCGCATCGGTCTTATGGCCCCCAAATGAGCCAGACCATCACGGTTCATGTGAAGTAAGCCGGACGGTCGTTCGTCCGCTCCTGGCGGCCGTGTCTCTTTGGAGCGCGCGCGGCTCGCGCGCGCTCATCCCCTGTGTCCTATGTCTTTAGGCACCCGGCCGCGCTTCGCCCGACCGGTACAATGAGCGTTTTGGTTTTCGCTCAAAGCCGCTCTCCCCATGTCGCTTTATTCCATCACCGGCGCGCAGCTCGCGTTCGGTCACGTCGCGTTGCTCGATCACGCGGATTTCTCGCTCGAAGCCGGCGAGCGCGTCGGCCTGATCGGCCGCAACGGCGCAGGCAAATCGTCGCTCCTGAAGATCGTCGCCGAGCTCACGAAGCCCGATGACGGTCTCGTCACGCGGCAGCAGGATCTGTCGACCGTCTATGTGCCGCAGGAGCCGGAGTTCGATGCGGACGTGTCGGTGTTCGATACCGTCGCGGCCGGCCTCGTCGACGCACGCGCGCATCTCGACGAATACGATGCCGTCGCGCACCGGCTCGCGGAAACGCCCGAAGGCGCCGAGCACGATGCGCTGCTCGCGCGCATGAACGCGCTGCAATCGTCGCTCGACGCGACCGATGCCTGGAACTGGCGCACGCGTGTCTCGACCACGCTCGCGCAAATCGGCCTCGACGGCGACGCGCGCGTCGGCGCGCTCTCGGGCGGGATGCAAAAGCGCGTCGCGCTGGCCCGCGCGCTCGTCGCGCAGCCGGACGTGCTCTTGCTCGACGAGCCGACCAACCACCTCGATTTCGACGGCATCCGCTGGCTCGAGGAGCTGCTCGCGTCGCAGCGCGCCGGGCTCTTCTTCATCACGCACGATCGCGCATTTCTCGACCGCGTGGCGACGCGCATCGTCGAACTCGACCGCGGCCGGCTCTTGTCGTACCCCGGCAATTTCTCCGCTTACCAGACGCGCAAGGCGCAGCAACTGGAAGTCGAGCGCGTCGAGAACGAGAAGTTCGACAAGCTGCTCGCGCAGGAAGAAGTGTGGATTCGCAAGGGCGTCGAGGCGCGCCGAACGCGCAGCGTCGGCCGCATTGCGCGGCTCGTGCAGATGCGCAACGAACGCGCCGAGCGGCGCAACGTGCAGGGCAACGTGAAGCTCGACGTCGGGCAGGGGGAGAAGTCCGGCAAGATCGTCGCCGAGCTGACCGATGTGACGAAGCGCTACGGGGCGCGCACGGTGGTTGACCGGTTTTCGGCGACGGTCATGCGCGGCGACAAGATCGGGTTCGTCGGACCGAACGGCGCGGGCAAGACGACGCTCCTCAAGCTGATCCTGGGCGAATTGGCGCCTGACGAAGGCACTGTCAAGGTCGGCACGAACCTGCAGGTCGCGTATTTCGATCAGATGCGCGCGCAGCTCGATCAGGAAAAGAGCCTCGCCGATACGATCAGCCCCGGTAGCGACTGGGTCGAAGTCAACGGCACGAAGAAGCACGTGATGAGCTATCTGGGCGACTTCCTGTTCGCGCCGGAACGCGCCCGCTCGCCCGTGAAGTCGCTCTCGGGCGGCGAGCGCAACCGCCTCTTGCTCGCGCGCCTCTTCGCGCGGCCCGCGAACGTGCTCGTGCTCGACGAGCCGACCAACGACCTCGACATCCCCACGCTCGAACTGCTCGAAGAGCTGCTCGCCGACTACGACGGCACCGTGCTACTCGTGAGCCACGACCGCGCGTTTCTCGACAACGTCGTGACGTCGGTGATCGCGTCGGAAGGGGCGGGGAACTGGCGCGAGTATGTCGGCGGCTTCACCGACTGGCAGGTGCAAAGCGAGCGCTCGCAGCAGATCGCCGAGCAAGCGGCCGCGAAGGACGCAGCGAAGGAAGCGCCCGCGGCGAGCGCGCCGAAGGACAGCGCGGCGGGCCGCAATGCCCAGCGCACGGTCAAGCTGTCGTTCAAGGAGCAGCGCGAGCTGGAGGCGCTGCCCGAGAAGATCGCGGCGCTCGAGGCCGAGCAAAAGACGATCGGCGCGCAACTGGAAGACGGATCGATTTTCGCGAAGGACGCGCAGGAGGGCGCGCGTCTCACCGAGCGCTATGCGGCGATCGACGACGAACTGCTGCTTGCGCTAGAGCGCTGGGAAGAGCTGGAAGCCAAGCGCAAGTAGTGGGGCACGCCAAGTGCGGCACACCACGAGCGGCGGACGCGAAAAGACGATCCGCTCGATGCGCCGCACTGTGCGATGCCGAACGGCGAGATCGAATGATCATCGCTAGCGCTTGGATGCCGGGCGACAGAGAAGATGCTCCGTCGCCCGGCATCGAGTTGGCGGCGGTCTCCGTCGCGACGACCGCCGTAGCCGGCGGCAGCCCCATCCACCGTAGCGACAGCCGCTTCCACGGGAACCGCCGCTCACGCGACCACCCATGCCCACGCCCGCGTGGAGCCGCACGCCGACTCGCGCCTGCGCGTGCCGCAGGGCGATTTGCGCGCCTATATGCACGGCATCGGCGCGGCGTCCGATGGGCATGGCGGCACCTATGTGTTCTTCAGCAGCTCGGGCTTGCCGCCGCGCGGAGCAGGGCGCGACGGCAACTGGACGCATGACGTCTACGTCGCGCACTGGTCGCCGGAGCGGGCCAAGCTCGCGAAGCCGCGCGTGTTCATCCACCGGCCCGAGGCGCAGGAGCCGGTATCGATCGCGCAGAGCAGCACCGGCAACATCATGGTGACGTTCGAAGACGGCTGGAACACGGCGGACGAGGTGAGCCAGCGCTACGGCGTCTACTCGCGCCTGCTCGGACCGGTGCGTCCGTATCCGATCGACGTCAAGGCGGGCGGCCGTTCGGGGCAGCGGCCGCGGTCGGCTCGCGCTTCGTCGTCTTCTACTCGGACGACTGGGTCGACGGCGGCGGCGTCGACAATCTCGGCACCGGACGCGGCGTCTACGTGAAGACCTACGACGCTGACGGCGCGCCGCTGAACTTCGTTTCCGTCGCGCCCTACGTGCGCGAGTGGTGGCCGATGATCGCCGCGTCGCCCACGCGGGCGCTGCTCGTCTGGCAGCAATACGTGAACGGGCAGACCTACGCGCAACTGAAGGCGGCGGCGTTCGACCCGGCCGACGGCACGTTGAGCGAGCCGCATGTGATTGCGCCGCATCTGCAGTACTACACGTATGCGGCGGCTTATGTGCCTGCGCTCGACCGCTTTGTGGTTGCCGCGAGCGATGCGAGCGGACACGGCTTCGCGCAACTGTTCGACGAAGACGGTGCGCCGGTGGCGACGCTCGCGTGCATGCCGTCGACGGTGCGCGAAGCGGGGATCACGGTGATCGGCGATCGGGCGTATACGCCGTCACAGGACGGGCGTCTGCTGGAATTGCGGATGAGCGCGTCGTCGATCGAGCTCGAAGCGACGCAGCCGTCGCCGATCAAATGGTGGTACATGGGCAGCCTCGGGCTCGCGCGTTCCGATTCGCGTTTGCACTGGGTCTCGTTGAGCCCGTATGGGCTGCAGGAGGCTGACTTCGACTTGGCCGCCGCGCAGCCCGCGACGGCGGTGGATCGTTGCGAGCGCTAGCCATATGCATTGACGACATGACCGGGCGATGCTCTGACGAGGGCCAAGCGCCATTCGGCAAGCGGGCGCCAGTTGTTCAATCGATTGGCTCCCGATTGAACTAGGAAACGGTGCTCCAAGCCGTGGCCCAAGGTTTCCCGAAGGTAGAGCATCGCTGCGGGATGCTCCGATCGCACGCCAAGTCCGTGTTTATTACGGATGCGGGGCGCTTCTTACACTCGGATAATTGTTCAGCTGCTTTCACTCGTTCCGACATCAACGACATGGCTGAGCCGACATGAAGACAGAAATCCGTTTCCGAATTGGCTCCACTTGGCTGTGCTTGGAGAGCGGCAGGGGGCCCGTGCCCGAGCACCCGGATGCGGTAACGGTCACCCTGCGCCGGAGCCGAACGAATGGGCGACCGGGAAGATGCATCGAGGCGAACCCAGGTACGCGACGTAACGAGATCCTCGCGCTAGGCCTGCGGTTAGTGGAATTGGCCGATCGCATGACGCCCGAAACAATGTGGTCGTCCAACCAGACTGTGCAAAGTGATGGTCGGCCGCCGCGTGCGCTGAACCTTGACGCTGCAGACCGTGCGCTGATCGAGCACCTGTCGCTCGACAGGCCCATCGATTTCGCGCGCCATGTCTACGAAAGCTCGGAGCGCTTACATGCCCGCATGCCGATCCTGCGAGCTGCACAAAGCGTGCTCGGGCATTGCGACGACGAAACGGCCGCCGACCTTTATTTATTGCTGGTCTTCGCCGACATGCATGGCTGCTTGCCGCTCAGGTCTGAGCTTGCTGCTACCGAGCCCGGTTAGCCGCTCCAAAGCGAACGAATCGCGGCGATGCCATAGGCACCGGCTTCGCGGGCCTCGTTCAAGGTGTCGGCAGTCATCCCGCCCAAGGCATAGACCGGGAGCGGGGTCAGCGCCACCAGTTCTTTAAAACGCGGCCAACCCAGTGGTTCGGCCGTCGTATGCGTCGCAGTAGGTAAGACCGGCGAAATCGTCAATAAATCGGCGCCTATCCGGTTCGCATGCAGCACTTGGCGCGCGTCGTGGCACGCGGCCGAAACCAGCAGTTTGGACGGCAATGGTCTATTTGTGCATGCCATCAGGCGAGTGCTGGTGAGGTGTACGCCATCGGCCTGCAAGGCGTGCGCCACATCGGCTGGCGCGTTCAACAGTAGTCGCGCATCGTAGCGCCGGCAACACGCCAGTGCCTGCTCGGCCAGAGTGACATATTGCGGCGCTGTCAGGGTCTTGGCGCGCAACTGCACTAAGCGGATGCCCGCTTCCAATGCGCGTTCCAACTGCGCGATAAAGTCGGCTATAGGCTCGCCAGCCGGTGGCTCTGGCGTGACTAGATAGGTCGGTGGCAGCTTGGTTGAATGGGTCATGGGACGTCTGCTAAAAAATCGAGGGCGGCCCGCGTTGTTGCTCGGGCTTAGTCACATCGACTGAAAAGAGAATTTGGCTTCGCCTCTTCAAGGAAATGCTGTAGGCAACGGGCGCAGCCAGCAAACCCATTGCCATGATGTAGAGCGCCGGCGCAGTCAGCCGATGCGTCAAGTTGATCAAATAAGCGCATAAGACGGGTGCGGTTCCGCCGAAAATCGCGGTGGCGAAGGAATAGGTGCTGGCCATGCCGAAGCTCCGCCAGTTGTTCTTAAACAAGTCGGGCAGCACGACAAAAATAACGCCAACCACGCAACCTGCCATGACCGCAAAGGCCGCCTGCACGAATAACAGCGTCAGAAAATCGCCGCGCTGCAGGATCGCGAACAGCGGATAACTACTGCAGACTAAAGACACGATTCCGACCAGCACGAGCTGAGTCGCATCTACCCATCGCGTGGCATAACCCGCGCCCAGCATCGACATAGAGAAAATCACCAAGGTGGTCACATTTGTCAAATGGGCATCGGAATTGGGTACGCCCAGATAACTATGCAAATAGTTCGGCAGCCAGACGAAGACCGTATAGATATGCACCTCCATAAATGCAACCAAGACTGCGGCTTGTATCAGCGGTACCATGGGCCTTGCGTGGATCGCGCGATGCACTTGACGACTCGCGTGCACGGCGATCGACGACCTGAGCGAATAGATCCACAGCGACATCGGAATGCAGAGCAAAAATGGCCAGCGCCACGGCGCTATCCATTGCCCTGCATTCGCCCCAGCCGGTAGCGCGGCACAGTATGGCAAGACGAAAACAACCCCCGAGGCCAGCAACATACCGAGGAAACCGCTGACCACGACCAAGGCACAGTAGAGGCCGCGGTATTTATCCGCTGCGTTGAGCGACACAAAATAACCGCTCAACGGCATCTCGCCGCCCGCGGCAAAACCTTGCAGTATCTTCAGGCCTACCAGCAGCCCCGTCGCGAGATAGCCGGCGGTTTGATAAGTCGGCAAAAAAGCGATCAACGATGCTGGAACCGCCATGCCTATCATGCTGAGCTTGAGTGCCGTACCCGCGCCATATCGATTGCCCAAGAGGCCAAAAAACACGCTGCCGAACGGTCGCGCCAGGTAACTGCTTGCGAATACCGAGAAACTCAGCATTAGTGCTGTCTTGTCACTTTCGGCCGGAAAGAACAGCAGGCCGATCTCCAAGGCCATGAAAGCGGTAAGCGAGAATTCGTACCACTCGAAAAGATTAGCTGTCAGCGCAATCTTCAGCAGCGGACTGAATTGCGAGCGCATGAGTGTTCCATTTCAAGAGGGTTAGCGCCTGGGACAGATTGCCGTCGATGATTTTGTTGCGCAGGGCCTCCAAATGGCATTCCACAGTTCTGTCCGAGGTGCCGAGAAATTTCGCGATTCCCTTATTGGTAAAGCGCTCTGCTTTTAAGAGGAAAACCTGAAATTGTGCATTGGTGGGTGGCTTGAAGAAATATTGATCGATTTCAAGGCAGACGAGAGTCCTCTTGATTGCGTTCGCAGTGTCGTAAAAATTCCGGTAAAGCCGATAAAGACTGCTTGGAGGGAGTGTTTGTGTAATGTCATGCCGATACGTGACGATACCCAGAATTTTCCCTCGGGAACCCAGTACGGGGAATTTGACCATTTCCTCCAACTGAGCCTCGCCGCTATCGTCAAGAAATTGATGCCTGCCGAGTACGTGGGATTTCTTTTCGCGCGCACGAGAATCGAGCCTTTCTATCATGGTCGCATATCGCTTACCCCATTCGGGCTGGTTAAATCTCAGGTCTTGTATCCTCAATCCCACAAGATCCTTTGGATTTGAAACTCCGAATTGCCTTGAATTATATAAATTATTCACAAGATATCTTCCGGTGTCGGCCTCTTTGAGGCTTGCCGAAACAGGGAAATTATCTATAAAACTGATGATTGCGCTATCGGATTTCATGATTGGGGCTCGTTCCAGAATCTTCTGCAGGCTGCGGCCTCTTACGTGATTCGGTCGAACTGTAGCGCAAAATCTACGTGTGTGGATGATTAATTGCGGGTATATCCAATTTACTCAAAATGCATTTTTTGATACGCCGGAATATATCTAATCGGCATATTGATGCTTGGCGTGTCAATTGGTGTCATGGGTATTGGATTTTGGCTGTGCAAACGAGTCCCGTCATGATCCAACCTTGCAATAGGCACCGTTGCCGCGCGCCCGGCGTCGCGCTAATGTGATCGTGCGATGAATCCCTATTAGGGTGAAGGAGCACGGTCGATGCGGAAGAAAGCGAAGTCGGGCGCACGCGTGGCACGCAACGTCATCGCCGTTGCGGCGGTGGTCTTCTGCCTGATTGTGATCGGGCGCATCACCGGCATTCTGGTCGATTGGCTGTGGTTCGGCTCGATCGGCTACGGCTCCGTGTTCTGGACGGCCTTTTGGGCGAAACTGCTCGTCTTTGCCGCCGTGTTCGCGGCGTCGGCTGCGGCGATCGCGGTGTCGGGCTGGGTCGCGCATTACTATGCGAGGCCCGTCGATGCCATGCAGGTGATCGACGCGTCCGAGGACGCGCCGCCCGATCTCGCCGAACTCGCGAGCCGCATCGCGCCGCGCGTTCCGTGGCGCTTGGGCATTGCCGGCGCTGCCGTGCTGATCGGGCTTTTCATCGCCGCGAGCAAAGTGTCGAACTGGGATATCGCGCTGCGCTTTCTTCACCAAGTGCCATACGGCGCGCGCGATCCGATCTTCGCCAAGGACATCGGCTTCTATCTGTTCTCGCTGCCCGTTTTCATCGCGATCAAGAACTGGCTGTTGCAGTTGCTGTTTTTCTGCACGCTCGTTGCGGCAGCGGTTTATGCCCTGCGCGGCGACATCGAATTCGGACCGGCGCCGCGCTGGCTTTCGCCCGCCGCCGCAGCGCACGCCTCGGCGCTGCTCGGCGGGTTCTTCGCGCTCAAGGCGTGGTCGTATGTGCTCGACCGCTATCTGCTGCTGTATCGCGACAACGGCGTCGTGGTCGGGGCGAGCTACACCGATATCCACGTCGAACTGCCGGTGCTGTGGCTGCTGATCGGAGTCGCCATGGCGGCGGCCGTCGCGTCGTGGGTCAACATGCACCGGCGCGGCTGGCGAATTCCCGCCGCGTCGGCAGTGGCGCTGTTCGGCGGCTCGTTCGTGCTGACGGTGATCTATCCGGCGCTGTTCGAGCGCTTCTACGTGAAGCCGAGCGAGCTGCAGCTGGAGGCGCCCTATATCGCGCACAACATCGAGCTGACGCGGCTCGCTTACGGCCTGAACAAGATCGAGGTCAAACCTTTTCCGGCCGAGGAGGGATTGAACGTCGCCTCGCTCGACGCCAATCGCGCGACCATCGACAACATCCGCCTCTGGGACGTGCAGCCGCTCATGAGCACCTACGCCCAGTTGCAGGAGATCCGCACGTACTACAAGTTCTTCTCGGTGGACATCGACCGCTACCGGCTCGCCTCCGGCTATCGGCAGGTGATGCTGTCCGCGCGCGAGCTGGCCCCGTCGCTTTTGCCCGAGAGCGCGCAGACCTGGGTGAACCTGCATCTGCTCTTCACGCACGGCAATGGCGTCGTGATGTCGCCGGTGACGGAGAAGTCCGCTGAAGGACTGCCGTCGCTCTATCTGCAGGACATTCCGCCCGTCGCTACCGGCGGTCCGGTCATCAGCGAACCGCGCCTCTATTTCGGCCAGGGCGAACAAGGCTATGTGATCGTGAAGGGCAGCACGCCCGAATTCGACTACCCGAAAGGAAAGGACAACGTCTACACGAGCTACGGCGGACGCGACGGCGTCGCCATCGGCGGCATCGCGCGGCGCACGCTCTTCGCATGGCAGCTCGACGATCCGAACATCCTCCTGACCGGCTACATCACGAGCGAAAGCCGGATTCTGCTTCACCGCAACATCCAGGACCGGGTGCTGACGATCGCGCCGTTTCTGACGCTCGACCGCGATCCCTACATCGTCGCGAGCGCGGGGCGTTTGTATTGGATTCAGGACGCGTACACGACGAGCCGCTGGTTCCCTTATTCGAAGCCGGGCCTCGCCGACGGCTCCAACACCATCCGCAATTCGGTCAAGGTGGTGATCGACGCGTACAACGGCACGGTCGACTTCTACGTCAGCGATCCCGCCGATCCGATCCTCCGGACGTATCAGCGGATCTTCCCGAGCCTCTTCAAGCCGCTCGATGAAATGCCGCCTGACCTGCAGCAGCACATCCGCTACCCGGAAGACTTGTTCTTGATCCAGGCGCAGCTCTATCGCGCGTACCACATGGACGCGCCCGAGGTGTTCTACAACCGCGAGGACCTGTGGCAGTTTCCGCGCGAGCTGGCCGGCATCGACGACGGCAATGCCGCCGCCGGCGCGCCGATGACCCCGTACTACACGATCATGCGGCTGCCCGGAGAGTCGAAAGCCGAGTTCGTGCTGATGCTGCCGATGGTGCCGAGCCAGCGCGAGAACATGATCGCGTGGCTCGCCGCGCGTTGCGATCCGCCGGGGTACGGCAAGCTCGTCGTGTACAGCTTCCCGAAGGAAAAGCTCGTGTTCGGGCCGTTCCAGATCGAAGCACGCATTCAGCAGAACACCGAGATCTCGCAGCAGATCTCGCTATGGAACCAGATGGGCTCGCGCGTGATTCGCGGGCATTTGCTTGTCGTGCCGATCGAGAACTCGATCCTTTACGTGTCGCCGCTCTATTTGCGTGCGTCCTCGGGGCAACTGCCGGAGTTGAAGCGCGTGATCGCCGCTTATGGCGATCGCGTCGTGATGGAGGAGACCTTGAGCCAGGCGCTGGCGGCGCTTTTCAAGGAGACCGCGCCGGCTGCCGGGGCGCCGTCTGGCCGTGCGCCAGGCCCGGCTGGTGCGGCCAACGTCCAGGCGCGCGATGCGCTCGATCACTACAACCGCGCGTTAGAGCGGCTGAAGGCGGGGGATTGGAGCGGGTTCGGCGCGGAGCTCGACGCGCTCAAGCAGTCTCTCGAAGCGCTAGCCGGAGGGCACGGCGGGCAAGGGCAGCCCTGAGCGCGGTTCGTTGCAAAATCGTCGCGAAAAACGCCGAGCCTTCAATCCGTAAGGCCGAGAGGCCGAGCGCACCCCGGCTATTCGCCAAATTGCCCCCCATCCCGAAACCAGTAAAATACGCCGCGACTCGTGCGAAGCGGACTTTGCGCGGGTGGCGGCGCGTTCCACGCCTGCCGGTCGAGCGCGCAAGATACGTCAGCGCGCTCATTTCCAGCGCACGCTCGCCACCTCGTTGTTCCGATTCGCCTTTTTTGAACTTTCAACGGATTGTCCACGCAGATGTCCACATAGCCTGTGGACAACGATGAACCGACGGACCCCAGGAATTCATGTCCACGAAAAAGCCAAGCGCTGCCTATAGCGAAGCGTCGATCAAGGTGCTCAAGGGCCTGGAGCCGGTCAAGCAGCGGCCCGGCATGTACACGCGCACCGAAAATCCGCTGCACATCATTCAAGAAGTCATCGACAACGCCTCCGACGAGGCCCTCGGCGGCTACGGCAAGCAAATCACGGTGACGCTGCACACAGATGGCGCCGTGTCGGTCGAAGACGACGGCCGCGGCATCCCGTTCGGCCTGCATCCCGACGAAGGGGTGCCGGTCGTCGAAATCGTTTTCACGCGCCTGCACGCGGGCGGCAAGTTCGACAAGGCCGCGGGCGGCGCCTATACGTTCTCGGGCGGCTTGCACGGCGTCGGCGTCTCGGTGACGAACGCGCTGTCCACGCAGCTCGACGTCACGGTCTGGCGCGACGGCAAGATTGCCGAGATCGGCTTTGCCAACGGCGATGTCGTGAAGCCGCTCGAAACGCGCGCCGCGGCCCGCGCCGACAAGAAATCCGGCACGCGCGTCACCGCGTGGGCCAACGCGAAGTACTTCGATTCGCCGAATCTGCCGTTGGGCGAGCTGCAGCGCCTGTTGCGCTCGAAGGCGGTGCTGCTGCCAGGCGTCGAGGTCGTGCTCGTCAACGAGAAAACCGGCGAGCGCCAAAGCTGGAAGTATGAGGACGGCTTGCGCGGCTACCTGCTCGAAGGCATGGCCGGCAGCGATCTGCTGATTCCGCTCTTCGAGGGCGAGCGCTACGCGGAAAGCTCGCGTTCGAGCGAAGACACGTTCGCCGAAGGCGAGGGCGCGGCATGGGTCGTCGCGTGGAGCGAGGAAGGCCCGCTCACGCGCGAGTCGTACGTGAACCTGATTCCGACGCCCGCGGGCGGCACGCACGAATCCGGCCTGCGCGACGGTCTCTTTCAGGCGGTCAAGAGCTTCGTCGAGCTGCACAACCTGCAGCCGAAGGGCGTGAAGCTGCTCGCCGAAGACGTGTTCGCGCGCGTGTCGTTCGTGCTGTCCGCGAAGGTGCTCGATCCGCAGTTCCAAGGGCAGATCAAGGAGCGCTTGAATAGCCGCGATGCGGTGAAGCTCGTGTCGTCGTTCGCGCGTCCCGCTTTGGAGCTGTGGCTGAACCAGCACGTCGAGCACGGCAAGAAGCTCGCCGATCTCGTCATCAAGCAGGCACAGGCGCGCACGCGCGCGGGCCAGAAAGTCGAGAAGCGCAAGAGCTCCGGCGTGGCCGTGCTGCCGGGCAAGCTCACCGACTGCGAATCGACCGATATCGTGCGCAACGAGCTGTTCCTCGTGGAAGGCGACTCGGCGGGCGGCTCCGCGAAGATGGGCCGCGACAAGGAATACCAGGCGATCCTGCCGCTGCGCGGCAAGGTGCTCAATACCTGGGAGACCGAGCGCGACCGGCTCTTCGCGAACAACGAAGTGCACGACATCTCGGTGGCGATCGGCGTCGATCCGCACAATCCCGACGACACCGTCGATCTCTCGAATCTGCGCTACGGCAAGATCTGCATCCTGTCGGACGCCGACGTCGACGGCGCGCACATCCAGGTTCTGCTGCTTACGCTGTTCTTCAAGCATTTCCCGCAGTTGATCGAGCGCGGCCACGTGTGCGTCGCGCGGCCGCCGCTCTTTCGCGTCGATGCGCCCGCACGCGGCAAGAAGCCCGCGCAGAAGCTCTACGCGCTCGACGAGGGCGAGCTCGAAGCGATCCTCGACAAGCTGCGCAAGGACGGCGTGCGCGAATCGCAATGGACGATCAGCCGCTTCAAAGGCTTGGGCGAAATGAGCGCCGAGCAGCTGTGGGACACGACGATGAATCCCGACACGCGCCGTCTGATGCCGGTCGCGCTCGGCGAGCTCGACTTCGACGCGACGGTCGCGCGCATGACGATGCTGATGGGCAAGGGCGAAGCGGCGTCGCGCCGCAGCTGGCTCGAAGAGAAGGGCAACGAGGTGGAAGCGGATATCTGAGCGAGGCCGAGAGCCTGTGCGGATTCACCGCCCCCCACCCACCTGAACACGGACACGAATTTCGATGGATCAACAAGACGATCTCTTCGCCGAGCCGGCCGTGCCGGACAGCGATTTCCTGACGCTCGGCAACTACGCCGAGCGCGCCTATCTCGACTACGCGGTGAGCGTGGTCAAAGGCCGTGCGTTGCCTGACGTCTGCGACGGGCAGAAGCCGGTGCAGCGCCGCATCCTGTTCGCGATGAACGAGATGGGCCTCGCCGCCGACGCGAAGCCGGTGAAATCGGCGCGCGTGGTCGGCGACGTGCTCGGCAAATACCACCCGCACGGCGACCAGTCCGCCTACGACGCGCTCGTGCGTCTCGCGCAGGACTTCTCGATGCGCTATCCGCTCATCGACGGCCAGGGCAACTTCGGCTCGCGCGACGGCGACGGCGCGGCGGCGATGCGCTACACCGAAGCGCGCTTGACGCCGATCGCGAAGCTGCTGCTCGACGAGATCGACCAGGGCACGGTCGATTTCATGCCGAACTACGACGGCTCGTTCGAAGAGCCGAAGCTACTGCCCGCGCGGCTGCCGTTTCTGCTGTTGAACGGCGCCTCGGGGATCGCGGTGGGTCTCGCGACGGAAATCCCGTCGCACAACCTGCGCGAAGTGGCGGCCGCGGCCGTGGCGATGATCCGCCATCCGTCGAAGCTCACGCACGCCGAGCTGATGCAGCACATTCCGGGGCCGGACTTCCCGGGCGGCGGCCAGATCATTTCGAGCGAAGCGGAAATCGCGGCGGCTTATGAAACCGGGCGCGGCAGCTTGAAGGTGCGCGCGCGCTGGAAGATCGAAGACCTCGCGCGCGGCCAGTGGCAGCTCGTCATCACCGAGCTGCCGCCGAATACGTCGTCCCAGAAGGTGCTCGAAGAGATCGAAGAGCTGACCAATCCGAAGGTCAAGCTCGGCAAGAAGACGCTCACGCCCGAGCAGCTGCAGATGAAGCAGACGCTGCTCGCGCTCGTCGATGCCGTGCGCGACGAGTCCGGCAAGGACGCGCCGGTGCGGATCGTATTCGAGCCGAAGTCGCGCACGATCGATCAGACCGAGTTCGTCAACTCGCTGCTCGCGCACACGAGCCTCGAATCGAACACGTCGCTGAACCTCGTGATGATCGGCGCCGATGGCCGGCCGCGCCAGAAGGGTCTCGTCGAGATCCTGCACGAGTGGGTCGGCTTCCGCTTCGCTACCGTCACGCGCCGCACGCGGCATCGCTTGGGCAAGGTCGACGATCGCATCCACATCCTCGAAGGGCGGATGATCGTCTTCCTGAACATCGACGAAGTGATCCGCATCATCCGCGAAGCGGACGAGCCGAAGGCCGCGCTGATGAGCGCGTTCGGCCTGTCCGAGCGGCAGGCCGAGGACATCCTTGAAATCCGGCTGCGTCAGCTGGCGCGGCTCGAGAAGATCAAGATCGAGAAGGAGCTCGAAGAGTTGCGCAACGAGAAGGCGAAGCTCGAAGAGCTGCTGGGCAGCGAATCGGCGATGAAGCGCCAGATCATCAAGGAAATCGAAGCCGACGCGAAGCAATATGGCGACGAGCGCCGCACGCTGATCCAGCAGGAAAAGCGCGCGACGTTCGAAGCGAAGGTGGTCGACGAGCCGGTGACGGTCGTCGTGTCGCAGCGGGGCTGGGTGCGGGCGTTGAAGGGCCACGGGCTCGATCCGGCCGGCTTCACGTTCAAGGACGGCGACGGCCTCTACGCGGCGTTCCAGTGCCGCACGCCCGATACGCTGATCGCGTGGGGCAGCAAGGGGCGCGTCTATTCGGTCGCGGTCGCGACGCTGCCGGGCGGGCGCGGCGACGGCGTGCCGGTCACGTCGCTGATCGAGCTCGAATCGGGCACGCACCTGATGCACTACTACGCCGCGCCGGCGGACCAGGCTTTGCTGCTCGCGTCGAGCAACGGCTTCGGCTTCATCGCGAAGGTCGGCGACATGGTGAGCCGCGTGAAGGCGGGCAAGGCGTTCATGACCATCGACGAAGGCGCAGTGCCGCTCGCGCCGATGCCGATGCTGCCGAATGCGCAGCAGGTGGTGTGCTTGTCGAGCGGCGGGCGCTTGCTCGTGTTCGGTCTCGACGAGATGAAGACGCTTGCGGGCGGCGGCCGCGGCGTGATTCTGATGGCACTCGACGCGAACGAAAAGCTTGTGCAGGCGCTCGCGATCAATGGCGCGGGCGTGGTGCTGGTCGGCACGGGCCGCGGCGGCAAGGCGCAGGAAGAGCGTCTCGCGGGCGACGCGCTCGAAGCGCACGTCGGCAAGCGCGCCCGCAAGGGGCGTGCGCCCGATACGAAGCTCAAAGTGAGCGGGCTGCGTCCGGTGCTCGCGGGATGATGTCGTCGTGCAGTCGTGATGCACTTGTGACATACGCGCGGCACACAATGAACTGTGTGCCGCGCGACCGGTCGAATGTCGCTCGACGAACCTGTCCACACCGTTCGCGATCGTTCCAGCGTCCCCCAATAAATTGAAGAACCGAGAGGAAGCCTCACCATGTCCAAAGCCATCGATGTCGCGCTGTTCCTGCACTTGCTCGGCGTCGCCGTATGGGTGGGCGGCATGGTGTTCGCGAATTTCTGCCTGCGCCCGGCGCTCTCCGACTTGTCGCCCCAATTGCGCTTGCCGCTCCTCGAAGCCGTGTACGCGCGCTTCTTCAACTGGGTGGCGGGCTCGGTGCTCGTGATCCTGCTCACGGGCGGTTTTCTGCTGCAGCAATTCGGCGGCGGCCATGCGGTGTGGCCGTTGCACGCGATGGCGGCGATCGGCGTCTTGATGATGCTGATCTTCGGGCACCTGCGATTCGCCGTGTTTCCGCGCATCCGCCGCGCCGTGCAGGCGCAGAAGTGGCCCGACGGCGCGCGCGCCGTGGGCACGGTGCGCCGGCTCGTCATCGTCAATCTGGTGCTCGGCGTGGTGACGATCGGGATGGCGGTGCTGTCGCGCGGGTTCTGAGGCGACAAGCTACATCGACACGTTCCCGCTGATATATTTTTCGACCTAATCGGGCTCGAAAAATATATTGGACATATTGCCGGGCGAACCGCATTCTTCCCGCCTTCGCTCCGCGCAGCGCGTTCTGAGAATAAAACATGCCCACATACCGTTCACGCACTTCCACCCACGGCCGCAACATGGCGGGTGCCCGCAGCCTGTGGCGGGCCACCGGGATGACCGACGACGATTTCAACAAGCCGATCATCGCGGTCGTCAACTCGTTTACGCAATTCGTGCCCGGCCACGTCCACCTCAAGGATCTCGGCCAGTTGGTGGCGCGCGAGATCGAGAAAGCGGGCGGCGTCGCGAAGGAATTCAATACGATCGCGGTGGACGACGGCATCGCCATGGGTCACGACGGCATGCTCTACAGCCTGCCGTCGCGCGAACTGATCGCCGATAGCGTCGAATACATGGTCAACGCGCATTGCGCCGACGCCATGGTCTGCATCTCCAATTGCGACAAGATCACGCCGGGGATGCTGATGGCCGCGCTGCGGGTGAACATCCCGGTCGTGTTCGTGTCGGGTGGCCCGATGGAGTCGGGCAAGGTCACGTTCAAGGGCAAGAACCGCAAGTTCGATCTGATCGACGCGATGATCGTCGCGGCCGACGACAACGTCTCGGACGAGGAAGTGCAGCAGGTCGAGCGTTCCGCGTGCCCGACCTGCGGCTCCTGCTCGGGCATGTTCACGGCGAACTCGATGAACTGCCTGACCGAAGCGCTCGGCCTTTCGCTGCCGGGCAACGGTTCCACGCTCGCGACGCACGCCGACCGCAAGCGCCTGTTCCTGGACGCCGGGAAGACGATCGTCGAGCTGGCGCGCCGCTACTACGAACAAGAGGACGCGAGCGTCCTGCCGCGTTCGATCGCGAGCTTCCAAGCGTTCGAGAACGCCATGACGCTCGATATCGCCATGGGCGGTTCGACCAACACGGTGCTGCACTTGCTGGCCGCGGCGCACGAAGGCGAAGTGCCGTTCACGATGAACGACATCGACCGGCTGTCGCGGCGCGTGCCGGTGCTGTGCAAGGTGGCGCCGGCGGTGCCGGACGTGCATATGGAAGACGTGCATCGCGCGGGCGGCGTGATGGGCATTCTGGGCGAGCTGGCGCGCGCCGGCCTCATCCACACCGAACTGCCGACGGTGCATGCGCCGAGCATGGGCGCGGCGCTCGAGCGCTGGGACGTGATGCGCAACCCGGCTGAGGCGGTCGCGAGCTTCTACCGCGCCGCGCCCGGGGGCATCCGCACGCAGGAGGCGTTCAGCCAGGACAGCCGCTACGACGAGCTCGACACCGACCGCGCGGCCGGATGCATTCGCGACGCCGAGCACGCCTTCTCGAAGGACGGCGGGCTCGCGGTGCTGTTCGGCAACATCGCGCGCGACGGTTGCATCGTGAAGACGGCGGGCGTCGATGCCGGCATGCTGAAGTTCTCCGGCAAGGCGCGCGTGTTCGAGAGCCAGGACGCGGCGGTCGAAGGCATTCTGGGCGGCTCGGTCAAAGCGGGCGACGTGGTCGTCGTGCGCTACGAAGGGCCGCGCGGCGGTCCCGGCATGCAGGAGATGCTGTATCCGACCAGCTACCTGAAGTCGAAGGGGCTCGGCAAGCATTGCGCGCTCATCACCGATGGCCGCTTCTCGGGGGGCTCTTCCGGGCTGTCGATCGGGCACGTGTCGCCCGAGGCGGCGGAAGGCGGCGCCATCGGCTTGATCGAGGACGGGGATACCATCGAAATCGACATCTCCACGCGCTCGATCCATCTGGCTGTCAGCGATGCGGAGCTGGAGCAGCGCCGGGCCGCGATGGAGGCGCGCGGCGCCAAGGCATGGAAGCCCGTGGCGCGCGAGCGCAAGGTCTCCACGGCGCTGAAAGCCTATGCGGCGACGACGACCAGCGCGGCGCGCGGCGCGGTGCGCATCATCGAGGACTGACGTTATCGGTGTCTGCGCGTGAGCGCATGCCGGTCAGAAGCAGGACACGACGCTCGGAACGGGGCGCGTGTCCTGTTTGTCATTCAAGGCTGCGTTGGCGCCAACTCAGATGCCAACGCGGCAAATCAACTCCGCGCGCTCTCGGCGTCCAGCCGCTCGGCCAGCGAAGTGCGCTGCATCCAGCGCAGCATGCTGTCGAGAAAAGTCTGCTCGGCTGCGTTCATCTTGCGCTCGCGATGCCAGAGCAGATACACGTCGACATCGACGAGCCCTTCCTCCGGTGGCAAGCGCCACAGCCGCCCGCGTGCGAGATCGTCGCGCACGATGTGGTCCGGCAAGCAGCCAATTCCGAAGCCCGAAAAAATCAGCCGCCGCACTTCGTCGAGACTCGGCGACGACGCGACAATCCGTCCGGTAAAGCCGCGCTGGTCGCGAAACACGGTGAGCGGAGAGAGGCTGTCGCCGATCTGATCGCTCGTGAACGACACGAAGTTCTCTGCGAGCAGATCGTCCATCGTCAGCTGCGTCTGGCCAAAGAGCCGATGATGCCGGCCGCAGAAGATCGCGTAGCGCTGACGCAGGACGCAGTGCTGCTCGAGCTTGTCGACCGGGCTGCGGCACAGGCTCAGTCCCGCCGTCGCGGTCTTTTGCAGGAGCGACGAAATAATGTCGGAGGCGCGCATCACCTCGATCTGCATCTCGATGCGCGGATAGGCGCGATGGAAGTCGGCGAGGAATTCGTCGTAAGCCGCCGAGTCGATGCGGCTCACGCTCAGGAGACGCAGCGAGCCCGTGATGTCTTCGGTCTTGTCGTCGAGCTCGGTTTCGAGCCGTGACATATTGCCGTAGATGTCGCTCGCGATCCGGTAGACGTCGATGCCCGCTTGCGTCGGTTCGAAATGCGGGCCGCGTCGTTGGATCAGCTTGCGGCCCAGCGCGTCCTCGAGGCGTTTGAGCGCCTGGCTCACCGCCGGCTGCGTGACGTAGAGGCGCGCAGCGGCGCGGCTCAGATTGCGCTCCTGCATGATCACGAGGTAAGTGCGCAGCAGATTCCAATCGAGGCGATCGTTTAGGAAACGGGCGGCGGAGTCGTGGCGCAGGCGAGTCGGATCGGTCATCTTGCCCGTAATTATTAGCTGAATTTATATTGGAAATAATATATCAAAATTTGACTAATGATTTCTGGCTGGCGATAAACAGGTGCCGCGCCAGCCAAGGCGCGCGAAAGAGAGGAGACGACATGAATCAATCCGCAACGCCGTCGCGCCAACCGGTTCGCGCCGCCACCGCCGCCTTCATCGGCACGATGATCGAGTGGTACGACTTCTATATCTACGCGACCGCGGCGGCCCTGGTTTTCGGCGAGCTGTATTTCCCGTCGCATGATCCGTTCTTGAGCACGATGGCCTCGTTCGGTACGTTCGCGGTCGGCTTCTTTGCGCGCCCGTTCGGCGGCCTCGTGTTCGGGCACTTCGGCGACAAGATCGGCCGCAAGAAAGCGCTGATGACGACGCTGATGATGATGGGCGCCGCCACCGTCTGTATCGGCTTGCTGCCCGACTATGCGTCGGTCGGCGTGCTCGCGCCAGTGCTGCTCGTGCTGCTGCGCGTGGTGCAGGGCATTGCGGTCGGCGGCGAGTGGGGCGGCGCGGTGCTGATGGCGGGCGAACATGCGCCGCAAGGGCGCCGCACGTTCTTCGCGTCGTTTGCGCAATTGGGCAGTCCCGCCGGGCTGATTCTGTCGCTCGTGGCGTTTCGCGCGGTGACATCGATGGATCACGCCGCGTTCCTCTCGTGGGGCTGGCGGCTGCCGTTTCTCATGAGCGCGGTGCTGTTGATCGTCGGTATCGTGATCCGGCTCGGCGTGAACGAGTCGCCGGAGTTTGCGCAACTGAAGCGCGCACAACAGACCGCCACGCTGCCGATCGCCGATGTGATGCGCTCGGCGCGCGGTCTCGTGTTGTTCGCCATCGGGGCGAACACGATCGGCATTGCCAGTGTGTACTTCACCAACACGTTCATGATCGCGTACACGACGCAGTATGTCGGCATCACCAAGTCGATGATTCTCGATTGCCTGTTTGCCGTGGCGATCATCCAGTTCTTCGCGCAGCCGCTTGCGGCCTGGGCCGCCGAGCGGATCGGCAGCGCGCGCTTCCTGAAGTGCGCCGCGCTTGCCGCGATGATCTCGCCGTATCCGATGTTCCTGCTCGTCACGCAAGGCCAGCCCGTTGCGATCGTCGCGGGCATTGCGCTCGCGATCGCGTGCGCCGCGAGCTTCTACTCGGTGATCGCGGGGTTCGTCTCCGGCGTGTTTCCGGCGCGCATCCGCTACTCCGCGATTTCGCTGTCGTACCAGGTGTGCGGCGCGATCGCGGGCGGGCTGACGCCGCTCGTGGGCACCTGGCTCGCGCATCGCTACGCGGGGCAATGGTGGGCGCTCGCGGTGTTCTACACGTGCCTGGCCGCCGTGTCGTTCGCGTGTATCGGCGCGCTCGATGCGCGCCGGCAGAAGCAGGCCGCGATGGACGAGGCGGCCGAGGCGGTCGGCGCCGCGAATTGAATCGCGCTTGCCCCAAGCAGAAACAGGAATCGATCGATGCTCACCTACTTTCATCCCGAACAAATGCTTCACCATCCGCGCTCGTATTTTTCACGTGGACAGATGCGCGCGCCGCAAGATGTTCCTGAACGCGCGACACGGCTCGTCGCGGCCGCGCGCTCGCTCGGCTTCGACGTGCGCGAACCGAAAGATCGCGGAATTGCCGGAATCGCCGCGGTCCACGACATGCGCTATCTGGACTTTCTCGAAGAGGCGCATCGCAAGTGGAAGACGATGCCCGACGATTGGGGCGACGAGGTGGTGTCGAACATCTACGTGCGCGACCCCAACCCGCTGCGCGGCGTGCTGGCACAGGCGGCCTGCTATCTCGCGGACGGCAGTTGCCCGGTGGGCGCGAACACGTGGCGCTCGGCGTACTGGTCGGCGCAGAGCGCGCTTGCCGCGGCAGCGGCAGTGAGCGACGGCGCGCGCGAAGCGTACGCGCTGTGCCGTCCGTCGGGGCACCACGCGCGCGTCGATGCCGCAGGCGGCTTTTGCTACCTGAACAACTCGGCGATTGCCGCACAAGCGCTCAGAAGCCGCTACCTGCGCGTCGCCATCCTCGACACCGACATGCACCACGGTCAGGGCATCCAAGAAATCTTTTACGATCGCGACGACGTGCTTTACGTGTCGATTCATGCGGATCCGACGAACTTCTATCCGGTCGTCGCGGGTTTCGAGGACGAGTGGGGAAGGGCAGCCGGCGAGGGCTGCAATGTCAATTTGCCGATGCCGCACGGCTCGGACGAATCGGTGTTCTTCGAGCGGCTGACGGAGGCGCTGGGGATCGTGAGCCGGTATCAGGCGGACGCGCTTGTGGTCGCGCTCGGCTTCGATATCTACAAGGAGGATCCGCAATCTCAGGTTGCGGTGACGACGGAGGGGTTCGGGCGGCTCGGCGCGGCGCTCGGCGGTTTGGCGCTGCCGACGGTCATCGTGCAGGAGGGCGGTTATCACCTTGAGAGTCTGGAGGCGAATTCGCGAGCGTTTTTCGCCGGGTTCGATAGCTGTCGACCGCGTTTGCTCTGATCGCCGTCTCACGCGGGATCGAAACGCGCATTAAGTGATTTGCAAGCCGCGAATGCGATACTCGTCGCGTCCCGTCGCTTAGCGCACCATGGCCTCCCTTGATCCCCCCAAGCCTGACTCTTCCTTGTCGCAAGGCGCGCCGGCGCATGCGCTACGTCTTACGCCCTCCGAACTATTCCTGACCTTCGCCGAAATGGGCCTGTACGGCTTCGGCGGCGTGATGCCTTGGGCGCGGCGGATTCTCGTCGATCGCCGCAAATGGATCGACGACCGCGAGTTCGCCGAACTGCTCGCCATCGGTCAGATCCTGCCGGGGCCGAACATCTGCAACATTGCCGTGATCGTCGGCTACCGGTATTGCGGCTGGCGCGGGTCGGCGGCGGCGGCGATGGGCCTCATGGGGGCGCCGTTCGTCATCGTGCTCGTGTTGGGCGTGCTGTATCACCGCTTCGGCGGTCTCGCTTCGGTGCAGGGCGCGCTGCGCGGCATGAGCGCGGTCGCGGCCGGACTCGTGCTGATGACGGGCATCAAGCTCGCGCAAAGCCAGCCACGCACGGTGCGTGGCTTCGTGTTCGGGGTGCTCGCGCTGCTGGCGGTCGGGGTCTTTCATTTCCCGCTCGGCTGGACGCTGCTCGCCCTGATTCCGACAGCGCTCTTCACCGAGTGGAGGGCGCAGCGATGATCCTCTTCGAACTCGCCTGGCGCTTCGCGCTCGTCTCGGCGATCGCGTTCGGCGGCGCGACCGCCGTGATCCCCGAGATGCACCGCTTTCTCGTGCAGGACAGCCACTGGATCAGCGATTCGACCTTCGCCGCGCTGTTCGCGATCTCGCAGGCGTCGCCGGGGCCGAACGTGCTGTTCGTCGCGCTGTTCGGCTGGCAGGTCGCGGGCTTGGCCGGCGCGTTCGTGTCGACGCTCGCGATGTGCGGGCCGTCGTCAGTCGTTGCGCTGCTGTTCGAGCGCTACACCGCCGCGCATCGCGACACGCGCTGGATGACGGTCATCCGCCGCGCGCTCGCGCCGCTCACGATCGGGCTTCTGCTCTCCACGGGCGCGATCGTCGCGCAGGGCGCCGATCGTTCGGTCGGCGGGATTCTGCTGACGCTCGTCACGATCGCGGTCGGCCTCAAGACCCGATGGAATCCGCTCTGGCTGATCGCGGCGGGGGCGGGAATGGGGTTGTCCGGCTTGGTTTGATGCGGGCAGCCGGACTTGGATTAGGTGCTGGGATTCGCTGCTTGGTTAGCATCGGCCGAGGCGCTACACGTGCCCGAACACGATCCAGATCCCGCAGCCGACGGCCACCGTCGCATACACCGCATACACGGGCACCTTGAGCTTGCCGAAGCAAAGGCAGGCGAACGCGGCCGTCGCCAGATAACCCGGCTCGAGCGGCACGTGCACGCCAATGCGCACGACGGCCGCCACCAAAAATGCAGTCGTCGCCGCGCGCAGCGCGCGCATGCCGTGCTCGAAGCGCGGGTACGTTTCGAGCTGCATCAAATGCCGCTTAGCGAGCACGATCAAGCAACCGGACGGCACGAAGAGCGCGAGCGTCGCTGCGACGGCGCCGAGCCAGCCGTCGGTCAGATAGCCGAGAAACGGCACGACGTTCAGAAGCGGTCCGGGCGAGACCGGCGAGAGCGCGAAGGCCAGCGTGAAATCGCTGTTCGTGACGCCGACTGCCGGCGTCACGAACAGGGTCTTCAGCACGGGCAGCGCCGCGAAGCCGCCGCCGAACAGCGTCATGCCGGCGCCCGCGAGACGCGGCCAGAGGAAGGCGTTCTCGAAGCGATGCGGCAGCGGCATGGCGAACAGCAGGATGAGCAGGATGAGCGCGCCGAGCAGCTGCCAATCGCCCCGGCGCAGCTTGATTTCGAGCCGTCCTTCGCGCGACGGGCTCGCGAACCAGCCGGCCGCGAACGCGCTCGTGAGCAAGACGACATAGGTGGCCGCGCTGTGCGCGAAGATGAGCGCGATGCAGGCGAGCGCCGCCACGGTCCAGCCGAGCCGCCCGCGCACGATCGTGCGCGTCTGCTTGAGCCAGGTCACGCCGATCAGCGACGCCAGCACCACGCTGAAATGGTTGAGCAGCATCTGCGAGGCCATCGCGCGCACGAGTTGCGTCTGATAGAAGCTCGCGAACGCCGTCATCATCGCGAAGAAGGGCAGCACGCTCGCCGCGCCCGACACCCAGGCGCCCGCGCGTCCGCGCAGCGCATGGCCGACCTGCACGGCGACGTTGCAGCCGACTGGCCCCGGCACCATCCACGCGAGCGCCATCCAATCGGAGAACGCGAGCCGCGTGAAGCGCTGCTCGCGTTCGACGTAGTGGTGTTCGAGCTGCGCCATCAGCGCGAGGCCGCCCCACGACAGCGACGACAAGCCGAACACGACCCAGAAGAGCGTCCAGAGCGACTCGGGCTTGCGCGGTTCGAGCGTGTCGTGCGAGCGGGAGCGTTCGGGGCCGGCCGGCGGCGTGGCGCCGCTATCGGCCTTCGAACGGGTGAAGACGCTCGACGCAAGGGCCGAGCCGGCATGGCGGGGCAGCGCGCGCCAATCCGTCATCCCGGGCCCTACGCGGACAGTCCGCTGGTACTCGTCTGGCCCCGGCTCTGGCCGTGGGCCTGTGCGCCGTGGACTTCACGCGCATTGCATACGCCGAAGCGCTCGAGCAGTGCCGGGATGCCGTCGGCGGGCACCGGCCGCGAGAACAGGAACCCTTGCGCTTCGATGCGTCCGAGCGCCGAGAGCCACGCAATCTGCTCTTCGGTCTCGGTGCCCTCGACCACGACCTTGAGCCCGAGCGAGCGGGCGAGGTTCACGATCGCCGACACCATCACGCACACGCTGCGATCGCCCGGAATCGCCTGCACGAACGAGCGGTCGACCTTGAGCGTATCGACCGAGAAGCGGTTCAGATACGAAAGCGACGAATAGCCCGTGCCGAAATCGTCGAGCGCGACGCGCACGCCGAGGCGCTTCAAGGCAATGATCTTCTCCGACACGAGCTCGGGATATTCCATCATCGCCGTCTCGGTGATCTCGAGCTCGAGCCGGTGCGCGGGGATGCCGGTTTCCTCGATCGCGTGCGATACCGTCTCGTAGAGGTCGCCGCGCCAGAACTGCACCGCCGAGATGTTCACCGACAGCGACAGCGAGTCGTACCCGTCGTTTTGCCAGCGGGCGAGCTGCTGGCACGCGGTGCGCACCACGAAGTCGCCGATCGGCACGATCAGGCCGGTCGATTCGGCGATCGGGATGAACTCGTTCGCCGCGATGACGCCGTGCTGCGGATGGTTCCAGCGCGCGAGCGCCTCGAAGCCGGTGATGCAGCGGCGCGAGAGATCGACCATCGGCTGATAGACCAGGAAGAGCTGGTTTTCGGCGAGCGCGACGCGCAGCTGCTGCTCCCACTTCATGAGGTGGTCGGCGCGATGCGACAGATGGGGCGAGTAGAACTGGTAGCAGTTCTTGCCGGCGTCCTTCGCGCTGTACATCGCGAGGTCTGCTTTCTTCAACAGATCGATTTCGCTTTCGTTTGCGACCGAGTAGAGCGCGATGCCGATGCTGGCGTGGAGCACGAACGACGAACCGCGCACGTCGAACGGACGCTCGAACGAGCCGCGCACCTTCTCGGCGAGGTCCACCGCGTGCCGTTCGACATCGGCGCCCTTCAGCACGACGACGAACTCGTCGCCGCCGATGCGCGAGAGCGTGCCCGCATCGGTGACCGCGTCGGACAAGCGTGCCGCGGTCATCTGCAGCACGATGTCGCCGGCGTTGTGGCCGAGCGTGTCGTTGACCGTCTTGAAGTTGTCGAGATCGATGAAGAGCAGCGCGAGACGGCCAACGTTTGCGGCCTGGCTCACGTCGTGGCGCAGCGACTGCAGCGTGGCGTAGCGGTTGCGCAGACCGGTCAGCAAGTCGTACTCGACGAGATGCGTCATCTCGCGCTCGCGCCCGAGCAGCTTGCCGATCAATCCGGTCGCGACCGCGAAGAAGCCGAGCATCGCGAGCGAGATGAAGCCCGCCATCAGCAAATAGACGTTGCGCGTGTGGTTGTAGTCGGCGAACTCCTCGGTTTGCGACAGGCCGACCAGCACGCCCATCGGATAGCCGTCGATATGCCGGTAGGACACGATGCGCGTGATGCGGTCGATCGGATCGACGTAGGTGCCCGACACGTGCTCGGACACCGGATAGGCGCCCGTCGCCGAGAACGTGCCCGGCACGTCCTTCGCGCTGCCCGTGTGGCGCGCGAGCACCGCGCCGTTGTCCGAGATCACCGCGATCACGCCGAACTTGCCGATCGCCGCGTTGTTATAGAAGTCGCTCGTGAAGTAGTTCGGGTCTTCCGACACGACCACGACGCCCGCGAACGAGCCGTCGGGGTGATTGAGCCGCCGCGTCATCTGCAGCGTCCATTGTCCCGACACGCGGCCGAGCACCGGCTTGCTGATGTAGAGACTGTCGTCGTTCTCGTGCTCGTGGACCTTGAAGTGTTCGCGGTCCGACAGGTCGATGCGCTTGGGATTTTCTTCGGCGGTATTGGCGACGAGCGTGCCGTGCTCGTCGATCAGCGAGACTTGCACGAGCGTGTCGCTCTGCACGACGCCTTTGCGGACCGTGGTCGCGAGGTCGAAGCGGTTCGGGTTCTTCTCGAACTCGTATTTGACGAAGCGGGTGATCTGGTCGACCTGATGAATGGCCTTGATCGTGTGTTGCTCGAGCGCCGCCGACAGGATCGCGGCCGATGCCATCGCTTCGCGGTAAGTCGACTCTTTCTCGACCGACAGCCGCGCGAAGATCACCGTCCACAGCAGAACCAGCACCAGGATGCCGAGGAACGGAATGGCGAGCAGCGCGCGAGGATTCGAGCTGCTGGCGTTGCGCTTCAAATGTGTGTCGCGCGCGGAATGGTGCCGGGCGAAATTCATCGAGCCGACCGAGTCCAGGGAAACAGGGACGTCTGGCCGGTATTCGTCGACTGCGCCAGGTTCGTGTTGGACTGCATGATTAGCATCGTTACCAAGACTGCCGCGCAGAGTCAAAAAGTAATACGTTTCGCCGGCGCTATTCGTCTGCGAAACGTGATTATTCTGATCTTACTGAATGACTAAAAAATTAGATAGCGTCCGTTTATCGGGTAAACGTTTGTTTTTGTTGGCATGAAATCCGGCCGGGCGGTCGTGCTGGCCTGGCTGCCGGACGCAAGTCCTTGCATAGCTTGAAAGAATAGGACGACAACGGATTCTCGCAACGTCATTTGAATTGTCGGTCTAAGGTGCTTTAGCCCTGTGCGGAATGCAATCCGTAATTACGCGTGATGACCCATTAAGGTGCGCGCTGCCTATTTCTTTCGTATACCCCCCGGGTTGTCCCTGCGGCTCACGCGGTTTTTTCTGATGCCGGAGCGGCGTGCGCCGTCAGCCGAGCAAAAACGTGCCGTCGACGATCGTGACGGAATCGCCGCCGATCCAGATGCGGCCGGCGGCGTCGTCATAGTCGACGTGCACGCGCCCATCGCGTTGCAGCGCGGTGCCCTGACGCGCGATGTAGTGGGCGCCCGGGCGCAGGTTCTGGCTCTTCATCAATCCGGCGATCGCCGCGTTCGCGCTGCCGGTGACCGGGTCTTCGTCAACCGCCATGCTGCCGCCGAGCATCAGGCAGCGGACTTCGAAAGCCGCCGGACCGCCCGCCGCGTAAGGGCCGTAGACGGCGAGTCCATGCATGCCGGCTGCGTGGACGACGGCGGTCAGCGCGTCCCAGTCCGGACCGAGCGCGAGACACGCCTCGGCCGAGCGCATGCGCACCACGAGCCACGGCACGCCGTTGTCCACCGCGCATGGCGTGGCGCTGAAATCGATTGCATCGGACTTGAGCGCCGCAGCCAGGGCTGCGTGCGCGGATTCGGCCAGCGGCACGACCCGGGCCGGCGGCGCCGCGAACGCCCAGCCGCGGTTGCCGCTTTCGCCTTGCGCTTCCAGTGCCTTCAGTTCGACCAGCCCGACGCCGCATTGCTGCACGAGCCGCCCGGCCTGCCGCGGGCGATAGCCGCTCGCGATCAGCGCGTGCGCGGTGCCGAGCGTCGGATGTCCCGCGAACGGCAACTCCAGGCTCGGCGTGAAAATGCGCACGCGATAGTCCGCGGCCGGATCGGTCGGCCGGCACAAGAACGAGGTCTCCGACAGGTTCGTCCAGCGGGCGATCGCTTGCATCTCGTCGGCGCCGAGATCGTCGGCATCGAAGACGACAGCGAGCGGATTGCCCTTGAACGGCACCGAGGTGAACACGTCGACTTGCTGGAAACGGACTTGGCGTGCGCTCATGGCGAAGGTCTGGCTAGTGGACGAAGAGCAGGTGAATCAAGCGACTTCGGCGATCAGTTCGATCTCGACGCACGCGCCCAGCGGAATCTGCGCGACGCCGAAGGCCGAGCGCGCGTGCTTGCCCGCGTCGCCGAACACTTCTGCTATCAGCTCGGACGCGCCGTTGGTCACGACGTGCTGTTCGGTGAATTCGAGCGTCGAGTTCACGAGGCTCATCACCTTCACGATGCGCTTGACGCGGTTCAAGTCGCCGACGTGCGCGTGCAGCGTCGCGAGCAGGTCGATCGCGATCGCGCGCGCGGCCTGTTTGCCTTCCTCGGTCTGCATCGTCGCGCCGAGCTTGCCGACCCACACCTTGCCGTCCTTCTTCGCGATGTGGCCCGACAGATAGACCGTGTTGCCGCTTTGCGCGCTCATCACGTAGGCGGCGGCCGGTGCGCCCGCTACGGGCAGTTCGATGCCGAGTTCCTTCAGCTTGTCATACACGTTGGCTTGAGCCATGACTTGTCCTTTGGTCGGTGAGGGTGGAAAGAAGATTGGATGCGTGCGTGGCAGCGCGATGAACGGAGACGGTGGTGCTTGCGCCTCCGTTCGCCGCCGCTTAAATACGCTCGCGAATCAGTGCGGCAAGGCGGGCCACGCCTTCGTCGATCTTGGCGGGCGGCACGGTCACGAACGACAGGCGCAGCGTATTGCTCTGCGCCTCGTTCGCGAAGAACGGTCCGCCCGGCACGAACGCGACGTTCTGCGCGACCGCGGCTTCGAGCAGCTTCATGCTGTCGATGCCGGCCGGCAGATCGACCCAGATGAACATCCCGCCTTCGGGCCGGTTCCAGCTCACGCCTTCCGGCATGTAGCGCTCGAGCGCCGCCAGCATCGCTTGGCACTGGTCGCGGTAGAGCGCGCGGATGGTCGGTACGTGCGTGTCGAGAAAACCGTCCTTGACGACTTCGTGCACGACGCGCTGCGTGAAGCTCGGGGTGTGGAGGTCGGTGGCCTGCTTGGCCTGCACGAGTTTGAAGTGTAGTTCCTCGGGCGCGATGATGTAGCCCACGCGCAGACCCGGCGCGAGCACCTTCGAGAACGAGCCGAGGTGGACGATGTGGTCCGGCGCCATCGACAGCAGCGTCGGCAGCGGGTCGCCCGCGTAGTCGAGTGCGCCGTAGGGGTCGTCTTCGATGACCGGGAACGCACTCGTCTTGGCGAACTCGGCGAGCGCGCGGCGGCGCTCGATCGGCAGACGTCGGCCCGTCGGGTTCTGGAAGTTCGGCTGCGAGTACAGGAGGCGCGCGCCGGCGGTCAGCGCGGGCGTCAGGCCCGAGGGGATCAGGCCCTGCTCGTCGGTCGGCACCTGCACGTAGCGCGGCTCGTACATCGAAAACGATTGCAGCGCACCGAGGTAGGTCGGCGTTTCGACGAGCACCGGGCTCGCCGGGTCGATCAGCACCTTGCCGAGCAGATCGAGCGCCTGCTGCGAGCCGGTCGTGATCAGCACTTGCGAGGTGCGGATCGTCGCGCCGTTGACCGAGTAGCGCTGGGCAACCCATTCGCGCAACGGCAGATAGCCTTCGGTCGCGCTGTACTGCAGCGCGGCGGCGGGAGCATCGCGCAGGATGCGGTCCGACGCTTCGCGCATGTGCTCGGCGGGAAAGGTGACGGGCGACGGCAGGCCGCCCGCGAAGGAAATGACTTCAGGCCGCTCGGTGACCTTCAGAATCTCGCGGATCGCCGAGCTCGTGAGCTTGCGTGCGCGTTCGGAAAGTTGCCAGTTGTTCTGTGGCAGGTCGCTTTGGTCCATGAAGTCTCCGGAGTTTCTAGGTTGGGGCGGGGCTGAGAAGCGGAATTATCGCCTGAGAAATGGATTGTCTATCCACAAATCGTGCGTGCGGGCGTCGCTTACATCGCGCGGGCCGGCTGCGGCGCGGTATGCACAGCGGCTTTGCGGCCGATCACGACGGTGCCGATCACGGCGGCGGCGAACAGCCACGTGGAGGGCGCGACGGTCTCGCCGAAGAACAGCGCCGAGAACGCCATTGTGAAGAAGATCTGCAGCAGCTGAACCTGGCCGACGCGCGCCGTGCCGCCCATCGCGAGCCCGGCGTACCAGGCGAAGAAACCGATGAATTGCGAAAAGATCGTCACGTAGCCGAACGCGAGCCAGGTCGAGAGCGACGCCGGGCCGGGATGCTGCACGTGCTGCTCCCAGGCAAGCCAGCCGACCGGCAGCACGAGGAACGGGGCGGAGACCACGAGCGCCCAGCAGATCACCTGCCAGCCGCCGATTTGCTTGGCGAGCCGCGCGCCTTCGGCGTAGCCGAGTGCGCCGATGCCGACCGCGACGAGCATCAGTGCGTCGCCCGCCTGCGGCGAGCCGCCGCCCTGCTGCAGCGCATACGCGACGACGAGCGCGCTGCCGACCACGGCGGCGGCCCAGAACCCCTTCGACGGCCGCTCATGCGACAGCCAGGCCGCGTAAAGGGCCACGAACAGCGGCTGCAAACCGTTGACGACTGCGCCGTGCGAGGCGGGCACGCTTTTCATCGCCCACGCGGAGAACACCGGAAACGCGATGATGACGCCGAGCGCGACCACGACGAGGCTCTTGACCTGAGCCCAGGTCGGCCAGGCTTCGCGCCGGTACGCGAGGAGCAGGGCAGCGGGCACCGAGGCGGCGAGCGCGCGGCCGAGGCCGTTCAGAAGCGGGCTCCATTCGTGCACGACGATGCGGGTCATCGGCAGCGTCAGGCTGAAGATCATCACGCCGATCAGGCCGAGCAGCATGCCTTGGGATTCGCGCGGGTTCATTGCGGTAAGACTCTCCATGTTGGGCGCGGCCGACGTGTAGTCCGGCTGCGCGATTGCGATGGCTTGTTATAACTGCGAACCCGGCGCCCAAAGACGGTGTTGCGCTGATACCGCCTATTTGAGCGTGCGGGTCTCGCCGGCCAAGCCGATTTCGAATTCAGCGGCGAGCGCGGGCTCGCCTTCCGTGGTTTCCAGCCGGATCAAGTCCGACACGCCGAGCCACTCGAGCTGGGCTTGCACGTCGTCCACGCGCGGGTGCCAGCCCGTGAGCGACTTGAGCCTGAGCCCGGTTTCCGGCAGCCGCGCCGATGGATGCAGCGGCGTAGCCCACTGGATCAGCGTCGGCACAATGCCGTCGCCCGCGCCTTGCCAACTCGGGAACGCGCCGTCTTCGGGCACCGACAGGCTCCAGGCGAAATCGCCGCGCGTCATCGGCACGATAGGCGGAATCCGCTCGGGGTACTGCGCCTGCCAGCGCGCGAGGTGCTTCGGCCGCTCGACGCGCACCACCCAATGTGCGAGGTACGGGCCGCGCTCGAGCCGCGCGTGGGTCGCAGGATCGTCGAGCGCGAAGAGCCGCGCGCGCCGCCCGGCGGCAGCGCCGCCTGTCGGTGCCGCAGCGGCCGCTGCCGCGGCTTCGGCGGCCGGATCGACCGCGATCACTTCGAGATAGGCGCCGCCCCACAGGTTGAGGAGCCGGTTGTGCGTGCGCATCAGCGGGTGCGTGCCGCCTGCGGCCAGTTCGGCGCCGAGGGTATCGGCGACGAATTGCGCGCCCTCATCGAGCGTGCGGGCGGCGACTACGAGGTGATCGAGCGAGAGCGTTCGGGCGTTCATGGCGTACTGGCGTGCGTTAGGACAGGAATCGGACGGAATGCCGGTACGCTTTCTTGTCCCTTCGGGCGCGCACCGGGCCGATAGCATACCGCTCGCACCGCTTCCCCTCCATGCGCGGCCGGCCGATAGGCGTTTCGCCGCGCAGCGCGCTTGGCCTTGGCGCCGGCCAGACGGCATCGTCCAAAAACTGTAATCGCTCGCACCAGCACAGTAACGGTACAATCGGGGCGATACTTTTCGGTACAGTTGGAGCCGCCATGACCGTCCCGCTGAATCTGATTCCCGCCCCGCACGACGCCTCGCCGCTCACGCTCGTCGACCAGCTCGTGCAATGGGCGCGGCGCCGCATCGAAGAGCGCGTGTTTCGTCCCGGCATGCGCATGCCGTCGATCCGCAAGCTGGCGCTCGACAAGGGCGTGTCGCGCTTCACGGTCGTCGAGGCGTACGAGCGGCTCGTGGCGCAGGGGTTTCTCGACTCCCGGCGCGGCTCGGGTTTTTTCGTGCGCGAGCGTGCCGCCAGCGGCGTGCCTGCCGAACGGCGCGCGCCGGCCGAGCGGCAGCCGGCGCACAACACGATCGACGTCGTCTGGCTGTTGCGCAACATGCTGCACACGTCGAGCCCGGAGAAGGGGCCCGGCCTCGGCTACCTGCCGAGCCGCTGGCTCGACGGCGAGCTGATCACCGGCGCGCTGCGCGCGCTCGGGCGGCAAAGCGGCGCGCAGATGCTCGGCTTCGGCACCGCACAAGGTTTCCTGCCGCTGCGCCAGCAACTGCAGACGCGCCTGGAGGAGTTCGAAATCGGCGTCGCGCCCGATCAGATCGTGCTCGTCTCGGGCATCACCCAGGCCATCGACCTGATCGCGCGCATCTACGTGCAGCCGGGCGACGCGGTGATCGTCGGCGATCCGGCCTGGTTCCAGATGTTCGGCCGTTTCGCGTCGCAGGGCGCGCAACTCGTCGGCATGCCGTACACGCCGGAGGGGCCGGATCTCGACGCGCTCGAAACGCTCGTGCAGATGTGGCGGCCGAAGATGCTCATCCTCAACTCGCTGCTGCAGAACCCGACCGGCACGTCGCTGACCGCGGCGCAGGCGTTCCGCATTCTGCGCCTGGCCGAAGCCTACGATTTCATCGTCGTCGAGGACGATATCTACGGCGACCTTTGCCCGCCGGGCTATCCGGCGACGCGCCTGGCGAGCCTCGATCAATTGAAGCGCGTGATCTATCTCGGCAGTTTCTCGAAGACGCTGTCGGCGAACTTGCGCGTGGGCTTCGTCGCATGCGGGCTCGATGTGGCGAAGGCGATCACCGATCAGAAGATGCTTGTCGGCATGACGACGCCGGAGCTGAACGAGCGCGTGCTGTACAAGGTGCTGACCGAAGGGCACTACCGGCGCCATGTCGAGCGCCTGCGCGTGCGGCTCGACGGCGTGCGGGACAAGACGGCGCGCATGCTCGAGAAGACCGGGCTGCGCCTCTTCACGATGCCGTCGGCGGGCATGTTCCTCTGGGCGGACTTGGGCGTCGATTCGGATGCGCTCGCCGCAGCGGCGCACGAAAAGGGCTTTTTGCTGACGCCGGGGAGCCTCTTCTCGCCGCAGCAGTCGCCGACGACCTGGATGCGGTTCAACGTCGCCAATTGCGGCGACCCGGCGCTGCCGGGGGTGATCGGGGACTATCTGGAGTCGGTGGCGAGAAGGGCGCCGGCGGCGTGAGCCCGGGTCTTCAGCCTTCGATCGCTATTGGTGTGCCGTTGGGGACGAGCGACCAGATTTCGCGCATTTCCTCGTCGGTGACGGCGATGCAGCCTTGGGTCCAGTTCCACTGCCGGTGCAGCCTTCCCAGGAAGCTCCAGCCATTCGGCAGGCCGTGAATCATCACATTTCCGCCCGGCGCGACACCGGCGGCCGACGCCTTTTCAAGGTCGTCCGCGTTAGGGTACGAGATGTGAAGGCTCAGGTGGTATGCGGACTTCTCATTGCGCCAGTCGATGACATAGCGTCCCTCGGGGGTGCGGTTGTCGCCTTCTTTCTGCTTGTGGCCGTCGGGATTGCCGCCTAGCGAGATGCGGTATTCCTTCAGCACGGCGCCGTCGCGCAATAGCTGCATGCGTTTTGCTCCCTTGGAAACGAGAATGGCGCCGGCTTGATCGGCGGGGTTTGCCATGGGCGGGGCATTTGCCGAGCCGTAACGCGCTGCGAGCCGGGTGTAGCCGTAGGCGGCGACGGCGAGCAGGGCTGTTGTCAGGCTGGTGATGACGAGGAGCTTCTGCGTCATGGTGCGCATGGTCGGGCAATGTTTGTGAATGGTTGTGCGGCAAAGTGGAGGCGGACTGCCGAAGCCTGCCGCGGATACCGTCGTCTAGCTCTAGCGAAGACGCTTGAAAGTACGCCACGCGACGAAAGTGCAGAGGCTTGCGAAGAGGAAGGAGACGGTGAGCATGTAGTAGATATCCACGTCGGCGCTTGCCTCCGCATCGTGTGCATCGAACAGGTCGTTGAGCCAGAGTGAGAATCCGAGCGGCGGCGGAGGGATTGCGTCGGGGTGTCGGCCCCACACGTAGGCGAGCGTAAGCGTCGCGAAGAGTAGCCACACAACAACGCCGCCAATTTTGATCGCGCGCCTCATTTCACAGCCACCATGCCGTAGGCGCGCAGTGCGCTGCCCGGAATCGGGTGCCTACCGCAGCCTACGAGCAAGCCCCTGACGCGGTAGAAATTGGCGGCGCTGTCAATGACGATGCAGCCTTGGCTGATGCCACGCGGCCCCTTTGGGTGCAGGCGGAAATTTCCGCGCAGAACTTCATTGCAAAACATCTCATCGTCGATTTTTCCATCTGCGGTGTATAGGGCAAACCAATCCGATCGATCGATGAAAGCCTCCCTGAGCCATCCCAGCCTTCCGCCCGATTCTCGGTCGACGATGTAATACCTACCCGGCGGGATCGGTCCCAAACTGGGCAAGCATGCGGATAGGCGCTGATTGATATGCGGGGCGAGTCCGGAAAATGCCGGGACGGAAATCGCTCCGTTGATTTTGAACGTGCTCATAGGCTTGTCATTGAGTTCAAAGCTGCACTGCAACATACGCTTCTCCTGCTCGACGGCAAAACCGCCACTACGCCATGCCGCAGCTCGAGAAGAAATCGGACCATTCCGAATCGGATGTCCTGGTTTCTACCTAGGGCGTCGCCGGCCGCAAGCCCGCATCCGAGCTACCATTGCACCTTTCGTCAGCCGGAGAAGGGGCTTGCCGCCGATCTTCCGACCCGATTCAGCCTCCGCACTTGAATTTGGGACAGCTATCCCCATTTGAGCGCTCGATTCGCGCCAAGGCTCCCCCAAGGCTTCCGTCACGCAGCCCGGCCGACCGCCGCGACGCGTGCGCCGTCGAGGCAAGCCGCAGCGCCGAACGCACGAGACACACCATCCACGAACGAGGAAATCCCGACCATGGCACAAGAAACCATGAGCTTCCAGGCAGAAGTGAAACAGCTTCTGCAACTGATGATCCATTCGCTGTACAGCAACAAGGAAATCTTTCTGCGCGAGCTGATCTCGAACGCGTCGGACGCCGCCGATAAGCTCCGCTTCGAAGCGATCGCCGACAGCACCCTCTTCGAGACCGATCCGAACCTGCGCATCCGCGTGTCGTACGACAAGGCCGCGCGCACCATCCGCATCGACGACAACGGCATCGGCATGAGCCGCGAGGAAACGATCTCGCACCTCGGCACGATCGCCCGCTCGGGCACGAAGGAATTCTTCTCGAAGCTCTCCGGCGACCAGCAGAAGGACGCCGCGCTGATCGGCCAGTTCGGCGTCGGCTTTTACTCGGGCTTCATCGTTGCCGACAAGATCACCGTCGAAACGCGCCGCGCCGGACTGCCGGCGGCCGAAGGCGTGCGCTGGGTCAGCGCGGGCGAGGGCGACTTCGCGGTCGAGACGATCGAGCGAGCGCAGCGCGGCACGACGATCACGCTGCACCTGCGCGAAGGCGAGGACGAACTGCTGTCGTCGTATCGCCTGAAGTCGATCATCCAGAAGTATTCGGATCATGTCGCGTTGCCGATCCTGATGAAGAAGGAAGAGTGGGATCAGGAAAAGGGCGAGATGGTCGAGAAGGACGAAGACGAGACCGTCAACCAGGCGAGCGCGCTCTGGACGCGTCCGAAGAACGACATCACCGACGAGCAGTACAAGCAGTTCTATCAGCACCTCGCGCACGATCACCAGGACCCGCTGACGTGGACGCATAACCGCGTCGAAGGCCGCAGCGAGTACACGCAGCTCCTCTACGTGCCGGCGCACGCGCCGTTCGACCTGTGGAACCGCGACCATCGCGCAGGCCTCAAGCTCTATGTGAAGCGCGTCTTCATCATGGACGACGCCGAGCAGCTGCTGCCGATGTATCTGCGCTTCATCAAGGGCGTGGTCGATTCGAGCGATCTGCCGCTCAACGTGTCGCGCGAAATCCTGCAGGAAAGCCGCGACGTGAAGGCGATCCGCGAAGGCGTGACCAAGCGCGCGCTGTCGATGCTCGAAGAACTGGCGAACGCCGAGACCGACGAGGGCAAGGCGCAGTACGCGAGCTTCTGGACGGAGTTCGGCCAGGTGCTCAAGGAGGGCCTCGGCGAAGACTTCGCGAATCGCGATCGCATCGCGAAGCTCGTGCGCTTCGCGTCGACGCACAACGACACGTCCGAGCAGAACGTCTCGCTCGCCGACTACGTCGCGCGCATGAAGCCCGAGCAGTCGAAGATCTACTACGTGACCGCCGATACCTGGCAGGCCGCGAAGAACAGCCCGCATCTCGAAGTGTTCCGCAAGAAGGGTGTCGAAGTGCTGCTGCTGACGGACCGCGTCGATGAGTGGGCGCTGTCGTCCTTCACGGAGTTCGACGGCAAGCCGCTGGCGAGCGTCGCGCGCGGCGACCTCGACCTCGGCGCGCTCAACGACGAGGAAAAGAAGGCGCAGGAAGAAGTCGGCGAAACGATGAAGCCGCTCATCGAGAAGATGAAGGAGGCGCTCAAGGACAAGGCGAAGGACGTGCGCCTCACGTTCCGCCTGACCGATTCGCCGTCGTGCCTCGTCGCCGACGACGGCGAGATGAGCGGCTACCTGCAGCGGATGCTGAAGGCCGCGGGGCAGAACGCGCCGGAGATGCATCCGATTCTCGAAGTGAATCCGGAGCATGCGCTCGTGAAGGCGCTTTCCGTCGATAGCGCGAACTTCGACGACTGGTGCCATCTGCTGTTCGATCAGGCGCTTCTGGCGGAAGGCGGCGCGCTCGAAGATCCGGCGAGCTTCGTCAAGCGCACCAATGCGCTGCTGCTTGCGCGCTGATGAGCGCGAAGCGCGTTCGCTTCGACGCGGCGGGCGGCGGCTGGCGCGCCGCACCGCGGCCCGGCTTCACGGCTGACCAGAAAGACTGGCTCACGCGCGGCGGCTCGCTGACCGCGCATCTGCGCACGCTCGGCAAGGTGGCGGTGCGCGTGACGCGCGAGGCGATCGATCAGGCATGGCGCGACGAAGCCGCGGCGCTCGGCATCGCGGCGCGCGCGCCGGTTTGGGTGCGGGAAGTCGTGCTCGAAGTGGACGGCGTGCCGTTCGTCGCCGCGCACAGCATCGCGCCGCTCGCGGCGAGCCACGGCGTGTGGCAGGCGATGCGGCGGCTGCGCACGCGGCCGCTCGCCGAGCTGTTGTATAGCGACAGCAGTGTCGCGCGTTCGGCGCTCGTCAGCGCGCGGCTCACGCAGCGCGATCCGCTCGCCGTGCTCGCGGCGCGCGAGATCGCGGGGCCGGCGCCGCACGCGCTCTGCGCGCGGCGCTCGGTGTTCGAGCGGCATGGAGAGCCGCTGATGGTCACCGAATGCATGCTGCCGGCGCTTTGGGCGCATTTGGAAGCGCGGGCACGCCGCGGGGGCCGTCGCGCTGCAACGTCCACTCATCACGCGCATGCGTCGCACGCGCGCGAGTCGGCCGGTCCGCTCGATCATCTTGCGTCGCGCGCTCATGGCGCGCACGCGCCGAACCACGATTCATGACCCTCAAGCGCTGCTTCCCGCCGGTAGTCGATCGAAACACGCGTGTGCTCGTGCTCGGCAGCCTGCCTGGAGAGGTGTCGCTCGCGCAAAATCAGTACTACGCGCACAAGCAAAACCGGTTTTGGCATTTGATGGGGGATGTGATTGGAGAACCGCTGCCGAGCATGGGGTATGAGGCGCGGCTGCAGGCGCTGCTCGATCATCGCGTGGGGTTGTGGGACGTGATTGCGAAGGCGAGACGAGAAGGCAGCCTCGACAGCCGCATTCGCGATCATGCGGCGAATGATCTAGCTGCGCTCGTGGCTGCATTGCCGAATCTTGCGGCGGTTGTTTTCAACGGTGGCACGGCGGCGAAGATCGGTATGCAGGCGTTGGCCGATAGTCGCATATCACTCGATCTCATCAAGCTGCCGTCGAGCAGTCCAGCGTATGCGGCCGTGCCTTATGCGGAGAAGTTGAGGGCTTGGGAAGCGTTGCGCAAGTGGTTGGCGGCGTAGCTTTGCCGATGTCGAATTGTCTCGCGAGGTGCCGCAAAGCGGCCGTATGAGTGTTCCCACGGAGCCGCGTCTAGTGGGCAGCAACCAAATGCCGTCTGTTCGGGGCATCCCCCTATTTCTAAGACTCGATGTCGCCTATGCCGCATTCGACGCTGCGCCGGACGATCTGCCGGCAGTCCTTGCGCAAAAGGCGTGTTCGTTGACGGTGGTCTGCCCGCGACCGATGCGTGGAAAATAAATTGGGGCGCGAACCGCTTCGCATCGTCGCCGCCTCTTAGCTTCCGGAGAGGTCGTCTCTCAACTTGCTCCGGCTGGCTCTTCAGCGTCGTGCACCGCCGTCATTTACCATCATCCCGACCGAGAGCCGCGGGATCGGGGCGCACGGTCTTTAGCCGGATAGGGGCGCGGGCCTCGGTACCTTCCTCATGCCGTGGTCGATGACCAATCTCGGGCCCCCGGTCACTATACTGATCGCGGCCGGCATCGCTGCTGTCGGTGCGGCCGTGTCGCAATGGCTGGCCCCGGAAACCAAGGGCAAGAGCCTCAGCGAAACGGCGTCCGGGTTTTCGCACTAGCGTGAGCGGGCAGGGCGGTGGCGATCGGCGTGAAGTCACGTGCGAAGTCATCGCTTTCGCTTGATTAGAAAGGCGTTGTCCGCGGACGAGAAGCTCAAGCTCGGGTAGTACGACATGGCACCAGGCGCCGAGAGCAGCACGACACTCACCTCGTCGCCCACCGCATTGCGCGTTCGTTCGATGAGCGCCTTGCCGATTCCGAGCCCCTGATACTCCTTGTCGACCGCCAGGTCCGACAAATAGCAGCAGTACGCGTAGTCCGTCAGCGAGCGGGACAAGCCGACAAGGCGTGTCTCATGCCAAGCCGAGATCGTCAGCGTAGGAGCGGCGAACATCCGCGCGATCCGTGGAGGATCATCCACAGGACGCGTAATGCCCGATGATCGAAACACTCGAATCACATCGTGCGGATCGAGCGGAAGATTGTGCTTGTACGTGATTTCAACGCTATTCATGATGTTTGCTCCGAATATGACATGGCGTGAGCGGATATCGATGCTTCCGACAGCCGCGGGCGACGCGGCATGCGGTCCATTAGAGGCGCGCACGAACATGTAGTCAAGGAACGCGTCTTCATGAACACATTCCTGCAACTCATGTCTTCCTTTCGGCCGCTGACGAGGGTCATCCGCGCCTACTCGGATTGCCGGTCGGAGCGGATCAGCTTTAACTTCACGAGGTTACGCCGAACGGACCGAACGAAGTCGTCAACGAGCGTGTTAGCGAGTGCACCCTGCGGCCGCAGCACCGCGAACGAATAGTCGATAGGTGGCGAGAATGGACGGACCAGGCATCCGCATTGTTTCGCGACCTGTGCCGTAAACGGATCGATCACCGATACCCCCAGACCGTTCGATACCATCGAGGTGACGGCGATTGACCAACTCGCTTCCATTTCGGTCGTTCGATGTACGTTTTCCGAACGGAACACACTATCGATTGCGAGTCGAGTAGTGTTCCCGGGTGCAAGCGATATGAAGTTTTCATCGCGCAGATCCATTGGCGTCAACGTGCGTTTTCTCGCCAGACGATGTCCAGGCGGCAGAACGCAAACGCATCGCACTTTCCAGAGCGACTCTACGACGACCTTGTCGGTCTGGACAGGGCTCGTTGCAAAGCCCAGGTCAAAAAGACCGGACGCCACCAGATTAGTCACTTCGTGTGAATTGTAGGTATCGATGGAGACGCTGACCTTTGGATGGGACTGCCGAAATTCCGCCATGGCTGCCTGCAGGAAACCACACGACACGGTCGACATTGCCACGATTCTCAGCCGGCCTTCCTGTCCGAGGCGGATGCGCTCTGCCGTGCGCGCTACCTGATCGAGGCCCACAAAAACTCTTTCGACTTCGACATAGAGCGCTTTGGCTGCCGCTGTAGGCAGTAACCCTCCCTTGCGCCGCGAAAACAACTCGAAGCCGATTTCCTGCTCGAATTCCCGCATGATCTTGCTGACCGCGGACTGCGTGACGAACAGGACCTTTGCCGCCTCGGTCATGCTGTTCCCGAGCATGACGGCGCGGAACGCCTCGATTTGTTTCAGCGTGATCATCATGAGATCTTCGACTGTGTAAAGTCAAAAATGTAGCTTGATCTCATACGTTTGGACAGCCCTAATATCGATCACATCCTTTCGATCGGAGCCATGTCATGGAATCCAAAGTCAGCGGTTTGCTGCACGAGGCGCTATCGAGCGAGGCGCAAACGGCAATTTTTCTCCCGTGGATCGAGCAGTCGTTTGGACCGTCGCTACCGCTGTTGACGCAGATCAACCAGGCTCACATCGTGATGCTTTGCGACGTGGGACTGATGGAGCGTGAAACGGCGGCCAGCCTGCTTGCGGTCATCGATGAGCTCGCCACGGCCGGGCCGACTGCTTTCACGTTGGACGGATCACTGGAAGACGTCTACTTCAACTATGAAGCGCAAGTGATCCGGCTTTTGGGCCCTGACATCGGTGGCCGTCTTCACACTGCGCGCAGCCGGAACGACCTACAGTCGACACTGGATCGCATGAGAGCGCGTGACGTTGCCTTGTCGCTCATCGATGGGAACCTCACGTTGCGCCGATCCTTGATCAATCAGGCAGAGAAGTACGCGGACTGCGTCATGCCCGGTTATACGCACCTTCAGCATGCGCAGCCCATTACCTACGGTTTCTATCTTTCGGGCGTCGAGAGTGGCTTGCAACGTGACTTCCAACGATTGCTGGGCGCATATCGTCGATTGAACGAGTGTCCGCTCGGTGCGGGCGCGATGGCTGGGACGACATTTCCTATCGATCGACATGCTGTTTCGGCGTTGCTTGGGTTCGCCTCGCCAGTCGCCCATGCGTTGGACGCAGTCGCAAGCAAAGATCCGCTTCTCGAACTCCTTTGCGCGGCATTGTTTGTCGCGACTACCGTGGGGCGTCTCGCCCAGGACTTCTATCTGATGTCGACGTTTGAATTTGCGACGCTCGCGCTGCCTGACTCACTGGCGATTACGTCCAGCATCATGCCGCAAAAGAAGAACCAGGCCGTGCTCGAGTTTCTCAAAGGTCGTCAGTCTCATCTGCTCGGTGCGCTCGTAACGGGCTTTGCTTCGTTCCGTGCGGCCCCTTACGCGCACGCCCTCGACTCGAATGCCGACAGCCTGCACTGGCTCTGGCAAGCTGTTGACGAACTGGTCGATACGATTCCGGTGGTGGATCAGGTCATCAACCGTGCCATTCCAAATTCGAAACGAATGGCCGAACTGGCGGGAGCCAATTTCTCCACGGCAACCGATCTGGCCGACCTGTTGGTGCAACAAAACGGCATCTCGTTCAAGGAGGCGCATCACATCACCGGGCGTGTTGTCAGGTTTGCAATGGATTTAGGGTTGGGCGTGGCGGATATTGCACCGGATCTCGTATCACGCGCCGCTCAGGAGACGACAGGGCGAACGCTATCCCTGTCCTGCGAAGAGGTGGTGCAAGCGCTCGATCCGCGCGCTGCGGTCGAGCGCAGAAGAAGCGGCGGTGGTCCGTCGACCCACGATATGCAAGCGCTGCTCGCGCAGTCGGAGCTGCAACTTTCCGCAGATTTGGCCGAGCACAACCCAATACGTTCGTCCATCGAACGAGCGCGTTATCAGCTTCGCACGCGCGTCGCCGAACTCCAACAGCCGGCCACGGCTTCGATGTCAAATTGACCAAAACACCAACCGGTTTTGGCATTTGGTCGGTGACGTGATCGACGAGGACTTGCCGGCGATGGACTATGCGCATCGGCTCGACACGCTGCTCGCGCATCGCATTGGCCTGTGGGACGTCATCGCACAAGCGCGCCGCGAGGGTAGCCTCGACAGCCGGATTCGCGACCACGCGACGAACGATTTCGCGGCGCTCGTGGCGACGTTGCCCAACCTCGCGGCCGTCGCATTCAATGGGGGCACGGCTGCCAAGATCGGCATGTTGGCGCTGGCGGAAAGCCATGCCGCGCTCGACTTTGTCAGACTGCCGTCGAGCAGCCCGGCCTATGCGGCCGTGCCTTATGCCGAGAAGCTGCAGGCTTGGGAGACGTTGCGGAAGTGGTTGGTGGAGTAGCCATTGCGGCATTGCGTATGCACCGCAGAGGAATTTCCAGACGAGGCAATTTTCGAGCTTTGTCTGCGCGGCATCATGAGCGGGAAACTAGGAGCTGCCGCCTTGTGTGGAGGCGCCATTCACGCATGCCGGGGCGCGCGTAAGGAGCAGTAAGCGCCGCGGAAAACCGACGCTTTTTGCAGGGAAGCGCGTGCAGGCTGCCTGAGTATCATCGCCCATCTGGATACTCTGGATGACCACCCCATGTCCGTACTACGGCGCAAAGTCACCCTGCTCGCGGCACTTGCACTGCTTTTCAATCTAAACGGCTGCTCGTCCACGCTGGGCAATATCGGGCTCGGCTTCGGCCTCGGCGTTGCGGGCACGGTCGGCGGGCTCTATTGCGCGCTTGTCTGCCGCAAAAACTACTGATCTGCTCCCGGTATTCGTCCGGATCACAGGCAGAGTCCGAGGTTAACCATTGCTGAGTTGCCTCATGCGCCAGGGCGAACTGTTCGGGCGTCAAGTCGTCGAGCGAACTACGAGACGCTCGTGCTACGGTCTTCGAGCCCCGCAAATGCGAGGCTTTCCTTCGATCAGAGGCTTGTGTCTTGGGTAAGCGTAGCGTCGACCGCGTCTTGACTGGGAATCTACTTTCCGCCCCAACGATTCCAAGCCATGCGTAAGAGCGTCGCGTTAGCGGCGCGCCGGTCGAACAATTCGGCATCGAAGTCGTGCCCAGCCCAGCGCTTATAGCCATTGGCCTCCTCGCTTTCGGGGTGTGCACGCAGCGTGTCGAGGAACGCCTGATATCCGAACGGACCGCCGACATCTTCGGGTGGGCATGCCCGAGCTCCGGCAATAACGTGTGGACAACCGCTCGGCTCGCCTTCGATGATCTCGACTTTCTCCACAACGATGTCGTGTTCCCAGCCGTCACCGAAGTCGTATTTGTAGACGAACCTCATGCCGGGGTAGGCAGCTTTCTCCAGCTTGGTCTTGCGATCATCGAAGGTGTTGTCCGGGTCCATCGATTCGAGCACGTCGTCGAGCTCGAACATGGCATAGGTCTTGTCGTCGATCTCGAACTCGTGCTGATGCGAGTCGGTCCAGCCGAATGCGGCCTGGAGGGTGTGATGTAGTCTGCGTAGCGAGTCGAATCCCTCGATCTGGATGCGGCGCCAGATGGGTGGGTTGATGTCGCGAATCTGAGCGTGAAGGGTATACAGTCGAAAGGACTTGGCCATGAGGTCAGCGAGAAGCGCAGGGGCGAACGGTATTATCGCCTCACTCCCTTGAACCCTCACGTTCCATGGCAGCAGTTCACCGATGCGATTGATCGGGTGCTCTGCGATGCGCGCAAGCACGTGGCGCAGATACGCCTCGGGGTCGACATCGTTCAGCTTTGCGGTGCCGATTAAGCTATAGATCGCGGCGGCACGTTCACCACCGGAATCGGCACCCGCGAAGAGGTAGTTGCGGCGGCCGATGGCCACGCCGCGCAGGGCACGCTCGACTGGCAAATTATCGATCTCAAGTCGTCCGTCATAGCAATAGCGCGTCAACGCCTCCCAGCGATTGAGCGCATAGAGAATCGCCTTGCTCGTATCAGACTTGCGCGAGAGTGTAGCGAGCACCTCGCTCAGCCAGGCATGGAGCTGATCGAGTAACGGCCTGGCGTGCACCTGGCGATAGGCCCGGCGTTCATCGGGAGGCTTGCCGCGGATGGCCTCTTCGACTTTATAGAGTGCCCCAATTCGCTCAAGCGCTTCGGTGTTGAAGGCGTTTGGCCGAGCCGCGTGAAGTTCGTAGACCTGTCGTCGCGCATGCGCCAGCAGGCCGCCTCGACTACGCGCCCCGTGTCGTATATCGCTTGATATCCGCTATACGCGTCGGCCTGCAGCGTGCCGGCAAATGACTCGAGATGTTGCTGCGGATGAATGCCTTTGCGGTCAGGCGTGTAGGTGAACCATACGGCAGCCGGCGTTGCATCGCCTGATGGCCGATCGTCGCGCACATACACCCATAGTCGTCCGGTCTTGGTCGTGCCGTTGCCGGGGGCGAGCACCGGTACGGGTGTGTCATCGGCGTGCAGTTTCGAGGCCGCCATCACGTGGCGCCGGATCGCTTCGACGAGGGGTTGCAGCAACGCAGCGCTATGGCCAACCCACCTGGCCAGCGTCGAACGCTCGAGCTCGACGCCTTCGCGCGCATAGATGACCGATTGCCGATAGAGCGGCACATGATCGCCGAACTTGGAAACGAGCACATGTGCCAGCAAGCCCGAACCCGCTAGGCCGCGTTCGATGGGGCGGCTCGGCGCGCTCGCCTGCGCGATGTGATCGCAGCACGTGCATGCGAACTTGGGCCGTACATGCCGGATCACCCTGAAGCTTGCCGGCACGTATTCAAGTTGCTCCGAAACGTCTTCGCCGAACTGCTTCATCGTGGCACCGCACTGCACGCACACTTCGGCTGATTCGGGGAGATATGTTCGCGTATCGCGCGGCAGATGTTCAGGTAGTGGTTTGCGTTGCGGTACCTGCGGCGCGCTGCGCGTCGTCTTCGGGATCTCGACGGGAGCGGCGCCTTCGTCGGCCTGCAGGTCCTCCAGGCGTAGCTCAAGTTGCTCGATCTGGCGATCCAACTTCTCCGACTTACGGCCGAACTGCATGCGGCGCAACTTCGCAATCAGCAACTTCAGGTGCTCCACTTCGGCAGCGCGCGAAGCGAGCGCAGCCTTCTGCGAGTCGACCGTCTCTTGCAGCGTGAGCACTTGCGCGTTGCGCTCGCGCAGCACCGCTTCCTGTGCGAGCAGCATGGCCTTCAGAACATCAATGTCGTCGGGAAGTGTGCTCGCGCGGGTCATGTCGGCAGTTTACGTGCCGGCCGAGAAGTTTACAACGCCGATGTGGGGCGTGCTGTCCGTACGGGCTGACGCCAGTCGATGCCTTCGAGCAGCATCGACAGTTGCGCCGGACTCAGACAAACGGTGCCGCTATCGGCTTGGGGCCATATGAAGCGTCCCTTCTCGAGTCGCTTCATCAGCAGGCACATGCCATCGCCACTCCACCACAGCACCTTGAGGAGATCGCCGCGCTTGCCGCGAAACACGAACACGTGGCCACAGAAAGGATCGCGCTCCAGCACCGTCTGGATCTTGGCAGAGAGGCTGTTGAAGCCGGCTCTCATATCCGTCACGCCGGCAGCCAACCAGACGCGCGTTCCGGCGGGCAGGCCAATCACGATGCTGACCGCAACGTCGCCAGCACCGTCCTGAGTACACCTAGGTCGAGCGGCCCGTCGAAGCGAACCCGCACGGCGCCGCACTCGACGATGAGACTTGACGTCACTTGAGCCGGCACGGGCAACTGCACGGGAATGAACGTTTCGGTGGGTTGAACTTGCGTGGTCGATTGGCGGCGCTCGTGCGCGCGACGCCAACGCGCGATCATGTTGGCATTCAAACTGTGCTCGTGCGCTACTTCCGCAATTGAGCGCGCCGGATCGTTCGCTTGCGCAACGACCATTGCCCTGAATTCCTTCGAGTAGTTCTTGGAGCCGCGTCGGCGTCCCGGTGCCTTCTCTTCCATCGTTCTAATTCCCACTAGATCTGGTGGGAATCAGATTGCCGACTTCCGGCCCTCACGAACAGACGGTGATGGCGCAACGCTTACTGTCTTGGCAGGGTGCCACTGCTGACTCAACCGCGCCGTGCATGCCCCTATTTTTGCAATTCAGGCGCCTTCGCCAGCGCCGACTGCAGTTTCGACACCGCATCGGCCGTTGCAAGCTGCCCAGCAAGGCCGAGGTTGTGCTTGAATTCACTAAACTCCGCGTGGCCGGTACCCGTCACGTCTTCGGTGACCAGAGTCTGACCGCTCGGGTCTGCAACGGTGCAGGCGAGCGTGACCGAGAAATCCGTGGGCGGCCACGTGAGGAGGCTAGGGGACGACGACGTCGTCGTGATCGTCGGCGTAACCACGTAATCAAGATGCTTGGCCTGAATCGTTGCTGCGTCAGGTGCACTCTTGAGCTTCGTCACATTCTTGAACACGTGACCGAGGCCGACGTACATCGGCAATTCAAGGTCGTGGTAGGGGTGATAGCTCACCTTGTCGCCTCCCCCGCCGGGAGTAATCACTTCTTTCGACAACTGATCATCCGTGATGACCAGCCCCACCGTCTTGTCGAGTGGCTGTGTCGATAGGGTCGGAATTTTGCTCGCGTCGCCGGTCAGCGAAATTTCGTGCGCGCAGCCTGATAATGCTGCGACTACGCTTGCTGTTGCGATCAATCGAATCACTGCCATGGTGTTTTAGCCCTCGTGGTGTGGTTGGTATGGTTGGTAACGTTATTGAATTGCCTCAAGGAAGGCGGGGTCGGCGTATAGCTCACCGAGTAACTTTTGTACGGCGAGCGGATATTCTTCACGCGCTTTTGGTACAGCAATCATTGCCGCGAACGCCGAATCCCATTGCGTGTGTGCGGATTTGATTTGGTCGTAACGCACGGTGCCGGCTCGCATCACAATGAAGCGTGCCGACAGTCGCGCGGCGCCGTTTGCAACACCGACGTCGATGTCGTTTTCCAATAACGTCGCCTTGATCTCGACATCGCCTTGCGGAGAGAGCTTGCCGGCCATCAGCAATTCCTTCGTCATTGCATCGGCAAGATATGCGCCGAATGAGTCCCCAACCGGGGACTTCATCATATTTGCGCGCAAAGGGACCGGGTACGGATTTTTGGCATCCGCATGGGATTCGAAAGCGCCGATTTTCGCGTGTGCGGTAGTGGCGTTCTTGAGCGATTGAATGTTGTCGACATCAGGGGAATACGGCGGAGCGACCATAGAGCAAGCGGTCAATAGCACAATCGGCGTGATCAGGCCGACTGCGCGAACAACGTTGGGCATATTTTATTTACCTCGTAATTGTTGAAGTCGGCGTCCCCGGGGATCCCGGAAACGATTTCGCCCGGTGCGCGATTGGCGGGGGGCGTAAAGTCTTGTCTGGTGGGGGCCGATTTAGCCTCCATTCGGGATATCGGCACGGAACTTCGAATCTTGAGTCGTGTAGAAACGAGCCACAGGATCTGATGCAGGTTGGCTGTCCGAGGCAGTTTCGGCTCGATGTCAAATCTTTATGCCGAGAAGTTGCGGGCTTGGGAGGCGTTGAGGAAGTGGTTGCCGGTGTAGTTGTGCGACCGCAATCCAAGCTGCGTCGCGGGGAACTCACTTCTGCTGGAGTCGGGCGCGTGCGGCTTCGATCGATTGATGAAGCTTTGCTTGCAGTGTTTCGCGCGGCGGCAGCACGGTCAGATATTCGGCCACAGGGATTTCAGATGCGTCCAGCTCAATTCTCTCCGCACCGCGGAGAGAATTGCTTCGTCGGGAAATACATCCGCCGCGCGCACACAATGCCGCAACTGCTGCTCGCTCCATCCCCGCCCGTACTCCGCCGTCAGTTGCCGCGCGAGCGACGGAATCAGTTGTTGGCCGTACTCGGCTCTGTCGCCGCGCAGCAATTCCTGCCGGATGAGGCGGCCGACGTGTCAGTACAGTAGCGTCAACTCCGCGTTAACCGCGGCGGCCGTCCGCTCCCGCGCTGAATCGATCAGGTGCCGGACTTCAGTCAAGAGGGCGGGTGGGGTTAGTTCAGTCATGCTGTCGGGCTGATGGTAAGCGGGCGAAGCGTCGGCGACATTTGCAGGGGAAACACCTTACAGCAAAAGGACGGGTTCGGGAAAAGGTCGCGCAAGAGCCGCGTTGGATGCCCCTTGAGCCGATTCTCTCCGCAGTGCGGAGACAAAGGGGGGCTGAGCGCACTTCAAGCTTTGGCTTTTGGTGGACAACTAGCCCCGCAACCGCGGCACCGCCCGCAAGCTGCGCAACGTCAACACCGTCAACGTCCCCGTCACGATCGCCGCAAACAAATACAGCCCGCGCGGCCCGACGAGCGCCATCGCCGCCGACGCGAGCGTCGGTCCGCCGCTCGCGCCAAGCGAAAAAATCAGCAGCAACGCCGAACTGACCGGGATGCGTTGATCGGAAGGCGTGCCATCGTTCACATACGACGTGACGACGCCGTAGAGCGAAAACACCACGGCGACGTAGAGATAGTCGATCGCGACCGCGAGCCCCCCTTTTTGCAGCACGAACAGCAGCACGCAGCACGCGGCGGTGAGCGCCGAGACCGCCGCGATCACCGCTCGGCGGTCGACGAGATCCGCCAGGCGCGCCACAGGCCATTGCGGCAACAGGGCGGCGAGCAGCGCAAAACCCATGAAGTGGGACACGTCGACGACCGAATAGTCGAGCCGGCGCATGAAGATCGGCTGCATCGTGTAGAAGCTGCTGTTGAGAAGCCCCGCCGCGAGGCAGCCGAACACGCCGAGCGGTGCCCACCGGTACACGATGCCGAGCCCGGATAGCCCGCGCGCAAGCTTCGACGGGCCGTCCTGCGCGACGGATTCGCCCGACGCCGTAACGGGAGAGTGGGCGGGAGAATGAGCGGCACCATGAGCGGACGCCTGAGCCGGCGCACCGCCCGCCAACGCGACCGGTATCAGCGACGCCGAGAACAGCGCGCTCACGACGCTGAATAGCTCGAAGCCCGCCGGGTCGGCCAGGCCGAGCAGAAACTGCCCGATGCCGACGCCCAGATAGTTCGTGATCAGATAGGCCGAAAACACCCGCCCGCGGTGCGCGTTGCTCGCCACCTGATGCAGCCAGCTCTCGATCACGGTGAAGATGCCGACGAGCGAAAAGCCCATGACGAAGCGCAGCGCGACCCAGACCGGCGCGGCACGCCACACGGCAAAGCCGAGCGCGCAGCAGGCCGAGAAGGCCGCGAACGCGACGAACGCGCGATGGTGTCCGACGCGCCGGATCAGCCCGCCGCCCCACAGCGCGCCGACCATGAAGCCCGCGTAGTACGCCGACTGGACGACGCCGACCACGAGCGCGGGCGTTTGCTGCTCGATCAAGCGCAGCGAGATCAGCGTGCTCAGCAGGCCGTTGCCGGTGATGAGGATCGCGTAGCCGAACAGCAGGATGGCCGTGGCTTGCAGGCTGTGGCGCGGCGTTTCGTGACTGGCCGGCGCGCTCGGCAAGGGTGGCAGGGGTGGCGTTAGCGTGGCGCCCGACAGCGGCGTAAGCGTGGGCAGCGTCGGCTCGAGGGAATCGGCGTCAGCCGCCGCAGTGACTTGAAGCGCGGGGGCTTGGCTGGGCAGCGCGGAAAGCCCGGCTGACTCGCGGGTCCACGGTTCGTTGGCCGATTTCATGGTGAGTGTCGGTGCGGGGTGGCCGGGAAGGCCGTCTCCGGGTGTTGGGTATTGCCGCGTAAGCCATGTTGTAGCATCTCCAACGCTTCGCGCAACGGACTCAATTTACTGAATTGACGTGGCCCGTGCACGGTGAACCGGTCCCGCGCAATGCTATCCTCTCGTTCGCTCAAAAATAGCGCCTCTGGCACGACATCCTGACATGACTGAATTGATCAAACGCGCTTCGGCCGAAGCGCGCGCCTTCCGCAAATCGCGCCGCGACGACGACTCCGCCTCGAAGCAGAAAATCTCGCGCACGAAGGGCACGAAAAAACGCTTCGCCGACGGCGCGGATCTCGACGACGCGCCCGTCATCGAAGCGCCGCGCAAGCCGCGTTTCGCGCCTGTGACGTTCTCGGAAGAGAGCGGGGTGCGCTACCTGCACTTCGGAACCGAGTGGGTGCAAGGCGCGATGCGCATCAACAAGCCGCATCACATCGAGCTCGAATACGCGCAGCAGATGATGGCGTGGCTGCTGTTCCTCGAAACGCCGAAGCGCGTCGTGCAGCTCGGCCTCGGGGCGGCGGCGCTCACCAAGTTCGCGCACCGCTTCCTGAAGCGCGCGCACGTCGAGGCGGTCGAGCTGAACCCGGCGGTCGTCGTCGCCGCGCGAACGATGTTTGAGCTGCCGCACGACGACGCGCGCCTGACCGTGCACGAAACCGACGCGTGGGACTTCGTCAATGACCGCGCCAATCACGGCACGATCGGCGCGCTGCAAATCGATCTCTACGACGCGACGGCACGCGGTCCGGTGCACGACACCCTCGCGTTCTATCGCGCGGTGCGCGCGTGCCTCGCCGATGCCGGCATCGTCACGATCAATCTGTTCGGCGACCACCCGAGCTTCGTGCGCAACATGAAGCACTTGAACGCGGCGTTCGACAACCGCGTGATCGCACTGCCCGAAGTGCATGAGGGCAATCGCGTCGCGCTCGCGTTCTCCGGTCCCGCGCTCGACGTGCCGTTTGCCACGCTGCAGCAGCGCGCGAAGCTGATCGAAGAGAAGCTCGGCTTGCCCGCGCGCAAGTGGCTCAAGGGTCTCGAAGCGTCGCTCGGCGGCAAGCGCGCGCGGTTCACGATCTGAAGTCCGCGGTGTGCTGGCGCCTCTAAGCGCGACCTAGGTACGACCTAAGCGCGACAACACACCGCTCCCTCGCGCAATCAACTTCGGCGAAATCCGCTTGACAGGGCCATCCCGCCTCGGGTTGGCCCCGCTTGACCGCGCCGCTCTCGCTCTTATACTCTTGCGAAGCTTTCGGGGGGTCCGTGGGCTGCCCGGAAGCGGGCGCTCGCCAGTCACGACAACGGGCCACAATTTCAATAAGGTACAAAGGAGACGTCATGGCTCAAGACGCCGACGCCAACCGCGCCGCCAAACGTTGGCTCTGGCTGCTGGTATTGCCCTGGATCGCGATGATCTGGGTGCCGTCCTACAACAAGATCGATCCGCAGCTCTGGGGCTTTCCGTTCTTCTATTGGTATCAGCTGCTGTGGGTGCTGATTAGCGCGGTCATCACGGCGCTCGTCTACTTCAAGACCAAGGCGCGTTCGACGAAGGGTTCGCAAGGAGGCGCACGATGAACGCCACCGCAACCTTCGTTTTCGTCCTCTTCTTTATCGGCGTCACGATTCTCGGTTTCATCGCTGCGCATTGGCGTCGCGGCGACCTCGCGCATCTCGAAGAGTGGGGCCTCGGCGGCCGCCGCTTCGGCACGATCGTCACGTGGTTCCTCTTGGGCGGCGACCTGTACACCGCTTATACGTTCGTCGCGGTGCCGGCGCTCGTGTTCGGCGCGGGCGCGACCGGCTTCTTCGCGCTGCCCTATACGATCCTGATCTATCCGTTCGCGTTCGTCGTGTTCCCGAAGCTGTGGAGCGTCGCGAAGCGCCAGGGCTATGTGACCTCGGCCGACTTCGTCAGCGCGCGCTACGGCAGCCGCATGCTCGCGCTCGCGGTAGCGGTAACGGGCATCGTCGCGACGATGCCGTACATCGCGCTGCAGCTCGTCGGCATCGAAGTGGTGATCGGCGGCCTCGGCTTCGATACGTCCGGCTTCGTCGGCGACCTGCCGCTCATCATCGCGTTCGCGATTCTCGCCGCGTACACGTACACGTCGGGCCTGCGCGCGCCGGCGATGATCGCAGTCGTCAAGGACCTGCTGATCTACATCACGATCGCGGTGGCGATTATCGTGATCCCTGCGCAGATGGGCGGCTTCGGCCACATCTTCAGCGCGGTGCCGCCGGCCAAGCTGCTCCTGAAGGCGCCCGACGCGGCGAGCCTGAACGGCTACAGCGCGTACGCGACGCTCGCGGTCGGCTCGGCGCTCGCGCTGTTCCTGTATCCGCACTCGGTCACGGCGATCCTGTCGTCGTCGTCGGGCAACACGATTCGCCGCAACATGGCGATGCTGCCCGCGTACTCGCTCGTGCTCGGCCTGCTTGCGCTGCTCGGCTACATGGCGCTCGCCTCGGGCGTGAAGGACATGCCCGAGTTCGCACCGTACTTCAAGGCATTCGGCCCGAACTTCGCGGTGCCGGCGCTGTTCCTGCACTTCTTCCCGTCGTGGTTCGTCGGCGTCGCGTTCGCGGCGATCGGCATCGGGGCGCTGGTGCCGGCGGCCATCATGTCGATTGCGGCGGCGAATCTGTACACGCGCAACATCCATCGCGAGTTCGTGAACCGCAACATGTCGCACGAGCAGGAGACCAACGTCGCGAAGCTCGTCTCGCTGATCGTCAAGGTGGGCGCGGTGGCGTTCATCCTCGGCCTGCCGCTCACGTACGCGATCCAGCTGCAGCTGCTCGGCGGGATCTGGATCATCCAGACGCTGCCGGCGATCGTGCTCGGTCTCTACACGCGCAAGCTCGACTACCGGGGCCTGCTCGTCGGCTGGGCGGCCGGTATCGCGCTGGGCACCTGGATGGCGGGGTCGACCGGTTTGAAGAGCTCGATCTATACGATCCATCTCGACGGCATGGCCATTCCGGGCTATGCGGCGCTGTGGTCGCTCGCGATCAACCTCGTCGTGGCGATCGTGGTCAGCTTGATCGTGCGCGTCGCCGGGATGAAGTCGGCCGAGGATCGCACGCGCCCGGAGGACTATCTGGACGTAGTCGAAAGCTGACCGGCGCATGGAGTGGCGTTGCGCTGGGTCAAACCCGGCCCAGCGCAACATCCTTGGTTGACCGGCGAGAGCAAGCCCGCAACGATTGTTGCGGGCTTTTTTCTTGCGCGCGCGATATGCTCCTATCTCGAATTCCCACGCATCCAACTTGACCGCGAGCCTTTCATGGCTTCCACCGAACCGGACCGTCTAGTCTTCGCCAGCAAACGCTTCGCGCGCATCTGGCGCTCGGTCACGTCGCCGTATTACCGGTTCAAGCACGCGCGGATGCTTCACAGCATCCGCGTCGGCCTGGCGATGCTCGCGTCGATCCTGCTCACGACCGGCGTCGACTTTCCGCACGGCATTTGGGCATCGGTGACGGTGCTGGTCGTAATCGGCGGCCTCCAGCATTCGGGCAATATCCGCAAGAAAGCGGCCGAGCGCGCGCTCGGCACGATGCTCGGCGCGCTCATTGGCCTCTTGGTGCTGATTCAGTTGCGTTTCATCGGTTCGTTGCCGCTCACCTATGTGCTGATGTCGGTGGTGGCCGCGATCTGCGGCTACTTCGCGATCGGCAGGCCCGCGTATATCGCGCTGCTGACCGCGATCACGATGTGCATCGTCGCGGGCCATGGCGACAACACGATCGACACCGGACTGTGGCGCACGTTGAACGTGTTGATCGGCATCGCGGTCGCGCTGGCGTTTTCGTTCGCGTTGCCGCTGCACGCGACGTACTCGTGGCGCTACCTCCTCGCGCGCAATCTGCGGGAGTGCGCGCATCTGCTCGGGCGCATCGCAAGGGGCGAGCCGTTCGAACCGGGAGCGCAGATCGCGACGTTCGCGGCGCTCGGCGAGCGGCTCGTGAAGGGGCGTGCGCTGATGCCGTCGGTGGCGAAGGAGATTGGCGTATCGACTCAGCGGATCGAAGCGATCCAGCGCGTGCATCGATCGCTATTGAGCGCGCTCGAACTCATGGCGACAGGCTCGCTCGCGCACGCGAACGCCGAGCAGCGCGCCGAGTTCGCGCGCCGCTGCGGCGTCGATGCGCGGGAGGTTCGCTCCGGGCTGCTTTCGATGTCGCGTGCGTTGCGCTTCGGTTCCTATGTCCGCTTGCTCGCGCCGGTGTGCGCCTGGGAGCCGGGCCAAGCGCCGTCCGTGGCCCCGGCCGATTTGCGCGCCGATCTGCAAGGGCCTTACTGGCTGAGCCAGCGGTTTGCCGAGCAGGTCGAGCAGATGCGGGTGCTGCTGTTGGAGCTCGAGCCGCACTGGAATATCGAGCGTCAGTCGCAAGTGCCGCGCGAAGTATAAGGGCCTGCCACTTGCGTGGTCAGGCCCTGTCGGAACAACGTGCTGCGCGGGCGGCGCGAATGCCGGCCGGCCGCGCAGCAGAGTCGATGAAGTGCTACTGCTGCTGCGGACGTTCGACGTTCACCATCCAATGAACGCCGAACTTGTCGGTCACCATGCCGAAGCCCAGCGCCCAGAACGTCTCCTGCCACGGCATGCCGATTTCGCCGCCTTCCGCCAGGCCCTTGAACAGCTTCTCGCCCGAGGCGACATCGTCCGGCGCAATCGATAGGCTGAAGCCCGAGTACGACGCCGGCTTCGACATATCGCCGTCGCTCGCCATCACGATGCTCGAACCGATCTTGAACGACACGTGCATGATCTTGTCCACGTGCTCGGGCGCGCACGCCGGCATATCCTTGGGCGCGTCGCCAAAACGCATCTTGAACAGCACTTCGGCGCCGAGCTTGCTTTGATAGAACTCGAGCGCTTCGTCGCAGCGTCCGTAGAAAGTCAAATAAGGCTGGACTTGCATCACTACCTCCTGGGTCTCTTTCTCGGGGATTGAGCGCGGCGCACGGGAGTGTGCGCCGCGATTGGCAGCATCAGCGCAGTGCGTCGATCAGCTTTTCGAGTTTCACGGCGTCCGCTGCGAATGCACGAATACCTTCAGCGAGTTTTTCGGTGGCCATGGCTTCGTCGTTGACGAGGAAGCGGAACGACGGTTCGTCGACGGCGATGCGCTCGATCGACTCGTTGGTCACGGCGTCCGGCGACAGCTTGCGTTCGACCGCGGCCGTGCTGTCCTGCAGCTTTTGCAGCAGGTCGGGGCTGATCGTCAGCAGGTCGCAGCCGGCGAGCTCGACGATCTGGCTCGTCGTGCGGAAGCTCGCGCCCATCACTTCGGTCTGATAGCCGAACTTCTTGTAGTAAGCGTAGATGCGGCGCACCGACTGCACGCCCGGATCGTTCGCGCCGCCGTTCTTCACTTCGTCCCAGTCGGCGCCGGCGCTCTTCTTGTACCAGTCGTAGATGCGGCCGACGAACGGCGAGATCAGCTGTGCGCCGGCCTCGGCGCACGCCACGGCCTGCGCGAGCGAGAAGAGCAGCGTCATGTTGCACTTGATGCCTTCCTTCTGCAGCGTTTCTGCCGCGCGGATGCCTTCCCAGGTGGACGCGAGCTTGATCAGCACGCGCTCGCGGCCGATGCCCGCTGCCTCGTAGAGCTTGATGAGTTCGTGCGCTTTGTCGATCGAACCCTTCGTGTCGAACGACAGCCGCGCATCGACTTCGGTCGACACGCGGCCCGGAATGATCTCGAGGATTTCGGTGCCGAACGCGATCAGCAGGTGATCGATGATGTCGCGGACCGGCTTGCTCGCGTGATCGCGCACGGTTTTTTCGAGCAGCGGCTTGTAGTCGTCCTTCTGGACGGCCTTGAGGACGAGCGACGGGTTGGTCGTCGCGTCTCGCGGCTTGTATTGGGCGATTTGCTGGAAGTCGCCGGTGTCGGCGACCACGGTCGTGTACTGCTTCAGTTGATCGAGTGCGGTTGTCATGGCTGATCTTCCAGGCGCCTGAGCGCGGTTGTCCAGAGAAAGGGTGATGCCGCTATTTTATTGCGGATCGAATGACTCGGTTCTGACAAATTCAGTCACGCCATGCGTTCAGCACGACTTGCGTGACGACGCCCGCGACGAGTCCCCAGAACGCCGAGCCGATCGACAGCAGCGTGAGGCCCGACGCGGTGACCATGAACGTGACGAGCGCCGCCTCGCGCTGCGTCAAGTCGTGCATCGCGTTGGTGAGGCCGCCCATGATCGAGCCGAACAGGGCCAGCGCCGCCACCGACACGACGAGCGCCGTCGGCAGGGCTGCGAACAACGCGGCGATCGTCGCGCCGAAGATGCCCGCGATCAAATAGAACGTTCCGCACCAGAGCGCGGCGGTGTAGCGCTTCGTGCGGTCGTCGTGCGCCTCGGGGCCGGTGCAGATCGCCGCGGTGATCGCAGCAAGATTGATGCCGTGCGAGCCGAACGGCGCGAGCACGAGCGACGCGATGCCGGTGGTGGCGATCAGCGGCGCGGAAGGCGTCGTGTAGCCGTCGGCGCGCAGCACGGCGATGCCGGGCACGTTCTGCGACGCCATCGCGACCACGAACAGCGGAATGCCGATGCTGATCGCCGCGGCGAACGAGAAGCTCGGCATCGTGAACACGGGCTTCGCGAGCGCGACGTGAAAATGGCTGAAGTCGAGCAAGCCCAGAGCGCCCGACGCCGCCGTGCCGACGATCAGCGTCGTCACGATCGCATAGCGCGGCGCCGCGCGCTTCGTCACGAGATACGCGGCGAACATCGTGAGCACGAGCGCCGTCTGATACTGCGCGGCGCGAAAGATCTCGATGCCGATCTCGAACAGGATGCCGGCAAGCAGCGCGGCGGCGATGCCGGCGGGGATCTTCTTCATCAGCGTGTCGAACCAGCCGGTCAGCCCGACGATCGTGAGCAGCACCGCGCAGACGATGAACGCGCCGATCGCCTCGGGATAGGCGACGTGCGGCAGCGAAGAGATCAACAGCGCCGCGCCCGGTGTCGACCAGGCAATGACGATCGGCGCGCGATAGCGCAGCGAGAGGCCGATGGTCGTGAGCGCCATGCCGATCGACAGCGCCCAGATCCACGAGGAGATCTGGGCGTCGGTCAAATGCGCGGCACGGCCGGCTTGAAACATCAGCACGAGCGAGCTCGTGTAGCCCGTCATCATGGCGACGAAGCCGGCGACGACCGCGTGCAGCGAAGTATCGGCAAAGGGACGCAGCGCGCCGTTGCGGGCGGCAGGCGACGGGGAAAACTCGGGAGTCGACGGGGGGTTCATGCGTGGAGGGCCTGGGGCAGGGAAGCGCCCAGGCAGGCGTGAATGGTTGTTTAGGTCGTTTGGTCTTCGAGGGAAAGCTGGCGGACTACTTGCTTAGCGTGCGCATCGCGGTTTCGAGCCCGGCGAGCGTGATCGGATACATCCGTCCGCCGAGCACCTGCCGGATCGCCGACACCGATTGCCGGTAGTCCCACAAGCCTTCCGGCTCGGGGTTGAGCCACGCGTAATGCGGGAACTGATCGGCGAGACGCCGCAGCCACACGGCGCCGGCCTCGGCGTTGTTGTATTCGACCGAGCCGCCCGGCTGCAGCACTTCGTAGGGGCTCATCGTCGCGTCGCCGACGAAGATCAGCTTGTAATCGGGCGTGAACTTGTGCAGCACGTCCCAGGTCGGCGTGCGCTCGGCGTGGCGCCGGCGGTTGTTCTTCCACAGGAAGTCGTAAACGCAATTGTGGAAGTAGTAGAACTCGAGGTGCTTGAACTCGGCCTTTGCTGCCGAGAAGAGCTCTTCGGTGCGCTTGATGTGATCGTCCATCGAGCCGCCGACATCGAGCAGCATCAGCACCTTCACATTGTTGTGCCGCTCGGGGACCATCTTGATGTCCAGCCAGCCCGCGTTGGCGGCGGTGCTGCGGATCGTGTCGGGCAAATCGAGCTCTTCGGCCGCGCCTTCGCGCGCGAAACGGCGCAGCCGCCTCAACGCGACCTTGATGTTGCGCGTGCCGATCTCGACCTGGTCGTCGTAGTCCTGATAGGCGCGCGCTTCCCACACTTTCACCGCGGTGCGGTTGCCCGCCGACTCGCCGCCGATCCGAATCCCTTCCGGGTTGTAGCCGCCGTTGCCGAACGGCGACGTGCCGCCCGTGCCGATCCACTTGTTGCCGCCTTCATGACGGCCCTTTTGCTCCTCGAAGAGTGTTTTCAGGCGCTCCATCAGCTTGTCGAGGCCGCCCATCGCCTCGATCTGCGCTTTTTCCTCGGGCGTGAATTCGCGCTCGAGCTTCTTCTTGAGCCAGTCGAGCGGCACGTCGAAGGCGAGCGCCGCCGTGCTTTCGACGCCGTGAAAATACGCGCCGAACGCCTTGTCGAACTTGTCGAAATACTGCTCGTCTTTCACGAGCGTCATGCGCGAAAGATAGTAGAACTCGTCGAGCGACGGGGCGATCACCTGCGCCTTGAGCGCCTCGATCAGCGTGAGGTACTCCTTGACCGAGACCGGCAGCTTCGCGGCGCGCAGCGAATAGAAGAAGTCGATGAGCATGCGGTTTCCTTCGCGGGTTCGGTCGATCGAGCGTGGCCGGCGATCAACGGTTATGGCGATTCATGAAGATGAGCCGCTCGAACAGGTTCACGTCCTGCTCGTTCTTCAGGAGCGCGCCGTGCAAGGGCGGAACGATCTGCTTCTGGTCGGTCGAGCGCAGCGCTTCGGGCGGGATGTCCTCGGCGAGCAGCAGCTTGAGCCAATCGAGCAGTTCCGAAGTCGACGGCTTCTTCTTCAATCCCGACACGTTGCGCAATTCGAAGAAGCTCGTGAGCGCCGCCGACAGCAGCTCCTGCTTGATGCCGGGGTAATGGACCTCGACGATCTGCTGCATCGTGGCCGGTTCCGGGAACTTGATGTAGTGGAAGAAGCAGCGGCGCAGGAACGCGTCGGGCAGCTCCTTCTCGTTGTTCGATGTGATGATGACGAGCGGCCGGTGCTTCGCGCGCACGAGCTCGCGCGTCTCGTACACGTAGAACTCCATGCGGTCGAGCTCGCGGAGCAAGTCGTTCGGGAATTCGATGTCGGCCTTGTCGATTTCGTCGATCAGGAGCACGGTCTGCTGGTCCGATTCGAACGCCTGCCAGAGCACGCCCTTGACGATGTAGTTGGCGATGTCTTTCACGCGCTCGTCGCCGAGCTGCGAATCGCGCAGGCGCGACACCGCGTCGTATTCGTAGAGGCCCTGCTGCGCCTTCGTGGTCGACTTGATGTGCCACTGCAGGAGCGGCATGCCGAGCGCGGCCGCGACTTCCTCGGCGAGCATCGTCTTGCCGGTGCCCGGTTCGCCCTTGATGAGCAGCGGGCGTTTCAGGGTCATCGCGGCGTTGACCGCGAGCTTGAGGTCGTCGGTGGCGACGTACTGCGAGGAGCCTTCGAAACGCATGTCGGACGCTCTTTCAAAAAATTTCAGTATAAGTCAGAAGCCCTTTTGTCTCTTGGGCGGGCGGCGTATCGTGTAGGCCGCTCGCAAGGGAGTGCGGCTTGTGGACGCACCGCGCGGCGACGCGGTACAATTGGGCCGATTTTTTTGGCCTGCGTGGCAACCCTATAAGTAGAACGGCGCAGGCCGTTGCCTTTTTGGGCGCCTGTTTCCCCTCAAGCTAGGTTACAAGAGCTATGAACAAACTCGTCGGCAAACACGTCGTGATCGCAGCGCTGGCCGCGTTCGCGGGCTTCGCGGTGAGCGCGCAGGCAGCGGATGTCGTCGGCAACGCGAAGGCGGGCCGGGGCAAGGTTGCGATGTGCATCGGCTGCCACGGCATTCCCGGCTATCGCACGGCGTTCCCGGAGGTCTACCGGGTACCGATCCTCGGCGGCCAGAACCAGCAATACCTCGAAAACGCACTGCACGCCTACAAGAAGGGCGACCGTCATTTCGACACGATGCACGCGATCACCGCATCGCTCTCCGACCAGGACATCGCCGATATCGCCGCCTACTACGCGGCGCAGACGCCCACCTCGAAGGACAATCCCGACAAGTGATGAAGGCGCGTTGCCAAAGGCATTCGAACCATCACTGAGCTATCTAATTTCGCGGGATAGGAGAATTCATGAACAAGCCTAATCAGGCACTCCGCACGGTGTTCAAGGCTGCGAGCGCAGCGGCCGTGCTCGGCGCTTTCGTCGCGTTCAATCCGGCAGTCGCCGCCGACGCCGGCAACGGCAAGGTGCTTTCCGACGCTCACAACTGCGCCGCATGCCACGGTCCGGGCCTCAACAAGCCGGTGAGCCCGGAGTATCCGAAGCTCGCGGGCCAGCACTCCGACTACATCTTCTTCGCGCTGCGCCAGTATCAGATTGGCACCGGCAACCCGCGCTTCGGCCGCAACAACGCGATCATGGCCGCGCAGGTGCAGAGCCTGTCGCCGAGCGACATGAAGGATATCGCCGCGTACATCGAGTCGCTGCAGGGCGATCTGGTCGAGAAGAAGTAACGCGACCGCAGGAACCGGCAGCGTTGCCGGTCCCGCAGCAAAACACCCCGCCTCGAGCGGGGTGTTTTGTTTGGTGCGCTGGTTTTCGAGCGCTTGCGCTTGATCGCGCTGCCGTTGCGGCGCGCAGTCGGCTGTCAGTCGCGTGACGCGCGCCGTTCGATGCGGGCGAGATACGCGTCCGAATCGGGCGGCGTGTTGTTGCGCTGCGCTTCCCAGATCGTCTCGCCGAGGCATTCCATGATCGCGTGCTGCGCATCGTGGGTCGAGCCGAGGCGCGCGGCAAGGCGCTCGTGCGCGGCGCGGATGCCGGGCGGCTGGTCGATCGAAAGCTGCTCGCTGATCGCAAGGTGCATCGACAGATGCAGGAACGGGTTGGTCTGGCCGCGCTCGGGGGCGTAGTCCGCGGCGGTCGCCGATCCTTCCGTATCCGCCAATGCGTCGTGGTACTCGGGGTGCTCGACGATCCAGTCGGCGGCAATTGCCTCGAGCGGGGTGAGAATCTCGCCGGCGCGCTGCTTGCGCCAGGTGTCGATGAAAAAGCGTCGGACTTCGTCGCGGCTGGGGTTGAACATCGTGTGATTGCGTTTTCGGTGGAGGCGGACGAGCGCCGCGTGAGCAATCCGGCATTTTACGCCGGGCGGGTTAGGGGCGCTTGTTGGGCGCCGCCGTGCCCGGCTAGAATCGCGCGGTTGCGCTTTTTCGTCGCTTCCTCGTTTTTTCCGTCCAACGATGACTTCCCACCCACACCCCCGTGCCGACACCGTGCGCGGCGCCGCGTTTGTCGCGCTGTCGGCGATGGCGTTCGGCGCGATGGCCATCTTCGGGCGCTACACCTATGCGGGCGGAGCCGACGTGCTCGGGCTGCTCATCGTGCGCTTCGCGATCGCCGGGGTTGTGCTGGCGCTGATCGCGATCCGGCGCAGGGTCGTCTGGCCGCGCGCTCGCGCGGTCTGGCCGATCATGGGAATGGGCGGAATCGGTTATGTCGGGCAGGCGTTCTGCTACTTCACGGCGCTCGAGCATGCCCAAGCCAGCCTCGTCGCGCTGCTGCTGTATCTGTACCCGGCGTTCGTCACGCTGCTCGCGGCCTGGTGGCTCGGGGAGCGTCTGACCAAAGTGAAGGTGGCGGCGCTGGTGCTGTGTGTCGCCGGGTCGGCGGTGATGGTCGGCGGCGGTCGTGGCGAGCCGCTCGGGATCGGGCTGGCGCTCGCGGCAGCGGTGATCTACTCGCTCTATATCGTGATCGGTGCGCGCTTTACGCGCGGCGTCGATCCGCTCGCGACGTCGGCCATCGTGTGCCTTTCGGCGACGGCCGTGCTGACCGTGCTCTGCGCGGCGCGCACGCTGGCCGGTGCGCCGCCGCATCTGCCGGGCACGTCCGGCGGCTGGGCCGCGGCGCTCGCGATCGCGCTGATTTCGACGGTCGCCGCGCTGCTCTGCTTCTTCGCGGGGCTCGACAGGCTGGGGGCGGCGCGCACGTCGATGCTGTCGACGCTGGAGCCGGTCGTCACCGTCGCGCTCGCCGCGATCACGCTCGGCGAGGCGCTGACGCCGCTCCAGTGGGCGGGCGGGGCGTCGATCCTGATCGCGGTGTTGTGGCTCGTGCGCGCCGGCGGCGGGGCGCACGACGATGAGGCGGTGGCGCTCGAAGCCAATCAATAGCGCGCCACGCCGCTCACATCTCCGGCGGCGGTGTTTTCGGCTTGAACTCGCAGAGCGGCTCGATCACGCAATGCCAGCATTCCGGGCGCCGTGCCTTGCACACGTAGCGTCCATGCAAAATCAGCCAATGATGCGCGTCTTGGCGGAATTCGGCGGGCGTGAACTTCTCCAGCGCGGCCTCGACCGCGAGCACGTCCTTGCCGGGCGCCAGGCCCGTGCGGTTCGCGACGCGGAAGATGTGGGTATCGACGGCAATCGTCGGATGGCCGAACGCGGTGTTGAGCACGACATTCGCCGTCTTGCGGCCGACGCCCGGCAGACCTTCCAGCGCTTCCCGGTCGGCCGGCACCTCGCCGCCGTACTGGTCGAGCAGGATGCGGCACGTCGCAATCACGTTCTTCGCCTTGGTCCGGTAGAGCCCGATCGTCTTGATGTAGTCGGCGACGCCGGCTTCGCCTAGCTCGAGCACCTTCTGCGGCGTGTTGGCGACCGGGAACATCCGGCGCATCGCCTTGTTCACCGACACGTCCGTCGCCTGCGCCGACAGCATCACCGCGATCAGCAGTTCGAACGGCGTCGAGTATTCGAGCTCGGTGGTCGGATGCGGGTTGAGGCTTTGCAGCGTCTCGTAGATCGCGCGGCGTTTGTTCGCGTTCATGCGGTCGGTTTCAGCGCTTAGGCGTCGTTTGAGGGGAAGGGGCGTCGGGCGCGGGGGGGCCGCTCGCGCCTTCCGGCGCGATGCCGAGCCGGCGGCGGCGCGCCTCGGCCGCATCGATTTGGGCTTGCACATCGTCACTGACCGCATCGACGTTCTTCGGTCCCTGGCCAAGTGCAGCCAGCTCTTCCTTCTTCTTGCGCGCGCGTTCGAGCGCGGCCTGGATGATGGCGCGCTTCTTGGCCTCGGCGTCGTCCACGGCTGGCGCAGTCGATGCAGGGGCGCCCGCGGCAGGGGCGCCCGCGGCGGCCGTGTGGTTCGCCGCCCGCCGCGCCGCGGCGCGCGCTTCGGCCGCTTCGCGTTCGCGCGCAAGACGCGCCGTGTGACGGTCGTGCCGCATGCGCGCGGCGTCGGCCTGCGGCTGTGTCCAAGCGTCCCAGCCCGTTGCCGCGCCAGTGACCGGCACCATGGCGATGCAGTCGACCGGGCAGGGTGCGACGCACAGATCGCAGCCCGTGCACAGCTCGGCGACGATCGTGTGCATTTGCTTCGGGGCCCCGACGATTGCATCGACCGGACACGCCTGCATGCAAAGCGTGCAGCCGATGCAAAGTTGCTCGTCGATGACGGCGAGCGGCCGCGGCCGTTCGACGCCGTTGTCCGGATTGAGCGCGATGACGGGCTTGCCAAGCAGCGCGGCGAGCCGCGCCACGCCTTCCTCGCCGCCGGGCGGACATTGGTTGTAGCCGGCCTCGCCGCTGGCGATGGCCTCGGCATAGGGGCGGCAGCCGGCATAGCCGCACTTCGTGCATTGCGTCTGGGGAAGCAGATCTTCGATGCGGTCTGCGAGGGTCTGGGGATGGGTCACGGTGAGGACGTCTGGGGCGGCTGGCGGTGAGGTCCGCCGCGCTTGTAGTCTTGTTTGCAGCCGGGCCGCTGGCGCTTGAAACGAGCCGGCTCGCGTCTCGGCTTGCCGCTTGGTTTGCGGTTTCGGCGCACGCGGCGCGGATTTAGTCAAAGGCTACATTATCGCCGATTTCCCCGATTGCCATTGACAAACCATGTGCCATAATCGAAGCGCTTTTTCGCACGACCGCAGGAGAGAGTCTCCCAATAACGGCGCGAGCGTCACGACTAGCCGGTGCAGGTCATGCAGTGCCGGCGGCGCGCTTCCGGTAACGCGGTTCAAGAAGCAATTTGCCACCATGAATCAGCCGAAAATCAAAAGAGATCCTGAAGGCACACGGCGCCGAATTCTGCTGGCGGCGGCCGAGGAGTTTGCGAATGGTGGGTTGTTCGGCGCGCGCGTCGATCAGATCGCCCGCCGCGCCGAAACGAACGAGCGCATGCTCTATTACTACTTCGGCAGCAAGGAGCAGCTTTTTACCGCAGTGCTCGAGTACGTGTTCAGCGCGTTGACTGAAGCGGAGCGGGCGCTCGATTTGAACGGCATCGCGCCGGTCGAAGCGATCACGCGGCTCGCGCACTTCGTTTGGGACTACTATCGCGATCACCCCGACTTGCTGCGGCTCGTGAACAACGAGAACCTGCACGAAGCGCGCTACATCCACAAATCGACCCGCATCCGCGAAATGATCTCGCCGATCGTCGCGACGCTTTCGTCGATTCTGGAGCGCGGGCAGCGGGCTGGGCTCTTTCGCTCGAACGTCGATCCGCTGCGCTTTTACGTGGTGCTGTCGGGGCTCGGCTACTACATCGTGTCGAACCGCTTCACGCTCGAGGCGACACTGGGGCGTGATTTCAGCGCGCCCGCCGAGCGCGGCGAGATCGTCCAGATGAACACGGAGCTGTTGCTCGCGTACTTGATGCGGCGTTGAGGCCGCACACGCGTTTTATCACCTAAAACGCAAAGGGCGCATCGCGAACGATGCGCCCTTTGCGTTTCCTGCTTGAATGCCGACCGCGTGCCGGCCGCGCTTACGCTTCGACGGCAGCGCGCTCGGTCTTCGGTTCCCTGTTGTGCGCGAGGATGAAGTCGCGCAACTGCGGATAGATGATCGTGCGCCAGCGTCGACCGGAGAAGATGCCGTAGTGGCCGCACTTCTCCGCCGTGAAATGGCGCTTGTTCTTGGCGGGAATGCCGCTGCACAGATCTTGCGCGGCGCGCGTCTGGCCGTCGCCGGAGATGTCGTCGAGCTCGCCTTCGATCGTGAAAAGCGCGGTCTTCTTGATGTCCTGCGGACGCACCGGTTCGCCGTCGATCACCCAGGTGCCTTCGGCCAGGCGGAATTCCTGGAACACGATGCGGATCGTGTCGAGATAGTATTCGGCGGCCATGTCGAGCACCGCGTTGTATTCGTCGTAGAAGCGGCGGTGTGCTTCGGCATCCTCTTCATCGCCGCGCAAGAGGCTTTGATAGAAGTCCCAGTGCGAGGCCGCGTGCCGTTCCGGATTCATCGCGACGAAGCCCGTGTGCTGCAGGAAGCCCGGATACACGTGGCGGCCGACGCCCGGATAGTTCGACGGCACGATGTGAATCACGTTGTTTTCGAACCACTCGTACGAGTGCTGGACGGCGAGCGAGTTGACCGACGTCGGGCTCTTACGCGCGTCGATCGGGCCGCCCATCATCGTCATCGTGCGCGGGGTGTCTTCACCGCGGCTCGCCAACAGCGAGATTGCCGCGAGTACCGGTACCGTCGGCTGGCAGACCGAGATCACGTGCAGGTTCTTGGCGCCGATGTGGCGGATGAATTCCTGGATGTACGCGACGTAGTCGTTGAGATGGAACTCGCCCTCTTCGAGCGGCACCATGCGCGCGTCGATCCAGTCGGTGATGTAGACCTTGTGGTCCTGCAGCAGCGTGGTCACCGTGTCGCGCAAGAGAGTGGAGTGGTGGCCGGAGAGCGGCGCGCACACCAGCACGACGGGTTCGTCCTTCAGTTGCGACACGGCGCCGCTATCGTCGGCGTAGCGCTTGAAGCGCAGCAGGCGGCAAAACGGCTTTTCGATGATCGTCTGCTCGACGATCGGAATGTTGTGGCCGTCTTTAACGATCTGATGAATGCTGAATTCGGGCTTTTCGTAATCCTTGCCGAGGCGGTACAGCAATTCGTAGGCGGCCGACAGGCGCGTCGCGCCGGGCACGTAGGCGAGCGGGCTCGCCGGGTTTGCAAACGACTTCGACGCCGCCTGAGCCCAGGCCGTCATGGGGCTCAGCAGCGCGCGCTGGAATTCGTGAAACTGGTAAAGCATGGTGGGAGGCTCCCGCGTGTGGGGACGGTTCGCGTGGGGCGGCGCGTGGCGTCGCGGCGTGCCGTGTTAACTCGTTGTTTCCGGGCCGGTCAAACGTGTCGATAATATAGGACAACACCTAATTGTGCAATGCAGCAATTTTGCGTTTTCGGGAGTGTTTTCCCGTATTTAGGATTGCTCCGTCCCTGCCGATGTAAGCCGTTTACAGTTGCCTTTCGATGCGCCGCCGGGTGGCACTGCGCCGCACCAATTTCACCGGCAATCGAGCCTCGGCCGACCCTTCGTCGGCCCGTCACTGGCCCTTTTTCCGCTCACGCGTTTTGGCGTCCCGCTTCCTCGGATTGCGCGCCGTTCTGCGCAGGGTGGCCGGTCGCGCGAGTCATCCCCTGTTCGTGCCGCATCAGGTTCAAGCCGGTATGCACGAGCGCCACGTGCGAGAACGCCTGCGGGAAGTTGCCGACGAGCCGCTTCGTCGCCGGATCGTATTCCTCCGATAAAAGACCGACGTCGTTGGCGAGCGCCAACAAACGCTCGAAGAGCGCGTGTGCATCGTCGAGACGTCCTTGCAGCGCCAGGTTGTCGACCAGCCAGAAGCTGCAGGCGAGGAACGTGCCTTCGCCGGGCGGCAGGCCGTCGTCGACGTCGCCGGTGTGATAGCGCAGGACAAAACCGTCGCGCATCAGGTTCTTTTCGATCGCATCGACCGTGCCCGCGATGCGCGGATCGCTGGGCGGCAGAAAACCCAGCAACGGCATCAGCAGGGTGGATGCATCGAGGTCGTCGCTTCCATAGGCTTGCATGAACGCGTTGCGCGCCGGGTTCCATCCCTTCGCGCAAACGTCGGCGTGAATCTGCTCGCGGACTGCGCGCCAATGCTCGAGCGGCGCGGGCAGGTCGAACTTTTCCGACGAGCGGATCGCGCGATCGAAGGCCACCCACGCCATCACCTTCGAGAACGTGAAGTGCTGGCGGCCGCCGCGCACTTCCCAGATGCCTTCGTCGGGCTGCTGCCAGATCGTCTCGAGATGGTCGAGCATCGCGCATTGCACCGACCACACGGTCTCGTCCGTCTGCAAGCCGCCGACGCGCGCGAGATGCAGCGCGTTCATCACTTCGCCATACACGTCGAGCTGCAGCTGACCGACCGCGTTGTTGCCGATACGCACCGGCTTCGCGCCCTGGTAGCCGGGCAGCCAGTCGATCTCCGATTCCGGCAGCCGGCGCTCGCCGGCCAAGCCGTACATGATCTGCACTTGCGACGGCGAGCCCGCCATCACGCGGCCGAGCCAGGCCCGCCACGCGCGCGCCTCGTCGTAGTAGCCGCCGCGCATCAGCGCGAGCAGCGTGATGGTGGCGTCGCGCAGCCAGCAATAGCGGTAGTCCCAGTTGCGCGTGCCGCCGAGGTGCTCGGGCAGCGATGTGGTCGGCGCCGCGACGATGCCGCCGGTCGGCTCGTAGGCGAGCGCCTTGAGCGTGATCAGCGAACGGCGGATCGGCTCGGCGTAGCGGCCGGTTACCACGCAGCGCGACGACCAGTCGCGCCAATGATTTTCGGTGCGTGCGAGCGACGTATGCGGATCGCGCGCAGGCGGGATGCGCAAGTGCGAAGGCGCGTACGCGAGCGTGAACGGCACGCGCTCTCCCGCCGACACCGTGAACTCGGAGACGGTGCGCATGTTTTGGCCGCGCAACTCGACCGGCGTGCGGAGCACGACGGTGTCCGGCCCGACGATCGCCTTGATGCCGTTGTCGCGCGAAAGGCTCGTGACCCACGGCACCGAAAAGCCGTAGTCGAAGCGCAGCACCAGCTCCATCCGCATGCGCACGGTGCCGCGCTTGCCGACCACGATGCGCGCGAGTTCGGACCAGCCGTTGCCGGGCGGCATGAAGTCGACGACGGTCACGGCGCCCTCGGCCGTTTCGTAGTCGGTTTCGAGGACCAGCGTCTCGCCGCGATAGCGGCGCGTGATCTTCGGCACCTCGTCCGTCACGGGCGCGAGCAGCCAGCGGCCGTGCTCGGGTGCGCCCAGCAGCGCGGCAAAACAGGCGCCGGAATCGAAGCGCGGCCAGCAGAGCCAGTCGACGGAACCGTCGCGGGAGATCAACGCGGCGGTATGGCCGTCGCCGACGAGTGCGTAGTCTTCAATGGGTGCGGGCATGGGCAAGTCGCGGGTAAAAAGTGCTGAAACGTGATCAGGGCAACAGACTAATGGTAAATAATGGTCAAAGACGGCAAGAAGACAGGAGAAACTAATCGGCAATCGGCAGATAACGGCAAAAAGAATGCATCTTTCGTTGCCATGGCCGGATCGGCGTCGCTACAATCAGGCTTCGAACTATGCAGGCCCACGTGCGGTATCCGTCGCGATGCCATACGAATGCGGCCATTGACACGCTCGTGTATTGCACCCTTTGCGAGGATAAGACGCCATGCTGAATCCGTCGAAAGTCGACTGCATCACGATTCTCTCCGCCGCCAGCGAACTTGGCGACGGCGCATTCCTGCCTCTCGAGCATCATCGTCTCGGACTCACGCGCAACGGCCTGGAAACGGCAGCTGTGTTTCTCATCGAACGTGCATGCTTTACGGGCCACCGTCGCGAAGACGATGGCCATTATGCGGTGGGCGGTCTGTCGTTGCAGGGGCGGCTGCGTCTCGAGCAATTCGTGAACGGCTGACGGACCACGGATCGCGCCTGCGCGGCGTAGCGATGAGCCGAACTCGAACCGGCCGGCATTCGTGCCGCCCGGTTGCGCTCGTCACAGGTGATGCGGTCCGCCCGCGCCGAACAGCCCGATCACGCCGATGATGATCAGATACAGCGCGACGATGTAGTTCAAGAGGCGCGGCATCACCAGAATCATGATGCCGGCGATCAGCGCGACGAGCGGTCCCAGGCTCAGTGTGATGTTCATTGTTGGCTCCTTGGGTGGGTGACGTCAGGGGACGGCATCATGTTTCGCAGTCCTTGCGCAATGCGTTCCCGGCACGACGAGCCCGCCGCTTTGGCCCGCGCATCGCGGCAATAAAGGCGGCAGCAATAAAAACGGACCCGCACGACAGAGCGTTCGCGCGGGCCCGAAACTGCCGTCCCACGGGGGGCGGGGGCGGCAGGGAACGAAATCGGCGATTCGGCGATCTCTTGCTTCAAGAGAGCGGCATTGTTCGACGTCCGCGCACTCGGCCCGCCTGCTTTCAAGCAACGCCTATGCCTAGGCTGGCCGCCATGCCGCGCACATCGAGTGCTTCGATCGATCCTCTCCGCTAACGCAGTTTCGTCACGACGCGCTGCGCTCGCGGCCGGCTATCGATCCGGCGTTGCGCGATGACTAACTCTTGCAATCGCCGCGCACGATTTACGCGCGGAGCGTGCCCGGAGAGTCATAAGATGAAATCGGCGCTGGCCCTTATCGGCTTCGCAACGACGCTCGCAGTGTCGGGCGCGATGGCGCCAGCGTAGGGTTTTGAGGGGCATCGCCCCTAGCATCTTTTACGGCCGCCGGCACGCCAGATTGACGGATCGACTCACCCGGCCTGGGCGGCGACGATGAATAACATAGAATCGAAAGCGCATGACCCGGTCCGTCCGGCGATATGCTCGCCTTGTCCGGCAAGGCCGAGCGGTGTGCGGCCCTAGCGTTACACGGAAAGTGTGGAGTGCGCAATTTCTGCGGGGGCGGTAGTGCTCTCTTACAACACATGATTGGCGAAAGCGGTATAGACTCCCACACCGCAACGCCTGAAGAAGCGCAGTTGCATCGAGTACCAGTAGTCACAGTTCGTCCAGCGGTCCCCTTCCTGTGCGACTTCCATAGGGATCGTCGCCAACTATGAAAAAAGGAGAATGTGAATGAAGGCTATTCAGGCAATCAAGCTGGCTAGCGGCGCGCTGATCATCGCGGCATCCGTGAGCGCCTTTGCGCAAGCAAGCGGTACGGACATGGCCTCGGCTCCCGCAGCAGGCATGTCGAAGCATCATCTCAAGATGTCGCCGGCTGAACGCGCATTGAGCAAGAAGGTGCGCGCGGCCCTTGCCAAGGCGAAGGGCGTGTCGGCTGCGAACATCATTGTGCGTGCCCAAAACGATGCCGTGATCCTGGAAGGCTCGGTGCCGGATCAGGGACAATCCGACAAGGCCACCACTGTCGCGCAAGGCGTCGCCGGTGTGGGCTCGGTCAAGAACGACCTGACCGTGAAGGAAGAGGGCCAGTAATTCCGGTCCGCGGCGAGGCCCCCTCCGTTTGCGAGGGGGCTTTGCTTTTTCTGCTTCTGCTTCTGCCATTGATCGGCATCTGCTTCACTTCCCCCCGCTCGTTTCCATTCCCGACTATTCCGCCGGCCCTGGCGCCAGCACTTCGCGGCTGCCGTTGATGCCCATCGACGACACCAGCCCCGCCGCCTCCATCTGCTCGACGAGCCGCGCCGCGCGGTTGTAGCCGATGCGCAACTGACGCTGCACCGACGAGATCGACGCGCGCCGCGTGCGCACGACGAACGCCACGGCTTCGTCATAGAGCGGATCGGCTTCCGGGTCGGGCGCATCGCCGAACAGATCCTGCGCAGCGCCTTCGCTTGCCGGCCCCTCGAGAATGCCTTCCTCGTACTGCGGCTCGCCGAATTGCTTCAGATGGTCGACGATCCGATGCACTTCCTCGTCCGCGACGAACGCGCCGTGCACGCGCTGCGGGTAGCCGGTGCCGGGCGGCAGGAACAGCATGTCACCCTGGCCGAGGAGCGACTCGGCGCCCATCTGATCGAGGATGGTGCGCGAATCGATCTTTGACGACACCTGGAACGCGACGCGGGTCGGAATGTTCGCCTTGATGAGACCGGTGATCACGTCCACCGAGGGACGCTGCGTCGCCAGAATCAGATGGATGCCGGCCGCGCGCGCTTTCTGCGCGAGCCGCGCGATCAATTCTTCGATCTTCTTGCCGGCGACCATCATCAGATCGGCGAGCTCGTCGATCACGACCACGATGAGCGGCAGCGTCGACAGCGGCTCGGGCGCCTCGGGCGTGAGCGAGAACGGATTGGTCAGCTTTTTTTCGGCGCGCTCGGCGTCACGCACCTTCTGGTTGAAGCTCGCCAGATTGCGCACGCCGACCGCCGACATCAGCTTGTAGCGCTTCTCCATTTCGCCGACGCACCAGTTGAGCGCGTTGGCCGCGAGTTTCATGTCCGTGACGACCGGCGCAAGCAGATGCGGGATGCCCTCGTACACGGAAAGCTCGAGCATCTTCGGATCGATCATGATGAGGCGCACGTCCTCGGGCGTCGCCTTGTAGAGCAGCGACACGATCATCGCGTTGATCGCCACCGACTTGCCCGAACCGGTCGTGCCGGCCACGAGCATGTGCGGCGCTTTCGCGAGATCGGTGACGATCGGATGGCCGATGATGTCCTTGCCCATCGCGAGCGTGAGCTGTGACGCCGAGTTCTGGTAGGCACTCGATTCGAGGATCTCCGAGAGGCGGATCGTCTGCCGCTTCGCGTTCGGCAATTCGAGGCCCATGCAGGTCTTGCCGGGGATCGTCTCGACCACGCGGATCGACGTGAGGCCGAGCCCGCGCGAGAGGTCCTTCATCAAGCCGACGATCTGGCTGCCGCGCACGCCGAGAGCGGGCTCGACTTCGAAGCGCGTGATGACAGGGCCGGCGGACGCGCCGACCACCGTCACCGGCACTTTGAATTCCTGCAGGCGCTGTTCGATCAACTGACCGGTTTCGGCGAGACGCTCTTCGGGGATCGTCTCGATGTCGCCGGAAGCGCGCTCGAGCAAATCGAGCGAGGGCAGCTCGACCGACGATGCCTTCGGCGCGTGGAATTCGAACTCGGTCGGCGCATGGCCGCGCAGGGCAGGGCGCGGGGCGGAGGGTTCGGATGTGTCTGCGGCGGCAGGTGCGGCGTTTTCGGCTTGCGCTGCCGGGACCGCAGCGGGTTCGGGCTGCGTTGCGCCGGGGAAGCGGACGACGTTTGATGGCGCGGCGTCGTTGGCGGCCGGCTCGGGGTGCGCGCCGGACTGCAATGCGCTCGCGGGTTGCGATGTGTTCTCCTGCGCCTTCTCGCTAAGGTTGCCGGAGGGTGGCGCCGGTTCTTCCGGTGTCGCTACTGACGATGCCGACGGTTGCATTGCGCCCGTCGCCGCTGTCGGTGCGGCTGGTGCGGTCGCCGGCGCATTGCCGGGGCGCAGCAACGCATCGAACGTGATCGACGCAGCCCAGCGCGGCGCAGGCGCCGCGACAGGGACGGCCACGGGCGGCACCGGTGCCGCCGCGGGCGGATTCGGCGCTTGATGAGACGGTGCGGCAGGCAGCGCCGGTTCGTCGGCTGCAGCCCAGGGCGCAAGCGGCTGGGGCGGTTGGGGCGTTTGCGGCGCTTCCACATCGGCTTCAACGTGGGCGGCAAGCTCAGGCGCGACGGTGGCGGCTGCCTGATTCTCCACGGCGGGTTCATCGGCAACGGCATGCGCATGGGCTATCGGAGCCGATTCGCCAAGCGTTGCCGGTGTCGCATCGTCTGATGGAGAACTCGCCGCTGTGCTGCCGCGGCGGGCGAGGCTCGCGCCTGCAAGCGTCGTCCAGCGCGCGGCGTTTTCCTCGATTGCGCGCAGCGTCTCCTGCACGCTCGCGGACGGCACCGGCGGCGCCGCTTTCGGATAGTCGGGCTGGTGAGGCGTCGTGACCGGATAGCGGCGAGTCACAGGGCGCGGTGCTGCCGGCGCAGGGCGAGACCCGACGGGCGGTCGCGGCGGCGCGGTTCGCCGCGTTGCCTCCGCGGCTTTCGATGCGGTCGACCCGAGCGCAACGGGGCGCGAATTCGATGCGTTCATCGGCGTGCGCGGCACGCCGTTCGCCATCGCGCCGAATCCGGTGGTCGTATCGCCTGGCGCTGCGCTCGTGCCGGCGGCCGAGCCGCGCCTGCCGATCAGCGCATCTGCGTCCAGTACGCCGGCGCCCGGCATATCAGGGCCCAGCGCGCCCGCATTCGCGGATGCCGCCTGATCGCGCAGCCAGCCTGCAGGTGCTACGGGTTCCGCCGGCGCACCGTGGCGCGCGCCGCTGCTGCCGCCACGCGAAACCGCCGGCGGACGCCAGACGGTCGGCCGCGCGTATCGGCCAGTTTGCTTGGGCGCCATCGGATTCGCGCTCGCGCCGGACACAGCAGATGCCGCCGCCGCGCTGGACGCAACCGACGCGGCAGAGGCGCTCGCCGCTTCGGCAACGCGCCGGGCGCGCGGCTCGTCGTCGCGTTTTTTCCCGTCGAGCGGCAAGCCGAGCCCGAACGCGACGTTGGCCCAGCGCAGCACGCTAGTCCAGCGAAAGCCGATGAGCCACGGCACGCTCACGAACATCAGCGAGAGCATCGCGAGCGGCGTGCCGATCCGGCCGAACAGATGCCCAAAGCCGGAGGCGAGCGCGTGGCCGAGCCCGTCGGCGCCGCTCGAAGCGAAGCTCGCCTCGAGCGTGCAGCTTGCGAGCAGCACGCCCGCGAAGCCGAGCCACAGACGGATCGTGCCGGGACCGCGCAGCCCGCTGCCGCCCGGCAGCGCGGACTTCGCAAGGCGCCAGAAAAGAGGAAGGAACCAGACGGCGGAAACGCCGAACCAGCCGAGGACTACCGTATGCAGCATGCTAGAGCCAGAGACTGACGATGGACGGACACGCGCTTTTCGCGCAACCCGCCGAGTTTAACCGGTGAAGCGAGGCGCTTCTACGACAGCGGCGGGCACGCCGGGTGCCCAAAAGAGGCGAGCAAGGGGCTTCGCCGCCGCGCCCGGCAAACCGCCGCGCGCGTTCGATGCGCGCCGGCGTCGCGACGGAACATGGCATGAGCGCTGCGCGCTGCGATCATTGGCCGCGAGGATGCGAAAAAATCAGCGTCTCACCGTTTTCGAACACGATCTGCAATTGCTGAGGCGGCTTCATTTGCACGCCCGCTTTCGCGACGTGCGCGAGCCCGTCGAGATACGCGCCTTCCAGATCCCCCGCCGGAGATTGACACGCCTTGCGCGTGCTGGCGAGCGGGCCGAACGACAAGCTGCCGTTCTTGAGCGTGTAGCTGCCCATATAGCGGTTGCAGCCCGAGAAGCCGCTCACGCGGCGCTGGCCGCCGGCGGTCGAGAAGTCGAGCGTGAGCGCGTCGCCGCTCGCGCCGTTTGTGCCGTTCCCGGCTTGCGGAAGCGCGCGCGTGCTGCCGTCGGCGTTTTTCCACTCCGCCAATTCCCAGCTCGTGTCGTCGAGCAATTGCGTTGCCGCGGGATTGAACGGGTCGCTTGGCGGCGCGGACGAATCGAGGTGCTTCGGCATCGCGCAGGCGGCGGCGAGCGTGGCTAAGGTCAACGCGCTCAATGAGATCCTTGCGCGCGCAAAAACGGTGGCGCGTCGCGGCGCGGTTGACTGATTCGGCATGGCCTCGTTCCTCTTCAAGCTGGCGAAGGCGTAAGGGTAACGCACTCCGCGGCCTCTGCGTCGCGAGTCTGGGGTCTGCCGTTCGGGAGATGTGTCGTGCCGATGCGTAGTGTTAACATCGCGGCTCCATCGCTTCATCTCTTTCGATATTTCGGGAATTCTCATGCAGATCGGTCAACGCTTCGGCACGCCGCTGTCGAAATCGGCCACCCGCGTCATGCTGCTCGGCGCCGGCGAACTGGGCAAGGAAGTCATCATCGCGTTGCAGCGGCTTGGCGTCGAAGTGATCGCCGTCGACCGCTATCCGAACGCGCCCGGCCATCAGGTCGCGCATCGCGCGCACGTCATCGACATGACGGACCGCAACGCGCTCATCGATCTCGTCAAAGCGGAGAAGCCGCATTTGATCGTGCCGGAAATCGAAGCAATCGCCACCGACGCGCTCGCCGAGATCGAAGCCGCCCGCCTCGCCGAAGTCATCCCGACCGCGCGCGCGACGCAGCTCACGATGAACCGTGAAGGCATCCGGCGCCTCGCCGCCGAGGAGCTCGGCCTCGCGGCGTCGCCCTATGCGTTTGCGCAATCGCTCGACGAGTTGAAGGCGGCGATCGCGAAGATCGGCTATCCGTGCGTCGTGAAGCCGGTGATGTCTTCGTCGGGCAAGGGGCAGTCGGTGCTGAAGAGCGAAGCCGATGTCGAGACCGCGTGGCAGTACGCGATGGCGGGCGGCCGCGTGAACCACGGGCGCGTGATCGTCGAGGGCTTCATCGACTTCGACTACGAGATCACCCAGTTGACCGTGCGCGCGATCGATCCCGCAAGCGGCGACACGCAGACGTATTTCTGCGAGCCGGTCGGCCATGTGCAGGTGGCGGGCGACTACGTCGAATCGTGGCAGCCCCAGCCGATGAGCGCGCTCGCGCTCGAACGTTCGCGCGACATCGCGCACAAGGTGACGGCGGCGCTCGGCGGCCGGGGCCTGTTCGGCGTCGAGCTGTTCGTGCGCGGCGACGACGTGTGGTTCTCGGAAGTGAGCCCGCGCCCGCACGACACGGGGCTGGTCACCTTGTGCTCGCAGCGCTTTTCCGAGTTCGAGCTGCATGCGCGCGCGATTCTCGGCCTGCCGGTGGATACCTCGCTGCGCGCGCCGGGCGCGTCGGCGGTGATCTACGGCGGGCTCGAAGAAGCGGGCATTGCGTTCGAAGGCGTGCGCGACGCGCTCGCCGTGCCGTTCACCGACCTGCGTCTGTTCGGCAAGCCCGAGAGCTTCAAGAAGCGCCGCATGGGCGTCGCGCTCGCGACCGGCGGCGACACCGATGAGGCGCGCGAACGCGCGAAGACCGTTGCGGCCAAGGTTCGGCCGGTATCGGCGGGCTGACGGTTCGATCGACGCAAGAGGTTGTGAATGAAACCATCGACCATCGCGCGCGGCGTCGCTGCTGCGCTCGTCGCCTGCGCCGCGGCCGGCGCGAGTTCCGCGGCTTTGGCGGCGTCGCTCACGTTCCCCGAGATTCCGGCGGTCAAGCCCAAGACGTCGACCTATACCTGCTCGGGCGGCAAGACGCTGAAAGTGTCGTACTGGAATACGGCCAACGGGCAGAGCTTTGCGCTTGTCCCGGTCAAAGGGCGCACGCTCTTGTTCGTCAATACCTTCGCGGCGTCCGGCGCGAAGTACCAGGCCGAGAACTACACCTGGTGGACCAAGGGGCCGCAGGCCAATCTCTATGACGAGATGGCGGGCGGGAACGCGCCGCCCATCCTCGCCGGCTGCGTGACGCTGCGCTGAAGCCGCAAGCGGGGCGCTTCGCCCGAAGCGCCCCGAGCACCCGGACCGTACCGCTTCCCCTCCTGCGCAACTCGCTGCGCGTCGCGTCTCAATCCCCTAGAATCAAACTTCGCTTCGCCGTTTTCGGCCCGCTCCCGGCCGCAAAGGCCAAGCGTGCTTCTCCTATCGATGGGCCGCGAACGGCCCGCGTGCGTTGCCTCGCGGCGCACGCGTGGCGTCTTCGTCCGGCGTGGCGGGTCGGCACGCTGCCGACGTCGGGTTTTCCGGTCCGGTTGCGCGGGGCCGTGCTCTGCGCGTAGCGTAGTTCTAAGCGAGGCCGCTCATGAAAGCATCGGATCTATTCGTCAAGGCGCTGGAGGCCGAAAACGTCGAGTACGTGTTCGGGATTCCCGGTGAAGAAAACCTCGATCTGCTCGAATCGCTGCGCCGCTCCAGAATCAAGCTCGTCCTTACGCGCCACGAACAGGCGGCGGGCTTCATGGCCGCCACCTATGGGCGCCTGACCGGCCGCACGGGCGTTTGCTTGTCGACGCTCGGGCCCGGCGCCACCAACTTCGTCACCGCCGCCGCCTACGCGCAGCTGGGCGGCATGCCGATGCTGATGGTCACGGGCCAAAAACCGATCAAATCGAGCAAGCAAGGGCATTTTCAGATCGTCGACGTCGTGCGGATGATGGAGCCGCTGACGAAATACACGCGGCAGATCGTGTCGATCGGCAATATTCCCGCATCCGTGCGCGAGGCGTTCCGGCGCGCGGAGGAAGAGCGTCCGGGGGCCGTGCACCTCGAACTGCCCGAAGACGTCGCGCACGAAGAGGGCGACGGCAAGCCGATTCCGAAGAGCTACAGCCGCCGTCCGGTCGCCGAGGACAAGGCCGTGGCGCGCGCCGTGGACGCCATCCTTGCCGCCAAGCGGCCGCTCCTGATGGTGGGCGCGGGCGGCAACCGCAAGACGACGCGCACCGTGCTCGGCGAATTCGTCGACCAGATCGGCATTCCGTTCTTCACGACGCAGATGGGCAAGGGCGTGATCGACGAATCGCATCCGCTGTGGCTCGGCAACGCGACGCTCTCGGATGGCGATTTCGTCCACCGCGCGATCGATCACGCCGATTGCATCATCAACGTCGGCCACGACGTGATCGAAAAGCCGCCGTTCTTCATGCGCAGCGCCGATGCCGGCGACAAGACCGTGATTCATGTGAACTTTCTCGGCGCGCAGGTCGACCCGGTGTATTTCCCGCAGATCGAGGTGGTCGGGGATATCGCAAACGCGGTCTGGCAAATGAAGGAAAGCCTGAAACCGAAGCGCGAGGCCGCCAAGTGGGACTTCTCGCGCTTCATGGACATCAAGGCGCACTTCGACGCGCATCTCGCGAAAGGCCAGGACGACGCGCGTTTCCCGCTCTATCCGGTGCGGATCGTCCACGACGTGCAGGAGGTGATGCCCGAGGACAGCATCATTTGTCTGGACAACGGCATGTACAAGATCTGGTTCGCGCGCTACTACCGCGCGCACGAGCCGAACTCGCTGCTGCTCGACAATGCGCTAGCGTCGATGGGCGCCGGACTGCCGTCGGCGATCGCGACCAAGATCGTGCATCCGGACCGCAAGGTGATGGCGGTCTGCGGCGACGGCGGCTTCATGATGAACTCGCAGGAACTGGAGACGGCGGTGCGCCTCAAGCTCGATCTCGTGGTCCTGGTCCTGCGCGACGACGCGTTCGGGATGATCCGCTGGAAGCAGGAGAACATGAATTTTCCCGACTACGGCATGACGCTTGCTAACCCGGACTTCGTCGCCTACGCGCAGAGCTACGGCGCGCAAGGGCATCGCGTCGAATCGGCGGACGCGTTCGCGCCCCTGATGCGTGAATGCTTCGCGACGCCCGGCGTCCATCTGATCGACGTGCCGATCGACTACTCCGACAACGAGCGAGTGCTCAACCGCGAGATCAAGCGCTTGAGCGCCGCTTTGACGATTTGAGGCCGGCGCGTGGCTGGGCTCTCACGATGCCCGGCCACGCCTGGTTACGCCCAGTCACGCGCACTGCGCCAAGGAGAACGAGTCATGCTGCAGAAGACTTACCCGTACTACCTCGCGAACCGGCCCGTCGAGGCCAATACGGACCTCGAAGTCACCGACAAATTCAGCGGCGAAGTCGCGACCCGCGTCGCCATGGCCGACGCCAAGGCCATCGACGAAGCGATCGGCCACGCGGTCAGCGCGCAGCATGCGTTGCGCGAATTCCCGCCGTACGCGCGCCAGGCGGTGCTCGAGCACTGCGTGAAGCGCTTTCGCGAGCGCTTCGACGAGTTGGCGATGGCGCTTTGCATCGAGGCCGGCAAGCCGATCAACGACTCGAAAGGCGAAGTGACACGCCTGATCGATACGTTCAAGGTCGCAGCCGAGGAAGCGGTGCGTATCGACGGCGAGATCCTCAATCTGGAGATTTCGCCGCGCGCGCGGGGCTATCACGGCTACGTGAAGCGCGTCCCGATCGGACCGTGCTCGTTCATCTCGCCGTTCAACTTTCCGCTGAATCTCACGGCGCACAAGGTGGCGCCCGCGATCGCGGCCGGCTGCCCGTTCGTGCTGAAGCCCGCGAGCCGCACGCCGATCGGCGCGCTGATCATGGGCGAGATCCTTGCGGAAACCGACTTGCCGGAGGGCGCGTTCTCGATTCTGCCCGCGCATCGCGACGGGGCGGACCTCTTTACCACCGACGAGCGGTTCAAGCTGCTGTCCTTCACGGGGTCGCCCGCGGTCGGCTGGGAACTCAAGAAGAAAGCCGGCAAGAAGAAGGTGATCCTCGAGCTGGGCGGCAACGCGGCAGCGATCGTCGACGGCGATCAGCACGAGCGGCTCGACTATGTGGTCGAACGCCTCGCGTTCGGCGCTTACTATCAGTCGGGGCAGAGCTGCATCGGCGTGCAGCGGATTCTCGTGCACGTCGACATCTACGACGCGCTGCGCGAAAAGCTGATCGCAAAAACGAAGTCGCTCAAGATGGGCGACCCGAAAGACCCGCAGACATTCGTCGGACCCATGATCTCCGAATCCGAATCGAACCGGCTCGCCGGTTGGATGGAGCAGGCCGTGCTCGCGGGTGCGAAGATCGTCGCGGGCGGCAAGGTGGACGGCGCGATGTTCGAGGCAACGCTGCTCGAAGGCGTGCATCGCGATCAGGACCTCTACCGCAAGGAAGCGTTCGGTCCGGTCGCGATCCTCGAGACATTCAGCGATTTCGACCAGGCGCTGATGACGGTCAACGACAGCGATTTTGGCCTGCAGGCCGGCATCTTCACCGATTCGCTCGCGCACGCGCACCGGGCGTGGGACGTGCTCGAAGTGGGCGGTGTGGTGATCAACGATGTGCCGTCGTTCCGCGTCGACAACATGCCGTACGGCGGGGTCAAGGATTCGGGCCTCGGGCGCGAGGGCATCCGCTACGCGATCGAGGACATGACCGAGCCGCGCCTCATGGTGATGCGCGATCTGCGCTAAAGCCGCGCTGTCATGCCGTTGCCGTCTGCCGAGGCTACGCTGGTGGGCGTTTGTGCCGCTGGCGCCAGCGTCTGCGGGCGCTAGCGGCACGGTGATACAATACCGGCCTTTCCGGCGGGGATTGCGCGCCGCTGCGGGCTTGCCCGCGGCGGGCGTCCGCCGGCCCGGAGCCGTCCACACATTCGGTTCGTCACATTGGGCAACCGTGGCTCCGCCTTCATTTCGATGCCTTCGAGCGGCTGTTGCCGCTGCCGTCCGCGCTTCACCGACACGACGCCCCACGGCGCATTTTTAGCGAAAGCCACCATGTCCGATCCAGCTGTCACGCCTGTCCAACCGACCTTCGATCAGTTCGGCCTCGCCGCCGATATCCTGAAAGCCATCGCGGAGCAGGGCTACACGACGCCCACGCCGATCCAGGCGCAGGCGATTCCGGTCGTGCTGTCCGGCCGCGACGTGATGGGCGCGGCGCAAACCGGCACCGGCAAGACGGCGAGCTTCTCGCTGCCGATCATCCAGCGGCTGCTGCCGCAAGCTAGCACGAGCGCGTCGCCGGCGCGCCACCCGGTCCGCGCGCTGATCCTCACGCCGACGCGCGAACTCGCCGACCAGGTTGCCGCGAACGTGCAGTCCTACGCGAAGCACACGCCGCTGCGCAGTGCCGTGGTGTTCGGCGGGGTCGACATGAATCCGCAATCGGCCGAGCTGCGGCGCGGCGTCGAAATCTTGATCGCGACGCCGGGGCGTTTGCTCGATCACGTTCAGCAGAAGACCGCGAATCTCGGCCAAGTGCAGATGCTCGTGCTCGACGAAGCCGACCGCATGCTCGACATGGGCTTCCTGCCCGACTTGCAGCGCATCCTGAACCTGCTGCCGAAAGAGCGCCAGACGCTGCTCTTTTCCGCGACGTTTTCGGGTGAAATCAAGAAGCTCGCGTCGACCTACCTGCGCAACCCGCAGACGATCGAAGTCGCGCGCAGCAATTCGACGGCCACCAACGTGACGCAGATCGTCTACGAAGTGGCCGAAGGCGACAAGCAGCCGGCGGTCGTGCAGTTGATCCGCCAGCGCGGCTTGAAGCAGGTCATCGTGTTCTGCAACAGCAAGATCGGGGCGGGGCGTTTGGCTCGCCAGCTCGAGCGCGACGGCGTCGTGGCGACGGCGATTCACGGCGACAAGTCGCAGCTCGAGCGGATGCAGGCACTCGATGCATTCAAGCGCGGCGAGGTCGAAGCGCTGGTGGCGACCGACGTCGCCGCGCGCGGGCTCGACATCGCCGAGCTGCCGGCCGTCATCAACTTCGATCTGCCGTTCAACGCCGAGGACTACGTGCACCGGATCGGCCGTACCGGCCGCGCGGGGGCGTCGGGCGACGCGCTGTCGCTGTGCAGCCCGAACGAGAAGAAACAGCTCGCGGACATCGAAAAGCTCATCAAGCGGCCGCTCGACGTCGAGCGTTTGACCGTCGATGCGCCGGTGCGCCACCACAGCGAAGCGCGGGGACGCCGCGACCGCGACGACCGCGACGAGCGTTCCAGCCGCCGCCGCACGGGCACCTTCGAGCGCACGCATCATCGTCATGCGCCGATCGACGATTTCTTCCTGAAGCCCTACGAGCCCTCGCCGTCGGCGCTCAAGCGCGACGAGGCGCCGGCGCCCGAGCCCGCAGCCAAGCCGGCGACGAAGCAGCCGCTCGCGGCATTGCTGGGCGGGTTTGGGATGCCCCGCAAGACGACTTCGTCCTGACGCTCAGGCGAAGCGTTTTGCCCATAGCGCCGTCGCTTCCGCGTAGAACGCGTCAAACGAAGTCTCGGCCGAGGCGCCCAGTGCAAGGCCAAGATGGCGCGCCGCGGCGCCGAGCGTCGCCAGCGGATCGCGAGCGTCGAGCGCGGCCGCGCCAGTCTGCTTGCTGAGCTTCTCTCCTTCCTCGTTGACGACCACTGGCACGTGCAGATACGCCGGTGTCGGCACACTCATGCAACGCTGCAAATAAATCTGACGCGCGGTCGAATCGAGCAGATCCGCGCCGCGCACGACATGCGTGATATCGCTGTCGGCATCGTCGACGACGACCGCCAACTGATACGCCCACTGCCCATCCGCACGCTTCAAGACGAAATCACCGACTTCGGTCGCGAGGTTCTGCGTTTGCGCGTGTTGCCAGCGATCGTCGAAGGTCACGATGGCCGCATCACCGTCCGGCACGCGCAGACGCCAGGCGCGCGCGGGCTTGCCGTTCAGGCCGTGGCGGCACGTGCCGGGATAGGCGAGCGTGGTGTTGCGCGTGCGCGCGTTGAGAAGGGAGTCGGCGATTTCCTTGCGTGTGCAGCCGCACGGGTAGATGAAGCCCGCTCGATCGAGCGATTCGAAGGCTTGCTGGTAGCGCGCGGTGCGCGTGCTTTGCCAGATGGGCGGTTCGTCGGCGCGCATGCCGAAACGGGCGAGCGTGGCGAGGATATCTTCCGCGGCGCCGGGCACGTTGCGCGGGCCGTCGATATCTTCGATCCGCACGAGCCAGGCGCCGCGATGGGCGCGTGCATCGAGACAGCTCGCCAATGCGCCCACGAGCGAGCCGAAGTGCAGCGGCCCGGTAGGCGAGGGCGCGAAGCGGCCGCGGTACGGCTTGGACGCGCGCATCGGCCCGTTGTCACGCCGCGCGCGCGGCGTCCTTCTGCGGATGGCACGCGGGGCACGTCTTGCCCGGCGTATAGAGCGGCGACTGCTGATCCTCGGGCGTGACGACTGCACGGCAGCCGAAGCATTGTGCGGTGGCAGTCGGTTCGAGCTGCGGATTGAGCGCGGTGCGGTAGTCGAACACGAAGCATTCGCCGTGATAGTGCGCGCCGCCGACTTCCTCGAAGTACTTGAGAATGCCGCCTTCGAGCTGATAGACGTTCTCGATGCCGACATCCTTCATGTGGATGGCGGCCTTCTCGCAGCGAATCCCGCCCGTGCAGAACGACACCACGGTCTTGCCTTCGAGGTCCGCGCGGTTCTTCTCGATCACGTCCGGAAACTCGCTGAACTTCGTGATCCGGTAGTCGAGCGCGTGGTTGAACGTGCCGACGTCGACTTCGAACGCGTTGCGGGTGTCCAGCATCACGACCGGGCGGCCTTCGTCGTCGTGGCCGCGGTCGAGCCATGTCTTGAGCGTGGGGGCGTCCACAAACGGCGCGCGGCCCAGTTCCGGCTTGATCGCCGGCTTTTTCATGGTGATGATTTCGCGCTTGATCTTGACGAGCATGCGCCGGAACGGCTGCGTTTCCGACACGCTTTGCTTGAACTGCAGGCCGGCGAATTTGCCTTCGAAGAGCGGATCGTGGCGAAGGTAGTCGATGAAGGCTCGCACGTTGTCCGGCGTGCCGGCGATAAACAGGTTGATGCCCTCGGGCGCAAGCAGGATCGTGCCGCGCAGCCCCAGCGCCATGCATTTTTCGGTAACGAGCGGGCGCCATTCCAGAATGGCGTCGAGCGTGGCGAATTGGTAGGCCGAGAGATTGATGATGCTCATGATGGTCGTGCGGAAAAAACGCGTAGCCGAGGCGTCGCGGCGGGCGCGAGGTGGTGTCAGGCGGGCGGCGGCGCGGCAGCGGAAATGACGAAAAACCGTATTATCTCGCAAACGGCCGATCAGCCCGCATTAGGCCGAATGGCTAATCGCCGCAGATCGCTTCCCGGTTTCCGCCGTGCGCCGATACATGCTCCGAGGGAGCCTTGTCCGAACGGCCAACGCAGCGTTTTCGGCGCGTTTCGCTCAAAGGGCGGATGTACGGCGGATGTACAATAGCGCCCATGTCAGATCCCCGCTTCGTCCATCTTCGCGTCCACTCCGAATTCTCGATCGCCGACGGCATCGTGCGCCTTGACGACATCGTCAAAGCCGCCGCCGACGACGGCCAGGGCGCACTCGCACTGACCGACCTCGGCAACGCGTTCGGTCTCGTCCGTTTCTACAAGGAAGCGCGCGGCAACGGGGTCAAACCCATTGCCGGCTGCGACGTCTGGATCACCAATCCCGATGATCGCGACAAGCCTTCGCGTCTGCTCCTGCTCGTCAAAGATCGCCGCGGCTACCTCAATCTGTGCGAGCTGCTCACGAAGGCGTGGCTCACGAACCAGTATCGCGGGCGCGCGGAGATCGAGGCCGAGTGGCTCGAATCCGGCCTCGAACAAGGCTTGCTCGCGATCTCGGGCGCGCAGCAGGGCGATATCGGCTTGGCGCTTGCCGCCGGCAACGAGGAAGCAGCGAAGCGTTGCGCAGCGCGCTGGGTCAAGCGCTTCCCGAACGCGTTCTATATCGAGTTGCAACGCTGCGGTCAGCCGGGCGGCGAGGCATACGTGCAGCAGGCCGTTGCGCTGGCCGCATCGTTGAAGCTGCCGGTGGTGGCGACGCACCCCACCCAATTCATGACGCCCGACGACTTCACCGCGCACGAAGCGCGCGTGTGCATTTCGGAAGGCGACATGCTCGCGAACCCGCGCCGTCAGAAGCGCTTCACGACCGAACAGTTTTTCCGTACGCAGGAGGACATGGCCGCGCTGTTCGCGGACATTCCGTCGGCGCTCGCGAACACCGTCGAAATCGCAAAGCGCTGCAACCTGACGCTCGAACTCGGCAAGCCGAAGCTGCCGCTCTTCCCGACGCCCGACGGCATGTCGCTCGACGACTATCTCGTGCAGTTGTCGAAGGAAGGTCTGGAGGAGCGGCTCGAGCAGCTCTATCCGAACCAGGCCGAGCGCGACCAGCAGCGCGACACGTACTACCAGCGTCTCGACTTCGAGTGCGGCACGATCATCAAGATGGGCTTCCCCGGCTACTTCCTGATCGTGGCGGACTTCATCAACTGGGCGAAGAACAACGGCGTGCCGGTGGGTCCGGGCCGGGGTTCCGGCGCGGGCTCGCTCGTCGCCTACGCGCTCGGGATTACCGATCTCGATCCGCTGCGCTACAACCTGCTGTTCGAGCGTTTCCTGAATCCGGAACGGGTGTCGATGCCCGACTTCGACATCGACTTCTGCCAGCACGGCCGCGATCGCGTGATCCAGTACGTGAAGGAGAAGTACGGCGCGGACGCGGTCTCGCAGATCGCGACGTTCGGCACGATGGCTGCGAAGGCGGCGGTGCGCGATATCGGCCGCGTGCTCGATCTCGGCTACATGTTCACGGATGGCGTCGCGAAGCTGATTCCGTTCAAGCCCGGCAAGCACGTGACGATTGCCGACGCGATGAAGGAAGAGCCGCTCCTGCAGGAGCGCAACGACAACGAGGACGAAGTGCGGCAGCTTCTCGAGCTGGCGCAGCGCGTCGAAGGTCTCACGCGTAACGTCGGCATGCACGCGGGCGGCGTGCTGATCGCGCCCGGCAAGCTCACCGATTTCTGTCCGCTCTATACGCAGGGCGACGACGGCGGCGTCGTAAGCCAGTACGACAAGGACGACGTCGAAGCCGTCGGCCTCGTGAAGTTCGACTTCTTGGGTCTGACCACGCTCACGATTCTCGATTGGGCCGAGCGCTACATTCGCCGGCTCGATCCGTCGAAGCAGGATTGGTCGTTGGCTCAAGTGCCGCTCGACGATCCCGCCTCGTTCTCGATCCTCAAGAAAGCGAATACGGTCGCCGTGTTCCAGCTGGAAAGCCGCGGCATGCAGGGCATGCTGAAGGACGCGCAGCCCGACCGCTTCGAGGACATCATCGCGCTCGTGGCGCTGTACCGCCCAGGCCCGATGGACCTGATTCCGAGCTTCTGCGCGCGCAAGCACGGGCGCGAGGTGGTCGAGTATCCCGATCCTCGCGTCGAACCTGTTCTGAAAGAGACCTACGGCATCATGGTCTATCAGGAGCAGGTGATGCAGATGGCGCAGATCATCGGCGGCTACTCGCTCGGCGGCGCGGACTTGCTGCGCCGCGCGATGGGCAAGAAAAAGCCCGAGGAGATGGCGAAGCACCGCGAGATCTTCGCCGAGGGCGCGGCGAAGAACGGCCTCACGCGCGAGAAAGCCGACGAAACCTTCGACTTGATGGAGAAGTTCGCGGGCTACGGCTTCAACAAGTCGCACGCGGCCGCGTATGCGCTGCTGGCGTACCACACCGCGTGGCTGAAGGCGCACCATCCGGCGGAGTTCATGGCAGCCAACATGAGCTTGGCGATGGACGATACCGACAAGGTCAAGATCCTCTTCGAAGACTGCCTCACGAACGGGATGGCCGTGCTGCCGCCGGACATCAACCGTTCGGCGTACCGCTTCGAGCCGGTGGCCGAAGCCGACGGCAAGCGCTCGCGCACGATCCGCTACGGGCTCGGCGCGGTGAAGGGCAGCGGCCAGAACGCGATCGAGGAAATCCTGCGTGCGCGCGAAGAAGGGGCGTTCCAGGATCTGTTCGATTTCTGCGCGCGTATCGACCGCCGCGTCGTCAATCGCCGGACGGTCGAGGCGCTGATCCGCGCGGGCGCTTTCGATACGCTCCACGACAACCGCGCGCAACTGATCGCCTCGGTGCCGCTCGCGATGGAGGCCGCCGATCAGGCCAGCGCGAACGCGATGCAGGCCGGCTTGTTCGACATGGGCGATGCGCCCTCGCAAGGCCACGAGCTCGTCGCCGAACCCGCGTGGCATGAGAAAAAGAAGCTGCAGGAAGAAAAGAGTGCACTGGGCTTCTATCTGTCCGGTCACTTGTTCGACGCCTACAAGGACGAAGTGCGCCGCTTCGTGCGGCAGAAGCTCGGCGAGCTCAAGGAAGGCCGCGACAAGCTGGTCGCCGGCATCATCTCGTCGCTGCGCACGCAGATGACCCAGCGCGGCAAGATGCTGATCGCGCTGATCGACGACGGTACCGGGGCGTGCGAAGTCACGGTCTTCAACGAGCAGTACGAGGCACATAAGGAGCTGTTCAAGGAAGACGAGCTGCTCGTCGTGTCGGGGCAGGCGCGCAACGATGCGTTCACGGGCGGCATCCGCTTTACGGTCGATACGGTGATGGATCTCCAGCGCGCGCGCAGCCGCTACGCTCAGGCGGTCAAGCTGCAGGTGAACGGCAATGCGGACGCGGTTGCGCTGCGGCGCGTGCTCGAAGCGCATTGCGCGGGCCCGGCTGTGGTGGCCGAACCGGCGGCGGTTTCCGCTCCGGCGCGGCCGGCGCGCGGCGGCGGCCCGGCGGGCCGCGGAGGCCAAGGTGGCGATAGCCGGCAGCGCGCCCCCGTGAATATTCCGAACGGCCTCGCTGTGCAGATCGTCTATCGCAGCGATCACGCAGAGGGTGAGGTGCGCCTCGGCGACGCGTGGCGCGTGAAGCCGACCGACGAATTGCTGGCGGCATTGCGCGGCGAATTTGCGGGAAGCGCGATCGAGATCGTTTATTGAGTCCCCGAACGTGGCCGCATTGTTTTCCTCCTCTCGTCCGCCGCGCAACATTCTCGTCGTCGTCACGCGGCGTATCGGCGACGTGCTGCTGACCACACCGATCGTGCGCTCGCTCAAGGCGCGATGGCCCGACACCCCGATCGACATGCTCGTGTTTCGCGGCACGGAGGGGATCCTCGAGCACAATCCCGACGTGCGGCGCGTGATCGTCGTCGCGCAGCGCGCGCGATTCTCCGAGCGCCTCGCTGATGCGGCGCGCCTTTGGCGTCGTTACGATCTCGCCTGCGCGGCGGTCAGTTCCGACCGGCCGCGCTTTTACACCTGGTTTGCGGGCAAGAAGCGTATCGGACTGGTCGATCCGAACCGCGTCACGTGGCTCGTGCGATTCATGTTGCATGGCATCGCCATCAACCATCACGAATCGGTTCATACCGTGAACAGCACCTTGGCGCTGGCGCCGCTCGTGGGGATCGAGCCGCGCGCCGAGGTCGTCGCTCCCGGCATCGGCGACGACCCTGAGCGTCGCGCGCAGTTCGACGCGCGCATTCACACGCCGCCCGGCGTGCTGCCCGGGCAGCCTTACGTCGTCCTGCATCCGTACCCGATGTTTGCGTACAAGCGCTGGCATATCGAGGGCTGGGTCGAGCTGATCGGATGGTTGCGCGCGCAGGGTTATGCCATCGCGTTGAGCGGCGGGCCGGCTGCGGCCGAGCGGGAGTACGCGGAGCGCGTGGCCGCCGCGGCGGGTGGTCCGGTGCTGAATATGGCGGGGCAGTTGTCGCTCGGCGAAAGCGCGGAAATGATTCGGGGCGCCAAGCTCTACGTGGGGCCCGACACGGGTGCGACGCATATCGCGGCCGCCACCGGCACGCCGACGATCGCGCTCTTCGGCCCGTCCGATCCGGTCCGTTGGGGCCCGTGGCCGTGCGGCTGGCCGGCAGGCGTCGACCCTTGGCCCTTGGTCGGATCAGGGCGCCATGCGAATGTCTATCTCTTGCAAGGGGAAGGCGATTGCGTGCCGTGCAAGGGCGAAGGGTGCGAGCGCCATGTCGAGAGCCACAGCGAGTGTCTGACGACGCTCAGCGGGCGGCGCGTGATTGGCGCCGCGGCGGAAATGCTCGGTTTGCCCACTCCGCCGCTCGAAGCCGAGCATGCTTCACAACCCGCCGAGGCGATCGTCGATACGTCGCTGCTCGGCCGCCAGCGCGGTCAGTGATGCCGCGGCGCTAGGCTTGCCGCGGTGCAGGCGCGGCGCCGCCTTGCGTGGCTTTCACCGCGCTGGGCGCGCGATACCCGCACCCAAGCAGAATGCCGGCGAGCAGGACCAGCAAGTGTCCTTCCGCGAAATCCAGCAGGAGCGAGTTCGCCAGGCAACTGATGGCGAACGCCGTGAGCCAGCCGAGCAGCAATTGTTTGGAGCGCGGATCGAGTGCGAATGCGCCGCGTGCGATCTGCACGAGCAGATTGACGAACAGCGCCAGGCCGATTGCGCCGAGCTGCACCGCCATCAGCAGATATTCGTTGTGCGGATTCGCCGTGAGCAGTCCTTGCGCCTCGGTCTTTCCTGCGCTCAATTTCGCGAATTCGACGCCGAGGCCGCCTGCGCCATAGCCGATCAGCGGCCGTGCGCGAATCAGTTCAAAGCACTTGTGGTACCACTCGAGCCGCAGCCCCGTGGACGTGATCGCGTCGGTCTGCCGGTATTCCTTCACTTCGGTGGCCACCTGCAGCAGGCGTCCGCCCTTCATCGTGCACGCGACGCCCACCAGCATTCCCGCGGCGGCGATCACGGCGCAGACGTAGAGCGCGGCGCGCATGGGCGATTCTTGATGCTTGCGCCATGCGAAGCGCAGCGCCGTGTACAGCATGAAAATCAACGCGATGATTTGCCCGGTGCGACCTTGCAGCATCACGAAAACGTTGACCAGTGCCAGCGCCGCGATCGCGGCGAACAGGATGCGGGCCCGGGCATTGCGCGTCGTCAGCGCGAGGTCGATGGCCTGATGAAACAGCAGGGCGCCGAAGAGGCCCGCCGCGATATGGTTCTTGAACACCCAGGCGCGCGAGAGCGGCAGTTGCGTGGCGTGCGCGGGGCCGATCGCGGTCAGGCCGAGGTAGTTCGTCGTCGACAGCAGCAGGATCACGCACAGTGTCACGAACCAGCTCCAGCGGACGATGCCGTCCCACTTCGAGTTCTTGAACGCGATGACCGCAAGCGGCAGCAGCAGCAATTTGTCGTACTTGCCGACCCACGACCAGGCTTCGTGATTCGGCGCGACCGTATACGCGACGCTCGCCATCAGCGCCGCGAGCAGCAGCAGCGCGGAGACTGCCGCGCCGTGACGAAGAAGCGAAGGCAGATTGCGCCAGAATTCCGGCGCGCTCAGGAGCGCGAGCGCGAAAAGCGCGCAGGCGATATTGGTGAATGCCGTCGAGACGGGCACCATGCACAAGGCCGTGACCGCGAAGACGCGTGCAGCCGTCAAGCGGTGCGAAGCGTTTTGCATGACTGTAGACATTGACGTTCGGTGGGGCGAAGCGTGGGTTGGCGCATCGCTTTACGCTGAGGTAAGCGATGCGTCCCGAAAATCGGCCGGGGCTGCGATCCAGCCGGGGCTGCGGTCCGGAAAGCGCACAAGTATACGCTATGCGGCTGCCCTATCTCGTTTTGCCGATCGACCATCTGCCCCTTTGATGCCGGCGAAGCGCGGTGTTGTGCCGTGTTGTGCCGTGTTGCGCATTAGGCGCGCTAGCTGAACGCGCGCTTGATGCGCGACTTCAGCAGCGCGCGCTTGAGCCGCCCCGTTTGCTCCGGCTCGGCCACCTCGAGCCGCTGATCGACCGGCTGTCCGCGGCGCAGGTAGTAGCGGTCGAAAGTCGCCTGCGTCATGCCCCACTTGTTCAGGAACTGGCGGCGTCCGTCGTTCTTGACGATCTTGCCCGTGCTTTTCTGCTGGAAGTGATAGACGAGACTGTCGCCGACGCCGAGGAACACGCGGCAGCCCGCGTCCCACAGCTTCATCGAAAAATCGTTGTCGCTGCTCATGCCCGGGCTCAGCTCGCTGCTGTACCCGCCCACCTTGTGCCACCAGTCGCGGTGCACGAGCGTCGGCGGCCAAGTGGCGCCGCGCCAGTCGGCGCGTACGAGCTGCGGGGCGGCGGCGACCAGGTCGGCGGCGCGGAACGCGTCCGCGTCGCGTCCGAAGTCCTTCACCACGACGCATGGATTGCCGGTATCGACCGGTTCGATCATCGTGCCCGACAGCAGGAACAGGTCCGATGGCATCTGCTCGATGCGGCGCGCAAGTGCGGCGTCCCAGCCAGGGCAGCAGTACATGTCGTCGTTCATGTAGACGACGTATTCGCGCGTCGCGCGCGCCGCCGCGATATTCACCGCGTGGCAGATGCCGATATTGGCCGGCGACGCCGTGTGTTCGATGCCCTGTTCGCGCACCCAGGCGAGCGTGCCGTCCGAGCCGTCATTGACGTGGACGATGATCTGATGCTCGTGCGTCGAGTTTTGGCGGAGGCTCTGGACGACGCATTGCAGATAGGGAAGGTTGTTCCAGGTCGGGATGATGATTGAGAACATCGAGATCGGGTGTCGGTTGTCGTGGGCGCGTCAATGCGCCGGGGCATCGAGGCGCTGAGCTGCCGGAGCGCCAAAAAAACAGGCTGAATTGTACCGCCCGCCGTCGAGCCGGCTCGTTTGCGGCGAGACTCGGTCGATTCAGGTCGGGTCGTTGCGCTGCCCAGTCAAACCGAGCTTGAGGAACCGGTAGTAGACGGTCTCTGCGTTGAAGACGGCGATCATGAACCCCGCGCGGCCGTCCAGAAAGCCGCGCCGCAGCAGGTAGGTGCGGATGAAGGCCCACGCGCCGCGCCCGAGCGCCTTGCCGAAACCGCCGCGCTGGCCCGCCGTGCGGCGTTGGCGGGCGCCGGCAGTCGAATAAGCGTCGAGCTTGCGCAGCACGGTTTCGAAGTCTTCGTACGAGTAGTGCATCAGCTTGCCGGTCAGGCGCGCGGCCGGTGCCTCGAACACGAGGCGCTCGTGCACGAGGTCGTCGGAGAAGCGCGCCGCGCCGCGCTTGAAGAGGCGCGGCACCCAGTCGGGATACCAGCCGCTGTGGCGCACCCATTGGCCGCAGAAGCTCGAGAGACGATCGACCGCGAAGACCTCGACGCCGGGTGCGCCAGGGGTGCTGATCGCGGCGAGAATCGATGCCGCCAGCTCGGGAGAGACGATTTCGTCGGTGTCGATCGAGAGAATCCAATCCGTCGACAGCGCCGCTACCGCGCGGTTCTTTTGCGGGCCGAAGCCGGGCCAGTCGGGTTCGGCGATCACGCGGGCGCCGTGCGCTTGAGCGATCGATACCGTGTCGTCGGTGCTGCCGCCGTCGATGACGACGACCTCGTCGGCAAAGGCAAGCGCCGCGAGGCATTGCGCAAGCCGCCCCGCCGCATTGTGCGCGATGAGGGCGACGCCGAGGGTCGGGGCGGCGGGGGAGGCGGTGGTCGTTGGCTGCACGTCGGAATCGGGTCGCATCGGGATTGGGTGAGCGCGAGTATACCGGGCGGCCAAGTTCGCCCGGCCACACCGTTTGGCCGCCGGGCGAAGAAGGGCGGGACAGCTATAATGCTTCGATTTTTCGCACTGTCCGAATACCCCCGCTTACCTTCACGAGAAATGGGCGTAAGCGGGAGTTAAAGGGAATTCCTTGGAAACCCAATCCACTCTGAGAAAGCCCGCCGACGCCGCGCGGGCGCCGACGTCCGCGGTGATGAAGCGGCTTTGGCCGTACATCCGGCCGCTCATCGGCGTGCTGCTGCTCGGCATTGTCGCGATGGCGGTCAGCGCCGCGACCGACGCCGGCATTCCCGCGCTCCTGAAGCCGCTGCTCGACCACGGCTTCGGCTCGAACGCGAGCAAGCACTCCGTGTGGTTCGTGCCGATCGCGGTGATCGGCCTCGCGCTCGTGCGCAGCGTCTCGTCGTACGCGTCCAATTACCTGTTGCAGTACGTGTCGAACCGCATCCTGCTGCAAATGCGGCTCGACATGTTCAACCGCATGATCCACACGAGCACCTCGTTCTTCCAGCGCGAAACGGCGAGCACGATCATCAACGCGATCGTGTTCGAGGTGAACCAGATCCTGAACGTTTTGATCAGCGTGCTGATCACGCTCGTGCGCGATTCGCTCACCGTCATCTTCCTGCTCGGCTACCTGTTCATTCTGAATTGGCGCCTGACGCTGATCGTTGCGGTGATCCTGCCCGGCATCGGCTGGATCACGAGCAAGATCAGCCGGCGTCTGCGGCGGCTCGGCCGCGAGCATCAGTCGCTGACCAACGACCTGTCGTACATCGTCGAGGAGACCGTGGGCGGCTACAAGGTCGTGAAAGTGCACAACGGCGAGGACTACGAGACTCGCCGCTTCACGGCGATGAGCAAGCGCCTGCGCGGCTATCAGATGCGGATGACCGTGGCCGGCGGCCTGGCGCAGCCGCTCACGCAGTTCCTCGCATCGATCGCGCTTGCGATCGTCATCACGATCGCGGTCGTGCAGTCGGTGCACGATCAGACGACGGTCGGCGGCTTCGTCGCGTTCGTCACGTCGATGCTGCTGATCATTTCGCCGCTCAAGCACCTGATCGACGTCAATCAGCCGCTGCAGCGCGGGATGACCGCGTGCGAGCTGATCTTCGGCCTGATCGACGAGCCGCTCGAACCGGCCGGCGGCGACCGCAAGCTGGAACACGCGCGCGGCGACATCGAATTCCGCGACGTGTCGTTCAACTATGGCGCGACCGACCGTCCGACGCTCGACCGCGTGTCGTTCACCGTGAAGCCGGGCGAGATGGTCGCGCTTGCCGGGCCGTCGGGCAGCGGCAAGACCACGCTCGTCAATCTGCTGCCGCGCTTCTTCTGGCCGACCGGCGGGGAGATTTTGATCGATGGCGTGCCGATCGACGAGTACGGCGTGCACGACCTGCGCAGCCAAATGGCGATGGTGAGTCAGGATGTCGTGCTGTTCAACGATACGATCGCCGCCAACGTGGCCTACGGGCAGGCGCCGGACCGCGAGCGCGTCGAAGCCGCGTTGCGGGCTGCGAATCTCGCCGATGCGGTCGCGATGATGCCGCAGGGCATCGATACGCTGATCGGCGGCAACGGCATGCGCCTGTCGGGCGGACAGCGCCAGCGTCTGGCGATCGCGCGCGCGATCTACAAGGACGCGCCGATCCTGATTCTCGACGAGGCGACTTCGGCGCTCGATTCGGAATCGGAGCGCCATGTGCAGGCCGCGCTCGAAACGCTGATGAAGGGGCGCACGACGCTCGTCATCGCGCACCGTCTGTCGACGATCGAGCGCGCGAACCGCATTCTCGTCATGGAAAGCGGGCGCATCGTCGAGCAGGGCAGTCACGACGAGCTGCTCCAGCATGGCGGGCTCTATGCGCACCTGCATCGCATTCAGTATCAGCAGCAGGCGGCGTAGCGCGCGGGTCCCCGCTTAGCGTCCGAGCTGGCGCAACCGGACGCCATCATGCAAAGGGCCTCGTGACGAGGCCCTTTGCTTGTGTACCGCTCAGACGCCCCCCGTCACGAGCGGCAGTACGGTCAAATCAGGGTGCGTCCCGTCGACGATGCTGCGCCCGATATGAACGCCCTCGTACAACGCGTCGGCCGCGCTCTTGAACGTCTCTTCGCCGTCGGCATGAAACGGCACCGAATGGCCGGGGAGCTTCGGGTCCGCGCCCGGGTGGCAGACGTAGCCGATGTAGGTATAGCGGTCGCCGGGCTGCGGCGCCTGATTCTCAGGCTGGCCCTTCACAAACGGGGCCACATGGATTTCGAATCCTTCGTATGCTTCCATTTGCCACTGCGCGTGTTCGTCGGACATGCTGGTCTCCGTTCTCAGTCAGTGCCGATGCCACATCCGGTCCCAGAGGCGATGCCCGTCCAGCCGCGAGAGCAGCCGTTCCCTATGATGTTCGCGCCGGTAGTGCGAGGTCACGAGGATCGCGGCCACGATCAGCACGATCAGACCTACCACTGTGCTTTCTATCGATACAGCCATGGCAGCCTCCATCGAAGTCACCTGCATCTAAAAATTCTAGGTGATCCTCGCGGGGAACAAAGGGGGGCGGAGCGGTCAGCCGGGAAGGGGAGATCTGCGCTCGATGCCGCGCCTATCGTCCGACGGAAATAAATATGCCGTTACGCAAGTCACAATTCGCCCTCGAACGGCGGGCCGCCCGTGTCTATCTAATACAAACAACGACTGGGAGAGCGACTATGGGCAGACTTCTGATCGCCGCCGTGCTGCTCGGCGGACTGTCCGGCTGCGTCGTGGCGCCGCCACCGCCGGGCTACGGGTACGCGCCGGGCTACTACTATCCGGGCTACTACTATGGACCGACGGTCAGCGTGGGCATCGTCGGCGGCTGTTGCTGGCATGGCGGCTGGCACCACTGACGCCGCAAGCGTAACCAAATGTAAGAGCGGCGCTGCTCCATGGTCCCATGAGGCAGCGCAGCGGTTCAATCGATCCGTGAACGGATGTCTAGCGGAGCCCTGGCGCCGCACGTTTCATGCATCGACTCACGCATCGAGATAGGCGACTTCCCCGTGCAGTTCGGTATCGAGCCCGCGCTGCGCCGCCTCCGCGCCGACCTTCACGCGCGTCACGCGATCGATCAGCCACAGCATGCCCCAGGTGAACGCGAACGCCCAGATGCCGGAGACGATCACCGCGACGCATTGCTTGAAGAAAAAGTCGGTGCCGCCGAGCAAGAGGCCGTCGGCGCCGTTGGCATTCCACGCCTTCGACGCGAACACGCCAAGCAGGATCGTGCCCGTCAGGCCGCCCACACCGTGCACGCCCCAGACGTCCAGCGCATCGTCGAGACCGAGCTTGTTCTTCAGCGCGACCGCGTAGTAGCAGATGAGCCCGGCGGCCACGCCGATGATCGCGGCGGTGTCGAGCGAGACGTAGCCGGCGGCCGGCGTGATCGTCGCGAGACCCGCGACCGATCCGGTCAGGAGCCCGACGAACTTCGGTTGCCGCGCGTTCAGCCATTCGATCAAGAGCCATGTGACGGCCGCGAACGAGGCGGCGACGTCGGTGTTGAGGAACGACGAAGCGGTCACGGCATCGATGCGCAGTTCGGAGCCCGCGTTGAATCCGTACCAGCCGAACCAGAGCAGGCCCGAGCCGAGCGCGATCAGCGGCACGTTGTGCGGCTTGTGCTCGACGCTATGACGACGCCCGACGTAAAGCACCGAAGCGAGCGCCGCGAAGCCGGCCGTGTTGTGCACGACGATGCCGCCGGCGTAGTCGAGCACGCCCCACTTCGCCAGCAGTCCTTCCGGACTCCATACCATGTGCACGAACGGGAAGTACACGAGCACGAGCCAGCCGGTGAGGAACAGGAAGTACGCCTTGAACGTCACGCGGTTCGTGAAGGCGCCAGTGATCAGCGCCGGCGTGATGATCGCGAACATCATCTGATACGCGACGTGGACGACGAGAGGAATGCCGGCGTCGTTGCCCTGGAACATCGTTTGCAGCGTGATGCCGCGCAGGAACGCGTAGTAGGTCGGATCGCCGACGATGCCGTGCCACGTCGGGCCGAAGCACATCGAATAGCCGAACGCGAACCAGAGTACGGTCGTCCAGGCGAGCGAAATGAAGCTCTGCATCATGATCGCGAGCACGTTCTTGCGCTCGACGAGGCCGCCATAGAAAAACGCGAGCCCCGGCGTCATCAGCATGACCAGGCTCGCGCACAGCAGCATGAAGGCGGTATTGCCGACGTTGATCGGCATCGAAGCGGGTAGCACAGCGCGTCTCCTTAGTTTGTGGGTGACGAAAAATATGCTGTGGAGGGAGGGGGCGCAATACGCCGTGCGTCTATAGTCGGGTTCAGCGCTCGGGTATGGGTCCCGCGCGACAAGGGGAGCGCGCGAGGGCAACGGGTAAACGTGTAGGCGGACGCATCGCCGATCAGCGGCTTCCTGGCCGCTCAGCGCCATGCGCCGACGCCGTTCAGCGATCCTGTCACCGATGTCGCCGATTTGTATCTGATCCCGAGCGCGCCGACGCATGACGAAAAGCTGCTGGCGCTCGCGGGGAGTGCGGCCGCTTATCTGGGGTATGCGGCGGCGTGAGACGAACCTCGGCGGCATGCTGCAAAAAACACGGCATATCGCAGTCAGCCGCCATACCGCCCGCGCCGTTCAACGCGGCTTCAATTCCACTGGCGGATCGGCACGATAGCCGCCGCCCAGCGCCTTCGCCAGCGCGATTTCCTGGCTGAGCCTTTGCCCGTTGATGTCGAGAAGCGCCGCCTGCTCGGCGATGACGGGCAGGCGCGCTTCCATCGCCGTGAAGCGGCTGCCGAGCCCGCGCGCGTAGTGCGCCTCGGCGCTGTCGCGCACGAACGTCACGGCCTGCACCTTTTGCGATTGCAATTGCGCTTCGGTATCGAGATCCTGCAGCCGGTTGCCGGTCTGCGCGACATCGCGCACCGCGTCGAGCACCGCCTGGTTGTATTGCTCGATAAGCGTGTTGCTCACCGCGCGCGTGCCACTCAAATTCGCGTTGAGGCGGCCGCCGTCGAAAATCGGCAGATACAGCCCGGGAATGAAGTTGATCTGCTGGCTCGCATGCGTGAACAGGTCGCCGAGATGCAGCGCATCGACGCCGAAGAACGCCTTGATGTCGAAGCTCGGATAGAACGCGGCTTTGGCGGCGTCGATCCGGTGGAACGACGATTCGACGTACCAGCGCATCGCCTGCAAGTCGGGACGCCGCGCGAGCAAATCGTAGGAGAGCGTCGCCGGCAAGCTCGCTTGCGATTGCTGCGGCAGCGGCACGGGTTCGATATCAGGCAACGTGTCCGGCCCGGCGCCGATCAGCGCGCGCAGCGATTCGCGAAACTGCTTGACCTGCGTCTGCGCCGCAACGATCTGCCGCGTGACGGCAAATTGCTGCGCGCGCGCTTCTTCGACCCGGGTCCGCGGCTCCAGGCCGCGCGTCGCGCGCGCTTCGTGGGTCTCCACCGCGAACGCCGCGACTTGCCGGGATTGATCGAGCAAGTCGATCAGCGCATACGTGGTTTGGATGCCGTAGTAGAGCTGCGCGACATCGGTCGAGATTTCGAGTTCGACCGCCGATTCCTCCGCGAGCCGCGCGTTGTGCTCGCCGAGCGACGCGGCCACCAGCGCGCGCTGCTTGCCCCAGATGTCGACGTTCAGGCTGGCGCCGAGTCCGACGATGCCTTCGGTGTACCAGGGGCCGGAAATGCCGAGCGCCGGGTTGTTCCCCGCGAACGGCCCGATAAAGCCATTGGCCGACACGTGCTCGCGATCGAGCAGGGCGAGCGCGGTCACCTGCAGGCTGGACCCCGCCTTGACCAGTTCGACGTTCGATTTCGCCTGCGCGACCCGTGAGCGCGCGATCACCATCGTCGGCGCATTGGCGAGCGCGCGGTCGATCAGGGCGTCGAGCTGCGGGTCGCCGTAGACCGCCCACCAGCGCGCGGACGGCCAGCCTTCGCGCGCGAGATGGATGTCGTCGGCGAGGCGGATCTGGTCGGGCTGAATCAGCGCGTCGGGCTTGCCGTTCGTGTGGATCAGCGCGCAGCCCGCTAGCGCGCCGAGCAAGCATGCGGTCAATAAGAGGAAGCTCGCAGTCAGTACGCGGCCGCGATAGAACGTAGACCCCCAGGGACGCTGTCGCTTAATCATGTTCGGCGGACTCGCGCAGGGTTGCGGGCGGCGGCGGGGCGAGGTTCCAGTCCGGCAGGCCCGCCACCTCGCGTGCGAGGTGGCGCGCGCCGGTCAGCAGCACGGTCGGAGAAGCGTCGCCCGGTCGCGCGGGAACGTCGATGAGGCGCGGAGCGAGTGCGATGGGCGGGTGCGAGGCCAAGTCGTCTGCGTAGCGGTCGAGCTGCGAAGCCGCCTGCTCCTGAACCGCGCGCACGGTATCGGACATGTCTTGGCTTGCGCGCGCCTCGGGCGTATCGAGCGCATTGTGAAGCGCGTTGCCGGCCAGCATGATTTCGCGCCCTTGAGCGAGCACTGCTTGCGCGCGAAATGTCATCTGCGCCTGCTCGCCTTCCTGCCAGCCCGGCTCGAGCGCGACGCGTGTGAGCGTCGCTTCGCAGTCGGTCAGCACGGCCCAGGTCCGCAATTGCTGCTGCGCATAGGCGAGTTGCTCGGGCGTCCCGGCGCCGGTCACCGGCGCGCGCAACGACGCGGCGATGGGACGCAGCATCGACGCCAGCTTCTGGCGCAGCACGTCGCTTTCGCCTTCCCGCCAGAACGCGACCTGGACGACCGTCGAAACGCCGACGCCCAGCAGAATCCCGACCATCCGGTCGCGGATTTCGGTGAGATTCGTGGTCGGTCCGAACTGCGCGAGCAGCGACAGCGAGAACGTGAAGAGGACCTGAAGGCCCGCGTAGCCGATGCGCTCCGATCCGGCCGCGATCCACGCGGCGAACGCGACGACCGGCAACACGACGAGCAAGAGCCCGACGATGTCGTCGAGATGCGGGATCACGAAGACCACCATGAAAAGCGCAAGCGCACTGCCGCCGAGCGCGCCGCCGATGCGCAGCAGCGCTTTTTGCGTCGACGCCCCGAGGCTCGGCAGCGCGACGATCAGGCAGGTCAGCATGATGGTGTGGATGCCTTGCCAGTCGACCGCGTTGTAGAAGACGTAGCCGATCAGCACGGCGAGCAAGGTCTTTAGCGAAAAGCGCGCGTAGACGGGATTGGTGAACGCGTCCGGGACGACCATCGGCTCTTTCGCGGGCGCATTGCCTGCGGCGTCGCCGCGCGCGCCGAAATCGCCGAACGCACGCAGCGCACGCTGCATTTCGCCTGCGGCGGCGGGCGCGTCCGTGACGTCTTGCGGTTGCTGTGCGGTGGTGGCGGTGATTCGATAGGGGTGGCCAGAGGCGATCGCCTCGTCGAGCGCGCGACACTCCGCGCGCAAGGCGCTCAAGATCCGCAATTGCGCGGCAGGCCTGTCCTGGTGGTCCATCGGCAGCTCGCTCGCGCCGTGATACACGCGCGACACCGTCGCGATGCACGCCAGCTGATAAGCCTGCTCCTCGCGAGACGCGGCACCGCGCATCCCGACGAATTTGAGCAGCTTCTGCAATGTCATCGCGCCTTGCTGGATCGCGAACGGCGTGATGGGCTCGGGCCGCCCGCCACCGTCGATCAGATAGGTGAGGCGCGCATCGACCGCCGCCAGTTGCCGGTGCATGGCCGCCTTCAATTGCTCTGCCGGCTCGGCGGGCAAGAGCAGCGTATTGATCACGAGCGTCACCGCGATCGGATAGTTCACGGCGACCCAGACCCACAGCACGGCGCGGACCAAGAGCTCCGCCTGATCGGTCTGGTCGACGAAGCTCTGCACGTAGATGACGACGATCGCGACGATGAAGAACACGACGCCGATCTTCAGAACCCGCATCAGATAGACGCTGCAGAAGAGCAGCACGCTGGCCACGACGATGCGGATCAGCGGGTAATCGAACGTGAACTTGAGAAGCAGGATCGAGCTGCCGATCGCGAGCGTCGATCCGAGGATGAACATCACGCCCACGAGCTTCGTCAGCACCACATTCGATTGCGTGACGTAAAACACGACCAGGAGCGACAGCGCGACTTCGGGCACTTCGAGCGTCATCGACGCCACGAGCACGATCGCGCTCGTCAACACCGAGCGCAGCATGACGTTCGCGCGCCCGGGAAACGGCGCGAATTCCGCCTGCAGAAACCGGCCTGCATCGAGCACCGGGTCCGGAACGTAGTCGGATAGGTTCATGCCGGCGGCTCAGTGATGGGCGTCGTCGCTGCTTGAACGGTGCAGCACGGCAACGGCCGACGTGCCGACGCGAAACAAGTCCGGGTTCGGATTCTCGACGAGAATCTTGACGGGAAAGCGTTGCGAAACGTGCACCCAGTTGATCGTGCGCTGAATGCGCGGCAGCTCGCCGGGCAGGGCGAGGCCGCCTTCGTCGGACGACACGCCGTAGCTGATCGAGTCGACCGTGCCGCGAAAGCGCTGGTCCGTGTCGCTCATCAAATAGACGGTCGCGGGCGTGCCCGCGTGGACGCCTTTCAATTCGGTCTCGCGAAAATTCGCGACGACGTACCAATGGCGGGTGTCGATCAACGTGAACACCGGCTTGAGCGCGGAAGCGAATTGGCCGGTCGAGGTTTTGAGCGAGACGATGCGGCCGTCGAACGGCGCGCGCACCGTCGAGTATTCGAGGTTGAGCTCGGCAATCGCGATTTCGGCCTCGACGACCGCGCGCTGCGCGACGAGCGCATCCACGCCGCTGACCGCCGCCGCGGCCTGCTGCGCTTGCAGTTGGGCGGCGCTGAGTTCGGCGGCCGCGGCGCGCTGTGCGGTGCGCGCCTGGTCGACGTCTTCGGCGGACACGTAGCCCGGCTTCAAGAGCGGCTCGGTGCGGTGCAGCGTATCGGCCGCCTGGTTGGCGGCCGCTCGCGCGCGCTCGACCGCGGCGCGCACCGATTCGGCGTTGTACTGCTGCGCGTTGACGCTGCGCTGAGTGAGCTCGATTTGCCGGTCGAGCGCGACGAGCGAGGCTTTCGCGCGCGTCAGCGCATCCTGGTACGGGCGCGGGTCGATCTGAAACAGGAGGTCGCCTTGCTTGACCGCCTGATTGTCGTGCACGGCGAGTTCGATGATCTTGCCGTTGACCTCGGGCACGACGTCGATCGTGTCCGCGTAGGCGTAGGCGTCGTCGGTGCGCGGTGCGCGATCCAATAGCCAGATCACGAAGATCAGGAGCGCCAAGGTGACCACGACCAGCACGATGGCCGGCCATGTCTTCTTAGGTGGCTTGCTGACGGTTGTCGCCATCGAATCTGCCCATCACGGGTTCAACGTTGAAAGAAAATCAGCCAGACAACGAGTGCGAGGAAGGTCACGAGGGTTGGGTAGACCACCCCGGGCGGACTCAGCCACTGCGTGTTGCGCGTCCGCGCCAGAACGACATAAAGAATGACCGCAAGCACGACGCTTGCGACGATGCAGAACAGCCAATCAGGAAAGTAAGCGCCGAGCACGCTGATGGACGGCGCATTGGCGCATCCGCCGGTGAGGAGGGCCGTGACGACGACAACCCCGGTCGTCACGGCCGCGCCCCCCGTTCTGAAGAGCCGCATAGATTTGCTCCACAGTCGTCAAGATCGTTCAAATCAGGGCGCGCGTGGCGCAGGGTCGATGAATTCTGCCTGAGTTATTCGGAACGTGACAAAAAAGGTGACGCTGATCTTACATGTGCTTTACATCAGCACAATGTCGTACTGCTCCTGACTCAAATTCGACTCGACTTGCAGCGACACCGGCTTGCCGATGAAGTCGATCAGCATCGCGAGATGCGGTGACTCTTCGTCGAGAAACAAATCGATGACTTGCTGCGAAGCGACCACGCGAAACTCGCGCGGATTGAACTGGCGCGACTCGCGCAGGATTTCGCGCAGCACGTCGTAGCAAACCGTGCGCGCGGTCTTCACTTGGCCTTTGCCCTGGCAAACCGGGCAGGGCTCGCACAGCACATGCGCAAGCGATTCGCGCGTGCGCTTGCGCGTCATCTCGACGAGCCCGAGCTGCGAGAACCCATTCACCGTCACCCGCGTGCGATCGCGAGAGAGCGCCTTCTTCAGCTCCCCAAGCACCGCATCGCGATGCTCGGCGTTTTCCATATCGATGAAGTCGATGATGATGATGCCGCCCAGATTGCGCAGCCGCAGCTGCCGCGCGATCGTGTGCGCGGCCTCGAGGTTGGTCTTGAAGATCGTGTCGTCGAAGTTGCGCGCGCCGACATAGCCGCCCGTATTGACGTCGATCGTCGTCATCGCCTCGGTCTGGTCGATCATCAGGTAGCCGCCCGACTTCAGATCGACGCGCCGTGACAGCGCGCGCTGAATCTCGGCTTCGATGTTGTACAGATCGAAGAGCGGCCGCTCGCCGGTGTAGTGGTGCAGCTTCGAGCTGACGGCGGGCGTGAACTCGGAGGCGAACTCCGCGAGCATCTGATGCGTCTCGCGCGAATCGACCTGGATGCGCGTGGTCTCGTCGTTGACGAAGTCGCGCAGCACGCGCTGCGACAAGTTCAGGTCCTGATACAGCAGGCTGGTCGGCGGCAGGCGCTGCGCTTGCGCCACGATCGTCGTCCAGGTCTTGCGCAAGTAGGCGACATCGGCCGCCAGCTCTTCGCTGGTCGCATCTTCGGCGATCGTCCGCACGATGTAGCCGCCTTTCTCGTCGACGGGCAGCACGGCCGTCAAGCGGGCGCGGATCGCTTCGCGCTCGGCTTCGCTCTCGATCTTCTGCGAGATGCCGATATGCGGCTCCTGCGGCAGATACACGAGCGTGCGGCCCGCGATGCTCACTTGCGTGGATAGCCGCGCGCCCTTCGTGCCGATCGGATCTTTCACGACCTGCACCATCAGCGTCTGTCCTTCGAAGACGATCTTCTCGATCGGCTGATGCGGTGTTTGAGCCTGCGATTCGCCCGCGATGCGCGGATGCCAGATATCGGCGACGTGCAGGAACGCGGCGCGCTCGAGCCCGATGTCGATGAACGCGGACTGCATGCCGGGCAGCACGCGCACGACCTTGCCGAGATACACGTTGCCGACGCGACCGCGCGCGACCGTGCGCTCGACATGAAGCTCTTGCACGGCGCCTTGCTGGATCAGCGCGACGCGCGTTTCCTGCGGGGTGACGTTGATCAGAATCTCTTCGTTCATGTCTGTTAGAACTCGACGCGAGCCGTGCGCAGCAACGCGGCGGTCTCAAAAAGGGGCAGACCCATAATACCTGAATAGGATCCGTCGATACGCTCGATAAACTCGGCTGCGCGGCCTTGAATCCCGTAGGCGCCGGCTTTGCCGAGCGGCTCGCCGCTCTCGGCATAGCGTTGCAGCGCGGCGAGCGGGGCGGCGGCAAAGCGCACCGTCGAGCGCGACAGCGCGGGCGGCAGCAACTCGCCCGTGGCGTCGATCACGGCGAGCGCCGTCAGCACTTCGTGCTCGCGGCCCGCGAGCCGCGCGAGCATGTCGACCGCGTGCTCGACGTCATCGGGCTTGCCGAGGATCGCGCCGTCGATCGTGACGGTTGTGTCCGCAACCAGAATCGGCGCGGCGCGATGGCCGCCCGCGACGAGCCGTGCGCGCGCCGCTTCCGCCTTCGCGACGCACACGCGTAGCACGTAGTGATCGGCGGCTTCGCCGTCCTGCTCGGCTTCGAGCGCTTCGGCGTCTTCATCGGGACGGGGCAGCAGCAGCTCGAAGCGCACGTTGAGCTGCGAGAGCAGTTCCTGGCGGCGCGGGCTTTGCGACGCGAGATAGACGAACGGGTGGCGTGAAAGAGGGGAGTTGTCTTGCGGCATGTGTCGTTCTCATAGGACGCACTGTGGCGCGTTCTATGAGAACGGCGCGTCAGGCGCGGTGGTAGGGGTGATTCTGCGTGATGCTCCACGCGCGGTAAAGCTGTTCGGCGAGCAGCACGCGCACCATCCCGTGCGGCAGGGTGAGACTCGACACGCGCAGCATCAGTTCGGCGCGCGCCTTCACTTGGGGATCGAGGCCGTCCGCGCCGCCGATCACGAACGCGACGTCGCGCCCGTCCTGCTGCCAGCCGGGTAGCGCGTCGGCGAGCTGCATCGTGGTCCAGTCGCGGCCGCGCTCGTCGAGCGCGACGAGACGAGCGTTCTTCGGCAGGGCCGCTTCGATGCGCTGGCGCTCGGCCGCCATCACGCTTTCGGCGGAGCGGCCCGACGAACGCTGCTCGGGCTTGATCTCGCGCAGTTCGATGCGCAGCTCGGGGGGCATGCGCTTCGCATATTCGTCGAAGCCGGTCGAGATCCAGTCGGGCATCTTGTGACCGACGGCCAGGATATGCAGTTTCATCGAATCGAAGCCGTCGATCAGCGGCGGCGGGCCGGCGCCTTGCGCGCCGGCTTCGCGGCGGGGGCCTCGTCTTCGTCTTCCTCGTCGAGCGGCTCGCTCGCGCGTGCGCCGCCGAACGCGCTCGCGTTCGTGAGCTTCACCCGCACGGGCTTGTCGCCCCAGATTTCTTCCAGGTTGTAGTACTGGCGCAGCGCCGGCTGCAGGATATGCACGACCGCGTCGCCGCAGTCGACGAGCACCCATTCGCCGATGTCCTCGCCCTCGGTGCTGACGATGTCGCCGCCGGCTTCCTTCACTTTTTCGCGGACGCTGGAGGCGAGCGCCTTGGTCTGCCGGTTCGACGTGCCGCTCGCGACGATCACGCGATCGAACAACTCGGTCAGATGGGTGGTGTTGAAGACCTTGATGTCTTGCGCTTTGACGTCTTCGAGCCCGTCGACGATCGCGCGTTGCAGTTTGCGGATATCCATAAGTTACCGGTGGTACAGATGATGTTGAAGAATATAGTCCGAGACCGCATCGGGGACCATGTCGGAGAGACGGTCCGCGGCGGCGGCTTCCGTGGGTTGCGCGAGGCGGTCGCGCAACTGGTGACGGATGTCGGTGGCGGAGACGTCGAGGGCCAAAACGGTGTCGATCAGCAGATGGCCGCTCGGTGTGCCTTGCAGCACGTCAGCGTTGGCTTCGCGCGCGGCCAGCGCCTCGCGCAGCTCGGGCGAGGCCGACGCAAGATCGAAGCCAGGGCGCGTCGCCGCGCAGATATGGGCGAAGTCGAAAAGCCGCCGCCACTGATGCCACTTGTCCAGATGCACGAGCTGATCGGCGCCGATCAGGAGCGAGAGCGACACGTCGGCGCCTTCGCGTGCGCGCCAGCGTTCGAGCGTCTCGACCGTGTAGGTCGGGCCCTGGTGCTCGATTTCGTCGGTCGCGACGTTGACCGTCACGCCCGGCAGCACGAGCGAAGCCGACGCCGCTCGCGTCATCGCGAGCCGGTGTTCGGCGGGGGAGACGTCGGCTTTCTGATAAGGCTGGCCGGCGGGAAGCAGCACCAGCTCGGTCAGCCGCAGCACCTCGGCGAAGCGGCGCGCGAGCGCGAGGTGGCCGTTGTGGATCGGGTCGAACGTACCGCCGAGCAGGCCGATGCGCCTTGGCAACGGTGGCAACGGCGCGAGCGGGTCAGCGGGGGAAGGGCGGGCTTTCGGATTCAGATGACAGTCCTTTGCGCGTTGGCAAGCGCGGCGGCGCGATGAGCCTGCGGCGTGCCGCCTCGCGTGATGCGCGTCATATCCAGTCGCGCGGCTTGAGGAAGTCGCTATAGAGGCGCGCCTCCGGCGTATCGGGCTCCGGTTGCCAGTTATAGCGCCAGTTCGCGACGGGCGGCATCGACATCAGGATCGACTCGGTGCGGCCGCCACTTTGCAGCCCGAAGTGCGTGCCGCGGTCGAAAACCAGGTTGAATTCGACATAGCGGCCGCGCCGGTAGGCTTGGAACGACCGTTCCGCTTCGCCATACGGCATCGCGCGGCGTTTTTCGACGATCGGCACGTAGGCGGCGAGAAATGCGTCGCCCACACGCTTCACCATCTCGAACGAGCGATCGAAACCGAGTTCGGCGAAGTCGTCGAAGAAGATGCCGCCGATGCCGCGCGTCTCGTTGCGGTGCTTGAGGAAGAAGTATTCGTCGCACCAGCGCTTGAAGCGCGGGTACAGCTCGGCGCCGAACGGTTCGAGCGCGTCGCGGCAGGTGCGGTGGAAATGCTGGGCGTCTTCTTCGTAGCCGTAGCAAGGCGTGAGGTCCATGCCGCCGCCGAACCAGAAGATCGGCGCTTCGCCCTCCTTGGTCGCCATCAGAAGGCGCACGTTCATGTGCACAGTCGGGCAGTGCGGGTTGCGCGGATGGATCACGAGCGATACGCCCATCGCCTCGAAACCGCGCCCCGCGAGCTGCGGGCGGGCCGCGCTCGCCGAGCCGGGCAGGGCGTCGCCCTGCACGTCGGAAAAGCCGACGCCGCCGCGCTCGAACAGCTCGCCGCCTTCGAGAATGCGTGTCACGCCGCCGCCGCGCAGCGTCTCGCCGGGGCCGCGCTGCCAGGCGTCGGTGGCGAAGGGCGTGCCGTCGAGGGCGCCGAGCGTGTCGGCGATGCGCGTCTGCAAGCCCTGGAAGTAGGCCCGGACGGCTTCTACGTCGTGGATTGGATCGGTCATGGCAACAACGCGCGCGGGCTGCCGCGGCGCGGACAATAAAAGAGTACTGCCGGGCATTCTAGCGAATGCCCGGCAGTTCGATACTCGGCGCCCGCCAAACGAGGCGCTTGGGGCCCGGCGCGCTGCGGCTTCACAGGCGCCGCCTGCCGCTCAGTGCTTGCGGCCGATCGCGCGGTGGCCGATGTCGCGGCGGTACTGCATGCCGTCGAACGAGATCTGATTGACCGTCTCGTAGACGACCGATTGCGCGCCGCGCACCGAATCCGACAGGCCGACCACACACAGCACGCGGCCGCCCGAGGTCAGCAGCTTGCCGTCGGCGAGCGTCGTGCCGGCGTGGAAGGTCACCGCTTCTTCGGTCTCGGGCGGAATGCCGGTGATGCGGTCGCCCTTGCGAGGCGTTTCCGGATAGTTGTGCGCCGCGAGCACGACGCCGAGCGCCGTGCGGCGGTCCCAGGTCAGCTCGACGGTATCGAGCGTGCCGGCGATCGCCTGCTCGCACACTTTCGAGAAGTCGCCCTTCAAGCGCGCCATGATCGGCTGCGTCTCCGGATCGCCCATGCGGCAGTTGAATTCGAGCGTCTTCGGGTTGCCTTGCGCGTCGATCATCAGGCCGGCGTAGAGGAAGCCCGTATAGCGGATGCCGTCGGCTTCCATGCCGCGCACGGTCGGCAGAATGATTTCACGCATCACGCGCGCGTGCAGCTGCGGCGTGACGATCGGAGCGGGCGAGTAAGCGCCCATGCCGCCGGTGTTCGGACCCTGATCGCCGTCGAGCAGGCGCTTGTGATCCTGGCTCGAGGCGAGCGCCAGCACGTGCTTGCCGTCGACCATCACGATGAAGCTCGCTTCCTCGCCTTCGAGGAACTGCTCGATCACGACGCGTGCGCCCGCGTCGCCGAGCTTGTTGTCGGCGAGCATCATGTCGACGGCGGCGTGCGCTTCGTCGAGCGTCTGTGCGACGACGACGCCCTTGCCCGCGGCGAGGCCATCGGCCTTGATGACGATCGGCGCGCGTTTCTGGTCGAGATAGGCGTGCGCGGCGGCGAGCTCGGAGAACGTCTCGTATTCGGCGGTCGGAATGCCGTGGCGCTTCATGAACGCCTTCGCGAAGTCCTTCGAGCTCTCGAGCTGCGCGGCTTCCTTGGTCGGTCCGAAAATCTTCAGGCCGCGCTGGCGGAACAGGTTGACGATGCCGGCCGCGAGCGGCGCTTCCGGACCGACTACCGTGAACGCGACTTGCTCCTTCTCGACGAAATCGGCGAGCGCTTCGGGCTCGGTGATGTCGACATTGAGAAGGCGCTCATCCTGGGCGGTGCCGCCATTGCCGGGCGCGACGTAGACGAGCTGGACCCGCGGCGCTTGCGCGAGCTTCCAGGCGAGCGCATGTTCGCGACCGCCGGAACCGACGACGAGTAACTTCATGTGATTCCCCGAAGGCTAACAAACAGTGACGGCCCGCGAATGCCGCCGGCCGTTGGTAACGTTGCAAGGCGCGCGGCGCGTATTCAGGCGCCGCGCACCCGGCAGATCATGCTTCGGCGATGGAGGCGTTCGTGTACACCTCCTGCACGTCGTCCAGGTTCTCGAGCGCGTCGAGAAGCTTTTGCATCTTCACCGCGTCTTCGCCGGTGAACTCGACTTCCGTCTGCGGCTTCATCGTGACTTCGGCGAGCTCCGCCTTGAAGCCGGCGGCTTCGAGCGCTTCCTTCACCTTCGTGAAATCGTTCGGCGGCGCCAGGACTTCGATGCTGCCGTCGTCGTTCGTGACGACGTCGTCGGCGCCGGCTTCGAGCGCGGCTTCCATGAGCTTGTCTTCGGGCGTGCCGGGCGCGAACAGGAACTGGCCGACGTGATCGAACAGGAACGCGACCGAGCCGTCGGTGCCCATGTTGCCGCCGTACTTCGAGAACGCGTGGCGCACTTCGGCGACCGTGCGGGTGCGGTTGTCGGTCATCGTATCGACGATGACCGCCGCGCCGCCGATGCCGTAGCCTTCGTAGCGGATTTCTTCGTAGTTCGCGCCATCGACGCCGCCGACGCCGCGCTGGATCGCGCGGTTGATGTTGTCCTTCGGCATGTTGGCGTCGTATGCCTTGTCGACGGCCAGGCGCAGGCGCGGATTCGAATCGATCTCGCCGCCGCCCATGCGGGCCGCGACTTGGATTTCCTTGATCAGACGAGTCCAGATCTTGCCGCGTTTGGCGTCGGCCGCGGCTTTCTTATGCTTGATGTTGGCCCATTTGGAATGACCAGCCATACCTTTCTCCGTCGCGTGCGCGTCGTGTCACGCGCACGCATGATGCGTGTTGTTCGTTGCGAATTGGCGATTGATTGCGATTTCGGGCGGCGCGTTGTGCGAGCGGCATGGAGCCGCTGTGTGAGCATATAAGGCAATTCGAGCCGCGCGATGAGCGGAAAGAGATTTTAACATGCCGCCCGCAGCGCTTTTCCTCAGTTCTTAGTCCCGAACAGCCGGTCGCCGGCGTCACCCAGGCCCGGCACGATATAAGCATGCTCGTTCAGATGCGAATCGAGCGAGGCGACGTAGAGCTTCACGTCGGGATGCGCGTCCTGGAACACCGTGACCCCTTCGGGCGCGGCGACGAGCGCGAGGAACAGGATGTTCGCGCCGGCCACGTTGCGGCGCTTGAGCACGTCGACCGCATGCACCGCCGAGTAGCCGGTGGCGACCATCGGGTCGCACAGGATGAAGATCCGGTCTTCGAGGTCCGGCAGCCGCACCAGATACTCGACCGGCCGGTGGTCTTCCGCCCGGTACACGCCGATATGCCCGACGCGCGCCGACGGAATCAGCTCGAGCAGCCCATCCGACATGCCGACACCGGCGCGCAGCACCGGCACGATCGCGAGCTTCTTGCCGGCGATCACGGGCGCGTCGATCTCGACGAGCGGGGTCTCGACGCGCTTGGTCGTGATCGGCAGGTTGCGGGTGATTTCATAGCCCATCAGGAGCGTGATTTCGCGCAGGAGCTCACGGAACGTGCGCGTGGACGTGTCCTTGTCGCGCATATGGGTGAGCTTGTGCTGGATCAGCGGGTGATCGAGGATGAAGAGATTCGGAAAGCGGCTGTCTTGTTTCATGGCGGGTAGGCGCAAGCGGCTAGTGGGGGCGGCGGATGCCATCGGCGGCGCTTGGGCTGAGCGGGACGGCCGGATGACATTGGATCGCGCCAAATGACGGATTACGTCCGCAAGTTTACCGAAAGATCGGCGGATCAAGGCGTGCAAAGTCTTGCCCGCCGCAAAAAGACGCCGCCACGCCCAAACTCGCCGCCGCGATACCGGATATAGCGGGCCTCGCGTACAGCAGCGCCCTGGGGATTCTTCTAGAATCGAAAGTCTTCGCTTTCCGGCACACAAAAAGGAAACCAGCATGGACATGGGAATCGCAGGACGCACCGCGCTCGTATGCGCGGCCAGCAAGGGCCTCGGGCGGGGTTGCGCGGAAGCGCTCGCGGCCGAGGGCGTGAAGCTCGTGATCTGTGCGCGCACGGCAGAGACGCTGGAGGCGACCGCCGCCGACATCCGCGCGAAGACGGGCGCCGACGTGACGGCGATCGCCTGCGACGTCACGACCCCCGAGGGCCGCGCGGCCGTGCTCGCGGCCTGCCCGCAGCCGGACATCCTCGTCAACAACGCAGGCGGCCCGCCGCCGGGCGACTTCCGCAAGTTCACGCACGACGACTGGATCAAGGCGCTCGAAGCGAACATGCTGTCCCCGATCGCGCTGATCCAGGCGACGATCGACGGGATGATCGAGCGCGGCTTCGGCCGCGTCGTCAATATCACGAGTTCGGCCGTGAAGGCGCCGATCGACGTGCTGGGCCTCTCGAACGGCGCGCGCTCGGGGCTGACGGGGTTCGTGGCGGGCGTCGCGCGCAAGGTGGCCGTGCACAACGTGACGATCAACAACCTGCTGCCGGGCCTGTTCGACACCGACCGTATCTCCGCCACGTTCGACGCCCAGGCGAAGGCGGGCAGCATCAGCGTCGAAGAGGCGCGCCGCCAGCGCATGAAGAGCATCCCGGCCGGCCGCTTCGGCACGCGCGACGAGTTCGGCGCGGCCTGCGCGTTCCTGTGCAGCGTCCATGCGGGCTATATCACCGGGCAGAACTGGCTGATCGACGGCGGCGCTTATCCGGGCACGTTCTAAGCAGGCCATTTCCAACCCAGCGCATCAGACAACCCAGTACAGAGCAAAGGACTCTCCGTCATGACCACACGCGTTGCGCTGATCGCGCACGACCACAAGAAAGACGACATCGTCGCGCTTGCCGGCGAATATGCCGATACGCTCGGCCGCTGCAGGCTCGTCGCGACCGGCACGACCGGCGCGCGCATCGCGGCCGTGCACGGGCTGACGGTGGAGCGCATGCTCTCGGGGCCGAACGGCGGCGATTTGCAGATCGGCGCGCAACTGGCCGAGGGCAACGTCGACGTGGTGATCTTCCTGCGCGACCCGATGACGCCGCAGCCGCACGAGCCCGACATCAACGCGCTCGTGCGCGCGTGCGACGTGCACAACGTGCCGTGCGCGACCAATGTCGCGACCGCGCGGATGATTCTCGACACCTTGACGCGGCGCATCGGCCAGCAAGGGTGACGACGCAGATTTTTTTAGCCAGAGGAGACGGCGATGGCCAAGGCAATTCGAATCGACAAAACCGGCGGCCCGGAAGTCATGAAGTGGGTCGATGTGGAAGTGGGCGAGCCGGGCGACGGCGAAGTCCGCATCAAGCAGCATGCGGTGGGCCTCAACTACATCGATATTTATTTCCGCACCGGACTTTATCCGCTGCCGCTGCCGGCCGGGCTCGGGATGGAGGCGGCGGGCGAGGTGATCGAGGTCGGGCCCGGCGTGGAGAACCTGCGGGTAGGGGACCGCGTCGCTTACGTGGCGCGTCCGCCGGGCGCCTATGCGCAAGAGCGGGTGCTGCCCGCGGCGGTGCTCGTCAAGCTGCCCGGCTCGCTCGGCTATGACGAAGCCGCTTCGGTGATGCTGCAGGGCCTCACCGCGCAATATCTGCTGCGCCGGACCTACCGCGTGAAGGCCGGCGACACGATTCTGATCCAGGCGGCCGCGGGCGGCGTCGGCCTGCTCGTGTGCCAATGGGCGAAGGCGCTCGGCGCGACGGTGATCGGCACGGTCGGCTCCGACGAGAAAGCCGAACTCGCGAAGGCGCACGGCTGCGATCACCCGATCGTCTACACGCGCGAGAACTTCACGAAGCGCGTGAAGGAGATCACGAACGGCGCTGGGGTGCCGGTCGTCTACGATTCGATCGGCAAGGACACGTTCCAAGGCTCGCTCGACTGCCTCGCGCCGCTCGGACTCTTCGTGAGCTTCGGCAATGCGTCGGGCCCGCTGCCGCCGATCGACTCGTCCGAGTTCGCCGGCCGCGGCTCGCTCTTTTTCACGCGGCCGACGCTCTTTACCTACATCGGCAAACGCAGCGACTACGACGCGATGGCGGCCGAACTGTTCGAGGTGATCGGCTCGGGCAAGGTCAAGACGATGATCCAACAGCGCTACCCGCTCGCGGAAGTGGCGCAGGCCCACACCGATCTCGAAGCCCGCCGCACCACGGGCTCGACGATTCTCGTGCCCTGACGATCCCGTCCCCTCGTCGACGAAGGCGGCGCATTGCGCCGCCTTTTTTCGTTTACGGCTTTTTTATATCCCCCCGTTGACCTTTGACCAGCCCTTTACGCCCGTTGGCATAACGTTCCGGTTGTCCAAAATCCGTAAATGGAGAACACGAAATGGATGTGGTGTACGTCGGCGGTCTGGTGCTTTTTGCAGCGCTGACCTTTGCGTTGATTGCCGGCTGCGACAAGCTGTTCCAGTCGCGGCGCGGCCAAGGGGAACGGTCATGACCTGGATGCTCTGGTTGGCAGGGGCAGCCACGGCGCTCCTGTTCGTCTATCTCGTCTATGCGCTCTTGTATGCGGAGGATATTGAATGAACTCGAACAATATCCTTCAATCGGCGCTGTTCATCGTCGTCCTGCTCGCCTGTGCGGTACCGGTTTCAAAGTACCTCACGCATGTCATGGACGGCACGTCGCGCGTCGTGCGCCTGTTCAGTCCTGTCGAGCGGCTGCTGTATCGGATCGCAGGGGTCGATCCGCAAGCCGAGATGGGCTGGAAGCACTATGCGATCGTGACGATCGCGTTCAATGTGCTCGGCACCGTGTTCCTCTATGTGCTGCTGCGCGTGCAGGCATTCCTGCCGGGCAACCCGCAGGCGTTCACCGCGATGACGGTCGACGGCGCTTTCAATACGGCGGTCAGCTTCGTGACCAACACGAACTGGCAGGACTACACGCCTGAGCAGGCGGTCAGCTATCTCGCGCAGATGCTCGGCTTCACCGTGCAGAACTTCTTGTCGGCGGCGACCGGCATCGTCGTCGTGATCGCGCTGATCCGCGGCTTTGCGCGCCACACGACGAAGACGATCGGCAACTTCTGGGTCGATATCACGCGCGTCACGATGTACGTGCTGATCCCGATGGCCGCGATCGTCGCCGCGCTCCTGATGAGCCAGGGCGTGATCCAGAACTTCAAGGCATATGAAGACGTGCCGGTTCTGCAGCAGACCACCTACAGCGCGCCGAAGACCGACGCGCAAGGCAACCCGGTCAAGGATGCGAAGGGCAACCCGGTGATGGTCGACACGAAGGTCGAGAAGCAGACCATCGCGATGGGTCCGGTGGCGTCGCAGGAAGCGATCAAGATGCTCGGCACCAACGGTGGCGGCTTCTTCAACGCGAACTCGGCGCACCCGTATGAAAACCCGACGCCGTTCTCGAACTTCCTGCAGATCTTCGCGATTCTGATCATCCCGGCCGCGCTGGCGCTCGTGTTCGGCAACATGGTGCTCGACCGCAAGCAGGGTGTCGCGGTACTGGCGGTGATGACGATCGCGTTCGCGGTTTGCGTGGTCGGTGAAATCAGCGCCGAGCAGGCGGGCAACCCGGTCTTCACGTCGCTGAACGTCGACCAGTCGGCCAGCGCGCTGCAAGCGGGCGGCAACATGGAAGGCAAGGAGACGCGCTTCGGCATCGCGCAGTCGGGCATCTTCACGGTCGCGACGACGGCAGCGTCGTGCGGCGCGGTGGACAACACGCACGATTCGCTCACGCCGCTCGGCGGCCTGATTCCGATGCTCCTGATCCAACTCGGCGAAGTGATCTTCGGCGGTGTCGGCTCCGGGATGTACGGCATGCTCGTGTTCGCGCTGCTCGCCGTGTTCGTCGCGGGCCTGATGATCGGCCGCACGCCCGAATACGTCGGCAAGAAGATCGAGTCGTACGAGATGAAGATGGTGTCGATCGTGATTCTGCTCACGCCGCTGCTCGTGCTCGTGCTCACCTCGATCGCGGTGCTCACCGATGCCGGCAAGGCCGGTATCGCGAACCCCGGTCCGCATGGATTCTCCGAAATCCTCTACGCGTTCAGCTCGGCGGCGAACAACAACGGCAGCGCGTTCGCGGGCCTGTCCGTCAACACGCCGTTCTACAACTGGCTGACGGGTATCGCGATGTGGTTCGGCCGCTTCGGCACGATCGTGCCGGTGCTGGCGATCGCGGGCTCGCTCGCTTCGAAGAAGAAGATCGCCGTGACGAGCGGCACGATGCCCACGCACGGACCGCTCTTCGTGGTGCTGCTCTTCGGCACGGTTCTGCTCGTCGGCGCGCTGACTTATGTGCCTGCGCTGGCGCTCGGCCCGGGTGTCGAACATCTGATGATGATTTCGGGTCACTGATCCCAAATCAACAAGAAGAGTATTTGAGGATTCCATGACTCAACATTCTGCAACGCGGTCCATGTTCGATCCGGCGCTTCTGAAGCCGGCGATCGCGGACTCATTCAAGAAACTGACGCCGCGTCACCAGCTGCGCAATCCGGTGATGTTCTGCGTCTACGTCGGCAGCATTCTCGCGACGATCCTTTGGGTCGCCGCGCTCGCCGGCCAGGCCGAGGCGCCTGCGGGCTTCATCCTCGCGATTGCGCTGTGGCTGTGGTTCACGGTGCTGTTCGCGAACTTCGCCGAGGCGCTCGCGGAAGGCCGCTCGAAGGCCCAGGCCGCATCGCTCAAGAGCGCGAAGCGCGACGTGATGGCGAAGAAGCTCAACGAGCCGCATCCGAAGTCGCCGATCCGCATCACGACGGCAACCGATCTGCGCAAGGGCGACGTCGTGCTCGTCGAGGCAGGCGATACGATTCCGGCCGACGGCGAAGTGGTCGATGGTGTGGCGTCGGTCGACGAATCGGCGATCACGGGCGAATCCGCGCCGGTGATTCGTGAGTCGGGGGGCGACTTTTCGTCGGTGACGGGCGGCACGCGCGTGCTGTCGGACTGGATCGTCGTGAAGGTCACGGCGAATCCGGGTGAGGCGTTCCTCGACCGCATGATCGCGATGGTCGAAGGCGCGAAGCGTCAGAAGACGCCGAACGAAATCGCGCTGACGATTCTGCTCGTCGCATTGACGATCGTGCTCTTGATGGCGACCGCCACGCTCTTGCCGTTCTCGATGTTCTCGGTCGAAGCGGTGAAGGCCGGCCACGTGGTGACGATTACCGCGCTCGTCGCGCTGCTCGTCTGTCTGATTCCGACGACGATCGGCGGCTTGCTGTCGGCGATCGGCGTCGCGGGCATGAGCCGCATGATGCAAGCGAACGTGATCGCCACCTCGGGCCGCGCGGTCGAAGCGGCCGGCGACGTCGATGTGCTGCTGCTCGACAAGACCGGCACGATCACGCTCGGCAATCGCCAAGCTTCGACGTTCATCCCGGCGCCCGGCGTCACCGAAGAAGCGCTCGCCGACTCGGCACAACTGTCGTCGCTGGCCGACGAAACGCCGGAAGGCCGCAGCATCGTCGTGCTCGCGAAGGAACGCTTCAATATTCGCCAGCGCGACATGGCATCGCTCCACGCCGCGTTTATCGGCTTCTCGGCGCAGACCCGCATGAGCGGCGTCGACTTGCCCAATCGCCAGATCCGCAAGGGCGCGGCCGACGCGATCAAGAAGTACGTGGAAGCCAACGGCGGCCGCTTCCCGAGCGAAGTGTCGAACGCGGTGGACGACGTCGCGCGTCGCGGCAGCACGCCGCTCGTGGTCGCCGACAAGGGTGAAGGCGCGGCACGCGTGCTCGGCGTGATCGAGCTGAAGGACATCGTCAAGGGCGGCATCAAGGAGCGTTTCGCCGAGCTGCGCAAGATGGGCATCAAGACCGTGATGGTGACGGGCGACAACCGCCTGACCGCCGCCGCGATCGCAGCCGAAGCGGGCGTCGACGACTTCCTCGCCGAAGCCACGCCGGAAACGAAGCTCAAGACGATTCGCGATCACCAGGCCGAAGGCCGTCTCGTCGCGATGACCGGCGACGGCACCAACGACGCCCCCGCGCTCGCGCAGGCCGACGTCGCAGTAGCGATGAACACCGGCACGCAGGCGGCGAAAGAAGCGGGCAACATGGTCGATCTCGATTCGAACCCGACCAAGCTCATCGAGATCGTCGAAATCGGCAAGCAGATGCTGATGACGCGCGGCTCGCTCACGACGTTCTCGATTGCGAACGACGTCGCGAAGTACTTCGCGATCATCCCGGCCGCATTCGCGACGACGTATCCGCAACTGCGCGTGCTCGACATCATGCATTTGACGTCGCCGTCCTCTGCAATCCTGTCGGCGGTGATCTTCAACGCGCTGATCATCGTGGCGTTGATTCCGCTCGCGCTCAAGGGCGTCAAGTACCGTCCGCTGGGTGCCGCATCGCTGCTGCGTCGCAACCTGCTGATCTACGGCCTCGGCGGCATTCTGTTGCCGTTCCCGTTCATCAAGCTGATCGACATGGTGCTCGCTGCTTGCCATTGGGTTTAATCGGCGACGATTTAAGGAAAGCAAATCATGAAGACATTGTTCCGTCCGATGATCGTGATCTTCGCGGTGCTCGCCGCGATCACCGGACTCATTTATCCCGCCGTGATGACCGCGTTCGGGCAGGCTGTGTTCTCGAGCCAAGCGAACGGCAGCATGCTAGAGAAAGACGGCAAGGTTGTCGGCTCATCGCTGATGGGCCAGCAGTTCGATGCGCCGCAGTACTTCTGGGGCCGTCTGTCCGCTACGACGCCGATGCCGTACAACCCGCTGAACTCGGGCGGCTCGAACACGGGCCCGACCAACCCGGCGCTCGCCGACGAGGTCAAAGGCCGCATCGCCGCGCTGAAGGCGGCGGGCACCGACGTCAGCAAGCCGGTGCCGGTCGACCTCGTGACGTCGTCGGGCAGCGGTCTCGATCCCGAGATCAGCCCGGCCGCGGCGCAGTACCAGATCGCACGCGTTGCCGCGGCGCGCAAGATGCCGGAGGCCGACGTCGCCGCGCTCGTCGACAAATACACGCAGGGCCGTCAGTTCGGTGTGCTCGGCGAGCCGCGTGTGAACGTGCTCGAACTGAATCTGGCGCTCGACCAGGCTCATCAAGGCTGACATCGTTCGCGAGCTAAGTTTGCGAACTAAGGCGGCGCCGCTTGTTTCGCGGCGTCGCCTTTTGCCATTGGTCAGCATTCAGAACACAATGACCGCATTGACACCGCTGTAGCCCATGCTGCAAACCGAATGAACCGACCCAATCCCGATGAGCTGCTCGACAAGCTGCAGCGCGATGAAGAAAAGCGTCAGCGCGGCAAGCTGAAGATTTTCTTCGGCGCGTCTGCCGGCGTCGGCAAGACCTACGCGATGCTGCAGGCCGCGCGCCGGCACAAGGACGAGGGCATCGACGTCGTCGTCGGCATCGTCGAGACGCACAAGCGCCAGGAGACGGAGGCGCTCGTGCAAGGGCTCGACGTCCTGCCGCTGCAGCAGATCGAATACCGCGGGCGCACGCTCGGCGAGTTCGATCTCGACGCGGCGCTCGCGAGAAAGCCGCAGCTCATTCTCGTCGACGAACTCGCGCACTCGAACGTGCAGGGCGCGCGGCACTTGAAGCGCTGGCAGGACGTGCACGAGCTGCTCGACGCGGGCATCGACGTCTATACGACGGTCAATGTCCAGCACCTCGAAAGCCTCAACGACGTGGTCGGGCAGATCACCGGCATCCGCGTCTGGGAGACCGTGCCCGACCGCGTGTTCGACATGGCCGACGAAGTGACGCTCGTCGACTTGCCGGCCGAAGAGCTGCTCGACCGGATGCGCGACGGCAAGGTCTACATGGCGCAGCAGGCCGAGCGCGCCGTGCGCAACTTTTTCCGCAAGGGCAACCTGATCGCGCTGCGCGAACTCGCGCTGCGGCGCACCGCCGACCGCGTCGACGCGCAGATGCGCGAGTACCGCGCCGACCGCTCGATCCAGCGGATCTGGCAGGCGCGCGAGCGCTTGCTCGCGTGCGTCGGTCCCGGCGAAGAAGCGCCCGCGCTCGTGCGCGCGGCCGCGCGTCTCGCCGCGAGCCTCAAGGCGGACTGGATCGCCGTCTATGTCGAAACCCCGAAGCTGCAGAAGCTGCCGGACAAGATTCGCGAGCGCACGCTGAATGCATTGAAGCTCGCCGCCGAACTCGGCGCCGAGACCGCGACGCTCGCGAACAACGATGCCGTCGCCGCGCTCGTCGGCTATGCGCGCGTGCGCAATGTGTCGAAGCTCGTCGCGGGCGGCTCGTCGCGCGTCGGCTTCAACCGCTGGGTGAAGCGTCCGATGGGCGAGAAGATCGCCGAGCACGCGGGCGACCTCGACGTCACGCTGATCCGCGCGTTCACCGAGCGCGAGACGCGAGAGCCGAGCGGCGGCGCAATCGATGCGGCCACGCGCGCCTGGCGCGACGCGCTCGCGGCAGGCGGCGAGCGCCGTTCGCCACCGCGCATGTATGGGTACGCGGCGGTGATCTGCGCGGTCATCACGGGCCTCGCGAGCCTGTTGCACGCTCATATCGACCTGACCAACCTCGCGATGCTGTACTTGCTTGGCGTCGTATTCGCGGCGGTGAAGCTGGGGCGCGGGCCGGGTGTCATGCTGTCGTTTTTGTCGGTGGCCGCATTCGATTTCTTCTTCGTGCCGCCGCGCATGTCGTTCTCGGTCTCCGACACGCAGTACCTGCTGACCTTCTTCGGCATGCTGCTGACTTCGCTCGTGATCAGCCACCTGACGTCGAGCTTCCGCCGCGAAGCGGCCGTCGCGCGGCGCCGCGAGCGGCGCACCGGCGCGATGTACGCGATGGCGCGCGAGCTGGCCGCGGCGCTCACGACCGAGCAGATCGTCGAGATCGGCAGCCGCCACGTGAGCGAAGTGTTCCGCGCGCGTGTCGCGATGCTCTTGCCCGACAGCGTCGACAAGGTGAAGCAGAAGGTCGAGGAGCCGGACGAGAAGATCACGCTGCAAGGCCCTGAACTCGATATCGACGTCGGCCAATGGGTCTATGACCAGCAAAAGCCCGCGGGTCGCGGCACCGATACACTGCCTGCCGCGCAGGCGCTGTATCTGCCGCTGAAGGCGCCGATGCGCACGCGCGGCGTGCTCGCCGTCGTGATGCAGGACATGGGCGAGCTCGAAGTGCCCGAGCAGCATCGCATGCTCGATGCGTTCGTGGGGCAGATCGCGCTGGCGCTCGAACGCGTCCATTACGTCGAGATCGCGCGCGACGCGCTCGTGAACATGGAATCGGAGCGGCTGCGCAACTCGCTCCTGTCGGCGATATCGCACGATCTGCGCACGCCGCTCACGTCGATCGTCGGCTTCTCGTCGATGCTCGCGCAGAACCGCGACGCGCGGGCCGCGCCGCGCCCGGGCGACGATCTCGTCGAAGCGATTCACGAAGAAGCGCTGCGCATGACGGGCATCGTCACGAACCTGCTCGATATGGCGCGCCTGCAGTCGAGCCCCTTGCAGTTGAACCGGCAATGGTCGCTGCTCGAAGAGACGGTCGGTGCGGCGCTCGCCGCGTGCAAGCGCGTGCTCGCTCAGCACCCGGCGCAAGTGAAGCTGCCGGCCGACTTGCCGCTCCTGCAGCTCGACGTCGTGCTGATGGAGCGGCTCTTCTCGAACCTGTTCGAGAACGCCGCGAAGTACACGCCGGCCGGCACGCCGCTTCTGATCGGCGCCGAGCGCATCGAGGAGGACGGCAAGCCCTACGTGCGCGTCACGATCGACGACACCGGCCCCGGCCTGCCCCCCGGCATGGAAGCGCGCGTGTTCGAGAAGTTCACGCGCGGAGAGAAGGAATCGGCGAAGCCCGGCATCGGGCTCGGGCTCGCGATCTGCCGGGCGATCGTCGATGCGCACGGTGGCACGATCGGCGCGTTCAACCGCGTCGCGGGCGACGGCAGCATCGCCGGCGCGCGCTTTTGGTTTACGCTGCCGGTCGAGACGCCGCCGCCCGAGCCGGATGCCTCCGAAGCCGCGGAAGCGGCTGATGCCGCCGACGCCGCCGACGCCGCGCTGCCCGCAGATGCCGATGCCGCTGCCGATGCCGCTGCCGATGCGCACGCCGCCGCGGCCGGCATCGTCAACCCGCCCGACCACAACCCGAACCGCCAGTCATGAGTGAGCCGACCGTCACCGTAGTCTTGATCGAAGACGAAAAGCAGATTCGCCGCTTCGTGCGTGCGTCGCTCGAAGCCGAGGGGATCGCCGTCCACGACGCCGAGACCGGCAAGCAGGGGCTCGTCGAAGCGGCGACGCGCAAGCCCGATCTCGTGATCGTCGACCTGGGCCTGCCCGATACCGACGGGCTCGACGTGATCCGCGAGCTGCGCGGCTGGTCCGAAATGCCGGTGATCGTGCTGTCGGCGCGCACGCAGGAGACCGAGAAGGTCGCCGCGCTCGACGCCGGTGCCGACGATTATCTGACCAAGCCGTTCGGCGTCTCCGAGCTGCTCGCGCGGATTCGAGCGCACCTGAGGCGGCGCAACCAGGGCGGCGCGAGCGAGTCGCCGCAGGTGAAATTCGGCAGCGTGACGGTCGATCTCGCGCTGCGCCAGGTCTGGCGCGACGGCGAGGTGGTCCACCTGACGCCGATCGAATATCGCCTCCTCGCGACGCTCGTGCGCCACGCCGGGCGCGTGCTCACGCACCGGCAGCTGTTGCGCGACGTGTGGGGGCCGTCGCACGTCGAGAGCAATCACTATCTGCGCATCTACATGGCGCATCTGCGGCAGAAGCTCGAGAGCGATCCCGCGCAGCCGGAACACATCGTGACCGAAACAGGGGTCGGCTACCGGCTGGTCGGCGCGGCCTGAGGGCGGCCGGTATCAGTCGGTATACTTGCCGCGCGCGGGGACGACCTCGCGCGCATGCCGAAACGCGCCGAGCTCGGCATCTTTTTTATCGGGGACGACCCCATTCAACGATGGGGTGTCCCAGATGTCCTGGATTCTTCTTTTTATTGCCGGCTTGCTCGAAGTCGCTTGGGCGACCGGTCTCAAGGCTTCCGAAGGCTTCACGCGCGTGGGCTGGTCCGCCTTCACGGTCGTGACCGCCCTGGGCAGCTTCTGGCTGCTCGCGATGGCGATGCGCGAGCTGCCGCTCGGCACGGCCTACGCGGTATGGACGGGGATCGGTGCGGTCGGCGCCTTTATATTCGGCATCGTCATGATGGGCGAGGCCGTGACGCTCGCGCGGGTGGGGAGCGCGGCGCTGATTGTCGTCGGGCTGATCGGGCTCAAGCTGTCGTCGGGACACTAAGCCACGGGGCCGGGGGGAAGGCGGTGCGGCCGTTTGGACCCCCGCGCGAATAGGGTGCGCAGGCGACGTATGCGACTTGTGCGCACGCGAAGCATGCGGATGCCGAAAAGGCGTGGCTATAATGAAGCCGAATCCGTCTTGAAATAGTTCCGCGCATGGCTTGCGCGGGTGGCAGCTACGCCGGCCGAGGCCTGCCGAGCGCGGCGCTGATTGCTGCCGCAGCCGCCTACCGGGACACCCGGTCTACCTAGGCGGCCGGCGGTCACGCAAGGAGGGGGCAATGCTAGACGCACTTTCGCTGGGAGCCGGCCTGTCGTGGGCCAGCGGCCTGCGCCTCTACTTGACTGTCTTGCTCGCCGGCGTTTTGCAGCGCTTCGGCGTCATCCATCTTCCCGATACGTTGGCCGTCCTGTCGTCGCCGTGGGTGATCGGCGCGGCGGCGGTGCTGACGGTGGCCGAATTCCTCGCCGACAAGGTTCCCGCCTTCGATTCGCTGTGGGACGCGGTGCACACGTTCATCCGCATTCCGGCGGGCGCCTTGCTCGCGGCCGGCGCGCTCGGCCATGCGGACCCGGCGCTCTTGACCGTGGCCGCGCTCGCGGGCGGCACGCTGGCCGGCTCGGCGCATCTGGCGAAGGCGGGGACGCGCGCGTTGATCAATCTGTCCCCTGAACCGTTCTCGAACTGGGTTGCGTCGTCGGCCGAGGACGGGCTCGTCTTCATCGGCCTCGCGCTTGCGCTGCTCGTGCCCGTGCTGTTTCTCGCGCTGATGGCCGGCTTCCTGCTCTTCGCGAGCTGGGTGCTGCCGCGGCTGTGGCGCGGCGTGCAGGGCGGCTTCCGCGGCATGGCGACGCATATGGTTTCGCGGCTCGGCTCGTTCGGGAGCAAACACGATTGACCGAGCCGACCGTCGCTTTCACCGCGCGCCGCTTTTCCGTCACCGATCTCTTGCGCCAGGCGGCGCGCATGACCGCGCGCGACTGGCGCGCGGGCGAGCTGACGATGCTGCTGCTGGCGCTCGTGCTGGCGGTGGCGGCGCTGACCAGCGTCGGCTTTCTCGCTGACCGGCTGCATCAAGGGCTCGAACGCGACGCGCGGCGGATGATCGCCTCCGATTTCATCGTGCGCTCCGATCATCCGGTCGATTCCGGGTTCGTCACGAAAGCGAAGGCGCTCGACCTCCGAACGGCGACGACCGTCATTTTCGCCAGCATGATTTCGTCGAAAGGGGGCGCGGCCGGAGAAGCGCAATCGATCGCGCGGCTCGCCGCCGTGAAGGCCGTGTCGAGCGCGTACCCGTTGCGCGGCGCGCTGCGCATCGCGCCGGCGCTCGGCGCGCCCGATCGTCCCGCCAACGCGGTTCCCGCGTCCGGCACCGTGTGGGTCGATGCCCAACTGCTCGATGCGCTGCATGTGCGTGTCGGCGATCCGGTGCAGGTCGGCACGCGCACGTTCACGATTTCCGCCGTCATCACGCGCGAGCTCGATCGCGGCTTCGCGTTCGTCAATTTCGCGCCGCGCCTCATGATGCGCGACGACGAGCTCGCGTCAACGGGATTGATCGGCTACGGCAGCCGCGTGACCTACCGGCTGCTCGTCGCGGGGAGCGACGCGGCGGTCGAGCAGTTCGCGGATTTCGCGCATGGGCGCGTCGACGGCGGCAAGATGCGCGGCGTCGCGCTCGAATCGCTGCAGGACGGCCAGCCGCAAGTCCGGCAGACGCTCGACCGCGCGGGCCATTTCCTCACGCTCGTCGCACTGCTGACCGCGCTGCTCGCGGCCGTCGCGATCGCGATGGCCTCGCATCGCTACATGCGGCGCCATCTCGACGGCTGCGCGGTGATGCGTTGCCTCGGCTTGGGTCAGGCGTCGATGCGCGCGCTCTTCACGCTCGAATTCCTGATGCTCGGCCTCGCGGGCGGCGTGCTCGGCGTCGCGCTCGGCTTTGCGGGACATTGGGCGCTGCTCGCGTGGCTCGGCAACCTGATCGACGTCCAGTTGCCGCTGCCGGGCGTGTGGCCGGCGCTCGAAGGCATCGCGGCCGGGCTCGTGCTGCTGCTCGGCTTCGCCCTGCCGCCGCTCTTGCCGCTCACACGCGTGCCTCCGGTGCGCGTGCTGCGCCGGGAGTGGGGAGAGGCCGGGCGCACCGCGTGGTACGCCTACACGCTCGGGATCGCGCTGTTTGCCGGGCTGCTCGTGCTCGCGGCGGGCGAGCTGAAGCTCGGCGGCATCGTCGCGGGCGGCTTCGCGGCGGGCATGCTCGTGTTCGTCGGCATTTCGCGCGCGGTGCTGTGGGGCGCGGCGCGCATCGCGCGCAGCGAGCGCGTCAATGCGGGGATCGGCTGGCGCTACGCGCTGGCGTCGCTCGAGCGGCGCAGCGCCGCGAGCGCGCTGCAGATCACGGCGCTCGCGATCGGCCTGATGTGCCTGCTGCTGATCGCGATCACGCGCGACGATCTCGTGGCGGGCTGGCGCAAATCGACCCCTCCCGATGCGCCCAATGAATTCATCATCGATATCCAGGCCGACCAGAAGGCCGCTGTCGAAAGGTATCTGGCGGCGCAGGGCATGCGGGACGCGGTGCTCGAACCCATGGTGAAGGGGCGCCTGATCTCGATCAACGGCAAGCCGGTCAATCCCGAGTCGTACAAGAACGACGACGCGAAGCGCCTGGTCGACCGCGAATTCAATCTCTCGTACCGCACGACGCTGCCTGACGACAACCGGATCGTCGGTGGCACGTGGTACGGCGACACGGCCAAGCCGCAGATCTCGATCGAGGAAGGGCTCGCGAAGCTGATCGGCGTGAAGACCGGCGATGTGCTGCGCTTCGACGTGACGGGGCTGCCGATCGACGCGCCGGTCACGAGCGTGCGCAAGCTCGACTGGGGCTCGTTCAAGGTCAACTTCTTCGTGCTGATGCCGCCGGCCGCGCTCGATACGTTCCCGGCGACCTACATCACGAGCTTCCACTTGCCGCCCGAGCGGCGCGCGGTGATCGACGACCTGATCGCCGACTACCCGAGCCTGACCGCCATCGATATCGCGCCGATCCTCGCGCAAATGCAGCGCGTGCTTTCGCAGGTGATCGGCGCGGTGCAGTTCCTGTTTGCGTTCACGCTCGCGGCCGGCGTGCTCGTGCTGTACGCGGCGCTCGCCGGCACGCGCGACGAGCGTATGCGAGAATCCGCGCTGCTGCGCGCGCTCGGTGCGTCGCATCGGCAGGTGCGCGCGGTGCAGGTGGCGGAATTCGTCGCTGTCGGCGCGCTTGCCGGGCTGATGGGCGCGCTCGGCGCGCAGACTCTCGGCTCGGTGCTCGCGACGCGGGTCTTCGAGTTCTATCTCGATTTCGATCCCTGGGTGCTGCCCGTGGGCGTCGCTGCGGGCGTCGCGTGCGCCGGCCTCGGCGGCTGGCTCAGCTTGCGTCACGTGCTGATGCGGCCGGCGGCGCAGTCGCTGCGCGACGCGTGAGCCGTGTGAACCGGGCGAATTTCACCTGCCATTGCCTGCCGCCGAAACCCGCGCGGCGATCCTTCTGACTTATTTGGCTAACCGTATGACCGATGTGAACGACGAAGCCCCGTCGGAGCCGACGGCCTTCGATCTCGTGGGCGGCGAGGCGCGCGTGCGCGAAATCGTCGACCGTTTCTACGACCTGATGGACCTCGAACCCGAATTCGCGGGCATTCGCGCGCTGCATCCGCCGACGCTCGACGGCTCGCGCGACAAGCTATTTTGGTTCCTGTGCGGCTGGCTCGGCGGCCCGGACCACTACATCAGCCGCTTCGGCCACCCGCGGCTGCGCGCGCGGCATTTGCCGTTTGCGATCGCGTCGTCCGAGCGTGATCAGTGGCTGCGCTGCATGGCGTGGGCAATGGACGACGTCGGTCTCGACGAAGCACTGCGCGAGCGGCTCCTGCATTCGTTTTTCGATACCGCCGACTGGATGCGCAATCGGCCGGGTTGAGTGCTGCCTGTGCTTAGGCACGTTAAGCATCCCAAGGAAAGGGGATTGGCCTGGGTGATCTGCCGGTACGGCGCCGCCCGCACTGGCCGATTGGCTGACCTGTCGACGGGGCAGGCGGCTCGGCATAATGTTTTTGCCGCCACGCGGAAATAAAGGAGCCCCCATGACGACGCGCGCACTCTTTCGCGACGACGCCTACCTCACCCGCTGCGACGCGTCGATCACGCGGATCGACGCCGAAGGCATCCATCTCGACCAAACCGTGTTCTATCCGCTCGGCGGCGGCCAGGCGGGCGATGCCGGTACGCTGACCCTCGCGGACGGCGCGCGCATCGAGATCGCCGAGACGCGCAAAGCGAAATTCGAAGGTGCGACGCCCGACGATGCGGTCCACGTGCCGGCTGCCGGTCAGGACGCGCTGCTTGCGCGGCTCGCGGCGGGCGAGCGCGTGAGCGCCGAGATCGACTGGACACGCCGCTACCGGCACATGCGGCTGCATACGGCGAGCCATCTGATGTGCGCGGTGCTGCCGTATCCGGTCGACGGCTGCAGCATCACAGCCGATTACGCGCGGCTCGATTTCGCCACGGTGGAGCCGATCGAGCGCGAGTTCGTCGAGCAGCGGCTCGCGGAACTGGTCGGCGGCGCGCATCGCGTCGCGACCGAATGGATTACGGATGATGAGATGCAGCAGCGTCCCGAACTCGTGCGCACGATGAGCGTCAAGCCGCCGATGGGGCTCGGGCGTGTGCGTCTGTTGCGTATCGACAGCGTCGATTTGCAGCCGTGCGGCGGCACGCACGTGCGCAATACGCAGGAGATCGGCGTGTTGCGGGTCGCGAAGCTCGAGAAGAAGAGTGCGCGCACGCGGCGTCTCGTATTGGAGCTCGCATCATGACGCACGACCTCGACGCCGTACCGGCGGCCGGTTCACCGGACTCCGGCGGCTACGCCACGCTCGACCCGGCCGCGCGAGACGTGCTCGACTTCTGGTTCGGCACGCCCGGATCGGCGGAATTCGGCACCGATCGCAAGCTCTGGTTCAAGCGCGACGCCGCGTTCGATGCCCGCTTGCGCGAGCGCTTCGGCGCGACGCTCGCCACCGCGCTGGCCGGTGGCCACGACGACTGGCAGCGCACGCCGCTCGGCGCGCTCGCGCTCGTCGTCGTGCTCGACCAGTTTTCGCGCAACTGCCATCGCGGCAGTCCGCGCGCTTTCGAGACCGATGCCAAGGCGGTGCAAGTGGCGCGGAGGATGGTCGAGACGGGCGCGGATCGGCGGCTGCCGTCCACTCATCATCGCGCGTTCGCCTATCTGCCGTTCGAGCACGACGAGTCGATCGAAAGCCAGCGCGAGTCGATCCGTCTCTTCGGCGAATTGGAGCGCGAGGCAGGGGACGCCGGTTATCTCGACTACGCACACCGGCACGCGAGGATTATCGAGCGCTTCGGGCGGTTTCCGCATCGCAATGCCGTGCTCGGCCGTCAATCGACCGACGAGGAGATCGCGTTCTTGCGCGAGCCTGGGTCTTCGTTCTGAGGCGCGTCGCGTATGCGGCGGCGCGTGCGGCGGCTGAGCGCCTCACGCGAACCGGCATCGGAAGGCTGGCGCGGCTAACCGCTCAGTGCCGCTCAGTGCCGCTTAGTGCCGCTTAGTGAGCGGAGGCCACCAGGCTGGGCTTGCGCACGAACACCCGCAGCAGTTCGCTGTCGTCGCCCGGCCGCGCGCCTGACCAAAACAGCGTCCAATTGCCGTCGGGCTCGGTCGTATCGGAGCGGAAGCCCTGAGCGATGAGCCACCGGCAGGCGGTGGTCTTGGGCGCGTCGGTCGGCTTGTGCAGAATGCCGGCGAAGTAGTACAGCATCGGCGCTTCCGATTCGCCGAGGTTCACGCTGGCCATGCAGTCGCTATCGTTCCATTCGACGTTCAGGTGTGTGTCGAGGTCGACGAACACCGAGCGATAGCTCTTTGCCGCATCGATCCACGGCAGGAGCAGCGTGAAGACGAGCCCCCACGCGACGATCGCGCCTGTGCACCAGCTGAACGCGCCGCGCCATTTGCCCGTGCGCGCAAAAAGCGGCATCAGGCACAGCCAGCCCAGCGTCAGCACGAGTGCGGCGAGCGTCAGGTTCGGCTTGATCGGCAGGGTCCAGTCGAGCGGCAGCCAGCGGCCGAGCAGCCCGAGACCCGCGTGTGTGCTCGCCGGGTCCGTCATGTCGGACCAGACGACCCAGGCGAGCGCGGCGATCGTGCCGAAGAGGGCGCGGCTCGCGTAGTCCCAGACAACGTGAACGCGTTGCGGCAAGCGTTCGACACCTTGCAGCGCAACGAGCGCAAGCGGCGCGATGAACGGCAGGATGTAGAGTTCGCGCGCCGTCGCCGACATTTGCAGCACGATCATGCCTGTGCCGGAAAACACGACCGGCAACGCGACGCGCGGCTCGCGCCAGCGGCGCCAGGCGCCGCCCGCAAGTGCGATCGCGGCCAGCGGCGCGACCGGAAAGCCCACGGAGAAGAGCGACCGCCAGATAAAGAGCGGCTTGTCGTTCTCCGAGCCGAGCGCCGACACCGAAAAGCCGAAGAAGCGGCCGACGTTGTTATCCCAAAACCAGACCTTGAAAAGCGCCTCCGAGCGCAGATAGAACGCGACCGGCCAGATCAGCGCGAACGGCGCGAACACGAGCGCGGCGGGCACGAGCGAGCGTGCGAACGCGCGGCTGCGGCAGGCGGGGTAGAGCACGGGAAGCGCACAGCATGTCGCGCCGAAGACGAGCGGCACGAAGAGCCCTTTGGTCAAGAACGCAATGCCGACGCCGGCGCCGAGCATCGTTGAGGCTGTCAGCGAGGCTTGCCGGTTGACGGCATCCGGTCTGCGCACGAACGCCGTGACGAGTTCGAACAGGCCGCAAAAGCCGAGCGCGGTGCCGGCCATCAGCGCGACATCGGTCATCATGTCGTGCGAGTGCTTGAGCACGACCAGCGTGCCGGCGAAGACCGCGAGCGTGCCGAGCACGCGGGCGTCGAACCAGCTGCGTGCGCGCGTGGCGGCGCGGGTGAACCGCGCGACGCAGCCGAGCGTCATCGCCATGAAGAGCGCGCTCGCGAGCCGCGCGGCGTCGTGCAGCGGCAAGCAGCGCTCGAAAGCCCAAGCGAGGCCCGTGGCGACCCAGTCGTAGAGCGGCGGCTTTTCGACGAACGGCTGCCCCGCGTTGGTCGGGACGATCCAGTCGCCGGTTTCGAGCATGTGCTGGATGATGCCGAAGGTATAGGTCTCGTCCTGCTTCCATGGGTCGTGGCCGAGCGTGCCCGGAAGCAAGTAGGCGCACAGCACGGCGATCACGGCGAGCGCGACGCGCAGGCCCGACCAGGGCAAGGCGCGCGAGGCGGAGGTCGAGATCGCGGAAGGCGTGGCCGCAGCCGGCGTCATCGAAACGGGGCCGCCGGTCACGAGCGGCACGCCCGCACGGGCACGCCGCGTGGAGGAAAATGAGGAGTCCTGCATGGTCCGGTCCTGATGGCCGAATTCTTCATGGAGTCCGGCCTTGTGAAGCATCGTCACGTGGATCGCTGGCAGACCGACGTGCACGAGCGCGGACTGTCAGGGCTGCGCCATGCTAGCGCTCATTTGTTACCGGGTATTACGAGATTTTGTTGAGAATTGTGTAGTTATGTCGTTCGCATGCGAACACTTGGCGCAAACGATGGGGTCGCGACGAGGGGGAGGAAGGCTCAGAGCCGCGCCCAGCGGGGCGCGCCGGGGCAACGCGCGTGCGGGAAGACTCGGTGAGGATTGAGGACGCGGACTTGAGGGAGGCGGGATCAACGTCCGCCGGCGACGTCGAGCAGCGCGCCGTTCACATACGACGCGGCGTCGCCAAGCAGCCAGACGATCGCTTCGGCGACCTCGTCGGCCGTGCCGGGCCGGCCGGCCGGCGTTTGCGCGCCGAGCACCGCGGCGCGGTCGGGACGCCCGCCGCTCGCGTGGATTTCGGTATCGATGAGGCCCGGGCGCACCGCGTTGACGCGCACGCCCCTTGGGCCGAGTTCCTTGGCGAGGCCGATCGTCATCGTGTCGATCGCGCCTTTCGAGCCGGCGTAGTCGACGTACTCGTTCGGCGAGCCGATCCGCGAGGCGGCCGAAGACACGTTGACGATCGCGCCGCCGTGGCCGCCGCGGTCCGTGGACATGCGCCGCGCCGCCTCGCGCGCGCAGAGATAGGCGCCGAGCACGTTGATGTTGAACATGCGCGCAAGGCGCGCGTAGTCCATCTCGGCGAGCGGCATCCCCGCCGCGACGATGCCCGCGTTGTTGACGAGCGCGTCGATGCGGCCGAATGCGGCCACGACGGCGTCGAACATCGCGATCACCGCCGCTTCGTCGGCCACGTCGCCTTGCACGACGCACGCCTGGCCGCCCGCGCGCACCACTTCGGCGGCGGTGTCGTCGGCGGCGGTGCGGTTGCTCGCATAGTTCACGCCGACCGCCCAGCCTTGCGCACCCAGCAAGCGTGCAGTCGCGCGGCCGATGCCGCGGCTTGCGCCGGTGATCAGGACGGTCCTGGTCATGGCCGTTACACCGTATCCGGCGCGGTTTTAGCCGACCACTTGTCCTTGCCGGGCGGCTGATAGCGCTTGACCTTGTCGATCAGCGCGGCGGCGTCGGTATCGATCTGCAGGATGTCGAGGTAGGTCTGCTGCATGAAGCCTTCCTGCACCGTGTGCTCGAGCATGGTGACGAGCGGATCGTAATAGCCGTCGATGTTGTAGAGCGCGACCGGCTTGTGGTGATAGCCGAGCTGCGCCCACGTGTAGACCTCGAACAGCTCCTCGAGTGTGCCCGCGCCGCCCGGCAGCGCGACGAACGCGTCCGAGAGATCGGCCATCATCTTCTTGCGCTGGTGCATGTCGGGCACGACATGCAGCTCGGAAAGCCCGCGATGCCCGACTTCCTTATTGACGAGCAGCTCGGGGATCACGCCGATCGCGCGGCCGCCGGCGGCGAGCACCTCATCGGCGATCGTGCCCATCAGGCCGACGCGGCCGCCGCCATAGACCAGCGTCAGTCCCGCCTCCACCAGCGCGCGGCCAAACGATTGCGCGGCCTTCGCATAAACCGGCTTCACGCCGAACGAAGAGCCGCAGTACACACATACCGATTTCATTTATCGAGAATCCTTCGAGTCGGCGCGGGCCGCGCCGGGCTCGCGAGGCGGCAGGAAGTCGGCGAACTCGCGCTTGGGAAGCTTGCCGGAGACGAGGTCGTCGAACAGTTGACGCGAGCGGCCGCGCAGGTACGGCGCCATCATCGAGATCACGTGCACGCTCACCTGATGCAGTTCGGCGCGAATCGCGTCCTGTTCGTTGTATTTGCGCGGGTTCATCACGAACTGGTACGACAGCCAGTAGGTCGAGATGACGCCCATGTTGGTCGCGATCACCTGAATCTCTTCCGGCGTGGCGACCATTTCGTTGTCCGCAACGAGCAGCTCGCACATTTCGCGCGCGAAGCGCACCTTGTGGCTGATGATCTGCTTGAAATGGGTTTCGAGCGTGCGATTGCGCGCAAGCAGGTCGTTCAGGTCGCGGTAGAGGAACCGGTACGCCCACATGAACTCGGCCATGTACTGCAGATAGGACCAAGTTTCGTCGATGGTCGGACGATGGTCCTCCGGAAAGCGCAGACGCCGTTCAATAGCCTGCTCGAACTGCGCGAAAATGCTATTGATAATGTCGTCTTTGTTACGGAAATGGTAGTAAAGGTTGCCGGGGCTGATCTCCATTTCCTCGGCGATGGTCGTCGTCGTGACGTTCGGCTCGCCGATTTCGTTGAAGAGTTTCAGCGACAACTCGAGAATGCGCTCACGAGTACGGCGGGGAGGTTTGGCTTCCATTCTCGTCGGCCCTGGTTCCGCCGGGACTCGCGCACTGCAAGGGGTGTGTTGCGGCGTCGACCCGGCTCGGTTTCTGTGATTTTGAGACTGCCGGGCGATTATAAACCGGTCGTTCTCTTATCTAGCCTTGGATTCAGGGTTTTCACTGGTCTATTCCAGACGGTCGCTGCTTTTATCCCTTCCGCACGCACCATTGTGGGGTCCGAACCAATAACGGGCTATGGTCTGATCCAATTTCCGACCCAGCGCACCACGAGCGGTCCGACGATCAGCACCCACGTCATGACGCAGAAAAAAAGCGCCACCATCACCGCCGCGCTGCCGAGGTCCTTCGCGCGCTTGGACAACTCATGACGTTCGAGCGAGATGCGGTCGATGGCGGCCTCGACGCTCGAGTTCAGCAGTTCGACGATCAGCACGAGCATCACCGAGCCGAGCAGCAGCACGTGCGAGACGGCGTCCACCGGCACGAACACGCCGCACGGCACCAGGATCGCCGCGAGCGTCAGCTCCTGACGGAACGCGCTTTCTTCGCGGATCGCCACGCGAAAGCCGTTCAGCGAGTTTTTGAGCGCGTGCCACGCGCGCGTGACGCCGCGATTGCCTTTGTACGGATTGAACGGCAGCGGCGCGAGCGGATCGTCGGGGCCGAGCGGTTCGTGGGTGTCGGCGCTGTCGTGCGAGTCGGAGAGATGAAGGCGCATCGGCGTGACCTGGGGGACGGAGTCGGCAGGGTCGCCATCGGCCGGCGCCGCGGCTCGCGGAGGGCGAGGCGGGTGGGCCGATGGAGCGCCTATTATCGCGCCCGAAGGGGAACGCGTGCTCGCCGGGTGCTTGGCGTGCGGGTCGTCGAACGACATGGTGTCGCCGAACGGCTCGGCGTCGAGCTTGGCGTCGGGTGCGGCGGCGGGTTTGGCGGCGGGTTTGGCAGAATCGGCGGCCGTCCGTTCGGGCGACGCCTGTCCCGCCCGGGACGCCGCCGGTTGCAGTGGCCGCGCGTTCGCGCCTGTCGAGCCGCGCGTCATGCGGCTTGGCTTTCCTCGCTGAACGTCGGGCGCGACAGCGGTTTCAAGTGAGCCGCGAACTGCTCGGAAGCCGCCGTCCACGAGAAGCGCTCAGCCCACGCACGGGCGTGATTGCGATCGATCTTCAGCGCTTCTAGGCACGCTTCGCGCAGGTCTTCGTGCATCGCACCGGCGCCGCCGTCGCCGAGCACGTCGATCGGACCGGTCACCGGGAAAGCTGCCACCGGCGTGCCGCAGGCGAGCGCTTCGAGCAGCACGAGCCCGAACGTGTCGGTGCGGCTCGGGAACACGAACACGTCGGCTGCCGCATAGACTTTCGCGAGCTCGGCCTGCGTCAGCACGCCGAGATAGTTGACCTCGGGATAGCGCGACTTCAATTCGGCGAGCGCCGGACCTTCGCCCGCGACCCACTTCGAGCCGGGCAGGTCGAGCTTCAGGAATGCCTCGACATTCTTCTCCACGGCCACGCGCCCGACATACAGGAAGATCGGCCGCGCCGTGTTGAGGACCTTCGACTCCATCTGATGGAAGATGTCGAGATCGACGCCGCGCGTCCACAGCACGACGTTGGTGAAGCCGTACTTTTCCAGATCGGTCTTGACGACCGGCGTGGGCGCCATCACCGCCAGCGACGGCTTATGGAACCAGTGCAGGAACTTGTAGGTGGCCGACAGCGGAATGCCGAAACGCGCCTGCACGTACTCGGGAAAGCGCGTGTGATAGGCGGTCGTGAACGGCAGCTTGTGCTTGATCGCGTAGGCGCGGGCAGCGAGGCCGAGCGGACCTTCGGTCGCGATGTGCAGCGCGTCCGGCGCGAATTCGTCGATGCGCGCGTTGAGCTTGCGGCGCGGAAACAGCGACAGCCGGATCTCGGGGTAAGTCGGGCACGGAATCGTGTTGAACTCGAGCGGCGTGAGCAGCTCGACGCGATGTCCGAGCGCGGTGAGTTCGCGCGTCGTGTTCTTCAGCGTGCGTACCACGCCGTTGACCTGCGGTTCCCATGCATCTGTGACGATCAGGATTTTCATTGAGGGCGGTCCGATGAGGAGCAGGATTTAAGCGGTGGTGGCTTTGGCTTTACGCGAGCTGACTTCCGGCGATCGCATGACGGTCCAGTAGATCACCTTCAATTCGCCTTCGAGCGTCTCGACGAGCGCCGACAGGCTCTCGACCCAGTCGCCGTCGTTGCAATAGAGCACGCCGTCGATGTCGCGGATCTCGGCCTTGTGGATGTGCCCGCAGACGACGCCGTCGCAGCCGCGGCGGCGCGCTTCGTCGGTCATCACACGCTCGAACGAGGAGATGAAGTTGACAGCGTTCTTGACCTGATGCTTCAGGTACTGCGACAGCGACCAGTACTGGAAGCCGAGCTTGATGCGGATGCGGTTGAACCAGCGGTTCAGGATCAGGATCATCGAGTACGCGGTGTCGCCGAGGTAGGCGAGCCACTTCGCGTGCTGGATCACGCCGTCGAACAGATCGCCGTGCACGATCCACAGGCGCTTGCCCGAGAGCGTCGTATGGAACGCCTCGCCGCGCACGTGGATGTCACCGAACGCGAGGTCGCAGAATTGGCGTGCGCCCTCGTCGTGGTTGCCGGGGATATAGACGACATGCGTGCCTTTTCGCGCCTTGCGCAGGATCTTCTGCACGACGTCGTTGTGGGCCTGCGGCCAGTACCAGCCTTTTTTCAGCTGCCAGCCGTCGATGATGTCGCCCACGAGGTACATGTATTCCGACTCGTTGTGCCGCAGGAAGTCGAGCAGATACGGCGCTTGGCAGCCGCTCGAGCCGAGGTGGATATCCGACAGCCAGATCGTGCGGTAGCGGTGCGAGCCGGCATCGTCATCGTCGTGATGGCTGCTGGCCGATGCTGGCGGAAGACCGGGATCTTGCGGGACTGGCAGCGTGCCGCCTGGGGAGGCGGGCCGGAAGGCGGCGGGGTCGACGCTGGCGCCGATTTGGCGGAAGAGGGAAGTCGCGGACGTTTGTTGGTCCATGGCTCACGCGTCGAGTTTTTGCGATACGCGCATTCCGCCATGGGGCTGTGACTGCTCCGTGACAGTCACGAGAACTTCTTATTACGTGTCGTTTGTACCGTGCCGAGCGTTGCAAAAGCGCATCATCGGGCGGCTCATTGGTCTGCTGATTGCCCCGCTTGGGTGGCGGGTTGGGCGAGATCGACGGTGACGATGCGCGTGCCCGCGATGCGATCGTGCGGGAATTGCCGCTCGCGGTCGAATCGCGCGACCGCGGCCCACGCCACGAACCAGACGGCCGCGATGCCGAGCGTCACCGGCAGGCTCAAATGCAGGAGCGGATGCAAGGCAAGCGGCGGCAGGAACCACAGCCACGCCACGGCATAGCGGACCACCGCTCGCACGACCGGCACCGTGTTGCCGTCGGCGCCGACGATGCGCAGCCGCCACGTCTTCATCGGCAGTGTCTGGCCGCCGTGCGTCCAGAACCAGACGAAGTAGACGCCGACCACGAGGCCGATCCACGCGGCGAGCAGATTGTGATGGGTGAGGCCGTTGCGCTGCTGGGTCAGCGTGCCGAAGAGATAGCCCGCGAAGAACACGACGCCGAACAGGATCACGCCCTCATACGCCATCGATGCGAGGCGGCGGCGCACGGTCGGCGGAGCGCTCGTGCGCACGGCAGAGGGTGCGGGTGTGGTTGCGTCGGCTGGAGACGTAGGGGTGAGCACGGGCGGGGCGGGCGGGTCGCGCGAAATCGCGCTCAGGAGCCTTGATACACCGACGGCGCTTCGGACGGCGACACCGGCACCGGCGTCGCGGGCGTGAAGCTGCCGGGCGCCGGAATCTGCGGCGCGCCGACCGTTGCGGGTTCGCTCGCCGGACTCGGCCGCGGCAAGGCCGCAACGCTGCTGCCCGGCTGTTCGTGCTGGTTCACGAGCCGGTTGATGCCCTTGATTTCGCTTTTGGTGCCGGACGGCGGCGCGCTGACGACCGTCGGCCGGCGCTTGCGCTCGGCCGCCGCGAGCTTCTCTTTCTGCTCCTCGGGCAATTCCTGATACGCCTTCCAGGCGTTCTGGCGCGCCTGCGGCGGCAATTCCTTCGAAACCTGGTAGTTCTCGCGCGCGACGCGCCGTTGCTCCGGCGTCATCTTGGCCCACTCCGTCATGTGGTCATGGAGTCTTTTTTGCGCTTCTGGCGACATCTTCGCGAAACGCGACGCGATCTTGATCCATTTGCGCTTGCGTTCGTCGCTGAACTTGTCCCACTCGGATGCGAAAGGAGCGAGCGCTTCGTGCTGGGCGGGCGTCAGGCGCGCCCACGAGAGCGGATTGTTGTCGATCGGGAGCGACGGCAGATCAACCGTCAGCGACGTGACCGGCGACGACGCGGCAAGCGGCGCGCCGGCAGCCGGCGAGGCCGCCCGCTGCGGATAGAAACGTGGATAAGTGGCGGCGAACGCGACCAGGCCCGCGATCGCGCACCCGAACACAACGGCCAAGCCGCGCTTGTAGCTCACCCCGATGGTCTCCCTGCCGCTTTAACGGGCGCGCGACAGATACGCGTTGAACCCGTGATCGAGATACGCGTTGAGCGGCAGATCGTCGCTCAGCATCGCGGCATCGATATCGGCGAGTTCGGCGGAGCGCTGCACGTCTTCCCAGTAGGCGACGGCAACGACGCCCAGCACGAGGGCCACGAGCGGCCAGACGCGCAAGGCGCGGCGCAGCGGCGAGACGCGGCGCGGCTCGGAGGCGGGAGCGGGCATGCCCGCATTGGCGCCGGCATGGGCGAACACCGGCACGAAAGCGGGTGCGGCGACGGCTTCCGGTTTCTTGCGGGCGAGAGCGGTACGCCGGGCGCCCGCGAGCCTGTCGGCAGCGGAGGCAGACACGTTGGCGGCGTTTTCGTCGAGCGCGCGGCGCACTTTCAGTGCGAATTCGAGTTCTTTTGTATCGGGAGCGGAGCTCATAGCGTGATTCCTTTGGCCTTGAGCGCGGCCGCCAGTGCGTGCGTGGCTCGCGAACAGTGTGTCTTGACACTGCCTTCGGAGCAGCCCATTGCGGCGGCGGTCTCGGCGACATCCATATCTTCCCAGTAACGCATGAGAAACGCCTCCCGTTGACGTGCCGGTAATTTTTGGATCTCCGCGTCGATCAGCGCGAGCACCTGCTCGCGCTCGAGCTGCTGCTCGCTGCTTTCCGCGCCGATGGAGCCTTGCTCGGATTCGAGGGTTTCGAGCGGATCGAATTCGTCGTCTTCCGCGTTGCCGAGCGACGAAAACAGGCTGACCCAAGTATTGCGCACTTTCTGGCGACGAAAATAATCATGCGTCGCATTCTGAAGAATACGCTGAAAGAGAAGGGGAAGCTCAGCTGCCGGACGGTCGCCGTACTTCTCGGCGAGCTTGATCATCGCGTCCTGAACGATATCTAGGGCGGCATCGTCGTCGCGCACGGCGTAGACCGTCTGCTTGAACGCGCGCCTTTCGACGCCCGCCAGAAAATCGGCGAGTTCCTTGTCTGATGCCATCCGTGGGAATCGGCGCAGCGAGTGCGCGCCGTAATCGATTGAAAAATGTCGTAAAACCCGCGGATGCTAACAAACTTTTGCGACGCTGGGGTCGCCCGACGTGCCAAAGGCTGGCAGGAGCGTTGTTTTTACGCGGTTTTTGCAGCGAATTTTGATATGGATGCGCCCCCGGCGTGTTGCATTGCGGGACTTATGACTTGACCGCGCTACGCACAGCGATTATCTTCGACGGTTCGCAACATAAGTGACTGTCTCTTTTGAGGCGAGCCCAAGAAGTTCGCCTGTCAACTGGACGCGCCGCTTGAACCCGAGCCACAAGCCCGGCAGAGAGCACCCGATCAATTTTTTGCCGAAAATTCGAAAGGTGAATGATGAATATGCCCAGCGCGGAATTCTCCACGTCGGATACGACCACCCCTCACGAAACTGACTCCATTGGCGCAACCGTGCTCATGCGCGCGCTCGCCGACGAAGACGTCGAATTCGTCTGGGGCTATCCCGGCGGCTCGGTACTCTACATCTACGACGAGCTGTACAAGCAAGACAAGTTTCAGCACATCCTCGTGCGCCACGAGCAGGCCGCCGTGCACGCCGCCGACGCCTATGCGCGCTCGACGGGCAAGGTCGGCGTGTGTCTCGTGACCTCCGGCCCCGGCGTCACCAATGCGGTGACCGGCATCGCCACGGCCTACATGGATTCGATCCCGCTGGTGATCATCAGCGGCCAGGTGCCGACTGCCGCCATCGGCCAGGATGCGTTCCAGGAGTGCGATACGGTCGGCATCACGCGTCCGTGCGTGAAGCACAACTTCCTCGTGAAGGACGTGCGCGACCTCGCGGCCACCGTCAAGAAAGCGTTCTACATTGCCCGCACCGGTCGTCCCGGCCCCGTGCTGATCGACATTCCGAAGGACGTGTCGAAGACGCCGTGCCAGTACGAGCCGTTGAAGAGCGTGTCGCTGCGCTCGTACAACCCGGTCACCAAGGGCCACTCGGGCCAGATCCGCAAGGCCGTCGCGCTCTTGCTGTCGGCCAAGCGCCCGTACATCTACACCGGCGGCGGCATCATTCTCGCCGACGCGTCGCGCGAGTTGAACCAGTTCGCCGATCTGCTCGGCTACCCCGTCACGAATACGCTGATGGGCCTCGGCGGCTATCGCGCGAGCGACAAGAAGTTCCTCGGCATGCTCGGCATGCACGGCACGTACGAAGCCAACATGGCGATGCAGAACTGCGACGTGCTGATCGCCATCGGCGCACGCTTCGACGATCGCGTGATCGGCGATCCGGCGCACTTCGCCTCGCGTCCGCGCAAGATCATCCATATCGACATCGATCCGTCCTCGATCAGCAAGCGCGTGAAGGTCGACATTCCGATCGTCGGCGACGTGAAGGAAGTGCTGAAGGAATTGATCGAGCAATTGCAGCACGCCGAGCATGGCCCCGACACCGAAGCGCTCGCGCAATGGTGGAAGGACATCGAAGGCTGGCGCTCGAAGAATTGCCTCAAGTACGACCGCGAGAGCGAGATCATCAAGCCGCAATACGTCGTCGAAAAGCTCTGGGAGCTCACCGACGGCAACGCGTTCGTCTGCTCGGACGTCGGCCAGCACCAGATGTGGGCCGCGCAGTTCTATCGCTTCAACAAGCCGCGCCGCTGGATCAACTCGGGCGGCCTCGGCACGATGGGCTTCGGCCTGCCGGCGGCGATGGGCGTCAAGATGGCGCACCCGGATGACGAAGTCGTCTGTATCACGGGCGAAGGCTCGATCCAGATGTGCATCCAGGAGCTCTCGACCTGCAAGCAGTACGAGACGCCGATCAAGATCGTCTCGCTCAACAACCGCTACCTCGGCATGGTCCGCCAGTGGCAGCAGATCGAATACAGCAAGCGCTATTCGCATTCGTACATGGATGCGCTGCCGGATTTCGTGAAGCTCGCCGAGGCGTACGGCCACGTCGGCATGCGCATTGAAAAGACTTCGGATGTCGAGCCGGCGCTCAAGGAAGCGCTGCGTCTGAAGGATCGCACCGTATTTCTCGACTTCCAGACCGATCCGACCGAAAACGTCTGGCCGATGGTTCAGGCCGGCAAGGGCATCACTGAGATGCTGCTCGGATCGGAAGACCTATAAGGACGCTTGCCCGCGCCGGCTTCGGCTCTCGCGCGCCTTCACGAAGGGCGCAACGAAGACGAAGCGGCGGCAACCGTTCGCATCGACATCTGGATAGACTGGGAAATCAACCATGAGACACATTATTTCCGTCCTGCTGGAAAACGAACCGGGCGCGTTATCGCGCGTCGTCGGGCTCTTTTCGGCACGCGGCTACAACATCGAAACCTTGACGGTGGCGCCGACCGAAGACCATTCGCTGTCGCGTCTGACCATCGTTTCCATTGGCTCCGACGACGTGATCGAACAGATCACGAAGCATCTGAACCGCCTGATCGAGGTGGTGAAAGTGGTCGACCTGACCGAGGGCGCCCACATCGAACGCGAGCTGATGCTGATCAAGGTGAGAGCGGTCGGCAAGGAGCGTGAAGAGATGAAACGGATGGCGGATATCTTCCGCGGACGTATCATCGATGTCACCGAAAAAACCTACACGATCGAATTGACGGGCGCGAGCGACAAGCTCGATGCCTTCATCGAAGGGCTCGACGCCGCCGTGATTCTCGAAACGGTCCGCACGGGCAGCTCGGGGATCGGCCGCGGCGAACGTATTCTGAAGGTGTAACGCCGCTTCGGTCGCGCGCCGGGCGAGAGGCCACCACGCCACGCCAACCCGGCGCAACCACGCAACGCATTTGAATTTCACTGATTACGCGAAGGAACAGACATGAAAGTTTTCTACGATAAAGACGCCGACCTCTCCCTCATCAAAGGCAAGCAGGTCACGATCATCGGCTACGGCTCGCAAGGCCATGCGCACGCGCTGAACCTGAAGGACAGCGGCGTGAATGTGACGGTCGGTCTGCGCAAGGGCGGCGCGTCGTGGAGCAAGGCCGAGAACGCGGGCCTCGCCGTGAAGGAAGTGGCGGAAGCGGTGAAGGGCGCCGACGTCGTCATGATGCTTCTGCCCGACGAGCAGATCGCCGAGGTCTACGCGAAGGAAGTGCACGCCAACATCAAGCAGAACGCCGCGCTCGCTTTCGCGCACGGCTTCAACGTCCACTACGGCCAAGTGATTCCGCGTGCCGATCTGGACGTGATCATGATCGCGCCGAAGGCGCCGGGCCACACCGTGCGCGGCACGTACTCGCAAGGCGGCGGCGTGCCGCACCTGATCGCGGTCGCGCAAGACAAGTCGGGCGCGGCGCGCGACATCGCGCTGTCGTACGCAGCGGCTAACGGCGGCGGCCGTGCCGGCATCATCGAAACGAACTTCCGCGAAGAAACCGAAACCGACCTGTTCGGCGAGCAAGCCGTGCTGTGCGGCGGCACGGTCGAGCTGATCAAGGCCGGCTTCGAAACGCTGGTGGAAGCGGGCTACGCGCCGGAAATGGCGTACTTCGAGTGCCTGCACGAGCTGAAGCTGATCGTCGACCTGATCTACGAAGGCGGCATCGCGAACATGAACTACTCGATCTCGAACAACGCCGAATACGGCGAGTACGTGACGGGTCCGCGCGTCATCACCGACGAAACGAAGAAGGTGATGAAGGACGTCCTCAAGGACATCCAGACGGGCGAGTACGCGAAGAGCTTCATCATCGAAAACCGCGCCGGCGCGCCGACGCTGCAATCGCGCCGCCGCCTGACGGCCGAGCACCAGATCGAGCAAGTCGGCTCGAAGCTGCGCGCGATGATGCCGTGGATCGCGAAGAACAAGCTCGTCGATCAGTCGAAGAACTAAATCGCGATGCTTTGCCGCAGCCGGTGCGAAACGCGTGCCGGTTGCACCAAAAAGCCGTCCGGAGTCGCCGTGCGCCGGACGGCTTTTGCTATGCTACGGTTTTACAAAAAGACTGAATCAATCCATGAATTACCCTCACCCGATCATCGCGCGCGAAGGCTGGCCTTTTATTGCGATTGCTGCCGTCGTTGCGTTGCTGATCCATGCCGTCGCGGGGTTCGGCTTTGCGTGGCCGTTCTGGCTGCTGCTGATTTTCGTCGTCCAGTTTTTCCGCGATCCGGCGCGTCCGATCCCGACGCAGGCGAACGCCGTGCTGTGTCCCGCCGACGGGCGTATCGTCGCGGTCGAAACCACGCACGATCCTTACGCCAATCGCGAAGCGCTGAAGATCAGCGTGTTCATGAACGTCTTCAACGTCCACTCGCAGCGCTCGCCGGTGGATGGCGCGATCTCGAAGGTCGAATATTTCCCCGGCGCGTACTTGAACGCCGCCATCGACAAAGCCTCGCTCGAAAACGAGCGCAACGCGGTCGTGATCCAGACCGCAGGCGGCCAGACGGTGACCTCGGTGCAGATCGCCGGCCTCATCGCGCGACGCATTCTCTGCTACGTGCGCGCCGGCGAGCCGCTGACGCGCGGCCAGCGCTACGGCTTCATCCGGTTCGGCTCGCGTGTCGATGTGTATTTGCCGGTGGGCAGCCGTCCGCGCGTCTCGATTGGCGAGAAGGTCTCCGCGTCGTCGACGATTCTCGCTGAACTCTAAGGCGGCACAAGGAGGTATCGATGGCCGCACTCAAACCGCGCCGCCCCCGGACCAACGGCACGCACTTGCCGCGGCCGTTTCGCCGCAACAAGGCGCTGGCCGCGGAGCCGGCGCCGATCGACAGCCGCCGCGCGCAACGCCAGCAGTTCCTGCGCAAGCGCGGGATCTATCTGCTGCCCAACGCATTCACCACCGCAGCGCTGTTCTGCGGTTTCTTCGCGGTCGTGCAGGCGATGAACGTGCGCTTCGAGATCGCGGCGATCGCGATCTTCGTCGCGATGGTGCTCGACGGGATGGACGGCCGCGTCGCGCGCATGACGCACACGCAAAGCGCGTTCGGCGAGCAGTTCGACAGCCTGTCGGACATGGTGTCGTTCGGCGTGGCGCCGGCGCTCGTGATGTACGAATGGGTGCTGAAGGATCTGGGCCGCTGGGGCTGGCTCGCGGCGTTCGTCTACTGTTCGGGGGCGGCGCTGCGTCTCGCGCGCTTCAACACGAACATCGGCGTCGTCGACAAGCGCTTTTTCCAGGGGCTGCCGAGCCCGGCCGCGGCGGCGCTGATCGCGGGCTTCGTCTGGCTCGCGACGGATAACCGCGTGCCGGTCAAGCTGGTATGGCTGCCGTGGGTGGCGTTCGCACTGACCGTGTACGCCGGCGTGACGATGGTGTCGAATGCGCCGTTCTACAGCGGCAAGGCGCTCGACGTGCGGCATCGCGTGCCGTTCGCTGCGATTCTCTTGGTCGTCGTGGCGTTCGTGTTGGTGTCGTCCGATCCGCCGCTCATGCTGTTTGGCCTTTTCGTGCTGTATGGCTTTTCGGGGTACGCTTTCTGGGCGTATATGACGATTCGGGGCAGGGAGAATCCGGCGAGGTCTTCGCCGCACGATCACTGATCCGGCACGATCCGGCCTACGCGGGGTTTTCGAAAACGGCAGCCTGATTGGCTGCCGTTTTTGTTTTGCCGCTCGGGGTGGCCGACCGGCTGGCGGTTCCCGGGAGCGCCAGCCGACGGAAGGCCGCCCCAGGGATGGCCGGCCCCGGGCTCGCCGGCCGACGGATGGCCGCCCCCGGGATCGCCCGCCGACGGATGGCCGCCCCACCCATTTGCACGATTATCCGAATGCCGCTATAGTCACCGGCATGGCAACTTTCACGTTCCCCCTCCTTTCCCTTCTAGCCGGTGCGCCGCTACGCGCGCTAGCTCTAGCGCGCCTGCCGCGCTGATCGTTTCCGCCCTCCGTTTGCCTCGTTCGTTGTTTGGCGTCGCCTGCGGTGGCGCAAACACCTGAATTCCGTTTTGTATCCAATCGAATGAACGAGTCCCCGGAGACCTGAAATGGCAGACAAGCTGATTATTTTCGACACGACGTTGCGCGACGGCGAGCAATCGCCTGGAGCGTCGATGACGAAAGAAGAGAAGATCCGCATCGCGAAGCAATTGGAGCGGATGCGCGTCGACGTGATCGAAGCGGGCTTCGCGGCTAGCTCGAACGGCGATTTCGACGCGATCAACACGATTGCGTCGATCATCAAGGAAAGCACGGTCTGCTCGCTTGCCCGCGCAAACGACAAAGACATTCAACGCGCCGCCGATGCCCTGCGCCCCGCCGAGCGCTTCCGGATTCATACGTTCATCGCGACGTCGCCGCTGCATATGGAAAAGAAGCTGCGGATGACGCCCGAGCAGGTCTACGAGCAGGCGCGCTTGGCTGTCCGCTTCGCGCGCAAGTTCACCGATGACGTCGAGTTCTCGCCGGAAGACGGCAGCCGTTCCGAGATGGACTTCCTGTGCCGCGTGCTGGAAGCGGTGATCGACGAAGGCGCGACGACGATCAACATCGCCGACACCGTCGGCTATGGCGTGCCCGAGCTGTACGGCAATCTCGTGAAGACGCTGCGCGAGCGCATCCCGAACTCGCACAAGGCCGTGTTCTCCGTGCATTGCCACAACGATCTCGGCATGGCGGTCGCGAACTCGCTCGCGGGTGTGCAGATCGGCGGCGCGCGCCAGGTCGAGTGCACGATCAACGGTCTCGGCGAGCGCGCGGGCAACACGTCGCTCGAAGAAATCGTGATGGCCGTGAAGACCCGCAAGGACTACTTTGGCCTCGATCTCGGCATCGACACGACGCAGATCGTGCCGGCATCGAAGCTCGTGTCGCAGATCACCGGCTTCGTGGTGCAGCCGAACAAGGCAGTGGTCGGCGCCAATGCTTTTGCGCACGCGTCGGGCATCCACCAGGACGGCGTGCTCAAGGCGCGCGACACCTACGAAATCATGCGCGCGGAAGACGTGGGCTGGACCGCGAACAAGATCGTGCTCGGCAAGCTGTCGGGCCGCAACGCGTTCAAGCAGCGTCTGCAGGAGTTGAGCATCACGCTCGATAGCGAAGGCGAACTGAACGCCGCGTTTGCGCGCTTCAAGGAACTGGCCGACCGCAAGGCGGAAATTTTCGACGAAGACATTATCGCGATCGTCACCGAGGAATCGGCACAGGCGCAAGAGCGCGAGCACTACAAGTTCGTGGCGCTTCAGCAGCACTCGGAGACCGGCGAGCGGCCGCACGCGCGCGTCGTCTTTTCGGTCGACGGCAAGGAGACGACCGGCGAGGCGAACGGCAACGGGCCGGTCGATGCGACGCTCAATGCGATCGAGAGCGAAGTCGGCAGCGGCTCCGAGCTGCTGCTGTATTCGGTGAATGCGATCACGACCGGCACTCAGGCGCAGGGCGAAGTGACGGTGCGTCTGTCAAAGAGCGGGCGCATCGTGAACGGCGTCGGCACCGATCCGGATATCGTCGCCGCGTCGGCGAAGGCGTATATCTCGGCGCTGAACAAGCTGTACTCGAATGCGGACAAGCTGAACCCGCAGCGTTCCTGATCGGCCGGGGGCGGTGTTGCCAGCCTCGCCGCCTCGATTTCCAGCCGTGCTAGAGCCTGTCCCGCTATTAGCGGGAACAGGCCCCAGAAAGCAACCCCCGCGCTCCGCAAGGCCGCGGGGGTTTTCACATGCGGGCGTCGAGGCGAACTACTCGGCTTCCGGCGAACGTCCGATCCAGACGCGCGGCCACCGCCGAGCCCACGCTCGCAAGGTCTCCTGCTGCGACATCGGCGGCCGCTGCCGGTAATCGACGACGATGCCGCGCCGCGGCGCTTCAGCGACAAAATCGTTGATCAGCGCGCTGACGTCGTAATCGACGAAATCGGCGCGCGTCACATCGACGATCACGGTCGCGCCGTTGGGAATCTGCCGCAGGTAATGCTTGAGCGGCACTTTGCCGAGGAACGACACGTCCTTGCGGAACGAGAGCAGGTAGTGGTCGTCATGCTGCGCGAGCATGATCGGGCTGCGCAGATTGCCGCCGATCGCCATGAGCACGCTGCTGAGGAGGCCGAGCACGATGCCGCTCAGCAGGTCGGTGGCGAATACGCCGGCGAGCGTCACGATGAACGGCGCGAATGCGCAGAAGCCTTGCCGCGCGACGGAGACGAACAGCGACGGCTTCGCGAGCTTGGCGCCGGTCATGATGAGGATGGCGGCGAGGCTCGCGAGCGGGATCAGGTTGATGACGTCCGTCAGGGCGATCACGCTGACCGCCAGCAGCACGCCGTGGATCACCGCCGACAATCGGCTTTGCGCGCCGGCTTGCACATTGGCCGAGCTGCGGACGATCACCGAGGTGATCGGCAGGCCGCCGAGCGCGCCGGCAATCAGGTTGCCGACGCCTTGCGCCTTGAGCTCGCGGTTGGGCGGCGCGGGCCGGCGCTCGGGGTCGATCTGCTCGACCGCTTCGAGGCTCAGCAGCGTTTCGAGGCTAGCGACGATCGCGAGCGTGATCGCGACGCGCCAGACGGCCGGATCGGCGAGCAGGGCGAAGTTCGGGCCGAAGTCCGGAAGCTGGAGCGCGCCTTGCAGCGCTGCGAACGACGCGAGCGAGGGCAGGGCGACGCGATGCTCGGCGGCGGGCGCGAACGCCGGGGCGAAGGCGCCGAGCAGCAGCGTCGCGGCGATGCCGAGCAGCACCACGGCGAGCGGCCCCGGCATCAGGCGCACCAGCGCGAAGCGCCGGAGCGCCTGGGTCTCCCAGGCGAACAGCAATCCAATCGAGAGGAGCGTGAGGGCGCAAGCCCCAAGCGACACATGGCCGAACCATGTCGATACCGTGGCCGCGCCGTGAGCGGCGTGGCCGGCGGCTGAGCCTTCGTCGCCGATGCCGAACGCGACCGGCAGTTGCGTGACGATCAGGAGCAGGCCGATGGCGGCGAGCATGCCCTTGATGACGGGCGTCGGCACGTACGAGGCGAGCCGCCCGGCCTTCAGCATGCCGAAGACGAACTGGATCGCGCCCGACAGCAGCACCGCGAGCAGAAACGTGGAGAAGCTGCCGAGCCGGGCGATGGCGTCGACGACGATCACGACGAGACCGGCCGCAGGGCCGCTCACGCTGAACCGTGACCCGCTCAGCAAGGCGACGACGATGCCGCCGACGATGCCCGACAGCAGGCCGGCGAATGGCGCGACGCCGGATGCCTGGGCGATGCCGAGGCACAGCGGCAGCGAGACGAGAAACACGACGGTGCCCGCGAACAGGTCGCGTGGGAACGAGGGTAGCCGCGAGGTTCGGTTATCTATCATTGAGTAGGACTCCAAAATTTGCTAATAGGACTGCCGTGACGACTCACGGCGCATGCGCTACTTGATCAATCGGGCGGTTGGGCGGAACGGGGCGCGTCTAGGCCGCGACGCCGCTGCGGGCGCCTTCGCGCGAGACCGCGAGAGCCGGGCGGCAGTTGTCGTCGCCGTAGCCCGACGAGAGGACTTTGAGGCGTCCGTCGGCGAGCGAGAAGATCCACCCATGCACGAGCGGAGCCGGCTCGCCGTGGCGCACGATCGGATGAGCGCGCAGCTGGCGCACCTGCTCGAGCACGTTCAATTCGGCGAGGCGGTCGGCGCGGGCGCGATCGGACGGCTGCTGCGCGAGTTCCGCGTCATGGGTGCGGGCCAGTGCGCAAAGCGGCGCGATGCGGCGCGCGACGTGCGGCAGATCGGTCGACGGCGGCAGCAGCGCGGCCCGCACGCCGCCGCAGCCGTCGTGACCGCAGACGATGATGTGGCCCACTTTCAACACCCGCACGGCGTATTCGAGCACGCTCGCGCAGTTGTCGTCGTCGGGCACGAACAGGTTGGCGATGTTGCGATGGACGAACAGGTCGCCAGGCTCGCAATGGGTGATCGTTTCGGCGGGAACGCGGCTGTCGGAGCAGCCCAGCCACAGCACATGAGGGCTCTGGCCCTGCGACAGCTCGTGAAAGAATCGCGGATCGCGAACGGCGGTTTCGTTCGCCCACGCGACATTGGCGACCAGCATGCGTTTGGGGCGTTGCATCTTGCGAAGCTCCTTGGAAGTCGGGGACGTGTGATGGTCGATGCGAGCACCGCACGATGTGTGCGGCGATTGCCTGCTTACGAAACGCTTTCTACAGGAAAGTTCCGATATCGCAAAGCAAACTACATTGCTATGCGATATCGATGCAGATATCGCAAAACAAACAGCATATCTATGCGAAATCGACGCAATTCAGGCATCCAAGGAGTGGGTGATGCGTGTCAGAACACGTTGCGGCGGTCCGGGTCGTGCAGCGGATCGGGGGTTTTCTGCGTCGTGCGCAGAATGCCCTGATCGTCGAAATAGAAGCTGTACAACATGTACCAGACGTTGTCCTCCATATAACGATACGTCCAGACCTCGCGCTTCATCAGCGGGAAGTACGACGTCTCGACCGGGCGGCCGAAATTGACGAGCACGTCCTTCCTGGTCCACGCACCGATTTGCGCGCGATAGAACTCGTTCGGTTGCAGCACCTGCCGCACGTTGATGATCTTGCCGGAAGCGTCGACATCGGCGGCGGTGGTGACTTCGCCCATCGGCTGCGTCGGCCACATCAGGCGCTTGCCGCCGTCGGGCAGGTCGTAGACTTCACGCGGCGGGCCGAGGCGGCTGGTGATCGTCGACTGGTCCGCGCCCGCCTGGAATTGCTGCCAAGGCTGTGCGCAGCCGGCGAGCAGCAGTGCCGCGGCGCAGGTCAGCAGGGGTGTCAGGCGCTTCGTCATGGAGTCCTCCAGTTGATCGAGTGACGGTTTTTATCACGAGGCCACATGATTTTGACAGGCCGCTTGCCAAAAGATTTTTTGAACGGCAGGCGTGTCTCGCGATACGAAGGCGTTCGCGAGTCGTTGCGGGCGATTGACTCGTAATGCCGGTAACGTCGGGCAATCCGTCGTGAACGGAACGCGGCGCATGTGCTTGCGAACGGCCTGCGGGCCAGCCTATGATCCGCGCTTCGAACCACGGAGGCGGAGTAGCGATGACACGAGCATGGACGAGGTGGATGGCGGCGCTTGCCGCCGCCGCATGGGTGGCAGCGGCGCCAATGGCGAAGGCAGCGGCCGGCGCGCCGATTCAGCTCGCGTTGATCGAGGGGATGTCGGGACCGTTCGCCAACGCCGGTGCCGCGGTCGAGCGGAATCTGCGCTTCGGCGTCGAGCGCGTGAATGCGCGGGGCGGCGTCAAGCTCGCTGACGGCGCGCATCCGCTCGAGCTGGTCGTGCTCGACAGCAAAGGCAGCACCGAAGGGGCGCTCTTGCAATTGCGCGCCGCCGCCGACCGGCACATCGGCTACGTGATGCAGGGCAATAGCTCGGCGGTTGCGGCGGCGCTCGTCGCGGCGATCGAAAAGCAAAACGCGCGCGAACCGGACAATCGCGAGCTGTTCCTCAACTATTCGGCCGACGACCCGGCGCTCACGAACGCCAATTGCAGCTTCTGGCACTTCCGTTTCGACGCGCACGCGGGCATGCGGATGGACGCCCTCGCGGACGTGATCCAGCAGGACCGCGCTGTGAAAAAGGTCTATCTGCTGAACCAGGACTACAGCTTCGGGCATGACGTCAGCACGCTCGCGCGCGAGGCGCTGGCGCAAAAGCGGCCGGATATCGCTGTCGTCGGCGACGAGTTCCATCCGATCGGCCGCGTGAAGGACTTCACGCCCTATATCGCCAAAATGCGGGCGAGCGGCGCCGACGCGGTCATCACGGGGAACTGGGGCAACGACCTGACCCTGTTGGTCAAAGCGGCGCGCGAGCAGGGACTCAACGCGAAGTTCTACACCTTCTACGGCAACAGCCTCGACGCGCCCGCGGCGCTCGGCGATGCGGGCGTGAAGCGCGTGATAGCCGTCGCGGACTGGCATCCCAACGCGGGACCGGCGGCCTCCGACGCCTACTACGAGGCTTTTCGCGCGCGCTTTCCGGCGGCCCAGGACGACTACCCGGTGCTGCGCATGGAAGTGATGATCGAGATGCTGGCAGACGCGATGACGCGGGCGGGCACGTCAGATCCGGCCGCCGTGGCAAAGGCGCTCGAAGGAATGAAGTTCGACAACGGTTTTCATCGCGCCTGGATGCGTGCGGAGGACCATCAGTTGATCCAGCCCCTTTATGTCATGGAGATGGACAAGGCAGGCGCGTCGGGCGTGCGCTTCGACAACGAAGGGAGCGGCTACGGCTTTCGCACCGTGCTTGCCTTGCCGCCGGAGCGCACCGTATTGCCGGCGACCTGCCAGATGAAGCGGCCCTGAACGAGCCGGTGCTGGACAGTCTGGCAGATTCCACAGCCTTGCGGAGCGCCTTCCGAGGGCTTCGCGTCGCCCTCGGAAGGCGCTCCGAAACAGGCTCCTTACGGAACCGCTAGTCTCCGAATTCGGCTGTGCTACAATAAGCGTCTTGCTGTACCTCCACGGCACGGCCTTTCTTCCGTGACCGCCTGTCTAGTTATTAAGGAAATCAAATGTCTGTTGCTGATATCAAGAAGTCCGATGTTGTCGCGCAATTCGCGCGTGCTGCCAATGACACCGGCTCCCCTGAAGTGCAAGTCGCGCTGCTGACGACTCGCATCAACGAGTTGACCGCCCACTTCAAGTCCCACTCGAAGGACCATCACAGCCGCCGCGGGCTGCTGCGCATGGTGAGCCGCCGTCGCAAGCTGCTCGACTACCTGAAGGGCAAGGATGCCGACCGCTATCGTTCGCTGATCGAAAAGCTGGGTCTGCGCAAGTAATCGGACTATCGTCTCTTCAACAAGATGCCTGTGTCAGTCTGCTGATACAGGCATTTTGTTTTTGAATGGCGCGCTTCATGTGAAATGCGTCAAAGCGCCAGGCGCCGCGGCTAGGGACACAATGCGGCGCAGGGCTTGCAACACGGCTTGGCTTGGCGGGCAGAGCTTTGTGTCATTCCAGCGATTCACTCGCCGCGAGAAGCGGACCGCTGGAATGGCATAACACTCCTCTTCCCGTGCGGGCAACGGCCGTGACGTCGCCGCGCCATGACAGCAAGGCCGCGGCGAAACGATATCAATGAAACGAGCGAAAAGTGAGAAGGAGTGACTATGTTCAATAAAGTCGTCAAAGAGTTCCAGTGGGGACAACACAAGGTCCGGATGGAAACGGGCGAAATCGCTCGTCAGGCAAGCGGCGCGGTGATCGTCGATGTCGAAGACACCGTGGTGCTCGCGACCGTCGTCGGCGCGAAGTCGGCCAAGCCGGGTCAGGACTTTTTCCCGCTGACGGTCGATTACCTCGAGAAGACCTATTCCGCCGGTAAGATCCCCGGCGGCTTCTTCCGCCGCGAAGGCCGTCCGTCCGAGCATGAAACGCTGACGTCGCGCCTGATCGACCGTCCGCTGCGTCCGCTGTTCCCGGAAGGCTTCTATAACGAAGTGCAGGTCGTCGTGCACGTGATGTCGGTGAATCCGGAAGTCCCGGCCGACATCCCCGCGCTGATCGGCGCTTCGGCCGCCCTCGCGGTGTCGGGCCTGCCGTTCAACGGTCCCGTTGGCGCCGCGCGCGTTGCCTACATCAACAACGAGTACGTGCTGAACCCGACGCGCGCCCAAATCAAGGAATCGCGCCTCGACCTCGTCGTCGCCGGTACCGAGCGTGCCGTGCTGATGGTCGAATCGGAAGCCGACCAGCTGCCGGAAGACGTGATGCTGGGCGCCGTGGTGTTCGGCCACGAGCAGATGCAAACGGCAATCGACGCCATCCACGAGCTCGTGCGTGACGGCGGCAAGCCGGAATGGGACTGGCAGCCGGCGCCGAAGGACGAGGCGCTGATCTCGCGCGTGACGGCACTCGCGCAAGGCGATCTGCTCGCCGCGTATCAGATCCGCGACAAGCAAGCGCGTTCGACGAAGCTGAAGGAAGTCTACGCAGCGGTGTCGGCGAAGCTCGAAGAAGAAGCCGCAGCCGCAGGCACGACGGCGGCCGACAAGGCCACCGTCGGCAACGTCCTGTTCGACATCGAAGCGAAGATCGTCCGCAGCCAGATCCTGAACGGCGAGCCGCGCATTGATGGCCGCGACACGCGCACGGTGCGTCCGATCGAGATTCGCACCGGCGTGCTGCCGCGCACCCACGGTTCGGCGCTCTTCACGCGCGGCGAAACGCAGGCGCTCGTCGTCGCGACGCTCGGCACCAAGGGCGACGAACAGATCATCGACGCGCTCGAAGGCGAGTATCGCGACCGCTTCATGCTCCACTACAACATGCCTCCGTTCGCGACCGGCGAAACGGGCCGCGTCGGTTCGCCGAAGCGCCGTGAAATCGGTCACGGCCGTCTCGCGAAGCGCGCGCTCGTCGCGTGCCTGCCGAGCGCCGACGAATTCGGCTACTCGATCCGCGTCGTGTCGGAGATCACCGAGTCGAACGGTTCGTCGTCGATGGCTTCGGTCTGCGGCGGCTGTCTCGCGCTGATGGACGCCGGCGTGCCGATGAAGGCGCACGTCGCGGGCATCGCGATGGGCCTGATCCTCGAGGGCAACAAGTTCGCGGTGCTGACCGACATCCTCGGCGACGAAGATCACCTCGGCGACATGGACTTCAAGGTGGCCGGTACGGCAGAAGGCGTGACCGCGCTGCAGATGGACATCAAGATCCAGGGCATCACCAAGGAAATCATGCAGGTCGCGCTCGCGCAGGCGAAGGAAGGCCGCATGCACATTCTCGGCAAGATGACCTCCGCCGTGGCCGGCGCGAACACCGAGCTGTCGGAATTCGCACCGCGCATGATCACCATCAAGATCAACCCGGAAAAGATCCGCGACGTGATCGGCAAGGGTGGTTCGGTGATTCGCGCGCTGACCGAAGAAACGGGCACGACGATCGATATCTCCGACGACGGCGTCGTCACCATCGCGAGCACGAGCAGCGAAGGGATGGCCGAGGCGAAGAAGCGCATCGAGAACATCACGGCGGAAATCGAAGTCGGCCAGGTGTACGAAGGCACCGTGCTCAAGCTGCTCGAGTTCGGCGCGATCGTGAACATCCTGCCGGGCAAGGATGGTCTGCTGCACATCTCCGAGATCGTCAACGAGCGCATCAAGGACATCAACGACTACCTGAAGGAAGGCCAGCAGGTTAAAGTCAAGGTGATCCAGACGGACGAGAAGGGCCGTGTGCGTCTGTCCGCGAAGGCGCTGCTGAACGAAGCGGCACAGTCCGAATCGGCGCCGCAGCAGTAACGCGGTAGTGATTGGATGGCGGCCGGCTGCGCGCAAGCGCGCCGGCCGTTTTCTTGAAGCAGGGTGGTTGGCCTTGCGAGCCGCTTCGGCATCGAACGCATGCCAAAACGGCTCGCAAGGCCAACCCGACCTTGGAGGTGACGTAGATGAACGCGATCGAAATTACCGAATTTGGGGCGCCGGAAGTCCTGGTGCTCGGGGAGCGTCCGATGCCCGAGCCGAAGGCGGGCGAAGTGCTCATCAAGGTGGCGGCGTCGGGCATCAATCGGCCGGACGTGTTTCAGCGCAAGGGCGGTTATGCGCCGCCTCCAGGGGCGTCGGACTTGCCGGGATTGGAGGTGGCGGGCGAGATCGTCGGCGGGACGATCGACGAGAAGCGCAATCCGTTCGGCCTCAAGATCGGCGATCGCGTGTGCGCGCTCTTGGCGGGCGGAGGCTACGCCGAATATGCGAGCGCGCCGCTCGCACAGTGCTTGCCGGTGCCGAAGGGGCTGACCGATGTCGAAGCGGCGTCGCTGCCCGAGACGTTTTTCACGGTGTGGAGCAACGTCTTCGAGCGCGCGCAGCTGGGGCGCGGCGAAGGCGGCGAGAACGAAACGCTGCTCGTGCAGGGCGGATCGAGCGGCATCGGCGTGACGGCGATTCAGATTGCGCACGCGCTCGGGTTTCGCGTGTTCGCGACGGCGGGCTCCGCCGACAAATGCCGCGCGTGCGAGGCGCTTGGCGCGGATCGCGCGATCAACTACAAGTCGGAAGATTTTGTCGAGGTCGTGAAGTCGTTGACGAACGATCGCGGCGTCGACGTGATTCTCGACATGGTCGCGGGAAGCTACGTGCCGCGCGAATTGACGGCGCTCGCGGACGGCGGGCGGCTCGTGCTGATCGCGCTGCTCGGCGGCGCGAAGTCGGAGCTCAACTTCAACGAGATTTTGCGCCGGCGCCTGACGGTGACGGGCTCGACGCTGCGCCCGCGTTCCGTCGACTTCAAGGCGAAGATTGCCGCGCAATTGAAAGAGCACGTGTGGCCGCATCTCGAGGAAGGCCGCATCAAGCCGGTCATCTACCGCGTGTTCCCGGCTGCTCAAGCGGCGCAGGCACACGCGCTGATGGAGAGCAGCGAGCATATCGGGAAGATCGTGCTGGACTGGAATCTCCAAGGTTGACACGGTCGGTTTGACCCGCTCCGCCAGCACACAGTAAAATTGCGCGTTTTGCGTACGCCACGTGAAAGAGGGCCGGGACGAAACAATGTCGAGACAACAAGCGAAGCGGGTAGTCGGTAACTGGAAGATGCACGGGCGCCTTGCCGAGAATGCGGCGCTGCTGCAGTCGGTGGCGCAAGGTGCGGCTACGCTGCAAGGCGGTGTGCAAGTCGGCGTGTGCGTGCCGTCTCCCTATCTGGCGCAGGCGCAGACCTTGTTGAGCGGCACGCGAGTCGGCTATGGCGTGCAGGATGTTTCCGCTTACACGCACGGCGCCTATACCGGCGAAGTCGCGGCCGAAATGGCCGTGGAATTCGGCGCGACGCTCGCGATCGTCGGGCACTCGGAGCGCCGCGCCTATCACCGCGAGAGCGCCGAGGTCGTGGCAGCGAAAACGCAGCGTGCGTTGCACGCCCGTTTGACGCCGATCGTCTGTATCGGCGAAACGCTCGAGGAGCGCGAGGCCGGTACGACGGAGCAGGTGATCGGCGCACAGCTCGACGCGGTGCTCGCGGTGTTGTCGGTGGCGGAGTCGGCTCGCATCGTCGTCGCCTATGAGCCTGTCTGGGCAATCGGCACGGGCCGCAGCGCGACGGCGGAGCAGGCGCAGGAAGTCCATGCTTTCCTGCGTGGGCGTCTCGCGGCGAAGGGTGCCGCGGTGGCTGACGTGCCGCTTCTGTATGGCGGCAGCGTGAAGCCGGAAAACGCGGAAGAATTATTCCGCCAAAAGGACATCGACGGCGGCCTGATTGGCGGCGCGTCTTTGAAGAGCACGGATTTCCTCGCGATCTGCGAGGCAGCGCAAGCGGCTATCGCGGCTGCGCATTGAACAGAGCGCCGTCGCATTGCTGCGCCGGCGCGATTGCAGGACACACGTCTGACGCATTTGTGTCGGACGATTAACTCAAACTCGGGTGAGCGCAATGCTGTATTTGAAAACGTTGATCATCGTCGTCCAGTTGCTGTCGGCGCTTGGGGTCATCGGCCTCGTGCTGCTTCAGCACGGCAAGGGTGCCGATATGGGGGCTGCGTTCGGCAGCGGCGCGTCAGGCAGTTTGTTCGGTGCGACGGGTTCGGCGAACTTCTTGTCGCGTACGACGGGTGTTCTCGCGACGATCTTCTTCGTGACGACGCTGGCGCTGACCTACCTCGGTTCGTACAAGTCGAAGCCCTCGGCTGGCGTGCTCGGCGAAGTGCCGACGGCGCCCGTTGCGGCATCGGCTGCTTCGATTCCGGCCGCGGCTTCGCTGCCGGTTGCTGCGTCGCCGGCGTCGGCTCCTGGCCAAAACGTGCCGAAATAAAAATTTCGTTCAAAACGCATTTGTGCGTTGAACAATCTGTTTAGACAGGTTAGAATTTAAGTCTTGAAGCGATTCGCGGTTTAAATAAGTTGTTTTCCCGGATTGCAGGCAGTGCCGACGTGGTGAAATTGGTAGACACGCTATCTTGAGGGGGTAGTGGCGAAAGCTGTGCGAGTTCGAGTCTCGCCGTCGGCACCAAAGTTATCCAATGCCAGCCGCATGCATCGCTTCGGCTGGCATTGTCACTTCTGGCTCCAGCCTTGCGGCTTCCTTGCGATGCTGAGTTGGATGAAGTGATTTCCCGTTAGGGTGTACACTCCCGGCGGAATTCAGAACCAACTAATTGAGGACAGTCTTGAACCTCGCACCCTATTTCCCCGTTTTGTTGTTTCTCCTCGTGGGCACTGGTTTAGGCGTAGCGCTGGTCAGCATTGGTAAGATCCTCGGCCCCAATAAGCCCGACAATCAAAAGAACGCGCCGTACGAATGCGGCTTCGAAGCGTTCGAAGACGCGCGCATGAAGTTCGATGTGCGCTACTACCTCGTTGCAATCCTGTTCATCATTTTCGATCTTGAGACCGCGTTCCTGTTTCCGTGGGGTGTGGCCCTGCGCGACATCGGGTGGCCGGGCTTCGTGGCGATGATGATTTTTCTGCTCGAATTCCTGCTGGGCTTTGCCTATATCTGGAAGAAAGGCGGCCTCGACTGGGAGTGACGGGCTAATCGCCGGTTTGCGTGGGCGGCCACTCTCCGCCGCCCGTCTGGAGTGGAAAGCAAATGAGTATCGAAGGGGTCTTGAAGGAAGGGTTTGTCACCACGACGGCTGACAAGCTGATCAACTGGACGCGCACCGGCTCGCTATGGCCGATGACGTTCGGTCTCGCGTGTTGCGCGGTCGAGATGATGCATGCGGGCGCAGCCCGTTACGACCTTGACCGTTTCGGGGTCGTGTTCCGTCCCAGCCCGCGTCAGTCGGACGTGATGATCGTCGCCGGCACGCTGTGCAACAAGATGGCGCCGGCGCTGCGCAAGGTCTACGACCAGATGGCCGAGCCGCGCTGGGTGATCTCGATGGGCTCGTGCGCCAATGGCGGCGGCTACTATCACTATTCGTACTCGGTGGTGCGCGGTTGCGACCGGATCGTGCCGGTCGACGTCTACGTGCCGGGCTGCCCGCCGACGGCCGAGGCGCTTGTCTACGGTGTGATCCAGCTGCAAGCGAAGATCCGCCGCACCAACACCATCGCCCGTCAATAAGGCCTGAGCCTTCCCTCACAATATGGCAAGCAAACTCGAGACCCTCAAAGCGAACCTCGAGGCGGCTTTTGGCGGCCGCCTTGCGAGCATCACGGAATCGATCGGTGAACTGACGATCGTCGTGAAGGCAAGCGAATACCTCGAAATCGCGAAGCGTCTGCGCGACGACCGCACGCTCGGCTTCGAACAGCTGATCGATCTGTGCGGCGTCGACTATCAAACCTACGGCGATGGCGCCTATGACGGCCCGCGCTTCGCGGCGGTGCTGCATCTGCTGTCGATTTCGAACAACTGGCGTCTGCGCGTGCGCGTGTTCGCGCCGGACGACGAAGTGCCGATCGTCGCATCGGTCGTCGATATCTGGAATTCGGCGAACTGGTACGAGCGCGAAGCGTTCGACCTGTACGGCATCGTCTTCGAAGGCCACCCGGACCTGCGCCGCATCCTGACCGATTACGGCTTTATCGGCCATCCGTTCCGCAAGGATTTCCCGGTCTCCGGCTACGTCGAAATGCGTTACGACCCGGAAGAGAAGCGCGTTGTCTACCAGCCGGTGACGATCGAGCCGCGCGAAATCACGCCGCGCGTGATCCGCGAGGATCGCTATGGCGGTCTGAAACACTAAGAGGGCGCCATGGCAGAAATCAAAAACTACACGCTCAACTTCGGCCCGCAGCACCCGGCAGCGCACGGCGTGCTGCGCCTCGTGCTCGAACTCAACGGCGAAGTGATTCAACGTGCCGATCCGCACATCGGCCTTCTGCACCGCGCGACGGAAAAGCTCGCCGAAACCAAGACGTTCATTCAATCCGTGCCGTACATGGACCGTCTCGACTACGTGTCGATGATGGTGAACGAACACGGTTATGTACTCGCGATCGAAAAGCTGCTCGGCGTCGATGTGCCGATCCGCGCGCAATACATCCGCGTGCTGTTCGACGAAGTCACGCGCGTGCTGAACCACCTGATGTGGATCGGCGCGCACGCGCTCGACGTCGGCGCGATGGCGGTGTTTCTGTATGCGTTCCGTGAGCGTGAAGACCTGATGGACGTGTATGAAGCGGTGTCGGGCGCACGGATGCACGCGGCGTACTACCGTCCGGGTGGCGTCTATCGCGATCTGCCTGACGCGATGCCGCAATACAAGGCGTCCAAAATCCATAACGCGAAGGCGTTGTCGAGGATGAACGAAGCGCGCCAAGGGTCGCTGCTCGACTTCATCGACGACTTCTTCACGCGCTTCCCGACCTGCGTCGACGAATACGAAACGCTCCTGACCGACAACCGGATCTGGAAGCAGCGTCTCGTCGGCATCGGCGTGGTGAGCCCGGAGCGTGCGATGCAACTCGGCCTGACCGGCGCCATGCTGCGCGGCTCGGGCATCGAGTGGGATTTGCGCAAGAAGCAGCCTTATGAAGTGTACGATCGTCTCGATTTCGACATCCCTGTCGGCGTAAATGGCGATTGCTACGACCGTTATCTGGTGCGCGTCGAAGAAATGCGCCAGTCGACGCGTATTGCAAAACAATGTATTGAGTGGCTGCGGAAGAATCCTGGCCCGGTGATGACCGACAATCACAAGGTCGCGCCGCCGCATCGTGATGGCATGAAGACGAACATGGAGGATCTGATCCACCATTTCAAGCTCTTCACCGAAGGTTTCCATGTGCCGGAAGGCGAGGCATATGCCGCTGTCGAACATCCGAAGGGCGAGTTCGGCATCTATCTGATCTCGGACGGTGCGAACAAGCCGTATCGCCTGAAGATTCGCGCGCCGGGGTATGCGCACCTTTCCGCGCTCGACGAAATGGCGCGGGGCCACATGATCGCCGACGCTGTGACGATCATCGGTACGCAAGATATCGTGTTCGGGGAAGTCGACCGTTAAGCTGTCTCGCGATGCCGGCCGGCAACGGCGGGTGTCGCAGGCGGCAAGTCCGCTCGCGGGGCGACGCGAAGCTCGCGGCCCCGCCAGGAGCCAAGAGGAGCGCTAGGTCTGTCGCATGAATGGTCGGCGGCAGGTTTTCGTTCGGTAGGAATTGAAAGAGTCGTGTCTGAAAATGATCTCAGCTGAAGGCCTGAAAGAAATCGATCGTGCGATCGCGAAGTATCCCGCCGATCAGAAACAGTCCGCCGTGATGTCGGCGTTGGCCGTCGCTCAAGAAGAGCGCGGCTGGCTGTCGCCCGAAATCATGCAATACGTGGCGGACTATCTCGGCATGCCTGCGGTTGCCGTGCAGGAAGTCGCGACGTTCTACACGATGTATGAGACGGCGCCTGTCGGCAAATACAAGATCACGCTCTGCACGAATCTGCCGTGCCAGCTCGGCCCGGACGGCGGCTCGGACAGCGCTGCCGACTATCTGAAGAAGAGGCTCGGCATCGACTTCGGCGAAACCACGCCCGACGGCAAGTTCACCCTGAAAGAGGGCGAGTGCATGGGTTCGTGCGGCGACGCGCCGGTGCTGCTCGTGAACAACCATCGCATGTGCAGCTTCATGAGCCGCGAAAAGATCGACCAATTGCTGGAGGAACTTTCGAAATGACGTCTCTCCACGATCGTCACATCAAACCGCTGATTCTCGCCGGCCTGAACGGCGACAACTGGCACCTCGAAGACTACGTGGCGCGCGGCGGTTACGCCCAGCTGCGCCGTATTCTCGAAGAGAAGATTCCGCCCGAGCAGGTGATCGCCGACGTCAAGGCGTCGGGTCTGCGCGGCCGTGGCGGTGCGGGCTTCCCGACCGGCTTGAAGTGGAGCTTCATGCCGCGTCAGTTCCCGGGGCAGAAGTACCTCGTCTGCAATTCGGACGAAGGCGAACCGGGCACGTTCAAGGACCGCGACATCCTGCGCTGGAATCCGCATTCCCTGATCGAGGGCATGGCGATCGGCGCGTACGCGATGGGCATCACGGTCGGCTACAACTACATCCACGGCGAGATCTTCGAAACCTATAAGCGTTTCGAAGAGGCGCTCGAAGAAGCGCGCCGGGCGGGCTTCCTCGGCGACAACATCCTCGGCTCGGGTTTCTCGTTCGAGCTGCACGCGCACCACGGTTACGGCGCCTATATCTGCGGCGAAGAAACCGCGCTGCTCGAATCGCTCGAAGGCAAGAAGGGCCAGCCGCGCTTCAAGCCGCCGTTCCCGGCGAGCTTCGGCGTCTACGGCAAGCCGACCACGATCAACAACACCGAAACCTTCGCCGCCGTGCCGTTCCTGCTGGCGATCGGGCCGCAGGCGTATCTCGAGCTCGGCAAGCCGAACAACGGCGGCACGAAGATCTTCTCGGTGTCGGGCGACGTCGAGCGTCCGGGCAACTACGAAGTGCCGCTCGGCACGCCGTTCGCGACGCTCATGGAGCTCGCCGGCGGCATGCGCGGCGGCAAGAAGATCAAGGCCGTCATTCCTGGCGGCTCGTCGGCGCCGGTCGTGCCGGGCGACATCATGATGCAAACCGATCTCGACTACGATTCGATCGCCAAGGCCGGCTCGATGCTCGGTTCGGGCGCGGTGATCGTGATGGACGAAACGCGTTGCATGGTGCGCTCGCTGCTGCGTCTGTCGTACTTCTACTATGAAGAATCGTGCGGCCAGTGCACGCCGTGTCGTGAAGGCACCGGCTGGCTCTATCGCGTCGTGCATCGCATCGAGCACGGCCAGGGCCGCAAGGAAGACCTCGATCTGCTGAATTCGGTCGCGGAAAACATCATGGGCCGCACGATTTGCGCGCTCGGCGATGCAGCGGCAATGCCGGTGCGCGGGATGTTGAAGCACTACTGGGACGAATTCGCGTACCACGTGGAGCACAAGCATTGTCTCGTCGGCGGCCATGCGGGCGCTCCGGCATCGGCCGAAGCGGTGCTCGCGTAATACGCGGCGGCTTTAGGCGGTAGGCAGTAGGCGGTTCGAGCAGTACCCCACGCACGGAATTCATTGCGACATTGAATGGCTCGACGGCAATCCGCCGGGCCGGCATTGAGCGAATGATTGAGCGGTAAATAGGTTAAGGACCATTCACCATCATGGTTGAACTTGAAATAGACGGCAAGAAGGTCGAGGTAGCCGAAGGCAGCATGGTGATCCAGGCTGCGCATAAGGTCGACACGTACATTCCTCACTTCTGCTATCACAAGAAGCTCTCCATCGCGGCCAACTGCCGGATGTGTCTCGTCGATGTCGAGAAAATGCCGAAGGCCGTGCCCGCCTGTGCGACGCCGGTCTCGCAAGGCATGATCGTCCATACGAAGTCCGACAAGGCGGTGAAGGCTCAGCAATCGGTGATGGAATTCCTGCTGATCAATCACCCGCTCGATTGCCCGATCTGCGACCAAGGCGGCGAATGCCAGCTGCAGGATCTCGCGGTCGGCTACGGCAAGTCGTCGTCGCGCTACAACGAAGAGAAGCGCGTCGTGTTCCATAAGAATGTCGGTCCGCTCATCTCGATGGAAGAGATGACGCGCTGCATTCACTGCACGCGCTGTGTGCGCTTCGGCCAGGAAATCGCCGGCGTGATGGAGCTCGGCATGCTGGGCCGCGGCGAGCATTCCGAGATTACGTCGTTTGTCGGCAAGTCCGTCGACTCCGAGCTGTCGGGCAACATGATCGACCTGTGCCCGGTCGGCGCGCTCACGAGCAAGCCGTTCCGCTACAGCGCGCGTACGTGGGAACTGTCGCGCCGCAAGTCGGTGAGCCCGCATGATTCGGTCGGCGCGAATCTCGTCGTCCAAGTGAAGAACAACCGCGTGATGCGCGTGCTGCCGTTCGAGAACGAAGCGATCAACGAGTGCTGGATCTCGGATAAAGACCGCTTCTCGTATGAAGGCTTGAATAGCGAAGAGCGCCTCACGCAGCCGATGATCAAGCAAGGCGGCCAGTGGATCGAAACCGACTGGCAGACTGCGCTCGAATATGTCGCGAAGGGGATCAAGGGCATTACCGCGGACCACGGCGCGAAGGCGCTGGCGGCGCTCGCGAGCCCGCACAGCACGGTTGAAGAGCTGTTCCTCGTGAAGCAGCTCGCCGCTGCGATCGGTACGCCGAACGTCGACTTCCGTCTGCGTCAGGCCGATTTCTCGGCGACGTCGGAAGGCGCGCCGTGGCTCGGCGTGAAACTGGCCGATCTGTCGAAGGTCGATGCCGCGTTCGTGATCGGTTCGTTCCTGCGCCGCGATCATCCGCTCGTGGCCGCGCGCCTGCGTCAAGCGGCGAAGAGCGGCGCGAAGGTGCATTTCCTCAACGCGACCAGCGACGACGCGCTGATCCCGACCGCGAAGCGCATCGCCGCCGCGCCGTCGGCATGGCTCGACGAGCTCGCGGGCGTGGCTGCCGCTGTCGCGCAAGCGCGCGGCGTGGCGCTGCCCGAAGCATTCGGCTCGGCTCAAGCATCCGACGCCGCGAAGGAAGTCGCCGCTGCGCTCGCAGCCGGTGAACTGCGCGTTGTGCTGCTCGGCAACGGCGCTGTGCGCCACCCCGAGTTCGCACGCATTTACGCGGCGGCTCAATGGATTGCTGAAAACACGGGCGCTACGCTCGGCTTCGCGACCGAAGCGGCGAATACGGTCGGTGCTCATATCGCCGGTGCGCTGCCGGGCGAGGGCGGCTTGAACGCACGCGAAGTGTTCGAGCAGCCGCGCAAGGGCTACCTGCTGCTCAACGTCGAACCCGAGTTCGACACCGCGAATCCGGCGCAAGCGCTGGCGGCACTGAACCAGGCGGAAATGGTCGTGATGCTGTCGGCGTTCAAGCACGGCACCGACTACGCCGACGTGTTGCTGCCGATCGCTCCGTTCACGGAAACGGCCGGTGCGTTCGTCAACGCGGAAGGCACGGTGCAATCGTTCAACGGCGTCGTGCGTCCGCTCGGCGAAACGCGTCCCGCTTGGAAGGTGTTGCGTGTGCTCGGCAGCCTGCTCGGCTTGCCCGGCTTCCAATACGACACGGCGGAAGAAGTGCGCACGGCCGCGCTTGGCGAGGGTGAAATCGCCGCGCGCCTGTCGAACCGCACGAATGCCGCAGTCGCACGTGCGAACGGCGCCGCGCCGAAGGCCGCGGACGGCAAGTTCGAGCGCATCGCCGACGTGCCGATCTACCACGCCGACCCGCTCGTGCGCCGCGCGCCGTCGCTGCATCTGACGGCCGCTGCACGCGCCGCGAACGCGATCGGCCTGCCCGCCGCGCTGTTCGACAAGCTGGCGTTGAAGGATGGCGACGCGGTGCGCGTGCGTCAGGGCGACCGCGAGGTTCAAGCGCCGGCGGTGCGTGAGGCAAATCTTGCTGCAGACGTTGTCCGGGTATCGGCGGCTACGCCTGCCGGTGCTGCCTTGGGCAGCCTGTTCGGTGAACTGGTGGTGGAGAAGGCGTAAATGAGCTTGTTCGATACGATCAACTCGGGCGGCACTCAGCTTCTCGGCGTGGCATGGCCCACGGTGTGGGCGCTCATCCGGATCCTGGTGGTGTCCGTCGCGATCCTGCTGTGCGTGGCCTACTTGATTCTCTGGGAGCGCAAGCTCATCGGCTGGATGCACGTGCGTCTCGGTCCGAACCGCGTCGGCCCGGCCGGTTTGCTGCAGCCGATCGCCGACGTGCTGAAGCTGCTGTTGAAGGAAGTGATTCAGCCGACGGCCGCAAGCCGTTGGATCTACCTGATCGCACCAGTCATGGTCGTGGTTCCGGCGTTCGCGGTGTGGGCGGTGATCCCGTTCCAGGCGGGGGCGGTGCTCGGCGATATCAACGCGGGTCTGTTGTATGCGATCGCGATTTCGTCGGTCGGCGTGTACGGCGTGATTCTGGCGGGCTGGGCGTCGAACTCGAAGTATGCGTTCCTTGGCGCGATGCGCGCCGCGGCGCAGATGGTGTCGTACGAAATTTCGATGGGCTTCGCGCTCGTCGTCGTGCTGATGACCTCGGGCAGCCTGAACCTGTCGGATATCGTCACCTCGCAAGAGCGCGGTCTCTTCGCGAGCTACGGCTTGACGTTCCTGTCGTGGAACTGGCTGCCGCTGTTGCCGGTGTTCGTCATCTACTTCATCTCGGGCATCGCCGAAACGAACCGCCACCCGTTCGACGTGGTGGAAGGGGAGTCGGAAATCGTCGCGGGTCACATGATCGATTACTCGGGTATGGCGTTCGCGCTGTTCTTCCTCGCCGAGTACATCAACATGATCGTGATCTCGGCGCTGTGTGCCACGATGTTCCTCGGCGGCTGGAGCGCGCCGTTCGGTTTCCTGTCGTTCATCCCGGGCATCGTTTGGCTCGTGGTGAAGGTCTTCTTCTTGTTGTCGGTATTCATCTGGGCGCGCGCCACGTTCCCGCGTTACCGCTATGACCAAATCATGCGTCTCGGCTGGAAGGTGTTCCTGCCGGTGTGCGTGGTGTGGGTGATCGTGGTCGGGTTCTGGATCATGTCGCCGTTGAATATCTGGAAATAAAGGGCGGACGAGAACATGACCGCAATCCAAAACTTCTTCAAGACGTTCTTTCTGACCGAGCTGCTCAAGGGCTTGGCGCTGACCGGACGCTACGCGTTCAAGCGTAAGTTCACGGTGCAGTTCCCGGAAGAAAAGACGCCGATCTCGCCGCGCTTTCGCGGGCTGCACGCGCTGCGCCGCTACGAGAACGGCGAAGAGCGCTGCATCGCCTGCAAGCTGTGCGAAGCAGTGTGCCCGGCCATGGCGATCACGATCGAGTCGGAAACGCGCGCGGACAACACGCGCCGCACGACGCGCTACGACATCGACCTGACCAAGTGCATCTTCTGTGGTTTCTGCGAGGAAAGCTGCCCGGTCGATTCGATCGTCGAGACGCAGATTCTCGAGTACCACGGCGAGAAGCGGGGCGATCTGTACTTCACGAAGGAAATGCTGCTTGCAGTCGGCGATCGCTACGAAACGGAGATCGCGGCGGCCAAGGCAGCCGATGCGCCTTACCGTTGAACCGCGCGTCGGGACGCCTCGTTTAAACGCTTTAGCTTGACCGTTTTTGGTTTGATGCTGCCGGCTTGAAGGCCGTGCGCCGCGGGGCGATCTGTGTGTGCCGCGGCGCGGAAAATCGCCGTGCCCAATGTGGCATTGGGCGGATGCCTCGAGCCAAAGAACCACCATGCCTGACGATGGGCTAACGATGAACCGGTAATCATGGAATTCACGACCGTACTGTTCTACATCTTCGCTGCGCTCCTGACGGTGTCAGGGCTGAAGGTGATCACCTCGCGCAACCCGGTTGGGGCTGCGCTCTTCCTCGTGCTCGCGTTCTTCAACGCGGCGGCCATCTGGATGCTGCTGCAGGCCGAATTCCTCGCGATCCTGCTGGTGCTCGTCTACGTCGGCGCGGTGATGGTGCTGTTCCTGTTCGTCGTGATGATGCTGGACATCAATCTCGACATCCTGCGCAAGGATTTCCGGCGCTTCGTGCCGATGGCGACGTTGGTCGGCGCGATCATCGTGATCGAAACGGCGCTGATCCTGTGGCACGGCTACGGCGCGACGACCACGCCGGTGCACGACCTCGCGGCAAGCGTGGCCGGTGCGACGAGCGCGATGCCGAACACGCGCCTCATCGGCAAGGTCATCTACACCGACTACATCTTCGCGTTTGAAATCGCCGGTCTCGTGCTGCTCGTCGCGATCATCGCCGCCGTTGCGCTGACCGCGCGCCAAGGCAAGGACAGCAAGCGTCAGCGCGTGTCGCAACAGGTCAAGGTGCGTCGCGAAGACCGCGTGCGCCTCGTGAAGATGCCGGCGGAGAAGGTCTTGCCCGAAGCCGCTGCAAGCGAAGCCGCACCGGGCAACACCGGCGCCGGCACGGTCGGCAACAAGGCCTGAGCGCACTGGAGAAAAACATGTTGACCCTTGCTCATTACCTCGTGCTCGGTGCGATCCTGTTTGCGATCAGCATCGTCGGTATTTTCCTGAACCGCCGCAACGTCATCATCATCCTGATGGCGATCGAATTGATGCTGCTGGCGGTGAACACCAATTTCGTCGCGTTCTCGCATTACCTCGGCGATGTGCACGGCCAGATCTTCGTGTTCTTCGTGCTCACGGTGGCCGCGGCTGAAGCTGCGATCGGCCTCGCGATTCTGGTGACTCTGTTCCGTAGTCTCGACACGATCAACGTCGAAGACCTCGATCAGCTCAAAGGTTAAATTCAGGCACCGCTGTTATGTCAACGACACTTAATGAAAACCTGCTGCTGGCGGTTCCGCTCGCACCGCTCGCCGGCTCGCTGATTGCGGGGCTGTTCGGCAAGACGGTAGGGCGCAAGGGAAGCCACCGGGTCACGATCCTGGGCGTGTTCATTTCGTTCATCCTGTCGGCGATGGTGTTCGTCGACGTGTTGAACGGCGCGAGCTTCAACGCGACGGTCTACGAATGGATGAACGTCGGCTCGGTGAAGCTCGAAGTCGGCTTCCTGGTCGACACGCTGACTGCGATGATGATGTGCGTCGTGACCTTCGTGTCGCTGATGGTGCACATCTACACGATCGGCTACATGGCCGAAGACGACGGCTACGAGCGCTTCTTCTCGTACATCTCGCTCTTCACGTTCTCGATGCTGATGCTCGTGATGAGCAACAACTTCCTGCAGCTGTTCTTCGGCTGGGAAGCGGTGGGCCTCGTGTCGTACCTGCTGATTGGCTTCTACTTCACGCGTGAAAGCGCGATCTACGCGAACATGAAGGCGTTCCTCGTGAACCGCGTCGGCGACTTCGGCTTCCTGCTCGGCATCGGCTTGATCTTTGCGTACGGCGGTTCGCTGAACTACACGGACGTGTTCGCGAAGAGCCATGACTTGGCGGCGCTGTCGTTCCCGGGTACGAGCTGGGGCCTCCTGACGGTTGCCTGCATCTGCTTGTTCATCGGTGCGATGGGTAAGTCGGCACAATTCCCGCTGCACGTGTGGCTGCCCGACTCGATGGAAGGCCCGACGCCGATCTCCGCGCTGATTCACGCGGCGACCATGGTGACGGCCGGCATCTTCATGGTGACGCGCATGTCGCCGCTGTTCGAGCTGTCGGATACGGCACTGTCGTTCATTATGGTGATCGGCGCCATAACCGCGCTCTTCATGGGCTTCCTCGGCATCGTCCAGAACGACATCAAGCGCGTCGTTGCCTATTCGACGCTCTCCCAGCTCGGCTACATGACCGTTGCGCTTGGAGCGTCGGCCTACTCGGTCGCCGTGTTCCACCTGATGACGCACGCGTTCTTCAAGGCACTGCTGTTCCTCGGCGCGGGCTCGGTCATCATCGGCATGCACCACGATCAAGACATGCGCAACATGGGCGGTCTGCGCAAGTACATGCCGATCACCTGGATCACGTCGCTGGTGGGGTCGCTCGCGCTGATCGGCACGCCGTTCTTCGCAGGCTTCTATTCGAAGGACTCGATCATCGATGCGGTGAAGCTCTCGCATCTGCCGGGTGCGGGCTTCGCGTACTTCGCGGTCGTGGCGAGCGTGTTCGTCACCGCGCTGTATTCGTTCCGTATGTACTTCATGGTGTTCCACGGCGAAGAGCGCTTCCGCGGTCCGAAGCACCCTGACTCGCCGCTGGGCGCGGAAGCGGCGTTGCACGCGGCGCACAGCCATGGTCACGACGACCACGGCCATGGCCACGGTCACGACGATCACGCACACGAGCCGCATGAGACGCCGTGGGTCGTGTGGGTGCCGCTGGTGCTGCTCGCGATTCCGTCGGTGGTGATCGGTGCAATCGCAATCGGTCCGATGCTGTTCGGCGACTTCTTCCAGCACGGCGTGGCGTTCAGCCAGGTGATCTTCATCGGCGAGAACCATCCGGCGCTGCACGAGATGGCCGACGAGTTCCAAGGCTGGGCCGCGATGGGCCTGCACTCGGTGTCGGGCCTGCCGGTATGGCTCGCGCTCGCAGGCGTGGTCACGGCATGGTTCCTGTATCTGAAGCGTCCTGATCTGCCGGCGGTGATGCGCCGCGCGTTCGGCCCGATCTACACGCTGCTCGATAACAAGTACTACATGGACAAGATCAACGACCTCGTGTTTGCCAAGGGTGCTGTGGCGATCGGCCGTGGCCTCTGGAAAGAGGGCGATGTCGTGGTCATCGACGGTATCGTCAACGGAAGTGCGCGCTTCATCGGCTGGTTCGCGAGCGTGATCCGCTTCCTCCAATCCGGTTACATCTATCACTACGCGTTCGCCATGATTATCGGCATGTTGGGGCTCCTGACCCTGTTTGTAACGCTCGGCGGCAAATAAGGCGGGGGATACTTATGCACTCTTTTCCGATTCTCAGTGTCGCGATTTGGTTGCCGATCGTTTTCGGCCTCGCTGTTCTCGCTATCGGTTCCGATAGGAACCCCGGACCGGCGCGCTGGCTTGCGCTGATCGGTTCGATCCTCGGCCTGCTTGTCACGTTGCCGCTCATCACCGGCTTCGACTCGAGCACGGCCGCGCTGCAGTTCGTCGAGCAGGCGAACTGGATCGAACGCTTCCATATCACGTACCACCTCGGTGTCGACGGCATCTCGATGTGGTTCGTGGTGCTGACCGCGCTGATCACGGTAATCGTCGTGATTGCCGGCTGGGAAGTGATCACCGAACACGTGTCGCAGTACCTCGCCGCATTCCTGATCCTCTCGGGGATCATGGTCGGCGTGTTCTCGGCGGCTGACGGCATGCTGTTCTACGTGTTCTTCGAAGCCACCCTGATCCCGATGTACCTCATCATCGGCGTGTGGGGCGGCGCGAACCGCATCTACGCGGCGTTCAAGTTCTTCCTCTATACGCTGGCCGGCTCGCTGCTGATGCTGGTCGCGCTGATCTACCTGTACGTGCAGACCGGCACCTTCGATCTCGGAGCATGGCAGCAGGCGCAAATCGCGATGACGCCGCAGGTGTTGCTGTTTATCGCGTTCTTCCTCGCGTTCGCGGTGAAGGTGCCGATGTGGCCGGTGCACACGTGGTTGCCGGACGCGCACGTGGAAGCGCCGACGGGCGGCTCGGTCGTGCTGGCGGCGATCATGCTGAAGCTCGGCGCGTACGGTTTCCTGCGCTTCTCGCTGCCGGTCACGCCTGACGCAAGCCACGCGCTGGCGCCGATCGTCATCGCGCTGTCGCTGATCGCGGTGATCTACATCGGCCTCGTCGCGATGGTGCAGGCCGACATGAAGAAGCTGGTCGCGTATTCGTCGATTGCGCACATGGGCTTCGTCACGCTCGGTTTCTTCATCTTCAACCAGATGGGCGTCGAAGGCGCGATCGTGCAGATGATCTCGCACGGCTTCGTGTCGGGCGCGATGTTCCTTTGCATCGGCGTGTTGTACGACCGCATGCACTCGCGTCAGATCGCCGACTACGGCGGCGTGGTCAACGTGATGCCGAAGTTCGCGACGTTCGTGATGCTGTTCGCGATGGCGAACTGCGGCCTGCCGGGTACCTCCGGTTTCGTCGGCGAGTTCATGGTGATCCTGGCGTCGGTCGGCTACAACTTCTGGATCGCGTTCGGCGCCGCGTTCACGCTGATTCTCGGCGCGGCCTACACGCTGTGGATGTACAAGCGCGTGTACTTCGGCAAGGTGACGAACGACCACGTGGCGAAGCTCACGGATATCAATCGCCGCGAGTTCTTCATCCTGGGCGTGCTGGCGGCGCTGACGCTGTTCATGGGCCTGTATCCGAAGCCCTTCACCGATGTGATGCACGTCTCCGTGGAAAATCTCCTCGCCCACGTCGCGCAGTCGAAGCTGCCGCCGTTGTCGCAGTAAGAGAGAGCAGAGGAACTTAAAGATCATGCAAAACGCTTCTATGTCTGCTCTGGGTCCAGATGCGCTGATCATGGCCGCGATCGTCGTGGCCTGGCTGAACGACACGTTCGTCGGCGCCTCCGGCCGTCGCTTGACGTATTTGATCGCGCTCGTGTCGTCGGTGATCGCCGGCATCTGGTTCGCGGCGCTTTCTTTCGACACGCAGACGCTGTATTTCTATTCGCGGATGTACGTGGTCGATTCGTTCGCGAGCGCGATGAAGGCGGTGGTGTCGCTCGGTTTCGCGGTGACACTCATCTACTCGCGCAAGTATCTCGAGGATCGGGGTCTGTTCCGCGGCGACTTCGTCCTGCTCGGGATGTTCTCGCTGCTTGGCCAGCTCGTGATGATCTCGGGCAACAACTTCCTGACGCTGTACCTCGGCCTCGAACTGATGTCGCTGTCGCTGTATGCGGCGATCGCGCTGCGTCGCGATGCGTCGCAGTCGAACGAAGCAGCGATGAAGTACTACGTGCTCGGCGCGCTGGCTTCCGGTTTCCTGCTGTACGGCATCTCGATGCTGTACGGCGCGACCGGTTCGCTCGACCTGAAGGAAGTGCTGACGGCAGTGGCTTCGGGCCGTATCAACGACGTCGTGCTGCTGTTCGGCGTGATCTTCATCGTTGCCGGTATCGCGTTCAAGATGGGCGCCGTGCCGTTCCACATGTGGGTGCCGGACGTCTACCACGGCGCGCCTACGGCGATGACGCTGCTCGTCGGCGGCGGACCGAAGGTCGCGGCGTTCGCGTGGGGCTTGCGCTTCCTCGTGATGGGTCTGCTGCCGCTCGCAGTCGATTGGCAGCAAATGCTCGTGATTATGGCGGCGCTTTCGATGATCGTCGGCAACATCACCGGTATCGTCCAGCGCAACGTCAAGCGGATGCTTGCTTACTCGGCGATCTCGAACATGGGCTTCGTGCTGCTCGGCCTGCTCGCGGGCGTGGTCGACGGCAAGACCGGCGGCATGGCCGGCGCGTACGGTTCGGCGATGTTCTACAGCATCGTTTACCTGATCACGACGCTCGGTTCGTTCGGCGTGGTGATGCTGCTCGCGCGCCGCGAGTTCGAAGCCGATTCGCTCGACGACTTCAAGGGCTTGAACAAGCGCAGCCCGGTGTTCGCGTTCGTGATGATGGTGATGATGTTCTCGCTGGCCGGCATTCCGCCGACCGTCGGCTTCTACGCGAAGCTCGCCGTGCTGCAATCGGCGATGAACGCCGGCCTCACGTGGCTGTCGGTGCTGGCCGTGGTGACGTCGCTGTTTGGCGCGTTCTACTACCTGCGTATCGTCAAGCTGATGTACTTCGATGCACCGCAAGACACGACGCCGATCGCAGGCGATACGTGCAAGCGGGTCGTGCTCGCACTGAACGGTGTCGCCGTGCTCGTGCTCGGCATCATCCCGGGCCCGCTCATGACCGTCTGCTTGAACGCGATCACGCATACGCTGCCCGTGGCGCTGTAATGTCGGCAGCAGGCTGGTTCATCGTTCTGTTGGCGCTCGTGGGCGCCAACTTGCCGTTTCTGAATCAGAAGCTCTTTGCCGTCGTGCCGCTCAAGGCGACGAAAAAGAGCGCCTGGATTCGCATCGGCGAAATGATCGTGCTGTATTTTCTGGTCGGCGCGCTCGGCTTCATGCTCGAAGCGCGCGCCGGCAACCGCTTCGACCAGGGCTGGCAGTTTTACGCGATCACGTTCAGCCTGTTCGTCGTTTTCGCGTTTCCCGGCTTCACTTTTCAATATCTCGTCAAACGCCGCTGATGGCTCCGTGCCATCGCGCGTCCTTGAGGATGCACCATGGCTGAACTGCCCAATCACGATGCCGCGCTCACCGAGACGTGCGTCGAAAGCAACACGATCCACGCAGGCTCCTTCCTGACGCTCAAGCGCGACACGGTTCGCTTGCCGGACGGCAAGCACGCGACGCGCGAATACGTCCAGCATCCGGGCGCGGTGATGGTGATCCCGCTCTTCGACGATGGCCGCGTGCTGATGGAAAGCCAATATCGCTATCCGATCGGTAAGGTGATGACCGAGTATCCGGCGGGAAAGCTCGATCCGAACGAAGGTGCGCTGGCCTGTGCGAAGCGCGAGTTGCGCGAGGAGACCGGCTATACGGCGCGCGAGTACGTGTATTTGACGCGCATTCACCCGATCATTTCGTACTCGACCGAATTCATCGATATCTTTCTTGCGCGTGGCCTGACAGCGGGCGAGCGCAAGCTCGACGACGGCGAGTTTCTCGAGACGTTCACCGTCGATCTCGCGCACGTGATGGAGTGGGTGCGCACCGGCAAGATCACCGACGTGAAAACGATCATCGGCACGTTCTGGCTCGAGAAGGCGCTCTCCGGCACGTGGCCGCTTGGGGACGCGCAGCCGGGCTGAGTACGGCTGGCTAGCGCGAGGGTTGTCCGTTGGCGGCAACAAATTAGCGCGGCAACAAGAGACGGCGGCTGATGCCGCCGTTTTTTATTGGCGTCGAAGCTCGTCCGCTTGTGCGCGTAGCCCCAGAACCGCACCATCCGGACCGACTTTCGCCGCGGCTGTCATCGTGCCGTCACCTTCGGCGCGATCTCGCGCGAAGCGCTAAAATCGCCCACGCACGTCGATTTTCTCTACGCGTTCAGCGTCCGGCAGTCCTCGTCGCGATCTCCCGTTAAATTTACGAACGATCGTTCACAAATTTTGATTTTGCGCTACACTCGTGCGCAAGCCCTGACTCATGAAGGTTCTCGACTTACAGTGTCCGCATGGCCATCGGTTCGAAGGCTGGTTTGCTTCCGCCGATGACTTCGAATCGCAGTTGTCCCGCAAGCTCGTCGAATGTCCGATCTGCGGTGCGACCGAAGTGAGCCGCATGCCGTCCGCGCCCCGTCTCAATCTGTCGGGTGCGAGCGACGCGCAGCCCGCGATGGATACGGCTGAATGGCAGGCCCGCGCGATGCGTGCATTGCGCGAGGTGCTCGAGAAAACCGAAAACGTGGGCGAGCGCTTTGCCGAGGAAGCGCGGCGCATTCACTACAATGAAGCGCCCGCGCGCAGCATTCGCGGCGTCACGACGCCGGAGGATGCGAAAGCCTTGGTCGAAGAGGGCATCGACGTGATGCCGCTGCCGATCCCGACCGCACTCAAAGAGTCGCTGCAATAGCGCAGCGTCATCCTGGCGGCGAACGGCGCGGCCAGGAGACACTGCGTATGAATCTCGACTACACCCCCGCCGAAGACGCGTTCCGCGTCGAAATCCGCGCGTGGCTCGAGGCGAATCTGCCCGCCGAGCTTGGCGCCAAAGTCCTCAATCACAAACGCTTGTCGCGCGACGACATCGCGAGCTGGCATAAGCGGCTCGGCACGCGCGGCTGGTCGGCGCCAGCTTGGTCCGTCGAATACGGCGGCCCCGGTTGGAACGCGACGCAGCGTCATATCTGGGAAGAGGAATGCGCTCGCGTCGGCGCGCCGCCGGTGCTGCCGTTCGGCGTATCGATGGTCGCGCCCGTGCTGATGAAGTACGGCAGCGAGGCGCAGAAACGCCGCTATTTGCCGCGCATACTCGACGGCACCGACTGGTGGTGCCAAGGCTATTCGGAGCCCGGCTCGGGGTCCGATCTCGCGTCCCTGCGCACGCGAGCCGAGCGCGTCGGCGATCACTACGTCGTCAACGGGCAGAAGACCTGGACGACGCTAGGCCAGCACGCCGACATGATGTTCTGCCTTGTGCGTACCGATAGCGGTGCCAAGAAACAGGAGGGCATCTCGTTCCTGCTGATCGACATGAAGACGCCGGGCATCACCGTGCGTCCGATCATCACGCTCGACGAAGATCACGAAGTCAACGAAGTGTTCTTCGAGGACGTGAAGGTGCCGGTCGAGAATCTTGTCGGCGACGAGAATCGCGGCTGGACTTACGCAAAGTATTTGCTTGGGCACGAGCGCACGGGTATTGCGGCGGTGGGCCGCTCGAAGCGCGAACTCGTGTTCCTGAAACGTCTCGCGCGCGAGCAGAAGAAAAACGGCAAGCCGCTGATCGAGGATCCCTCGTTCGGCGCCAAGGTCGCCGCACTCGAGATCGAGCTGATGGCGCTCGACGTGACCGTGCAGCGCGTCGTCAGCAACGAGGCGAGCGGGCGCGGGCCGGGGCCCGAGGCGTCGATGCTGAAGATCAAGGGCACCGAGATCCAGCAAGGGTTGACCGAGCTGATGTTCGAAGCGGCCGGGCCGCTTGCGGCGGCGTTCGACGTGCCGTTCCTCGAAGGCGAACGCGAGCACAGCCTCGCCGGCGACGACGATGCCGCGCCGCTCGCCGCGTACTACTTCAACTACCGCAAGACGTCGATTTACGGCGGTTCGAACGAAATTCAGAAGAACATCATCGCGCAGATGATTCTCGGCCTCTGAGCTTTGCATGGGACGGCACTAAGCGCTAAAGCGCTAAGTGCCGTCGACAGGAGACATCGATGGACTTCACCTTCACCGAAGAACAGCAGCAATTCGCCGACGCGCTGCGTCGCTATCTCGAGAAGAACTACGGCTTCGAAACGCGGCAGGCGATCGTGCGCTCCGAGGCGGGCGTGTCGGCGGAGCATTGGAGCGCGTTCACCGAGCTCGGTCTGACAGCGCTGCCGGTGCCGGAAGCGCAGGGCGGCTTCGGCGGCAGCGCTGTCGACATGCTCGTGGTCATGCAGGAGTTGGGGCGCGGGCTTGTCATCGAGCCGTATTGGGCGGCGGCGGTCGGCATCGAGGCGCTGCGCCTCGCGGGCACAGGCGAGGGCGCCGACGCGCAATTGCTCGAACGCGCCGGCGCGGGCGAGATCAAGCTCGCCGTCGCGTTTCACGAGCCGCATGCGCGCTACGACTTGTTCGACCTTGCGACGGTCGCCGAGGCGAGCGGAAATCAATTCACGCTGACCGGCTCCAAGTCGATCGTGCAGCACGGCGCACAAGCGGACTATTGGATCGTGCCGGCGCGCCTTGACGGCGAAATCGCGTTGTTCGTCGTACCGCGCGATGCGGCGCACGCCAAGGTCGCGGAGTACCGCACGATCGACGGCCAGCGCGCCGCGACGCTCACGTTCGCGAATACGCCCGCGCGCCGGCTCGCTGGTCTGCACGCGGGAGCGGCGACTCTCGAGCACATCGCGGACTACGGCATCGTGTTGTTGTGCGCGGAAGCGATCGGCGCGCTCGACGCGCTGAATCACGCGACGCTCGAATACACGAAAACGCGCCAGCAGTTCGGCGTGCCGATCGCGCGCTTCCAGGCGCTGCAGCACCGCATGGTCGAGATGCTGATCCACACGGAGCAGGCTCGCTCGCTCGCGTATCTGGCCGCAGTCCGCTATGCGAGCCGCGATGCTGACGAGCGCCGCCGCGCGGTGTCGGCTGCGAAGGTCCGCATCGGACAAGCTGCGCGCTTCGTCGGCCAACAAGCCGTGCAATTGCACGGCGGCATGGGCGTGACGAACGAAGTGGCGGCGGCGCACTGGTTCAAACGGCTCGCGATCATCGAGACGACGCTCGGCGACGTCGATCATCACCTCGCGCGCTTCGCGGCGCTGCCCGGCTTCGCGACGGCCGACGCGTGAGCGCCCGGCTCGACGACGGACTTCTACGAAGGAGCAGAACAATGGGTGTCAGTTACGAAGACTATGAAGTCGGCACGACGGTCGATATCGGCGAGCATACGTTCAGCGCCGATGAAATCATCCGCTTCGGCGAGCAATTCGATCCGCAGCCGTTCCATATCGACGAGGATGCCGCGAAGGCGTCTCCGTTCGGCGGCCTGATCGCGAGCGGCTGGCATACGTGCTCGGTCATGATGGGGCTGATCGTGCGCAATACGCTGAGCGGCTCGACGTCGATGGGCTCGCCCGGCGTCGACGAAATCCGCTGGATCAAGCCGGTGCGCGCCGGTGACACGATCCTGATGAAGAACACGGTGCTCGACAAGCGCGTGTCCGAGAGCCGTCCTGACCGCGGCATCGTGTCGATCCAATGGGAAGGCATCAATCAGAAGGGCGAGACCGTCATCACCGTGCGTTCGAAGGTGATGTTCGGGCTGCGCAATCCGGGAGGCACGGCATGACGCGCGAGGCGCCCGTGTCAGCGGAAGTCGTGATCGTCGAGCTGGCGGATGCGAACGCGCTGCGTTCGCTCATTGGCGCAGCGCCGTTGACGAGTGGCTGGGTCGCTATCGATCAGGCTCGCGTCAACGTGTTCGCGGACGCAACCGGCGATCGACAGTGGATTCACGTCGACCCCGAGCGTGCCGCGCGCGAATCGCCGTTCGGTGGGGCGGTCGCGCATGGATTCCTGACGTTGTCGCTGGTGCCCGCGTTGCTCGAGAAGACCGTCGCGATGCGGCAGCGCATGGGCGTCAACTACGGGCTCAATCGCGTGCGCTTCACGGCACCGGTGCCGGTGGGTTCGCGTGTGCGGGCGCGCTTTCAGGTGGAGGGCGTGACCGATGTGGACGGCGGCGGCGTGCAAGTCATCTGGAATGTGACGCTCGAAGCCGAGAGCGGCGCCGCGGGTACCGGCGACAAGCCGGTTTGTGTCGCCGAGTTCATCACTCGGCATTATTTCTAAGGCGGTTTCACTGCAAGCTGCGGCGAGCGGCACGTTCAAGCCGCTCGCCATGCTCATCCAACGTCGCGCGCTGCCCGATCAATGCCGCGCGTATTGTGTCGCGCCGAACAGCACTTCCTTCGCTTTGTCGTCGAACGATGGCTTGCGCGCCGACGCGAGCACTTCGACTGCGCGTTGCACCGCCGGCCGTGCCGCAATCGCTTCATGCCAGCGCTTCACGTTCGGGAAGTCGTCGAGCTCGACACCTTGGTTTTTCCATGAGCGCGTCCACGGAAAGCTCGCGATGTCGGCGATCGAGTAATCGTTGCCCGCGAGAAATTGCGTCTTGCCGAGCTTCGTATCCATCACGCCGTATAGGCGCTTCGTCTCGTTCGTGTAGCGATTCACCGCGTATTCGATCTGCTCGGGCGCGTAGAGGCGGAAATGGTGCGTCTGCCCGAACATCGGGCCGACGCTGCCCATCTGGAACATCAGCCATTGCAGCGTCGCGTAGCGGGCGGCGGGGTCGGCCGCGAGAAATTTGCCGGTCTTCTCGGCCAGATAGATCAGGATCGCGCCCGACTCGAACAGCGACAGCGGCTTGCCGCCGGGGCCTTCCGAATCGACGATCGCCGGGATCTTGTTGTTCGGGCTGATCGCGAGGAACTCGGGCTTGAACTGGTCGCCGGCGCCGATGTCGATGGGGTGCACGTTGTAAGCGAGGCCGGTCTCCTCGAGCATGATGTGAACCTTATGGCCGTTCGGGGTCGCCCAGCTATAGACGTCGATCATCGTGGCTCCTTGTCTTTTCCATAAAGAAGGCGCCGCATGTGCGGCGCCGAAAGCGTCGAAAAATTAGAGCATAGATCGCCGCATGCTGCTGACGGCCCCGAAAGCCCCGCCTGGCGTCCGGGTTTTCAGCCGCGCGCGGGCCGACGCGTACGCATAGGCGAACGGGAAGTCGTCGCTGACGTCGCCACAGTGCTTAACGCACTTTCTGCGCGTACTGCCAAGCCAGTTCGGCCATTGGCCGGGCGCGGCGGCCGGCGTCGGCCGCTTGCGCGCTCGCCGCCGTGCCCTCGACGACGCGCTTCATGATCCCTTGCAGGATCGCCGCGATGCGGAACATGTTGTAGGCGAGGTAGAAGTTCCAGTCGCCTTCGATCTGCAAGCCGGTGCGTTCGCAATAGCGCTGCACGTAATGGGCTTCGTCGGGAATGCCGAGCGCCGCCCAATCGAGCCCGGCGATGCCGCGAAACTGCGCGGGATCGACGTGCCATGCCATGCAGTGATAGGCGAAATCGGCGAGCGGATTGCCGAGCGTCGACAGTTCCCAGTCGAGCACCGCGAGCACGCGCGGCTCGCTTGGATGGAAGATCAGGTTGTCGAGCCGGTAGTCGCCGTGCACGATCGAGACGCGCGTTGTTCCGTCGTGGCCTTCGTCCGCCTCGGCCGGCATGTGCTGCGGCAGCCAGTCGATGAGCCGGTGCATCGCTTCGATCGGCTCGGTTTCCGATGCCTGGTACTGCTTGCTCCAGCGGCCGATTTGACGGGCGAAGTAGTTGCCGGGCTTGCCGTAGTCGGTGAGGCCGGCTTGATCGACATCGACGGTATGCAATGCGGCGATCACGCGATTCATTTCGTCGTAGATCGCAGCGCGTTCGGCGCTCGACATGCCGGGCAGCGATTGATCCCACAACACGCGGCCCTCGACAAACTCCATCACGTAGAACGCTCGGCCGATCACCGCTTCGTCTTCGCAGAGCGCGAGCATGTGCGCGACGGGGACCTCGGTGTTCGCGAGCGCGTGCATCACGCGGTACTCGCGTTCGATCGCGTGCGCGGAAGGCAGGAGCTTCGCGGCAGGGCCCGGTTTCGCACGCATCACATAGCTGCGCGACGGCGTGACGAGCTTGAACGTGGGGTTCGACTGGCCCCCCGCGAATTGCTCGACCGTGAGCGGCCCGGCGAAACCGTCGACGTGCTCGGCGAGCCATGCTTCGAGCGCCGCGACGTCGAAACGCTGACGCTCGGACACCGCTCGAGTCCCGACGAACGCAGAATAGTCCTGCGCTTGCTCCGATTCCGCTGCTGGATGGCGGGTAGCCATTGTCTCCTCCAGATCGGCTTGGGTTTGGATGTCGTGCTCAGTCGCGCTTGTATCGAAGGTATTGCGCGTAGAGCAGCTCCATCGTCGTGTTGCGCACGTCCTTGAAGAGCGGCGACGGCGGCGAATAGTTGATCGTGCGGATGACCCAGTCGCGCGGCTCGTCGCCGACGTCGAGCGCGTTGATGCAGCCTGTTGCTTGCGCGAGGTGGCCGAAGAACGCGCGCCCGCCTGCCGTGATCGCGTGCGACAGCAGCGCGCGATTGACGCCGCCGTGCAGCACCAGCAACGCCGTGTCCCACGACGGATCGTTGCGCAGCTTCGCGACCGGCGGCAGCACGCGGTCGAGCAATTCGCCGATCGTCTCGCCGCCGAGGAAGCGCGTTTCCTCGGGGACGATGCCTTCGAACACGCGCAGAAAGGCCGATTCGACTTCGTCGGGCGGCAGGCCCGCGAGGCGCCCGCCGCGAATCTCCTGCCATTCGGGCCAGATTTCGATGTCGACTTTCTGACCCGTCTCCGCGAGCACACGCTGCGCCGTTTCGACCGTGCGCGGCAAGCCGCTCACGATCACGCGATCGAAGCGCACATCGTGAGTCGCGAACTCGCGGCCCGCGGCGCTGGCTTGCTCGCGTCCGTTGGCATTGAGCGGCACCGTTTCGGGCTCGATGGCGCGGCCCGAGGCATCGAAGTAAGTCACGTCGCCGTGCCGCATCAGGAAGATGCGGCGGCGCTTGGGCATGTCGAAGCCCGTTGTCGTCGGATCGCTCATTTGTAGACCGGGGCGCGTTTTTCGAGGAAAGCGGTGATGCCTTCGAGTCCGTCGCGGTGATGGAGCGACGCGACGAAGTTGTCGCGCTCGGCAATCAGGTGATCGGCGAGCGACTGCGAATCGGCTGCGGCGACGAGCGATTTGATCCGCGTGGCCGCGTTCGGCGAGACGCGCCCGAGTTCGTCGGCCCAGGCGAGCGCAGTGTCGAGCACGGCGGAGGGCTTCGCGAGACGGTTGACGACGCCGAGCTCATACAGGCGCGTGGCCGCTACCGGCTTGGCTTCGAGCAGGACTTCGGTCGCGAGCTGACGTGGCAAGGCGCGCGCGAGAAACCACGAGCCGCCGCCGTCGGGCGTGAGGCCCACGCGCGAATACGACATGACGAACTTGGCGTCGTCGGCGGCGACGATCAGGTCGCACGCGAGCGCGAGCGAGAAGCCTGCACCTGCGGCGGCACCCGCCACCGCGGCGATGACCGGCTTGGTCGAAGCGCGCAGCGCCGAGATCCATTCGCCGAGCAGGTCGATGCTTTGCGCTTGCACCGACGGGTCTTTCGCGCGGTTCTCGAGCAGCCGGTTCAAGTTGCCGCCCGCGCAGAAGAAGTCGTCCGCGCCGGTCAGCACGATCGCGCGGATCGACGGATCGCGCTCGGCGGTGTTGAGCGCTTCGATGCCGGCGGCGTACATGTCGGGGTGCAGCGCGTTGCGTGCGCCGGGGTTCGAGAGCGTGAGGACGAGCGTCGATTCGCTTTCGGGCGGGCGCGACGCAAGGAGTTCGGCGGTCATGGCGTGTCCTGAGTAGGTAAGGTGTTTGTCGAGCTCGGTCTTAGTGCGCTGCTTCAGGTGCATCGGATGCATCGGCGCTCGTGAGCGGCAAGCCGAGCTGCGCGCGCCGCGCGAGCCACGGCGACGGCCGATAGCGCGGGTCGCCGAGCACGCTCGACATATTGCGCAGAATCGCGAGGATCGTCTTCGCGCCGAGCGCATCGCCAAGCGCGAGCGGTCCCTTCGGATAGCCAAGGCCGAGCGTGACGGCGAGGTCGATATCTTCAGGCGACGCGATTTGCCGTTGCGCGATATCGCAGCCGATGTTGACGATCGTCGCCACGATACGCTGGGCGACGAAGCCCGTGGAGTCGCGTATCACCGTGACGGGTACGCCGTCGGCCGCGAAGAGCGCATGCGCGGCATCGCGTGCGGCGCGCGTGGTCGCGGGCGTCGTCATTAGCGTGCGGCGTTTGGCGTTGACAAGCGGGAAGAGCGTATCGATTGCGACGGTGCGGGTTGCGTCCAGTTGCTCTTCGACCGCCGCCGTCGTCGCATCGAGTCCGAACGGCGTCACGACGATCAGCGAATCGGCAGCCGGTTTCGCGCCTTCGTCGAGCGCGACGTTCACGCGTGTCATGAGCTCCAGCACTGCGTTGCGGGCTTCGGGATGACGCGCGCTGACCCACACGCGCTGCGGCAGCGCGGTCGGGGCGCTCGGCTCGTCGGGCACTTGCTGCTTGCCGTCGACATAGCGATAAAAACCTTCGCCCGCTTTCTTGCCGATCAGCCCGCCCGCGAGCCGCGCGCCGGTAATCGGCGACGGCGTGAAGCGCGGCTCTTCGTAGAACTGGTGATAGATCGACTCCATGACCGGATGCGAGACATCGAGCGCGGTCAGGTCGAGCAATTCGAAGGGGCCGAGGCGAAAGCCGGCCTGCTCGCGCATGATCCGGTCGATATCGACGAAGCTCGCCACGCCCTCGCTCGCGACGCGCAGCCCTTCGGTATTCATCCCGCGTCCGGCATGGTTGACGATGAAGCCGGGCATGTCCTTCGCTCGCACGGCCGTGTGCCCCATGCGGCGCGCGAGGTCCATGAGCGCATCGCCGGCGGCGGGGTCGCCGCGCAGGCCGTCGATCACTTCGACGACCTTCATGAGCGGCACCGGATTGAAGAAGTGGTAGCCCACGACGCGCGAAGCATCCGTGCACGCGGCGGCAATCGCGGTAATCGACAGCGACGACGTATTCGACGCGAGCACGCATCGTCCGCTGACGATGGTTTCGAGTTCGCGGAAGAGCGCGCGCTTGGCGTCGAGCTTTTCGACGATCGCTTCGATCACCAGGTCGCAATCGGCGAGCTCGGCGAGCGATTGGGCGCCGATTACGCGTGCGAGCGCGGCGTGCGCGCCGGCTTCATCGAGTTTGCCCTTGACGGTCAGCTTGACGAAGATGTCCGCGAGGTAGTCGCGCGCGGCGCTCACGGCTTGCGGATCGGTATCGAAGAGCCGCACGGTGAGGCCGGCGAGCGCCGCGATCTGTGCGATGCCGCGTCCCATCGCGCCTGTGCCGACAACGCCGACAGTCTCGATGGCGTACTGACGAGAGGCCATAATGGTGTCCCACTCCAAGTCTGTTTTAGAATAGCACGGTCGTGCGATTTAAAAATAATGCCTTGCGGAGCATGGCTGCGGCGCGCAGCGCCGAGCGGCTCCGATCATCCTGTCACATGGAGACGCCGTATGATCCAGCTGCATGGTTTCGCGCTGTCCAACTACTACAACAAGGTGAAGTTCGTTTTGCTCGAACACGGTATCGCGTTCGAGGAAGTGTTCGTGATCCCATCGCAGGACGAGACGGTGCTCGCGCATTCGCCGCTTGGCAAGGTGCCGTACATTCGCACGGAAGAGGGGGATCTGTGCGAGTCGGAGGTCATCATCGAGTACCTCGCGCAGCGCTATCCCGACAAGCCGATCTTCCCGGCCGATCCGTTCAAGGCTGCGAAGGCGCGCGAACTGGTGACGTTCGTCGATTTGCATCTCGAGCTCGTCGCGCGCGAGCTGTACAAGGAAGCGTTCTTCGGCGGCACGGTGACCGACGCCACCAAGGCGCGCGCCGAGAAACGCCTCGTGCACGGCATTGCCGGCTTCAAGCGGCTCGCGAAGTTCTCGCCTTACGTGGCGGGCGGCGAGTTCACCATCGCTGATATTGCCGCGTTCGCGAGCCTGCCGCTTGTGGGCATGACGACGAACGCGATCTACGGACGCGACTTCGTGCTCGATGCAGGCATCGATTGGAAGGCGCATGTGAAGCTGATCAACCAACGGCCCGCCGCGCAGCGCGTGACGGACGATCGCAAGGCTTACGTCGCGGCGACGAAGACGAACTGAGCCGTGGCGCGCATGCGAAGAACCGATGCTCTGTCGCATGATCGCGCCCTTCGTCAGAGCCGCGCGAGCCGTTCGAGCGCGGTGGCGAGCGTGCTTTCCTGCTTGGCGAAACAAAAGCGCACCACGCCCGATTCGTGCGCCTCGTGATAGAACGCCGACACCGGAATGGCCGCGACGCCGATTTCGCTCGTCAGCCACGTCGAGAAGTCCGCCTCCGTCATATCGCTCACTGCCGAGTAGTCGACGCACTGGAAGTACGTGCCGGTGCAAGGCAGGAGCTTGAAGCGCGTCTTCGCGAGGCCCTCGCGAAAGAAGTCGCGCTTCTTCTGATAGAACGCGGGCAGATCGAGATAGGGTGCCGGATCGCGCAGATAGTCGGCGAGCCCGAACTGCATCGGCGTGTTCACCGTGAACACGTTGAACTGGTGGACCTTGCGGAACTCGGCCGTCAACGCGGCGGGCGCGCAGACGTAGCCGATCTTCCAGCCCGTCACGTGATAGGTCTTGCCGAAGCTCGACACGACAAAGCTGCGCTGCGCAAGCTCCGGATAGCGCGCGATGCTTTCGTGCGGTGCGCCGTCATAGACCATGTGTTCGTAGACCTCGTCCGACAGAATGAGCACGTTGGTGCCGCGCACGATGTCTTCGAGCTGCTTCATGTCGCCGGCGCGCCAGACCGTGCCGGTCGGATTGTGTGGCGTGTTGATCAGGATGAGCCGGGTTCTCGGCGTGATCGCGGCGGCGAGCTTATCGAACGGAATCGCGTAGTCGGGCGCTTCCAGCGTGACGAAGACCGGCTTGCCGCCTGCCAGCTCGATCGACGGCACATAGCTGTCGTAGTTCGGTTCGAGGACGATGACTTCGTCGCCGGGATGCACGGTCGCGAGGATCGCAGTCAGCAATGCCTGCGTGGCGCCGGCCGTCACGGTGACCTCGGTATTCGCGTCGTAGCGGCGGCCATAGAGGTTCGCGACCTTGTCCGAGATTGCCTGGCGCAACGGCGCGATGCCGGCCATCGGCGGATATTGGTTGTGCCCGTCGCGCATCGCTTTCGCGACCGCGTCGACGATGCGCGGATCGCAATCGAAATCGGGAAAGCCCTGCCCGAGATTGACCGCGCGTTTCTCGGCGGCAAGCGCGCTCATGACGGTGAAAATGGTTGTGCCGACGTTGGGCAGGCGCGAGGCGAAGGTGGGCGTCGTGGGCGTTTCGTGCGGTGCGTTCATGGTGCGGTCGGCAGGCTCAAGCAGGTTCGTGTCGGTGGTCAAGACGCTGGCAGCGGGTTTCGTCGGGCTTGACGCGCAAGGGCGGGGCGTCAGGCCGGTTCCGGCTCCGGCGTGCGGGTCGCGCCCAGTTCGCAAGCGGCGACGAACGGCGCGGGCTGCGCGATCCGGAAGCCGAAGTCGCGCGCAATGCGCTTCGCCAGCTTCAGCACGGCGCGGTCCTTCGAAACCAGCCAATCGGCGCGCGCGACATGCGCGAGTTCGAGAAACTTCTGATCGTCGCGATCCTTGCAGACGGGCAGCGGACGGGCGTTTTCGGTTGCGGCGTCTGGTGCGTCCGGTGCATTCGGTGCGACAAATTCGGCGAGGCGCCCGACGGCGGCCAAGGCCGCTTCCTTGTCGACACTGCGCGCGACCAACTGAGGATAGTCGAGCACGCGGGTGAGTTCGGCGAGGCATCGCCCGTCGATCAGCGCGTGCAGCGCGCCGGATTCCAGCGCCGCGAGGATCGGACGCGTATCGGGGTCGTCGAACACGAGAATGTCGATCCAGACATTCGAATCGAGGATGACGCGAGGCGCGCCGCGCGAGGCATGGGAACTAGGCATTCGTTACAATCGGGCTTTTCCGTCTTTACCGTCCGGCACGGCGTGCCGGCGAGCCTCTATGATAATTGTTTTGTCTCCGGCGAAATCGCTCGACTACGAAACGCCGCCGCACGTCAAGAAACATACGATCCCCGATTTCGCAGACGAAGCCGCCGAGCTGATCGGCGAGCTGCGCCGCTTGTCGCCGCAACAGATCGCGTCGCTGATGGACATCTCCGACACGCTCGCTCATCTGAATTTCCAGCGTTATGCCGATTGGTCGCCGCGTTTCTCCACGGAGAATGCGAAGCAGGCCGTGCTCGCGTTCAACGGCGACGTGTACGAAGGCTTCGATGCGAAGTCGCTGTCGGCTGCCGATCTCGACTACGCGCAAAACCACGTGCGCGTGCTGTCGGGCCTTTATGGCCTCCTGCGGCCGCTCGACCTGCTGCAGCCCTACCGCCTCGAAATGAAGACGCGCTTTGCGAACGCACGCGGCAAGGATCTCTACGCGTTCTGGGGCGAGCGCATCACGCAGGCGCTCAATGCTCAGTTGCACAAGAACAAGGGCGCTGCGCGGGTGCTCGTCAATTGTGCATCGGAGGAGTACTTCAAGTCGGTCAAGCCGAAGCTGCTCGACGCGCCCGTGGTCACGCCGGTCTTCGAGGATTGGAAGGGAGGCCGCTACAAGATCATCAGCTTTCATGCGAAGCGCGCGCGCGGCCTGATGGCGCGCTATGCGGTCGAAAACCGCGTCGACTCGCCGGAAGCGCTGAAGCATTTTGCGGCCGAAGGCTACGCATTCGATGCCGCCGCTTCGAACGATTCCACCTATGTATTTCGCCGGCGCGTCGGCGATTGAGTGACAGCCAGCTCCGCTGACGTCGTGCAAACCAACAAGGAACCCTCATGAGTCTATCGATCACGACCCATTTCGACGCCGGCGCAGTCGAAGTCCTGTCCTGCGAACAAGCGGGCGACATCCGCCTGCGCATCCGCCGCGACAGCCACGCGGATCTCGCGCAGTGGTTCTATTTCCGTCTTTCGGGCGCGCGCGGCGAGCGCTGCGTGATGACATTCGAGAACGCGTCCGAATGCGCGTTCGCGGACGGGTGGCGGAACTACCAGGCCGTGGCGAGCTACGACCGCGTCAACTGGTTCCGCGTGCCGACCTCATACGACGGCCGCGTGATGACGATCGATCACACGCCCGATTTCGATCGCATCTACTACGCGTATTTCGAGCCGTACAGCGAGGAGCGGCACTCGGAGTTTCTGGGCGCGGTGCAGCAGATGCCGCAAGCGAATCTGGTCGAACTGGGGCAGACGGTCGAAGGCCGGCCGATGTCGCTGCTCGTGCTCGGCACGCCGGAACTGGACAACAAGCCTAAGAAGAAAGTCTGGATCATCGCGCGCCAGCACCCGGGCGAGACGATGGCCGAGTGGTTCGTCGAAGGGCTCGTGAAGCGGCTTGCCGGGTGGGGCGATTGGGCGGGCGACCCGGTCGCGCGCAAGCTCTACGATCACGCGGTGTTCTACATCGTGCCGAACATGAATCCGGACGGCAGCGTGCGCGGCAATCTGCGCACCAATGCCGCGGGCGCCAACTTGAACCGCGAATGGATGGAGCCGGACGCGGCGCGCAGCCCCGAAGTGCTGCTCGTGCGCGATGCGATTCGCGCGACGGGCTGCGATCTCTTCTTCGATATCCATGGCGACGAGGCGTTGCCGTACGTGTTCGTCGCGGGCTCCGAGATGCTGCCGGGCTTCACCGAGGAGCAGGGCAAGCAGCAAGCCGCGTTCATCGAAGCATTCAAGCAGGCAAGCCCGGATTTCCAGGACAAGTTCGGCTACGAATCGTCGAAGTACCAGCAGGATGCGTTGAAGCTCGCGTCGAAGTACATCGGCCATGAATACGGCTGCCTGTCGCTGACGCTGGAGATGCCGTTCAAGGACAACGCGAATCTGCCTGACGAACGCGTGGGCTGGAACGGCGAGCGCAGCGCGGCGCTGGGCGCGGCGATGCTGAATGCCGTGTTGCGGCACGTGGAGACGTTTGGCTAAGAGCTCGAAACTGGAAGGCGGCGCGATGCATCGCGCTGCTGTTTTGACAGACGGTAGCAAGCGGTTAGGGCTTTTTCGTTGTCGAGGTCGTCGTCTTCTTCGAGCTGCTCGATTTCTTCGTCGACGATTTGTTGGCCGTAGTCTTCTTATTCGACGTCGTTTTCGGCGACACCGCCTTGCTCGAGCCTTTTCCAGTCGACTTCTTCTTTGTCGTGCCTTTGCCGGTGTGCTTGCCCTTCGTGGCCTGAGAGACGGGAGCCGCGGCTCGCGGCTCCGCGCGCGGCTTTGCGGGCGGCACCGGGTCGTTCCAGCTGAAAGCGAGCATCTGCGTGCCGACGTAGCCGCAGCGGAACTTCAAATTGATCGGCGGTTGGCTCGAGTCATGCGGATAGCCGAGCCCTTCGACCGTCACGATGTTATCGACCTTCACCCGTTGCTTGCCTTCGTCGAACGAATCGTTCCAAGGGGTGACGCTGGCGTGCTGGCTATCGAAAGACTCGGCAGAGAACTCGACGTGGTCGATCGCGCTCGATGTGCTCGCGACGAAGTTTCCGTGTGCGGCGCAGTCGGCCACGAGCGGGTCGGCATGCATGTCGGTGATGTACTTGTTGATCATGTCGTTGCGTTGATCGACAAGGTCGGCAAAGGCGGGGGTGGCAAGGGCGAGTGAGGCGGCAGTGCATGCTGCCAGCCGGCCGACGAAGAGAAAGAATCGGCGCGGAGTGTTGGAGCTATCCATCTAGTTGTGCAGGTTAAGACATCAGGCACGTAAGATGCCTGACGATGCGGTGTAGTTCAACTTTAGTGCAAATATTCCGGCGGATTTCGCAGCGAGATAGGGGTGATGCCTTGGCGAGCCCGCTCGGATTTCCACTGCCGATGCCGCGCCGCAATCGTATCCGCAGCAATGCCGCGATGGCCCGGGTAGCGAAGATGCGATTCAGGTGCGGGGGCCGCCGAGCCGATAGCGGCGCACATCGTACGTAGTGACCCAGGTCGGTTTATAGACGGCGATGAGCGCCGTCGACATTCCGGTAAACCACGCCTCGCCGGATGCGAGCAGCAGTACGCTGAATGCGTACCCAACCGGGACCACAGTCATCGACCCGTTGGCCAGCGCCACGTGCGTGCCGATCGCAGCCGCTGATGCGGCAGCGACTGCAATGGCGGGCGACACGAAGCCTTGCGCGCAGATAAAGACAAACAAATTGCGCGGCAGCCACGCGGTGGTCGCGCGCTGCAACAACGCGGATATGCCGACCGGCATCGCTCCGTAGACAAGGAAGGTCAGTGCGACACCTTGCCATGTCGCATCGAAGATCACCGCCGCGATACCGCTGACGGCCGCCATAGCGATCAGCGCGAGCGCCCAGTCGAACAGCGTGACCACCAACGTCGCGCCGAGCAGGTGCATGACGGGCCCGTCGTCGAGCCACGCATTGGTCGCCCATAGCACCGAAACCGCCACGATGATCGCGAGCCATACGTGCTGAAGCGTGCCGTCCTGGAGACGGCGGAACGGTCTGCGCGACAACGCGAACGCAAGCAGTCCTGCGGCGACGATCCAGGCACCGACGGCAAGCCAAAACGGTAGCGGTGTGTAGAGGAAACCCATGCATCTCATATTACTCGTTGGTGCGCAAAAGGTGTGAGCGGAATCCATGCCAGCGGCCTGTCGAAGCCGCTGGCCAACGCGTCGGGCAACGCGTCAGGTTCCGTCTGATCTCTTCTTGCCGAATGGCGCAACCGGTTCTGCCGCGATCGGGAGTTTGTCGTCTTCGTTGTCGGGCAACGGATACTTGAATCGGGCATTACGCCTCAGAGGTACGGGGCCGGCCTGGCCGAGTACAGGCTTCGGAGCGCTATCGGATGGCGAGCGCAGGACTTCTAGTTGCGGCGACTGCCAATCGTTGTAGATCGCTACAGCTGCCGCGCGGTTGAGCGCGCCCAACTGCTGGAAGATGCTGGCGAGATGGATTTTGACTGTGCCCTCGCTGATGCCGAGCGTGCGCGCGATCATCTTGTTGGTGCTCCCCATGTGGACGCAGCGCATGATCTGCTCCTGGCGCGGCGAAAGCGGGCGTGAAAGACGCACTCGGCCCGAATTGCGGTGGGCTGCGTCGCGTGCTCGCGATCCAGCGCCGTGAGGCGGCTCCTGCGCCCAGGGCGTGTCGAGCGTCAACACCCAATGCGGGACGAAGTGGCCGCCGAGCAACACTCGCTCGAACGCGTGGACGATCAACTGCGGTTCCATCGCTCGCGGGATGATGCCGCGCACGCCTTCGTCGAGCAGCGCCCGCACCTGAGGCAGCGACGCATCGTCGATGAGTGCCGCGATTCGCAGCGACGGGTGTTCGCTGAGGAGCGCTCGCATATCCGTCAAGGACATCGAATCCTGCCAGTCGACGACGAGAAGGTCGACGCTCGAACGCTGCAATGCGCGGCTTGCCTGGGCCCAATCTTTTGCATCATTAAAGCGCGCCTGCCGGTCGATTTGCCGCAACAGCGCCTTGAGCCCATCGCGTCTTTCTGCTTCTGAATTGACAACCGAGAACCGCATAGTTTGCCTCCCTGGGTCGGATGTGGCGGCGCGTTATCTGGTGTGCCGGTTCGAGCCGGCTGACTGTGATGCGCCGCCAGAGCTATGATGACAAATTACTTACATCACGTGCGCCTGACCGAAAGGCATAGGAAAAATGCACAAAAAAGCCCTGCGCGGGCAGGGCTTGGTGTCGCGGTGCGCGCTTGACGCGCAAACTCAGTGGAAGTGCGGTTGCGCGGGCTCCGCATCTTCCGGCATTTCGGCGTGCACGATTTCGCCGAGCGGGTCCGCATACAGCGGCACGCCGCAGTCGTCGCAGTACTCCGGTTCGAAGCGGCCCGCGTGGCGGCGGATGTCGGTCACGCCGGCTTCCTTTAGTAGCGCGACGATTTCCTCGATAGGGCCGTCGGCGGGTTCGGCGCCTTCCGGTTCCTCGTCAATGGCCAGATCGCCGTTTTCGCGGCCGTAAAGTGGCCAGACGACGCCATAAATCACGTCGTTGCTGCCGCGCCGGGTGAAACCGACTCGATACTCGTCGATGCGGCGCTCGCCGAAGCCTGCGACCACGGCGCGCAGATCGTGCGGCGCCGCGCCGATCGTGTCGTACAGATAGCGGATGGCCGTGCGGACCGTATGCGGGCGCACGCGCTCATCGGCGTCGCGGCAGGCCGAGTAGTAGGCATCCGGCAGCAGGCATTCGAACTCGCAGCCCGGCAGCACCAATGCGAGATTGGCGCCGCCCTGCGTGGCCCATTGCTCGAGGCATTGACCGCGCTCGATGCGCGCGCCGCCTTCCTCCTCCTGCCAACGAAAGAGCGGGGCGCCGACCGGTGCGGCGACGACCGCAAGCAGAAAGCGCGGGTCGGCGAGAATCGGCGAGGTTTCCGGCAGATCGCCGAAATTGATCTTGGTGGCGGCCCCGCTGACGGCGGCCTGGACGAGTTGTTGCGCTACTCGGTACGTTTCGACGTGATGCCGTGGCAGTTGGTCGATGCTGTACAGGAATGGCGCTAGTGCGACGCGGGTGGAATCGGCAAGGACGTGCGCCTGCAGGTGCGCGCGCAAGGCTTCGACGGAATCGCTCTTCAGCGGGCCGGAAGGGATCGCGTAGCGCGTCCACGCCAGCACTGGTGCGGCGATCAGGAGCGCTTCATATGGCGTGCCTTCATGTTCGACGAGGAACGACTCGCTATGCGTTTCGGCCATGTCGGCTAGCGCGCCGTACGCATCGGGATGGTTCTGCTGAAGGTGGTCGAGCGCGGCATCGAGCGTCGTCTGGTTGCCGTTGCGGACGATCTTCGCGAGCAGTGCATCGAGCTTCGCCTCCCAGAAGCGGTCTTCGATGCGGCTGCCCGACGCAAACAAGGCGAGCGACAGACCTACTAGCTTGTCAGCATCAGGAGGGAGGCGTTTGGCGATTCGCGAGCGCATAGTGGCTAGATGATTGTGTCCGAAGAACCCTCCATTGTAGTCTTTTCCTGCGCGCTTTAACTTTGACTGGGCGGGGTCAAGGGCCGTCAATGGGCCAGGGGCTTGGGGGGGCAGATGCCGCTGCCCATGTAAATGCGGGGCATGGTTCCGGCTGAACGCGATGCGCATTGGTTTGCTGCCGGGCGTTGGCGAATAAAGGGCGCCTAAAGTCGCAGTGAAGTGTTTGTCATAAGAATTTCAAAATACCGCTTGCCAGGTATGCGGAGGGTGGCTAGAATCTCGGTCTTTCGCGCTTCGGAGTGAAGCGCGGGGGAAGCGAGGCAGGTCGGGTGCAAGCTGGACGAAGCCCGATGTAGCAAGGCTTTCGGCGGGGTTGATAAGTTTGAGTGGTTAAAAAACTTGTTGACGAGTGACGAAAGAGTCTGCATAATCTCATTTCTCTGCTGCTGATGCAGCGACGCAAGACGGTAGCGAAGTTCGGTGCTGTTGCGCGATGCGATCTTTAACAATTTACAGCCGATAAGTGTGGGCGCTTGATGGCGATGCGAGGCGGATCTTTCGGGGTCTGCTCCAAGCAAAAGTATCAAGTCTCACACAGTATTAGAGGAAGGTTTATCCGTCGAAAGATGGATTAATCATCGTCAGTACGTTGAGTGAGCGACCGGTTCTACGGAACCGAAAACAGTAACAGGCATTGAACTGAAGAGTTTGATCCTGGCTCAGATTGAACGCTGGCGGCATGCCTTACACATGCAAGTCGAACGGCAGCACGGGGGCAACCCTGGTGGCGAGTGGCGAACGGGTGAGTAATACATCGGAACGTGTCCAGTAGTGGGGGATAGCCCGGCGAAAGCCGGATTAATACCGCATACGATTTTAGGATGAAAGCGGGGGACCGAAAGGCCTCGCGCTATTGGGGCGGCCGATGGCAGATTAGCTAGTTGGTGGGGTAAAGGCCTACCAAGGCGACGATCTGTAGCTGGTCTGAGAGGACGACCAGCCACACTGGGACTGAGACACGGCCCAGACTCCTACGGGAGGCAGCAGTGGGGAATTTTGGACAATGGGGCAACCCTGATCCAGCAATGCCGCGTGTGTGAAGAAGGCCTTCGGGTTGTAAAGCACTTTTGTCCGGAAAGAAATCCTTGGCCCTAATATGGCTAGGGATGACGGTACCGGAAGAATAAGCACCGGCTAACTACGTGCCAGCAGCCGCGGTAATACGTAGGGTGCGAGCGTTAATCGGAATTACTGGGCGTAAAGCGTGCGCAGGCGGTTCGCTAAGACCGATGTGAAATCCCCGGGCTTAACCTGGGAACTGCATTGGTGACTGGCGGGCTAGAGTATGGCAGAGGGGGGTAGAATTCCACGTGTAGCAGTGAAATGCGTAGAGATGTGGAGGAATACCGATGGCGAAGGCAGCCCCCTGGGCCAATACTGACGCTCATGCACGAAAGCGTGGGGAGCAAACAGGATTAGATACCCTGGTAGTCCACGCCCTAAACGATGTCAACTAGTTGTTGGGGATTCATTTCCTTAGTAACGTAGCTAACGCGTGAAGTTGACCGCCTGGGGAGTACGGTCGCAAGATTAAAACTCAAAGGAATTGACGGGGACCCGCACAAGCGGTGGATGATGTGGATTAATTCGATGCAACGCGAAAAACCTTACCTACCCTTGACATGGACGGAACCCTGCTGAAGGTGGGGGTGCTCGAAAGAGAACCGTCGCACAGGTGCTGCATGGCTGTCGTCAGCTCGTGTCGTGAGATGTTGGGTTAAGTCCCGCAACGAGCGCAACCCTTGTCCTTAGTTGCTACGCAAGAGCACTCTAAGGAGACTGCCGGTGACAAACCGGAGGAAGGTGGGGATGACGTCAAGTCCTCATGGCCCTTATGGGTAGGGCTTCACACGTCATACAATGGTCGGAACAGAGGGTCGCCAAGCCGCGAGGTGGAGCCAATCCCAGAAAACCGATCGTAGTCCGGATTGCACTCTGCAACTCGAGTGCATGAAGCTGGAATCGCTAGTAATCGCGGATCAGCATGCCGCGGTGAATACGTTCCCGGGTCTTGTACACACCGCCCGTCACACCATGGGAGTGGGTTTTACCAGAAGTGGCTAGTCTAACCGCAAGGAGGACGGTCACCACGGTAGGATTCATGACTGGGGTGAAGTCGTAACAAGGTAGCCGTATCGGAAGGTGCGGCTGGATCACCTCCTTTCTCGAGCTTAACGCGTCAAAGTTAAGCGCTCACGCTTATCGGCTGTAGATAAAGACAGGCTTAAGGGGTCTGTAGCTCAGTCGGTTAGAGCACCGTCTTGATAAGGCGGGGGTCGTTGGTTCGAATCAACCAGACCCACCAATTGTCTGCGGTGGCTGGAGCTCGGAACCCTTGGAGTGTCAGGTACGGGGGATTAGCTCAGCTGGGAGAGCACCTGCTTTGCAAGCAGGGGGTCGTCGGTTCGATCCCGTCATCCTCCACCAATCACTAATGATAAGGACTTGATCCGAGTGAGGATCGAGTGTTTGTCATTGGCGATTGAGCCAGTCAGAGCGGTAAGTGAAAGCTTATCGGCTGTCGTTCTTTAACAATCAGGAAGAAGTAGTAATGGATAGCGAAAGCGCTTAGAGATGGGCGTGGACGCTATCTGGGTTGTGATTGTATCGATGTATCTCAAGATGATTCGAACTTAATGTTCGGCTCAATTGGAATACGGCACAACGCGAAAACTCAACCTATGACGGGTGTGCTTGGAAGCGGACGCGAAAGCGCAAGCGAGCGAGACGCACTAGTTATAGGGTCAAGCGAACAAGTGCATGTGGTGGATGCCTTGGCGATCACAGGCGATGAAGGACGCGGTAGCCTGCGAAAAGCTTCGGGGAGCTGGCAAACAAGCTTTGATCCGAAGATGTCCGAATGGGGAAACCCGGCCCGTATGGGTCATCCTAGACTGAATACATAGGTCTAGTGAAGCGAACGCGGTGAACTGAAACATCTAAGTAACCGCAGGAACAGAAATCAACCGAGATTCCCAAAGTAGTGGCGAGCGAAATGGGATCAGCCTTGTACCTTTTATCTTAGTTGTTAGCCGAACGCTCTGGAAAGTGCGGCCATAGCAGGTGATAGCCCTGTAGGCGAAAACAGTTAGGAAGAACTAGGGGTACGACAAGTAGGGCGGGACACGTGAAATCCTGTCTGAAGATGGGGGGACCATCCTCCAAGGCTAAATACTCGTGATCGACCGATAGTGAACCAGTACCGTGAGGGAAAGGCGAAAAGAACCCCGGGAGGTGAAATAGATCCTGAAACCGCATGCATACAAACAGTCGGAGCCTCGCAAGGGGTGACGGCGTACCTTTTGTATAATGGGTCAGCGACTTACGTTCAGTAGCAAGCTTAACTGATTAAGGCAGGCGTAGCGAAAGCGAGTCCGAATAGGGCGTTCAGTTGCTGGGCGTAGACCCGAAACCAAGTGATCTATCCATGGCCAGGTTGAAGGTGCGGTAACACGTACTGGAGGACCGAACCCACTAACGTTGAAAAGTTAGGGGATGAGCTGTGGATAGGGGTGAAAGGCTAAACAAACTTGGAAATAGCTGGTTCTCTCCGAAAACTATTTAGGTAGTGCCTCGTGTATCACCTTCGGGGGTAGAGCACTGTCATGGTTGAAGGGTCCATTGCGGATTACTTCGCCATAGCAAACTCCGAATACCGAAGAGTGCAATCACGGGAGACAGACATCGGGTGCTAACGTCCGGTGTCAAGAGGCAACCCAGACCGCCAGCTAAGGTCCCCAAATATGGCTAAGTGGGAAACGAAGTGGGAAGGCTAAAACAGTCAGGAGGTTGGCTTAGAAGCAGCCATCCTTTAAAGAAAGCGTAATAGCTCACTGATCGAGTCGTCCTGCGCGGAAGATGTAACGGGGCTAAGCCATATACCGAAGCTGCGGATGCACATTTATGTGCATGGTAGGAGAGCGTTCCGTAAGCCTGCGAAGGTGCGTTGAAAAGCGTGCTGGAGGTATCGGAAGTGCGAATGCTGACATGAGTAGCGATAAAGGGGGTGAAAGGCCCCCTCGCCGTAAGCCCAAGGTTTCCTACGCAACGTTCATCGGCGTAGGGTGAGTCGGCCTAAGGCGAGGCAGAAATGCGTAGCTGATGGGAAGCAGGTCAATATTCCTGCACCATTGTTAAATGCGATGGGGGGACGGATCGCGGAAGGTTGTCCGGGTGTTGGACGTCCCGGTCGCTGCATTGGAGAAGGTGCTTAGGCAAATCCGGGCACAGGATTCAAGGGTGTGGCGCGAGCGACTTCGGTCGCGAAGCAATTGGAAGTGGTTCCAAGAAAAGCCTCTAAGCTTCAGTTTAACAATGACCGTACCGCAAACCGACACAGGTGGGCGAGATGAGTATTCTAAGGCGCTTGAGAGAACTCGGGAGAAGGAACTCGGCAAATTGGTACCGTAACTTCGGGATAAGGTACGCCCCTGTAGCTTGACTGGCCTGCGCCGGAAGGGTGAAGGGGTTGCAATAAACTGGTGGCTGCGACTGTTTAATAAAAACACAGCACTCTGCAAACACGAAAGTGGACGTATAGGGTGTGACGCCTGCCCGGTGCCGGAAGATTAAATGATGGGGTGCAAGCTCTTGATTGAAGTCCCGGTAAACGGCGGCCGTAACTATAACGGTCCTAAGGTAGCGAAATTCCTTGTCGGGTAAGTTCCGACCTGCACGAATGGCGTAACGATGGCCACACTGTCTCCTCCCGAGACTCAGCGAAGTTGAAGTGTTTGTGATGATGCAATCTCCCCGCGGCTAGACGGAAAGACCCCATGAACCTTTACTGTAGCTTTGCATTGGACTTTGAACCGATCTGTGTAGGATAGGTGGGAGGCTATGAAACCGGAACGCTAGTTTCGGTGGAGCCGTCCTTGAAATACCACCCTGGTTTGTTTGAGGTTCTAACCTTGGCCCGTGATCCGGGTCGGGGACAGTGCATGGTAGGCAGTTTGACTGGGGCGGTCTCCTCCCAAAGTGTAACGGAGGAGTACGAAGGTACGCTAGGTACGGTCGGAAATCGTGCTGATAGTGCAATGGCATAAGCGTGCTTAACTGCGAGACCGACAAGTCGAGCAGGTGCGAAAGCAGGTCATAGTGATCCGGTGGTTCTGTATGGAAGGGCCATCGCTCAACGGATAAAAGGTACTCTGGGGATAACAGGCTGATACCGCCCAAGAGTTCATATCGACGGCGGTGTTTGGCACCTCGATGTCGGCTCATCTCATCCTGGGGCTGTAGCCGGTCCCAAGGGTATGGCTGTTCGCCATTTAAAGAGGTACGTGAGCTGGGTTTAAAACGTCGTGAGACAGTTTGGTCCCTATCTGCCGTGGGCGTTGGATATTTGAAGGGGGCTGCTCCTAGTACGAGAGGACCGGAGTGGACGAACCTCTGGTGTACCGGTTGTCACGCCAGTGGCATCGCCGGGTAGCTATGTTCGGAAGAGATAACCGCTGAAAGCATCTAAGCGGGAAACTCGCCTTAAGATGAGATATCCCCGGGGACTTGATCCCCTTGAAGGGTCGTTCGAGACCAGGACGTTGATAGGTCGGGTGTGGGAAGCGCAGTAATGCGTTAAGCTAACCGATACTAATTGCCCGTACGGCTTGATCCTATAACCAGTGCGTTTCTGTCGACCAGTGTTAGCGCTTCAGCGCTTACTCTGGTCCCATGCAGAGCAACACGCCCAAGGTTGAGATCAACCGCGTTGTGCACACAGTCACAACCCAATCCATTACACACCCTACTTCTTCCCAGATTGGCTGCGCCGCCTCAAGCGATGCAGCAACAAGTCATGCCTGATGACCATAGCGAGTTGGTACCACCCCTTCCCATCCCGAACAGGACCGTGAAACGACTCCACGCCGATGATAGTGCGGATGCCCGTGTGAAAGTAGGTAATCGTCAGGCTTCTCTATACGTCCACAACCCCACCCCTCAAAGGTGGGGTTGTGGCGTTTACGGCCTCCAAATAGCCTCTCTCCTAGGAAAACCTGCGAGTCGATACGGCTCGCCGAGCCAGGGCAGAGCGGCAACCTCAGCATCGCTGGCGGCCGGCAGGCCAGCTCATTTCCTGATCCCCTCGCATACCAACAGGCGCCGTGCCATCAGCGTGGCCTGATGGCCCAGTTCGCCGCCACGGCAAGCCGCCTTCGCCCCATCCCACCCTATATGAACGCGTCCCGTTTGCAACAGTTCTCGTGTGTTCTGACGGACAGGGTGGGCTGCAGCTCTATATCCGGCCTTGATGCAGCCGGTACTGCTGCTGCGGGCCTCTATGAAATTCGCTGACCCGCGCCTCATTCTCCTGACGAGCTCAAAGCTCTTGGTGCGATTCAGGTTTAGCGGGCCCCGGTCTTACCTGGCTTGTCATCACACTCGATAGCTGCGCAACCTTTCGACGTTCACCCTGTGTTTAAACGTTGATCTTCTACCTCGCGTGAGCCGATCAGGTCGGCTTCACGCTCACGTAGTCCTTGCGGTACGGCCGGTTATGAGCGAGCACCGCCCAGATCGTCCGCGCGATCTTGTTGGCCAGCGCGACGATGACGACATTGGCCGGTCGCCGCTTCTTCATCTGCTCGACCCACTCGCCGGGTTCCTTCGCATGCGCTAACACTGCTCGCGCACCGTGAATCAGCAGCGTGCGCAGATACGTGTCGCCCCGCCTGCTGATCCCGTGCAGGTTCACCTTACCGCCCGACCCGGTCTGCTTGGGCACAAGCCCCGTCCAAGCAGCAAATTGCCGCCCTGAACTGAACGCTTTCGGGTCGCCCATCATCGCCACCGCCGCCGTTGACGTGAGCAGCCCGACACCGGGAATCTCGCTGATCGCTTGCACTGCTAAGTCTTGCTTTTCCATTCGCGCATGCGTTGCTCGATCTGCGCAATCTGCTCATCGAGCTTGGTCAACCCGTTCCACTGTTCCCGCAAGGTATCGATCAGCACCGCGGGCAGGCGCTCCGCGATTCGGCCCAGCGCGGCCGGTATTTCCTTGTCCAGCTTCGCCCGTCCCTTGCTCATCACCTCGCCGTATTCCGCCAGCAATCCGCGCAGTCCGTTGCTCTGCATCGTGCGGAACTTCACCAACTGCTCGCGCATCCGGTGCAGCGCCAGCATCGCCTGCTGCATCTCGGTCTTCACTGCCACCGGCTTGCCCGGCTGCTGCACCGCCAGCCAGATCGCCCGCGCGTCCGCCGCATCGTTCTTATTGCGAATGTTGAATGCCTTCACGAACTCGGCCGGCATCAGCCTGACCACGTGCCCCATTTGCGTCAGTTGCCGAGCCCAGTGGTGCGCTCCACCGCATGCTTCCATTCCGATCAGGCAGGGCCCTCGATTCGCGAAGTGCTCCAAAAACTTGGCTCGCCTGATCGGCTTGTTCACGATCTGTCCGGTTTCCTGATCGACGTAATGCACCTGGAAAACCTGCTTGGCGATATCGACGCCCACGGCCATACTGTTCATCGTGGATCCTCCGGTTGCCGGGAAATGCGTGCATTTTCCACCTGGGTACATCGATGCCGTGGCCCGTGAGGATCCACCTTCTCTTGTTCTCACGTTCTCGGGTGGGACGCGTTCATTTCATTCTCCTGTCACGCTTTTTCCGCAGACAAAAAGCGCCGAGTCATTACACCTCAACGCCCCTTAACTTTCCCAATAAAATACTGTATAAAAATACAGTATCGGGTGCACGCTATCCATCCAACTGCATCACATCCCCGTAGGCTGGCAGCAGGTGGTCGCGTTGCTCATCGCCGCGTTTCGTCGGGGCGGCCATGTGCAGAAGACTGCCCAGTGCATGACAAAAGCAAGGAATGCGAGGCCACTTAACTGGGTGATGTCGGCTTGGCGCGTATAGCCCAGCCGCAGCGAAGTCGGGGTTCTTCTTGATGCTCGCTCGCGAGCAGGGCAGCGCATTCTCTTTAAAACGAGCAGGTTTATGACAGCAGTCATTCAGCTTGCGGTGCAGGCGCTGGCGCCCAATCTGCAACGCCAGATGTGGCAGGGCGACCAGGTTGCCGGTCCGCTGGCGCAGACGATTTCGAGCGGTCATCCAGCGCTCGACCGAGCGTTGCCCGGACAGGGCTGGCCTATCGGCAGTCTGACCGAGTTGTTGGTCGAGCATGACGGCGTAGGCGAGATGCGCTTGCTGGTTTATGCGCTTCGCCAGCTCACGGTGGAAGCGGAGCGGCATGTGGTGATGATTGCGCCGCCGTATCACCCGCATACGACGGCGTTGAAAGCATGGGGAATCGCTGTTGAGAGGGTTTTTTGGGTGCGGGCGGCGGAAGCTCAAGCTTTTTGGGCCGCGGAGCAGGCACTGAAGCAGGGCGGGATAGGGGCGGTATTGATGTGGGCGTCGAATGCACGGCCGGAAGCACTAAGGCGTCTGCAAGTCGCGGCTCAAGATTCCCGATCTCTGGCCTTTCTGATTCGTCCGGCGAATGTGGCGGTGCACTCTTCGGCTGCACCGTTGCGGATGATCTGTTCACCCATTCTGCCCAATGGCGCGCAGGCGATGAAGCGTCGGCTTTGGTTGCACAAGGTCGGATTGGCGATCGACATCATCAAGCGCCGTGGTCCGCCCCTTGCAGAACCGCTGCGCATGGAGCTTCCTGTGCAAGAGGCGATGTTGCCGGCGCGCACGGCACGTCCAAGGCGTCACGAACGAAAGGCCAATCATGTTGTGGATCGCTGTGACATTGCCACTCTTATCGCTGGAGGCCGTGAAGCCGCCTCTGTCCGAGAGAGAGAGCACGAGCCAATCGAATCAGCGTGATGGCATCGGCGAGACTGCATCCGGCGCTAGCGATATCCGCTGCTATGCCCTGGCCGATCACGCGCACATCCTGATGCCGGATGTCACTGCATACCAGCTCGGCGTGCAGGCGGGGCAAACGCGTTCGTATGCGCTGGTTCTGGCCCCCGGGCTCCAGATGCTCACGCCAGATGTTGAACACGAGACGCAGGCTTTCGAAGCGATGGCGCTGGCGCTGCTTGCGTATACGCCGAAGGTTTCGCAGGCTCACGCTCATACGCTGCTGCTCGAAGTGGGTTCAGGGTTGCGGCTCTTTGGTGGACTGCGCGCATTGCTGGCGAAGGTGGCGTCGACAGTCCGCGATTTCGGCTATACCGCGCGCATGGCTTGTGCGCCGACCGCATGGGGCGCGTGGCTGCTTGCGCATGCCCGCGCGCGGCGGGAAGGGCATCGGTGGCATGTCGTGAAGGAAGCATCGCTGCCGCGCGCGCTCGATGCGCTGCCGGTTTCGCTGTTGCCAGCCGTAGCCACATATGGCGACGTGTTCGAACAGATCGGCTGCGCGACGCTGGCCGATTTGCGGCGCTTGCCTCGTGCCGGAGTCGTCAGACGTTTCGGCAGCGACGTCCTGGACTTGCTCGCGCAGGCTTACGGCGAAAAGCCGGACCCGCGCGAGTCGTTCCGAGCGCCGGCTTCGTTTCGAGCGCAGCTCGAGTTGCAGGCGCGTGTCGATAGCGCCGAAGCGCTGCTCTTTGCCGCTCGCAGGCTCGTGATGCAGTTGGCCGGATGGTTGAGCGCACATCACGCGGCGGTCAGCCGCTACACGCTGTTGCTCGAGCATGAATTGGCCGCTCGCCATGCGCCGCGCACCTCGAGCTTGACGGTGTCGTGGGCGGTGCCGTCGCGCGATCCCGATCACCTGATCTGGTTGCTGCGCGAGAAGCTGAACCAAACCGAGCTGATTGCACCGGCCATCGAGCTGAAAATCGTCGCCGATCAGATCGACGAACATGCGGCGCAATCGGACACGCTGTTTCCTATGCCGGATGCGGATCGAGATTCAGTCGCGCGTCTCTTTGAACGGCTAAGTGCGCGTTTGGGCTCCGAAAACGTGATGCGGATTTCCATGCTGGACGATCATCGGCCCGAGAGGGCGATGAATGTCGAGGCGTATCAAACCGGGCAGCCCGAGCGGACGTCGCGGCAGGCGAAGTCGAAGCGTCCGTCGCGGCATTCGGGGGCGAAGTCTGCCGCAAAGGAGATGCCGACATCTGCATCGGACCTCGCGGCAGGGGGGGCCATCGAGCCAAGCCATCCAGATAGCGCGGCGCAAACCGTGCTGCCGGACAACGCGTTGCCGCTTCGCGAGCCTCCGCAAGCGCTTGTCTTATCCGATGAAGTCCCGCAGCCGCCGCGTCCCGTTTGGCTGCTCGACAAGCCGCTCAAATTGGTCATGCGCGAGCAGCGGCCGGTCTATCGACGCCCTCTGAAAATGCTGACCCGCACCGAGCGGATCGAGGCAGGGTGGTGGGATGGGCAGGGTGTCGAACGCGATTACTACATCGCAGCCGACGACGACGGGCGAATGTTCTGGGTGTTCCGAGAGCGCCTGTCGGGTTATTGGTTCTTGCAAGGTCTTTTCGGTTGAAGCGATGGCATCCTCTGCCTTATCTCCTGCCACGCAGGCATCGGCACCGTCGCCTCAATTGCCGGGCTACGCCGAGCTGCACTGCCTGAGCAATTTTTCTTTCCTGCGCGGCGCTTCGCATCCGCGCGACCTCGTCGATCAGGCGATCCATCATGGCTATACCGCACTCGCGATTACCGACGAGTGCTCGCTCGCCGGTGTCGTGCGCGCGCACGTCGCGGCGAAAACGCATGAGGGCGCGCTGCAGCTTTTGATCGGCAGCGAGCTTCGTCTGACCGGCGAAGACGGCGAGCCCTTTTGCACATTGGTTGTGCTCGCAACGAATCGGGAAGGCTATGGCAACCTTTCCGAGCTGATTACGCTGGGGCGCTCACGCGCGGAAAAGGGCAGCTACCGGCTCGTACCGGCGGACTTTACCGATCCCCCATCGGAACTCGCGCATTTGAAGCACTTGCCCGATTGCCTCTTGATGCTGGTGCCGCAGCGCGAAACCTCGCTGGCGCAGACGCTGCGTTGCGCACACTGGCTCGCGGCCTTCGCTCAAGAGCGCTCGTGGCTCGCGCTCGAGCTCTGGCAAAACGGCCGCGACGATGAACACATCGAAGCGCTGCGGATGCTTTCGGATGAGAGCGGCTTGCCGCTCGTCGCCGCAGGCGGAGTGTTGATGCACGCGCGCTCGCGCAAGCCGCTTCAGGATACGTTGACCGCGATCCGTCTCGTGAAGCCGCTTGCGGAGTGCGGCCACGCGCTCGAGCCGAATGCCGAGCGGCACATGCGCACCCGCGTGCGAATCGCATCGCTCTATCCGGCGGATACGCTCGAAGAGACGTTGCGTGTCGCGGCCCGCTGCACGTTCAGTCTCGCTGAGCTGCAGTACGAATATCCGGAAGAGCTGGTGCCGCCGGGCGAGACGCCGGCGAGTCATCTGCGCAAACTCGTGATGGCCGGTGCGATCGAGCGCTGGCCCGGTGGGCTTTCCGTCGACAACATCGAGCAGATCGAAAAAGAACTCGCGCTGATCGCCGAGCTTCGATATGAAAAGTATTTCCTGACGGTGTACGACATCGTGCGCTTCGCGCGCGAGCGCCATATCCTGTGCCAAGGGCGCGGCTCGGCGGCCAATTCGGTCGTTTGCTACTGTCTGCGGATTACCGAGATCAATCCGGCCTTGATACATATGCTCGTCGAGCGCTTCATCTCGCGGGCGCGTGACGAGCCGCCCGATATCGACGTCGACTTCGAGCATCAGCGTCGCGAAGAGGTCATCCAATACATCTACGAAAAATACGGCCGGCGCCGAGCCGCGCTGACCGCTACGCTCATTACCTACCGCACGCGCAGCGCGTTGAAAGATGTCGGCAAGGCGCTCGGGCTCGAGGAAGCGTTGGTCGAGCGGATCGGCAAGTCGCAGCAATGGTGGGATGGTCCGGATGCGATCGCCAAGCATCTGGCCGATGCAGGTTTTGACGCGCAATCGCACATCACGCAGCATCTGATTCGCTTGACCCACGAGCTGCGCGGCTTCCCACGGCATTTGTCGCAGCACGTCGGCGGTTTCGTGATCGCGCGCGACAAGCTCTCGCGTCTCGTGCCGATCGAAAACGCGGCGATGGACGGGCGCAGCGTGATCGAGTGGGACAAGGACGATATCGAAGCGCTCAAGCTGCTGAAGGTCGACGTGCTTGCGCTCGGCATGCTGTCGGCGATCCGGCGCTCGCTCGAATTGGTCGCGCTGCGGCGCGGCTTTCCGAATTTCGGCGTCGAGCATATTCCGAGCGAAGATCCGGCCGTCTACGAGATGTGTGGTCATGCCGATACGATCGGCGTGTTCCAGGTCGAGTCGCGCGCGCAGCAAAGCATGCTGCCGCGTCTGAAGCCGAAGCAGTACTACGACCTTGTGATCCAAGTGGCGATCGTGCGTCCAGGGCCGATTCAGGGCGGTATGGTGCATCCCTATTTGCGCCGCAGGCAGGGGCTGGAGGTGGTCGAGTACCCGAAGGACGAGCTGCGGCCGGTGCTTCAGAGAACGCTTGGCGTACCGATCTTTCAGGAGCAAGTGATGCACCTCGCGATGGTCGCGGCCGAGTACTCCGCTGAGAAGGCCGACGCATTGCGTCGCGCCATGGCCGCCTGGCGGCGCACCGGCAATCTCAAGCCCTATCAGGACGACTTGAAGCAGAAGATGAGGGCGCGCGGCTATGACGAGGCTTTTACCGACCGGATCTGCAAACAGATCGAAGGCTTCGGTGATTACGGCTTTCCGGAGAGTCACGCGGCGAGCTTTGCGCTTCTGGTCTATTTGAGCGCATGGCTCAAGCGCTACGAGCCGGCTGCGTTCCTTGCCGGTTTGCTGAACAGCCAGCCGCTCGGGTTTTATTCGCCATCGCAACTCGTGCAGGACGCGAAGCGTCATGGCGTGTCGGTGTTGCCGCCCGATGTCGCGCTAAGCGATTGGGAGTCGACATTGGAGAAGCGAGAGCGGTCCGGCGAGCGCATCTCGTGGAGCGAGACCGGTCGGCGTTGCCTGGACGCCAATCAGTATCGGCAGATGCTTCACGATGCGCCATTGCCCAAGCGAGCGGTGTCGAAGACGATCAAGCACGCCGTCAAGCGTCACCTCGCGCGCGTGAAGCAGCCGGCTGCGATCTATGGCGCGAAAGGTCCCGCGGTGCGCCTCGGCATGCATCTGATCAAGGGATTTTCGCAGGCCGCTGCCGAGCGGATCATGACTGCGCGCGGCGGCGCTCCGTTTACCGATATCGACGATCTCGCGCGGCGGGCCGCGCTTACACGTCGCGAGCTCGAAGCGCTGGCGGCGGCGAACGCGCTTGTCAGTCTTGCCGGCCATCGACGGCAGGCGTGGTGGGCCGTCACTGCGCAGCATACGGTGCCGCGATTGCTGCGCGACGCGCCGATCGTCGAAGCGCCGATCACGTTGCCGCGTGCGACCGAGGGGCGCGAAATCACCGACGACTATCGAAGCCTCGGGCTCACGCTGAATCGGCATCCGCTGGCCTTGTTGCGGCCGCGGCTCGCGAAGGAGCGCTTCAGGACCGCGGTGCAACTGGCGCATCTGAACCACGGCCGGCATGTGCATGCGTGCGGGATCGTCACGGTGCGGCAGCGGCCCGACACGGCGAACGGCACGATCTTCGTATCGATCGAAGATGAAACCGGCACGATCAACGTGATCGTCTGGCCGGCGCTCGTCGAAACGCAGCGCAAAGCGCTGCTGGGTTCGGGCTTGCTCGCGGTCTATGGCGTCGTGCAGCGCGAGGGCGAGGTGCTGCATCTGGTCGCGAAGCGGCTCGAGGATCGGACCGCGTTGCTCGGGCGGCTCGCCGTGTCGAGCCGCGATTTTCACTGACGCGAGCGCTCGCTTATCGGCTGGCTGGGCTCGCGCCGCTCACGGACGCCACGGGAACGCGCCGAGCACTTGCCGGATCGCCTCGTTGAACGGCGTGCGGCGTCCAATGCCGAGCGCTTCCAGGCGGCTCGAATCCAGATGACAGTCGCGCGGGCGAGGTGTCGCGTCAACCGGCGTGTGTTGTGGCGTGAGGCGGGCATCGAGTTGCAAGGCTTCAGCGAGCCGCGAGGCGATGTCCAACTTCGTCATCGGCTCGGCGCCGGACCATTGCGCGATCCCGCAGATCGCGTCGCCGCGCGCATGGTGCTCGAGCATCTGCCGGATGACGAAAGCGACGTCGGGCGTGAAGGTCGGGTAGCGCGTCGCCCAGGCATCCATGACAGCCGCCTTCGCATCGGGCAGGGCTGAGGCGGCGATCGCGGGCACGAGGCTCGTGACGGCCGATTCCTGCCAATCGACGATCGGTCCGAACAAGAGTGGCAGACGCAACACGCAGCCGAGCTCCGTCGTCTCCAATAACGCGCGCTCGCCTTCCAGCTTGCTGCGGCCGTATGCGTTGAGCGGCGCGGGCGGGTCGTCGCAATGGTAGGGCGGGTGCGTGCCGTCGAAGACGTAGTCGGTCGAAATCGACAGCACCCATGCGCCGCGTCGACGGGCGGCAGCCGCGACCGACCTCACGGCGTCGACGTTGAGCGCGCGGGCGAGCGCCGGATCGCGTTCGCAGACGTCGGGCCGGCGTTCGGCGGCGGCGATGACGATGGCGTCGGGCTCGGTGTGCCCGATGAAGGCGTGGACTGCCGCCGCGTCGCGAATGTCGAGCTGGACTGAGGTGTCGCCCACACGCCGATGAGCGGTGCGGACGACGCGCCACTCGGCGCGATCGGCCAGGGCATCGGCAATCGCGCGCCCGAGCAAGCCCGAAGCGCCGAGGAGGGCCACGCTGAACATCGCGCTTCCTTAGACGTTGCCGGCCGCGCGGTTTGTCGCGCCGTCGACAGCGCCTTTGACGGTGTAGCCGGCTTCGTCGATGGCGGCTTGCAGCACGCGTGCGTCTTGGACCGATTCGACGGCGACTCGTCCTTGCGCCAAATCGACCTGCACGCGTGCCGTGGCGTCGTGCGCCTGAATCGCTTTCGTCACGGCCGCGACACAGTGCTGGCAGCTCATGCCTTCAACTTGGAATTCGATCATTGGGTTTCCTTGGGTGGTTGGAGGAGAGAGGGCTGACCTTCCCATTGTGGGAAGGTGTACGATCGATCAGCACATCCAGGAGCTGACCATGAATATTGGCGACGCAGCCCGCGCATCGGGCGTCACCGCAAAGATGATCCGGTACTACGAGAGCGTCGGGTTGCTCGCGCCCAAAGCGCGCACCGAGTCGGGCTATCGGGTCTACGGCACCGATGAAATCCACACCCTGCGCTTTATTCGGCAAGCGCGGCGCCTCGGCTTTCTCGTCGAGGACATTCGCAAGCTGCTCGCCTTGTGGCAGGACCGCTCGAGAGCGAGCGCGGAAGTCAAAGCCATCGCGCTCGAACATGTCGCCGAACTCGAGCGGCGCATCGCCGAGCTGACCGACATGCGCGACACGCTCGCGCACCTCGCCCATCATTGCCACGGCGATGCGCGTCCGGATTGCCCGATTCTCGAACAACTCGCTCATGAGTTCAGCATCGATGAGCCGGCGAAATGCCATTGAGCCTGGGAGACGCTTTTGGAGACGCGAAGCATATAGGGTCGAATGCGTAAACCTGGTTTGCACAATTTTGGTGCTTTTTGACGAGGTGAAATGCCGGATAACAGAGAGGTCCGGTAAATCTTCGTTACAAATCAACGGTCCCAATCGCGTGCTAAGGCGTGGCATTCCAAAATGGAATGCACGTCATTCGTGCATTTCACTAGACGGTTGCACCGGCAGGGCTATAATTCGGGTTAACCCTTCTACGGGAAATCCCTGATGCCCAACCCGCCAGGGGTTCAATTCGATCCTTGGAGAACATCATGTTTGCGTACATCCTCGAAAAGCTGAGCAACTGGTTTGAAGCTGCTGAACGTCGCCGCCGTGAGGCTTATCTCGCGTCGTCGGCTGACATCGTCCAGCTCGAACAGCGTCTCCGCTCGCTCGAAACCAACGGCTACTCGCTGTAATCGCGAAGCGCCGCTGCGGCAGAGCCGCACGCCCTGCGTCGTTGTGATGCAAAGCCCCGCAAAGCGGGGCTTTGTCGTTTCCGGAACACCACTGCGACTAGCCTAAAGCTTGCCACCACGGTAAGGTAAAGCGCTTTTTGCCCCTCAACGCGGCTGATAACGGATACGTCGACCCATGTGCCCATTTCCCTCGCTTCGCGTGCTGCCGGCTGCTTGTGCGGCTCTCTTGCTCGTATCGTTGAATGCGTCCGCCCAGTCGAACGGCAAGCCGCTCGTGCTCGACACGGAAAGCGGTATCAACGATGGGCAAAGCGGCCTCGTGCTGCAAACGGCGCCGTTGTCGCGTCAGCCGATGGTCGCCGCCAAGCCGACCGCAACGCCTAGCGAGCTGCAACCCGACTCGTCACAGCCGATCGTCGTGGCGCCTTATATCAATCTGCCCGTGGGCGGAGCTTCGGCGCCGCGGCCCGTATACCGTCCTAAATCGAGCCAGTAAGGGCTCAATCGAACTTTAGTCGCCCCGGCTTTCGATCTTGAACTGCGCTGTTTCGTCCTGCCCGAGTTTGTCGACGAGGTAAGGCAGCGTCTCTTTCATCGTTGCGGCGAGCGTGTACGGCGGATTCAGGATGAACATGCCGCTGCCGTAGAGGCCGAAACCATCCGAGGGCGGGCGGCTTACCGTCAGCGTCAAATGCAGCCAGTTGGTCGGCTGCAAGCGCTTCAGTTGCTCGGGAAAACGCTGCGATTCTTGTCGCGTGACCTGCGGATACCAGATCGCGTAGGTGCCCGTCGCAAATCGCTTCAAACTTTCCTCGATACACGTCAGCGTGCGCGCGTAGTCGCGTTTGTCCTCGAACGAGGGATCGACCAGCACCAACGCCCGGCGCGGCGGCGGCGGGAGCAAGGCTTTGATTCCTTCGAAGCCGTCCGCGCCGAACAGCATGGCGCGGCGACCCGCATCGCGAAAGTTGTGGCGCAGGACATCGATTTCGGTCGAGTGCAGCTCGAAAAGGCGCATGCGATCCTGATCGCGCATCAGCCGCCATGCGAGGTACGGCGAACCCGGGTAATAGCGCAGTTCGCCGTCCGGATTCAACGCGCTGACTTCTTCGACATATTCCGTCAGCGCGGCGGGCAAATCCTTCTGCTTCCAAAGTCTTCCGATACCCGTATCGAACTCGGCGTTTTTCGTCGCGTAGCCTTCCTTGAGCGAATAGACACCTGCGCCCGCGTGCGTATCGATGTACCAATAGGCTTTGTCCTTCATGCCGAGATAACGCAGCAACTGCACGACGACGGCGTGCTTGAGGACATCGGCGTGATTGCCTGCGTGGAAGGCGTGGCGATAGCTGAGCATGGCAAATGGAAAGCGAGAGGATGAATGCGGTCAAACGCAGCGACCAGGCTATGGCGGCTCGCCCGTGTTGCGCGTGAATCCGCGCGACGCGAGGCGCTCGCGGGCGGTCGCGTATTGTACGCGAGGCCCGCGCCGCTCTTCGCGCGCACTATTGGTAGGCGTCGCCGACAACCTCCTCGATCTTCAATTTGATTTCCGGCGTGATCTTGACGGCCACCTCTTGTGCCTTCATGTTTTCGTGGATCTGCTCGATACGCGATGCGCCCGTGATCACCGTGCTGACGTTGGGGTTCTTCAGAATCCAGGCGATCGCGAGCTGGCCGACGGTGCAGCCGAGCTCGTCGGCGATTTGGCCTAGCTGGCCGACGATGTTGTTCTTGCCGGCGTCCGTCAACTGCGTGCGCAACCAATCGTAGCCTTGCAATTGAGCGCGGCTGTCGGCCGGTACGCCATCGCGGTATTTGCCGGTGAGGAGGCCCGATGCAAGCGGGCTCCAGGTCGTGAGCCCCAATCCGATGTCTTCATAGAGCCGCATGTATTGCTGTTCGACGCGCTTGCGGCAGAAGAGGTTGTATTGCGGCTGCTCCATCACCGGTTTGTGTAGATGATGCCGCTCGGCGATTTCGTAGGCCGCGCGGATTTCGTCGGCGCTCCATTCCGACGTGCCCCAGTAGAGCGCCTTGCCGCGCGCGATCATGTCGCTCATCGCCCAGACCGTCTCTTCGATCGGCGTGTTCGGGTCGGGGCGGTGGCAGAACACCAGGTCTACATAGTCGAGCTGCAGGCGGTGCAGCGACGCGTCGATGGCGTGCAACAGATACTTGCGGTTCAGCGTGTGGTACTGATTCGGCGCCTCATGCAGCCCCCAATAGAACTTGGTCGACACCACGTAGCTGATGCGCGGCCATGCGAGTTCTTTCAGTGCATGGCCCATGATTTCCTCGGACTTGCCGCCTGCATAGACTTCAGCGTTATCGAAAAAATTCACGCCTGCATCGCGCGCTGCTGCGAGCGATTCGCGCGCGGCTCGCCGATCCACCTGATTGCCGTAAGTGACCCACGAACCGATTGAAAGCTCGCTGACTTGCAGGCCGGAACGTCCGAGTCGTCGATAGTTCATATGCTTCTCCTTCGAGGGGGGGCGTGAGAGTCAAACGCACAGCTTAATCCGAATCGATTTGGCGCGTGACCGGCGGGTCTTGTTCTGCGGATTCGTTTATCAAGCAATTTGCGGAACAGGACCCTTACGCTTCATGCACAATACCGTGGTCGGTCGTGGCGGGGCAGTCGGCTGATCGGCATATGCCTTTCGGCTGGGTTGTCATGCATTTGTCGCCATGGTGTCATGTGCTCAATCCAGATGGAGGTTTTGAATGTCCACGAATCTGAACGGTAAGGTTGCTGTCGTCACGGGCGCAGCAAGCGGCATCGGCAAGGAAATCGCATTGGTGCTCGCGGCCCAAGGCGCCGCGGTGGCGATCGCCGACTTGAACTTGGCCGGCGCACAAGCCGTGGCCGACGAGATCAAGCAAAAGGGCGGCAAGGCGGTCGGCGTCGCAATGGACGTCACCAACGAGGAAGCTGTCAACCAGGGCATCGATAAAGTGGCCGCCGAATTCGGCTCGGTCGACATCCTCGTGTCGAACGCCGGTATCCAGATCGTCAATCCGATCGAGAACTACTCGTTCTCGGACTGGAAGAAGATGCAGGCGATCCACGTCGACGGCGCGTTCCTCACGACCAAGGCCGCGCTCAAGCACATGTACAAGGACAATCGCGGCGGCGTCGTGATCTACATGGGCTCGGTGCACTCGCATGAGGCGTCGCCGCTGAAGTCGGCGTACGTGGCGGCCAAGCATGCGCTGCTCGGCCTGGCGCGCGTGCTGGCGAAGGAAGGCGCGGCGCACAACGTGCGCTCGCACGTGGTCTGCCCGGGCTTCGTGCGTACGCCGCTCGTCGACAAGCAGATCCCCGAGCAAGCGAAGGAGCTCGGCATCAGCGAAGAGGAAGTGGTCAAGAAGGTGATGCTCGGCCAGACGGTGGACGGCGTGTTCACCACGGTCGAGGACGTCGCGCAGACGGTGCTGTTCCTCTCGGCGTTCCCGAGCGCGGCGCTCACCGGCCAGTCGTTCATCGTCAGCCACGGCTGGTTCATGCAATAAGGAGCCCATGATGGCGCAGCGCAAGGTAAAAAACGCGCGCGCCGACGCCCCCGTAGCAGAGGGCGGCGAGCGCGCTCGTGAGCAGGAGACGGTTGAAAGCCCCCGCATCGTCGTGCCTGACTACGAGAGCATTGCGCTCGTTCTGCAGGGCGGGGGCGCGCTAGGTGCCTATCAGGCCGGCGTCTATCAGGGCCTCGACGAAGCCGGCATTCTTCCCAACCGGTTTTGCGGCATTTCGATCGGCGCGCTCAATACGGCGATTCTTGCCGGCAATGCGCCGGAGTATCGCGTGGAGAAGCTACTCGAGTTCTGGGAGCTGATCTGCCAGCCGGCCTATGGGCCGCCAATGCCGCCGTTTGTCGAGCGGGCGCTGTTCAATTCGAACGATACGATGCGCAAGGCGTTTACGGCAATGCAGGCGGTTGGCGCGCTCGTCGACGGGCAGAAGGGATTTTTCGTGCCGCGCTTCCCGCCGCCCATGCCGACCGGGTCCGGGTCGCCGCTGACGGCGAGCTATTACGACACGTCGCCGCTGAAATCCACCCTCGAACGGTTCTGCGATTTCGATCGGATCAATTCGGCCGAAGTGCGTGTCTCGGTGGGGGCAGTCAATGTCGGCACCGGTAATTTCGCTTACTTCGATAACACGCATATGAAGCTGCGGCCCGAGCATTTCATGGCGTCGGGCGCGCTGCCGCCAGGGTTCGCGGCGGTGGAAATCGATGGCGAGTTCTACTGGGACGGCGGCTTGATGTCGAATACGCCGCTTCGGGAAGTGATTCAGACGACACCGCGACAAGACACGCTCGCGTTTCAAGTCGACTTGTGGAGCGCGCGTGGCCCGGTGCCGGACAATATCACCGACGTGCAAGGCCGCATGAAAGACATCCAGTATTCGAGCCGCACGCGTTTCGTCACGGACATGATGCAGCGCTCGCAGCGTTTCCGGCACGTGCTGCGGGAAGTGCTGACACGCATCCCGGAGGAGCATCGAAACGACCCGTGGTGCAAGCTTGCGGAAGAGCTTTCGTGTTCGAAGCGCTACGACGTGATTCACCTCGTCTATCACGACAAGCAATACGAGGGTAATTACAAGGACTACCAGTTTGGCCTATCGACGATGCACGACCACTGGGAGAGCGGACTGCAGGATATACGCGCGAGTCTCGCGCAACCGGGCTGGCTGGAGATGCCGCAAAACGACGCGGGTTTCGTGACGCACGATATCCATCGCGATCAACGTTAGTTCGTTTGGAGCGCCCGCATCGAGGCGATAGAAATTCGGCGAATCGGCGCGGCACGCAAAAGTCGAACGAGGAGCGGCATAAAGAAAAATGGCGCCCTGAGAGGGGCGCCATTTACGTCTGTCGTGAGTCGCAACCAACAGACTTCAAGCCGGCGAGCAGCGGCGCGAACACAGCGCCGCCGCTGCAACAGCCAAACCTTACTTCAACACATGCGCGACGGCATTCGCCACCACGTCGATGTTGCGCGTGTTGAGCGCGGCCACACAGATACGGCCGGTGCTGACCGCATAAATGCCGAACTCTTCACGCAGGCGGTCCACCTGCGCGGCATTCAGGCCCGAGTACGAGAACATGCCGCGCTGCGCGTTGACGAAGCTGAAGTCGCGATCCACGCCCGCTGCCTTCAGGCGCTCGACGAGGCCGCCGCGCATCGCGCGGATGCGGTCGCGCATTTCGCCGAGTTCCTGCTCCCACGTCGCGCGCAGTTCCGGCGAGGCGAGCACGGCCGCGACCACCGAGCCGCCGTGCGTCGGCGGGTTTGAGTAGTTCGTGCGGATCACGCGCTTCAGCTGCGACAGCACGCGCGCGGCTTCGTCCTTGCTGTCGGTGATGATCGACAGCGCGCCGACGCGCTCGCCGTACAGCGAGAACGACTTCGAGAACGACGACGACACGAACACGTTCAGTTCCGATGCCGCGAACAGGCGCACGGCGGCGGCGTCGGCTTCAATGCTGTCGCCGAAGCCTTGGTAGGCGATGTCGAGGAACGGCACCAGTTGGCGCGTCTTCACGACTTCGACGACTTGCTTCCATTGCGCGTCGGTGAGGTCGACGCCCGTCGGGTTGTGGCAGCACGCATGCAGCACGACGATCGTGCCCGCGGCGTAGCTGTTCAGCGCGCTCAGCATGCCGTCGAAATTGACGCCGTTGGTTTGCGCGTCGTAGTACGGATAGGCGACGACTTCGAAGCCCGCGCTTTCGAACAGCGCACGATGGTTTTCCCAGCTCGGATCGCTGATCGCGACCTTGGCGTTCGGGTTCACGCGCTTCAGGAAATCCGCGCCGATCTTCAGCGCGCCCGTGCCGCCGAGCGCCTGCGCCGTCACGACGCGGCCGGCTGCGATCAGCGGCGAGTCGTTGCCGAGCAGCAGCTTTTGCACGGCTGCGTCGTAGGCCGCGATCCCTTCGATCGGCAGGTAGCCGCGCGGCAGGGCCGCTTCGACGCGCGCTTTTTCCGCGTCACGAACTGCGCGCAGCAGCGGGATCTTGCCCTCTTCGTTGGTATAGACGCCCACGCCGAGGTTGACTTTGGTGGTGCGGGTATCGGCGTTGAAGGCTTCGTTGAGGCCCAGGATCGGGTCGCGGGGAGCGAGTTCGACAGCGGAGAAGAGAGACATGATGGTTCGGCGGTAGTGAAAAGAAAGAGGCAGGCTCCCGGCCTAACGGGTCCGTCCAAATAGGGTTGGGTACTCCCCGGACCGGCGGCGCGCGAGCGCAATTCGCCATTGTAGCGAATCCGAGCCCTCGATTCGGAAAAGCCGGGCAAGCAAAATCGTGGACGGTCGTGCGCTTTTACCGATAAGCCGCGCCAATCTCGCCCAATTTGGGAGCGACAGGGACGCATCGCCGGAGTCGGCAGCCTATCAGCCCGCCCGAGCGCAAGGCGCTAAAATAGCCTTTTGCCTGCCCTCGGCGAAGGAACCGCTTCCTCATGTCCGAACACCATCTCTCTCCAGTCGACGACACCCTCGACGAATCGAAATTCGTCGAGTTCGAAGGCTCCCCGTTTCACCTGTACCAGCCGTATCCGCCTGCCGGCGATCAGCCCGGCGCGATCAAGACGCTCGTCGAAGGCGTCGAGGACGGCCTGTCGTTCCAGACGCTGCTCGGCGTGACCGGCTCCGGCAAGACGTTCACGATGGCGAACACGATCGCGCAGCTCGGCCGCCCGGCCATCGTATTCGCGCCGAACAAAACGCTCGCCGCGCAGCTCTACTCGGAGTTTCGCGAGTTCTTCCCGCGTAATGCGGTCGAGTACTTCGTCTCGTACTACGACTACTACCAGCCGGAAGCCTATGTGCCGCAGCGCGACTTGTTCATCGAGAAGGATTCGTCGATCAACGAGCACATCGAGCAGATGCGGCTGTCGGCGACCAAGAGCCTGATGGAGCGGCGCGACGTCGTGATCGTGGCGACGGTGTCGGCGATCTACGGTATCGGCAATCCGTCCGAGTACCACCAGATGATTCTGACGCTGCGCACGGGAGACAAGATCGGCCAGCGCGACGTCATCGCGCGGCTGATCGCGATGCAGTACAGCCGCAACGAAGCCGATTTTCAGCGCGGCGCGTTCCGCGTGCGTGGGGACACGATCGACATCTTCCCTGCCGAGCACGCGGAGATGGCGGTGCGCATCGAGCTGTTCGACGACGAAGTCGAGTCGCTGCAGCTGTTCGATCCGCTGACGGGCCGCGTGCGGCAGAAGATTCCGCGCTTCACCGTCTACCCGTCGTCGCACTATGTGACACCGCGCGAAACCGTGATGCGCGCGGTCGAGACGATCAAGACCGAATTGCGCGACCGGCTCGAGTTCTTCCATCAGGACGGCAAGCTCGTCGAGGCGCAGCGGCTCGAGCAGCGCACGCGCTTCGATTTGGAAATGCTGCAGGAGCTGGGTTTCTGCAAGGGCATCGAGAACTACTCGCGGCACTTTTCGGGTGCGGCGCCGGGCGAGCCGCCGCCGACGCTCGTCGACTATCTGCCGCCCGACGCGCTGATGCTGCTCGACGAGTCGCACGTGCTGATCGGCCAGCTGAACGGCATGTACAACGGCGACCGGGCCCGCAAGGAAAATCTCGTCGACTACGGGTTCCGGCTGCCGTCGGCGCTCGACAACCGGCCGCTCAAGTTCCCCGAGTTCGAGCGCAAGATGCGCCAGGCGATCTTCGTGTCGGCGACACCGGCCGACTACGAGAAAAAGACCGCGGGCCAGGTCGCCGAACAGGTCGTGCGGCCGACCGGCCTCGTCGACCCCGAGGTCGAAGTGCGGCCGGCGCGCACGCAGGTCGACGACGTGCTCTCCGAGATCAATGCGCGCGTCGCGGCCGGCGACCGCGTGCTCGTCACCGTGCTCACGAAGCGCATGGCCGAGCAGCTAACCGAATTTCTCGCCGACCACGGCGTCAAAGTGCGCTACCTGCACAGCGATATCGATACGGTCGAGCGCGTCGAGATCATTCGCGACTTGCGTCTCGGCACCTTCGACGTGCTCGTCGGCATCAACTTGCTGCGCGAGGGGCTCGACATTCCGGAGGTGTCGCTCGTCGCGATTCTCGACGCGGACAAGGAAGGCTTCCTGCGCGCCGAGCGTTCGCTGATCCAGACGATCGGGCGCGCGGCGCGCAACGTCAACGGCAAGGCGCTGTTGTACGCGGACCGGATCACCGATTCGATGCGCCGCGCGATCGACGAAACCGAGCGCCGGCGCGCGAAGCAGATCGCGCACAACGAGAAGATGGGCATCGTGCCGCGCGGCGTCGTGAAGCGGATCAAGGACATCATCGACGGTGTCTACGACGCCGACGAAGTGCGTGCGGAGCTCAAGGAGCAGCAACAGCGCGCGAAGTTCGAGGACATGTCCGAGAAGCAGATCGCGAAGGAGATCAAGCGGCTCGAGAAGCAGATGATGGAGCACGCGAAGAATCTCGAATTCGAAAAGGCCGCCCAGGTGCGCGACCAGCTCGCGTTGTTGCGCGAGCGCGTGTTCGGTGCGAATGTCGGCGACCATCTGACCGGCACGGATTGATGGTTGCGATTGTTGCGTCATGCTGTGCGGCGGCGCGCCGCACTACGAACCCAAGAGGATGCTCGTGAGAACCAAGCTCGTACTGACCGCCGAAGACGTCAAGAAGATGGCCGCCGCTGCTGAAGCGCATGCGGTCGCTAACCACTGGGCCGTGACCGTTGCGATCTTCGACGACGGCGGTCATCTGCTGCATCTGCACCGCATGGACGGCGCCGCGCCGAGCACGGTCGAAATGGCGATCGGCAAAGGACGCACTTCGGTGCTCGGCCGACGCGAAACCAAGGTCTACGAGGAGATCATCAAGCAGGGCCGCACGGCGTTTCTGAGCGCGCCGCTGGTCAGCATGGTGGAGGGCGGGGTGCCGATCGTCGTGGACGGCGAAGTGGTGGGTTCGATCGGCGTATCGGGCGTGAAGTCGGATCAGGATGCGGCCGTGGCGCGCGCCGGTATCGCGGCGCTGGGCCTCTCCGAATAAGTTCGCTCAGGCCGCGGTGATCAGGCAGGAAACCGCGCAAAAAAATGGCATGGCTGGCTTCGACGGCTGCTTGAAGGTGTCTGCACGAAGGGGTCTAGATCTCGCGTGCAAGCCGTCGTGGCTGGCTACTGCCCAACACCCCTCTGGGAGGTGGTCCCCACAATACGCGGTGCTTACTTCGTCAGGATCAGCTTGCCCAATCGGGTTGCGCGAAGCTGGTAGGTCTCGCCGTTGTGCGTGATGCCGATGTGGCTGCGACCTTGCAGGAGCGATTCGCTGCGCAAGATGCGTTCGCCGTCATCGTTTGCTTTGCCCGTTTTCGTCCGATCGACGTCCGTAGAAGGCCCGACGTTCTTCGGCCGGCTGCTGGGCGCGGCGCTGCTATTGCGGCGCAGAGTGAGCGTGGAAGCGCGTGAGAAGTCGTTCATTCGTCGTTGTCGGTTCGTCGATTCGATGGGATCGAGTATAAATGAGAACAATTCCCATTTGCAACCGTGATGTATTCATCGGCGGCAGTTTTCGATAGGACGGATCGAAACGGAGCGGAGGGGTGTGCTGCGGGAGGGAGGCGAAGCGCGGGCGCTGAGAGCGCCGCACGGGCGGCGGCGTGCCGTCGCCGCCGGCGTTTTGGCGGACTGCCGGCGCTCAGTGCAGCGCGCCAGGTTCTTGCGGAGTCGGTGCGGCGTACTGCCGGATAAGCCGCACGGTGTCGATATCGGCTTCCCGATAGGCCGACTTGACGATCTCCTGCGTCTGCCGCGCGTCTTCCGTATCGGCCGCCGGCAGGGTGGTGCGGTATTCGAAGCGCAGGAACAACTGAAGATCGTCGGGCTGCTCGATGGTCATCGTCAACGAGCCGCCGACGTGCGCTTCGGTCGCGAGAATGTCGTAGCGCACGCTTTCCTGCGGCGTGAGCGTGACGCGATCGCGCACCGTCGCGTGGCCGTAGTGCAGCTCGCGCTCGAGCGTGCTGTCGGTGCGCGACAGAATCGTGCAACTGTCGAGGCCCATCACGAACAATTGCGGCTGCTCGGCTCGCAGCACGAGACCTTCCCACAGCTGCGCGCGCGTCAGCGTATCGACGAACGGGTTCAGCGGATCGTTAATCTGAATCAGGTGTTCGAAATTCAAGGTGGGGGCTTCCTCTTAAAGCGCTGCAAGCGTCGGATCATGCGCCCCTAATCAGACTGCGACAAGCCCCGTATTAATTTCGATAGGGTGTGTCAGGATCTTGTGAACCGGGCACGCATTCGCGATTTGCAAGAGCCGTTCCCGCTGCTCGCTCGAGAGTTCGCCTTCGAGGTGGATGTCGCGGGTGATCGTCGTGCCTTCCGTGCCCGTTTCCATCGAAAGTTCGACTCGCACCGCGTCGAGCTGCCAGCCTTTGCGCTTCGCATACATCTTGAGCGTGATCGACGTGCACGTGCCGAGACTCGACAGCAGCAGCGAAAAGGGTGTGGGTCCCGTGTCGCCGCCGCCCGCGGATTCGGGCTCGTCGCCGAGCCACGTGTGGGTGCCGTCTTCGAGGCGGACCTGATAATCGAGTGAACCGATGCTGGCGACGACCGTGGTTGTTGACATGCGCTTGCTCCGAAAGCGGGGTGGGGTTTCTGCAGCGAGGTGAATGAGTCGCCTATTGTGACGCGATTTGCCCCATGCGGCCTGCTTGGTAGTCGACGACGGCCTGACGAATCTCCTCTTCGGTGTTCATCACGAACGGACCGTAGCGCACGACCGGCTCGTTCAGCGGCACCCCGCCGAGCAGCAGCACCTCGAGCGGTTCAGCGCCGGCGGCGAGACTGACGGCGTCGCCGTCGTTGCCGAAGACGACCATATGCTGCGCGTCGATCTTGCGCCGCTCGTCGCCATACAGGCCGCTGCCCGACAGCGGGTAGGCGAACACGCGGTAGTCTCGCGGCACCGGTTGCACGACCGATGCCCCGGGCTGCAGCGTGAAGTGCTGATAGAGAATCGGCGTGTGCGTTTCGATCGCCGCGCTGACGCCGAACGCTTCACCCGCGATCACCTTCACACGCACCTTGCCGTCGGCCGACGTGGCAGTGGGAATGCCGGCCGATGGGATCTCCTGATAGCGCGGCGCGGTCATCTTGTCGCGGCGCGGCAGGTTCACCCACAGCTGCAGGCCGTGCACGCGACCGCCTGTGCGGGCGAACGCCGGGTCGGGCATTTCGCTATGGACGACGCCCGCGCCGGCCGTCATCCACTGGACGTCGCCTGCGCGCAAGGTGCCCGAGTGCCCGGCCGAATCGCGATGCACGAACTGGCCTTCCAGCGCGTAGGTTACGGTTTCGAAGCCGCGGTGCGGATGGTCGGGGGCTCCAATGGCCTCGCCCGGCGCGTAGTCGACCGGGCCCATTTCGTCGAGCAGGAGGAACGGATCGAAGTCCATCAGCATGCGAGTCGGAAACGGCCGATGAACGACGAAACCGCCGCCCTCGATCGTACGAACGGCCGGAAAAGTACGTTGAATCGTGCGGATCGTGGTCATGAAAGGTCACCTGGAAATACGGGAATAGCGTTATTTTTGAAACGCAAAGCTATTATATGGAGCGATTCCTGGACTTCTAGGCACCCTTCAGCAATGGATTGTTCTATCAATGGAACGATAAGATGAAACTCGATCAGCACAATCTGAACGACCTGATGTACTTCTCGCAGGTCGTCGAGCACGGCGGTTTCTCGGCGGCCGAGCGCGTGCTCGGCATTTCGAAATCGCGTCTGTCGCGGCGTCTTTCCGAACTGGAGGCGTCGCTCGGCGTGCGGCTTTTGCAGCGCTCGACGCGCAAGCTCGCGCTCACCGAAGCCGGCCAACTGTTCTATCAGCATTGCCGGGCGATGTTGTCCGAGGCGGAAGCCGCAGTGACGGTGGTGCAGCAGATGCGGGCGTCGCCGCGCGGCACGGTGCGCGTGAGCGTGCCTGTGACGGTGTCGCAGACGCTTCTGTCGGGCATCCTGCCCGAGTTCATGCATCGCTATCCGGAGGTGCGGGTGGTGGTGCGCGTGACGAACCGCGTGATCGATCTGTACGAGGATTCGGTCGACGTCGCGCTTCGCGTGCGCTCCGATCCGCCGGAAAACGCGAATATCGTCGTGCGGCCGCTGTGGCGTACCGAGCAGATGCTGGTTGGCGCGCCGAGTCTCTTGAGCCGGGATTCGCCGCCGCTCGTGCCGTCCGATCTCGAGCGCTACGAGACGCTCGATACGCCGAGCTCGGACGGACGCCATGCGTTCCATCTGATCGCGCCGGACGGCACGCGCCACATCCATGAGCACGAGCCCCGTCTCGTGAGCGCCGATTTGCTGATGATACGGGAGGCCGTGATGGCCGGCGTGGGCATCGCTGCATTGCCGGAGATGATGTATGGAGCGGCGTTGCGTTCCGGCCAACTGTCGCCGGTGATGCCGGGCTGGACCTTGCCGACACCGCAACTCTATGCGGTGTTCGTGTCGCGGCAGGGGATGGTGCCGGCCGTGCGCGCCTTTGTCGACTACCTCGTCGAGATGCTCGAAGACGGCAACCATACGGCGGCCGAGTGTCCGGAAGGCCGCCAAGCGGACTTCCTGCGCAAGTTCAAGGCGGTGAGCGAGGCGTCGGAAAAAATCGCGCCGTAACACACGGCCCTTCGCGCCAAGACCGTGGCTCTCGGCTCCGCTGCGTGACGAAAATCGGTTTTGCCATTTAAGCGTCATCGGCGATCAGTAGTTTCAATGGGCGTTTTCTTGAATGCACGCGCTGTGCCGCCTATATTGAAATCCCTTTCGCAGTGGAGATTCCGCTGCGGAAATTGATGGCTGCTCTTATAGCAAGCCTGATAGGGCAGAAACGCGCTGTCCGTGACGACCACGGCTGTCGCATCCGGTGACTCCACGAGCTACTCCGATGGCAAGTGAGCCCGACGCCCGAAGGCGCTGCGTGCGCAAGACAAAAGGCCCTCATCTGACGATGAGGGCCTTTTACTTTGTACGACGCTGTTTGTGCGCTTGTTTGCGTGCTTGTTTGCGTGCTTGTTTGCGTGATCCAGCGGACTACTTCGTTTTCGGTTCGGTCACGAAGCCGATCTTCGTCAGCCCGCCCGCCTGCGCGGCGGACATCACATCGGCGACGCGTTCGTACGGCACCTTGCGGTCCGCGCGCAAATGCAGCTCCGGCTGCGGATCGGCTTGGGCGGCCTGCGCGATGTCGGCGCGCAGCACGTCGTCGGTGACCGGCTTGTCGTCCCAAAGAACGGTGCCGTCGGCCTGGACCGACACCGTCACGTGCGCGGGCTTCGTGTCCTGCTTCTGACTGCTCGCGTGCGGCAAATCGATTTTCACCGCGTGATGGATGGCGGGAATCGTCACCAGGAAGATGATCAGGAGAACCAACATCACGTCGACGAGCGGCGTCATGTTGATTTCGTTCATCAGGCCGTCGTCATCGTCTTCGGCGAATGCGTTCATTGACATCGTCGCTTCACCCTCAGTTCGTGCGTGCGGCGAGGCGCAGGCCGTCGCGCTTCGCCGATGCCACGTGCGAGCCGGTCACGAAGTATGCGTGCAGACCATGCGCGAAGCGGCGCAGCTTGCCGACGACAGCCTTGTTCGCGCGGGTCAGCGCGTTGTAGCCGAGCACGGCGGGGATCGCGACGAAGAGGCCGAGCGCGGTCATGATGAGCGACTCGCCGACCGGGCCCGCGACCTGATCGATGGAGGTTTGTCCCGTCGCGCCGATGACGAGGAGGGCGTGATAGATGCCCCACACCGTGCCGAACAGGCCGACGAACGGCGCGACGCTGCCGATCGATGCGAGCACGGCCAGGCCGCCCTGCATGCGCGCGATGCCGTCGTCCATCGTGTCTTTCAGGCAGCGCGTGATCCAGTCCGACACGTCCATTTTGTCGTGCAGATGCGGTTGCGTCTGATGATGGTGATCGACCGCCTCCTGTCCCGACAGCGCGAGCGCGAGAAACGGGTTGGCGTTCGCGCTCGACGACGACGCGCCGAGCTTCTTGATGCCGTCCGAGAAATCGTCGGAATGCCAGAACGCCTGCTCGGCGTTCTTCGTGAGGCGCTTCAGGCGCACCACGTTCATCCCCTTGATGACGATGACGCACCACGACAAGATCGACATGAAGATCAGCGCGGCCGCGATGCCGCGCGTCACGACATCCCCTTGCACCCAAACGTGCGAAAAACCGTAGTTCTGCATTTCAAGTCCTTTTCTTATTTTCCAATCAATCGTTAAAGCCGAACGTGAACGGCTGCGTATAGGCCGCACGCACCGGCGTGCCGTTTTCGACGTAGGGGCGGCAGGCGCTCGCGCGCATCGCGGCCATGGCCGCTTCGTCGAGGCGGGAGAAGCCGCTGCTCTTTTTCAGTTCGACGTCCTCGATCTTGCCGCTCAATCCGACCACGAACCGCACGTAGGCGGTGCCCGCTTCGCCGCGGCGTTGCGACAGCGAGGGGTAGGCCGGCTTCGTGATGTTGCAGTCGAGGTGGGCGACGTCCTTCGGCGCCGCGATCGCGAGCGTTTCGCGGCCGGCGGCCGGCCCGCCGGGAGCGCCGGTTGCCGGACCCGCCGGTGCTTCGGCGGCTGCCGGGGCTGCCGGGGCTGTCGGGGCTGCCGGGGCTGTCGGGGCGGTTGAAGCTGAGGGAGCGGGTGCCGTTGGTGCAACCGCGTTCGGCGACGGCGCAGCCGCCTGCGGCAACGGTTCAGACTTCGCCTTGGCAATCGGGGCCGGTTTCGGTTCGACCTTCGGCTTGGCGTGCGGCACTGGCGGCGCGGGTTTTGGCGCAGGCGCGCTCGACTGCAGCGCGGCGGGCGCCGCGGCAGGAGCCGGACTTAGCAGCTCAGCGGTAATGGAGCGCGATTCGAGCGGGCGCGCGGGCGGCTCGTTTCGGATCGTCACCAGGAGGGCAATCAGCGCGGCGTGAAGCAGCACCACGACGGTGACCGCCGAGACCACACGGGAATTCATTGGCGTGAGCGCCACCGACGATGCGTCGACGGAAACGGAAGGCTGAACCTGCATGTTAACTGGGTTGGGCGAATGCGCGAACGACGCGCGCGCTGGACCTTGCGCTACGTCGCGTCATTTTCGAAAGATCAAGAGGGAGATGCCTAACGTCACCACGAAACCAAGCAGCAATTCCATCTCAGACTCCTTGAGGAATGAGTGGTCGCTGGCTAGTGTGAGACTGGCTTGCTGACAGGATTCAAACGACAAGCCGGGCGAAAAATTAAAGCGTGCCCGGCCGGGTAAAGCGCTGCTGACGTGATATGGCGCCAGCTTGGAAGTGAGTTAGCGTGCGAAGGCGATCAAGCGGCCTTGCGCTCGTAGAACGTGACCGGAATCGCATGCGTGTGGTGCTCGACGCCGCATTGGCTTTGGCAGACACCGCTTTGCGCCATGACGTCGCGCACGGATTCCTCGCACTTGCCGCAACAGGTGGCAACACCCAACTCGAACTGAAGTTCGTCAAAGGTATCGATGCCTTCAGCGATGGCGGCGCGGATCTTCCGATCGGAAACAGACTTGCACACGCAGACGATCATAGTTAATGAGTACGATAGCTAACGTTAATGCGAACTATTATCATTATGATTGAGCCGCTTGGCAAGCTGCCAGGCCGTTTTTTTTGTAACAAAGCTGGGTCGCTGGCAGGGTTACTGCAGCAAGCGCGGATGGGCGGCGACCTGCCGCCTAACGGCGGCGTGGGGTACAGCGGGGTCGGATCAATAGATGGTCGGCTGAGCGGTCAGGCGGCTTGTGACGCGGTCGCCGAAGTGCGCCGCGATGGCACGTGCACCCGCTCGACCGGTGCTTGAAGACCGAGCAGCGTGCTGGCCAATTGGCGCAGATGCTCGCCGTCGCTGGTCGAGCAGAAGCGGGGCAGCGCAGGCGTCGCACCGGGTTTGGCCGCGCTCGCCCGCAGGCCGTTCGCATCGAGCACGCGCTCGAGCTGCCGGGCAATGGCGATGCTCGTATCGATCAGCATGAGACGGTCGCCCGCGATGTCGCGGATGACGCGATCGAAGAACGGGTAATGCGTGCAGCCGAGCACGAGCGTATCGGCGCCGGCGTCGAGCATCGGGTCCAGATAGCGCTTGAGCAGCGCGCGCACTTCGGACGAGTCGACGTCGCAGCGCTCGATGGCTTCCACGAGGCCATGCCCGGGCTGGCACAGGAACCGGCAATCGCCGGCATAGCGTTCCTGCAGCGCCTGGAAGCGAGCGCTCCTCAACGTGACCTGGGTGGCGAGCACGCCGGCCACGCGTGTCTTCGATTGGAGCGCCGCGGGCTTGATGCCCGGCTCCACGCCGATAAGCGGAATCGTGAGCCGCTCGCGCACGAGCGAGATCGCTTGCGCTGTCGCCGTATTGCATGCGACCACAAGCGCCTTCGCGCCCTGCGAGATCAGCCACTCGCCGATCGCGAGCGTGCGGTCGGCGATGAAGTCGTCGTCTTTCTCACCGTATGGCGCGTAGGCCGAATCGGCGACGTAGATGAGCGCTTCATCGGGCAGTTGCGCACGCACCGCGCGCAGCACGGACAGGCCGCCGAGGCCCGAATCGAAGATCCCGACAGGCGCGGACGACTGGCCGAAAGCGTCTGTCGAATTTCGGGCGGACCCGCTGGCGGGCGTGTCGTGCGGTGCGGTCATATGAGCGTGCGGCTGGAACAAACACGAAGCGCGAATGTTACCAGCTTGGGCTTACGATTCGTCGGCACCGCCCATGGCGGACTGCTGGTAGTTCTGGATGCCGACCTTGTCGATGAGATCGAACTGGGTCTCGAGCCAGTCGATGTGCTCTTCGGTGTCGTCGAGAATCTTCACGAAGATCTCACGCGAAATGAAATCGCGAACGGATTCGCAATAGACGATGGCTTCCTTGCAGGTGCCCTGAGAAATCTGCTCGAGCTTCAGGTCGCACTCGAGGATTTCCTTCGTCTCTTCGCCGATCAGGAGCTTGTGCAGGTCTTGCAGATTCGGCAGGCCGTCGAGCATGAAAATACGTTCGATGAGCCAGTCGGCGTGTTTCATCTCGCCGATCGATTCGTCGTACTCATGCTTGCCGAGCTTTTCGAGCCCCCAGTGCTTGTACATCCGCGCGTGCAGGAAGTACTGGTTGATCGCCGTCAGCTCGTTCTTCAACTGAGCGTTCAGATATTCGATGACTTTTTTATCGCCTTGCATAGTTGTTCCTTGTTGGGGGACTTCGACTCACAACGATAAACGCTGCAGATTGAAAAGCCAAGGTCGAAGTCTTTCGTTGACCGAAAGGGAGATCGCTCGGATCGCCATGAAAAAAGCCAGGCCCGGGGGCCTGGCTTTCGTTCAAAAGACAAGCAAAATCAAGCCGTAGCGACCGGAATCTTGCCGATCTTCGCCTGCCATTCCTTCGGTCCGGTCTGGTGCACGGAGGTGCCGTGGGAATCGACAGCAACTGTTACAGGCATATCGACGACGTCGAATTCGTAGATCGCTTCCATGCCGAGATCTTCGAACGCGAGCACCTTCGCTTCGCGAATCGCCTTCGACACCAAGTACGCCGCGCCGCCCACCGCCATCAAGTAAGCCGCCTTGTGCTTCTTGATCGCCTCGATCGCGACCGGGCCACGTTCGGCCTTGCCGATCATCGAAATGAGACCCGTTTGCGCGAGCATCGTCTCGGTGAACTTGTCCATGCGCGTCGCGGTGGTGGGACCCGCCGGGCCGACCGCTTCGTCGCGCACCGGATCGACCGGGCCGACGTAATAGATCACGCGGTTCGTGAAGTCGACCGGCAGCTTTTCGCCCTTCGCGAGCATGTCGGCGATGCGCTTGTGCGCAGCGTCGCGGCCCGTGAGCATCTTGCCCGAGAGCAAGAGCGTCTGGCCCGGCTTCCAGCTCGCGACCTCTTCCGGCGTGAGCGAGTTGAGATCGACGCGCTGGCTCGTTTCCGTGTTCGGCTGCCACGTGACCTTCGGCCAGGCGTCGAGCGGCGGCGCTTCGAGCTTCGCCGCGCCCGTGCCGTCGAGCGTGAAGTGTGCGTGGCGGGTCGCCGCGCAGTTCGGGATGATCGCGATCGGCTTCGAAGCAGCGTGCGTCGGCGCGGCCATGATCTTCACGTCGAGCACCGTCGACAGGCCGCCCAAGCCTTGCGCGCCGATCCCGAGCGCGTTGACCTTCTCGTGGAGTTCGACACGCAGTTCTTCGATCCAGTCTTGCGGGCCGCGCGCGATGATCTCTTGAATGTCGATCGGGTCCATCAGCGATTCCTTCGCCATGACCATCGCCTTCTCCGCGGTGCCGCCGATGCCGATGCCGAGCATGCCCGGCGGACACCAGCCCGCGCCCATCGTCGGCACGGTCTTGAGCACCCAGTCGACGATCGAATCGGACGGGTTCAGCATCGCGAACTTCGACTTGTTCTCCGAGCCGCCGCCCTTGGCCGCGACCTGCACGTCGACCTTGTCGCCCGGCACGATCTCGTAGTGGATGACGGCCGGCGTGTTGTCTTTCGTGTTCTTGCGCGCGCCTTCGGGCGGGCTCACGATCGAGGCGCGCAGCACGTTGTCGGGATTCAGGTAACCGCGGCGCACGCCTTCGTTGATCATGTCGGTGACGCTCATCGTCGCGCCGTCCCAACGCACGTCCATGCCGACCTTCACGAACACCGTGACGATGCCGGTGTCCTGGCAGATCGGCCGATGGCCTTCCGCGCACATGCGGCTGTTGGTGAGGATCTGCGCGATGGCGTCTTTCGCGGCCGCGCTCTCCTCGAGCTCATAGGCGCGGCCAAGCGCCTGGATGTAGTCGAGCGGGTGGTAGTAGCTGATGTACTGGAGCGAATCGGCGATGCTCTGGATCAGGTCTTCCTGTTTGATGACGGTCATGGCTTGGGCTCTGTGGGGACGGGGTGCTTCGTAGCGCGCCCGAAGGCGAAAAAAAGCGCGCTATTGTAACGCGCCAAGCCTTTTTCCCGCTTCCCCGCTTCCCCGCTTTGCCGCTCAAGGCGTGACGGGCGGCGCGCGCTTGACCTTGAGGCTCGCGAGCCCGATGCCCGCGATGACGCAGGCGAGCGCGACACCGTGCGCGAGCGTCGGACGCTCGCCGAGGAACACGATGCCGTAGACCGCCGCCGCGATGGGCAGCACGGCGCTGAACACGCCGGCAAGACTGCCCCGGCACGTGGCGAATGCCCTTCATCCACAGCCAGAACGAGAAGATGCTCGCCGACAGTCCGTACCAGATCACGAGCGCCCAGACGTTGCCCGGCACGCTCGCATAGTCGAACGAGACGAGCGCGCCAACGCCGAGCGGCAGCATCAGCAGCAAGCCGAACAAGTGGGTGTAAGCGCAGATGTCGATGGGCGCGAGCGTTTGCGTGAGGCGCCGCGAGAGAATCACATAGAACGATTCGCAGCAGACTGCGCCAAGCACCATCAGGTTGCCGGTCAGCGAGCTTTCGCTCGATACCGCGCTATCCGCCGAGCCGCCGTGCGCGAAGTTGATCACGACGACGCCCGTCATCGCGAGCGCAATCGAAATCAGCGCACGTCCGTTCGGCTTCTCGCCGAGAAAGAACCAGGAGAAGAGCGCGACCACGGCGGGAATCGTGCTCGTGATCACGCCCGCCGCCACCGCGCTCGTGCGCTGCACGCCGTTCAACATCAGGAGCGTGAACATGAAGGTGCCGAAGAACGCCTGCAGGAACAGGTTCAGCCATTCGCCGCGCTTCACGCTCTTCATCTTGACGGGGCGAAAGAGCGGCCACAGCACGGCGATCGCCACCACGAAGCGCAGCAGGGCGAGGACGGAAACGGGAACGAAAGCGACAATCGATTTGCCGACGCCGACGTTGCTGCCGACGAGCAGCATCGCGACAATGAGGAGAAAAGCGTAGCGGTTCAAGCTGGAATCCAAACGGGGAGTTCAGTTAGCATTGAGCATTGTAGGTTGACGCTTAATACGGCGTAAAGGCGGCTGCAAGGCGCTGGCGTGACGACCAGCGTTCGGGGCAACCGCTGGGTGCGGTGGCGTTCCCATACGTATGACGTAGGCCGACAGAGCGCTTTTACGTGGCGTAAGTGCGCGGTAAGTTGACGTGGTTATCGTCATGTTTGAGTGCGCGTGCATCCGCATGCTGCAGTGCCGCATCCCTGGTTTCGGGCGTGGCACGTCGACGGCACGTACCGCGGCGAGCGGTACGTGCGAGGGTTTGGGGACAAGCGCAGCGCCAAAGCTGCGCTCACAATACAAGGCGCGCCCAAGTGCGCCGGATACCGGATTCACTTTCACCTTCATGAAGGGGTTGTCGATGTCTACGATTGAATCGGTTCTTCACGAAAGCCGCGTTTTTCCGCCATCCGCCGACGTGGTGGCCAATGCGGCCATTTCCGGCATGGACGCCTACCGGGCGCTCGCCGCCGAGGCGGAACGCGATTACGAGGGCTTCTGGGCGAAGCTCGCACGCGAAACGCTCACGTGGCACAAGCCGTTCACGAAGGTGCTCGACGAAGCGAACGCGCCGTTCTGCACGTGGTTCGAAGACGGCGAGCTGAACGCGTCGTACAACAGCCTCGATCGCCATGTCGAAGCGGGCAAGGGCGGCACCGTCGCGATCATCTTCGAAGCCGACGACGGCACCGTCACGCGCGTCACCTATCAAGACCTGCTGCAGCGCGTGTGCCGCTTCGCGAATGCGCTCAAGAAGCGCGGCGTGAAGAAGGGCGACCGTGTCGTGATCTATATGCCGATGTCGATCGAAGGCGTCGTCGCGATGCAGGCGTGCGCGCGCATCGGCGCGCCGCACTCGGTCGTGTTCGGCGGCTTCTCGTCGAAGTCGCTCAACGAGCGGCTCGTCGACGTCGGCGCGGTCGCGTTGATCACGTCGGACGAACAGATGCGCGGCGGCAAGGCGCTGCCGCTCAAGAGCATCGCCGACGAGGCGCTCGCGATGGGCGGCTGCGAGGCGGTCAAGAGCGTGATCGTCTACCGGCGCACGGGCGGCAAGGTGGCCTGGAACGAAAGCCGCGACTTGTGGATGCACGAACTTGTCGCCAACGAGTCCGACACCTGCACGCCCGAATGGGTCAGCGCCGAGCATCCCCTGTTCGTGCTTTACACGTCGGGCTCCACGGGCCGGCCGAAGGGCGTGCAGCACAGCACCGGCGGCTATGTGCTGTGGGCCGCGCAGACGCTCAAGTGGACCTTCGACTGGAAACCCACGGATATCTTCTGGTGCACGGCCGACATCGGCTGGATCACCGGACACACCTACATCGCCTACGGGCCGCTCGCGCTAGGCGCTACGCAGGTGATGTTCGAAGGCGTGCCGACCTACCCGGACGGCGGCCGCTTCTGGAACATGATCGAGAAGCACAAGGTCACGCTGTTCTACACGGCGCCGACCGCGATCCGCTCGCTGATCAAGATCGCCGACGCTGACGCGAAGGTGCATCCGAAGAGCTACGACTTGTCTAGCCTGCGCGTGCTCGGCACGGTCGGCGAGCCGATCAATCCGGAAGCGTGGATGTGGTACTACGAGAACGTCGGCGGCGCGCGCTGCCCGATCGTCGATACCTGGTGGCAGACCGAAACCGGCGGCCACATGATCACGCCGCTGCCGGGCGCGACGCCGCTCGTGCCGGGCTCGTGCACGCTGCCGCTGCCGGGCATCATGGCCGCGATCGTCGACGAGACCGGGCAGGACGTGCCGAATGGGCAGGGTGGGATTCTCGTGGTGAAGCGTCCGTGGCCGTCGATGATCCGCACCATCTGGGGCGACCCTGACCGCTTCAAGAAGAGCTATTACCCCGAGGAGCTCGGCGGCAAGCTGTACCTCGCCGGCGACGGCAGCGTGCGCGACAAGGCCACCGGCAACTTCACGATCATGGGCCGCATCGACGACGTGCTCAACGTCTCGGGCCACCGGCTCGGGACGATGGAGATCGAGTCGGCGCTCGTGGCGAATCCGTTGGTTGCCGAAGCGGCCGTCGTGGGGCGTCCGGACGAGACGACCGGCGAAGCCGTGGTCGCGTTCGTCGTCTTGAAGAGTGCGCGTCCCATGGGCGACGATGCCGCGAAGCTCGCGAACGAGCTGCGCGCATGGGTCGGCAAGGAGATCGGGCCGATCGCGAAGCCTAAGGACATCCGCTTCGGCGACAACCTGCCGAAGACGCGCTCCGGCAAGATCATGCGCCGTCTCTTGCGTTCGCTCGCGAAGGGCGAGGCGATCACGCAGGATGTGTCGACGCTCGAGAATCCCGCGATTCTCGATCAGCTCGGCGAGTCGCTTTAAGCGGCGAGCGTTGGCGGCGGCGGTGCCGGGCTTCATCGCCTGGCGCATCGAGTCGCTGCACGACGTAGATGCATGAAGTCGAGGCACGGCGCGGACAATCCCAATTGTCCGCGCCGTGCCTTTTTGATACATAGGCGCATGGCCGCGCCCCACACATCACACGCTCTCCCTCTCAACCCTGTGCCCGAACCGCCGCCGGTTACGGACGCGATGGCGCGCGCCCATCGGCGCTATTGGCGCTTCAATGTCGTGTTGATCGCCGTGCTGATGTCGATCGGCTTCTTCGTGTCGTTCGTCGTGCCGGCGTTGGCGCGTCCGCTGTCGGCCGTGCGGATCGCCGGCTTTCGCCTGCCGTTCTATCTCGGCGCGCAGGGCGCGATCGTGATCTACCTCGTGCTGATCGCTGTCTATATCGTGCTGATGCAGCGCGCGGACCGCACGCTGCGGCGCGCCTTCGATGCGGATGCGGCCAACGCCGACAGCGCGACGGAAGCCGTTCGATGACGCTCACGCACCGGCTGATTCGCGCCTACGCGCTCTATACGCTCGGCTTCTTCGCGTTCATCTACGTGCTGTGGCGGATCGAGCGCACGACCGGCGCCGGCGTGTGGGTCGGCTACGTGTTCCTGTTCGTGCCGATCGCGGTGTACGCGGTGATCGGGCTGCTGTCGCGCACGTCCGATCTCGTCGAATACTACGTGGCGGGGCGGCGCGTGCCGTCGGCGTTCAACGGGATGGCGACGGCGGCCGACTGGCTCTCGGCGGCATCGTTCATCGGCCTCGCCGGCTCGCTCTACGCGACCGGCTACGACGGCCTCGCGTACCTGATGGGCTGGACGGGCGGCTACTGCCTCACGGCTTTTCTGCTCGCGCCGTATGTGCGCAAGCTCGCCCGCTACACGATTCCCGATTTTCTCGGCACGCGTTTTTCGAGCAACACGGTGCGCGCGCTCGCGGCGCTCGCCGCGATCCTGTGCTCGTTCGTCTATCTCGTCGCGCAGATCCAGGGGATCGGGCTGATCGCCACGCGTTTTATCGGCGTCGACTTCGCGATCGGCATTTCGTGCGGGCTCGCGGGGATACTCGTCTGTTCGTTCCTCGGCGGGATGCGCGCGGTGACGTGGACGCAGGTCGCGCAATACATCATCTTGATCAGCGCGTTTTTGATTCCGGTATCGATGATCGCGCACAAGGACGGCCTGGGCTGGGTGCCGCAGTTGAGCTACGGCCACTTGATGGAGAAGCTCGAGACGCTCGAGCACGACGTGCGCGACGCGCCGAAAGAGGAGAGCGTGCGCGTGTGGTACCGGCAGCGCGCGGCGCAGATCGATGCGAGGATCGCGGCGCTGCCTGCGTCGTATGACGATGAGAAAGGGCGGCTCGCGAACGACATCGCCGAACTGCGGCGGCACAACGGTCCGTTGCGCGAGATCGATCAGCACGAGCGCGAGCTGGCGGATTTTCCGCACGATGCCGCCGCGGCGCGCATCGTGTGGACGCAGGAGCGCGACGAAATGCTTGCGCTCGCAACCGATCCGGTGCCGATGCACGAGGCGTTTCCTGCCGCAAACGAGGACGATCGGCGCATCCATGAACGCAATTTCCTCTCGCTTCTGCTGTGCCTGTCGCTTGGCACCGCGAGCCTGCCGCATATCCTGACGCGCTATAACACGACGACCTCGGTCAGCGCCGCGCGGCGCTCCGTCGGGTGGACGCTTTTCTTTGTCGCGCTGTTCTATGTGACCGTGCCGGTGCTGGCGGTGTTGATCAAGTACGAGATCTTGTCGAACCTCGTCGGCCATTCGTTTGCCGACTGGCCGCAATGGGTGACGCAGTGGCATCGCGTGGAGCCGTCGCTGATCGGCATCGCCGATACGAATCGCGACGGCATCATCCGCTGGTCCGAGATCCGGATGCAGCCCGACATGGTCGTGCTCGCCGCGCCGGAGATCGCCGGGCTGCCGTATGTGATGTCGGGTTTGATCGCAGCGGGGGCGCTGGCCGCCGCGCTTTCCACGGCCGACGGTTTGCTGCTGACGATCGCTAACGCGCTGTCGCACGACGTCTACTACCACATGGTCGATCCGTCGGCGTCGAGCCAGCGGCGCGTGACGATATCGAAGATCCTGCTGCTGGGCGTGGCGTTGTTCGCTTCGTATGTGGCGTCGCTGAATACGGGGAATATTCTGTTTCTCGTGGGGGCGGCGTTTTCGCTGGCGGCGTCGAGTTTGTTTCCGGTGCTGGTGCTCGGCGTGTTCTGGAAGCGCACGACGAAGCGCGGCGCGGTGGCGGGCATGGTGGCGGGGCTCGTGGTGTGCGTCTATTACATCGTGTCGACCTACCCGTATTTCGCGCAGTTGACGGGCTTCGCCGGGCAGCGCTGGTTCGGGATCGAGCCGATCAGCTCGGGCGTGTTCGGCGTGCCGGCGGGGTTTGCCGTGACGATCGTCGTGAGCCTGCTGGATCGCAAGCCGGATGCCTATACGACGGCGCTTGTCGACTACATTCGGCACCCGTGACCGGGCAGGAGTGGAGGGTAGGTGGCGCGGGGCCCGAAGTTTGCTATAATGCGCGTCCCGCCGGAGAGATGGATGAGTGGTTTAAGTCGCACGCCTGGAAAGCGTGTATAGGTTAATCGCCTATCGGGGGTTCGAATCCCCCTCTCTCCGCCAGAGAATTGAATGAAAAGCCGTTGAATCTGAATGGATTCAACGGCTTTTTTCTTTGTGGCCCCGCGAACGAGCCTATCCGATTTCCTGTGTGAGCATAAAGCGGCTCCTTGGCCGTCAGTTTATGCCTCACACACAGGAAATCGGATAGGCTCGGCCAGTGCCAATCTTTACTCTCTCGTCGAAACGTGCAAGGCCTGTCGAATCGATCCGTACCGTTACCTCGCCTTGCTGTTCCAGCGGTTACCTGTAGCAAAGACCGTCGACGACTACGCCGTGTTGCTTCCTTGGGGCATGTCAGAGCAGTCTGGATGAGTTATAGATTTGCGCGCAGGAAGTCCACGACCTCGTGATCGATCTGGCGATGAACCTCCACTCGATCGACCCCGGGCGCATCCTGACAGATCAGTGCCACACTGGCGGCGACTGCGGCCGGACAAGGATCAATGAAAACGAAGTGGTTGCCTGGCACGATGTGGACTGCAGGCGGTGCGGGCAAGCCTGACACAACGGCAAGGGAGTTGCTCGCAGAACCAAGATAGCTGTCGTCCTGCGGTCGATAGAGCATCGTCGGTATGCGCACAGCGGACAAGCCAGATGCCTCAAACATCATGGCCAGTGGATCCATCAGCACCAGGGCCTTCAGACGGCGATCGACGGGCGGTTGCCAGGCTAACAGGTCAGCGGGTACTGCAGCTCTACCTTGGGTGCCGTTTGCACCATTGCGGGTTGCTGAACGTGGACACGATCCCGGATCATCGTGATTCGCGCAGTACGCACTGGCGTACGCAAAGTCGGGTTTCGCCCCCGCCAGAATCAGCGCAGTGTAGCCACCGGCCGAGTATCCGATCATGCCAATTCGGCCGACATCGGCGCTCGCCGAAAACCGCGGATCTGCGAGGACTGCATTGAGTGCGGCCTCTGCTTGCCGGGGGCGATCAATCAGAATCTGGGCTTGGGACGGAGCCCGGGGATAGCCTGAAGCGTCCCCAAGGTGCGTCGGCAAGACGACGATAAATCCGGCGCGAGCCAGAGCGGTAGCCAATTCACGGTGGCTGAAAGGGCCGCCACCTCGTCCGTGTGAAATCAATACAACGGGAAAGCGGTTATCCGGTACAGGTGGAACATTGCGCGTCGCCTCGACAGTGAACGGGCCTGCTTGCCATGGGACCTCACGCTCGTACGTAGGGTAAAAGACGACCGTGTCGAAAGGATCTGCCTCGCCCACCACCGTCAGACGGATCACCCCCGCGTTAAAACCTGCCGGCGCAGCCAGCGCGGAACAGGTGCACAAGACTGCCAGTACAAGGGTCGCGATCCAACGCATGTCACTACTCCTGGCCAGCCGGAATGAGACGCGAAGGATATCAGAACGCTCTTACACGTTCGATGACCGAAGGGCGTCGTTCATTGATCGCTTACATTGAAGCGGCTTCGACGATAACTACCATCTTGCTGCTGCAGCGTGACCCATTGCTTGTCTCATTGATGCCGCGAGATGTGTCAGCTTTTTTCGTCGAGCATGGGCTCGCAACGCGGCTGAACATCTCAGTCCGCTCTCGTACGGAGCCCTATGGCATCGTTACTCGCAGGGTCGCGGTCCTGTCTCCCCCGCGCGCCATGTGATTGGCGAGCTTGCTGCCGGCGCGCTGACTGGGGAAGCCGCTTAGTTTCAGACCTGCTGAGGGGGAGTATTAGTATTCTTGATACTGTCAACTCACCTGCTGTTTTCTTGAAATCGCCGTCCTACACTGGTTTCTGAAGGTGCATCGACATGAGCACCACACTGGAGACCGGAGACGATTGTGAGCAAACAGGTATTACTCGAAGACTTGCCTCTTCGCCCATTCCACGTCGGAGTTGCATTCAGTGGAACTGGCGGTCAGTTCAGCGATGGCTTCGTGCTGGGCATCATCGGCATTGCCGTCAGCATGGCCGCTGGCCCGCTGCACCTCGATGCGCTATGGATGGGGCTGCTCGGAGCGGCCTCGCTCGCGGGCCTGTTCTTCGGCAGCATGCTGGCGGGGCCGATTGCGGACAAATACGGTCGTCGGACTATTTTCGCGTACGACATGCTGCTCTTCGCGGTCGTCTCTGCCGCACAGTATTTTGTGACGTCACCCTCGCAGTTGCTCGTCTTGCGTCTGGTGCTCGGGCTCATCCTCGGCGCCGACTACGTGGTGAGCAAATCCCTCGTAACCGAATATTCTCCGCGCCGTTATCGCGGCCGTCTGCTGAGCGTACTCGCGGCAGCCTGGGCGGCGGGCTATGTCGGTGCCTACCTCGCTGGCTTTGCCATGCGCGACATTGGCCCTGATGCCTGGCGGCTGATGCTCGCAGCAAGCGGAGTTCCGGCACTCCTGATTCTCCCGTTCCGTCTTATCGTGCCCGAGTCGCCGATGTGGCTGATGAAGCGCGGTCGCGGCGACGAAGCACTGGCCATCATTCATCGCAGGTTTGGCGGCGAGGTCATGCTCTCGACGACAGCAGCCGTATCGCAGCAACACAAGGGCGCCTGGTCGCAGCTGTTCTCGCCCCGCTGGCGCAAGAACACGTTAGTCGGCTGCGTCTTCTACACCTGCCAAGTCATTCCTTACTTTGCGCTGGGCACTTTCGCGCCAAAAGTCCTTGAGGCTCTGCACGTCAAAGACAAGTTCGTGGGCGGCCTCGTCTATAACATCCTGCTCTTCGTGGGTGCTGTGATTGGCCTGCTGATCATCGATAGGCTCTCCCGTCGCACGTTCCTCCTCGGAACCTTCTATCTTGCGGCGCTCAGTTTGGCTGTGCTGACCTACGCCAGCTTTGGGCCCATGGGCACGATGCTCGTCTTCGGCCTCTTCGCGTGCATTCTCTCGGCAGCGGCGAACCTCGAATTTGTCTATCCGCCCGAGCTCTTCCCGACGCACCTTCGCGCGTCCGGCGTCGGCTTGGCGGTCGCTTCGAGCCGCTTCGGTTCAGCCATCAGCACGTTCCTGCTGCCGATCGCGGTTCAACATGTCGGCATCCACACAGCGCTGGGTGTTTGCGTCGCGGTACTGCTCTTCGGTGGCGTCTTCTGCCATTTCATGGCACCGGAAACGGGCAGCGAGAACCTTTCCGACGTGAAGTCCGAAAGTGTCGTTGAGGACGCGCACGAGGCCGCTGAGCAACATGACACATCGTTTGCGACCGCCACGCCGGGTGGTACGAAGACACGCCTCCGATGACATCGGAAGTCGACGGCGTGCCAGATGCGAGAACGTATGCCAAGACGCTCACATGAGGACACGGCATGTCGTCGAACAAACCCATTGATATGCACGCTGTACAAGTCTTCGTCGCTGTCGCGGAAGAGGGAAGCATGTCGGCCGCAGCAACAAGGATGGGCATATCCCAGTCGGGCGTATCGCAAATCATTCGGCAGCTCGAAGACGAACTGGGCGTCGTGCTGGTCAACCGGACGACTCGACCGATGGCGCTGACGCCCTATGGCATCGCACTGAGAAACCGAGGTGCGGTGCTAAGCGAAGAGATCGCCAATCTCAAGGCGCAAGTCGTCGAAGCAGGGCGCGGTATCAAACCCGACTTGCGCATCGGATTGGTCGACTCATTCGCGTCCACGTGCGGTTCGGTTTTTACGAAAAAGCTGCTGGGAAAGGTGTCCCAGTTGTCGATTCGAACCGGGTTGAGTCCTCAACAGGGAGAAGCGCTCCTGCGCCGCGACCTGGACTTGATCGTCACGAGCGACCCGCTGATGGACGCCAATGACGTCGTCCGGTATCGGCTGTTTTCCGAGCGGTACTTTGTGATAACGCCAAAGAACCTCGGAACGCCCGTGAAAACCATCGACGATTTGAGGACATTGACCAACAGCTTGCCCATCGTCAGATTCAACCGGACCTCTCAGGTGGGCATGCAAATTGAACGGTACCTCCGGCGCATCGAGATCCGCGCGCCGATCAGGCTTGAACTGGACAACGCCGATGCTTTGACCTCGATGGTGGCGGAAGGGATCGGCTGGGCCATTACATCACCCATGTGCCTTCTTCAGGCAGTGACTCATGCGGGCAACGTTGCCACTCATGTAGTCGAGAAGTTAGAGCTGGAGCGCTCGCTGTACCTCGTAGCGCGCCGGGACGAATACAACGCTTTCTTCGACGACGCTTGCGATACGGCGCGCGAAGTGATCGAGACGTCGTTCCTACTGAGGCTGACAGCGCTCGGTGGGAACATTGCAAAACTCATTACCGTTGGCGGAAGGAATTCCCATGAATAAGCAAGCACCGGGCGAACATCGAATTGAACGTGACTATGTTGGCGAGGTCACCATTCCTGGCGACAAACTGTATGGCGTGAATACGGTTCGCGGGGTCGACAACCTCACGGTTTCACCCTTGAACATCGCCTACTACTCGGAGTTCCGAGACGCCTTCTCGCAGGTCAAATGGGCCGCGGCATTGGCCAATCGCGACAACGAGGTCATTACCAACGAACAGTGTGAGGCCATCGTTGCTGCTTGCAAGGAAGTCATCGCGGGACAGTTCGACTCCTCGTTCGTGGTCGACCTGATGGAAGGTTCGGGCGGCACATCGACCAACATGAACTTCAACGAGGTCATCGCGAATCGTGCCCAGCAAATCCTGGGGCATGCTGCCGGAAGTTACGAGATCGTTCACCCGAATGACCACGTCAACCGCTCCCAATCGACGAACGATGCCTATCCGGCGGCCTTGAAGATCGCCACGTACGCGATGCTCGGACCGCTTATCAACGAGGTCACGCAACTCGCGGCCCTTTTTGCGAGCAAAGCCACGGAGTTCGCCGACATTCTGCATCTTGGCAGGACCTGCCTGCAGGACGCCCAGCCGATGCGTCTCGGTCAGCTCTTTGGAGGCTACGCATCGCTTACTGAACGTCTGGCGGAGGAGCTTGTCGCGGTGCGCGACAAGCTCCGCACGCTTCCGCTGGGCGGCACCGCAATCGGAACTGGGTTCGGCGCTCCGGCAGGTTACCGCGAGGCCGTGTATATGCATCTCCGAAGTGTCACCGGCGTGGACTATCAGGCGCCGGCAAATCCGTTTGACGCCATGCAGAACATGGACGTGTTCTCGCGCGTCTCCGCCGAACTTCGTACCTGCGCTGTGTCTCTCGCGAAGATCGCTTCCGACCTGACCGTGCTGTCGTCAGGTCCTGTCGGCGGACTTGGGGAGCTGAGGCTGCCGGAGGCACAGGCAGGCTCTTCCATCATGCCGGGCAAGGTCAATCCGGTCCTGCCGATGGCGATGATCCAGTTGAGCTTTGCGGTCGTTGGAAACGACGTTGCCGTAGCTCAGGCGGTTCAGTACGGCGAACTGGAAATCAACCATTTCGAGCCGGTGGTTGCTTCGCGTGTCTTCGACAGCATCGCTTTGCTCACCAACGGCATTCAGCGCTTTGCCGAAAAGTGCGTGAAGGGCATCAAGGCTGATGTGGCGCGCAACGAGAAGCACCTTATGGAATCGATGGCCGTTGCGACTGCGCTTGTCCCAAAGATTGGCTATGCGCGTGTCAGCAAGCTCGCGCGACAATCTGTGGCCGAAGGGCGCTCGTTGGTCACGATTCTGGATGAGTCCGGATTGCTCTCTCCGGACGACACGATCGCGGCTATCCGCAAGGCGTCGTACCCCGTGTTTGGTGCCTGATCAGTCGCTTGCCGAGAACCGGCCCTGGGACGCTTCCGTGGCCGGTTTTCTATTGAATCAAGATGAACGACAGCATGCTAGGAAAAGACGAAGTATTGAAGCTGCTTGAAGAAAGGGAGATTCCGTTTTCGTGCGAGGAGCACGACTCGGTACTCAACATGGCAGAGATCGGGCGAGTGCGCCGTGGACTGGTTTGCGCTTCAAACGCACACGAAGTGGAATGGTGTTCATGAGGCGTGACAGCGATTTATGGCGCCGCCATCATAGCGAAGCGCCGCCCGTCCGGGCGGCATCTCCATGATCGCTGTACTCCGAGATTCCACCACACCGTCATGCGTCGCATCGTTGTTCGCAATTCTCCGGTTCACGGCCGCGGCGTGTTCGCGCTCGCCGATATTCGAACCGGTTCGTTGATCCTCGAATACAAAGGCAAGCTCGTCTCGTGGAAGGAGGCGCAAAGAGCGTATGCGCGTTCAAACGCGGAGGGCGGACACACGTTCTTCTTCGACCTGGACGATGGGCGGGTGATCGATGGCGCGCAAGGCGGAAATTCCGCCAGGTGGCTCAATCATTGTTGCGCACCGAATTGCGCGGCCGAACAAGACGGCGAACGCGTATTCATCCGAGCCATCCGTGCGATCAAGAGCGGTGGGGAGCTTTTCCTCGACTATCGGTTGCAGGTCGACGTGCCCCGCACCGCGGCGGTGAGACGCACGTATGCTTGTCGCTGCGGTTCGGTCGAGTGCCGAGGAACCATGCTGGCAGCATCGTAGACACGCAGGAACGCTTCGGGCATTGGGATTGGGATCGCTATGCCCAACTGCCCCTTTTTCAGGAACTTGAGCGTGTGCGAAGCTCCGACGTGGTAGCGCCTAAAATGGATTCAGGCGCTCTCTCAACCCGTTGATCCACGCCTTGGCCGGTCTCAGAGCGGCGCCATGCCAGATGTTTCGAAGATGTCAGGAAGTGTTTGATGAATTCGACATTCCATGGATAAGCCCGTCATCCTTGCAGTCGACGACGACCCCATCGTGTCCGGCGCGGTCGCGCGTGATTTGCAGGTCGCGTACGGCGAGCATTACCAGATCGTACGCACCGAATCAGGCAAGGCGGCGCTCGACGCCGCGCAAGAGTTGCGCCGGCTAAACCGCCCAGTCGCGCTTTTCATCGCAGACCAGCGCATGCCGCACATGAGCGGTATCGAGTTTCTCGAGCAGGCAATCGACCTGTTTCCCGAAGCCAAGCGCGTGCTGCTGACCGCCTACGCGGATACGGATGCCGCGATCCGCGCGATCAATACGGTGCACCTCGACCAGTACCTGCTCAAACCCTGGCATCCGCCGGAACAGAACTTCTATCCGGCGCTCGACGATCTGCTCGCCGACTGGCAGGCCTCCTATCGGCCCGCGTTTCAGGGTATTCGTCTGCTCGATCATCGCTGGTCGCCGCAAGGGCATCAGTTGCGCGACTTCATGGCGCGCAATCACATTCCATACCGATGGCTGGACGTGGAACGGCACGACGAGGCAGACCCGCTCCTGAACGCGCTGAGCCCCATGCAGCGGCAACTGCCGGTGGTCGTCTTCGAGGACGGCACCGTCTTGAGCCGGCCCACGACCGGTCAGATTGCCGAACAGGTGGGCCTGCGCACGCGTTCGACCACGCCGTTTTATGACCTCCTGATCGTCGGTGGCGGGCCGGCCGGGCTGGCTGCCGCCGTATATGGCGCATCTGAGGGACTTCATGTGGCGATTGTCGAATGCGATGCGCCCGGTGGCCAGGCCGGCACCAGTTCTCATATCGACAACTATCTCGGCTTTCCGGCCGGCGTGACCGGCGCGGAGTTGTCGCGCCGTGCGCTGATGCAGGCGAAGCGTTTCGGCGCCGAAATGATCCTGACGCAACAGGCGGTGGGTCTGCGCATCGACGAGCCGTACAAATTCGTCAGGCTGTCGGATGGAGCCGAAGTGAGCTGCCTTGCGCTCATGGTCGCGAGCGGCGTGTCTTATCGCAAGCTCGAGGCTCGCGGTATCGAGGAGCTGACGGGTGCGGGCGTCTATTACGGTGCCTCGGTTGTCGAGGCTGTCGCCTGCGCCAATCAGGATCTCTATGTCGTCGGCGCGGCTAATTCAGCCGGACAGGGTGCGATGTTCCTGTCGAAGTACGCACGCTCGGTGACAATCCTGTGCCGCGGTTCGTCCTTGAACCCCGACATGTCGCACTATCTGGTCAAAGAGATCAACGAGACGGAGAACATCCATCTGCGTCCCAACACCATGGTGGAGAGCGTGAGCGGTCAGGGGCACCTTGCGCAAATCACGCTGCGCGATGTCCTGACCGGACAAACAGAGTCTGTCCCCGCGACTGGCCTTTTCGTTTTCATCGGCGCCGCGCCCTGCACGGAGTGGCTGCGTGGAGTACTCGAGCGCGACGAGCATGGCTTTCTGTTGACGGGCCGCGTCGTCCTCAAGGCAAGCCGGGGGCAGGGCGGATGGTTGCCTAGGCGCGACCCGTTCCTGCTGGAAACCAGCGTTCCGGGTGTGTTTGCGGCCGGCGACGTGCGTGCCGACTCGGTCAAGCGCGTTGCGGCGGCTGTCGGGGAAGGCACGATTGCGGTGCACTTCGTCCACCAGTACTTGGCGAATCTATGAGCGACCTGGCCACCTTGTTCGAGATGCCGCTCTTCGCGGGGTTGTCCGAAGAGCGCAAGCAATGGCTGTGCGAAAACCTGATCGAGCGTCGCCTGAAGAGGGGCGACGTGTTGATTCGGGAAGGGGAGCGCGTCACCCATCAATACATCCTGCTCGAGGGCGAACTCGTGACGGAAAAAATCGTCGGTGGACGGCCCATGTTCGACGACCGGCGCAGCGCGCCGACATCCATCGCGGAAGCGTCGCTGCTCGCCGAAGTGCCGGCGCCGTTGACCTTCACCGCCGTGACGGACTGCAGATTGGTTGCGCTATCCGAAGACGCGTTTCGCATGCTGCTAAGCGAATGCCAGTCCTACAGCCGGGCCATCTACCGTTCGATGTTCGCGCGCATTAGCGCGTACGACACGTTCATTCTCACGGGCGAGAAGCTGGCCGCACTGGGCCGGCTGTCCGCTGGACTGGCGCACGAGCTGAACAATCCCGCAGCCGCCGTCGCACGCGCGACTGACCAGTTGCGCGCATCGCTCGTTGGCACTGGCGAAGCGATACACGCACTTGTTTCAAGCACGATGCCTGTCGACGTCATGGGGACGTTGAACGAGTTGGCAAGCCGCGCGATACCCGAGCAAGCGAGCCATCAAAGCCCGGTGCAGCAAAGCGAAGCGGAAGGCTTGCTTGCGGATTGGCTGGCTGGACGCGGCACCGCAAAACCGTGGCTCGTCGCACCGCATCTGGTGGCCGCGGGGATCTCGCTGGATGATCTTGCGCCGGTAGCCGCACGCGTGAGCTCCGCGCAGTTCGGCGCCGGCATCCGGTGGCTGGCGGCAAGGCTGGAACTGCGTGCTCTCGCGGACGAGGCGTGGCTCGGCGCCGCGCGTATCTCCGAGCTCGTGAAGGCCATGAAAGACTACTCGTATATGGACCAGGCGCCGCTTCAGGAGGTCGACATTCACGACGGCATCGAGGACACGCTGACGATCATGCGGTACAAGCTCAAGCATGGGGTCACGGTCAAGCGTGATTACGATCGCACGCTGCCACGAGTGCCGGTTTACGGTAGCGAACTCAATCAGGTGTGGACCAACTTGATCGACAACGCAGTTGATGCGATGTCGGGCGAGGGCGAGATCACTATTCGCACGCGCCGGGAAGGGAATCTGGCATCAGTCGAGATCGCTGATACGGGTCCTGGCATCCCGGAGGAGATCCAGGCGCAGCTATTCGATCCGTTCTTTACTACCAAACCGCCTGGCAAGGGAAGCGGCTTGGGCCTGCACATTGCTTACCGAACTGTCGTCAACCGCCACGGCGGCACGATCAATATCGTCTCGCGAGCGGGCGAATCAATATTCCAGGTGCGTCTGCCGCTGGCCATCCATTGAGCGCAGGACGACGGGCTGAATCTGGGGCAGCGCGCGTGCTTCCATCGCGCTTGCGAGAGAATTCAGACCGCGTGTCCCTCGGCTCAAGCGACACCTGTTCCCGCGCCTGCTAACGGCAGCGTCACCCGGAAGGTCGTTTCGCCGGGACGCGAGCTTGCCTGAATCGTCCCGCCATGCCGATTGACCACGATACGGTAGGCAATATGCAGACCTAGCCCCAGGCCCTGGCCCTGAACTTGACTTACCGGCTTCGACGTAAAGAAAGGCTCGAACAGGTGTGGCACCGCTTCTGGCGGGATACCCGGCCCGGTATCGGTAATCTCGACCATGGCGCAGTCTGCATTGCAGCGAGTGCGGATAGTCAAGTCGCCGTGCCCGTCCATCGCCTCGATCGCGTTCGCGATGATCCTCGTCCACACCTGATTGAGTTCGCTGCCATACACGTGCAGACGCGGCAGGCTGCGGTCGTAGTCGCGGAGGATCACGACGCCCTGCTTCAGTTCGTGCGCAAGCACCGTCAGCGTATCCTCGATGCCGTCGTGAATGTCGGTCTCCTGCAGCGGTCCCTGATCCATGTACGAGTACGCCTTCATCGCCTTCACAATGTCCGAGATTCGCTCCGCGCCGCGCTTTGCCTCGTGCATGACCGAGCGAAGCTCCAGTACCTGAGCGATCCACCAGACGCCTGCATCGACCTGTTCCGCGTTCAGGCCGGCAGCCACTTGCCCGAGCTCGCGGGACGTGATCCCGTGTGCAACAAGACACGGCGCAGTCAGCCACGGTTTCGTCACACCATGTGCAGCGAGCCAGTCGCCGAGCAGTGCTTCGGCTTCGCTTTTCCGCAGTGCGTCCACGCCGCTTGCGCCGGTTTCCGATGTCTTGTTCTTCGCCAGTGCTCTCAGCGCGTCCACGGCATCGCGCGGTATCGCGCTCGAGCCAAGCGCCAACGCCGAACTCTCAAGCGCTGAGAGTTCGCCAAGCATGTGGTCGAGCGCTCGCGCAACGGCGGAAGCCGGATTATTCAGCTCGTGGGCAAGCCCGGCCGCGAGCTTGCCCAATGCGTCCAGTTTCTCGTGAGTGCGCCCCGCCGCTTCGAGCGTGGTGAGCCAGTCGGTCATCACGCGGGTGATGACGCGGTTGAAAGGGTCGCACGACATGAGCAAATCGCGGAAGGCCGCCTCCGGAAGCTGAGCGAGCCGGCAATGGGTTGCGGCCCTGAGGGTCGCCGGATAGGGAATCGAAGCAATCACGCATGGGGTGCCTAGGATCTCCGGCGCAACAAAACGTTCGCTCGGCAGGTGTCCCTCCGCTCGTCGCGTTACCGTGACCTCTCCCTCGAGCAGAATGAAGAGACTGGAGCTCAGCTCGCCTTCGTCGAGGATTACGCTGCCTGCCTCGACGGCGAACTCCGTCAGGTTGTCGCTCAGCCATTGCAGCCGTTCCGGCGAAAGGACCGCAAGCACCGGTATCCTGCCCAGCTTGTCGAGTTCGATCATGGTTCGCTCGCCTTACGGCGACACAGTTGCGCTCCAGGAACCGCGGCCGTTTCTCGGTCGTTTCGCGCCGTCGCCGGATGCGGATCTGCCGTCGTCGACATTGATGGCGCCAGCGTGTTCTATCGTACATCGCGGCGAAAAGGCGATCGAATATTTCCCGCGGGCCCTTCCTAACCCTCGCGTTGCCTCGTACGCCGTACAACGACTAGGGTTAACGCCAAATTTCTGGACACGTAATGACGCGTATATTCAGCACGGTTATGCAAACGATTGCATAGGAGCTGAATCGTGTCCCATCTGAGCATTCCGAAAGGCGTTATCGACGACGTGGCGTCCGTCACCGAGGTCGTCAAGGCCGCCATGTCCGGCACGCAAGATTCGCGGCTGAAGGAAATCGTCGACGCGCTCGTCGATCACGGCCATGCGTTCCTGAAACAAGTGCGCTTGACGGACGAAGAGTTCGAAAAGGGCCTGGCATTCCTGAAAGACGTCGGGCAGGCGTGTAACGACAAGCACAACGAAGTGGTCCTGCTCGCCGATGCGCTGGGCTTCTCGACGCTGGTGGCGTTGCTGAACAACTCGGACGCGAGCGAGCGGACTCCGAGCGCGCTACTCGGGCCGTTCTACCGCGCTCGTTCGCCGGCCTACGAGAACGGCCAGTGCATCGCATGCGAAGGGTCGCCCGGTTCGCCGCTGTTCGTTCGTGGGCGCGTGCTCGACAAACGAGGCCACCCGGTCCCCAACGCGAAGGTCGACGTCTGGCAAGCGTCGCCGGTGGGCTTGTACGAGAACCAAGATGCCAGTCAGCCCGACATGAACCTGCGGGGTCATTTCCATACCGATGCAAGCGGCGCGTTCCGCTTCAGGAGCGTTCGTCCCGCGGGCTATCCGGTGCCGACCGATGGCCCCGTCGGTACGCTGCTCGAACTGCAGCAACGTCACCCGTACCGGCCGGCGCACCTGCATTTCGCGATCTTCGCCGAGGGCTACGCGACGCTCGTGTCCCAGGTGTTTGCAGACGATTCGGAACACCTCGAATCCGATGTCGTATTCGGCGTGAACCGCCGTCTCGTCGGGGTGTTCGAGCGTCACGAGAACGGTTCGGGGCCGCACGCGGAGTTCGGCAAGGCGTATTACACGCTCGAATTCGACTTCGTTCTGGCAGAGGGGACGCCGACGTACCCCACGCCGCCCATTCAGTAGAAAGGAGCATTCCCGTGTCCAGTACGCTGCAAGGAAAGGTGGCCGTCATTTTCGGCGGCACAGGAGGGATCGGCGCCGCAACCGCGAAACGTCTGGCCGTTGCGGGCGCGCGCGTGGTGGTCGTCGGCCAGCGCGACGAGACGAAAGCGCGGCAGATCGCCGATACCCTGCCCGGCTCGGGGCACGGCTCGGCGGTCGCTTCGATCACAGATAGCCGCAGCCTGAACGCGCTCGCTGAGCAGGTCCGCGCGCAATACGGACGCGCGGACATTCTCGTGAACGCGTCGGGTTTCACCCAGGCCGTCAAGCACGCCGATCTCGATGCGCTGACCGACGAGCTGATCGACGAGATCATGAAGGTCAACTGGCGCGGCCAGTTCGCCGCCGTCCGCGCATTTCGCGCGCTGCTGGACGAGTCGGGCGACGGTCTCGTCGTCAACGTGTCGTCCATCGCGGGCTCGACCGGCTCGGGCAGCAACATCGCGTACTGCGCGGCCAAGGCCGGACTGGACGTGATGACGGCCTCGCTCGGCCGCGCGCTCGCGCCGCGCATCCGTGTGTTGAACGTGTCGCCCGGTGTCGTCGACACGGCGTTCGTGCCGGGGCGCAGCGCCGATTTCAACGACAAGGCGGCAGCGACGACGCCGCTCGGCCGCATCGGTTCGCCCGACGACGTGGCGGCCGCGATCGAAGCGTGCGCCACGCACCTGACGTTCAGCACCGGCGTGACGATCGTCGTCGACGGCGGCCGACGCCTGAACTGAGTCTCCGGAGACCTGCATGCATTCCCGCAAGACCATCATTACCTGTGCGGTGACGGGCAACCTCACGCGCCCCGAGCAGCATCCCGGCTTGCCGATCACGCCCGAGCAGATCGCGACCGCATCGCTCGAAGCCGCGCAGGCGGGCGCCGCGGCTGTCCACATTCACGTGCGCGACCCGGAGACAGGCCGGCCCTCGATGGGCGTTGATTTGTACCGCGAAGTCATCGAACGGATCCGCGCCGTCGACGACGCGCTGATCATCAATCTCACCACGGGCCCCGGCGGGCGTTTCATACCGAGCGACAACGATCCGAAAATCGCGGCGCCGGGCACCACGCTCTTGCCGCCAGAAAAGCGCGTCGAACACATTCTCGAACTCAGGCCGGACATCTGCAGCCTGGATCTGAACACGATGAATTCCGGGGGCGACGTCGTCATCAATACGCCGAAGAACGTGACGCGCATGGCGAACGTCATTCGCGAGGCGGGCGTCAAACCTGAGCTCGAGATCTTCGATTCCGGCGACTTGCACCTGGCGCGTGATCTGATCCAAGCGGGCGTGCTCGACGGACCCGGCCTCTGGACGATCGTGATGGGCGTCAAATACGGATTCGCGGCCACGCCCGAGACCCTGCTTTATGCGCGCGACCTGCTGCCTGCGGGCGCGGTCTGGTCGGCATTCGGCATCGGCCGCTTCGAGTTTCCGATCGTGGCGCAGGCGTGGCTCGCGGGCGGTCACGTCCGCGTCGGCCTGGAAGACAACATCTATATCGAGAAGGGCGTGCTTGCCGAAAGCAATGCCGCGCTCGTCGCGCGTGCGCGCGAGATCGTCGGCCTGCTTGGCGGCGAGGTGGCCAGCAGCCGCGAAGCGCGCGGCATGCTGGGGCTGTCATGAAGATGGACGCACCCGATATTCGCATGCCGGTCGTCGAGCCGAGTGCTTATGTCGCGCGCGGTGCGGTGCTGATCGGTGACGTGACGATCGGCCGCTCGGCATCGGTCTGGTTCAACTGCGTGCTGCGCGGCGACGTGCAACGCATCGTGGTCGGCTGCCGAACGAATATTCAGGACGGCACGGTGATCCACGGTTCGACCGGCGGCTCGCCGGTGATCATCGGCGATGACGTCACGGTGGGGCACGGGGCGATCCTGCATGCGTGCACCGTGGAGGATGCAGGCTTCGTGGGTTTCGGCGCGCGGGTGCTCGACGGCGCCGTGATCCGGTCTGGCGGCATGCTTGCCGCCGGCGCCGTACTGACATCGCGCAAAGTCGTCGGCGCCGGCGAGCTGTGGGCCGGCAATCCCGCGAGACTGCTGCGCACACTGGCTCACGAGGAACGCGAGGGATTGTTGGCGTCCGCCGCTCGATACGTGGCATTGGCTGAACGTTACAAGGCAGCGAAGCCTGCCTACGTCGTCGTTTAGGAGAACGATCAGAATGAAAAACGTCCGTGTTCTGGAAAAAAGCATCGACATCGATTCGCTGGCGTTGCACATCGATACGCAATCTGTTCCACAGGTCGGGGCTGCGGAGTGTCTCGTCGAGATCGAGAGTGCAGGGGTGAACCCGAGCGACGTGAAGGCGGCGCTCGGCCTCATGCCCCATGCGGTGTGGCCGCGCACGCCCGGTCGCGATTACGCCGGCCGCGTGATCGACGGCCCCTCGCATCTGCTCGGCATGGGCGTCTGGGGCAGCGGCGGCGAGCTGGGCATCCGGCGGGACGGCACGCATGCGCGCTACCTTGCGGTGCCGACCCACAGCGTGCGCGAGAAGCCGGCCAATCTCACGATGGACGAAGCGGGCGCCGTCGGGGTGCCGTTCATCACGGCTTTCGAAGGGCTGCGGCGTGCCGGTCGCGTGAAGGAGGGCGACGTAGTGCTGGTGCTGGGCGCCAACGGCAAGGTCGGTCAAGCCGCGATCCAGCTCGCGACAATGGCGGGCGCGAAGGTGCTTGGTGTAGGACGCAGCGAGCAGCCTTACCTCGGCCATGCCAGCGGCGACGTGAAAATGATCGACGCGTCATCGGTCAACCTTGATGAAGTCGTCCTCGACATGACCGACGGTCATGGAGCGGACTACGTTTTCAATACGGTGGGCAGCCCGTATTTCGAGCGCGCCAACAAGGCAATGGCGGTTCGGGGCACGCAGATTCTCATCTCGACGATCGAGCGGCCGGTGCCGTTCGATATCTTCGCGTTCTATCGCGGGCAGCACACGTACGTCGGCATCGATTCGCTCGCACTCGACGCGAAGGAGGCCGCGCTGATTCTCGACGTGCTGATGCCGCATTTCGAGCAAGGCACGCTCAGGCCATTTCCGATCGACGACGATTTCGTGTTCGATCTCGCCGATGCAACGCTGGCCTATCAGGCGGTGTATCGCGGTGCGGCCAACCGGGTGCTGCTCAAGCCATGAACGTGACCCGCTTCGACGAGGCGCCTGAGTACTTTCCCGCGAATCACGTTCTGATGCGCTGCGTGCGGTTGCAGGGGCACGAGGCCGGGCCGGCAGAATCGCTGTGGCTTGGCGTGTCCACGCTCGAACCGGGCGGATACACGACGATGGACGCGTCTTCCGTCGAAAAGCACTACGTGGTCCTCGCGGGCGAGGTCTGCGTGGCGACCGACGACGGGGAGGTCGCCTTGCGGACGTTCGATTCGTGCCGGCTCGCGCCCGGTGAGCGCCGCGCATTGCATAACCGTTCCGGTCGGCCTGCACAACTGCTGCTGGCGATGCCTTTCGCGCGACCGGCCCCGCGTTGAGCGAGTTCATGCGGCGCGACGGCAATTCGCGGAGGCTGCGCGCGTGAGCGATCGCGCCTGCCAGGTGGCGGACCTGCAACTCGGGCCGTCTGAACGGCGCGATCTCCCGCGTGACGCGAGCGGACGGTTCTTGTATGTCGGGCGCGGCGGGATCTGGGTCGCCAGCGCACGCCGTGCGTACTGCCTGACACGCGGCAGCGGCATCTGGTTGCCGCCTTCGGCTGCGTATCGGGTCTACGCGGCCTATGAGGCGCAATGGTGCGAGTTGCGGGTGGCGCCCGCGCTGAGCGCCGGGTTCGTTCGCCCAGGTCGAGTCGAGCAGTGTTCGAGCGTGCTCGCGTCGCTGCTTTCCTCAGGTGGACGACAGGCGCTCGCGCGCTCCCCGCAGGCGGCCGTCGCGTTGCTGTTCGACGAATTGCGCGCCGCGGGAAACGGGGCGTGGGGGCTCGCCATCGACATGCCGTCGCCACGCAGCCGGGTCGCGGAACTGTGTGATGCATGGATCCTGAATCCGCGCCGTGACATGCGTCTCGACGAGGTGGCCAGTCAGGCGGGGGTCAGCATCCGCACCCTGCATCGGATCTTCGTCGGCGAGCTTGGCACGAGCGCGGGGCGATGGCGCAGACATGCGCAGATCGGCGCCGGCATGTGTGCGCTGGCCCTCGACTTTCCCGTCGCGGAAATCGCTCACGGTCTAGGTTTCACTGCGAGCGCGTTTTCAACGTTCTTCAAGGCACAGGTCGGCTGTGCCCCGCGGGAATGGTTGGCGCAGCGTCGCGCGCCAGCTCAAGAGGACCCAGCATGACCGCCCCGAAGGCGGCGGTTCAGCGCGCCTGGGCCGCTGAGCGCGAACGCGAGGTGGCTTGGCGCGGCGCGGCGGTCGATCCACGCACCATGAGTTCGGGGGGGAGCGTGATGCGCAGCGGCGCGGCGCCCGGCGTCGAGATCATGCCGAGCAGCAAGCGCGCTGCCTGCCGGCCCATCTCGTGATGCTGAATTCGCAATGTCGTAAGCGGGGGATGCAGCATGTCGACGAGCGGCATGTCGTTGTGGCCGATCAGCGAGATGTCTTTGGGACACTCGATCCGGAGCGCTGCGAACACGTCGTAGCAGCCGAGCGCGATGAGATCGTTTGCAGCCACGATCGCGGTGACGTTGCGGTGGGCCTTGAGCAACTGCTCGCACGCGACCCGGCCGGCCTCGCGCGTGAATTCTTCGGCCTCGAAGACGACGGTCGAGCTCAGGCCGTGCTGCTGCGCCGCGATCTGGAAACCCTGAAGCCGGGACAGGCCGGTGGCGAGCCGCTCCGGCCCGGACAAATGCGCGATGCACGTGTGCCCGAGCTTGACCAGATGCTCGACCGCAAGCCGCATGGAAAGGAAGTCGTCGTTGACGACTTCCGGAACCTGCCCGCCGTCCTCGCCGCGATTCACGAGCACCACGGGTACGCCGTCGCGCATGCAGCGGCGCACCAGCGGGTCGTGCCGTGACGCCGTCGCGAGCACCAGTCCGTCCACCTGGCGCTCGAGCATTTGCTCGAGCATGCGCTCCTGGTCCTTCGGCTTGCCGACGACATTGGCGATCAGCACGCCGTAGCCCTCGGCAGCCAACGCTTCCGAGATGCCGCAGACGATCGGCGGAAAGACCGGGTTTTCGATGTCGGGCAGGCAAACTCCGATCACTCTTGACTGACCGCCGCGCAGCGCGGAGGCGAGCCGGTTCTGCCGATAGCCGAGGGACTTTGCGGCCGCAAGCACTCTGCGCACCACTTCGTCGCCGATCAGGTGGCGCGTGTCCGGATTCAGAACTCTCGACACGGTGGAAGCGTTGACGGAGGCTGCGGCGGCGACTTCGCGAATGGTGACGCGGCCGGCGCCGCGCGTGTCTGGTGTATTGGCCATGGAACCCGTTGGTCGATTTCGGCCGATTATAGATGCAAAGGGTTGCTTTCGATGTCGCAGTAAAAACCCTCATGTTTTCAGGCGCTAAAACGCTTGGACATTGCGTGGCTCGCCGGTAGGATATGCACACGTTTGCATGAAGCTGGCGCGAGCCAATCGCTTGATTCGCCTCACGGTCGCGAAATGTGCGCTGCAATATGGGGTCGGAGAAAAGCATCGATTCGCGGGTAGTCATGCAAACGGTCGCATAGGAGCATCTAAACGTGCCGCGACGCTGGCGAGGCCGCTTTCGCGTCGCGGCGTCGGCAATGTGCAGGATTACGTGGAGGGAGACGAACTTGAAAGTAGAACGGATGCCATCAGGCAATAGGTCGCGGGGGCGCATCGCCATCGCGTGTGCCGTCGCGCTTGGTGTGAGTCATGCATCGAGCGCTTTCGCGGCTGGCGAGAATCTTGCCGCTTTCTACAAGAACCAGGTCGATCCGCATTTCGCGCTGGTGCACGCCGGCGTCGATGCGGAGGCGAAGCTGCTTGGCGTGTCGGTGACGCACTACGCGCCGACGCGGCCCAACGATCTCGGGGAGCAATTGAGCGAACTCGAGGATGTGAGCGTAAAGAAACCGGGCGCGGTGCTGTTCATGGGGGTGAACCCGCGCGGCGTGGTGCCCGAGATCGAGAAGCTGAACGCCATCGGCATTCCGGTCGTCAACTACAACGACCGGGTTGCGGGCGGCGCATTCGCGTCGGTGGTCGTGGCCGACGACTTCAATCTCGGCCTCGAGATCGCGCGATACCTGTTCACGAACATGGGGGGCAAGGGAAATGTCGTCATCCTCGAAGGCGTGAAGGGCTCGACCACGAGTGACGAGCGCGTGCGGGGCTTCCGCAAGGCGCTCGAAGCATTCCCGGGCATCCATCTGCTCGCCTCGCAGCCGGCGAACTATCAACGCTTGCAGGCCCTTCAGGTGACGGAGAACCTGATCCAGGCGAACCCGAAGATCGACGGCGTGCTCGCTGCGGCGGACGTGATGGCGATGGGGGCCATCGAGGCGCTGGAGGCCGCCGGCCAGAAGCAGACGAAGGTGGTCGGCATTGGCGGCGTGCCGGAGTCGGTCAAGGCGATCAAGGACGGCCGCCTGCTCGCCACCGCCGAATTCAACGGCTTCAAGATGGGCTGCATCGCGACGATGGCGGCGGTCCGAACGCTTCGCAAGGAACCCGTTCCGAAGACGATCTTGTTGAAGGGCATCGTGATCGACAAGACCAACTACGCGCCATTCGAACTTCCCGGCGACCAGCGGCAATGCCCGGCATGGGATGACGTAGCCAGCAATTGACGCGACGGCGGGCCACGCGGGGCGCATTCAGGTGCGGCGCCCCAAGGCGCCTCGCGCGTCGTGGCCGCCGCTTCGTCAGCACCGCAGAGGCGAACATGGAAACCACGACTTCGACCGAGCGCGTGCCGCGGCTCGAGTTACGCAAGATCTGCAAGAGCTTCCCCGGCGTTCGCGCACTGACCGATGTTGATCTGCAGTTGTATCCCGGCGAGGTCCACATGCTCCTCGGCGAAAACGGCGCGGGGAAATCGTCGCTGATGAAGGTGCTGTTCGGCGCTTATCGCGCCGATTCCGGCGCGTTTTTCTTCGACGGCGAGCCGATTGCGATCGACTCGCCGGCCGACGCGAAGCGGTTGGGCATCGCCGTGATCTTTCAGGAATTCTCACTAGTTCCGCATCTGTCGATCGCGCAGAACATCTATCTCGGGCGCGAACCACGCAATCGTCTTGGTCTCGTCGACCATCGCAGAATGCACGCCGACGCCTCGGCACTGCTCCGCGAACTGGGGCTCGCGTATGACACGCGGGCCCACGTAGCCGATCTCGGCGTTGCGCAGCAGCAGATGGTGGAGATCGCGAAGGCGCTGTCGCACGACGCGCGCGTGCTCGTCATGGACGAGCCGACCGCGGCCATTTCGGACCGCGAGGCCGAAGCGCTCTTTGCAGTCGTCCATCAATTGCGCGACGCCGGCGTGGCGATCGTCTACATCTCGCATCGGATGAAGGAAGTCTTTGACCTCGGCGATCGCGTGACGGTGTTGCGCGACGGACGCCTCGTGAAATCGATGCCGGCTGCCGAGACGACGGCCGAGGCACTGATCGCGCTGATGGTCGGCCGTCCGGTAGGAACCGTGTACCAACGGCGCTATTTCGGCACGCCCGGCGAAGTCGCACTCGACGTGCAGCAACTGACGACGGCGACCGGTGTGAAGGGCGTCGATCTCCAGGTCAGATGCGGCGAAATCGTCGGCCTGTCCGGACTTGTCGGTGCGGGGCGCACTGAAGTGGTCCGCGCGGTGTTCGGCGCTGATCCGGTTCAGGGCGGCCGCATCGAGATCTTCGGCGAGCCGGTGACGGGCGGGCCCGACAAAGTGGCGGCGCGCGGCGTGGGCTTGATTCCTGAAAACCGCAAGCAGGAAGGGTTGGCGCTGAACCGCTCGGTCCACGAGAACCTGCTCGCAGCGAGCCTGTGGCGGCTCTTTCCAAAAGGCTGGTATCGCGCGGAGCGGGCGCGGCGCGCAACGCAGGAACTGATCGAGACGCTGCGCATCGCCCCGGGAGATCCGGCAAAGCGCGCGCGGTTCCTGAGCGGCGGCAATCAGCAAAAGATCGTGATCGGCAAATGGCTCAGCGCCCGCTGTCGCCTCTTCATCTTCGACGAACCGACGCGCGGCATCGACATCGGCGCGAAGACGGAAATCTTCAACTTGATCGAGCGGCTGGTGGAAGAGGGGGCGGCCGTGCTGCTGATCAGTTCCGAACTCACGGAAATCGTGCACGTTTGCGACCGCGCGTATGTGATGCGCGAGGGCGCCATCTCGGGCGAACTGCCGCGCGACCGGTTGAGCGAGCAGAACATTCTTGGTTTGGCCATGCATGGAGGGTAACGATGTCACGCGATGGGAAGCAGGACAGGAAAGTCGACACGGCACGGCGCAGGCGGCCGCTGCCTTCGATCGTATGGGCGAGCGCCGTGCTTGCCGTGGCGGCGTCGATCGGCGTGCCGGGATTCGCGTCGCGCGCCAACGTGACCGATATCGGTCTGCAAATCGCGATGCTCGTGATGATGGCGATGCCGATGACACTCGTCATCCTCAGCGAAGGGCTCGACCTCTCGGTGGGTGCGCTGCTTAGCCTGTGCGGCGTGGTTTTCGCCATGACGCTGGGAGCAGGGTTCGGCATGGCGGCCGCACTATTGAGCGCGGCGGCGGTGGGCATGGCGATCGGCTTCGTGAACGGCACGCTCGTCGCAAGGCTCGGACTGCCGCCCTTCGTCGTGACGCTGGGCACGCTCGGCATCTCACAGGGCATCGCGCTCGCCTTGACCGACGGCAACGCCGTCGTGGTCGGCACGCCCGCGGTCGCGCAACTGTACGCGTGGTCGGCGTTCGGCGTGCCGTTTCCGGTCCTCTGCGCGCTGGCGGCCTATGCGGCGATGCATCTGCTGCTCTATCACACGAAGTTCGGCACCTACGTGTTCGCCATCGGCGGAAATCGGGAAGCACTCGTGCTGGCAGGCGTGAAGGCGAGGGCATTTCACGTCGCGATCTACGCATTGAGCGGCCTTTTTGCCGGTCTTGCCGCACTGCTCCTGGTCGGCCGCATGAACGCCGCGGAACCGGCGTCGGCGATCGGCATGGAGTTCGACGCGATTGCCGCGGTCGTGCTCGGGGGCACCTCGTTCGAGCGCGGCGAAGGCGGATTGCCCGGCACGGTGATGGGCGTCGTGACGATCGGGGTGCTGCGCAATGCGCTCAACCTGCTCGGCGTCGAGTCGTCCCTTCAGGTGGTGTCGGTGGGCATGCTGGTTCTGCTCGTCGTCGTTGTCGACAGCGTTCGCAAATCCCGTGTCATTGGAGTGCAAGCATGAGTATCGAGAATCACACCCGGTCCCTGTGGGCTCAAGTGGGCCAGTTCGATGTCCGCCGTCGCGTGCGCGAGGAGCCCGCCGGGCTGATCTCTCGCGCGATCCTGGTGGGGGCGATCGCGCTGGCGCTCGCCGTGGCAACCGACGGATTCGCCACCTCCGCGAATCTGCTGAACGTCATGCGGCAGGCAAGCCTGATGTTCCTGCTGGCCTCCGGCCTCACGCTCGTGATCCTTTCCGGCGGCTTCGATTTGTCGATAGCGGCCAACATGACATTGTCCGCATGCCTTGCCGCCGGTGCGATGAAGTCGGGTGGATCGCCGGTGCTGGCGGTCGCGACCGCGCTTCTATGCGGCACATCGATCGGGCTGTTGAACGGACTCGCCGTGACGTTCCTGAGGCTGCCGCCTTTTCTGGCGACATACGGAATGCTGTGGGTCGTGCAGGGGCTCGCCTTTCACTACATGGGCGGAAACGAAATCTTTGGGTTTCCTGAGGGATTTCGGGCGCTCGGCACAGGATTCTGGTGGCACGTGCCGTTGCCGGTCTACATGATGCTGTTCGTGTTGATCGGCGGCACCGTTGTCACAGCTTGTCTGAACTTCGGCCGCGAGATCTATGCCATCGGCGCCAATGCTGAGGCGGCGCGGCTCTCCGGCATTCCCGTGCGGCGGCGCCGGATCGCTGTCTATACGATCAGCGGCCTGATGGCGGGGATCGCCGCGATCGTATTCCTCGCGCGAGTCAACGCGGCGGACTCGGCGATGGGAGAACCGATTCTGCTGCCTGCGATTGCCGCGATTCTGATCGGCGGCGCGTCGCTATTTGGCGGAACGGGGTCGTTGCTGGGCACGGTCTTCGGGTGCGTGATCCTCGCGCTGGTCATCGACGGGATGAACCTGTTGAACCTCAACGCGAACTGGCAGCCGCTGGTCGTGGGCACTGTCTTGCTGATCGCCGTGCTCGCCGATGCGCTCGGCCGCCGGCATGCGGAGAAGGCCCGCTAATCGCCGCCGCGTTGCAGGGCACAACAAAGAGACGATTTGATAAGCGGCGGGACTGTTCGGCGACCGTGCATGACAGAGTTTTCCGTAGCATTGATGTAACGACGCCGCATGCGGCGTGCCTTGAAAACCGCAGCAACGGATTTAGCCACTGCGGTCAACCGGGCGAACGATCCGTTATCGATTTTGAATGCCGCTGACCGGCATCGCTTCATCGGAACGGAATCGAAATAACAAAATAAATTCGTAGTACGAATTGTATAACGATCGAAATACGACATGCACCAGTTAATGGTTTGCTGACATGGAGGGGATGGTGGAGATGAAAAGAAGGATGATCGCGGCGTCGATTGTTGCGGCAATCAGCAGCACGGCGTTCGCACAGAGCAGCGTCACGCTTTCGGGCAGGATCGACGAAGGTCTAACGTATGTCTCGAAAGACGGAGGGAGCAGCAACACGAAGATGGACAGCGGCGTGCTGTTTCCGAACCTGTGGATACTTTCAGGCACTGAGGATCTCGGCGGCGGAAACAAGGCATTGTTCAAGCTGTCGTCGATCTACAACCTGAACAACGGAGAACTGGGCCAGCCCAACACGCTGTTCGGGCAGCAGGCCTGGGTGGGCTTGCAGACCAAGTACGGCACGATTTCGTTGGGCAATCAGTTCGATTTCAGCGCCGACTACTTCGGGCAGTTCAACGTCAGCTCGTCGGGCAGCGGCTATGCGATTCACCAGGGCGACTTCGACCACACCAACAACGACCGGATCAAGAACTCGATCAAGTACGTCAGCCCGACATGGGGCGGGTTCTCGTTCGGCGCGATGTACGGATTCAGCAACACGGCGGGAAGCTTTCACGACAACAGTGGCTGGAGTGCAGGCGTGCAGTATGCGAACGGTCCGCTGACGGTCGCGGCTGCGTACACCTATGTCGCGACACCGACTTTGGATCCGTATGCACAGATCGGCACGCACACGTTTTTCGGTTTGCAGGTGGCGAGCGTGTCGAACAACGTCGCTACGGATCTCGAGCCCAATTTTCAGATCCGCTCGCTGGGTACGTTGGGCGTCGGCGCGTCTTACGCGATCGGTGACTTCACGCTCTACGGCAACTTCAGCGACACGGTGCTGAAGTACCTGGACGAGACGTCTGTCATGCACGTCTACGAAGGGGGCGCCACCTGGCAGCTGACACCTGCAACCCAATTGGTGGCGGGCTATCAGCACACGACGTTCGAAGGACATGCGTGGAATCAGGTGACCGCCGCCGCGCTTTACGCGTTGTCGAAGCGGACCCAGGTCTATGTGTCGTCCGACTACCTGAAGGCATCGGCCGGCGTCGATCCCGTGATCGGCGCGAGCTTTGCGCCATCGCTGGCGGGGCAGCAGGCCGACGTGCGCATCGGTATCTATCACACCTTTTAGTCGAAGCTAGCGGCGCGCCGGCGGGCGCGCCGAAGGCGAACAGCTGCAACAACCTGTCCCAGCTTCGGCTGGAGCCATCAACGAGTGTAGGAGGAGGCGAAACATGAAACGAGCATTGGGTGCAATCACCTTGGCGGGCGCGCTGGCGGCGTGCGCGTATGCATGGGCAAGCGATTCGGGCAACGCGCCGAAATGGCTCACCAACATCCCGATGACGAGCGCGAAGCCGTTCGGCTTCGACATCAGCGCGACGGCGGACGGCACCTACTATTTGGCGGACGGTTCGAACGCGACGCTCGACGTATTCGATGCGAAGACGATGACGCTGCGCGACAGGATCTCCGCGGATTTCGCCGGCATCGGGCCGAGCCACGACAAGTCGGGGCCGTCGGGCGTGATTCCAGTGCCGGGGTCGTCGCTCGTCTACGTCGGCGACGTCAACGCGGTGAAGGTGATCGACGTGGCGTCGAAAGCGCTCGTCAAGCGCATCGAAGTCAGCACGAGCGGAATTCGCGCTGACGAGGGCTGTCTCGATCCGCAGCATCACATCGTCATGTTCTCGAGCGGCGCCGAGGAGCCGCCGTTCGCCACCTTCATCAACACCGACACACAGTCGGTCATCGCCAAGGTCACGTTGAGCGACTCGACCGGACTGGAAGCGTGCGCGTATGACCCGAAGGGCAACAACTTCGTCCTCAACAACGACGGCACGAAGGCCAATCCCAAGGGCGAGGTCGATGTGATTCCGGTGGCATCGGTACTGGAGGGCAAGCCGGCCGTATCGAACGTCTTCAAGTTGAAGGGCTGCGAAGGACCGAGCGGCATCGCCATGGGGCCCGGCAACGACGCATTGATCGGCTGCGACCCGGACGAGGGCGGCAAGCAGTCCACCGTGATCATCGATCGCACCAACGGCACGACGCTCGCCGAATTGCCGTTCGGCGGCACGGACGAAGCCGTCTACGACCCGGTCTCGAACCGCTACTTCCTCGCCGCCGGTCATCACTCGGCGGACAACGTCTCGCGCGTCGGCAACAAGGCCGCGAAGTTCGATCCCGCTCTCGGCATCGTCAATGCGAGCACGCGCAGCCTGGTCGCGGTCGTGCCGACCGGCGCCGGCGCGCATTCAGTCGCGGTCGACGGCGAATCGCATCACGTGTTCGTCCCGTTTGCCGCGGGCCCGTCGGAGCAATTCACGGGTACCGGTGTGTCGGTCTTCGAGAGCGAATGACGGATTCATCGTCGCGCGATTGAGGCGGCTTCCCCGTGAGACCGCCGGAGGGTCTCACGGGTTTTTCCTACGCGGCGGTTTCGTCATGCCCTGTTGCGGTCCGGGCAGCGCTCACGAGTTGGCGTGCTGGGCCGTGTCGGAAGCCGATCCGCTGGCGTCGCCCTGACTCTGCGGCGGCGGCTGGTAACGCGTGTGGTCGTGTTCGTGATCGACGTGAAAATGATTGCTTGCAACAGCCGAACCTGCCAGGAGCACCCCCAGCATTAGCGCGGCGCCATACATCAACGTTTTCATGAGGGTTCTCCAGGTTCTACGTCACGCAAGCTTGAAATCAAGGCTAGGCAGATTTCGCCTGCCGCTCTAACTCGTGAATACCCGTAAAAGTGGCCGATTTTAAAAGCATTTTGGATGTCGATTCGAATGACGGACGCGACCCTGCCGTCTGCAACAGGAAGGAGAGGGATGTGAAGTTCAAGTTTTCGATTCAGCAGCTGGCGCAGGTGGCGATCGCGTCGTTGGGATTCGCGGGAGTGGTTCATTCCGTGGCTGCCGGCGAGGCCGGCGCGCTCGCGCCCGCGCCGGCCTATTCGCTCAGCTACGCGCAGACCGAAAAGCTGATCGGGCTCGCGGTCGCGGCAGCGAACGCGCGCCATCTCGCGATGAGCTTCGCGGTCGTCGATCCCGGCGGTCATCTGATCGCCGCCGCGCGCATGGACGGGGCGCCGTTCGCGAGTCTCGATTTCGCGCGAGGCAAGGCGTTCGCGTCGGTGGCGCTCGGCGGGCAATCGGGCACGACGCTCGAGCAGCGGTACCGCGACGATCCGTCGGAATACAGCAACGTGTCCGGCGCGGGCTATTACGCCCCGTTCCTGCCGGCGGGCGGCACCTTCCCCGTCTTCTCGAACGGACATTTGCTGGGCGCATTGGGCGCAAGCGGCGCCCCGTCGGCGATTGACGACCAGGTAGTCAAGCAAGCGATCGAAGCGCTCGGCGCAAGCACCGTGCGTTGAGCACGCATTGTCATTGAAACTTTGTCAGGATGACTTATGACACGCAACACTGAGATTGACCGCTCGGCCGGCATGGCGGCGAGCGACCTGGAGACGACGGGCGCCGAGACGCGGGATGCGACGACGATCTGCCGGCGGACGATGCTGCGGCTCGGCTTCGGCGCGCTTGCCGCGGGCGCGGCCGGCTTTGCGGGCGCGGCCCGTGCGCAATCGGCCCATGCGGCCGCAGGCGGCGCGAGTCCCCATGCGTTGCGCGGCGGCAAGGTCGTTCGCCTGGTGCCATCGTGGGACACGGTTCAGGTCGGACGCATGGAGCCGAACGCGGTGCCGGCCGTCACGATCAAGCCGGGCGATACCGTGTGGTACGACGGGACGTGGACCAATTGGGGCAACGAAGCGAAGTACGGGATGGGCTTCAAGGAACGCGAGCCGATCCGCAAGAAGTATCCGAACGGCGCCTTCTCGTTGATCGGCCCGGTCGTGATCGAAGGCGCGGAGCCGGGCGATCTCGTCGAATGCCGGATGCTGAAAATGCGGACCATCGACTGGGGCTGGAACTCGGCGCCGCCGGGCGTCGGCGCGTTGCCGCACGATTTCAAGCCCTATCTTCGCTACCTGAAGATCAATAGCGAGCGCACCCATGCGGCGTTTGTGCCCGGCGTCGACATTCCGCTGAAGCCGTTTCAGGCCTATCTCGGCACGCAACCGCCGGGCGACCGGCCGATCAGCGCGAATTTCGCAGGCAGCTACGGCGGCAATCTGGATTGCGCCGTGCTCGGTGCCGGCACCTCGATTTTTCTGCCAGTGCAGATGACCGGCGCGCGGGTTTGGACGGGCGGCTCGATGGGGGCGTCGGGCGAGGGCAACGTCGATCAGACGTCGATCGAAACGGCGTTCGAGGAGATGCGGATCCAGTTTCTGCTCCACAAGCAGTCGGCCCTCGACGGGCCGATGGCGGAGACGCCCGAGCACTGGATCGGCTTCGGCTTCGCCGACAGTCTGGACAGTGCGCTGGTCGCATGCCTGCGGCAGATGATCGGCTGGCTGTCGGCCGCCACCGGCATCGCGCCGGAAGACTGCTATGGCATCTACAGCGTGGCGGGGAGCTTCCGCGTGTCGCAGTACGCGAATCAGACCGGCACGGTGTACGCGACCAAGCCGCCGAAAGGCATTCATTGCATGCTGCCCAAACGCATTTTCTCGGCGGAGTTGCAACAACGCATTTCCGATTACACGCGGGCGTGATGCAGCGTTCCTTTCCAATGTAGCGAGCAAACGGCGGTGCCGGCGCTTCCGTGTTTCGGACGGGGGCGTGCAGGCACGCGCCGTGAGGAGTGGATGTGATGGAAGTGAAAGACAAGAAGGCCGCGGTCGCGGAGGAAGCTTCCGCTGAAGTTTCCGCGGCAGTTTCCGCCGAAGTTTCCGCAACAGGCCGCGCGGGCCGGTGTTTTGCGCTGGCGGTGTGTTTTCTCATCGTCGTGCTGGACGGATTCAATACGACGTCGATCTCGTTCGTCGTTCCGACGCTGGCGCGTGCGTGGCAACTGGCTCCGGCCTTGTTCACGCCGGTGTTCGTCGCGACGAACGTCGGTGCAGCGATCGGATTCGTCGTCACGGGGCCGCTTGCGCATCGCATCGGACAGAGGCTCGTCGGCCTCGCGAGCGTCGTGCTGTTCGGCGGCTGCACGCTGCTTACCGTGTATGCGGGCGACATCATGAGCCTGTCCGCGATGCGCGTGCTCGCGGCGATCGGACTGGGCGCGGCATTGCCGATCGCCATCACGGCTTCCGCGGGCATCCTCGGTGCGAAGCACAAGGTCGCCGCATCCATTCTGGTGACGACCGGCATGTCCGTGGGGGCCGTCATCGGCGGCCTCGTGGGCGGGCCGCTCATGCACCGGTTCGGCTGGCAATCCGTCTTCGTGCTCGGCGGCACGCTGCCGTTCCTGGTGGTGCCCGCGTTCTACCGCGTCCTGCGAACAGCCGGGCAGGCAAGCGGGCAGCACGCAGCGGAGCGGGGCGCAAATCAATTGAAGGCGCTATTCAAGAACGGTCTTGCGGGCTACACATGCCTGCTTTGGCTGTTCTCGTTTCTGATCTTCATGGACGTCTATGCGCTGCTGTTCTGGCTGCCGACGCTGTTGGTCGCCTTCGGCTTCTCGCTCGATCATGCCCCGGCCGGGATGGCGGCATTCAGCGTCGGCGGGCTGAGCGGCAATCTGCTGATGACGGCGGCTGTCGCGGCGATGACGCTGAAGGGCAACCTGCGCATCAAGTCGGCGCTGACCATCGGCGTGGCCTGCGTGATCGCCAGCATCGCGGCGCTGAGCCAGGCCGCCTTGCCGCCGCCAGGCGTGCTGTTGCTGATCGGCGTCATCGGCGCGGGACTTGTCAACGGCATCATGGGACAAACCGCGCTCGCAGTGGACTTCTACCCGGCGAACCTCCGCGCGACGGGTGTGGGCATGGGCCACGCGATGGGGCGGATCGGGTCGTTCGTCGGTCCGGCGATCGGCGGTGCATTGCTGTCCCTGGGCTGGGCGCCGCGCGACATCATCCTGACCGCGATCCTGCCGGCGCTCGGCGCGATCGTCACGCTCATTGCATTGACGTTGACCGGACGCCGGGCGGGTAGCCGGGCAGCGGGTCACGCGCTGGTCGAGCACTGAACTCCCCACTGCAGCTTTCTTTTCTTAACCCAACTCGAAATCACGTCTTAATCATGAAAATCATTGCTTATGCGAACGCGGGTCGCACCGCGCTTGGCGTCGTCACCGGCGCGACCCACTTCATCGCCGTCCACGATGTCGCTCCTGAGTTGCCTACCGGTCTCATCGATATCCTCGAAATGCGCGATGGCCTCGCGCGACTGCGGCAAGCGGTCGAGGGAAAATCTGGCGACCGGGCGCTCGCCGACGTGACGCTCAAGCCGTTTCTCAATCGGCCGAACGCGATGTGGGCGCTGGCGCTGAATTTCAAAAGCCACATTGCGGAAACCGGCTTGCAAACCAACCCCGACTACCCGCATCTCTTCATGCGCACGGCGGCGTCGTTCGTCGGCGCAGAAGAGCCGATCGTCGCGCCGCCGGATGAAGTGGCGCGCGCATTCGACTACGAGGGTGAACTGGCCGTCGTCATCGGCAAGCCGGGGCGCTATATCCCCGTCGAGCGCGCCATGGAGCACGTGGCGGGCTACACCTGCTTGAACGAAGGTTCGGTGCGCGAGTATCAGATGCACAACCGCCAATTCGGCTTGGGCAAGAATTTCGAGGCATCCGGCTCGTATGGCCCTTGGCTGATGACACCCGACGAGTTCGGCGACCCGCAACGGCACACCGTGCTCACGCGCGTCAACGGCGTCGTGCGGCAGCGTGCGCCGTTGGACGACATGCTGATCGATGTCGCCAATGTGATCAGCTACCTCAGCTGCGGCTACTCGTTGCGCCCCGGCGACCTCATTGCGATGGGCACGCCCGGCGCACTGAAGCCGCAACCAGACGATGTGGAGGGCCTCGATCTGTCGCGGCAATACGGGCCGTTCCCGACGCCGGGTCTGGTGCACATGCGGCCGGGAGACTGTGTGGAGGTCGAGATCGACGGGCTGGGCGTCCTGCGCAATCGGGTGATTGCAGACCCGTCATATGCCGGCGTCGAGTGACGGATGCTGCCTGCAGGCGCCTGGCGCATGAGCCGGGCGCGTGCGGCAGCGAGCTCGACGGCGATGCCGTCTTCGCGCGATCAGCCTTCGCGCGTAGTCAGCGTGACCGAGTGCCGCCGGAATTCGCTCGGCGGCACGCCCATGTGCTGCGCGAAAAAGCGCGTGAAGTGACTGTGTTCCTCGAAGCCCAGTTCGTCTGCGATGTCGGCAAGCGGCTTGTCGCTTGCGCCGAGCAGTTGGATCGCGTGCGACATGCGCACCCAGTCGATGTAATGCTGCGGCGAAATTCCCATGCAGCGCCGGAACTGCTCGAAGAATCGCGATCTTGAAAGCCCGACCTCCGCGGCGACTTGCGCAACGCTCGGGTTCGCGACCGGAGACCGCTGGATGAAGTCGAGCGCCTTGCGGATCCGGAAGTCGACTGGACGACGTGACGGCACGATGCCCGTCGTGAGCGCGGGGTCCGCGAAATCACGCCCGAGCGCCTTGATCAGATCCTCCAGAATCGGCAGGCAGCCCTCGTCGTGTGCAACGAGATGATGGGTGATCGCGGCTGCGAGACGGTCCACATGGTGACGCACGTCCGGCGTCACCACGACCAAGCGGTTCGGGAAGAGATCGGCCGATCCGTTGTCGGCCAACTGCAACCTGTCACGCAGCCAGGAGGGTTCGATCACCAGCGAAAGGATCAGCGACCCCATTTCGCCGTTGCCGTTTTTCGCATGCTCGACCCAGGGGTTCAGGCAGATCGCGCCTTCGGCGGTCAGCGTGCAGTCCTCTGCAGCGACACGGAAATCGCAATCGCTTCCGCCCAGCTTGAACAGGAACTGATATTGCGAATGCGCGTGAGCGACGAGCGGCCGGATGATGAAGTTGACCGTCGCGCGGCCGAAATCGCCACGCAGGATCCAGACAGGCTTCTCTGCGTTCTCTGCATCGGTGACTACGGTCGGCATACTCAAATTCTCTCTTGGCGGATCGGCTAAGCACGTGCCGTCACGCGTGTTTCGATCAAATGCTCGCGGCAAGCATCCCATTGCGCGCGCACTGCTTGACTCCGGAATGCGCGCACGAACGTCACTTAATCAAATGCCTGTTAACACGTCAATCGGTGAAAGCATGTTGGCCCCATTTCCGCTGCGCAGCCGCACTTGGGTGAACGAACGATTCGTGTGCTGCAGCCCGAGTGCGACTAGGCAGGTGAATTTCGGACGATTGGGTAAGTGACCGGCGCGTTCGACCAATCGCCGCGAGAGCGGCGACCCTATATTGAGAACCACGCGCATCGTGGCGCGAACAGAGCGACTCGACGTTTGACGAGAGGCAAGACATGGGATGGTTTGAACGCGAAGGAATTCGCTTCGCTTACGAGGAATTCGGGCTGCGCACCGCACCGGCGATCGTGTTCAGTCACGGCTTTCTGATGGACGGAGCGATGTTCCAGCCGAACGTTGCCGCACTCAGTGACGTGTTTCGATGCATCGTTTGGGACCAGCGCGGCTTCGGTGCGACCGGACCGACTGATCGCACCTTCAGCTACTGGGACTCCGCTCGGGATCTGATCGGTTTGCTCGATCATCTGGAGGTCGATTCGGCTTCGCTCGTCGGCATGTCGCAAGGCGGATTCCTGTCGATGCGAGCGGCGCTGCTCGAGCCCAATCGCTTTCGCGCGCTCGCGCTGATCTCGACCCGCAGCGATCGGGATGACGAGCCGGTGAAAGCGTCGTTCGAACAGCTGAAGATCGAATGGGCGCGCAATGGGGCGGCGAATGTGGCGTCGCCGATGGCTGCCTTCCTGTTCGGCCCGGACTATCGCGCATCGGCGTGGACCGCGAAATGGCTTCGAATGAGTCGCGACCATTTCGAGCGTCCGGTCGACGCGCTGACGACGCGAGACGATATCACGCCTCGACTTGAGAGCATTACGCACGCGTCGATGGTGTTTCATGGTCTGGACGATGCTGCGATCAGCCCGAGCTGCGGCGAGGCGCTCGCCTTGGGGCTGCCGAACTGCAAGGGGCTGGTGCTGGTGGACGGTGCGGGGCACACGCCCAATCTCACGCATCCCGCGAGCGTCAATCCGGCGTTGCGGGAGTTCTTGCTGCGCTACGGGCGTTGATTGAGCTCGGCTTGCCGTTACCGCTTTTCCTCTTCCGGCGCATCAATCGGAATTGAAATGAAGGAGGCTTCGAATACTTTGCAAAAATTGCTCTGCCGGACCCATGTCAGGCGAGGCGAGAACTGCAATCTTTCGATGAAGCGCTTCCATTCCGCGACGTACTGATTTGTCGAGATCAGCAGTAAATTCGGTATGTTTCGCCAACAGCGGCTCGATCGCATTGCGCGGGAGCCGATAGACTTTGCAGTGCGTGCGCGCGACGGCAGTAGCCGCGTGCGGTGCCTCGGTGAACATGGCAATCTCGCCGACGTATTCGCCAGCACCAATGCAGCCGAGCGTTTCGGCCGAGGCTCCTGATTGTTGTGTTAGTTCGAGAATGCCCCAAGCTACGACATAGAGCGCGGCGTCGATCGCCCCTTCCGAAAAAAGCGCTTCCCCGGGTTCCAGTCGAAGCAATTCGAGCAGCGCTGCAAGACTGTCGAGTTGTTGCTCGTCGAGGCACTCGAACAGGATGACGTCGCGAAGCAGACTGCGAGTGGTCAGCGCTTCTTCCGAGAGGTTGAGCTTTGAGGGTTCTTCCCGGCGGCTCTGGTCAAGAAACCCGGCATAGTGCAGTTGGCGGCGTACGCTTTGCAGCAGGAGATCCTTGGTCGATCCGAGAAGACTGGTGTCTCCGACAATAAATGAAATTTTGTAGGCGTTCCGCCTCGCACCGAGCTGAGTCAGAACGGCACTCGGCGCCGGCGTTTGGAGGATGTCCGGGCAGAGCAGCGTCGCGTGAAGCAGGGTCTCGATGACGCGATCCGGAACGGCACTTCCCGGACAGGATAGTTCGACGGATGCGGCCCTGCGCGGACTCGGGATGCTTCTGTTGATGATCTCGGCCTTGGCGATCAGGCTGTTTGGAATGATCGCCATGTCGTCCCCGTCCGTGTGGATCCGGATCGACCGCCAGTTGACCTGCACGACGATGCCCTCGATCTTGTCTGCGATCTGAATTCGATCACCCACGCCGAACGGTGCCTCGATGCCGACTGCGATGCCGGAAAACACGTCGGCTAGTGTGTTTTGCAAAGCGAGACCGAGCACGATCGCCACGACGCCTGAGGTGGCGACCACGCCTGTTACCGGCAGCGCGAAGACCGAGTTCAGCACGATCGCGGCCGTCGCGACATAGATAGCGGCGGCAAAGAGGTCTGAGAAAAGCCTGGCTCCGCGCGAGCGGCGATCCCGATGAAGCGCGAACCAGAGGGCGGCGACAATAATCCGCGAGCCCAGCAGCCACCATGCACCGCCTATGGCACGCAACCACAAGGCGCCACTGTCGGCCGGAGCCTGCAAGGGCGGAAATACCGGGAAGAAAATGCCCTGTTTGTGAAAGTAGAAGCTGATGGCGAGAAAACAACTCAGGTCGAACGTGATCCGGACTTTGTCCGAGAATTGCCGAAGCCCGAGCACGCCCACGATGGTGATCGCGACCAGCATGGCGGCGGATAGCAGTGTCAGATTCACGTCATTGCACCGAGTGTGCCATCGCCGCGCCGGGTGTTGCGCCCCGCGAAGGGCGCGACGACGTCAGATCTCGTGCTGTCGAAGGGACAGGAGGCCGAGCAGTATTTCATCGCGATGCGCAGCAAGGTCCTGCACGGAGCGGTTTTTCGTCTGTTCGTGAACACCTCGGATAATGGTTGCCCGAACCTCGGGGGTCAACTCGGGCGTGCCAAGCACGTGCCACCACGCGGTCAGCGGCCCAGTGAACTGGTCGAAGAAATGTTCGATGCCGCCGTCGCCTCCGCCCAGATGAAAAAGCAGACTAGGCCCCATACCCCCCCAGCGCAAACCCGGACCCCAGCAAACCGCCGTATCCGCATCTGCCACGCTGACGACCCCTTCTGAAATCAGGTACACGATTTCCCGGTAGAGCGCCGCTTGCAGGCGATTAGCCACGTGTCCTGGTACCTCCTTGTGCAGGCGGACGGTACGCTTTCCCAGGCCGCGATAGAAGGCCGTTGCGCGCTCGATCGTCTCTTCAGAGGTCTTCGCGCCTCCGACAATTTCCACGAGCGGTATCAGGTGAGGCGGATTGAACGGATGCCCGAGCACGCAGCGCTCGGGATGTCGTTCGCAAGCCGATTGGATCTCGCTCACGGTTAGACCTGAAGAGCTCGAAGCGATGATTGTGCCGGGCGCCAGAATGGCGTCGAGATGCTTGTAGAGGTTCTTTTTGAAGTCGAGTCGTTCGGGGCCATTCTCTTGTACAAAATCGGACCCAGCCACCGCTTCGTCGAGATTGGCAGTGAACTGCAGTCTCGAGCGCGAGGCGCCCGGCGCGAGTCCCAGGCGTTCCAGAGCGGGCCACGCCGCGTCGATGAATGCTTCGAGCTTTGGCCCGGCATCTGGCGCAATGTCCGTAGCGACGACGTCCAGGCCTCTGGCTAGAAACAGGGCGGCCCAACTTGCGCCAATGACGCCGGTACCGATAATGGCGGCGCGGTTGATGTCTTTGCTCATGGCTGACAATCCTTCGAGTGGAGTGGGGTCAGACGAACGCGCTAAAGCCGGTGACCGCCTTGCCGACGATCAGGGAGTTCATTTCGCGCGTGCCTTCGTAGGAATAGAGCGCTTCCGAGTCGGCAACGAAGCGGGCGACGTTGTAGTCGAGCACGATCCCGTTACCGCCGAATATCTCCCGCGCCCATGCAACGGTTTCACGCATACGGCTCGTGCAAAATACCTTGGCCAGTGAAGCGTGCTGATCCAGCAGCTTGCCTTGGTCCTGCAATTGGGCAAGCCGTGCAACCATGCATTGCGACGCTGTGATGTTGCCGAGCATTTTGGCGAGGTGGTCCTGAATCATCTGGAATGACGCGATCGGTTTGCCGAACTGCTCGCGAGTCTGCGCGTAGCGCAGCGCATGTTCGTAAGCGCCCATGCTGCAGCCGACGGCTTCCCATGCGACGTATTGACGGGTAAGCCGAAGGACCCGCGCCGTATCGCGGAAGGATAAATCGCCCTGGAGGCGGTTCTCTTCGGGCACGCGGCAATGGTCGAGTGTGATGACGCCGTTCTGCACGACTCGCAGTGCGATCTTGTTTTCGATTTTTTCGACGGAAAAACCCGGGGTGGTTTTGTTCTCGACGATGAAACCTTTGACCTGATTGTCATCGACGTCGCGTGCCCAGATAATCGATAGGTCACACCAGGTCGAATTGCCTATCCACCGCTTTTGACCATTTAGGATCCACGTATCGCCTTCCCGCTTAGCGGTGGTCAGCAACCCGCCGCCGGCGCCCGACCCTACCAGCGGTTCGGTCAATCCGAAGCAACCGACTTTTTCCAATCGCGCCATGGGTGGCAGCCATTTCTGCTTCTGTTCCTCAGAGCCGCCGAGAAAGATCGATCCCATTGCCAGTCCACCATGGACCCCGATGAAGGTCGCGATGGACGAGTCGACGCGCGCCAGTTCCATGGCGATAAATCCATCGAGAAGCGTGCTGCCGCCAGGGCAGCCGTAGCCTTCGAAGCCGACGCCGGCGATATTGAGTTCCCGGATCCCGGGAATGAGCTCGAACGGGAACGCGTCCTCGGCCCAATATTTGTTGATCACGGGAGCGACCTCGCTCTCCATGAAGGCACGCACCCGCTTTAGCAGGGCTTTCTCAGCATCACTAAGAATCTCGTGAATCTGATAGAAGTCGCTGTCGGGATCCGGAAGCGGGTGGTTTGGTTTCGTGCTGGCAGTCATGATGATTTTCTCAGGAGTGTGGGTCACGATGCGTTAGACGGGCCGCGCAGATAGTCGTGAACGACTTCTGCGCCCGCGATCGTCAGATCGGTCAGGATATGGATTGCGGATAGAACCTCGAGCACGGGCAGCTTTGCGACGGGCGCGAAACAATGAGGATGCAGTTCCAGAGAGGCGGGCCCGGTCCAGGCTCCTTTCACCGTGATGTCGGTCACGTAATACTTGACCAGTTCGCAGACCCGGGCCGACCCATCGACATGAGGCAGGATTTTCAGCAGGAAGCCGGGTGCCGCGAGCGTCTTCTTGACGGCGGCGAGATCGAGCGGCTCGTACTTGTAGGCCATGGTTGCGGTCGCAACGCGCACGCCGTTGTAGTCGAGGGTTCCCACCAGCGCGTCGTTGCGGATTTCAAGCTTCGGTTGCGCACGTACTTTTGGAAAGCCGAGCAACTCGCGGCCGGAAGCAATGCCGGCTTCATTGTCGAGGTACATGGCGTGGGTGAAGCCGCCGGATTCGCCGTTGAACGTCACCGGAACGACTTGACCGGTCTCGGTATAGGAACCTAGCCCGCTAGAGTCGGGCATGCTGATGAACTCGTATTTGACAATAGGCTCGGCTGGAAGCAGCGGCGCGGGCACGAAGCTGGCAAGCGCTTCGGGATCGGTGCGATAGGTGATGATGATCGTCTCGCGATCGACGAAACGGAAAGGAAACTTGGGATAGGCTGGGCTGCTGATCGGCATCGCGTAAGCGCGGGCGCGGATTTCGTCTTCAGTCATGGGAAGCTCCGAGTGTGTGGTGGGGCGGTAGCCTGTCAGTGGTTTTCCGCCAGGGGCGTTCGTTCAAGTCGCTAAACGCGATCGGGTTCAGAGCGAGCCTTCGAAGCGTGCGACCACGCCCGCGTCGTGAAGACGTGCGATTTCGCTCTCGTTGAAGCCCATCTCTTTCAGGATCTCCGCGCCGTGTTCGCCAAGTTGCGGCGCGGCGCATGGCTTGACCTTCTGCTCTCCCATGATCTGGATCGGATTGCTGACCGTTCGCGTGGCAGGCTTGCCCGGCAAGTCGAGCGGCACGACGATCCCATTGGCCTCCAACTGAGGGTCGTGAATGATCTCCTCGGCAACCTGCACGACGCCGAAAATCACACGCGCGGCAGTGAGCGCCTGTTTCCAGAAGGCAAGCGGCTGGCTGGCGAACAACGGGTCGAGAATCTCGACCAGTGCGCCCGCGTTGTCGGTGCGCCGGTCGTCGGCAAAGCGCGGATCGTCCAGAAGCTCGGGCATGCCAATGGCGCGGGTGAGGGCAGGCCAATCCTTGCGTTGGGCCGCGACCAGCAGGATCCAGCGCCCGTCGGCTGTCCGGTAAGGGTTGAGCAGCGCATTGGGCGGATTTTTTCGATCGTGCTGGGCGAAGAACCGACCGCCATTGAGACCACCTTCGACCCACGCCGCAGCTGCCCAGATGCCATTGGCGATCAGCGAAGTCGACACATGGCTGCCTTTGCCGGTCGTGGCGCGCACATAGAGCGCCGTGACGATCGCAGCATAGAGTGTGGTTGCCGTGGCGTGGTCGCCGATCCCGGGAATGGGTAGCGTCGGCGGGCTGCCCGCATCGTGGGTGACCTCCATGAGACCGGAGCGTGCCCAATAGGCCGTGACATCGAAACCCGGGGTGTCGGCCTCGGGCCCCTCCGAACCATAGCCGGTAATGTCTGCGTAGATCAGCTTGGGGTTGAGCGGCGAGAGGGCCTCGTAGGTCACGCCCAACGAGGCCTTCACGCGTGGCGGGAAATTGACGACTACAACGTCTGCCCATTGAACCAGGCGCACCAGTACTTCTCTGGCTTCGCTGGACTTGAGGTCGATGGCGATGCTGCGTTTGTTGCGGTTTGTCAACTGCCAGGCGTAGTTTGTGTTGGCCACCGGGTTCGGCGGCATGGTCGAGAAGAAGCGATAGACATCGCCCGTACCCGGCGGTTCGATCTTGATGACGTCTGCGCCGAAGTCGGCCAGAATCGTCGTGGCTGCGGGGCCCGCAATGTAGCTCGCGAGATCGAGCACCTTGAGACCTGAAAAAACGTGTTGTCCTTCAATCATGAAAGTGTTCTCGATTCGGGGTTAGGTATTGACTCAACGCAAGTGGAAGCTCGTCCGGATCGCAAGCTGGAACAACGCACATCCGTCACGTCTCAACGACCCTGAAATTTCGGCGGGCGCTTCTCGAGAAAGGCCGTGGTCCCTTCTCTTTTGTCCTCGGTCGCGGCGCATAGCGCGAAAAGCTTCCCTTCCAGGGCGAGACCTTCCGGCAACGCCGCGTTGAGTCCAAGGTTGACGGCATTCATCGCATAGGCGACGGCCAGCGGCGCGTTAGCGGCAATCTGCGCCAGAATCGCTTCGGCGCGAGCGATCAGACCGCTGGCTTCCACGACTTCGTTCACGAGGCCGACCCTATAGGCTTCCTCTGCCGACACCATCTCGCCGGTGAGGATGAGTTGTAGCGCGACACCTTTGCCGACGAGGCGAGGAAGTCGTTGCGTTCCGCCAAAGCCAGGGATGAACCCCAGCTTAATTTCAGGCTGCCCGAACTTCGCGCTCTGACTGGCTAGCCGGATCGTGCAGGCGAGCGCGGTTTCGCATCCGCCGCCAAGTGCCAGTCCGTTCACCGCAGCAATGACTGGCTTGCCGAGGTTTTCGACAAGATTGAGAAACGCTTGACCCGCACGTGTCTGGCGTTCGGCCTCAATTGGCGTTGCCCTGGCCAACTCGCTGATATCGGCACCGGCGATGAATGCCCGATTGCCTGCGCCGGTTATGATCACGCCGCGAATCTGCGGGTCGTCTTGCGCATCTTCGAACGCAGCGTGTAGTTCTGCGATCGCCTTCTGATTCAGCGCGTTCATCACCTCGGGACGGTTCAGCGTCACATAGGCCGTCGCATTTCTCTTTTCATAGAGAAGGGTGTCGAAGGAGGGCGCGGATAAAGTGTGTGGCATCAGATTGATCTTTGCGTGTTTATGGACGTCTGGCTTTCGTTGAACACGTCCTGGCATCGAGTGATTAGCACCCTCTGCTCTGGTCAGCACCAGACCACCAGGTCATAACCGACCGTGCGTCGGTAAACACTTTTGTTGTCCCATGTACATGTCGTGTATTCCATGTAAGCGCTGCTGAGTACAACTATCCAGTGTGAAAGCGTTAGCATCGCGACCTCCAGAGGTCAGAAGTGCTTTCCAAGCGCACCATGCGGTGCGCCCGTCGACAAGTGGAAGTCGAGAAGATCAACAATAGATCGGAGCATTGAACGCTCACCGAACCTGGGTTCGTTTCAGAGTTCCATCTTGTCTTAATGATAGTGAGCTGTGGAAGGCGCCGCTATTACATAAAGCTGGAGTCCGATCCGATGAGCGCGGCCTCGTCCAAATACATAAATATGTAATTTCGGACCGAGCGCGGCCGGGATAGCCTCGCAGCATGGGTCGGCAGCGCGTTTTGCTACGGGCAAAGAGAACCGGCGAAGACAGGGTATCGGTCCGCTTCCTACTGTCAGGATCACGAAGATAGTGTCAGTAGACGCTTCTCGTGCGCAGTGGCGCGCCCGCGCCCCAACAGTTGTCACCGTGTTTTTTCAAACCATGAGGCTTTGCAGCTATGAACGTCACAATAAGCGCCTTGCTCGCGCTGTCGTTCCTAATCTCAGTGCTTGGCCTCTTTATGTTTATCTGGGCCCAGACGCAGGGCCTGATGCGGGCCGGCCCCGATGCGGCGGCCGTCATATTCGAGAAGGGCGAAGTCGGTGTGGTGGAAGAGCCCGCAGTCTCGTCGACGCAACGCGTTGCGCTTCAGAACATCGAAAGCAGCTCGGTTAATACGTACTTCAGCTCGGACTCGAAAGGGATCGTCGGCGGCTCTCCGGAACTCGAGGCACGCGAGGCCCAGGACAGGTCTAGTCGAGCCGCAGCCTTCGCGTTTATTACCTCGTCGATTCTCTGGCTTGTGTTGGGTTCCATCGCGGGATTGATCGCCTCGCAGAAGCTGACCTCTCCCGATTTCCTGACACAAACCGCTTGGCTCACATTCGGCCGTGTCCGGACTGCGCATCTAAACATGGTGATCTACGGGTGGGCTTCGATGGCTGGCCTCGGCATCGCCCTATGGATGCTCCCCAGATTGTTGAAGACCAACCTGGTGGGCGAGCGTTTCGCGGTGGCCGGCGCCGGGCTATGGAACGCGGGTGTCGCCGCGGGCGTCGTCGCGATCCTTTCGGGTTGGACCGACGGCTTGCAGTGGCTCGAGATTCCGTGGCAGATCGGCATCCTGCTCGCTGCGGGGGGAGCGATGTGTGCCGTGCCGCTCTTTCTGACCCTGTTGCAGCGCAAAGTTGACCATCTCTATGTATCCGTTTGGTACATCTCTGCGGCGTTGATCTGGTTTCCGATTCTGTACATCGTCGCAAAGGTCCCTTACGTCCATTTCGGCGTCGAACAGGCAATCGTCAACTGGTGGTTTGCCCACAACGTGTTGGGCTTGTGGCTTACACCGCTGGGTGTCGGGGCAGCGTATTACTTCATCGCCAAAGTGCTGGGGCGCCCGATCTATTCGTACAACCTGTCGCTGGTCGGCTTCTGGGCGCTTGCGATGTTCTACAGTCAGGCCGGTATCCACCACTTGATCGGTGGCCCGGTTCCCAACTGGCTAGTGAGTGTGTCGGTCGTGCAGAGCGTGATGATGGTTGTTCCCGTGCTGGCGGTCGGGGTCAATCAGCACATGACAGTGGCCGGACGGTTCGCCACCCTAAGGTATTCGCCGACCCTGCGCTTTATCGTACTCGGTGCAATGCTTTATACGCTTGTCTCGTTGCAGGGGACACTGGAAGCGCTGCCCTTCTTCAACCGCCTCGTCCACTTCACGCAGTACAAGGTCGCGCACGCACACCTTGGCTTGTACGGCTTCTTCTCGATGATCATGTTTGGCTCGATTTATTTCGTGATGCCGCGCGTGCTCGAGCGCGAGTGGCCCTATCCGAAGCTGATTGCTTGGCATTTCTGGCTCAGCTCGATCGGCTTCGCAATTTATTTCGTTCTCTTGACCATTGGGGGCGTACTGCAGGGCGCAGCCATGCTTGACGCAACGCGTCCATTCATGGACTCGGTCACACTCCTGACGCCTTACCTCTTAGCCAGAACATTTGGCGGCGTGCTGATGGCGGCAGGACACTTCCTCTTCGCCTGGCACTTCTTCTCGATGGTGATGAATCGCGGACCTGAACGATCCGGACGCGCTTTCATCGGCAGCGCTCCTGCGGCAGGAGCCTGATCATGAACAAGGTTCTGACCGTCATTATTGGCGCACTGATCATGATCGCCATCGCGACGCTGGTCCTGGTTGCCCTGCCGTATCGCCAACTGACGGACGAGTCACCGCCGGAGCAGCTGAAGCCTTACACGATCGCTCAACTGCGTGGCCGAGCCACCTACGTCGGCATGGGATGTGTTTACTGTCACTCGCAGCAGCCGCGGCCCGCTGACCTGGGACCGGATGGTTTGCGAGGCTGGGGCCGTGCTTCCGTACCGGCCGACTACGTCTATGACTACCCGCATCTGCTAGGCGTGGCCCGTACCGGCCCAGACCTTTTCAATATCGGCGCGCGACAACCGAGCGTGGACTGGCATCTCACACATTTGTACCAGCCGCGCAGCGTGGCGCCAGGCAGTGTCATGCCGGCCTATCCGTTTCTGTTCAAGGTGGTGGCTCATGCTGCGCCTGGCGAGAAAGTCGTCACGCTGCCTCCGCAGTACGCACCTGTGGGCGGCCAGGTCGTTGCGACACAGGAGGCGCTGGACCTCGTCGCGTACCTGACTTCGCTCAATCACACCTATCCCGTTGCAACCGATGAATCCGGAGCGGCCAAATGAACGACAACCGAAAGCAGGACCGAGTGCGCGCACGGGAATACGCGGAGCCAGCCGAGCGCACCAACCCTGTACCGTGGCTTCTTGGGCTCGTGGCGGCATGCCTCACGGTATGGGGTGTCAGCTACTTCCTGCTCAATCCCGGGCTTATGTCACCCAGGACCGCAGCCTCCGGTGGTGCACCAGCCGCCACGAGTGCGGCGGCTCCGGCTGCAGCGGATGGCGCACAGATCTTTGCCAGCCGCTGTGCGTCCTGCCATCAGGCGACGGGCGCAGGGCTGCCAGGTGTGTTCCCACCGTTGGCAGGCTCTGAATGGGTGAATGGCGACGCAAAGACGGTCGCACTGATCCTGCTTCTCGGCATCAATGGAAAGATCAGCGTCGCCGGCTCCACCTTTAACGGCACGATGCCCGCATTTGGCACGACACTGTCCGATGCGGAAATCGCAGCGGTGGCATCGCACGTTCGAGCGAGCTTCGGCAACAAGTCGTCTGCGCTGACGGCAGACCTCGTCAAGACAGAGCGGACCCAATTGGGTAGTCGCACGACGCCGTGGGCAGGTGGCGACGAACTGAAGTCGCAGCACTAGATCGAGCACGCAACATGCAATCCGACCGCCCCGACAGCGTCGTGCTCGATGTGCGCGGCATGTGGTGCACCAGTTGCGCCAATGCATTGGAACGCGTGCTTCAGCGTCAACCGGGTGTCCTCGACGCCAAGGTGAGCTTCGCGTCGGAATCGGCTTCGCTTCAATGGGACCCGGCGGCGATCTCGCTCGCCCAGATCCTGCAGCACGCCACCAGACTCGGGTACGAGTGCGTGCCCGAAGGCGCGGGCCACGACCGACGGGCGCATTTCGCGAAGATCAGGCATGACCTGCTGGTCCGCCTGGTCGTCGCTGCCTTTTTTTCGATGTGGGTCATGGTCGCCCAATGGACCTTGTATGTCGCACCCGAAGGCAGCCTGTCGCCGGCCGTGCAATATTGGCTCGCGCTTTTCGCGTGCCTGACAACAGTCCCGGTTATCGGCTACTGCGCGCTGCCGTTTTTTCGCGCAGCGTGGCGCACGCTGCGCGCTCGAGCGCCGGGGATGGACTTTCTGGTTGTGCTGGGCGCCAGTTCATCCTGCCTTCTGTCCGTGTGGCACCTGATTCACGGTGCGTCGACTGTCTACTTTGACTCCGCTGCCATGATCGTGACCTTCCTGCTGGCCGGACGGCTGCTGGAAACCGCCGTGCGGAGCGGGTCGTCCGACGCAGTCAGAGGTCTGCTGGAATTGCCTCCCGAGACGGCACGAGTCATCGACGCGACCGGAGCCGAAATCCGTGTGTTGGCCAAACGGGTGGAACGCGGCGACGTCATCCGCATTTGCCCCGGTGAACGCGTGCCGCTGGACGGCGTCGTCACTCGAGGCATGTCATCTCTGGACCGCTCGTTATTGACCGGTGAAACCGTATTCAAGACCGTGGAGCCGGGCGATGTTGTCGAGGCTGGTGCCCTCAATGGGGAGGGCGAATTGCTGGTTGCCGTCAAGCGCATATGGGGTGAACGGCGCGTGGACCTCATCGCGCGCAGCGTGCGGCAGATGCTGGCCCGTAAAACGGCGACCCAGGCGCTCGCCGAGCGATTCACCCGCTATCTGGCGCCGGGAATCTGCGTGCTTGCGGCGCTGACCCTCGCATGGGGCATGGCCAACAGCATGGCAATGGCCGGCGCGATCGAGCGCGCCATCGCAGTGCTGGTCATAACGTGTCCTTGTGCGCTTGGCATGGCCGTGCCGCTCGCGCTCAACGCCGGTGTCGGCAGAGCTGCGCGGGCGGGCATCCTGTTTCGCGATGTAGAGGCGATCGAGAAGGCCGGTCACATCGCGCTCTTCTTTCTGGACAAGACCGGAACGCTGACCGAGGGCACGCCTCAGCTAGTCGGCTCGCGCGTGGCGATGGGAGTTAGCGAGGCCGAACTTGTCGCAGCGGCGGCCATAGCGGGGCGGGGCAGTGAGCACCCCCTAGCGAAAGCTGTCTGCGCGCTCCTGCCTCAGTCGCGCCGGGCATCGGTCGAGGCGGCCGCCGGATCGTCCCGTGCCGTGCCGGGGTCGGGCGTCGAATGGACCGGTGCTGACGGGACTTGCATCCTCGTTGGGCGCGGCGCGTTTCTGATTGCCTGTGGCATTTGCACGCCTGAAGTCACGACCGAACATACGACGATACACGTTGCGCGCAACGGTCAATGGCTCGGTGCGCTTTACTTCTCCGATAAGCCGCGCTCAGGCGCGGCACACGCGCTTTCGCAAATACGGGCAGCAGGCGCGGGTCTCGCCATGCTGACCGGCGACCAGATGGGTGTTGCGCTGCGCATAGCAGAAGCCGTCGGCATCGACGATTGCGCCGTTTACGCGAGTCAGGCCCCCGAAGATAAGGCGCATCGGATTGTGGCCGCGCAGGCCTCAGGCGCAAAGGTGGCCTTCGTCGGCGATGGACTCAACGACGCCCCGGCGCTTGCCGCGGCCGACCTCGGCGTCGCTGTGGGCAGTGCATCGGCATCCTCGATCGCTGCAGCGTCGGTGGTGCTTGTCGATGGCGGGATTGAAAAACTGGACGTTGCGCTCTCGCTCGCTCGCCAGACCGCGCGAGCGATGCGCCAAAACCTGATTGCAGCAGCGATTTACAACGTCCTCGCGATTCCGCTCGCCGTATCGGGACTTGTGTCCCCGGCAATGGCTGCCGTACTGATGATCGCGAGCTCATTGTCGGTCACGCTGAATTCCTCTCGGCTGGCAGTGAAGGGGAAGAAGGAGCGGCGCGTCCCGAAACAGAAACAGGGCAGTGCGCCTTTGCGCATATTGCTCACTAAATAGTCGTAGAGGATTCCTATGAATAAGCATGAACGTGACATCTCCGCTCAGCGGCGCAAGCTGCTTGGCAGTCTCGGCGCGTTGGGCGTCGCCGCGTTCGGTGGTTCCCTCACGGCGAGGGGGGCGGAAAGCAGCACCATTGAGTTGCCGTTCGACAACGGCGAGCGCGCCCTGACGTCCGCCTTTCCACAGAAATCGGGCGTCATTCTGCAAAGAACACGACCGCCGTTGATAGAAACGCCATTCGACGTCTTCGACCAGGGCGTCCTCACGCCGAACAACCGCTTCTATGTTCGGTGGCACTTGGCGAGCATTCCGACTGCGGTGGATCCCGCAACGTTCCGGCTCGACATCCGCGGGCACGTCAACAGGGTAGTCAGCCTGACGCTGAATGATCTCGTAAGAAAGTTTCCGCGCTTCGAGATTGTGGCGGTCAACCAGTGTTCGGGCAATTCGCGGGGGTTCTTCAGTCCTCGGGTGCCAGGCGGGCAATGGGCCAATGGCGCGATGGGCAATGCACGCTGGACAGGTGTGCGACTGAAGGACCTGCTTGAACACGCTGGCGTGGGTGCGAATGCTGTCCAGGCGCGGTTTAACGGCCTCGAAACCGGAGTGATTCCGCAGACGCCCAAATTCATGAAATCGCTGGCGATCGATCATGCGCTCGACGGCGAAGTGATGGTGGCCTATGCGATGAACGGCGAGGCGTTGCCGCTGCTGAACGGCTACCCGTTGCGGCTGGTTGTGCCCGGATGGTACGCAACGTACTGGGTCAAGATGTTGCACGACATTGAGGTGCTCGATAAACCTGACGAAAACTTCTGGACCGCAAAGGCCTATCTCGTTCCGGATAACCATTTTGCAAACGTTCATCCGGGTGAGACAGGCTTCAATCAAGTGCCGATTCACACCATGCTGCCGCGCTCGTTCTTTACCAATGTACGCTCCGGCGCCACGGTGCGATCGGAGCAGCCGATGCTGGTGCGAGGCATCGCGTTTGGCGGCTTGAACGCACTGAAACAGGTTCAGTTTTCCGCCAATCAGGGGCAGACCTGGACCGATGCGAACCTGGGTCAGGACTATGGCAAGTACAGCTTCCGCCAGTGGCACACAGTGGTCAGCTTTCCGCAGCCGGGCAAGCAGGTGCTCATGGTGCGCGCGGTCGATGCGACTGGCCAGGCTCAGCCGAACACCCCGAACTGGAACGGGGCGGGGTTCATGCGCAATGTCATCGAGTCCGTCGACATCGATGTGGTCTAACACGCAAGGCTAAACGATGAATGCGAAGCTAAACCGAATTGCGACTGTCTGGGTGGCGCCCGTTCTGTTAGGCGCGGTTGCTGCGGTGGTGGGCAGCCACTACCTGCCGGAATCCATTGCCGAGCAGGCGAAGCGGCAGGCCGAACTGGTCCCTCCAGTTTATTTCACTGCGGTCAACGTCACGCTGCCCTCAGGCTCGGTGATGTTCCCGCCCGGTGAGGGCTCGGAAATCGCGAACGCCAACTGTGTGATGTGTCATTCGACGGGCATGGTTTTACGGCAGCCCGCAATGACGATAAGCGAGTGGAAAATCGAGATCATGAAGATGCGCGGCGCGTTTGGCGCACCGCTTCCCGCTGATCAAGTGGATGCACTCGCCCGCTACCTCGGTGTCGTTAATGGGAAGAAGAGTGAATCGGGTCCCTCTGCCGTCGACAATCAAGCAAGCTGAGACGGCAGCAGTGGCGCCAGAGGCGACAAGTCAAGGGAGAGCGTTGGCCTCTGAGGCATGCGCCTGCTGCCGCACGGTGCGCTTTCGCAGAGGGGCCAGAGCCGTTGCTGATGTGTCCGGCATCGCGTTGCAGATCGCTGCGCCGAAGTGCGCCATCTGCTGGACCACGTACGCGGGGCTTGTCAATGCGAGCTGGTTCGTCGCAGAGACCGTCAATCCGCTCTGGCTGACGTTCGCGACGCTGACTTTGATCCTGTCGCTCGCCGTCGGCGTGCGAAGGGCGTGGCAAACGCGCCGCATGGCACCGATCATGGGCACAGCGACAGCGTGGGTACTGCTCGTCGTGGGATGGTTCGCGGACGTGTCACCCGTCAGATACGCTGGATTTGCGTTGCTATTAGTCTGCTATGCAACCTCTGAAAGGATCTGGCATCGTGCGACCCTTCAAGCGAGATCTGATTTAAATTCGGACTAAAAACATAAGCAGTACTTGGAATATCGTTCGTCTTTCATCCGAAAACCTTTGATGTGACAAAACTCGTCCAATACCATCGCCGCCGCCGAGTTCCTTCGGCATGGCAGGTTTGAGGTTGCGGAGAGGGGAATGCTTCGTTGTCGGAGGATAAGTTTATATCGCCAAGATCGGTGGTGACATTACATAATCATGTAGGACCAGCGCGGCCTTTCGCGCTTCCGGAGGCCGGTTCTGGAGACTATAATTTCTTATTCGCACGCCCGAGTGAGATGTCCATTCAGCGTGTCTATCGGAGACCGACTCTACCGACGTTAATTGAGGTCTTTACCTGACCCCAGAGAGGTTCCATGGAATCCGCAAACGAACTGGTGTATTTGGTGGACGACGACAGGCGGGTGCAAGAAGCACTTTCTGCGCTGCTGCTCGCAAATGGAAGAAACGTCCGGGCATTCAGCTCCGGTGGAGAGTTTCTGAACACACCGCGTCAAAACGCCGTTGCGTGTCTGATCTTGGATATGAGAATGCCGGGCATGAGTGGCCTGGAGGTGCAGAAGCTCATCCGCATGGATTCTCCGATTCCCGTCATTTTCATTACTGGAATGGGCGACGTGCCGTCTGTGGTCCTGGCCATGAAGGGCGGGGCTGTTGATTTCCTCACAAAACCCGTCGATGAAGACGCGTTGATGCGCGCCGTCGATGCAGCCCTCGCAAGGGCGCACGTTCTTCGCAAGGAGGCGGAGGATGCGACGATGCTCCAAGCTCTCTATCAATCGTTGACGCCTCGCGAGCAGGAGATTTTGCCTTTGCTCGCAAGCGGCCTGCTCAACAAACAGGCGGCAGGAATCCTTGGTATCACCGAATACACCGTGCAGGTGCATCGCGGCCATATCATGAGAAAAATGCAAGCAGATTCATTCGCCGCTCTGGTAAAGCAGGCAAGCAAGCTACAGCTCGAAGCCTCGCCTAAAACCACGTTCAATGCCTGACCGGAGGTGGCTCGCGTTACCACCAGCCGTCGTCAATGTGCTGTTGTGCTCGACCTCGCTATCGGAAGGCTGAAGCTGAAGGTTACCCCGCGGGACACGTTGCGCACGGCCCAAATGTCACCAACGTGTGCGTCGATGATGGATCGGCAGATGGCCAGTCCAATGCCCATTCCCGTTTTTTTCGTGGTGAAAAACGGCTCGAAGATCTTCTCAAAGTCCAGTTGCCCTGGCCCATGATCCACCACGTCGACCACCACATTGTCCGCATCGCGACGCGAGCGGATCACCAGCAGCTTCGGTCGTTCCTCCGTCGTCGCTAACGCTTCGATTGCGTTGCGCACGAGGTTCACGATCACTTGCTGAATCTGAACCGCGTCGGCGCTGATCTTCGGCACGTCTTCGCCCAACATTGTCTCGAGCGAAATCGCGTTGCGCTGGATATCGTCGGCCATCAGCGTGCATACCTGAAGGATCAGCTTATTGATGTCGAGATCGACCTTTTGGGGAGCCGTGTGCCTGAAGAGCGCTCGAATACGGCTTACCACGTCAGCTGCGGCATTCGCGTCTCGGAGCACCTGCTCGGCCGAGTGTTTGGCTTCGTCAATCCTGGGCGGCGTTGCAGCGAGCCATCGCACGCATGCGCGCCCATGCGCCACGATGGCTTGGAGCGGTTGGTTGATTTCGTGGGCGATGGAGGCGGACAGTTCGGCGACAGCCGCGAGCCTCGACGCCTGCGCGAGCCTCTCCTGCGCATCGCGCAAGGCCTTCGACAGTTCTTCGCGATCGTCGATGTCGACATCGAGGCCGAAGAACTTCATCACTTGCGCGCTGGCCGCGTCAGTACCGCGTTGCTCTCGAGCGTGCTCGACTTCGAGCCTTGACAGCAAGTGCGGCTCCTCTGCCAAGCGATCGAGCAGCGCGACAAGATGGTGTCGCACACTTTCGGATTGGCGCGCGCCTTCCTCGATTGCGATGGCCAATTCCGCCCAGCGCGGCTGCCGATATTGCTCAGACAGATAGGCCCGGACAGTGATCTGTGCAATGAGATCGAAGTAATCCAAAAGATACAGCGAGACGTCTGCCAGAAGTTCTTTGGCGATACGCTCGTCCAACTCCCCCAGTGCGATGTATGTGCTCCAGATTTCCCCCAACCCTAGGCGCAACGACTGCAGGAGACTCTGCAGCGGCACGCGTTGATGCTCATGTCTTTGGCTGATTTCCCGAAAGACGTCCATGTCCTGTGCCGATGGGGGTTCGCCCGACAACAGCGTTTCGAACCATACCTTGGCTGACAGCGCAACGGATTCGTGAACGTCCTGTTTCGCTGCCGGTGCGAGCAACTTGTATCCGTCGAGCTGCGTCAGGATCGCAAGCGTACGTTCGACAACAAGCGTCAGATCGGCTGCGATTGACACGGTTCTTTCCCGCAGGTAATTGCTGATTCTAGGAACTTTGGCTAACACGGAAATATATCTATCAGTAACGGGCGTACGATTTCGATTAACAAGGAGCGCTGCGCGGCGATTTCTACGGCCGCGCAATGGCCGATATCCCGCCGCGTACCCTGCAGTGAAAATCGCTGCGGCGTATCATGTGGCGAAAAACGAGCCGTTTCCGGAGAAGCGCCGGTGAACGGCCCGGCAAGGATCGACAAGCGCTACCCGTTGTCCAGGGACGCGGATCTCAATCCTGTGCTCGTATGTTCTTCTGGCGCGACGAGTCCCACCATCCCCCTTACTGGTGGGCATCCCACCATCCCCCAATAAGGGGGATGCGCTTCAATCGATGGGGGATGGCGGCAAGCGCGGGCCCCCTCAACGACAGCGTGTGAGTAAAAAATGCGTGTGATTGTAGAAACGCCCGTGAGCGGGCCGCACCTTTTCCTTGCAACGAAGGTCGTTCCGCCGCGCTTGCCGATGGATTTGATTGATCGTCCGCGGCTCGTCGGTCTGGCTGAGCGCGTCGAGTGCAAACGTCTCACCGTGATCAAAGCGCCCGCTGGGTTCGGCAAAACTTCGCTGGCGGTCGCCTGGTTGGACCGGCTGCGCGCGAGCGGTGCACAGGTGGCGTGGCTGTCGCTCGACGCGGAGGACGACGAACCCGCGCGCTTCCTCAATTATCTGGCGCATGCGTTGCGGCATACCTGCGGCGGTGTGGGCGCTGCGGCGATCAGCCTGACCGCCGACTCCGCGTTTGTCCCTTCACACGTCGTCGTTTCCACGCTAGTTAGCGACCTTGTCGAAGTCGACGACGAGGTCGTCCTGTTTTTGGACGACTATCACCTGGTCAGCGATCCAGCCGTACACGATGCGATGTCGTTCTTTATCGAAAAGGCACCGCCGCATGTGCATGTGGTCCTCTGCAGCCGCACAGATCCATCGCTGCCGCTCGCGAGGCTGAGAGCGGGAGGCGACCTGCTGGAAATCGATGCGTCGGCGTTACGTTTCGACCTCGACGAAACGAGGCACTTCGTCGAACATGCATTGCCCGGTATGCGGAACGCCTCCTACATTGAGACGCTTTTTACGCGCACAGCAGGTTGGGCTGCGGCGTTGCGCATCTCGATGTCCGTGGTGTCGCGCAAGGAATGCCAACCGGCTCAGGGGCGTAATGCGCCGTCGGGTACGTCGCGCCCGTTCGCCGCCTACATCGAACAAATTTTCGAGCAATTGCCCACGGAAATGGTCGAGTTCATGCTGCGCACGTCGATACTCGATCGATTGAGCGCGCCGCTCTGCGAGGCGATAACAGGCCTGCGCACGAGCCAGCGCATGCTGGACGAAATCGCCGAGGGCCAGTTACTGTTGCAAGCGCTCGACTGCGACGGGCGATGGTTCCGTCATCATCATCTGATGGGCGATTACCTGCGAGCGAAGCTCGAGGTACAGCACGCCGATGAGGTGGCGGAATTGCATTGCCGCGCATGCGAGTGGTATGGCGGGCAGGAGCTTTGGGGTGAGGCGGTCAAACACGCGATCGCCGCGGGCAACACAGATAACGCGATTCGCCTGATGGAGCGGTGCGCGATGGCGCTGGTCAAGAAAGGCGATCTGCTCACGCTGCTCGATTTGCAACGCCGGTTTCCCGCGAACCAGGCTGGCGCACGGGTGAAGATTACGCTGGCGACCGCTTGGGGAATGGCGCTCGCCATGCGTTTCGACGAAGCGCTCTTGATGCTGGATACCGTCGAACGTGATATTCCGTCCCACGCTAGCGCTGAACGCGTGGAGGACCGGTGGGAATGCCAGGCGATCCGCTCGGTCGTCGCGGCACTGAAGGACGATCCCGAGCGGGGGCTCGCTCTCGCCGAGCCATGCGTCAAGCGGCAGTCCGCCGATATTTGGACAACCAATGTGGCATCCAATGTCGTGCGCCTCGCGCATTGGAAGGCCGGCAACCTGGAAGACCTTTACGCAACGCCGTGGAGTTCCTATTCAATCGAAGAAGACCAGCGCAACCTGTATTCGTCGGTCTACAGGCTGTGCCTGCTGGGACATGCGGAGATGCAGCAGTTGCACATCGGGCTTGCCGAACGGTATTTCACGGAATCGATGCGAGTAGCCGAACTCTATGCCGGTCCCGATTCGATCGCGGTAGCGCAGTGCGCACCATTGGTCGGACAAATCTGGTACGAGCAAGGCCGGCTGGACGAGACTGAAACGCTGATTGCGGGGTTAATGCCAGTGATTGACGTTGCGGTCTTGCTCGATAGCGTGTTGATCGCCTATCGCATCCTCATCCGAATCGCAGTCGCGCGTTCGGATGTGAGGCAGGCGTACGCGTTGGTCGACCGCGCGCAGGCGTTGGGCCGCGCACGTCAATGGGAACGGATGGCCGCCGTCGCCCTTGTCGAACGCATACGGCTAAATCTTGCGGAAGGTCGTGTGGTCGAGGCTGCTGCATGCGTTGCGCAACTCGATCAGGTGGCACGCTCCCATCCCCATCCTTCACATTCCATCTCGCTCGAGATCGAAAACTACCGTGCAATCGGGGCGGCCTCTGTTGCCGCGGCCCAGCAGCGGACGGAAGAGGCCACCGTGGTGCTGAGCGCCGCGCTGCAGAGCGCCGAACGACGGCATGAAGATTTCCTGGCGATACGTTTGCGAACCATGCTTGCGCTGGTCTGGCTGGCGGCGAACGAACGCACCCGTGCAATCGAGGTCTTTCGCGAAGTCCTGAAGGTCGCCGCTCCCGCAGGGGTGTGCCAATCCATCCTCGACGTGGGTCCGGAAATCGGAGAGCTGCTGCATGCCGTATATGAAGACGCGCATCAGACGGCGCAAACGAACGAGCTAATCTCCTACATCGAACATCTGCTCGATGCCTGGCGGCTGCTGTATCAGCCTGGAGGTTACCGTCAGCGCGACACTGAGCGCGGATCGCTAAGCTCAAGGGAGTGCGAGATCGTCGACTTGATTGCCGGAGGACAGTCGAACAAGGAAATTGCGAAAACGCTCGGGATTGGGGCTGAAACGGTCAAAACCCATGTGAAGAACATCTTCATGAAACTAGACGTCGATAAGCGAGCTCACGCCGTCGCACGTGCGCGGGACCTCGGTCTCTTGGGTCCGCACTAGGCCGCATGCTCACTCCGCGTTTGAACTTTAGACCCCAGCACCTTCAAGCAATACTATCCAGCAAGTCCAACAACGCGTCCCCATCGACAGGCTTTTTGAAGAAGCCCAATGCGCCTCTTTGCAGATAGTAGTCTTCCGTAAGCGCGCCCGGTTTGCCTGTGATAATGATGACGGGCGTTGCTGCGTCAGGATGAACCACTCTTTCGAGCACTTGTATGCCGTCGATGGGGCGCATTCCCAGGTCGGTGATAACGCATACGAGACCGGCGTAGCCGTCGGCAAAAAAATCCAGTGGAGATTCGTAGATCCGAGCGCCATACCCGCCAGAGGCAAGCAGGTTCGCAAGAGCTTCCAGAACGCGTCGATCGTCGTCAATCACGGCAACGGTCCGAACCGGAGGCGGGATCATTATTTTCTCCGGCTCGTCAAGTCCAACAGAGAATTAGCGTTAGCGTCAGCCATCGAACGTCAATCTCATGCGGTCGGCGCCGATAGGAAATTATAGCCGTGAGAATCGTCAGACAGAAGCGATTGAGGCCATATTGTGCATTACATGAATATGTAATGGCACTACTAAATATAAATTTGTAGGCTTATCTTTTTGCATCAGAAATAAATCCTTTGACGTTGGCAAACCCGTTCCTCGCAAGATGCCATTCCTGCACCCAGCAGACGCTCGGTCAGGACTCGCCGCAACGCGGAATTCACCACTTTTCGACAACCACGGTCGTCTATGCCAACCGCGATGGGTTTATCTTAGGTGACTAATATCTTCTATTCTTTGATACGGTTTCGACAGTCGCAATGATTCGATCGTAGGCGCTCGATCGCCCCCAAGCCAGCCTGCCGCGCGCGGCCTTCCAGCGTTCTCGCAGGGACTACGCGTCGTTCTTCAAGACGACGTAGGCCGGCCGCTCACGACTCGGGCAAGCACCAGAATGGATCGAAATTCCATGAACCAGATCGAACTCGATGTGGATCGCGCTCCGTGGCTTCGCGCGCGCGAGCGAACCGTCCTTGTTCCCGAAGATTCGGGCTACAAGCCCCTCGACGGTCTCTTCGATGCCACGATGGACTCCGGGCCCTTCTTGCGCCTCGCTATCGGCATCGCGTCGGCGCTTGCCAAAGTCCACCAGAGTGGGCTCGTGCATAAGGACGTCAAGCCGGCCAACATCCTGGTGAATCCCGATAGTGGTGAAGTCAAGCTCACGGGTTTCGGCCTCGCGACGCGGCTTACGCGAGAGCGTCAACGGCCCGAGCCACCCGAGTCTATCGCCGGTACGCTCGCCTACATGGCGCCGGAGCAGACTGGGCGGATGAATCGTTCGGTCGACTCCCGCAGCGATCTCTACGCGTTTGGCGTGACGCTCTACCAGATGCTCACGGGAAGTCTGCCATTCACCGCTGTGGATCCGATGGAATGGGTGCACTGCCACGTCGCGAGAGAGGCGGTGCCGCCGCACGAGCGCGTGGGCCACTTGGCACCGGTCCTTTCTTCGATTGTGATGAAGCTGCTCGCCAAGACTGCGGAGGAGCGCTATCAGACCGCAGCAGGCGTTGAAGCGGACCTGCGACGCTGCCTGGCGCTTTGGGAATCCAAGCGACGCATCGACGAATTCCCGCTCGGCGAGCGCGACGCATCGGACCAGTTGATGATTCCGGAGAGGCTGTATGGGCGATCAGGCGAGATCGAGACCTTGCTTGCGGCCTTCGATCGCATCGTCACAAGCGGTGCACCCGAATTGGTATTGGTCTCCGGGTACTCCGGCGTTGGCAAGTCGTCCGTCGTCAACGAACTGCACCGGGCGATGGTGCCTTCGCACGCGCTCTTCGCCTCCGGCAAATTCGATCGCTACAAAGACATCCCCTATGCGACGGTGGCGCAAGCTTTCCGGAGTCTGATACGGCCGCTGCTTGGCAAAAGCGAAGCGGAGCTTGCGGCTTGGCGCGACGCTCTGCGGGAAGCACTGGGGCCGAATGCCGGACTCGTCGTGGATCTCGTTCCTGAAGTGGCGCACATCGTCGGGCAGCCCGCACCCGCCCCCGAATTGCCTCCACAAGACGCGCGCCAGCGGTTTCAGCTCGTGTTCCGGCGGTTCATTGAAGTGTTCGCCAGGCCGGAACATCCGCTAGTGCTCTTCCTCGACGATTTGCAATGGCTCGATGTGGCGACGCTCGATCTGATAGAGGACCTGTTGAACCGGTCTCATCCGCAGAACCTCTTGCTGATCGGCGCCTATCGCGACAACGAAGTCGATTCCGCCCATCCGCTGATGCGAAAGCTCGATGCCATCAGGGCCGCGGGCGGCAAGGTGGCGACGATCGCGCTCGCGCCGCTTGCCCGGCCGCATCTCGAGCAGCTGATGGCGGACGCTCTTCGTTGTGAGCCAGCGCGGGTCGCGCCGCTCGCGCGGCTGGTGCATGACAAGACCGCCGGAAATCCGTTCTTCGCCATTCAGTTCATTGCTTCGCTGACAGAGGACGGTTCGCTTATCTTCGATCATGATGCGGCGCGCTGGTCGTGGGACCTCGATCGCATTCGCACGAAGAGTCATACCGACAATGTGGTGGAGCTCATGGTTGGCAAGCTGACTCGCCTGTCAGCAGAAACGCAGCAGGACCTGCAATTGCTGGCGTGCATGGGGAACAGCGCGGAGCTCGCCCTGCTGGAAACCGTTTCCCCGCGCGCGGAAGACGATCTCCATGAAGGGCTTTGGGAAGCCATTCGTGCGGGCCTCATTGCCTGCACGGAGCATTCCTGCAGCTTCGTGCACGACCGGGTTCAGGAGGCGGCGTACTCCCTGATTCCCGAGGAGGCGCGTGCGCAGATCCATCTCCGGATAGGCAGGGTGCTCGCTGACAGCATCCCGCCGGAAAAGCTGCCGGAGATGATCTTCGAGATCGTCAACCAGCTCAATCGCGGCGCACACCTCATCACGTCACAGGACGAGCGCGAGAAGCTCGCCGATCTGAACCTGATCGCCGGAAAGCGCGCGAAAGCATCGTGTGCCTATGCCTCCGCGCTGACGTATCTGAGTGCCGGCGCATCGCTGATACAGGAGGATGCGTGGGAATGCCGGCAGGAGCTTGCTTTCGCCCTGGAACTGCACAGGGCCGACTGCGAACTCTGGACGGGGGCGCTCCCGTCCGTCGAGAGGCGTCTTGAAGCGCTTGCAACGCGCGCTGCCGATACGGTCCAACGTGCGGCCGTCGCCAGCCGGCGTGTGGATTTATACAAGATGCTCGGGGCTAGCGACCGCGCGGTCGCGGTGGGCTTGGAATACCTCCGGCATGTGGGCATCGACTGGGTCGCTCATCCCACCCAACAGGAAGCGCATCGCGAGTACGAGCGGATCTGGTCCCAGCTCGGAAGGCGTGAGATCGAGGAACTCGTCGATCTGCCGCTGATGAAGGATCCGGCGTGTCTTGCCACGCTCGACGTGCTCACCACGCTTGGAGCGCCGACGTTATACACCGACGAGAATTTGTACGCACTCACGATCTGCAGGGCGGTCAATCTCAGCCTGGAGCGTGGCAACAGCGACGCCGCGCCTGCGCGTTACGCCGCGGTCGGACTGATCGCCGGCGACCGCTTCGGCCAATACGACGCAGGTTATCGACTCGGAAAGATGGCCTGCGATTTGACCGAACGTCGCGGATGGAAGCGCCTGGGAGGAAAAACCTATCTGCTCTTCGCGCTCGTGGTGCCGTGGACACGACCGCTTCGAGAGGGTATCGATCCGGCCCGACGTGCTTTTCAGATGGCGAACGAGCATGGCGACCCGACGTTTGCTGCATACGCCTGCCGCAACCTCAGTTCCAATCTGCTGGCCTCAGGCGATCCACTCGATCAGGTTGCCCGTGAAGCCGGTCACGGTTTGGAGTTCGCGCGCACGGTGCGGTTCGAGTTCATCGTCGACATGATCTCTGCCACGCTCGCGCTCGTGGGCACACTGCGTGGCGAAACCGCGAAATTCGGCTCGCTCGACATCGGCGTGTTTACGGAGCGGTCGTTCGAGGCGCGCCTCACCGATCTCCCGGCTCTGGCTTTGCCCGAATGTTTCTATTGGATCCGCAAGCTGCAGGCACGCTTCTTCGCCGGCGACTACGCATCGGCTGTCGATGCCTGCGAAAAGGCGGAAAAGTGCTTTTCGACGTCGGCGTCGTTTTCGGTCATGCTGCTGGAGCGAGCGGACTACCACCTCTATGCCGCTCTCTCTCGTGCGGCATGCTGCGAGCCCATGGGCCTCGATCCGTTTGCAAAACATCGGGAGGCGCTGTCGGCACACGAACGGCAACTCCGGGCATGGGCGGAAAATTGCCCACAGAACTTCGAGGATCGTTCGCTGTTGGTCGGCGCGGAGATCGCGCGCATCGAAGGGCGCTTACCCGAGGCAATGGATCTGTACGAGCGAGCCATTCGCTGTGCGCGTTCGAATGGCTTCATTCAAAACGAGGCGCTGTGCTACGAACTGGCGGCGCGCTGCTATGCGGCGCGCGGCTTCGACGAGATTGCGCACCTCTACTTGGGAAACGCACGGCGTGCTTATCTGCGGTGGGGAGCCTTTGGGAAGGTGCGACAACTCGATCGGCTCTATCCCGCGTTGAAACAAGACGATCGTGCCTCGGGCTCCGCGGGCATGATCGACGCGCCTGTCGAAGATCTGGATCTGGCCACTGTGATCAAAGTGTCGCAGGCGGTGTCGGGCGAGATCGTCCCCGAAAAGCTCATCGAATCCCTGTTGCGTACGGCCATCGAGCATGCCGGCGCGGACCGTGGGCTGCTGATTCTCCCGCGTGACGGCGAATTCCTGATTCAGGCGGAAGCGAAGACCAGCGGCACTGCTGTTTCGGTCAGCCTGCGCGAGACGCCAGTTTCCGCGGACGGGCTTCCCGAGACAGTGGTCCGCTATGCCGCGCGCACCCAGGAGAGCGTGCTTCTCAACGATACTTCAGTCGGCAGCCTGCATTTCAGCGACGAGTACATCGGCGCGCAGGGCGTCCGGTCGATACTCTGCCTGCCGTTGATTAAGCAGGGTGCGCTGGTTGCGCTGCTGTACCTGGAAAACAGGTTTGCTCCAGGTGTTTTCACGCCCGGCAGAATTTCTTTCCTGAAGGTGATTGCCTCCCAGGCTGCGATTTCGCTCGAAAACAGCAGCCTGTATCGCGAGCTGCAGAAACGGGAGGCTGAGATTCGCCGCCTGGTCGACGCCAACATTGTCGGGATCCTGATGTGGGACCGGGAAGGCCGGATTCTCGAGGCCAATGATGCGTTCCTGCGCATGGTCGGATACCGGCGCGAGGATCTCGTGTCGGGTCGGCTGCATTGGACCGACCTGACGCCTCCCGAATTACTAGCCCACCAACTCGAACAAATCTTGCCGCAGCTCGAGCAGACCGGCAGCGTGCAGCCTTTCGAAAAGGAATATCTCCACAAGGAGGGTCACCGCGTTCCCGTGCTCATCGGATCGGCCGCTTTCGACAACGAACATAGGCGTGGCGTAGCCTTTGTCATCGATATGACCGAGCGTAAGCAAGCGGAGGAAGAGCTGCGGCGCAGCCGCCAGTACCTGGCGGAGGCGCAGATGGTCAGCCACACGGGAAGCTGGGCCTGGAGCCCCGTTTCAAATGCCATTCTGTATTGGTCGGACGAGTGTTATCGGGTCATGGGCCATGACCCCGCGAAGGGTCTGCCTTCGTTCGAGCGATTGGTCGAGGACGTTCATCCTGATGACCGCCCCCGAGTTCTGGAGGGCCTGGGGAAGGCCGTGCGCGAAGGTTCCGACTGGGAAGCCGAGTACCGGCTCGTGCACTTCGATACCGGAGTGAGAACCGTCCGTTGCCTGGCGCATCCGATTCTGGACCGCGCGGGCCAGGCGATCGAATACATCGGCACCGTGATCGACGTCACGGAGCGCAAGCGTGCGGAGGAGGAGCGCGAGGAACATCTATGGTTCCTCGAGTGCATGGACCGCATCAACCGCGCCATGCAGCGAACGAACGAAGTCGAGGGCATGACGCGCGGCGTGCTCGAGGAGGCGCTGGCGATCTTCAATTGCGATCGGGCTTGGCTGGCCTATCCCTGCGACCCCGATGCGCCGACGTGTCGCGCGGTGATGGAGCATACGCATCCGGACTATCCGGGCGCCTTCGCGCTCGGCGAGGAACTCCCGGTGGACGCCCAGGCAGCGGAATGCCTGCGCGACCTGCTGCACGCCCCAGGGGCGGTGGTGGATCCAGGCATCCCGTCGGAGATTCGCGAGCGGTACAACATTCTGTCGACGATCGCGATCGCGGTTCGTCCCAGGGGCGACAGGCCGTACCTGTTCGGGCTGCATCAGTGCTCGCATTCACGCTCCTGGACCACAGTGGAGCGTAGGCTCTTCGAGGAGATTGGCAGACGCCTGGAAGATGCGTTGACGAGCGCGATCGCGCACCGCGACCTGCTCGCGAGCGAGGAGGCGCTGCGCACGAGCGAGGAGCGCTTCCGAACCCTGGTCGAACACGCGACCGATGCCATTTTCCTGTACGACGAGCAAGGCATCGTGCGCGACGTGAACCGTCAGGCGTGCGAGGCGCTCGGTTATACGCGCGAAGAGCTCATCGGCATGCGCCCCCGTCAGTTCTCCCCCGACATCACGACCGAACACACCCAGTGGGTCCGGCAGCGGCTGCGCGAGGACGGAAGCGCGACGTTCAATCACCGCCACCAGCGAAAAGACGGAAGCCTCTTTCCCGTCGAAGTGCGGGTACGGGCGTTCGACCGCGGTGGACGCCTTTTCGCCATCGGGCAAGTCAGCGACATCACCGATCGCAGGCGCCGCGAGCAGCGGCTGCTTGCGCAATTCGGCGTCACGCGGACGCTGTCGGAAGCGGGCTCGCTCGAGGAGGCGGCACCGCGCATTCTGCGCGAAATATGCGAGGCACTCGAGTGGGACTGCGGCGCATTCTGGCGCGTCGATTTGGACGCTGCGGTGCTGCGGTGCATACAAAAATGGTATTCGACCTCTGTTGCGCCCCCCAGCCTCGAGTTGGCGACGCGGGAGAGCACCTTCGGCGTGGGGCTCGCCGGGCGAGTATGGTTGAGCGGCGCACCCATATGCATTCCCGACATGACTCTCGATCAGGAGTGTCAACGGGCGGAATCTGCCGCAAAGGAAGGGCTCCACGCGGCCTTTGCCTTTCCTATCACGCTCAAGAAGGGCGTACTCGGGGTGATCGAATTCTTCAGCTGCGAGGTCCGCTATGCCGATCCCGAGCTTCTGCAGATGATGACCACCGTCGGCAGCCAGATTGGACAATTCATCGAGCGCACGCGAGCGGAAGACGCGCTGCGGCATGCGCGGGAAGGGCTTGAGCAGGCGTCACGGATGGCGACTGTAGCCGAGCTGTCCGCGTCCATTGCCCACGAAATCAACCAACCGCTGCAGGCCGTTGTGGCCAATGGGCAGGCTTGCCGGCGCTGGCTCGCAGCGACGCCGCCCGACATCGAGAAAGCCCGGCTCAGTGCCGAAGCCATCGTCCGTGACGGATATGCCACGTCGGACGTAATAAGCCGTATTCGCGCGCTGTTCAAGCGCACGGCTCCTGCAAAGGTCGAACTCGACATCAATGAGCTGATAATTCAGGTCTGCACTCTGATGGCCGACGACATTCACGGGAAGATGATCTCGCTCGAGACTCAGCTAGCCCAAGACGTGCCGATGATCAGAGCCGACGCAGTGCAGATTCAACAGGTGATCGTCAACCTTGTGCGTAACGCCGTCGAGGCGTTGGCGGCGACGTTGGAGCGCAAGAAGTGGCTAGTGATCCGCTCTCGGCGCGACGGGGACAAGGTGGTGGTGGATGTTCAGGACGAGGGCGGCGGGTTGACGAATCTGGAGACGATATTCGAGCCTTTTACCACCACAAAGGAAACCGGTATGGGCATGGGGCTCGCGATCTGCCGGTCGATTGTCGAAGCGCACGCCGGCCGTATTTGGGTCGTGCGTAATGAGGTCCGTGGCGTGACGTTTAGCTTCAGCCTTCCGATTGAAGCTTCGGATGCAACGTGAAGCGCGGCCTGCAATGTCAGTACGGTTCGATTTCGACCTTTCCGCGGAAGATGAAATACTGATAGAGGTTGTAGCCGACCATCACCGGCAAAAGCATTCCGAAACCGGCAAGCATGAAAGCGAGGGTTGAACTATCGGACGCTGCATCGTGAATCGTGAGCCGTCCAGGAATGACGTAGGGCCACAGGCTCGTCGCCAGTCCGATGAACGAACTGAGAAAGAGGGCCGCGGCGCCCGCAAATGGCGCTAGAACTCTATTCATGGCGGTAGTGACGACGATATAGAGACCCGACATCGCAGCGATGAAGGCAAAGACGAGGAGGACATGAAAGATGCTCGGCTCGGTCCATCTGGCCAAGCCGACTTCGCTAAGGGAACGGGTGCCGAAGGAAAGCACCAGCGCGCACACCATTGTGGTGAAGACGCTGAGGATGGTCCACTTCCGGGCGTTTCGCTCGACTCGACCTGTCACCTTCTTGATGAGGTACGTAGCGCCTAGCAGGATGTATCCGGATACCACCCCAAGCGCCGAGACGAGCGAGAACGCGAAGTCGGCTGTGCCCCCGGAAAATCCCGTAATGAGCCTGCCCAGTATCAGTCCTTGCGCAATGGCTGCGAGAAGGCTGCCGACTCCGAAGACGCAGTCCCATGCCCGGGGCTTTCGGGCTGCATGACGAAACTCGATGGCTGCTCCCCGCATGATGAGTGCGGCTATGAGAAGCATCACGACGCCATACATACCGCTGAGAAGCGTCGCATAGACAATCGGGAATGCGCCAAATAGCCCCCCGCCCAGAACGACCAGCCAGGTTTCGTTCGCGCCCCAAACGTGATTGATCGAATGAATCATCTGGTCTCGGTCGGAGGCGCGAGGTGTCATGAGGCTCAGAATGCCGATGCCGAGATCGAATCCGTCGGTGATGACATAGAGCGCCAAAACAATGGCCAAAAGGCAGAACCACAGGTTGGCGAGGATGTTGTGTGCCGATGTGTCTATCATTGAACTTCCCAATTGATGCTGGATTTACCGTGCCGACGGTGTCTTTTCGATAACGACGGCAGCGTGTTCAGGCGGATGCATGGTCAAGTCAGGTCCCGCATGCAACCAGCGCCGCGCGAAAAAAAAGAAGGTGGAAATCAGCACCACGTAGAAAGCAAAGAACATCGCGATGCTCAACATGGTCGCCGTAGGCGTAACGTTCACCGAGACGGCGTCCCGGGTTCGCAGCAGACCGTAGACGATCCACGGTTGGCGCCCCACCTCGCGGACAATCCATCCCGACTCGACCGCAATGTAGGGGAGGGGAATGGCGAGTATCCATGCGAGTAAAAGCCGCTTCCTGGTTGCGAGTTCGTGAGGAGCACGGCGTGTTTTCCTGATTGCCAACGCTGTCCATAGCGCGAGCAGCACGAAAGCGAAGCCGATGCCGGCCATCACCCGAAAGGCGTAATAAAGCAGCGGTATAAAAGGTGGCTGGTCGTTCCTCGGAATGTCCGCAAGTCCGATGACCTTGCCGTGCAGGCTGTGAGTGCCCAGGATGCTGAGCATGCCAGGTACTTCAACCGACCAGTCGTTCTTCTGCTCGGATTGATCTGGCCATGCAAGAAGCGACCAGGACGCGCCCGTTCCAGGTGCGTTCGTATGCCAGTGTCCTTCAATGGCGGCGCCTTTAGCTGGCTGTGTTCTGAAAATATCGACGCCGCTCGCGTCACCTAGCCAGACTTGAAGCGGTGCTACGACAACCAGCGCAATCAGGGCCATGCGAAAAGACTTGAGAAAAAAATCCGTATGGCGCTCACGGAACAGATGGTATGCAGAGATGCCTGCGACAACGAAAAGCCCTGTCTCGATAGCCGCGGTCCACATATGCGCCACACCCCACAGCATGTCGGGACTGAATATGGCCTGTGCGTAACTATCGACGAAAATCTTGCCGTCATGCACGCTCACGCCGGCAGGTGTTTGCATCCATGAATTGGCCACCATGATCCAGAATGCGGACAGAGTCGAACCCAGTGCGACCATTCCTGTGGCGAACAGGTGAACGGCGGCTGGCACGCGCCCCCAGCCAAACATGACGATGCCCATGAAACCTGCTTCGAGCATGAAAGCCATCGCGCCCTCGAAGCCGAGGATGTTTCCGAAGAACTGGCCAGTGAATTCGGAGAAGCCCGCCCAGTTTGTGCCGAACTGGAATTCCATTGGGATACCGCTGACCACGCCAACCGCAAAGTTAAGAATTAGCAGTCTTGCCCAGTGACGCGCGTGCTGGTAGTAGGCGATGTCACCGGTACGAAGCCATCTTGCCTCAAGGAAAAAGATGAATGCGGAAAGGCTAATCGAAAGGATCGGCCACAGGATATGAAATATGGCCGTCATCGCGAACTGTGCGCGAGACAGTTCGATCAGGAGATTTTCGTCCATGCTTTGTTACTGTTGCTATCGTCGATTTGAAGGAGCACCACTGCCCTGACGAGATCGCTGGACAGCCGTTATACGAGTGATGAGAGGGAAGCAGAAGCCATGAGTTGGTTGGCCGCAGATTCGAATTCGCGGACCTTGCCGTCAATGATAAGAAGCTTGTTGCGTGCCGCCTATTACATAAAGCTGCAGTCGGCGCAGTTAACAGATGTAGCGATTCTTCCTCGAGGTGAAGTGGGCGAGTTTTCGCCGGCGAAGCGCCGGAGCTTACCGATGATGCTCTGCGAAGGCGTTTCCCGACACCACTGCGACGTCACAACATAAACATGTAATAACAGTGTCGAAACCAGCTTGCTATCATCGTTCCTTACATGAGCAATGTTCAACGCACTCTGGGCTGCATGAATGAAGACATCGACAACCGAAGGGGCTATGCCTTGAACGAGGTACATGCTCACGTGGCCCAGGCCGGTGTCGATTTCTCTTTGCTTTGCAACGTAGAATCGCGCTTTGTGAGAGCGCGTGCGGCCTTGCTGAGGGAGTTGAGCCGAGCCCTCAGTGGTCTTGAGCTCGGCGTGAACGAAGCGAACGTGTTGATGGCGATCGGTAAAGGTGTTGCTGGCAGTCCTACGGGATTGTCCGAAGTGGTGGGCGTCGACTCGGCGTGCATGAGCCGATTGTTGGACCGACTGGAGAAGAGGTCGTTGCTACAGCGTTCCCGAAGCAGGGAAGACCGAAGAGTAGTGAAAGTTTCGCTGACGGAAGGTGGTACCCGCATGTATATCAGCCTCGACCAGATTACACCCAGCCTATTGAACGAGCGATTTGTCAGACTCTCGCGTGCAGAGCTGCTCGAATTGCAATGTCTTCTTGGGAAACTAATCGGCGATTGAAATAACGAGTGGTATCGACCCAGTTCCTTTTTCGCGCCATTTGTTTAGGATGACGATTTAGGCGTTTCGATTTAAGGCTTCGGGGAGCGAGAGCCCGTAAAATCTGCGATGCCCGTGAAATGGATAATGCCGCCAAAGAGGCCGGTCGCGCCCGAATCCAGCCGAACCAAGCAATTGCCGAGTTTGCCAGGGTCCTCTGGCACCTGCGCGCCATTCTGGTTCTGCTGCTGGTTCTTTTTCTCATTTTGTCTGTCGCCATGTACTACATTGGGGGCGCCGTCGATGCAGCCACGCGCACCCAATCGTCGCTAGGTCAAACTTTCTACTTTTGTGCGGTCACGGCGCTGACTATCGGCTACGGCGACGTTGTGCCGACCACCACGTTTGGTCGGATCGTGGCGGTATCGCTTGGACTGCTCGGCGTGTTGATAACGGGCGTCATAACTGCTTCCGCGGTTTATGCTATCCAGGTGGCCGCGCATCGTGCCGGGCTACTGCCTGGTAATGCAGACGACCGCTGATCTCGATAATGTGTTTAAAAACTCCGCGGCAGTACCTACCGACGACGCACATGGGATAGCGTTTTGAGCGCGCGTCGTCGTGCGAATAGGAAAGCGGCGCGCTTGACGTTTCTACAATGTGGTCCAGCGTGCCGCGGGCGAACAGCGCCAAGGGCGGCATCATCTTGTTGCCGTTTATCGTTCTCGAATCAACTTGTTTTTTCCAGGAGAAAGAATCATGAAGGCAAAGTGGGCACTCGTTTTTATCGCAGCGTCGGCATTTAGCGCGGTTTGCCAGCCGGCAAGCGCGCAGGTAGCGGGCGCGCAGACTATCGGCATCTCGGTCGAGCAGTCGCAGTTGATCGTTGAAGGGTGGAGTGTCAAGAAGAGCCTGCTCGGCAAAAGCATCTACAACGACAGCGGCGAGAAGGTCGGCGTGCTGCACGACATCATCGTCGCGCCGGATAACGCGGTATCGTTCGCAATCGTGGCGGCGCACCAGTTTCTCGGTGTGTCCCAGCACGACGTAGCGATTCCAATGTCGCAACTCGACGTTGTGGACGGAAAACTCGTGTGGGCCGGCGCCACGCGTGATGCAGTCAAGTCGATTCCGGCCTTTCAGTATGCGAAGGTCAGGGAGGTTCCGGTTGCACGCAAGGAGTACGGCCGCCGCTGACTACAGCGCCACCGGCGTGCTGGCGCGCCGCATGTCGACGCATGCTCGAAATACGACAGATGCGCATTTGGAAAAGCCGGTGGCACCCCACAAGACTAGCTCCGACCCGAGGAGCACGAGCCTATCCCCGCACGCGCAGGCTGTTACTGCTTCCCCTCTTCCGGCTTCGCCTTCTCGCTCGTCCCGCTGTCACGCGTCGCGTTGTGGATGGCGCTTTTCGTCGCGTGATACCCGTGCTCGGTGGTATTCGCCACCCAGTGCCCCGCTTTCTTAGCACCACTGGCCGTCGCATGCGCTGCATCGCGCGCACCGTGCCCGATCGCAGTGCCGGCTCCCTTCACGTCTTCCTTGAATTGGTGGGCGGCTTCATGCACGTCCGCGTACGCCGCCGATTGAAACACGCCGAGCACCAGCGCTACCAAAAGCAGTTTTCGAGTTTTCATTAACAAGGTCCCTTAAAAAATCACAAAGACAACAACGGCAGCGATCACGCGTTCGGCTTCGCGGCTTCCCCTAATGAACCCAAACCGGAAGCATCGAGAATTACGGCGGCGCGCCCTGTCATCACAAGCCGGTCACCACAGCGCAAGGTAAAGCTGTAGAGCACGTTATTCGCGTCGCCGCTAATGCGTTCGGCTTCGACAATCAATCGACCGTCGAGTATATCGAGCCGTTCCACCTGCATCTCGACGCTGCGCAAGCTCGCGAGAAACCCCGCACGCGGGCGTTGCGTCTGAGTGGCGAGCACCGCCCCGTGCACGGCCATGGCTTGCGCCGCGTATTCGATGCCGCAGACCGCAGCAAGACGCCCATTCGACCGAAGCGGATTGCTCGGTTCGAGATGACTCGTCGCCACGCAGCGAATCGCTTCGTCGCTCCATGTCTCGACGGCGTCGAGCAGGCACATCGTGCCGCTGTGCGGGATGTGCGCGGCGATCCACGTGTGATCGAACGTTGGCGAGCCGGGAGTCGTCGAGCTCATGACGCGACGTCTCCACACGAACCGCACATCGTGATGTCGACTGCGAGCCGCAGATCGTCCAGATAGTCGAGCACGACGCTCGACGAACGCCGCAAGGCAAGCGCATCGATTAACGGCAGCGCGCGCGCCGCGGGATTGTTGAGTCGCAGTGCTTCGAAATCGGAAGAGGCGAGCGTGGTCGCGGGTTCGTCGGCGAGTCGAACGTCGATGCGCGCCAGGGCTTGGTCGCTCTCTTGCGGCGTCAACACGAGCGCCACGCCGAACGAATCCTCGACAGGACGCACGTCCCGAATCGGCGCGGGGTAGTCCGCATCGAACGCGATCAAGAGCGTCGGCTTCGCATCGATCGCCACCTGCGTGATGCTTTCCAGCAGCCCCGCGGCGAAGCTGCCGTCATACGCGCACAGCACGTTCGACGGCGCCATCGAGCCCATCGCGATGCCCCAGTATCCGGCCGGCGCGTTGTGGACGGAGTTGTGAAAACGCGTCGGCGACAAGTCGCGGTCGTCGCCCGCGAGCGTTTCGCACACGACGTGGCAATTCTGGCCGTCGCCACCGGATGAAGCGAACACGGTGGCGAGCGTCGACGGGTCGCGTCCGCTCGCGAGCGCGGCTTCGCGGCCGACCGCGAGCGAGAGCTTGACGGTGGCGACGGTGCGGCGGCGTTCGGGCGGCGGAAGCTCCGACGGCACGGGCAGCACAGTGCGCTGCGGTTCGTACGCGGCCTTGCCCGCCAGCACTTGAGCCGCTTGCTCCCAGTTGCTCAAGCCCGGCCCGAGCAGCCCGATGCCTTCGATGAATGCGCTCAAGCTCTGCTTCATGACGACAAGCCCATGTTGCGTGCCGCATCCAGGCGGCCCAGCAGCAGCGCGCAATTCGTGCCGCCGAAACCGAACGAGTTGCTGAGCACGGTTCGCAAGCGCGCGTCGCGGCTCGTCGACACGTAGTTGAGCCCTAATGCCGGATCGGGATGCGTCGTCTGTACGCCGGCCGGCACAAACTGATCGCGCAAGGCCAGTGCCGCGATGACCGCTTCGAGCGCGCCGGCCGCGCCGAGCGTGTGGCCGGTCGCGCCTTTGGTGGAGCTGCAAGGCGTGCCGTCGAAAATCGCATTGACCGCGTGGCTTTCAGCGGCGTCGTTGCTCGGCGTGGCCGTGCCGTGCAGATTGATGTAGTCGACTTCGCGCGCGTGGACCTTCGCCATCGTGAGCGCCTGTTGCATGGCGAGCCGTGCACCGAGTCCTTCGGGATGCGGCGACGACATGTGATGCGCGTCGCTCGATTCGCCGACGCCGAGCAGTGCGATGGCGTCGCGGTTCGATGCGTTCGCGCGATCCGCGGCATCGCGCGGACGTTCGACCAGAACGAACGCCGCGGCCTCGCCGATCGAAATGCCTTTGCGCGCAATGTCGAAGGGCTTGCAAGGCTGCGTCGACAGCAGTTCGAGCGAGTTGAAGCCATACAGCGTCGTCAGGCACAGCGAATCGACGCCGCCGACCACGGCCGCATCGATCAACCCGGCTTCGATCATGCGGCGCGCCGAGCCGAAGACTTTGGCGCCCGACGAGCATGCCGACGAAACCGACATCGCCGGCCCGCGCAAGCCGAAGAACGCGCGCACGAACGCGGCGAGCGAATACGGATTGTGCGTATGCGCGTAGCGGAAATGCGCGGGCAGAGTGCCGGTTTCGGGATCGCGTTGCCGGAAGGCTTGTTCGGTTTCGAGAATCCCCGCCGTGCTCGTGCCCATGAAAACGCCGATCCGTCCCGCGCCGTAGCGCGCGGCGGCCGCTTCGACGGCTTCGGCGAAGCCGTCTTGCAGCAGGCCGATTTGCGCGAGCCGGTGATTGCGGCAGTCGAAGTCGCTCAAGTCCGCTCGCACGTGTTGATCGTCGACGCCCGCGACGGCGCCGATCCACGTGTCGAGCGTCGCGCGCTCGAAGTCGCAAGGCGTCAGTCCGGTGCGCCGATCGCGCAGGGCTTGCGCCGTGGCGTCGAGCCCGCGTCCGAGGCAGCTCGTGGCGGTGTAGTGCGTGAAAAGTAGCGGGTTCACTGGGTTCCGTCCGGTTGCGGGCTCGCCTCAGCGCGTGTGCCGGCGATCTGCGGGTCAGGCGTCAGCGTGGCGTGGGCGGACGACGGCTGCGAATCGAGCGCCGCACGCAGTGTTGTCCAACGCAACTGGGCGTCTTGCGCCGCGCGCAGGACCATCGGCAGCACGTCCAGCACAATCGGCCTGCCTTGCGGATTGCGCGAAGCATTGCCATCGTGCAGCAGCAGAATGTCGCGCGCGGCGAGACCGGTGACGAGCCGCCGTGCGACGTCCTCGGCATCGCGGTTGCGCGTGTCGAAGCCGCGCCGCGTCCAGCTCGCCAGCTGCAAGCCCAGCGCGCACAGCACCGGCTCGAGAAACGGATTGCGCAATCCCGCAGGCGCGCGGAAGAAAAGCGGACGAACGCCGCTGATTTCGGTCAGCGTGTTCTGTGCCGCTTCGATTTCGCGCCGCAGCGCGCGCGGCCCTTGCAGCGAGAAATTGTGGCGATGGCGCTGACTGTGATTCTCCACGGCATGGCCGCGTGCCACGATCTCCACGACTAACTCCGGATACCGGCGCACGGCATCGCCGATACAGAAGAACGTCGCACGCGCATCGTAACGATCGAGCAGATCGAGCACGCGCGGCGTGACTTCGGGGTCGGGGCCGTCGTCGATGGTGAGCGCGATTCGATTGCCTGCGCCTGGCGGCAGCGTGGTCCAGTTCGGTCCGAGAAGGTCGCTGCGCGGCCAGAGGCCCGCCGCCGCCAGGGGCACATGCGATGCGATCACGCATCCCGCCGCCCACGGCCACCACGCGGGCTGAGCCGCAACGGCGGCCGCGGCGCCCGCATGCAGCGCGAGGGTGCCGGTGAGTAACGGTGTGGGTTTCCAGCGGCGCGCGCCGCTCTCCATGCCGGCCGACGACATCGTGACGATAGGTGGGGGCGATTTCATATTGGACTCCCGGTGTGCCTGCCTTCGCTCTGTTGCAATGGCGAGCGCGACGCTTGAGGCGCGAGGATGGCGGAGAACAGCAGCGCAAGGATCGCGCCGGGGCCGACCGTCAAGCCGAACGATTCGAGCAGCGGTACGCGCGAGAGCGCAAGCAAGCCGAACCCTGCCACTGTCGCGAGATTCGCGATCAGCAGCGAAACGAGCGTGGGCGCGGCGATGAACGGTGTCTCATGCTGGGCCGTTTCGCTGCCGCGGGTGCCCCGGTTGAAGAACAACGCATAGTTCGAACCGACCGCCACGATCAGCAGGAGTCCGATCAAATGCAGGATCGTGAGCGGCACGCGCGCGAGTGCGAACCCGGCGCTCACGACGAGCACGGCGGCCACGAGCGGCGCGAGCGTACGCGCGACGCGCGCCGGATCGCGCAGCGAGGCGAGCAGCAAGACGACGATGGCCGCGAATCCCGCCAGCGAGAGGCGAATGTCCTCGTTCAAGTAGTTCACGTAGAGCCGGTCGGCTTCGGCTTTCAGGTCGACGAAGAGGGCGTCGGGCACGCCTGCTTGGGCAACGGCGGTTCGGATGGCGTCGGCGTCGAGACTCGAGTCGTCGGGTGCGCTCGTCGCTTGCGCGGACGACGGCGATGGCGCCCGCAGTGTCAACATCGCGCTCCAGCGGCCCGCGCGCTCGGTCAGGAGCGCATCGGCCGCCAACGCCATCGACGTGCCCCGCAGATCCGCGCGAGTCAGCAACGGCTGATGGCGTGCGCGTTCGACGTCGGCGAGGAAGGGCGTCAACGCGTCGGGCTTCAAGTCGATCGATTGGTTGGCGAGCGCGGCGTGAAGGCGCGGCGCGAGAACGTCGGCGGGAGGCAGACTCGCGAGCCGCGCGCGCTGCATGGCCTCGCTCGGCAGATAGCGCGCGGGGCTCTCGTAACCGGCGAGGGTGCGTTTGTCCACGAGCGGCTGCAGTTGCGCGCCGATCTTTTCCGCGCCTTCGAGCACGGCTTGCTCGCTGTCGCCCGAGACCACCACCAGATAACGCACGTCGGGCGCGCCGAGGTCGGCTCGCAGCGAGGCGTCGAGCGCCTGGCTTTGCATCGGCACCGGGCTCAACGCAGACAGTTCGTGACTCCACAATGCGCCGCGATGCAGTCCGAGGATCGCGACAGACGCCGCTATCAGCGCGAACAGGGGCCAACGCAGCGAAGGCGCGGCGCGGACCGCGCGGGCCAGCACGCCGGCGAGCCGCGACACGTCGCGAATCGCACCGGCCTTCTCGCGCATGTGGGGCAGCACGTAGCGCGTCACGGCGGCCGCCGCGAACAATCCGGCGATCGAATACAGCCCGAGCTGCACGAGGCCGGGAAAGCCGGAAAACAGCATCGACGCGAAGCCGCACACCGAAGTCAGCACGCCGAGCCGGATCGTCGGCCAGTACGCCGCGATCCACTCGCGCATGGAATCCGCGCTGCGCGAGCCTTGGGCGCGCGAGGCCGGTTTCGTCGATGGCGGATTCGTCGATTGAACAAACAGATAGATCGAGTAATCGACGGCCTCGCCGATGAGCGTCGTGCCGAAACCGAGCGTCAAACCGTGCACCGTGCCGAAGGCGAGGCTGACCGCCGCGATCCCGGCCGCGACGCCCGTGAGCACCGGCAAGAGCCCGAGCGCGAGCGTGAGCGGCGAGCGGTAGACGACGAGCAGCAAGCCGACGATCAACACGAGGCTCACGCTCGAGAGCCGCTCGACGTCATGCTTGATCGTGTCGCGCGTGTCGACGGAAAACACGCCTGGGCCGCTCAGCAGCAAATGGTACGGGGAGGCGTTGCCGGTATCGTGCGCGGCGGCGTCGAACGCTTGGCGCACCGCGCGCATCGCCCGTTCTTGTGCATCGGTATCGGAGCCTGCGCCGGCCGTCTCGACGACGAGCACCGCACGCTCGCCGTCGCGCGACGCCCAGGCGCCGTCGATCGACGACGGTTGCGCGCCGCTATCGAGCTGGCTCGCGATCGCGGCCACTTCGCCCGTGGGATCGTGCGGCAGCAATGCCTTGACCATCAAGCCCGCCGACGAGCTCAAGAGATCGAAGCTGTCGCCGAGCGCTTGATGCAGCCCTGCCTCGGTGAAGCGCTGTGGCGTCACCGCTGGGCTCAGCAGATAGCGATGGTCGAAGACGAACTGCTGATCGCGCGCCTCCGTGACGGGCTCGCCGTTATTGATGGACGCAAACTGCGGGTCACCGCGCAGGCGCGCGGCCAATTGCTTCGACAGCGTTGCGCGTCCTTGCGCATCGCCGCCTTCGATCGCGACGAGCATCAGCCGCGACACGATCCCCTCGCGCAGCTGATCGACGAGGACGCGCTGCGCCGCGCTAGGCGCGCGCGGCAGAAACGCGGAGAGGTCGGCCGTGAACGACGCGCGATGAATGAGGACCGCGCAGACGACGAGAAACAGCAGCCAGAGCTGCACGGCACGCTTGGCGCACAGCGTGCGAAGCCACGGTCCCGCGGAACGTTGGAGCGCCGGCTCGTCCATCAGTCTCTCGATTCATCCTTGAGCTGCATCACCGAGTGGTCGCCGTCGGCCTGCTCGATCACGACGGTGCGCAGCGCGTCGCGCGCGCCGCGCAGCGTCACGGTGCGGATCGCCTTCGAGGTGCGCGCGTCGAGCGGCGTCAGCGTCAACGTCCAGTCATCGCGATTGCCGTCGAGCGCCACTTGGTAGATGCGCTCGAGCGCCGGGCGATCACCGTCGAGCGTCGCGCGGATGCTCTCGATGAATGCCGACAGCTCCGGATAGCGGTTAAGCGCGAGCGTGACCGTGCGCTGATCGCGCTCGATGGTCAGCTTGTCGCCGTCGACGACGAGGCGCTCGGGCTTCGGGCTCGTCGTGAGCTTCTCCAAATGATCGGGCGCGGCGAACACGAGTTCACCCGAGGACTCCAAGGGCTTCGTCGCGATCGAGAGAGTCTTGGTCTCGACGAACGACGCACGGCCTGACTTGTTATGCGCCAGCATCGACATCAGCGCATCGAGCGTCCAGCCTGCGGTGCTTGCGGTGCCTGGGGCGGACGCTTGGGCCCAGCACGGCGACGCGCTCAAGGAGAGCGCGGCCACCGCCGCCATCGCGGCGAGCGATGCGGCGGCATGCCGGCGAAAACCGAAGCGGCGCAAGACGGTCATGGTTCAGGACTCCTCGACGACGGGCAGCCGCAGCGCAGCCCGCGATTTCTCGTCGTCGCGTTTGACACGCGGCGGGGCAGCGGCAACAGCGGCCTTGCCGCCTTGCCAGAAGTCGAAATAGTTGAACCAGTTGTAGGGCGCCGCGCGACAATGTTTTTCCAGCAGCGCGACGTAGCGCACGAGCGCGGCGTGGACCGCCTCGCTGCGTTCGCTGCGCGGCACAGCGGTGAAATCGGCGAGCGTGTCGAAGTGCACGTCGTAGCGATTGCCGCCGCGATAGAGGCCCGTCATGAAGATGACCGGGCGCCGCAGCATCGCAGCCATGCGCAGCGGCCCGAGCGGAAACGCGGCGGGCGCGCCGAGGAAGGGCAGGCGCTCGAGCGAGTCGCTGTCTTCGGAGAGCAGCGTCCGATCGGCGAGCATCCCGATCATGCAGCCGTCGTCGAGGCTCTCGCTCGCCTTGAGCATCGAATCGGCCCGTCCGAGACTGATGACGTTCGCTTTTGCAGCGGGGTTCACGGTCTCGAGAATCGCGTTGATGTTGCGCGCGTTCTCCTCATACATCATGACGGCGACGCGCAGCTCGGGCAGCGTGCGGCCGATCGTGCGCACGACTTCGAAGCTGCCCAGGTGCCCTCCGAGCAGAAACGCGCCATCGCCTTGCGCGAGCGCGGCCAGCACGTGCTCGCCGCCATGCACGCGGATGTCGAACAGATCGAAGCGCCCGGAGAGCAGGTAGATGCGATCGTGAATCGTCGTGCCGAACGTCAGCATGTGGCGATACACCTCGCGCCAGCCGGCGGGCCGGCCGAGCACGCGGCCGAGGTAGTCGCGCGAGGCTTCGCGCACCTGCGGCGAGCACAGCATGAAATAGGCGGCGATGCCCCGCAGGACGACGCGGCCGAGCGGCCGTCCGAGCCGCAGCGAAAGCCACGTCATGATGCGCAGCAGCGTCGGATTGCTGCGCTCCTCGCGCTCGGCCCAGGCGGCGCGGGCAGTGGTTCCGGGGAGCTTCATGCCGCGGCCTCCCGCTCGGATAGCACGCCTGTCGCGACCGTGCGGGCGCCGACCGTGACGGCGAACTGAATCGCACCGTTGTCGTCCGTGCGATACGTGAGTTCGAACGGCACGCCCGGCGTCGCGGAGTTCGGGAATTTCGCGGAACGGATCTTGAACGCATGCAGCGGGCGCTCGAGCGCGCGGCCGATACCGCTGATCGCATGATCGAGGAGCATCACGCCGGGCACGATCGGCTGCCCTGGGAAGTGGCCGGGCAGGGCGGGGTGGTCGAGCGGGATGTCGAAGGTGAGCGGCTGCGCTTCATGAGCGGCGTGAGGCGCGGCACTTTTCGCTGCGCGCCGCGCATGCTGAGCGGCAAGCGCAACCAGCGCTTCGCGCGGCAGCTTGCCGGCTTCGTTGCGCGGCAGCGCATCGACGAACAGCAACGGACGCGGCATGAACGCGGCATCGATGCGTTCTCGCAGCGCACGCTGCAGTTCGGCGGCTAAGAGCGCGGGGGCCACGACGAACGCAGCGAGCCGCGTGACCTTTTCATGCGCCTCGTGACCCTCGTCGTCGGCGTGAGCCGAGTTGTCCGGCATGAAAAACACGCCGTCCGTCACCCCGGGTATCGCATTCAGTTGATGGTTCAGATAGCCGAGCGACGTGCGCTTGCCCGCGATGTTGATCAGGTCGGCCTTGCGCCCGTGCAGCAGGAAGTGCGACTCGTCGAGCCGCTCCAGCACGTCGCCCATTGGCGCCGGCGCTTCGATGTGCCCTCCGGCGGCCCAGATTTCGGCATCGTCGTCCTGCGTCCCGCCGCGCGCTTGCAGTGCGACCTCCGGCACGAGTTGCCAGACGTCGCCAAGCGCCGTGCGCCGGGTCGCGATCTTGCCGGTTTCGGTGCTGCCGTAGATTTCCATCAGCGGCGCGGCGAGGCGCGCTTCGGCTTCGGCGGCCAGCGTCGTCTGAAGCGGTGCGGTGGCCGACAGGATCAGCGACGTGTGCGGTCGATGCGTGCTTTCGGACATCAACAGCGCGCGCAGATGAACGGGCGATGTGACGAGCACGCGCGGCTCGGGCACGGCTTCGAGCGCCAAGCGGATGTCGGCGGGATAGAACGGCTGACGGTTGCTGAACGCAAGCGCGCCGATCAACGCGAGCAGGATCGTGTGCTCGAAGCCGTACATGTGCTGCGGCGGCACCGTGCCGACGAGCGTCGCGCCGTGTGCGCCGGCGAGGCCGAGCGGCTCCAGTCCGGCGCGCACGCTCTTGACGAGCGCACCCCAGGTCTTGCGATGAGGGACGGGCGTGCCGGTCGAGCCCGATGTAAAGAGGTACGCGGCAACGCGCGAGGCTTCGATGCGCGGCACGGCTTCATGCACAGCGGCAGCGGCGCCGCTTGCGTCCGGGGCCGCGCGCTCCAGCTCGGGAAAGCGAAAACCCGGCAGCCCGATCGCACCCTCGTTCGAATCGTGCAGGCAGAACGTATCGGGCGCGAACGACGCAAGCTGGCGTAAGGATTCCTGCGTGTGCGTCGACGGCAGCAACGTCACTTTGCCGGCGACGAGCGCCGCGCAAAAGCCGACCGCGAACCGATAGCGGTCCTTGCACGCGTTGAAGACGTGCCCGCCCGGCGGCAAAGCCGCGGCGAGCCGGGCCACGTCGGCGAGAAACGCGCGGACCGACACCGGCGCGCCATCGCGCCAGGCAATCGGCTCATCGAGCGACGAATGGGATACGAGCGGAAAACTCGGCATAGCCTCAACAAAAGCAGTAGCAGTGCGCCCGCGCCGCGTCGAAAGCGTGCGCCGCGGACGGCGAATTCAACGTGCCCCCAATGGGCTTTCAGCGTGCCTCTACGGCGGCCCGATCGCGCATCGAGCGCCGGTAGGCGCGGACTCCGTCGAGAATGCTGGAGCGCTCGTCCGGCAACGCGAAGCGGCGGCATCCGTATTCGGCGGCAAACATCAGCGCGACGAGCGGCAACATCCAGTAATTGGCGAACGTCGACCAGACCACGATCGAACTCAGCGCGAACAACAGCGTCGACACGCCGGCCATCGTGATGAAGAACAGCGTCCACGCGAGCGTGATGCGCCGCGTGTACACGGCGACGGCCGGCGTGAGCGGCCCGTGCACCATCGCTGCGAACCGGCTGCATAGCGGCTCGTATCCCGGGCGCAGCGTGCTGCCGAACACGACGGCCATCATGAGATTGAACGACAGGTGCTCGAGATACAGCCCCCATTCGAAATGCCGTGCAAGCGGCGCGCGCAACATCCACAGCGCGGCGCACGCGCCGAGCCAAAGCGGCAGCATCCAGGCGCGACGGCTCGGCTGCAGCGCGGCGGCGAGCGTGAGCGCCAGCAGCGGTGTCAGGGCCAGCGCGAGACCGACGCCCTGCAGTCCGGGCGTGCTTACCGCGTAATGCGCGCCGAGCTCGTACCCGGCGACGAACGCGATGCCGAGCGCCGCGCGCGCGAAGCGAGCCAGCCCGTTCACGCCGCGCCCCCGGCGCGGCCACGCTGCGTTTGCAGCTGGGCGGAAAGCCGATGATTTAAGATACTGAGCATCCTAGTAGTGCGAAGCCGACAAAAAGCCGACGAAATCTGATCCGACGAAATCCGCCTGTGGCGGGGGAGCCATCCCCAACGCCTGGAGTCGACGGATGTTACGGTTTTCCTATGACGCAAAGGTTGCGTTTTGTAACCGTTTGTATGGCGCGCGAGCGGGCGTGCAAGGTGCCGATTTTAACGCATGCGTCGTTTTTTCAAGATATCTGGGCGCTTCCGCCGCCAAGCGGGGCGCCGCCGAGGCAGGCAGCCCAAGAGGTTCTGTAACCGTTTTTTCGGATACCAGGCGTCACCCGTAGTTAGAATCGCTCCGAACCTGAGCGGGCCCCGTTTCCGGGCGTCCCCGCCGCCGGGCTGGCTGCGCGCGAGCGCGGCGGTTGCCCGGCGCCGTCTCAGGCCATTTTTCGATGTCAATCCCCGTTGCACGCATGATGAACGAACTGGAAAAAGAGCTCGCTGGATTGATCATCCGCGAACTGAACCTTGAAGACATTCAGCTCGAGGACGTGTCCGCGGAGACTCCGTTGTACGGCGAAGGCTTCGGGCTCGATTCCATCGACATTTTGGAAATCGCGCTCTTGATCTCCAAGAAGTACGGCTTTGCGCTGCGTTCGGACAATCCCGACAACGCCAAGATTTTCGCCACGCTGGGCGGATTGGCCGCCTACGTCGCGGAGCACCGCGTCCGCTAGGCTCGCGCATTCAGTCTCATTCAGTCTCATTCAGGTTCACATGGGGATCATGACGAACGCACGGAAGAGAGCGCTGGTCACGGGCGGCAGCGGCGCGTTGGGGCAGGCGATCTGCGAAACCTTGGCGAAGGCCGGCCACGAAGTTTGGGTGCATGCGAACCGCAGCCTCGCGCGTGCCGAAGAAACGGTGCAGCGCATCGTCGAGACCGGGGGCGCCGCGCATGCCATCGCATTCGACGTGACCGATGCCGACGCGACACACGCTGCACTGGAAGCCGTGATCGAGGGCGGCGCGTTTCAGATCCTCGTCAACAACGCCGGCATTCACGACGACGCGCCGATGGCCGGCATGACGCAGCATCAGTGGAAGCGCGTGATCGACGTCTCGCTCAACGGTTTCTTCAATGTCACGCAGCCGCTCCTGATGCCGATGATTCGCACGCGCTGGGGGCGCATCGTCAACCTCGCGTCGCTGGCCGGTGTGATGGGCAACCGTGGACAGGCCAACTATGCGGCCGCGAAAGCCGGCTTGATCGGCGCGACGAAATCGCTTTCGCTGGAGCTGGCGTCGCGCGGCATCACCGTCAATGCGGTGGCGCCCGGCATCATCGCGTCGCCGATGATCGAGAGCGCGTTTCCGCCCGAGCGCATCAAGCAGATCGTGCCGGCGGGCAGAGCGGGCGAGCCGGCGGAAGTGGCGGCGATGGTCGCGTACCTGGTCTCGGACGCGGCCGCTTACGTCACGGGGCAAGTGCTGTCGATCAACGGCGGGCTTGCTTGATCCGCGAGCCTGTCCGTCACCGATCGATCGCCGCCCAGCCGCTCAACGAGTTCGTAGCCGAACGCAACGCAAAGCAAAGTAACGCCCGAAACGCCTCCCTTCCCCGATCACCCGATAACCATCGACCCGCTGTACCCATGCCCACTCCACGCGCGTCTTCCACCCATCTCGTCCTGATCCCGAGCTACAACTCGGGCGCGAAGCTCGACGAGACCGTGCGCAGTGCGCGAGCGCAGTGGGCGCCCGTCTGGGTCGTCGTGGACGGCAGCACCGACGGCAGCACGCCGCGTCTGCTGGCGATGGCCGAAAGCGATCCGGGGCTGCATGTGATCGTGTTGCCGGTCAATCGGGGCAAGGGCGCGGCCGTGCTCGCCGGGCTCGACGAAGCCGCGGCGAGCGGCTTCACGCATGTGCTCACGATGGACTCCGACGGACAGCATCCCGCGCATTTGATCGAAGCGTTCATGGAGGCGTCGAAGGCGGCGCCCGGAAGCATGGTGCTGGGCCTGCCGAAATTCGACGCGACGGCGCCGCGAGCCCGCGTCTACGGGCGGCGGCTATCGAATCTTTGCACCAACATCGAAACCCTCTGGGCCGGGATCGGCGATTCGCTGTTTGGTTTTCGCGTGTACCCGGTCGAGCCGCTGCGCGCGCTGATGCGCAAGCGCGCGTGGATGCGGCGCTTCGACTTCGACCCCGAAGCGGCCGTGCGGTTGTGCTGGGCCGGCGTGCGGCCGATCCGGCTCGATGCGCCGGTGCGTTACTTTCGCCGCGACGAGGGCGGCGTTTCGCATTTCCACTACGTGCGCGACAACGTTCTGCTGACGTCGATGCATCTGCGGCTGCTCTTCGGGTTTGTGCTGCGGCTGCCTTGGCTGCTGGCGCGGCGCTTGAGCGGGCATTAGCTGGGCAATGCCTCACCGTGCGTGTCATCATGCGCGGACTCGGCGCAATGGAACCAGACAATGACAAAAGAACGGCGCGGTATTCAATCGATTGAAGTCGGAGGCGCGCTGCTGCAAGCGCTCGTGGATCACGGCGGGCCGATGCTGCTCGGCGATCTCGCCAGAAAGGCGGGCATGTCCTCGGCCAAGGCGCATCCGTATCTGGTGAGCTACGGCGTGCTCGGCCTGATCCAGCAGGACGCGGCCACGGGCCGCTACGAACTGGGCCCGTTCGCGCTGCAGATGGGGCTCATCAGCCTGCAACGCTCGGACGCCGTCCGCACCGCGGTCTCGGTCATCGACGAGATGGCGCCCGGCATCGGCCATACCGTCGCGCTCGCGACGCCCGGCAGCAGCGGCCCCACCATCGTCTATATCCGGCACGCGAGCGATCCGATCTATGTGGCGATGCGTACCGGCACGGTGATGTCGCTCCTGCAGACGGCCACCGGCCTTGCGTTCGCCGCCTATCTGCCGCCCATGACCGTCGCGGCGCTCGTCGCGCTGGAGGAGTCGAACGCGGCCCGGCTCGGCGTCGCGCACCGCAAGTTCAGCCAGAAGGAGATCGACGCGAAGCTCGCCGAAGTGCGGGAGCACACGCTGGCGCGCAGCGTCGACACGCCGGTCGCCGGCATCAGCGCGATGAGCGCGCCGGTATTCGACCACACGCGCAACGTCGTGCTCGCGATCACGGCGATTGGCCCGAGCGGCTCGCTCGACACGGCCTGGCAAGGCGAACTCGCGAATGCGCTGCGCGCGAGCGCGGCGGCTGTCTCCTCCCGGCTCGGGTTTACCGCCGTTTAGGGCCCGTTTTTAGGGCTCTTTATTAGCGTGAACAGGCCCTTCTAACTCTCTTTCGCTTCCCCCTGAACTTCGTTGTCTCGTTCGCGATGCATGCCTGCGCGTGCGTCGCGGGATTTGGCTCGCCTGTTGTCTGAAGTTTCGGGGTAAACCGTGATTCAACATTGAGAAATGATTTATACAATGCTGAACCATGCGCAAGGGATTAACCCATTCGCATATGAATCGAGACATTTGGAGCGAGACAGCATGAGCTATTCCCTTTCCGCGGAGGCAGCGCCGCGCGCCGCTTCCGCCGCCGGCGATCAAGCGATGTTCCGCAAGGTGGCCTGGCGCATCATTCCGTTTCTGTTTCTTTGCTACGTCGTATCGTTTCTGGACCGCATCAACATCGGCTTCGCGCAGCTGCAGATGAAGCACGATCTCGGCTTCAGCGACGCGATGTACGGGCTCGGCGCGGCCGTGTTCTATATCGGCTACGTAGTGTGCGAAGTGCCGAGCAACCTGCTGCTCGCGCGCTTCGGCGCGCGCCGCACCTTCACGCGGATCATGCTGCTCTGGGGGCTCGCTTCGATCGGCATGATGTTCGTGTCGAAGCCCGCGCATTTCTACGTGCTGCGCTTCATGCTCGGCGTGTTCGAGGCCGGGTTCTTTCCCGGCATCGTGCTGTATCTGTCGTACTGGTTTCCCGCGAACCGGCGCGCGGCGGTGATGGCGGTCTTCTTTGCGGGCGTGGCGGTGGCGGGCGTGCTCGGCGGGCTCATGTCCGGCTGGATCATGCGCGACATGGGCGGCGTGCTGGGGCTCTACGGATGGCAGTGGATGTTCGTGATCGAAGGCTTGCCGGCCGTGGTGCTCGCGTTCTTCGCGCTGTTTCGCCTGGTCGACCGGCCGCGCGACGCGCGCTGGCTCGAGCCGGCGGAACAGGATCGGATCGAGGCGCTCTGCGCGGCCGATCAGCCCAACGGCGCAGGCGGGGCGCACAAGGAGCGCAGCTTCGGCGCGGCGCTCGTCAACCCGCGCGTGTACCTGTTCGCGTTCATCTACTTCTCGCTGACTTGCGCGTCGCTGACGCTGAACTTCTGGATGCCGCTCATGATCCGCGACTTCGGCATCAAGGACGTGCTCTCGGTGAGCCTCTACACCGTCGTGCCGAATGCGATCGGCGCCATCGGGCTGCTGCTGATCGCGCGCCGCTCCGACCGGACCGGGGAGCGGCGCAAGCATTTCGCGACCTGCACGATCGGCGGCGGACTCGCGCTTGCGGCGCTGACGCTGCACCTCTCGAGCTTTGCCGCGATGCTCGCGATCCTGTCGGTCGCGTCGATCCTGATCTTCGCCGCGCTGCCGATTTTCTGGGCGATTCCGTCGAGCTACCTGTCGGGCGAGGCGGCCGCTTCCGGCATCGCGCTGATCAGCAGCCTCGGCATCACGAGCGGCATCGTGAGCCCCTGGGTGATCGGCCAGATCCGCACGAGCACGGGGAGCATGGACCTCGCGATCTATCTGCTCGCCGGGCTTCTGCTCGCGAGCGGGATTGCGCTGATGGCGGGTATCCGGCCGGGGGCACACAAACCAGGTTGACGGGGGCGGACATCGTGCGGTGCGGCACGAAGAAAGTCGGCGGAATCTGCGTCGCGGCGGTTGCTTGCTCTATAAATAATAGTGTCGACGCGTGCTTGCGACGATCGCGCTCGTGGTCATGATCACGTTCGGCGTCCAAGGCATCGACACCCTGCTATAGGGACCAAAGCGACCGTTTTGGAGGTGCGCCGTGTTCCGCCGGTCTATTGCCCGCACCTTGCTCCATGCTGCTGTCGCAGCCGGACTTCTCGGGAGCTATTCGCAAGCGCAGCCCGCGGCGCTCGCCACAGGCACCGCGCCGCCGCCCGTCAAGGAGAAACGCGTCGCACCGCTCAACGCCGCGCTGCCGATCGACTATCCCGGCATCGTCGAACGTTACGGGCGGGCGGTCGTCAACATCAGCGCGGCGGCTCCGGACAAGCTGACGTCGCCGCCCGCTCCCGAAGCCGTCGATCCCGGCGATCCCTTCGCCGCGTTTTTCAAACGCGTCGTGCCGCAGCAGGCGGAGTCTCAAAGCAACGCGCCGCGCGCGATAGCGGGCAGCGGCTCGGGTTTCATCGTCACGCCGGACGGCCTCGTCGTGACCGCCGCGCATGTCGTGGATCAGGCGGCCGAGGTGACCGTCACGCTGACCGATCGACGCAAGTTCAAGGCAACGGTGCTCATCGTCGACACCGAAAGCGGCGTTGCGTTGCTGCAGATCGACGCCACGAAACTGCCGACCGTCAAACTGGGCGACTCGTCGCGCGTGCGCGTCGGCGAACCGGTTCTGACGATCGGCTCGCCCGACAGCTTCGCGAATACCGTGACCGACGGCATCATCAGCGCGACGCCTCGCGTGTTGCCGGACGGCAGTCCTTTCCCGTTCTTTCAGACCGACGTCGCCGCCAATCCCGACAACTCGGGCGGCCCGCTGTTCAACCGCGCCGGAGACGTGATCGGCATCGACGTGCAGATCTATACGAATGCGGAGCCTTACCAGAGCCTCACCTTCGCCATCCCGATCAATCTGGTCAACACGGTGCGGATGCAGTGGCAGGCACAGCGCGGCGGGACGAGCGGCGGTCTTGGCGCGGACGTGCAGGACATCGGCCCCGGCTTGGCGGCGGCCCTCGGACTGCCGCGACCGGCCGGCGCGCTGGTCAACGCCGTTGCGCCCGGCACGCCGGCCGCCGCGAGCGGCCTCAAGGCGGGGGACGTCGTCACGCAGATCGGCGAGAAGACCATCGATCACTCGGCCGACCTCGTCGACTATGCCAACGGCTTGCCGCCGGGCACGAAAACGGTTGTTCGGGTGATTCGCGATCGCAGGCCGATGACGCTAAGACTCATGGCCGGTACGGCCGGGGAAAGCCCCGCGGTTGGGCGTACTCCGCAGGCGAAGCCGGGTTTGGAGGCGAAGCAAGTTCCTGCCGCTGAGCCGGTTTCGGAGGCGAAGCAAGTTCCTGCCGTCGAGCCAGTCACTGGGGCGAAGCCAGTCCCTGCCGCTGAGCCGGTCTCGAAAGCGAAGCAAGCTCCTGCCGTCGAGCCAGTCACTGAGGCGAAGCAGGTTCCAGCCGCTGAGCCGGTCACTGAAGCGAAGCAGGTTCCAGCCGTCGAGCCGGTCACTGGGGCGAAGCCAGTCCCTGCCGCTGAGCCGGTCTCGGAAGCGAATCAAGTTCCTGCCGTCGAGCCAGTCACTGAGGCGAAGCAGGTTCCGGCCGCTGAGCCCGTCCCCGAGGCGACGCAAGTCCCTGCCGCTGAGCCCCTCGCGGAGGCGAAGCCGATTCCCGCTGCCGCGCGCGTCCCCTCGGCTGGGCCAATCCCATCCGCCGGACAGAATGCACCGCGCGCGGCGGATCGCCTTGGCTTGAGCATGCATGAGCTCAGCGAAGACGAGAAGCGCGCGAGCGATCTTCCCCTGGGCTTGATGGTCGACGCGGTGACAGGTCCTGCTGCACGCGCCGGCATTCAACCCGGCGATATCGTGCTGTCGTTCAACGGCGAACTGGTCGAGTCGCCGGATGAGGCGAGCTCCCTGGAAGCCAGGGCGAAGAGGCAGATTGCGGTGCTGATCCAGCGCCATAACGTGCGCCGCTTCGTGTCGATCGAGCTGAGATGAACGGCTCATAGAACGCGATAGCGACTACCCCCGCGCCTCGACGATCGCCCGGATCGTGCGCCGAACGAGATCGAGTTCGGTCGACTTGTCGAAGAAATGCTGCGCCCCTGCAGCCAGGCATTCGTGCTTGTATTCGGGTCTGGGGTTGTTGGTCACCACGATCGACACCACCGGCGATGCGCGCTCGGCGAGCTTCTTCAAAAGCGCGAGCCCGCTGCCCCTGGCGAGATGCAAGTCGACGATCGCGATATCCGCGGCGGCCTCGGCAATGCCGTCGAGCGCTGTGTCCGAATCCTCGGCTTCGCCGACGATCAGCACGCCGTCGATCGCGCCCACGAGCTTTCGCAGGCGCCGCCGAATCATCTCGGAGTCCTCGACCAAAAACACTTTCACGGGGGGGCTCGCGCTCGTCGATTTCATGCAACCAGTATGGCGCGCGGACCAGGCTTGCGAAATCAGCGATGGATAAGAGTCCTGTAGGACGGAGGGAAGGCTTGTACGCCGATTCCTACAAGCGCGCTTGAAAGCGCCCCTCAAGTGCTCGTCCCGGCGTTTGGCTCGTTCGATTCGTTCGATGCATTCGGCCCGAATCACAACTCGCCGCTTTCCTCGTCTTCGAACAGCTTGTTCTTGATCGCGTAGCGCACGAGCCCTGCATCGTGCGGAATCTGCATTTTCTCGAGGATGCGGGTCTTGTACGTGCTGACGGTTTTCGCGCTCACGCAGAGCTTGTCGGCGATTTCCGAAATCGTTTCCCCGGCGACGAGCCGCCGGAACACGTCGTATTCGCGGTCGGACAACTTGTGATGCGGCGCTTCGTCGGGCGGCGTGGAGAGGTTCAGCGCGAAGCGCTCGGCCATCGCGACGCTCACGTAGGCGTTGCCCGAGGCGATTCGCGTCACGGCCTTGACGAGCTCGGTGGGCGCGCTTTCCTTGGTCAGATAGCCCGCGGCGCCGGCCTTGAACGCACGCACCGCGTACTGCTCCTCGGCGTGCATGGTGAGCACGAGGATGCGCAGCGCGGGCATTTCTTCGTGAATTTGCTTGAGGAGCTCGAGCCCGTTACGGCCAGGCATCGACAGATCGAGCACGAGGATCTGGGCGTCGCCCTTGCGCGCGAGCTGCAGGGTCGTGGCGGCATCGGCGGCCTCGCCGACCACGGCCACGTCGGACGTGCTTTGCAGGATGCGGCGCAAACCATCGCGAACGAGGGCGTGGTCGTCGGCGAGCAAGACGCGGATCATTGCAAGGCTCCTTTGTCGCGATCGCATCCGGTGTGGCGGTCGCGTCGGTAGCGTAGGAGCAACAATTTTCCATCATACGAATGCGCTTGGCGAGCAGGAATTGCACGCAGATCCGGCGAGGCGCGTCAGCGGGCGCAAATGGGCTGAAGCGGGCTCAATGGAGCTGAATAGGGCTATAGGGCGAATGCGCCGCCGCGCTCAGGCGATTTCCGGCGTCTCGGCGGCGCGCGCTGCGGCCGCCTTCGAGGTCTTGCCGGCGCGCGGCGGCGGGCAGCAGGCGCCGCACACCATGCCGTCGCAGAGGTCGTATTTGTAGGCGACGAATTTGCCGCGGCAACGGCTGCACGGGGCCATCTGCACGATGTCGGCGCCGAAGAAGCGCACGAGCGTCCAGGCGCGCGTCAGATCGAGCAGCCGCTCGGCACCCGCCGTCCGGCAGTGCTCGACGTAGACGCGGTACGCCTTGGTCAAGGCGTCGAGGTGGGTCTCGCCCGCGTCGTGGCGCATGAACAGGTACGCGTTATAGAAGAGCGACGAGTGGATGTTCGCGAGCCACGTCATGTACCAGTCCGCCGACGAGGGCAGCAGGCCGCGCGGCGGCGCCTTGCCCTTGAGCTCGTGATAGAGGCGGATCATGCGCTCGCGCGGCAGCGTCAGCTCGGTTTCCAGCACCTGCATGCGTGCGCCCAGCTCGATCAGCTCGATGGCGCGCAGGACCTGCTGGGCGTCCTCGGCGACGCTTTTCTTCGCGGCATTGGCGGCGGACGGTTTCATGCGAAGACCTCGGCGGGCTGCGCGGCGAGCACGATGGCGGCGTGCGCCGGAATCACGTCCGCGTTCTTGGCCGCGTGCGTGAGCGACGAGAGGATCGTGTAGTCCTTGAAGCGGAAAAAGCACAGTAAATGTTGCGTCGCGGCGATCTTGACGATCTGCGCCGGCGACAGGTTCTTCAGGATGTCCGCCACTTCTGCCGAGATGCCGAGGCGATACATGCCGATCGCCTTGTCGTCGCGCAACAGCCGCTGCGCGAGGAGCATGTACGACAAGTTCAGTTCTCGAATCGAATCCAGCGGGTGCTCGCTTTGGTTCATTTCCTTTTCCCCCGATAGGTGGCGCCGCAAAGGGAGGGCTCGCGGCGTGCCGTGACGGTCCGCTTACGCGGCCACGGATTCGCGGACGGCTTGAGCGAAACGCTCGAGCGACGTCAGCGACCCGAATACGCTTTGATATTGCGCATTGCCGATGCAGCCATCGAGCGTGATCAGCATGCCCACGCCGCGGGCGAGGGCGACGATGTCGAGCGCATGCTTGGGCTCGGTCGGCTTAGGCGCGGCCGGCGTAGACGTCGCCGGCACGAAAGCGGCAGCGCTCGCTTGCTGGCCGCTGGTGTGATGACGCTCTTGAATGGCGTCGTTGTAGTAAAGGCATGTCATGGCGAACCCCCGGTAGTGTGCGGACTGCGTCTCTCAGGTATGGCGCTCGGATATCGCGCTCATGTATGACGATTTGTGACCGAAGTATTGGTCACGTCCGGAGGAATGAAAATCGGCGATGGCTTGAGTTTGCGTAGGCTTACTGGAATGCCTATAGGCGATTTCCTACAACGCGGCGGACGGTGGGTAGAGGGACAGGCGGGTTTACGCGGGGCTGTCGTCGCTGACGGCGGCGAGCGGGAGATCGACCGTCAGGCGCAGGCCCTGGCCCGGCGCGGTTTCGATGGCGGCCGTGCCGTTCAGGAGGCGCACGCGTTCGCGAATGCCGAGCAAGCCGAACGATGTGTCCTTGCGCGGCGCATCGGCGGCGATGCCGCGGCCGTTGTCGGCGACGATCACGCGCCACGCGTCGTCGACGAGCGTCGCCTGAACGTGCACTTGAGTGGCCTGCGCATGACGCGCGACGTTCGTCAGCGCTTCCTGCACGATGCGGAACACCGCAGTCGACGCGCCGGAGTTGAAGCTCGGCTCACCCGTGGGGAAGTCGAGCAGAACGGGGATGCCATAGCGGGTTTCGAAATCGCGCGCGAGCCATTCGAGTGCCGGCACGAGGCCGAGGTCGTCGAGCGCGACGGGCCGCAGGCCGGCCGCGATACGCCGCACCGAGGTCACCGTTTCGTCGATCAGCGATTGCATCGACTGCGCCTGCGCGCGGAGTTCGGGCGACATCGCGCGGTCCTGCAGATCGGCTTCGAACATCGTGAGGTCGATCTTGATGGCGGTCAGGCGCTGGCCGAGATCGTCGTGCAGCTCGCGGGCGATGCGCTTCTGTTCCTCTTCGCGCGCCGCCTGAATGCCGGCCGACAGCAGGCCCAGATGCTCGAGTTCCTTCACGCGCATGCGCTCCTGCAGGTCGCGCCGCGTGAGCGCCGCGAGCCGCGCGTAGAGCATGCCGCTTTCGACGAGCAGCACCACCAGCACGAAGCTCGCGGAGATCAGGCCGTAGATCCGGCCGACGTAGAACCCGAGGTCGAAGCGGCCGTGGTTGAGCATCGCGGCGAGCGCGATGTCGATCATCCAGGCGCACAGCACGACGCGCAGCCACATGTCGAGCGTCGAGCGCGTGCCGTAGCGCAGCAGCACGAGGAACGCGGCGAGGCTGGTCGCCCAGACGAGCGCGATCGCCACGCGATAGACAGGCGTGAAGCGGCCGTCGTGCAGCAAGTCGGGCAGCATCGCGCGGCCCGCGGTTGCAAAGGCCGCAAACCCGAGCACGAGCGCGAGCACGATCGCCGCGCACAGCAGGATCGCGCGGCGCGGCGCGATTTCCAGCATCCGGGCGAGCGGGCCGTCATCGATCCGCTCCCCCTTGAGCAGCGCATAGGCGATCACGAACAACGGAAACCCGGCGTGCCAGAACATGTAGATCCACGCCGTGCTCTGCGGGCCCGCGCCGATCAGGCCGCCGGGCGCGAAGAGGCCGGGAAACGAGAGCGCGTGCGCGACCGTCATGCCGGCCGTGAAGAGATAGCCGCAGGCGAGCGCGAGAAGGCGCTGGGATCTCAGTGAATAGAACTGCCCGAAGAGCAGCATCGAGGTGATCGAATCGGTCACCACGAGCGCCGATTCGTAGGTCGGGATGAATGCCCAGATGACCGGCCACTCGCGCTTGGCAAACGGAACGGCGACGAGAAACGCAGCCACGCTCACGAGCATCAGCGTGAGCGCGAGCCGCCGTTCGCCGGGTCCGGCTGGCACGGTCGACAGGAACATCCGATTGCCTGGCGCGAATTCGCGTCCGGCGTCGTTGCCAGGCATCCCCGAATAGCTGGCGAGCTGTTCCATTCTTGACCTCACTTCACCGCTTGTTCGATTGCCGCGAAGGGCGAGCGGCGTTTTGGAAGTAGGTGCAGAGCTTGGTGCGGGAAGTGTACTACCGGGTCAGCGGATGAGCGACGGATTCAAATACGCGTCCAGCTCGCCGGACATGGCATTGAAGCGCTCGATCAGAAAGTCGAGCAACGTACGCACGCGCGGCGCCATGTAGCGGTTGCGTTGATAGATCGCGTGCACGGGCGCATCGGGAGAGCGCCATTCGGGCATCACCACGCTCAAGCGGCCGGCGCGCAGATCGGCGCCGATGTCCCAGATCGACTTCATCGCGATGCCATAGCCCGCCACGGCCCATTCGCGGGCAACGGCGCCGTCGTTGGTTTCGCGGGCCGTCGCCAGGGGCACCGTAAACGTTTCCCGGTGCTCGCCTAGCGTGAAGCGCCATTCGTTGACGTAGCTGTTGGCCAAGGCGAGCACGATGCAGGGGAACCGTTCGAGGTCGCGCGGGTGCTCGGGCGCGCCGTGTTTCGCGAGATAGTCCGGCGACGCGCACAGCACGCGCCGGTTCGGCGCGAGGTGCCGCGCGACGAGCGCGCTATCGGGCGGCACGCCGAAGCGGATCGCCAGATCGAGATCGTCCTGCAGCAGATTCGAAACCGAATCGGACAGCACGAGCCCGAACGTGACCTCGGGATACTGCCGGTTGAACTCGTCGAGCCAACCCTTGAGGACGTGACGGCCGAAGTCGGACGTCGCCGAAACGCGCACCTTGCCGCGCACGACGCTGCTGCCGGCCTGCAGTGCGGCATGCGCGTCGTCGAGCGCCTGCAGTGCCTGCTGGCAGTGCGAGAGGTACATCCTGCCTTCCTCGGTGAGCCGCAACTGACGCGTCGTGCGCTCGAAGAGCCGCGTGTGCAGCGCTGCCTCGAGTTTGACGAGGCGCGCGCTCGCCGCCGCGGGGGAGAGGCCGAGCTTGCGGCCTGCCGCCGAAAGTCCGCCGAGATTCGCCGCTTCGACAAAAAGCCGGATGTCGCCCAGGTTGTCCACGAGTTTTCCGTTTTGTTTGAAATTGATTCAAAGCCTACGCCAATTATCAATCGGCAGCGTGGCCTGGAGAATGTGGACAAGTCCCGTTCATCACCGCCACCTCATGAAGCTCGATCACGCCACGATCGTTACGAAGGATCTCGAAGCCGCGCGGCACTTTTTCTGCGCGGTCGCGGGTCTGACGGAGGGACGGCGGCCGCCGTTCGGCGTCGACGGCCATTGGCTCTATGCCGACGGGCGGCCCGTCATTCACCTCGTCGAAGCGACCGTGCCGTCGTTCGAAGGCGCGCTTCAAGGCCGTCCCGCGCCGCGCATGGACCACGTCGCGTTTCGCGTCGGCGATGGCCACGCGTGGCGTGCGTTGATCGAACGTCTGCATTTGAACTGCGTTCCGTTTGAAGTCGCCGAGGTGCCGCTGACAGGAGAGCGGCAGGTGTTCGTCGCGCTGGGGCCGGGCGTCGTCATCGAGTTCGTGACCCGGCTCGATCGCTTCTTCGAGCGGGACTTTCGGGGATAATGCGGGCGAACCCACTCCACTTGTCCCTCCCATGCGCGTGCTGATTTCGAGCGCCCGTCTCGTCTGCGTCTTGTTCATTTGGGCCGCCATCGCCAACGGCATCGTCGCCAAGTGGGACAGCCCGGCCTTCACGCTGTCCAACTACTTCAGCTACTTCACGAACATCAGCAATCTGTTTGCGTCGGCGGTGTTGCTGGCCGGTGTATTCAGGAGCGGCCAGTCCGCGTCGCGCACGGCCGACATGCTTCGCGCGGCCGCGACGCTGTACCTGCTGGTGACCGCCATCGTCTACGCGTTGCTGCTCGCGCCGATCGATGCGCTCACGCATGCGACGCCGTCGTTCAACAACTGGGTGCTGCATCGGATCATGCCGCTGGCCATGGTCGCGGACTGGCTGATCGACCCGCCGCGCACGCGCCTGCGCCTCCGTGAGGCGTGGATGCTGCTGATCTTTCCGATCGCCTATGTGACCTACACGCTGGTCCGCGGGCCGTTCGTCGACTGGTATCCGTATTCGTTTCTCAATCCGCAGCGCAATGGCTACGGCTTCGTGTTCGAATATCTGCTCGGGATCGTCGCGGGTTCCCTCCCGTTGATCGCGGCGATTATGTGGTCGGCGAACGTGCGGCGCACGGCAAGCTCGAACGCTTGAGCTCACTGCGCCCGCGCGGGGCCAGTCGAACTTCGCACGATGAGCTTCGGCGCCGAGGTGGTGCACACACGCGGCGCCGATTCCGCCGCGCCGACATAATCCGGCGACGCGGCCAGCAACTCCCTCAATAGCCCCACCGCTAGCTCCGCGGCTTCGGCCGTCGGCACCGCCACGGTCGTCAGCGCGGGACGCGCTTCGCGCGCCGGCTGAATGTCCGTGATGCCGACCACCGACAGATCGCGCGGCACCTGCCGCCCCAGATCCGCCGCCGCGTGGAGCGCGCCGAGCGCGGGCAGATCGTTCGACGCGAAGATCGCGGTGATCCCCGGCTCTGCCTCGAGCAGCGCGCGCGTCGCGGCGTAGCCGCCTTGCACGGTGTCGGGCGCGCGGCGCAAGTGCGATTCGGGCGCGTCGAGCCCCGCCTGCGTCATCGCATCGAGGAAGCCCTGGTAGCGCGCGGCATGAATCCCCGACACCTTGCTGCCGACGATCGCGCCGATCCGCCGATGCCCCAGCTCGACGAGATGCGTGCCCGCCAGCTCGCCCGCCAGCCTGAAATCGACCGCGACGCAATGCAGCCCCGGCGGTTCCTGCGGACGCTCCCACATGCACAGCACGACCGGCGCGCCGCGCGCTTCGGTCTTGTGCAGATCGGCGAAGTCGAGATTGGCGTTCGTCACGAGCACGCCTTCGGAGAGCGTCCCCGCGATCTGCTCGAGGTAGGCGCGGCCCGTCGCCGGATCTTCGTTCGTATTGCAGACGATCACGAAATGGCCGCTCTCGCGCGCCGCGCGTTCGACTGCGAGCGCGAACTCCGGATAGAACGGGTTGGCGATGCTCGACACCATCAGCGCGATGGTCGGCGCGCGGCCTTCGGCCAGCGCGCGCGCCGCGAGGTGAGGGCGGTAGCCGAGCGCCTTCACGGCGTCGAGCACGCGCAGCCGCGTTTCTTCGCCGACCCTGCCGCGGCCGCGCAACACGTTCGACACCGTGGCGGCGGTGACGCCGGCATGGCGGGCGACTTCGCTGAGCGTGGGCATCGGTTTATCTCACTATTTAGGCTGACAGTTCATCATTTGCATCCTGCGATATGACGCGGCACTATCGGCCCCATAGACAGAACGACATCGGAGACGCCGCAAATCACGATCGCCACGCGATCGCTTTTTTCGGTCTGGCTGATTAAGCGCTTAATCTCCGATTGCGTGCCGATTAGATCACGGAGACGAGGCGATGGCGAGCATTTCGTTGAGAGGCGTGCAAAAGGCGTATGGCGACGGGCCGCCGGTGATTCGCAACGTCGATCTGGAGATCGGCGAGAACGAGTTCTGTGTGTTCCTCGGGCCGTCGGGCTGCGGCAAGTCGACCTTGCTGCGCATGATCGCCGGTCTGGAGGACGTGACCGACGGCGACCTCTCGATCGGCGGCAAGCTCGTCAACGACGTGCCCGCCGCGGAGCGGGGCGTGGCGATGGTGTTCCAGAGCTACGCGCTGTTTCCTCACATGACCGTCTTCGAGAACATGGCGTTCGGCCTCAAGCTCGCCAAGAAGCCGAAGGACGAGATCGACCGCCGCGTGCGCGAAGCCGCGCGCATCCTGCAGCTCGAAGCGCTGCTCGAACGGCGTCCGAAGGCGCTCTCGGGCGGCCAGCGCCAGCGCGTCGCGATCGGCCGCGCGATCGTGCGCGAGCCCGGCGTGTTCCTGTTCGACGAGCCGCTTTCCAATCTCGATGCCACGCTGCGCGGCCAGACCCGCGTCGAGATCGCGCGTCTGCACAAGCAGTTCGCGAAGGCGAGTGTCGTCTATGTCACGCACGACCAGATCGAAGCGATGACGCTCGCCGACAAGATCGTGCTCCTGCATTCCGGCAAGGACACCGAGCGCTACGGCAGCATTGCGCAGATCGGCGCGCCGCTCGAGCTGTATCACCGGCCGAAAAGCCGCTTCGTCGCAGGCTTCATCGGCGCGCCTCGCATGAACTTCCTGCCCGCGAAGGTGGCGTCGAGCGATGGACGCGGTGTCATGGTCACGCTCGCGGACACGGGCGAGGCGGTGCGCGTCGCAGTCGACGGCGAGCCCTTGCGCCCCGGTCAGCCCGTCACGCTCGGCGTGCGCCCCGAGCATCTCGAACTCGCCGACGACGCGAGCGCGGAGGCGACCTATCGCGCGCAGCCCGAATGCGCGGTGCTCACACGCACCGTCTCGCTCGTCGAGCAGCTCGGCGAGCACAGCTACGTGCATCTGGATCAGCCCGGCGGCGCGGCGCTGATCGCGAAGGCGCCCGGCGACACGCGCTTGAAGCAGGGCGATGGGGTGCGCTTGTTCGCGCCGTCCACGGCCTGCCATCTGTTTACCGAAGACGGCTTTGCGGTCGCCGCGCTCGAACCGCTCGAGCTTCACGCCTGAACCGGCCGCGCCTCAATCACCCCAACACAAAGACCCCAACACAAAGGACCTTAGATGCGCCTCGGAGTCTGCTACTACCCCGAACACTGGCCGGAAGCGCTGTGGGAAGACGACGCCCGGCGCATGAAAGCACTCGGCATCGAGCAGGTGCGGATCGCCGAATTCGCGTGGAGCCGCATGGAGCCGACGCCTGGCGAATACGACTGGGCCTGGCTCGATCGCGCGGTCGACGTGCTCGGCAACGCCGGTCTCAAAGTCGTGATGTGCACGCCGACCGCCACGCCGCCGAAGTGGCTGATCGACCGCCATCCGGACATCCTGCCCGTGGGCGCCGACGGCCGGCCGCGCGCGTTCGGCTCGCGCCGTCACTACGATTTTTCGTCGCCGTCGTATTACGAGGCCTCGCAGCGCATTTGCACGGCGGTGGCCGAGCGCTACGGCAAGCACCCCGCGGTCGCGTACTGGCAGACCGATAACGAATTCGGCTGCCATCAGACGGTGGTCAGCTATTCGCCCGCGGCGATCGCGCGCTTTCGCGAATGGCTCAAGGCGCGCTACGGCACGATCGATGCGCTCAATCGCGCCTGGGGCACGGTGTTCTGGAGCATGGAGTACCGCAGCTTCGACGAGGTCGACGCGCCGGTTGCGACCGTCACGGAAGCGCACCCGTCGCACCGGCTCGACTACCGGCGCTTCGCGTCGGACGAAGTCGCGCGCTACAACCGCATGCAGGTCGAGATCATCCGCGCGCATTCGCCGGGGCGGCCGATCGCGCACAACTTCATGCAGCTTTTCACGGAGTTCGATCACTACAAGGTGGCGGCCGATCTCGACGTCGCCGCATGGGACAGCTATCCGCTCGGCGCGCTCGAAGAGCTGTGGTTCGCGCCCGAGGTGAAGGCGAAGTGGCTGCGCACCGGGCACCCCGATTTCGCGTCGTTCAATCACGACGTCTATCGCGGCATGTCGAAGCTGCCGTTCTGGGTGATGGAGCAGCAGCCGGGGCCGGTCAACTGGGCGAGCTGGAACCCGTCGCCGCTGCCGGGCATGGTGCGGCTCTGGAGCTGGGAGGCGTTCGCGCACGGCGCGGGCTGCGTGTCGTATTTCCGTTGGCGCCAGGCGCCGTTCGCGCAAGAGCAGATGCACGCGGGCTTGAATACGCCCGACAACCAGCTCGATGTCGGCGGCCGCGAAGCGGAGCAGCTGGCCGCCGAACTGCGCAGCGTGCTCGCCGCCGATGCGGACGCCAAGGCCGACGCCGATGCGAACGTGCGAGCTCAAGTTGCGCTCGTCTACGATTACGAAGCGAAGTGGCTCTTCGAGATTCATCCGCAAGGCGACGACTTCCACTATCCGCGTTTCGCTTTCGAGTACTACTCGGCGTTGCGCGCGCTGGGCTTCGATGTCGATATCGTCTCCGCGCATGCGCCGCTCGACGGCTATCGCTTGATCGTGGTGCCGCCGCTGCCGGTCGTGCCCGACGATTTCGCGGAGCGCCTCGCGCGCTCGGGTGCGCAAGTCGTGATCGGACCGCGCACGGGCTCGAAAACCGTCGACCTGCAGATCCCCGCGAACCTGCCGCCGGGCGCGTTGGGCTCGGTGTTGCCGATGCGCGTGTGGCGCGTCGAATCGATGCGGCCGAACGTGTCCGCGCCGGTGCGCTTTAACGGCAGCGCGCAAGGCACGAGCGACGGCGTCGCGCGCCACTGGCGCGATCTGATCGAGCCCACCAAAACGCGCGCGCTCGAAGTGCGCGCGCAGTTCACCGATGGCCATCCTGCTTACGTGAAGAGCGGCGCATTTCACTACCTCGCGGGCTTGTTCGACGACGCACTGACTCAGCGCCTCTTCGCGCACATTGCCCACGAAGCCGGGCTCGTGGCGGCGCCGCTGGCGTACGGCGTGCGGATCAGCCGGCGCGGTGCGCTGACCTACGTCTTCAACTACGGCGAGAAGGTCTATCAGCACGCAGGCATCGCGGCCGAGCGCTACGTGATCGGCTCGCCTGAAATCGAACCCCAGGGCGTGGCTGTCTATCGATCGAACTGAGGATCGAACTGAGGTTCGAACCGACGACAAACGCCCAACCACGCAGTGCCGACGTATCGATGTATCGACTTACCGACGAAAACGACGCCAGTCCAATGACAAGGAGACACGCATGACTTTGAAACCACGCAGTATCTTCACCGCCGTCGCATTGGCTGCGGCGGCCGTCGCGATGTCGACGGCCGGCACCGCCGATGCCAGCACGCTCTCGGTCAACATCGCGTTCAAGGGTGCAAGCCAGCGCGCGGTGTGGCAGTCGGTGATCGATTCGTTCGAGAAGGCCCATCCCGGCATCGACGTCAAAGTCTCGTTCATCGACGAAGAGGCGTACAAGGTGCAGTTGCCCGGCTGGCTCACGACGGTCTCGCCCGACGTGGTGAACTGGCACGACGGCGAGCGCATGGCGTACTACGCGAAGCGCGGTCTCTTCGACGACCTCTCCGGCGACTGGAAGAAGAACGGCTGGGACGGCATGTATGCGTCGACGAAGGAAGCGTCGTCGTATAACGGCAAGCAGTACGCGGCGCCGACGTTCTACTACTCGTGGGGCCTGTTCTATCGCAAGGACTTGTTCCAGAAGGTCGGCATCGCGAGCGAGCCGAAATCGTGGGACCAGTTCATGGATGCGTGCAAGAAGCTGAAGGCCGCGGGCATCACGCCGATCGCGGTCGGCGGGCGCGACGCGTGGACGCTCGCCGGCTGGTTCGACTATCTCGACTTGCGTCTGAACGGCAACGCGTTCCATCAGCAACTGATGGCGGGCGACATCGCGTACACGGACCCGCGCGTGAAGAAGGTCTACACGACGTGGAAGCAATTGATCGACGACGGCTACTTCATCGACAACTCGCTCTCGTACGATCTCGACGCCGCGCAGCCGTTCCTGTTCCAAGGCAAGGCCGCGATGATGCTGATGGGCACCTTCATCTCCGGGGGCTTCCCGGCGAACGTGAAGCAGGAGATGGGCTACTTCCAGTTCCCGATCATCAATACGAGCGTGCCGACCGCCGAGGATGGTCCGGTGGAAACGCTGAATATTCCGACGAAGGCGAAAAACAAGGCCGACGCCCGCACCTTCCTCGCGTTCGTCGAGTCGCCGGAAATCGGCTCGCGGATCGCGATCGGGATGGGATCGCTGTCGGCGAACAGCAAGTCGCCCGAGCCGGATGACCCGGTTGCGAAGATCGGCTTCCAGATCCTCTCGAACACGAAGGGCGGCATCGCGCAGTTCTACGATCGCGACATGACGAAGGAAATGGCCGACGAAGGCATGAAGGGCATGCAGCAGTTCGTCGCCGATCCGACCAAGATCGACGACGTGCTCGCGCAGCTCGAAGAGACGCGCAAGCGGATTTACCAGAAGTGATCCAGAAGTGATCAGCCCCGAGCGCAGGCGGCCGCGCGTTTTCGCGAGCCGCCGCGTTCGCTCAGGATCGATCGGGAGATTGGCCGTGCCACACACCATTACCCATCACACCGCGCACGCGTTGCCGGAGGCGAGCGCAAGCGGGGCGCTCGAATCGCAGGCAGCGGCGAACGGGCAGAACGCGAGTCGTGCGACTCAGGCGAGCGCGCGCCGCCGGCGCGCCTCGCCGACTTCGCGCCGGCAGCAGCGCGCGGCGCTCCTGTTTCTCGCGCCCGCGTGCGTGATGGTCGGTCTCTATGTGATCTGGCCGATTCTCTCGACCATTCGCATCAGCTTCTACAACTGGGACGGGATGACGCCGCCGGCCTTCGTCGGCCTCGCGAACTACGTCGAGCTGGTTCACGCGCGCACGTTCTATACGGCGCTCAAGAACAATGTGATCTGGCTCTTCCTGTTCCTGCTCGCGCCGCCGATGGGGCTGGCGGTGGCGCTCTATCTGAACCAGGCCGTGCGCGGCATCCGGTTCGTCAAATCGCTGTTTTTCGCGCCGTTCGTGCTGTCGGGCGTCGTGGTCGGATTGATCTTCACGTGGTTCTACGACCCGACGTTCGGCCTCTTGGCGATGATGCTCGGACACGGCATCCCGGTGCTCGGCGACGCCCGCTACGCGACCTTCGGCATCGTGTTCGCCGCGCTCTGGCCGCAGACGGCGTACTGCATGATTCTCTATCTGACGGGGCTCACGACGCTGAACGCGGAACAGCTCGAAGCCGCGCGCATGGAAGGCGCGCGCGGTTGGGCGCTGCTGTGGCATGTCGTGCTGCCGCAATTGCGGCCGACCACGTTCATGGCGATCGTCGTGACGGTGATCGGCGCGCTGCGCAGCTTCGATTTGATTTCGGTGATGACCGGAGGCGGCCCGTTCGAAAGCTCGACGGTGCTCGCGTATTACATGTACGACCAGGCCATCAAGTACTTCCGGCTCGGCTACTCGGCGGCCATCGCGGTCGTGCTGTTCGCGATCATGCTGGTTTATATCGTGTACCACCTGCGGCGGATGCTGCGCACCGAGCAATAGAGGAGCCGATATGTATCCGATGCCCGTCGAGCAATGGAAGAGCCCGGTAACCCGGCGCCTCTACAAATTGAGCCTGCCCATCGCGCTCGTGATCTGGCTGCTGCCGATGATCGCGGTGCTCGTCACCTCGGTGCGTTCGACCGAGGAACTGGCGGAGGGCAACTACTGGGGATGGCCGAAGCATTTCGCGCTGATCGACAACTACCGCGAGGCGCTGACGACCTCGCCGATGCTTCACTACTTCTTCAACAGCGTGCTGATCACCGTGCCTTCGGTGATCGGCTCGATCGCGCTTGCCTCGATGGCAGGCTTTGCGCTTGCCACCTACCGGTTTCGCGGCAACACGGCGTTGTTCGCGACCTTCGTCGCGGGCAACTTCGTGCCGGTGCAGGTGCTGATGATCCCGGTGCGCGACTTGTCGCTGCAACTCGGATTGTTCAATACGCTAAGCGCGCTGATCCTGTTTCACGTGTCGTTTCAGACGGGCTTCTGCGCGCTCTTCTTGCGCAACTTCATCAAGCAGCTGCCGTTCGAGCTGATCGAGGCCGCGCGCATCGAAGGCGCGGGCGAATGGACCGTATTCGTCCGGATCATCCTGCCGCTGATCCGCCCGGCGCTCGCGGCGCTCACGATCCTCGTGTTCACGTTCGTCTGGAACGACTACTTCTGGGCGCTGTGCTTGACGCAAGGCGACGACGCCGCGCCGCTCACGGTCGGCGTCGCGGCGCTCAAAGGGGAGTGGACGACCGCGTGGAATCTGGTGTCGGCGGGTTCCATTCTGGCGGCGCTGCCTTCTGTCGCGATGTTCTTTGCGATGCAGAAGCATTTCGTCGCCGGGCTCACGTTCGGGGCGAGCAAGGGGTAGCGGGCGTTGGCGCGATTGTCGCGCCAACGCGTTGCGCTCACGCGCCGAGCAGCACGCCGGTGCGGATCGGCCGAATGCCCGTGACGCGCCCGAGCGGCGCGCCGGCCGTGACGAAGCGAATCGCGCGCCGCATGTAGAGCACGCCTTCGGTGTTGCTGCGCACCGTCGTCGTCTCGTCGGTCAGCGGGTCGACGATGTCGAAGAGCGCGTCGCCCGCGCGGATCAGGTCGCCGGTCGCCGCGCGATGCACGAGGATGCCGGAGACGGGCGCATAGCACTGCTCGCTGCCGGCCAGCGGCGTCGGCTCGCGAAGGAGCGGCGGCATGGGCTTCGCCTCGCCGCGCACGGCGCCGTGTGCGCGCAGGAAGTCGACGATGGCGTCGGCGTCGTGCGCGGCGGTCTCGTATGTGACGTCGCGCTGCCCGCGGCATTCGATCGTCGCGGCGATCGTGCCCGGCGGCAGCAGTGCGGGGTCGGCGAGCGTCTGCTGCAGCGTCCACCACGGCAGGCTGTGGGCCTCGTCGAACGCCTGGCCGCCGGAATCGGTCGAGATCAGCGACGCCTGCGCGCCCATATAGCGCGCGAGCGATTCGAACTGCGGCCATGCCGCATCGCTCGTGTAGAGATGCAGCGTCGCTTCGAGCGAGCAGTGCAGATCGATCACGACGTCGGCGTCGAGCGACAAATCGAGGAGCGCGCGCTGCAGCGATTCGAATTCGGTGCGCGGCGTGTGCTGCGCGAGCGACTCGCGCATCAGCCGGCGCACGGTGGCGACGTTTTGCTTGGGATCGTTGCCGAGCGCGCCTTCGATTTTTTCCGCGAGGCCGTCGAACGACGGGAAGTGCCGGTTGAAGTTGCGCCCGCTTGCCAGATCGAAGCGGCCGACGAACTGGCCGAGCACATGTTGCGCGAGCCCGACAGGGTTCGCGACCGGCACCAGCACGATCTGCGCGGTGAGCGCCCCGGCGGCTTCGAGTTCGGTCAGGCGCCGCCTGAGCATCACGACGGTGAGCATCGCGGGAATTTCGTCGGCGTGCAGCGTCGATTGGATGTAGATCTTTTCGACGCCTGCGGCTGTGGCTTCGGGGCCGAAGTGAAAGCTGGTCAGTTCGCGGCGCGTGCCGATGGCGGGGGAGATCAGAAAGGTCGAGCGCGTGTGCATGAGCGGGTGAGGGTGGAGTAACGGGAGCGCCGGCGAGTGTCGCACGGCGTGCTCGATCGGTCGGGAATCAACCGTAGATCAAGCGCGGATCAATCGCCGTACGGATTGAAATCGATATATTCGTGCGCCATCGTAGAGCGCCGCTGTGCCGCCGCGAAGTGCTGGCGCGGCTATCATGATCGCTTTTACCGATCACCCCGCGTTCACCTCACCATTGCCCCGGACTGCCCGCCCATGGCCCTGACCCTCGCCCAATTGCGGATCTTCTCGGCCGTCGCCAAGCACGGTAGCCTGCGCGGCGCGGCACGCGCGCTCGACCTTGCGCAGAGCAGCGTCACCCAGCAACTGCAGAATCTCGAACTGGAACTCGGCGCGCCGCTTTTCACGCGCACGAATCGCGGCATCGCGCTCACCGTCTACGGCGAGCGGCTGCTCGCGCGCGCGGGCTCGATTCTCGGCGAGTGCGAGCGCACCGAAGAGGAGATGCGGCAGCTGCGCGGCGACTACGAGGGCAGCGTGTCGTTCGGCATGAGCACCGAGCCGATGATCGACACGCTCGCGCCCGTCCTCACGCAATACCGCGCGCGCTTCGACAAAGTGCGGGTGCATCTGATGAGCGGCACGTCGCGCAAGATGATCTCGTGGCTGCGCGACGGCACGCTCGATTTCGCGGTCGCGCTCGTCGCGCCGAACACCGACACGCACGACCTCGCCGTGACGACGCTGTACGCGTCCGATCCGGTCGTGGTGTGCCGGCGCGATCACCCGCTGCGCCACGCGCGCTCGCTTGCCGAACTCGCCGGCTGCGAGTGGATCGGCACGCGAGCGCCGAATGCATCGAACGCGCCCGCGAACCGGCTGATCGACCTGTTCGGGAGGAACGGCCTGCCGCCGCCGCGCATCGTCGCGACGACCGAGGCGCTGCTCGACACGCTGCACCTCGTCGTCGAGACGGACTGGCTGTCGCTGGAGCCGTCGATCGTCACGCGGCACCGTTTGTTTGGGGGCGCGCTCGCGTCGATCGCGATCGCCGAGCGCGCGGCGCCGTCGAACGTTTGCGTGCTGCAGCGCGCGAGCGTGCCGCTCACGCCCGCCGCGCAGGAACTCGCGACGATGATCGCTTCGTACGCGCGTATGATCAAACCCCACGACTCAGCCTCATGATTCAACCCACGATTTGACCTGCGAGCCCGCACGAGACCTATGAATTCCACTCCCGAAGTTTCCCCGCCGCGATCGATTCGCATCCTGAGCCCGCTGGAGGCGCGCGTGGTGGGCGTGCTGGTCGAAAAGCAGCACACGGTGCCCGATACGTACCCGCTGTCGCTCAACTCGCTCACGTCGGGCTGCAACCAGAAGACGGCGCGCGCGCCGGTGATGAACGTGACCGACGCCGAAGTGCTCAACGCGATCGAAGATCTCAAGCACCTGAGCCTGGTGTTCGAAGGCAGCAGCAGCCGCGTGCCGCGCTTCGAGCACAACCTGAACCGCGTGCTCGGCATTCCGAGCCAGGCCGCCGCGTTGCTGACGGTGCTGATGCTGCGCGGTCCGCAGACCGCGGCCGAGCTGCGGCTGAATTCGGCGCGCTTGCATGGGTTCGCCGACGCGTCGTCGGCCGAGGCGTTTCTGGAGGAGCTCGCGGCGCGCGAGCCGCCGCTCGTCGTCAAGCTGCCGCGCGCGCCGGGCGAGCGCGAAAGCCGCTGGGCGCATCTGCTGTGCGGCGAGGTCAGCGCACCCTTGAGCCTGGGCGCCGGCGATGCGGCGCCGGGCGGCGTCGCCGACGCGGCGATCTCGATCGATGAATTCGACGCGCTGAAGAGCGAGCAAAAGCGCCTGGCGGGCGAAGTGGAGCGGCTGCAGGCGCTCGTCGAGCACATGGCCGCCGAGTTGGGCATCTCGCTCGACAAGATCGGCGAGCGCTCGTAGCGCTCGGCAAGCGCGGCACGTCCGGCGCGCTTTCACGCGCCGGGAAAAAAACCTCGGCAAACGCTATGCTTTCATAGATCCGCGATGCGGCGCGGACGGGGTCACGCGGACTCCGCCCGGCGTGTCGCGCGCAACTGCACGGGTGAAGAATGGATGAACGCGTTCGCGGCGACGCGGCGCCGTCGACGATAACGGCGCGCACGAGGCACGCGATTCGGGAAGTGCTCGAAGGGCGCCGCAAGGGCCTGGCGATGATCGTGCCGCTGGCGGGGCCCGCCGTCGTCGTGTCTGTCGCCTACATGGACCCGGGCAACTTCGCGACCAACATCCAGGCGGGCGCGCGCTACGGCTACGCGCTCTTGTGGGTCGTGCTGCTCGCGAACATCGTCGCGATGCTGTTCCAATCGCTCTCGGCGAAGCTCGGCATCGTCACCGGCAAGAACCTCGCCGAGCTGTGCCGCGCGTACTTCCCGATGCCCCTCGTGCTCTTGATGTGGGGCGTGAGCGAAATCGCCGCCATGGCGACCGATCTCGCCGAATTCCTCGGCGGCGCGATCGGCCTCTCGCTGCTGTTTCATGTGCCGCTCGTCGCCGGCATGATCGTCACGGCGATCGTCACCTATGTGCTGCTCTTGTTCGAGAAGGCGGGCTTTCGGCCGCTCGAGCTCGCGATCGGCGCGCTGGTCGGCGTCATCGGGTTTTCGTATCTGGCCGAGCTGTTCATCACGAAGGTGGCGTGGCATGGCGTGCTCGGCGGCACGTTCTCGCCCCATTTGCCCGACTCCGACGCGGTGATGATCGCGGTCGGCATCATCGGCGCGACGGTGATGCCGCACGCGCTGTTTCTCCACTCGGGGCTGACGCAGAACCGTGCGATCGCGCATACGCCCGACGAGCAGCGCAAGCTCGTCAAGTTCTCCGATATCGAAGTCGTGATCGCGCTGACGGTCGCCGGGCTTATCAACATGGCGATGGTGATCATGGCGTCGGCCGCGTTTCATGCGGGACATCCGGAGGTCGCCGAGATTCAGGCGGCGTATCACACGCTCGCACCGCTGCTCGGCATCGGGGCGGCGGGGATCTTTCTGCTCGCGCTGATCGCCTCGGGCATTTCGAGCTCGGTCGTCGGGACCATGGCGGGGCAGATGATCATGCAGGGCTTCGTCGGTTTTCAGATTCCGCTCTGGCTGCGGCGCGTCATCACGATGGTGCCAAGCATCGTGGTCGTGGCGATGGGCGTGAACGCGACGCGCGCGCTCGTCGTCAGCCAGGTCGTGCTGAGTCTGGCGCTGCCGTTTCCGATGGCGGCGCTGGTGTGGTTCAGCTGCCGGCGCAACGTGATGGGCGAGCACCGCAGCTCGGTGCTGCTGGCCACGACGGCGATTGCCGCCGCGGCCGGGGTGTTGGCGCTGAACGTGATTCTCGTGCTGCAGACGTTTGGGGTGAATATTCCGGGGTTGCCTAGTTAGGCTAAGACCTTACGTGACGTGAGGGTCAGGCGGTCAACGCAGTTTTTTGATCATGTGCTCTTCGTCGTAGAACCGTCCGTCTACCTGCATGGCTCTTGGTTCGACACCGAAGGTCGTAAAGCCCATCGACAGATAAAGCTGCTTGGCTGGGGCGTTTTCCGCGTTGACGCACAGAATCAATTGCGCGCAATTCCAGCCTTGGGAGGCGTGCGACGTCGCGGCATTCAACAGCGCGCGTGCGAGGCCCTTGCCGCGCTGCACCGGATCGACAAAGACGCCCCAAATCGTCGCCGTGTGGCTCGCCTGCGCCAAGGCTTCGCGGCGCACGCCGGTGATGCCGACAAGCGCGTCTCCGTCGAACGCGCCGAATACCGCTTGCGTGGGCGTGCATTCGATACGCGTCGAGATCTCGTCGATCGATCGGCGCTCCTCTTCGGCGCGGGTGGGCAGGATAGAGGTCGGAGAAGTGGTCGCGGCGAGCACGCGTATCGCTTTGAAGCGGCTGGCGTCACCGGTGGCGAGTGTTCGGATCGTTACCATGCGGGGGGTATTGGGAGCGATTAGAAAGGACCCCACAATACCCGACCGGCGTGCCGCTTGGCAAACGAGCGGCCCAAGAAGATTGGGTGATCGTCAGGGCGAATCGCAACGCACGCACTGAGTCTGCGCCGCTGCCTTCGCGCTCTTGCTCGACACACCTCCAAACAGCACGACGCTCATCGCAGCCAACACCCACGCACCGATTCCGCCATACGTCATTACCCAGCCGAAGCCGTGCACGAGTGCATCATGCAGCGCGGTGCCGGACGGATCGAGCCGCGACAACTCCGGCAGCCCTTGCGCGACAGCGGCGACGTTGCCAGCGGCAACTTGCTCCGCGAGACGGCTGAGCGCCGTGACCTCGAGCTGCCCCGCGAAGCGCGCCTTCAAATCGAAGAGGATGCCCGCGACGAGAATCAGCCCCATCAGCGCGATATTGACGGCGAGCGTGATCATCCGCGCGCTCATGTCGATGCCGGACGCCATGCCCGCGCGCTCGCTCGAAACGGAGCCCGTCGTGGTGTTGGTGGTCGGCGTGTTGGTCAGGCCGAGCCCGGCGCCCGCCACGAAACAGCCGGGCAGCATCGTCCAGCCGCTGGCATGCGCAGCGCCGCTGCCGAACTTCATCAGCACGAAGCCGAGGCCGATCGTGAACAGGCCGAACGGAATCACGAAGCCGGGACCGTAGCGGAGCACAAGACGCTCGCCAAGCGGCGGAAACACGAGCGTCGGCAGCGTATAGGCGAGCAGCGCGAGGCCGGCGGCGACGCTGTCGTAGCCGAGGCCGATCTGGAAGTAGATCGGCAAATAGATCATGAACGGCCAGAAGCTGAAGTTCATGCCCATCGAGCCCATCAGCGCGCCCGAGAACTTGCGGACCCTGAAGACGGAGAAATCGAACATCGGCCGCGCGCTCAGTTTTTCTGCCAAGACAAAGGCGGCGAAGCCGGCCATGATCGCGGCCGCCATGGCGATACCCTTGGTGCTTGCGAACCCGAAGTCCGAACCTTGCGTGATGAAGTAGGCAAGGCCGAAGACCGACAGCGAAAGCGTGACGATACCGGCGATATCGAGCGTGTCGGCCTGCGGATCGCGCGACTCCTCCACGCCGTTGAACACGAGAAAGAGCGTCAGCGCGGCGATCGCGACGTGCACGAGGAAGACCCACTGCCAGTTCGACAGCGCGACGATCGCACCGCCGACGATCGGCCCGAAGCCCAAACCGATTCCGAGGATGATGCCCCACGCGCTGAACGCCTTGGCGCGTTCCGGTCCTTCCTGAAACTGATGCGAGAGCACGGCGACCTGGCAAATCAGCATCGCGCCGCCGCTCGCACCTTGCAGAAAGCGGGCGGCGATCAGCATCGGCACGCTTGGCGCGAGACCGCAGAGCGCTTGAGCATGACGCGCTCGGCGGTGGGCAAGGTGGTGACGCGCCTCGAAAAGCGCCTGGGCGTACGCCTCATCAATCGCACGACGCGCAGCCAAAGCCTCACCGAAGACGGCCAGGTCTACTACGACCGCTGCGTGCGTGCGCTCGCCGAGCTGGACGCGGCACAGGCCGATCTCGACAGCGGCCGGCGCGAGCCGCGCGGCCGCTTGCGCGTGAGCGTGCCGCTCGCCTTCGGCCACCACTGCGTGGCGCCGGTGCTGCAAGACCTCGCGCGCAAGCATCCGCAATTGAAGATCGACATCTCGATCACCGACCGCATGGTGGATCTGGTCGAAGAGGGCTTCGACCTCGCGGTGCGCATCGGCAAGCTGCGCGACAGCGCGAGTCTCGCGGCGCGGCGCCTCGGCGAGCAGTACGGCAGCATCGCGGCCGCGCCGTCGTATCTCGCGCGCCACGGCATGCCCACGCGCGTCGAAGACCTCGCCCGGCACCAGGCGATCGCGTACTCGCGAGCCGGCGTGATGGTGCCGTGGGACGTCTGCGGCCCGGACGGCAAGGTCGAGCGCGTGAATGTCGAGCCGCAACTGAGCCTCGACGACGTGCAGGCGATCGTCGATGCCGCCATTGCCGGTCTGGGGCTCGCCAGCCTGCCGTGCTGGCTGCTTAACCACTACGTTCAAAGCGGCGAACTGGTGGCGGTCATGGAGCGCTGCATCCGGCCGCCGCAGGAGATCCATGTGGTCTGGCCGCAAACGCGCTATTTGCCGCTCAAAACCCGCTACGCGATCGATGCGCTGGTGGCCGCGATCCCGCCCATGATTACCGGTTGACCGGCCTTCCCGTGCGCCAGAGCACGGTATCGAGCCGCCGGATGGCGCGAACCTGTCAGCGCGCTGGCGCGGCGGACATTCTTTCGGGAGATGAAAAGGTCTCTTGTCGACTCAGGGATTTTTACCGTTCGTTTCAACGCCTATCCTTTAGCCATTCGCCAAGGACGCTGTGTTCGAAGCGGTTCATAAATCATCTGTCGAGGTAAGAATCATGAAGACCCGTCTGTTCGCTGTCGCCGCCGCCGCCGTGCTGCTTTCCGCTCCGCTCGCTTCGTTCGCGCAGCAATCGAACGCACCGCTCACGCGCGCCGAAGTGCGTGCTCAACTGGTCGAAGCGCAGAAGGCCGGCTACACCCAAAACGACAACCTCACGTATCCCGCCGATATCCAGGCCGTCGACGCGAAGATCGCCGCAGCCGACACCCAGGAGCAGCCGGTCAAGACGGGCTATGGTCCGGCAATCGGCGGCATGTCGCAGTCGGGCGTGGGCCGCGCCGTGTCGAACGACGGCATGAAGCCGACCTTCTTCGGCCAATAAGGCGTTAGGGGCGGCAGCGGGATGCCTCGATAGCGTCCCGCGCCGCCCGCGCGCCGATCTCACCGGCGCGAAGCTCGCCGCCACGGCTTGGCGGCAGCCATCTTTTCTTCGCTTCGGACACTCCGTCCCGAAGCAGCGCTTCTCTCCTCAAGCATCGCTCTCCCTCTTTTCGTTATACGTATCCGTCGGCTTATCGTAAGATTCGGCCCTCGCAGGGCTTGAAACGCCCTCGTTAATCCAGCGCTCAAATAGTCGCCTTAACAGATCCACACTAAGCGTATACACGCGGTCCGCGACGACGAAGCACGGTTTGACGCCGATATAAGCGCTACGACATGCGCTGCATGCTCCTGGCCCGATGGGACGTGATGTCGCGTTCGCCTAACCTTCGCTACGGCAAAGTGCAAATGACGAGGCTGATAGAAAAGCGCGTCGTACAGCGCGAAAAAAACCAGCCGACGCTTCCGAAACGACGAGACGCACAACGGCTCGCCCGTCCCCAAGACGTTGCTGACAAGCCCAACTTAATTAGATTCGAGACAAACCTGATGACGGTCCCGAGCGTGACCGTTTCAGCACGCTGATAAAGGAGCAAGCTCATGAGTGATACCCAGGCGCAGCCGGTCGTCGGCGTCGGCGCGGAAAGCGACTTCGGCACCAAGGGATTCATCGATCGATACTTCGGCATTTCCTCGCGCGGCAGCACGCAGCGCCAGGAAGTCGTCGCGGGCGTCACCACGTTTCTGGCGATGGTGTATTCGGTGTTCGTCGTGCCGGGCATGTTCGGCAAGGCGGGCTTCGACACGAGCGCCGTGTTCGTCGCCGTGTGTCTCACCACGGCCTTCGGGTCGCTGTTGATGGGCCTGTGGGCGAAGCTGCCGATCGCGATCGGCTGCGCGATTTCGCTCACCGCGTTTACCGCGTTCGGCCTCGTGCTCGGCAAGGGGCTGCATCCGACCGTGGCGCTCGGCGCTGTGTTCCTGATGGGCCTCGTGTTTACGGGCATTTCCGTCACCGGCGTGCGCTCGTGGATTCTGCGCAATTTGCCCGCGGGCATCGCGCACGGCACGGGGATCGGCATCGGCCTGTTCCTGCTCTTGATCGCTTCGAACGACGTCGGTCTCGTCGTCAAGAACCCGGGCGCCGGCCTGCCGGTGTCGCTCGGCCATGTCACGTCGTTCCCGGTGATCATGTCGGTGATCGGCCTGGCGGCGATCTTCGGCCTGATTCGCCGCCGCGTGCCGGGCTCGATCCTGCTCGTCGTGATCGCGATTTCGGCGGCCGGCGTCGCGTTCGATCCGGACGTGAAATTCCACGGCTTCTTCGCGCTGCCGTCGCTCTCCGCGCCGGGCCATGCATCGCTGATCGGCGCGATGGACATCAAGGGTGCGCTCTCGCTTGCCGTGCTGCCTAGCGTGCTGGCGCTCGTGATGACCGCCGTGTTCGATGCGACCGGCACGATCCGCGCCGTGGCGGGGCAGGCGGGCCAGCTCGACGAGAACGGCCGCATCATCAACGGCGGCCGCGCGCTGACGGCGGATTCGCTGAGCTCGATCTTCTCCGGTTTCCTCGGCGGCGCCGGCGGCGGCCTATATCGAATCGACGGTCGGCGTGGCCGCCGGCGCGAAGACGGGTCTCGCTGCCGCAGTGGTCGGCCTGCTGTTCCTGGTCGTGATGTTCTTCTCGCCGCTCGCGAGCCTCGTGCCGTCGTATGCGACCGCCCCCGCGCTGATGTACGTCGGCCTCATGATGCTCTCGAGCGTGAGCAAGCTGCACATGGACGACATGGTCGACGCGATGTCCGGCCTCGTGTGCGCCGTGTTCATCGTGCTGACCGCCAACATCGTGACGGGCATCATGCTCGGCTTCTCGACGCTCGTGATCGGCCGCGTGGTGAGCGGCGAATTCCGCAAGCTCAATGTCGGCACGGTGGTGATCGCGGCTGTGCTGGTCGCCTTCTACCTTGGCGGCTGGGCGATCTAGAAACGCATTCCGGGCGTTGCCGCTGGAGATGCGGCAACGCTCAGAGAGGACGTTGTCTCCTCCACCACATTTTCGTTGGTGGTCTTGAAGCCTGGGAACTCGCGTTCTCAGGCTCTTTTTATTTGGGGCATGCGCCCAGGCACGCCCACCTAGGCGCCCCCACCGTTCTTCATTACGATAAGCGCTCTTCAACTTTGGACGCGGCGCGCGGCCCCGTCGTCTCCTTATCCGATGCTCAAATCGTTGCTTGCCTGTATCGCCTCGGCGCTCGCGATGACCTCCGCGGGTGCGCAAACGCCTGCTGCCGCGCCGCTTGAATCGTTTGCGCTTTACTACGGCCGCAATCCGCCCGTCGAGCCCTTGTCGGCATTCGATGTCGCGGTGATCGAGCCGGACAGCGGCTTCGAGCCGAGCGCGCATCGCCTGCCGCACACCGAATGGTTCGCGTATGCGAGCGTCGGGGAAGTGCTGCCGTCGCGCCGCTATTACGCGGCGCTGCCCAAGCGCTGGCTTGCCGGACACAACGAGGCGTGGGCGTCGCGCGTGATCGACCAGAGCCACCCGGACTGGCCCGCGTTCTACGTGCAGCACGTGATCGCGCCGCTGTGGGACGCCGGCTATCGCGGCTTCTTTCTCGACACGCTCGATTCCTACCAGCTCTTCGCGCGCACCGATGCCGAGCGCGCGCGGCAGCAGGCCGGGCTCATCGCTGTCGTGCGCGCGATCAAAGCGCGCTTTCCGGGGGCGAAGCTGATCTTCAATCGCGGCTTCGAGATCCTGCCGCAAGTGCACGACCTCGTGTATGCCGTGGCGTTCGAGTCGCTGTATCAAGGCTGGGACCAGGCACATCAACGCTATGTCGAAGTGCCCGAGGCGGACCGCGCGTGGCTGCTCGCGCAGGCCAAGACGATTCGCGAGCAATACCGTTTGCCGGTGCTGTCGATCGACTATTGCGCGCCGGGCGATGCGGCGTGCGTGCGCGATACGGTCGCGAAGATTCGAGCGCTGGGCATCGTGCCGTATGTGACGGATGGGGCGCTGGCGACAGTCGGCACGGGGCCTTCGACGCCGACTGCGTCTTCGAATTGATCCGCTAATTCGCGACTGCACACAGTCTTGTAAGACAAATTAAGGTATTTGTTAAAGTTGTCCGGCCCGCTGCCGTTAACGAGGATGAACCCGCCCGTTCGGCCTGAACGGGCGGCCCGCTGCGTCATCAAACCATCGGCCAAGGTCCCGTAGCTTGCGCCGACCCGGACGGAGACTCTTTCGTGCGTTCCCTCGTCAAGTGGACTTCGGCTGCTGTGGCATCCCTGGGTGTCGTGACCAGCGCCGCCCACGCCGCCACCATCGTCTATGTTTCGAATGCGGACAGCCGGACCATCTCGGTCCTGAAGCTGAACGAAGAGAGCGGCAAGCTCTCGTCGATCGAGGACGTGCCGGTGACGGGCATGGTGATGCCGCTCACGGTCAGCCCCGACCGCAAATACCTGTTCGCCTCGCTGCGCTCGAAGCCCTACTCGGTCGCGAGCTTCCGCATCGAAGGCGACGGCAGGCTGACGCCGGTCGCCACGTCGCCGCTGCCCGAGAGCATGGCCAACCTGTCGACGGACAAGACCGGGCATTTCCTCTTCGCCGCGTCGTACGGCGGCAATCTGATCAGTGAAAGCCGCATCGGGCCCGACGGCGTGGTGGCGCCGGCCAATCTCGTCATTCCGACCAAGCCGAAGGCGCACGCGATCAAGACCGATCCGTCGAACCGCTGGCTCTTCGCGACCAACCTCGGCGGCGACATCGTCATGCAGTGCCGCTTCGACGCGAAAACCGGCGCGATCACGCCAAACGACCCGCCGACGCTCGACTTCCCCAAGCAGGCCGGGCCGCGGCACTTCGTGTTCCATCCGAACGGGCACGTCGTCTATGTCGTCGATGAACTCGACGGCAAGCTCGAAACGGCATCGTTCGATCCGGAGCGCGGCACGTTGGCGATCCGCCAGACGGTCTCCGCGGTGCCGGCCGGTTTCAGCGGCACGCCCTGGGCCGCCGACGTTCACACCACGCCCGACGGCCGCTTTCTCTACGCTTCCGAGCGTACGTCGAGCACCTTGATCGCCTATCGGATCGACGGGCCGGACGGCCGCTTGAGCCCGCTCGGCGAATACGCGACCGAGAAGCAGCCGCGCGCCTTCGCCGTCGATTCGTCGGGGCGCTACCTGCTGTCGGCGGGGCAATTGTCGAATGCGGTGAGTGTCCATCGCATCGATCCACAGACCGGCCAGCTCACGCGGCTCGGTTCGACCCTCGTCGGAAAGAACCCGTCGTGGGTCGAGATCGTCGACGTCGAATAGTCCAAACCCGTTCGGAAACGCACCATAAAAAACGTAGGCATACGCACGGGGCTGCTCGTCATCCTCGCGGTCTTTGCGGCGATGATCGTCGTCGGCGGCGTGGCGGGCATCGTTTCGCTGCACACCTCGAACCAGTCGACGACGCGCGTCCACGCGATCTCGGCGCAATGCATCCAGCTCAACGACGCGTACAAGGACATGCAGCGCTCGCGCGCCGGCCTCGGGCGTGCCTACAGCTCGGCGCGCGAGCATCCGGGCTCGCCGCCGGACAGCAAGGCACTCGACAGCGCGCAGGGCAAGCTCAAGATCTCGATGGCGGAGTTCCAGGCCTTTACCGAAGCGCCGCGTTTCGAAGGGCGCGATGAAGCCCTGCAGCAGACCATCGTAGAGGCGGCCCGCATGCACATGCAGGTCGTGCAGCACGCCATCGATCTGTTGCGCGCCAACGATACGGCCGGCTACGTGGCGCTCAACGACAAGGACGTGACCGACACCGGCGTCGCCTACTCGAACGCGCTCGAGCGCTTTCAGAAGCAGGCCAATGCTCTGGCCCAGGCCGAAACGGATCTCGGCGACGCGCGCTACGCGCTGATTCTCAAGCTGGTGGTGCTCGGCGTGCTGCTCGCGCTCGCCTTGATCGTGGCGGTGCATTTTGCGCTGCGGCGGCTCGTCTTGACGCCGCTGACCGAGGCGGCGAGCCTCCTCGACCAAGTCGCGGACGGCAATCTGACCATTGCCATCGCGAGCGCGGGCGACAACGAAATAGGCCGGCTGCTGGCTGCGATCGCGCGCATGAAGGAAGGGCTCACGGGCACGATGCGGCGGGTTCTCGACAGCTCCGGTTCGGTGAACATCAGCGCGCACGAAATCGCCGCGGGGAACATGGACCTGTCGTCGCGCACCGAGGAGCAATCGGCGGCCTTGGAGCAGACGTCCGCCAGCATGAAAGAGCTGACCGAGACGGTCACGCTCAATGCCCAGAACGCCCGCCAGGCCAGCTCGCTCGCCGGCGACGCGGCGGAAATCGCGATGAAGAGCGGCGACGTGGTGCGCGGCGTGGTCTCGACGATGAACGACATCAGCAGCAGCTCGGCGCGGATGGCCGACATCATCGGCACGATCGACGGCATCGCGTTCCAGACCAACATCCTCGCGCTGAACGCGGCGGTCGAAGCCGCACGGGCCGGCGAGCAGGGGCGCGGCTTCGCGGTGGTCGCCGGCGAGGTGCGCGCGCTCGCGCAGCGTAGCGCGAGCGCGGCGCGCGAGATCAAGACCTTGATCGACGACTCGATCACCAAGGTCCAGTCGGGCAATTCGCTGGTGGCGCGAGCCGGCGCGTCGATCGACGAAACCGTCGAGGCGGTGCGGCGCGTGGCCGGCATCGTGCAGGAGATCTCGGCGGAGTCGGAGGAGCAGGCGACCGGGATCGTGCAGATCGGCCAGGCTGTCGCGCAGATGGAGCAGGTGACGCAGCAGAACGCGGCGCTCGTCGAGCAGGCCGCGGCGGCGGCCGGATCGCTCGAAGAGCAGGCGCGTCAGTTGGAGGCGGTGGTGGCGTCGTTCAGGTTGGCGAGGGCTTGATTGCCAATCAAGCGACCTTGTCCGCCTTGAGCTTGGCGACTTCCTCCGCCGACATCCCCAGCAACTCACCGAGAACGGCTTCGGTGTGCGAACCGAGTACGGGCGGCGCGGCGCGCACCGGAAGCCGCGCGCCATCGAAGCGATAGGGCGGGGCGAGCACGTCCACGTGTCCAGCGACCGGATGCGCCTGCTTCGTGACGACGCCGCCCGATGTAGCACGCTCGGATGTCAGCGCCTCGTGCAGTCCGAGCACTTCGCCGCACGGAATGCCGGCGTCGCCGATCGCGGCGAGCAGATCCGCGCGACGGCGCCGCGCGAGCTCGCCGCGAATCTCGGGCAGCAGCGCGTCGCGATGGCTCGAGCGTCCGAGATTGGTTTTGAAGCGCTCGTCGCTTGCGAGATCGGGGCGCCCGATCGCTTCGCAAAAGCGCGCGAATTGCGCGTTGTTGCCGACCGTGATGACGATCGGACCGTCGGCCGCGTCGAACACCCCATACGGCACGATCGACGGATGCGCGTTGCCGTAGCGCGGCGGATCATGCTCCATCAAGAGCGCTTCGAGCCCGTAGTAGGCGGTGATCATCAGCCCGCAGTCGAACAGCGCCATTTCGATGCGGCGTCCGCGGCCGGTCGAGGTGCGTTCGTAGAGCGCCGCGAGGATCGCCTGCGCCGAATACATGCCGGTGAAGAGATCCACCGCCGCGACGCCGAATTTGAGCGGCGGCTGATGCGCTTCGCCGTTCATGGCCATCAATCCCGTTTCGCCTTGCACGACAAGATCGTAGCCGGGCCGTCCCGCTTCGGGGCCGGTGCGGTCGTAGCCGGAAATCGCGCAATAGACGAGCTTCGGATTGATCTCGCTGAGCGCCTCGTAGCCGAGGCCGAGCTTTTCCGCGCCGCCGAGCTTGAAGTTGTGAACGACGACGTCGCTTTCCTTCACCAGTTCGCGCGCGATGCGTTGCCCTTCGGCGGTTTGCAAGTCGAGGCAGATCGAGCGCTTGTTGCGGTTCACGCTGTTGAAGTACGTCGTCTCCGTCACGCCCACGCGCAAGCCCCAGTCGCGCGTATCGTCGCCGCGGCCGGGCTGTTCGATCTTGATGACGTCCGCGCCGAAATCGCCGAGCACCATCGCGCACCATGGCCCCGCGAGCACACGCGAGAAGTCGAGCACCCGGATGCCTTGCAGCGGCGATGCGTGAACGTTGTTGTTATCGGTCGCCATCGTTTTGTTCTCCGGGCAAGCGCTCATTGTTTTGAGAGCGCGATATAGCGCGCTAGATGGTGATCCTCGTCGCCGAGCTGGTGATCGATCATCACGAGGCGCTTCGCGTAGTGGGCGAGCGGCAGCTCCCATGTCATGCCGATGCCGCCGTGCAGTTGCACGGCTTCGGTCGCGACGAGCGCGCCGACCCGGCCGATCGTGACCTTCGCCGCCGACAGCGCGCGTTCGCGCACGAGGCGCGGGCCGTCGAGCGCGGCGGCCGCGTTGATCACCGCCGAGCGCGCCTGCTCGATTTCGAGTGCGACGTCGGCCATGCGGTGCTGCAGCGCCTGGAAGCTGCCGATCGGCACGCCGAACTGCTTGCGCGTGCGCAGATACTCGAGCGTGTCGCGCTGCGCGACATCCATTGCGCCGAGCGCTTCCGCGCACAGCGCGAGCACGCCGAAGCCGAGTGCGGATTCTATCGTCGCAAAGGCTTCGCCTTCGGCGCCGAGCAAGGCATCCGCGCCGAGGCGCGTGTCCGTGAACGTGAGCTCGGCGGCGCGCCCGCCGTCGATCAGCGGATAGCCGCGCAAGGAGAGGCCCGGTGCGTTGCGCGGCACGATGAAGAGCGAGATGCCCGCTTCGTCGTCTACGTTACCGCTTGTGCGTGCCGACACGACGAAGAAGTCCGCGTGCTCGCCGTGCGGCACGACGGCCTTGGCGCCCGAGAGTACCCAGCCGTCGCCCGCGCGAGCGGCGCGCGTCACCACGCGCGACGGCTCGTAATGCGTGTCCGGCTCGCCATGTGCGAACGCCGCCACCGCGCTGCCGTCGATCAAGCCCGCGAGCCGCGCCTTCTGGTCATCGGTGCCCGCCGACGAGATCGCACGGCCGGCCATCAGCGCGCCGAGAAACGGCTCGACTACGAGCCCGCGTCCCAGGCTCTCGAAGACCACGGAAATGTCGAACGCGGCGCCGCCGAAGCCGCCGTCGGCTTCGCTAAAAAGCGCGCCGATCGTGCCCAGTTCCGCAAAACGACGCCACATGTCGGGGCTATAGCCAGTATCCGAGTTGGCAACCTTGTCACGCGTCTCGAAGCCGTATTCGCCGGCGATGAAACGCTCGAGCGTATCCGCGAGCATGCGGCGGTCTTCGGTGTGCTGGAAGTTCATGACCGTTGTTCCCTCACAGTCCCAGGATCATCTTGGCGATGATGTTCTTCTGGATTTCGTTCGAGCCGCCGAAGATCGACAGCTTGAGGTTGTTGAAGTAGCTCGCCGCGGCGCTCGCGGCGTCGAGCGGACCGATCGGCTCGCCGGCATAGTCGGCGTCGAGGGCGTCTTCGATGAACGGCTGCGCGTACGGACCCATTGCGCGGCGCGTGAGCGAAGCGATCTCCTGGCGGATCTCGGTGCCGCGAATCTTGAGCATCGAGCTTTGCGCACCCGGTGCGCCGCCGCCCGCCGCCAGCGCGATCGTGCGCAGGTTGGTGGTCTTCATGTTCTCGAGATCGATCTGCACGCGTGCGAGACGCGCGGCGAAGAGCGGATCGTCCGCGAGCGGCTTGCCGTTCTTCGTCTGCGTGGCGGCGATGCGCTGCAGGCGTTCGAGCGCCGCAACCGAAAAGCCCACGCCCGCGATGTTCGTGCGCTCGTACGTGAGCAGATACTTCGCGTAGGTCCAGCCCTTGTTCTCTTCGCCGATCAGGTTTTCCGCGGGCACGCGCACGTCGGTGAAGAACACCTCGTTGACTTCGTGTTCGCCGTCGAGCGTGATGATCGGGCGCACTTCGACGCCCGGCGTGGTCATGTCGATCAGGAGGAAGCTGATGCCTTCCTGTTTGCGCACATCGGTCGCGGTGCGCACGAGGCAGAAGATCATGTTCGCGTAGTGGCCGAGCGTGGTCCATGTCTTCTGACCGTTGACCATGTAGTGCGCGCCTCGATCGTCCATGCCGCGCACGGCCGAGGTTCTGACCGACGCCAGATCCGAGCCCGCGCCCGGCTCCGAGTAGCCCTGGCACCACCAGTCCGAGCCGTCGAGAATGCGCGGCAGCCAATAGCGCTTCTGCGCCTCGCTACCGTATTTGATCAGCACGGGGGCAAGCATGTTGACGCCGAACGGCACGATACGCGGTGCGCCCGCGAGCGCGCATTCGTTGTCGAAGATGAATTTCTGCACCGCGCTCCAGCCCGGGCCGCCGTGCTCGGCTGGCCAGTGGCTCGCGAGCCAGCCGCGCTCGTTGAGGATCGCGTGCCATTGCGCCATGTCTTCGCGCGTCAGGCGCTTGCCGTTCTTGACTTTGCTCGAGATGCGCTCGGGCAGCTTGTCGCGCAGAAAACGCAGCACGTCGGCGCGAAACGCTTCTTCTTCGGGAGTGAAATTCAGATCCATGGGGTGGCCTTTAGGGCTGACTCATTGCCGACTCATTGTTGATTGAGGCTCGCGAAATCCGCGCCGCGCTCGACGAGTTCAACGAGCAGCGGCGACGGCTTCCAGAACAACGCGTCTTCCTTTTCGAACGCGCGCAGGTCGGCGAGGATCGCGGCGAGTCCCACCGTGTCCGCGTATTTCATCGGGCCGCCGCGATAGCGTGGAAAACCGTAGCCGTAGAGCAGCGTCATGTCGACGTCGAGCGGCCTGAGCGCGATCCCCTCGCGCACGATGTTGGCGCCTTCGTTGATGATGATGGCCATCAGGCGGCGCACGATGTCTTCGTCGGTGAAGGTGCGCGGGGTGATGCCGGCGCGCTTGCGTTCGGCATCGATGATCGCTTCGACTTCGGGGTCGGGCGTACCGGTGCGCGCGCCTTCGGGGTACAGATAGAAGCCGCGTTGCGTCTTCTGTCCGAACCAGCCGCGCTCGCAGAGGCGGTCGGCGATCTCGACGTAGCGCGCCTTCGGATTGCGCGTGGGCGCGCGGCGTTTGCGCGCCGCCCAGCCGATGTCGCCGCCCGCGAGGTCGACCACTTGATACGGGCCCATCGGATAGCCGAACTGGCGTATCGCGCTGTCGATCTGATAGGGCGATGCGCCGTCTTCCATGAGGTAGTCGGCCGCCGTGCGGTAGACGGCCAGAATCCGGTTGCCGATGAAGCCGTCGCAGACGCCCGCGCGCACCGGCACCTTGCGCAGCTTCTTCGCGAGTTCGAACGCGGTGGCGACGACGTCCGCGCTGACCTTCGCGGGCACCACGATTTCGAGCAGCTTCATGATGTTGGCCGGCGAGAAAAAGTGCAGGCCGATCACGTCGGAAGCGCGCGAGGTGCTGGCGGCGATCTCGTCGATGTCGAGGTACGAGGTGTTGGTTGCGAGCACGGCGCCGGGCTTGCAGACGCGATCGAGTTCGGCGAATACGGCCTTCTTGACCGCCATGTCTTCGAACACCGCTTCGATCACGAGATCGGCGGAAGCGAGCGCGTCGTACGACGTGCTGCCGTCAAAGCGCGCCAGCACGGCGGCTTTCGCGTCGGCGCTCATGCGGCCCTTGGCGACGAGCCCGTCGTAGACGCGCTCGACATGTGCGCGGCCTCGCGCCAGCGCTTCGTCGTCGCGCTCGATCATCGTGACGGGCAGGCCCGAGTCGAGCACGGCGACCGCGATGCCCGCGCCCATCGTGCCGCCGCCGACCACGCCGACGCGCGCGATTTCGCGCGGCGACGCGCTGCGCGTCTCAGGCGCCTTGGCCACTTCGCGCTCGGCGAAGAACGCATGGATCAAGCCCGCGCGCTGCGGACTGTCGAGGCATTGCAGGAATAGCTTCCGTTCGAGCGCGAGCCCTTGGTCGAACGGCAGGTCGAGCGCCGCTTCGGCGGCTTCGACGATCTTCAGCGGCGAGAAGAGGCCACGCGATTTGCGCTCGGTGTCTTTGCGCGCGGCATCGATGGCGGCCCGGCTCGCATCGCGATCGGCGAGTGCATTGGCCGCGCGGGTGGGGCGCACGCTCGCATGCGACGCGAGCAGTTCCTGCGTGTAGGCGAGCCCTTCGGCGAGGATGTCGTCACTCTGCGCGAGCCGATCGACGAGGCCGAGCTTCGCCGCTTCCGTGCCGCTTGCATGGCGGCCGGAGAGCATCAGATCGAGCGCGGCGGCGGCGCCGATCAGACGCGGCGCGCGCTGCGTGCCGCCCGCGCCGGGCATGAGGCCGAGCTGCACTTCGGGCAGACCGAGCTTGGCGCTCGCGACGGCGAGCCGGTAGTGCGCGGCAAGTGCGATCTCGAGACCGCCGCCGAGCGCCGCGCCGTGGATCGCCGCGACGACCGGCTTCTTGCACGCCTCGATGCGGTTGCAGACATCCGGCAGCGCGGGCGGCAGCGGCGGCTTGCCGAACTCGCGGATGTCGGCGCCCGCGATGAAGTTGCGCCCCGCGCCGACGATCAGCACGGCGGCGACGTTCGCATCGGCATCGGCGGCTTCGATCGCGGCGAGCAGGCCGCGCCGCACCTCGACGCCGAGTGCATTGACGGGCGGGTTGTCGATGCCGACGAGCAGGATCTTGCCGTGCATCGTGCGCGTGACGGCCGGGGCGGAAGTGTCGGGGCTCGAGTCGGGTCTGGCGTGTTTATCAGCCATGGTGTTCGTCTCCGTATGGGGCATTTCGTATTCGGCATTTGGCATACCAAATTCTGCGTTTTGTATGCCGTGATGCCGGGAAGGATGAGGACGATTGTCGAGTGACTAGGCCAGATTGACAATCCTGGTATCGATTGACAGACTGTCAAAATTCTTTTGACACGCATGCTGTGGATGGAATGCAATGGACCTGAACTCACTGTCCTTGCTCGTCGAGATTCTCGAAGCCGGCAATCTCAGCGAGGCCGCGCGCCGCCTGAAGATGACGCGCGCGAACGTCAGCTACCACTTGAATCAATTCGAGCGCTCGCTCGGCTTGCAGCTCGTGCGGCGCACGACGCGGCGCGTGGAGCCGACCGAGGCCGGCCTGCGGCTCTACGAGCACGGGCGCGCGATTCGCAACGAGCTGCTCGCCGCGCAGGAATCGGTCGCCACGCTCGGGTCGACCTTGCAGGGGCGGGTGCGGCTTTCCGTGCCGAGCGGTTACGGACAACTGGTGATGTCGGAGTGGCTCCTCGAGTTCAAGCGGCAGCATCCCGGGATCGTGCTCGACGTGATGTTCGAAAATCGCGTCGAAGACTTGATGCGCGACGAAGTCGATATCGCGGTGCGCGTGATGTCCGAGCCGCCGCAGAATCTGGTCGCGCGGGACATGGGGGCGGTGCGGTACGTGGCGTGTGCATCGCGTGCGTATGCGGACGAGCACGGCATGCCGGTCGAACTCGATGACTTGCGCACGGCGCCGCTGATCACCGCAGCCGTGGTGGGACGGCAGTTGCGAGTGGCCGCTTACCTCGACGACGAGCGGCACGAGGTGCTGCTCGAGCCGACGCTGATCTCGGAGAACTTCCTGTTTCTGCGGCAGGCGGTGCTGGCGGGGATCGGCGTCGGGATCGTGCCGGACTATGTGGTGATGGACGACTTGCGGCGCGGCGAGGTGGTGACCGCCCTCGACGCGTGGCGGCTCAGTATCTACGGCACGCGGATGGTCATGCTCTATATGCCGAACCGGCACCACACGCGGGCCGCCGGCGCGTTTATCGAATTCATCCTGGAGCAGGCGCGGCGGGCGGGGCGGTGAGCGCCCCGTCCGCGCGGGACGTCGTCAAGGCCCGAGCTTGACGACAGCCACGTTGTTGGGAAAGTTGACCGAGGTAAACGGGCTGCCCGCAATCGACGTCAACGCTCCGCTCGAAGGATCGATGCTGTATCCCTGCAGGGCCCCGGCTCCGCCCGAACCGAGTACCGAAACGTAGAGAAATTTTCCGTTCGGATCGACCGTAAGGTTCTCGGGGCTAATCCCCGGCGATACCGCGCTGCCCGCCGTGAGCTGGCCGGTCGTGCTGTTCACGCTATACGCCTGTACCGAATTGCTTCCGGTGTTGGCGACGTACGCGAACCGGCCCGAGGGCGTCAGCGCGATGCCGTTCGGCCCAGACCCTGTCGCCGCCTGCCCAGCCGACGTCAGGGCGCCGGTCGACGCGTCGATCGAAAAGATGGAGACGGTATTGCTGGTCAAGTTCGTCGCGTAGAGAAACTTGCCGGCCGGATCGATGGCGAGGCTGAGCGCCTCACTCGTGGAAAACGGACTGCCTGCGACTGCGGTCAGCGCGCCGGTTGTGGAATCGAGCGCGAACGCCGAAAGATTGTTGGTGGCGGAGCTGCCCGTGTAGACAAAGCTGCCCGTCGGAGAGACCGCTAGAGAAACCGGAGACGCTCCTGTCGACCCGGTGCCTGCCGCGCTCGACGAGAGTCCGCCTGACGCGTTAATGCCGAAGGTCGACAGCGTGCCGTTATTGACCGATACGCTCAACAGAAACTTGCCGAGCGGGTCCATGGCGAGCGCAGGCTGCGACTGGACGGTCGTGAACGGGCTGCCTGCGATGGCCGTCCGCGCGCCGGTCGAGCGATTGATGCTGAAGGCTCGCAACGTGCTGTCGTTGGCGTCGCCGACATAGAGGGTGTTGCCGCTCGGCGAGAAGACCATGCCGCCCAGCGCGATTCCGATGGCGTACGGGCTGCCTGGAACCTGCGTCAGAGCGCCGGTCGCGGGATCGACGCGATACAGGTACAACGCCGCGCTACTGCCCGTGGTGTCGAATGCCACGAATTCAGCCGGTACGCAGCTCACCGCGATGGACGTCACATTCGCCGTGGCGACGCCCGCGCCGTTCGTCACCGTGCAGGTTTCGCCGGCCGGCTGGCTGCCGACGCTGGCCGAATACGAACCGTCGGTCGCGAGCGCCGTCGGGAACGCGAATGCGCCGTTGGCGGAAACCGTCACCGAGTCGCCGCCGTTGTTTTGCAGCGTGACCGATACGCCTGAAGCCATGCTGGACACGGTGCCGCCGACCGCAAATGTCGTGGGCGTAGATGGCGAGGTCGGTGAAGAGGTGGGCGTAGAGGTGGGCGAAGACGTGGACGCAGTCACAGTAGCCACATTGTGTCCACCGCATCCGGAGAGTGCGAGTGCCAATCCCGTTGCCAGACACACGCCCAAGCGATTCGCTTGAGCGCCCCCGTATTGAATGATCCCTCGTGTTGGTCGTCGCATGTGGTTTCTACGTTGTTATGGTTGGTGCGGCAATTTGCGCATTGTGCACAGCGAGGAGAGGCTCAAGGTCTCCCGACGCAACGCCAGCTCTTCGCTACCGGAGGAGAAAAGCGGTTGTCGTATTCGACCGAGCAACGGTCGATGTTCTTTTCCAGCGGCTTGGCGAGGATGACGCTCGTTCCGGAATATTCGCAGCCGACCCAATAGGCGGTTTCCGATTTAGGCAGTATCCAGGTAGCCGTCGTGCTTGCAGCGCGATTGCGTTTCTGCTGCGAGGGCGCCAATTGGGCCTTTTGGTCGGGCGTGCCGGACCAGAAAGAAACGCCCGAAAACGGATATTCGTCTTTGGCATCGTAACGAGTCCAGCCTTCAGGCGCCTGGCCGTCGAGATTTTGCGCGACGGATATTTTGGCGGGGCAAACCGGATTTTCATCCGCCATTGCCGGAAAGCAAATGAATGCCGTTGCCGCCAGCATCGAGGGGAAAATAAATGCGCGCACGGGATTCATGTTTATTTGATGACGGAAAATGCGTCGCCGTTGTTGCTCGGGGTAATGAAATGACCGTTCTTGTCTTTGCCGAGAAAGGGCAGGCGCCGCTTCTTGATCGTGCCGCTCGTCGACCACTGGTCGACGACGATGATTCCGCCCGTGTCCTGGCCGATGTACAAGGCGGCGTGATTGCCGGAGGCGTGGTTCTGGTAGCGGCCGTCGATGAAAGTCGCGATTGCTGTGCCTTTCTTGAGCAGCAGGTTGCCTTTAACGGATTCGCCTTCGTGCCATCACGACGAGGCAGGGGCTCCGGCGAATTCCTTGACGAGCGCGACGCATTGTTTATTGCCGACGGTCGGTAATTTTTCCAGAGATTCGGCATCTCCGTAGACATATGGCATTTACTTCTCCTCGTTTTCCGGTTGATTTGCCGTTTTGATGCCCGGTTTGCGGCGAAGATTCGGATGCCAATTCTAGCCGAATGAATTGAAATTGGATTGGCGGTTTTTTTGTTTTTAGGTATCCGTATTTGGCGGTTGATACCGGCATTCTTCGCCGCATCGCAAATGTTGGGCAAGCAAACAGTGCGTCGCTCGGCGGACGCATTTCGACCCGCTTCTGTCTTTCGATTTTCCCCAAAGCAGCCATTTCCGAACCCGCCACCGTGACCGAACATAGTGCCGGTTGCACTATGTTCGGCGTCGAAACTGTGGAAATAGCCGGCACCCGTGCAATCAGATGTATAAAGGCACGCGCCGGATTTCAACCGCGACAGTTGCAAAACCCGGTCGGACACGTCGGCAAATCTCCCCATCCAGTTGTATCACAACATCTTTCGATTTTCTTTCAGAATTGGCAGGATTTCGCCAAAAAAACATTCAAGATAACTTCGAAACTGCCGTTAAAGAGACTTGAATTGATTTGGCCAGACTCGCATGAAATAAGCGCCCTGAGTTGCTGAATCTATGTGGCGTCAAGCTCTACACGCCATTGAACACAATGAGGGGCCGACGGTCCCGCCTTTCATCGAAGCACCCATCGTCATTAGCCAGGCTCAGTAATGAATCTAAAAAAACTATCGCTATTCTTGTGTTCCGCCGCATTGGCGGGATGCGCGACGACTCCGCCGATCTCTCTGACCACGCAGGAGCAGCACGACCTCGGAAGCGTTACCGGCACGTTGTTTATTCCGCAAAGCAGTTTGCTCATCACCGTTACACCAACCAATGCCGGCGCAACGGGCCTCCTGGGGGCGCTAGTCGCGGCTGGTATCGATGCCGCCCGCCGCTCTTCCGCAGAAAAAGACGCGGCCCCGATCATCGAGCAACTGCGCGATTATGACTTCCGCACAGTCATGAAACAGGCCTCCAATGATGCACTCGGCACAGTCGCGGATATCAGGTTTAGAGCGCCGTTCGACGTAGATACGGTCGCTTCGAGCACGCAGAAAAGAATCATTTATGACAAGTCGTCGGCAAGCGCGATCTTGTTTGTTGATGTTGGCTACCAGATGCAGTCGGGAAATCTCTATATCTCCGCTACCGCGGTGATGTATCCAAAATCCAATGAATTGCTGCAGTTCAGGAAGAAGCCGAACGAGTCTGACCCACTAGACGCTGGCAATGCCATCTATCGAAAAACGTTCTACTTCGGAAAGCAGAATGTTTCGGCGACCGACATCAAAAGTGATCTGACCGAAGGTGCGAACAGTATCGCGACGCAACTGGCAGCCGACCTGAATCATCCGCTTTGATGCACCGGTTCAAACGGGCCTGCCACACGCGCTCTTCACCCAGGTGCGTGCTCGTAGCAGACAGTCACGAGCTGTCTCCGTAACCGTCCGGCTGTAACCGAAGTCAACGATTTTGGTCATGCTGTCGAACGGCTGAAAGTGGCCGAACCCGGAAGTTCGTCGTCAGTCAGTCGTCGATCGCTCCCGCACAGTCCCGAACTTCCGCAACCCGTTTCGGCCACACGGCATCACCATGCCAGCGTCCGCTGTAAAAGTCACGGCGGACGTTTACCGTCGCCACCGCAAGATGCCGGCAGTTCTCAGCACAGACTTGGAGCGCTCCAACCGGCATCCCTATGTCGTCCTGCCGGTGACGACGCGGAGACGCTTAACCTCTTCCTCAAGTTCAGCGATACGCCGATCACGCTGTTCAATCGCAGCAGTAACATCTGCAACGTCGAAGCGATTCGGGATGTGCTGTGGGCAGTTGGCGTCCCAAGCCCTTACTTTGAATAGAATTGCCCGCTCTGCACGGGCCTTGTATTGCTGGGGCATCAACTCTGCAATCAGAGCGTCGTCGCCTTCGACAGCGCGAGCCTCGCCCCAAATCTTGATTCTTTGGCGTTGCGCATAATCGATGAGAAACAGATGTGCCTTTGGATTGTCGGCCAGGTTTCCTATCGTTATGTATTGTTTGTTGCCCGAGAAATCGGCAAACGCGATCGTTGTATCGTCAAGCACACGCAGAAACCCTGCAGGTCCGCCACGATGCTGGATATACGGTTGTCCATCGAGGTTTGCGGTAGCGAGAAATGCGCTCGTTTGTCTCTCAATGAAAGCCGCGCACTCAGGGGTGATGCGCGTCTCCCAGCCGCTCGACTGCTCGAGTCGAGCGTAGGCTGCGCGCGAACGGTGGCGTACCTGCATCGACTTGACGGTCGGCGTGAAAGCCACATCGCTAGCGAAAACGTGGGATCCGGCCATGACTGCCTCCTACTTGCGCTCCGACAGCGCCGCCATAACGAGAAGACCGCCGACGCTTTTGCGCGCCAGCGGTCCGTGTTTTCCAGGGTCGCCGTTTATCCGGCCTCGTGCGCCCGTACGACAGGAAAGTCGATGTCCGTATCCACGGCAACGTTGAGGTAGTTCGTCCATACGTTCAACGCAACGTGCTGAATGATCTCGATGATCTGTGCACTGTCGTAACCGGCAGACTTGACCGCCTGCAAGTCGGTCTCGGACACGCGGCCGCGCATGTCGACCAGCCTTTTTGCAAATTTCACTGCAGCATCGGCTTTCGGATCGTTCGAACTGCCGTTGCGATTCGCAGCAATTTCGTCATCGCCGAGCTTCGCAAAGTTCTTCGCGAGATACGTGTGAGCGGACAGGCAGTAGTCACAGCCATTAGCTTCGGCGACGGCAAGGGCGATGCGCTCACGCGTCGGAGGGGCAAGCGTACCTTTGGCGAGCGCGCCGGAAAGGTTCAGGTAGCCTTCGAGCGCCGCCGGGCTGTTGGCGACGAGCCGGAACAGGTTCGGCACCACGCCCAACTGCCTGTTAACGGCGTCCAACATCGGTTGGGAGGCAGTAGGCGCTTCGGCGATCGTAGCGGGTGTTGGGAGACGGGACATGGCAATTTCCTTTGAAAGAAGGACGTCGGTAACGACAGATACAACGTTACGCACTTCCAATTTCAAAGAGAATCCAGCAAGATCGGGAATCTTCCTCCCATCAGACGAGAGAATCCGATGGACCGGCTCGAATCGATGTCTATCCTTATCGCCGTTGTCGAAACCGGTAGTCTCTCGTCTGCCTCGCGCCGGCTCGGCATGCCGCTGGCGACGGTCAGCCGCAAGGTGGCGGACCTCGAGTCGCACCTTAAAACACGCCTGCTTAAGCGCACGACGCGACAGCTTTCGCTCACCGAAACGGGACAGTCATACGTGGCCGCATGCCGGCGCATTCTCGAGGAAATTGCCGAGGCCGAACGGGCGGCGACGGGTGAGTACACCGCGCCCAAAGGCGATCTCACCATCACGGCGCCAGTGGTATTCGGGCGTCTGCATGTCGTGCCGGTCGTTGCCGAATTTCTCGCGCAGTATCCGGAGATCGACATTCGCCTCATGCTCGTGGATCGCATCGTGCATTTGCTGGAGGAACATGTCGACGTCGCGGTCCGGATTGGCCATTTGCCGGATAGCGCACTGGTTGCAACCGGCGTGGGAGCAATCCGACGCGTGGTCTGCGCAAGTCCGGCATACCTGAATATCCACGGCGAGCCGGCGAAGCCGTTTGACCTCGCCGACAAGCAGTGCATCACGTTCGAGGGGCTGGAATCCGCTCACGCGTGGAGCTTCGGGTCAGGTAAAACAAGGCAGGTCGTGCCTATTCATTCGCGACTTGTCACCAACACGGCCGAAGCGGCGATTGCAGCTGCAATTCATGGTGTTGGACTGACACGGGTTCTGTCCTACCAAGTCGCGGACCTTGTGCGCAATAACGCACTTCGCGTAGTACTCGACAGGTTCGAACCGACACCGGTGCCAGTTAGCTTGGTACATGCTGGACAGGTTCCACTACCCCTGAAGTTGCGTGCTTTTCTTGACTTTGTGACGCCGGGCCTCCGCACGCGGATAGCGCGCGAACCCGGGAACGTCTCCGCGTCGTAACGCCCAATGGACAGCACTTACGGTGCGGATTCAACCGGTGGATGCAATAGTTTGCTGAAATCGTTCGGCTGGCGTTTCGTAGTCCAAGGTCTTCCTCGGACGCTCATTCAGTCATGCACCGATCTCGCCGGGTGCTCAAGGAGACATGGCCATGGCAAAGCTCGTCGCACTTTACAAGACGCCGTCAAACCCGGACGCATTCGACGCGCACTACTTCTCGAATCATGTGCCTCTTGCCAAGACGATATCCGGGCTTCAGCGCTATGAAGTTAGTGCTGGGCCGGTAGCGACCCCGCAAGGCGACTCCCCGTATTACCTCGCAGCGATCCTGAGCTTTGCTTCGATGGATTCCCTGCAACAGGCACTCAATTCACCTGAAGGTCGAGCGACAGCAAGCGATCTAGCCAATTTCGCACAGGCCGGTGTCGAGCTTCTCGTATTCGACACCAAAGACGTTTGAACACTGGCCAGTGTCTCGGTTGCATACGTCAACGTCAGCCAATGCGTTTAGCACCGAATAGCTAGTCGCTATTCGGCTGGGCTCCTGCCATGCATTGCGGCGGCCGAATCCGCCTTGCCGTCGCTGACGCCGAACAAGAACCAGCCGGGAGATACCACCGACGACGCGGCAACGACCCGCTGTCGACTGGCACCAGGCGACCCACTTCGGCCCTTCAGCCCAGCCGATCTCAACGGCGGCGTCCAAAGGTGGAACGGTCGTTAGTTGATCCGAATGACCAGGTGCGGCAGAGCCCGCTAATGTGACAGCGCCATAAAAATGTAAAGGCGCGCTATCGCACACTTCTGCTCGGTTTCGTCTTCGGGTTTCGCGCCCAGAGCACTATTTTTCAGAAGCACGTCAATCGACTGAAAAAACCGGCGCGGAACGCGCCGGCCTGTACGCGACCGGCCGATTTCATTTGCGCCAGACCGCATCCCTTCGCTTGCCAGCCGCCTCAGTAAAAAAGCCATCCGGTCTCCTGATCGCGGCCGTTGCACGTGTTGCAAATTGGGGTAAGTCATGAAACGAATCCTTGCCGCATTTCTTGCGGCAGTGCTGAGCGGTACGATTGCGCCAGAATGTCAGGGGCAGTACACGACTGATTGGATAGCGAATACGTTTGGGACTAACGCAACTCACGTGGGCAATGCTGCCCGGTCCATGTGGGTTGCGCCTGAAGGGGTCATCTATACCTCGTCCCTGTGGGATGAAAACGAAGGTGGAGTTGCGATATACCAGAATGGGCAGAGCATCGGTTCGATCGGCGCTCATGACGAATTTCAGGGTAGTGCGATCACAGGCAATTCTATTGATCTTTTCGTTGCGCTTCAGTTCGATAAAACCTTCGGCAGTGGCGCGGTCGGACGATACAATCGAACGAGTAAGGCTCGCGATCTGCTGATCAACGTCAGCGCGGATACGACTGAACGACATGCGGACGTGGTGACCGGACTTGCAACGTGGGGTCAGTTTTTCTACGTGAGTGACTTTCCCGGAAACCGTGTGCGCGTCTACAAAACCAATGGAACCTGGGTGCGAGATATCACGGTCTCAGGCCCTGGTGCGCTCGCTATAGACCGCTTCGGCAAAATCTGGGTTGCGCAGAAGAGCGCAGGAACAGTCCTCGGATTCAGCCCGACCGGCACCCTCCTGTCCACTATCGGCCTAGCCCCTACCTCCCGGCCTTCGTCGCTGTATTTCGACCCAACTACCAGTAACCTCATGATCGGTGACTCAGGTCCCGACATGAACATCAAGATCTACAATGTCTCACACACCCCCTCGTTAGTCGGCACGTTTGGTATTCAGGGCGGCTATCTCGACACTACGACCGGTATCAAAGGTGAGATAGGCGTCAAGCGTTTCACCCGCGTCGCTGGCATTGGCAAAGACTCCCTTGGCAATCTGTACGTGCTCAATAACCCGTGGGGCGGAACATGGGATCTTGGTCGCGCTGCCGGCACGGACATTCACTCCTACAGTGCTTCAGGTACGTTGCAATGGACGCTTCAGTCCCTCAACTTCGAGGGGATCGCCGCTCCGGATCCGGGTACAGACGGCGCCTTTTTCTATGGAGGCACCAACATCTACACTGGCACCGCTGGAGGAACGTTCGTCGCGAACACCGTCGATCCAATAGCCTATCCATCCGATCCACGAATCAACATCAACGACCGGGGACGCGGTGAGCACTTCGGTCAACTCGCCACCGTCGGCGCAAACCGGATTCTCGTGGCGGCCGGCCAGAATCCCGACATCTTCTACTTCTTCCACTTCAACGCTGCGAATGGCTACATCGCGATACCGGACGCGACGATTCCGGGTACAGCGTTCAATACGACCGCAAGAATCAGGAATGGCTTCTGCCTCGACAGCAAGGGGGATGTCTGGGCCGGTTTGGACAGGACGGGCGCCATCTGGCACTACCCGCTGACCGGCTTTGCTGCCGACGGCACGCCGACATGGGGAGCAGGAATTTCAACTCCCATTCCGGGCACCATCACGCCATTGACGCGGATCATCTACCTACCCGAAAGCGACACGATGATCCTGGCACAAGGCATTGTCGGGAGCATAGACTGGACGTCGATCGGAACGAGGGTCGAGGTGTATCACGGCTGGCTGGCGGGCAACACCACCGCGCCTAATCCAGTGATCAACATCACCAGTGCCAATCCCAAGTCGATCACGGCGGCCGGCAACTATCTCTTCGTCGGATATGTACACACCGTGCCCAACATCGACGCCTTCAATCTCACCACAGGCAGCCTGGACACCACGTTAATCAATAGCAGACCCGATACCGTGTACGTCGGCAACGACGTGGATTCGATGTACGGTCTTAGATCGTACCTTCGAACGACCGGGGAGTACGTGGTCACGAAGGACAACTACAACGGCTCCAGCATCGTTGTTTATCGTTGGACTCCCTGATCACCTGTGCCGGTCTCGCTTACTCCCCCGGCCTCAGATTAGCAATCTGGCAAACCCCAGCGCGCAGACAGCGGTGCGCTGCCAATGGCTCGTTGACCGATGAACGGTGAAACTCGCGGTGGAATCGCGTCCGTCACATGTCGGGTTGCAAGCGGACCGTCGCGACATTTGTTCGAACGGCAGAAACTGGCCGGCTACCGCCTGCCACGCGTTGGCGCCGCGCCTCAGTTCGCAAATAGTCCGCAGACGGGGGGCTGTGGACTGCGGCGCGATGATCGCGATGTAGCCGCCGGCAGGAGACGAAACAGGGCGCGCAAGGGCAAACGGGCGCCGTTTGCGGAAAACCGCGTGCTTAGCGCCCGAGCGGCTGTCTTCGCTGACCCATACGACGCCTGTTCGTCACGATTGGTCATTTTTGTGTATTCCGCAGATTTGCATGCACCGCCCGCGAGCGATATCCCAAGCTGATAAAGGACGAGCGTCGGGTCATCATCGTCAGGAACGATCCACCGATCCGGTCCGAGCTCCCTGTATTGCCACAACAGCTCGCTCGCCGTCATGCCTGGTTCATGCACTTCGGCTAGGAAGTCATCGACGATCCGCTGCGCTTCTGACAGCGCAGCGTCACGAGTTTCGAATGCTCGAGGGCCCGAGCGGTACTCCTCGTCTCGGACGTGCCCGTTGTCGTCTACGAACATCGCAACCGGCATCCGACCTCCCATATCAAGCACTGCTCACGGTACCCATACTACTCGCGTTCGGTCGGTCACGTCAGGTAAGCAGAGACGCGACCACTAATACAACCGTTGTGAGCCGTCGCCGAGCTCGCGCATGTCACGGCATCACCCACAAGCCAGCATGCCCGCCACGGCCCGGATCTCAATTCAGGCCGACCGTTCGCACAGCCGCGCCGCCGCCCACCTGCACATCCCCAAGGCCGTCACCGGCCCGATCTGCGCCCGAATGGCCTTAAGGTGCAATAGAGGCGTCTCCCTCGTGCACGTTGTACGTTTTCTTTTGCTCACATCGATTACGGTTTGTCACCAGAGCAGCGTCAACTCCCGTCATCCAGCCCGCGTTAAACGGGCAGCGCTGAACTTTCTCAGTCGCCACACAAGGAGTCAAACATGAAGACGATTTTCGCTGCTCTCGCTTCGGCCCTGCTGGTTTCGACGGCTTTCGCACAAACTGCTGCACCGGCAGCGGCGTCGGCCACTTCAACTCAAGCCGCCCAGGCCAACCTCAAGGCCAGCACCGAAGTGCAAACCGGCGCGGCGAAGACCGACGCTAAGACCGACGTATCGGCACAGGAAGCCGGCGCTGCGACCGACACCGACAAGGCGACCGCGAAGATGCACGCGAAGAAGACGTCGGTGGTGGCAACGGGCAAGCACGCTGAAAAGGCTACGGCCCACAAGGTCAACAAGAAGACGAGCGCTGTCGAAGCAGGCGCGGACAAGGCCAAGACCGACGCAGGCAAAGAAGCCGACACCGCGCCGGTCAAGGTCGATGGCGCAAAGGCCGATGCAACGATCAAGACGCAATAACGTCATCGGTCTTCGGCACATACCGGCCCGTCAGTCATACAGCCGGATCGTGCTGTTCAGGGCGAGTCGTCGGGCTCGCCTTTTTTTGACCGCTAGGTTCTATCTACGCGACTGTGCGCAACCTGCGATGGTCGCGACCTTCTCCTCGCCGGCGGCGCACCGTGCGCCCTATGAGCGCCCGGGTCTCGATGAGGCCTTGATCGGCGTCCGTACTCTGCAAGGTCTTCGACTGATTTCTAACAGATCTTCTTCTATCTATTCGTTGTGCCGGGTGTACGGTCGATCTGTTTGCCGCAATGTTGTTCGCTAGTGCGAGTGCAATTGATCACCCACGTAGCGGCGGCACTTCCCGTTGCGCTTTTTCTAAGATCCACCCCGGCGGCTCTTCTGTTGAGTGGAGCTTGAGATCCGAAAGGCGAGTTGTCAGATCGGCCTGTTTCTTTGGTAGCGTTTTCTCGTCCGCTACCAGCGCCAAACCGAACTCGTCTGCCATGACAGCGTATCGCCACCGGAGACGGCGACATTCGGTTTGGTGTGGCTCGCAATGCAATGCAGTGTGAAGCGCAGCGATCATGGAAGCCACGAACGATAGAACAGCGCTTATGTGTTCCCAAGGTATGCCAAATACATCGTGACCCCGAAGCAGCGTAAAACCGGCGATGGCAGGCAGTGCTACGCCTGATATGACGGTCATCCACCGAATTGGCGTCAGAAAGCGAAGCCAAAGTTCGTAGGCGCGAGCTCGGACTAAGCATTCGCGGCGCCTCTCATTGAGAAGCGCGACGATTTTATTCGCATCATTTGACATGGTCCCTCCTCAGGTAACGCCGCTGGAGCTAGACTTCGTCGAGCAGGCTGCCGACACGGATAGGTCGGGTAGGACGGCTTAACTCGGGCCGCCGCAACGACCGCTTCCGGCAGCAAAGCGGCACTTGCGCGGTCACGCCGGCCGGCAAGCGTTCGGCCGTATCGGATGCTCGGGGTGGAACGACCACGAAATCGAGCCGGAAGCAGAGCCCATACCCTTCATCGGGCAATGGCTTTTCCTCGGCGTCACCTGTTAGCGCTTGTGCCTATCGATGGTCGATATCGCGGTCTACTTGTCGGTGGATTTGCCGTAGTTCTGAGCGAGGTAGTTCACGATGATCTCCACGTCTTCTTGAGGAATCGGCGCACCAAATACGTTGATCATCTTGGCGACTGACGTGCCCCATCCGGCCTTGTTCAGAAAGGGCGAGTTCATCGGGATATAGTCGAGGCTGTGACAGGTGGCACACTGCATCGCCTTGTCTTTGCCTGGTCCTTCTTTCAGCACGACCTCCGATTCCTGCGCCGTTGCGGCATCGACAAGAACGAGCACGAGGGACAATGCGGTGGCAACCATTCTCGTGAGCGTGCTCATACCACCTCCACGTACAAGCGCTGGATCACGTTGTGGTGATAGCCTGCGGGATTGTGAATGAGTCGCTCGACCTGTGTTTCCCCGGAGCGGCTGGTGGCGCGCGCCATCACCACCATCGAACCGCGCTCGCGCGCCGGCACGACGAGCGTGAATTCGCGGAACGAAAAACGGCCAAGATCGCGGCCAAGTTTTGCTCGCTGCCAGCTCGCGCCAAAATCGATCGACACCTCGACGCTGTCGATGCCTGCACCGCCATCCCAGGCAATGCCTTTCACTTCGATCGGCTTGCCGTGCGGAATTTGCTGCCCGCTCATCAACGAAGTAATGAGCGAGTTCACTACCATGGTGGTGATCGGCTCACTCGCACCCGTCACCTGCGATTTGAAACTCGGCGTCTTGAACTTGCCGCGCGGCAGTCGGTACGCGGTGCTCATCCAGAAGTTCTGCTCGGGCTTGGACACCAACCTGACGCTGATCAATTGTTTGACCCAGTAGGTACCCGTCCAGCCCGGCACGACGAGGCGCGCGGGAAAGCCGTTCAAGTGCGGCAGGGGCTTGCCGTTCATCTCGAACGCGATCAGGGTGTTCTCGTCGAGCGCAACTTCCACCGGTAGAGATTTGACGAAGGGGGGCGTCTTCTCGATAACGGCATGGTCTGCTGGTCCGAACACCACCTCGAGTGCATCGCTCTGCACGCCTACCTTCGCGAGGATGTCCTTCAGGCGCACGCCGCGCCAGACCGCATTGCCCATCGCGCCCACGCCCCACTGGACACCGGCAACGTGCGGCTCGAACAGGCCGCGGCGGTTGCCCGAGCACTGGCACACCGCTGTAATCTCGGCCGGCTCGAAATCCTTCTTGAGTTGATCCAGCGTGAATTCGAGCTCGCGTCCGGCACTTTCGCCGCCGACGCTGAGCCTCCAATCGGCGGCTCGCACCTGCGCAATCCCGGCCAGGTGATAGCGCACGAAAAAAGCGTTGTTTGGTGTAATCGGCGTGCGGAAATACTCGATTGGCGTCTCGAAGTTGGGCGGTCGATAAGTCTTCTTGATCAGCGGCACCTTGCCCGGCAGCGCGTAAAGATGCTGTTCGGCAAGCGCACCGGCGGGAATCTCGGCGAAACCGGATGCAGCCGAGCTGCCCACTTCGGCGGCCAAAATCCGCAGCGGTTTCAGGGCCGCAAGGGAGCCCGCTCCGGCAGCGCCGAACAGCAGTCTGCGGCGCAATCCACTGTTAACGGATTTTTTCATAGAACGCGCTCCGCAGGCCGGTAGCTGGAGCTTACTTCGCGCTGATGCAGAGGCGAACTAGGGTTGACCCCGTTTGGGTGGATGGTGTCCGTTGTCCGGCTGGAACGGACAGATGGACGTCCGGTTGTGAGCAGGAGGGGAGGACCGCTCATGGCCGATCTCGGAAGTCCATCAGCGAGGTGGTGGGCGCCGCCCCTTCTGCCTGCTGACCTTCCGTAATCGACCCTGAACGGACGGTGGGCCACGTGCCCCCCGATTGGCAGCTTCCGGGTGCATTGCGGTCGGTCACTTCTTTGAGTCGATCGGCAGGCCGCCGGTTCGAGCCTTGACGTAACCGCCGCCTGACCCGCAGGCTTGCCCGTCGCGTGCGAGTGCGCGCGACGCGACCGCTCTGGCGCCATCAGCGAGGCGCCGCGTCGTTCAGATAGATCCCCGCCGACAGCCCAGCCTTCACCTGCCGAGTGAATTCGTCAGTGGACACTTCCTCCGCGCCGGCTTCGATCGCGTCGAACGCCTGCCACACGTCGTCCGCCGGCGTCGCCTTCGGAACTTCCAGTCCGCGCGTCAGATCCGTATCGATAAGGCCGGCATGTAGCCCGACGACCTGCGTGCGCTGCTCTCGCAGCGATTGGCGCAGGCCGTTGGTCAGCGCCCACATGGCCAACTTCGACACGCCATAGCCCGACAGAATTGGCCGGTTCACCCAGCTCGCAACGGACAGCACGTTCAGGATCGCGCCGCCGCGGTTGGCGGCGAGAGTCCCCGCGAACGCCCGCGGCGTCGCCAGCAGCCCGAACACGTTGATTTCGAAGTGATCGCGCAACGCGTCGAGCGCGCCATCGTCAAGCAAGCTGCCGAACCGCGCAATGCCCGCAATGTTGATCAGCAGCGTGACGTCGCGCGCCGCGTCGGCTGCTGTGGCCACGGCCGCCGGATCAGTCACGTCGAGCTTCACGGGCACGACGACGCCTGGCAGCGGCACGTTCGCCGGATCGCGAGCCCCGGCATAAACCCTCCGCGCCCCTCTATCGAGCACCTGTTTCGTGAACTCGAGGCCAAGCCCGCGATTCGCGCCCGTCACGAACACCTTCGATTTTCATAATCTTTCCTTTCGCATGATGAATCGCATGCGCGCCGGCGTGCCGTACGCGTGAGATCCGATGGAAACAAGACAGCAGTCGCACACCCGCGTACTGAACCGTTGCGCCGCTCTTCCTGTGCACCAGTTGATCGCGTCGCGCAGTCGGCGCCGGACTGCTTTAGCCGGACGATTCGTGTCGTCTCACGCATCTCATACGCTATGCGTAGGCTATTGCTATGAAAAACATAGTGTCAACTATCAAAGCACGCATGCGATTAAATCTTTTGCGATTGACATCGTGAGTGTCTTTCTTCATTATTCGACGCAAGCGATTACATCGCATGCGATATACATCGTTTGACCCCCTTAGTTACTCAGGAATCCATCATGACCAAGATCGATCAAGTCCTCTTTTCTGGCAACTCCAATGCCACTGTCAATCACGACCCCGATGTCCAGCGCGGTGAGCACGGCGTCCTCGACCTCAAGCTGTCAGCGCTCAACGGTGAAAACCGCGATTTCATTGCCACCGAGCTGCACCCGCGAGCTGAACAATTGTTTTCGGGCGCGTGGTCGGCCTGTTACATCAGCGCGTTCGAGATTGCGGCCTCGATGAGGAAGGTCACGCTGCCGTCCGACTATTCCGTGGACATCAAGGTAAGTATCGGGACGGTCGGTAACGGTTTTTGCCTCGGCGCCCAGTTCACCATTCGCGCGCCGGGTCTGGCAACGGAAGTCGTCGAGGCAATCGCGAACCGCGCCCATCAGATCTGCCCGTACTCGAAGGCCGTGCACGGCAACATCGAGGTCGGCCTGAACGTCGTCACGGCGTAACCGAAACAACGCACACGATTACATCGCGCAACATTTAAATACGCTCAATACCCTCATAAACGTAGGAATCCATCATGGAAAAGATCGAAAAAGTCCTCGCCGCAGGCAACTCCCACGCCACGGTCAATCGCGACCCCAATGCCCAGCGCGGCGAGTTTGGCGTCTACGACCTCAAGCTGACCGCGCCCGGCGTTGATAACCTCGATTACATCGGCACCGAGCCGCACCCGAGAGCCGAGCAGTTGTTTGCGGGTGCCTGGTCGGCCTGTTACACCACTGTGTTCGGGATGGCGGCCCAGCTGAAGAAGGTCACGCTGCCGCCCGACTATTCCGTGGACATTCAGGTGAACATCGGGCAGACCGGTGCCGCATGGTTCCTCGGCGCCCAGTTCGACATCCGCGTGCCGGGCGTGGAAAAGGAAATCGTTGAGGAAATCGCGCACCTGGCCCATCAGATCTGCCCGTACTCGAAGTCTGTGCGCGGCAACATCGAGATCGGCACGAACATCGTCACGGCGTAATCCGCATGGGCACGTGCCTCTCTCTGGGGGCACGCGCCCTTCATTGAACATCTTTTAGGGAATTCCCATCACGAAGACTAAGCTCATCGTTGCCCTGCTCGTGCGTCGAAAGCGTCTGCGGACGTGCAAGCTGCCGGGGCCCGAGATCGCCCTGAACGCAACATTGGTCTACCAATCGCCTTAGGAGAAGCACCATGCCCGACTCTTCGCAGCTCGACATCGACCGCAGCTATCCGGGCCGGTGGACAATCACCTTTAGCAACCCGCCGATCAACATGTTTGTTCCTGCGACGATCGTCGAATTGGGAGCACTATTGACCGACCTTGAGTCGGACCCGTCCGCGAAGGTCGTCGTGTTCCAGTCGGCGAATCCCGATTTTTTCGTCGCCCATCTTGACGTAGCCAAAGCAGCCGAACGGCCAGAGGTGCTGGGCCTTTGGCGCGACTTCGTGCTGCGCCTCTCGTCCACGCCGGTCGTGAGCATCGCCAAGATTCGCGGGCGCACGCGCGGCATCGGCAACGAGTTCGTGCTGGCCTGCGACATGCGCTTCGCCAGCAGGCAGGGTGCCCTATTTGGTAACCCCGAGGTCGGCGTCGGCCTGGTCCCGGGCGGCGGAGCGCTAGAATGGCTGCCGCGCCTGGTCGGCCGTTCGCGGGCGCTTGAGATTATCCTCAGCGCCGACGACTTCGATGCCGACGTCGCCGAACGCTATGGCTGGGTGAACCGCACGCTGGACGATGACGACCTCGATTCCTTTGTCGATACGCTTGCCCGACGTCTGGCCTCATTCGACCGTGAAACACTCGGCGCCGCGAAAGCCCAGGTCAATCGGTTTGGAACGCCGACAGCTGCTGAACTCCAGTCGAGCATCGACCTGTTCTTCCCGGCACTGGCCTCGCCAAGTGGGCAGGCGCGCCGCGCCAAGCTCCGTAGCCTGGCCTACGGAGTTCCGGGCGACTTCGAAATGAACTTCGGCAGGTACCTGCCTACGCTAGGGCGGGCAGGCGACGATGACACGGACCCGCCACTCGCCGGCGCACCGAAGGGCTGAGCCTCTTCGTGCAATTCGTGGGGCGCCCGCCGACGCGGCGCGCCGCAGCCTGTTTGCACCCACCCAGCGCTCCCCGAGCGGCGGGCGGCGTCTCGGCTATCCGAAATGCCGCGGTGTTGTTTGTCCAGCGCTTCCAACGGTAGTCCTGCAGCTGCGAATACTCGGGCGCAACCCCGCCGTTTGATGGCCACCGCCGAATTTGCTCGGAAACCTGTGACTTTCGTCGATAGATGGCGGGGAATTTTCGACGCTATGTGGCGCGAATAGGCGCACCCCAATGGCATTTCGACAATGCATTTTTGAAATAACAATCCAAGCTCCAGTCAACGACCGAGATGGAATGGACACCGTCCTCCCTTCGGGGGCGCAGGGAGGGTGATCGACATGATCGCGAGCGTAAGTCAGCTGTTTGGGCTGGAGCGGACTTTCGAACGTCCGCGCGAAGGTCTGGTTGGACGTCTCTGGCTGGCCGAAGCCGGCCGCACCCCGCATGAATGATGCGGTGGTGAACCGCATCGGCAATGATGTTGATATTGCTCAGCTGCTCAAACGCGAAGCGAGCGTGCGGCGACGCTCGCGGTTCACGGTGCCGCGACAACTCTACGGGCTAGTCAATTCGCGTCAAATCAATTGAACGAGTTTTCTTTCATATACAAAAACCCGGCGGTAGCATGATAGTTTACTTCCGTGACTTGTCGATCGGCTATATCTTTTGGGATAACTTGTGTGCGGGTAAGCCTTGCCTTGTTTTTGCCTTGAGTCCATCCCTCTTCGGACTTTTCCTGTGGATTGACAAAAATGTTCTTCAGATCCAATTTTTCATTTGGCGTACCCTGATTTTTAATTTCCATCCAGTTTCTGTTTTTATATCTCTTGTATAGATAGTTGGAAACAAAATGATCGGCAATTGGAGCGAAGTCATTGCCGGCTCCCAGTAAAAAGCGAGTCACATTTTGCGGGCAACGAAATGAATCGGTAATCAGCGGAGTCTCCTTGCGCGTCCCACCCGTAGTCGGAAAACAATCCACTAGAAGTTGCCAGAGTCGCGTCGAGGTTTCGCCCTTGCTCATCACCATGTAGTCGACCGTTTTTGCGTACAGGTCAGGAACGGGTGTCGTTGTCGTACCGTTCAAAACTTGCGCAGCGACCAGCCATTGGAGGCTATGACTATGTTCACCATGATCGGCACTGATGGCATCTTTCCAAAATAACTTTGTCCTGACCAACGTGCCGAGAAGCAGATCATTAGCGATGAGTGTGACACTGTTAGGCGCTGTGTTGTAATCCGTGTCCAAGGCAAGCCCATGCTGAAAATTAAATCCGTATTGTTGCGCGAGCATGCCTATGCATCGCGTAAACAGATTACCAGGAGCTGGGGCGGGAACGAGCGGTGAATCGGCTGAGTGAGGATGCAAACTGGGCTGGTTGGTGATCGTGCGGTAGTTGTCCCACAAAGCCTTGGAAACCACGGCCAATCCTGCCTTGAATCGATCCTGACTCTCGAAAAGATCGAAAATTGCTCCGAAGTCCCGGTAGTCCGCTTGTAATACGTCCGTTTTTTGCTTCACAATTTCCCTGGGTTCGTCTTTCTTCTTTTTAGTTAGAAGGAATTTCATCTCCTCAATTATTTCGTGGCCGGGCATTCGTTTTCTCCTTGATTATCGCGATTGAATAATCCAGCACCCTTGCTGTGCAGTCGAAATTCAGCCTCAGACAAGTATAGGTAACTGAGCCAAAGGTTGCCTGCACTGCCACGTTAAAACACCGTAAGCGTGCAGGTGCCTAAGCAACTGGCTCGGGCCCGATGCGGCTCGCCGGGCTGGCCCGGCTCGCGGCGATAACCGTAGTCCTCGATCACGAATCGCCGACCGCCCCGTAGCCGCCGCCGCCCGGCGTTTCGATCACGAACACGTCGCCGGCCGCCATCTGCGCGCCGCCCACGTGCGCGATCGGCGCGATCGACCCGTCGGCCCGCTCGACGTAGTTGCGCCCCAGCGCGCCCGCGCATCCGCCCGCTGCGCCGAACGGCGCATACACGCGGTTGTTCGAGAGGATCGACGCCGTCATCGGTTCGAGGAAGCGGATCCGCCGGATCGCGCCGTTGCCGCCGCGCCAGCGCCCGTCGCCGCCCGAGTCGCCGCGGATGCGGTGCGATTCGAGCCGCACCGGATAGCGCCATTCGAGCACCTCGGGATCGGTGAGTCGTGAGTTCGTCATGTGCGTCTGCACCGCGTCCACGCCCGCGTATCCCGGTCCGGCGCCGCTGCCCCCGGCAATCGTTTCGTAGTACTGGTAAAGCGCATTGCCGAACGTGAAGTTGTTCATCGTCCCCTGGCTCGCCGCGACGCGGCCCAGCGCGCCATAGAGCGCGTTCGTGATGGCCGACGACGTCTCCACATTGCCCGACACCACCGCGGCCGGATACACGGGATTGAGCATCGATCCTTCCGGTACGCTCACAGTGAGCGGCTTCAGGCACCCCGCGTTAAGCGGAATGTCGTCGCCGACGAGCGTGCGGAACACATACAGCACCGCCGCCATGCACACGGCCTTCGGTGCGTTGAAGTTGTTCGGCAGTTGGGCGGACGTGCCGCTGAAGTCGATCTCGGCGCGCCGCGCTGCGGCGTCGACGCGGATCGCCACTTCGATCGCCGCGCCGTTGTCGAGCGCATAGCGATAGTGCCCGTCCTCGAGCGCGCCGATCACGCGCCGCACGGCTTCCTCCGCGTTGTCCTGCACGTGCCGCATATAGGCGAGCACGACGTCCTCGCCGAACTGCGCGACCATGCGGCGCAGCTCGTCCACGCCCTTCTGGTTCGCGGCGACCTGGGCGCGCAGGTCCGCCATGTTCTGCTCGACGTTGCGAGCGTGATAGCGGCCCGATGCGAGCAGCGCGCGCGTCTCCCGGTCGCGTAGCACGCCGCCCGAAACGAGCTGCCAGTTATCGATCAGCACGCCTTCTTCGTCGATATGCGCCGAGTCGGGCGGCATCGAACCCGGCGTGATGCCGCCAATGTCCGCATGGTGGCCGCGCGAGCCCACGTAAAAGAGCGGCTCGGCCGATCCATTGGCGAACACGGGTGTGATGACCGTCACGTCCGGCAGGTGCGTGCCGCCGTGATAGGGGTCGTTGAGCATGAACACGTCGCCGTCGCGCATCCGGCCGTGATTGCGCTCGATCACAGTGCGGATGCTCTCGCCCATCGACCCGAGGTGCACCGGCATGTGCGGCGCGTTCGCGATCAGGTTGCCGTCGGCGTCGAAGATCGCGCACGAGAAGTCGAGCCGCTCCTTGATGTTCACGGAGTACGCCGTGTTCTGCAGCCGCAGCCCCATCTGCTCGGCGATCGACATGAACAGGTTGTTGAAGATCTCGAGCCGTACCGGATCGGCCTCGGTGCCCAGCGAGCGGCGCGTCGGCAGCGGCACCACGCGCGTCAGCACGAGGTTGCCCGCTTCGGTCAGCTCGCCGCGCCATCCGGGCTCGATCACGGTCGTGCCGTTCTTCTCCGCGACGATCGCGGGGCCGTCCAGCGTGTCGCCCGCGAGCAGCGCGTCGCGCACGTAGAGCGGCGCATCGTGCCACTGGCCGCCCGAGTAGAAGCGCACCTGTGCATCGGCGCGCGGCCCGCCGTCCGTGCGGTCCGCGACGCGCGCGACATCGACGGGCGCATCCGATCGGCCGATCGCCTCGACCGACGCAAGCTCGATGATGAGCGGCGTGCCTTCCATCAGGAAAGCGTAACGCTGGCGATAGGCCTGCTCGAACGCCTGCCGCATGGCGTCGAGGCTGCCTGCCGGCACGGCGATCGCCGAATCGGTGCCGCGATAGCGCAAGTGCACGCGGCGCACGGTGTCGATGCGGGCCGACGGCACGCCCTGTTCGCGCAGCACGCCGGTCGCCTGGTCGGCGAGCGCATCGAGCGCGTCGTTCAGGCGGGCGAGCGAGGCCGGATCGAGTTCCGCCTCGATGGCGCGCTCGCGCATCGCGGTCTGGTCGGCGAGACCCATGCCGTAGGCGGAGAGCACGCCTGCCAGCGGATGCGCGAACACGCGGGTCATGCCGAGCGCGTCGGCGACGCCGCACGCGTGCTGGCCGCCCGCGCCGCCGAAGGTCGTGAGCACGTAGCGCGAGACGTCGTGGCCGCGCTGCACGGAGATCTTCTTGATGGCGTTCGCCATGCTGCCGATCGCGATCTCCAGGAAGCCCTCGGCCAACGCCTCGGGCGTTTGGCGGCGGCCCGTTTTCGCGTGAATCTCGTCGGCCAGCGCCGCAAAGCCCTCGGTCACGGTGTCGCGATCGAGCGGCGCGTCCGCATGCGGGCCGAACACGCGCGGGAAGTAGTCGGGCTGGATCTTGCCGAGCATCACGTTGCAGTCGGTCACGGCAAGCGGGCCGCCGCGGCGGTACGACGCCGGGCCCGGGTTGGCGCCGGCCGATTCGGGGCCGACGCGCAGCCGGCTGCCGTCGAAGGTCAGCACGGAGCCGCCGCCGGCCGCGACGGTATGGATGCTCATCATCGGCGCGCGCATGCGCACGCCGGCCACCTGTGTTTCGAACACGCGCTCGAACTCGCCGTTGTAGTGCGACACGTCGGTCGAGGTGCCGCCCATGTCGAAGCCGATCACGTGATCGAAGCCCGCCGCCTGCGTGGCGCGCACCATACCGACGATGCCGCCCGCGGGACCGGAGAGGATGGCGTCCTTGCCCTGGAAGGCGTCGGCGCGCGTCAGGCCGCCGCTGCTCTGCATGAACTGCAGGTTCACGCCGGGCATCTCCGCCGCGACCTGCTCGACGTAGCGGCGCAGGATCGGCGAGAGGTAGGCGTCCACGACGGTGGTGTCGCCGCGCGACACCATCTTCATCAGCGGCGACACTTCGTGCGACGTGGAGACTTGGGTGAAGCCGATGCGCTGCGCGAGCGCCGCGAGTGCGCGCTCGTGATCGGTGTAGCGGTAGCCGTGGATCAGCACGATTGCGAGCGATCGGATGCCGCTCGCGTAGACCGCCTCGAGCGCGGTCTGCGCGCGTCCGAGATCGATGGGCTCGACCACTTCGCCATGGGCGCTCACGCGCTCGTCGACTTCGACGACCTGCTCGTAGAGCGCCTCGGGCAGCACGATGTCGAGATCGAAGAGGCGCGGGCGGTTCTGGTACGCGATGCGCAGCACGTCGCGAAAGCCGCGTGTCGTGACGAGCGCGGTGGGCTCGCCCTTGCGCTCGAGCAGCGCATTCGTGGCGACCGTGGTGCCCATCTTCACCATCTCGACCTGGGCCGGCGTGACCGGCTCGTCGGGCGCGAGGCCGAGCAGGTGGCGTATGCCGGCGACGGCGGCGTCGCGGTACTGCTCCGGGTTCTCGGAGAGCAGCTTGTGCGTGGTGAGCGTGCCGTCGGGGCAGCGCGCGACGATGTCGGTGAAAGTGCCGCCGCGGTCGATCCAGAATTGCCAGCGCGGCGTTGCGGGGTCGGCATGCGAGAGGTGTTCGGACATGATGATCGAATCGAATGAGAAGACAGGGAACGGCAACAGCGGGGAAGGGCGAAAGCCGGATCGCGCGACGAAGCGGGGGGCGCGACCCTGTGCAATCCGCGCGGTCGAGTGGTCAGGTGATCAGGTGGACTCGAGCTCGCGGCCGCGGGTCTCGGGCAGCGTGAGCGCCGCGACGATCAACACGCCGTAGGCGGCGACCGCGAAGAGGCCGATGCTCGTGCCGAGACCGTACTGTTTGGCGAGTGCGCCGATCAGGAAGGGAAACAGAGCGCCGATCGCGCGGCCGAAGTTGTAGCAGAAGCCCTGGCCCGAACCGCGCACGCGGGTGGGAAAAAGCTCCGTGAGGAACGCGCCCATGCCCGCGAAGATGCCCGACGCGAAGAACCCGAGCGGGAAGCCGAGCCACAGCATCGCGCTATTGGACAGGTTCAGCGAGGTGTACGCGAACGCAATTGCCATCGAGCCCACCGCGAACAGGATGAAGTTCGGTTTGCGGCCCAGGCGGTCGGTCAGATAGGCGCTCGATAGATAGCCGACGTACGAGCCCACGATTATCGTCGCGAGATAGCCTCCGGTGCCCATCACCGTGAGATGGCGCTCGGTCTTGAGGAAGGTCGGCAGCCATGTCGTGATAGCGTAGTAGCCGCCTTGAGCGCCCGTTGTGAGCAGCGCGGCGCGCAGCGTCGTCGACAACAGCGTCGGCGAGAAAATTTCGACGAGGCGGGGTGGTTCGCCGTTGTCCTTCTGCGCGGCTCTGGCTTGCCGATAAATTTCGGGTTCCTTGACATAGCGGCGAATGGCCAGCACGAGGAGCGCAGGCACGAGCCCGACGATGAAGAGCGCGCGCCAGGCGAGGGAGACTGGCAGCACCGAGAACAGCCAGGCATACAGCAGCGCGGCGGCGCCCCAACCGATCGCCCAGCCGGCCTGCACGAGGCCCACGGCCTTGCCGCGGTCGCGAGCGCGGATCACTTCGCCGATCAGCACGGCGCCGGCCGTCCATTCGCCGCCGAAGCCGAAGCCCATCAGCGCGCGCGCCGCGAGCAGTTGCCCGTAGCTCTGCGCGAGCCCGCAAAGGCCCGTGAACAACGCGAACCAGAGCACCGTGATCTGCAACGTGCGCACGCGGCCGATGCGGTCGGACAGGATGCCGGCGAGCCAGCCGCCCGCGGCCGACGTGAGGAGCGTGAGCGTGCCGATGAAACCCGCGTCCGCGAGACTGATGCCCCACGTCGCGACGAGCGTCGGAATCACGAACGACAGCATCTGCGTGTCCATTCCATCGAGCATGTAGCCGACCTTGCAGCTCCAGAAGGCGTGACGCTCGCGTGGACCCGTGTCTGCGTACCACGCGAACATGCCGGTGGCGCCGGGCTGCTCGATATCGGCGGCCGGCGCCGCCACGGTCTTGCTGTCCATCTTTCGCTCCTTGTCGAAAAGCGCTTGAGGAATCCGCCGCACGAGGCGGGGAGGGGTCGCGTCGAGGACGCATGCTCCCCTCCGGGCGGCGCGGATCCTCGGTTCGCGGTGTGGCACCGCGAAAGGGGTGATAGCGGCGGCACCGCAGGAGGCGGCGCCGCGTGCTGACGAAGACGGCCGCTGACGGTCAGAACACGGCGAGCGACGTGTTCGCGATGTCCGTCATCAGCATGTGGCCCGGCGCATGCGCGATGGCGAGCGGCAGGCGAGCTGCCATGAGCGCGGTCTGCGGGGTCACGCCGCAGGCCCAGAACACGGGTAGCTCGCCGTCGCGGATCGTCACGGGATCGCCGAAATCGGGATGCTCGAGATTCTCGATGCCGAGCTCGGCGGGCGCGCCGATATGCACGGGCGCGCCGTGCACGCCGGGATAGCGGCTCGTGATCTGCACGGCGCGGATCGCGTCGGCGCCGCGCATGGGCCGCATCGACACGACGAGCTCGCCGCCGAACACGCCCGCTCGGCGGTTCGCGATGTTCGTGCGGTACATGGGCACGTTGCAGCCTTCTTCGACGTGGCGCAGGGGAATGCCTTCGCGGGCGAGCATCGCTTCGAACGAGAACGAGCAGCCGATCGCGAACACGACGAAGTCCCGCTGCCAGAAGTCCTTCAGCGACTCGACGCGCTCGGCGAGCCGCCCTTCGCGGTAGATGTTGTAGGCGGGCACGTCGGTGCGGATGTCGAGATCGCGCCCGAGCGTGTCGATACGGTAGTCGCCCGGCTCGCCAACGCCCAGCAGTGGGCACGCCTTCGGGTTCGCATGGCAGAAGCGCAGGAAGTCGTGCGCCTGCGCTTCGGGCAGGATCGCAAGATTGGCTTGCGCGAAGTCGCCGCAATGGCCGGCCGTGGGGCCGCGAAACGTGCCGTTGCGCACGGCGTGGCGAAACTCGTAGGGCGTCATGTCAGGGATCTCGAAAGCGGAGAAACGAAGCTGTCGTCAGCGGATAGGGCGAAGGATAGAAAAGACGAAAATTTGACGCCAACTAGTTTTTCTTGCGCTCGACGAATAGAATTTCTTAACGGCGCGTCGGGTTTTCCCTGATTCTGTGAAGATTTTGTAGTGTGGACGCCGTGCCTCGTCTGCTTCCTCGCCCCATGAATACGCGCTTTCTCGACACCTTCATCACGCTCGCCAAGCTGCGCAGTTTCCGCACGACCGCGACCGAACTTCACGCCACGCCCGCCGCGATTTCGCAGCGCGTGAAGGCGCTGGAAGACGAACTGGGCACGGTGCTCATCGACCGCGAGAGCCGTGAGTTTCGCCTGACGCCGAACGGCGAGTACCTGCTCGGCTACGCGAAGGCGGTGGTCGATGCGACGCGCGAACTGCAGGCGGCCGCGGCCAGCGACAGTGCGGTGCGCGGCAAGCTGCGTCTGGGCGTGATCGAGACGGTGGTGCATAGCTGGCTGGCGCAGTACATGACGCGGCTCTCCGCCGACTATCCGCAGCTCGATATCGACCTGAACGTGGACGTGAGCGTGGTGCTGCAACGCCGCCTGATGGCGGGCGAACTCGATCTGATCATCCGCGTGGAGGGCAGCGACGAGGCGAGCGTGGTGTGCGATGCGCTCGCGAATTACCCGGTGCACTGGGTCGCGCGCGCGGGCCTCGTGCCGAACGGCCGCAGCGGGCTCGCGAAGCGCGTGCTCGAGCATCCCATCCTCACGTTCGGACGGGGCACTGCCCCGCATCGCGCGCTCGAGGACATCGTTACGACGCTCGCGCGCGCCAACGGCGTGCCGGTTGCGCAGACGCGCATCACGGGATCGCCCTCGATCTCCGTGATCGTGCAGCTCGTGCGCGATGGCTTTGGCGTGGCCGCGATTCCGCGACTGTTCGTGGACGCGCTGATCGAGAGCGGAGAGGTGGTGGAGCTGCCGCTGCAGCCCTCGCCGCCGTCGATCGTCGTGTCGATGTCGCGGCGCGCCGATGCGTCGCGCCACGTCCACGCGGCGGCAACGGCCGCGCGCGCCGCATGTCACGAGTACTGTGCGAAAAGCGACCGGCGGCTCGTCGAACCGTTGTGATTCCCGGCACGAAACCGGGCGGCAGAAACCGACCCTCTCCGGTCATACGGGGTCGCGATCGCTCGAAGGCCGCTTCCAAGTGCGGATTCAACCGGTCGATGCAATAGTTTGCTGAAATCGTTCGGCTGGCGGCTGCTCGAACTTTGCCGACGGTTGATCAAGGCCTCGAGCGTGCTTACGTCCAAGCGAAGTCGATCTGGGAGAAGCGTTGTTAGCAGACACTGGTGTGTCGTTTGAGCAATGCCGTTCTTGTCCGAGCTCCGCCTCACGTCCGACTCTGTCCGCTCGTCAACGACAGGATTTTATTTGCCAACTCCGTGCCGATGCTGCCGCCGCTTCTCGCGCTCCTTCATCAGATGCGGCATCAGTTCGTCTATGTACTGTCTCGCATCGCCACGTGTGAATACCTGAGTGAAGCGCTGACGTGCGGCGTCGTTGCCGACCAGCTCCATGTGGGCCTTGCGCAGGACGTGCAGCAGACCCATCAGCGTGCTGGAATCCGGCACGGGTTCGTGGTCTCGCTCATGCCCGGGCGTCGTTGGGGTCATGCTCCTATCCTCTCTGGGCAGTCCTGGCGGCAGGTCTGAGTGATCAGCGACAGCACGTCATTGGCGCTCCTGTCGCGATCCGTCAGCGGCTGGAGACCAAACAGGCGTTGAAGGGTCGCGAGCACTGAGCTGTGATCGTACGGCGTGTGATCGACCTGACCTCGTGCGACCCAAGGCGACACGACGATCGCGGGAACACGCACGCCATAGAGGTCGAACCCGAAGCCGCTCGTGTTCAGCGTCAAGGCCGCGCCGTCGTTCGGAGGGATTGCCTTGTCGGGCTTGACCGAGTCATAAAAGCCGCCGTGCTCGTCGTAGAGGATTAAGAACAGGCTCTTGTCCCACAACGGCGAGTTGCGGATCGCGCCGTAGACGCGGGCGACGAGCTGATCGCCGGCGGCGAGGCTGTCCATCGGATGCTGCGAACTGCCGTTCTCGTAGGTGTCGTTCACGACGTCGCCATAGTTCGGTTCGATGAACGTATAGCGGGCAGTGTAGCCTGCAGCGAGGTCCGCTTCAAAGTGCGACAGATCGTCGACATCGCAGAAGCTTATCCCTTTGATCGACGCGACCTGCGGTATGCGGCCGAACGGATCACCGAGGTGGTCCTGGTACAGGCGGTAGTTGTCTTTGCCGAGCGCATCGAAAATCGATCCTTTTGGATAGGCGAAGCCGTCCAGCTCTTCCCATTTGCACATCTCCACCGAGGTCGGCGAATGATCGAGCCCGGCCGACGACGCGCCGTGAAGGAAATAGCGGTTCGGCCAGGTCGGGCCGGGCAGCGACGAATGCCAGGCGTCGCACAGCGCGAACTGCGTCGCGAGCTCGTACAACGCGGGGGACTGCGTACGGGCGTCGACGCCCCGCATGATGTCGCCCACGTCGCCGCTTTCCGGTGGGGCACCCTCGGTGCGAGTAGTCGCGTAGTTCGAGACGAAGCCGGAGTTGTCCACAGGTGGATAGGGCTGGCCTCGCTGGAACTGCGCGGCCGCGCCGCATAACTGCTCGACCACGTCGATAAATTCATGCCCGGGGTCGGTGGGCATCTGGACGGGTGCGCCGTCGCCGAACGCGTAGGTAGCGTTGTTGTAGGTGTTCGTGTTTCCGTTAGTGGCGGCAGCGATTCCCGGTATACCCGACAGCGCGAATAGATGGTCGAAGGACCGGTTTTCCAACATCAGCACAAATACATGCTGGATGATCTGGCCCAAGCCGCCTGTGGCCGCTGCGTTTGCATTCATGAATGCGTACTCCGGTTGTTCGCTCGACGATCGACCTATTTTTCTGCTTGGTTCTTCATTGTTGACGTACCGTGTCATTCTGGGCACACCGCGCAGGCGGCTCCATCGCGGGTCTCCTAATCGTGCTAGCGCAGCGATGCGTCATTCGTGTTTTTGTAGAAGCACCCTCTCTTTTCCGCCGCTATACCCGTCAATTATCTTGCTGGTGGATTTGTACCCATTGCATCACAACGAACTCTACAGAAGGCGGGCGGATGTTTGCCTGAAAGAACTAACGAGGTAGCTCAATTGAGGTATTACTCGACTGCCTGTCAAAGCCCGCTCGGTTCGATACACCATCTGGACCCGGGCAGATTCTTAATTGCTTGTCTATGATTTGCTCTTTGTCGCGCCGTTGCGCTGAGCGAGGTCCGAAGCCGCGACCTCCTTCTCCTTTTTCGTGGACTTTGGATTGCGCAGAATCTTCGCCGCGTCAGACGCGGCTCTCTTCCCCGTTGCCATGTTTGTCCCTCGAAATGTTCTCATCGGTCGATGAGACTGATTCACGTTGATGGTATGAAGGAATGCGCGAAATTTCAAGATATCCTTTCCCCGACAAACGTCGTATACCTCTTGAGCATGAGGCGGCGCAGTCAGGCACTATGGCGTACGTAGCATCTAGACTAAATGGTCGATTTACCCGATTACGCAATGCCCGACATCGGCAACTAAGCGACCGTTTGGTGGCGCAGAGCTGACACCTGATCGACCGCCCCAATCGGCGAACGAATGACGCCACGTGGCCGAACCCGGCCCGATGCGCAACCGGCGAGTTGGGTCGTCATGCGTCGGCCGGCATCCGGCGCAAGTCGACCCGGAGCGGACGGCCGTATTTTCAATAACAGACATTCGCGCCTTGTGCTGGTCCGCTACAAGTACGTGGCAGGCGTTAGGCTGCCACGGCGCGCCAATTATCCAATTTCGCAAAGATTGGCGCCGATCATGGCTCACTGGATTCTGTGTCTATCGCGAGGTGGATTTCCACAACGGCGCCGTTGCTTGAGATTGTCATGTCCTCGTTCGAAATGCGGCGTGGCGACCGACATGCAAGCCACGGCGTCTTTTCCAAATCATGGTATTTCTGCTCTCGATGACAGACCCAGGTGTACTCTGCGTTCTCCTTTCCGTTATCGCGTATCACAGCGATTGGCGTCGTGAAGAGCGGCCCGCTGGTTACGCCCGGTTCGAATTTTGCGAATCGCAGCACGAATGGCTTCCAACCGCACTCACCAGGTAGATAACGATCAAGAGATAATTTAAAAGCAAATTTCGTGTCTTCTTCAGGCACCCTCACTGAGTCATAGACGACCTGTATGACATCAGGAGCGCCCAGAATTCGAGCGAATAGTGTCTGAGACCTGCAAGCTTCATTGGTGGTTGCATATCCCACATCAAGCCAGATCTCCATCCCTGGCGCTTTGGTTCCTTGCACAAGCAGCGCTTTCTGGGGAGATGGATTCGTTTCGGGTCTATCGGATGCGCGATTTTGCTTCGCTTCCACATGCTCCCGAAACTGCAAAGGAACAGCAGGCGGTTGTCCGGAGTCGCACCATGCGGTATGGCTCCATAGGAGGGTTATGCTGCATAGCAATTGTCGCCTCATGGTGGGTCTCGCTTGCGATTTTATGAAAATGAAGCCCAGTTGCTTTATCGTCTCGCTAGATCGGAACCGGGCGCTAACGTTAGTACCATCAAATCCTGGAACCATGTAGTGCGACGGCGCACGATGACATGCAGATACCCTACAGTGGCGTGGTCTGCGAACGACGGCTATCGGCAACCTTTGTCATTGTCTGCTCCTGGCCGACCTCTGCCCGATGGTGATCGGCAGAACCCGACCCGTAGGGGACCTTGGACCCGCCCGATAGCAGCCGTTCAAATGATCAGTGTTTCTGGCTTAACGATTCATTGCGGCCATTTCCCGATCGCCCCATATTCCTGCCAAAACGCGAGGAGGTGCGTCATCGTCGTCTTTGGCTGCAAGCAATTCTTTAACTTTGGCCGCTCTTACGCCAGTACCTGCTATCTTGAGCACACTGCGCCGCGCGCCGGCGTCGTCTCTACTTCGACGCGTTGACCATTGACCTGAATGTCTCGCAGTCGCGGCTCAACGAGCTGAAACGTCCCCTTCGCCAAGGCATCACGAAGCGCAGCGCAGTTCGGTGCGATCGAAAACTTTCCCACCAGTTGCCACTCTCCATCGCTGACCTGGTCAAACACGAATCCAATACTTCCGCTGTTCGGGAAGAGCACAACGTTCGACTTGTGATCGCCGGTCAGGTCGACGAGGTAAGCATCACATTTCACCGAGGCAACGTTCAGGCAGCCTGGAAGCATCCAGTTTTGCGTGACCCGCTTCCAGTCCGTCGAGAGAAATGACGCCGGAACCGGCTGCCCGGGAGTGCGCGACACAATGTTGAGCTCGAGCGTCGCGGCATTCGGGCGAGCTGCCCCCAAAAGGCCTGGACCAGGCTGACGTGCAGCCTGTGCGCTCAGTTCGCGAACGGTCGCGGCATTGGGTGCCTTAGTCTCTCCCTGCAGGCGCGCAAGCGCCTGCAGCCCGTATCTCGCGGATCTGTACCGCAAGAAGTTGTAATCGAATTTCTCGGGCTCAACCCTCCCCGCGAGGAGACGGTCTACCTGGTTGTCCACCGACAGACGTGCCGGGTCAGCCAGCGGCGTGAATACAGCAACGAGGACAGCGACTGATACCCACGCCGCGACCACATTCACAGGCGCGATCTTCGCGAGGGTGTCAGTGCGAGCGAGCGCCGCCCACGCATAGCCGATGGCATAGAAGTAAGCCACGAACGTTCCGGCACAGGCCAAAATGCGGTGCGGCGTGAACCCATACTGCTTAATGCGCAGGGCGAGCGCGTAAGTCGCAAGTATCACTAGCACGGGAAGCATCAGGCATGAAATCCTCATACAGACACGCAGCACTCGCGGTGCCTGATCAGACCCTGGGCCGCCCTTGAAGACGGCGTTCACGAAGATTATTTTCAGCGCCGCGACGCCGAGCAGGATCCACGTAGCAGACCGCGTGGCCCATAGCAAGCCGAGTCCGGTGAGCGGCAGAGATGCGAGGAATCCGCCAACGATGACAACGAGGACCAGGAGCAGCCACGAGAGTAGCGACAGCACAAGCGTGCGCGAACCCCGGATGATGTCTGGCCTCACATCGGTGATGTGCAGGGCCGACGCAAACGCCATCGCGCTCACGGGAATGTTGAACCACGATTCGCGCAGAAGTTGCTGGAGGAAATTCAGCTTCAGCAACAAGAAGAGCGCTGCCCCCAACCAGAGCACAAGAAAGAGCGCACATACAAACAACCCGGACAGCAAGACTTGGAGCCCGAGTTTCCAGCTGAATTCGAAGTACGACTCGTAGGGGGCAAACCACGACCTTGCCGCCTCGCCGGCGAGAACAAGGCAATAAGCGATGAATACGATCACGCCGCTGTAGAAGGTCACTGCCATTGAAGGCAGCGGAACCTCGGCGCGACCGAATGGTTGCATTCCGACAATTTCAGCGCCTGCCGATCGCCACGCGTCGTGACAGCCAAGCACTGCCACGACTGCGGCGAGCACGGCGGCCCACATCGCGAGCTTAGCTCCCCTCATTCGTTGCAGGCCCACGATAAACGCCGGCGGGATGAATAGGGTAACAAGAAGCAGCGGAAAGAATAGAAGCGGGATAGTTGCGATGCCGCTGCGATTATGCGCAGCGTTCATGAGCAGATACAGCACTAATCCCTGGAAAATGCCGGTGAGGAGTCGCGGTGCGAAGAGATTTTGACCTGGAGCAGCCTGCGGTGTCCCCTGCTGATTATTTTGCATCTCCACCCCGCTTTCCCGAATATGTTTTCTTTTACATTTCGCGCCTGCCTGACCGCCGCAGTGGTGCCGACCGACGCCCGGCCTGTCATGGGGCGGCCCCCTCCCACTGCGTCTGGCGCAAACACCGTGTTCGAGTTCAAAGCCATTATATGCGACCGATTCAGACTGCAGTGTCCGAGAGTCGGTGGGCACATGCGTCAATTGAAAATCATCTAGCTGGCGCTGTCGAACGACGGCAAGTGGCTGCCCGATGCGCCGTGCGGTCGGCGACAGTCGCCCCGGAGCCGTTGGATGCATGTGATCTACCAACGCCATGCATTAATCGGCTTGAGCGAACTCACGTCTATTAGCAAAGGCGTTCGGTGGTGACCTGTCAGCGGAACAACCGGAACGCCTATGACCTGCACCCTATGCCCGATTGCGCTCTCCGCCGCTGAGCGCTGAGAGTCGTGAATAACGACCTGAACAAAGTATGTCGATCTGGCATCCTGGTCTAGCGGGGCCAATGCCTGAGAATCGGAAAGCTGCGTGGCAGGCGTAGCGGGCAACTGCAGAAACAGCGAATGTTCTATTCGGTCGCCATGTGGATTTTCACCGTAGTTCGGCGGTCCGTAAAATTCGCCGATCACCAGGATTCCCTCGAGCGTGATCGAGGGGGAGGGCTCCGCTGCTTTGCCAGCTATTACTGTGCAGAATAAAGCGAGAGTTACGGCGATGCCGGCAGGTTTCATAGGCGCCTAGGTAAAAGGAGTGATCGATGTTTGCCCTGAAGGAGCACGAATTCTCATTCTTGCGCTTACGTCCAGCACGCGGATTGTCGACGATTCGGACCGACGTGTCGATCGTCCGTTCCTGGCCGACCGCTGCCCGAAGCGATCTGCCAGCTCTCTCCACAGCGGACGCTCAACGCGGCCAGTTATCTGTTGAGTTCGTGGTGCCAATATTGCCTTCGACCAATGAAGTCAAAGGCTTCTGGTCACGAGGACTTGTTATCTGCCTCTATGTGAAAGGTTGGGCCGCCTGAAAAGCGAAGCGAAAGTACGTACTGCTTTGTCTGCTCGACCGTGATCACGCGCTGACCGATCAATCCCACGAGCTTGTCACAGAACCCTGTTGTTCCCCGCCAAGCGCTCAGAACATCGTATTCGTGTTGTTGGCCGTTTCCGGTACCGGCTGCAAAACATCCCAGTGCTCGACGATTTTTCCATCGGCATCGAAACGGAAGATGTCGACGCCCGCGGTTTCCTTGCCGCCCCAGTCCAGATAGCGCACGTGAACGAAAGCGAGGTCACCGTCGATCGCAATGCGCTTGACCTCGCACGACACCTTTCCGACCTGCTTGATATAGCCGCAGATGAAATCGGTGCCATCCGGAAACATCGGGTTGTGCTGGATATACGGACCAGCGACCAGGCCCGGTAGCAGTTCGGACTCGCCTTTGTTGAAAACGCGCGCGTAGATGGTATCGATTGCGGCTTGAATCTGTTCTCTGTTCATGGTCTTGCCTTTGTGGGTTGCGTGTCCTCTATTGAAGTCGTTCCGATGAAGACGATCCATACCAATCCATCCATAATGCATGTCGATTCGTCTCATTCTGCTAGGGTGAAGCCATGGAAGCATTGAACGGGTGGTTGAAAGCGGTCCGCGCTGATGGCTTGGTGCTGGTTCGCACGCGCGCGGCCGGGCCGTGGGGATTTGCGGTGAAATCTCGCGATGCCGTGGTGTTCCATTTCGCGGCGGAAGGGCATGCGTTCGTTCGTCGATCCGGCGCGGAAGCGCTGGAGTTACGCGCCGGCGAATTGGTCCTGTTCCCGCGTGGAAGTGCGCATGAAGTCGCGCATTCGAAGCGAGGCAAGGCCATTCCGCTCGATACGTTTCTGGCCAGGCACGATGGTGTCGTCGACCCTGATCCCAAAGCCACCACGCTCATTTGCGGCCAGTTCAACTTGGATCAGCATTTGGCGCTCCCCGCATTGCGGGCGCTTCCGCAGGCTGTATTGCTCCGCGCCGGGATGGAGCCCGGACATTCCCCACTGAGCGATACGCTGCGCATGCTGCGTAATGAAGTTGAGACACCGAACTTTGGTAACCATATCGTGGTGCGGAATCTGCTTTCTTCCCTGTTCGTCTACTTGATGCGCGAATGGGCGGATGCGGCTTCCCCTGCAGATAACGATTGGTTTTCGGCCTTGCGATCGCCGCAAATGACGAGGGTCCTTGCGCGGATACACGAATCACCCGAACGTGCTTGGACACTGGCGGAACTTGCCAAAGAAGCCATGTTGTCCCGTGCTGCATTCGCCCGCAATTTCTGCGCCTTGGTGGGCGAGCCGCCTCATCAGTACCTGACGCGTTGGCGCATGGGCATTGCTGCACAGCTGTTGGAGGAAACCGAGCTACGCCTTGGTGAAATCGCGTCGCGCGTTGGCTATGGGTCGGAATTCTCTTTCAGCCGCGCATTCAAGCTGGCACGTGGTGTCTCGCCGATCCAATACCGCCGTGAACGGCAAGGCGACATGGCATCCGTCTTGCCGATGCCTTGAGCAAGCGATTGGCTCAGCGCACCGTCCAGGACTTCACTGCTCTGTCGTCAAGGTATTGTCCTCGTCGGCCCCCGTCTGTGTCTTCTCCACACGTTCAATCTGCACGCGCATTGACCGCGCATCCGGCAAACCCAGGGCTTCTGCGGCCGCGTAAGAGAGATCGATGATCCGGCCTTTGACGTAGGGTCCGCGATCGTTGATGCGGACGACAACCGACTTTCCGGTAGCCAGCGATCGGACGCGAACATAGGTACCGAGCGGCAATGTTCGATGGGCGGCAGTCAAGGCGCCGCCATCGTAGCGCTCTCCGTTTGCGGTCAGATGCCCCTGGAACGTTGACGAATACCATGACGCCTCGCCGGATTGCGAGATATCGTGCTCGTGCCGAGCGCGACAGGAATCCGATCTGCACGCAGAATACTTGGACGGAATCTGTCCGCAAGCAGTGAACAACGCACAGATTGCCAAGACTCCCAAATAACGAAGTGATAGCGCCATAGGCCACCCGTCAGTCAACGAGACGTGGTTCTAGAGGTATCCAAAAGTTTCCAATGCCGGCATACCCGGGTTACGTAACACGTTGACACTAGTTTAGGCGACACGCGGCGGCCCAGAAAGTCGGACCCTCTTTTCCTCGTCGAGGTCGTCGATCCGATTGGTACAGGCCTTTAGATGTGTATTGGCTTCGTCGCATATCGGTCCTTACGTGCCCCTGACCGGTACGCAATCGTGCGAGAGAAAAGCGGCGTGGTGTAAAACGCGGTGTGAAGAGAGTCTCACTACTGTTGGCGCGCAGCCTGCGCGATTGCTCGCCCACGCCACGCGCCATTGCCGCCATAGCGGCATTCGAACCGGATTAACGCTCGATTTGGCTATTCCACCGCGCATCCCACTGCGCGCGGTGAGCATTGATCACATCCCAATCGACCACATTAACCTTCTTCACCAGGTCGTCGAGATTGCCGAGGCTTTGCTGCATAGAAGCGGGCATCGTCGCGAGGCGGTTGGTCGGAATCTGCTTGCCCGCGATGGCGGCCTTGGTCTGCGCCGGCGCCGACAGCAGGAATTGCGCGAGCTTCTGCGCCAGCTGCGGATCGGGATTGTTGTTGACGACGCACAGATCGACGAGCAGCAGCACCGGTCCTTCCTTAGGACTCACATAGGCGACCGGGATGCCCTTGTCCTGCAGATCGCCGACGCCGGTCGGCGTGAGCGGGAACAAGCCGGCTTCACCCGTTTGCACCATCTCCGAGATCTTCGCCGAGTTCGGAATGTATTCGACGACGTTCGGTCCGACCGTGCTTTGCCACTTCGTGAAGCCCGGTTCGACGTTCTGCTCGCTGCCGCCCCACAGGCGATTGATCTCAAGGAACCCATGCAGGCCGAAGGTGCTGCTCGATGCCGATTGGAACACCACCTTGCCCTTGTACTTCGGATCGGCGAAGTCGAGCCACGAGGTGGGCGGCGCCCAGCCCTTTTCCTTGAAGAGCTTCGTGTTGTACGCGATGCCCGTCATGCCGAGTTGCACGCCCGCGCCCATGTCGTCCTTCATGCGCGCGAACGGATAGAGCTCCTTGAGCACGGGCGCATCGTCGAGCTTCTTGCATACGCCCATGCTGACCGCGCGCGCCATCACGCCGTCGTCGAGAAACACGACGTGAATCTGCGGATTGGTCTTGTTCGCGAGCAGCTTCGCGAGAATGTCCGACGACGTGCCCGGCACGACGACGACCTTCACGTCGTTGGCCTTCTCGAAGTCGGGCAGCACTTGGCTCGTGTATGCCTTTTCCATCGGGCCGCCGTTCATGCCGATGTATATCGTCTTGCTTTGCGCGAACGCGGGGATGGCGGCGGTCAGGCCGCACAAAGCTGCGGCTGCCGCGATCGTTTTGATGAGTTTCATTCGTAGTCTCCTGTCCTAAAGAGCGGATTCACTGCATCTGATGCGTAGTGGAAAGCGATGATGTGGCGTTGGCACGTGTAAAGCGCTCGACCGAAAACGCGCCAATGGGCGTTGCCGTGGCGCCGTCGGCAACGAGGTCCGCCAGGACTTCGCCGACGCCCGGCGCGAGCAGAAACCCGCCGCCGGAAAAACCGAAGGCATGCAACAAACGCGGCGTCGTGGAACTCGCGCCGATGATCGGATTGTCGTCGGGTGTCGCGCCTTCCACGCCGCTCCACGTGCGGATCACGAGCGCGTGTTCGAGCATCGGCAGCAATTGGCAGGCGTCGCGCATCACGGTGCGCGTGGTATCGGTGGACGGCTGACCGAATTCGCCGTTGCCGCTTCCGCGTCCGCCGCCGATCACGACATTGCCGCGCTCGACTTGCCGCGCGTAGATGCCGCCGCCGAACACGCCGAGGTTGTGCGTGATGAACAAGGGCAGCGGCTCGGTCACCCACATGTTCGGATAGATCGGCTCGAGCGGCACCGCTTCGCCGAACTGTGCCGCGAGCGTGTTGCCCCACGCGCCGGCCGTGTTGATGAGCCAGTCGGCGGTAAAGGACGCGTCGCGCGTGCGCAGCCGGAAACGTGCGCCGTCGAAAACGGCCTCGGTCAGCGCGGTGTTTTCGCGAATGTCGGCCCCGGCCTCGCGTGCCGCGCGCGCAAAAGCCGGCGACACGAGCCGCGGATTCGCGTGACCGTCCCGCGCGCACAGCGAGCCGCCGACGGCGCGCGAGCCCAGCCACGGATAGCGGCGATGGAACGTGTCGCCCGCCATCACCTGCAGCTCGAGTCCGTGCTCGCGCGCCATTTGCGCGTAGCGGTGGAGCCCGTCGAGATCGGCATCGCTGCGTGCCAGCCGCAAGTGTCCCGAGACGACGAATTCGCCGTCGCTGCCGATCAGCTCCGGCAAGCGGTCCCATACGCGGCGCGCGCGCAGCGCGAGCGGCAGTTGTTCGGCGGGACGTCCTTGGCAGCGCACGCCGCCGTAGTTCACGCCGCTTGCCTGCGCGCCGCAGAAGCGCCGCTCGAACAGCCCGACGCGCAAGCCGCGCTTCGCGAGATTGAGCGCCGCCGACGCGCCGACGAGACCGCCGCCCGCGATCGCCACGTCGTAATGCGTGCCGTCACTCATCGCGGGCCTCCTCGGCGATTTCGGGGACTGCGCCGGAATGCAGCGCGAGCGAGATCGGCACGGGCTTGATCGGCGCCTGCGCGCGCAGGCGGCCGACCGCTTCGAGCGGCCGCCCGGTTTCTTCCGCAAGCAGCAGCGCGGCGGCTTCGCCGCACATGCGTCCTTGGCAGCGTCCCATGCCGGCGCGCGTCAGCGCCTTCAGCCGATTGATTTCGGTGACGCCGTCGTTGCGGATGCACGCGCGCAACGCGCCTGCGTCGATTTCTTCGCAGCGGCACACGATCGTCTCATCGGGCCAAGGCGACGCGCAGGGCTCGCGCGGCGTGAACGCGGCGTCGAGTCCCGCGCGGAATGCCGCGATGCGTTGCATGCGGTGTGCGATCGCGGCGTCGCTTTCGCGGCCCGGCATACGCGGACGGGCAACGCCGAGATCGTCGATCAGCGCGAGCGCCGCGCGGCGTCCCGCGAGCTCCGCCGCATCGGCGCCGGCGATGCCCGCGCCGTCGCCCGCGAGATAAATCCCGGCCACCGAGCTGCGGCCCGCTTCATCGAGCGAGGGCAGCCATGTGCGGCTGCTCGAATCGAAGCGAAACGCGCAGCCGGCGAGATCGGCGAGCTGCGTTTCGGGACGCAAGCCGAAGCCGAGACCGACCGCATCGCAATCGATCGCGAGCGGCGCGCGTCCTTCTACACGTCCTTCTGCGCGCCATTCGATGCCGGTGACGCAGCGCTCGCCGCGAATGCGCACGAGCGTCGCGCCGCGCACCACGCGTATTCCTTGCGCGCGCAACCATCCGGCGTAGTAGAGCCCTTTGGCGAGCGTGGAAGGATCGCGAGCGAGGCGTGGCAGAGCGGCCGCCTGCTGAGCGAGCGAACTCGTATCGATCACCGCCGCGACCTGCGCGCCCGCCTTCGCGTATTGATACGCGACCAGATAGAGCAGGGGCCCCGTGCCCGCAAATACGACGCGCGTGCCGATCGCGCAGCCTTGCGCTTTCAAGGCGATCTGCGCGCCGCCGAGCGTATAGACGCCGGGCAGCGTCCAGCCGGGCAGCGGCAGTACGCGATCGGTCGCGCCGCCCGCGATGATGAGGTGCGAGAACGGCACGCTTTGCGCGCGCCCTGCATGAAGCGTATCGACGCGCTGCGCGCCGATGCTCCAGGCGAGCGTGTCCGGCCGGTAGTCGATGTGCGGCAGCAGCGCGGCCATGGCCGCATGCACGCCTTCGGCCTTGTTCGCTTCAAAGCCATACAGCGTTCGCTTCGAGCGCTTGAAGTCGCCCGTTGCCGGCGGCTGACGATAGATCTGGCCGCCCCAGCGCGCGTTCTCGTCGAGCACGATCGGCGCGAGCCCGGCGGCGACGAGTGTCTCGGCGGCGCGCACGCCGGCCGGACCGGCGCCGACGATCACGATGCGAGGGGTGTCGTTCGATGTGGTGCTCATCGGGCGGGCTCCGCTTCGGCATGCCGCAGAACATCCGGTGCGCGCGTGACGATCCGCATGCCGGCTTCAACGAGCGTCGAGCACGCGCGGATCCGCACACCGTCCTCCGTTCTCACCCAGCAGTCCTGACACGCGCCCATGAGGCAGAAACCGGCACGCGGCGCGCCGCTGAATTCGCTGTCGCGCACGCGCTTGCCGTCGAGCAGGATCGCGGTCAACACGGTGTCGCCCGCGAGCGCGCTGACGCTACGGCCATCGAGCACGAAAGCGACCGGCGCGCGGCCTTGCTCGGCAACGCGCACGAACTGCGGACCGTCGCCGCCGCTCGCATGCGAGCCGCGTTCGCCGTTGGCGTCGATATCGGGCGAGGTGTGTGCCATGAGGGACGAGGGGGAAGAGGAAGTCATCCGTGATGCCCGACCAGAATGCGGTTGAGGCCGTAGGCGCGGTCGATCAGCAGCATCGCACCGGCCGTGATGACGATCACGAGCGCGGAGACGGACGCCATCATCGGGTCGATCGATTCGGTCGCGTACATGTACATGCGCACCGGCAGCGTCACGGTTTGCGGCGACGTGACGAAGATCGACATCGTCAGCTCGTCGAAGCTGTTGATGAAGGCAAGGAGCCAGCCGCCGGTGATGCCGGGGATGATCATCGGCAGCGTGATGCGCTTGAACGTCGTCCACGGATCGGCGCCGAGCGAAGCGGCGGCGTGCTCGACGCTGCGTTCGAGCCCGGCCACCGACGCGAGCAAGAGCCGCATCATGAACGGCGTGACGATGATGATGTGCGCGATCGTGAGCCACACGAACGAGCCCGTGACGCCGATCAGCGCGAAGAAGCGCAGGAAGGCGATGCCGAGCACGAGGCTTGGAATCACGAGCGGCGAGAGCAGCAGGCCGTTCAGCATGCCGCGTCCTGGAAAATGCATCCGTCCGATCGCGAGCGCCGCGGGTAGCGCAATCGCAAGCGACAGCGTCGCCGACAGAAACGCGAGCTTTACGCTATTGAAAAACGCGCTGATGAAATCCGGATAGTCGAGAATCGCGCGGAACCAGCGCAGCGAGAAGCCGTGCGTGGGCAGCGTCAGGGTTTCGTCGGGCGTGAAGGCGACCAGTACGACGATCGCCAGCGGCGCGAGCACGAAAAGAATCACGAGCGTGTGAAAGACAAGCGCGATAGGGCCGTTTTTTCTCATTGCTTCAGTCCCCGCGCCGTTAGCCCATGCTGCGCTGATAGCGCCGTTCGAGCATGCGGTAGTACGTGAGCATGATCGCGAGATTGGCGATCAGGAGCAGCACCGCAATCGTCGCGCCGAGCGGCCAATTGAGCGAGCTCAGAAACTCGTCGTAGACGGCGGTGGCGGCAACCTTGAGACGGCGTCCGCCCAACAGGCCCGGAATGGCGAACGCGCTGGCGGAGAGACCGAACACCATCAAGCTGCCGGACAGGATGCCCGGCATCAATTGCGGCAGGACGATGCGGCGCAGCGCCGTCGCGGGTGACGCCATCAGCGACAGCGCCGCGTTCTCCGTCTGCGGGTCGAGCTTTTGCAGCGAGGTCCAGACGGGAATCACCATGAACGGCAGCATCACATGCACGAGCGCGATGACGATCGCGAATTTCGTGTATTCGAGCCGATAAGGACCAAGCCCGAACGCGCCGAGCGCCTGATTCACGAGGCCGTTCGTATTGAGCAGCATGCTCCAGCCGAACGCGCGCACCACGACCGATACCAAAAGCGGCGCAAGGATCGCGAGCAGAAAGAGCGAGCGCCACGGGTCGCGCATGCGGTAAAGCACATAAGCCTCGGGCGCACCGATCACGATGCACAGCAGCGTCGTCACGATCGCGATGCCGAACGTGCGCGCGAAAATCTCGTGGTAGTACGACGAGCCGAGCACGTGGGCGTAGTTGCCGAACTGGAACGCGGCGATCGGGCCGCTTTGCGGATCGAAGCGATAGAAGGTCAGGACGACCGTCATCGCGAGCGGCACGAGCACGAGCGTCGCGAACAGCACGAAGGCAGGGGCGCACAGCAGCCAGGCGGGCAGGAACGCATGCCACGGCGCTTTCGACGGCGAGGAGACGTTAGCGTTGGCGGCCGCCGCGCCGCTTAGCGTGCTGGTCGTGCTAGTGGGCATGGCGGGCATCCTCGTCGATGAAGCGCACGGCATCGCTCGTCCAGTCGACGCCGACCGCATCGCCTTCCGCGAACGGCTCGCCGCCTTCGTTCTGGCAGCACACGAGCATGTCGCCGAGCTTGCTGTCGACGCGGTAGAGCCATTGACTGCCGAGGAAGAAGCGGCTCGCTACGCGCGCGGCGAGACGGCCTGCATCGGGCGCGCACAGGCGCAGCTTTTCCGGGCGGATGCAGAGCGTGACAGCGTCGCCGAGGCCAAGCCGGCGCTCGGGGCGCTCGGCTCGTTGCGTAGACGAGGCATCGCGCGTCTCGATCAGATCGTGGCCGAGGTCGATGCGGATTTGATCGTCGGCGGCATGCACGACCACGCCCGGCAGCATGTTCGCCTTGCCGAGAAACTGGGAGACGAATTGCGTTTGCGGACGTTCATACGCACGGTAGGGCGTATCGACTTGCGTGATGCGGCCGGCCTCCATCACGACGACGCGGTCGCTGATCGACAGCGCCTCCGCCTGATCGTGCGTGACCATCACCGTCGTGGTGCCGACCTTGCGCTGGATCGCACGCAGCTCGAACTGCATGTCCTCGCGCAGCTTCGCGTCGAGATTCGACATCGGTTCGTCGAGCAGCAGCACCGGCGGCTCGATGACGAGCGCGCGAGCGAGCGCGACGCGCTGCCGCTGTCCGCCCGACAGCTCGCGCGGAAAGCGCTCGCCGAGCTTGTCGAGACGCACGAGGCCGAGCGCTTCGCGAATCCGCCCGGCGCGCTCCGCTTTGGCGACGCCGCGCATTTCGAGCCCGAAGCTCACGTTTTCGGCGACCGTCATGTGCGGAAACAGCGCGTAGCTCTGGAACACGACGCCGAGCCCGCGCTGGTTCGGCTTCACGTGCGTGATGTCGCGGCCGTCGAGCGCGATGCGCCCGCGCGTCACGTCGATGAATCCCGCGATCATCTGCAGCGTCGTCGTCTTGCCGCATCCGGACGGGCCGAGCAGCGAGACGAACTCGCCTTTTTCCACGGAGAGATTGAGATCGGAGACGGCGTGCAGGTTGCCGTAGGACTTCGAGAGATCGGTGAGCGTGAGGAACGACATGGTCTGGCCTCTGAGTGCGGCGGCGGACGACTGCCGGTGAAGCGACTCTAGCCAGCCAAATTACGCAGCGTCAATTTCAAATTCCGTTCAATGGGATAAAAATTCAAAAAATTCCGTTTGGCGGAATAAAAGTGATGCCGTGGCGATCCTTATTCCGTTGCTATGGTTTGCCGGGAAGGCCGTAAAAATAGGGGTAAATGCGGATAAGCGGCTGCCGTGCGGGTTTGCGCGCGAGGATTATCGGCGGTTAAAAAATTCTATATGATTCCGTCCAATGGAATAAGGCCACGAGAAAAGCGATGAACTCTGCCGATGATCAATTGAAGCCCGCGCCCGGCGCATTGCAACGTGCGTTCACGATCATCCGTGCGCTCGCGCATGCGCCGGCCGAAGGCGCGCGCGTGACCCGCATCGCGAAGGAGGCCGGGCTCACGCAGGCAACCGCGCACCGCATCCTGCAATCGCTCGCGGACGAAGGCATCGTCGAGCAAGACGGCAACTCGAAGCTCTATCGCCTCGGCATCGATTTTTTTGCGCTGGCAGCGCAAGCGAGCAATCCGAGCGGCCTGCGCACGCTCTGCCGTCCGGCGATGCTGCGGCTGTGCGCGAGCCTCGGCGATACGATCTTCCTGCTTGTGCGAAGCGGGTTCGACGCCGTCTGCCTCGATATGTGCGAAGGCCCGTTCCCGATTCGCTCGTTCACCGGCGATATCGGCGGACGCGTCGCGCTCGGTGTCGGGCAAGGCAGTCTCGCGATCCTCGCGTTCCTGCCCGAAGCGGAGCGCGAAGAGATCATTCACTTCAACGTGCCGCGTCTGCGCGGCTATGGCGTGCTCGACGAGGTGTATCTGCGTACCGAGATCGAGCGCGTGCGGCAGGTCGGTTACGCGGGCAGCAATAGCGGCGTGCTGGAGGGGATGGCGGGCGCGGCGGTGCCGATTCTGGACCGCTCGGGTGTCGCCGTCGCGGCGTTGAGCGTCGGCACGCTGGCGAGCCGTTTGACGCCGGAACGCCTGCCGACGGTCGTCGAATTGCTCAAGCGCCAAGCCGATGCGATCGGGCCGCGAACCAATCCGTTCGACGTCGCGTTGCGCCGCACGGCGCAACGCCCGCCCATTGCGCCTATCGCTCCCATTGCGCCCAACGGCGACGGGATCGGGCGATGACCGCAGACGCTTACCGCTCGGTGACGTTCGCCGTCTTGTCGTCCCTGCCGATCAGCGGCTGCAGTGCCGGCGCGAGCGATTTGAGCAGTTGCACCGCGAGCGCGCTCGTATAGTCGTAGCGCGCCGCATATGGCTCGTGCACGTATGCGGTCAGCGTGCCGTAGAAGTGCTGGCCGATCTCGAACACGAACGTCGCCGTGCGGTTGACCTTGCGCGATTCGATCAGCCGGTGTCCCGGTGCATACACTTCGAAGCGCTGATCGCCGGTGCCGGTCTTGCCGTACACGTCGAGCGTCTTGCCGTCGGAAAGCGGCATGCCGTTGGCGAGGCGCTTGGCCGTGCCGCCGGTCACGACGTCGCGCAACAACCCCTGCACGATGCCGACGATTTCCGGCGACAGCACCGGATCGGTCGGTTGGCTCGCATGCTCGAAGTGCGTTTCGTACGGCGTGCCGGTCGCGAAGTCGAGCGAGCTGATGCTCTCGGTGGGCAGCATCTTGCCGCCGCTTCCGATGATGCCGATCAGCTTCGCGAGCGCCGCCGGCCGGTCGCCCGATGCACCGATGGCCGCGGCGAACGACGGCGTGAGCGTCTCGAACGGATAGCCGAGCGCGCGCCACGACTGGCCGATCCGCTGATATGCCTGCAGCTCGACCATGTGCCGGATGCGGCGATCCTGCGTCAAGTGATAGCGCGTCTTGTAGAGCCACTTATAGGTATAGAAACGCACGTCGCGGCTCGCGTCCTGCACTTGCGCCTCGGTCGCCTTCGGATGCTCGCGCAGATAATTCACGGTCCACAGTTCGAGCGGATGCACCTTCGCGATATAGCCGCGGTCGTTGAGGTTGAATTTATCGATGCCGTATTTCTCGTAGAGCCGCGAGAGATCGTAAATGTCGAGCGACGCATCCGGTGTGCCCTTGAGCGCGGTTCGCATCTGCGCGCTGAACCACGTGATCGATGCGTCGGGCGCCACGCTGCGCAGCACCGTCGCGACTCGCTTGCCCGACCTGTGCACGTGCCCGAGCAGCGTGTCGAGCGCGTCGTCGGGCGATTTGCCCGCATAGCGCGTGTAGAAGCGGTGCAGATAGACCTTGCTTTCCCGATCGACGAATTGCGCGAGATACGCCTGGCGCACCGTGGGGTCGGCATACCAGCTCGCCGACGGCCCCGCGGCCTGGATCATTTCGTAGTGGACGATGTCGCGCATCAGCCGCACGAACACGAGGTTCACCGAGTGCTGGAACGCGCGGTGCACGGTGAGGATCTGGCTGTTGTCGGAGGCTTCGAAGTTCGTGAAGGTCTGCTCGCCGCCGCCCGTGTAGAACATTTCTCCGGCGCTAGCCGAATACTTGCGCTCGATCGCTGCATTGAGCATCGCCGATAGCGAATGATCGGGCGTATGCAGCAGATAGTCGACGGCCCATTTGGTCAGCCCGTCGAGCGGATCGGGCTGGACCTGCTTCAATTCGGCGTTGCTCATCGACGCATAGCGCGCGTGCAGATCGCTGACGATCTGCAGATACGTGATCAGCGTGCGGAGCTTGGCGGTCGAGCCGAGATTCAAGCGCGCGCCCTGGTTGATGTCGAACGGCTCGTTCACGCTGTCCGTCTGCACGCGCACGAGATTCTCGCCGTTGCGCCGCTCGAACAGCGTGAAGCTGAACGTGATCTTCGACGGGTCGTCGCCGGGGCGCAGCATCTCGAAGCCGTAGAGCCCCGCAGCTTGCGCGCCGTCCTTGGTCGCGGCCAGCGCGAGACGTTCGCTGATGGCCTGCTGCACCGCGTTGTCGAGCGTCGCGCGGGCGGTGAGGTCGAGCCGGTCGAGATCGTAGAAGCTCTTCACGCCGAGCGTGCTCAATAGATGCGCGCGCAACGACGTGACCGCTTTGCGCTCGATAAAGGAATCGGGAGGCGGCAGCGTCGTCTTGCGCTTGAGCTCGAGATGCGCGGCGAGCGCGGCGTCGCGCAGCGGCGCCGAGATCACGCCGTTGGCCGCGAGCACGCGCAGATAGCTGTCGGTCAGAGGCTCGAGCGCGGAGCCGCCGGGGCGCAGGAAGGACGACGGTGCGCGTTGCGCGACGAGCAGCGAGAGCACCTGCTTGAACGCGAGCGCTTGCGCGTCGAGCGCGCCGGGCGCGATCGGGCCATTGCCGGTTTCGGCGTCGGTGTCGGCGAGAGTCCGGTTGATCTCGTCGAAATCGCGTCCGTACCAGGCGGCGAGACCGTCGCCGAGCCCTTCGATTTCGCCGATGCCGGGCTGCGCCGCAAGCGGCTCGGTGTTCAGGTAGTGCACGAGAATCGCTTTGCGCGCGGGCAGCGTTTCGGGGCCGTCGAGGTAAGCGAGCACCGACGCGGAAGCGATCTGGCGCAGTTTCTCGGGCGGCGTCGCGGTACGGCCGTTGGGCGAATGGCGGAATTTTTCGATCTGCGTGGCGAGCGTGCTGCCGCCCGGCGCCGCCTGATGGCGGTCGACGAGCCGCACGGCCTGGTCCATCAGCGCGCGCGAGAAGCGCCCCCAGTCGATCGCCGGGTTGCGGTAGGGCGCGCCGGGGTCGAGCAGATAGCGGTCTTCGATGAAGGTCAGCGCGTCGATGACGAGCGGCGGAATTTGCTCGAAGTTGTCGTAGGTGCGGATCGGATAGCGCGCGCTATAAAGCGGCGCGCCTGTTGCGTCGAATAGCTGGAGGCCGGCGCGGTCCTTCTCGTCATAGGGAAGATAGAGACCGCGGCTGGCGAGATCGAGCATCGACTTCGAATCGCGCGCTTGGTTCGTGATCGCGAAGCCGCGCTCGGTGAGACGCGCAATGAAGCTGGGCAGCTCCGCGTAGCCGAGCCGCACGTCGTAGGGGCCGCCTGCGGGGAAGTGGATGCTGTCGCTCGGGCCGTCCTCCAACGAGTAGGTCAGGTTGCGCGCGAGGTCGGACAGGTAGCGCGCCTGCAGCCGCGACGTTTCGATTTCGATGTCGGCGAAATGCGCCGCGATCCCGATGACCACTGCTGCGATGAGCAGCAGCAGCCACTTCACGCGCCGGCCAAGCGGCATCGTGGCGATGGCGCGGAACGGCAAGCGAGGCAATCGAGCGAGAGGGCGGTTCATGGCGGCATCCCCGACGAGCCACGGTGCCGGGCTTGGAGGCGGCGGGACTGCGGCGCGGGGCCGTGCGCGGCGGATTCTCTGGCGAGAAACCGGTGCTCGCACCCTCGCGCGACGTGTTTTCCGGCGCGCCCAGCACTCTACATCTTAAGTTTAATCATGCTGGATCGCGCTTGCAGCAGATGTGGGCAAGCACACGTAGCGCGGGTGAGACAAATGCTAGAAAACCAGGGTTTTCCGGCAAAGTTTGGCCCCTTCCAGGCGGCGCCGGCTACTGCGCCGGTAATGTTTGCCGTCGCGCAATTGCGACACGCCGCGATCTCCGCGCTGCACCGCCACGGCAAGGCGAATCGGCCCGCGTGCGAACGATGAGCATGCTGGGCAATTTTCATCTGTGCGCAAAGAAACGCTGCAACTGTCAGAACTAGCAGTTGTAGCCGGCTTTTTCGGTGGGTGAAATCTAAGGCTACAGCCGCGAACTCGAACGCGCCTCAAACGCGTTCCGGCAAACGGCTCCGAAAGCCGCCGGCGATGCCGCCCGTGCGCATATCAATCGGATGTTTGCCATTCAAAACGGGGGAGAGCGTCAATGGAGCTGAAAGCACATTCATTCGCGCGCAGCCATCATTCGTGCTGGACCGACGATCTGCAGGCCGACGCGTACGCGGGCGAAGTCGCATGCGACGCCGCCGAGGACGCGCTGACGCACGGCGGCGTCTATCCGCTCGAGCTGATGCAGCAGGCGCTCGGCGCGTACGACCGCGCCGCGCTGGCCGTGTTGCGGCGCCATCGCGAGCTGCGCGTCGAGACGCTGCCGGTCGTGCCGTCGCGAATGTCGGGCGGCGATTCGACGGGCGGCGCTCCGCTACTGTCGCTCTATATCAACGCGCACGGACGCCTGCATATCCGGCCGGCTTCGCAAGACAAAATCGATTGCGGCGGCGACGCTTGGATCAGCGTCGGCCAAGTGGCGGCCGGCGCGCCGGTGATGGCGGAAATCGACGGCGTGCATGCCGCGTGGCGGCGCAGCGAAGCCCAGTACTTCGTGCAGGTCCGCGCGGCGATCGAACGCTTGTTTAGCGAGGGCGGATTGCAGCGCGCGCTGGAGCAGGTGATCGATCAGATCGACTACATCGACTCGCTGTGCTTCTACATCGGCGACCGCTACGTGACGCTGATCGACGAAGACGGCCGCCCGGGCTTCCTGTACGCGCTGCGTGAACAGCCCTACGCGCGCTGGACCGACGACGAAGTGCTGATCGTCGCGGCGCTGCACGTGCTCGTCCGCTCGGGACGCGCCTCGTGCTTCGACGAATTCAACGGCGCGCTCCTCACCGCGCGCGATCTGATCGGGCGCATCGAGCACTACTCGCTCGGCGATGCGCGCGAAAGCCACGACCGTACGGTATTCGAAAGCCTGGACTTGTTCGAGCGCGTCGCGAAGATCCGCGCGCTCAAACGTTTCTGATCTCGCAATTTCCCTTCTCCAGCCGGCGGCGCAGCACGTGCGCTACGTAACGCCGTCGGCATCCCCGCCATGTCGACGCCCGTGCTGCTCGTCTTGAGCCGATAATGTGCGAACCGTCGCAACGTTCGCGATGCACACTCAACCGGAGACAGATGATGATTCAGCACGCACTGTTCGCTCGCTTTGAGGCCAAGCCCGGCAAGGAAGCCGAAGTGGAAGCGTTTTTGCAGAAAGGGCTGGAAATGGCGAATCGGGAACACACCACGCCGATCTGGTTTGCGCTGAAATTGTCCGATCAGGTGTTTGGCGTGTTCGACGCATTCCACAACGAGGCCGACCGTCAGGCGCATCTCGACGGCGAAATCGCGAAGGCACTGATGGCCAATGCCGAGACACTGTTTGTGGCGCCGCCTGCGATCGCGAAGATCGAGGTTCTCGGGATGAAGAACACGCTATGAGCATCCGCATCGTCCAACTCGGGACGCCCCGCGCGGCCGACGAGGGCACGCGTATCGGCACGGTGCGGCGGCCGCCGCGCGGCGTGCCGAAGACGGAGTTCGCGAAGCGCGATTACTACGACGTGTGGCTGCCGATGCTGTCGCCGAGTGCCGAACTCATGGCGCAAGGCAAGGAGGTGTCGAGCGATGTGCAGTGGAATGCGTTCGCCCGGAAATTCCGCGCGGAAATGAACGATAGCGATGCGAGCAAAGTGCTCGATTTGCTCGCGGTGCTTTCGCAAGGCACGCATTTTTCGATCGGCTGCTATTGCGATGACGAAAGCCGTTGCCATCGCGGGATACTGCGGCAGTTGCTGACGGAGCGGGGCGCTGCTTTGCGCGAATGAGCCAGATCGTATGAGTCGAGTCGTCCGGCGAGGGCCGGATGGTTTGGGTCGTTGCAGCTAAGAAGCTAAGAAGGCGGTGCTCGCGCGCCGCCTTCAAGACGTCTTTAAGTCAGTGGCTGTGGCACACCGTCTGCAAATCGTCGGAAACGGCGCCGAGAATTTCCTTCGACAAAGCCGCGTCGCTGACCGCGCGCGACAACACCATCGCGCCGACGAGTTCGGCCATCGTCGCAATCGCCGTGCGGCGCGTATCGGCCGCTTCGGCGCCGGCGTCGCCGGGCAGCAACGACTCGAGCGATTCGATCATCGACGTCACGCCGTCGGCGAAGCACTGGCGGATCTCGGGGCCTTCGCGCGCGGCGTCGCTGGCGAGCGCGGCGAGCATGCAGCCTTCGCCGGGGCTGTCGCGGTGGCGCTCGGACAGGTAGTGGCCGATGAACGTCGCGAGCGCGCTGTCGGGATGGCTTTGCCCTTGTTCGCGCCACTTCTCGACCGTGCGCGCCATCGACGCTTCGCTCGCCTTCGCGGCGAGGTCTTCTTTCGACGCGAAGTGGCGATAGAAGCCGCCGTGCGTCATCCCGGCGCCGTTCATGATGTCGGCGACGCCGACGCCATCGAACCCTTTCTCGCGAAACATCTTGCTCGCGACTTCGAGAATGCGTTCGCGATTCTCCAGAAACTGCTCTCGGGACACTTTCATCGTCTGGCTCCCTGCTGTTGACATTTTAGATTGTACAAAACATCATTGGAAAATTCGATGTTTGTCGTCATCTATCAGGTGATTTTGTCATGGATATGGACACCCCGACCCTCGTTTCGAACGAACTCGACGGGCTCGCGCAGCTGCGTCAATTGATGGCGTCTGGAAAGAAGCCAGGGATATTGGTGTCGCTGGGTTTCGATTTCGTCGAATGCGACGTCGGCAAGGCCGTTTTCGCGGGCAAGCCGGGCGATCACGCCTATAACCCGATCGGCACGATTCATGGCGGCTACGCGGCGACGCTGCTCGATTCGGCGTGCGGCTGCGCCGTGCATTCGTGTCTATCGGCGACGCAGGCTTATACGACGCTCGAATTGAAGGTGGCCTATCACAAGGCGATGACGCGCGACACACGGGTGGTGAGAGCGGAAGGGCGCGTGCTGTCGATCGGGCGGCGCGCGGCTTTTGCGGAGGCGCGGCTCGTCGACGATGGCGGGAAGCTGTACGCGTCGGCGACGTCGACGCTCATGGTGTTCGAGCGTTAGCCGCTTAGCCGCAGAAGGCGCTGCCGGAGAGCAGGAAGAGCAGCGCGGCGGGCGACAGGTAGCCCGCGAAGCACAGCGTGACGATCGCGAGTCCCAGCAGTGCGAGTGCGGTCGCGATCAGCGCTCGGCGCAACGGTGGCGCGAGGTTCATCGAGATGGGCTGCGCGCGTCTCATGCGGGTTGTGCCAGGGGATGATCGAGGCGCGCGACGCGCTCGTCGTCGATCGGCAAGTGAAGCAGGCCCGCGACGATGCCCAGTGCGATCGCGCCGTACCAGAGCGCATCGTAGGCATGGGTCGCGTCATAGACGATGCCGCCGAGCCACACGCCCAGGAAGCTCCCCAGTTGATGGCCGAAGAACACGAAGCCGAACAGCGTCGCGATATAGCGCACGCCGAACACTTGCGACACGAGTCCGTTCGTCAGCGGCACCGTACCGAGCCAGATCAAGCCCATCAGAAACGAGAACACGTAGACGCTTGCGGGCGTGAGAGGCGCAAGAAAGAACGCCGCCATCGCCGCCGAGCGAATGAAGTAGATCGCCGAGAGCACATACTTGCGGCGCAGAAAGTCACCGAGATAGCCGCACAGGTAGGTGCCGATCACGTTGGCGAGCGCGATCAGCGCGAGCGCCGCGCTCGCGTTGCGGGCGCTCAAGCCCTTGTCGAGCAGATACGAGGGCATGTGCGCAGCGATAAACGCGAGCTGGAAACCGCATGCGAAAAAACCGAAGTTGAGCAGCCAGAAGCCGCGATGCGAGAGCGCTTCGCGAATCGCGGCACCGATCGATTGGGTCGACGCCTCGCCGGACAGGCGGCTCGCAGGACCCACAGGACGATCGCGCAGCCACGCAGACAGGGGCGCGAGCACGACCATGACGACCGCGAGCACGATGAGGGTCGAGACCCAGCCGATGCCGCTCATCAACGTTTGCACGAACGGCACGGTGCAGAACTGCCCAAGGCCGCCGATCGCGCCCGCGACGCCCAGCGCCCAACTGCGGCGCTCCGCGGGAAAGAGCCGGGACAGCGCGCCGTAGACGGCGCCGAACGCCGAGCCCGACAGCCCGATGCCGACCAGCACGCCGGTGCCGAGCGTATAGACGCCCGGCGTACCCGCATAGGCCATCACGACGAGGCCGAGCGCGTAGACCAGGAGACCGGCGAGGATCACCCTCGCGGAGCCGAAACGGTCGGCGATCATGCCGGTGAACGGCTGCGCGACGCCCCACAGCAGGTTCTGCAGCGCGAGCGCAAGACCGAACGTTTCGCGCGACCAGCCGTGGTCGATCGTCACCGGCGTCAGAAAGAGGCCCTGCACGTGCCGCACGCCCAAGGCGGCGCCCATCACCACGCCGCCGGCAATCACCAAGGGCCAGCGCTTGTGCCAAACGTCGTGTTGTCCGCTCACTTGATCTCCTCGCCGTATTGCCGGTACATGCCGGCGCATCCCATGCCGGCCATTAGAGGCCGGCGCGCGGCGCGCTTCAATCAATGCTTTGGGCGCATTCGCATGCATGCCGTGCATGCGAGAGAGGTGACGCTAGCGTTCGGCTTGCTCGGACAGGACGCGGCTCACGATCGCCTCGACCGCGCGCGCCTCCGCTTCGATCCATTCGACGACATCGAGCACGTCCTGGCGCGGCGGCGTCTCGGCTTGAGTTTCGGCTTGATACTCTGCCCGATAGAGCCAGTACCCGTAGGCCGTCGTGCGGCTCGCGGTGCCGTCGGCGAGCGCGACGAGCCGCCCCTGCGCGAGCAGCGGCTCGATCAGCGCGATGCGGCCGAGCGCAATGCCCTGACCGGCGAGCGCCGCCTGGATGACCTGATCGTATTGGTTGAAGCGCAGCATGCCGAGCGGCCGCGCGTCGGCGAGCCCCATCGCGGCGAGCTGGTCGGCCCAGCGCAGGAGCGGCCGGCGCGGCCCCTCGAATTCGAGCAGCACGTGCCGGCCGATCGTGGCCTCGTCGTCGAGCCGTGCGAGTCCGAGCGACGGATGGGCCACCGGCACGACCGCTTCCTCGAAGAGCCGCACCGCGCCGGGCGGCGCACTCGCCGCCGAGCAATAGCGGATGCCGAGGTCGATGCCTTCGGCGCGCAAGTCGAGATTTCTGTCGTTGGCCGCGACACGCAGGTCGATGTTGGGGTAGCGTTGCTGAAACCGGTTGAGGCGCGGCAGCAGCCAGAGGCCCGTCACGCCGATGCTCGCCGTGATCGTGACCGGCAGCCGCTCTTGCTGCTGGCTCAGAATCTCGAAGACTTCCTGCAGTTGCTGGACGGCGGCATCGGCGGTGCGAAAGAGGCGCTCGCCCTCGGGCGTGAACGAGATCGACCGGTAGCCGCGATGAAAGAGCGCGACGCCGAGCAGGTCCTCGAGCGCACGGACCTGTCGGCTTAGCGCGGATTGCGTGAGGCACAGATCCTCGGCCGCGAGCGTGATGCTCATGCGCCGGCCCACGGCGACGAAGCCGCGGATCAGATCGAGCGGCGCGAGCCGCAGCAAAGGCGTTGGCATGCGTGGTCCTCATGCGAGAGATGCGAGAAGGTTGGTTGAGCCGGGCGCTCGAGTCAAGTGCAATATCGAATCGTGCAGGTGTGGCGCGGATGCGCTGCGATTTGCCGAATGTGCGGAGGGAATGCAGCAATGAGGGAGGAAAGGGAGTCGATGACGGCATCAATCACACTCGCACCCGAGCCCGAACCGATCGCGCTGACAGCGGCCGACGGTTGCCCGATCAACGGCTTCGTCTGGCGCCATCGCACGCGCGAGGTGAGAGGGGGCGTAGGCGCGCAGCACGGCACGGCCGTGGCCGCGCGGCCCGTGGTCATCGTCAACGCGGCGACCTCGGTGCGCTGCCGCTACTACTTCCGATTTGCGGCCTTCCTGTACCGGCACGGATACGACGCGATCGTCTACGACTACCGCGGCATCGGCGAATCACGCCCGAAAACGCTGCGTGGCTTTCGCGCGTCGTGGCTCGAGTGGGGCCAGCTCGATTTCGAAGCGGTGCTGCAATACGCGTCGCGTGAATTCGCGGGCCAGCCCATCGACGTCGTCGCGCACAGCATCGGCGGTTTCGTCCTCGGGCTCGCGCCGTCGAACGCGATGATCCGGCGCGTCGTCACGATGGGTGCGCAGTACGCGCATTGGCGCGACTATGCCCCGGCGCACAAGCGCGCGATGCTGTGGCGCTGGCACGTGTTGATGCCGATGCTCGCCGCGCTCGTGGGCTATGTGCCCGCGAAGCGGCTTGGCTGGATGGAGGACACGCCCAAGGGCGTGGCGCAATCGTGGAGCCGCAGCAAGGCGCGTTTCGAGGAGACCTACCGGCGCGGCGCATTCGCGCGCAGCGATGCGGAGCGCGCCCGTCTCGTCGAGCAATTCGCGGCGGTGCGCGCGCCGCTCCTCGCAATCAGCGTCACCGACGACGAGTTCGGCACCGTCCCCGCCGTCGAGCGCCTGCTCGGCTATTTCACCGGCAGCGCGCTCACGCATCTGCGCATCGCGCCGTTGCAGATCGGCCATCCGGCAATCGGGCATTTCGCGTTCTTTCACAGCCGCTTCGAAGACCACTTGTGGTGGATCGCGCTGGCGTGGCTGAAGACGGGCGCATTGCCGCAGGACGCGCCGGGCAGCGTTGTGTTCGAGCGGGATCGTCCGCTACCCGATGGTGCGGCGGAGCCTGAGAAAACGGCGAGTTTGGGCTGATGGCGCGAGTGCCGGAAAACGCGTGGGTGTAGCGCGCTTTAGGAAGGATTCACATCCGATTTAGTGGACTTGCCCGCTGATGGGGGCACCGGCTCACCCTCCATCGCACGGCTCTCCGTTGCGCCGTCCAGCATCGTCCGGTTGCGTCCCTCGGCTTTCGCCGCATAGAGCGCGGCGTCGGCGGCATCGATGAGCGAGCGCAGATCGGCGAAATTGCGATGTTCGGTGCTCGCCACGCCGATGCTGACTGTCAGCACCTGATGCGTGCTGGACACGTGCCGCATGCCGAGCGCCTGCACGGACTCGCGCATGCTTTCCGCCACGAGCCGCGCGCCCTCGAGGCTCGTCGCCGGCAGCAGCACGACGAACTCTTCGCCGCCGTAGCGCGCGGCGTGATCGGCGGGGCGCCGCAAACCGTGTCTGATGCAGCGCGCGACCGCCATCAGCGCGTCGTCGCCGGCGGCGTGCCCGTACAGATCGTTGAAGCCCTTGAAGTGATCGACGTCGATCAAGAGCGCCGACAGCGGCTGCCCGCCGCGCCGCGCGAGACGCCATTCCTTCGGTCCGACTTCGTCGAGTGCGCGGCGGTTGCCGAGGCTCGTCAAGCCGTCGGTGCGCGCGAGCATCCGCAGCTCGGCCTCGACGGCGGTGCGGCGCCGCAATTGCTGCGAGAACAGCACCGCGAACCAGATGATGAGCACGTCGAGCATCGCGACGATCGACCCGAAGATCCACGCGCGGTGCCGCCAATTCGCGTACATGTCGTCGGTCGAGAGCGCGACGTCGTAGATCAACGGGAAGCGCGTGACGTGGCTGAACGCGTACCAGCGCTCGACGCCGTCGATCGCCGCCGTGCCGTAGAACGAACCGCTGGGTGCCTGCGTGAAGCGCGTGTAATTGGCGGTGTGGAGGAGGCTGCGCCCGATGATGTTCGGGTCGTACGGGCGGCGCATCAGCATCGTGCCGTCGGCGAGCATCAGCGCCATCGAGCCGTGCGGCCCGAGCTTCATGCCGTCGAAGAGATCATGGAAATAGTCGAGCCGCAGCGTGCCGACCACGATGCCCGCGAAGCTGCCGTCCGGATTCGACAGCCGGCGGCTCAGGGCGATGCTCGGGCTCTTGCTCGACAGATGCGGAATGAACGGGCGGCTCACGTAGAGGCCCGCATTCGGCGAATCGCGATGCACCTTGAAGTAGTCGCGGTCGGCGACGCTGATCTTGCGCGGCGACTCCGATCGCGAGTCGTAGATCGGGTTGCCGTTCACGTCGATGACGAGGATGGAGCCCAGGTGCGTCGCCATCGCCGAGCCGTCGAACAGCACCGCTTGCCGTATGGGGGGAGGCAGCTTGTCGAGGCCCGGCTGCTTGAGCCCGTTGATGACGGCTTGCAGCGACAGATCGTAGATCTCGAGATTGCGCGCCGTATCGCGCTCGACGAGCAGGAGCAGATTGGTCGCGGCGTCCTGCGCGCGTTGCGCCGCATCCTGCCGCATCTGCAGCAGCACCGAGACGCAGATCGCGAGCACAATCGCCGCCAGCGCGACGCTGAGCGCGACGAGCAGGCCCGGGCGGCGCGTCAGCATCTCGGCGGCGCCGGGCGAGCGGCGCAAGGAAAGTGAGGCTCCAGTTTCATCGGACGATTATTAGTGCGATTGTTGCCGACGAGCGGCATCTGCGAGCGCGATCAGGCGGGGTTCGCAGGCACTGCGAAGCTCGGAAAGTATAGCGGCGAAGCGAGCGTTTGAAAGCCGCGAAAAAGCGCGGGTTTTACCGGAGGGGCAACGTTTTGCCGGTGTCGGTCCGGCAGCGTAACGCGCGGGGAGGGGCGGGGAGGTGCTGGGAAATGCCGGGGGGCACCGCTCCCGCCCGCAGCGGTTGATCGCGCGCCGCGGGTCCGGTGCCTCGCCGGGCGGGGCCGCTCGCAGCGAGGCAGGCTTCGCCAGCCTGCCTCCGCTGCCGGCGGCCGCGTCAGGACTGTGTTTCTTTCAGTTCCTCCGAAGGCGTGATGGTCGTCCGTACCGCTTCTGCAAAACGCGTGAGCGCCGCCAGCGAACCGCTGACGCTCACGTATTCCTCGCGCCCGATTTTTCCGTCGAGCAGGACGGCCATGCCAGACTCCTTCGCCAATTCAATGATGTTCACTTGCGGTTCTCCGTGCGTATTGCCCGTGCTTATCGCTTAAGGCTCACGCTTTGTCGCGGTTGTCGTTCAAGGCGGCCGGATCGGTCCGGTCTCTTGCTTCTTCGAGCGGCCCGTGGTCGAGGCAGGCGGCTCACCTCGACTAAAGCATTGGCTATGCCCGTTTTAGCTTTTTTGCGCCGGTACTGCTTGCTGGCGCCGCCGCCCGCGGGACAGGCGAAACGGCGCGATTCCGGTGCGCCGGCACGTCCATTCTGGTGCGTTGCGCGCGCTTTCCTGGGGCGGACGGGGTAAGGGTTATCACGGACCGTGGAGTTCTTTCAAAACCCGGGTGCGGCAGCGTTTTCGCCGGCGGCGGATAGGGGCTGCGCAGACGATGTGTCTATACAAGTCGGTCGGCCGCACGAATTGTCCTATCTAATGCCTGCGCGGCGGCATCGAATTTGCTGCAAAGCAGAAGAGGAGGGATTCCCAAGAGCCGAGAACGCCGCGATTGCACTAATGGAAAGCCCTGATCCGGAAATCGCAAAAACAAGTTGTATAGACAAGATCGGGGCGCTAGACTGCCTCCACGTTTTCGATATCACAGGACCTTCCAACCCATGTTGACTCTCACGCCCGGCCACCTGACCCTCCCCCAGCTGCGCCAAATCGCCCGCCGTCCTGTGAAGCTCCAGCTCGATCCGAAGAGCTTCGCAGCCATCGACGCCTGCGCCAAGGCCGTCGCCGATATCGCCGCGAAAGGCGAACCCGCCTACGGCATCAATACCGGCTTCGGACGCCTCGCCAGCACGCATATCCCGCACGACCAGCTCGAGCTGCTGCAGCGCAATCTCGTGCTGTCGCACGCGGTCGGCGTCGGCGAACCGATGTCGGCGCCGGTCGTGCGCCTCTTGATCGCCCTCAAGGTGTCGAGCCTCGGCCGCGGCCACTCGGGCATCCGCCGCGAAGTCATCGACGCGCTCATCACGCTCTTCAATCATGACGTGCTGCCGGTGATTCCCGTCAAGGGCTCGGTCGGGGCGTCGGGCGACCTGGCGCCGCTCGCGCATATGTCGGCGGTGCTGCTCGGCATCGGCGAAGTGTTCATCCGCGGCGAGCGCGCCAGCGCCACCGAAGGCCTCTCGGCCGCCGGCCTCGCGCCGCTCACGCTGCAAGCGAAGGAGGGCCTCGCGCTGCTGAACGGCACGCAGGCTTCGGCCGCGCTAGCGCTCCACAACATGTTCGCGATCGAAGACCTGTACCGCACCGGCCTCGTGGCGGGCGCGCTGTCGGTCGATGCGGCCGCGGGCTCGGTCAAGCCGTTCGACGCGCGCATCCACGAACTGCGCGGCCACCCAGGCCAGATCGACGCGGCCGCGGCCTACCGCACGCTGCTCGACGGCTCCGGCATCAACCTCTCGCACCGCGACTGCGGCAAGGTGCAGGACCCGTACAGCCTGCGCTGCCAGCCGCAGGTGATGGGCGCGTGTCTCGACCAGATGCGCCACGCGGCCGACGTGCTGCTCATCGAAGCGAACGCGGTCTCCGACAACCCGCTGATCTTCCCGGACACCGGTGAAGTGCTCTCGGGCGGCAACTTCCATGCGGAGCCCGTCGCGTTCGCCGCCGACAACCTCGCGCTGGCCGCCGCCGAAATCGGCGCGCTCGCGGAACGCCGCATCGCCTTGCTGATCGACGCGACGCTGTCGGGCCTGCCGCCGTTTCTCGTCAAGGATGGCGGCGTCAACTCCGGCTTCATGATTGCGCACGTGACGGCCGCCGCGCTCGCTTCGGAAAACAAGACGCTCGCGCATCCGGCTTCGGTCGATTCGCTGCCGACTTCCGCGAATCAGGAAGACCACGTGTCGATGGCGACGTTCGCTGCGCGCAAGCTCGCCGACATCGCCGAGAACACCGCGAACATCCTCGCGATCGAATTGCTCGCCGCCGCGCAAGGCGTGGACCTGCGCGGGCCGAACAAGACGAGCGGGGCGCTGCAGCGCGTGATGGACACCGTGCGCGAAGCCGTGCCGCACTACGAGCTCGACCACTACTTCGCACCGGACATCGCGGCGATCGCGAAGCTGGTGCAACGCGGCACGATCGCGTCGCACAGCCCGTTCTCGTTTGTATCCGAACAGCACTGAGCGAACCGCACTAAGGCACGCAACCAAGGCACGCAACCAAGGCACGCAGGCCGAACCAAGACGAACGAAGCCGAACCCCACAAGGCACCCGCATGAACGCTCCCGCATACCTGGAAATCAAGAACTTCATCCTCGCGCGCATCCATGCGGGCGAGTGGGCGGAGGGCGACCAGGTGCCATCGGAGAACGAGCTCGCGCGCGACTTCAAGGTGGCGCGCATGACGGTCAACCGCGCGTTGCGCGAGCTGACCTCGGAGCAGGTGCTCACGCGCGTGCAGGGCGCCGGCACGTTCGTCGCCCGGCCGAAGTACGAATCGACGCTCGTGGCGATCCGCAGCATCTCGGACGAGATCGTCGCGCGCGGCCATCGTCATCACGCGAGCGTGCTGCACCTCGGCGCGACGATCGCCGACGACACGCTCGCCGACGAAATGCAGGTGAGCGCGGGCAGCCCGGTGTTCCATTCACGCGTGCTGCACTTCGAAAACGACGAGCCGGTGCAGCTCGAAGAACGCTGGGTCAACCCGGCGGTGGCGCCCGAATACGCGCTGCAGGACTTTGCGCTGACCACGCCGAACCAGTACCTCGTGCGCGTCGCGCCGTTGCAGCGCGTCGAGTACCGGATCGAAGCCGCAGTGCCCGAGGACGACACGCGCAAGCATCTGACGATGAGCGACACCGAGCCGTGCCTGATGCTGCATCGGCGCACGTGGTCGCAGGGCGTGGTCGCCTCGGTGGCCAATCTCTGGCACCCCGGCACCCGCTATCGCTTCACCGGACATTTCTGAACCGAATCCCTTTGCCATTGCGAGGTCGTCCGCACGGTCCCTCGCCAACCCGACGAACCCGACGAAACTGAAGAGAGCCGACATGAACAATCCGAAGCACATCGACCCGCGCCTGGACCCGACCCGCACGATCCGCGCGCCGCGCGGCACCGAAAAGAGCTGCAAGAGCTGGCTGACCGAGGCGGCGTTCCGGATGATCCAGAACAACCTCGATCCCGAAGTCGCCGAGCATCCGCATGCGCTCGTCGTGTACGGCGGCATCGGGCGCGCGGCGCGCAACTGGGATTGCTTCGATCAGATCCTCGCCTCGCTCAAGGACTTGAACGACGACGAGACGCTCCTGATTCAATCGGGCAAGCCGGTCGGCGTGTTCCGCACGCATGCCGACGCGCCGCGCGTGCTGCTGGCGAACTCGAATCTCGTGCCGCATTGGGCGACCTGGGAGCACTTCCACGAGCTCGACCGCAAGGGCCTCATGATGTACGGCCAGATGACGGCGGGCAGCTGGATCTACATCGGCAGCCAGGGCATCGTGCAGGGCACCTATGAGACGTTCTTCTCGGTCGCGAACCAGCACTTCAACGGCGACCCGCAGGGCCGCTGGATTCTGACGGGCGGCTTGGGCGGCATGGGCGGCGCCCAGCCGCTCGCGGCGACGATGGCGGGCTTCTCGATGATCGCGGTTGAATGCGACGAGACGCGCATCGATTTCCGCTTGAAGACGCGCTACGTCGACAAGAAGGCGAAGACGCTCGACGAAGCGCTAGCGATGATCGAAGAGGCGAAGCAGAGCGGCAAGCCGGTGTCGGTGGGCCTCCTCGGCAACGCGGCCGACGTGTTCGCCGAATGCGTCGCGCGCGGCATCACGCCCGATTGCGTGACGGACCAGACGAGCGCGCACGATCCGATCCACGGCTACCTGCCGCAAGGCTGGAACGTCGAGCAATGGCGCGAGCGCCAGAAGGTCGATCCGCAGAGCATCGTGCAGCCCGCGAAGCAATCGATGGCCAAGCAAGTCGAAGCGATGCTCGAGCTGCAAAAGCGCGGCGCGGCGACGCTCGATTACGGCAACAACATCCGCCAGATGGCGCTCGAAATGGGCGTGAAGAACGCGTTCGATTTCCCGGGCTTCGTGCCGGCGTATATCCGTCCGCTGTTCTGCGAAGGCAAGGGCCCGTTCCGCTGGGTCGCGCTGTCGGGCGATCCCGAGGACATCTACAAGACCGATGCGAAGGTCAAGGAACTGATCCCCGACGATCCGCATCTGCACAACTGGCTCGACATGGCGCGCGAACGCATCGCGTTCCAGGGCCTGCCCGCGCGCATTTGCTGGGTCGGCGTGAAGGACCGCTATCGCCTGGGCCTCGCGTTCAACGAGATGGTCAAGAACGGCGAGCTGAAGGCGCCGGTCGTGATCGGGCGCGATCACCTCGATACGGGTTCGGTCGCGAGCCCGAACCGCGAGACCGAATCGATGAAGGACGGCTCGGATGCCGTCAGCGACTGGCCGCTGCTCAACGCGCTCTTGAACACCGCGGGCGGCGCGACGTGGGTGTCGCTGCACCACGGCGGCGGCGTCGGGATGGGCTTCTCGCAGCACTCGGGCGTCGTGATCGTCTGCGACGGCACGGACGCCGCCGCGCGCCGCGTCGAACGCGTGCTGTTCAACGATCCGGCCACGGGCGTGATGCGCCACGCGGACGCCGGCTACGAGCTCGCGCAGCAGACCGCGCGCGAAGCCGGCCTCAAGCTGCCGATGCTGGGGCGCTGAACATGGCCTCCGGCGCGGGTGAGGGAACGACACAGCCGCAGCAGGGGCACGAAGGGCGCGCGGGTGCGGTCACGCTCTTGCGCGCGGCCGATCTCGTCGCGTCGCGCTGGAAGAACGGCGGGGGCGTGACGCGCGAGATCGCCGCGTATCCGTGGGGCTCGGACCTCGATACGTTCGTGTGGCGCGTGAGCGTCGCGGACGTCGAGCAGCCGGGACCGTTCTCGCGTTTTCCGGGCATCGACCGCACGCTCGTCCTGCTCTCGGGCAACGGCATGCTGCTCGACGAGCGCGGCGGCATCACGTACTCGCTGATGAAGCCGCTCGACGCCGCGCACTTCAACGGCGAGACGGCAATCGACGCGAGCCTCGTCGACGGCCCGACGCGCGACTTCAACCTGATGCTGCGGCGCGGCCGCGTGCGAGGGTTGATCGACGTGTGGCGCGGCCAGGCGGAGCACACGCTCGACGCGGACGTGATGCTGCTCTTCTGCGCGAGCGGGACGTTCGACGTCGCGCTGGGCGTGGAGGCTTCCGGCGCCGGCGCGCCGGTCACGCTCGGCGAGACCGATACGCTGTGCATCGAAGCGCCTCGCGCGCTGTCGTGCGCGGTGTCCGGCTCGGGCGTGATGCTCGCCGTGTACATCCGCTACGTGTGAGCAGGCCTTGGCCTGCTTCAAGCCCTAGCCCGCTTCACGCAAACCGTTTCGAGCACGCGATGAACGACACAGTCTGGCAGCACTTTCATCTCTGTCCGCAAGGCGACCCCGATCACACGATCCGCGATGCGGCGCTCGCCGTGCGCGACGGCAAAGTCGCGTGGCTCGGCGCCGCGCGCGACCTGCCCGCCGAATTCGCGGCGTGGCCGCGCGAGAATCTGGGCGGCGCGTGGGTCACGCCGGGTCTCGTCGATTGCCACACGCATCTGGTCTACGGCGGCCAGCGCGCCGACGAATTCGCGATGCGCCTCGCCGGCGTCAGCTACGAAGCCATCGCCAAGCGCGGCGGCGGCATCGTCTCGACGGTGCGCGCGACGCGCGCGGCGAGCGAGGCCGAGTTGCTGCGCGCATCGGCGGCACGCCTCGAGCCGCTGATCGCCGAAGGCGTCACCGCGATCGAAATCAAATCGGGCTATGGCCTCGACCTCGACAGCGAGCGCAAGATGCTGCGCGTCGCGCGCGAGCTGGGCCGCCGCTATCCCGTCTCGGTCTACACGACGTTTCTCGGCGCGCACGCGTTGCCGCCCGAATTCGCCAACCGCGCCGACGACTATATCGGCGAAGTCTGCGACCGCATGCTGCCCGCGCTCGCGGACGAAGGGCTCGTCGACGCGGTCGATGTGTTCTGCGAGCGCATCGGCTTCACGCTCGCGCAGAGCGAGCGCGTGTTCGAAGCGGCCGCGCGCCGCAACTTGCCCGTCAAGATGCACGCCGAGCAGTTGAGCAACAGCGGCGGCACGGCGCTCGCCGCGCGCTATCGGGCGCTATCCGCCGATCACCTCGAATTCCTCGACGAAGCGGGCGTCGCCGCCATGAAGGAAGCGGGCACCGTCGCCGTGCTGCTGCCGGGCGCGTATTACTTCATCCGCGAAACGCAATTGCCGCCGATCGACCTGCTGCGCCGCTACGACGTGCCGATGGCGATCTCGACCGACAGCAACCCCGGCACGTCGCCGTCGACGTCGCTCGTTGCGATGCTGAACCTCGCGTGCACGCTGTTCCGCCTGACCGTGCCCGAAGTGCTGAAGGGCGTCACGCAACATGCGGCGCGCGCACTCGGGCAACACGAGCGGCACGGCGAGCTCGCGGTGGGGCGCGAGGCGGACTTCGTCGCGTGGTCCGTCGATACGCTCGCCGAACTCGCCTACTGGATCGGGCGGCCGCTCACGCAGCGCGTCGTGCGCGCGGGCGACACCGTCTATCTGCGCGACGCGCATCCGATCCTGGAACCGGCACCTCTTCACGCTTTCGATCGATGACTGGAAATCACACGCTTTTTGCCGAGCACGCGTATTTGCCGGATGGCTGGCGACGCAATGTGCTGCTCGAATGGGACGACGCGGGCGTGCTCGTAGCCGTCAGGCCCGATGGCACGGCAGCGCCGAATGTCGCGCGCGCGGCGGGCCCGGTCATGCCCGGCATGCCGAACCTGCACTCGCATGCGTTCCAGCGCGCGATGGCGGGTCTGGCCGAATATCGCGCCAACGCCACCGACAACTTCTGGAGCTGGCGCGACCTGATGTACCGCTTCGCCGCGCGCATCACGCCCGAAGGGCTCGGTGCGATCGCGCGCTGGCTCTACATCGAGATGCTGAAGGCGGGCTATACGTCGGTGTGCGAGTTCCACTACGTGCATCACATGGCCGACGGCGGCCGCTACGCGAATGCGGCGGAGCTCGCCGAGCGCGTGGTCGATGCCGCCGCGAGCACGGGCATCGGCATGACGATGCTGCCGGTGCTCTACCAGTACAGCGGCTTTGGCGCGCGTGCGCCGCGCGACGATCAGCGCCGCTTCATCAATACGCCGGACAGTCTGCTCGAGCTGCTCTCGACGTTGCGCCGTGCACGTCCCGAGCACGCCGCGCTGCGTTACGGCGTGGCGCCGCATTCGCTGCGCGCGGTGTCGGAAGAGTCGCTGCGCGCGTTGCTCGCCGGACTCGATGCGAACGCCCCGGTGCACATCCATATCGCCGAGCAAACGGGCGAAGTCGACGACTGCCTCGCGACGACCGGCGCACGCCCCGTGCAGTGGCTGCTCGACCGCTTCGACGTGGACGCGCGCTGGTGCCTCGTGCACGCCACGCACATCGACGACGGCGAGACCGTCGCGCTCGCGAAGAGCCGCGCCGTGGCCGGACTGTGCCTGACGACCGAGGCGAATCTCGGCGACGGCGTGTTCCCGGCGCACGCGTATCTCGAAGCGCACGGGCGCTTCGGTGTCGGGTCGGATAGCCATATCGGCGTCGATTGGCGTGCCGAGCTGCGGCTGCTCGAATACGGGCAGCGTCTCGTGCGGCGGCAGCGCAACGTGCTGGCGTCGGACGCGCATTCGCACGTCGCCGACCGTCTCTTCGACGCGGCGCTCGAGGGCGGCGCGCAAGCGACCGGGCGCGCGACGGGCGCGTTGCGAGCGGGGTGCTGCGCCGATTGGCTGGTGCTCGACCCGGATCACCCGAGCCTCGCCGAGCACGCGCCCGGCAAGTGGCTCTCCGGCATCGTCTTCTGCGAGCATGGCGAAACGCCGGTGCGCGATGTCTATGCGGGCGGACGGCCCGTCGTGCAGGCGCGCCGGCACGCCGACGAGGCGGTGGCGTATGCTGCGTATCGCGCGGCGATTGCCGAGCTGCTCGACTAATTCGACAACCATTCAGTCACGCGCACTGCCATGACCGATTCCACCGATCTTCCGATTTTCTCCCTGCATCGCGGCACCCAGCCGCTGCTGATCTCGATCCCGCACCTCGGCACGCGCATCGCCGACGACATCGCGGCGACGATGACGTCGGCTGCGATGCGCGTCGACGATTGCGACTGGCACCTCGACCGTCTGTATGCGTTCGCGAAGCGGCTCGGGGCTTCGATCCTGATCCCGGCGTATGCGCGCTACGTGATCGATTTGAACCGCCCGCCCGATGGCGCGAACCTTTATCCGGGGCAGGATACGACCGGGCTTTTGCCTGTCGATACCTTCGATAAGGAGCCGCTCTATCAGCCGGGGCGCGAGCCGGACGAGGCAGAAATGGCTCGTCGTCGCGAGCTTTACTGGAAGCCGTATCATGCGGCGCTCGTAGACGAGCTGGCCGCGCTCAAGGCGCGGCACGGCAAGGTGCTGCTGTGGGAGGCGCATTCGATTCGCTCGCACGTGCCGCGCTTTTTCGAAGGGCGTTTGCCGGACTTCAACTTCGGCACGTCAGGCGGCGCGACGGCGGCCGCGGGCCTCGCCGAAGCGCTGGCCGACATCGTGACGAAGCACGGCGGCTATACGGCGGTGGCAAACGGGCGTTTCAAGGGCGGCTACATCACGCGCCACTACGGGGTGCCCGCCAGCGGCATCCACGCGGTGCAGCTGGAGCTGTCGCAGATCACCTATATGGAAGAGCGGATGCCGTATGCCTATGACGACGCGCTCGCGGCGAAAGTCGAACCGCTGCTGGAAACGCTGGTCAAGACGGCGCTTGGGCGCGTAGCGTCAAACTGACTTTTGCAGGGCATCCGCATCGAGAATTACAGCGTCGGAATCACGCTCGGAATCTCAAGGTGGTATTCCACGCGCTTGACGCCCGGCACGTCCTCGGCCGCAATGCGGATGGCGCGCCTTTCCTCTTCGGATTCGATCATGCCCCATAGATGCGCGACACCGTCCTTGACGAGCACGCCCTGCTTCGGCAACCCCCAGCGCTGCCCGTGCATTTTTAGGACTATCGCGTCGCGCAGGCTTGCGTCATCGTGCGAAATCGAATCCACGGGCGGAGCAACGCTCGCGAGTGCGCGGATCAGATTCGAACGGCTGACGATTCCGACCAGCTTGCCGTCCTTCAGCACCGGCACGCTCTTGAGATGCCGGCGCTCCATGAGGTCCGCGATCTGATCGAGCCGCGTGTCCTCGGAAATCGAAATCACCTGGTCGCACATCACGTCGCCGACCAAATGCCCGTGCTCCTTCACATACCTCGCGGCTTGCTCGCGAGGCGACGACAGCAGAAAATCAAGCCACCACGGGCGCTTCCCATGGACAGTGCCGTTTTCCACGCGATGCAGCAGATCGCTGTGGCTGACGAAGCCGACAACCCGTCCGTTCGCATCGACGACCGGCATGCTGCTGATACGGTTGTCGACGAACAGTCGTGCCGCCTCGTGAATCGACGTTTCCGGCGTGGCGGTGATGACGGACGTCGTCATGATGTCTAGTGCGCGCATGATCGCTCCTCCATGGTGTTCGCGAGGGGTCCCCGTCCGCGGGGCATATCTATCCTAAAGCGGCAGCAGATCTGTCGACTCGAATCGTGCAGGGCGCTCAAAAGCCTGACTGCACCGATTTGGTTACGCCGGCCACGCTTTTCACGCTTTTGAGGCTTTTCGGCGAGCCGTCGGAGGCGACGTCGTTGACTTGCCCGTTGGGCACATTCTGCGCCCAATACGCTTCTATCTTCCCGACCAGGTCCGCCGGCGGGGTGCCGTAATTTTCGACGGCTGCCTCCTGCCGGCCCTCATTGAGCGCCCACCGGAAGAACGCCAGCGCAGCGGTCGAGTCAGCTGTGCTCTCGGTTTTCAGCAAGATGAATACGACGCCGGGAATGGGCCAGGCTCTGTCGCCCGGCGGATTGGCGACGCGCTGGTTGAAATCATCCTCGCGGCCCCAAGCCACGGTTTCCACCGCAGCTTTGAAACTCGCGGCCGATGGCTCGACAAACGCGCCGGCTTTATTCTGCACGGTCGCGTAGGCGAGGGGAGCCAGGCCCGTGTAGGCCAGTTCGACATAGCCGATCGCGCCCGTGATCCGCTTGACATAGGTGGCGACGAGCTGGCTGCTCGTGGCGCCGAGCCCCACGGGCCATTTGACCGTCAGGCCGCTGCCCACCTGCTCATGCCATTGCGCACTCACGGCGCTCAGGTAGTTCGTCCAGTTGAAGGTCGACCCGGACCGATCACTCCGATGAACCACGACGATTTTCAGATCAGGAAGCGCGAGCCCGGGATTGACCGCCTTGATGGCCGGGTCGTTCCAATCGGTGATCTTGCCCAGGTAGATGTCCGCCAGCAGCGCACCCGTCAAGCGAAGCTGTCCCGGCGAAACGCCATCGAGGTGGACCACCGGCACGAGGCCGCCGACCGCCACCGGAAACTGGATGAGTCCCGATGTGCGCAATTCGCCTGGTGTCAGCGGCATGTCCGAGGCACTGAAACTCACCGCAGCCGCTTTCAACTGATCAATGCCGTTCCCGGAGCCATTGGGATGAAAACTCACCTCCTGGCCGGTTTTGTCGTAATAGGAGGCGGCCCACTTCTGCACCAGAGGATCGAAGAAGCTCGAACCGGCGCCCGTGATACCGCCTGCGGCCTGCGCCGCCAGCGCGTGACTCGCGACGAGGCATGCAACCGCGGTCCAACGAAACACGTGCTTCAGGTCGCGAGCCGCTCCAGCGATGAGTGCGGAGAGGGGAGCGACAATGGTTCGCTGGAATCTGGCGTTCATGGCGGCGACCCTCCATCGAGGATTTGGGCTACGCCTGCCGTCCCCGCGCAAGGATTCCGGCACGCCGACAGGCATTGCCGCACTTTATGCGCTGACCGCAAGCACATGAATCAGGCGCCGTTGCTAAAAGAGGCTAGGGGATTGCCTGATTCGGCGGTCGGGCTCCGCCCTATTGGCTCTCGATCCACTGAATGGCGAAGCGCATCAGCTCCTTGCCGCTACGGATTTGCAGCTTTTCCTTGATGTTGGCCTGATGCGCCTCGACGGTCTTCACGCTTCGATTCAGTTTCTCAGCGATTTCGCGCGTGCCGAAGCCGAGTCCGATCAGGTGCAGGACCTCGAATTCCCGTTCCGAAAGGCTCGCGATTCGGCCCTCCGGCTTTTTATGGGGGGCGGTGAGGGCGCGAGCCAGCTTGTCATGCATGGCGGCGCTCACGTAGATATTGCCTGCCAGCACTTCGCGGACGGCGGTCATGACGTGCTCGGTGGCCTCGAGTTTCATCAAATACCCGTTCGCTCCGGACCGGAGTGCGCGCTCGGCAAATAGGCTTTCGTCGTGCATGCTGAGGACGAGGATGACCAGATCCGGGTAGCGGCGACGAAGCGTCTTGACGAGCTCCAGGCCCGAGTCCGATGGAAGACTGATGTCCACGATGGCCATGTCGGGATCGCAGTCCATCGCTGCCAGCGCTTCTTCGGCGCTGCCAACTGCGCAGCAGACGTGCAGATCCTGTTGCAGATTCAGCAAGTGCGCCATCCCGTCCCGGATGATGGGGTGGTCATCCACGATCAGGATTTGCGTCACCCGGCTTGGGCTAGCGGATTTCCCGTGCATGGGCAGGACCCTCCGGTTGCGGATAGCTGATGGCGACCGTGGTGCCGCCCATACCATTGCGGGTCACGGCGCAGGAGCCGCCCAGAAGGCTTGCCCGGTGCCGGAGGTTATGAAGTCCCAGTCCCGAGGCGCGCTCCATGTCTTCCTGGTCGACGCCCGCCCCGTCGTCACTGATTGAAAGCGTCTGCAGACCGTCTGCCTGCTGCAGGTCGATCCAGATGCTGCTGCCGTGGCTATATTTCAGCGCGTTGCTGACGGCTTCCTGTGCCGCGCGATAGAGATTGATCTGCATCAGCGGATCAACCAAGTCCACGTCTGGCGCGATCCGCAGCGTGCAATCCACCCCGTTGAGCGTGCGAGCCGTCTCCGCCAGCCCCTTCAATGCGGCCACAAGGCCACCATGCTCCATCGCGACAGGGTCCAGGCCATGGGCAATCCGGCGGGTCATCGACGACGCCTGCTTCACCAATTCGACAATGGTAGCGGCGTCGGCGGAGGCCGGGTGGCCCTGTGCGTGCAGTTTCTGATTCATGGCGGCGCAATACAGGCCCAGGCTGGTCAGGTGTTGCCCCAGTCCGTCATGCAGCTCCCGGCCGATGAGTTTCTGCTGCTGATCGCCGATCCGGATCAGTTCTTCTTCCAGCAGACGGCGCTGCGCCATCTCCTCCTTGAGTTCGTTGTTGGTCTTCTGCAGGTCTTCGGTGCGCTCCTCCACGCGCCGTTCCAGTTCGATGTGGGATGCCTGCAGCAGGCGATGGGCGCGCTTCTCCTGAGCGCGTGCGGCCACCAGCAGCAGTCCGGTTATCGCCAGGACGTTCGCGAAGGTGCACCACCTCACGAGGCTGTCCACCGCGGATTCGGCAGCGAAGGGGCCCGTGCCGTGGGTGGTACCCCAGATGGCCACGACCGAGACCACCAGGGTCGTGGTGTTGATGCCCAGGTGATCGAAGCGCAGCGCCGCCCAGATAGCGAATGGAAAGACCGCCAGGGCTGCAGGATAGTAGCCGTGCCCGGCAAGTTGCGGGGCGCCGAAGATGAGGTGGCTCACCCACAACGTGGCGATGGCCAGTCCGCACGCCTCTACGGTCTGCCGCGCGGAGCGCACGGGGTTCGAATACGCGAGGAAGCTGAACAGGGGCGGGGCCACGACCAGTACCCCCATCATGTCGCCGAGCCACCATTTCAGAAAGGCCGCGCCGTACTCGGCGGGCGGCACCAGGCCCGCTCCACGCAGGGCGGTCACGCCAAACAGCGCACTGACTGCCGTGCTCACCACCGCAGCCAGGCCGATGAAGGCCAGCACGTCACGGATACGGTCGAGAGTGATCTGGAATCGGGCCGCGCGCTTCAACAATAGTGCTGCCGTCAAGGCTCCGATCATGGAGCCGATGCCGATCAACGCGGCCGCGCCTGCGGGCACGCCTCCCGACAGGTTGGCGAGGAAGGAGCCAATCGCAATTCCCGGCGCAACGGCGAAGCCCATTGCAAGCAGCGCTACCAGGGCGATGCCGCTGGAAGGCCACACCAGCGACACCGCGCCGCCCACCACCGCATAGGCGAGACCTATCTTTGCGCCTGCGTAATATGCCAACGCAACCATCCCGGTGCGCAGGAAGAGGCTGAGTCTGAAATTGCCCCGAATGGTAACCATTGTTCGCGCCAAATTCTCGAAGACAGATTCTTGCGGGCGTCAGGGCGTTCTATCGTCAGCCGGGAGACTTCACGATTGTGGTGGTAGCCACAGCGTTAATCAAACACTACACAGCGCTCCATCGCCTCTACAGGAAGCGCGCCGATTCAGGCAATCCCCTAGTCTGTTTTAGAAAAAATGCCCGATTAAAACGTTTGTGTTCTGAGGCTACAGTACGCGCGTGTTCCGTCGGGTCGGTGCGACCGACGCCTCGCGCCCCCAGCCTGCCGCGAAGGAGGGCGACATGAAATCTGCCATGAACGGCGCAAGCGCGACGCCAGTCGGCTCCAAACCGCCAGCCAGCCGCGAGACAACGATTGTGCAGTCGATTGCCGTCCTCCTCGCCTTTCAGTGCCTCGGGGAACTCGTTGCCTATGTCACACGAGTGCCGATTCCCGGGCCTGTGATAGGCATGGTTCTGTTCCTTGGTCTTCTTTCCGCATCGCCCGCTCTTGCGCAGCGGGTGGAGCCCGTGTCGCGCGGCTTGCTAAATCATCTCTCGCTCCTTTTCGTTCCCGCCGGGGTGGGGGTGATGGCGCTCGCCGACGCAATGAAGGGTCAACTGATCGCGATCTCGGTCGCAATCGTCGCCAGTACGATCCTTTCGATTGCAGTGGGGGCTCTGGTAGCCGGCGGATTGATGGCCAGGATGGAAAGGAAACGGCGCCGCCTGGACGCGCCGAATCCCACGCAAGCTTAGGGCACGACCGCACGGAGGTTGCCGTGAAAATCGGTGAAATAGCCACGATGGCAGCCCCTTTCATGGGCGCATCGCCGCTGACCGCGCTCACCGCGACGATGGGCGTCTATGTTTTCGCATGCTGGGTCCACGCACTTGCGAAGCGAAGTGCCTTGGCCAATCCGGTGGCGATCTCCGTTGCCCTGCTCATCGCGCTCCTGAAGTTCTCAGGTACGCCATACAGCACCTATTTCGAAGGCGCGAAATTCATCCACTTCCTGTTAGGCCCGGCCATCATTGCGTTGGCGGTGCCGCTTCACCGGCAGATGTCGAAGCTGCGCGGAGCGCTGGTCCCGTTGATTGGTGGTCTGATCGCCGGCTCGGCAACGGCGGCCGTCTCAGCTGTCGGAATCACGATGCTGCTGCACGGCTCCGGCGTTGCAGTGGCATCGATTGCGCCCAAGTCAGTCACCGCGGCCATTGCCATGTTGATCTCCAGCAGGATCGGCGGCATCCCCTCGTTGACCGCTGCGATGGTGATTGCCACTGGCATTTCCGGCGCCATGCTCGGAAGCCTCGTATTGGACGCGCTAGGTGTGCGGCGCGACGATGTGCGCGGCTTTGCGATCGGTGTCGCATCGCACGGCATTGGTACGGCGCGCGCCTTTCAGATCAGCGAAGAAGCGGGGGCATTCGCCGGACTCGGCATGGCGATGAACGGCATTCTCTCCGCGTTCGTGTTGCCGATCGTTTTTCCTGTGATCATGCTGTGGCTGCTGACGTGACGCTTCTATCGATCAGCGGCACCCTGTCCATGGCTTGGTCACCGCGTCGTCATCTCCTCTTTAACGCTTCGTCACTCGATCCAGGCGCGCAAATTGCTCGTCTGGCGACACGCCCGCCGCGCCGCGCTCCGGCGCTTTCCTGACGCATGGCCTGCACCGCGCCGTGGCGCCACAACCCGCGCCCGGTAACGGATGTTTTCAATTTCGCGGATTGCGCGCGGCGCGGCGTAGCGACTAGTCTTTCATCGAAGAGCAATTCCGACTTCGCGCGGCACGGCCCATGAGGCCGCGCCGCCCCCGCCTCGGAGGGTTTGAATCGATGGACAACTCGGCAATGGAAGATTCCGACGAAGCCATGGTGCAGGTCTGGCGCGAGAACCTCGGCGTGCTGACGCAAGCGGTCGGCGCGGTCACGCGCCTGGCGCGGATGATGTCGCTGTCCGCGAGCTTGTTGAAGCTGATCTTGGCCGGCCAGCGCGAATTCAGCGAAGAGTTCGTGCGCGGGGTCGAGACGGTGACCGGGCTGCCGGCCGGCTGGATGGACGCGCCACATGGCGCCGGCGACATCCCCGAGAGCACCCAGACGGCGATCGACACCGAAACGCCTTTCGCCAGGTTCCGGGGCACCGTGCATCCGGTGCGCAAGCGGACCGTGCTCAAGAGCGGCGGCGATCTTCTCGGGCGCAGCGAAGGCGCCCGGCGCGCGGCCGAAGCGGCCAGCGACGAAGCCGAACAGAACCGGCGCCGCACGCACTTTCGCAAGGTTCGCGATCTTGCCGCGCAGGAAGTGCGGCGGCTCGAATGGCACCTCAACCATCCGCCGGCCGAGTTGACCGTGCTGCGCGCGAAGGTCGAAGAGGTCATGGATGCCGCGAATGAACTCGATGAACGCGCGGCCGCCGATCTTGCCGGGCGGATCGAGCAGATCGAGAAACATCACGATCTGCTCAAGCGCCATGTCGAGAAGCTGCATGCGCTGCTGACGCGGCTCGATCTCGCCGAGCGCGGGAGCGAGGGTTCGGAGTAGGCGGCGCTTCGTTGGCCCAACCGCTCAAACCCGCAGCTCGCTCAATATCTGTTCGGCCAGAAAATCGCACGGCGCGCGGTTCGAACGCGCGCTGCGCGCGAGCACGATTTCGAGCGCGGGCAGGGCGGGCAGACTCTCCGCGCGGCCGAGTTGCACGAAGCGCTCGGGTACCGCGCAGCGCGCGAGCGGCGCGATCGCGAGGCCCGCATCGACCATGCTGAACAAGCCGAGCAGGCTTGGGCTTTCATACGAGGTCCGGTACGCGATCTTCGCGCGTTCGAGCGCATGCAGCGCATTGGCGCGCGCGACGCTGCCCGTGGCAAAGACCGCGATCGGCAACGGCCGTTCCTTCCAGATCTCATGGCCCGTCGATGTGGCCGCCGCACTCGCCCACACCATCGGCTCGAGCCGGATGAATTCGCCGCTCGCGCCTTTCACGCGCGTCATGCACGCGAGGTCGACCTTGTTGTCCTTGACGAGCGGCACGAGCGCGTGGCTCGGCAGCCCGACCACTTGAATCTCCACCTTCGGATACGTCGCCGAGAACTTGCGCAGCACGGATGGCAACAGCGACGACGCGTAGTCGTCCGGCACGCCGATCACGACACGCCCCTTCACTTCGGGATGCACGAGCGACGCCCACGCTTCGTCGCGCAGCGCGAGCATGCGGCGCGCGTAGGCGATCAGCACGTGTCCGTCCTGCGTCGGCGTCACGCTGCGCGCGCGCCGGATGAAGAGCGTTTTGCCGAGCGCGGCTTCCAGCGTCTTCACCTGCATGCTGACGGCCGACTGCGAGCGATGCACGAGCACGGCGCCGCGCACGAAGCTGCCGGCATCCGCGACGGCGACGACCATCGCGAGCACATCGAGATCGAGGGCTTTCATCGGGTTTCGACCATGGAATGAGGTATCAGAAAATCTGAACGAAGTCTTCAATATATCGCGTTTGTCTGAATGTATCGCGCTGGGCATACTTGGCACGCCGTATACCTCATTTTGTATGCCAAACACACGCCGCCACCGGCGGGAGACGATGCCGATGACCTACGACGACTTCAAGCTTCTGGGACTTTCGATCGACATGACGCGCGGCAAGCCCGCAGCCGAACAACTGGACCTTTCGCGCGCGCTCGTCGACGAAGCGGGGACGGTGGGGTACCTATCGCGCGACGGCATCGACTGCCGCAACTATGGTCACGTGCTCGGGCTGCCCGAAGCGCGCGAATTCGGCGCGCAACTGCTCGATTCGCCCGCGGCGCAAGTGGTCGCGGCGGGCAATTCGAGTCTCGAGCTGATGCACGATGCGCTCGCATTCGGCATGCTCTTCGGCATGCCAGGCCACGAAGCGTGGCGCAAGCGCGAGGACATCGCATTTCTGTGCCCGGTCCCCGGCTACGACCGGCATTTCGCGATCTGCGAGGCGCTCGGTATCCGGATGATTCCAGTGCCGATGCACGACGACGGTCCGGACATGGCCTTCGTCGAAGCGCAGGTGGCCGCCGATCCCGCGATCAAAGGCATCTGGTGCGTGCCGCTCTACAGCAACCCGACGGGCGCGATCTACTCGGCCGACGTGGTCCGCCGCCTCGCCGCGATGCCCACGGCGGCCCCGGACTTCCGCCTCTTCTGGGACGACGCCTATCGCTTCCATCACCTGACCGATCACGAGCACGTGAGCGCGAACATCCTCGAAGCGTGCGCGGCGGCCGGCAATCCGGATCGCGCGTTCGTGTTCGCGTCGTTGTCGAAGGTGACGTTCGGCGGGGCAGGTGTCGCGTTCTTCGCGTCGTCGCCGCGCAATGTCGAGTGGTGGCAGCGCCATGTGTCCATTCGCACGATCGGTCCGGACAAGCTCAACCAGTTGCGCCACGTGCGCTACTTGCGCGACCGCGCGGGGCTCGTGCAACTGATGGCGCGGCATCGTGCACTGCTGCGTCCGAAATTCGATGCGGTCACAACCACTTTCGAGCGCATGCTCGCAGGGGTGCCGGGCGTCTCGTGGAACGTGCCGCAAGGCGGCTACTTCATCAGCCTCTATACGCCGGACGGGCTCGCGAAGCGCACCGTCGCGCTTGCCAAAGAAGCGGGCATCGTGCTGACGCCGGCGGGCGCGGCGTTCCCGCATGGCGTCGATCCGCGCGACCGGCACTTGCGTATCGCGCCGAGCTTCCCGAACCTCGCGGTGGTCGGGCAAGCGGCTCAGGGTATCGCGCTGGCGCTCCTGCGCGCGATCGATGAACGCGCGTGATCGACAATGAGCGGCCTGCAACCCCTGAAAGTCCGCCGTAAGCGCGCAAGACGCTCGGCACACCGCCAAGGGGCGTTTTGAGGTAAAAGGGAGCGCATGACCGAACGCTCCCGACTCATTCCGCTCATCGTTGCCTGCCCGCTCTTTCTGCAAAATCTCGATACATCGATCATGGCGACGGCGCTGCCGTCCATCGCCCGCTCGCTCGATGTCGAAGCGCTGCATCTCAATCTCGCCATCACGTCTTATCTGCTGAGCCTCGCGGTGTTCCTGCCCGCGAGCGGCTGGCTGGCCGACCGCTTCGGGCCGCGCCGCGTGTTCTGCGGCGCCATCGTGTGCTTCTCGCTCGGCTCGGCGCTCTGCGGACTCGCGCAGTCGCTGCCGCAACTCGTGCTGTTCCGCGTGCTGCAGGGGATGGGCGGCGCGATGATGGTGCCAGTAGGGCGCTTGATCCTGCTCAGAAGCGTGCCGAGTGCGCGCATGGTTGCCGCGATGGTCTGGTTCACCGTGCCGGGCGCGTTCGGGCGGCTGGCAGGACCGCTGTTCGGCGGGCTCATCGTCACGATCGCATCGTGGCGCTGGATCTTTTTGTTGAATATCCCGTTCGGCGTGCTCGGCGTGACGCTCGCGTTGATCTTCATCGACGGCGAATACGAGCCGCTCGTCGAACGCTTCGATGTCGTCGGCTTCGTGCTGCTGTCGACGGGGCTGGTCGGGATGGTCGGCGGGCTCGACACGGTCGGGCGCGGGCTCGTGCCGCATGCGGTGACGCTCGCGTTCATCGGTGCCGGCGCGCTGTCGTTGCTCGCTTACGTGCTCTACGGACGTGCCCGCGAACGCACGATCATCGATCTGGGCATCCTGCGCTACAAGGCGTACCGGACGGCCGTGGTCGGCGGCATGCCGCTGCGCATCGCGATCGGCGCGTCACCGTTTTTGTTGCCGTTGATGCTGCAGCTCGGGTTCGGGCTGTCGCCGCTGCAATCGGGGTCGCTCTCGGTTGCGACGGCCATCGGCTCGCTCAGCGTGCGCACCGTGATGACCACCGCGATTCGCCGCATCGGCTTTCGCACGCTGTTGATCGGCGCGACGTTCACGACGAGTGTCTTCTATGCGTGCTACGGCCTGTTTCGGCCGACGACCCCGCATTTTCTGATCTTCGTCGTCCTGCTGTTCGGCGGCCTCTTCAATTCGCTCGCGATGGTGACGCTCAACACGCTCGGCTATTCCGACATGCCGAAGCCGAAGATGAGCCGCGCCACGGCGCTCTCGAGCATGATGCAGCAGTTGTCGGTGAGCTTGGGCGTCGCGTTCGGTGCGTCGCTCGTCGCGCTGACCGCGCATCTGCACGGCGGCAGCACGGCGCATCTCGCCGCGCGCGACTTCTCGCCGGCGTTCGTCGTGGTCGGTGCGATGACGCTGTGGTCGCTCATGTTCTTCGTGCGGCTTTCGCATGGGGAGGGCGCGGAGCTTCGGCGGATTTAAGGCGCTCGAACGCTAGGGCCCGTGATGGGCGCGAACAGGAACAGAGCGCTCGATGCGTCACGGGCCCGTGCGCGTCGCGAGGAATTCCCCTTCGAGACGCCACGCCGTCGCACCCGGGGCGAGCGCGTCGCCGATCCAGTGAAACGAGTCCGGCGTGATCTCGGTGAAGCGCCAGCGCGTCGCGGTGCCGTCTGCACGCGTGCCCAATTGCACGATGTCGTTGCTTTCGCGGCGCCCGATCTGCTCTTCGCGATGGCCGTTCACAGGATTGGTCCAAGTGATGCGCCAGGCGCGCAGCGCAGGGTCCCAGACGCGCTGCGTCGTGCCGTACATGTTCCAGGCCGGATCGGGCGGAGCGGTGCGCGCGCCGCGCGCGGGCATGATCCAGACGTCCTGGATCGCGCGGCCCTCCAGCACCCAGCCGAAATGCGCTTCGCCCGTCAGCCGCGCGGCGGGGACTTCGCCGCGATAGTGCAGGACGTCGAGCTTCCAGCTGCCGACCAGCCAGCCGTAGAGATCGTCGGCGGCGTCGATTTCGGCGCTGCGCTCGGGTGTGCCGAGTGCCGAAAGGAAGGCGCGCGGCAAGCCGTTGTCGTCGAGATTCATCACCAGTTCTCCATGATGGGTGAATAGCACAGGCAGCCGGTAAGGCGGCCGGCGATGTGATAAAACCATCGTAGGCACGGATGGGAGGCAAATCTTGGGGAAAATTGCGGCCGATCTGGAACGGGCGCTCGCGCGCCGCGAAGCGGAGGGCGTCAAGGGCGCCGTGACGCCGCGCGTGCTGGCGAGCGGCGCGGGCTGGTCCGTCGACGACGTGCTGTGCACGAGCGGCCCGCACGACAAGCCGTTCGAGGAGCGCCACGGGCAGGTTTGCGTCGCGATGGTGACGGCGGGCGCGTTCGAATACCGCTCGCCCGCCGGGGCAGGGCTGATGACGCCCGGCGCGGTCATGCTCGGCAATGCGGGGACATGCTTCGAATGCGGTCACCGGCACCATGCGGGCGACCGCTGCGTGGCCTTTCGCTACACGCCGGGCTACTTCGAACAGATTGCGGCGGACGCGGGTATTCGCAGCCGGGAGGCCAGCTTCGCCGCCGTGCGCATTCCGCCGCTGCGCCCACTCGCGCCGCTGATCGCGGCCGCGTGCGCGGGCGTCATGTCGGCGAGCTCCGTTGCCTGGGACGAGCTGGCGCTGGCCGTGGCCGGACAAGCCTTGCGGCTCTCGGCCGGCATGCCGGCAACCGATGCGCGCGGCGTGCCCGAGACGGCGCTCGCGCGTATCGCGCCGATACTGCGTCTGATCGACAGCGCGCCCGATGACGCTTTGAATGTGGAACGGCTGGCGCAACACGCGGGTTTGAGCCCGTACCACTTCCTACGGACGTTCGAGCGCGTGACGGGTGTCACGCCGCATCAATACCTGCTGCGTGCGCGCTTGCGCGCGGCGGCGCAACGGCTGGCGCAGGAGCACACAAAGATCGTCGATATCGCGCTCGATTGCGGCTTCAACGATGTATCGAATTTCAATCACGCATTTCGCGCGGAGTTTGGCGCGAGTCCGCGCGCGTATCGCGTGCGGATGCGGGGCTAGGCTCGGCACCGCGATGTGCATCCCCGTGCTGTCTCGTGCGCTCGCCGTCCGTCTACTGATCTGCGCGGCATGTGCGGCTGCGCTCTCGTGTTGCCCGGCGGCGCTGGCTCAGTCCGCCTCGGCTCCAGGCAACCCCGCGCCGTTCACGATCGAATCCGATGTGCATGTGTTCGTCGTGCAGCACGACGGCACCCTCGAAGAGCATGACGACTCGACGCTGCGCGCCAACACGACAGCCGGCGTCGACGCCATCGCCGAGCGTTACGTCTGGTTCAACAAGGACACCGAGAAAGTCGATTTGCTGACCGCCGAATCGATCGATCCGGACGGCCGCGCGCACCCGGTCGGCCCGGAGGCGATACGCGACGTGCAGGAGCCGCGCTCGGCAGGCGCGCCGATCTTCGAGGACGGCGTGCTGCGTACGGTGATCTTTCCCGGCGTCGAGCCCGGTTGGCGCGTGCATCTCGTATTCGCGAAGAAGCGCCTGAAGCCGGTGCAGGCGGGCATGTTCGAGTATTTCGACGAGCCGACGCGCGATCCCGTGGAGCACCAGGCGCTCATCTTCGACCTGCCCGCCGACATGCCGCTCTATGCCGATGCGCGCGGCTACGCCGCGCTCGGGCCGGTGACGGCGAACGGGCGCACGCGCTACGCGTTCGAGTACAGCCACGGGCCCTATGCGTCGATCGAAAACGGCGCGGTGGGGTACACGGACTACGGCGACCGGCTGATGGTCTCGACGGTGCCCGATTTTGCCGCGTTTGCCGCGCGCTACGGCCAAGCGTCGGTGGACCCGAGCGCGAGCGATCCGGCCGTCGTGCGCTTTGCGCAGGCGCTCACGGCGAAGGCCCCGGACGCGCGCACGAAGGCGCGCGTGCTCTACGACTGGATGCGCGCGAATGTGCGCTACGTCGCGCTCTTTCTGGGCGAAACGGCCGCGATGCCGCACCGCGTGACCGACATCCTGCGCAACCGCTATGGCGACTGCAAGGACCACGTCGCGCTTTACGGCGCGCTGCTCGCCGCGGTGGGGATACGGAGCGAGCCGGCGCTGATCGGGCTGGGGCCCGTCTATTCGCTGCCGTCGGTGCCCGGCTACGGGGCAACGGCAATCAATCACGTGATCGTATGGATTCCTGAGTTAAAGGTCTTTGCGGATACGACCGCGGGCGGCACCGAGTTCGGCTATCTGCCGCCGATCCTGATGGACCGTCCGGCGCTCTTCGTCGACGAGGGCGTCCTTGCGCGCACGCCGGCCACGGAGCCGCGCGAGCGCACCGCGCGCCTGCAGATCGGCATCGACGACAGCGGCGACGCGCGCTACGCGTACCGCGTCGAAGACTCGGGCTGGACCGCCGAACTCGAGCGCAACATGTTCCGCCGCGCGACCGGGCAGCGCGTGCAGCAGATCGCCTTCGACCGTTTGAAGCAGACCGGCCTGCAAGGCACCGCGCGTCTCGATACGGACGATGTCGCGGCGACGGGTGGCCCGTTCTCGGTCTCGATGACGGGCACGCTCGAACACGTCGTGTGGCCGACGGGCATGACGGCGGTGCCCGCGTTATCGAGCTTGTCGGGGGGCATCGCGACACAGGTCCAGAGCTGGCTCGCCGAACCGGTGCGCACGCAACCGTATGTCTGCATCGGCGGCGAGTTCGACGAGACGGGGCACATGGTGTTGCCCGCGAACGTGCAGATGGTGGGCTTGCCCAACGACCTCGCGGTGCACGACGCGTTCTACGATTACGACTCGCACTACGTGTTCGATCCGTCGACAAGAGCCGTGCAGATCACGCGCCGGTTGCGCGCACGATTCGGAAAGCAGGTGTGCTCGCCGCAGGAGTATGAAGCGATGCGCGGGACGCTGGTGAAGATCGAGCGGGATGCGTTGGCGCAGGTGGTTGTTCGGGGCGATTCGAAGTGAGGTCCGGTTTACGGCGGCTAACCTCTATACAGGTCGTTCTTCCGCACATTCAGATCACGGAGCGGGTGTGTAGACAAAGCTGCCATGAGGCCCGGCGCCTCCGAGATGAAAGAGATAGCGGCTGACGAGTCGCGCGGCAACAGCAGCGGCGTCGTGTGCCCCATGATCGGCGTCGCCTATTTCCACGAATTCCATGCCGACGATATCGAAAGTGCTTAGTAACTGCTCAAAGCAGGCCAGCAACCGGTAGAAGCTGAGACCGCCCAACACGGGCGTGGTGGTTTGAGGGAAGTCTGCGTGGCTAAGCGCGTCAACGTCAAAACTTATAAACCAAGGCAGAGAGCGGTCCATCTGCGCAAGCAGTCGTCCATAACCTTGTGTTTCCGCCTCAAAAGCAGAGAGCGATTGAATCTTGGTGTCCGCTTCACAGCGAAGATTGAGCGTCGGCTGATGGAAGAAGTCGCGGACGCCGACCTGCCAGATCGATGCGACGTGCTTCATCCGGCGTATCCAGTGCATGACATTGGCATGATTCAACTCTGCATCGCACGGTGCGCCCATAGCGTATAGGTCGGGATGAGCATCAAATTGCAGCACACCCAAGTGCGGGTAGCGGTCCGCCAATGCGTCGATGCTGTAGAAGGCTTGGGCGTGGTCACCGCCTAGCACGATCGGTCTTCCACCGGACTCGACGATACGGCGGCAAACATAGCGCAGACGCTCGCCTACGTCTTGCGCGCTGTCCATGCTCGGACGAAATGACACGTCACCTAGATCGAAAAGACGCAGGTTCTTCGTATGCAGTATGGCCCCGAAGTCTAGATCGATCACCACGCCCTGGCCGTCTCCGCCCAGTGGATGCCTCAAGCTCTGCGCCAACTGTGACCGTACCCGTTGTCCGCCTGCCGCGACTGAGACGCTACTATTGGCAGTGGTTTGGATTGGGGCGTGCAGCAATACGGCGTCGCCGGCACACAGCGTTTCTATGTCGAACACGCTTAAGGGTTGGCCTGCAGGTTGCGCCGTTGGCACGCAAAGTCCACCTATGAGTGCGGGACTGGCATCTTCCGGCAGAACGAAATGGTATTTCACAAGCGCTTCAAAGATCACGGTCCCTACGGCTTTCACGAGGGTCTCCCGCGCGAAGCTGGGTTCTATGCTCAAGCGTTCCAGCCGCGCGCCAATTTCCCGCGCGAATCGCAGGCGCTTGGTCCCGAACGGAGCGCTAATCTCGACCCGGCTGGCGTCGATCGGCATGGAGCGCAGTGCCGGATGCACGCGATATCGACTTCCCGTCTCTACGCTCATGCCATCTCCCTTTCGAGCCACGGCAGCAGTGCAAGGTGTCCCTGCTCGCGGGCACGTGCGGCTACGGAGCCGACGATGTCAGGCGACGCGAAATTGCGTGTCAATCCAATCGTAGGTCCTTCGTTGACGACTTCGTGCCACCAAGTGGCAGGAATAAAAAGCAGGTCGCCTTTAGCGACCTCGAGGTAACGCCACGCGCCGCGATTGCGGCGGGTTGCGAGCACATGCCGCGCGCTTTTCCGTTGCGCATCGTAATCGTCATCGCAGGGTGTAGGTGGATGCAGCGCGAGACGCTTTTTACCCTCGATTACTGTCAGCCAGGCGTGGGTGTTCAGCACATCATGGTGCAGGGCGGTGCCTGAGCCCTCAGCACCGATGAAGACCCAAAGGAGCGGCTTGAAAATCCGCTCAGGAATGCCCTGCAGTCGATCCTGAGAAATGGTAATCGGCTCTGGGAAGTCGCGTAGCATGTCAGGACGCTGCTCAAAAAAGCGCCATCCTGCGGCGTATAAGCGGGACATCCGCCAGTTGCCCCCTTTTTGCAAGGCCTGCACATAGTGGCTTACCCTCACCTCAAGCGATGGGTTGCCGGCGGCGTCGCTCAACTCCAAATGTTCGTTCCGCATGGCAGCGAAGAAGTCCCAGCTCCAGCGCCGCTGGGCGGACCAACTCAGTGAGGCGCCTCCAAGCAGCACGGGCTCCGTTAGCGACAAAGAATTCAAGCTTCGGCTCCATGAGAGAGGGACCGGTCGACCGACGCCGCCTGAGCGGGCTCTTCGGGATCACTCTGAAGAAGATGTCGATACAGACTGCTGCGTTTCATCAACTCGCATGGGGTTCCGGTATCGACGATTTGCCCGTGATCCATGATCAAGACCAAGTCAAAGCGATTGAGCGTCGCTACACGATGGGAAACGACGATGACAGTCCGTCTTGGCATCTCGTTGACCAAATGTTCAAGAATGCGTGCCTCGGAGATGGCGTCCACCGACGACGTTGCCTCGTCGAAGATCAGAAGCGGAGTGTTCTTAAGCAGTGCTCGAGCAATGCTCAGCCGCTGCCGCTCGCCCGTGGACAAGGCGGCTCCGCGCTCACCAACCAAGGTGTCGGACCCGTTCGCTAATCCGTCCACTAATGCTCGGGCTTGCGCTAGCGTCAGCGCCCGCGTTATGGCGTCGGAACTGGCGCTTTGGGGGCCGTAGGCCACGTTTTCGAGCACGCTTCGATTGAACATCAACGCCGACTGTTGTGCTTCGCTGGCCGCGCTGTGCAGATCGGTCGACGAGAGCGAGGATATCGGCACGCCGTGCAGTTCGACGTCACCCGAATCGGGTGTTACGTCACCACGCAGGACGGCTAGCAGCGTGGACTTTCCGGAGCCTGACGGGCCGACGATCCCTACTTTCATGCCCGGCTCGATGCAAAGGCTGACGTTGCGCAGCACCGGTGTTGTTCCGTAGCTGGTGCAGACTTGGGACATCATGACACGGCCCGGCATCGACAGGCGTGGCGCGAACGCGTTCGGCGCGATATCGACGGGGATGGCCGAAAGCTCCCGTAGGCTCGAGCGCAACACACCGAGAGCGTCGAATAAGTCCACGAAGTGGAATGCCACCGACTCGAAGTGCCATGAAAGCGAGATGATCAAGGAGCACACCGTGATCAACTGTGGCAGGCTCAACTGCCCCTGGGAATACTGATGCGCTGTGTAGCCGGCAACCAAAACACCGAACAACCATTTGTATGCGGTCTCGATCAGCAGCACGAAAACCCAATAGCTGCGCACCCGGCGACAGGCATAGAGGTCTTTTCGCAGCTCTCCGCCAAAGCGCTCTCGCTCGGAAAGCTGGGCGAGAAAACTCCTGATGAGGGGCACGTTCGTCACGATCTCCGCCAGCTCGGCGATTACCTTGGCATGTGCATCGCTTGCGTCCTCGACGATGTTCATGCCGGTGTACGCCATGTAGCTGGAGAACAAGAGCGCCGTCAGCATCCAGATCCCTGCAGTCAACGCCAACGGCGTGGACACACCGAGTAGTACCAGGGTCGCCAGCAGCGTGACCGAAGCAAGCTTGACAATCATTTCCGTCACCGACCCAACGACGCTTTGCAGGCTATTCGAAGCCAACTCAACGCGCTCGACCAGGTTCCCGACTGCGCTTTCGGCCAAGGCTGCGGGCCGGGCATGCATCAGGCGCGTCGTCAAATGGTCGGTGACGCCGATGCGCAAGTTCTGACTCGAGTAAAGCAAAGCCAGGCTGTTTAGCGCCTGCAGAAGCGGCGCGACCATCCAAAATGCTATTAGCGTGACTAACATCAGCGTGACTTGCTGTGCGTGGCCGAGGAGTGCTTGTTCGGTCAGGCCGCCAAGCACATACGACTGACCGAGGTGACACATGGCGCCAAGCATAGTGGCCGCAACCATCACAAGCGTGCTTGTCGGCGCGCAGGCGCCGATCGCGGTGCCGATGTAGCGCCATGTGTGAGCGCACGAGACTTCAAGCTGTATCGGCCGCGGTCGGGCTAGGGAAAGGGACGCTAGCCGTGCCAGAGTGTGCGTCCAAGCGGTTTGGAGAAGATTTCGCATAGAAGACTTCAGAGCGGCTCAATGGTCAATCCACCAAGACGAGAAACGGATTGGACAAGTTCAACAACCGCAGCGCATTGAATCGTGCCAGCCACGCGCTGCCTTAAACTTTCGAAAGGAAGGCGTTCGGCACCGTTCAGCATCTCGCAGAGGGCGGCAAACAGGGCGTTAGGGCGACCCCAGATCAGGCGTCGCCTTACGAGCAGGGCCGCCCGGTTCGCAAGACGTGTATGCAGCAAGGGCCAGCCCGAGTGGGCGCGCAATGCGCTGTTGCGCAGCACGGCTTCATCGTAAGACGCTCTCGCTACAGTACTCAGTTCCGGTGGGGTGATGAGGTAGTTGTTGCTACGCACCGCCATTCGCCTCAGTTCGGCCAACTCCTGTAAGGTGACTGACTGATTAGCGACCGCCGCGAATGACTTGGCATTGGGCGCGAACAGCCGCAGACCTTCCGCGCACTCCAGCATTGGGTCATCGGGAAACAGCGTTAGCCCGAGCGTTGTTGAAAACTCTCGGGTCTGAAGTACGTGAAAGTCTCCCATTGGGATGAAGAGCAAGTCGCCTGGCTGCAACTCATAGCGCAGCGCGTGCGGAAGTAGGAGCGAGTAGTCAGTAGTGGACAGCGTGCCGCCTGTGAGCTCAAAGTAACGCTGGCGCGGCCAGATATAAGCAGTCTTGCTTGCTGGACCTAAATGCCAGAGCAGGGACTGATCGACGTCGTCATGCACGCCGAATGGCGTATAGCCGTAGTTTCCAAAAAACGCATAGAAATCTGCCCCGCATGCAGGGGGCGCGCCGAGCGCATCGAACAGGGGTATGAGCACCTCTTGCCGCATAAGCTCGGTGAATTGCGGGCACCAGCCGCTCAGTCCATTGAGTGTCGTGCAATATTCCGCGCTTTCGTTGGCAGTTGCGAGACGCTGGTCAAGCGTTAGATCGGTCCGGTTCGCTAATGCGACAAGCGCGTCAGTTATTGTGTAACGCTGTCCGCCTTGCACCCAAGCTCGAACGCGAGGTAGTTCTTGCGGTGAGAAGCGCGTAAACATACGACTCACCGCGTTTAGCATGCGCACATGGCCTGGCATCGCGGCAACCAGTCGTACTGGCCGTGTCAGGCCTTTCGATTCGGCCACCAGTCGGCTTGCCCAACCTGGAATTATTTCCATATGATGCTCCTCCTATTTTCACCGGCAACGGGGGCTCCATCATTGCTGGGCGGTTGCAGAGATTGGCAGCACGCCGCCGAGTCGGCGAAGCTGGACTAATATGCCCAACAGCGCTTCCAAAGAGACGTTTCCCTTCAACGATGAATACAAATCACGTGCGCTGAACGGCGTGTGCGGGATGGCCTCGAGCAAGGTTGTACCTACCGCGCCGCGCCTAAGACGAATGTGGTTGCCACGCGCAAACACCAAGAGGTCGTCACCGACCTCCACCGTGTTAAGTGGGAAATCGGGATCGCGAATCCAGCCGGCATCGGGTGTGACCGTGTCCTTCTCATGACAGGTGTAGGAATAGCGCAGCCAGCGCCGACTTGCGGTCGGTGCCCCGTGCTCGATCCGGATGCGTCGAAGCCATTCGGCCATCGTGTCACCAGCGGCCTCGGCGCGCGCGATGATCTGACTAACGTTTCCTCGCAGACGCTGCTCGGTAATGGCGTGTTGCAGCATCTGCTGGCTCACCTTCTCGTCGGTGTATTTCGATATGGCGAACGCTATGCCGATGGAAAAACCATCGGTATTGCCGATGTGGTACCAGTGTGGAGGGAGCAAGAAGACATCTCCAGATTCAATCGAAAAGGTTTGGCCATGAGGTGTCAGAAGTTCCGGATTGAAGCAATTCTTGCGCGGACCGTTTAGCCGATGGAACGCACTTCTGCTGAACAGCGTCATCGCTTTGGTGGTCGGGCCCGCATGAAAGTGGACGACCGACGTATACGGATCGTCTATGTGAATCCCGAAGGGCGTATAGCCGTAGTTGCCGATGAACAGAGTGACTTCAATCATACTTCGCCAATGCCCTTGCGCTTCGACGACTGGCGCGAAAACCCGGGCTGCCATGCGCGCCAACGGATCCGACCATTGCTCCGCCCCGTTGACGACTATTCCGAACTTGCGGCCGCCGGTGACGCGCGACATAAAGTGCGGGAAGTTCTCGCCTGAGTCCGGCGAATTGAGCAGAACCTCGTTCTCGTACTTGGGGCTCAGCATGCCGTCGATGTACACGCGAAACCATCCGTTGATGGCTCGCTCGGCTTCCGTCGCCATGCCGGCAAAGAGATCGAAGAACAGCGCGTCATTGAATAGGGATGGGTCGAACACGTGCTTCAGTAACAGAGGATCCATCACGTGAGGGGACTTGACCGGATCGTATTCGGCGGTCGCGACGGCGGCTTCGTGGGCGCGGATGTGTGAAATCAGCGGCTGCACACGCCTGATGGTGTCGGCAGAGATTGGAACGTTGGGGTGTTTCACATCGAACATTATTGACGCTCTATTAATACGGAATGCGAAACGAATAGGGCGGCTGAGCCGCCCGGTGAAGATCACGAAAACAATGGATTACCGGCGGATGTGGCGTACGGGGCGAACCAGCGAGATCTGAGGCGTGTCTTCGACGACCTCCAGGCCGAATTGCTCAGCGCCGGCCTCCGGTTGGTTAGCTTCAACGTTCTCGATTTCCTTCTTCTCGAATTCATTTTGCATGAGTTTCTCCGGTCTAGAGAGGGGCAAAAGAAAAAACTTCACGTGTGCAGCCACTTTCTCCTTGCCAATGCGGTAGGCATGGAGATTCGATGCATCAAAGATGCTGGAGCTCCGCCAACATTTTGCTAACGAAGCCATTTCATACTAACTACAGAGGTTGTGGCTCGTCAATGATTATTCGTTAGGAATCCATGTTGATAGGTAGCGTCATCAGATTCGCACAACCTGCTTAACTTTAATTAATTCGCATATCAGTATAAAGAGGCGAGAATGGACTGTCCCAATGGACATTGAAATTTTCGTCAGGGGCTGTCCCCGGTGGGGGATGGATTTGTGTCGCACGTTATCGAGGGCAGATGTCGGTTGTGGCGTTGGCAAACGAGCTGCGATGCCGCACCGCGTGACCGACATCCTGCGCAACCGCTATGGCGACTGCAAGGACTACGTCGCGCTTTACGGCGCGCTGCTCGCCGCGGTGGGGATACGGAGCGAACCGGCGCTGATCGGGCTGGGGCCCGTCTATTCGCTGCCGTCGGTGCCCGGCTACGGGGCAACGGCAATCAATCACGTGATCGTATGGATTCCTGAGTTAAAGGTCTTTGCGGATACGACCGCGGGCGGCACCGAGTTCGGCTATCTGCCGCCGATCCTGATGGACCGCCCGGCGCTCCTCGTCGACGAGGGCGTCCTCACACCCGCGGCCTGAACAAGCCGTCCTACCGAGGCCGTGTCAAATCACATTGCGCTCGACGAGCGGCCGTCCCTGCAGCACCCGCTCGAACCCCAGCGCCGATAGATCGAGCGTGACGAATCGGCCGTGCAGGATGAGCTCGGCGACGCCGCGCCCCGTCGCCGGCCCTTGCTGCAACCCGTGCCCGGTGAAGCCGTTGGCGAACACGCAGTTCTCGACATCGGGGTGATAGCCGATGATCGCGTTCTGGTCGAACACGTTGTACTCGTAGTAGCCGGACCACGCGTTCTGTATCCGCAGCGCTTCGAATTGCGGCACGCGGTGCGCGAGCGCGGGCCAGATCTTGTCGTCGAAGATCGTGTAGTCGACGTCGTCGAGCGGCAGATCGTCGGGGTCGGGACCGGAGGAAGGGGAGGCGCCGCACAGGAACGTCTTGCCTTCGGGGCGGAAATAAACGCCCGTCGGGTCGATCACGAGCGGGCACTTGTCGAGCTTCGCGGGCGAGCTCACGTTGAAGATGCTGCGGCGCCGCGCGTACACGGGCAAGTCGATGCCGACCATCTCGGCAATGCGCCGCGCCCACGGCCCGGCGGCATCGACGAGCACGTCGCAATCGAACGTCTGCCCCTGCTTGGTCAGCACTTGCTGAACGCGCTGTCCGTCGCGACGCACGCTCGCCACTTCCGCGGCTACATAGCGCGCCCCTAGCGCCTGCGACTTCTTTCGCAAGCCCTGCACGAGCCCGTAGCCGTCGAACCAGCCTTCGCCGGAGACGCCATAGGTGCCCGCCACGAGATCGTCGGTGTTGAGCCACGGAAACGCCGCTTGCAATGCGTCGCGCGGCATGTACCGGATCTGCGCGCCGAGCGAGGTCTGCAGCGCATGGTTCTCACGCAGGATCGACTCGCCGGCGGCGGTGGCGAGAAAGAGATAGCCGCCCTCGTGCAATTCGATCGACGGTTTGTCTTCGCCGATGGCGAGCCGCTCGCCGATCGAGCGCAGAAACTCGATGCCGAACAGCGACATCTGGACCGACAGCGCGGTGGAAAACTGCTGCCGTATCGACGCCGCCGACAGTGCCGACGATGCGCGCGCATAGGTGGGATCGCGCTCGATCACGGTCACGTCGACGGTCGCGTCGGCCGAGCGCAGAAAATACGCGATCGAGCTGCCGATCACGCCGCCGCCTACGATGACGACTTTCGAAGTCATACGGACTCCGCCAAAAGAAAACACGACGCCCGAAGGCGCCGTGTGCCGATCACGACGACGGCGTCCGCTTCATCGATCGGACGCCGGCCGCACCGCGCGGCTCACTCGGCCGTTGCGGTGCGGAACCGCTCAGGTCAAGTCGCGCTCTTCGTCACGATCGTAACCCATTGGCCGTCTTTCACCTGATAGAGCGTCGACAAACCGCTCTTCAACGATCCGTCCGCATTGAACGAGATGTGTCCCGTGATGCCTTCGAAATCGATCTTCTTGAGGTACGGGCGATAGGCGTCGGGCGAGGTCGAGTTCGCGGCCTGCATGGCCTTGATCGCGGCCCACGCGGCGTCGTAGCCGAACGGCGCGTACGACAGCACATCGACGCCGAAGCGCTTCTTGAAGCGCTCGGCGAAGGTCTTGCCTGCAGGCAGCTCGTCGAGCGGACGCCCGTATTCCCACGCCATCGCGCCGCTGGCCGCGTCGCCCGCGAGCTTGATGAATTCGGCATCCTTTACGCCGCCGCCGCCCAGGAATTGCGCGGTCATGCCGAGCGCTTTCATCTTCTTCACGACGCCCGCGGCCTGCGTGTCGAGGCCGCCGAAGAAGATCAGGTCGGCGTTGGCCGACTTGATCTTCGTGAGCTGGGTGGAGAAGTCGACCGCCTGGTTGTTGGTGTACTCGCGCGCGACGATCGTGCCGCCGTGCGCCTTCACCGCTTTCTCGAACTCGTCGGCTTCGCCCTGGCCGAACGCGGTGCGGTCGTCGATGATCGCGATGCGCTTGGCCTTCGTGATGTCGACGGCGTAGGCGCCCGCGTTGCCCGCGTTCTGCGCATCGTTCGAGATCACCATGAACACGTTGGCGAGGCCGCGGCCGCTGATCGTCGGGTTCGTGGCGGCGGGGTCGATCATCGGGATGCCAGCCTTGTCGTAGATCGGCGAGGCGGGCAGCGTCGTGCCCGAGTTGAAGTGGCCGACCACCACGGCGACGTTCTGGTCGACGAGCTTCTGCGCGGCCTGGACGCCCGCGCGCGGGTCGGCCTGGTCGTCTTCGGCGACGAGCTGGAAGCTCGGCGCTTTGCCGTCGATCAGGATCTTCTGCGCCTTGGCGTCTTCGAGCGCGAGCTGCACGCCGTTTTGCAAGTCTTTGCCGTAGCCGGCGTTGGCGCCGGTGAGCGGCGCGGCATAGCCGATCTTGATGACGGCGTCCTGCGCGTAAGCGGCGAGGGGTGCTGCGGCAAGCAGGGTGCTGAAAGCGGCAGCGGCAATAGCGTATGGCTGAAACGTCTTGCGAAGGCTCATGTTTTTCTCTCGGTTGTCGAACTGGAGGAAAAATCTCACGTGTGCCACCTCTGCTGAACGGCTTGTTCAATGGCAAGCCACAACGTCATTCGAAGCGGTCACATGGCGCGAATATAGAAAGCCAATATGGGCCCGTCTTGACTGTTCGCAGCGTCCGGCATGCGCATTTCGGCATAGGCGAAAAACGCGCGGCAGTAGGGGTAATACTGAGGAAAGGCTGGTCGGGCGGGCGCGCGGGGAAGTCCGCGTGCGCGAGTGGCGCGCGCTGTACCGAGTGGTCCCGGCACAGCGCGGCAAGAGCATGTGTCAGTGTTCGTGCTGCAATTGGGCAAGCGTGTCGCGCAGTGCGACGAGCGGCGCTTTGGTTTCGTCGTCGGCCCAATGATCGAGATCGTCGAGTGCGCGCTCGCAGCCGTCGAGCAACACGTCGAAGTCGATCGGCACGCCGTTCGCGAGCGCGAAGCGGATTATTTCCGCAAAGCGTTCGCACTCGTCGTCGCCGTACGAGATGTCGAGATTCTCCGCGATGATCGCGGCGATGTTGCTGCGTGCGCGGTCGTCTTCGTCGACCATGTCGACGATGCCGCGCGCAACCGCAGGCGAGTAATACAGTGCGATGTCGAGCCAATGCGCGGCGTCGAAATCGGGCTCGCCGAGCTGCGCCTCGAAGTATTCGATGCCTTCCTGTTCGTGTGCTTCGTCCGCATCGATAGTGATGCATAACTGCTCGAAATATTCTTCCCGCTCGCTGCGGATGTTGCCGCCCATCTGATCCTCGTTGGCTGGTGATTCGATAGCGCCGTTCGGTGCGCAACGGATTATAGGCGGTCGGAACGCGGCAAACGAAAGACGAAGCGGGAACCGAGGGCAACGATTCACAGCGATTCGCATCGGCGCGTAATACGAGGTAAGGAAACGCTTAATCGGCCCGCTGGCCTTGGCGGCATGCGGCTGCACGAACGTTCGCGCTGGAGACTTTTCTCAAGAGTTGGGATTTCCGGCCGTTATCGCGCCAGAGGATCACGAGTCCTCGAAAGCCTATTCGTCCGAAGGAACCCTCCCTCATGTTTGATTCGATCCGCTCGCGCGTGCTGGCAGCCTGTCTTGCCATTGTCGTCTGCTCGCTCGTCGCGAACGCCGCGCTCAACTACTTCGTCGTCAGCTCCTACGACAACGATTCGATCAACAACAATCTGATCGCGCTCGCCAACGGGCACGATGCGGGCATCGGCGATTGGGTCGCGTCGAAGACGGCGGCGATCGTCTCGCTCGAAGATGTCGCGCTCACCGCGGACCCGGTTCCGACGTTCAAGCAAGTCGCCGCGGCCGGCGGCTTTACGAACGTCTATGTCGGCACCGCCGACAAGGCCGCCAAGTTCTCCGATCCGACCGGCGTGCCCGCCGATTACGATCCGACCGGACGCCCGTGGTACAAGCAGGCCGCCGCAGCCGGCAAGCCGGTGGTGACGCCGCCGTATGTCGATGCGGGCTCGGGCAAGCTCGTCGTCACGTTCGCCGTGCCGATCGTGCGCGACGGCGCGCTGAAGGCGGTGGTGTCGGGCGACGTGAACATGGACAGCGTGATCGCCAACGTCAAGTCGATTCATCCGACGCCGTCGAGCTTCGGCATGCTGCTCGATGCGAGCGGGACGATTGTCGGGCATCCCGATTCGAAGCTCACGTTGAAGCCCGTCAGCGAGCTGATGCCGGACTTGAGCGTAGCGAACCTCGCATCGCTCACGACGGCGGATCATCCGCTCGAAGTGCACGTCGACGGTCGCGCGAAGCTGCTGCGCGGCCAAGCGGTGCCGGGCACCGACTGGATCACGGTCGTGGCGCTCGACGAGTCCGAGGCCACGGCCGGCATGCGCTCGTTTCTGACGACCTCGGCGATCGCGTTGATCGTCATCGTCGCGCTCGCGGCCGCCGTTGTCAGCGCGATCACCGCGACCGCGTTCAAGCGCCTCTCGCTCGTGCGCGACGCGATGGATGCGATCGGCTCGGGCACCGGCGACCTGACTCAGCGTCTACCGTCGGACGGCCGCGACGAAGTCGCGCAGATCGCGCGCTCGTTCAACACGTTCGTCGACAAACTGCACCACGTGATGCGTCAGATCCGCGATACGAGCGAATCGGTGCGCACCGCCGCCGACGAAATCGCGGCGGGCAACCTCGACCTCTCGGGCCGCACCGAAGCGGCGGCGGCGAGCCTGCAGCAGACGGCGGCGTCGATGGAAGAGATCACGTCGACGGTCACGCAATCGGCGAGCGCTGCGCGCCAGGCCAACGAGATGGCGGGCTCGGCCTCGGCGGTGGCGTCGCGCGGCGGCGAAGTCGTGTCGGAAGTGGTGAGCACGATGGGCACGATCGAGACGGCGTCGGGCAAGATCGGCGACATCATCGGCGTGATCGACGGCATCGCGTTCCAGACCAACATTCTCGCGCTCAACGCGGCCGTCGAAGCGGCGCGCGCGGGCGAGCAGGGGCGCGGCTTCGCGGTGGTCGCGGGCGAGGTGCGCAGTCTCGCGCAACGCAGCGCGCAAGCCGCCAAGGAGATCAAGTCGCTGATCGAATCGACGATCGACAGCGTCTCGTCGGGCTCGAGCCAGGTGCGGCGCGCGGGCGACACGATGACGGAAATCGTGAGCAACGTGTCGAGTGTGACGACCATCATGGCCGAGATCACGAACGCCGCCGACGAGCAGACGCGCGGGATTCAGGAAGTCAATCGCGCAGTGACGCAGCTCGACGAGATGGTGCAGCAGAACGCGGCGCTGGTGGAGGAATCGGCGGCTGCCGCATCGGCGCTGCAGACGCAGGCGGTGCAGCTTGCGGGCGCAGTGGGGCAGTTCAGGCTGGATTGAGGGCGGCGTGGCGGTGTGCCGGGCATTGAATCACTGGATCACGCCGCGTCCGTCACCCACGCCCCAAACCATTCGCTCGGCTGAGCAATTTCATTTTGCGCGGCGACGATCTCGAGCTCGTAGCGCCCCGCATCGAAGGTCGCCTTAACGACCGCGTGCACGGCCGCAAGCGTATGCTCGAACGCCGCGCGCACCGAGTCGCCAAGCAAGCGGCGCGCAACGAACACCGCGCTCGTCAGGTCGCCCACGCCCACTGGCTGCCGCGCGAACGGATAGAGCGGCCGCTGGCCCATCCACGCTTCGTTCTCGGTGACGACGAGCATGTTGAAGCGGTCAGCGAGACTGTTGCGATCGAGCAAGTGCTTCACGAGAATCACCTGCGGCCCGCGCCGGATGATTTCGCGGCACGCCTGCACCGCTTCTTCGACCGTTTCGATCTTGCGTCCCGCGAGCTTTTGCAGCTCGTTGTGGTTCGGCGCGAGACCGTCGGCCACTTCCGGCATCGTGTTGACCAGATACTGCTGAATGCCGGGCTCGACGTTGTAGCCGCCCGTCTGTCCCATCACAGGGTCGCAGAAGTACCACGCATGCGGATTGGTTGCCTTCACCGCGCGCACGATTTCGACCACCGCCTCGGCTTGCTCGGGCGAGCTGAGGAAGCCGGAGAGCACGGCGTCGCAGCGCCTGAGCACGCCGATCGCGCCGATGCCTTCGACGAGCTCTTGCATCTGCGACGCGTCGATCGCGCTGCCGGCCCAGTGGCCGTACTGCGTGTGATTCGAGAACTGGACCGTGTTGAGCGGCCAGACGTTGACGCCTAGCCGCTGCATCGGGAACACGGATGCGCCGTTGCCTGCATGGCCGAACACGACGTGCGACTGGATGCTGAGGACGTTTTTCATAATTGACTTCGCTGCGCCATGCGCGATATAGGCCCGAAGGGCGGGGCACCCTTGTGCTTGGACTGTGCCGCGGGCGGTTTGGCGATGCGGGCTTGCGCCAGGCAAACCGCTGCGATGCATCAACCGGGGGCGCCCGGAGCAGACCGTTTCGTCTAGCGGCCGCGGCCGCCAGGGACGCGCCGCACCGCCGCATACGAAAGAACAATACCTAGACTTTCGGCCGGCGCAAAGGGGCTTGGCGTCCAAATTGTTGCGCCGCGGCAGCGGATCGGCAAGCGGAAGGCGACTTTCCGGCGCGTCAGGCTGGAGCTCGGCCGCCGTCTGTGCGCGCGTCAAACGAGTTCGCGATAGAGCGCGAGATAGTGCTGCGCAGACGCGCCCCAGCCGAAGTCCTGCGCCATCGCGCGGCGCTGCACCGCCTTCCAATCCTTGCGCCGTTCATAGAGCGCGAACGCGCGCCGAATCGCCGCCGTGATCGAGACCGGTTCGAAATGGTGGAACACGAAGCCGGTGGCGAGATCGTCAGCGAGGTTTTCGAGCGACGCGTCGGCGACCGTGTCCGCCAAGCCGCCGACCCCATGCACGAGCGGGAGCGACCCGTAAGCCAGCGCGTACATCTGCGTGAGCCCGCACGGCTCGAAGCGCGACGGCACCGCGACGACGTCGCTGCCCGCGATGATCGCGTGCGCGAGCGTTTCGTCGAAGCCGAGCTGGACGGCGACCGCATCAGGATGCGCTTGCGCGACCCGCAGCAGGCCCGCTTCGAGCGCCGGTTCGCCGCTGCCGAGCACGGCGAGCTGACCGCCGCGCTTGACGATCTCGGGCAGCACTTCGAGCAGCAGGTCGAGGCCCTTTTGCTCGGTCAGCCGCGAAACGAGGCCGAAGAGCAGCGCGTCGCTTTTCTGAGCGAGCGAGAGACGCGCCTGCAACGCCGTCTTGCAGACGCCCTTCTTGGAGAGCTTGGCCGCCGTGTACGTCGCGGCGATGGTGTCGTCCTCGGCCGGACTCCACACCGCGTAATCGACGCCGTTGAGGATGCCCGTCAGCTCATGGGCGCGGCCGCGCAGCAGCCCGTCGAGCCCGGCGCCTTGCGCGACGGTGCGGATCTCGCGCGCGTAGGTCGGGCTCACGGTCGTGATGCGGTCGGCGAAGTGCAGGCCCGCTTTGAGGAACGAGAGCTGACCGTAGAACTCGACGCCGTGCATGTCGAAGAAATCTTCCGGCAGCCCGAGCTGGCCGAACAGCGCCGCCGGAAAAATCCCCTGGTACGCGAGGTTGTGCACAGTGATGACCGAGTGCGCCAGCGGCTTGCCGTGCCGGCGCTCGGCCGCTTTCAGATAGGCCGGCGCGAGCCCCGCGTGCCAGTCGTGCGCGTGCACGACGTCGGGCTTCCAGTCCGGATCGAGATGCTGGGCCATGAGCGCCGCCACCCAGCCGAGCAGCGCGAAACGCTGAGCGTTGTCGCCGTACGGCACCTGCGCGGTGTCGAGGTAGGGGCTGCCGCCGCGATCGTAGAACGAATCGGCGCGGATCACGTAGATGCCGACGTCGTTGGCGGGCAGCGTGCCGTATTCGAGGCGCACGTCTCGCGCGCCGAAGCGCGGTTCGAGCGCGGCGACCGGCGCCAGGTCCGCCAAGCCCGCGACGATCGACGGAAAGCCCGGCAGCAGTACGCGCACGTCGGCGCCGTGCTCCATCAAGGCGGGCGGCAGCGCGCCGACGACATCGGCGAGCCCTCCGGTCTTCAGCAACGGATACAGCTCGCTTGCGACGTGCAGCGCGCGAATCGTCATGGGCTTGGCTCCGCTAAGGCGTGTCCTGAGAAGGTGGCGATGAGGGGGCCGTGCCGCAGCGGCTCAACGCGCGATCCGCGCGAGCGCGTCGCTCGTGACGAGCACGATGCCGGCTTCGGTCCGGTAGAAGCGCTCGTTGTCGAGCGCCGGGTCCTCGCCGATCACCGTGCCTTCGGGAATCGCGCAGCCGCGGTCGACGACCACGCGCTTCAAGCGGCATCCCTGGCCCACCTGCACCTGCGGCAACAAGACTGCCTCATCGAGATGACAGAACGACTGCACGCGCACACTCGACGACAGCACCGTGCGCGACACCTGCGAGCCCGCGATCACGCAGCCGCCGCAGACGAGCAGATTGGTGGCGACGCCTTGCTCGCCCTTGAGGTCGCGCACGAACTTCGCAGGCGGCAACTGCTCCTGGTGCGTCCAGATCGGCCAGGTGTTGTCGTACAGATCGAGCGCCGGAATCGTCGAAGCAAGATCCAGATTGGCCGCCCAGTACGCGTCGATCGTGCCTACGTCGCGCCAATACGGCTCGACGCTCGCATCCGAGGACACGCACGACATGGAGAACGGATGCGCGATCGTGGTGCCGACGGTGACGACGCGCGGAATGATGTCCTTGCCGAAGTCGTGGTCGGTGCCGTGGCTCGCGATGTTGTCTTCGAGCAGGGAATACAGGTAGTCGGCGTTGAACACATAGATGCCCATGCTCGCGAGCGCCATGTCGGGGCGGCCCGGCATCGCGGGCGGGTCCTTCGGTTTTTCGACGAAGCCGGTCACGCGGCGCGACGCGTCGACGGCCATCACGCCGAACGCGGTCGCGTCCATGCGCGGCACCTCGATGCAGCCGACAGTGCAATCGGCTTGGCTCTCGGCGTGATCGAGCAGCATGCGCATGTAGTCCATCTTGTAGATGTGGTCGCCCGCCAGCACCACGATGTACTTCGGTCTCATCGAGCGGATGATGTCGAGGTTCTGGAACACGGCGTCGGCCGTGCCGCGATACCAGTGCGCGCCCTCGACGCGCTGCTGCGCGGGCCACAGGTCGATGAACTCGTTGAACTCGCCGCGCAGGAAGCCCCAGCCGCGCTGCAGGTGGCGCAACAGCGAATGGGCCTTGTATTGCGTCACGACGGCGATGCGGCGGATGCCCGAATTCAGGCAATTGGACAGCGCGAAATCGATGATCCGGTATTTGCCGCCGAAGTGGACGGCCGGTTTGACGCGCTTGTTGGTCAACGGGCCGAGGCGGGTGCCGCGGCCGCCCGCGAGCACGATCGCAAGCGTCTGGCGCTGGATCAGGTTGAGCCGGGGCGATGTCTCCATGTTCGTGTCTCCTTACTCGGGTCTCATTCAAAGCCGTCGTACAGGTAGCCCCCAAGGCAGCGCTTGGTCTCGATTGTTGTTTTTCACACGGATTCAAGCGTTGTAGCACCGAAACGCGCGGCGCGGGTAGTCGCGTTTTTCTGTAGACAACACGCGCCGCGATGGCGCGCTGGGGCCACCCAGTTCAGCGAAGGGCGGGGCGGCTGTCTGTGCGCGAAGACGCTTTTCGAACGATGGCCGGCCGTATCGGCACGCAGGAAAAAATATCCCGGTATTACTCGGTGCGTGTACTAAGCTATTTTTCAGACAAATAGCGACACACGGATAAGCAACAGGCGCAATGCAAACCGCATTACCGGGTTTTCATTTCTTACGGAATGAAAACCGAAAACACGCCATTTGAATTTATCTGGGGGAGACATGAAAAATAAATGGTCGCTGTTGATTTGCGTGATTTGCGTGGCGGGAATGCTGGCGGGGTGTGCGCAGTTTCCGAGCGGCGGCAGAGGCGGGCCGCTCACCGAGACGGCCGCGTGTACCGGCTCGATCAATGTGCCCTACGGGCTCGTCGAAGTGACGGACGACAGCTTGCTCAAACAAGCGGTTTATCCGGCCGGGCAAGGCGGGTTATGCGACGCGAAAGTCTTCAAGGTGCAACAGCCATTGACGGTTTATCGCGTGTGGGACGACGCCAATCAGAATTCTCAATACGGGCGCTGGTGGTCATTCAATCCGCCTGCCGGGCCGGTGAATGCTTATCGCACGGAAAATGCGATTTGCCCGGAATTCAGCGCATTGAATCGCGTGAAACAGTGCCGCTTGAAAGTCGGCGCCGAAATCGTCATCGGCCCGGGGCAGAGCATGGTGTGCAAGAGCAACGTTGCGTATCCCCAATCGGCGGTCAATCAAGTCTTCGTTCCCAACGACACGCGAGATCCGAGCCACGTGAAGCTCGCTGTCGACGACTGCCTCGCGGATGCGACCTGGCCGTGATGTGGCCATGATGCGGCTGTGACGCCGCTTACGGCGAGCGGAACCGCTCGCGGTACTGCATCGGCGTCACGCCGATGCGCTTCGTGAACACGATGCGCATGCGGTCGGGATTGCCGAAGCCGCAGTCGTAGGCAATCGCCTTGAGCGCCGCGCCGCCGCTTTCCAGCAGCTTGCGCGCGGCGTCCACGCGCGCGCGTTCGATGAATTCATGCGGCGTGATGTTCGTCTCCTGCACGAACACGCGCGCGAAGTTGCGCGCGCTCATGCCCGCCACCTTCGCGAGCTGCTGCACCGTGAAACGCTCGCCGATGTGCTGCATCACGTGCGCCTGGACTGTCGCCACGGGCGACGCGTCGTCGGCGGGGGCCGTCAAGTACGGGCTGAATTGGGACTGTCCGCCTTGCCGCTGCGCGAACACCACGAGTCGCTTGGCGACGGCGAGGGCCACCTGCGGCCCGTGATCCTCGGCGACCAGCGCGAGCGAGAGATCGATGCCGGCCGTGACGCCGGCCGAGGTCACGAGCCGCTCGTCGCGCAGATAGATCCGGTCGAAATCGACATTGGCGCGCGGAAATTGCTCGGCGAGCTGGGCCGCGTGCTGCCAGTGCGTCGTCACGTTGCGGCCGTCGAGCAGGCCCGCGTGTCCGAGCGCGAACGCGCCGGTGCAGACCGAGCCGTAGCGGTCGCAGTGCGCGGCGGCGCTCGCGAGCCAGTCGACGAGCGGCGCGTCGGGCGCCGCCTCGGGCAAGGCCGGGCCGCCTGCGATCAGCGCCAGCGAGAAATGGCGCGGGGCGCGCTCGAAGGTGTCGTCGGCGGTCAGGGTCATGCCGTTCGACGCGCGCAGCGGGCCCGCCGTGGCGGCGAGCACGGTCACCTCGTAGCGGTCCTGCGGCGCGATGAAGCCGTTGGCCTCGGCGAAGACATCCATCGGGCCCGTGACGTCGAGCGCCTGGACGCCAGGAAAGATCGCGATGGCGACGGTATGCATCGGGGCTCCTGTTCTGCGTTTGTTCTAGAGCGTGATCTGCGTGAACAGGCCGGCCCTAGGCCGCCACCAGCTCCTCGCGCACGTGCGCGGCGATCTCGAACGAGCGCAGCCGCGCGACGTGGTCGTAGATCTGCGCCGTGAGCATCAGCTCGTCGGCGCCGGTCTCGGCGATGATCGACGCGAGCCCGGCGCGCACGGTCTCGCGCGAGCCGACCACCGAATACGCGAGCGAGTGCGCGACGCTCGACAACTCCATCTCCGTGGCGTCGATCCGCTCGACGGGCGGCTGCAGCTGCCCGGGCGTGCCGCGCCGCAGGTTCACGAATTGCTGCTGCAGCGAGGTGAAGAGCCGGTGCGCCTCGGCGTCGGTCTCGGCGGCGAACAGATTGACGCCGACCATGGCATACGGCTTGGCCAGTACCGCCGACGGACGGAATTGCGCGCGATAGACCCGCAGCGCGGTAAGCAGGTGGTCGGGTGCGAAATGCGACGCGAACGCGAACGGCAGCCCGAGCGCCGCCGCCAGTTGCGCGGAGAAGAGGCTCGAACCGAGCAGCCAGATCGGCACCTCGAGCCCGGCGCCGGGCACCGCGCGCACGCGCTGCCCGGGCACGGGATGAGCAAAGTAGCGCTGCAGCTCGACGACGTCGTCCGGGAACGACTCCGCGCTGTTGACGAGATCGCGCCGCAGCGCGCGGGCGGTGGTCTGGTCGGTGCCGGGCGCGCGGCCGAGTCCGAGGTCGATGCGGCCGGGGTAGAGCGATGCGAGCGTGCCGAACTGCTCGGCGATCACGAGCGGCGCATGGTTCGGCAGCATGACGCCGCCCGAGCCGACGCGGATCGTCTTCGTGCCGCCCGCCACGTGGCCGATCACGACGGCCGTGGCCGCGCTCGCGATGCCGGTCATGTTGTGATGCTCGGCGAGCCAGTAGCGCAGGTAGCCCCAGCGTTCGGCGTGCTGCGCGAGGTCGAGCGTGTTCGCGAACGCCTGTGCGGCAGTCGCGCCGGCGGCGATCGGGGAAAGGTCGAGAACGGAAAACGGGATCATGAAGCGGGTCCGGTGGGGTTCGTGCGCCGCGGTCCGCGCGGGCGGCCGGCGTGCGGCCTGAGCGGAACGAACCCGCGGAGCGAACCCCGCGGCGCCAGGGCAGAGCTCGATTGTGCCAAAGGGCGCGCGCGCCTGCTGGCGGGCCCGGCAAGCCCATGGGCGCGGCAGGGATGCTGGTTTGCCGGCGGTCGCGGCGGTCGAATTCGGGACGGATTGTTTCGGTGCATGCCTGCTGACCCCGTTAATCGACGCCGCCGTTTGGAATCGACGAACAACCCTAATCCCGTTGCTAAAATAGGGCTATTGTCAAGACGGGGTTCATCGAATGTCGAGCCGATGGGGGCGGAAGACGGGCTCGGCGGCCGGCCGCAAAGGCCCGCCAGGCGGGCGTTTCGGCGGGTTTCGATGGATGCGGGGATGAATCGCCGCCAATTCATAGCGTCGCACGGAAACACTGTTTCACAAGTTTACGAGGGCAAGTCAGCGTTTTCACGGATGTCCTGCTAAAATTTCACGATTCCAAAAACCAACTTGCGGTTTCCGTTCAATCGATTGAACGCGCGGCATCTTGCGCGCGCCCATTCGAGAACCTATTGCATTCGCAGCCTTGCTCCGCATCAACAGAATAGAAAGCACCTTGCCGACGGCTTGCCTATCGAATTGCTCCGATGAATCGCTGGCTAGTCCCATGCTTTTGCATTCTGTCGCGTTGCGCCCGCTGCGCCCGCACCGCAAAGCCGGATACCGGCCGCGTGCCGTGCCCATGCCGCACCGGGCCCGCAACCGCATGCAGAACGAAGGAGCAGCGAACGTGTTTTGTCACAATTTGAACAGCCAGGCGCCCGGCAGGGCGGCGGCCGCGCGCGTCATGCGCGCCCGGGGGGGCGGGCAATGACGGTGTCTTCCGTGTCGGACTGGCTGCTGGTCCTGCTGTGCTGTGTGGCGACGATCTATGCGGTGATTGCGGCAGCCGCCTTTGCCTTGGGCCCGAGCGTGCCGCGGCACGGCCGTCGCCGCGGCCGCGCGAGCGCGGCGCTGTCGGTGAGCGTGCTCAAGCCGCTGTGCGGCGCCGAGCCCCGCCTCTACGAGAATCTCGCGACCTTCTGCGAGCAGGACCATCCGCGCTTCCAGTTGCTCTTCGGCGTGTCCTCGCCGGCCGATCCGGCCATCGCGGTCGTGCGCCGGCTGCAGGCGGCGTACCCCACGCACGATATCGAGCTGGTCGTCGATTCGCGCGTGTACGGCCAGAACCTGAAGGTGAGCAACCTGATCAACATGGTCTCGCGCGCGAAGCACGAGGTGATCATCGTGGCCGACAGCGACATCGCGGTCGAGCGCGACTACCTCGAGACCGTCACGGCGCCGCTCGCGGACCGCAATGTCGGCATCGTCACGTGCTTGTACCGCGCGGTCAGCGTGGGCGGCTTCTGGCCGCGCGTCGGCGCGCTCTTCATCAACGAATGGTTCGCGCCTTCGGTGCGCGTCGCGCACGCGGGCGGCTCGACCGATTTCGGCTTCGGCGCCACGCTCGCCTTGCGCGCCTCGACGCTCGAGGAAATCGGCGGTTTCGAGTCGTTGAAGGACGATCTCGCCGACGACTACTGGCTCGCCGAGCACGTCCGCCGGCTCGGTCTCTCGACGGTGCTCTCCGAGGTGACGGTCGCGACCGACGTCGTCGAGCCGGATCTGGCAACACTTTGGCTGCGCGAGACGCGCTGGCTGCGCACGATCCGCTCGATCAATCCGCTCGGTTTCGCGTTCCTGTTCATCACGTTCACGACGCCGTGGCTTCTGGCCGGCGCGCTGCTCGCCCACGGCTTCGAAGGGGTGTTCAGCGGCTCGATGCGCGACATCGTGCTCTTGGCCAGCACCGGCGCGGGTGTGCTCGCGCGTGTCGCGCTGCATGCGAAGAGCGCGTGGCAAGGCAAGAACGGCACGTTCTGGCGCGATCTGCCGCTCGTGCCGTTGCGCGACGTGCTGCTCGCACTGCAATGGCTCGTTGCGGCATTCGGCTCGTACGTAGTGTGGCGCGGCGCGCGCGTGCCGGTGGTCGGCGCGACGCGGGCGTCCGTGGTCGAAGGGTCGGACGGTTCGTAAGACAGATTCGGAAAGCGGCGGTCGGCGCAGCCGGCCGCCCGAACCTTATCGAGCCTTATCGCGCATCGGTCGCACATAAGGTTCGCATCAGGTTCCTTGGTTTACAGTTCTCAATCATTTATTCAAGCCCCATGCAAGTTGCCGGAGCATTCATGAAAACGCTGTTTTTGCAGGCCCCGTCCTATGACGGCTTCGATGGCGGAGCCGGTTCGCGTTACCAGGCGAAGCGCGAGATCCGTTCGTTCTGGTATCCGACATGGCTCGCACAGCCCGCCGCACTGGTGCCGGGCAGCCGCGTGATCGATGCGCCCGCCGACGGCATGTCCGTCGAGGAAACGCTCAAGATCGCCGAGCAGTACGACCTCGTCTTCATCCACACGAGCACGCCGTCGTTCCCGACGGACGCGATGTTTGCGCAAGACCTGAAGAAGCATAAGCCGTCGATCCTGGTCGGCATGGTCGGCGCGAAGGTGATGGTCGATCCGCACAATTCGCTCACGGCGACCGAAGCGATCGATTTCGTCTGCCGCGAAGAATTCGACTTCACCTGCAAGGAAATCGCCGAAGGCAAGCCGTTTGCCGAGATCAAGGGCTTGAGCTGGCGCGCGAAAGACGGCTCGATCGAGCACAACGAAGCGCGCCCGATCCTCGAGAACATGGACGAGCTGCCGTTCGTCGCGCCCGTCTACAAGCGCGATCTCAAGATCGACAACTACTTCATCGGCTACCTGAACTACCCGTACGTCTCGATCTACACGGGCCGCGGCTGCAAGTCGCGCTGCACGTTCTGCCTGTGGCCGCAGACGGTCAGCGGCCACCGCTACCGCACGCGCTCGGTCCAGAACGTGCTCGAGGAAGCGAAGTGGATCCGCGACAACATGCCGGAAGTGAAGGAGCTCATGTTCGACGACGACACCTTCACCGACGACTTGCCGCGCGCCGAAGCGATCGCGATCGGCCTGGGCAAGCTCGGCATGACGTGGTCGTGCAACGCGAAGGCGAACGTGCCGTACAAGACGCTCAAGGTCATGAAGGAAAACGGCCTGCGCCTCTTGCTCGTGGGCTTCGAATCCGGCGACGATCAGATCCTCGTGAACATCAAGAAGGGCGTGCGCACGGACTTCGCGCGCCGCTTCAGCGCGGACTGCAAGAAGCTCGGCATCAAGATCCACGGCACCTTCATCCTCGGCCTGCCGGGCGAGACGAAGGAAACGATCAAGAAGACGATCGAGTACGCGAAGGAAATCAATCCGCACACGATTCAAGTCTCGCTCGCCGCGCCTTATCCGGGCACGACGCTCTACAAGCAGGCCGTCGAGAACGGCTGGATGGAAGAGAACAAGACCATCAACCTCGTGAGCAAGGAAGGCGTGCAGCTGGCGGCTATCGGCTACGCGCATCTGTCGCGCGACGAGATCTATCACCACCTCGAGCAGTTCTACCGCGAGTTCTACTTCCGCCCGTCGAAGATCTGGGAAATCGTGCGTGAAATGCTGACGAGCTGGGACATGATGAAGCGGCGTCTGCGCGAAGGCGTCGAGTTCTTCCGCTTCCTGCGCGCGCACGAGGCGTAAAGCGGGATGTCTTCGACGGGACCGGTGCCAACGTTGCCGGCATCGGCTGAGCGCGCGCTCATCTTCACGGCCGACGACTTCGGCCTGCATGAGCGCGTGAATGCGGCGGTCGCGCGTGCGCATCGCGATGGCGTGCTCACCGCGGCGAGCTTGATGGTGAGCGCGCCGGCAGCGCAGGATGCGGTCGAGCGCGCACGCGCGCTGCCGAGCCTGCGCGTCGGGCTGCACCTCGTGCTCGCCGACGGCGCGGCCACTTTGCCGCACACGGCGATCCCGGCGCTCGTCGGCCCCGACGGTCGCTTCGGCGACAACATGGTGCGCGACGGCTTCCGGTTCTTCTTCCTTCCTCACGTGCGCGCCCAGCTCGCCCGCGAGATCCGCGCACAGTTCGAAGCGTTTGCCGCGACCGGGTTGCTGCTCGATCACGTCAACACGCACAAGCATTTCCATCTGCATCCGACGGTGTTGTCTCTGATCCTGTCGATCGGCCGCGAATACGGGCTCGCCGCCGTGCGGCTGCCCGCCGAGGCCAACGAGCCGTGGTGGATCAAGCCGTGGATCGCGCTCGTGCGCTCGCGCCTCGCGCGCGCCGGGATCGCGCACAACGACTACGTCGTCGGCATCGCGAACACGGGCGGTATGGACGAAGCCGTGCTGCTCGACGCGATCGCGCGCCTGCCGCGCGGCGTCGGCGAGATCTACTGCCATCCGGCGGAGGCGGGTGAGGCGCTGACGCCCTCGATGCACGCCTACCGCCATGCCGACGAACTCGACGCGCTGCTCTCGCCGCGCGTCGCGGCGGCGCTCGTTGCGGCCGGCGTCGGCCCGGGTTTGCGCGGCGGCTTCGCCGACGTGTTCGGCAAAGGCCGGGCCCCGGCAGCCGTTCAAGGAGCCCGCGCGTCATGATGGCGTGGGTCAAGCGCGCCGGCTGGCCGGTCGGCATCGCGATCCTGATCGCGCTCGTGTTGCGCGAAGGCGTCGGCGACGTGATGCACGTGATCGGCCAAGCCGGATTCGTGCTGCTCTGGCTCGTGCCGTTCCATGCGCTGCCGCTCCTGCTCGATGCGTACGCCTGGCATTTGCTGCTCGCGCGTCGCGCGTCGCTCCCTTTCCTCTGGTGGATCGCGACCGTGCGCGAAGCGGTGTCGCGGCTGCTGCCCTCGGCGGGCATCGGCGGCGAGATCGTCGGCATCCGGCTGGCGCGCTGGCGCGTGCGCGATGCGAGCTTCGTCACCGCATCGGTGATTGTCGAAGTGCTGGTGACGATCGCGGTTCAGTATGCGTTCTCGGCGCTCGGGCTCGTGCTCATCATCGCGTCCACGCAGGGTGGCGGCGCGACGTCGATCGGTCTCGCGCTGCTGTTATCGCTGCCGTTGCCCGTGCTCGCCGTTCTGCTCTTGCGTCGCGGCGGCGTGTTCCATGCCATCGAGCGCTTCGCGGCGCGCGTGCTCGGCAGCGAGCATCGTTTGCTGCAAGGCATCGACGGCAAGCGCCTCGATGCGGAGATCGACGCCTTGATGTGCCAGACGGGCCTCGTGTTCCGCTCGTTCCTCTGGCAGCTCTCCGGCTACGTGATCGGCGCGCTCGAAACCTACTGGGCGCTCGCGATGCTGGGCCATCCGGTGTCGATCGGCGGCGCGCTCGCGATCGAAGCGCTGACGCAGGCCGTGCGCCACGCCGCGTTCATCGTGCCGGCCGGGCTCGGCATTCAGGAAGTCGCGGTGGTGCTGCTCGCCCAGATGTTCGGCGTCAATCACGACGTCGCGCTCTCGCTTGCGCTCGTCAAGCGGATGCGCGAGGTGCTGTTCGGCTGCCTCGCGCTCGGTTCGTGGCAGCTCGCCGAGCTGCGCCGCACCCGCCGGCAGGCGCTCGCGCAGGCGGACGAGCACGTGCCGGCTGTCGTGCCTACTGTCGTGGCGGTCAGCGGCGCCGGCCGCGAGCCCGAAGCCGAATCGACGCGCTGAGCCTTCGCGCCGCGCGACCCGGCCGGCCGCGTTCGGGGCTTGGCCCGCGCCGCGCCAAGCATCCGGAAAACATTACCGTTCGAACAGCGAAATAATCATCTGATTCGGTGTAAACACTCTCTGGTTGCAAGGCGGCGATACGTCTACATTGAGTTCACTGGACACGACATCGCACACATCGCATTAAGGCTAGACGACCGCGAGCAGAGGTCACATCCGAGGGGAGTGCGCATGGGCGAGGACGCTTCGGTTCTCGCCGCCGCACGCGGAAGACGCTGCGATTTTCTTGACGCCGATCGGCCCTGTGTCCAGCCAGTTTTGCCGACGTATTTTTTGCGTCGCGCTTCAAAGCGCTTACCGGCCGCCTACGTTATGTGACGGCCGGTTTCGTTTTTTCGGCAGGCGCAACCCGGCCAGCCGTTATCCTATGGGCCATGACGAGCCCTAATCTCCATACCGATGCGAATCCGTAGCCAAGCGCGTAACCGGCTCCTCACCGCCGCTGTGCTGTGCGCGTCGCTGGCGCTCACCGCATGCAACGATCGACAAAGCGACCTCGCCGTGCAAAGACTCAAAGACTGGTTCAACTCGATCAAACCGGAATCGATGCTGCTGCGAGGGCTGACGCCCGGCGTCACGACCGAAGCCCAGATCCGCGACCAGATGGGACGCCCCGAGACGGAGCGCGACTTTCCCAGCGGCGCCAAACGCCTGGAATATCCGCGCGGCCCGGCGGGCCTCAAAACCTTCATGGTCGATATCGGCCCCGACGGCCGGCTGAAGGCGATCACGCAGGTGCTGACGGCCGCCAACTTCGCCAAGATCCACGCCGGCATGAGCGAGGACGAAGTCCGCGAGCTGCTCGGCAAGCCGAGCGAAATCGCCGTCTATCCGCTCAAACCGGAGACCGTGTGGAGCTGGCACTGGTTCGAAGGCGGCGTCGATCAGGATGCGTATTTCAACGTGCACTTCGCGCCGGACGGCCTCGTGTACACGACCTCGCGCTCGGACGTGATCCGCGGGCGCTGAATATCGAAAAAGCGACCCAAAACGTGTAAAAACGCGGCGCGGGTAGCGCCGCGAACCCCGAGGCGTACCGGTCGGCCAACACCGAAATCACCGTTGCCACGGGCATTTGCCGTCCGTCCCTGCAGCGGTTCGCGGCATGCTGCGCCGCAACACGGCCATCCCTTTCGGTTTGAGCAATTTAATTTCGCTTGCGAGTATCCGCGCCAGGCCGCAGCACCGCTTCGGCCCACCCAACCCAACTCCCAACAACAGACGGAGACGCGCGTGTTCCTCTACGGCTTTGGCCCGGTGCTGCTGGCCGGCACGATACAGACGATCGAGCTGTCGGCGCTGTCGCTGGCGGTGGCGGTGCTGCTGGGTCTCATCGGCGCGGTGGCGAAGCTCTCGCACAACCGCGCGTTGCGGTCCACGGCGACCGCCTATACGACGCTGATCCGCTCGGTGCCCGATCTGGTCCTGATGCTGCTGCTGTTCTACAGCATCCAGATCGCGGTGAATCAGATGACCGATGCGCTCGGCTGGAATCAGATCGACATCGATCCGTTCCTCGCCGGCGTGATCACGCTTGGCTTCATCTATGGCGCCTACTTCACCGAGACGTTCCGCGGCGCGTTTCTTTCCGTGCCGCGCGGCCAGCTCGAGGCGGGCAGCGCGTACGGCATGAGCGGCATCCGCGTGTTCATGCGGATCATGTTCCCGCAGATGATGCGCTTCGCGCTGCCGGGCATCGGCAACAACTGGCAGGTGCTCGTGAAGGCGACGGCGTTGGTGTCGATCATCGGCCTGGCCGACGTCGTCAAGGCAGCCCAGGACGCCGGCAAGAGCACCTTCAACATGTTCTTTTTCATCCTCGTTGCGGCGCTCATCTACCTCGCGATCACGACGGTGTCGAACCTCGTGCTCATGTGGCTCGAAAAGCGCTATTCCATCGGCGTGAGGCACGCGGAACTATGATCGAGATCCTTTCGCAATTCGGGCAGGCGTTCCTCTACTGGGACGGCCAGCGCTTCTCCGGGCTCGCCGTGACGGCATGGCTGCTGGTGGCGTCGATTGCCATCGGTTTCGTGATGGCGGTGCCGCTCGCGGTGGCGCGCGTGTCGAAGAAGCGCTGGCTCTCGACGCCGGTGCGTCTCTACACCTACGTCTTTCGCGGCACGCCGCTCTACGTGCAGCTGCTCCTGATTTACACGGGCGTCTACAGCCTCGAAGTCGTGCGCTCGCACGAACTGCTCGACGCGTTTTTCCGCAGCGGCTTTCACTGCGCGATTCTCGCGTTCGCGCTGAACACCGGCGCCTATACGACGGAGATTTTCGCGGGCGCGATCAAGGCGACGAACTACGGCGAGATCGAGGCGGCGCGCGCCTACGGAATGGGGTGGTTCACGATGTACCGCCGCATCATCCTGCCGTCGGCCTTGCGCCGGGCGCTGCCGTTGTACAGTAACGAGGTGATCCTGATGCTGCACGCGACCACCGTCGCCTTCACGGCCACCGTGCCGGACATCCTGAAGGTCGCACGCGACGCCAATTCGGCCACGTACATGTCGTTTCAGGCGTTCGGCATCGCCGCATTGATCTATCTTGCTGTATCGTTCGCACTCGTCGCGGCGTTCAGGCGCGCTGAAAAGCACTGGCTCGCGTATCTGGCCGTCGGCCGCCACTGAAATATTCGGGAGAGCATGGTGTCCCAGACCAATCCATCCGCCGCCGTCAAACTTTCGGCGCTCGACATCCACAAGCGCTTCGGCGACAACGAAGTGCTCAAGGGCGTGACGCTGAACGCGAAGGCCGGCGACGTCATCAGCATCATCGGCGCATCCGGCTCGGGCAAGAGCACGTTTCTGCGCTGCATCAACTTTCTCGAGCGGCCGAACGCGGGGCAGATCGTCGTCGACGGCGAGGCCGTGAAGACCAAGACCGATCGCGCGGGTAATCTCGAGGTCGCCGATCACAAGCAGCTGCAGCGCATCCGCACCAAGCTCTCGATGGTGTTCCAGCACTTCAATCTGTGGGCGCACATGAACGTGCTCGAGAACGTGATCGAAGCGCCGATCCACGTGCTCGGCGTGCCGCGCAAGGAAGCCGAGGAACGCGCGCGCCAGTATCTGGAGAAGGTGGGGCTCGCGCCGCGCGTCGAGAAGCAATATCCGTCGCATCTGTCGGGCGGCCAGCAGCAGCGCGTCGCGATTGCGCGCGCGCTCGCGATGAACCCCGACGTGATGCTGTTCGACGAGCCGACTTCGGCGCTCGATCCGGAGCTCGTCGGCGAAGTGCTGAAGGTGATGCAGAAGCTCGCCGAGGAAGGCCGCACGATGATCGTCGTGACGCACGAGATGGGCTTCGCGCGCAACGTGTCGAACCACGTGATGTTCCTGCATCAAGGGCGCACCGAGGAAGAGGGCGATCCGAAGATCGTGCTTACGCAGCCCACGAGCGAGCGCTTGAAGCAGTTCCTCTCGGGCAGCCTGAAGTAAGCGGCGTGCCCGGTTCCATGCAGGACGCCGTACTTCTCTTGCCGTGCCGCTGATGGTTCGGCCCGCAAGCCCCGCACACGCGACGCAGGTGGCGATCGTCGCGCTGCCGCCTGTGTCGATGTCGGGCGTCGGGCCGATCGTCGATGCGCTCACGCTCGCCAACGAGATCGACGGGCGCCTCTTGTACCGCTGGCAAGTCTGTTCGTGGGACGGGCGGCCCGTGCCGCTCTCGGGCGGCGCGCTTTGGCCCGCCGATACCGCGTTCAACGACGGCATCGCCTGCGACTGGCTGATCCTCGTCTCCGAGCGCTTCCAGCAATTTGCCGACTACCGCCTCTTTCTCGCCAGCCTTGCGCGCGTGGGACAGCGCACGCCGCTCGTCACCGGCATCCATCACGGCGTCTGGTGGCTCGCGATGGCGGGGCAGCTTTCCGGCTATCGCGTGAGCGTCAACTGGGAAACCTATCAGCAGTTCACCGAGCAGTTCGAGCGCTCGATCGTCACGCAGCAGATCTTCGAAATCGACCGCGATCGCGCGACCTGCGCGGGCGGTCAGGCGACCGTCGACTTCATGCTCGCGATGATCAAGCGGGACCACGGCCCGGAGCTCGCGGAGCGGATTGCCGATGCACTCGGCGTCGGCGTGTTGCGAGCCGGCGAAGAGCGCCAGCGTATTCCGTTCGTCACCGCGCCCGGCGAGCGGCATCCGCGCTTGAACGATGCACTGCAGCTGATGGAAGCGAACACCGAAGACCCGCTCACGACCGATGAAATCGCGACCCTCGTCGGCGTGTCGCGCCGTCAGCTCGAACGCCTCTTTCGCCAATATCTCGCGTCGATGCCGTCGAAGTACTACCTCGGCCTGCGTCTTCTGAAAGCGCGCACGCAGCTGCAGCGCACGAGCAAATCGGTCGTGCAGGTGAGCCTGGCGTGCGGGTTTTCGTCGGCGGCGCATTTCTCGAATGCGTACCGCGAGCGCTTCGGCGTGACGCCGCGCGAGGATCGCCGCAACTGGATCGAAAAGCAGCACGGCGGCGCGGCGGAAGGCGCTGCGAAAGGCCATGCGGGCGAGCCGCGCGCGGGCGCGATGATCGAGCGGCCGGAAGAACCATGATTCGACTGACTTGAACCCCGATATTTTGCGTCGCGTATGCGCAAGACGATGCGCGTCACGTTTCCTAAACTACTGAATATTGCCCAACGAGGATTTGCCATGAACGACCTGACTGTGAACCGCCAGACCTTCGACGAAGTGATGGTGCCGGTGTTCTCGCCTGCCGCCTTCGTGCCGGACCGCGGCGAGGGCTCGCGCGTCTGGGACACGCAGGGCCGCGACTATATCGACTTCACCGGCGGCATCGCGGTGACGGCGCTCGGCCACTCGCATCCGGAATTGCTGCGCGTGCTGCGCGAGCAGGGCGAGAAGGTGTGGCACGTCAGCAATGCGTACACGAACGAGCCGGTGCTGCGTCTTGCGAAACGCCTCGAAGCCCTGACGTTCGCGGATCGCGCGTTCTTCGCGAACTCGGGCGCCGAAGCGAACGAAGCGGCGTTGAAGCTCGCGCGTCGCGTGGCAGTCGAGCGTCACGGCGAGGACAAGTACGAGATCGTGTCGTTCACGCAGTCGTTCCATGGGCGTACGTTCTTCACGGTCAGCGTGGGCGGCCAGCCGAAATATGCGGAAGGCTTCGGCCCGCAGCCGGCCGGCATCATCCACCTGCCGTACAACGACATCGAAGCCGCGAAGCAGGCGATCGGCCCGAAGACCTGCGCGGTCATCGTCGAGCCGATCCAGGGCGAAGGCGGCGTGATTCCCGCCGATCCGGCGTTCCTGCGCGCGCTGCGCGAAGCGTGCGACACGCACGGCGCGCTGCTGATTTTCGACGAAGTGCAAACGGGCGTCGGCCGCACGGGTCATTTCTACGCGTACATGGACACGGGCGTGACGCCGGACATCCTCACCACGGCCAAGTCGCTCGGCAACGGCTTCCCGATCGGCGCGATGCTGACGACGAAGGAAGTCGCCGCGCACTTCAAGGTCGGCGTGCACGGCACGACGTATGGCGGCAATCCGCTGGGCGCGGCCATCGCGGACAAGGTCGTCGAGCTCGTCAGCGCCCCGGCGCTGCTGGAAGGCGTTCGGGAGCGCAGCGCCGCGATCAAGGCGAAGCTCGCCGAGTTGAACGAGCGCTTCGGCATCTTCACGGAAGTGCGCGGCAAGGGTCTCTTGATCGGCGCCGAGCTGACGAGCGCCTACGAAGGCCGTGCGAAGGACTTCGTGAACGCGGCGGCCAAGCATGGCGCGATGCTGCTGATCGCCGGCCCGAACGTGCTGCGTTTCGCGCCGTCGCTGATCATCCCGCAGGCCGATATCGACGAAGGCTTCGCGCGTCTCGCGAAGGCGATCGAAGAAGTGGTCGGCGCGACGAACGAAGCGCACGCCAAGTAACGCATCCGGTGCCGCGTCGGCTTATGCGGACGCGGCTTCTGCTGCGACCCATTCAAACATTGGAACGATGATGCTCTACGTACGCCCGGGAAGACTGTCCGATCTCGATGCGCTCGAACACATGGCGCGCACCGCGCAGCCCGTGCTGCATTCGCTGCCGCGCGACAGGAAGGCGCTGGAGGCGCGCGTCGCGCTGTCGGAGGATTCGTTTCGCGCGGATGTCGATTTTCCGGGCGAGGAGTTCTATCTGTTCGTGCTCGAAGACGGCGCGAGCGGCAAGCTGCTCGGCACGGCGAGCATCGTCGCCGCGGCCGGCTACTCCGAACCGTTCTACGCGTTCCGCAACGACGCGCTGATTCATGCGTCGCGCGAGCTGCACGTGAACCGCAAGATTCACGCGTTGACGATGTCGCATGAACTGACCGGCAAGAGCCGCCTCGCCGGTTTCTATATCGACCCCACGCTGCGCGGCGATGCGGCCGCGCACCTGATGTCGCGCGCGCGGATGATGTACATCGCCGCGAACCGCAAGCGCTTCACGCCCGAGGTGTTTTCGCTGCTGCTCGGCGTGACCGACGAGAACGGCGTGTCGCCGTTCTGGGAAGCGGTGGGCCGCAAGTTCTTCGGCCGCGACTTCACGGATGTCGATCTCGCGTCGGGCGGGCGCAGCCGCACGTTCATCGCCGAGGTGATGCCGAGCTATCCGCTCTATGTGCCGCTGTTGCCGGAAGCGGCGCAGCGCGTGCTCGGCGAGCCTGACGAGCATGCGCTCCTCGCCTACGACATTCAGCTCGAAGAAGGCTTCGAGCCGGATCGCTACGTCGATATCTTCGACGCGGGTCCGGTGCTGACGGCGCAGGTCGATCGCAGTGCGTGCGTCATGCGCAACGAAACGCGCACCGTGCACGAGAGCGCGGTGCCAGGCGCAGCATCGGCTACGACCTACCTCGTGTCGAGCAACCGCGCGGGTGACTTCCGCTGCGTGCTGGCGGAGCTGCCGCAAGAACGCGCGGCGGGCGCGCCGCTCGCGAGCGCCGTGCGTGCCGCGCTCGGCGTGCAGGACGGCGACGCGGTGCGCTGTGTGCCGTTGCATCAGCGTGAGTCCGAAGCCGACACGGATAACCAGCAAGGAGTTGGACAATGATCGTCGTTCGCGTCGTCAAGCCGAGCGATGTGGACGCGCTCGTCTCGCTCGCCCAGGAGACCGGCCCGGGCCTCACAACCTTCAAGCCCGACCGCGACGCGCTCGCCGCGCGCATCGCCCGCTCGCAAAAGACGATGGATGGGCACGCCGCGCCGCACGAGGCGGGCTACTTCTTCGTGATGGAAGACACCTCGACGGGCGACGTCGCCGGCGTGTGCGGCATCGAGACGCAAGTCGGCCTCGAGCAGCCGTTCTACAACTATCGCGTGAGCACGGTCGTGCATGCGAGCCAGGATCTCGGCGTGTGGACCCGGATGTCGGCGCTCAACATTTCGCACGACCTCACGGGCTACGCAGAGGTGTGCTCGCTGTTCTTGAGCCCGCGCTACCGGACGGGCGGCGTCGGCGGCTTGCTGTCGCGCTCGCGCTTCATGTTCATCGCGCAGTTCCGCGACCGCTTTCCGGAACGGATCTGCGCCGAGTTGCGCGGACACTTCGACGATGACGGCACGTCGCCGTTCTGGCGCTCGGTCGGCTCGCACTTCTATCAGATCGATTTCAACGCGGCCGATTATCTGAGCGCACATGGCCGCAAGTCGTTTCTCGCGGAGCTGATGCCGCGCTATCCGGTGTACGTCGACTTGCTGCCGCAGGAGGCGCAGGACTGCGTCGGCATCACGCATCGCGATACGGCGCCCGCGCGCAAGATGCTCGAAGCCGAAGGGCTGCGCTATCAGAACCACGTCGACATCTTCGACGCGGGCCCCGTCCTCGAATGCCATATCGCGGACCTGCGCACGGTGCGCGAGAGCGTCGTGGTGCCGGTCGAGATCGGTGCTGTTGCGGCGCCGGCCGATGCGCCGCGTTCGCTCGTGTCGAATACGTCGCTTGGCGATTTTCGTGTGGGCGTGGCGGCGGGACTTGCCGATGAAGGCGTGTTCCATTTGACCGCTGAAGAAGCGGCTGCGCTGAACGTCAAGGCAGGCGACCCCGTTCGCGTGTTGCCGCTCAAATCAAAGCAAGGATGACCATGACTCAAGAACTCTTTATCGACGGCGAATGGGCCGCCGCGAGCGGCCCCGCCTTTGCGTCGCGCAACCCGGGCACGGGCGCGACCGTGTGGGAAGGCAAGGGCGCCTCGGCCGACGACGTCGATCGTGCTGTAAAAAGCGCGCGCCGCGCGTTCGCGAAATGGTCCGCGGTGAGCTTCGAAGAGCGCTGCGCCATCGTGCGCCGTTTCGCAACGCTGCTGACCGAACGCAAGGAAGCGATCGCGCACGCGATTGGCCGCGAGACGGGCAAGCCGCTGTGGGAAGCACGCACCGAAGTCGCCACGATGGCGGCGAAGGTTGAGATCTCGATTACGTCGTACCAAGAGCGTACCGGCGAGAAGCGCGCGCCGATGGCCGATGGCGTGGCCGTGCTGCGCCACCGTCCGCATGGCGTCGTCGCCGTGTTCGGGCCGTATAACTTTCCGGGCCATTTGCCGAACGGGCATATCGTGCCCGCGCTGATCGCGGGCAACGCGGTTGTGTTCAAGCCGTCCGAGCTGGCGCCGGACGTTGCGCGCGCAACGGTCGAGGTATGGCGCGACTCAGGCCTGCCCGCTGGTGTGCTCAATCTCGTGCAGGGCGAGAAGGACACGGGCATCGCGCTCGCGAATCATAAGCAGATCGACGGCCTCTTCTTCACGGGCAGCTCGGATACCGGCACGCTGCTGCACAAGCAGTTCGGCGGACGCCCCGAGATCGTGCTCGCGCTCGAGATGGGCGGCAACAATCCGCTCGTCGTCGCCGAGGTCGACGATATCGATGCCGCCGTGCATCACACGATTCAGTCGGCGTTCCTGTCGGCGGGGCAGCGCTGCACGTGCGCCCGGCGCATCTTCGTGCCGAGCAACGCGTTCGGCGACCGCTACCTCGCGCGTTTCGTCGAAGTGAGCTCGCGGATCGCGTATGGCCTCTACGACGCCGATCCCCAGCCGTTCATGGGCGCAGTGGTGTCGGCGCGCGCGGCGTCGAAGCTGGTTCAGGCGCAAAGCCGTCTGATCGAGAGCGGCGCCCGCGCGCTCTTGACGATGGAACAGCGCGACCCGCAGCTCGGTTTCGTGAGCCCGGCGATCCTCGATGTCACGGCGGTCGGCGATCTGCCCGACGAAGAGCACTTCGGGCCGTTGGCGCAAATCGTCCGCTACTCGACCTTCGATGAAGCGATCGAGCGCGCGAACGACACCGTCTACGGCCTCTCGGCGGGCCTGCTCGCCGACGACGAAGCCACCTGGACGCATTTCCAGCGCACGATCCGCGCCGGCATCGTCAACTGGAACCGGCCGACCAACGGCGCGTCGTCCGCCGCGCCGTTCGGCGGTACTGGACGCTCGGGCAACCATCGCCCGAGTGCTTACTACGCAGCCGATTACTGCGCGTACCCGATGGCTTCGGTCGAAAGCGCGCAACTGCAAATGCCCGCGAGCGTCTCGCCGGGCCTTCACTTCTAAGGACTGGCTATGGAAGCTCGGGAAGCCAATTTCGACGGACTCGTAGGTCCGACGCACAACTACGCAGGGCTCTCGTTCGGCAACGTGGCCTCGCAGAACAACGAGAAGTCGGTTGCCAATCCGAAGGCGGCGGCGAAGCAGGGCTTGCGCAAGATGAAGCAGCTCGCGGACCTCGGTTTCCTGCAAGGCGTGCTGCCGCCGCAGGAGCGTCCGTCGCTGCGCCTGTTGCGCGAGCTCGGGTTCTCGGGCAACGAGACGCGCGTGATCGAGCGCGCCGCGAAGGAAGCGCCGGAGTTGCTCGCGGCCGCGAGCTCGGCCTCGGCGATGTGGACAGCTAACGCGGCGACGGTGAGCCCGTCGGCCGATACGCACGACGGCCGCGTCCACTTCACGCCTGCGAACCTGACGAGCAAGCTGCATCGCGCGATCGAGCACGAAGCGACGCGCCGCACGCTGCGCGCGATCTTCGCCGACGAAGCGCGCTTCGCGGTGCACGATGCGCTGCCGGGCACGCCCGCGCTCGGCGACGAGGGCGCCGCCAATCACACGCGCTTTTGCGCGGAGTACGGCAAGCGGGGCGTCGAGTTCTTTGTCTACGGCCGCAGTGAATATCGCCGCGGACCGGAACCGAAGCGCTATCCGGCGCGCCAGACGTTCGAAGCGAGCCGCGCCGTGGCACAACGCCATGGCCTCGACGACGCAGCGACCGTCTACGCGCAGCAGAGCCCCGACGTGATCGATGCGGGCGTCTTCCACAATGACGTGATCGCGGTCGGCAATCGCGAGACGCTCTTTTGCCATGAGCGCGCCTTTGTCGATCAGAGCGCCGTCTACGATCAGTTGCGCACGCAACTGTCGAAGCAAGGCGCGGCGTTCAACGTGATCGAGGTGCCGGACGCGCAAGTGAGCGTGGCCGACGCTGTCACGTCGTACCTGTTCAACAGCCAGCTGCTCACGCGCCCGGACGGCAAGCAAGCGCTTGTCGTGCCGCAGGAGTGCCGTGAGAACCCGCGCGTGGCCGAGTATCTGGACCGGCTCATGAGCGGCTCGGGCCCGATCGACGATCTGCTCGTCTTCGATCTGCGCGAAAGCATGAAGAACGGCGGCGGCCCAGCGTGCCTGCGCTTGCGCGTGGTGCTGAACGAGCAGGAGCGCACGGCGGTGAAGCCTGGCGTGTGGATCGACGACACGCTGTTCGGCCGGCTCGATGCCTGGATCGAAAAGCACTATCGCGACCGCCTGGCGCCGGCCGATTTGGCCGATCCGAGCCTGCTCGTCGAATCGCGCACTGCGCTCGACGAACTGACGCAAATCCTCGGCGTGGGCTCGCTCTATGACTTCCAGCGCTGAGCGCGGCATGCCGGATTTCACCGGCGATTTTCTGGCGTTCACGCTCGCCGGCGGGCGACCGGCAGCGGGGCAGGAAGCGCTGATCTGCGCGAACGGCGTGCGCGCGACGTGGCTCGACGACGGCATCTTGCGACTGGAGCCGTCGACGATCGACGGCACGACGCGCAGCGTTCTGGTTTCGGCGGGCATTCACGGCGACGAAACGGCGCCGATCGAGCTGCTGTCGTTCATCGTGCGCGATATCGCGAGCGGGGCGCTGCCGCTTGCGTGCCGCTTGCTGATCGTGCTCGGCAACATCGACGCGATGCGTACGTCGTGCCGCTATGTCGACGACGATCTGAACCGCCTGTTCACCGGCAAGCATGCGCAACTGCCGCAAAGCCACGAGGCGCCGCGCGCGGCGGCGCTGGAGAAAGCGGCGAGCGATTTTTTTGCGCATGCCGCGAGCGACGCCGGCGCACGCTGGCACATCGATATGCATACGGCGATCCGAGCTTCGGTGTTCGAGCAGTTTGCACTGCTGCCGCATACGGGCGCGCCGCTGTCGCGCGCGATGTTCGAGTGGCTGCGCGATGCGCGGATCGCCGCTGTGCTGCTGCATACGGCCAAGGGCAATACCTACTCGCACTTCACCGCGGAAACGTGCGGCGCGCAGGCTTGCACGCTGGAACTGGGCAAGGTGCGGCCGTTCGGCCAAAACGACTTGACGCGATTTGCCGGTGCGGATCGCGCGGTGCGGCAGATGGTGTCGGGCGGAGAAGGCGTAGAGGACGCGTCGATGCCGCGCGTGTTTACGGTGATCGACCAAATCACCAAGCAGAGCGATCAGCTCGAACTGCACGTGGCTGCCGACGTGCCGAACTTCACGGCGTTCGCCAAGGGCACGTTGCTCGCGCGGGATGGCGAATACCGTTATACGGTGCGGCACGATGAGGAGCGGATCGTGTTCCCGAATCCTTCGGTCAAGCCCGGCTTGCGGGCGGGATTGATGGTCGTGGAAACGACGCAGCAGACGCTTGCCGCGCTTGCGGGATGAATGATGTCGCGCTCGATATGCCGCGACACGAATTAAAGCCTTTTTAAACTGGGCAAAAAACAAAGACAAAAGAAATAGAAAAAAGAGCCAACGTAATTGCCCAATAGCGACATCGATTTACGCATTTCAATCGCGGCAAACCGGGCGCTGCACTGGCGCCATCCGCTGTAAAATCGCCGCCTCGCGTGTATTGCAATGCACCATTCAATCCGCATGGATTTGAACCGCGATTTTGTTATTGCGACGATGCGCGACAGGCTCCAAGCCTCAACAATTCCAACCTCTGTCCAGGATCACGCCGATGAAATTGAATTTGCGCAAAACCACCGCTTTCGCCGCACTCGCCGCGGCCGCTCTGATGACCGGCACCGCCATGGCCGCCGACATCAAAGAGGTCCGCTTCGGCCTCGAAGCCTCTTACGCCCCGTTCGAATCGAAATCGGCATCGGGTGAACTGCAAGGCTTCGACATCGATGTCGGCAACGCGGTCTGCGCAAAACTGAAGGCCAAATGCGTGTGGGTCGAAAACTCGTTCGACGGTCTGATCCCTGCGCTGCAAGCGCGCAAGTTCAGCGCGATCAACTCGGACATGACGATCACCGAGCAGCGCAAGCTTGCGATCGATTTCACCGACCCGATCTACTCGATCCCGAACCAGCTGATTGCGAAGAAGGGCAGCGGTCTCCTGCCGACCGTTGCTTCGCTCAAGGGCAAGCGCGTCGGCGTGCTGCAAGGCACGATTCAGGAAACCTATGCGAAGGCGCGCTGGGCGACGGCGGGCGTCGACGTCGAGTCGTATCAGACGCAGGACCAGGTCTACGCCGACCTCGCATCGGGCCGCCTCGACGCGTCGTTCCAGGATTCGGAAGCGGCATCCAAGGGCTTCCTCACGCGGCCGCAGGGCGCGGGCTTCGCGTTCGCGGGCCCGGCCGTCGTCGACGACAAGCTGCTCGGCTCGGGCGTCGGCTACGGCGTGCGCAAGAACGATCAGGCGCTCAAGGGCGCACTCAATCAAGCCCTCAAGGAGCTGAAAGCCGACGGCACGATCGACAAAATCGCCGCCAAGTATTTCGACGTCAAAGTCGTGCTGAAGTAAGCATTGCGCCAAGCCGGGGCGCGGCCGACAGACCGGCTGCGCAACCGCTAAGGCGCGCTCAAAAGGCAGGTCCGGTTTTCAAGCCGGCCTGTCTTTATTTTTTTAGCGCTTCAGCTGTCGGACGGAGTGAGTGCTTCAGCACTGACTTCGGCCCCATGCAGCGCTCTGACTGTGATCCCACGCAAAGCCGAACAGGAATATCCCTCCAAGTAAGCACCTGCCTCACGGACGCCATCGTATAATCACCGGCAAATTCGAGACGGAAGCCGCTCAGGTTTCCGACAAAAGACGCCGAAATTAAAGATATCAAGCGCACGTTTGGGGGGAATTCGAGATGGAGACCAGGGACGGGCCCACGCTACATTCCGACGCCGGTCCTGGCGGCGCCGCGGCTTCTTCCGGAGCTCCCGAAGGTTTCGCCCATCTGGGCCGGCAGCCGGTGCTCGATCGCGACGGCATGCTGTGCGGTTTCGAGCTGTTGTTTCGCGGTAACGTCGAGAACCACGCCGACATCGAGGACGAGGACAGCGCCACCGCTCAGGTCATCATCCGCACGATCGGCGAATTCGGCGTGCGCGCCGCACTCGGCGGCCACAAGGGCTATTTGAACGCGAGCCGCGCGATGCTGCTCGCCGATGCCATTACCCTGATTCCGCGCGATCGCTTTGTCTTCGAGCTGCCGCCCGATATCGAGGTGGACGCCGCGCTGCTCGGGCGGCTCGTCCAACTGCACGCGAAGCGCTACCGTTTCGTGCTCGACGAAGTCGTGCAGCCCGACGCGACGTTCGCGAAGCTCCTGCCGTACGTCGAGTCGGTCAAGATCGACGTCAGCCGCTGCTCGCCCGAGCTGCTGCCGAGGCTCGCGAAGGTGCTGAAGTCGGCGGGCAAGATTCTGATCGCGATGAAGGTCGAAACGCAGGATGCGTTCGAGGAAGCGAAGGCGCTTGGCTTCGATCTGTTCCAGGGGTATTTCTTCGCGCGGCCGCAAATGCTGACGGCCCGCCGCGCGAGCGCGCCGCGTCAGGCGCTTCTCAATCTGCTGCAACTGCTGTCTTCGGACCCGAGCGTCGCGCAGCTCGAAGCGGAGCTCAAGCTCACGCCGGTGCTCGTCATGCATCTGATGCGGCTCGCGAATTCGGGCGAGGAGAGTTTCGGCCGCAAAGTGACGACGCTGCGCGATGCGATCATCGCGACGGGCACCAATCGCATCACGCGCTGGACGCAAATGCTGCTGTACGCGGACGGCCGCAAGGTGCCGATCGAAGACGATCCGCTCCTGCAGCTCGCGGCTACGCGTGCGCGCTTCATGGAGCTGGCCGTCGCGCGCTTGCCGAACGCGAACCGGCAGGTGATCGACGCGGCGTTCCTGACGGGGGTGTTCTCGCTCGTCGACGCCGTGTTCGGCGATACGCTCGAACGCACGCTCGAAGACCTCACGCTTTCGCGCCATATTCGCGCGGCGATCCTCAACCGCGAAGGCACGCTAGGCACGCTGCTCTCCGCCGTGGAAGCGCTGGAGCACGGCGATTGGACGACGCTCGATCGCGCGTGCGAAAAGCTCGCGCCGCTCACGCCATCCGAGCTGGCCGAGCTGGCGCTTAACGCCGCGGCATGGGCGACCTCAGCCGATCACAGCGCGGATAGCCAAGGGCTCGAACGGCTCGAGGACTAGTCGAAGGGCAGGGCGGCAGCGCGGCATCGCGCGTGCGCCCGGCATACCGAACGCACGTATCGAAGCACCCCCCGCCGAATCAAAGCGTTTCGACTTCGCGCGTCGGCGCGTGCGCAAAGAAGCGCCCCAGCTCGCGCGCGAGTTCGTTGAGTGCGCTCATCTCGCGCTGCGAGATCTTGCGCGGCTCCTTATCGTGCGTCCAGTCACCGTACATCAGCGCCACCGTCGAATGATTGGCGCTCACCGGCAACAGGACGAACGAACGCGCGTCGTCGAACGATTCCTTGAACCAGGCGGGCAGGCGCGCGACCATCTTCGAGTCGTGCGCGTTTTCGATGAAGATGCCGACCGAATTGGCGATCGCGAGATGAAAGACGTCAGGCTCGAACGCCTCGGGGAATTGCAGCGACGACAATAGCGTATCGATGTCGCGTCCAAAGCCCAAGCGCGCCTTGAACACGCCCGGCGCTTGCCGCACGAAGACGATCGTCCGGCAGAAGTTGAGGCCCGCGAGCACGGTTTCCGATGCGAGCGCGAGCACCGGCGCGAGCGCATTCTCCGACGGCAGCGCGCGCAAGTCTTCGAGACCTTCGCCGATGCGCGCCTCCGGCGTGACGGCCGCGCGCGCGATGGCGTCGGCGTTCGCGCGCAGCTCGACGATTTCGCGCATCACGCCGTCATCGGTTTCCTCGTTGGCAAGCGCGACGCTCATCTGCACGAGCGTGTCGGCATCGGTCGCGAGCGGGCGGCTGTAGCGATTCGCGAGCTCGGCGATGCGCGTGTCGCGCACGTGCTCGGCGACGTCGGCCGCGGTCAGAACGTCGGCGACTTCGGTCGAATAGTTCGTGATCGCGCGCAGCCACTGCACCTGGCGCGACTCGTTCTCGTTGGGCTCGTACGTGCCCATGCCCGAGCGGATCATGTCCGGCAGCCGCCAGCGCGTGGCGGCTTCCATCCCGAGTTCTTCGAAGCTCACGCCGAGCACGGCGATGCAGGCGGCTCCCTCGCCAATGCCTTCGGCCTCGGCCTTGCGGCGGATCTGGTCCCACTCGCCTTCGAGGTAGAACACGACGAGCAGCTTGCCGACCTGCCGCATCAGCGTGCAGACGACCGCTTCTTCGCTCGCGCGCAGGTCGCCCCACTCGGTGAGCTTGCGGGCGACACACCCCGAGAGCATCGTGCGGTTCAGCTCGAGCTTCGCGTCGATGCGGCGCGGCGCGCTGTGATGAAAGTGATCGACGAGCTTCAAGCCGACGACCAGATGCCCCACGGCATCCATGCCGAGCACCATCAGCGCGCGCGTGACGGTCGTGATGTTGCCGCCGAAGGCCATGTACATCGCCGAGTTCGCAAGACGCAGCACCTTTTGCGTCAGTGCGAAGTCCGACAACACGACTTGCACGAGCGCCGTGAAGTCGAGGTCGTCGTTGTTCATCGCCGCCATCGTGGTGCGCAGCGATTGCGAAAGCATCGGAAAATCTCCGCGCTCGCTCATCCGTGCCCACAGCTTGTCGAGCAGCGCTGCCTTTACCATTTCAATTCCGTCAAAACCATACGCATTTCTGTGTGTGCCGTGCCGCCGGTCAGCAGACGCTGGTCCTGGATGAGCGCATCAGTCATCGCCGCTCTCATGCAGGACCAGGGTCCGCGCTTCGAAGCGCCGGGCCAGCTCCTCGGACGGCAGCGCCTTGCAGACGAGCCAGCCCTGGATGTGGTCGCAGCCCATTTCGGTGAGCAGCTCGCGCTGCGCTTCGGTTTCCACGCCCTCCGCGACGAGTTCGAGATCGAGCGTCTGCGCGAGCCCGACCACCGCGGAAACGATTGCTTGATCGTTGCGGGAGGTTAGCAGGTTCTCGACAAAGCTGCGGTCGATTTTCAATTTAGCGAGCGGAAAGCGTTGCAGGTACGCAAGACTCGAATAGCCGGTGCCGAAATCGTCGACGGCGAAGCGGATGCCGATGCTCGTCAATTCCTCGAGCAGCACCTTCGCGTGAGCGGGGTCGTGCATCAGCAAGCTTTCGGTGATCTCGAACACGACGCGGCGCGGGTCGAGCCCGGTCAGCTCGATCGCGTCCTTCACGCTCTGCGTGAAGCGCGGGTCGCGGAACTGCTGTGCCGACACGTTGACCGCCACGTATTGCAGCGGGATGCCTTGCGCGTCCCATTGGACGAGCTGCATGCACGCGATCTTGAGCACCCAGTTGCCGAGGTAGTTGATGAGCCCGATCGATTCCGCAAGCGGAATGAAAGTCGACGGCGGCACGAGCCCGTGCACGGGATGGTGCCAGCGGATCAGCGCCTCCACGCCGACGACGCCACGCGTCGCGCTGCTCGTGATCGGCTGGAAGTGCAGCGAGAACTCGCCGTTGCGCACGCCGTCGTAGAGGTCGGCTTCGAGCTTCAGCCGTTCGGCGTCGGCCGGGTCCGATTCCGGCGTGTGGAACGTCAGCATGTTGCCGCCCGCGGCCTTCGCCTGCGCGAGCGCGTGATCGGCGCAGCGCAGCAGCTGGCCGTAGTGAGCCTGCTCGGGACCATGGCTGTGGCCGTGCACGTGGTGAGGCTCGTCCGGATAGAGGGCGATGCCGATGCTCGCCGACAGGTGCACCGGCTGCCCGCCGAACGTGTACGGCTGCTGGACGACGGTCATGAGGCGCCGGCCGAGCGCTTCGGCGGCGAGCGCCGCCTCTTCCTTGTTCGGCGCGGTGAGCAGGATCGCGAACTCGTCGCTCGCGATGCGCGCCAGCGTCTCGCCCTGGCTTGCGGCCGTCTGCAGGCGGCGCGCGGTCTCGCGCAGCATGTCGTCGCCGGCGTCGTAGCCGAGGGCGCGGTTCACGCGCTGGTAGTCGTCGATGTCGAGCAGCAGCAGCGCTGCGCAGGTGCCGCGCTTGTCCGCGTCTTCCTGGGCGCGCGTGAGCGCCGGAACGAGCCCGGAGATATTGGCCAGGCCCGTCATGCGGTCGTGGTGCAGTTCGTAGGTGAGCCGCTCCTCGGTCGCGCGCCAGGCCGAGATGTCAAAGCCGGCGATCGCGAAGCCCGCCACACCGGCGTGGCTGCTCTTGACGACGCGCAGCTCGACGGCGATCGGGTAGGTCAGCGACTTGACGATGTGCAGCGTCGCCTTTTCGACGCCGCCGGAGAGCTCCGCGCGGGCGAGCAGCGCTTCGAGCGCGGCCGCTTCGCCCGCCGGCACGAGGTCGTGCAGCGTGATGGTCTGCAGGTACTCGCGGCGATAGCCGATGAAGCGCAGGCTCGCGTCGGACACGTAGAGGAAGCGCTGGCCGAGGTCGATGTGCGCGAGGAAGTCGACGGCGCCGACGGTCTCTTCGAGCCGGGCCTGCACGGCGGCGCCTGCCGCTTCCGGATCGGCGGCGTCGGTCTGCGTGCCGGCGGTGACGCTCGACCGGTTGCGCAACTTGTCGAGGGCGGCGCGCCAGGAGGCCCGGCGGGGCGCGGTGGTCCTATTCGCATCCATGTATCTTGTCGGCGACGGGTAGTCTCGTTGCGGCCGGCCTTGGGTTTGCCATCCTTGCCCCAGAGCCGGCGGGTTTTCGCGAGAGGCGGCGCCGGCTGCCGCTGGGTGGGCAGTCCGTGATGCCTCTCATCAGAACAATATATCGGCGGTGCCCCGAATTTCTTTAGTGCGGCAAGCCCACAATCCGGACACGTTTTTAGTTCGTCTGCAGAATCGATAAATTTTGAGACAATGCTGGGCAGCATGCCCGCCCGCCATGCTTACCAAGCCTTACATGCGGATTTGATCGAATTCACTTGGCTCTGACTCATGGTCGAAAACCCGTCCACGCGCACGACGCAAGAATCCGAATGCGTGTACCTGGGGCGCCAGCCGATTATCGAGCGCAATGGCGCGCTCAATGCGTATGAGCTGCTGTTTCGTTCGAGCAGCCAAAATTACGCGCTCGTGACGAACGATGCCCAGGCGACCGCCCAGGTCGTGGCGCGCACGATCGGCGGCATCGGCGTGTCGGCCGCGCTCGGCACGCACCGCGGCTACGTGAACATCAACCGCGAGCTGCTGTTCGACGACATCATCCACGTGATGTCGCCCGAGCGCTTCGTGCTCGAGGTGCTGGAGACCGTGTCGTTCGACGCGCGGCTGATCGCGCGGATCGACAAGCTGCGCCGAGCGGGCTATGCCGTTGCGCTCGACGACGTGTGCGAGCTGTCGGACGGGCTGCTCTCGATCCTCAACCACGTCGATATCGTCAAGGTCGACTTTCTGCAGACGCCGCGCCCGAAGCTCGCGGCGCTCGCGGAAGCCGTGCGTGCGCGCGGCAAGACGCTGATCGCCGAGAAGGTCGAGACGCAAGAGGACTTCGCGCTCGCTCGGCAGCTCGGCTTCGACATGTTCCAGGGCTATTACTTCGCGCGCCCGCAGGTGCTGACCGCGCGGCGCACCGATCCGTCGCGGCGATCGTTGTTGCGCATGCTCGCGCTCCTCGCGAGCGACGCTAAGCTCACCGAGCTCGAAGCGGAGCTCAAGCACAATCCGGAAGTCGTCGTGCAACTGCTGCGGCTCGTCAATTCGAGCGCTTACGGGCTCGGGCGGCGCATCGCGTCGCTGCGCGAGGCGATCATCGCGGCGGGCACGCGCCAGATCGCGCGCTGGGCACAGCTGCTGCTCTATGCCGACAGCGGCGATCTGCCATGGCGCGTCGATCCGCTCGTGCAGCTCGCGGGCGCCCGTTCGCGCTTCATGGAGCTGGCCGCGAGCCGTGTGCGTCCCGATGACGAGCGTTTCGTCGACGCCGCGTTCATGACCGGCATCTTCTCGCTCGTGCACGTGGTGCTCGGGGTGGCGTCGCCGGCCGAGGCGCTCGACAAGCTCGGGCTCGTCTCGGAGATTCGCGACGCGATCGTCTACGGCGTCGGTCCGCTGGGCGCGCTGCTGGCGATCGCGCAGGCCGGCGAGGAGGGCGGCGCCGAGCGGCTGACGGCCGCGGCACAGCTTACGCACGACCCGTTCGCAATGCTCACGCCCGAGGTGCTCGGCGAGTTGAGTCTCGCGGCCGCCGCGTGGTTCGGCGTGCATGCGGACGAGTGATTTTCTTATCCGCCGGTTGTAATGGCGGGCAACGCTCGCGCGCCGCGCCAAACGCCAATTTCCGGGGCGTGGTCCAATAGCGATCTGCGCGGCTCGCAAGCCGCACAGGCCGGATGCACGCGCCTGACGGCCGCGGAGTCATCCGAGGTGTCACCCGGCGCCGCGTTGCGCGTTGAATCGATCGAGCCGTCCAATGTTTCGAGGGGATGTTATGAAGCGAAAAGCAGGGCTAATGGCGAGTGCGGTGGCGTTGGGCTTGAGCATGACGCTGGGAACGCTGCCGGCGCAGGCGGAGCTCAAACCGGGCGATAAGGCTCCGGATTTCAGCACGCAAGCGTCGCTGGGCGGCAAGACCTTCGACTACTCGCTCGCCGACGCGCTCAAGAAAGGTCCGGTGGTGGTGTACTTCTATCCGGCGGCCTTCACGAAGGGCTGCACGATCGAAGCGCATTTGTTTGCCGATGCTGTCGACGAGTACCAGCAATACGGCGCGACCGTGATCGGCGTGTCGCACGACAACATCGATACGCTGACCAAGTTCTCGGTGAGCGAATGCCGCAGCAAGTTCCCGGTCGCGGCCGACCCGGACAATCACATCATCGAAGCCTACGACTCGGCCCTGCCGATGAAGAAATCGCTGGCGAATCGCGTGTCATATTTGATCGCGCCGGACGGCACGATCCTCTACGAGTACACGAGCTTGTCGCCCGACAAGCACGTCGAGAACACGCTGCAAGCGCTCAAGGATTGGTCGGTGACGCATAAGTCGCCATGAGCTAAGCGCGTAGCCGCGTGTTGCTCAATTGACGGCGCCCGGGGGATGCGAGTCATCGCGTCCCCCGGGGCGCCGGTGCATGGCTCGCGGTGCCGGAGTGCCACCGGAGCTTTTCTTGCTCGATCGGAAGATGTTGCGCAAGCCGATCGCGAGCGGACCGTCGATCAATAGCCGGGCGGCGGCGGAGCGTAATAGGCGCCTGGCGGCGGAGGCGGCGGCGCGTAGTAGTTGTAGTAATAGGCGCCCGGAGGCGGCGCGCTGCTCATTGTGCGGTTGACCATCGGTACCTTGTTCCCCGACGCATACATGCACTGGATATATGCTTGATCGTAGCGTCGCTGCGAGCCGTAGCCCGACGCTTGGGCGTTGCCCGCGCCGACGACGCTGCCTGCCAACAGGCCCACGCCCGCACCGACCGCGGCGCCTTGACCGCCGTTGAACGCCGCGCCCGCGGCAGCGCCGAGTGCCGTGCCGACGACGGCGCTGCCGACCGCCGCGTTCGCGGCCGCTTGATTCGCGGTCACCCCGCCCACTTGCTGATAGGCATAGTTCCGGCACGAGGCGTCGTCGGCCTTGAACTGGTCGAAGGACTTGCCGGTGCCCGGGAGCGCCATCACGGACGGTCCATCGGGCGTCACGGCGCAAGCGCTCAACCCGGCAAGGGCGGCGAGCGCGAGCCATTTTGCTTGTTTCATGGCGAAACTCTTCCTGTCATTGATTCGGCGCCGGCGGGTTCGCCGGCACGGCGCGCCAGCCGCCCGCGCATTGCTTGATGTACGGGTAGTAGGTTTTCGCGGCGTCGCAGTAGTACCAGGTGCCCGGTTGCTGCTGAGGTCCGGCGTCAGGTCCGGCAGCCGGTCCGGCTTGACTCTGCTCGACGTAGACCGGAGCCGGATCGGCGGGCGCCACGACGACCGGCGCCGGGTAGTAATACGGAACCGGCGCAACTGGGTAGTACGGATAGACCGGCACGCCAATGCCGACCCCGACGAACACGCGCGCTTGCGCGGCGCCGCTGACCCCGATCGCAGCCAGCGCGCAGACAGCGATGGAAGCTTTCAGCCACTTCACGATCGACTCCTGATTCAAATAAATAGTTTTGTGTAAATGCGGTTGCAGTACGCGATTGAAGGCTAGGGCATCCGTGCCCCCAATACAATTACCGGGGATATCGGAGTTGTTTCAGTTGCTTACACGTGAAACGATTTCTTTAAAACAAGCGGCACGTAGGCCGTTTTATGACGATGCGGGGAGTGAAGGGCGCGCAAGAAATTGGTAGTCCGATGGAAATGAAAGACGCGCCGGCTGCGATAAAAGGGGCAGACGAATTTTGGTCGCGCACTTTATACGAATCGTAACAACGTGATCGCGCAACCCCTCGAAAACAGGCGATTCGGTATGAACGCGGTAACGAAGTAACGACTTGAAACAACCCTGTAGCGGTTTTGCCTTCCCGGGCAGGTAGGATGCTTCGGATGACCTGAAAGCGACTCAAGCTGAATGGAGAAGCGGATGCTCAGTCCTCACGAAATATCCACGCTGCTGCTCGTGCAGCGTGCCCCGTATCAAGTGGAAGTCCAGCGCCTCGATTTTGTGATGCTGGAGAAGAAGGCGCTCGTCGAGATCGAGCGGCGCGCAAGCGGTGTGAAAATTGCCAGATTGACGCCGCGAGGCTCGGCGGTGCTGCGCAAGCTCGATGGGCTTGCCGTGGAAGACGAAGCCTGATGCGGCGAACCGGCCGCGTATGAAACCCAGGCCGCCGCCGCACGAGGCTTAAGGCGGCCTCCCGCCTCAAGCCTGCTCGCCAGGCGCCAAACCGTCCGCCTTGCGGTTTTCCCACCGCACCCGAATGCGGTCCATGTACAAATACACGACGGGCGTCGTATAGAGCGTCAGCAACTGGCTGACGATCAGCCCGCCGACGATCGAGATCCCCAGCGGCGCCCGCAGCTCCGCGCCTTCGCCGTTGCCGAACGCGAGCGGCAGCGCGCCGAGGAGGGCCGCCATGGTCGTCATCATGATCGGGCGGAAGCGCAACAGACACGCCTGACGGATCGCGTCGAACGACGACATGCCTTGCCGCGACGCCTCGATGGCAAAGTCGATCATCATGATCGCGTTCTTCTTCACGATCCCGATCAGCAGAATCACGCCGATCAGCGAAATGATGCTGAACTCGGTCTTGAAGAGCAGTAGCGCGAGCAGGGCGCCCACGCCCGCCGACGGCAGCGTCGACAGGATCGTGATCGGGTGGATATAGCTCTCGTAGAGAATCCCGAGCACGATGTAGACCGCCGCGAGCGCCGCGAGAATCAGGAGCGGCTGGTCCGACATCGACTGCTGGAACGCCTGCGCGGTGCCCGAGAAGCTGCCGTGGATCGTGTCCGGCATGCCGATTTGGGCCATCGTTTCGTAGATCGCATTCGTCGCGTCCGAGAGCGACTTGCCCGGAGGCAGGTTGAACGAGATCGTCGATGCGACGAACTGCCCCTGGTGGTTCACCGACAGCGGCGTGTTGCCGGGACCGAACGACGCGATCGCCGACAGCGGAATCATCGGCTCCTTCGAGGTCGATACCGACGCCCCCGTCGACGCGCTCGACTTGCCGCTGGCTGCGATCGCGTTGTTCGCGAGGTTGCGCGCGGAATCGGCGGCCACGCTCGCGGCGCTCGACGAGGACGTGCTGGACGTGCTGCTTTTCGTCGAGGCCGTGACGGTGCCCGCCACCGCGTTGGTCGTCTGCGCGCCGCTCGGCGAGCCGCCCGTCGTGCTGATGTAGATCTGGTTCAGCATGTCGGGGCTCTGCCAGTAGCGCGGCGCGACTTCCATCACCACGTGATACTGGTTCAGCGCGTTGTAGATCGTCGAGACCTGCCGCTGCCCGAACGCGTCGTAGAGCGTGTTGTCGATCTGCGAGGGCGTGATGCCGAGGCGCGACGCCGTGGCGCGATCGAACGTCACCATCGATTCGAGACCGCCTTGCTGCTGGTTGGAGTTCACGTCGGCGAGTTCGGGGCGCAGCTTCAGGGCGTCGGTGAGCTTGGGCCCCCACTTGTAGAGATCGGGCGTCGAATCGGCGAGCAGCGTGAACTGATACTGCGCGTTCGATTGCCGGCCGCCCACGCGGATGTCCTGTACCGCCTGCAGGAACGTCTGCGCGCCGGCAACGTGCGAGAGCGGCTCGCGCAATTGCGCGATCACCTGGTCGGCGGAGAGCTTGCGCTCGCTCTTCGGCTTGAGCGAGACGAACATGAAGCCCGAGTTGGTCTGCCGGCCGCCCGTGAAGCCCGCGACACTGTCGACGGCCGGGTTGCTCTGGACGATGCGCATCATCTCCGCGAACTTGACCTTCATCGCCTGGAACGACGTGCTCTGGTCGGCCATGATGCCGCCCACGAGCCGCCCGGTGTCCTGCTGCGGGAAAAAGCCCTTCGGGACGACGATGTAGAGGAACACGTTCAGCCCGACGGTCACGATCAGAATCGTCACGATCAGAAGCGGACGGGCCAGTGCCCAAGTGAGCGTGCGCTCGTAGCCGCGTTGCATCGCCATGAAACCGCGTTCGAGCCAGCGGGCGAAGCGGCCTTCCTCCGCCTCCTTGTCATGCGTCTCGCGCAAGAGGCGCGAGCACATCATCGGCGTGACCGTCAGCGAGACGAGCAGCGACACGCCGATCGCGAGCGAAAGCGTCAGCGCGAACTCGCGAAAGAGCCGCCCGACGATGCCGCCCATCAGCAGGATCGGCAGGAACACCGCGACGAGCGAGATGCTGATCGACATCACCGTGAAGCCGACTTCGCGCGCGCCGAGGTAGGCGGCGCGCATGCGCGGCACGCCGGCCTCGATGTGCCGCGAGATGTTCTCGAGCACGACGATCGCATCGTCGACGACGAAGCCCGTCGCGACGATGAGCGCCATCAGCGAGAGGTTGTCGATCGAGAATCCCATCAGCCACATCGCCCCGAACGTGCCGATGATCGAGATCGGCACCGCGACGCTCGGAATCAGCGTCGCGCGCCAATTGCGCAGGAACAGGAACACGACCATCACGACGAGGCCGACCGCGATCAAGAGCGTGTGCTCGGTGTCTTTGAGCGAGGCGCGGATCGTGGTCGAGCGGTCGACGGTCGGGATCACCTCGACGTCGGCGGGCAGCGACGCCTTCAGCTGCGGAATCATCGCCTTCACGCGGTCGACGGTATCGATGATGTTCGCGCCCGGCTGCCGGTACAGGATCACGAGCACGGAGCGCTTGCCGTTCATGAGACCGAGGTTGCGCAGGTCTTCGACCGAATCGACCACCTCGGCGACATCCGACAGCTTCACCGCCGCGCCGTTGCGGTAGGCGATCACGAGGTCCTTGTACTGCTCGGCCTTGCTTGCCTGATCGTTGGTGTAGAGCTGGATGTGGTTCGGGCCGAATTCGATCGAGCCCTTCGGGCTGTTCGCGTTCGCGGAGGCGAGCGCCGCGCGCACGTCCTCGAGGCCGATGCCGTAATGAAAGAGCGCCTGCGGTTCGAGCTCGACGCGCACGGCGGGATTGGCCGACCCGCTGACGTCGACTTCGCCGACGCCGTCGACCTGCGACAGCGCTTGCTGCAGCACGGTCGCCGCCGAATCGTAGAGCTGGCCGGGCGGCAGCGTCGGCGAGGTGAGGCCGAGGATCAGGATCGGCGCGTCGGCGGGGTTGACCTTGTGGTAGGTCGGATTGCTTCTGAGGCTCGCGGGCAAGTCGGCGCGGGCGGCGTTGATCGCGGCCTGCACGTCGCGCGCGGCGCCGTCGATGTCGCGGTTCAGGCCGAACTGCAACGTGATGCGCGTCTGGCCGACCGAGCTTTGCGACGTCATCTCGGTGACGTCGGCGATCGTGCCGAGGTGCCGTTCGAGCGGGCTCGCGACGCTGGTCGCGACCGTCTCCGGGCTCGCGCCCGGCAGTGTCGCCTGCACGGAGATGGTCGGGAAGTCGACCTGGGGCAGCGGCGCCACCGGCAGCTTCACGAACGCGAAGACGCCGGCAAGCGCGACGCCGACCGCGAGCAGCGTCGTCGCGACGGGGCGGGCGATGAAGGGGCGGGACAAATTCATCGCTTATGCACCGGCGTCGGCCGCGGGCTTTGCGCCGCCCTGAAAGCGTTCGCGCAGCCGCCGCGCGAGCGAGTCGAAGCCGAGATAGATCACGGGCGTCGTGAAGAGCGTCAGCAACTGGCTCACGATCAGGCCACCCGCAATCGCGATGCCGAGCGGATGCCGCAGCTCCGAGCCTGCGCCGGTGCCGAGCATCAGCGGCAAGGCGCCTAACAGCGCCGCCATCGTCGTCATCAGGATCGGCCTGAAGCGCAGCAGACACGCCTGGTAGATCGCCTCGCGCGGCGGCTTGCCTTGCTCGCGCTCCGCTTCGAGCGCGAAGTCGATCATCATGATCGCGTTCTTCTTTACGATGCCGATCAACAGCACGATGCCGATGATCCCGATGATGTCGAGGTCGTGGCCGGAAATCATCAGCGCGAGCAACGCGCCGACGCCCGCGGACGGCAGCGTCGAGAGAATCGTGATCGGGTGAATGAAGCTCTCGTACAGCACGCCGAGCACGATATACATCGTGACGATCGCCGCGAGGATCAGGAACAGCTCGTTGGCGAGCGACGCCTGGAACGCGAGCGCGGCGCCCTGGAAGCGCGTCTGGAACGAGGCCGGCAGGCCGATGTCCTGCTCCGCTTGCTGGATCGCCTTGACGGCGGCGCCGAGCGAGGCGCCCGGCGCGAGGTTGAACGAGACCGTGGTGGCCGGGAACTGGCTCAGGTGGGTGACGAGGAGCGGTGCGGGGCGCTCGATGAACTTCGCGATCGACGACAGCGGCACTTGCCCGCCCGATGCGGTCGACGACGGCAGGTAGATCGATTTCAGCGATTCGATGTAGTGCTGCTGCGTCGGCTCGGCTTCGAGAATCACGCGGTATTGGTTCGACTGCGTGAAGATCGTCGAGACGATGCGCTGGCCGAACGCGTCGTACAGCGCGTTGTCGACCGTGGCCGGCGTGATGCCGAAGCGGGCGGCCGTGGCGCGGTCGATTTCGACGTAGACCGACTGGCCGTTTTCCTGCAGATCGGTGGCGACGTCGGCGAGTTCCGGCGCCTGTTTCAAGCGCTCGACGAGCTTCGGCACCCAGCTCGCGAATTCGTCCGGGTTCGGGTCGGTCAGCATGAACTGATACTGCGTCGGGCTCACCGTCGAATCGATCGTCAGATCCTGTACGGGCTGCATGTAGAGCGACACGCCGGGCACATGCGCGACGTCTTTCTGGATATCGCGGATGATCTCGCTCGCCGTCTTGCTGCGGTCATCGCGCGGTTTCAGGTTGATCAGCATGCGGCCGCTGTTCAGCGTGATGTTGCTGCCGTCGACGCCGATGAACGACGTCAGGCTCTCGACGTCCGGATTCTTGAGAATCGCCTCGGCAAGCGCCTGCTGCCGCTCGGCCATCGAGGCGTACGACACCGACTGCGGCGCCTGCGTGATGGCCTGGATCAAACCCGTATCCTGCGCGGGGAAGAAGCCCTTCGGAATCACGACGTAGAGCACGCCGGTCAGCACGAGTGTGAGGACGGCGACGAACAGCGTCGAGCGATGCCGGTCGAGCACCCAGCGCAGCGCGACGGCGTAGCGGTCGATCACGTAGTCGATGAACCCATGCACGCGCGCCTCGAAGGTGTGGCTGCCCTTCGGCGGCGTGTGGCGCAAGAGATGCGCGCACATCATCGGCACGAGCGTGAGCGAGACGATGGCCGAGATCACGATCGTCACGGCGAGCGTGATCGCGAACTCGTGGAACAGGCGCCCGACCACATCGCCCATGAAGAGCAGCGGAATCAGCACCGCGATCAGCGACACCGTCAGCGAGATGATCGTGAAGCCGATCTGCTTCGAGCCCTTCAGCGCCGCTTCGAGCGGCGTGTCGCCTTCCTCGACGTAGCGCGCGATGTTCTCGATCATCACGATCGCGTCGTCGACGACGAAGCCGGTCGCGATCGTGAGCGCCATCAGCGAGAGGTTGTCGAGCGAGAAGCCGCACAGGTACATCACGGCGAGCGTGCCGATCAGCGACAGCGGCACCGACAAGCTCGGGATGATCGTCGCGTAGACGTTCGCGAGGAACAGGTACATCACGAGCACGACGAGCACGACCGACATCGCCAGTTCGAACTGCACGTCGCGCACGGAGGCGCGGATCGTCGTGGTGCGGTCGGTGACGACCGAGACGTCGATCGACGCCGGCAGCGACGCCTGCAGTTGCGGCAGCAGCGCCTTGATGCTGTCGACGACCTGGATCACGTTCGCGCCCGGCTGGCGTTGCACGTTGAGGATGATCGCGGGCTTGACCGAGGGCGCTGCGTCCGGCGTGACGGCGTTCTGCGAGCCGACCCACGCGCCGAGCTTCGTGTTCTCCGAGCCGTCGATGATTTTCGCGACGTCGGTGAGCATCACCGGCCGGCCGTTCTTGTAGGCGATGACGGCGCTTTGATAGGCGCCGGCGTCGGTCAGCTGGTCGTTCGCGTTGATCGTGTAGTTGCGCGTCGGGCCGTCGAAGTTGCCCTTCGGCGTGTTGACGTTGAGGTTCGAGATCGTCGTGCGCAGGTCGTCGAGATTCAACCCGTACGACGCGAGCGCGAGCGGGTTCGCCTGAATCCGCACCGCGGGCCGCTGGCCGCCGCTCAAGCTCACGAGACCCACGCCCGCCACCTGCGAGATCTTCTGCGCGAGACGCGTGTCGGCGAGATCCTGGATTTGCGTGAGGGGCAGCGTGTCCGACGTGAGCGCGAGCGTGAGGATCGGCGCATCGGCCGGATTCACTTTCGCGTAGATCGGCGGCGCGGGCAGATCGGACGGCAGCAGGTTGCCGGCCGCGTTGATCGCGGCCTGCACTTCCTGCTCGGCGATGTCGAGCGGCAGATCGAGGCTGAACTGCAGCGTGATCACCGACGAGCCCGCCGAGCTTTGCGACGACATCTGGTTGAGCGACGGCATCTGCCCGAACTGGCGCTCGAGCGGCGCGGTGACGGACGAGGTCATCACGTCGGGGCTCGCGCCGGGGTAGAACGTTTGGACCTGGATCGTCGGATAGTCGACTTCCGGCAGCGCCGAGATCGGCAGGAAGCGCAGGGCGACGAGCCCGACCAGCATGATGGCCGCCATCAAGAGGGCGGTGCCGACCGGGCGCAGGATAAAGGCGCGGGATGGATTCATGCAGTATCAGCAAATCTCAGCGGGGGAGCGGGGCGTCATTGGCTGTCGCTGCCCGAGGCTGCGTGCTTGCGACGGCCGGGGTGCGCGCCGGATGCCGCCGCCGCTTCGGACGCTCGCGAGGCGCCGCCCGCGTGCGCGCCCGATGCGCCCGGCGCGCCATGCGCGCGCTCGGCCGGAATCGACACCTGCGCGCCTTCCTTCAAGCGGTCCGAGCCATCGGTGACCACGCGTTCGCCCACTTCGATCCCCGCTGCGACGCTCGTGCGCTCGCCGTCGACCGGGCCGGTCTTGATCTGCCGCACGGTGACGGTGTTGTCCGGCTTGACGACGTAGACGAACGGTCCTTTTGCGCCGTTGAGCACGGCGGAAGTCGGCACGATCACCGCGTCATGGATCGTATCGACCAAGAGCCGCGCGTTGACGAACTGATTCGGGAACAGCATCAGCTCCTTGTTATCGAACATCGCGCGCAGCTTGACGGTGCCGGTGGTGGTGTCGATCTGGTTGTCGAACGTATCGAGGTAGCCGGATTCGAGCGGCGCGGTGTTGTTGCGGTTGTAGGCGGTGGTCGAGAGCTTCGCGCCGCTTTGGGTCCGCTTCACGATCGACGGCAGGTTGTCTTCCGAGGTCGTGAAGATCACGCTGATCGGCTGCAGCTGCGTGATGACGACGATGCCGTTGGTGTCGCCCGGCGTCACGTAGTTGCCCGGATCGACTTGGCGCAGGCCGACGCGGCCCGACACCGGCGCCGTGATGCGCGCATAGATGAGGTCGAGCTTGTAGGTATCGATGTTCGCCTGGTCGGACTTGACCTGGCCTTCGTACTGTTTGACGAGCGAGGCTTGCGTGTCGACCTGCTGGCTCGCGATCGAGTCCTGCGCGAGCAGCGTCTGGTAGCGCTTCAAGTCGACGCGCGCCGTCTGCAGCAGCGCCTGGTCCTTGAGGAGCGCGCCCTGCGCGTTGTCGAGCGAGATCTGATACGGGCGCGGATCGATTTGCGCGAGCACGTCGCCCTTCTTGACCATCTGGCCTTCCTGGAACTCGACCGACTGGAGCGTGCCCGAGAGCTGCGTCTTGACGGTGACAGTGGCCAGCGGCGTGACCGTGCCGAGCGCGTTGAGGACGATCGGCATGTCGCCTTGCACGGCGGCGGCCACCTCCACCGGCTGCGCCTGGTTCGGGAAGCCGCCGCGTCCGCCGCGTCCCGCGTGCGGCGCGCCCGTGGCGCCCGAACCGTCGGGGCTCGTGCGGCTCCACGGATGCCACCAGGCGATCACGCCCGCCGCGATCAGCGCGGCGACGACGAGCGTGCCGAGCCTGCGGCGCGGCTGGCGCCCGCGAGCGATTGCCTGATCGGCGCCGGGCGTCCCCTTCACGGGCGTGAGGGAGCGTTGCGATTCAGTGACGTTTTCTTGTTCGGCCATCGGTTCGATGAATAGCGTGCGTGGAATTGTCGAAGCTCGCGCGATGCGTTCGCGTCCGTCGTCGTCACCGCTCGCGGGGCGCGGACAGAAGACACACTGGCTGACTGACTGAATTCGCGATGCTTTGCGAAGACCATGAACAGACGCGGAAAGCGTGGCGTTCGCGCGATGTGCGAGGGGCCTGGCGTGGTGCCGGGCGGCGGTGCGCCGGCGGCGTTTCGACGAAGCAAAGAGCGGTGGCGCGCGGCGCCGGTCCAAGGCGAGAAGCTGCGGCCGCGCGGAAAGCATGATCCTACAAGCGGGGCTCAGGTCCAGTCCAGCGGCGTATTTTTCAAGGGGTTACGGGCGTTACAGAATGCATCGGCGCGGCGCGGGAAGGGGACCGGGCGTCGACTCCGAGCGGCGATGCATTGCGTTAGGGCGCGTTCCGCGTGCGCCTCAGACATCGAGCCGGTAGCCCGGCGAGCCGCCGATCTCGCGCATGATCTTCTCGACGCATTCGCTGAGCGCGGGCGCCGCGTGCTCGATCAGCCATTCGCGCGGGCACATGTGCGCTGCGCCGCCGCAGTTCACCGCGTAGCGCGCGCCCGACGGCCCGACGAAGCCGGCCGCGATCGCGTTGAGCCCTTCGTACCATTCGCTCGTGGCGATCGCAAAGCCGTTCGCGCGCGTTTCTCCGAGCGCCGCCGTGAGGCGGGCGTGTGTGTGGGGCCAATCGTCGCCCGAGGCGACTTGCAGGCCGCTCAGCAACGTATCGAGTTCGTGCGGATCGAGCGCCGCCATGTACGCGCGGCCGACGGCGGTGCGCGTGAGGTCCATCCGCGAGCCGACTTCGAGGCGCGAGACCAGAATCGCCGAGCGCGGCCGGATCACATCGATCACGACCATGTCGAGCCGGTCGCGCACCGCGAGATGCACGGACAGCGACGTGCGCTCGGCCAGCTCGATCAAGAACGGCCGCGAACGCGAGCGGATGTCGAAGTTGCGCAGGAACCCGTTGGACAGCTCGAGCACCGACGCTGTGAGTACGAAGCGTTCGCTGTCGGGAAGCTGAAACAGGAACCCGGCGCTGACGAGCGTCGCCGTGATGCGCGACACCGTCGGCTTGGGGATGCCGGTGAGTTCGGTCAGCTCGCGGTTGCTGACCGGGGCGTCGGCTGCGGCGATTCGACGCAGCACCGTGAGGCCACGCGCCAAGGCGGTGACTTCGTCGCCGGAGCCTTCTTTTTCGCGGGGCTCGTTGGCCGCGCCTGCTTTGCTTGGGAGTGTGGACATGGTCGTCATGCGCTAATTATTCTGAAACTTTATTTCATTTTTAGAATTTGCTTGCATCCGGCGGGAGGATTTATTGTGTTTGGTGCCGTGCCGCACAGGTTTGAACAAGTTTCAGTTTCTTATTATGAAATCTTCGCGCAGAGTGTAGTGCAGGCTGTACAAGTCTTCCGAGAATTTTCTTGACTTAGTCAACGTAACCATAAAAAATGGAACCCGATTTCGGTTTGAGGTCTCAGCAGGCGCACGCTCGGCGTGTCTCAAAGCTGCTTTTCGAGGCCCTCGTCGCCTACGGCGAACGTCGAATCCCGTCTCTCAGGTTCTAGCACGGCCCTCGGAATGGCTAGAACTTTTTGATGGCGCCACGGTTTCGTGGCGCCATTTTTTTTGCTATCGGTGCACAACAAAGTCTGCTGGAACGTAAGGTTCGCCCTTCGTGTACAACAAAGTCTGCTGCTTTCCAAAAATCCGTTGCGCGTTGCACAATTTCGACGAGGTTCCAGCTATCCGTAATTTAGCTTCGATGGGCCGAGAGTGCGGGTTTGCTTCAATCGGGGACGAGTCGTTTCTGAACGCATGGAAGCCGGATGCGGTGATTGACGTGCACGGCGGCGTTCTCAACTTGTTCAGGCGTTTCACCCATACCGGCACATACTTTTGCCGCGGCCATGGAGCAACCAGACACCAGGCCGTCCTAGATGTGGGGAGTCGGTGCAAATCGATCCGCAGGCGAGTCGAGAAAGCCCTCCATCAACATGGGGACCGCATCACGCGCACACACCGAACTCATCACGATCCCGAGGATTTATTCTGCTCCACCCGATTTGCGGCTGCGCTTTCGAACGATGCGCGACGTGCCCGAACTCCTCGCAGGTTTTTCTGAAATTTTTGCAATGAAGGCGTCGATTGCGGAAGTTGCCGTTGACAGGAATGTTGAGGACGCTCCTCCAACGATGCCGGCTGCGGTAAGGAGTGCGTCGGTCGGGTTTGGACAATACGCAGCGGCCACGACGGAGAGTACGAAGCCAGATGGCACCCCCGACAACAGACGATTTCGCAAATAACTCACATGCTCCTTCGACGCGGGTTCTTTGCCCAAAAGTGTCAGGCCAAGGCGTTCATCGTCGCGAAGCTTGGATGCTACGAAAGCCAAGACCCCGATTGTTCCACCCAGTACGCCATTCGACGTTCCACGCCATGACAGAGGCAAAATATGTTTGAACAGGTCATATGCCGGTGTAGCGAGAAGGAAAGCGATCGCCATGGCAAAACCAGCCACTGATACCTGCAAGCGCCAACCTTCTAGCGCGTCAGGCGCGTGAGCAGTGGTCGTCTGAACGTCCGAATCGTGTTCGTTTGTGTCTTTTTGCACTAGTTCTCCCCAGATGGTGAATCGATGGGCTGACGCGACTAACGGTTGATTCGAGCGAAAACCGTACTCGGGGCTTGCAGAAACACCGACAGATCCTGATAGGTACCGGCTACCGGCCGGCGTGCGCGGCGCAACATGCTGTGTCTGTCCCGATGAGGAAATGGCTGCGATCTTTTCTTTTAGGGGTAGTCTCAGATCTCTCTGGGGATTATCGACGCAGCTCAATAAATCTTTAGCTATACCTACTCTCGGACAGCCGAATTGATTGATTACTCGTCGAGCTCCCCTCGCTGGACACTCATCGCGACCCGTCTCTAATTCTTTCATATCAGTGCATACCGGGCAGGCACTGGCACGATTTCCCGCGAGTCATTTGGTATGCTTGAAGCGCTGCCTTATCGTGACCCGAAAATGAAGTTTCGAAAAACCTGACGCAATTTGTTGCACGACCACGTTGGACACGTTAGTCCATCGAAAGCTTCCCATGCTCTGACAAACCAAGCGAAGAAGTGAGAACTGCAGATGGCCAAGGTCAATATGCGGAGAAAAAGAAGAGGTGCCGGGAATGATGCAAAGCTATTCTATAGGGGTATGGACTTAGGCGACCAACCACGCTTTGCTGCGCTGGCAAACACGGAATTTAGGGATGCTTTGGTCCGCGCGAATGTCATTGGCTGCGCATATGGTCTCGATTACATTGACGGATCGAGGCAGCAAGTGCCCGTCATATCCCTTGTAGGCACTAACCCGGAGGGACTTGTTGACGCATTTCATCAGTTTGAGCAGTGGGGGTGTATCGAAGACGGGGATGCCGTCGACATCTCAATCCTGCTCAAGAAGGACGGTACATATGACCTGTGGGTTGGTCCGGAAGTCCACAGACTCTTCTACAGAACGCTACCAAACGCAGGGCTACATCGATCACTCGCACTCAATGTTTCGTGGATCAAACGACTCGATTCGACCCACGAAATGGTGCGAGACCTGAAGAACTATTGCGCAACGGCGTTTCACCCCGTCAAATTCCTGGCTGCGACTTGCGACCCAGCAAGAACGACTCCTCAGGGCATGCGCACGGTTCAAGGGTGGAAGGGATTTGTGAAATTCGACCTGCGGGTTTTGGATGAGAATGATCACCCCGACGATCCGCGCTTTCAATTCGATGCGCCCGCGCGGAAGCGCGACATCCCCAACGAACCCGATATTTCACCCAGTGATTTGTCTAGATTGCGCGAGAGAACGCTGGATATTGCTTTCCCAGTGTCACGAGAGCGAGTGCGACGCTCGAATTTGCTTGCCAATGTACGTGCGATCACCGGATTCGATTTGGTGAAGGAAGTGCAGGTTGTTCAAGCCGTCATCAATCTGATGCTGAGTGACTATCTTCACAAAGGCGACCGTCATTACGGCAGGATCAAGGGGGATTGGAAGAGGAGTCTTTGGCAGGCGGTGATGAATCATGCTGAAAGGGCGGACGGCGAGACCCAGCTTTCCGACCAGATTCCTGAAGTTGTGGCCAAGCAAATTGAATTGGATGTTGAGTACGCGCTTGGAAGTCAGCACCTAACTATCCGAGACGTTCCGTTCAAAGAGCGCCAGATAATGTTCCTCTCGATGGGCTTCGTCGATGAATAAGCCGTGGAGGTACCAATCGACGCGCGACCAGTTGCGGATATTCGTCAGCTCGCGCATAGAGGAATGTCGACGAGAGCGCGAGGTCATCCGAGACGCGATACGTGAACTTCGACATCAACCTATCCTTTTCGAAGCGATCGGTTCCAGACCCTACCCGCCTCGCGATTTATATCTTTCACGTTTGAGCGATTCGGACGTTATGGTGGCGATTTACAGGTCAGGCTACGGCTATATCGACCTGGCCAACGATATGAAAATTTCCGGGCTAGAGGACGAATATCGATACGCACTCGAGGAAGGCATCGATACGGTCTACTACGTCTGGCGAAATAGGGAGGGACGAGAACCACGGCTGGCAGAACTTATCGACGAGATCGGGAACGGCCGGACGCTGGTTTTCTACGACGAGCCGGAACAGTTGGGTGAATTCGTCAAGCGGGACCTGACTGCAGTCATCACGTCGCGATTTTTGGCGGCAACTTCGCAGCGCGGAGTGCTAGAGGAAGGGGCGAGGCAGATTCTCGCCCGAGCTGCGACGCACTCGGCAACGATGGCCCCAAGGAACGAGATAAAGAAGAGGGTGCTAGATGCGCTTAATGACTCATACGTTGTATGTCTAAACGGGCCGCGAGGCGCGGGGAAGACAACGCTTGCAGCGCAAATCTCGGAAGATCTTGATGGTATTCTTTTGCGAGCGACGGGGCTCGCCCCAAAAGAGATATTCGCGCTATGTACGGTGCTCGTTAGTGGAGGAGATCGTGATCACGTGCCATCGTACTCCTCCCTTGAAGGGGCTCGGCTAGCGCTGGCGTCAGCCTGGGCAGAAGCTTCATCAGCGAAACTGGTCGTCGACGAGTGCGACTTTGTTGCGGAACTTCGGGCCGCCCTCGTGGATGGGGGGGGATTTGCGAGAGACAAAACTCTTTTATTTACCAGCGTGGGCACGTCTGGCGATAGCCCCAACATTGAAATTCCAGCGCTTACTGCGGAAGAAGTCGAACTCATAGTAGGAAATCAATTCGCGGAAACGCACGTGCGAACTTCGGAACAGTTCGCCGGAACTCCACTTGATGTCCAGAACGCGCTCGCATTTGCCGCAAGGAAACCTGGCGCACTGCTCCCCGCTGACGTGCGTGGATCAGCAGGCGAAGTGCTGCGCTATCTTGCACTTGCGCGGACATATGTAACGGCTGACGAAATTCTCCGTCTACGAGCCGATGTCGAATACTCCATTGACGCATTGACAGATGATATCCAGCAGTTCGGCCCCCTCGTTGAAGACACTGCCCGCGGATATCGGCTAATAGACGACTCAACGATCGAAGCGGTCATGGCGGAATTAATCGCGAGGCCGCAGCGTCATCGCTTCTTCGCGACGCGCTTGATACAACTGGCGGAAGACAAGGGCGCAATTCGTTTGGCATACGCTATAGCTTGCAAATTGAATGATGAGAGTGAGCGGAAGTATGTAGGTGGTGCCATTCGTGAATCCGTGCGGCTTGGTGACATGCAAAATGCGATAGCGTTGGTCGAGCAGTCGTTGAGTTGGGCTATCGACGAAGGCAGCAAGTCGGAGGTGCTTCACCATATGCTGTCTCTCGTCTATCCGTTGGAAGTGGTTGGTAACACAGTTCGTGCTGCAGCGATGCTTGATCAGGCATGCGAGTTTGCTCGAACTCTCGGAGAAGAGTCGTTGCTCCTCTGCGAGGAGGTGCGCGTCAGTGCGAACGCGCGTAGAGCGCTAAGTGCGGCTGACGTCGAGAAGCTTAAGCAAATAAGAACTCGATATGCGGAAAAAGGCAACCGTTTCGATGAGGCTAGAGTCGGTCTTGAACTATCCGCGCTATATGTTTCTTCAAAGAATTATGACGATGCTGTGCAAATCCTGCGCCCAACATTGGAGACGTTTATAAGCCTAGGCGACGATTACGGCGCCGACCTCGCCGAACGCAATCTCGCCTCTGCGCTATCCGAAACTGATGACGCGGAAGAAGAAGCCGAACGTCTGATTCAAAGAATCGCGGCTCGTACAAAGGCCGACCCTGAAGCGCGGCGTCAGCGCGCATGGCTTTGCAATGTTTTGACGCGTCGAATGCATAGCGCAAAGCGCTTTGATGAAGCAGAAAAGCTGGCTAGAGAAGCCATTTCGTTAGCGGAAGAACTCGGTGATGAGTCGCTGCGCGCGATAAACCTCGTTAATTTGGGCAATATCTTCAGAAGCAAGGCTGCGCCTGAGGATGCTATCGAGGCTTACGAAGCGGCCGCCTTGGCTGCTAGCAGATGTGACCGTCGAGATATACAAGGTGACGCATCAAGACTCGTCGCTCAAATCTACAACGACTTCGATGTTGTTGAAGGTGTCTCCGACCGTCGACATCGGGCTGAACTGTACGCCTTGTCTGCCGTAGCAATGCTTCGCGATTCCGTGTATCACGACGCGTTGGCGCGCGCCTACTGGGAACTCGCAGAGGCCCTCGAAGCTCTTGGGAAGATGGAGGACGCGGTCGCAGCGGTTTTCTCATCTGCGCACTCCTTTTGGCAAGACCGAGACTTCGACAACTTCGGTCGTGGGTTGCTCTATGCAACACGCATTGCGCTGCCCAATCATCGTGCCGCATACGTGCGGGGTTTGGCATTTGCCCTCGACCTTGATCCAAAGAAGTTGACCGAATCCCTACTGGAAGATTTTCTTCTGCTTGTTCCGCGAATCTTGTCAGTTGCGCCGAAGGCAGCATTGATTGGAATGCTGGGTATGCATCTTGAGTACGCGTATTCTCGGCTGTCACTTACGTTGCAGCGTGGCTTCGCGCAAGAGAGCGTAGAGAGGTTGAGGCAGTTCTCAGGTACGACGGAGGCGGGGAAAGAGCGATGGCGCGTGCTTTACGCGGGCATCGCGGTTGCGTCCGTGATGAAACAGAGCAAGCAACCCTATCTACATCACCGGCTCGCGGAATCAGTGGTGAACAATGTACCGGATATTTCGTTCCGTGAGGAAGGAGACGGGTCACGCGGCTGGACGGTTGTGGCGAATATGGGGAGGCGCATTACCCTCTCAGTGTCTCCTCTTGACGTTACGCCGGCGACAAGTCTCGCGTGCTTCGTGCTGGCCGTTTTTCTTAAGGCATTCGAAAACGAACTATATTCCGAGTTGATTGGATCGGGTACCGACGTCAACGAGCTACTTATACAGGTGGCTTCTATCGATGCTATGCCAACCGACATTCGAAAAGTTGCTGATGATGCGGTGTCGCTCGAAGAGATATTGTCCAGACAAGTTTGCGTCGCGAGTCGTCGGTTGGGCTTCGAAAAGAACGTCCCTACCTACGTATTCCTTGCGTCAGATTTCCTCGAGCAAGTCTCCGTTTTTGGCGAGGGCGGGCACGCCCTTGAGTTGCTCTTGGGATTGACGCTGACGGAGGTGGTATTTCAAATGCTTCGCGGCCAAGTAGAGATGGAAGCGATCAGTCCAAAGATTGTTTCGCTCTTGCGAAAGGCGCGACCATAGTCGAACCGGTTGAAAGTGCCACTGACCACTTCGTGCAAGCAGATCAACGACCGGCAACCTCATCGGGCAATAGGCCCACACGATGTCTGGCGCGTTCACTTTCAAGTACATCGGACAAAGAATCCACAGTGGACTTTGATGTGAAAGGGTGATGTGGGAGGTCTACCTGAAGCTCAACTTTTCGCCTAGTGACCGTCGAACCACTTTGTGTGCTACATCGCCTGTAAAGATCAAAGGGGGCGGTTCGGTCATGGCGAGCGCCTTTCTATTCCGTAATGCTGATGTCGATGATGTTGGGGTTGTGCCTTTCAATCTGCGCCGTTATGTGCGAGTCGCAGGTTTTAACGCGACGGGAAACGCTGCGCCAAGTGCCGCCGAACTCGGTGCAACGCAGGCGACGCAGTTGCCAGAAGAGAGAGGCCAGGCGCTCATTTGCATCAGCAATAAACCGGCCTATCGGACAGGGTAACTAACTTATGGAAAGAACCAGAACTCTCGTTGGCAACTTGCTCGGCGCTGCTGCAGTTGTCACAGGTCTGTGGATCGCGATCGCTGACCACGTCGCTGCCGCGACTGCCTGTCTGTCGGCAGGCATCTTGATCTTGCTGCTCGCGAATATCAACCACTTTGAGTTCATCAAGGGATTCGGTTTTGAGGCCAAGACTAAAAAATTGGACGAACAGATTGAGGAAGCCGACCGGCTTCTCGCGAAGTTGCGGCTGGCGAGCCAGTTGTTCGCTGACATCTCAGTTCAATTGATGGCCCGCGCGGGGCGGTGGGCTGGCCCAATTCCTAAGCCTGAAACCCAAGACCTTGTCACGCGGATTCAAGCACTTTTGGAGTCCCTCGACGTAAGGGGTGCCGACATCGATAAGAGCCTCGATCCGTTTCACCGGATCACACTTCGCGATCTGGCGACATCGTGTTTTAACGCATTTTTTGCTGAGCTGGACAGACATGTGGCGCTCGTCAACGATGCAATGGCACGGCGTGCGGCGGACGAACAAGCGCGGACGGGCGTGCCCATTGCATCCGACGATGAGCGACATCGTGCGCTTCAGGATGAGTGGAAGGTTATGCAGCAGTTCGCGCAAGCAACGCGGCAAGAGTTTGAAAACGCGGACCCATTTGCATTGGGCAGCCTGCTCGAACGTGCAGTTGCCGGCGTGCCCGGATGGAAAGACACGGACCGGCGAGCCTTCCTCGATGCAGTGAAGCCGATGCATGATGAGTTGAAATTCTACGCGAAGCACCGGCGGATTAATGATGTCGGCGCGTGGCTTGCTCGCGAGTACGGTCACTAGCTCTTGCTGCCCAGACGCCAGCCGACCTAGTCGAGCGAAGGACCGCAGTACCTTTACTGTGTTGAAAAACTCCCTTCTCCGCGCCGCAGGACCGGTGCGCGAAAAATTGGCCTCGCAGTTCGCTCTATACCCCGCTCGTGAGCATCGGTTTTCCGCTCACAGCTGTTCGACGAAATGCGGTGCCGAGCTGACGCGCACGCCGTGCATCGTTGCCATGGAGATACGTCGAGGTCGTCGCAATGGACGCATGGCGCAGGTTGTCGCGCACCGCGATCAGTTCAACACCTTGGTCTAGCGCATGCGTGGCGTGCGTATGGCGCAGCCAGTGCGGGCTCGCGTGCCGCAACTTCGCGGCCAACCCTGGATTGCGCGCTTCTGCACGGTCGGCGGCCTCCCGAAAAAACTCACCCAATACTTGCCGCAGCCGCGTCGCACAGATGCCGTCACCAGCGGGACTGTCCTGCGTGTCATACCGGACCGCCCGGCGCGCCGCGTCGAGCGCCCCCACCAGCGTCGTGGCTGGATGCCAGCGGGCGCGCGCGACCGGCAGGCCCCGTGCTTTCAAATAGCGGCGCAATGCCTCGCGGGCGAGCGGCGGCAGCGCCACGCGCCCGGGCTTCGCGCCCTTGCCGGTCACCTCGAGCCATAACGCGCCGCGCGCATCGGTCTGGATGTCGCCGAGCGTCGCGGCCACGAGTTCGTGCGCCCGCAGACCCGTCGCGTAGCCGAAATCGAGCACGAAGCGCAGCCGCTGCGCGGCGGAGTCGGTCCAGCCGACACGTTCGAGCCGCTCGGCGATCGTTCGGACGGTCTTCCACTCGCGTCCGGTTAAGGCCCGTCCTGAATCGAACGGCGTGCGCGGGGTGCCACCACGCACGGTGACGCCCGCAAACGGGTTGAGGACAACGTAGTGCTGGTTGACGAGCCACGCGAAGAGCGCGCGCAGTACCGCCAGTGCGTAGGCGGTCGAGCGGGCCGTGAGGCCCCGCACGAACGGCCGCCAGGCGGGTGAACTGCGGGGACACGGCGGCCCGATCCATCGCGCGGCGGGCGCCGGGCGCCGCAGGAAGGCGCGGTAGGCGATCGCGTCGTCGGTGGTGAGCGACGAGAGCGGCGTGCGGCGCTCGACGAGGCCCCACAAGAGCAGCCGCTCGGCCTCGCGCCGGTAGGCGCGCGCGGTGTGGGGCGCCTCGTGCAGCGCGAGCCACGCTTCGATCGCCTCGACATCGTTCGTGGCGGCCAGGCCACACGTGTCGGCGGGCGCGCGGAAGCGCCCCCGCGAACCGTCGAGCGCGGTCGGCAGCGACTGGAGGGACCAGGGTCCAAGCAGCGCGCCTTCGGCGCGGTTGAGAGCAACGAGCTGCTCGGCGCGGCGGGTGAGGTCGGGGTGCGCCATCAGGAACGCCTCGACGGCGTGCGCACCGGTGACCCCGAGCCCGGGTATCGGCTGCCACCAGCGCCGCCGTCGCTGGATGAACAACGTCAGCTCCACGAGCGTGCCGACGCCGGTGGTGGCGAGCGCGCGCGTCGCGCGTGGCGTGAGCCACCGGCCGACGGTATCAGCGGGCCGCGGTGTCGGGATTGGGGTCGCGCGCAGCGCATCGAGCGCCGTGACGACTTGTGCGGCGGTCCGGGTGCGGTCGGCGGCTGGGTGAGTGAAGAGCGGGACGAGATCGTCGCGCTGACGGGCGGTGGCGCACACGACTATCTGGCGGCGGATGCGGGCGATTACGCCGCGCGAGGACTGGCCGTCGCTGCGGGCGTGGCCGAGGTAGCGCGTGACGGCGGCGCGCGCGGTGAGCCCTTCGTGCCAGGCGCGCAGCGCGGCGAGCGAGGCCAGGTTGGGGAGGTCGGGCAGGGCAGCAGCCGTTCGGGCGGAAGGTCGGTTCCCCGGCCCGGCGACCGGGTGGACGGGGACAGAGGCAGGGTTCATGCAACCAGTTTAGGTCGCGCGGAAGACGCTTGCGATAGGAGGATTTATCGCAAACGACGTTTTTGCATATGCGTGTCGCATAGCACTTAGGAGGACGAATAGGCTGCCAGGCAGGTGACCTGCCACATTGCGCTGTTGTTGGCGTGGGTGTCGGGCCCACGATGCGAGCGACTGAATCGGATGGAGCGGCCTCTGCGCCGGCAGACTGGAGCGATTGGGGTTACGTAGGGGGCGTTACTCAAGAGAGCATGCCGGGATCGAGCGGAAAGCGCTGGCCGAGCAGCTCGGCGCGACCGACGAAAGGCGGCGGGGGATTGGTCGACCGTAAGATGGCCGTCGTGCGAGCGGATTCCCGCGGAATGGGGGCGTTCTGAACGAACTGACCCTTCAAACAATTAATTGCAATGCTGAGAATAACCGTTATCAGGATGGAACCGCGCAAAAGAAAACGCCCGCGTTCTCGTCGGAGGCGTTTCCGTGGCCCCGCTACCGCGTCCCATGGGGAGATTTCGAGCCCCGTGCTGTTATCAGGACCGGCTTCCGCGCGGCTTCCCTCAAGTATAGGGGGGGAGCGCATGGTGGAGTAATCCAAGTTTGCCATTCGACGGCAACGCGGCGAGCCAGATTGGGCGCCGTAGCGCGCAACAAATCTGTCACTACCGCTGCCTCGCGACACCTGGATCGAGGTCGTGGGAAAAGGCGGCAAGGCGGGCAAGGTAGCGCTGCCGGTGTTCGCCCGCGTGGCGCTCGATTGCTACCTGGTCGAACGTGGGCTACCGGTCACACCGATTCGCCGGTACCCCGAGACGCCGTTGATCCCGAATCTCGACGAAGATGGCGCCACGGCGATTACCTGCGTGCGGCTCTTAAACGTGGTCAAGCGTCTTTTTCGGCTGACGGCAAACCAGACCACTGTCAATCATCCGCCGTTTGCGGACAAACTGCGTCGCACGAGCCCATACTGCACGCGGCGTGGAACTCACGACGGTGCAGAACAACCTCCGTCACGCATCCATTTGTACAACCTCGATCTACTTGCACAGCGACAACGTGAAGCGGGGGCGACAAAACGGAGGCGTTTGCCGCGCACTAGCGGCAACCAGTTGTATCGGCCGAGCGACGGTTGGAAACATGCATTCGGGTTAGAGACACGCACGACTCACGTTGTATGCTTGGCAAAGTTATTCGAGGGGGTCCATCATCGTGCGGCGCGTAGTCGTCCGGCGGTCGCCGGTTCATGGCAAAGGGGTATTTGCGTTACGTCAACTCGCAGCGGGCGAGCGTGTGCTTGAATACGCGGGGGAAGTGACAAGCTGGCGCAAGGCGGCTGGCCGGCTGAGGCGCAACGGCATGGTCGGACATACCTTTGTCTTCGGGTTGTCGGACGGCCGCGTCATCGACGGCAGTCGCGGCGGCAACAGTGCGCGCTGGCTGAACCACGCGTGTGTGGCGAACTGTGAGGCGATCGAAGAGGATGGGCGGGTGTTCATCGAGACCCTGACCGATATCGATGCGGGTGCGGAACTCTTCATTCGCTATGGCCTGACCGTGGACGGTGCGATCACTGACGAGATCCGCGCGCAATACAGCTGCTATTGCGGAGCCAGCATCTGCACGCGGACCATGCTGGACGACGCGGCGTGATGTCTACGGCGAACCTGGGGCCTTCCCTGCCGTTGCTCAACTGACTACCGTTGGGTCAACAGCATCGGTTGCGATTCACCGTGTTCGGATCAGTCACGATGTGACATTTCATTTTCTCGTTTTGCTCATGCCCCAGCACATCATCGTAGAGAAGACTCGCAAACGCCGCGTGCCGAACGCGCCCATCGTGGCAGGCCGGCTGTGCGTTCCGGTTGTGATCGTCATCCTCGCGGTGCTTGCTTCGCTGGCGGTGCTTTTGAGGCACTACCGCTGACGGTAGCAGGCCCGGAGGCGGGGTCTCGTCAACTTCTAGGAAAGACTCCGGAACGTCAAGCTTCTGTAGGTCGCTCTCGGCAAGGTACATCCTCCGATAGACATGATTAATTGGCCTGCCCTGTCCGCCCATTAAACGCAACGGTGATAGTACAAGCTATCACCGTTGCATAGGGTGCGAGCCTGTATAAGGGAATCGCGAAATGGTGCATTAGGACTGCCGTGCGGGCGTTCTTTGGGGAGGTCGATTCCTGTCGGTCAGGAATCGGCCGCCCGGTTGCCGCGTGGCCGGCATCCCTGGCACGCACGTGTTTGCTCCGTATTTGCCTGTCACGCCTGCGATGCGGTAGGGTGCAGGTTTTCCTCACTGAACACAAATATCCATGAACAAACAGGAACTCATCGACGCGGTCGCAGCGGACGTTGGCGAGAGCAAGGCCGCGACCGGCGAAACGATCCAAGCCGTGCTGGCCGTCATCACTCGCGCGGTGACGGAGGGCGAGACCGTGCAACTGGTTGGCTTCGGGTCGTTCTCGCAGGGGCAACGCGCTGCACGCACCGCCCGCAATCCGTTGACAGGTGGCGAAATGCAGATTGCGGCGGCGAAAACGGTCAAGTTCACGGCAGGCAAGGCGTTTAAGTTGCGACTTGAGGTCGCGTAGTTCGTTGTTTTATCGCCGAAGTCTGGCGACAGAAAACCGGGCATTCCGTTGCCCGTAGCCTACCGGTGCATGCGAGATTGGTAACGATCTGGTGTGAAGCCACCGGGACAAAGTAACCCGGCGAAAGCCACGCTTGAGTCGTGAGGCTGATGCGCGTCTGCTAGTGCCAATGCGGATGGGGTGCAAGGCTGGATGGCATGGTTAACACACGTGAACTGTCGCTAAACGTCGTCACTTTGAAGGGCCAAAGGTACTGATAGGCCCCGCCCAACACGGGAAGTAGTGGGACTGCTCTCTCTTGAATGGGGCAGCACGGACACCAGCACTACCGGCGGACAGACAGAACCTAAACCATTCGTGCGAACCACGCGGAACAAGGAAACCCCGTATCGCCGCCCATTGGGCAGGTTAACCGTAAGGAAAGCTGTTGGTGATGCGGGCATGGGAGTGCAGAGAAAGCGAACGCTGTCCTGTAACCGGACGGATAGGGGTTGAGTCGCGAGGCAACATCATCCCACGCGAAAGCGGGCAGACTTCTGCATGGTCTTTCGTCACGAGAGAGCTTGAGTAACCGTCAAAGGAGGAGATGCAGATGACTGGGCAGAAGTTCGGCACAGGTGCGTCCTCCGATCTAGCCATTCACTGGCACGGCATTGATTGGGCCAGATGTTATCGCGAGGTCCGACGGCTGCAGGCGCGTATTGTGAAGGCTACACAGGACGGCAAGCGCGGGAAGGTGAAAGCCTTACAGTGGTTGCTGACCCACTCGTTCAGCGGCAAGGCACTCGCCGTCAGACGGGTGACTGAGAATCAGGGAAAACGGACGCCGGGCGTGGACGGCATCACATGGTCCACACCGAAGTCCAGACTCGAAGCAGTGTCGTCACTCAAACGGCGTGGCTACCAGCCGCGTCCGCTGAGACGGATATATATCCCAAAGGCCGATGGGACAAAAATGCGGCCGCTAGGAATTCCATGCATGGTCGACAGGGCGCAGCAGGCGCTATATCTGCTTGCCCTGGAGCCCGTTGCGGAGACCGAGGCTGACCCGAATTCCTATGGATTCCGCGTCAGCCGATCCGCCGCCGATGCAATCGAGCAGTGCTTCATAGCGCTGGGCCGCCCCGAGTGCGCGCGGTGGATTCTGGAGGCCGATATCCGTAGCTGCTTTGACGAAATTTCGCACGACTGGCTGGTCGCCCACATCCCCATGGACAAAGCGATTCTGCTGAGGTGGCTGAAGGCTGGCTACCTTCACAACCATGTCTTTCACGCAACGGAAGCGGGTACCCCACAAGGGGGCATTATCTCGCCGACGTTAATGAATATGACTTTGGATGGACTCGAACGGATGCTGCTATCGAAGTTCCGCAAGCACGTTCGCGATGCGTCCAAGGTCAATCTCATTCGGTATGCAGACGACTTTATCATCACCGGTGCAACGAAAGACGTGCTGGTCAATGAAGTTCGTCCGATGGTCGAGCAGTTTCTGGCGCAACGTGGCTTGTCACTATCGCCGGGGAAGACCCGGATCACGCATATCGACGAGGGATTCAACTTCCTCGGCATGAATGTTCGCAAGTATGGTGGCAAGCTGTTGATCAAGCCTGCCAGAAAGAGCATTCAGCGCTTCCTGCGCAAGCTGCGGGGAGTCGTGAAAGGCAGCGCGGCGCTACGACAGGATCTACTGATACGTGTGCTCAATCCACTGATTCGCGGATGGGCGAACTATCATAGTCATGTTGTGGCGAAACAGATCTTCAGCGCAGTTGGTCACGCGATCTGGCAGTGTCTATGGCGCTGGGCGCGGCGTCGGCATCCGAACAAAGGCGCACGCTGGGTACAACGGAAATATTTCTGGACCGTTGGTGCACAGCGCTGGGTTTTTGGAACGACCACCGGCAAAACGCTCAGCACGGGAAAGCCTGAACTCCTGACGCTATACGATATTGCCAGCACGCCGATCCGGCGGCACCGGAAAATCCAGGCTGTCGCTAACCCGTTCGACCCGCAGTGGGAAAGCTATTTTGAAGCTCGACTTGGCAACATAATGGCGGACTCCCTCAAAGGCCGGACGCGGCTGATCCGGTTGTGGCTCGCACAGGACCGGGCCTGTCCAGTTTGCTGTCAGATGATTACGAAATCCAGTGGGTGGCGTTTGTTCCACGAGATTCGTAAAATCGACGGTGGCACGGATGCGGTCGGTAACCTGAAGATGCTACATCCGGACTGCCATCGGAACGCGCGTGCTCTCAGACACTCAGTTGTGGAACCGGCTTATTCCTTATAGGTTTTGAAAGGCTTGAGCGGAGTGCGGGGAAACTTGCACGCTCCGTTCTGAGGGGGCGGCGGCGCAGCAATGCGCCGCTGCTACCCGGCGATGCGGTGAACGCGTCATGACGAAGCAGGTGAAGTCGTGCGACTGCACCGCGCTTCACCAAGGAGTGCCGCGTGGTCGAGCCGGTAGATAGCGTCAAATGGAACCATCAATGTCAGGAACTGATTTCGGGCGGGTGATCAGCGCCGAGTCGAACGGCGTGCTTTCCCTCCCGGGGGCGTGCAGTCAGCTCGCTTCGCTCATTGTCGGCTCGGCGCGCATGTACGCACTCCACCAGCATATGACCGGGCGGCTCGAAATATGTCCCGAAACGAACGAGTCCCGCCTTTTTCAGGTGACAGCTCATCCAGAAGCTGACCAGCAGGCCGGGGTCCGGGCTGTCGTCGATATCGACATCAATTGTTCGGGTACGCGGTTCGAACTTGAGCAGCGTTGCCTCCATCTGGTTCCTGAGGTCGTGAACTACTTACGCTCATCTTCTCAACACGTACCTGCCATCCTTATGAATGACTTTTCCTCGGTCGCTCACCACCACGCCTTTTGAACGCTGCAGCGTCGAATGATTAGCAAAGCCGGCAACCGACGAGCGTGCACGACGCTCGTCGAGCTGGCCTGGCGCTGGTTACGCCTGCAGCCCGACAGCCCCCTGACTCAGTGGTTCAATCGACGCTTTGCGGGCAACGGCAAACGCATGCGACGTGTGGGCATCGTCGCGTTGGCACGGCGTACTCGCCATCGCACTATGGCGCTATCTCGAGCACGGTGAGATTCCAGCCGGGGCCTCGCTCAAGCCCGATGCCCCCTGACGTTCTGCAACGGTATCGTTTGCATAGCCTGGCAAGGCACACATCATGATCAAAGGTCGACGCGCCCGAAACGCGTACGGGTCACCACACCGTGACCGCTCAGAAAGATGGGGCGCGCCCACAACTGGGGATTGTCAGTGCGCCTTGCGCGCATGCTGCATGAGGTGCGGGACCTCCACGTCCTGCACGGAAGAAGTCCGTTCCGGCACTGGCTGGAAAGCTCGTCACACCCCGACCTTGGATCAAGATCAACTGGCTAATGCGGGCAAGGCCGCTTCGTGTCGTTAAAGGCGTAAAGGTGTCGCCATGAAATCCGATCCGCTTACATGGCCATTGACGGCTTGACAAACAAGTCCTCATAGAAGCAGCCGTTCGACTGGCGGAGGTGAACAATCCTTCATCGGCCGCTTCAACCGTTCTGGCCTCAGATCGCGGAGACTGCTTACTGGGAACAGCGGACATGCAACACGGAACATCGCCAAGCATCCGGAAGGGCGGCTCACGTCCCCGCCGTTGCCATAGCGACATTCGCCCGCCACGCGCCACGCAGCCCAATTCAGTCTGGGTCTCGGACTTGGCCTATCACCAGTTGGCTGATGGCTGGAGTCGGAAGGAGAAACTCAAATGTCCTTCATCAATCGGAGCGCGTCATGAATGGCGGCGTGCGTATTTCGTGCAGATACAGCGTCGCCGATCCGGAAGAGCGAAAATCGACCATTCGGATTTCGATCGACGGCCTGCGGCTTTCCGGCGATGAGATCGTCGTAGTCGACTGCACCGAGGTTTCGAGATTGCGGCTTTAGCTCGAAATAAAGCTCGTCAGACGGCACGGTTCCGTTATTGACGACGACTTGATCATATTGTCGCTCTTTGTGGATCTCGACATAGTCGCTGCCGATGACGGCAACGAATCCATTGCCCTGGCGGCGCACGGCCTCAAGCGTATACGCGACCGTGAATCTGACATTCAGCTTCTGCAGCGAACGCATGTACGGCACCAGATTCATACTCATCACTTCCGGTGAAAACGTGCGATCGCGTGTCATGATCTCGACTTGACCGCCGGCACCTGCGATCGTTTCCGCCGCTTGCAGCGCGGCGTGGTCGCCGGCATCGTCGTAAATCAAGACGTTCATCCCGGGTTTGACCTCACCGGAAATGATCTCCCACGTCGACACCAGGTGTTCATTGCCTTCGCGCAGCACGTCGACATGCGACACGCCGCCGGTCGCTATCACGACGACGTCCGGATTCTCGCGTTTGACGATGTCCGCATCCGCCCACGTTTGAAACGAGAAACGCACGCCCAGCTTCTCGCACTGCGACATGCGCCAGTCGATGATGCCCATCATCTCCTTGCGGCGCGGGTTGCGCGCCGTCAGGCGGATCTGGCCGCCCGGCGCATGCATAGCTTCGAACACGACGACGTCGTGACCTCGTTCACCGGCCACCCGCGCGGCTTCGAGCCCCGCGGGCCCTGCACCGACGATCACGACTTTGTGCTTCTCGGTCGCGGGCGCGATCGAATGGGGCATCGTCAACTCGCGGCCAGTCGCCGCGTTGTGGATGCAAAACGCGGCGCCGCCTTGATAGATCCGGTCGATGCAATAGTTCGCGCCGACACACGGCCGGATCTCGTGCTCCCGTCTCTCGATGATCTTGCGCACGATGTGCGGGTCAGTCATATGAGCGCGGGTCATACCGACCATGTCGACTTTACCGGACTCGATCGCATAGCGCGCCGTCGCCACGTCCTGAATCCGGGCGGCATGGAAAGTCGGGAAATCCGTCGCGTGCCTGATCTCGCCGGCAAAATCCAAGTGGGGGGCGCTCTTCATGCCCATGATTGGGATGATGTCGGTCAAGCCCGCGTCGGTCTCGAGATGTCCGCGAATTACATTGAGAAAATCGACGAGCCCGCTTTCCTTCAGTCGCCTTGAAATTTCGATGCCTTCATCCCGCGTGATGCCGCCCGCGATGATTTCATCGGCTGTATAGCGGATTCCAACCACGAATGCATCGCCGACTCGTTGCCGGATCGCGCGCAACACGTCGAACGTAAAGCGCAGGCGGTTATCGAGCGAGCCTCCGTAAGGTGCATCCAGCGCGTTGGTGAGCGGCGACCAGAATTGGTCCATCAGGTGTCCGTACGCTTCGAGCTCCAGCCCGTCGAGTCCGGCCGCCTTCACGCGCTCTGCAGCGTCCGCGTAGTCTTTGACGATGCGCTCGATGTCCCAGTCTTCCGCCTTCTTCGGAAACGCCCGATGTGCCGGTTCGCGACGGTGAGAAGGCGACACGGCCGGCAACCATTCACCTTTGTCCCACCGTGTACGACGTCCGAGGTGAGTCAACTGGATCATCACCTTGGCGCCATGCTCGTGACATGCGTCCGACAGATCCCGCATCCATGGTACGACTTCGTCCTTGTAGATCAGGATGTTGTTGAAAACCGGCGGGCTGTCCTTCGAGATTGAGGCCGATCCGGCGGTCATTGTCAGTGCGATGCCGGCCTTGGCCCGCTCGACGTGATACGCGCGGTAGCGCTCCTTTGGCATGCCGTCTTCCGCATAGGCCGGCTCGTGTGCCGTAGTCATGATGCGATTGCGGAACGTCAGATGTTTGAGCGTGTACGGCTGCAGAAGTGCATCGCTGGGCATGGGATCTCCAAAGCGGTTGGGTCGTTGCGTGGCCTAATCGTGCAATCAAGACTACGATTCGTGTACACTACTGTCAAGTACATGGACATAAGTGTACACACGACACATGCCCGGCCGGGCGAAATCGGCATCATCCGGGCCGGCGGCACGAGGCTGACGCCTGAGCGACGCGCCAGCTACCCGGGCAATCCGACGAAATAGAGGCTCGATCTGATGGAACATATGAACGCCGATGAGGCACGCGGTTCACCGGAGCGATGGCTCGAGGGCGCCTATGACTGTTTGCTCGAAGGCGGCGTCGAGTCGGTGCGCATTCTCCCGCTTGCCAAGAAGCTCAATCTGTCGCGCACAAGCTTCTATTGGTTTTTCAAGGACCGGGAAGCTTTGCTGGACGCGTTGTTGAGCCGATGGAAATCGAAGAACACGGGCAACTGGGTACAGCAAACCGAAGCCTATGCAGAGAGCGTCTGCGAGGCGGTGTTGAACGTGTTTGACTGCTGGTTCGACGACTCGATTTTCGATTCTCGTCACGAGGCGGCGATCAGGAGTTGGGCGCAACAATCTCCGACGATCGCGAACGAAATCGCGGACGCCGACGCGAAGCGGATTCGGGCATTGACCGGACTCTTCGAACGATTCGGCTACGAGACGCTGACCGCCGATGTGCGGGCCCGCGCCATGTACCTTACCCAGCTTGGTTACGTGTCGATGAGAATTCAAGAGGATATGTCGGTGCGCATGATGCGCATTGCTGGGTACGTCGAAATCTTTACGGGGCACCAAGCGGAGAATCGCGAATTGCGGCGTTTTTTTGCTCGTCGTGGCGTGCCCGAATTTCAGTGCTCACACGTTGATTGAGACGGCGAGTGCACGAGCGGCTGATTTTTCTGCCCGATATAAAGCATCCCGACCGCCAACAACCAGAAACGTTGTGAACCAGGCCTAGAATCGAAATCATGAACCATTCGTCTGGAAGAAGTTGGCCGATTTACCGAAACAGCAGTGGCTGGAACGCGATGCTGCCTCGCCGCGAACCCAAAACGTTACTGCCGGCGGTTCGCCGATACGATGTCGTCGTCATTGGCGCCGGCTATACGGGTGTTGCAGCTGCTCGACGTATCGCAGAAGAAAGGCCGGGCAGTTCCATCCTGCTTCTTGAATCCTCGGTCGTCGGAGAGGGTTCGGCCGGACGTAACTCCGGATTTGTCATCAACCTCCCACATAACACCGGTATGGCTGGGCATCGCAGCCCGTTGCAGTGGGCATTGACACAGATCCGCATCTACGCTTCCGGCTTAGATTGGCTGCGTCAACTAATGCATCGCTATCGAATAGACTGCTCGTGGAATGCCATCGGCAAATACCACGCTGCCGCTACTTCAGCCGGGGAAGCCAGACTGCGTGCGACCATCCAGCAGTATGCCGACTGGGGAATCCCCTACACCGAATTTGATCGAGGCGAACTAAAACAGCGTATTGGCACTGACTACTACCGCTACGGATTTCATTCCGAAAACAACGTTTTTGTTCAGCCTGCTGCGCTCATAAGAGGCCTGGTTGACAACCTGCCGAGCAATGTCACCGTTCTGGAGGGAACCCCTGTCACCGGTCTGTCGGAGCAATCGCCGTTCCACGTCACAACGACGCGCTGCGAGTTCACCAGCGACAAGGTGGTAGTCGCCAATAACGGTTTCGCAAAGTCACTCGGACTCTTGGGCGACAGGCTTGTCACGATTTTTACCTATGCAGCGATGACGGAGCAACTCTGTTCGAGTCAATTGGATCTGCTGGGAAATTCGTCCGAATGGGGTATTGTGCCGGCAAATCGGCTGGGCTCTACGCTTCGCCGAACCCAAGATGGTAGGTTGCTGGTCCGCTCCGCATTTTCGTATGAGCGCGAGGTCGCTGATGACTCCATCTTGCATTTGTTGACGGACAACTTTGCTCGCAGGTATCCACAACTTGAATCTCACAAATTTGAATACTTCTGGGGTGGGGTAACAGCCTTGACGCGCAATGGAGCCGCCTACTTTGGCGAGCTTCGGCCAAACATGTTCGTGTCCGTGGGCTGCAACGGGGCCGGAGTTCTCAAAGGCACAGTCTTTGGGAAGCTGCTGGGAGAACTTGTCGCCGGCAAAGAGTCGCAAGACCTCCTCGACGTGTTGACGATGGACAAACCTAGCTGGCTACCTCCCGAGCCATTTCGAAAGATAGCGGTCGCCTCGAGCATCATGTATCAGAAGGCGCTCGCGGGCTCAGAATGTTGAGCCGAACTGGAACATGTGAGCTCGTCGCCGCACAGTCCGCAAGCATTTTTGAGAATGTAAGCAATCTCAAGAGTCAAGGGCGGTCTCAATTGTCAAGTGCAGCGCTTTGCCAATCGGGTATTTTCCAATAACTTGCTTCGTCGCCTCATTCACCGTCAATTCGTAGGTGCAACGGCAGGCGGGTTACTTCGACGGGTACGGCACACTCCAACATGGTCGTAAGCGCTGGTCTAAACCGGCGATGCAGCCACCATCTTCATCTCGGAGCGACGAACTGCTGGCGCTGCGCGCTGAGCTCGCTGCAATGAAGAGCGGGCTGTGTGTGGTGGCAGTCGAGCGTGACTTGCTGCGCGAGACGCTCGAGACCTATCAGAGACGGTTGGATGCTGCCAAGAGCGAAATGCGTGGTGCCGAGCAGCGCGACTTATTTCTCAACGACGCAGAGGCATACGAAAGTAGGAGCTGACCGGCTCAGGCGAGCACCTCGAAACCTCGCGTTGGCCATAGCACTCCCGATCACACAAAGTTGTCCGTGACCGGGTCGATGCAGGTCTTACTGGGTGTTGTCGCCGGATTCGGCATCGGGACGGTCGCTGCGCTGACGGGGGGGGGCGGTGAGTTGCTGATCCGGCGATGGTGCGGCTCTTCGATGTCGACGTAAAGCTGGCCGGCAGTCTAAGTCTCGTTGTGAGCCTGCCGACCGTTCTGATCGGATTTGCGCGCTTTAGATAAAGCGTCAACAAATCACCGCTTATACATAACACGCTCTGCGGATCCAGTTGTAGAGTTGTCGCGCGCCGCTGCGGGTCGGTATCTGCGAACGATGCTCGTCGCAGAGGTCCCAGTTATCGCCATATTCAATCAAGGCTCACTGTGCCCTTAACGAGTTCCGCTTCCCTGTTACCTGAACGTTGGCGACCTGCTTCCAGCATCGCGATACTTCCGAGGATCAGGATCATGGCCAAAATTTCCAGTAGCCCGATGTGCTCACCGGCAGTCCAACCTATGAGAAGCGCAACAACAGGGGTGATATAGACTGCTCCCGCTGCAGCAACGGCGCCTAACTCCTGCAGGAGGAAGTAGTAAAGGAGAAATGATGCGCCTGTACCAAGCAATCCCAGTCCGATCACCATCCCTGCTGCGGCGCGCCAGTTCTGGAGTATCTGCCCGGTGCCTGCGACGTTGGTTAGGACAATGAGCAACAGCAATGCGAGGCCCATCTGCCACGTCACGATTGCAAGGGGAGCCAGGTTAATCGGAGAAACAAAGCGTCGGACATAGATATAGGACAGTCCAAAAACTATCGTTCCCGCTAGCATCCATGCGACGCCCACAAGGCTGATTGCGTTGTTGTCACTCATGCTAGTCCATGGGCGGGCGATCAGCGTGATGCCGGCCATTCCCAACGCGACACCGCATACCATCAACCGGTTCATCTTTTCATCGCGCAGAAACAGACCCGATGCCATCGAGGTGAAGATCGCCGAAGACCCTCCCAGCACGCCGGCGATGCCCGACGGGAGCAGCGAGGTACCCTTTGCCGTCGCGAAGTAGCAGAAAGCCGTTGTCAGGGCCGCCATCACTAAGAAATGATGCAGATAGCGCAACTGGCGAAGCCTCATGACATCTTTGCGCCACGCGAGCACAGCCAACGGCACGAAACCAAAGAGCACCCGCAAAAGCGATATCTGACCCGGGCTGATGAGTGCAGCCGCCCACTTCATGTAGATGAAATTTGATCCCCAGAATACTCCGAGAAGAACAAAGGCGATGTAGGTCCGTATCAAGTTGCGATCCAAGTAGATTTGTCTGTCGTCGCCGTCCCCGAGCCGGCGAGGGTGCAACATCTACGCGAAGCATAATCAGTGAAGATGCCGATAGGCGGCTTGTTGATCAGGCTTATAGATAGTACAAGCGACATTTGATTAATCGCGCCTTGGCATTCTGAATGTTAGTGTCCTCAGCTGCTTGCTCTATCAGGGTCTCGACGTTCTCGCGTTTCCGACCTAAGGAATATTTTGCAAATGGACAACCCAGGGTGCGAATTGCTGGTCCAGGGTGATTCTCCGATACTCGTCATTACACCGCATACGGGCACCTATATCCCATCCGAGCTGCTTCAGCATGCTGGATTGGTACCGGTGCAGGGCCGGGTTGCAGATCCCGCGGGCCTGGTCCTCCAGAGCGCCGCCCGGGACTCGGGCGCTTCGCTGATCGCTGCGCGTTACCACCCGTGCGAAATCGACTTCATGGTCGGCGTAGACAGCTTGCCGTTGTCGTCTGGCTTGATCCGTGGCCGGCTGTGTCGGACACATACTTCGCACGGTGAGGATTTATATGCACTCCGAACTGAATTAAGCGCCGAGGAGGTCGAAATGCGCGTCGAGAAGTATTGGCGCCCGTTTCATCGACGCATCGCGGAAGAACTTGAGCGTTTGCGCTCTAAGCATAGTCATGTGCTGCTGTTTGTATCGCATGCGAGCGGGTGGCTTTCGCTTTATCGAGGCCGGTCGACTGGACGCGATTGCAATATCGGTACAAATCAGGGTAAAGCCTGTAGCCGCCAACTCGTCGCGGCACTCACGGAGACGATTCAGGCACAAGGACGGTCCTGGGTTGTCAACGGCAATTCTGTCGAACTTTTCACGTCCCAGCACTACGGGAATCCCGTTGGCGGTGTCCATGTGATAGAAGCGGAAATTTCGGGTCGGTGGCGCAGTGATTGCGCTGCGCAGGTCGATGAAGCCTTGGTTGGTTCGAATAGGCAGGCTGCGGTTCTGGCCACCCTAAGCGACGACCAGGTCAATTGCGGGAGAGCGATGACGTTACTCTTGACTGCCCTTGAAGGCGGCTTGCGAAGCCTACCTGCGATTCCCCGTCCTCATGAGAGCTGGCGTGCGGATGCGTCGTCCCCATGAGAGGGCGCGCCGTGAAAGCTCCAAGGCATAACATGACGGAGCGGGAAGGTTAGTCCATGGCAGCGTCGATGGATCACTTCACAAGTACAGCAAATCCTGAATATAAGAGTGGGTGGATCAAACACCTGCCACGGTGGATGGGGCTACTCTTCAAATAGAAATCTACCGGCCGGAATTCCTCAGTTCAGGCTTTAGGTGCGCGAACAAGCGTCGGCCGGTTTATCCGTCCCACCGTTATCAAGGAGTAGGGGTGAATTCCAGTCCAAATTTTCCGTTGCCGGTCAACGAGCCCGAAGTCAGCTTCGACACAGGAACCAATGCCGCAGCGCAACTCGTGAAAGCGCTTGGCGATCGGGAGGTCGTCGAGATTCCTACCGTGATTGGCGGGAAGCGCTATTTCTCTAACGATACCGTCGAGGTGCGCGCGCCCCATGACCATCAGCGTCTGCTTGCGCGCATCCATCGTCCGACCGAAGCGCAGATCGGTGAAGCTATCGAGAACGCCCGATCCGTATCGCGCGACTGGGCGGCGCTGTCGCATGCGAGCCGCGCGACCATCCTGCATCGCGCAGCAGACATCATCGGCTCGCGCCTGCGCATGCGTATCAACGCCGCGACGATGCTCGGTCAGAGCAAGACCATCGACCAGGCCGAACCCGATTCGGCTTGCGAGTTGATCGACTTCCTGCGCTTCAACGCCTATAACGCACAACGCGTGTATGCCGAGCAGCCGACGTCGGTGGCAACCGCCGTTAATCGCACGGACTGGCGTCCTCTAGAAGGTTTCGTGTATGCCGTATCGCCGTTCAACTTCACGGCGATCGGCGGGAACCTGACTACTGCGCCGGCGATCATGGGCAACACCGTGCTGTGGAAGCCGTCGGAGAAGTCGGCGCTCGCGAACTGGATCTTCTACGAGGCGCTCGAAGAAGCGGGCTTACCCGCAGGCGTCATCAATTTCGTGCCGGGGGAAGCTGAACTAACGACGCGCGTGGTGCTCGGGTCGCCGGATCTCGCCGGTATCCACTTTACCGGTTCGTCGGCGGTGTTCCAGTCGCTGTGGAAGGGCGTCGCGTCGAAAGTCGACGCGTTCCGCACAATCCCGCGTCTTGTCGGTGAAACGGGTGGCAAGGACTTCGTGCTCGCGCATCCGTCCGCGCATCCTGACGAGCTCGCGATCGCACTGATCCGCGGCGCGTTCGAGTATCAGGGACAGAAGTGCAGCGCCGCGTCGCGCGCGTATATTCCGCAGAGCTTGTGGCCAGCAGTACGTGAACAGCTCGTCGAGCGTCTCGCGAAACTGAAGGTGGGCGATGTTGCCGACTTGAACAATACGTTCATGGGCGCGGTGATTTCTCAAGCATCGCACGCGAAGCTGAGCGCCGTGCTGAACGCCGCGAAGGACGACAGCAAGGTGACGGTCGTTTCCGGCGGCAAGACTTGGTCGGAGCCGGGCTGGTTCGTCGAGCCGACGGTGCTCGAAGTATCGGATCCGAAGCACGCGCTGATGACGACCGAGTTTTTCGGGCCGGTCCTATCGGTGTTTGTATATGCGGACAACGCGTGGTCGGAGACGCTGGCGCTGATCGATGCGACGAGCCCGTACGCGCTGACCGGCTCGATCTTCTGCACCGACCGGTTCGCGCTGCATGAAGCGGAAGACGCGCTCGTCAATGCAGCGGGCAATTTGTACCTGAACGACAAGCCAACCGGCGCGATGATCGGCCAGCAACCGTTTGGGGGCGGTCGTGCAAGCGGCACCAACGACAAGGCGGGCTCGTATCTGAACCTGCTGCGTTGGGTTTCGCCGCGGGTGGTCAAAGAGACCTACCTGCCTCCGCGCGAGTGGTCCTTCGGCGGTTAAGCCCAAGCTGACCCGACAGCCGCACGGTTTGCAGAATCGTGCGGCTTTTGTCCACATGCTTCCCCCGCAATCGGTTGAAGTGACGTGTCGCCGATTGCGAGCGCAGTAACGAGCTCGAAGCATTCGAGCCGCGAGCATTTTCGTCGCCTGCGACGCGCTTCCGCCGTCAGTTCAAGTCACCTTCCTTATCGCGGCGGATCGGCCATGCGCATTCGACACGATGACATGTCGCCGTGCGACTGACTCACTATCCCATCTCGCTGGAGTTCCCGTCGTGAACCACTTCCCGGTATTCGAATTCAAGGCCGGCGCATTGCCGTTGCTCGTGTCCATCCCGCATCTGGGGCGGATCATTCCGGATGAGCTGCTCGGCTCATACACCAGTGCGGCGAAAACGGTTGCTGACACGGACTGGCACCTCGATCAGCTATACGACTTTGCCGCACGGGCGGGCGCATCGGTGCTGAGCGCCCGTGTTTCGCGATATGTGATTGATCTCAACCGTCCGCCTTCGGGTGAAAGCCTCTATCCAGGACAAACGACGACGGGCCTTTGCCCGACCGAAACGTTTCGCGGCGAGCCGCTCTACCTTGACGGTAAGACACCGTCGGCCGAGGAGACGCAGGCGCGCGTGCGTGACTACCACGCTCCATATCATGCAAAGTTGCGCGAGACGCTCGACGCGATGCGCAAGGAACACGGCACGGTGCTGCTGTGGGAAGCGCACTCGATTGCAAGCGTGTTGCCGCGTCTCTTCGATGGCAAGCTGCCGGACCTGAACCTGGGGACGAATTCCGGCGATTCGTGTGACCCTCGCATCCTGGACGCGGTCACCGGAACGATCGATGCCCAACCGTATTCCTACGTCGCCAACGGCCGGTTCAAGGGCGGTTACATTACGCGCGAATATGGATGTCCGGAACTGGGCATTCATGCGATCCAGTTGGAGATGTGCCAGTCCACCTACATGAATGAGGAAGCGCCTTTCGACTACCGCCCAGATCTCGCGGCCAAGATCAAACCTGTCGTCGAACGTATGGTGCTGACTGCGCTGGAGGCGGTGCGCGCGCTGCCGCGCTGAGCGGTGTGCACACGAAAAGGCCGACACCGTGGGCCCCACGGTGCCGGCCAAAAACGGACATTGCGGACGCTGATACTGCCCGCTAAACGGAGATCAGAGCGCCTGCGTGATCTGCGGGACTGCTTCGAACAGATCGGCTACGAGACCGTAGTCAGCCACACTGAAGATCGGCGCTTCGGCATCCTTGTTGATCGCGACGATCACTTTCGAATCCTTCATGCCAGCCAAATGCTGGATCGCGCCAGAAATGCCGACCGCGATGTATAGCTGCGGCGCAACGATCTTGCCGGTCTGCCCGACCTGCCAGTCGTTTGGCGCGAAACCGGAGTCCACCGCCGCGCGCGATGCACCGACGGCGGCGCCGAGCTTCTGGGCGAGCGGATCGAGCAGCGCGAAGTTTTCCGCGCTGCCCATGCCGCGGCCGCCCGACACGACGATGCGCGCCGACGTCAGCTCGGGCCTCTCGCTGACGGCCACTTCACGTCGCACGAAGCGAACGCGAGTGTTTTCTGCGGCGGCGTCCTTCGTTTCGACCGGCGCGTTGCCGCCCGCCGCGGATGCCGCTTCGAAAGCGGTCGTGCGGATCGTTGCGACCTTCGCGGCATCAGCACATTGCACGGTCGCGATGGCGTTGCCTGCGTAAATCGGCCGATCGAAAGTGTCGGCCGAATGAATGGCAGTCACGTCCGAAATCTGTGATGCGTCGAGCTTTGCAGCAACGCGCGGCGCGACATTCTTGCCTGCTGCTGTCGCGGGGAAAAAGAGATGCGTGTAGCCGGATGCGAGCGCTAGGACCTGCGCCGCTACGTTTTCCGCGAGACCGTCGGCAAGGTGCGGTGCGTCGATCAGAATAACCTTGTCGACGCCTTCGATTGCACTGGCGGCCTGAGCAGCGGCCAGCGCGTCATGCCCGGCAACAAGCACGTGTACGTTGCCGTTCAACTGGCGCGCGGCCGTCACTGTATGCAGCGTGGCGGCCTTGAGCTGCGCATTGTCGTGTTCCGCAATGACAAGAGTGTTCATCAGATTACCTTCGCTTCGTTCCTGAGTTTTTCGATCAGCGTGGCGACGTCCGGCACTCGCGTGCCGGCCTTGCGCGCAGCAGGCTCAACTACCTTCAGCGTCTTCAGGCGCGGTGACGGATCGACGCCGAGCTCCGCGGGGCTGAGCGTATCGAGCGGCTTCTTCTTCGCTTTCATGATGTTCGGCAGGGTGACATAGCGCGGCTCGTTCAGCCGCAGATCGGTCGTGACGATTGCCGGCAACTGCAACTCGAGGACCTCGAGGCCACCGTCCACTTCGCGTGTCACGGTGGCGGTTTCGCCGTTGATTTCGATGCGGTTCGCAAAGGTCGCCTGCGGCCAGTCGAGCAGTGCCGCGAGCATCTGTCCGGTCTGGCCGGCGTCGTCGTCGATGGCCTGCTTGCCAAGGATGACGAGTTGCGGCTGTTCGCGTTCGACGGCAGCCTTGATCAGCTTGGCGACCGCAAGCGGCTGCAGTTCGGCATCGGTCTGGATGTGCAGCGCACGATCCGCGCCGATGGCCAGCGCCGTCCGCAAGGTTTCCACGCTTTGCGCCGTACCGCAAGTCACTGCGACGACTTCGCTTGCCTGGCCGGCTTCCTTAAGGCGCGTTGCCGCCTCGACGGCGATTTCATCGAACGGGTTCATCGACATCTTCACGTTGCCGATATCGACACCACTTTGGTCCGATTTGACGCGGACCTTCACGTTGTAGTCGACAACACGCTTGACTGCTGCAAACACTTTCATACGTTGTTTCCTCGCTTCTGTATGTCGGATGGGCCCACCGGTTCGATGGTGACCAGTGCCGCGGTGAATCCGGATATGCGTCGTCTGCCTGTCTGTACGACAAACGGCAACGGCGTGAGCACGAGGCTGCCGGCTTCCGGCCCGCACGTCATGACGGACGCTTCGTCAGGTGTCGTGGCAGAGTTGCCGTCTTCGGTATGCCACGCGCAACGGCCGTTCAGAGTAAGCACCAGCGTGAAAAATCCGGATGGCACCAGCGTCGCATGGCGCAGCGGCGTCATGCGTGCCCGAAAGCGACCATGAGCGGCCATTGCATTGAGCGCGATCACTGGACCTTCACACAGCGTTGCTTGCCACGCGCGTTCGCCGTCGTACCCGACCGGGATGCCGCGCTGCAGCCAGACTTCATCGGCTGCGTCGCGCAATGTGACGCCCGAGCCCTCCATGACGAGCGACAGACGGGTCATGCCGGCAAAACGCGAGTACGGGCCGTCGCGCTCGACGTCAGCCAGGCTCACGCGCCAGCCGCCGTCCGGTGCTTCGGCGAGCGCACGCGTTGTGCCGCCGCCGTTGCGCCAGCGCTGTGTCGGGAAGGACGCGAGCGGCTGAACTGCAACGCCAGCCGGCAACTGCGCGTCAGGAAACTGCGCCGAGGCCATATTTCCCTGTGAGAAGATCGCCCGTTGCGAAGCGTTCGATCGAATACGGCTTGAGCGAAACATCAGTCGGCAGGCCGAGCGCGCTTTGCGCGAGAACGCGGCCGACCGTCGGCGAGAGTTTGAAACCGTGCCCGGAGAAGCCGTAGCCAACTGTCAGTCCTTCAATTCCGGGGAGCGGGCCGAGCACGGGGTTCCAGTCGGGTGTTACGTCATACACTCCCGTCCACGACGACGCGATGCCTGCCGCCTCGTAGGCCGGGAAGCGCTCCGCGACCTGTGCACCAACGTCCACGATGTAGTCCATCGGGATATCGCCTTGTTCGGTGTCGGCCGCGTTGAGCTTTTCCCCCACCACGCCCTCGCTGACCAGCATCTGGTTGCCGCCATAGCAGCGGTAGTAGAGCATGCCTTCGGACGCGAGATCCTTGAACACCGGCATCTTGAAGGTGTAGGGCGCGCCTTCGCATTCGAGAGCGAGCACGGCGTGGCGCTCGGGCACGATCGGCAACGATCTGCCCGTCCAGCCGGCAAGCTCGGGTGTCCAGATGTTCTGCGTGCTAATCACGTTGGAGGTGGAGAAGTCACCGACGCTGGTCGAGACGCCAACGACCTTGTTATTCTCGAGCAGCAGGCGGTGCACCGTTACGTTCTCGCGGATAGTCACGCCGCCACGGCGTGCGGCGCGCGCAAAACTGGTAGCGGTCAGGTAGGCATCCGCAAAGCCGGCTTCCGGCTCGTAGCCGATCAACGCGGCGTCGTCGAATCGGGCTATTGGGAGCAGCTCCTTTGCCTGTCGTGCGTCGAGCAGCTCAAGCGGAATGCCTTGCTGTTTCTGCTGATCGAGCGATGCGCGCAAGGGTTCAAGCTTGTCGCCGTCGGCGGCCACAATCATGTAGCCGGATTTCACCAGGCCGCAGGAAGCTTCGTCGTCGCCGAGATAGGCCGCGAAATCGTTGAACACGGACCATGACTTGCGTGCCAGTTCGACGTTTTCCTTCACCGAATAGTGTGTACGAAGGATGCCTGACGACTGCGAGGTCGTGCCTGCACCAATCGTCGCGCGATCCAGTACCAGGACGTTCTTCGCTCCAAGCTTAGACAGCTGAAACGCGACGGAGCTTCCGATCACGCCAGCACCGATTACCACGACATCATATGTATTCACGATTCTGCTTCCTTGTTTGAGTCCGACCGTGGACAGCAGTGTGCGGTCCTTTTTGGGAAGCGCCGTCAATATAAATAGGCGCGATGTTTAGCAGAAGCCGTTCTCGTGCAGCGGTGGATACAAAACTCGTACGACGTCCGCTAGACGGTCGCGAGCCCGCTGTTTTGCGAGTGGCGGGGGGCAGTCAACGCGGGAAAATTCCTGGGGCGCAGCCTGTCCGCATGAGCGGGCGGAATTCAAGGGACGCTTGTATGCAGCATAACCGTCGCTAATAACGTTCTACGTCCCGCCGGGCGACCTCTAGGATGGTCGACAGGTCATCCTGGTAGATAGACATGCGAGACGTGCGGATATGAACACACACACCCTCACTGACGAGGCGGTCGAACGCGAATCGATGGAGTACGACGTGGTGATCGTCGGCGGCGGCCCTGCGGGGCTTTCTGCGGCGATACGGTTGAAGCAGTTGGCGGCGCAAAGAGGCGTCGAATTCGGCGTCTGCGTGCTCGAAAAAGGCTCGGAGATCGGCGCGCACATTCTGTCGGGCGCGGTCATGGACCCACGCGCGCTCAACGAACTGATTCCCGACTGGAAGGAAAAGGGCGCTCCACTCAATGTCGAGGTGACCGAAGACCGGTTCCTGTTCTTGACCGAGAAAGGCGCCGTCAAGACTCCTAATTGGGCGCTGCCGGACAACTTCAAGAATCACGGCAACTACGTGATCAGCCTCGCGAACGTCACGCGCTGGCTCGGCCAGCAGGCCGAAGCGCTGGGCGTCGATATCTTCCCGGGCTTCCCAGCTGCTGAAGTCTTGTATAACGACGATGGTTCGGTCAAAGGCGTCGTGACCGGCAACATGGGCGTCGGCAAGGATGGCGAGCCCACCGAGAACTTCCAACTCGGCATGGAGTTGCACGCGAAATACACGCTCTTCTGCGAAGGTGCGCGCGGCCACCTGGGCCGTCAGTTGAACGAGCGGTTCAAGCTCAACAAGGATTCGGACCCGCAGGTCTATGGCATCGGCATCAAGGAACTGTGGGAGATCGATCCGGCCAAGCACCAGCCGGGGCTAGTGATCCATACGGCCGGCTGGCCGCTCGATACCGACACCTACGGCGGCTCGTTCCTCTATCACATCGACAACAACCAGGTGATGGTGGGCTTCGTGGTCGGCCTGGGCTATACGAATCCGTATCTCTCGCCGTTCGAGGAGTTCCAGCGCTACAAGACGCATCCGTCGATCCGTGCCTTCCTCGAAGGCGGCAAGCGTGTCTCGTACGGCGCGCGTGCGATCACCGCGGGCGGCTTGATGTCGCTGCCGAAGCTGGTGTTTCCGGGCGGCGCGCTGGTCGGCGACGACGCGGGCTTCCTGAATGTATCGCGCATCAAGGGTTCGCACGCGGCAATCAAAACCGGGATGCTAGCCGCCGAGGCTGCGTTCAACGCGGTGCAATCACATCGCCATGGAGATGAGCTGACCTCCTACCCGCAGGCGTTCAGGCGATCGTGGCTGGCTGACGAGCTACACAGGGCGCGCAACTTCAAGCAATGGATGAGTAAGGGCCTGTATCTCGGCACGCTGATGGTCGGGCTCGAGCAAAAGCTGTTGGGTGGCAACGTGCCGTGGACGCTGCACCATAAGCACTGGGATCACGAGACGCTTAAGCCCGCCTCGCAGTGCAAGCCGATTGACTACCCGAAGCCGGACGGCAAGCTGACATTCGACCGGCTCTCGTCGGTGTTCATCTCGAACACGAATCACGAGGAAAACCAGCCGGCGCATTTGACGCTCAAGGATGCTTCGGTGCCGGTGAACGTGAACCTGCGCACGTATGCCGGTCCCGAGGGCCGTTTCTGCCCGGCGGCGGTCTATGAGTTCGTGAAGAACGACGATGGCAGCGACCGGCTCGTCATCAACGCGCAGAACTGTGTGCACTGCAAGACCTGCGACATCAAAGACCCGACGCAGAACATCGTGTGGGTTGCACCAGAGGGTGGGGGCGGTCCGAATTATTCAAACATGTAGATCCGGGACGGATGTGAAGGCAGTGAACGCTACTCAATGCGCCGAAGCCGATCGCCTCATGTTGGATTTCCAGACCCAATGCGTCGCGTTGTCGATCATCCCGTGGAAGATCCCAATGACTTCGTCCATCGAAATGCTGCCCGCGACCTTGTGCTCGATCCACAAACCATGCACGAGTGCCATGGCTTGGACTGCGTGTATGCGCGCCATGGCCGGGTCGCATCCAGCTTGCTTCAAATCAAACAGGAAGTTGGACCGCAGACGGCGCGAGAACGCCGCGCACAGCCTCTGGACCTCCGCATCGTGCGCAGATGAACTCCACATGTGCGGCCATACGTTTGCGGCGCCCGGGCTCATGACTTCTTGGTTGAAGCACATATCAGCCGTGAATTTCATGCGCTCGACAGGGTCGGCGATGCCCCGGCGGCCGCTGGTCAACTGGTCGCGCATCCGTCGGATGAGGTGCACGAAGGTCTTATACACAAGATTGCTCTTGTTTTCGAAGTGGTGGTGCGCGAGGCCGACTGACACGCCGGCATAGTCGCTTACCTTTCTAATTGTAAGTTTTTCGAGTCCGACATCGCCAACTACGGCCAACGTGGCATCCAACAGTCTCGTTCGCATCCCTTCATAGTGCGACCCGTCTTCCTTCCGAGAGTCGATGATCTCTGATGCCGTTTGCATTAAAGGATCCCAATTGTTGTTGACGAATGTTGCGGAGAACGACTCAGGCTGAAGCCATCCCCTGTCCTCCGGGACATCTTACCCGCAGCTTGGGAGCTGAACAACTGTTCATCGTGCGATGGAACGCATCCTTATCGAAGTTGAACAAGTGTTCACTTGTTGTGAGGATGATTTGGACCGATGAAGCGTTTTATTAACCAAAAACCGCAAAAACTGCGCGGTAAAATTATTTTTGACACGGCTTGAGCTTCGCTATAGTAGGGAAAACGCCAAATGAGTTGAACGGACGTTCAGTATACGATGCGTTAAATCGAACGGGAAATCCGCTTTGAACTGAGCAAGGGTTCAGTGTTGCGAATTCCGGGGGGGGCGAGCGAAAGCGTCGCGCGGCTCTCGGCGTCGTAAGCGCAACTCGTCGAGCGTGACAGAGGGAGGTAGCGACCCAGTGTCAGAGCGCTACGCATGGAGAAAATAAGGACAACCAATGGTCAAGGCAACAAGGGTAGTAAAAGCGGCAATCAACTGGTGGCGTAAGGAGACTTCAGAACCGGAACGCGTCGAACGTAACGCTCAGCTGGTTCTGGAGCTACTGCGCGTGGCACCGCAATGACGGGACGCGCGGAGCGCGCGCTTCAGGCGCGGAAGTCCTGACCCGGGCAATGGCAAGATTCTCTTGAGGAATAGTGATGTCAACAATTGTTTCTTTCAAAAACGTCCAGAAGACGTACGACGGCGAAACGTTGGTGGTGAAAAACCTGAACCTTGATATCAAGGAAGGCGAATTTCTCACCATGCTGGGGCCGTCCGGTTCGGGAAAGACCACTTGCCTGATGATGCTGGCGGGATTCGAGACGGCCACGCACGGAGAAATCCTGCTACAGGGCCGGCCGATCAACCGCATTCCGCCTGAGCGCCGCAACATCGGGATGGTGTTTCAGAGCTATGCGCTCTTTCCGCACAAGTCCGTCGCCGAGAACCTCGCCTTTCCTCTCAAGGTGAGGAAGGTCGGAAAGGCGGAGATCGAGAAGAAAGTTCAGGGTGCGTTGCGGATGGTGAACATGGAGAAGTTCGCCAACCGGATGCCAGCCCAACTGTCCGGTGGTCAGCAGCAACGTGTCGCGGTCGCAAGAGCGCTCGTGTTCGAGCCGGCGCTGGTGCTGATGGATGAACCGCTCGGCGCGCTCGACAAGCAGCTTCGCGAGCAGATGCAGTACGAAATCAAGCAGATCCATGCGCAAAGTGGGCTGACCGTCGTCTATGTCACGCATGACCAAAGTGAAGCAATGACGATGTCCGATCGCATTGCAGTCTTCAACAACGGAATCATTCAGCAACTGGCGACACCGTCGAGGCTATACGAGCAGCCTGAGAACGCGTTCGTCGCGCGCTTCATCGGCGAGAGTAACGAGCTTAAGGGAACCATTGCAGACGTAAGTAGCGAGCGTTGCACAGTCAAGCTTGATGGTGGGCACACCATCAAGGCCAGCACTGGGGCCGTGCTCAGGGCTTCGAGTAACGCCTGCGTATCGCTTCGACCGGAGCGCATTGCAATTGGAGAGCACGCGAAGACATGTGACAACGTGTTTAGCGGTGGTGTAAAGGACTTGATCTATTACGGGGACCATTTGCGGCTCGTGATGCAGATCTGCGGCAGGGACGACTTCATCGTCAAGCTGCCGAACGATGGCGCTGCGCGAACGCTGCGAGTGGGTGATTCCGTACACGTTGGCTGGATGGCGGAAGCGTGCCGCGCGCTGCAGTAGAGGCGTCGCCGATAGCTGTTCGCTCCCTCGGATAAGTTCGCAGGCTGGAAGTCCCCACGAATCTGGGTGATTGACAAGGCCGAACATAAAGCGGGCGAATCCGGCAGGCAGCAACGGGGCCCCGGTTGCGTGCACTCGATCCGAGGCGCGTCTTCCTGAAGCTTGGCTTAACACGGATGTGGCCGAAAGGCCGCCGCTAGGAAAATGATTCTTCCCACTGATATGACGGTTCCATCGAGTGACGTTCAGACCGTGAACGTAGAAAACTCACAGGGACTGAAAGCCCGACTCCGCAGGGCGGAGCGAAACCATCGCGTGAAGGCGATGTTGCTGGTTCTCCCGCTGCTTGCGTTCCTGCTCGTCACCTTCCTCGTTCCAATTGGCAGTCTGCTGCTAAAGAGCTTCCGGGACCCGACCATCTCGAACGAGTTGCCGCACGCCGCCGTCTTGCTGCGCAGCTGGGATCCGGCAGTGGGACATCTGCCGGACGAGAAGCTGTACGAGGCATTTGGGACCGACCTTCTGGCAGCGAAGGCAAACGATGGGGTGAGCCGCGTTGCCTCGCGACTGAACTTCGACGAGGTGGGATTGCGCAGTCTGATGATGAAGACAGCGCGGCATCTGGGCGAACCGCAGACCGGCTCTTGGCATACGCGTCTCTCGGCGATCGATTCACGCTGGGACGATATCTCGACGTGGTCGACGCTCAAGTATGCCGCTTATCCTTGGACCTTCGATTACTACCTGAAGGCCTTCGACTTCAAGCGCGATGCGGATGGCGCGATCGTTCGACAAAAGGAGAGCCAGCGCCTGTACGTAGATGTGTTCGTCCGTACCGCATGGGTCAGCGTGCTTGTGAGCTTTCTGTGCCTGCTGTTTGGCTATCCCGTCGCTTACTTCCTTGCCAACATTCCTGCACGCTACAGCAACCTGTTCATGATCATGGTACTGCTGCCGTTCTGGACTTCTATCCTCGTGCGAACGACGGCGTGGGTCGTCGTGCTTCAGACGCATGGTGTGGTGAACGACTTGCTCGTGCACCTTGGGTTCAGCCGGATGTCTCTGATATACAACCGCTTCGGTGTGCTGGTAGCCATGACGCACATTCTTTTGCCGTACGCGATTCTCTCGCTCTATAGCGTGATGAAGGGTGTCCCGTCCGTGTACGTGAAGGCTGCCCGCTCGCTTGGCGCGGGTCCGATTCGTTCGTTCTTCCAAGCCTACTTTCCGCAGACACTGCCTGGTGTAGGCGCGGCGGGAATGCTGACCTTCATTTTGGCGGTGGGGTACTACATCACCCCGGCTATCGTGGGTGGACCCGACGACCAGCTGGCGAGCTACTACATCGCCAACCACGTCAACACCACCCTGAACTGGGGCCTCGCGAGCGCACTGGCATCGGTGCTATTGGTCGGTGTCCTGCTCATTTACGGCATCTTCGTACGGATCACCGGCGGCGCTGGTGTGAAACTGGGGTAAAGGCATGTTCCAATTTCCTGCTTACGCGACTGTCTGGGGACGGGTAGGGCGCGTCTCCTATGTCGTGCTCTCACTGTCGGTACTGCTGTTTCTGGTGTCGCCCATCCTGGTCGTGATGCCACTGTCGTTCAACTCGCAACCGTACTTCACGTATCCGTTGCCCGGGGTGAGCCTGCGCTGGTACCACGAGTTCTTCGACAGCCCGGACTGGATGCTGGCGCTGAAAAACACCCTGATTACGGGCGTTTCAGCTACCGCAATCGCAACGGTTCTTGGCGTGACGGCGTCGTTGGGTTTAACGAGCAGCCGCATCCGCGGCAAAGCGATCATAACGGGCATCCTGATTTCGCCGATGATCGTGCCGCTGATCATTACGGCTGTTGGCGTCTATTTTGCTTTCAGCCCGCTCGGACTCACAAGCAGTCTGCTCGGCCTGATTCTGGCCCACGCTGCACTGGGTGCTCCGTTCGTCGTCGTGACGGTTACCGCGACGCTCGCCGGCTTTAACGAAACGCTTTCCAGAGCAGGACGCAGCTTGGGTGCATCTCCGTTGCGTGTGTTCCTGCAAATCAAGCTTCCGATCATTGCGCCTGGAGTCGTGTCGGGCGCGCTGTTCGCATTCGCAACGTCGTTTGACGAGATTGTCGTCGCGCTTTTCCTGACGGGTCCAGACCAACGCACGATCCCGCGGCAAATGTGGGCGGGAATCCGGGAGCAGTTGAGTCCGACGATTCTCGCGGTCGCAAGCCTGCTGGTTGTGATTTCAACGCTGCTGCTGCTTACGCTCGAGCTTTTGCGCCGTCGAACCGAACGGCTTCGCGGGATCAACCATGCTGCCTGAGATCGAAGCCACTCCATCGCCCACTACCGTTCACTCCATCATGCTGTCGAAAATTCAGGAAATGCAGGCGGAAACCACCGATCTCTCGGTTCTGCGGCAACGTATCAAGGACGCTTCGAATCTGCCGGAAGATGTCGTCGTCGGCGAGCTGATCAATGCGGCTCGCATGGATGCAGACACGCTGTCTCGTGTGCAGGCGCTGGCGTCGCGCCTTGCCCAAGGCGTTCGGGATACGCGGATCAACGCAGGCGGCGTCGACCTTCTAACCCAGGAGTTTTCTCTCGACAGCCGCGAGGGTATCGCGCTGATGTGCCTTGCCGAGGCGATGCTCCGCATTCCCGATACGCCGACCCGCAATCAGCTGATCCGCGACAAGATCGTCGATGCTGACTGGCGTGCGCATATCGGCAAATCGCCGTCGCTGTTCGTGAATGCGACGGCGTGGGGACTTCTGGTCACCGGCAAGCTGCTGAAGCAGCCGGATGAAAGTTCGCTTGCGGAAGCACTGACGAGCGTCATCCGCAAAGGCGGGGAGTCGGTTGTACGCTCCGGCGTCGCCTATGCGATGCGGCTCCTTGGCAAGCAGTTCGTGACGGGCCAGACCATTGAAGAGGCGATTCGCGTTGCGAAATCGCGAGAGGGACAGGGATACCGGTACTCGTACGACATGCTGGGCGAAGCGGCACTCACGGAGGAAGACGCACGGGCGTACTTCGAGTCGTATCGGCATGCGATCGAGGCGATCGGCAAGGATGCGGCCGCTCGCGGCCCGATCGAAGGTCCTGGCGTGTCCGTGAAGATATCTGGCCTTCACCCCCGATACGAACTCTCGCAGCGCGAGCGGGTCATCGAGGAGCTCTATCCCCGCCTACTCAGCCTCGCGGAGCTCGCGAAGAAGTACGGGATCGGGTTTCACCTTGATCAGGAGGAGTCCGCCCGCTTCGACCTGACACTCGAGATGCTAGAACGGCTTTGCCTTGAGCCGTCGCTGAGAGGCTGGAATGGAATCGGGATTTCCCTTCAGTCCTATCAGAAGCGCGGGCGGTTCGTGGCCGAGTGGCTGATTGCGCTGGCCCGGTCCACGGGGCGGCGCATCAATACGCGTCTCGTCAAGGGGGCGTACTGGGATACCGAAATCAAGCTCGCACAGGATTCGGGTAGCGAAGGCTACCCGGTATTCACCCGCAAGGTGCACTCGGACGTTAGCTATATCGCCTGCGCGAAGGCGCTGATTGCCGCCCCGGATGCGATTTTCCCGCAGTTCGCGACGCACAACGCATTCACGATCGCTGCAGTCCATACGTTGGCGGGTGACGGTGAATACGAGTTTCAGTGTCTTCACGGGATGGGCGAAAGCGTGTACGACCAGATCGTCGGCGCTTCGAAGCTGGGCCGGGCCTGCCGTGTCTACGCCCCCGTCGGTCCACACGCGACTTTGCTCGCGTATCTCGTTCGCCGACTGCTGGAGAACGGTGCTAACTCGTCATTCGTCAATCAGGTGGTTGATCCGTCGGTGAGCATCGCCGAGATCGTCGCGAACCCGATGGAGAAAGCCGCGCGTACGCAAGGTCGCATGCACGAAGGTATCCCCAGCCCGAGAAACGTGCTGCCTGGGCGCATCAACGCCGCATCGCTCGACTTCGCGAGTTCGCCACAGTTCAGGAAAGCGGTCGATGAGCTTCATGGTGGCCGGATCAACGTAGTGAAGTCGATCGTTGCCGGGGAGGTTGTGCCCGATTCGGAGACCACCAGCCTGATCTATAGCGCTGCGGATTCGACCCAGGTCATTGGTAGCATCGACACCTGCCTGCCCGGTGCGATTGATCTTGCGCTTCAGAGGGCGAACGAAGGCTGTACTTCGTGGGGCGGTACAAGCGCTGAGTCGCGTGCCTCCATCCTCGACGCCGTAGCCGCGAAATTCGAGGAGGGGGCGGCGGCGCTGGGGGCGCTGCTCGTAACGGAAACCGGCGCTACGTTGGCCGAAGCGGCGGACGAAGTACGAAGTGCAGTCAATTTGTGTCGCCTCTACGCGTACGAGCTGACAACCGAAAGGCGGCTGCAGACCACAAATCCGCTGGGTGTCGTTGCCTGCATTACATCGGCAGCCACGCCGCTGATGTCGCTTGTCGGACAGGTCGCTGCCGCCCTGGCTGTCGGCAATGCGGTGATTGCCAAACCGGCTAGGTGCGGATCGCTGATTGCCTATGAAGTCGTGTCGACATTCCTGCGTGCGGGTACGCCGCCGACGGCTATCCAGCTTCTGTTAGGCAGTGGGGAGACGGTTGGGCGCGCCCTGATCGTAGACCGGCGCATTCAGGCTGTGCTGTACGCGGGCTGCAATGCGACCGCTGTAAAGCTCTCGTCGCAGATCGCGGCGCTCGGACGCGCACCGAAGCTTCTGTTCGCGGTTCGAAGCGTCAATGCAATGATCGTGGACAGCTCCGCGTTGCCGGAACAGGTCATCTTCGATGCGACGGTTTCGGCTTTCAGATCGGCTGGGCAGGCCGCGTCGTCTCTGCGCATCCTTTGCCTGCAGGATTCCACCGCCGAGAAGACGCTAAAGATGCTCAAAGGCATTCTCAGTGAAAGGAGGACCGGGAATCCGCTCGATGTCGCGACCGACATTGGCCCCGTCGCAACTCAGGAGATGAAAGTAGTCGCCGAAGAGTATCTGGAGCGGATGCGACGCGCGGGCTTTGCGGTCACGCGAGGCAGGAGTACCGAGGAAAGCGAGAACGGCAACTATGTGGCGCCTGCCATCATCGACATGGGAGGGGTGGAAAATCTGGTCTCGGTCGCGCAGAACGCGACTGGCCCGATCCTGCATGTCGTGCGCTACCGTACGGGCGAGTTCGACAACCTGCTCGAGCGACTCAACGCGACCGGCTGCGGTGTCCTTGGTCTCCATACGCGGATAAACGAGGTCGCGGGCAAGCTCCTCTCAAAGTCGACCGCAAGCAGCGTGTGCGTGAACCGGGCGATGCACTCGGCTTTTGTCGGTATGCAGCCATCGGGAGGCGTGGGCGCGGCCGGTACCGGGCCCATGATGGCGGGGCCTCTCACGTTGCCTGCGCTGACGAAACAGGGGAGCGGTGAGCTTGCACCGAGCGAAGGACCGTTTGCAGTGGACCATGGGATTAGCAGTGCAAAGTACTTCGAGTTTGCTGTCGAGCGCGACGGCGGACGGTGGGAGGGGCGCCGCGAGGCATTGGCTAGTGAAAAAGGATTCCGCCGGAAGTGTGTCGACGAACTTTTTGCTTTGTTGGTGACGGCTCCCAACGGCCGCACGAACGGCGTGAAGATATCCGGAATGCGCGACGCGTTGATACAGCAGATCTCGACATTGGATCCGGTCAGCCTGCCAGCGCTCACCGGCGAGGAAAATACGATCGAGTTCCTGCCCCGCGGTCGGGTCCTGTGTGCGGCCAGGCAGTTCGATGCGGTGGTGTTTCAAGCCATGATCGCGAGTGCCTTTGGCAATCAGATCGTGCTGATGCCGTCAGAGGCAGCCGGAAAGATCAAGCGCGTCCTGGGCGATCGATGCCACATCGCGGATAGCACCAGCATCCAGGAATTGATCGAGCGCGAATCCGGTTCGGGGCCGGCAGTGATGCTTCTCGCAGCGGGCGAGGGCGCGCCGGCGGATCTGACGAGCGCCTGCCTCGAACGGCGGATTCCCGTGATCGAGTCGGGCTTCGAAGAAGGATGCGACTTTGCCGCTCTTGTTCGCGAGCGGATCACGACCGTCAACGCCAGCGCGGCCGGCGGAAACACTCAACTAATGGTGATGAGCGAAGGCGGTTTGTGATGGCACGGAACATCATTCCGTTCGGCGGCGATGCGGTGTGTTCACCCATAGTCCGGCGCGCCAGGTACTTCGGCACCGCAGGCGGTAGGCGCACAAGTCGGGTTCGGGCACCACCATGACCGCATGCGCTGTGTCAGTGTCGGAGTATGTGGGCGCAAGGCCAGATATTTCGACGATGCTGTTAGCAGTCGAGGTTTTCCCTTAACCAGAATGATGGGCGACATTGCGCCATCAGACGACGAGAAGGAATATAGAGCATGAAACTGCACATGAAACTGGCCGCGCACTTTGCAGCGCTGGCTGCAATTGGCATGGTGAGCGCTTCGGCTATGGCGGGAGACATCGTGTTTGCAACGTGGGGCGGCTCATACCAGGATTCGCAGGTATCCACGGCCGCCAAGCCGTTCTCTGTGAAGGACGGTACGAACGTCAAGACCGACACCTACAACGGCGGCATCGCACAGATCCGCAGCCAGGTCCAGACGAACAATGTCACCTGGGACGTCGTGGACATGCAACTGGCTGACGCCACAAGGGCCTGCGACGAAGGGCTCCTCGAGAAGATCGATCCCGCGTCGTTGCCCCCGGGCAAATCGGGTGCGCCGGCCAAGGCGGACTTCCTGCCGGGCGGGGTGACGGACTGCATGGTCGGCAACGTGGCGTGGTCGACCATGATTACCTACAACAAGGATGCCTTCAAGAACGGCGAACCCACCAAGATCGCAGACTTCTTCGACCTGAAGCGGTTTCCGGGCAAGCGCGGCCTGAAGAAATCACCGGAAGGTGCACTCGAATGGGCGTTGCTCGCGGACGGCGTAAAGTCGGCGGATGTGTACAAGGTGCTGTCGACGCCGGAAGGCGTCAACCGGGCGTTCAAGAAGCTGGACACGATCAAGTCGTCGATCGTGTGGTGGGAAGCCGGCGCGCAACCGCCTCAGCTCCTGGCGGACCGCGAGGTCACCATGACCAGCGCGTATCCTAACCGGATCTGGGTCGCGGTCAAGCAGGACAAGAAGCCGTTTGGCTTCCTGTGGGACGGCGAGGTGAAAAATATTGAAGGCCTCGCGATCGTCAAGGGAACCAAGAACCTGAAAGCCGCGGAGGACTTCGTCAAGTTCTCAACGCAAACCGAGCAGCTCGCGAAGCTCGCCACGGCGACGGCCTTGGGCCCGATGCGGAAATCTTCGATTGCACTAGTTGATCCTGCCGTTACCCCATATCTCCCCACAAACCCGGCGAATCAGAAGGATGCAGTCGACGTAGACGTGAATTTCTGGGCTGACCATTCCGACGATCTTAACCAGAAATTTGCGGTGTGGCTCGGACAAAACTGACAGGCTGGGTGCACTGTGTTGTCTGCCCGTGATTCACTTCACGGGCAGCAGAGAGACCAGGTGGACCCTCTTCCTGCCCGTGCGCTATAAGGACGCATCGTCTTTTGGCTCCGGGATAGGGGGAGGGTGTCGCCTGAGGCGTTGGAACATCTATGGGTATCAGGCTGGTCGTTCTCGAATTCAATTCACAGATCTTTCATCCGTGAGCGATGCTTTGAACTCCGGCGAGGTGAATGCCGGTGAGTGAAGTTACAACGAAATAAGATCGTGAACCAATCACGCTTTAAATCATTCGTTTTGCAAAATAAATAACAACGACGCGTGTCGTCTACGGGTTTGCCGCTTTCACACCTGCAAGGTACAGAATCTGGCAGGCGGTGGGTCTGATGGTCGACTCATTTCGGGAGTTGCGAAGATGTTACGGACCATCAAGACAAAAATGCTGTGCGCGATAGTGAGTATCGTGCTGGCCTCGGTTGCAGTGACCACATTGCTTTCGTATTTTCTGATGAAGAATTTCAACGACGAGGGTACGCAGCGCAATCTCGCGAGCTTGGTCGACGGGCAGACTATCAGCATTGGGGAGTGGGTCGAGACTCGAGAGCGAATGGTTACGTCATTGAAGACCGCGGCACTCGAGCCTGACCCGCTAGGTGCCTTTCGTCAGGTGGCGATTGCTGGCAAGCTGACAAACGTGTATGCCGGCTACGCTGACAAGACGTCGAAACTGCTCAATAGCGAGGGCTTGCCGGCAGGCTACGATCCCACTGCGTCTCCGTGGTACAAGACGGCCGAAGCTACTGGCAAGCCGACAGTGACGGCGCCATACCGGGATCCAGTCACAAAGCAACTTGTCGTGTCGTTTCCCGTGCCCATCTTTCAAAACGGGGACCTTCGGGCGGTGGTCTCAGGCGACATCCGCATGAACACGATCGTCGACACGATCCGAACGATGAAGCCCACGCCATCGAGTTTTGCCTTCATCGTCGATAGTGCCGGCGAGATTGTTGCCCATCCAGAAGCTGGTTTGATACTCAATCGGGCCGAGAACCTTTCCGACTGGCTGACGCCTGAAAATATCAAAGACCTCGTGGGCAAGGCGGAACTGAGGGAAGTGACGATTGGCGGCAAGCGTTTCCTGTTGCGCGGCGCGGCGGTGCCCAATACAAACTGGATGCTGATTGTCGCGCTCGACGTTGCCGAAGGGAATGCCGGGCTTCATGCGCTTGTTCTCTGGAGCACCGTCGTAGCCGCGCTCATCACGATATTGTCGCTAGTTGTCGCGGGAGCAGTGGTCAGCCGTAGCTTCGTGCGGCTTTCCCGGGTGCAGGACGCAATGCAGGCTATCGCCTCGGGCAGTGGGGATCTGACCCAGAGGTTAGCAGAAGACGGTACGGACGAGGTGGGGAAAATTGCAGCATCGTTCAACGTATTCGTCGAAAAAATCCATGCAATCCTTTCTCAGGTACGAGACGTCAGTCGCTCGGTAGACACGGCGGCGTCCGAGATTGCCTCCGGAAATCGGGATCTTTCGTCGCGAACCGAAATGGCCTCGGCAAATCTTCAGGAAACCGCGGCGGCGATGGAAGAGGTCGATGCGACGGGCAGGAATGCTGCGGCCTCGGTAGTACAGGCGACGGATGAGGCGAGCGGGGCCTCCCAGGCGGCCAGAACCGGTCACGACAAGGTCACGATTGCCACTGATACCATGGCCCGGGTCGAGCAATCATCGGAAAGGGTAGGCAATATCACGAGCATTATCGAGGGAATCGCCTTTCAGACCAATATCCTCGCGTTGAATGCTGCGGTTGAAGCGGCGCGCGCGGGTGAGCAGGGGCGAGGTTTTGCAGTGGTTGCGACGGAGGTACGCGGTCTTGCGCAGCGAAGCGCGAGCGCCGCGAAAGAAATCAAGGCTCTGATCGAAGCGACGGTGGAACAGGTCCGGGAGGGAAGCAGACTCGTGAGGCAGGCGGGCGAATCCATCAATCTCAGCGTGGAGCGCATCGACAGGGTGGCTGCGATCATGAGTGACGTGGCTCGGTCGGCGCGCGAGCAGTCACACGGTATCGAGGAGATTACCCGCTCCGTGAGCGACCTAGACGAAATGACCCAAAGGAATGCGGCGCTGGTTGAACAGGCCGCGGCTGCGTCGGCATCGCTGAAGGAACACGCAGCAATCCTGTCTCAGGAGTTGTCAGTCTTTGTGCTCTGAAGAGCACTGCGGTCGGAGATGTTCAATGGAGGGGGCGTTTGGTGTCCCGCATTGGCTCTATGTTATGAGCACGTGGGCAGAAGGCTGTGAGATGTCTGAATGGCGCACGGGCAGTCCCGGGGGACTGCCCGTCATGCTGGCCGGGGGCCTAGATACCTTGTTCTTTCAGGCGAGCCGAGTACCAACGGGTGAACTGATCGAGCGCGGCTTCCGTATATTGCGAGAACGGACCCGGGATATAGCCCGGATCTTGGGTCCCGCTATGCGTGTTCTGAACCAGTTCGGCGTCCTGCTGCGTCGTCGCGACCCAGACCTCCGTCAGGGTCTTGAGATCGTAGTCGACACCCTCGACGGCGTCCTCATGGACAAGCCACTTGGTGCGGACGAGAGTTTTGTCGGGCGCGATCGGAAGGATAAACGCGATCACGGCATGATCGCTCATGACGTGGGTCCATGCATTGTGCCCCCACATATGAACATCTCCGAGGTCACGTCGCGTGATCGTGCCCAGAAGTTTGGTGGAGGCGACTTTTGTGCTCATCGTCTGCGATTCGTTGGCGCCGGCGATCACGAGGCGCTGCGTACGGAAATTCGTGTACACGCTCTCGTCCAGCGACTCGAAAACCGAGCAGATATAGCCGTCCTTCTCCCAGTTATCCTTGTTCGCGGCATTGCGAGCAACATAGGTGTCATAGGCTGCGAGCGCCTCTTCCCCGAGCCCGTCCGGACAGAAGCCGAAATCTTCCGGCAGGAACGAGTTCGTCAGTTCGGGATGCGTGCCTTCGCAGTGATAGCACTCCCGGTTGTTTTCCATCACGAGCTTCCAGTTGCCGTTTTCGACGACCTCGAACTCATAGGCAATCTTGGTCCGCTGCAACTCGTACGGAGCGAAGCGGGGCGCCATGACTTCCTCGAGTTTCGCAATGTCGGCGGGGGGTTCGTCAGCCAGACACACGAAGATATGCGTGCCGACGACCTTTGTGTGGACAGGAATGAGGCTGCGGCAGGAAGGGTCGAAGTCCTTACCCATGTGCGATGCATGCAGAAGGCTGCCATCAAGGTCGTATGTCCATTGGTGGTACGGGCAAACCAGCCTGCCGACGGTTGCCTTCCCGGGCTGCTTCATGATCCGCGAGCCGCGGTGCCGGCACAGATTGCGGTACGCGCGGATGTTCTCGTCGTCGTCGCGCACAATCATGATGGAAGACTTGCCGATGTCCACCGTGGACACATCGCCCGGCTCGGGTACGTCCGCAGTCACGCCGACCAGAATCCACAGTTTGTTGAAGAAGACATCGAAGTCATTTTCGAAGACGTCTTGACGACCGAAAAGCTCGCCCGGCAGTCCGCAGCCGGGCTTCCGGCTATCGATCAGTTCGCGGTGGGTCTTGATGGGGATGACAGACACGGTATGTGCTCCAAATGGCGTTGTTTTCGACAGGCGGGCTTCTCATTCGAAGCCGTATTTACAGTATTGAAGTGCAATTTTGAAGCGTCAACGGCCTTTATTCTCCATGTCCTATTACTTGAAGTTATGCAAGCAATCGCGCACCGGGCGTCCGCGGAGCGGGGCGGCCGGCGATGAACCTGGCGACGGAACGGAAACACGGACAGTCAGGTCGCTGGAGTTGCGGCGACTCTGCCTCAATGCCAGCACGGAACAGCGGCGTACGTAGCGTCCGAGGGCCGGGCAGGCGAGATGCAAAACGGCCGGAACCGGGCGCACGCTTCCGGGACCTACCATTCAGGGTATATAGATGAAAATTACAAGAGGCACGAAGGGCTATCGGCGGATCATTCCCTCTATGACGGCACTTGTCGAGTTCGAAGCGGTGGCGCGGCTTGGCAGTTTCACGAACGCTGCAGGCGAGCTGGGCGTCAGCCAGGCGGCGGTGAGCCGACAGGTCAGGTTCCTCGAGGATACGCTCGGGATCAAGCTTTTCCACCGACTACATCGTTCAGTGGCGTTGACGAACGAAGGCGAGTCGCTGTATCTCGTGATCGCCGAGTCTATGCAGAAGATTGCGGGAATCTTTGACCGCCTATCAACGGGTATGGAGCAGCACGAACTCGTGTTGGCCTCCACTGCCGCGTTTTCGCAACTGCGGCTGCTTCCACGTCTCGCGAACTTGAAAAGGCTGCAACCCGGGTTGCAGTTGCGGTTGACGACGCAGATGTTCACGGCCGACCTGCGCCACAACGAGGTGGATGTCGCGATCAGGTTTGGTGACGGATCCTGGAGGGATGGCAGTTCAACCCTCCTGTTCGACGAAGAAGTTTTTCCCGTCTGTTCACCGCGCTGGCTGCGAGAGAACGCCGCACCCGAATCCCTGGAGGAGCTTGCGCGCTTCCCGCTGATTGAGTCCGATTCGACGTCTGAAGGCTGGATGGGCTGGGAGGAGTGGTTCAACTTGGTCGGCTATCGCCGGGCAAAAGTCAACTATGCGCTGCGATGCAGCATCTATACTGATGCCGTTCAGGCCGCGCGGTATGGTCAGGGCGTTGCAATGGGCTGGTCGCGGCTCGTGCACGATCTGCTCGCGTCCGGTGAGTTAGTGCGACTGGGGACGGCATCATGCAAGCCGTCCGACTCCTATTTCATAATTGTTCCTCATGGCAGGTCCATCTCGTTCTCGATAGCCGGACTCATCGACTGGTTACGCGACGATCCATCGCCGATCTAGAAGCAACTGGGCCACTGGGAGCAGAAGAAAGTGTCGGATAACTTAAGATTATGCGAGTGGAAAAATAATGAAGTTGACGACCGCATTGGACCTTCCAATACTGGCCGCTTCCGGGTTTCTCTGCGACCGATCCGCTGATCGCAGAACGCCCATGAGGACACCATGTTTGGGAGAAAGAATGTCGACCGTTAGAACTGTGCATGCGATGACCGAACCGATCGAGACAAGTTGCAATGGTGGAGATCAGGTTCTCGAGAATGTGCGAACGTACCGGCTAGGTCGCCTGCGCGGGGAACTGCTCAAGAATGACTGTCCTGCGATGATCCTTTATGACCCGGTGAATATCCGGTACGCGACGGACTCGTCTAATATGCAGGTCTGGACTGGCCGCAATCCGACTCGATACGTCATTGTGTTTGCCTCGGGGCCGGTCGTCGCGTTCGAATTCCACAACTGCGAGCATGTATGGCGTGGCATCGACTGCGTGTCAGAGATTCGCGGTGCGACCTGCTGGAACTATTTCAATGCCGGGCCAGAATCGGCGCAACGCGCGCAGCAATGGGCTGCGGAGATCGTGGAGCTCCTGCGTGACCAGTCCGCCGACATGTGCGTTGCAGCGGACCGCCTGGACCCGGAAGGGGTGTATGCCTTGCAGAAGCTTGGCGTGCGCGTAATTGACGGGCAGTCAATCGTCGAGCAGGCCAGGTGCGTGAAGTCGGGAGATGAGATTTCCGTCATGCGCAGAGCAATCTCTGTTTGCGAGCGTGGTATCGAGCGGATGCACGAAGCGCTCGTTCCTGGGATTAGCGAGCAGGAACTGTGGGCACATCTGCACTTTGAGAACGTCCGATACGGCGGTGAGTGGATCGAGACGCGGCTGCTGGCATCAGGTGAGCGGACGAATCCGTGGATGCAGGAGTGCAGCTCAAAGTTGTTGCGTGCAGGCGAGTTGTTGGCGTTCGACACGGACCTTGTCGGTCCGTACGGTTACTGCGCGGACATTTCCCGTACGTGGACAGTCGGTCATGTCCCCCCGACTGACGATCAGAGGCGGCTGTATGCGGCTGCTCACGAGCAACTCCATTTCAACATGGATTTGTTGCGCGTTGGCATGACCTTTCGCGAGTTTTCGCAGCGCAGCTGGAAGATACCGACGCAGTACGCGCGCAATCGTTACAGTTGTGTGGCGCACGGCATTGGCCTGGTCGACGAGTACCCGTCGATCGCTCACTATTCGGACTGGGAGAGTGGGGGATATGACGGGCACTTCCAGAGCGGAATGGCCCTGTGCATTGAAAGCTATATTGGTGCCGAGAATGGTGGTGAAGGGGTAAAACTGGAGCAGCAGGTGTTGCTGACCGAAGCTGGTTGTGAACCGCTGTCCAGTTTTCCTTTCGAAAGCACGTGGCTTTGACGAGACAGGGAGGTGCCGTGACCAGCATCCATGAAGCGTTTGCACTTTGCAAAAATGCAGCCCTGGCGAGTGGTGCATCGGACGACGTTGCGACTTCGCTCGCGACCGCGACGATTGCGGCAGAGTGTCGGGGTCAAACCTCCGTTGGCATCAGCCATTTTCTCGACTACCTCGACGCAATGAAGGATGGCCGGCTTGATGGACGTGCGATTCCATTAATCGAACGGCCAAAGGCAGCGATGTTCCGCTCGGACGCTCGAGGGGGCATCGCTCATCTTGGGTTCGACCACGTCTTCGACGAGTTTGTGGAGGCGGTTCGCAGTTGCGGAGTCGCCGTTTTCTCGCAGAAGAACGCCTATACATGCGGTGCCCTCGGCTACTATGTTGAACGACTGGCGGAAGCGGGCCTCGTCGCTCTGGCTGCGGCAAACGCGACGGCATTGATGGCTGCAGTTGGGGCGAAGCGTGCCATTTATGGCACGAATCCGCTGGCGTTCGCCGCGCCACAGGAAGGCGGCCCGGTGTTGCTGATCGACCAGGCCTCGAGCGCGACCGCGTACGTCAATATCAGGCAGGCCGCAGAGGAGGGCAAGACGTTGCCGGACGGCTGGGCTATCGACAGCGAAGGGATGCCGACGCGCGATCCTGTTGCCGCACTCGCCGGCGCCCTTCTGCCTTTTGGTGGGATCCGGGGCGGCAATATTGCACTGATGGTCGAAGTGCTGGCTGCGATGTCCGGGGGCAACTGGTCACTGGAAGCGCCATCGTTTTTGCACGGAAGTCAAAGCCCGGGCGTGGGCCTTAGTGTCATCGCACTTGATCCCGCGTTGCTAGATCCGGAATTCGCAGCGCGGCTAGCCAGGCAACTTGAGACGCTGCACGTAGTCCACGGGGTTTTTATTCCCGGATCGGAAAAGGCGGAGGCGCTGAAGGCGTCGGGTGCGGATGGTCTCTCGATCGACCCGATGATCCTGCAGAAGCTGCAGGTCATCGCGGCCTGACAACGCGGCGTCCGCGCGCGCCAATCGAAGGGTGGCCGCGCTTTCTATCGAGGACGGGCCGCCCTTTCTACAGAGCGGCCCATTCGACACTGGTACTCCCCGTTACTTTACTGCCCAGATATCCCCAATGGTGTAGCCGTTCACGAACGGGTCGGTGGGGTCGAGAACGTACGTGCTGTAGCCAGTGATCCAGGACTGGCCGCCGATTGTGGGCACAACCGCCGTGTAGTCGCCGATCCGGGTTTCTCCGACAAGCCGGCCGTTCCATGGAATCCCAAGCGGGCTTTCGTTGCGGAAGAGTTCGCCGACTTTAAGTTGGCCTTTCGCGTGAAGCGTTGCCATCTTCGCGCACATGCCGGTCCCGCAGGGGCACCGGTCCAACGTACCGGTCCATGTTGCGGGATTGTCGAAATCGACAGGACCACTCGCCACTGTCACGGCATTCTTCCAGTTGTACGGAGAATTGTCGATCTGTCCAGATAACTGCGAGATAGTGATGCCAATCCCGGGGTAATCGGGATGCGCTACCGGGAGCTGTTCCTGTGCCGCCTTCAGGATCAGCGACGAAACGCGGGTGATCTCGCGTCCCATCTCCGGAACCAGTCTGAGGGATTCGAACTGCCGAACGTCCGCGATAACGTAGAACATGCCGCCCCAACCCACGTCCACCGTGACCTTGCCGAGATGCGGCACGTCTATCACGGCGTCGAGATGCGCCGCGAAAGCCGGCACGTTCCGGAAGGTCACCTGGGTTACCTTGCCGTTGCTGCATTCGGCGCGAATGCCGATGAGCCCTGCAGGGGACTCCAACTGAAACTCGGTCACCGGCTCCTGCATCGGGATCATTCCGGTTTCCAGCAAAACAGTGGCGACGGAGATCGTATTTCCTCCGCTCATGAGCGGGTATTCCACCTGCTCCATGATGATGTAGCCGGCAGCCGCATCAGGATGCTTCGGCGGAACGATCAGGTTGCAGCACAGAGGGGGATAGCCGCGGGGCTCCCGGAGCATGAACAGACGAAGCTGATCATCGTTCTGTTCAAGCCATCTCATTTGCTCATAGACCGAATTTCCCGGGATATGAGGCACACCGCCTGTAATCACCCGCATGGGTTCGCCTGAATGCGTGTCCACTGCGTTAATGGTTCTCTTGAAAGCCATGCCAATTCCAGAAGTGAGTTGTTGACCGCGACACTGAGCTACTGGCACCACGACATCGAATGCCTACCCTGAAGTTTCAGGGAGTAATTGACCGTTAGAAAGTAGCATCAATGCGCTTTAACCTTTACTTGCAGGTGCGTGAAACTGTATGTGGCCAAGCGCAAGTGTATCGGCCTACACGAATGACATAGGGGACAACAGGCGGGCTACCTGAAAAAAACGCCGGCGCAAGGCCGGCGCAAATTCCACATTCCCCTTGGAGATCGGTTTGACCGAGCCACCCCAACGCTGCTCAGTCCAAACATTGGCTCGCCGGAACGAGATTGCGTCCAGAAGACGGCTCGAATCAGGCCGCCGCCTTCAGGCTACCGTGCGGATCAATGACGAATTTCTTGGGAACGCCGGAATCGAATTCAGCGTACCCCTCTGGCGCCTGGTCGAGTGAGATGACCGTCACGTTGACGACGTCTGCTACGTTGATCCGGTCCCAGAGGATCGCCTGCATCAGGTTTCGGTTGTACTTCATCACGGGCGTCTGTCCCGTGAAGAAGGAATGTGACTTCGCCCAACCGAGGCCGAGGCGAACCGAAAGGCTGCCTTTCTGGGCTGCCGGATCTGCCGCGCCCGGATCATCCGTGACATACAGGCCTGGAATACCGATCTTGCCTGCGACTCGGGTCACCTCCATCAAGGAGTTGAGCACTGTTGCCGGGGCCTCGATCTGTGAGCCGGAATGGCCGTGCCCACGGGCCTCGAAGCCGACGCAATCAATGGCACAGTCCACCTCGGGCTCACCGAGCAGACTCGCGATCTGTTCGGCAAGGGACGCGTCCTCTGAAAGGTCGACCGTTTCAAACCCGACGCGGCGGGCGTGCTCCAGCCGCTTCGGGTTCACATCGCCGATGATGGTGACCGCCGCGCCCAGGAGCCGTGCCGCTGCAGCAGCGGCGAGGCCAACTGGTCCCGCCCCCGCGACATACACGGTGGTTCCCGGCGCCACGCCGGCCGTCACAGCACCGTGGTACCCGGTGGGAAGAATGTCAGAGAGGCAGGTGAGGTCGCGGATCTTGGACATCGCCGCGTCGCGATCAGGGAATTTGAGCAGGTTAAAGTCCGCATAGGGAACCATGACGTATTCCGCCTGACCGCCGATCCATCCACCCATATCTACATAGCCATACGCCCCACCGGGGCGCGCCGGATTCACATTCAGGCAGACACCGGTATTCTGGGACTTACACATCGGGCAACGACCACAGGCGACGTTGAACGGGACCGAGACCAGATCGCCCTTCTTGAGGGTCAGCACGTCGGAGCCGACCTCGATCACCTCACCCGTTATCTCGTGGCCGAGGACCAGTCCTGCCTGAGCTGTCGTCCGGCCGCGAACCATGTGCTGGTCGGATCCGCAAATGTTGGTGGTCACGACGCGCAGAATGACGCCATGGTTAGCCTTCCGGCCTGCGGGATCAGACAGTTGCGGAAGCGCGATGCTCTGCACCTCCACTTTGCCGGGACCTATGTAAACGACTCCGCGATTTCCTGACATCATGTCTCCTGATTGCGTCTCGTTGACGTGAGGCAAAATTCAGAGGTGGTAGCCCAGGCCTGACGGCCGGGTCGGGTCTCGGTCCTGCCTCCTTTCTCCCTGCGGTATCAAAGATCCAGCAGCAGATCGGATGTTGGTCGACTACAGCACAGCAGACGGAATCCCTTCTGGACTTCCCTGTCGCGAATACCGCCCTGGTGATTCATGTCGACCGTGCCCTCAAGTACCCTGGTCTTGCATGTACCGCAGATTCCTTGACTGCAGGAGGAGGGAATTGGGACACCGGCCTTCTTTGCGGCAGCAAGAACCGTTTCTGACGCGCTCATCGTGAATGACCGCGACGAGCGCGAGAGTTTGACGGTATAGGTCGCCTGGGCGGCATCGCTAGCAGGCTCGACTGCCTGCGAGGCAACTTCTTCCGCGAAGTTGAAGCTTTCCTGGTGATAGCGGTCTGGGTTGTGACCGCCCTCGTGCAGCAGTTGCCGGACTGCGCTCATATAGCCGCCGGGGCCGCATGTGAAAATCTCACGCTCCGCAAAATCTGGGACGCATTCCTGTAGAAACTTAAGGCTTAGGCGACCGGTCGGGCCGGTCCAGTCTGGTTCGTCGCCTAGGCCTTCGCAGACGGACAAAACGCGCAGGCGAGGGGACAGCGTCGCGAGGTGTGCGAGTTCGTTGCGAAAAATGATGTCCGACGGAGTTCGCGCGCTGTGCACGAAGACAATGTCGCGGTCCAGTCCGAGGTCGATGCTGGCGCGCGTCATCGACATCAGCGGAGTAACGCCTGATCCAGCCGACAGAAACAGAAACTTCGGAGCAACCGCGTCGATCGGCGTGAACCGACCGGACGGCCCATAAGCTCGCAAACGGGTCCCCGGCTTCATGTTGTCGTGAAGCCAGTTCGACATCACGCCATCCGGTGCTCGCTTCACCGTGATCGATAGGAGGTAAGGGCGGGTTGGAGGGGACGAGATCGTGTAACAGCGCTCAACCGCCCGCTCGCCCACCCGCGCCGAGACGGTCATGAATTGACCCGGTTCGAAGCGCACCGGCAAACCATCCTCAGTGCAAAACTGGAAAGTCTTGACGTCGTGAGTCTCGTCGATGACACGACAGCACGTTAGCGTCAGCTGCTCATTGCTCGGCCAGAGCCGACCGCCATGTTCCCATGTGCTTGCGCTCACGAGTCTATCAGTCGTCCTGATAGGACGGTCAAGAAGTCTGTCTGGTGAATTCATGTCTCGATTTGGAGCGCCGCCTTGGAACCAATACTCAGACGACCGGTGCGAAAAGGCCGCCTTTGCCGCGAGGGGAGCGAACGACAGGCCGAAGCTTCGTTGGCGTTGCTGGCCAGGGTGTGATTCGCTTTACGCTGAGTATCGGATCGCAAGAAATTAGCGTCAACCCGCTTTATTTTCGCTTTGGCATTACTTCAAGTTATCCGAGCAGGCCGCACCTTTTGCCGCTGGCGAAAACCGGGTCGGGATCCTGGCGTTCACCAGTTTTCGGGGCCAACATGCCACAGCCGTCGTCTTTCGCTCGCGTGCCGCTCGTGCTACATTCAGCGGCCACGTATTCGTCAACCATGAAAGAAAGCACACCTGAACTGTATCCCGACTGGGACCTGCTTGCCAGCTGGGTGGCTGTCGTAGAGGCCGGCTCGATCTCCGACGCCGCGAACCGCTTGGCCATATCTCAAGCGGGCGTTTCGCATCGGATCAAGGTGCTGGAGACGATTCTCGATACCACGCTCCTTGATCGCACGACGCGCCCAGCGCGACCGACTGCAGCTGGGCAGCGACTGTTCGAGCATGCAACGGTATTGCTCCAGGGCGCAGACCAGATGATAGAGAGCGTGCGGAATGTGACGAGAGCCAAGAGGGTGGTCGTGCGGCTGGGCTGCGTGGATTCGTTCGCCGCGACCATTGGCCCAGTCATCTACCGGGCGCTCTCCGGCACGTCTCACCAGATCCGTCTTTGGTCGGGTATTACTCCCACGCTTGATACGCAACTCGAGGCTCGCCAACTCGATATGGCGGTCACGACCACGAGCTTTTCTCAAACCCCAGGAATTCGCAGGCAGAAGCTGTTTGCCGAGCCGTACGTTGTCGTGCTACCCAAAAACTTCGAAGTCGACCGGTTTACGACGCTTGCCGCGCTCAGCCGAAACCTGCAATTCATCCGCTACAGTGCGCGTTCGGTCATCGGGCAGCACATTGATGCCTATCTGGCGTCCAATGGGGAGCACATCGAGCGGTCATGTGAATTCGACGCGACGGATCCGGTACTCAGTCTCGTTGCCGCAGGGTTGGGATTCGCGGTGACGACGCCGCTGTGCGTTTGGCAATCCCGGCACTACGTGCCGGACATTCGAGTCATCCAGTTGTCGTCGTTCTCTCGAAATGGTAGACCGTATGACAATCCAAGCCGCTCGTTCTACCTGGGCTTCCGCGAAAACGAGCTTGGACATTTGCCCGCCGATATGTTCGAGCTGCTTCGCCGGACCTTCGAGCGGCAGGTTTCGCGTGACATCGCGCAGGCATTGTCATTAAGACACGAAGATGTATGTCTTTCAGCGAGCGAATAGTCTCGGGGTGAGTGGGCCGTCTCTCTGGTCATGCTCTGATTCGGTCACGATTCGGTACCGGGTTGTCAGCGATCGTTGCTACCGTTCTTTACCACGTCCGCCAGGGTGGTTTGACGCCTGCTGCTCCTGAAAGCCGACGCCGAAGGGGCGCCCCCAGTCTCGCTGTGGCTTGTACGCGGTCCGACAACTCGATTAAACCGGTCTCGCGTGGGTCCTGCACGCTCTCAATCTTTTAGGGAATAACAGGCAGTCGGCTTACAGCCTATGTCCACTGCGAGCGGCTAGGGGAGGCTCGCGGGACTGGTTTGGCTGCCCGCGGAGGTCCGCGATGATCTGTTCCGCGAGAAAGTCGCAAGGCGGGCGGCTGGATTTCGCGCTTCTCGCCAGCACAAGCTCGAGCGACGGCAACTCAGGTAGCCCATGCAAGCGTCCGAGCACGGCGAGCTGTGCCGGTATAGCGCAACGCGCGAGCGGGGCGACCGCCAGACCGGCTTCGACCATGCTGAGGAGTCCGAGCAGACTAGGACTCTCGTACGATGTTCGGTAGGGCACCTTGGCCTTCTGCAGGCTGCGGATCGCATTTTCGCGGGCCACGCTGCCGGGCAGGAACACAGCGATCGGCAGCGGTCGTTCCTCCCATACTCGCGGACCATTCACGTCGGCGGCCCAGGCCATCGGCTCAAGCCGCACGAACTCTCCCGACAGGCCTTTGACTTTCGTTCCACAGACAAGATCGACCGCGCCTTCCTTGATCAGCGGCGCGAGGGCGCTGCTCGGCAGGCCGATAACCTGGATCTCCACCTTCGGATACGTCGCTGAAAACTTCTTCAGCACCGACGGCAGCAGCGACGAAGCATAGTCGTCCGGCACGCCGATTACGACCTTGCCGGTCACGTCCGGCCTGACTACGGCAGCCCATGCCTCGTCGCGCAACGCCAGCATCCGTCTGGCGAAGCCGAGCAGCACCTCTCCCTCACGAGTCGGCAAGACACTGCGCGCGCGGCGCACGAACAGCTGCCGCCCCAGCGCTTCCTCGAGACTCTTGATCTGCATGCTCACCGCCGACTGCGAACGGTTCACTGTCTCGGCCGCGCGCGACATGTTGCCAGTCTCCACAATGGCGACGATCGTGGCCATCACGTCGTGATCGAGCATCTTCATATCTATCAAGAAAACTGAGAGCAACGATCAATATTATGCGATTTTGTTGTCAATGCATATCTGTCATAGTTCGACGTATTGAATTTAGATGCGGTCGCTGCCAGCTCTCATGTCCTTGTCGACTGTGTTGCACGATGACCGGCGAACCAGCCGGCGCGAACCCGAATGAACGGTGTATTGACCATGGATCATCCGCTACGCGCGACGCTCGCCGGAGAATTGCATGCGCGTCCGTTTCTGCGGCTCTCGGGCTCGGCGTCGATGACGCACTACGCGGTCTACAACGACGGCAACCCGGCCATTCATGAGACGCTGGTTCACGTGCTATGCCGCGAGACCGGCATCGAGCCGCCCGCTGAAGGGGCCACGCACTGCTCGGTGCAGTCGCCATGCGGTTGGCATCTGAAGTGGGAGCGTCACACCGAATTCTCGACGTTTACATTTGTTGCACCGCGAAACGATCAAGGCTGGTTCGACGACCTCGCCATTCGCGGCATTCCCGCAGGTTGGTTCCGCCAGCTCGATGGCATGCTGCTGGTCGCGGCGCGGCTTGAACTTGTGAGCGGGGACTCGGCGCGCGCGACCTGCGGCGCGCCGCGCGACTGGATAGGCGGCCCGATTCTCGCCGGCAGCAAGGTGCTGGGCGGCGGAAAGGTATTCTGCGACTGGAGCGTACCGCCAGATGGTCTGATGCGTTTTCTCGTGATCGACGAGGACTTTCGTGAAGAGCAGGGCGGCCGTCTACTGCAGCGCCTGTATGAAATCGAAACCTACCGGATGATGGCGCTGCTTGCGCTGCCGGTCGCGCGTAGGATGGCCCGCGATCTGGACGACATCCATGCGGCGCTGCAAACGCTGATGCGTCGCATGGATGCGGCGGATGCAAATCACAACGACGCGGAACTGCTCGTCAGTCTCACGCATCTCGCGGTACGCGTCGAGGCGTTGTCGGGTTCCGTCGGACGCTTTAGCGCATCGCGCGCCTACGAAAAACTGGTGCTCGCACGCATTCAGGAATTGCGCGAGGAACGTATCGAGGGCATGCCTACGATGGCTGAGTTCATGGAACGACGCTTCGCACCTGCTATGGAGACGTGCAGGACCGTATGGGCACGCCACGATCAGATTGCGGATCGCATCGCGCGTGCGGTCGATCTGCTGCGCACTCGCGTCAACCTCGCCCAGGAGAAGGACGTCACGCGTCTGCTCGCCGGCATGGAGCGTACCGCGCGCAACCAACTGCATCTGCAGCACGCGGTCGAAGGGTTGTCGGTGGCGGCAATTTCCTACTACGTGCTGTCGCTCACTGCGGCCGCATTCAAGGCGTTGCATGTGCTGTGGCTGCCGGTCGAGCCGGAATTGGCCGAAGGCCTGCTGATCCTGCCTGTGGTGGCCGCTGTGATCGGCATCACCAGGCGAACCAGAAGGCGCTTGCAGCGCGCGGACGAACCGGCCGACGTCACGCTGCGCCGAGCGGTCGAACTGAATTCATGAGCCTGATCAAGGAGCAAAGATGACCTTCTCGATGTCCGACAAATACACGGTTGCCGACGACGTAATGGCCGATGGTCCACGCACCGACCTGCGCGAACGGTTTGCTGCGTCCGTCACGCCCTACTCGACCGCAATGAAAGCGCCAACGTCTCGGCTGATCGGCTCCGTTAGCGATCGGCCCGATGTCGCAACCGTCGCGATCCTCGGCTACAACTGATGCAGCGTGAGCCGCAGTCCCATGAAGAATACCGAGACGGATTCGAGTACATGTCCGCCGATGACATTCAGGTTCGTTGCCGTGCGAAGACGCGCTTCAGTTCGATCGTGGATGGCTTGTTACGACGGCCTACTCCTCGTACGCCGCGCAACCCCTATAGCGCATACGAGCGTTTCGGGTCCAACACGACCTCGGTAACAACGAGGTGCCGAGATCAATCTTGCGTCTTGCGGGCAGGGCGGACCTGATGTGCTTTATGCCCATCGTGCGCATGGAGATACTCAGACAAAGAAATCGATAGTAAATGGACTTCGACATCAAGCCTTCCTCTTCTGACCAACATTGGGCTGCCGGCGTCGGGAGGCACTCTCTCGATTCTCCAGGGACGGAAGCGCGCATCACAATGTCGGTCGTGAATCAAATGGCGTGCTGGCGACAAGCATTATCTTCATTCGCCTTAAGGCTGAGGGATTCGCGTAAGGCATCTGCGAATCGCTGAAGCGCCTGCAGCGACCCAGACACGCTGTGATATTCCTCACGGCCGATTCGCCCGTCCAGCATCACGAGCATGCCGGAATTTCGCGCCATTTCAAGGATGTCCATCTCATCCACTCCTTTCAATTATTGGCGAAGGTGATTTATGCTGCCATCAAGCAGGCACGCATGGTCGGATGCGTGGGGCGAGGTGGAAATACTCGCCATTCACCATCAGGATGTCTAAAGAAAAAGATTACTTTCTGCTGCGTTGTTGAAATCAGCTCCGCCCGGACGCATTGAAGGTTCGGATTGTCGTGTCGAGTCAATTTCACCGGCGTGTTAATGGCTGGCGCAAACCATTTTTTGACCTGGCCTCGGAGCGATTGACTGATCCTCGGTAGGTCTTCGCCGTTGTGCAGCGAAAGGGGATTTGCCTGGGACTCGCTTTGGCGATCGAGCAACGCGTAGGACGGCAACATCTCAATGCCTCCGACTGCACAGACGAACTATCGACACAAAAGCGGTGCGACCTAATTGTCTGTGCAATGTGACCAAAAATATCCGGTTCTTTGACCTAAGATTAGTGTGACAGTGACCTAAAATCAAGGTTGAAAAGAGAGTGAAAACACCTACCTGTATGACATTACGCGATGGGTCGCGTCGCAGACCAGAAATGGCACAGGAGCCTAGCCGGCATGGCTTCGCGTGACTGAATAGGTAGCCGGAATTCCATGTTCGCGTTTGATATGGCGCTAAAAACGTGTCGGTGCGGCACAGAGCGTCGTTACGCGGAGCATGTCCCTCAATACCACCGAAGGATATTTCCGTTCCCTGGTGTCGTGACCTACAATGAATTCAAAGCATTTTCTTTGTTGGAGGGCCTAGCGTGTCGAGCAAGACGATGTTGCCAGTGGTGCCGACGCCAGCAGACGTCAATCCCGCCGCGCCCGATATCACGCGAGTGCAGCGAAGCAAAGGTGAGGTTCGTCTTGCCGAGATTGTGCAGGCCGCCCGAGAGGTCTTCGAAGAGGATGGGTACGCGACTTTTTCGGCACGTCGTGTGGCTGCGCGAGCTGGGATTACGCTAGGAAATCTGCAGTATTATTTTCGAACCAAGGAAGAGTTGCTGCGAGTGACTCTCGAATTGGGCATGCGCGAGACGCTGGAGCGCTACGCGGAACTGATCAATAGGCAAGGGGAAAATGCTTCGAGTCGCTACTCAGCATTAGCGGAGCGTATCTTCCTTGATATCTACGATACCAAACTGACGAATTTCCTCATTGAAGCGTGGGCGTTCGGGCATCGCGAACCTTACGCCGCCGAGTTGATGGGTGGCATTTATTCGCAGTATCTCGATGGTATCGCCGGCCTCATCAAGCAAATCAATCAGACATTCACAATGGATGAATGCGATGTCCGCGCGTTTGCACTTGCTGCTCTGGCGGGCGGCATGATGCTTTTCGAACGCGAAAGCGGGGAACTCGAGAAGGATAACGCGGCGTTCGCGCGCACCGCCAAGCGCTACATGCAGAAGATCGCCGGACTCTCGGGGAAGCAGCGTCTCGAAGGAAATCATGCTGAGCTTGACTCCCTCGACGCAGGCAAAAAAGTGCGATCCGACAGTGCGGGGACAGGACCGTCGCACACCGCAGTATTCGGCTCCGATATCTACGTGCTGCAAGGTCGCCTCGATTTGGCTGTGCAACGCAAGAGCAGAGATGTCCTTTATAGCAGACCAACGATGCAAGCGAAGCGCCGAGAGGCGAAGATCAATGAGATCGTGACGGCGGCTGCTAATGTATTCGCGGCAGAGGGTCATGCGAACTTTACTCAGGCGCGTATCGCCCGAGAGTTGGGGCTGTTGCCGTCAGCACTGCAGCACTATTTCCCGACACGTGAGGATCTTTTCAACTTCACGGTAGCCGCACTCATGAACACGTATCTCGATCGATACGCAGACATGGTGAGGCCAAGTGACAAGCCGGCATTACAACGGCTTTGTGTGTTGATCGAGGATGTATTCGAGGAAAATTGCGATCCACGCGTTTGCCGTTTTTGGCTTGAGATGTTATCGGTTACAGGACGTTCTGAAATTGCCCAGGAGCTGCTAAAGAGGGCGTATTTCGCGTATCGTGCGATCTACGTGGATTTGGTGCGCGAAATTGATCGAACGGCCACGGCTCGCGAATGTCTGTCGCGTGCGACGCTCATCGTGACGCAACTCGAAGGCTTGTTGATTTTCATCGGGCGTGGCACTCTCAGGTTGCCTGACCTTGATGACGTTCTCGAACTGATGAAGGTGACCGCGATCGAAATCGCGCAAGGCAGTCGTCGCTTGAAGGAGGCGAGCTAGCCTTGAGCGGCAACGCCAAAGTACGGGACGCCAAGGCTGAGAAAGTTCTCCTTTCTTGTGCCCGGTCGGCGATAGCGTAGCCGCCACGTTTTGCTACCGTCCGGCTAGCCCTGCAAGGCGAGCCCGCTGTTATCGGCGAGAGGTGGCGCTCGCTCGGTTTGACGACGCGAAACACCACTGCGAATTGGGTGCGCCGCGTTTGGGGGCGGCCAGGTACCGCGGGCTGCGAGATTCTGTGCGGCGAGGTCGCCCGTTTCTTTGTGAAACTAATCGTCCCGGCCGCGACACGATATGCTGCGCCACTTGCGCAGCATGCTGCCCATCCCATCGATCCGAGATCCGTCCGCTACTGAGAAAATATTCTTCAAGCGGACTACAGACCTCTTCAGCTTCCGCTGTCACCACTATGCTCTGCAGCCTATGCAGCAGATCTCTTCCTTCAGTCGGTGGCAGGCTGACCTTCGCCGGTTCAAGTTCGGGATTCGAGCGTTCAAACTGGCAACTTTCGAAGGTGTCCGTTGCCTCCCAATCAGTGGCGATCTCAACGCGAACTGTAACGTTCATTCTCGCCGCGAGGTTCTTCGATGCGGCTGAGTACAGCATTTTTAAAAAATGTATTGCACGCGACGCGGTTTAGTGGCATTTCGCCAACGAGGTGTTCCGTTCGCGGCCATGTTTGACCGCGCGCGGTTGGCGCTCGACGAGCTTGCCGCTTCGCGTGCCGCGCAGGACAGTGATCCGCTCATCGAATCAAGAGGGCTCTCATGCGGCGCCTAGAAAGCGTCGCGTACGACGCTCAGCGCCGCCGCGTCTTCGCCCCCTTTTTTGAACCGCGAATTTGGCGAGGCGATGGGACTGGTCAACGCGCGCCATCAGACCGTCGCGCAGGAGGACGTTTACCGATTCGAGTCCCTGGCAATGGATGGTTATGCGTGGATCGACGGGGAGAATGGTGAGTCTATGCCGAACACAAACGCCAGTTGAGTAAAGCATAACAGCGCGCGATTTTGAGCGTTGCCCGGAATTACCAGCTTAGGATGCGCGTAGCCGCGTGTTGCAGACCGGCCGACCCTTAGCAACGGGATTTCAATCTAACGCCAAAGAAAGGAGATGGCGATGCCAGTCGTTAGAGTGAGTTGGTTTGAAGGAAAAACTGAGACAGCGAAGGCGGAGATCGCAGCTGAGATTACGGAAAGCCTCTTCCGGAATGCTCGGGTTGACCCGAAGTATACGTACGTCATCTTCGAAGATTGCTCGCCGGCGAACTGGGCAATTGGCGGGGAGTTGTTCCAACGTGGCGACGCGGACGACTGAACCGGTGGCAAGAATGCGCCGAACTTGAGTTGACGCAGTTGACGCAGATCGCTTGTCGCCGGGAATCTCTGATTCTGAACCAGCTTACGTCGTGCACCTTTGAAGCTGACTGGACGGTAGGTCTGCAGAACACCGAGCGAGTAGATCGCGCGACTGCGACCTAAGGAACGGGAATTCCGGCACATCTCCCTCTATCGGGGATCAAACCCATGCGCCTTTGTGTCGACCGAACTGTTCAAATTTTGCATTCCCATGGCCGACTCCTTAACGAAGCGTCATGGCTACGGGGAAATACCGATCGGAGTTCTACTAGGTTGCGGCTGCGCCCCAGTTTGCCCAAGTTTTTTTAGGTCATTTGGCTTTTTTTTCCTCGTTTGCGAAGACCGTCGTCGGTGCATACATTCAGCATCAAAGCACATATCTCTGGAATGAATGTTTCTATTCCTATCTTTAGGAGCGTGTAATGAGCGAATGTTTTGCGCAACGAGACATTGAGATCGCCGGCCTCGGATTCAACAAGGAAGACGTCGCGGCGTCGTCGACACTCAATGCCAAGTGCTATACAGAGCAAAAATATTTCGATGCGGAAATAAAAGCCATATTTCATCGCACTTGGCAGTGGGTCTGTCACGCTGAAAAGGTACGGGAACCTGGTGCGTACTATGTAGCCGAAGTAGCCGGCCGCAGTATCGCGCTTGTGCGTGACCGGAGCGGCAATTTGCGTGCGTTCTATAACGTCTGCAAGCACCGCGCACATCACCTGCTCACCGGTGAGGGCAAAGCAAGGGTCATCACGTGTCCCTATCACGCGTGGAGTTACGACCTCGATGGAGGACTGAGGCAGGCGCCCATGACGGAGACGCTCATCGACTTCAGGAAGGACGAGATCTGTCTGTCCCAGGTGCAAGTTGAGGAGTTCTGCGGCTTCGTTTATGTGAATATGGATCCCAATGCTGCGTCGCTCGCAACGCAGAGCGGAGATTTGCAAAACGAAATCAACCGGTTCGCGCCAGATATCGGTGAGCTGACGTTTTCTCGCAGACTTCAGTTCGAGATCAACTCGAACTGGAAGAACGTCGTCGACAATTTTCTCGAGTGTTATCACTGCCCCACCGCGCACAAGGACTTCGTTAGTCTGCTGAAGTTCGAAACCTACAAGGTAACGACGCACGGAATTTATTCCAGCCACATGGCCAAGGGTGGCAATGCCGGAAATACCGCATACAGCGTTGAAGGCGCAACGTGCGATGACCATGCCGTCTGGTGGCTTTGGCCGAATACGTGTCTGCTGCGTTATCCGGGCCGCGCCAATTTTCTCGTGCTGAATATTATCCCGGTCGCGCCAGATCGAACGATTGAAACCTACGATTTTTACTTCGCATCCGCGGAACCGACGCAGCAAGAAATCGAGGCGATCAATTACATCCGCGATGTTCTCCAACAAGAGGACATCAATCTTGTCGAAAGTGTGCAACGCGGGATGGGGACCCCCGCCTTCGAATGCGGCCGGATTGTAAACGATCCGAAGCACTCGGGAATGAGCGAACACGCGCTTCACCATTTCCAAGGTCTACTGCTGCAGGCTTATCAGGACGCGCTGAAGTGATCGCCTCTTACAGATGTGATTGGCTTCCGACGAATCGCCCGGCCGCCTTTCTTCCGGCGTGGCGGCGTCCTAAACAGCAATACCGTCGTCAGGGTAGTGATGCACGGAGACTGCCACTCCGTGCGTCAGGATCTTAACGGCCGCCAATCGAAACGACGTTACCAACCAGCATCGTCAAGGTTTCTCACATGTCGAAATCCATCATCATCACCTGCGCGGTAACCGGTGGCATTCATACACCCACCATGTCGCCTCATCTTCCGATCACGCCCGCCCAGATCGCAGCGGAATCGATCGCGGCGGCCGAAGCAGGCGCCTCGATTATCCATCTGCATGCACGTGATCCGGAAACAGGGCGGCCGACGCCGGACCCGAAAGTATTCATGCAGTTTCTGCCGGTCATTAAGGCGAACTGCGACGCGATCATCAACGTCTCAACCGGCGGCGGCCTCGGTATGACGCTTGAGCAGCGTCTCGAAGCAGCACTCGTCGCGAAACCCGAGATGGCGTCGCTCAACTGTGGCTCGCTCAATTTCGGCATTTTCCCGATGCTTCAGAAACATGCCTCATGGAACCACGACTGGGAGCCCGCGTTCCTCGAGATGACGCGTGACTTTGTGTTCAAGAATACCTTCAAGGACATCGAATACACGCTGCGAGAGCTCGGCGACACACATGGGACGCGCTTCGAGTTCGAGTGCTATGACCTTGGCCACCTATATAACCTCGCCTACTTCGCCGACAAAGGTTTGCTGAAGCCGCCGTTCTTCATCCAGATGATTTTCGGAATTCTCGGCGGGATGGGGGCAGATACGGACAACCTGAGTCATCTCCACAGCATTGCGCAGCGGCTTTTCGGGGACAACTTCGAATGGTCCGTGCTGGCGGCTGGCCGCAATCAGATGAAGTTCGCAACCCAATCTGCCGTCATGGGCGGAAATGTTCGGGTGGGGCTCGAGGACAATCTATACATCGACCGCGGACAACTGGCTGTGTCGAATGCCGACCAAGTAAGAAAAATCCGACGCATCGTCGAGGAGCTCGGCTTCACTGTCGCGACGCCAGCGGAGGCGCGCAGGCGCTTGGGCCTGAAGGGCTCGGATCAGGTTGGGTTCTGACGCCGCAACGAAAACATTCACCGAAAACCCACGAGGTCGAGTCGTGCAAACTATGAACCTGATAAATGGCGAACTGGTAGTGGGTGACGGTGAGTCGCTCTCCGTCGTCAACCCGGCGACAGGTGAATCCATCGTCAACGTGTCGGAGGCGTCTACCGAGCAAGTGAACGCGGCCGCCGCGGCAGCCGCTGCGGCATTCCCGAGATGGTCCGCGACGCCCCCGAGCACCCGCGCCGGATACCTGTTGGCGCTGGCGGCGGCGATCGAAGAGCACTCAGAGGAACTGGCCGCACTCGAATCATTAAATTGCGGCAAACCTTTGCACTCGACGAGGTCCGATGAGCTTCCGCTGATCGTCGATGTAATCCGGTTCATGGCCGGCGCAGCGCGTTGCGTTTCCGGCTCGAACGCCGGCGAGTATGTTAGCGGATTCACGTCTATGATCCGACGCGACCCGGTGGGCGTAGTCGGGTCAATCGCGCCATGGAACTATCCGTTGATGATGGCGGCGTGGAAGTTGGCTCCAGCACTCGCGGCCGGTTGCCCGGTGGTCCTTAAGCCGTCCGAGCTTACGCCTCTGACAACACTGCGCGTCGCCGGACTGGCGGCAGGACTATTTCCAAAAGGCGTTGTCAATGTCGTCGTCGGACGTGGCGCCACAACCGGCAATGCGCTGATCAGCAATCGCCTGCTCGACATGGTTTCACTTACTGGGGGGCCGGCGACGGCGAGCCGGATTCTTCAGGCATCGTCGCAGCACCTGGTGCATACGCACATGGAGCTAGGCGGGAAAGCACCGGTCATCGTCTTCAGCGATGCAGATATGACCGCCGTCGTTGAAGGGATTCGCGGTGTGTCGTTTTTTAACGCCGGACAGGATTGTGCCCAACCGTGCCGGCTCTACGTTGAAGAAAAGGTCTACGACAACTTCGTCGCGGACTTGGCGAGTCGCGTCGCGTCGATCGCCCTGGGTAGTCCGAAGGATCCCCGTACGGAAATGGGCCCCTTGATTTCTGAGCGACATCGCCAACACGTTGCCGGCTTTGTCGACCGGGCGCGCGCGCTGGGTCATACGGAGATCCTGACGGGAGGGCGCGAAGTCTGGGGTGACGGCTACTTCTACGAACCAACCATCGTTGCGAATGCCCGACAGGGTGACGAAATCGTTCAGCGCGAGGTGTTCGGTCCGGTCATTTCCGTCACGCGATTCAGCGGCGCTGAGCAGGCAATCCAGTATGCGAACGATAGCGCCTACGGCTTGGCGTCCTCGATTTGGACGCGTGACGTAGGGAACGCGATGAAAATCGCATCTCGATTGCGTTGCGGTATGACTTGGGTGAACGCACATGGCATCGCCACGGCAGAAATGCCGCACGGAGGCATGAAAGCCTCTGGTTATGGAAGTGACATGTCGGTCTATGCCTTGGAAAACTACACGACCGTACGACACGTGCAGATTTCACATGCATAGGCGGAAGCCTTCGGGAGAACGGGTTTCGACATTCGAGCGCACCCGCTTACCTGGCACCCCCGATCCAGAGGTAATGACGATGCAACATCAGACCGGAACATTGGACAAACAAACGCTCATCGTGCGAGCTGTGACCGACGAGGCGAACGGAATTCGAAGCTACGAACTGACACGAGAGGACTATACCGATCTTCCCGCGTACGCTCCCGGTGCGCATGTCGCGGTCCATCTGGGTAATGGAATTACCCGTCAATATTCGCTTTATGACGAGCCCGGCGTTCGGAATGCCTACAGGATCGCCGTGCTGAAGGATCCGGCAAGCCGCGGAGGTTCCCGATTTCTACATGACGAAGTTGCGGTTGGAGAACAATTGCAAGTCAGTGGACCGTTCAACAATTTTCCGATGGCCGCGAGCGCGACTTCCGCATTGCTGATCGCAGGCGGAATCGGAATCACGCCGATCATGTCGATGGCGTACCGTCTACATCGGGACGGAAAGCCGTTTGCCTTGCACTACTGCGCGCGTTACGAAAAGGACGCCGCGTTCGTCGAATTCTTGCAGAGGGCCGCCCCATTCAAGGACTGTGTGCATATGCATTTCGATGGCGGCGATCCCCGAAAGGGTCTCGACGTGAAAGCGCTGCTAGTTGATGTCGTGCAAGGGCGCCACGTCTATTGTTGCGGACCTGGCGGGCTGATGCGCGCCGTTGAGACAGCAGCATCGCATTGGCCGAGCGGCTCGGTTCATTTCGAGCGGTTCTCTGCCGACAAGCGAGAGGTGACGAAGAGCATACCCTTTCGGATCTACCTGCGCAGATCCGGCGTGGAGCTCGAGGTGCCTGCCGACAAAAGCATTCTTGACGTGTTGAAGCAGGCTGGCTTCAACGTCAACACCGTGTGCGAGCAAGGTGTCTGTGGAGCATGCTTAACGGATGTGGTTGAGGGCGTGCCTGAGCATCGAGATCACGTGCTGACAGAGGAAGAGAAGCGCTTGAATGACGTGATGGCCGTTTGCTGTTCCCGATCGAAAACGGCTCGACTCGTTTTGGACGTATGACAGCCCCGGATTGGCGGGCATAACCCGCCTGTTCCCCGGTATTTAAATACAGGATGGTAGAAAGCAATGAGCGATATACGCAAACTTCCCCAAGGCATCGAAGTCGTGGGCGTTCTGGGAGCCGGCACGATCGGAGCAAGCTGGGCTGCACTGTTTCTTGCGGCGGGGCTAGAGGTCGACGTTTACGATTCCTCTCCAGAGGCGGAAGCGTTTGTTCGGAACTACATCCGCCATGCATGGCCGAGTCTTGAGCGTCTGGGGCTGACCGCATCGGGTAACCCTGAGCGCGTGCGCTTCATGCAGACGCCGGAGGAAGCCGTGGCCCGTGCCCAGTTCGTCCAGGAAAGCGTGCCGGAGAAGATTGAGATTAAGCACGAACTGTACAGGCGCATTGAGGATCGTCTCGATCCTCGTGCTGTGGTCTGTTCCAGCGCCTCGGGCCTTTTGGTGAGAGAAATGCAGTCAGGATGGAAGAATCCGGGTCGCTTCATCCTCGGCCACCCGTTCAATCCACCTCATCTGATTCCTCTGGTCGAACTGCTCGGAAACGAGAAAACCGAACCGGGCGTGCTGGAGTTGGCTGAACAGTTTTACGCGGCGTGCGGGAAAACTACGATTCGCGTCAACAAGGAAGTGCCCGGGCATGTCGCCAATCGGCTACAGGCCGCGCTCTGGCGCGAAGCAATCCATCTGGTGGTCGAAGGTGTGGCCACGGTTGAGGACGTCGACAAGGCGGTGTATGCGGGGCCTGGTCTCCGTTGGTCGGTCATGGGGCCGCACATGCTGTTCAATCTCGGCAGCGGCGGTCATGGTCTCGGCGTCTTCTGTGAGCGCTTTGCTCCTTCGTTCCATCGCTGGTGGGCGGATCTTGGCAATCCGCAGCTCGACGGGAAGACTATCCAGACACTAGTTGACGGCGTCAAGGCGGAAGAAGACGACAGGAGCTTCCACGAATTGGCAGCGGAGCGCGACCGCAAGATCGTCGAAGCGAGCCGTGCAATCAAGGAGTCGGAATCCCGGATGTCTGCGGTCGACATCGTAGGCGAACGGAAGATTGGAGCCCGGTGACCGCGAACGGAGATGTTGGAAAAGTCGATCGATATGCTGCTGCGCCGAGTATGCCACGGGCGCAATCCGATGGCGATCGGGGCGCAGCGGTCGACGCCCGGCATATACCGGTGCGACAAAGCGCGGGATAAGACGAGATGAACGACGAACCAGTTGTCTATGCAGGAAAAGTCCTCGAGAAATGGATCGACTACAACGAGCATATGAACGACGCTTGCTATGTCAGCGTGTTCAGCGAGTCGATCGACAACCTGATGGACTACATTGGAATCGATGAGAAGTTCAGGGCATTTGAGGGTGTATCGATCTATACGCTGCAGACGTCCGTGCACTATCTGAAGGAACTCGGCCTGGGCGGTTCGCTTGCAGTCTCGGCACGTTTGCTCGAATACGACAGTAAGAAATTGCGGGTGTTTCTGACCATGGGAGATCCATCATTCGCTGAGCACTTTGCAACGATGGAAGCCTTGCTCTTGCACGTGGACATGACCGTGCGGCGAAGTTCGCCGTTTCGGACGAAAACCCTGGAGAAGATCGGGGCGCTCTTTGCCGCTCAGCGGGAAAAGCCGTGGCCGGCGCGCGCGGGCGAGGGAATATCGTTGCAGAAAGGACGCTGATTCGTGTTCAATCGCGTCCCGGAAAAGGCACCGGTTGCGGGTAAGCTGAGAGCCCGCGACGGATGGACGATTGGTGAATATGGGCATTTCACCTGTACGACTGATTTCAGTCACAAGAGATACATCCGATATGATTAGTCGAACGAGACATCTTCCGCCGCTATCGTATCTAGCCGCATTTGAGGCGGCGGCTCGGCACGAGAGTTTCACGAGTGCTGCCGATGAGCTGTGCGTGACGCAAAGCGCGGTTAGCCGACAAATCCGCCTGCTCGAGGAGACGCTCGGCTGCGCGCTGTTTGTCCGTTTGCACAAGTCGGTAACGCTCACTGAAGCGGGACGAAAATTCCAGCGGACCGTTAATGCGGCGCTGGAACTGCTGGCCGCTGCCGCATACGCGCTGAGAGTCGAGGCGTCATCTTCGACGGTCACGGTGTCGACCGACTTGGCGTTTGCGTCGCACTGGCTGATTCCTCGCCTGCCGCAGTTTCGCTCCGAGCATCCCGAAATTGTCATTCACGTCGACGCCTCCGACGAGGACACGAAGCAAATCAGGAAAGGGGCAGATCTCGCGATTCAATTTGGCGATGGCTACTGGCCAGCGTGTAACGCGCGATTCTTGCTCGAGGAAGAAATATTTCCGGTGTGTGCCCCCGCGTATCTGTCTCGAGTCGCACCGATGGAGCGAACGCAAGATCTTTTGCGGGCGACGCTGATCCATCTGGAGACGCGCCATTGGGACTGGATGGATTGGACGACCTGGTTTGCGCACAACGACATTATTCTGACCGAACAACGGCAAGACCTCTACATCAACAACTATCCGGCTGTTTTGCAGGCCGCCATAAGCGGGCAAGGTATCGCAATGGGGTGGCGATACCTTGCCGATGACATGTTGTCAACCGGGGTGCTCGTCCGACCCATCGAGACTTCGGTTCGTACCGGACAGGGCTTTTATCTCTTGCACCCGAGCGACAGCTTATTGACCCCTGAGGCGAAAGTGTTTTGCGATTGGATAGTCCAACAATGCACGAAATAGCACCGACTACGGCCGACCGTTGAAGACGAATCAAAGCTGACCCCGGCACCATAACATTTCGATGCGTCCAGGATTGTTTGATGAATACGCTATTTGAGCATTACGGATTCCTCATCTTGCAAAAGTATTCGATGATTGCGCTGACCAGCGCGATCGAGGCACTTCGCATGGCAAATCAACTTCTCCAGTCGAATCACTACCGGTGGTCCATCTATTCGGTTGACGACCGGACGACGTACGCCAGCAATGGCCTCGCTGCGGGACCGGCTCGGCCGATGGATTTGGCGCGGCCATTGCCGGACATCGTATTCGTCTGTGGGGGTTGGGACGTGCGTGACGCGGTGGATGGTGGCGCAACTCAACTGCTTCGGTTGTTGGCCGAACGTGGCGTCGCGCTGGGTGGTCTGTGCACGGGCGCCTACGCACTGATGGCGTGCGGTCTCTTGAAAGAATACCGATGCGCGGTTCACTGGGAAGTGCTTTCGGAATTGCATGCTGAGTTTCCCGACGTTCGTTTCGTCGACGAACTCTTTGCCATTGATCGCGACCGGATTACATGTACTGGCGGTACGGCACCTTTGGACTTGATGCTTCATCTGATCACCGAAGACCTAGGGCAAGGCATCGCCCGAAATATCTCGGAGCAGTTCTCGATCGAGTGTCTCAGAACAGTCTCGGATCCGCAGCCGATACCCGTCGCCTCGCGCGTAGGTTTTTCCCGCGGCGAGTTAATCGAATCGGTCCGTTTGATGGAGGCAAATATCGATGAACCCCTTAGTGTTCCCGAGTTGGCCAGTCTGGCGGGCGTATCGGAGCGCAAACTGCAGCGAGTTTTTAAGGAGTCTTTAAGTGCGACTCCGCATGAATACTATGTCGGCATTCGATTGAGGCACGCGCGGAAATTGATCCGGTACTCGAATATGTCGATCGAAAGAGTCAGCCAGGAGTGCGGCTTTCGCAACGGGCCGAATTTCAGCCGTGCCTTTCGGTCTTTCTTTGGTTATGCGCCAAGCGACGAGCGGCGAGCCAAGGAATCCTGCTAGTTGACGGCGGCCGGATCTTTTTCAATTCAATGACACAAGATGAGGTAACACCATGAATCGAGTTGGTATGGCAGCCTTAGCGGCCACCCTATGGGTCTCGGCGATGACCATTCCTGCACGTGCCGCTGAACCCGCGACTTGCAAGAACGTCCACATGGCGGATGTCGGTTGGACCGACATCGCCGCGACTACCGGGCTCGCATCCACCATGCTGTCAGCACTGGGGTATACGCCATCGAAGACCATCGCATCGGTACCGATTACGTTTGCGGGGATAAAGAGTAAGCAGATCGATCTCTTTCTGGGTTACTGGTCACCTTCGATGGATCCGATCATCGAACCGTTCGTAAAGAGCGGGTCAGTCAAAGTTCTCCAGACACCCAACCTGACGGGTGCCAAGTTCACATTGGCGGTTCCTGACTATGTCTATCAAGGCGGGCTGAAGACCTTCGCTGACCTAGCCAAATATGCGGATAAATTGCAGTACCGAATTTACGGAATCGAGCCCGGAAACGATGGCAATCAGTTGATCGACAAGATGATCAAGACTAACAAGGACGGCATCGGGAAGTTCAAGCTGGTCGAGTCGAGTGAGGCGGGCATGCTTGTACAGGTAAACCGCGCTTTGCGGGACAAGCAGTGGATCGTTTTCCTGGCATGGGAACCTCATCCGATGAACGCACAGATGAAAATCAATTATCTCGCTGGCGGCGATGACGTTTTCGGTCCCAACTACGGCGAGGCCAAGGTTTATACGGTAGAGCCGCCTGACTACGCCGAACGCTGTCCGAACGTCGCGAAGTTTGCCTCAAACCTGCAGTTTACGACCACGATGGAGAACCATCTGATGATCCCGATCATGAACCGAGAGGATCCCAATACGGCTGCGGCTGAGTGGATCAAGGCCAATCCTCAGGTGTTGGATAAGTGGCTCGCAGGTGTGACAACCATTGATGGCAAGCCGGGCCTTCCTGCCGTGAAAGCGTATCTGTCATCGCACTAGCGAGGTGAAAAACAATGGATTCAACGTTGCCTGGGGGCTGGTCTTGAATCATGTAAGAGCGGCTCGTCTCAGGCTATCTCTTCCATCACGTCTTTTCGATTGTTTTCGATGGAACGGGTAACGCGGTAGCGAATTTAGCGAATCTCACATTCCGGCATTGTAGGAATCTGCCCGAGAGGCACGTGCGGCGTGACGTTCTTGCGGTAGCGCTTTTCAAATCGAGGAGTGCAGTATGAGTTCGAATCTGACAAACAAGGTTGCTTTGGTGACCGGTGGTCTCGGTGGTATTGGTCGAGCTATCTGTGCTCGGTTTGTGAAGGAAGGAGCGACCGTATTCGCGGCGGACCTCGCCGATGCCGAGAGCGCTCCGGGCACGACGTTCGTCAAGCTCGATGTGAGTGTCGAGGAAGATGTGCGAAAGGTGATGCGCGTCATTCACGAGCGCTGTGGGAAGCTCGACATTCTGGTCAATGCTGCGGGCATCGAGATTGAAAAGACCATTGAGGAGACCAGCCTGTCGGAGTGGAACCGAATCTTTTCGATCAATGTTACTGGCACTTTTCTTGTCTCTAAGTATGCCCTCGCGCTGATGCGCAAAGGTGGGGCAGCAAGCATCATCAACTTCGGTTCATACGATGGATTTATCGCAGACCCGGGTTTGGCGGCCTATTGCGCCACCAAGGGTGCGGTGCATGCGCTGACACGGGCAGTGGCTTGCGACCATGGTCCGGAAGGTATTCGTGTCAATGCGATCTGTCCTGGCTATATCGATACACCGATGTTGCGGGGCTTTTTTCGTGATTACGGTGATATCGAAAGCCTCGAAACCGCAGTACGTAACGTCCACCCGATACGCCGGTACGGTACGCCGGATGATGTCGCAAACCTCGTTAACTGGCTAACTTCCGACGAAGCGAAGTATGCATCGGGGCAGCTTTGGATACTCGATGGTGGACTGTCCGCACAGGTTCAGCAAATGAGGCTGTAGGTGACGCTAAGCGCGATGAAGGAGCGCTTGGCACTTTAACGATGGCTGGGGAGGCTGCGCAATTCGTCAATGTAAAGTCGCAAAACAGCAGTACCTGAGATTTTTTCGAGACGATTATCTGAGTACAGGTGCCCCACTTAGACGCGCCTTATCTTCCGAAATTTTCGATGTGATGGCCGCCGCGGACGGGCAGCTAGCACTTGTATTGTCTATAAAAACCGAGGCAGGTGACTGGAAGGAGCAATTCATGAAACTTCGTCAATTAGTTGTCGCCTTTGCGGCAATGGGTTTGATGTCGAATGCGGCGTGGCCAGTATCTCAGCAGGACGTTGCCCGATTGGGACAGGACCTGACGCCGACCGGTGCAGAAAAGACAGGCAGCAAGGACGGCTCGATCCCCGCATTCGAAGGCGAATCGAAGCCGCTGCCGGGATGGACATACGGAAAGGTGCGCGCAGACTACTGGAAATATAAGGACGAGAAACCGCTTTTCGTCATCGATGCGACGAACGTCGACAAATATGCGGACAAGCTCACTCCCGGGCAGATCCAGATGCTAAAGCAGGTCAAGGGATACACGATGCCCGTATATCCGACGCATCGCGAGTGCGGTTTGCCGACTTCAGTTGAGGACAACACGAAGGCAGGGGCAATCAAATCGGCTATCGCGAAGGATGGCTGGTCGCTTGAGAGTGCGACGCTCCCGGGTGTGCCATTCCCGATTCCGCAAAATGGTGTCGAGGTCATGTGGAACTGGTTGATGCGTTACCAAGGGGTGGCGGCGGAGTGGCCGGACGCCTATACCATCGTTTCGCCGCGTCCGGGTTCGAGTCAGTCGATCGTCACGCGATGGAATCAGCTGATCTACTACCCGTGGGCGAAAAGCGGGCAGCACTCTCCGCAGGACAACGGCGGACTGCAGAACGGGTTCTATTACCTATATACCGAGCCTGCCGCACTAGCCGGCCAGGGTACGATGCAGCGGTACTACTTCAGCAAGGACACCGATACCTACTACTACTTTACGGGTCAGCGCCGTGTCCGCCGCCTGCCGGCGTATTCGTACGACGCGCCACTGATCGGCTTCGAGAATCAATATCCGGCCGACATCTCGTTCGTGTTCTATGGCAACCCCGACCGGTTCGACTGGAAGCTTGTCGGCAAGAAGGAGATCTACGTCCCCTATGACGGGTTCGCAATGCAGCGCTTCAACACCAAGCTCGACGACGCGATGGGTCCAAACTTCCTCAACCCGAATATGCGTCGCTACGAATTGCATCGGGTCTGGGAAATTGAAGGTACGGTCAAGGCCGGCATGCGTCACTCGACGCCAAAGAAAACGCTCTTTGTCGACGAGGACAGCTGGCTCGTAGCGGTGGGTGACGACTACGACGCGCAAGGCAAGATCTGGAAGGCGAAAGAGAACTACATCACGCCGGAATGGGAGATCGGTGCCTGCGCGTCGGCCGCATCTGTCTACAACGATCTCGTCAGCGGTCGTTACGTGTTCGATGAAACGGTCGTCGGCACGGGGAAGGACATCAAGTTCTATCCGCCCGGCTCGAGCGACCCGCGCCTGACTGATCAGTATTTTACCGGGGAAAACCTGAGCGCGATCAGCGACCGCTGAACTCCGCTTAGGCACCGTCACTGCTGGCATCGCGCCATAGAGGAGGTGCGATGCCCGATCTCAATTCATAACGATAAGTATAACGAAGTAATTACTTAACAGCGGCAGGGATTGGCGAAATGAGTACAAAAGTAGGTCGTGTGTTATGGCCCACCGTGTGCGGCGCGATTATCTCGTCGCCTGCGGCGGCGTATACGTTCGATACGGGGATTGGAGACCTGCAGGGATCGTGGGTATCGAACATCACGGGTGGCATGGCGATACGGACGCAGAACCCGAGCTGTGCGCTGACCGGCGATCCAAATGCCTACGGCTGCGGGAGCGGCGCAAACGTCGCGCAGTGGTCGAACGGCGACAACGGCGACCTCAACTACCGCAAGGGCCAACCGTACAGCGGCTACTTGAGCGCGACGAGCGAGCTGCTGCTGACGATGCCGAGCGAAGGCTATAAGTTCCTCGTTCGCGCGACCGCGATGTACGACTTCGCGGCGTCGAACACGGACCGCACGGAGCTTTCGCCAGGCGCTTACGATCAGGTCGTGAAACAGGCGCAGCTGCTGGACCTGTGGGTCGAAAAGGATTTCAACATCGGCAATGAACGCGCTCACGTTCGCGTCGGCAATCAGGTGATCAACTGGGGGGAGAGCTACTTCGCGTCCGGCGGGATCAACGCGACGAACGCGCTCGACATCCAGAAGCTCTACATTCCCGGCACCCAGCTCAAGCAGGCGCTGCTGCCTGCGCCGATGGTCAGTGTCGCGAGCGGTTTGCCCTACGGCTTTTCCACTGAGGGCTATGTGCAGGTGCAGTGGAACGGCAACAAGTATCCGCCGGTGGGCAGCTATTGGTCGACGTCGAACGTGTTCGGCCGAGGCTCATTGCCGGGTTCGTTCAACTCGAACAACTTCAACGTCGGCGGCATCGACGCCGGTACGATTGCGGGTATGACGCCCGGCAACAACAGCAGCAATAACAATGGGCTCATCAACACGATCAGTTCGAATCTCGTGAACGGCCAGTACACCGGTCTGCAGACGAGCCCGATCGGCGTGCCGTACAGCACCGTGTTGCCGAGCAGCAGTCCGCAGTTCGGCGTGAAGCTCGGCTACAAGCCGCCGAATGCCGACATCAACTTCGGGTTCTATTACGAGAACTACATCGACAAAGCGCCGGTGCTGTCATACCTCGCGAACGGCTCGTCGCAATGGTCGTATCTGAAGAACCGGCAGCTGTTCGGCGTCAGCTCGAACTTTTCGCTCGGCGACTGGGCGATCGGCTCGGAGCTTTCATACCGGCCGCACGACGCGGTGGCGATGTCCGCATGTTTTGCGCCGGGTGGTCCGGCCGATGCGCAATCGAACGGCGTGTCCGGCGTCGATTGCGCGGCTTACAAGGATATGAAGAAGTTTCAGCTCGACGTGAACGCACAGCTGAACCTGACGAAGTCCTCCTATCCGATGCTGAAGCTGATCGGTGCCGACATGGCGGTATTCACGGCGGAAATCACGGCGATCGACTATCCCGGGCTCAGCACGAGCGCGCAGTACCAAAGCACCATCAATGGCAAGACTGTCTACCAGGTGGTGGACGCGGGCTACGGCACGTGGCTGAACTACAACTCGGGTCTCGGCTATCCGATCGCGGCGGCTCAGGGCACCGCACGCTCGGTCGGACTGACTATGGACTTCAACTGGACCTATGACGGCACGGTGATCCCAGGCTGGCAAATGACGCCGGGCATCACGTTCTACGACGCGGTCTCGGGCTACACGCCGACTTTCTCGGCCAACTACGAGCAAGGCGCGAAATCGATCAACTTCTATCTGCTGTTCAACCAAAACCCGCAGGTGTGGCAAGCGGGCCTCAATTTCACGATGTACTTCGGCGGCAATGCGGTATCGCAGCCTTTTGCCGACCGCAACTTCGTCGGCCTGTTTGTGACGCGCAATTTTTAACCATGGATGAGCAAGGAGGCGGCACGTGATACTCAACAGCATCCGTCATCTCGAGGAATGGCTTTTCTCGCGCCGCTTCCTCGTATTGGGCGCCTTCGTCGCCTTTACGGCGGTCATGGCATTTTTCGGCGTACAACTGCGCATGGACGCGGGCTTCGAGAAGCAGATTCCGATCGGTCACGAATATGTGAAGACGTTCAAGCAGTACCGGGCAGACTTGTTCGGCGCGAACAGGCTGACAGTCGTCGTCAAGTCGAAACACGGCACGATCTGGACGAAGGAGGGGCTGTCCCGGCTGGCGGCCGTCACACAGGCCGTCGCTTATCTGCCCAACGTCGACCGGTTGGGTGTCCAGTCGCTATGGACACCGAATAGTTTTGTTAACGAGATTACGGAGGACGGCTTTCGCTCGCAGCCGATCATTCCCGGCACCGTGACACCGGACGGATTGACGCCTCAGATCATCGCGCACATTCAGCGCTCTGCCGTGGAAGGCAACTTCATCGGCTCGCTTGTCTCACGCGACGAAACGGCTGCCATGATCACGGCGGACATCGGCGAGGTGGGCGCAAACGGCCAGAAGATCGATTATATCCAGTACAACCACCTGCTGGAACAGAAACTGCGCAAGCCCTATGAAGACGGGAACTACGATGTGGAAATTATCGGCTTCGCGAAGCAGATCGGGGATATCGCCGACGGCGCGAAGTCGGTGCTGCTCTTCTGCGCGATCGCGCTGCTGCTGACTGCGCTTGCCGTCTACTGGTATTGCCATTCGATCCGCTTCACTGTGCTGCCGATCGCATGTTCCTTGACTTCGCTCGTTTGGCAGTTCGGCACTTTACGGCTGCTCGGATTCGGCCTCGATCCGCTCGGCGTGCTTGTGCCGTTTCTCGTCTTTGCGATCGGCGTATCGCATGGCGTGCAACAGATCAACTTCATCACGCGGGAACTCGCTCACGGCAAGTCTTCGCTGGAGGCGGCACGTCACAGCTTCACGGGCCTCTTGATTCCCGGCACGCTCGCCCTCGTCACCGCACTCGTCTCGTTCGTGACGCTCTTGATGATCCCGATCCCGATGATTCGCGAGCTCGCGATCACGGCATCGCTTGGCGTCGGATACAAGATCCTGACGAATCTCGTCATGCTGCCGCTTGCCGCATCGTGCTTCCATTTCACAAAGGCGTACGCCGACAAGGCAATGAAAAAACGCGAGCAGCGCGCGGGGTGGCTGCGCAAGTTGGCTCGCGTGGCCGAACCGCGTAATGCCGGCGTTGTGCTTGTTGTTGTTGCCGCCGTGTTCGCGACAGCCGTTTGGCAAAGCCGCGATCGGGTGGTCGGCACCTTGCAACCCGGCGCGCCCGAGCTGCGACCCGACGCACGATTCAATCGCGACGCGATGGTGATCGCGAGCGGCTTCGACGTCGGGCTCGACTGGCTGTCGGTCGTGGTCGAGGCCCCGCCAAATTCTTGCGAAAACCCCGCCGTCGGCGCATTCGACGACAAGCTGACGTACGCGCTTAAGGACGTACCTGGCGTCGTATCGATCAGCTCTTATTCAGACATGCTGCGTGCCTACAATGAAGGCTACAACGAAGGCAATCCGAAGATGAGCGTGGTGCCGATCGATTCCGGCAACTATGCGGGTTTGAGCACGGAGATCGGGCGCGTACGTGGTTACCTGAACAAGGATTGCAGCATGACGGCGATTCATCTCTATTTGTCGGACCACAAAGCGACCACAATCAATGGTGCGATCGACGCCGTCAAGCGCTTTCGCGACACGCATCCGACACCGGGCATTCACGTCCGGCTTGCAGCCGGAAACGCGGGCGTGCTCGCGGCGATCAACGACGAGGTCGCGAGGAGCGAACTGCCGATGATGCTTTACGTCTATGCGGCGATCGTGCTGCTCGTCTTCATCGTTTACCGCGATTTGCGCGCCGTGCTTGCCTGCTGCTTGCCGCTCACGGTCGGCACCTTTATCGGCTACTGGTTCATGAAGGCGTTCGAAATTGGGCTCACGGTCGCCACGTTGCCCGTCATGGTGCTCGCGGTCGGCATCGGCGTTGATTATGCGTTTTACATCTACAACCGGCTGCAAATTCATCTCGCTGCAGGCGAGCCTATCGTGAAGGCGCTAGAGCATTCGATCCTCGAGGTAGGCATGGCGACGATCTTCACGGCGATCACGCTCGCCATCGGTGTCGCGACATGGAGTTTCTCTGCCCTGAAGTTCCAGGCCGACATGGGCAAGCTTCTCGCATTCATGTTCATCGTGAATCTCGTGATGGCGATGACGGCACTGCCGGCGCTCGCTGTGCTGCTCGAGCGCGTATTCCCTCGACGTAAGCCCGTTCGCGCGCCGGGCGTGCTGAGCCACTGACCGGAGGACTTACCATGAAAGCAATCGTTCGAGGCGAGCGTGGCATTCGGAAACGGCTCATGGTTGCGCTGACGGCTGCTTTGCCGTTCGCCTGCTTTGCGCAAACTCAGCCACAGCCGGATATCAAGCCGGTACTGCAGCTCCATACGGCAGAGAAGGCTAGTGCGGCGACTGAAGTGCAGCTCTTGGGCGCAACGCATGCGGGCAAACGCCTTGTCGTGGTCGGCGATCACGGCGTCGTGTTGTTGTCCGACGACGATGGCAAGCACTATCGTCAGGCGAGATCGGTGCCCGTCGACTCGACGCTGACCTCGGTGTCGTTTGCGGACGAGCACAACGGCTGGGCGGTTGGACACTGGGGCGTCATCATCCGCACGGCGGATGGTGGCGAGACGTGGACTCAGCAACGCAGCGACATCAGTGTCGACCAGCCGCTCTTCACCGTCTATTTTCGCAATGCGCGCGAAGGGTGGGCTGTCGGCTTATGGTCTCTGATGCTGCACACTGCCGACGGTGGTGTCACCTGGGATACCGTGAAGCTGCCGCCCCCGCCAGGCTCAAAAAGGGCGGATCGGAATCTTTATGCGATCTTCGCCGATGCGAGAGGGAACCTCTACGTAGCGTGCGAGCAAGGGCGCGTGATGCGCTCGACCGATAACGGCGCGAACTGGACCTACTCGGACACGGGTTACGCTGGCTCGTTCTGGACCGGCCTCGCGCTGGCGGATGGCACGCTGCTTGTGGGGGGGCTGCGAGGCACGATCTACCGCAGCGCTGACGGCGGAACGACGTGGCAGCCCGCGAAGACGCCGTATAGGAGCTCGGTGACCGATCTCGTGCAGTTGCCGGACGAGCGCGTCGTGGCGTCCTCGCTCGACGGCGTCGTGATTGCGAGCGCCGACGACGGGCGGAGCTTCACCGGCGAGCAGCGAGCAGATCGAGCGGCTTTGACCGCGGTGGCCGCGTCCTCGAGCGGCGCGCCGATCTTCTTCTCGACAAACGGTATGACCAAACCGTAGGTGGCACCGCAGCGACCTGCGACTTAAGTAATTCTGCGGTGAAAGGCGTATTTTTCTCACAACCATGTATAGCAATTCCGCAGGCTTCCCGCCTGCCGTGGAGACGGACGTGACGCATTCCCCCAAGGTTGTGGTCGATGGACTCTGCAAGGTATTTGGCAGCAATCCGACACAAGCCCTCGACATGCTCGCCCTCGGTGCGACGAAAGACGAGATTTTGGCGCGGACTGGACAGGTGGTCGGAGTACACAACGTGTCGTTTGACGTTCAGGAAGGCGAGATCTTCGTGCTGATGGGCCTTTCGGGTTCCGGTAAATCGACGCTGATCCGCCTCATCAACCGGCTCGTCGAGCCGAGCGCGGGCAAGGTGCTGATCGATGGCCGAGATGTCGCCGCCGCGCGGCGCGCGGAGCTGACTGCGCTGCGCCGCAAGGACATGAGCATGGTGTTTCAGTCTTTCGCGCTCATGCCCCAACGCACTGTGCTTTCGAACGCGGCATTCGGTCTCGAGGTGGCAGGGGTCGGCAAGAAGGAGCGGGAGACGCGCGCAATGGCTGTACTCGAGCAGGTCGGACTTGCTCCTTTCTGTCAGAAGCTGCCATCGGAGCTCTCTGGTGGCATGCAGCAGCGCGTGGGACTGGCGCGCGCGCTCGCGGTCAATCCGTCAATGATGATCATGGACGAAGCGTTCTCTGCGCTCGATCCGCTCAAGCGCAAGGAAATGCAGAACGTTCTGCTGCAACTGCAAAAGGAACATCGCCGGACGATCATCTTCGTCTCGCATGATCTCGAGGAAGCGCTGCGCATCGGCAGTCGCATCGCAATCATGGAGGGTGGACGCCTCGTTCAGGTGGGCGCGCCGCACGAAATCATCAGCAATCCCGCGGATAACTATGTGCGCGCATTCTTCGAGGGCGTGGACACAAGCCGCTATTTGACTGCCGCTGACCTGATGCGAGTCGACGCGGTCCCGCTCGTGCGGAATCTCGATACGGCGAACGTTGCGCAGGCCTTGAACGGCAGCGCCGATTACGCTTTCGTGCTCGACGCCGAGCACAAGATTCGAGGCTTTGTCGCGCGTGAGGCGCTCGGCAGTGCGACATCGAAGGTCGCGCAAATCGAATGCATTTCGCGCGCGGCGTTGCTCGACCACGTTGTGTCGCGGGTCATGGCGACTACGCGCGCGCTGCCTGTCGTCGACGAGGACGGCCGTTATTGCGGCGCCGTCGATCGCGCGGTGGTCCTTGAAGCTCTTACGCGTACACGAGGCTCTCATGTCTGTTGAACTCATTCCGCTCAGTCAATGGGTTGATCAATCGATCCGTTATGTGCTCGATCACGACGCCCGAGCGTTCGACGCGATCGGAAGGACGATCGAAGCGCTTGCCGCCTTCGTCGAACATGGCTTGCAGGCGATCCCAATGTGGGCGCTCATGGCGCTCTTTATCGGTGTCGGCTTGTGGCGCGTCGGCCTGCGCTTCGCGATATTCACAACCCTCTCCCTAATGCTGATCTATGCGACGGGCTTTTGGGACCAGACGGTCATTACCCTTGCATTGACGTTGTCCTCGACGATCATTAGTCTCGTGATCGGCATACCACTCGGTATCTGGACGGCGAAGAGTAAGTATGTCGCGCTCGTCGTGCGGCCGGTGCTCGACTTAATGCAGACGATGCCGGCCTTCGTCTACCTGATTCCGGCCGCGATGCTATTTGGGCTCGGGCGTGTACCGGGCATCCTGTCGACGGTCATTTTTGCGATGCCTCCCGCCGTGCGTCTGACAAGCCTCGGCATTCGTCACGTGAATCGCGAGATTGTCGAGGCGGGCCAAGCGTTCGGCTGCACGCCCTGGCAACTGCTCTACAAGGTGCAGTTCCCGAACGCGTTGCCTTCGATTATGCAAGGCGTCAACCAGACGATCATGATGGCGCTGTCGATGGTGATCATCGCCTCGATGGTCGGCGCGGGCGGTCTCGGTAATGACGTGCTCGAAAGTATCCAGCGTCTCGACATCGGACTCGGCTTCGAGAGCGGTTTGTCGGTCGTGCTGATTGCGATCATCCTCGATCGCATCACGGAGAGCTTCGGCCGCGTGCCCGGTACGACGTCTGCAGCGCGACTGAGCGGACTGGGCAGCGTGCTGCGTCTTCGCGGCGCCGCGCAGAAGCGGGCAGCGCAGAACTGATCGATACGATAGCTCGTCAAGGAGTGCGAGTGGAACTCCGCGCCGCATCAGTCGACATGACCCTGCATCTGATTGATTGTCGGATCGACGGCGATTGTGCAGCCTATGTGTCCGTGGAGTTCATCCTCGCGCGCATCCGATCGTCGACTGGTTCCCGTCCGTGCACTGATCGGCCTCTCGCGTGCAGAGTTGATTGAGGTCGTGTGCCCTATGAAAGCCATCCGGTTTTTGCTGGGCCGCGACGATCTCTGCGATGCCCAACTTTTTTAAAGCCATATGTCATTCGTTTTGTTTGCGCAACCGAGTCGATGCAGATGTCAACTATATGAATGAAGATATCGTAATTGTCACAGGTGGCAGCAGAGGGATCGGCCAAGCGGTGGTCGAAAGATTCCTTGCAGAGGGCGCCCGGGTGGTGGCGTGCGGGCGTGGGACTCGTCCAGATGACTTGGACGCTGCCGTGATATGGGTGCAAGGAGACGTATCGAGGGCTACGGATGCTCGGCGGATTGTGGAATGTACCCTTGACCGTCTTGGACCGCCCTCGGTACTTGTCAACAACGCGGGTATCCAAATCGAAAAAAGCTTGATCCAGACTTCAGACGAAGACTGGGACCTTCTTATGGGCGTCAATGCCAGAGGTACGTTCAATATGTGCCGCGCTATCCTGCCCTCCATGCTGGAGACAGGCGGAAGCATCGTCAACATAGGTTCGATATCTGGCATCAACGCCGATCCTTCGATGGCTGTGTACAACGCGTCCAAAGCATTCGTGCATGGCCTGACCCGGTCAATTGCTGTGGATCATGGGCCCAAGGTGCGCTGCAATGCCGTTTGTCCTGGATGGATCATGACGGCCATGGCTGATTCCGCTTTTGCGTTGGCGAGGGACCCGTTGCAATCCAAGGCAGATGCGTTGGCACGCCACGCCGTTGGACGATTCGGGAGGCCAGCGGATGTGTCCAACATCGTGGCGTGGCTCTCGTCTGAGCAGGCCAGCTTTGTCACGGGCCAGTGCTTCGTAGTTGACGGAGGCTTGACGTCTGCTTCGCCACTTCAGCCGCGACTCTTCTGAGCAGTTTCTGTTGTCTGGTCTGCTCGACCGTGGCATTCAGGCATTAAGGAGAACTTGATGGCGAGCGCAGGAAGATCACTTAGAACGATGGTTGAGGATTGGATGGCACCGGATACAGCAAAAGGCGTTAAAGTCAGAAAGTTCGGGCGATCGAAAAACGGACGCTACGTTTGCATCGAGGCAGTCAACGCGGCGGGTCCAATTGCAATCTTCTTTTTTCGCCACCGTGACGGCACATGGTGCATTTTCCCGCCAAGTGCTGAAAGACCGGCTATGCGCGTCGCGGAGGTTTCGTTGATCCAAACCTAACGATGTAAGGACTCGAGCGCATCGGCGATGTTTGCGGTGCTAACAGTCCCGATATATCGCGTTCTGTCGCGGTAAGGAAGGATTCTCCGCGGCCAGTCGCTCGATCACTTGCAGTGTGAGTTGCTGCCTCGTTGCCCACCGACCAATGCACGGCGGTGCAAGCGCTCTCGCGCTTCAACTGCACGCGGACAACCGGTATACGATGGCGGCGTCCATATCGAGCGGCTATTCCGCACGATTTACCTGATCGATCACTTCGTCAATGCTGCATTTCGCGCCGAATTGCAGCACGTGCTCAATGGTGGGGAGGCGGTCCATCCGGTGTAGCGGGCGATCCGCATCGACAAGATTCCACCGGAACTGACCAGGCACAATAACTCATTTGCGGCTGTATCCTAAGCAATGGCGCTGCTCTCCAATGCCGTGATGGTGTGGAACACGAGCCACATGCAGCGCGCGGTCGACCAGATAGAGGCGCTGAGCGGAGAGTCCGTTCGGGGGGGCTGCTCCACGAGCGGCTATACATGCGGAGATTTGGTCACGATAGGACCCGCGTGGGGCGCGCTGGGTACCGGAGGCGATAGCCGCGATAACCTCCGCCTTGTCGCGGCTAATGGAAGCGCGCTAGGCCTTCGTGCATAGGGGAAGTGACCGGAGAGGGCAAGTGTTCGGCGAGGCCGTATGAAAACGCAAAACTACCTGATTTTTGGGTGTCGTTTTACCCTTCCCGAACTGTAACCAAGCCAATACAGCGCGATCTGAAAGGAGAAGTTTTTCGACCGGAACGTCAGACGTGCGTTTTCACATAGCCTCCGGCCATTGCCATTATTGAACTATCGGCGATTGTCAGGCGGCTACGGGTCGGCTTAGCGATTCCGCTCTTTCCTATTCACGCGTTATTCGAGAAATCTTCCGGCTTCAGGATCGGCTGCGCCAACGCGGCCCGCATCCGATCGAGAATCTCCAGTGCGGCCTGATCCCCCTCTTCGACAGTCCACGAGAGAATCGCACCTGTCGATGAATAGGCGCAAGGGCGGTCATGGCTATAGTAGACCTCTCGGATTTCACGCCAAATCCCCCCGTGGTTACAGAACTCCATCACCCGATAATTCAGGTGCGGTCGCTTGCTCGGTTGGTGAGGAAGATGGGCCAACAAGATCTGGCGTAATTCGCGGTCATTCTCGGGCAACAGCAGCCACGATGCCATCACACGATCTGAATACGTTGCCCATGCGAGAACGACGTCTGCATCCGAGGCGTCGACTTGAACTTCCTTTAGACAGTTCTTCATTCTGGCCATCTGGTCCGGGTGTTCGGTGATAATGCCTCGGCGTTCGTTTTCGTCCAGCATATGAGACACCTCCTGTTCGAGAGAGCATGAATAGCCAGTCGACTTTCGTCATGCCATGCACTTTGCTGATGACATGAACCGACCGTTGTTGCCATTCCGACCACGACACGTCTGAAGTCGATGCCTCTGTGAGTTGAAGGTTCGGGGCAGTAACAGGATGTATGCGCTCCGGGAATCAGCATGTTCGACCTTGGTGCACGACCGCTCGACGGCGCGTCGCAGCGCGGACCGACTCGGCCAACTCTGCATCACGACTACCGTCACCATATCGAATCGCGATCGCCCGCGAACTCCTGTTGGGCTGCTTTGAACACGCGTTCTGGATCGCTGACGAAGAGCTCCGCTGGCGGCAGGCCACCTAGAAGCGCATGCGGCGAATACAACCAAAACGCTCGCCGCCATCCTGCGTCGTCACCATCTTTAGGCAACGCAGAAAGCAGTTGGGAGACCTCTGGACGTAGCCTTCCGAACCGGTCAAACTGAAACTCCGGGTAGACGAACCCGCGCTGCAACTCAGACCACACACCGAGGAGCAGACCTGCAGCGCGCGCATCTGCCAAGAATACCTCAGTGTCCGCTCCGAACGGCGCTTTGAGATATTTGGCTACTCGGCGATCGTCTGGCCAGTGATGTCTCAATAGTTCGTCGCGGAAATCGATTGCCGCGCGGTGCGGCGAAGTGAGCGCACTCATTGACCAACTCCTCGTTCCTTGCTGCCCGCACAGTGGCTGCGCCTGCTCCAATAGTGACGTCCGCGACCCGATATCAGTTGAGGGCCTGAGGAAAGCAGAGTTTCCCTTGGATCACATTTTAGGCCCCTCCACGGGACCGCGTGCGGTTATCCCTATCACAGGCACGCGTAATACTACGGACGCATATTTCGGAGGGCCCAATGTACGGACTAGAGAGGCAGGAACCACGGACGCCGTGTTTGCAGTCGCATATGATTGACGTCAGGACGACTGCTCGACAACCGCGCTATCCTTCGCAGACCTAGTCAAAAGTAGTTCAACGATATCCAGTCGAGCCTGTTGGCGAACATCGAATTGTGTTTGCGCTTTGACGAACGCATCGGGCTTAAGCGTACCGGCACGGCAAGTCAGGGCGCGTGAACCGACGGCACCAATTTCGAAGCGCCTGTCGCCCGGCCAAATTTGCCGACGTCGTGAGAGCATTCGGTGCGAATGGGAGACGGTCTAGACATCTTCGACATTTGCTTGCGGCATCTATTTTTTGGATGCACTACTCCGGCCTTTTCGCTACCACTTGTAGGTGGTGTCATGGCGTTCACTCGACCGCGCGCGTCAGGCAGAGCTGGGTAGCGTGCAATGTTCAGAGAATTTCCTAAAATATGAGGACGTCTTGCGCACAACTTCTCATGTCGATCGTTGAATTCCGCCCGACTGGTCGCTTTAATCCCCGCAACACTGAACTTTCGTTGCTTGGAGACCTACTTCAGACACCGATTCGGTCGAGCCTCAATCTCGCCGTATTAGCCCAGGAGCGTGTCGACGCGGACGTGGTGGACCGCTTCCGTGCGCACGGGCTAAAGGCTGAGGAGCTACTGTTCATTATTCATCGTCGGACGCTATCTCGGCGTCGGCGCAACGGGGAGCGCCTATCCAAGGACGAATCCGACAAGGCCATCCGTCTAGCGAGGGTGGTCGCCCAGGCAGAGGTCGTATTCGGCAGTCGCGAAAAGGCACTGACCTGGCTGCGCGGCCGAAAAACCAAGTTTGCCGGCAAGACCGCGCTCGAAATGGTCACCATGGAGCATGGCGCCCGACTTGTCGAGGAGGCTCTGACGCTAATCGACGAAGGATACTTCGCCTGATACAACTTCGGAAGATCCCCGGCTTTCCGATTGCATCGGATGTCGCTCACAGGCAGGATGGGCCGGTCCAACTGCCACAGGACTCCTTGTGGCGCGTCATGCCGATGCGTATCGCACCTGATTTCTCCGTGGTCGGACTCGGTGTTGTCGCTAAACGTGCCCGTATGACACTACAGGGCGTTTCTATCCGAAAGCATCCTTCGCACGCGATTCATAATCCAGTCTATTTCTGCGCTGGAGAGAGTCCACGTCCCTAACCGAACTTTCTTCCTTACACCAGCCTTGACACGGTCAAGAACTTCGTCCGCCGGCGACGAGGGATTGTCCGCAAGCTTCTGCGCAGCATACCGTGCGAGTTGCTGTACCAGATCTTCACACGCCACATATCTTTCCCGGAGCTCTTCGTCCGTCAGTCCGGTGATAAATTTGCCGTCGATCAACCGAGCAAGGAATTTAGTCTGGGCACCAGATACCGCTCCCGATCGCCCCGCTCTAGGGAAATCGTCTGGAACGCTGATTTCACTCATCGTGTCCCTCCTCGATGTGTTGACTGGGCGAAGTCGATGGTTCAGCTTGCAGGTGTGCGGACAAAGTACTAGCGTTCACCGTCAACTGCCCGTCCAGTTACCGGTTCGAAACCGTGACTAACTGCTCAGCCCGGTGCCTGGCGCCGCGCATTGCCTTGTCTCCGCGCCACGCGTGACAGGGGGTGATATCAACGCAAGCTGCGGTATTGGCCAACGGCGAAGCATCCAAGCTCCAAAGTGAACCGCATCTGATGGCGCTACGCAGCTATCGCACTCGGGCACGACAGTGTGCTATTCGATCCAATATTCCACGAGGCAAGCGACCACTTGCTCGCGACAAGGCCAGGTTATCGCCGCAACGCAAACGCTGCAATGTGAAGGCCAGCACGGGTTGCGCGTGTTGTGAACAGTAGCGCCGATACAAAACCGCCGGAAAGATTCTTCATTGCTTTTCTCGTCTTCGCTTTTTCCCGCATTTCCTCTCGATTTCCTATCCGAGAAGCACTTCGGTGGGAATCTTCAATTCGCGGTTGAGACGGCGAATCATCGAGAGGCTGAGCCTGCGCTTTCGATTGAGCACTTCGTAAACCCGATTCAGGTTACCGATATACGGCTGCATGTCGCTCGCCGAGAGTCCGGCCTTCTCCATGCGAAATTTGATGGCGTCATTGGGATCGGGAAGATCGAGCGGGAAGTGCTCGGCCTCGTAGCGCTCAACCAGGATGGCCAGAATTTCGAGGAGATCCCCATCCGGCGTGCCGGGTCTGCGTCAACCAGGCTGGAAGCACCCTGCAACGCCACCCTGTAATCGTGTTCATTGTGGAGTGGACGGATTCCCATCTTGGTTAATCCTGTTAAACGGTTGGCGAGCGTGAATTCTACTCGCGATCCAAAACTTTAAGACGCGCGTTCGCTACATTCGGGCATCACCATCTGGGCGCGGATCAAGCGATTGAAGAAAGTTGCCGATGAACTCAACTTGGGCGCGGTGCTCGGGCACCAAGCAACACAAAAGCCCGGTGCCAGACGACTTTTGCAAGGCGATGCCGGGTCGCTTCGAAGTCAAAACCCTGTTCACGCGTCTTAGCATCAATGCACCCGGCATCAGCCGCACAGGACATCCATGTCCCCGTTCTTGGCGTCGCAAATGCCGCAAGACGGACCTTATTCCTCAGTAGGATCGTCGAACCGCGGTCTCCGCGCGTCGTGACGGACTTTGCGCTTGAGCGCGGCCCAAAGCCGAGATTCTTTCGATTCAAAGATTCACGATCGGACCCTTAGACGGACTTTATTCTCCCGGATCAAAGCGCCCCATGATCTGATTATCGCCAAGATCTGAGTTTTTACAATACTTTTGCATTTTATTGAGCGCGCGGCGCAATGAAATTCTAATTTGAAGGCAATAATTTCCTGAATAACGGATAAATCCAGTTATCTGCTGAGCCTGGGCCTCGATTGCTTCGGATCGGCCGGCTTCAAACCGTTTGGTATCGGGAACGTCGGATCTGCGCAGACTGTGCATCGCGCTGCTTGGAACCGCCGGCGGACACACCGTACACAGCGTTGACCGAGCTGCAACAATGCGCTACGGGCTCCAATGAAATAACAAATCATTTCATCAGTAGGGGTGTCGGCGCCCACGTGGTTACCAATCCAATCGTTGCAAAAATTGTAAAAATCGAGCCAAAACTCCGTCGTGTGAGACGGATATTAATAACTTCCGCAGAATTAATTTTATACAAAATGAATGGCGAGAACAATTTCCTACTGTTTCGTGACTTGATGTCCCATGTAATTTGGAATGCGAAGTAAAATGTGTTGCATTTATAAGGACCTGTTATTTTGACATCATGCCAGGCGCCGATCGCGAGGTCATACCTCGATTAGCTGCCGGCGTCGAAACAGTTGCTGATGTCAACACGCCTTGCGATGGGATTTGCGATTTGACAGACGGACGATATTGCCTATTTTGTTCATACCTCGTCAGAGGTCTTTCAAGGTCGACGGTATTTCGCCCATGGGCGAGGATCGCCAGTGTTGGGGATCGACGGTCCCCGTCCCGAGCATCCGATGCTGGGCAGAGGTCATCATGTTTGCTTCCCTCGAGTTGGCTCGATACTTTGATCAGCGCCGCTTGCCGGATGGGGCGCTCCAATTGATCGATTCGATCCGCTCGGACATCCCGTGTGCGGCGGCATTGGAGTGCCGGGGTATCCGCTCAGTCGTCTCACGTAACTCCGCGAAGATGCAGCGCACCTTTTGGCTTACGGCCCGGACGTTGCGAGGCAGCGCAGCGATATGCTTAAAGACTGGGCGCTTCGTGGGAGACGAAGCGCACCATTGGCACGACAAAAGCTGCGAGGACAATCGGACGCAGTTTGGCATTGAGCATCGGGTACGAAACAACCGTGAATTGCCGCGGATCTTTCTCGAGAACTTGCGATATTTACAGGACTTCATTGCAGAGCAGATACCTGTGCTCGCCTCGAACACTGTCGAAGGGCTCAGACGTTGCTTGCATGACAGGCCACTCAGCTATAGTGACATGACGGTGCGCCACGGTGACGAGGCCGATATCCTGCTGACTGCGTTGGCTCAGGGCAATCTACGCGCCGATCTGTGCCGGGACCGCACCGGCGATATGGCGTCGTTCCTGCTCTACCGTGATGCGGTATCTGTCAAAGCCGGCCAGATGCTGCGGTCCCCTCCCTGGGAGCACAAGACTTTGCCGTTGCCGAGGTTTGGGGACTGTCCGCCGAGGACGACCCTGCACAACGAGGGAAAGGAGTGGAGGGTTATATTGGGTACCGGAGACGACCATCCTGAAAGATTGTTCGTGACGGAAGATGGCCGCAACATGTGCGTGCCTCTCTGCAACGTCATGGAGTTATTGGCCGAAAAGGTGGAGCTGTCCGTTCGCATCGCGTCGCTGGATCCCCCAAAAGTGCGCCGTTTCTCCGACCTCAGTCATGAGGCACGACAGGATGCACTTGACGAGTACGCCTCCGTGCAAGACGAGTACTCAATTCCATCCCTAAAAGGCGGTAGACCGAACTGCTAATGCAACCGATTTCTGGTCACGCCAGCATGCTTGTATTTCCGTAAGGTACAAGGGTCGGATGAAAACGAGGCACTAGTGAGATCTCCGGAGCGACTCGGTTTATGGTGACAGTGAGTCGGCCAGGTTGTGAATCCGTTTTCCGGGTGACTTTGATGCCGATTAGTAGATAAATTCAGAATGTTAATTTAGTAAATATAGGTATCCTATTTAAATCAATTCGTGCTTTATCGACGAGATCGATCGAATATGAGTTGACTGGAGGTTCATTGTGACTACGCGAACTGTAAGGATGCGAAAGAAAACGCTTGCGCGAAAGCTTGCAGAGCAAGAATCGGCGAAGAAGGCTGGTGAATATATTCGCTGGTATCACACAAGAGATATGCCAGGCTCGGGAATTAAGACCAGGCTGGCATGTGAGAAAGGCGCTGCAGACGAACTGCATTTTATGTCTGAGGCAGAGCATGCTGTATTTTTGGAAGCATGGTGGCGTTCCTGCGTCGTCACGATATTTGACCAGCACGCCCTCGACAGGGAAAAGACGCAACGAGCCGCGGCGTCGGTCAATCTTGACCATCCGACATACAGTGGAACTCGTGAGCCCGCAGTGCTCAGTACCGATCTGGTTCTTGTCATCCGAAATCGTAATTCGTACAGTCGCGAGGCATGGTCCGTCAAATCGGCATCGGGCAACGGAACGACTCCATTGACGCGTGCACAACAAATTGAGCGCAAAACCTGGCAAGACGAGGGGGCATCTTATCGGGCCGTGACGGCTCGTGGCATGCACGCTAATCGGTCAAAGAATTTGGCATGGATATTCCGCGCGGCCAATGAAACGGTGGGGAGAGACCTGACGGAGGAAGAAGTTGCGGCCCGGCGTGCGATCCAAATACTCATTCGAACGCGTCGATCGATGTCCGTGATAGAGGCGTGTCGCTATGTCGACCGATGGCTTGGTCTGTCAGTTGGTTCGGGGATACGGGCGTTTCGTCAACTGGCAGGAGAGAAGCGCATCCGATTCGACCTGGAAACTGTGGACCCGCTCCAGCTTCGCCTTGAGGAACTCTGGTGGTGCTCAGCGCATAAGGCACGGTGAGGCAACCTATCGACAGGGATATCGGAGTTTGTTATGCCAGTGAAAGCGAACTCGGTGACGGACCTTGCGGTCGGGGACGTGGTTAAAGAGCGCAACGGCACCCGCATATACATCGTCTTGAAAACCGGCGCTGGGCAGCGTTGGACTCACCTTATCGATATTGAGCATGAGGCGAAATCGGCCGCAAGCCGTCACGCTCAGCCTTTCAAGCTCAAAACCGATGAGGTGCTGCTCAGACTGTCATCAAACGTAGAGGCAGAACTTGCGCTCGAGAAACTCGAACAGTTGCCAGTAGTCGTTTCCCAACGAAGGAATCTCCCCCCCTTCGTCTACACAAGACGCGCCGAAAAATACCGGGGAATAGCTCAAGACCCCACCCAGTCGGATGGATGGAAACTTATCGCCGCGTTACTAACGTTTGACCAACCGGTCCGTGAAGACGGTTCACCTGCGTTGCCTTCCATTCATGGCGATGCCTTTGAGGAAATGCTTCACCGTGAAACACGGGCCAAGCGTATCGCACGCTTCCGCGAAGTCGTCAAAGTCTCAGCATCCAAGGTCTACCGGACCTTCCGACGTTTTTGCCAGCAGGGGATGACACCCGATGCGGCAGCGGACGACTATGACCGCTGCGGGGGGCGCGGTAAGCAACGCAAATGGAAGAACCATCCAGGAAGAAAGGCCACCAGAAGGACGTATAGTGCATCTGCGAGGAGCAAAGAGGTCAATCGACTGCTTCAGTTGGCCGCCGACTATTACCATTCGTTCGAGTATGCAAAAGGTAAGAGATCTCAGAAAACGATGGATATCGCATTGGAGTGGGTAAGAGCCAAATTCTTATGCGACAGGGTGGTCTACAACGAGAAGAAAGAAATGGTCGAGCTCGAGCTCGATAGACGCATTGTTCTTACACGTCGACAGCTCCAGTATTACATCTACCAAAACTATACCTATGAGGAGCGACGCATCCACCAGATCGGGCTAAAGAACTATCTTCTTCGCGAGCGTCCTCTGACTGGAAAGCTCAGAAATTCCCGCGGCCCCGGTGAACAGTACCACATCGACGCAACGATCCTCGATATCTATCTTGTCGGCCGAATTCTAAGAACCAGAGTTATCGGGAGGCCGGTACTCTATCTAGTCATCGATGACTGGTCGGCAATGGTTGTCGGGTTTTATGTAACTTTTGACCCACCCAGTTGGAATGGGGCGATGATGGCGCTTGTTAATGCGATATCGCCGAAAGTGGAGTTCTGTCGCTCACTGGGAGTTGAAATTACCGAGAACCAGTGGTCAGCACATCGGCTCTGTGAGGTTCTTTACGCAGACCAGGGCGAGGTGAGCAGCGTTCATCAAGCTCATCCGCTCATCGGAGTCTTTCGGGTTGAGGTCAAGAATGCACCTGCGTACCGGCCAGACCTGCGCAGTGTGATGGAACTGCGCTTTCGCATCATCCCCGCAATCTGGAATTCACTATTGCCGGGAATTGTCGAGAAAGAATCCTTCGCTCGTGGTTGCGAACACCCTGCCTATCATGCGGCGCTCAACATACAGGAGATCCGGCGTGTTGTTCTCTTTGCTGTATTGAGCTACAACCGACATGTAATCGCTGGCTACCCTACGCCCCCTGAGATGGTGGATGCGGGACATGCACCCACGCCACTGAATCTATGGTCGTACGGCATCGGTGTGAACGGCTACGGAAGGCATATAGGTGTCGCGGATTTTCGCTCAAAGGTAATACCATCCGCGACGGTGCCGATCGATGGATACGGCATTCTTCACAACGGCCTGCATTACGAGTGCCCGACTTTGTCGCTTGTTGAAAGGCAGGCCATGCATCGCAGCAAGAATAAGCGCGATTCATCCGTTGAAATCTGCTACGACTCTGCCGATAACAGCAGCATCGAACTACTCGGGCTAGGTACACCAATCTCGTGCCCTCTGATCGAGGGCGAGCGGGACGACTTCACTGGCTTGACGCACCAGGAGTTAGCAATATACAGGGATCTCAATGCAACGAACGTTGGGATGGCTCTTGAAGCGGGAGAGGCGCACCGAGCGATGACCACCTACAACATTGCAAAGATTGGTCGAGACGCCGTAGCAGAGACGAAATCAGCGTTGATTGCTTCCGGGATGACTCGGCCCGATATCGACTGCATGGATGAAACGCGTCAAATGGAGAGGTGTGTCGACGGTAACCCACGAAGCGTGTCCGGTTCGAGGGGAAAGAGATCTAAGAGGGAGTGCAACCCCTTGAAGAGCTTTTGTGGAAGGAGTTCGGACGTGTCGGCAACGTCTGTGGATGGACGCAGGGAGACTTACGACGAAGAAGGGGACGTGAACCAGAAGCCGGTCCGTGAAAGCGACGCGCCAATCGGCGGAGGCGCTCAGTTGTCCACGAAGGAGCTTCGGGAGCAGCGTGCACGTGAGTTGATTGATAGTTCAGATGATTAGGAGGTCAAAGTGACTAATGAGACTGCGAAGAAAAGGGAGGCGACGAGTGGGCGGCGAATTCAACAAGCCCCTGTCAGACAGTGCCGGCAGGCTGTGGAGGCGGAATACTACCAGGGTGATCTGCCGCAAGAGTACAAGGAAAATCCTCTCATTTCTGCATTAGGACCGTTGTGGGATAGCAAATCGATTTTGCGATCCCTATCCGTTCCCGTGGCCTATTCTGATGACGAGCGCTCTCGGCCAGAAGAATATCGGCTGAACACAATTGGCCGCCTGTCGCGTCTGTTTGTTCCTTTGCCAGCCCATCTGGAAATCGTCAACATCGTGCAGATGATCATACGCCAGCACTATGTTGACCAAACAGTGTCCGATGTCGGTTCCCGGGGAGCTTGCGAAAGATACACATGTGCGCAGGACAATAAGCTTATCCCAATATACCCCCATAAGCGGTCTCACGCGTATTGCGCCGGGATTTTTGGACTGTCTGGAGCGGGAAAAACGACGGCGCTAGAGGGTGCACTGCGATTTCTGCCGAAAGTCATCCACCACAGCAGGTATGGAATCAATCAGGTTGTGTGGATCAAAATCGACTGCCCTCGCAGCGCGAGCCTGAAGGACACTATCAAATTGCTGTTGCTCACGTTCGATGAATTGCTCGGCACGGAGTGCCTGGACGAGATCGGAACGCGGGCCACATTGGCGGATTACGCAAACAAGCTGCACCGTGTGGCGCGACGCCACTACACTGGACTCATCATCCTCGATGAGATGCAGAATGCGCTGCAAGCTGTGGTAAGGAACGATCCGCTCTTTGACTTTTTCGTCAATTTCACCAACGTAGTTGGAATACCAGTTATCGTAAGTGGGACGCCGAAGGCTGCTGGGCTCTTCCGTAAGACGCTGCGGTCGGCGCGACGCATCAGCAGCCAGGGTGTGATCACGTGGAATGGCATGAAAGATATGCGGGACTGGAATCGGTTCTGTGATCAGTTGGAGAAATACCAGTGGCTGGCGAATGCGGCACCACTCTCCCGGAGCATTCGGCAGTATCTGTATGCGCTGACGCAAGGCCTCCCTGGTATCGCGATTCCCCTTTACCAGCTTGCTCAATACAACGCAATCTATACCGGTGTTGAGACACTCTCTCGACAGATTCTTCGCGACACCTTTGATGAGAGGATGGATTGTTTGAGACCGCTTCTGGCCGCTATTCGGTCGGGAAATAAGGCCAGGATGGCTCAGTATGAAGACCTGCTGGGGGACACGTTGAAAGACATCGTGGCATCCACGGAATCGGAAGCGAGGCGCCACATGTACCAGCAGGCGGCTATGGAGCATGACAAGGCGGAGTCGGCCATCGATGCTACCTCCCGACTACTACTGTTGGGTGTCGCCGAGGACATCGCATCCTCACTCATCGATGAGGTACAGAAGGAGTTTCCTTCAGCATCTACGGAGGATTTGAGCGCTGAGGCAGCGAGACGGTACTTCCGGAAGCATTCGCAGCGAGAGTCGCTAAAGCGGTGCGAAAAGAAGCCGAAAGCAGTGCTCATATAGCACGTGTCGGTTGTGGCCGTCTGGTGGCTGAAAGTACCAATCCTGGTCCAGAACCGGAGGGAACGATGGCAATTGCATTGAGACGCCCATATATTGATGAATTATTAGGTAACCTAATTGTGGAGTATCTTTCCGAGGAAAAGGTTGCGAAACGGTACGAATTTCTGAGGTCATTGCTTGGGTGCCAGGCAACGTCGCTAGTGGCAATGCCGAGTGGTCTGGAAAGACTCTGCGAACAGACATCTGACTACTGGGGCATGGCAGCGACGGAAATTGCTGAGAAACTGACGCTGATGCCGTATTACGTCGCTAGCAGCTCGCCTCGCGTCTCGATGAATGTTCTTGCGGCCATGACACGGAGTTCTGGTCGGATTCGTAACCGGTGTGGCCTTGGGTTCGGGCGCTATACAAATTTGGAGACGCTTCGATATTGCCGACAATGCATTCGGGAAGATCGCGACAGCTGGCGACATCCGTATTTCAGACGGGTTCATCAACTGCCGGGTGTCGCGGTGTGCCCGAAGCACGAGAGCCTGCTGACCTGCTCGGAGCTTCGCGCTTCCACGCTCCACGTTGACGGTGCAAGCGCGTTTCCCACTGCTTTTGAGGGAGGGCGGCAGATTGAATTCGGGCATACAAGGCCGATTGAGATCGAAACCATTGTTCGGGTGGCGAAGAAGTCAGAAGAGATACTGACGCACGCTGCACCATCAAGCTATTTCGATCTGCGCCTTCATTACAAGCGCTGCCTGGAGGGTACGGGCTACACGTACCGGGGCGGAAATTGTCGATTAGACGAGCTGTCGACCGATATTGTCGAATACTTTGGTGAGCCTTTTCTTTATTGGGTAGGTCTGTTTCGAACTGGGCAGGAAGCGCGTGACTGGCTTGTGCCGTTACTCTGTCTGGGCCAAGCGGTCGCGCCGACCGTTTCGCACGTGCTGCTGCAGCAGTTTATCGCATCAGGGGTGCGAAACAGACGTCGTCCTATGGAGAACGTCGTAGTTCAGTGTCCGTGCGACGCACCCGAGCATGAGGCTGGCGTGTTTAAGGGGAACCTTGTGTGGCAAGGCGAGACAGGCGGGACCGCCAAATGCGTCTGCGGGTCCAGCTTTCGATTTCACCTGGACGGGCATGCGTCGGTCGTTGATCAGATTTGGCGGTATGCCCACTGTTACCACGGCATGGCCACAAATCTCACGGGGAAGGGGCTCTCGGTTCAGGAGATAGCCCTCGAGCTGCGCGTTAGCGTGATGACCGCACGAAGGCTCTGTCGCGGTAGTTCCCCGACGTGGTCTCAGCAGAAGCACGTGCGTACTTCTTTCGACGTTGAGCGAGGCCGTCAAGCGTGGCTCGAAGCGATCGAACGCTTCGGTTCGGTTGCGTCGGCTCGGCGTATGGCGAGGCCGACCTATCGAGCGCTTCTCAGGCATGACCGAGAATGGCTAGCTGAGCATCGCACGAACGCGACTCGGTCAATTGTGCAAAGGGTCGATTGGGCACGCCGTGACAGTGCATACGTGGGTGTACTGCGAGCGGCTGCCGACGCGATCAGTTGTGAAATACCACCCAGGTGGGTCAGCGCGATTAGTATTTTGATGGTATCTCGAGTGCCGAGAGGTACACGGAACCAACTAGTGAAGCTTCCCAAATGCAGGGAGCTGCTGAAGGAGGTCGTGGAGACTCGCCAGCAATTTCGTGAGCGAAAAGAGCTTGCGGAGATCCGGGTAGTAAATACCGACGATAAGGCCGCGCCAGATCTGAGCTTGGTCGACGAGGAGCGATGCGATGGCAATTGCGCTTTTTCCGCTTAGCGAAGGTGAGACTCTTGGAAGCAATTTTGGACGCTATGCGGAGTACATGGGTCTTGCATCTACTGTGACCTTGAGGCGACGGCTTTTTGGATATTTTTGTGACCCTGGTACACGACTGCCAAGCGGGGTTGCTCACCTTGCAGAGCAGGTGCGTGATTACTGGAACATGCAGGCGGAAACGATAATTGAAAGCCACACGGAGTTCCGTTACGCAACTATGATGGCCTCGCCCTCAATGAGAGAGAAATTACTCCGGAAGATGCTTAGTCTACCCACGAGTCAGGTCGCTAGGCTGAGAATTTCTGGGTTGAAAGGGGAGCTTGTCACGGCGTTACGATACTGTGAAGAATGTCTGGCGGAGTGGGGTGAGAAAAAGGTCGCGCCATATTGGAAGCTTGATCATCAGTTGGCCGGCGTGTACTGCTGCGTTACGCATTCGTGCATGTTGAAAGCAGTGCGGCATGCATTTGCTAAAAGCTATGTCGATCCGACGTTCGTACGATTGACGCATCCTTCTGATGAGGTGATCCTGCCTCGAATCTCATCGTCGGAAAAAGACGCTATTGAGGATGTTGCTAAGAGAAGTGCTCGACAGAGAGCGTCAGGTAATACATATCAGCCGATGCAGACATATCGTGATTTGTTTCGAGATGCAGGATTTGCACGTCGGGATTCTGCGTTGAAACGTGATGTTGTGATTTCGGAGTGGTTGAATTATTTTGGCCCCGAATATTGTCAGCTGACCAACATGAATGAGCGGAAAATTTCCACATGGTTGGACGGCCTATCAGAACGCGCAAGCGCTCGCGAAGCTCCTCACCCTTTCATGTTTATCGCGGCAGAGTCGTTTCTTGAACACCACGTCGCCTTGCCAGGATCGTTCGCGCCAGCGACGCGATGCAGATCATCAGCCTCCTCACGTGAATGGGGAATGGTCGTTCCGGTTTTCGAAGCGCCAGTATGCGGAGGTGCTTTGCATCGAGATACTGATGTTCTTAGATTTGCTGGGCCTTTGAGGAGGTCGGGTGGGTGGAAGCTGGTTTGTTCTTGTGGAATATCGTATCGGATGCTAGAAGTATCTCAATGTGGTGCTAGGCGAGTGATCCCGTTCTTGTACGGAGCTCGATACCATAAGCGGTTTGCTCTATTGATGGAAAAAGGGATTAGCATCAGACGCGCAGCACGAGAGTTGCGTCTGTGTCGTCAGACGGCTCTTAATTGGGCACGTAGGGAGGGATACACGAGTGTTGAGACGCTGTCTCCCGCGGAGATCCGGAAGTCACGCTCGAAGTGGCGCCACTCGGTCGAAAATGCTCCATCGGAAAGTCGCATTACCTCGGCCGCTAGAGCCGATCCAGCTGTATACAAGGCGCTGTCTAGGTGTGACCATGCGTGGTTGCTAACGTTTAATCGGAAGCACCGGTCATGGCGTCCAAGGAGTTCGTACAGGGTCATTGAACCGACACTTGACCAGATTCGCGAAGCTAGGCTTGAACTAATGCAGATCGAGCCTCCGGTTCGGGCGACACGAGTCGCTATGCTAGAAAAAGCAGGGGTTCAGAGGCGCTTGAATAATGCGAGCAAGTCTTTTTTGGTCGTGTTGGCGGAATTGGTGGAGACGCGAGAGACCTACCTCGAACGGGTTATTTCTTGGCTTGCCTCTCTGGCGGCGGAGCAACGTTTGGGCGATTACGCTGAAGCTATCCGGCAAGCTGGGTTGCAGCCACGTAGTTTTACAATGGAACAGCGGAATCGAATTAAGGAAATCCGGTTGACGAACGTTCGCGATAGCTAGTCCACGCTTGGAGGCTGACGACTATTCTCAATTGATCCGCTTGCGCCTGCAGCCTCTGTTCCAGCGGGCGGAACAGAATTGACCGATCGTTGCGGGAGTAGAGCTGGATGAGATACTCGTTGCCGGGGCGGGTGTGCGATGCACCAGTCGTTTGTTTGCGCACTTTTATTTTCTTCGGACGACGCTCTAGCGCGACGGGGACGCTGAGAGGATCAACGTAAGGTTTCTCGTAAATGATCTTTCGCAAAGCCTTATAGCACCGATGTCGAAACGGATTCGGAGGGGAGATTTACGTGGTGAGTCTCGCCTTATCAGGCGTCACGACACGGACTCATCACGGAAGACTCGATGAAATTGATGCGAAATGGAAAGACGCGACGCAACGTACTGTGAATTGGACAGCATACTAGCGTAACCAGTACTCGGACTCGATCGAACCTCTAAACCGTCTATTGGGATATCTTGCGATGGGGGCTTCGATGAGCGAGAAAGTGACACTCGAGCGAGTTAAGTTATAGGGAGGTATGGACCGAACCTATAGAGGAGGTTGCCCGGAAATACAAAATGTCAGGCGTTGGACTTAAAAAGATATGCATCAAGCTGGACGTCCCGACGGCGGGACGAGCGCACTGGGCAAGAGTGAGGGGTGGCAATACACATTGTCTCCGGTGCACATTTGCGAAGCATGGAGGAATCCATGTTCAGATTTCGCCGCTGTTCACGGCGCGTCAACAGCGTGGATTTTTGAACCGGGTCTCCGCGCGAGGGTCCCTTCGGCCGCGAGAAGCCGGGTGCTTGTGACCACATAATTGAGCGTGGAAATGATTGAGAGTTTGTTTTCGCCACCTAAGGCGTCACGTATTGAACTCGATTCGCGGAATTTGTCTATTTAAAGAGAGCTTTGCGTGAGTTTGAGCCAAATTCGGGGGCAACTTTCGGTGAATCCTCTCGCTGTGGAGCCAGTTTCACCATACGGGCCGCTGGTGCCTCGTTCTCGTGGTTCTGATCGGCCGCCGTCAGCACGGCACCGCTGCGTCCGCAGCCGCGTGCCGAGCGGCACGATTTACTAGAAGGAATTCGAGAGGTGCGACTAGTGCCGCACGTCGATGGCGACGGCGTGATTGCGCTCCACGACGCCGACCGGATCCTTCGGGCGCCGCGCGCCGAGCGCGCATGCCGGGCCGAGCGAAACCTGGCGGAGGATCTGACCGCGGGCACACTCGTACGCCTTGCTTAGGTTCCTGCAGATTTTGCTGCGTTTCCCGAGCATAAGCGCGCACCGTGATCGTCGTAGCACCGCGGCGCACTTCAACCTCGGTTCCGCCTGACGCCGGCGCACCGCGCGGTGCTTCTGGCTGCAACGGAGCAAACTTCTTCGTCCTCGAGGTCCGGACCGACCATTTCGTTGGCCGCGCGAAGAGCTCCGAGTAGAGTTACCAACAGGGAAGTTCGCCGTCCTTGTTCTGAGAGCTAATTTGATGGCTCGCTGCGCTTTGGTAGTCTGTTACTTGCTGCGACGCAGCATCACTGTGACTTGCCCCTTTTTTGGTGCGTTGCCGCCGGCCTTGCCGGCTATGGCTCCAGCAAACTTTGTGGACTTGAAATCAAGGTTTAGCTTACAACAGACGGGCATTGCCGCAGACTTTGTGGATTTCTTCAGAATATTGGCGCAACGGTCGCTCCGGCGTTTCGAATGCTTTTAGCCGCAGACTTTGATGTCCCTCGATATTTGCTTGTAATGGGACACAACAAGGTTGGTGCCAGTCCGTTTCCGACGCTGGAATAACGGTAAAGTTGGTGCAAACGGCAATAGTACGTATTGCGTCGCAGCATAATGGAACACTGTGCGTGGGTCTCGAGAATCCTCGGTTTGCGCGAAGTCAACCCCCTTCAGCTCCCCTCAAAGCGTCCTGAACAATTCACCAACATCCGGCCGGCACTTTGTTTCGCGCAATGCAACGAGCAACGCAACGAGCAACGCCCTAACAACACTCATTCTGTCTCGCCGCGGCGCAAGCGGAGGTATATGTCACAGCGACGACGCTCGGAGTTGAAATGGACGCTGAGAAAAATTCCGTTCTAAGGCGGCCTTGTCATCAGCATTGGTGCAGAGATTCGGACCTAGCACTCCGTCGAGTTGACACCCCCCACCCTTAGCCACATCGAAGACGAGGTGAGTCTTTCGTTCAGAATACGTCGCGGCTAAACCGCGACACCAAGTCGCGCAGGCGTCTCCATAGCGCGGTAACGACAGCCAGGACAGAATTGACGAGGGAGATTCCCCATCACGACGACTTGGCCTTGCTCGTGGTCCTCGTGCATCCCCGCGACTCGCGCAACATCGCGATCGACCTCGACCCGAAGCGCGACGTCTATCGAGTCACCATTGAGCCGATACCCGAGGGTAAGCCGGTGGGGACGTTGGTCCTACATCTATGAACCCGATATGTTTTAATCTGCAGCTGGCCGTGCGATTGTTTGGCTACAGTATGTTTAGAACCGACGGGAATGGTTCATCCGTAGGCGCGACGCCGATATCACCGTGTCGGACCGTCTTGGAAATGCCGGACCGCCAGTAAGTGGGGAGAACCGTTTAATCTTATCGTTTCGCTCGCGAACCCAGGGCGCTCTTTGTGCGCCAGGTTACGCCATGCTGTTCAAGGTATTCCCGAATCAGTTGCCGTACCACCTGAGAAGGCGTCAGGTCCTGGGCTGCACAGAGCTTCTCGAACGCTTCTTTCTTTACTGGGTCGATCAGGACGGTCAATCGGGCACTTTTCGTTTCCATAGCGGGAGAGAATCTATAGTATGTTAATCAAATTATAATAAATAGTCCGCTTCCGTTACATCAGAAAGCATTGTTGCGGCTGGGAGCCGCACGGCTAGCCAAACCGGCAAGCCGTCGACCGTGACGGGGGGATTCAGGATTGCGCCCGTTGAAGCAGATAATTGCGACCAGCCTGCGTGACTGACGTGACGCCCCGACTGTTTGCAGAGGTGGTAACAAAACCTGCGCGTCTCAGCTCCTGTGTAACGGACCAACTGAGAGCGGGTGTGTCCCGACCGTAACGCGGCTGCGAAAGACGCTCGAGTGCCCAGATTGCGGCATGACTCAATGCGCCAGGTTGATGGTCAGTCACGTCGCTCATAGATTCTCCTCGTAGAAGTTCGCCCCCCGAGCGGAGGCGCGGAAATGATGAGGGCTGGCGGACCGAAATCACCAGGCTTGTCCGCCATGAAATGGGCGTTCGGCCCAGTTAATCCGCTTGCCGTAGTCAATGCGTATTGCGGTTTCCTGCAGGGTCAAAGGGTGCACAGCCTCAAGTACGTGCGCCCGCAAAAGAAGCTCGTCCAGCGTAGGACAGGAGGCGTCGTCTTTCCATGCAAAGACTGTGACGTTGTCCGGGCTGCCGTCCGCTGGCGCCAGCGCGACGGCGTCGCCAAATACATCCCCGATCGAACGCGCGCAGCGGAAGAAATCCGAATCGTCACTGATCATCAGGACCCGTCACAAGAGTGTGGACGGGCGTGTCCCGCCTGGCCCGAAGTGACATGACCGACATGGCGTCCTTGCCATTGACATAGCGACCATTTGCAGCACAGACGACGTTGCTGGAAAACGTGGCTGCTGCCACAGCGAATTCCGCTGCCCCATCCGCATCTAGTCCCCATCGGGCCGCCACCCGAATCAGCGCATCTACCACCGCACATCTCCCTCCATGCGCATCGGTCATCAGAGGCGACCCGAATGAACCGGCCTAGTGCAGGCGCCGTCCGACAACATCAGCAAAAAACCGCGTAACTGTTCATCCCACGTTTCGCTGTCCAGTGTCACTTCAAGGATTCCTACCTGCCGCATATCGGCATCTAGATACACTGCGTGCAACGCTCGAGGCTTAACCGGATTGCGAAAGAGCCGGCCATCGCCGTCAAGAAACAGGCATGTCTTGCCCCGATATCGAACGCCACGTACCGACGTCGCGTCGAAAACATGGCGTGCCGATGCCTTTGGGTAAACAAAGATGACGTTGATGCCGTGCGCTTCGAGGCGGTCGCAGACCCCCGAGAACCGGTACAACATCTGGAATCCGCGCTCCCCGGCGGTGCCTACGCCGACCACGATCACTCCGTGTTCACCCTTCACATCCCGAACGAGTTGGCATGCGTGGTCGTAAGACAGCAGGGCAGCGCCAGGGTCAATCACAGTGTTTCCTTGCCGGTCCTTCGGGCGCGCTTCGCTCGTCTGAGCGCGGCGCTGCTTCGCGGCTTGCCGCGGGAAAGCACCTGTCAGCGAAGTGCAGTAGTTACGAATGAGACTGAAATGATAATGGCATTATCATAACATGTGTGTGCTTCGAGCACCCGGACGGTCAGGCTATCTCGTGTGTGCCGGCTGGCCAACGAGCATCAGGTGCGAACCCCTCCGTTTATCAATCAGGCTCAATCCGCCTTGCGAGCGGGCCAAGTGCGCTCGCGCAGATCGTCGAGCAATGGAATGATCGCCAGTACCGTCAGCACGCCTGCGAGCGGAATGGTCGACGCGTAGCCCACATGCTTGAAGCCCAGCGCGCCTGTCACACCGCCCGCGAAGAAGCTCGCGAGCATGCATGCGTGGACCTTCAGGCGCTCCCTGTTGGCGAGCACCGGTTTGAAGGCCAAATCGTCGTTCGATGCATTCCAGTAAAAGAGTTTCCCGAGTTCGATGCCGATGTCAGTCACGATTCCCGTCATGTGCGTCGTACGGATTTCCGCGCCAGACAGCTTGGTGATCATGGCGTTCTGCAGGCCCATGATGAAACAGAGCAGCATGACGGTCGCCGGCACGAACAGGGTGTCCCACATCGCCAGATGACTGCCGAGCAGCCCAAAGCACAGGAGCAGCGCGGCCTCCAGCAGAAGCGGTGAAGCATATTGGCTGTTCAGCCGCCGGCGGCGTCCCCAGTTGACGAGTACGGCCGAGCAGGCCGCTCCCAGCAGGAACGAAAGCAGCGAACCGCAGCCCGCAAGCACGAGCGCGAAATCGCCGAGTACCGCCTGGTCCGCAATCGCGGAGACCACACCGCTCATGTGTGATGTGTATTGCCTCACCGCGAGAAATCCGCCCGCGTTCGCCGCGCCAGCCACGAACGCGAGCGAAAACCCGAGGCGTCGGTTTGCCTCGGTACTCCGGTCTTTTCCGGTCAATGTTCGAAAGAAGTGTGCTGGCATGCGGGCCCGACTCCACGCTGGTCTCAGGTCTGAGCAGGGGCGGGACGACGCCGGCATGACGGGGCGGTGTGATCGCCGCTGTCTGGAATCCTGCGGACAAAGCTGATAGGATGATAACGACATTATCATAATCTGATAACTGTATGTTCCCGATGCGGGTCCGGTTTCCAGGTCCCGAACTCGAGAGGAGACATCCAATGCAGTGTGGATTTGCGGCACGCGGGCAGTCCTGTCGATCGAACGGACGGGTAGGGAAGCGCTCAAGCGCCATCTGTCCTGAAGGATGCGCAGTTCAAGTCGCAAATCGGTCCAGGTCCGGTGTCATGGTTGGCTGCTGACAGGCACACAGGAAAGAGCGATACGCGATGGCCCCGTTCACCATCCTTCAGACCGTCCTTTTCGTGATCGCAGGGTGGCTCATTGTTGCGGGGGTGGGGCTCACAAGTCTGCATCGCACGCGGTTGGTCGCTCATGGGCTGTTTCCGCTCGGCGCCCTGTTCGGGTTGCTGCTGTGCGCGCTGGGCCTCGCCGGCGCGTTTACCGCGCCTGACGAAACCGTCCTGCCGCTAGGTCTGCCCGGGCTGCCGTTCCATGTGAGGCTCGATGGCCTATCCGCGTATTTCCTTGCGGTGCTCGGCGCGGTAAGCACGGGCGTTAGCGCGTTTTCCGCGGGCTATTTCCGCAAAGGCGAGGGCACACCGCCTGGGCTGCTCTGTTTCGAGTACCACGTGTGTCTCGCGAGCATGGCACTCGTTCTCGTGGCCGACGACGCCTACTGCTTCATGGTCGCGTGGGAAACGATGACCCTGTCCGCCACGTTTCTCGTGATGAGCAACCATCGCATTTCCGAAATCCGGCACGCCGGCTATCTGTACTTCCTGATTTCACACGTCGGGGCGCTCGCCCTGCTGCTGTGCTTCGGGCTGCTGCAGGCGGGTACCGGCGACTACACGTTCGCCAGCATGCGCCAGCAGCATCTGGACGCGTTATGGGCATCCATGGCGTTCGCGCTGGCGCTGTTCGGCTTTGGCGCGAAGGCGGGGATTTTCCCGCTGCACGTGTGGCTGCCTGAGGCACACCCGGCGGCGCCGTCCCCTGTGTCGGCCTTGATGAGCGGCTTCGTGCTGAAGGCGGGGTTGTACGGCGTGCTGCGCACCGTGTTCGATCTGCTGCATGTGCAGATCGCGTGGTGGGGTGTTGTTTTGCTTGCGCTCGGTCTCTTTACCGCGCTCTTCGGTGTCGTGTTCAGCGCGATCCAGACCGACATGAAGCGCCTGCTCGCGTACTCCTCGATCGATAACATCGGCCTGATGTTCGTCAGCATGGGCCTCACGGTCCTGTTCCGGGCGTATGGCATGCCGTCGCTCGCCGCGCTGTCGCTGACCGCGCTGCTCTACCAGATCGCAGGCCACGCGGTGTTCAAGAGCCTCCTGTTCGTCACGACGGGGTCGGTCCTGCATGCCACGGGCGAGCGCAATCTCGGGCGGCTCGGCGGTCTGATCCGTTTCATGCCATGGGCGGCATGGGCTGCACTGGTGGGTGCGATTTCCAGCGCGGGTCTGCCGCCGTTGAGCGGCTTCGTATCCGAATGGCTGTTGCTGCAGAGTTTCCTGTTTACGCCGGGGTTGCCCAATCCGATCCTGAACATGGTGGTGCCAATCGTTGCGGCGCTGGTCGCGCTAGTTGCCGCACTCGCGGGATACACGATGGTCAAGTTCTTCGGCATCATCTTTCTCGGGCAACCCCGTGAGGCAAAGCTTGCCAGTGCACGCGACGCCACGCCGTGGGAGCGCGTCGGCTTCGGCTGGCTCGCGGCCCTTTGCGTACTGCTGGGACTCTTGCCGGTGCAATTTGTAGCCGTGCTCGATCGCGTGACGCAGGCGCTCATCGGCGCCGGAATCGGTCAAGCGGTCGCGAAAAGCGGGTGGCTCCTGCTCGCACCGACCGATACCGACCGCGCGAGTTACATGCCCGCGATCTTCTTGATGTTCTTCCTCGGCTGCTGTGTGCTCGCCTGGGTGTTGGTGCGCCGCTTCTATCACGGGCGGTTGCGTCGCGCTATTCCCTGGGCCTGCGGAAATCCGTTTGTGAACGCGCGGATGCAGGACACGGCCGAGGGCTTCGGTCAGCCGATCCGAGAAATCTTTTCGCCTCTCTTCAAGATTGAACGGCAACTTCCGTCGCCATTCGATACACACCCCGTGTATCGCGTCACCGTGACCGATCGTGCGTGGGCGATGATCTACGCGCCCATCGAACGCACGGTCAAGCGTGTGGCGGCGGTTGCCGCGCTGCTCCAGACCGGCCGCATTGCCGTCTATCTGATGTACAGCTTCATCGTGCTGATTGTCCTGCTGATGCTGGTGAGACAATGATCACGCTCTCCGGATTGCTCTCGCAGGCCCTCGAAATCCTGCTGGCTCTGGCGGCGGCGCCATTGTTGACCGGTTGGGTCAACATGTGCCGCGCCTGGCTTCAGAAGCGCCGCGCGCCGGCCATCTGGCAACCATACCGGATGCTTCACAAACTGTTCAACAAGGAATCGGTCGTTGCCCATCATGCGAGCCCGGTGTTCCGCGGCGCACCCTACGTCGTTTGGGCCAGCATGACGCTCGCGAGTGCCATCGTGCCGACCTTGTCGACCGATCTGCCGCTGTCGCCCGCTGCGGATGCCATTGCGCTGGTGGGGCTCTTCGCGCTGGCGCGCGTGGCGATCTCGCTGGCGGCGATGGATGTCGGCACGGCGTTCGGCACACTCGGCGCTCGCCGCGAGATGCTCGTGGGCTTTCTTGCCGAACCAGCGTTGTTGATGGTGCTGTTTTCCGCGTCGCTGATCACGCAGTCCACGCTGCTCACGCGCATCGTCGCCACGCTCAGCCATCGGGAACTCGCCATTTACCCGAGTCTCGCGTTCGCCGGGGTCGCCTTCACAATGGTATCGCTCGCCGAGAACGCCCGGCTGCCGGTCGACAACCCGGCCACGCATCTCGAGCTGACGATGATCCACGAGGCGCTGATCCTCGAGTATTCCGGGCGGCATCTCGCATTGATGGAATGGGCGGCAAGTCTCAAGCTGTTCGCGTACTCCTGTATCGGCCTGTCGCTGTTCGTGCCATGGGGCATTGCTGAAGCCGGCAATCCGCTCGCGCTGCTCCTGGCGATACCCGCACTGTTCACCAAATTGCTGGTGGGTGGAGCCGTGCTCGCCGTGGTGGAGACAACCAATGCGAAAATGCGCGTTTTCCGTGTACCCGAGTTTCTCGCGACAGCCTTTTTGCTTGCCGTGATCGGCATGCTCGTCCACTTCCTGCTGGGGGCGTAAATGCACGGCCTCGCCACGCAGATCATCAACCTTCTGGCCGCGGTCCTCCTGCTGCTGTCGTTTGCGATGCTTGCTCAGCGCCGGATCCTGTCGCTGATTCACCTCTACACCCTACAGGGTGTCGCGCTTGTGTCGGCCAATCTCATCCTAGGATTTGTGACGTCCGACGTGCACCTTGCCATCTCCGCGATGCTGACACTGGTGCTCAAGGTCGGCCTGATTCCCTGGATTCTTTACAGGCTGGTGCTACGCCTGAACGTGAAAACGGACGTCGAGCCGCTACTCAACATTCCGGCGACGCTGCTAGTGGGCATCGTGCTCGTGATCGTCGCGTTCAATGTCGCGACGCCGATCAGCCAGCTTGCGTCTTCCGTCGCGCGCGGCACGCTCGGCATTGCGCTCGCGTGCGTACTGCTGTCGTTCATGATGATGATCACGCGCGCCAAAGCGATCCCGCAGGTGATCGGCTTTCTTTCGATGGAAAACGGCCTTTTCTTCGCCGCAGCTGCCGCCACCAACGGTATGCCCATGATCGTCGAACTTGGTATCGGACTTGACGTGCTGGTCGGCATCCTGATTCTCGGCGTTTTCATGTTCCAGATTCGGGAGCAGTTCGACAGTCTCGATATCCATCACCTGGAAAAGCTCAAGGATGAATGAGGCCTGGGTTCTGCTACCTGTTTTCGGGATTCCGTTGTGCGCCGGAGTATGTCTCGCGCTCGTCGGGCAGCAGGCTGTGGCACCGGGCCTCAACGTCGGTTTCAGCTTTCTGACTTTCGTCGCTGCGATGCTGCTCGCCGCGCAAACCGTGGCTCATGGGCCCGCCTTTGCGCTCGGCAAGCTGTTCTTCGTCGATCCGCTTAACGTGTTCCTCGTTGCTCTGACCGCATTCGTCGGCTGGACCACGTCGATGTTTTCACGGCCATACATGCGCATCGAGCGCGACCGCGGCAAGATGACGACCGCGCGCATGCGGCTTTACCACAGCATGTATCAACTGTTCATTTTTGCAATGCTTCTCGCACTGCTCACCAACAACATGGGCATCCTGTGGGTCGCGATGGAAGCAGCCACGCTTGCGACCGTGCTGCTCGTGAGCGTCTATCGCACGGCGGCCAGCCTCGAAGCCGCGTGGAAATATTTCATCCTGGCCGGAGTCGGCATTGCGCAAGCCCTCTTTGGCACGATCCTGCTGTATCTCGCCGCAAGCAGGCAACTTGCGGGCGGCGAGGCGTTGCTCTGGAGTAGCCTGAGTGGGATCAAGAGCCATCTTGATCCCACCATCATGTCACTCGCGTTTGTGTTCCTACTGATCGGATACGGCACCAAGGTCGGCCTCGTGCCGATGCACAACTGGCTGCCGGACGCACACGCCGAGGGGCCCACGCCGATTTCGGCCGTACTCTCTGGGCTGCTGCTCAATGTGGCGCTGTATGCGGTACTGCGATGCAAGGTGCTCGCCGACGGCGCGCTGCAAAACGGCCTGCCGGGTCGCCTGCTGATTGGATTCGGGCTGGTTTCGGTACTGGTCGCAACCTTTTCGCTATTCCGGCAGAAGGATGTGAAGCGGCTCTTCTCGTATTCGTCGATCGAGCACATGGGCCTCATGACGTTCGCCTTTGGTCTCGGCGGGCCCGTCGCCACGTTCGCGGGTTTGCTGCACATGACCGTTCATTCGCTCGTTAAGTCGGCAATCTTCTTTGCTGTCGGACATGCTGCACAAAAAGCCCACACACAGGCGATTGACGATATTCGTGGGCTGCTGCGCGTCAGCCCGACGGTCGGCTGGGGCATGATGCTCGGGGCGCTGGCCATTCTCGGCATGCCACCGTTCGGTGTCTTCGCGAGTGAGTTCCTGATCCTGACGACGGCAATCAACGAACTGCCGTGGGCGACGCCCTTTCTGCTCCTCGCGCTTGCGGTGGCGTTCGCAACCATCTTCGCGCGTGTGCAGCACATGGTGTTCGGTGACACGACGGCGACAGCGCTCGAGCATCCGCCAGCACTGCTGCCGGTGTTCGTCCACCTAGGCTTCGGTCTGATGCTGGGGCTTTACATTCCGCCTTACCTGGCCACGTGGTACCGGCAGGCGGCAGCGATGATTGCGGGGTGACGCATGCGGATCGACGCGCTTGGACTTTCTGACCTCGCTCGGCTGTCGGCGTTTGCCGGCAAAGCGTCAGCCTTTTTTGCACGAATCGACGCGGCGACCTGGGTCCGCATCGCCAGCACGGTGCGGGAAGGTGGTGGGCGACTGATCTCGCTATGGGGTGCGGAAGCGGCCGCGGGCACGTTCGTCATGTCCGCGGCATATGCGTTGGAAGATGGCCTGCTTTGGGTGCAATTGCCTGTCGCCAGTGCAGACGATGAAGAGGGATATCCTGACCTGTCCACGATTTTCCCCTGTGCATCGCGCATGCAGCGCGCGGTCTACGACCTGCTCGGACTGCGTGCGGTGGGCGCCGGGGATACGCGGCCGTGGCTAAATCATGGCAACTGGCCCGCCGGCTACTATCCGCTACAAAAACTGTCTTCCGGAGCCGGGCGCTTTGAATCGCACGAAGCGGATTATCCGTTCGTACCGGTCGCTGGAGACGGGGTTCACGAGATAGCGGTCGGGCCGATCCATGCCGGCATCATCGAGCCGGGGCACTTTCGCTTCTCGGTCGTCGGCGAGAAAGTGCTGCGGCTCGAGGAACGACTCGGTTATGCGCACCGGGGCATCGAGCGGTTGTTTCAGGAAACGCCTTTGCTACAAGGGCACCGATTGGCAGGGCGAATCGCCGGGGACACTACGGTCGCTTTTTCGTGGGCGTATTGCATGGCCGTCGAGCGTGCGCTGAATGTGTTCATTCCACCCCGTGCGCAGTGGCTGCGGGCTCTGTTGCTTGAGCGTGAGCGCATCGCCAATCACCTGGGGGATCTGGGTGCGCTCGGCAACGATGCCGGGTTCGCGTTCGGCCTCGCGCAGTTTTCGCGGCTGAAGGAAGACTGGCTGCGTCTGAACGACAAGGCTTTCGGCCATCGACTTCTGATGGATCAGATTGTGCCGGGAGGCGTCGCGCGCGATATGAACACGGACCGCGTGGTCGCTGTCGCGCATCAGTGCGAGCGAATCGAAGCCGAAGTTCGCGTGCTGCAGCGCATCTACGAAGACCAGTCAGGCTTGCAGGACCGCTTTGCGGGCGCGGGCAGGCTCAGCGCGAACGTAGCCGAGCATTTCAGCGTCTGTGGCCCAGTCGCCCGCGCGAGCGGTCGGAAAATAGACGTGCGGGTCGACCACCCTCATGCGCCTTACCATGAAGTTCTGGTGAGGATCACGAGCGATGACCGGGGCGACGTGGCGGCACGCGTCGCGGTCCGCTTCAACGAAGTCTACGAGTCCTTCCGGCTGCTGCACGCGCTTGTGCATGGTCTGCCCGAAGGTGACGTCGCCGCGTCGGTCGAGCCCGGCGGGCCGCCTGCACGCGGCGTCGGCTGGGTCGAAGGCTGGCGGGGCGACGTATTTGTCGCGCTCGAAACCCGCGAGGACGCGACCATTGCGCGATGCCACTGCCACGATCCGTCATGGCAAAACTGGCCGGCGCTGGAGCACGCGATCATCGGCAATATCGTTCCCGATTTCCCGTTGATCAATAAGTCATTCAATCTGAACTACGCGGGACATGACTTGTAATGTGGCAACTTCTCAAGCAGATCGCACTGACCGACATTCCCGCCGAGCGCATCCCGGTCGCCAACGACGCATGGCGCGTCGAGCACGGACAGATACAGCAGGAAATCGTCGACGTGCTCGGCCGCGCGCTTTGTATTCGCCAGATCGATGGGGGCTCCTGCAACGGATGCGAACTCGAAATCCATGCACTTAATAACCCCTACTACAACATTGAAGGGCTCGGCATCAAATTCGTCGCGAGCCCCCGTCATGCTGACATGCTGCTAATCACCGGGCCCCTCGCACTGAACATGCGAGAGGCCGTGCGCCGGGCCTATGAGGCCACCCCCAATCCGAAACTGGTAGTCGCCGCGGGTGACTGCGCCTACACGGGTGGCATCTTCAAGGACAGCTACGCCGTGTGCGGGCCCCTGTCGAATCTGCTTCCGGTTGATGTCGCGATACCCGGCTGTCCGCCGCCGCCGATCGATCTGCTAAGAGGCATTCTCACGGCGTTGCGCGCGAGACGCGGCACACTCGCGCCGTGACTGTTGCGGGAGCATACATTGGATCAGCAGAAAATAGTCTGGGGAGCATGGGTGCGAGGGACGTGGCCACAACTTGTCACGTTGGCCGGATTTCTGGTCGCGATCAGTCTTCGCTTCCCGGGCTGGTTTGTCCTGATCTCGGCGGTGGTTATCGTCGCGGCCATTTCGCAAAGCGCCCGGCTCGCCGCATTGCAACGCTCGCATGGGCTTCACGACCCGCTATTGGGCGCAGTCCTGGTCGGCAGCGGACTGGCGTCGATCGCCCTCACGATGAAGTGGTGGTTCGTCGAAAAGCAGATGACACTCGCGGCAGACACTCTCCTGTATTTGGTCGGACATACCGAAGGGGCATCGGATCTCGCGCTGGCATGGTCTAGCGTGCTGACCCAGTGGGGGTCTTGCGTGATCTTTCTTGTGGTCGCTGCGGTATGGGGGCTTCATGACGGCTCAGCGGACTGAGCGTCGAGGCGCCGCGGGGGAGACGACCCAGCGCGTCGATGCACCGCGCGTTGAGGTTGCCATTCAGCTCGGGCTCATATCCGCACTGGACTCACTGTCGATTGCCGTCATAGGGGGGCGGCGCGGCGCCGCCGTTTTGCATTTGGCGGCGGCTTGCTTAGCCGCCTTCGCCACGGCCGCGAAAACGTGATACTTCGGCATCGCATGGACCGCGCTGGACGCGGGCATTGTTTTCGCTGGCGGACGTCATCGACATCTGGATGGCGGTTCCGGAGAGTGCAGATCCGTCGGTCGGCACCAGCAGGCGCTTGAACAGAGATTTTCTCCCGCTGGCAGGCCTGTGCCATCAGGTCGCCTACGGCCTGCCGCCAGAACCGGAACGATTTCTTTGTATCGTCAGCCTGATGAGGGCCGAGCGGGGCATCTGGTCTACTGTGTGCCAAACTGGCGCGGACCGGCTCGACAGAAGTCCGGTATAGTCGTGCGTCACGCACGGCGTCCGGCCCCGCATCGGCGGCAGGACTGTTGCGAACCGTCTCCGGTTGTTCGAGCGTTCTCATGCATGAGGCGGCGGACCTTGCCTGCAAGGCTTGTGTCCGAGCGTCTCATGCGGTAATAGATCATGTCGCCAGTCAAGTTTGTTCTCAGTTATACCGCCGTGCCCTTGATGGCGATTGTCACCGTCGTGACTTGGGCGTCGCTGCACGCTTCTGCCGAAATTGACGCGCGCCAGTATGCGTCGCTGTCAACCTCGTACGCGAGTTTTCCGGCCGGTCTCAGGCACGATATTGCAGACGCCCTGAAATCAGGAATGCTGAGCAAGTCGGACTATTCTTCGTTGGTACGCGAGTCGCTTGACGATGATGTGGTGCTCGACTGGCCTGCCGGGAACACCGTAGATGTGGCCCGTGAACGAGCGAAACTGCTGGCGCTCGTCAGGGCCGACCGGTTTAGATAAGATTGTCGGCGCGACGTCCGACGTAACCCACCCACTGAACTCCCAACTACTTCACGAGCGCCCGCAGACTGTCAACGATCTCGGGGTTGGCCAGCGTAGATACGTCTCCGGGATCCTGATGGTTCGAAAGTGACGCGAGCACACGCCGCATGATCTTGCCCGACCGGGTCTTGGGCATGTCCGGAACGATGAGCACTCGATGCGGCTTCGCGATTGATCCGATCCGCTCGACCACAGAGTCCGCAACCCGCTTTGCAATATCCTCCGAAGCTTCCACCCCGGGCTTTAGCGAAACATACAGCTCGGGCACTCTGCCCTTGATCTCGTCGGCGACCGGCACGACTGCCGCTTCGACGACATCGGGGACAAGCAGGGCGGCTGACTCGATTTCCTTGGTACCGAGCCGATGGCCGGCGACGTTTATCACGTCGTCGATGCGACCGAGAATCCGGAAGTAGCCGTCCGCAGCGTCGACGGCACCGTCTCCCGCCATGTAGGGCCAGTCGCGCCAGTCCTTGCTCTTGGGATCCCTGCAGTAGCGGCCATAGTACGTTTTCACGTAACGTTCCGGGGCCTTCCAGATGGTCTGGAACGCGCCGGGCCACGGATTGAGGATGCAGATGTTGCCGGCCTTGCCGGAACCGCGCGCAAGTTCATTACCGTCATCGTCGTAAATAACCGGATGAATGCCAGGAATCCCTGGGCCGGCACTGCCAGGCTTCATCTTGTGCAACGCCGGTACCGTGCTGCAAAGGAACCCGCCGGTTTCCGTTTGCCACCACGTGTCGACGATGACGGCCTCACCCTTGCCGACAGACCGGTGATACCACTTCCAGACTTCGGGCTCGATGGGTTCGCCCACGGTTGTCATGTGCTTGAAGTGATAGTTGTACTTCGCGGGTTCGTCCGGTCCGCTGCGCCGCAGCGCCCGGATTGCCGTCGGTGACGTGTGGAAGATGTTAACGCCGAGGTTTTCAGCAATTCGCCACGGGCGCCCGGCATCCGGGTAGACCGGCACGCCTTCGTACACGACCGACGAGGCTGCGAGCGCGAGCGGGCCGTAGACGATATAGGAGTGACCGGTAATCCAGCCGATGTCCGCCATGCACCAGTACACATCCTCGGGGTGTATGTCCTGGATGTATTTCGATGTCCAGGCGACGTAGGCGAGGTAGCCCCCAATGGAGTGCTGGCATCCCTTGGGGCGCCCGGTGGTGCCGCTCGAATACATGAGGAATAGCGGTGCCTCTGCCGGCATCTGCACGGGCTCGACACGTTTGCCGCGGAACGCCTTGACGGCCTCGTTGACAATGACATCGCGTCCTTCTACCAGCTTCGTCGGACTCGAATACTTGCCCGAATAGCGCTGCCAGATCAGAACCTTCTCGGCTTGGTGACCCTTCTCCGCGGCTTCGGCGAACGCGGTGTCGGCCTTTTCCTTATGATCGATCAGCTTGCCGCCACGCCAGTAGGCGTCCATCGTGATCAGCAGACGGCTCTCGGAATCCAGGATGCGGTCGGCGCAAGCCGCGCCGCTGAAGCCGCTGAATACCTGCGAGTGAATCACCCCGAGCCGGGCGCACGCGAGCATCGTGATGGGCAGCTCCGCCACCATAGGCATATGGAGGGTGACCCGGTCACCGGCTTTCAGGCCGCAGGAGTCGCGTAGCATGGCCGCGAACTCGTTCACGCGGACATAAAGCTCCTGGTAGGTGACGTGCTGGACCGTCTCGTCCTCGGGCTCGGGCACGAAATGGATCGCGGCCTTGTTCCGGTACGCGGTGAGATGGCGATCCACGCAGTTGTAGCACGCATTGATCGTGCCACCGACAAACCAGCGCCAGAACGGGGGATCGCTCGCATCGAACGTCGTCTCCCAGTACTTGTACCAGTCGAGAAGGTCCGCGAACTCCTTGAAGCACTCGGGAAATTTGTCGAGAGAGAAACGCGCGAACACGTCCTGATCGGTCAGATTGGCCTGGGCGATAAACGACGCGGGCGGCAGGAAATAATCCTCTTCAGGCCAATGCACGGCGATTTGCGCCTCGGAAACGTCCAGCGTTTGTTGTTCTGCGGAAGCGCGGCGCGATGACTTGTCTCGGGACATGACAGTTCCTCCTTGCTCCCAGGTGCCTGGGGCACGAAGTGTCCGTGCTACCCGCGGCAGCGCGTCTTTGGTCTTACTTTTACGGGTCGAGGCACCAGGTGCGAAGGTGCGTGCGCTGCATAACGAATTAAAGTCCAGGGCGAATGTAATGCCAAGCAGCGTATTTTCCGCCAAAGAGCCGCTCCTCGACGGCCAGTGGCATTGGCACGAAGCCGCTGTTTGGCTTGTCGGCTGGTCTGCCCTGAACTAGATTTTCACTGAGGTTCATCAACCGAGAGGGGGGGCCATGGATCTGCTCGTTGAACGTGTCGATGTGTGGGCGGCCACCATCGAGGACAGGCCCGGCGGTCTTGCCGAAGTGTTAAGTGCGCTGCGAGATGCCGGAGCGGATCTGCAATTCATCATCTCCCGTCGAACTCCGGAAGCACCGGGGAAGGCGGTCGTGTTTCTCTCGCCGCTTCAGAACGATCGCGAAATCCGTGCCGCCTCGCAGGTGGGATTCAACGTCACTGCGAGTCTTCACTCGCTGCGCGTGATGGGTACCGACCGGCCGGGCATCATTGCGGAGTTGACTCAGAAGTTGGCTGCAGGGGGAATTAACCTTCGCGGCGTTTCGGCTGCCGCCATTGGCACACAGTTCGTTTGCTACATGGCAATGGACTCGCTGGACGACACGGTTCGCGCGATCGAGATTTTGCAGCAGGCATAGGACGTTTCGTTGCGCCACACGCGCCGCGGCAGCAACGGGGTGCCCTGGCGCTGCAATGCCATGTGCCCGGCATGGCGCTCGGCTCAGACAAAATGAGGGCGACGCGCTGCCGAAGACCCCCGTTGGTTCACTGGCTGCGATACACCAGCACCGGAATGTTGCTGTGGGTCAGCACCTTTTGCGTTTCGCTGCCAATGAGGAGTCCTTGCACGCCGCGCCGGCCGTGCGACGCCATCACGATCAGGTCGCAATGCCGCTCCTGCGCGGCGTGAATGATTGCCTGATACGGATGGTCACTCACGACCCAGGTCGTCTCGCACAGCACGGCGGCGTCCGTCGCGATTTGTTCGACGAAAGCCAGGTATCTTTCGGCGTGTTTTCTCGCATGCCGGACGTATTCATTCGGCGTGTCGGCCAGCATTTCCGTGTCGTACGTCAGCAGATGGAACTCCGGAATGACGTGAATGCCCGTGATCTTTGCGTCGAAGGCTTTCGCCACGCCGACCGCCATGCGCGCAGCCTCACCCGAGAGTGCCGACCCGTCGGTAGGCACCAGCAGATGCTTGAACACTTTTCCTCTCCAGCGCGAAGTCGATGCCCAAGAGTTCGCGCAACATACCTCGATACCATCCCTGCGCCGAATGCGAATCCGGTGTCGGTCGTCATCGAGCTGGCCCCGGAAAAAGCGAAGGCGAAACGTCAAAGGATCGTCTAATTCAGTATAGATGGGCGCAGGCACGACACGGGCAGTCGTTGCGCCCAGAACCCACTGCGCAAGACGGATCCTCCATCGAACGGCGATGCATCGCCCAGTAACAGGCGCGATCGGCCCAAGCTTTCTCGGCCCAGGCATCTGGCGCCGGAAAGCCTCGATGCTCAGACGTGTCCTTGTCCACGGAGCACCGCAGGGCTGACCGGCGCGAAGCGGCTAGGCCGGACTCGGATGGGCTTGTGCCCAGTCGTGCGTCGGAAGCACGGTGTGTCCCATGCTTTCGTTGATCACCATGGCCGCCGCCGCATAGAACGCCAGTACCGCGGTAATCAAGCCTGTATAGCCGCCGGCCTGCGTGGCAAGGCTCGAACCTGTCCATGCGCCAATGGCCAACAGCAGAAAAGTGATCCACAGCGACAGGAACACCAGTTGCACAGACCTACTCGTGTGCAGCGAGCCGATCCACAGGTAGAACGTAACGACGCCCCACACAAACAGATACCAGCCGACGAAGGACTCAGGCACCTTGGTGCCCAGGAACGCGACAAACAGCGCAAAGGACCACCAGAAGGCGCCGTAACTGAGGAACGCCACCGTACCTAGCGTATTGCCACGCGGAAATTCGAGCACGCCCGCGATCATCTGCGCCGTGCCGCCGAAAGCGAACGCCAGCGCCAGCACGAGCCCCAAGGCACTCGCGTTGTACCAGCCGGCGTTCACCATGCTGAGCATCCATGTCGTGAATGCGAACCCAGCTAGCCCGAGCGGCGCCGGGTTGGCTAACTTACTGTTCATAAACCGCCTCCTTGGTGGTTGGCCCTGAGACATATTCGGAGGCGATACCCATTCCTCGGTCGCCGCCGAACAACCGTGCAATCCTCGCTCTCGATGGCTGCCAATTCGGAAATATGGGTGGACCCCACGCATGGCGCAGCCACGTGCAAACCTGCGCGGTTCAACTTAAGTGTAGGCTTCGTTATGCCGCTCGCCGAGTCGGATGGCACTGATTTAGCAGAGGGATGGCCTTGACGCGAACTGCCTTGCACGCCACGGCGGGAACTCGTGCACGAGGGATACGGGTTCCTCACGTCCGCATTGCTTGAGCGGTCCTTCGGAGATAGGTCCAGGCCTGTCCGTCGATCCAGGCGATCGCGACGGATCTTCGATGAAACAGCGGCCGTTCGCTAGTGAATTTGCGAGGACAATCGAGTTTCCGTTCCGCCGACAGAGTTGAAATAAGGGTTCCTTATGGTTTGTTACATATCATTTTTCGCGTCCTATGATGTGATTGTAAGGGCCAAGAGCCATTAGAAGACGCCAAGTGAACGGCCTCTTTGGCATCAGAGAGCAACGGTTTGGACGCAGGCCTGATATGCGGCGCTGCAGCAAGCAGGCGCATGTGGAGCTAATTAAAAAATCGCGCTTTGGGGCAGTAGGCGGGCTTGACGCTAACTTTGTGCGATTCCCGTGCGGCTTAGCGTTCCGACGATACGCTGTCGAGTCCAACAATCTGCGTCACGGTGGAGGCGGGGCGCACGAAGGTAAGGGACTCAGCCGGTGTTTTTGGTTCCGACTATGTTGTGTTCCATTATTTGCTATCGGCGCACAACAAAGTTCGCGGCAACTGGGAAGCTCAGGGTTTCAGAAACAACTCAGTCCGCGGCATTTCAAATAAGTCGTTGTGCGCCGCGCGAAATCCTCGACGAGGCCGCTGGGTGCGGGACCGTCGCGCGCCCGTGCGGTCAGCGGAGACCAAGGCTGTCAGACGAAGGGTAGTTACGTCGCGACTTCGGCAGAGGCGATTCTTCGCTTGGCACTGAGCAAGCCCTCGACCATCCGCGCTTCCGCCTTGGCGATACCCTCAAGAGACGCCACGGATAACTGGCGACCGAAGAGTTTGAACGCCACACATACCCAAGCGTAGTCAGCGTCGCCCATCACCCAGACGCCGGTTTCCTTCTCGGCAGCGTCGATATGCATCATCGCCGCGTGGGCTTCTTGTACGTCCGCAATGTCGTCTGGATGGTATCCGAGCCGACACAGCTCCTCGGCAATCAAAAGTTGTCGCTCCAACGTCGTGAAGAGTTCGCGCGAGCCACGACCTCGCCGAAAGGCGTCCAAGCCCGTGTAACACTGAAGGAGCATGGCTTGGGTGATGGGCTCATGTGCAGCCCGGCTAAAAGTCAGTGCACGCAGCAATGGTGACATCGCCGGCGGGGTGTGTTTGCGGGTTCGTGATTTACCAGGCATGTCGAATTCAATCTTGCTCAATGACACTCAGTCCTGCCACCGACGCGACGTCCGCCGGCAAAAGACGCCGCCGATACGCTGGCGGCGAAACAAGCGACCTTGGACGTGCATGCGACGATGATGGGAGGCAACAATTAAGACAGGCTTAAACACCGCGGCGAGCACCATTGTTCCCGAGCATTACTCCGCGCGTGCCGCCTGTTTCTGCGCGGCTTGTTCCTCGGCGTGCTTTTTCGCCAGGTGATGTCCGACGATACAGCCGCCAACCGCCCCTGCGACCGCGTGATGCCCCGCATAGTGCCCGGCAACACCGCCCACCACCGCGCCCTTGATGCAACCGGCTGCGTTTGCCGTTCCGATGCCTGCGAGTGCGGAGATTGCAATAGTGAGCGCGAACTTGCTAATAGATTTCATCTTGTCATACCGTCGGTTGTGTTGAGGGGATGCTGAGGCCGCTGTCGAGATTTCAATCGCGACGCAGGCGTCGCTCGCCACGCGTTGCATTCGGGAACGCCCACATCGAAGAAGTGAAATCTCCCTGCGCACGCTAACGCATATAACGCTCGCGCCGTCATCGCCGTGCACGTCTGAAACACGACCTTTGTAAGCAATTGTCAGCGGCGCGGCCAGTCGAGCCGAATGGTTCGGTTTTTATTAGTACTCGCGCCTCGGGGGCTGCGGATTGTTCGCCGGGTTCGTGTCGTATTTCGATATCCCCTTGATGCGCAGTTCGTCGACAAGAATTGAGAGGTCAGCCTCCAGCGCGTCTGCGACTTCTTTCGAGTACACCTCCTGGCCGCTCACATACACCGTGTAGGACTGAAGGTGCTTTGCCTTCTTCACGGGGTCCTCAATCGTCGTTTTCGTCCATTGATAAAGCGGATAAAGGTGGACGCCTTTTTCTTCCGCCTCAGTCACGTAGTCGACAAACGCGTCGAACTGACATATCAGTGTCGCCCTAAATTTGGCGAGAACATTGTTTAGGGGTTGCAGTGCCTCATTTGAGGGCTCTCGGCGGACCATCATTGCGAAGTCGTCGCTGAACCGGATTCGCACTTGCCATTGCCATAAAGCGTTCATGAGTCACCTTCACTGGCTCTTTCCGATTGCGTTGTAAGTCGCCCTCATCCCACCAAGTCCGACACATCAGGTTGGGCGGTTCCAGTGTGGCCTGCGGATCTCACGAGGCCTTGGTGCGCATCGTCATATTGTCCGCTGGTAGCATGCCCGGCAATGCCTCTACAAAGAAGTCTGCCTGTAGTGCGGCCCCGGGCTGCACGTCATACTGAGCAAAGTCCCTAACTCCAGCCGCGAGCAGGACTTCGTCGTCGAGAAAGAAGTTTCCCGAACACGCTTTGGATGGGCGCGTCAAGATATAGTGAGCCGCGTCGGCGACGATCTCCGGCTTGCGACACGCAGCAATCATATCCGCGCCACCAATTTCGTTTTTCACGGCGGCCGTCGCAATCGCGGTCCTTGGCCAAAGCGAATTCACAGCCACGCCCCGGTCTTTGAACTCGCCGGCGAGCGCCAACGTGAACAAGCTCATCGTGTATTTGGCGATGGTGTATGCCGGAAAATCCTTGAACCACTTCGGGTCGTTAACCAGCGGCGGCGACAGCGTGAGGATGTGTGGATTCGGCGAATTGAGAAGGTGAGGCAGGCAGGCCTGTGCGCAGACAAACGTGCCCCTGCCGTTGACCCCGTGCATGAGGTCGTATCGCTTGACGGGCGTATCCAGCGTTCCGGTCAATCGAATGGCGCTGGCATTGTTCACAAGGATGTCGATGCCGCCGAACACCTCCACGGCTTTGGCAACGGCGTCCTTTACGCGGTCCTCGTCGCGAATGTCGACGACAAGCGGAAGTGCCTTGCCGCCGGCAGCTTCCACGGCAGCGGCTGCTGTATGAATCGTACCTTCGAGCCGCGGGTCCGGGTCGGCGGTCTTCGCTGCAATCACGATATTCGCGCCGTCGCGTGCGGCTCTGAGTGCGATGGCAAGTCCGATACCGCGACTTCCACCTGACATGAATAAGGTCTTGCCGGCAAGGCTCATGGTCGTCTCCTAGTAACAGGCATCAGCATACGCGTTTGCGGAAAAGGAGGCGGCTCGGGTTGGCTATTTTGAATTATCAGCGCTCGTACGCGTTTCATTCGCTGGAATTCGGGCTTGGTAACCACCACCTGCGAATCTCGCGCACTGACTCGCGTGAATGTGGCTGCTGTGCGCCAGACCGCTGATTGAGAAGTTCAGTTATTAGATCGGATTCGCCAGATATCCGGCCAAGCGAGCGAGCATCGCATCGCAACCGGCCAGTTGCTCGATAGCAATGAACTCGTCCGGCTTATGGCCTTGATCCATGCTTCCCGGCCCGCAGACCACGGTGGGAATGCCCGCCTGCCCGAACAGTCCGCCTTCAGTACCGAACGCCACGGTTCCAAACTCGTTAGAACCGCTGAGCAGGGCCAACAGGCGTGCCGCTTCGCTGTCGGGTGAGGTCGCCAATCCCGGGTAGGCACTCAACGGCTGCAGGCGAATGTCCGTGTCTCGCTGCACCGAACGCATTTTCGGCAGCAATTCGGCCTCGGCATAGGTCCGCAGCTTATCCGACACTTCCTTGGCGTCGAAGTCCGGCAGGGCGCGCACCTCGAAATCGAATTCGCATTCGGCCGGCACGATATTCAGAGCGCGACCGCCTCGGATCACCCCCGTCTGCACGGTCGAGAATGGCGGGTCGAAGCGGCGATCGTGATGTTCGGGCTGCGCGAGCTCCGCGCCGATTTCTTCCAGCCTGCCGATCAGTCGCGCCGCATATTGGATCGCGTTGACGCCATGGGGGGAGTAAGCCGAGTGGCACGCCGCGCCCTTTACATGGCAGCGCATGGCCAGCTTGCCCTTGTGGCCAAGCACCGGTTTCAAGCTGGTCGGTTCGCCGATCATGCAAAGGCGCGGCTTGTGAGGACGCGCCCCGAGTTCCGCCAACATGGACCGCACGCCCAGGCATCCCACTTCCTCGTCATAGGAGAAGGCGAGGTGTACCGGCAGCTTCAACGGCCGCTCGAGAAAGGCGGGTACCGCCGCCAGCACCGAAGCGATAAAGCCCTTCATGTCGGCCGTGCCGCGACCGTATAGCCGCCCGTCTTTCTCAGTGAGGCGGAACGGCTCGACCGTCCAGGGCTGCCCGTCCACCGGCACCACGTCGCTATGGCCGGAAAGCACAATGCCGCCTCGGTCCCGCGGACCGATGGTGGCGAACAGGTTCGCCTTGGTGCGCTCCGGGTTGTAGAAGAGTTCGCTTTGCACCCCAAGCGCATCCAGATAGTCCTGAATGAAGGCGATCATCTCCAGGTTGGAGTCACGGCTGACGGTGGCGAAGCCGATCAAACTGCCGAGCAGCTCGCGGCTGGACAGCTCATTCATCGCCGGGCACCCCGTAGCTGGGCGCCGCGGTTGGATTCAGCGCCCGCGTCACGTAGTCCTGCATCTGTGGCCGATAGCTCTGCCAGAGGCCATCGAGCTTGTCGATGGGGTCTTCGTCCGCCCAATCGACGCGCAGATCGACGATCGGCCAGGTGAGGCCGTCTACGACTTTGAGCGCCGCCGAATGCACGGGCCCGGCTTCACCACCGGCCGCTGTCGCGGCATGCATGGCCGCCAGTAAGCGGTCGGCAAGCATTCCATGCGTGTTTTCGAACGCCTGAACCATCGCCTCGATGACTTGGACGCGAGCCAACATGTTGCCCGCGGCTACGCACTGCTCACCCGCGACGGCGTTGTGCATTCCCAGCGCTTCTTTGCCGGTGAAAAACGCCGTATGGCCCCGGCTATCGATCACCGTCACCTGCCGATACTGGCTCCACCCGTCGGCGTCGAGCGCTCGATCGAGCGCCGCCGCGGGCGCAAGCTGCCGGCTTTCGAGGAGGTCGAGGATCTGCGGTCCAAGCGCAGGCAGCGTGACATTCTGTGTCGCTACGGCCCCGACACCTGCGCGCACCCAGGGGCATCGGGCACCCACGGCGATGCTCGACGAGCTGATGGCAATCCCAAGCTGCCCGGTCTCTTGGCAGCGTCCGACAATCGAGAATGTCATGTCGTGTCCCTCAAGCCTGACGCGGCTTCCAGTTATCCGGAATCACCGCGATCACATCGATTTCCATGAGCCATTGCGGCTGACCCAGGGCGCTCACAACGAGGCCGGTGGAAATGGGAAACACGCCCTTTAGCCATTTGCCGACCTCCTGATACACCGGTTCGCGATAACGAGGGTCGATGAGGTAGGTGGTGGTTTTGACGATGTGGGACAGGTCGCTGCCTGCTTCCGCGAGCAATTGCTTGACGTTCTTCATGGCCTGCTCGGTCTGAGCCTGCGGATCGCCGAGCCCCACCAGATTGCCTTCGAAGTCGGTGCCCACCTGTCCGCGCACGTACACGGTGTTGCCGGCCCGCACCGCCTGGCAGAGGTCGTTGTTCAATGTCTGATTCGGGTAGGTGTCCTTGGTGTTGAACATGCGGATGCGGGTGTGCGTAGGTTGGCTCATCGATGCACCTCAATACTCAAAAGAAAAATCCGACTCCCCGGGATGAGGGACATGCCCAATGGGCCGCCGTAAAGCCGCACGGTAAAGCCGCGCTGCATAGCCGATTAGGCGCTCTCGATCGGGGAGGCGAGGGGAAAGGGTTTAGGCCGATACGCCCTGGCTGGCCGCGTGCGGAACAGGGGCCGCGTGAGCCGTGACGTTTCGAACCAGCGAATCAGCGCATGGGCCGCCGAGTCTTTCCTCGCGGCAGTCTTCGGCCTGCCGCTGCGAGGCATCGCGATAGGCGTGGTATTTGCGCTGCGTGACGATATGGTCGGCAATGTGCTTGGCATCGTGCCAGACGCCCCAGATAAAACTGGAGCCACGGCGCGACAGCCACGGCAGACCCAGGAAATAGATGCCGGGCTCGATCGAGATGCCGCGCTGATGCTTCGGCTTGCCGTTCGCGTCGAACGCTTCGACATTCAGCCAGCTGTAGTCGACTGCGTAGCCGGTTGCCCAGACGATCGAGGTCACACCCGCCTTGGCCAGATCGAGCTCGAGAATGGGATGGGTCACGCATTCCGGATCGGGTAGAACATGGCGGGCCGCTGGTTCTTCGGGAAGGTCGAGGCCATTTTTGGCGATATAGGCGTCAGCCGCATTCAGAAGCGACAGGTAGTTTTCGTCGCCTCGAGCAAGGTTGACTGCAAGATCGGATTCAAAGGCGACCACGTTATCGCCGAACGACTTCGTCAGACCGACGAGTGTGATGCCCTGGGCAGCGAGCGCGCGGAAGTCGATTGTGTGGCCGCCACGAGCGCCGCTTACCGCAATGGTGACGTGCTCCCTGCCCGGCGTGGCGACTTCCTTGTCCCATTCGCCGAGAACACCCAGCCACCAGCAGAAGTCCCGGTTGCGGTAGGAGCGTGGAGGACGATCGTGCGGTCCAACCGAGAGGTAAACCTTCTTGCCGGCACGCTGCAGCTCATCTGCGATCTGCACTCCTGACGACCCGGCGCCAACCACCAGAACAGCACCCTCGGGCAGTTGCTCCGGATTGCGATAGTCGGCGGAGTGAATCTGATCGATCCTCTCATTGTCAGGTGCGATCGGCGGGATAACGGGACGCTGGAACGGTCCCGTTGCGACCACCACGCGGCTGGCTTCGATCACGCCCTCGGATGTTTGAACGGTGAATCCAGGCCGCCCAGCATTGCGCACCACCTTCTTCACTTCCACACCGGTTCGGATAGGGGCGTTGAACTTGCTGGCATAGGCTTCGAAATAATCCGCAATCCGATCTTTCCCGGCGAAGGCGTCGGGGTCGAGATCGTCGAACTCGAGACTCGGAAAGCGATCGTGCCAGGCCGGACCGTTTGCAACCAGCGAATCCCACCGTCCCGTGCGCCAACGTTCGGCGATCCGATTGCGTTCCAGCACGAGGTGGGGCACGCCGAGTTTGCTCAAGTGTTCGCTCATGGCCACGCCGGCCTGACCGGCGCCGACAACGAGCGTATCGATTGACGTTCTTTCAACTGTCATGGCTATTTCCTTCTGGGAGGCTGTTTGCTTCGGGTCGGTCAAGGCTTCGCTGTCGATGTCAAGCTCGCGGCCAGCGGGAATGGAGTCGCGGTACGGCTTGCATGTCGTCCTCCATGGATTGGCGTTGATCTGCTACCGAAAGCAATCTACGCGGAAAGACCGCATCTGAAAAATATATTTAAAAGATGCAAGACATCTGTTTTTGCTATGTAAAGCGCGAGATAATCAACCTGGAGACGAGCGCCGCACCCGGCGCCTTTGGAATGATTTTTCTGATTGGGACAGTTCGATGGAAAGCCCGCTGCTTCGGTATTCGCTGCGTCAACTGCGATACTTTGTCGTGACCGCAGAAACGCTGTCGTTTACCGGCGCGTCAAAAGTCCTGCACATTTCGCAACCCTCGATCTCCACGGCGATTGCCGAGCTGGAAGAGTCTTTTGGGGTGCAGCTGTTCATTCGCCACCACGCCTCCGGGCTTTCCCTGACCCAGGCGGGGCGCGAGATGCTCGGCAAGACGCGTGACCTGCTGAAGAATGCGGAGGAACTGCAGGCTGCTGCGCGCGGGATGGACACCGGCATATCGGGCGGCATTGCGCTCGGCTGCCTGGTCTCGCTCGCCCCGCCATTGCTGCCGGGCCTCATCAGCCACTTCGTCGCTCAGCATGCCGGCGTCGTATTCCAGACGCGGGAAGCGCATCAGGAGGATTTGTTCACGGGCCTGCACGACGGATCGCTCGACCTCGCGCTGACCTACAGCATCGATCTGACCGACGAGATCGAATTCCTGCCGCTGCTGACGCTGCCGCCGTACGTAATCTTGCCGAAAACCCATCATCTGGCCCAGCATCGCTCGATCGCGCTCGCGAATCTCGTGGGGGAACCCTACGTGATGCTGGACCTGCCCCATAGCCGCGAATATTTCGCGGCGCTATTCGACGCAGTGGGCGAGCGTCCGGTCCCGGCGTTCAAGTCCGCGCAACCCGAGGTGGTACGCGGTATGGTGGCGAACGGTCTGGGATTCAGCATCCTGAATTTTCCGCTCAAATCGACGCATACCGTGGACGGTGAGGATTTCGTCGTCAAGCGGTTCAAGGACGACGTCACAGCCGCCACGTTGGGCATCGCGCAGTCGCGCAATATGAAGCCGAGACAGGTTGTCCGGCATTTCGCATCGTTCTGTGAAACGCTGATAAAAAAGCAGCACGCGAAGCGCTGAGCGTTTGCGTTGGAGGCCGCGATAAGGGTTGCTTCAGTGGGGCAGGCGCCCGGCGATGCCGTCGCCGGGCGCCTCATTTCGACGCGAGGCGTTAGAACGAGTAGATGAACTGCGTGGCGAGCAGATCGTTCGACTTCGCGTACGAACCATCGTTGCGCAGGAACACGGCGTTGTTCGCCCAGTCGTGACGGTATTCGACCTTCACGGTGATCTGCTGAGTCGGATAGAACAGCAGGTCGAGCGCGACGTCCTGGCGGTTTGCGCCCTTGCATTCGATGCCGCCGTCGGTCGAGTTCTGGATGCAATCGGTGCTGACGCCGAAGCCATTGTACGGATCGCGCCCTTGGCTGTTCAGCGCAATGCCGCCACCACCGCCGCCGTTTTTGCTGTCGACGAGGTAGTCGTAGCGCAGCGTCGCGCCCATCCGGCCGAGCACCGGCACATTGAACTTGCGGTGCGCGAGCAGCGACACGCCGTACCACTGCGCTTCTCCGCCGTTGAACGCCGCGTGCTGCTGCTGGCCGTAGTCGACTTCGGCGTTGTAGATCACGTCGGCAAGCGTGTACGTCATATCCGCTTCGCCGAAGAAGAACGTGCCGTAAGCGGTGCTCGACAAGCCGGCAGGACCGAAGCCGACCGTCTGGCCGCTCGAGTTGGTCGCGGTGGCCAGCGTCTGGCGTCCGATGTTGAACGAGCCGCCGATATCGAGCGCGCTCGACCACGTGTAGTCGGTACGAGCCGTGAACGTCGGGATTTTGTTGCTCGACGTGACCGGATCGCCGAACGCGTTGGTGCCGTTCTGCGTCACCGAGCCGTAAGTGCGGTACTGCTCGTTGCCGAGGAAGAACTTCCACGCCCAATTGCTGCCGTCGCCCGTGTAATTCAAGCCGATGCCGACATAGCTGCCCGGATCGGAGAAGTCGTAGAGCAGGTTGTGCGTGAGCGTCTGCATCTGGTTCGACTGCTGCACTTCGTAGCCGCCGAAGCTCGGAATCAAGCCGGCCACGAACGTCGTGGTGCCCGACAGCGGCACGTTGACCACAGCCGTATTGAGGATGTCGAGCCCCGTGCTGCCGTGCTCGTTCTGCAGCAGCGTGATGCCGTTGCCGCGGTTCGGCATCAGCGTGATTTCGGCGGACGGCGCCATCGGGCCCACGCCGAACGTCTTCTTGATGTCGAGATACAGATCGCCGAACGTGCTGTTGAAGTAGTTGTAGCTGCTTTCGTGGTTGGCGAACAAGAACGACGAGCTGCTTTGCGCGCGGTTATACACGTAGGTCGGGTCGATGTAGCCCGTGACCGAGAGGCCCGCGATCGGTCCGGTGTTGGCGGCGTCGGTGAGCGAATCGACCTTCAACTGCTGATTCGCGATCTGCTGCTTCATCGACGCGAGGTCGTCGTTGGTCAGCGTCGCTGTCGCCTTGCCGTAGTCCGGCGACGAGACGTCCACTGGCGCCGCTGCAGTGGCGGCCGGCGCCGGTGCTGCAGCGGGCGCTGCCGCCGCCGCTTTCGGTTGGGCCGCGATTTCCGAGCGCAAATGCTTCACTTCTTTTTGCAGCGCATTCAGCTGGGCCTGCAGCGCCTTGATCTCATCGCTTGTGGCGTCCGCCATGGCAATACCAGGCAGACTCCCCGCCACTAGCAGGCAGATGAGTTTCTTTCTCATGCAGATTCTCCTCGTTGGTCGTATTGCTTAGAACGGCTTAGGCTCGGACGGTATCGAGCGATTCGCGCACGGTAGCGGGTAGGGGCGTCGTGGGCGCCGGATCGGCAGCGCCGGCGGCCGCAAAGGCCAATTGCATGTCACGGGCGCGCTTGCGTTCGCTGCGCTGCATCCAGCGGTTCACCGCAATCACGCCGACTGACACCAGGCTGATGAAGATCGTGGCGAGCGCATTCATTTCCGGATTCAGGCCGAGGCGCACCCGCGAGAACACCACGAGCGGCAGCGTGGTGGAGCCAGGCCCGGAGAGAAACGCGGACAGAACCAGATCGTCGAACGACAGCGTGAACGACAGCAGCCAGCCGGACATCAGCGCCTGTGAGATCAGCGGCAGCGTGATCAGGAAGAACACTTTGAAGGGCGTGGCGCCGAGATCGAGGGCGGCTTCTTCGAGCGACTTGTTCAGTTCCTTGACGCGCGACTGCACGACGATCGCGACGTACGACACGCACAGCATCACGTGGCCGATCCAGATCGTCACGAGGCCACGGCCCTTCGGCCAGCCAAGCATCTGCTCCATCGCAACAAACAGCAGCAGCAGCGAGATGCCCTGGATCACTTCGGGAATCACGAGCGGCGCGTTGATCATCCCGGCGAACAGCGTGAAGCCGCGGAAACGGCCAAAGCGCGCGAGCACGAAACCCGCCCAGGTGCCGATCACCACGGAAGCACATGCCGTCAGCAAGCCGATCTTCAGCGACAGCCATGCCGCGCCGAGCAGTTCGTCGTCTTGCAGCAAGGCGCCGTACCACTTCAGCGAAAAGCCGGACCACACGGTGACGAGTTTCGACTCGTTGAACGAGTACACGACGAGGCTGATGATCGGGATATAGAGGAACAGAAACCCGAGCGTCAGGACGGTGTTGGACAGCTTTCGATTAGGCTTGGTCATTTCGCGCCCTCCAGTTCCTTGACCTGGTAGTACTGGAACACCGCCATCGGCACGAGCAGCAGCAGAACCATGGCGACCGTCACGGCGGATGCCATCGGCCAGTCCATATCGTTGAAGAACTCGGCCCACATGACGCGGCCGATCATCAGCGTGTCTGCGCCGCCGAGCAGTTCGGGGATCACGTACTCGCCCACCGCGGGGATGAACACGAGGAGACTCCCCGCGATGATTCCGTTCTTCGAGAGCGGCAGCGTGATGCGCGTGAAGGCGGTCCACGGCTTGGCGCCGAGGTCGTAGGCGGCTTCGAGCAGCGTGAGGTCCATCTTCACGAGGTGCGCGTAGAGCGGCATCACCATGAACGGCAGGTACGAATAGACCATGCCGATATAGACGCCGATGTCGGTGTGGTATAGCCGCAGCGGCGAATGAATCAGGCCGACGGCCATCAGCGCGTGATTGAGCAGGCCGTCGTCCTTGAGAATGCCGATCCATGCATAGACGCGAATCAGGAACGACGTCCAGAACGGCAGCATCACGCCCATCATCAGCAGGTTGCGTCTTGCCGGCTCCGAGCGCGCGATGTAGTACGCCACCGGATAGCCGATCAACAGGCAGAAGAAGGTCGAGATCGCCGCCATCTTCAGCGAGCTGATGTAGGTGGCGATGTACAGATCGTCCTGCAGCAGGAACGCGTAGTGTCCGAGCTGCAGGGCGAAGTGCACGACGCCATCCTTCACGCTGACGAGGTCGGAGTAGGGCGGAATGCTCAGGCGCAGATCGGCGAAGCTGATCTTGAAAACGAGCACGAAGGGCACGGCAAAGAACACCGTCAGGAACAGGAACGGCACGCCGATCACGGTCGTGCGGCCCGACGGCAGCAGCATCGCGAGGCGTTTTTTCAGCGCGCCGAGCAAACGGCTGCCGGACGGTGCGCCGAGCACCGCGGAGGAGGTGGGGGCAGGCGTTCTCATTGCGTCAGCACCACGCCGCTAGCGGGCGACCAGTAGATGAATACGTCATCGTTGTAGGCCGGCGCGCCTTCACCCATCAGATGGGAACTGGACAGGTTCGACACGACGGTTTTGCCGTTCGCGAGGCGTACGTGGTAGAGCGAATAGCTGCCCATGTAGGCAACATCCGATACGACGCCGCGGGCCCAGTTGTGCGGCGTGTCGGGCCGCTCGCGCGAGACTTTCACGCGTTCGGGCCGCACCGAGATGCCGACCGGCATGCCGAGCGGCCCGGTGATGCCGTGGCTCACGTACATGCGCGCTTCGAGGTCTTCGCTTTCGACGAAGATGTGGTCGGGCTCGTCTTCGACGACGTGGCCCTCGAACAGGTTGGTCGAGCCGATGAACTCGGCTGAGAAGCGGCTGTTCGGGAATTCGTAGACTTGCGACGGCGAGCCGATCTGCACGATCTTGCCTTCGCTCATGACGGCGATGCGGCCAGCCATCGTCATCGCCTCTTCCTGGTCGTGCGTGACCATCACGCAGGTCACGTCGACCTTCTCGATGATGTTGACGAGCTCGAGCTGGGTCTTCTGGCGGATCTTCTTGTCGAGCGCGGACATCGGCTCGTCGAGCAGCAGGAGCTTCGGGCGCTTGACGAGCGAGCGCGCGAGCGCGACGCGCTGCTGCTGACCGCCCGACAGCTGATGCGGCTTGCGGCCCGCGTACTTGCTCATCTGCACGAGCGCAAGCGCATCGGCCACGCGTTCCTTGATCTCGTTCTTCGGCGTGCCTTCCTGCTTGAGGCCGAAGGCGATGTTGGCCTCGACCGTCATGTGCGGAAAGAGCGCGTACGACTGGAACATCATGTTGACGGGGCGCTTGTACGGCGGCAGCGTCGCGAGGTCTTCACCATCCACGTAAATCTTGCCCGACGTGGCCGTCTCCAGGCCGGCGAGCATTCTGAGCAACGTCGACTTGCCGCAGCCGGAGCTGCCGAGCAGCGCGAACAACTCGTTCTTGGCGATCGACAAATTGACGTTGTCGACGGCGGTGCTGTCGCCGAATTTCTTGACGACGTTTTCGATGCGAACGAATTCGTCCGATTTCGATTTCGCGGTGGCCGCTTGGCGGGCCACCGGGGTAGCGCTATTTGAGGGCGTCGATTTCATGGCGTAACCATTCCTTGCGGATCGCAGGCGTGAGCGTTCCCGTGCCGGGCGCGGTAAGCGACTGGCAACGTAGGCTGCGATCGGGAAACATGGGACTGCGCGTGGACGGCGCAGGCTGACTACCGGGTTGCTGATTTCAGGCGGGCAGGGATCGAGCGACTCCTGCCGCCAATGTCATGATTCGCTTGTTTGCCGTGGGAAGAGCGGTTTAGTGGCCGGTTTTGAGCTGAGCCCAGAGGCGGTTTTCGAGCCGCAGAATGTCGGTGGGCAACGGCTTCAGCAGGGTCATCTTCTTCAAGACCTCTTCGGACGGGTAGACGCCCTGATCGTGCAAGACCGCCGGCGTGACGAACTGGCGTGCGGGGACATTGGCGGTCGGGTAGAACACCTCGTTGGTAATGGCTGCGTTGACCTTCGGATCTTCGATGTAGTTGATCCACTTCATCGCGGCCTCGGGGTGGGGGGCGTCTTTCGGGATCACCATCACGTCGAACCACACCAGGCCGCCTTCCTTGACGTTGTTGAACTTGATGTCGTATGAACGCTTGGCGTCCACGGCACGGCGGTGTGCGATTCCGACGTCGCCGGACCAGCCGAGCGTGACGCAAATGTCGTTGTTGGCGAGGTCGTTGATGTAGCCCGAAGAGTTGAACTGCGTGATGTACGGGCGCACTTGCTTGAGCACTTGGAAAGCGGCCTGATAGTCGGCGGGGTTCGTGCTGTTGGGGTCCTTTTTCATGTACTGCAGCACGGCAGCGAACACATCGACGGGTTGATCCAGGAACGAGACGCCGCAGCTCCTCAACTTGGAGACGTTCTCCGGATCGAGCACCAGCGCCCAACTGTCCACCGGGGCGTTGGCGCCCAGTGCCTTCTGCACGGCTTGCACGTTGTAGCCGATGCCGTCGGTGCCGTATGCGTAGGGCGCACCGTACTGGTTGCCCGGATCGGCCTCGCTGATGATTTTCATCAGCGTCGGATCGAGATTGGCCAGATTGGGGATCTTCGACTTGTCGAGTTTCTGATAGACGCCGGCCTGCACCTGCTTGGCCATATAGTTCGAGGTCGGCACGACGATGTCATAGCCGGAGCTGCCGGCCAACAGCTTGGCCTGCAAGGTGTCGTCGCTGTCGTAGTTGTCGTACTTCACATGGATGCTGGTCTGCTTCTCGAAGTCGGAGACCGTATCCTTGCCGATATAGTCGGACCAGTTATAGACATTCAGCTCGGCATCGGCCGCCTGCGCCGGCGTGGCAGGCAGTACAAGAAGGCTCGTGACGGCGAGCAGCGCGGCCCCCGCAACCGCATGACGAAGATGGCGTCCAGAATGACAAGCGCGCATGATGTTTTCCCTGTAGGTGAAGAAGCCGGTACGGGCATCGGTTGCTCGTGCCGGACGAAATGGCGGTCGCGATAAATTCGGTTGCTGATCGGTCGAGCCCGTCGATTGCCAGGCATCGACGGCAGTTTGAGAGCGCTGTGAAAGCGACGTGCGGGCGGGTTCTCCGTTTCGAATCCTCATGTTGTCTCCAGTTGTTTTCTCTTTGAGCGCGCTGCCTTAAACGTGCAGCAGCAGATGCCGGCGTTCCCACGAACTGATCACGCGGAAAAACGCTTCGTATTCGGTTTCCTTGAGCGCGAGGTAAGCCTTGACGAATGGCTCGCCGAGGACTTCGGCGATCGGCTCGCAAGCGCTCATCAGCGACAAACCCTCTTCGAGGTTGCGCGGCAACTGGTAGGGCAATGCATAGCCGTCGCTAAGCAGCGGCTTGCTGGCTTCGAGCCTTTGCGTCATGCCGAGATAGCCCGCAGCGAGGGTCGCCGCGATTGCCAGATACGGATTGCAGTCCACGCCCGGAATCCGGTTTTCGATCCGGCGCGCAGCCGGGCCCGAATGCGGAATCCGGAAACCCACCGTGCGGTTGTCGTAACCCCATGCCACGTTGATCGGCGCAGCCATGAAGCGCGACAGGCGGCGATACGAGTTGATGTACGGCGCGAAAATCGGCATCAGCGCCGGCGTGTAGGTCTGCAGCCCGGCGATATAGCCGGTGAAGAGCGACGTGGGCTCGCTGTCCGCGGCGGTGAACAGGTTCTTGCCGGTGGCTTCGTCGACGAGGCTCTGGTGCATGTGCATCGCCGAGCCCGGTTCGCCTTCCATCGGCTTGGCCATGAAGGTCGCGTACATCTTGTGACGAAGCGCGGCTTCACGCACTGTGCGCTTGAACAGGAACACGCTGTCGGCGAGCTTCAAGGGATCGCCGTGCATGAAGTTGATTTCCATCTGCGCGGCGCCGACTTCGTGAATCAGCGTGTCGACTTCCAGTTCCTGCACCTCGCAGTATTCGTAAATGTCTTCGAACAGCGGATCGAATTCGTTGACGGCTTCGATTGAATACGCCTGACGCCCCGTCTCCGGACGACCCGTCCGGCCGATAGGCGGTTGCAGAGGCAGATCGGGGTCCTTGTTCATGTCGACCAGATAGAACTCGAGCTCGGGCGCGATGACCGGTTTCCAACCTTTGGCCTTGTAGAGTTCGAGCACGCGGCGCAGCACACCGCGCGGCGAGATCGCGACGGGTGTGCCGTCGAAGTGGACGCAATCGTGAATCACCTGAGCGGTTGATTCGACGGCCCACGGAATCATGCGGATGGTGCCGGCGTCGGGGACGCACACCATGTCGGGGTCGGTGACGCCGGTGAGCGTGCCGTCTTCCGGATAGTCCCCGGTGACGGTCTGAATCATCACCGCTTGCGGCAAGCGCATGGACTCGCCGGACTCGAACTTGCTGCGCGGAATGATCTTGCCGCGTGCGATCCCGGCCATATCAGGAATGATCGCTTCGATTTCGGTGACGCGGTTCTTTTTCAGGAAGTCGTCGATCTCGTTCATGGTTCTCTATCCGTCCACCCGCCGACACTACGCACCCCATCCTCTGTGCGCGCGGCTTTTACGCCATGCCGTTCGTCGTAGCGCGGATCGTCCAGATGCAAGCGAACCGTGACGAACGACGAATGGGGCGTAGCATCGCGCAATTGTGTTTATTGAATAAAAATAGTTTTCCTACCTTGTGGATAGTTTTTTGAGATGCAGGTCGGCCTTGCTCCTCCTCCCTTGTTAATGGGCGTTCGGAATCTGCTCCGGCATCCGGGTAGGGGGCATTGAAAGAGATCGGCAAGGAATGCAACTCTGAAAATGAATAGGAGAAACCGATGCAATGAAGAGCAAATTTGTTCTTTTCGGTGGTTTTATGTTGATCGACAGTAGGGTGTTAGAGCGGTAGCTGTCTCGATCCTTGATGCCCGAGAGGGGCCGGTATGCGTGCCCATCTCCAGACCGGAGTCATTCCTTGAGTCATTCTTCAACTGAGATTCACAACCCCATGGACTGGCGGCGGCTGGCCGCGGAAGTTCGACCGCAAGCACAGGCACATATCGACGGCCGCTTCACGGACGCTCGAGACGGCAAGACCTTCCAGGCGATCAATCCGGCGACCGAAGCGGTGATTGCCGACGTTGCATCGTGCGGCACGGCAGAGGTCGACGACGCTGTCCGTGCCGCCCGTGCTTCGTTTGAAGCGGGGCACTGGTCGCGTTGTCCGCCGGCGGAACGCAAGCGCGTCTTGTGCCGGTTGGGGGCATTGATTGCGTCCCACGGCGCAGAGCTCGCTTTGCTCGACTCGCTCAACATGGGCAAACGCGTGGTCGACGCCTTCGAGATCGACGTTCCTGCCGCAAGCGGCCTGTTCTGCTGGTACGGCGAGGCGATAGATAAAGTGAACGGCGAGGTCGCATCGACCGACCCGGGCAATCTCGCCGTTGTCACGCGGGAGCCGCTCGGCGTGGTCGGCGCGGTTGTGCCGTGGAATTTCCCGCTCGATATGGTGGCCTGGAAAATTGCACCCGCGCTGGCGGCGGGAAATAGTGTGGTGCTCAAACCGGCGGAACAGTCTCCATTGTCCGCGCTGCGTCTTGCCGAACTGGCCCTGGAAGCGGGGTTGCCGCCAGGCGTGCTCAACGTGGTGCCTGGCTTTGGAGAAACGGCGGGACGCGCGCTCGGATTGCATCCGGACGTCGACGTCCTGGCCTTTACCGGATCGACGGCCGTCGGCAAGAAGTTTCTCGAGTACGCCGCGCAGTCGAATATGAAGCAGGTCTGGCTCGAATGCGGCGGCAAGAGTCCGAATCTGGTTTTCGAAGACGCGGACGATCTCGATCTTGCGGCTCGCAAAGCGTGCTTCGGCATCTTCTTCAACCAGGGCGAAGTGTGCTCGGCGAATTCACGGCTGCTGGTGCAGCGCTCGATCCATGATGAATTTGTCGATCGGCTGATCGCCCATTCGCGTGACTTCATGCCGGGCGACCCGCTCGATCCGGCCAGCGGCATGGGTGCCATCGTCGACCGTGCGCAGTTTGACCGGGTCAGAGGATGGATCGAGCGAGGTCGCGCGAGCTCGACGTTGGCGACCGGCGGCGGGACCCAGCTGGTCGACGGCAAGGGCTATTTCATCGAGCCGACCATCTTTGTCGATGTGAACGCAAGCGATCCGATCGCGCGAGAGGAAATCTTTGGGCCGGTCCTGTCGGTTCTGAAATTCGACACCGAGGACGAGGCGATCGAGCTCGCCAACGATTCGATTTACGGACTCGCCGCATCGGTTTGGACCGGCAGCCTGTCACGCGCCCATCGCGTGGCGTCACGCTTGCGCGCCGGCACGGTTTCCGTCAACACCGTCGATGCACTCAGCGCGCAAACCCCGTTTGGCGGCTTCCGTCAATCGGGGTTCGGCCGGGATCTGTCGTTGCATGCACTCGATAAATACACCGGGCTGAAAACGACCTGGATCAGCTATTGATCCGGCCTGGTCAGGCGGCCGGAACACCGCCGCAAAGAAGCTAAGAGCATGTCCGCCGCGGGCGCCGCACCGCAGCAGACACGCGAGGCGAAATTCGTCTGTCACACAACTGGAACCTTGAACATGAATGCTCCTCACTTTCCGCACCGCGCCACCGGCGATTACCAACAAAGCGATGCAGCGCATCACCTGCATGCCTTCGTCGATCAGAAAGCCCTGAACAGCGAAGGGGCGCGCGTGATGGTGCGGGGCGAAGGTGTCTATCTTTGGGATAACGACGGAAACCGTTATATCGACGGCATGTCCGGCCTCTGGTGCACCAACGTCGGGTATGGCCGCCAGGAACTGATCGACGCAGCGTCACGCCAAATGAAGGAACTTTCGTACTACAACATGTTCTTTCACACCACGCATCCCGCAGTGATCGAATTGTCGGAACGGCTGTTCTCGCTGCTGGGCGATCGTTTTAGTCATGTCGTGTACACGAACTCCGGCTCCGAGGCGAATGAAGTGCTCATTCGCACGGTCCGGCGGTACTGGGACATCATGGGCAAGCCCGGCAAGAAGGTATTGATCGGGCGGATCAATGGCTATCACGGGTCGACCGTCGGCAGCGCGTCGCTGGGCGGCATGGCGTTCATGCACGAGATGGGTGACTTGCCGATTCCGAATATCACGCACGTCGATGAGCCGTATTGGTACGCGAACGGTGGCGACCTGACGCCCGAAGCGTTCGGCAAGCGGGCCGCGTTGTCGCTCGAACGCAAGATTCTCGAACTGGGTGCCGACCGGGTCGGGGCATTCGTCGCCGAGCCCTTCCAGGGGGCGGGCGGCATGATCTTCCCGCCGGACGGGTACTGGCAGGAGATTCAGCGTATTTGCCGCCAGTACGACGTGCTGCTGTGCGCGGACGAGGTGATTGGCGGCTTCGGCCGAACCGGCGAGTGGTTCGCGCATCGGCATTTCGGATTCGAGCCGGATCTGATCTGTATCGCGAAGGGCCTGACTTCGGGCTACGTGCCGATGGGCGGCCTGCTGATGAGCCGGCAGGTCGGCGAGGCGCTGGTGGAGCGAGGCGGTGTCTATGCGCACGGGCTGACCTATTCGGGGCACCCGCTCGCGGCGGCGGTCGCATTGGCCAATCTCGATGTCCTCGAGAAAGACCATCTTGTCGAGCGGACCAAGAACGATACCGGTCCGTATTTGCAGCGCGCATTGCGTGAAGCATTCGCCGATCATCCGTTGATCGGCGAGATCCAGGGTGTGGGCGCGGTGGCCGCGATACAGTTCGCGAAGAACAAGGCTACGCGCGAGCGCTTCAGCGACGAAGCGGAGTTGACCTGGCATAGCCGGACTGTCGGCTTCGAACTGGGCGCCATCGTGCGCTCGACCAATGGCCGGCTGATCGTCGCGCCGCCGCTTGTGATCGACCATGCGCAGATCGACGAACTGGTCGGCAAGATGCGGCAGGCCGTCGATGCGACCGCAAAGAAGGTGCTCGGGAATCGCGGTTGATCCTATTCTATTGCGCGTGATAGAACGCCGGCGGGCTCGCTTGCCGCCGGCGGCCATCGTGTTCTTGCGTTTGTGCCGGTTCATAATCTAACGACCAAGCACGGCAGGGGAAGGCGATGAGTATCGAACTATCCGACATGAGGTTCTTCGTCGAAGCGGTGCGGCATGGCAGCATCACGCGCGCCTCACTCGAGCTCGACATTCCTAAATCTTCGGGAAGCCGCCGGATCACCAGGATGGAGAAAGAGCTGGGTGTGCAACTCGTCAAGCGCACCACGCGCAAGGTGAACGCGACGCCAGTCGGGAAAGCCTACTTTGACCGCTGTGTCCTGGTCCTCGAAGAGGTCGCGCGAGCCGAACAGATGGTCAGCGAAGAACGCTCGACGCCGGCCGGGCGCCTGCGTATTGCGATTCCGGCCGAACTCGGCGCCCAGCGTTTCGCCGCATGCTTCGCTGAATTCATGCAGGCCAACCCCGGTATTTCGATGGAAGTCGAAGCGGGGCCGGGCAGCCGTCTTGTCGATGTCGTCGCGAGCGACGTCGACGTATGGATCAAGACGGGCGACGCGCCGGATTCCAACTTGATCGTCCGGCGACTGGGGGTACTGGCCCGCTCGCTGTACGCGAGTCCCGCGTATCTCGAGCGTCACCCCGCGCCAACGCATCCCGAACAGCTCGACGCTCACGAATGTCTGCTGCTGGGAGACCAGCCTTACTCCCTCGAACCGTGGTCGTTCACGCGCGGCAGCCAATGCGTGAGCCCTGAGCCGCCGAGCAACATGTGGGTGAACAGTCTCGCGGTTCTGCGCCAGTTGACGGTTTCCGGGCTGGGTCTCGCCGTCATGCCGGACCTTCATGCGCAAGGCGACGTCGACAGTGGCCGGCTCGTCAAGGTCATGACCGACTGGGCTCCCGAGCCGATCGAGGTCAATCTCCTGATGTCGCACCGCGAGCTGCTGCCGGCGCGTATCCGGTCGTTCGTCGACTTCATGGTCGGCAAGGCGCGTGCGTGGTAGGGCGGTTCAAGCCGCCGGGCAGCGTTGTTGCGGCGGCTCGACGTTGTACGCAATCCGTCCCGCGGGCAGGAAGAAGAGCGCGATGACAGCGCCGTCCTTGGCTTCCGGATAGTGGTGGCTGCCCGGCGAGGGCGCTGTCCAGCCGCCGTGACACCAGCCGTTCGGACCCGCGAGCGCAGCGCCTTTATCGAGCGGCACGACCATGTTGAACTCGCCATACGGGTGCGAGTGATAGTCGCCACGGAAGCTGCCTTCTGGGTTGTGCTGGGTGTTGCCCGTGCTATCCATCAGCACGGCGGTGATGCTGAAGAAGCACGTCTCTACGCAAGGCTCGACGAGTCGCGCGCGGCGATAGCGCGGACCGGCGATTTCGACGTCGGCCGCCCAGCCTTCCTTCACGCCGATAGCAATCAACCGCGACAGGTTCTGATACAGCTCGCTTCCAACGCCGTACCGGGTGTTCAGCCAGTGCTCGACCTCCGCGCCCGCGGTCATGTCCTTGACCTCTCGCAGAAAGCGCAGACAGCGGGCGATGAGTTCGTCTTTGGCACTGGCGAGTTGGGGGTGAGACATTCGGGTTCCTCCTTGGGTTGGTCGTCTAGCTCATAAGTGCAGCGTGACGATGCCATGCTCGCGTGGGCTAATGAAGGAGGGTGTTGCAACACAGTGATGCACGGCGTGCACAAGTGGGGCACTTCGATCGAGGGAGATATCCGGAATTTCTTGTGTGAGGCGGGCTAAGCCTCAGATCCCGAGATTGAAGCGCTCGGGATAATGCAGCGCGAACAGTGTCATCGCGCTGCATCTTGAATCGCGTCAAGAAACCCGATCGGCGTGTGTCGATCGCGATCCCCGCGGCGCGGGTGCGCTCGATGAAGGGTGGTCCACTTTTAGATACGCCGCGCAAGAATCGACCACCCGAACGGCCCTGCATATTAAACATTGTCGAATATCAAACCTCATGTGCGTTCTTATGCTATTCGCATATTTCGCATTCCTTTTAGTATTTTTCCTATTTCTTGTAGCCATTGGTTTCGCCGAGGATTTTTAGTTTGCGATGGCTGGGCCGTCGTGCGCCGCCGGTCGCTTTTCTGGCCGGCTCTTTTCATCTACCCCCGCTGGGAGGCTTTGAAATGTCGGAACGGGAACGTTGTATCGCTTCGCGACGGTTGGCGCGCTCACTGAGCGCGGTGGTCACGTCACTAGCGGCGACAAGTATTGATGTTGCGATGTAACTATAGGAGGCGAAATTGACTGGAATCTACTATGCAGCGGTCGAGGATGACCCACTGACGAGCGGCAAAGGCAGCCGCGTGTTCGCGTACAAACAGGCCGGCACGATCAAGGGCGACGATGGCAAATACCGCCGCTTGGCGTTTATCGGAGACGAAGCCTATTGTCCGGCGTGCAATAGCACTGGCACGATCACCTACGGTGCAGGTGTGAGTGATCGGAAGCGCATGATTGACTTCGTGAACGGCGGACGAAGGCAGGCCGTAGGCGGCGATATTGTTCTTTGTAAGTGCGACGCCCCTCCCCGAATCATTGCGGTGTATGGGCGCAAATGGATGATTCATGATCGGGGCGAAGAGAAACCAGCGTCTGTTGCCATAGCGCCCGCAGAAGGGCTCACCTACGACGAGCAATTCACGCTTACTGATGCGGCAGGTAGCGCGCTCGCTGATACCTGGTACACAGTTCGATTACCTTCCGGTGAACTGCTGCACGGTGTTACCGACTCGTCGGGAAAGACAGCACGCTATGCGACAGACGGCGCACACCGATTGGCGCTCTACCTAGGCCATAGGGAGACGTAATTGATCTACTACGCCGTTGTAGAAGGTGATCCACTCGATAACGGGAATGGTAGCCAGGTTATCGGCGGTGCGGACCATTCGACAATAGAAGATCCGCACGGCCGTGCACGCCGACAAACGCACTTGGGCCAACTTGCATGGTGCGGGGTCTGCAAGACCACCGGCCCGATCCTCGCCGTGGCAGGTATCCGCGAAAACCTTCGAGGTTGGGACGGCCGTCTGCAAGCTCGCGCGTTCCCCATGATGAACAATTCACGCTTAGGGATAGCAATGGCCGCGTCCTTGCGGAGACGTACTACACGATTCGCTTACCGAATGGCGAACTGATTCACGGCACGACGGACAGCACGGGACGCACTGCAAGGCACGTAACAGACGGTGCACAACGTATGCAAATCTATCTTGGACATCGCGAATCCATATAACGACTTAGCCATCTTCTCAATCCATACCACGGAGTAGATATGACTGATCCGCTGTACCAGTGCGTGACGAACACAGACCCAAATTCGAACATCAACGTTTATACGTCACGTTTGTGCAGGCCTTGGAAAATTTCGAATGAAGGATTGTCGTTCGTTGCGGTGATCGAATCCGGGCTGCTGAACGGCAAGAACTTCCAGGGCCACCAAGTAACCGACGGCTTTATTCTCACCGTATATTTGGATAATCGAGGTTTACCTACCGTCGGTTGCGGTCACCTTGTTGTTCCTAATGACAAGTTGAAAACCGGGCAAGCGATCACGATAGAGCAGGCACAAAAATTCTTGCGGGACGATTTGGCGGCCGTCGAAAATAGACTTAATCGAGATGTTAAGGTTCCCCTCTATCAATTTGAATACGATGCACTTGTTAGCATAGTATTCAACTGCGGCGCCTATGGGGGAGCGGACAAGATCATAGCGAAAATCAACATTGGAAATTACAATGCTCTATTCGATTTTATACTGACATATCGAATCGGCAACAATCCAAACCTTAAACATCGCCGCTTTTGGGAAGGGCGTCTGTTTGCTTCAGGGGTATATGATGCGAGACATTAAATCGGTAGCAGTCGTGCTCTGCGGATCGCTGTTTTTGTGCGCAAGTGCATTCGGCAAAACGAGCTCGGAATGCCTCAAACACCTGGGCGGGGGATTCTCTGACGTGCAATGCTACGCCGGTCTTAGTGCCCAGATCGTTGAAGAAAACAAGGCTCTATATAAGAAGATTCGCTCAACGATTCCAGATGGAAACGGACATGCGAAGACGCTTGACGCATATATGCTGGCACAGGACAAAGCCATTGCATTCTGTGATCTGCAGCGCGATGCAGGCGCAAAGTGGGAGACCAACCCGAGCGGATCAATGTACCCGGCACTATATGAACAATGCGTTTACGATCTTCGGGAAGCGCAAAACAAGTTTTTGAAAGACCTATTGAACATGGCGAATTTGTAAAAATCAGCCCCGCTTCGGCGGGGCTTTTCATTAGAGCGCCAATCGTGACACTTCGGTCGAGTGCCACGCTGAGTACCGGGCTAACGCGCGACTAACTCGCCGCGAACCGATTCGCCGGCCTCGCCAAGCCGAGCTTGTCGCGCAGCGTCCCATGCCGATAGCTCGGTTGTGCGATCCCTCGCCGCTGCAATTCCGGCACGACTTGCTCGGCGAAATTCAGCCAGTCTTCCGGCAGCACCGGGAACATCAGATTGAAGCCATCGCATGCGCCGCCTTTGAACCACGCTTCCATTTCGTCGGCGATATCCTGCGGGCGGCCCGCCACCATCGGCACGGCTCCGGCGTTCGAAAGCCTGCGCGCCACCTCGCGGATGCTCAGGTTTTGCTGCTTGAAGGATTTCAGTCTTGCGAGGTTGCTGCGCTGACCGTCGTAGGTCGACTCATCCGGGAGTTCCGGCAGCGGACCGTCGATCGGGAGGTGCGAGACATCGGTGCCGCACCAGCTCGAAACCAGATCCACGCCGAAGCGTTCGGGCACCAGCGTTTCGAGAAACTCGCGCTTTTCCTGCGCTTCTTCACGCGATCCCGCCACGATCGGCAGGATGCCGGGGAGTATCTTGAGACTGTCGGGCTCGCGTCCATGGCTGGCTAGAAGCGCGTTCATTTCCCGTCGATAGCTGACGCCGTCTTCGAGGGTGCGCACGACTGCAAAATGCAGGTCGGCGTGCTTCGCGGCCAGATTCTTTCCGTCACCCGACGAGCCCGCCTGGACGATGACGGGGTAGCCCTGCGGGGGACGCGGAACATTGAGCGGACCGCGCACCTTGAAATGCTTTCCTTCATGCTCGATGCGGTGCACTTTCGACGGCTCGGCGAAGAACCCTGTCGCCTTGTCCAGCAAAACGGCTCCGTCCTCCCAGCTATCCCAGAGATCCTTTGCAATTTCGAGGAATTCGGCCGCCCGCTCGTATCGATACCCGTGCTCGATGTTGCCGTCGCGGCCAAAATTCATGGCCTCTTCGTTCATCCCCGAGGTCACGACATTCCAAGCTGCGCGCCCCATGCTCAGATGGTCCAGCGACGCGAATGCCCGGGCCGTGTTGTAGGGCTCGCTGTACGAGGCGGACACCGTACCGATTAGACCGATGTCCCGCGTCACCGCGGCGAGCGCGGACAGCAGCGTGATCGGCTCCAGCCTCGCGTTCGCGTAGTGCGCCACGTTGCTCGGGAAGGTATCCCACATCGCCACGTGATCGGCGATGAATACGGCGTCGAAGCGCGCGGCCTCCGCGACTTCCGCGAGTTTCTGAAAGTACGGCAGCCCATAAATCTCGTGCCCGGGCGCGGTGGGGTACCGCCACGACACGCGATGGTCGCCCTGCGGATTGAAGAAAAATGCGCTCAGTATCATGTCGTCGCGTTGCATGCCTGCTCCATCGGATCTGAAGACAGACTCAAGCGTAACTCCAAAGCGTCGGAACACGCTTTCACAACCGCAGCACCTCCTTCGCGATCGCCCAGCGGCGCATCCGGTCGTCGAGCCCGTTGGTGCCGCCGTTGATGCGCTGGGTCAGCGCGACGAAGTTGCCCGAGTCGGCGAGTGCGTTGCAGCCGTGCTGCTCCCACCACCAGGCGGCCGAGCGGGCGGCCCATGGCTCGTGTTCGAGCAATTCGGGGGCGGTCTCGAGGTCCACGCCGAGCGCAAGGCCGCACGCGAGATAGTTCGCGCGTCCCGTGATCTGGATGAGCCCGCGTCCGAGAAAGCGACGGCCGTCGCCCGCGCGGACGTTGCCGAGATCGCGTGCCTTGCGCGACGGCGGCTCGTACGCCTGCTGCGCGGGCGTCGGGCCCCAAAGTTCGCGCGTGAGCGTGAAGCCGAGCGTTTCGTGCCCGGTCTGCGCGATGAATGCCGCCACGCGTGCGGGCTTGACGATCGCGAAATCGAACATCGCGGCATCGATCTCCGGATGCCAGCGTTGCGCGAGCTCCGCTGAAATCGCGGCGGCGTTCTTGAATTCGTCTAGTGTCATATCGGTCTCCTGGTGCGGTGCGGTTCGGATGTGCCGCGTTTAGTCGGTCCCGCCGGAACCGCGCGCCGGCTGCGGCTCGCCGGGCGCGGTCTGTGCCGCGAGTTTCTCGCGCGCGTCCATCGCGTCGGCGATGCGCTGCAGCGGCTCAGCGCCGACGCTGACTTCGCCCGCGAACGGCCGATCGACGGCAAGCACGAAAAAGAACGCAAGTCCGAGCGTGACGGCCCAGCTCGTGACGATGGCGATGTTAAAGCGGGTGCCGGGCAGAACATAGAGCAACAGGAACGAGACGGCGCTCGCGAGCAGCATCACGCCCCACAGCGTGGCGGGCATGGCGACGTCGAGCGTCAAGAGCCGCTGCTCGCGGTGCTTCGCCATCTCGTTGACGCGCGCAAGCACTTCGCCGAGCAGCACGCGCTGCCGCTCGCTGTGCGGCTCGATGCGGTTCGCGGCGTCGAAGAGCCGGTCGAAGCGCTCCGCCGATTGCGCATCGCCCTCGGCATGCTGCTGCATCTTCGGCCACTCGTGCTTCACGACGCCGTCCAAATAGACGCGCAGCGCTTGCGACGCCGCATCCGCGACCGGATCGCCGAACGCCGCGAGGTCGCGCGACAGTTCGCCCGCGGCTGTCGCCTCGGCGTCGACGGTGCGCGCCGCGTCGTTGTACGCGTCCCAGACGCTGATCGCGGAAAACGCGACGAGCAGCGAATTGATCGTGGTGATCACCGACACCATCGCGATCGCCATCGACCGCTGCTCCGGCTGCAGGCGCACCGGAGCGAAACGGCGAAAGAGCGCGTAGCCGCCGAGCGCGGCCGCGAGCGTCACGCCGACGACGAACAGCCCCATCAGCCACGACGGCCAGTTATAGAGAAAGAGCATCGCTATTCCTTGATGCCGCTGTCGGCGGCGGCGTTCGGCATCGCGCGCGGCGCGTCGGACGACAGCATCGCGCGCGTGAATTCCGCGAGCCGCTCTCTGACGGCGTCGGCCGACATGCCGGTTTCGAGCGATTGCTGAAGGCGCAGCAGATCCGCGGCAAACTCGCTCTGCCACTGGACGCGCTCGGTCGCGGCTTGCGCGCGGCGCGCCTCGAACGTCGCTTGCGCCGCGACGGCGGGGTCTCCGCGCACGAGCGTCTCGAGCGTCTCGACGAGCCGATGCAGCAGCCGATGCACGGCGGTGGCCGAAAACCCGCCGAGCATGGCGAGCGCCGGCTTGCCGAAGCTGCGCATGCTGCCGGCGTCGAACAAGTGCGTCGGCAGCATCTCGACGAGGATCAGCCCGGCGATGACGCCGAGGATCAAGCGCGCGCCGTACGACGCGTCGTACTTCGGGTCATAGGTCGAGTTCGCCACGTAGCGATGCGCTTGGAACAGCGTCGCGAACGAGGCGCCGAGCCCGGCGCAAAAGAGCAGAAACAGCGCGTTCCACAGCAGCTGCGTGCCGTGGGAGTCGAGAAATCCCTGGTCGATGTTCGTCGACGAGACCTCGGACGACAGCGAAGTCGCGATCACGGCGATCAGGAACGACACGGCGGCGACGGTCAGCGCGCGGATCAACGGCACGGGTCCGAGCCATGCGAAGCGATGGGCGTCGCGCCGCTCGACGTCGAGCAGCGTGACGGCCTGCGGCGTGGCCGGCGCGATCGCGACCGCGAGCCGGCGGTGAATCGCGGCGAGCGAGTAGGACGCGCTGCGAGCGCCGCGTTCCGGTTCGCGCGGCGAGCCGTCTGCCGCGGCGTCGATCGCAGCCAGCGGAGCCGCGCCCGGGTCCGCGCCGATCAGCGCCGAAAGCTGCGCGATCAGCTCGGGCGCGACCGCGATGCCGTGCTGAAGCGCATAGCGCGCCATCGCCTCGCATTCCCTTTGCATCTGCTCGATCAGCCCGTTTCTCAGAGCGGCGCCGGACACGCCGGACCGGCTTGCTGCCGCCTTGTCGGCTGGCCCCGCGAGCGGGGCGGACAGCGGGTTCGGCGGCCAAACGCGAAGCGCGCACATTTCGGGTCACCTCGATGCGGGTTCCGGTTACGGGATCTACAGGCGCACTTCGTCGCCGCAATTGCCGCCGGGCGCGGACGCGGGCACGAGCATGCCGCCCTTGTCGCGATGGACGAACATCTCGGACCAGTCGCGCAGCACGTAGCGCACTTCGGCGAGCCGGCCTTCGGGCGTGCAGTAGAACTGCACGGCCTTGTCCGAGCCGAGGAAGAAGTCGTGCAACTGCGCGTCCTTCAGCTCGTCGAGCCGCACCCGCTTGCCGTCGTGCTCGTCGAGGAACTGGCCGAGATGGGTTCGAGCGACCGCACGCGTCATCGCCGACAGCTGCGCGAAATAGCCGGCCGGCGTATAGCCGGTGCAGCTTCCGTAGCGGTTCCATTGCTGCTGGTAGGAATCGGCGGCCGTGGCCGGAATGGTCGCGGCGATGTTCTCCGGCAGCGCATCGGCGGCGAGCGTGCCGGTTGCGCAATCGACCTTTGCCGCGCGCAAGCTCAGCGCCGTGAGCCGCGCGGAGGCGGGCGCGGCATCGTTCTTCGCGGCCGCGTTCGGGCCCGTGTTGCACACCGCGGCGCCGTCGCTCCCGGAGCACGAGCCGAGCTTCCACGACAGCGAAAGCGTCCAGTTCTGCGCGTGTGAAGCGGCGCAGCACAAGGACAGCCCCGCGAACACGACGATGCGGCGGATTTGCGATAGCGTCGACATGGGAATCTCCTCTTATCGTTTGCCGCCGCGCGCCGGCCGGTGTCATCGGCCGGCGCGCGGCGATCGGTCTTGGTGGAGCGCGCCTCGTTCAGCGGTACGCCTGCGGCATCAATTGCCGCAGGTTCTGCAGCCGCGGCAGGCCCGCGCCGAAGCGATTCGCCGCGTCGTTCGTCGCGATCGGCGAGCAGATCATCCGGATCAGCTGGAACAGCGCCGAGACGCGCTGCGGTCCGCGCGGCCCGAGATAGCGGGCGAGCTGCGGATCGCTCAGCAGCAGCGCCGCAAGACCGGTGATATGCGGCGCCGCCATCGACGTTCCGGACTCCGGATTGAACGCCGAGCCCGGCACGGTCGACACGATGCCGACACCGGGACCGCACACGCCGATCTGCGGGCCGTGACACGAGAACGCCGGAGAGAACAGGCCATCGGCGGTCGTGGCCTGCGCGACGATCTGCGTCTGCTCCCATGCGCTCGCCGGCAGCTCGCGCTGCAAGCCGAGCGCCGACACCGCGAGCACATACGGGGACGCCGCCGGGTACTGCACGGGGCCACCCGAATTGCCGGCCGCAACGATGCACGCGACGCCGCTTTGCACGGCCTCCATCAGCTTCTGCTCGACGGCGAGCGACGCTTGCGGCGCGCCCAGGCTCAGGTTCACGACGTCGATGTCGTGGTCGATGCAATAGTCGAGCGCCTGGAGCAGCGTGCTGAACTGGCCGCCCGGAAAGATCTTCAGCACGTGGATCTCCGCGTCGGGGACGAACCCGCGCATCGCCATTTGCTCCTTCTCCGCCTGAGTGCCGACGCGTGCGCCGATCACGCCGGCGCAATGCGAGCCGTGGCCGATCACATCGTTTTTCCAGGTCTCCGGGTCCTGCTCGTTGGTCATGTCGGCGCCGCGCAGGATATGGGACAGGAGCGGATGCGCGGCGTCCGCGCCCGAGTCGACGATCGCGACGCGCACGCCGCGGCCGGTCGCCGCGCCGCCCGCCTCGTCGAGACCCATCAGGCGCTGGCCCCAGCCGAGCGGCACGAGCGGCGGCACGTTGGGGTTCGGCTGCGACAACGGCACGAGCCGCACCACGTTCACCTGCTCGCTCGAGAGCGTCGGCGTGACGAGATAGCTGTTCCAGTACGTGTGGTGCGGGCGCACCGCCAGCGATTGAACCGGGCCCGGCTCCATTTGCAGGACGGTCAGCGTGACTTCGCCGTTGGCGTCCGTGACGCCGTTCGCGGGGAAGCCGTCGCCGGCGAGCGTGACGGGCACGTTCGGCTCGGGCTGGCCGTTCTCGCCCAGCACGCGGATCGTCACCGGCCGGCTCACCGCCGTGCCGAAGGCCGATTGCGGACGCAGCTGCGCGCCGGCGTCGCCGTCGGGCTTCTTTCCATAGCCGAGCGGATGATCCTCTTCGATGATCATTTCGGGCGGCGCGGTGGCCTGCAGCACCTGGGCGTGCGCGGGGTCGATCTTCACGACGTAGGTGTCCGTGGCCTCGTCGGGCCGCGCGGACATCATCTGCGCGTTCTTGTTGCTGCTGATGACTTTGACGACCTCGACGCCGGGCAGCCTGCCGATGGCGTTGTTCATGTCGCCCGCCGACATCGGCGTGACGGCGGCCTGTTTCGCGAGCAGGCCGCGCCGCGGCGCGACCAGGTACTGGCGCTTGCCGTTCGCGACGGGTACCGCGTCGGCGGCGGGCGAGGGCAGCGCGCCGTTCGCCGCGGGCGCGGCGGCATCGGCGGACGCGGGCGCGGCCTTCGGGGGAGTCGGTTTCTTGTCCTTGTCCATTTCAGTCTCCATCGCGTCGCGGCAACGACGACGCGTCGATGAATCGGGTGGGCTCGCCCGCCGCGCGAAGCGTGCGGCGGGCGAGCGTGTGGCGTTCGCGCTTGCGAAGTCGCTGCCGCGCTCGAGCAGCGCGGCAGCGCGTGCTGCCCGACGCGGCGGCGTCAGTGCAGCGTCGCCGGCACCGGTTGCACCGAGAGCGGCAGGAAGCCCGCGAAGTGACTCGCGACATTGCCGATCTGCTGGCCGATTGCGGCGTTGCCGAGCGCACCGCCGACCGCCTGGCCAACGCTCGGCGCGACTGCCTTCACGAAGTCGCCGAATACGCCCTGGGGCGCAAGGACGGCCTGCGGCGCGACGTATTGCGGCTGAGCGGAGAACGGCAGCACGTTCGCGATGCCGCCGAACACGCCCTGGGGGGCGAGCGCAGCTTGCGGCGCGACATACTGCGGCTGGGCCGAGAACGGCAGCAGGTTCGCGATTTGGCCGGCGACCGAGCCGATTTGCTGACCGGCGCCGGCGTTGCCGAGCAGGCCGCCGACGGCTTGCCCGATGGTCGGCGCGAGCGAGTTCACGATGCCGCCGAACACGCCCTGGGGCGCGAGCACGGCTTGCGGCGCGACATACTGCGGCTGGGCCGAGAACGGCAGCAGGTTCGCAAAGTGACCCGCGACGTTGCCGATCTGCTGGCCGATTGCGGCGTTGCCGAGCGCGCCGCCGACCGCTTGGCCGACGCTCGGCGCGACCGCCTTCACGATGTTGCTGAACACGCCCTGGGGCGCCAGCATGGCTTGCGGCGCGACGGCTTGCGGCACGACATACTGCGGCTGCGCGGAGAACGGCAACAGGCCGCCAAGGCCGCCGACCACGGTGCCGATCGTCGGCGCGACCGCGCCGAGGATGTCGCCGAGCACGCCTTGGGGCGCCAGCACGGCTTGCGGCGCGACGGCCTGCGGCTGCGCCGAGAACGGCAGCAGGCCGCCGAGGAGGTTGCCGAGCACGCCTTGGGGCGCCAGCACGGCTTGTGGCGCGACGGCTTGCGGCTGCGCCGAGAACGGCAACAGGCCGCCGAGCCCGCCGACCACCGTGCCGATCGTCGGCGCGACCGCGCCGAGGATGTCGCCGAACACGCCTTGGGGCGCGAGCGCGGCTTGCGGCACGACGGCTTGCGGCTGCGCCGAGAACGGCAGCAGGCCGCCAAGGCCGCCGACCACGGAGCCGATCGTCGGCGCGACTGCGCCGAGGATGTCGCCGAACACGCCTTGGGGTGCGAGCGCGGCTTGCGGCGCGATGGCTTGCGCGGCTACCGGAACGTGTCCCGCGATAATGTGCGGCACGCCGTGCATAACATGATGTTGATGTACGTAAGTCATTGCCTGGTCCTTGATATAAGCGGAATGAGCCGGCGCGAAGGTCGATTCGTGCGCAGCAGGTGCGCCGGTCGCGTGCCGGCTGAAGGCGAGGCGTCCATCGAGGGATTCCTCTGATCAATCGGCAGGTCGATTCTGAGAGCGGCCAGGGGCCGCTTCCATTCGGCGAATGCGGTATGGGCGCGGCGTCATCGCGAATCGGGAGGCGGGCCGGGCAGCATGTCGCCGAGCCAGCCCGACAGGGCCGCCCGGTAGAGCAGGGCGCAGACGTTGGGGGAGGCGGTTTTTCTGAGGAGATTCGAGCGGTGCTTGCGTGCCGTCATGTCGCTGATCCCGAGCTCGCGGGCGATCTGTTTGTCGCTCAGGCCGGTGGCGAGCAGTTTCAGAACTTCACGTTCGCGAAGCGAGCAAGGGTCGGCAAGGTGCCCGGAATCGTTTTTTTGAGCGCCTCGGCGTTGAGGATGAAATACTGTATGACCAGTTGCGAGGATTTGCGGAACTGGAATTTGCCAAGCACGTTCTCGCGGTGCTTGCGAGCGGTTGAAATGGAAAATGAAAGCTGCTCGGCAATTTCACGATCGGTGAAACCTTCCGCAATCAGGCCGAGGACGACATTTTCCCGCTGGGTCAGCTTCAAGATGGGACTCCCGCGTGACAAATGAAAGGGACATCCCCTTTTGTCGCGGGAGTGGCGGTCGCCTTTAAATCCTTATTCCAGTCTCATTGGCGGCCAGACATCTGCTCGCTTGCAATTGAATTGCAAAAGAGGATGCGCTTAAGACTTCCGTAATGCATTCGGCTCGCAATCGGCTGCACGGCACGTGCGCCGCCGGCTTGGCGGGCGCGCAGCGTCCGGCGACAAGGCTCAGGTGATCAAGGACGACGCATCATACTCTGGGTATATCCATTCATATGATGAATGGATATACCGATTGTATAGATTCCGGCGGCGTGCATCTTTGAGTTGCGCGGCTCATTGCGAGCGGCGAAATCGGGAATTGAAAGGCGCGTGATTTTTTTAAGGCCGTCTTTCAATTCGGGAGCGCCAAAAGCGCCCTGGTTTTACGCGGAATTGGCAATAGCCGGGAGTGGGCGGATTGAAATGCCCGGCGCTGCAAGCAGGGTGTTCTTTGGCAATGGGCTCCGGCGCGCCAGCGCACTGGGGTCGATGCGTATCTGGTCGCCGGAGCCGCGGGGTGGATGGCGGCTAGTTAGACTTTTTGGGCATGGATGCCCTCGGGGTCGAGCAGGTCCGTCAGCGCCTTCCACGTGGACGGCGCCACGGTTTCCACTCGGCGCACCGCCTCATGCGCCTCCGGAGAGTTGGGCCATTCGTGCCTCGAAAGCGGCGCGTAGAGTTGCGGAAAGTGCTGTTCGAACAGGCTCCGGTGATGCCAGTTGATGAACCAGTCGTCGGGCTTCAGTTGCGGCACCAAACTGAAGTTTGTGTTGAACCAGCTTTGGCCAACGGTCACGGGACGCTCGCTTCTCCACAGATTGGTCTTGTAAGTCGTGTTTCGCAGCGCCACGTAGCCCTTTTCCTGCTCGACCATCTTGTCGTAGCACTCGAGCATGACGGTGTCCGAATATGGCTCGCCGAGCTTCAACGCGGTGCCCCAGCTCGTCAGATAGTGCTCCGACAGCATGCGCACCACCCGGGCGGGCGAGAAAAACGTGTCCGTGCCGCTTTCCGGGTCGCTGGCCGTGCCGATGTAGTTGCCGGCGTTCCCCACCAGCGTCGCGTGCCGTCCCGGCAACGTATAAATAGCGGATTGGACGCCGTCCGCGAGGCTCGGCACGACGGGCTCAAAAAAGACCGACAGCTCGTCTTGAGCGTAAAAAGCGACGTAGTGCTTGACGTTCGACGGAATGGACGTCCGGTTGAGCTGAGAATTCCGCGGCCCGGTAACCGGGTCGACCGCGACGATATTCACGGGAATGTGCTTGAGATCCGGGTCTTCGGCTAGCGCGTGCGCGAACATATGCGTCGTCACCGCGCCGCGGCTCCAGCCGATCGCGTTGATTTGGGTGATGGGTTTGTCCTTGCGGAAGATCTTGATCTTCTGCATCTGAAGCGATTGTTGCGTGACCAGACGTTCGTCCGGCACTTCAGGCGGTTCCCGTCCTTCCAACTCGTGCGAGTCTTGAATGATGCGGCGGCCAAGCTCCGTTAATTCTTTCCGGCTCCAGGTGGCGTCGCCGCGAATCATCGCCATCGCGTGACCGACATTTTCTTCCCAACCAGAACCCCAACGGGTCCCCTTGCCTTTCGAGTAGTTGCCGGGCTTGACGAACTTGTCGTCTTCCTGAAGGTTGCCGCTGCCCGGACCGTCGACAATGATCCAGTCGACGAATTCCATCCCGCCGGCGTTTCGCGCCAGCGTCGAGACGAGTTCGCCGGAGTGATAGTGGATGCGATCCTCGGGCTTGACGTCGGGCCCGCTGTGCTTATCGTCCTTGTGCCGGAAATCGAAACTGTTCGACCCGGTGCCACAGAAAAACACGGTGAAGACAGCCATTTTTTCCCTCTAGCCATGATGGGATCGTTCACGGCCTTTGCCCGGCAGCGGTATGTCACGCCCCTGGCCATGCGAACGACCTGATTTGCCTGATTGGAGGCGCGGTCCAGCCGGTTCGATGACGGGCGCGAACCGCGTCGAGCTTGCGATTGCGCTTTCTGATACCCGGCGAGGCCATTCTCGGGGCAGAGTTATTGTCTGAACTATTCGGCAAATGAGGTACGCGCAGCGGTCGATGAGTTCGTTCGCGGGCAGCCCGTTTGCATGCCGGCACGCACGCGTGCCTGCCGGCAACTTTTGCCGGCTTCTGCTATCGTCGCGTCCATGCAACCGATCCTCACCATTTCCAATCTTTCCAAGACCTACGCGTCGGGCTTTCAAGCGCTCAAACGTGTGAACCTGGAAATCCATCGCGGCGAAATCTTCGCGCTCCTCGGTCCGAACGGCGCTGGCAAGACCACGCTGATCGGCACGGTGTGCGGCATCGTCAACGCCACGGAAGGGCGCGTCGTCGTCGCCGGTCATGACATCGTCCGCGACTACCGCAAGGCGCGCGCGATGATCGGCCTCGTGCCGCAGGAGCTCACGACCAACGCGTTCGAATCGGTCTGGGCGACGGTGTCGTTCAGCCGGGGCCTGTTCGGCAAGCCGAGCCATCCCGCGCACATCGAGAAGGTGCTGAAGGCGCTGTCGCTCTGGGACAAGAAGGACAGCAAGATCATCGAGCTCTCGGGCGGCATGAAGCGGCGCGTGATGATCGCGAAGGCGCTCTCGCACGAGCCGGAGATCCTCTTTCTCGACGAGCCGACCGCCGGGGTCGACGTCGAGCTGCGCCGCGACATGTGGGAGCTCGTGCGCGCGCTCAAGGAAAGCGGCGTGACGATCATTCTCACGACGCACTACATCGAAGAGGCCGAGGAGATGGCCGACCGCATCGGCGTGATCAGCAAGGGCGAGATCATTCTGGTCGAGGAAAAGGCGCAGCTCCTGAAGAAGCTCGGCAAGAAGCAGCTCACGCTGCAGCTCGAACGCGCGCTCGCGAGCGTGCCGGAGATGCTGTCGGGATACCGGCTCGATCTGTCGAAGGACGGCAGCGAATTGACCTACACCTACGACGATGCGCACGGCGAGCGCGCGGGCATCATCGGGCTCTTGAAAGATCTCGACGACGCGCAGATCCGCTTCAAGGATTTGCAGACGAGCCAAAGCTCGCTCGAGGACATCTTCGTCGACCTGGTTAGAGAAAAAGCATGAACCCCTACGCCATCCGCGCGATCTACCTCTTCGAAATGGCGCGCACCTGGCGCACGCTGATGCAAAGCATCATCTCGCCGGTTATTTCGACTTCGCTTTATTTCATCGTGTTCGGCGCGGCGATCGGCTCGCGCATCCGCGAGATCGACGGAATCAGCTACGGCGCGTTCATCGTGCCCGGACTCGTGATGCTGTCGCTGCTGACGCAGAGCATTACCAACGCGTCGTTCGGCATCTACTTTCCGAAGTTCACCGGGACGATCTTCGAGCTGCTGTCGGCGCCCGTGTCGTATTTCGAACTCGTGCTCGCGTTCGTCGGCGCCGCGGCGACCAAGTCGATCGTGCTCGGGCTCATCATCATGGCGACCGCGGCGCTGTTCGTGCCGCTGCGCATCGAGCACCCGGCGTGGATGCTGCTCTTTCTCGTGCTGACGGCGCTCACGTTCAGCCTGTTCGGCTTCATCATCGGCATTTGGGCGGACGGCTTCGAAAAGCTGCAGGTGATTCCGCTTCTGATCGTTACGCCGCTCACGTTTCTCGGCGGCAGCTTCTATTCGATCCACATCCTGCCGCCGTTCTGGCAGACCGTCGCATTGTTCAATCCGGTCGTCTATCTGATCAGCGGCTTTCGCTGGAGCTTCTACGGCAACGCCGACGTGCACGTCGGCGTGAGCCTCGCCATGACGGCCCTGTTCCTCGCGGTGTTCATGGCGATCGTCGCGTGGATCTTCAAGACCGGGTATCGGCTGAAGACCTGACCGGAGCCAGGCGCGCGGGGAAGCGCGCCTGGGTTCGAAGCGCCCTCCTGGAGAGCGGCGGCGCTCCTTACGTTTTCATTTCATCGCGCTGCGATCGAGTCGCGCTGTGGCCGTTTCCTGCGCGCATCCTTTGTCATTCGCACGAAACGCCCACATAATGTTCCGTCGCCCGTGGACCGCGGGCCGACGTCCAGAACGACTCCACGCGCGCATGAGACTGACGACAAAAGGGCTGCTGCTGCTCGCGATTCCGACCGTGTTCGAATTGGCGCTCCTGGCCGGGCTCGTCAAGGCGCAGACTCAGGCCGAGCAGGCCGAGGCGTGGGCGCTGCACAGCAAGGACGTGCTGCGCCGGACGAGCGCGATCCTCGAGCCGGTGCTGGTCGAGTCGGTGCGCGTGCGGGGCGCGATCATCGAAGGCGACCGCAATTATTCGACGCCGATCTCGCTGTGGCTCGACCTCGACCGCGATATCGACCACTTGGTCGAGCTCGTCGCCGATAACCCGCTGCAAGTCGAGCGCGCCGCGCAGATCCGCCAGACCGCGCAGGAATACCGTCAGTGGTCGGACCGCGCGCAGGATCTGCTCGCCACCGGGCGCCGCGCCGACGTGCTCGAACGCTTTCGCGATCAGGCGACGACCGACGTCGTCGACCGCTTCCGTACCCAGGTCGCCGCATTCCAGGGCGCCGAGCTGCGCATCGACGCGCAGCGCTCCTCGGATGCCGAGGCGGCGCACGCGCAGCAGCAGATGATGACGGTCGCAGCCGTGGTGGGCTCGCTGATCGTCACGGCATGCGCCGTCTTCGTGTTCACGCGCGGCGTGCGCGGGCGGCTCGCGCTCTTGTCGGACAACGCGCGGCGGCTCGCCGACAACGAGCCGTTGAGTCCCGTGCCCGCCGGCAACGACGAAATCACGCAGCTCGACGAGATGCTGCGCGAGACGAGCCGGCGTCTGCTCGAATCGGAGCGTTTGCAGGCGCGCTTTCAGAGCGATCTCGCGCGCCGCGCCGACGAGCTCGCGCACATCAACGAGACGCTCTCGCAGCAGACGCAGGAAAACGAGATGTTCATCTACAGCGTGTCGCACGATCTGCGCGCGCCGCTCGTGAACCTGCAAGGGTTTTCGAAGGAGCTCACGCATGCTTGCGACGACTTGCGCCAGGCCGTGCGCAGCTCGGCGCTCGCGGAGCACGAGCGCGAGCATGTCGAGCGCCTGATCGACGAAGACATCGGCGAAGCGCTGCGCTTCTTGCAAAGCGCGGTGCTGCGCGCCGCGCACATCATCGATTCGCTGCTGCGGCTCTCGCGCGTCGGCCGCGTCGAGTACCGGCGCCAGGAGGTCTATGTCGGCGTGCTCGTGCAGCATGTCGTCGAGGCGATGCAGGCGTCGATCCGCGGCGCGGGCGCGGAGATCGTCGTGCACGATCTGCCTGCGGTGTGGGGTGACCCGACCGCGCTCGAGCAGGTGTTCGCGAACCTGATCGGCAACGCGGTCAACTACCTGAGCCCGGCGCGGGCGGGGCGCATCGAAATCGGCACGATTCCGGCGCCGCCGGGGGTGCGCTCGCTGCGCATTTTTTACGTGAAGGACAACGGCTTGGGGATTCCCGCAGGCGCGCTGCCGCGCCTTTTCAACGCGTTCCAGCGCCTGCACGGCAACGTCGCGGCGGGCGAGGGGATCGGCCTCGCGCTCGTACGGCGCATGGTCGAGCGCCACGGCGGCCGCGTCTGGGCCGAATCGACCGAAGGCGCCGGCACCACGTTTTACGTTTCGCTACCCGAGGCGGCCGCACCGGTCGCCGCATGAGGAAGGACATGACACAGCACGAGAGCTCCGGCCAATCGGTCAGCATCATCCTGATCGAAGACGACGACGGCCACGCCACGCTGATTCAGCGCAACCTGCGCCGCGCGGGGCTGACCAACGGCTTCATCCGGCTCACCGACGGCCAGGAGGCCATCGACTACTTCTTCGGCGACGATGCGCGCTTCGAGCACGATGCGCTCAGCGCGCCCGTGATCCTGCTCGATCTGAAGATGCCGCGCATCGACGGGCTCGAAGTGCTGCGGCGCCTGAAGACCGACCCGCGCACGGCGTCGCTGCCGGTGATCATGCTGACGACCACCGACGATCCGCGCGAAATCGAGCGCTGCTACGAGCTCGGCTGCAACGTCTACGTGACGAAGCCCGTCGAGAGCGAGGCGTTCATCGAGGCGGTGCGCCGGCTGGGCTTCTTCCTGCAAGTCGTCAAGCTGCCGACGGGCGGTCGATGACCGCCCACGTTCTCTTCGTCGACGACGACGAGGGCCTGTTGCGGCTCGCGACGCGCGCGCTCACGCGCGTCGGCTACCGCGTTTCGACGGCGGCGAGCACGGACAGCGCGCGCACGGCGCTGCTGCTGGAGCTGCCGGAAGTGATCGTCGTCGACTACACGCTCGGCACGGCCGAGACCGGCCTCGACTTCCTGCGCGCGCTGCGCGCGGCCGGCATCGTGCTGCCGGCGATCCTCTGCACCGGCTTCGCCGACGAGGCGCGGGTGATCGAAGCGCTGCGCTCGGGCGTCGCCGACATCGTGCCGAAGAGCGACGGCTATCTCGACTATCTGCCCGAGGCGATCGAGCGCGTGCTGCGCGAGACGCGCGTGCAGCGCGAGCTGGCCGAAGCGCAGCGCTTGAGCGAACGCGAGGCGCACTTTCGCACGCTGGCCGAAGAGCGCGAGCAGCTGCTCGCGTCGGAGCGCGCGGCGCGCACCGAGGCGGAACGCGCCTCGCGCGTGAAGGACGAATTCGTCGCGACGCTATCGCACGAATTGCGCACGCCGCTCAATGCGATCGTCGGCTGGACGCAGATCCTGATGCGCGACGCGAGCGAACCCGAGCGCGTCAAGAAGGGGCTCGAAGTGATCGAGCGCAATGCGCGCGCGCAGGCGCAGATGGTCGACGATCTGCTCGACCTCTCGCGCGTCATGGCGGGCAAGCTGCGGCTCGATCTCGAACGGCTCGATCTCGGCGACATCGTCGAGTACGTGATCCGCTCGGTGCAGCCCGCGGCCGATGCGAAGGAGATCCGCATCACGCCGATCCTCGAGCCGGCGGGGCCGGTGCAGGGCGACCCGGCGCGCTTGCAGCAGGTGGTCTGGAACCTGTTGAGCAATGCGATCAAGTTCACGGGCAAGCGCGGCAAGGTGGAGGTGCTGCTGCGCGGTGTCGAAGGCGAAGTGGAATTGACGGTCAGCGATACCGGGCAGGGTATCAAGCCCGAATTTCTCGCGCACGTGTTCGAGCGCTTCCGCCAGGAGGATACGGGCACGACGCGCCAGCACGGCGGCCTCGGGCTCGGTCTGTCGATCGCGAAGCAACTGGTCGAGATGCACTGCGGCCGCATCGAGGCGATGAGCGACGGCGAAGGACGCGGCGCGACGTTCGTCGTGCGCCTGCCGACCGCGAACATTGAGCCCGTGCGCGTCGCGGGCGCGCGCTCGCAGTCGCTCGAGACGCCGCCCGCGCTCGCCGGCCTGCACGTGCTGATCGTCGAGGACGAGCCCGATGCGCGCGAGCTCGTCGAGCGCCTGTTGCAGGAGCGCGGCGCCACGACCACCGCGCTCGACAATGCCGCCGACGCGCTCGCCGCCTACGAAGCCGCGCCGCCCGATGTGGTCGTGAGCGATATCGGCATGCCGGGCGAGGACGGCTACGAGTTCATCCGCAAGCTGCGCGCGCTGGAGCAGGCGGCGAGCGAGCGGAGCGGGCAAAGCCGCACGACGCCGGCCGCCGCGCTGACCGCGTTCGCGCGCAGCGAAGACCGGCGGCGCGCGCTGCTCGCGGGTTTTCAGACGCATATCGCGAAGCCGGTGGACCCATTGGAATTGGTCGTCGTGATCGCTGCGCTCGCGGGGCGCACGAGTGCATTGAGTGATTAGCCGCGCAAGAAAAAACGGAACAGACCGGCGCGCGCAGCAGTCTATTTCAACGCCTGTCAGGCAAACGCGCAGGCAAACGCGCGCAGACGGTACGCTGCGGCAAGGTATCGCGACTTTGCAGCGAAGTGCGCGGCGTATCATTGCGTCACTTCAGAAAATCAAAGCCCTCTCGGTACGGGGGATGAATGCGAGTGTCACCATGAAATATCTCAACGGGTTGTCGCGCGCCGCAATGGCGGCGTTCGTGCTGAGCGCGCTTGCCGCGTGTCAGAAGCATGACGAATCGGCTCAGCAAGCGGCGCAGGAGCAAGCCACGAAGCTCGGCGACGCGGCCGTTCAAGCGGCGCAGCAGGCCGCGAAGCGCGTCGATCAGGCCGCGAGCTTCGTCGGCCAGCAGGTCGATTCGGCGCGTCAGACGGCGCAGGCGCATGTCGATGCGGGAGCCTCGGCGCCGTCGATCAAGCTGAGCGCGAGCGGCGTGTCGGCCGCGACGCAGGCGCAACTGCAGGGCGCGGCGAGCGCGGCCAACGCCATGCTCGGGCAGGCCGCCTCGACGGCGGGCTTCGGCCTCCAAGCCGCGGGCCGCAAGCTGCAAAACTGGGCGAGCCAGAACAATGCGTCCGGCGGCGCGGCGGGTTCGGACGCCACGGGCGGCGCCGCGAAGTCCGGCGGCGACTGAATCCGAACTTGGCAAATCCAATTAATGTAATTATCATGGTTACACATTGTCGTCGGGCGGACTTGCGGTGAATACGAGCAGCCGGTTTGCATTTGCGATCCACGTCCTTGCGCTGCTGTCGCTGCAAGACGGCGTGCCGTTGTCGTCGGAAATCATCGCGGGCAGCGTCAATACGAATCCGGCGCTGATTCGGCGGCTGTTGTCGATGCTCGCCGAGGCTGGGTTGACGACGTCGCAATTGGGTGCGGGCGGCGGTGCGCTGCTCGCACGCGAGCCGAAAGACATCACGCTGCTCGAGGTCTATCGCGCGGTCGACGAAGCGCAGTTGTTCGCGTTGCATCGCGAGCAGCCGAATCCGGCGTGTATGGTCGGCAGGCAGATTCAGGGTGTGCTGACCGGGATCGTCGGCGATGCGCAGCAGGCGATGGAAGCGTCGCTGGCTGCGCGTACACTGGCCGATGTGACTGCCGATGTCGTGCGCGCCGAGCGTCAGCAGGAGCGCAAGCGGCGGCGTGGCGAGGCGGGGTGACGCAGCGCCCGTGCGGGTCCGCACCGGAAACAGCGGTATGGGAGGAGGCATGAGCCTCCGTTTTTTTCGCTATATATGTAACTAATACAGTTACACAAATCTCGGAATCAGGAGAACAATGATGCAAAAGTCCTTGAAAATCGCGCTCTTCGGGGCCACCGGCATGATCGGTTCGCGCATCGCCGCGGAAGCGGCGGCGCGCGGCCATCAGGTTACCGCGCTGTCGCGCGACCCGTCGCGCGGCGCGCAGGGCCTCGCTAACGTGAAGGCCGCCAAGGCCGACCTGTTCGATGCCGCGAGCATCGCTGCGGCGCTGGCCGGCCAGGACGTGGTCGCGAGCGCCTACGCGCCGCCGCAAGACGATGCCTTGAAGATCGTCGACGCGTCGAAGGCGCTCGTCGCCGGCGCGCGTGCGGCCGGCATCGAGCGGCTCGTCGTCGTGGGCGGCGCGGGTTCGCTCGAAGTGGCGCCGGGCAAGCAGCTCGTCGACAGCGCGGGCTTTCCGGACGTGTACAAGACCATCGCGCTCGCGCACCGTGAGGCCTTCGCGTTCTACCGCACCGTGACCGATCTCGACTGGACCTTCTACGCCCCGGCCGCGATGATCGGGCCGGGCACGAAGACCGGTAAGTTCCGCACGGGCGCGGGCGCACTCATCGCCGATGCGAGCGGCAACAGCGCCATTTCCGCAGAAGATTACGCGGTCGCGTTCGTCGACGAGATCGAGCAGGGCCGTTTCGTGCGCCAGATCGCGACCGTCGCGTATTAATGGGGCGCGGACCGGGGGCCGCGCGCAGCAAGGCGCGGCGTCCAAAGTGCAGCGCCTGGCTAACATTCGGTTACGGCTTCGATAGGGCGGCGCGGCTACACTGCGCTGTCCCGTACTGCGACCGAATGCCATGAAAGCAAGCCGCGAGCGGCGTAATGCCGGCGGCGGGGCGTATCGCGCCGTGCCGCTGGTTGTTAGTACCGCCACTCTCTTCTTCGCGTGGGTCCTGCCCTCGCTTTTCCGTCGGTTGTGTCTGGCGCTGATTGATGTGTCGCGCGATGGCGGTGGACGCGCCACGCGGCGTTCCACGCAATACGCGTGGCTTGCAGTGGCCGCTTGGCTCGCCTGTGCGGCCGGCGCGCCGCCCGCGCAGGCCGCGACAGTGGTCGCGCCGCCGTCGCTGCAGAGCTTTATCAACGCCGTGTCGAATCCGGCGTCGGCGCCTGCGCCGGCCTCAGCGGCTTCCGCCGCCGAGGCCGCATCGGCGCCGTCGCCCGCGAGCCAGGCCGAGATCGCCCGCTCGCTCGACAACGTCATCTCCACGCTCGACAACGACCGTCAGCGCACCGCGCTCGTCGCGCAACTGAAGAAGCTGCGCGACGCCACGCGCAATCTCGCGCCGGCGGCGGCGTCGGGTGCGCAAGCGGCGCAGCAGACGCCGGGTCTCCTGGGCGCGATCGCGTCGGGGGTTGTCTCGATCGAGGCGCAAGTGCGCCACGGCGATACGCCGCTGCGCTACTGGGCGAGCCGTCTAAGCGCCGCCGGCCTCGATCTCTACGCGATCGCGACCGGGCAGGGCGCCAATTCGCCGGGCCACGTGCTGCTGGATCTGTGCGCGATGCTCGCCGCCTGGGGCGCGTGCGCCGGCGCACTGATCTATCTGCAGCGCCGGCTGCATGCGCGCTACGGCATCGACGCCGGGCTGCAGCCGAATCCGTCGACGAGCCAGCTGATCATCTTCGCGCTGCGCCGCGTGAGCCCCTGGGTGCTCGCGTTCGTCGTCGTGCTGTCGATCTCGCATTCGCTTGCCGATTCGCTCGGCCGCACGCTCGCGATGGTGATCGCTTATGCGATTGTCGCGGGCGCCGTGTTCTCGGCGATCTGCCTGATCATGTTCTCGATGTTCGGCTCCGGCCATCGGCGCATCGCCGTGCACGCGCTGCTACGCCACGCGCGGCGCCTCTTGTTCGCGATCGGCATTTGCGGCGCGCTCGGCGACGCCGCCGTGAACTATCAAGTGGCGGGCCAGATCGGCAACAACCTCGCGTCGCTGATCTCGACAGCCGCGAACATGGCGGCCGCCGTCCTGACCGGCTACTTCGCGCTTGCGTTCCGCCGTCCTGTCGCGCACTTGATCCGCAACCGCAGCTACGAAAAGCGCGTGCGCCGCAAGGCCGCGACTGAAGCGTTCGACGTGCTCGCATCGCTCTGGCAACTGCCGATGCTGCTGCTCGCGGGCGCGTCGGTCGCCGCGACGCTCGCGGGCATGGACAGCTCCGAAAACGTGCTGCAGATTTCGGTCGTCACGGCGCTCTTGCTGGTGCTGGCCTTTTTCCTGTGCGCGGTCGTGATGCGCTTGACGCGTCTGGACGAAGCGCGTGCCCGCCGGCGGCGCTCGGCCTACGTGACGCGTCTTCTGCGCTTTATCGGCACGCTGATCACGCTGTTCATCTGGCTCGCGTTCCTGGAGTTCGCGTCGCGGCTGTGGGGCTTTTCGATCGCGCAGATCGTCGAGGACAGCGTGACCGCGCGCGGCATCGCGCATGCCGTGACAGCGATTTTGATGACGGTGTTTATCGCGTGGCTCGTGTGGATCGCGATCGATACCGCGATACTGGAAGCGCTCAATCCGAGCGGGCCGCGCAGCAAGGCGCGCTCGCCGGGCACGCGCGCGCGCACGATGCTGCCGCTCGTGCGCAACGCCGTGCTCGTGACGATCCTCACGATCGCCGCGATCGTCACCGCCGCGAACCTCGGCATCAACGTGACGCCGCTCTTGGCCGGTGCCGGCGTGATCGGCCTCGCGGTCGGCTTCGGCGCGCAGTCGCTCGTCTCCGATCTGATCACGGGCCTTTTCATCATCATCGAAGACACGATCTCGGTCGGCGATTGGATCGATCTCGACGGCGGCCACGCAGGGACCGTCGAGCACTTGACGATCCGTACGGTGCGCCTGCGCGACGGGCAGGGCGCGGTGCACTCGATCCCGTTTTCGCAGATCAAGATGGTGAAGAACCTGTCGCGCGATTTCGCGTACGCGGTGTTCGAGGTGCGCGTGCCGTTTTCGGCCGATGTCGAGCACGTGACGCGCCTGATTCGCGAAGTCGGCGCCGAGTTGATGGCGGACTTCCGCCATCGCCGCGAGATGCTCGGGCCGGTCGAGGTGTGGGGGCTCGATCGCTTCGAGCAGAACTGGATGGTCGTCAAAGGACAGATCAAGACGCGGCCGCTGCAGCAGTGGAGCGTCGCGCGCGCGTTCAATCTGCGTGTGAAGCGCAAGATGGATCAGGCCGGCATCGACATTCCGGTGCCGCAGATGGAGGTGCATATGGCGGAGCGCGAAGGCTCGCCTGTGAGCTCAGGCGCAGCGAAGAGCGCCGCGGGGCCGCACGGCGTGGCGGGATCGCACGACCTGTCGCATGAACCGCGCCCGGCGCCGCCCGCTACTGATCAGACTGCGCAAGTGACGCCGCAGATCTCCGCCACGGGCACATCCGGCAAGGCGTGACGCCACGGCGCGAGCTTTGATCGGCAATGGCGATCGGGGTTTAGACCAGTGCGCCGGCTTCGACGCGCACCAGATCGTTGACGTGCGTCGCGATCTGCGTGCCGGCTACGCCGTAGAGATGCAGCGATACGGCGGGCGCCGCGCTGCAGTTGCCGAGCTTGTGGATGCCCGTCGTCCCGGCGCGCACGTAAGACACCGCGCCGGTCTCGCGCGGATGCGTGCGCGCTTCGGTCGCGCAGCCCGCCTCCTCGTTCCAGTCGTAGACCGTTTCCGTTAGCGTTCCGTCGATCACCGCGTAGCCGCACCAGGTATGGTGAGCGTGCACGGGACTCGCCTGTCCGGGTTGCCAGACCAACGCGACGAGCGCATAGCGCCCGCGCGGATCGGCGGCGAGCAGATGCCGGCGATAGCAGTCGGCTGAGCCTTCGCGTTGTGCCGGCGCGAGCAGGGTTTCGTCGGCCGCGGCCTGCGAAAGCGCTGCGCGCACGCGGCGCGCGAATTCGGCGCTGTGCGACGGCTCGACGGCATGCGCGGCGGCGCGGAACGCGGCGTCGAGCGCTTCGCACAAGCGCGCGAGCGCGGGGTTCACGCGAGCGGCGAAATTCGGCTCGGCGGTTTCTTCAAGGGGGCACGGCTCGGCGAACACGATGGGCGTGTTCAGCACGGCGGCATCCTTGCCGGACGCGCTCGAAGCGCGGGCGTAGGGGCTGAATTCGGCATCGAGGTTCATGGGAGCTCCGTCGGGAATTGGTGTTGTTCGATGCCATATTTATACCGGTTTGCACGTAGAAAGAGTTTTCATATAATTCCCCGCATAAACTAAAAAGTAGAAAATTCTTCTAGGGAGCCGCGCAAATGGGAATGGACCTGATTGATAGAAAGCTCCTCGAATTGCTCCAGGAGGATGCGACGATGCCGGTGGCGGAGTTGGCGCAGAAGGTCAATCTGTCTCAGACGCCTTGCTGGAAGCGCGTGCAGCGGCTCAAGGAGGCGGGCGTGATCCGCGCGCAGGTCGCGCTGTGCGATCCGCGCAAGCTCGGGGTCGGAACAACGGTGTTCGTCGCAGTGCGGACGAACCAGCACACCGAGGAATGGGCGCAGAACTTCACGCAGGCCGTGCAGCACATTCCGGAAGTGGTCGAGGTGTATCGGATGAGCGGCGAGACGGACTATCTGCTGCGCGTCGTGGTGTCGGATATCGACGATTACGACCGCGTCTACAAGCTCCTGATTCGCGCGGTGCCGCTCTTCGACGTCAGTTCGAGCTTCGCGATGGAGCAGATCAAGTATTCGACCGCGCTGCCGGTGCGCGGGCCGGTGATGGATCACGGGCGTTGACGCGAGCGTTGATTTTCGCGGCGCCGGCTCGCTGCTGAAAATCGCCGGGTTTACCTCGACGCGCCGCGAGCGGAAGGCCACGGCATGCGCATTGCTGCAAGGCTTTAGCAAGCCGCATGCGCGTAGAATGCCGGCTTCCTTCTGTTTTAAGCACTCGCAAAGTCCGCACCATGAGCGATCCGCGCAGCAACAAGAATCCCACCGTTCGCATCGGCATTTTCATTGTGGTCGTCGTGCTGTTCGTGATCGCGACGCTGCTCTATAACGCCATTTCCCAGAAGCGCGAGTACGACCGCGAAAACGCACCGGCCAGCGATACACCGGCGGCCGTGGCCGCGAGCGCGGCGACGGCGGCTTCGGCGAGCGGGGCGTCGCAGTAGCGAACGCATGCCATGCGGGCGCTCGATTTCGCCGAGCGCCTCATTCACTCCTGCGGCAACCGGATCACGCCCGCATCCTTGCGGATCAGAAACGACGCCGCCAGCATCTGCTTGCACTGGTGCGCGAGCAGCTTCACGTCGTGCGTGAGTTCCGGCGGGAACGCGTCGGATTTTTCGGCTTCCACGGCCATCAAGTCCAGTTCGCGCGTGAGCTGCTTCGTGATTTCCGCCTGATCGGCTGGCGGCTCGCCGGCAAGCGCCCGCGACAGATTCTCGCGAACGGCCGATAACGCTCGCTGCAGCGCCTGAAATCCGCCGCCCTCGTGCTGCACGGTGTTGCGCAGGAGCGGGGCTGCCGCCGTGATCTGCGAGGCGAGCACATGGCTTTGCACGAGCAGGTCGTTGATTTCGGCGACGAAGTGCTGGTGCGCTTTCGGTTCGATCATCATGCGCTGAAACGCCTGCCCGAGATTGGCGAAGGCGACGTGCATGTGCTTGCGCGCGAGGCGGTAGCGGAATTCGCGTTCATGTGCGGCGTTGGCCGGCGTGGACTTCGATGCGGCGGGTGATCCCGGAGCGGGCCCTCCCGCGGCGGGTGATCTCGGGGCGGGTGATCTCGCGGTGGCTGACGCCGATGCGCTCGCAGCCGCGGTTGCCAGCGCACTGCCCGCCGGCAAGGCGAGGGGACTTGCCGCAACCTCGACGGAATGGACGCGGGCGCCGGATCCGATGGCGACGGCATCCGTCGCAACCGCTTCCGCAGGCACCGCGGCGGCGACCGGCTTGCCGCCCATCCACCAGCTCGCCTCGAGATACTGACGCGTGGCCGAAACCATGTCTTTGATGAGCTTGCCCATCAGCCGGTATTCCCAATACGGGAACAGGCGGCTTGCGGCGATCGCGATCATGCAGCCGATGAAGGTATCGATCGCGCGTTCGCCGATGATACGCATGCTGCCCGGCGCGAGCAGATGGAACATCAAGAGCACATACGACGACGTGAACACCACGCTCGCCGCATAGTTGAAGAGCAGGAGGCTGTAGCTCATCACCATCGACGCGAACATGATGACGAGCAGAATCCACGGATCCTTCACGAGCAGCATCAGCGCGATACTCGCCGCGCAGCCGATCGCCGTGCCGACGATACGCTGCGTGTTGCGCTGCTTGGTGAGCGAGTAGCCGGGCTTCAAGATGATGACGCTCGTCATCACGATCCAGTACGCGTTCGTAAGCGGCAGGAGACGCCCGAGCCAGAAGCCGACGGCCACCGCGATCGTCACGCGCAGCGCGTGCCGGAAACTCGGCGAGGCCATCGTGAGATTCGAGAAGATCTGCCTGAACGGCACGCGGCGGCTCGAGATGAAGCGCGAGAGCGTCTGGTCGATACGCATCTCGGTGTGCGTCGGCGGCTCTTCGCTCGTGAGGCTCTTCTTGATCTTGTCGATCTGGCGCGTGGCGCTCCAGATGCGCCGGAACGTGGCCGACACCGTTGCATAGGCTTCCGGATTTTTCTTCGGTAAATCGCGCTTGCGCATCAGCTCGAGCTCGTATTCGATCGCGCGCAGCTCGGCCTTCATGCTGGCGTGCGACTGCGGCGGCCGGTTTTGCAGCACGGCGAGCCCGATCTCCTCGAGGTCGCGCGCCGCTTTGCGGATCAGATCGCGATAGAAAATCATCAGGTCCGAGCTGCCGAACGTCTTGCGCACGAGCGGGTAGTCGGGGTGGGCGCCGACGAAGAGATCGTGCAGGTCGACCGAATTGATGAACAGATTGAAGAGCATCGTGCGGCGCGGGTCGAGCTTGCCGCTCCTCAACTTCGGCAGGTTGCGCAGCACGATGTCGCGCGCGGCGTCCTGCATTTCGACTGCGGCAATCTGCTTGGCGACGAGGTTACGGTAGCACTCGTCGAGATCGGATTCGAGCTCGTAGAAATCGGCGCGCGCGAGCAGATAGTTCGCGCAGGCAAAAAGGCCTTCGGCGAGCGCCTGCTTCTCGATCCGATAGGCCATCCAGCGCGATACGAGCGTCGCCCAGTACGTGTACCAGAGGCCGCCCGCGAGCATCCACCCCGCGTTGACGAGCGCCTGCATCGGCGTGAAGTGCTCTTCGAGCGTCACGACCATCATGAACAGCGTGGCGAAGCTGATCTGCGGCCAGCGGTTGCCGTACACGACAATGAGCGACAGCACGAACGTCAACGGCACGACGGTGGCCCACAGCGCAAGCACGTTGAACGTGGCAAGGCCGGTGGCGAGCGCGGACAGAAAGCCGATCACGCTGCACGCGAGCATTTCGTTGTGCTTGTACTTGAGCGGACCGGGCATGTCGACGACGCACGCGCCGAGCGCGCCGGTGGCGATCGTGAAGCCGAGCTCCTGATTCTTGAAGACGATCAGGCACAGGACGGCCGGCAGCGAGACGCCAACGGCGATGCGCAGCCCGCCAAAGAAGTACTGGCTATAGAGGAACTTTTTGATTTCGACCGAATAGCGCATCGATTGGGCTGGCAGACAACGGGGGCGGTAAAGCGGACGGGCGGGCCATCGGGGCCACATCCCGGACTGGCGTCGAGTCTAACGTATTTTGCTGTCGCAAAGACTCGGCCGGACGGCCTAGTTTTTCGGGCTTGCACCCTTTGCTATGCTGGCGCTTTCGTTCGGCGTGCGTGGCTGCGCAAAGGTGTCTTTCACGCTGATCTTCACGCGCCGCACGCTTTTGCAAAGGCCCCATGCTCCAGCTTTTCTACTCGAACCGTTACGAAACTCTGGTTGACGCGCTGCTCGACGACTTGTCGGCGGCGCCGTCCGATCCCTGGATCGCCCAGCAGATCATCGTGCCGAGCGCGGCGGTGCAGCGGCGGCTCGAGCTCGATATCGCCAGGCGCCAGGGCGTGTGCTCGAACGTGAACTTCAGCTATCTGGCCCAATGGCTGTGGGCGCAGATCGGCGGCGTGATTCCGGTGCCCGCGCATTCGCCGCTTGCGCCCGACCGGCTCGTCTGGCGCTGCTATCGCCTGCTCGGCGACGACCATGCCGAGGCCGAATGGCATGCGTCGCCGCGTCTTTCGACCTATCTCGCCGCCGCCGACGCGCCGATGCGCTACGAGCTTGCGCGCCGCGTCGCGACCGTGCTCGATCACTATCTGACCTACCGGCCCGAGTGGCTCACGCATTGGCAGCAGGGCGGATCGATCTTCGCGGGAGGCGGCGATGCGTTGAGCGGTGCCGAGAGCCGCGGGCCGAACCTGCGTGGGGCGAGCGCCGCCGCGCGCGAGGACGAGCGCTGGCAGGCGGCCTTGTGGCGCGCGCTGCTCGCCGAGCTGGGCGGCGGCGCGGATGCCCGCTCGCTTGCCGCGGCCACGCCGCCTGCGTATCGCTTTCTCGCCGAGGCCCGTTCGCTCGACCTGGACGCCGTGATGCACGCGCGCTGGCCGGAGTCCGTCAGCGTATTCGCGCTGCCCACGATGCCGCCGCTTCATATCGCGCTGTTGCGGGAGCTGTCGCGCTGGATCGACGTACGTCTTTACGCAATGAACCCGTGCCGCCAGTTCTGGTTCGATATCGTGAGCGAAGGGCGCATCGAGGCACTCGATGCGGCCGGCCAACTCGACTATCAGGAAGTCGGCCACCCTTTGCTTGCGGAGTGGGGACGGCAGACCCAGGCGCAGTTGCACATGCTGCATGAACTGACCGAGAGCGCGGCGTCGGCCGAGGCCACGCGCTACGCCGAAAACCCCGCGCCGACGTGGCTTGCGAAAGTGCAGAACGCGATTCTTGACCTCGAGCCGGAAATCGACGCGGAAGCGGCCGATGGCGAAATGCCCGGCGAGCGCGGGATCGAAGTTCACGTCTGCCACAGCCTGTCGCGCCAGCTCGAAGTGCTGCATGACCGCTTGCTCGCCTGGTTCAACGAGTTCGACGATCTCGCGCCGTCCGATGTGCTCGTCGCGTGCCCCGATCTCGCGGCGGCCGGGCCGTTGATCGACGCGGTGTTCGGGACGACCGCGGGCGGTGCCGCGACCGATGGGCGCCGGATGGCCGACGCTCGGATCCCCTATCGCATCACCGGCTTGCCGCCCTCGCAGGCGAATCCGATCGCGCGCGTACTGCTCGACTGGCTCGCGCTTGCCGAGCGCAGCGTCGGTGCGCCGGAGCTTGTCGAATGGCTGCGCGTCGACGCGGTGGCGGCGCGCTACGGCATCGATGCCGCCGCGCTCGAAACCGCGCAGGAATGGCTCGCTGCAGCGGGCGCGCGGCGCGGCTTGGCCCCAACGGTGCCCGCGGACGAAGCGGTGCCCGTCGCGCGCCATACGTTCTCCGATGCGCTCACGCGGCTCTTTCTCGGCTACGCGATGCCCGAAGGCGGCGAGCCGGTCGATGCGTGGCTGCCGGTCGACGGCGCGAGCGGCTCCGAGGGCGAGCTGCTCGGGCGGCTCGCGCGCTTCGTCGACGATCTCGACGGCTTTGCGCGCCGCACGTCGCAAACCCTGCCGCCGCAAGCCTGGAGCGAATTGCTGCTCGATGCGCTCGCGCGCTTCTTCGATCCCGGCATCGCGTTCGCCGATTCGCTCGCCGACGTGCGCGACGCGATCAACGCGCTCGTCGACGTGATGCGCGAGGGCGCACCGGAGGTCGCGCTACCCGCGGCCGTCGTGCGCGCGGCGCTCACCGAGGCGCTCGACGACCCGGCGCGCGGCGGCGTGCCGTGGGGTGGCGTCACGTTCTCTTCGCTCACGAGCCTGCGTGGCTTGCCGTACCGCGCCGTGTGTCTGATCGGGATGGACGACGGCGTGCTGCCGAGCCTCGCGCGCGCCGATGAATTCGATCTGATGGCGGCGTTCGGCAAGCTCGGCGACCGGCAGCGGCGCGACGACGAGCGCAATCTGTTTCTCGACTTGCTGCTCGCCGCGCGCGACCGGCTGTTCATCGCCTACACGGGTCGCAGCATTCGCGACAATGCGGCGTTGCCGCCTGCCGCGCTCGTCGATGAATTGCTCGACCATCTCGCGCAGGTCTCGGCGGGGCCGGACGCAGCGCCCGCACAAGTCGACGAGGCGCGGCGCGCGTTCATCGTCGATCATCCGCTGCAGCCGTTTGCGGCCGAGTATTTCGAGGGCAACAGCGTCGAAGGCAAGAGCGGGCTCTTCACGTACGACGCCGAGCGCGCCGTGCTGGCTGAGCGCATCGCGAGCGGCGAGCGTGTCCCGGCGCTTCCATTCTTCGCCGATCCACTCCCGCTCGAAGCGGCCGAATCGATTGCATTCGACGAGTTCGAGCGCTTCTGGCGGCATCCGGCGCGGGCGCTTCTGCGCGACAGGCTGGGCATCGTGCTCGCCGATGCGCAGGGCGAGCTGATCGATACGGAGCCGTTCGAGCTCGACTATGCCGGGCGCGATGCGCTCGCCGAGCGCTTGCTGCCGGCGCTGCTCGAAGCCGACGGCGACGCCGTGGCGGCGCGCGTGCAGCGGGTGGCCGAAGCAAGCCCGGAGCTGCCGGGCGGCGCGACCGGTGAGGTCTGGCGCAACCGCGAGCTGAGCGCGCTGAGAAGGCTCGCCGACAACGTGCGCAGCGAACTCGCGTCAGGCATCGAGCGTCTGCCGTTCGTCCTCGATCTCACGCCGCGCTGGCCCGACACGGGCGGCGTCGAATTGTTCGGCATGCACGGCGCGACACTGCGCGAAGGCATCGAAGCGACGCGCACGCCGCTCGCCATGCACGGTACGCTGAACCTTCTTACCGAAACCGGACAAGTGATCTTTCGCTATGCAAACGCGACCGCGCGCGACTACCTGTCGGCGTGGCTCGCCCACTTGGTCTATTGCGCGGTGCGTCCGGACGGGCCGCGCCGCACCGTTTGGCACGGCGGCAAGGAGAGCTTCGAGCTGACGCCGGTCGCGGCTCCGCTCGACCAGCTCGCGCCGCTCGCCGCGCTCTTCATTGCGGGCCGCTCGCTGCCATTGCGCTTTTTCCCGAAAAGCGCCTGGGCCAAAGTCAGCGATAGCGATTCCGCCGCGCTCAGCGCGTGGATCAACGACCGTGTGCGCGGCGAATCGGACGACCCGGCGCTACGCGTCGCGTGGCGTGGCGCGAACCTGTCGCTCGACGAGCCGTTTCCCACGCTCGCGCACCTCGTGTTCGATCCGCTGATCCAGCATTTGAGGAGCGGATCATGAGCGACATCCGCTTTACGTCATCCTCGCTGCCCACGCATGAGCTCGACGTCTTCGCATGCGAGCTCGATGGCGTAAATCAGATCGAGGCGTCGGCGGGCACAGGCAAGACTTGGAACATCTGCGCGCTCTATGTGCGCTTGCTGCTCGAGAAAAATTTCAACGCGGACCAGATCCTCGTCGTCACGTTCACGAAGGCCGCGACCGCCGAACTGCACGAGCGGATTCGCGGCCGGCTAGCCGAGCTCGAGCGTGCGATCGAAACGGATGACGACGGCGGCGATCCGTTCGTCGCGCGCTTGTTCGAAACGACGCTCGCGGCCGGCGGCGGCATCGAGCCGGAGGCGGCGCAAAAGCGCGTACGGCGGGCGCTTCGCACGTTCGATCAGGCGGCGATTCACACGATCCACGCGTTTTGCCAGCGTGCGTTGCAAGAGGCGCCGTTCGCGGCCGCGATGCCGTTTGCGTTCGAGATGGAGACCGACGACGCGTCGCTGCGCTTCGAGCTGGCCGCCGATTTCTGGCGCGAGCGTGTCGAGCCGACGGCGGCTGCCCATCCCGCGTTTGCGTCGTGGCTCGTCGCGAAGCGGGCGGGGCCGGCCACGCTCGACGAGCAGCTGGCGCGCCGTTTGAAGAAGCCGCTCGCGCTGTTGCGCTGGGGCGGGCCGGATGCCGACTCCGCTGCGAACCATGCTGCACGCGCGGCGGAACGTTTCGACGAAGCCCGAGCGCTTTGGCAAGCGGAGCGCGACGCGATCGTCACGCTACTCGACGCGGCGCAAGCGGTGCTCAAGCAGACCACGCACAAACCGGACGCGGTGAGCGCCGCGATCGAAGCGTGGTCTTCGTATTTCGACGAAGGCGATTGCCATGCCGCGCCGCCGCGCGCATTGAAGCTCACGCAGGAAGCGCTCACAAAGGCGACCAAGGTCAAGCAGTCGCCGCCCGAGCATCCGTTCTTTACGCTCGCCGAAGCGTTAACGGCCGCGCAAGACGCCGCTGACGCCGCGCATCGCGCACGTTGGCTCGAGCTCGTCGCTGCATGGCTCGACGAGGCGCCCGCCGCGCTCGCGGCGATGAAGCGCACGCGGCGCGTCGTGTCGTTCGACGACCTGCTGTCGAATCTATACGGCGCGCTTGCTGCGCACCCGTGGCTCGCCGACGCACTGCGCACGCGCTACCCGGCAGCGCTCATCGACGAGTTTCAGGATACCGATCCGTTGCAGTTCGCGATCTTCGAGCGGATCTTTGCGCAGGGTCCCGGCACACCGGGGCCGTTGTTCCTGGTCGGCGACCCGAAGCAGGCGATCTACAGTTTTCGCGCGGCCGATCTGCACACCTATCTGGCGGCGCGCGCGTCGGCATCGGAGCGTTACACGCTCGCGGTCAATCAGCGCTCGACGCGGCCGATCGTCGATGCGTGCAATCGCATCTTCGGCGCCAACCCGCAGGCGTTCGTGCTCGACGGGCTCGACTATCAACCCGTGCGCTCGGGCTCACGCGAGCGGCCGCCGCTGGTGGATGACGCGCGAGGGGCGGCTGACGCCGGCGACTTCCGCGTCTGGCTCCTGCCCGAGGGCGACGCCGTGCTGCCAAAGCGCGAGGCGCAGCGGCAGGCGGCCGAAGCGTGTGCGGCCGAGATCGTGCGGCTCATGCGCGGCGCGCGCGAGGGCACCGTGACGATCGGCGGCGAGCCGCTCGCGCCGGCCCGCATCGCCGTGCTCGTCCAGACCCACAAGCAGGGCAGCCTCGTGAAACGCGTGCTGGCGGCGTGGGGCGTCGGCAGTGTGGAGCTGGCGCAGGCGTCGGTGTTCGGGACGCTCGACGCCGAGCAGATCGAGCGCGTGCTGGCTGCGATCGATACGCCCGGCGATCTGCGGCGTTTGCGCGCCGCGCTGGCGACCGATTGGTTCGGGCTCGATGCCGCCGCGCTGTGGCGTCTCGAACAAGCCGCTGACGCGGCCGATGCTGCGCAGTCTTTCGAGGCATCCGCAGCCAACGATGCCATGGGCTGGGTCGAGCGCTTTTCGCGCTACCGCACGCTGTGGCACGAGCGCGGTTTTGCGGTCATGTGGCGCACGCTGATGCGCGAGTTGCGGGTGGGCGAACGGCTCGTCGGGGGCGCGGATGGCGAGCGGCGCCTGACCGACGTCAATCATCTGGCCGAGCTCGTGCAGGCACGCGCGGCCACGCAGCCCGGGATCGCGCCGACGCTGCGCTGGCTGGCCGCGCAACGCGAAGCGGGCGGCGGCGACGAAGCGCAGTTGCGGCTCGAATCGGATCGCAACCTAGTGCAGATCGTGACCGTGCACAAGTCGAAGGGGCTGGAGTACGCAGTGGTGTTCTGTCCGTTCCTCAACGACGGGGCGCTGCGCGAGCCGCCTGCGTCCGGCCTGCCCGATGCGCGCGAATATCACGACGAGGCGGGCATGGCCGTGCTGCACTACGGCTGCGACGGCGAGGAGGCTGAACGTGCCGAGCGCGATGCGGTGCGAGAGCAGGCCGCCGAGCGCGCGCGACTGGTCTATGTCGCGCTCACGCGAGCGGTGTACCGCTGCTATCTGGTGGCGGGCACCTATCTCTCGTCGCGCTCCACTAAGGAGTCGCGCCGCAGCGTGCTGAACTGGCTCGTCGCCGGCAGCGGCCACACGTTCGACGCGTGGCTCACCGACCCGCCCGAGGAGGGCGCGCTCGCCGCGAGCTGGCAGGCGCTGGGCGGCGGTCCGATCACATTGGCACCGTTGCCTTCGCCGCCGCGGCGCGAACCGCTGCAGAACGAACAGGCCGGCGTGCGGCGTCTGATGGCCCGCACGAATCGTCGTACCTTGCACGACGCATGGCGGATCGCGAGCTTCAGTTCGCTGATCGCAGCGGGGGCGCGGCATGAGACGGGCGGCGCCGAACTCGACGAGGCGCGTCCCGATCACGACGAACTCGCCGAGGCGGCGGCGCTCGCGCGTTCCGAACAAGCCGAGCCTGCGACAGTGGAGCGAGCGGCGGCGAACACGCCCGCCGCGCCGGCTATCCCTGCCGACGACATCCTCATGTTCCCGCGCGGCGCCGCAGCGGGCGAGTGCTTGCACCGGCTGCTCGAACTGGCTGACTTTTCCGATCCGGCCAGCTGGCCTCAGGCGATCGAGCGCGCGCTGCGCGAGCGTCCGGCACCGGCCACGGAAGAGGAGGCGCGGCGCTTGCAGGAGATGATGGCGACATTCCTCGCCGATATCGTCGCGACCGAACTCGTGCCGGGCATGACGCTCGCCGCGCTGAACCCCGAGCGCCGCCTCAATGAACTGGCGTTCCTGTTTGCCGCGCCGGCCCTGGATTTCGCGGCGTTGAGGCGCTTGCTCGCGGCCAACGGCTACCCCGATACCGCGCTCGAACCGGGGGCGTTGTCCGGTTTCGTCAAAGGATTCATCGACATGATCGTCGAACACGACGGCCGCTATTGGATCGTCGACTGGAAGTCGAACCATCTCGGCACGACGCCCGGGCAGTACGATGCGGCGGCGCTCGACGTCGCGATGGCCGAACACGCCTATCACTTGCAGGCGCTGCTTTATACCGTCGCGCTGCATCGCTATCTGAAGGCGCGCAAGGCGAACTACAGCTACGACGCCCATATCGGCGGGTATCTGTACTTGTTCGTGCGAGGCGTGCGGCCCGCATGGCGCGATGGCGCGGCGCCCGCAGGCGTGCATGCGCGTACACCGGGGCGCTCGCTCGTCGAAGCGTTGGATGCGCTGATGGGCGGAGGGGCGGCATGAGCGAGCCACGTCAAGCCACATCGAGCGCCGCCACCCGGGCGGCCACCCGCGCTGCGCAGGCCGGCGCAGCCGAGCCCGCCGACTTCAGCACGGCGCTCGCGGAGGGCTTCGCGCGGCGCATCGGTGCGCTGTCGCGGCGTTTGGGCGCCGGCGCCGGCAGCGTGCGCTGGGCACAGCGCGCCGCGTTCGCCGCGAGCCGCGCGACGACTGCCGGACACGTCTGCGTGCCGCTCGCGAGGCTTGCGCGCCGCTATGGCGAGCCGCTCACCGATGTGCGGGCGGCGCTGTTCGCGAGCGGTGTCGTCTCAGACGGCACGGAAGACGCGGCGGCGCTGCGTCCGCTCGTGATCGATGAAGCCGGGCGCTTGTATCTCGCGCGCTATTTCGACTACGAACGGCGGCTCGCAACGGCGCTCGTCGAGCATGGTCAGGCACGCGAATCACGAGGTCATTCGGAATCCTCTTTACCGGATGCCGGCGGGCCCGACGGCGCCAAGGCGCTCGAGGCCCGCTTACTGCGCTACTTCGGTCCACCGCGGGACGACGAAATCGACTGGCAGCGCGTCGCCGCCGTCGCGGCCTTGTCGGGCCGTCTCACGATCGTGAGCGGGGGGCCCGGCACGGGCAAGACGACGACGGTCGTCGGCGTGCTCGCCTGTCTGATCGACGACAACCCGGGCTTGCGCATCGCGCTCGCCGCACCGACCGGCAAGGCCGCGCAGCGCATGCAGGAGGCTTTGCTCGCGCAGTCCGGCAAGCTGCCTGCGGAGATCGCGGCGCGCCTGCCTCAGACCTCGCACACGCTGCACCGGCTGCTGGGCTCGGGGCCGAACGGGCGCTTCAGGCATCATCGCGGCAATCCGTTGCCCTACGACGTGGTGGTGGTCGACGAGGCGTCGATGATCGACGTCGCGATGGCCGTGCATCTCGTCGATGCGCTCGCGCCCGCTACCCGTCTTGTGATGCTCGGCGACAAGGACCAGCTCGCAGCCGTCGAGGCCGGGGCGGTGTTCGCGGAACTGAGCGCGCGGCCTGCGTTCAGCGCGTCGGGTGTCGCGCGGGTCGCGCAAGCGCTGGGAATCGACGAAGAACGGTTCGCGGCGGCGCTGGAAAATGGCGCGGATGACGTCGAACCGTACGCGGCAGAGCCGGCATTCGACGACGAGGCGTTCTTCGCAGCGTTGGACGACACCGAGCCGCTGGCCTGGTTCGATGAGCCGGATCGTCCACTCGACGGCGATATCGTTGCGGAAAGCCATGAGGAAGCGTCCGCAACCCTCGATCGCCGAGCACCCGCATCCACGCCATTGACCGACTGCGTCATCTGGCTCGAACGCAACTATCGATTCGGGCTGGAGTCGCCGATCGGGCGGCTCTCGGTCGCGATCCGGCACGGCGACGTCGGCGGCGCACTCGACGCGTTGTCGATCGATCCCGATGCGCCGGGCGCCGCCGCGCTATACGAAGATGCGGGGCCGACGCTTTCCGAGCGCACGGTGGCGCGCTTGGCGCAAGGCTTCGCGCCGTACGCGCAAGCGCTTGCCGACGCGCTGGCTCAACGCACGCCGGACGCCGCGCCGCTCTTCGACGCGTTGAACCGCTTTCGCGTGTTGTGCGCGACACGCGCCGGCGCGCGCGGCGTCGATCAGTTGAACACGTTGATGGCCGCGCACGTGCGGCGTGCCGCGAGCGTGCCGCTCGGCGTCGGTGCGAGCTGGTTCGCCGGCCGTCCGGTGATGGTGACGCGCAACGACTATGCGTTGGGCCTCTTCAACGGCGATATCGGCATCGCGCTGCCCGCTGCGGGAGCAGGCGCGGAGGGCGCACTGCGCGTTTATTTTCGCGCCGCCGACGGCAGTCTTCGAGCCGTGTCGCCCGCCGCGCTGCCGCCGCACGACACCGCGTTCGCGCTGACGGTGCACAAGTCGCAGGGGTCCGAGTTCGATCATGCGGTGCTGGTGCTGCCGGGCACGGCGAGCCGCGTACTCTCGCGCGAATTGGTGTACACGGCCGTCACGCGCGCGCGGCGCGCCGTGCAGGTGATCGGCTCGCGAGCGGTGCTGAGCCAGGCGATCGCGACGCCGACGCAACGCGATTCGGGCCTCGCCGAGCGGATCGCGGCCGCGCTGCGGGAACCCACATCACGAGTGACCCACCCATGACGCTGCGCTATAGCCTCGCACCGGGCGAGATCGAGTTGACCGCCGTTCGCGCCCAAGGCGCGGGCGGGCAGAACGTCAATAAAGTGTCGAGCGCGATTCACCTGCGCTTCGACATCCGCGCGTCATCGCTGCCCGAAGTCTTGAAGATGCGGCTGCTCGCGCTGTCCGACCATCGGATTACGCGCGACGGCGTCGTCATCATCAAGGCGCAAGAACATCGCACGCAAGAGATGAATCGCGCGGCGGCGCTTGCGCGTCTCGACGAGCTGATCCGCAGCGTGAGCGTGACGCGCCGCGCGCGCATCGCGACCAAGCCGACGCGCGCGTCGACGGTGCGGCGTCTCGAGGGCAAGACGCATCGCGGCGCGATCAAGGCTGGGCGCGGCCGCGTAACGGAATAAACGGAATAAACGGAATGAAGCGCGAGCGGCTCACTCGCTCAATCGAGGGACAGTTGCGCGGCGTACGAGTCAAGTCCCGTCCGCATGGACGGGCGTGTGCGCTTCCATCAGGAAGTCGACGCAGAACACGTCGAGCGCGCCGTTCAAGGTGACGGCGACGGCGGCGGTATAGCAATCCTTGCCGTCCGATGGCGAGAAGTGCGGGCCCATTACGGCGACGCGGCCGGGCGACGCGAGCGCGCGCTTGAAGTACGCGCGCCGCGACCAGTTGCTGTGGATGTCGGGAAACAGCGGCGCCAGGCGTTCGGGCCGCAGCGCGCCGGCTGCGGCGATCGACGGGCGCTGCTGCTCGCCGTGCGCGTCGATCACGAACACGCGCCGCGCCTCGGGCACGCGAAACGCGCGCTCGGCGGCCTGCGCGAGATCGCCGGTCGCCTCGTAGGCGCGCGCGCCGGCGAGGACCACCGTTTCGAAGCTCGTGCACGAGCGCGACTTGCTGCTCGAATGCGGCTTCGCCCGCGTGTTGAAACGCTCCCACATCGATTCGATGAGCGCGGGGGTGGCTGCGTTCGCGGCATCGATCGACGCTTGCGGGCGGGCGAGCCAGAAGCCCTGCACGAAATCGATGTCGGCGCTCATCAGCGTCATCAGCTCACTCTCGGTTTCGATGCCCTCGGCGAGCACCATCGCGCCCGCGCGATGCAGCATCGTGACGAGATGCGTGACGAACTGATGATCGGTGCCCGTGCTCGCGATCCGCGTGACGAGCGAGCGGTCGAGCTTCACGATGTCCGGCCGGAATTGCCAGACGCGATCGAAGTTCGAGAGGCCCGTGCCGAAGTCGTCGATGGCGATCAGGAAGTCGCGTTCGCGCAGCAGCTCGACGGTCTGCGCGAGCAGCGCCTCGTCGTTGGCGGGCTGCTCGAGCACTTCGATCACGATGCGGCTGTGGGGCAGGCCGAAGTGCGCGCACAGTTCGTCGACGAACGTGTGGTGCGGCCAGCCCATCTGGAAGAGCCGTGGTAGCGCGTTGACGAAGAGCCAGTCGGTCGCGACGTTCTGCTCGGCGAAGTTGGCGAAATGCAGGCACCGCGTGAGCCGTTCCAGCGTCAGCGCCGCGCCGAACGATTGCGCCGCGCCGAACAATTCGTCAGGTGTGATCGCGCGGCCGTCGGCGGCGGTTGCGCGCAACAAGGCTTCGTAACCGACGATGCGCTTGTGCGCGATCGACAGCACCGGCTGGAAGGCCGAGCGCAAGGTGACCGAATCGTAGATGGCGTACCAGCCGGTTTCGTCGCGTGCGAGCTGCGGCAGGAGGCCGGCGAGCGTGAGGTCGCGTCTCGTGGTCATGAGAATGCACGCCCTTGGAAGTGATGCATCCGGGATTCGTCCCGGCCAGCGGCATAAAGGCAGCGGCACGTGACGCGGGCCACGTGGGCGTTGAATTCGTATGAGAACTCGTGAACGAAGACGCTAGCCATGCCGGACTCCGCTGATTCACTGCGTTTCGAGTGTAACAAAGCGAGCACTCGATGCGATGGAGGTCAGGGTAAGTCCAGACCCGAACGAAACTATGTGCGATCGGGTACGGTGCCAAGGGATTGGCGGATCGAGGAAGGGTGTTTACTGGTGCGGCAGCGAACCCGAAAAGCGTTATGACGCTTTTCCTGTCTCGCGCCGCCACGGCACGCCTTTGATGAAGCCCGTCGCGAGCGCGGTGCCGAGCAGAATGATCGCGCAGCCTTCGAGCATCGCCGGCGACACGCGCTCGGCGAGAAACAAAGCTCCCCACAGAATGCCGAAGATCGGGATCACGAAGGTCACGGTCATCGCTCGCGCGGGACCGGCCACATTGAGCAGATGGAAGTAGAGGAAGTACGCGATGCCCGTGCAAGCGATGCCGAGCGCGAGGATCGCACCCCACGCGTGCCACGAGACCGGCGCGGCGGGCCACGTGAGGAGCGCGAACGGCAGCAGCACGATCGTCGAGCCGGTCATGCTGCCCGCCGCGAGCGTGAGCGCATCGACGCCGTTCAAGTGGCGCTTCGTGTAGTTCGCGGCGATGCCGTAGCACAGCGTCGCGCACAGGGCGGCGCCTGCGGCGAGCGCGCTCGCCAGGGGCGTCGCGGCGCCGTTGCCGTGCGGCGCTGCAATCTGATCCCACACGAGCGTCAGCACGCCGGCGAAGCCGATCGCAAGACCTAGCGCACGCGGCGCGTTCAAGCGGTCCTTCAGCCAGACGAAGGCGACGAGCGCGCCCCAGAGCGGCGTCGTCGCATTGATGACGGACGTCACGCCCGCCGACAGCGTCAATTCGGCAAACGCGAACAGGCAAAACGGTGCGCCCGAATTGAGCACGCCGAGGATCACGAGCGGCACGGCGCGCTGTTTCAAGACGCTCAACGCTTCGCGCGGCGGCTTGCGCGCGAACAGCAAGCCGAGCAGGAAGATCGCGCCGATCGCGACACGCAGCGCCATCAGCGGCGCCACGCCGAACTCGGTCACGCCGACGCGGATAAAGAGAAATGACGCGCCCCACAGTGCGGCGAGCACCATGAGCTGGACAACGTTTTGGACTTTCATCGAGGAGGCGTATTGAAGCGATCGGGACAGGATGCGCACGCATCTTATCACCGGCTCGCCGCCGATATTTCACGCTGCGATGAAACAGCAAGAAACGGCAAAAAGCGGGCCAATTTCGCTACGAATGGGCTTGCAAAAAAACGCGCAGCCGATTGCGTGAAACGGCCGTGCCAGAAGGGTTTGCGACGGGTTGACGAGGAAGAGGGGGCCGGTCTGCGCAGTGAGTCTCGGTGAAGGGAGAATGTAGCGCAAACCGACGTGGAACGACCCGGATATTGCCGCGTCAGTGCGGCGGAATCATCCCGGTCAACACGTTCTGCTGCAGCCACACGAGGATGCCGAGCACCACCGTCAGCAGGATCGAGTGCTTGAATGTCTTCGCGAATACGAGACCTTCCTTGCCTTTGAGCTCGGTGGTCGCGACGCCGGTCGAAATGTTCTGCGGCGAGATCATCTTGCCCATCACGCCGCCCGACGAGTTCGTCGCCGCCATCAGCACCGGGTTCAGGTTCGCCTGATGCGCGGCCACCACCTGCAGATTGCCGAACAGCGCGTTGCCCGACGTATCGCTGCCCGACAGGAACACGGCGACCCATCCGAGGAACGCCGATACGAGCGGGAAGAACGCGCCGACCGAGGCCACGCCGAGACCGAGTGTGTAGTTCAGCCCCGAGTAGTTCATCAGATAGGCAAGGCCGACGATCGTCGCCACGGTGACAATGGCGATGCGCGTTTGCACCCAGGTATCGACGATCGCGTTGAAGAACTCGCGAACCGGGAGCCTGACGATGAATGCGGTGATGATCGACGCGACGAGAATCGCGGTGCCGGTCGCAAGCGGCTGGAAGTCCCAGATGGCGCCGTAGGGCGTGTTGTACAGGGTGATGTAGACCGCTTTATCGAGGCCGGGCCACGGCACCTTGATGTCGCCGATCGCAAAGATCTTCGCGATGGTCCAAACGATGACGACCGCCGAGACGACCAGCCAAGGAATCCACCCCTGCCAGCCGCCGACCTTGCCACGCACTTCGCCCACGCGATCGACATTCACTGCGAACTGCGCGTCGGCGGCCGGTTTCCAGACGCGCAAGAAGCCGATCGTGAGGATCAGCGACACGAGCGAGGACAGCACATCGGTCAGGCTGTAGTTGATGTAGTTGGACGTGACGAACTGCGTGAGCGCGAAGCTCGCGCCCGACACTAGCAGCACCGGCCAGATTCGCAGCATGTTACGAACGCCCGCGTACACGGCAATCACGTAGAACGGCAGCAGCAGCGCGAAGAACGGCAGTTGCCGGCCGACCATCTTGCCGAGCGAGTCGACGGGCAGGTGGGTGACCGCGCCGAGCACGGTGATCGGCACGCCGAGCGCGCCGAACGCGACCGGCGCGGTGTTGAAGATCAGCGTGAAGGTCAGCGCCTCGAGCGTTGGGAAGCCGAGCAGGATCAAGAGCGAACTCGTGATCGCAATCGGCGTGCCGAATCCGGAAATGCCTTCGAGCAGCGCGCCGAACGAAAAACCGATGACGACGAGCACGATGCGCCGGTCGTTCGGCAGGTTGTCGATCATCCACATGCGGAACGCCGCGAAGCGGCCGGAGCGCTGCGCGATGTTGTAGAGCACGATCGCGTTGAAGACGATCCACATCACCGGCCAGACCGCGAACACCGCGCCCGCGACGACCGAGTTGATCGCGAGGCCGACCGGAAACTGCCAGCCGGCGATCGCGATGACGAACCCCACGACGAGGCCCGCGAGCGATGCCTGCCATGCGGGCCGCCGGGCCCAGCCGAGCAGGACCAGTACGACGACGATGGGGAGGATCGCTACGATGAACGATGGCAATAGGGCATTGCCGATCGGGGTGAGCAATTGATGGAACATCTCGGCTCCTTCGTTGTTGTTCGATGCCGGTTGTGTGCCGCTGAACAGGTTTTTGGCCTGTTGGTCTCTTGGTCTTTTACCGCGCTTCCAAGCATAGAAGGCGAAGCGGCTCAGTCAAGACGGGTAAGTACGGCCTTAATGAATGCGCGGGGGAGGGATCGACGGGTGCTGGAGCGGGCCCGGTCAGCCGGCTGGACGGACGCTGCGAAGCTCAGTGGCCGTGCCACCCGCCGCCGCCATGCCAGCCGCCGCCGCCGCCATGCCAGTAGCCGCCGCCGTGCCAGCCGCCCCAGCAACAGCCGTGGCCGCCCCACCAGCCGCCGACGCCGATCGAGATGGACGGTCCTCCCCAATACGGGTAGCCGTAGTAGGCGGGGTAGGCCGGGTACGCCGGATAGTACGCGGGGTACGCCGGATAGTACGCGGGGGCTGCGTAGTAGTAGCTGCTTGGAACATCCGCGACGGCGTACTGCGCGGGCGGTGCCTCCGCATAGGCGGAGGCCGGCGGAGGAGGCGGCTGGTTCGGCGGCGGAGGATGGGCTGCGGCGCTCGGCGGGGGCGCGACCGGCACCGCTTGCTGCGTTGCGGCAGCGGGCACGGTCGGATAGTAGTAGCCGCCGTATGGATCGTATCCGTAGGGTCCGTAGTAGCATCCGGCCAGCGACACGGCGCCGGCAAGTGCCGTCGCGGCTAATTTGACACTCATGACACGCGCTTCCTTGAATCGAAACGTCCCGCTGACCTGGCGCGAGGCGGACGTCGTGCGAGCACTGTACGCCAATGCCGCAGCGGCGGCACGGCGTGCCGGTTACGGATCGTTTCAAGCGTGCGTGCATAAGCAGCAAAAAGCCCGCACGAGGCGGGCTTGTTGTCTCAGCTCGGTTCAAGCGGCAGCGTTCACTGCTTCTGATAGATCTCCGAGCCGCTCTTGACGAACTCGACGGCTTTCACTTCCATGCCTTTCTTGAGCGCCACGTCCTCCGTGATGCCCTGGGCAGCCGCGAACTCGCGCACGTCCTGAGTGATCTTCATCGAGCAGAAGTGCGGGCCGCACATCGAGCAGAAGTGCGCGACCTTCGCCGAATCCTTCGGCAGCGTTTCGTCGTGGAATTCGCGCGCCTTGTCCGGATCGAGGCCGAGGTTGAACTGGTCTTCCCAGCGGAACTCGAAGCGCGCTTTCGACAGCGCGTTGTCGCGCACTTGCGCGCCAGGATGGCCTTTCGCCAAGTCCGCCGCGTGGGCCGCGAGCTTGTACGTGATGATGCCTTCCTTCACGTCGTCCTTGTTCGGCAGGCCGAGGTGCTCCTTCGGCGTCACGTAGCAAAGCATCGCGGTGCCGAACCAGCCGATCATCGCCGCGCCGATGCCCGACGTGATGTGGTCGTAGCCCGGGGCGATATCGGTGGTGAGCGGCCCGAGCGTGTAGAACGGCGCCTCGTCGCACCAGTCGAGCTGCCGATCCATGTTCTCTTTGATGAGCTGCATCGGCACGTGGCCCGGGCCTTCGATCATCACCTGCACGTCGTGCTTCCATGCGATCTGCGTGAGCTCGCCGAGCGTCTTCAATTCGCCGAGCTGGGCTTCGTCGTTGGCGTCGTAGATCGAGCCGGGACGCAGGCCGTCGCCGAGCGAGAAGCTCACGTCGTAGGCCTTCATGATTTCGCAGATGTCTTCGAAGTGCTCGTAGAGGAAGCTTTCTTTGTGATGCGCGAGGCACCACTTCGCCATGATCGAGCCGCCGCGCGAGACGATGCCGGTCATGCGGTTCGCCGTCAGCGGCACATAGCGCAACAGCACGCCCGCGTGGATCGTGAAGTAGTCGACGCCTTGCTCGGCCTGTTCGATCAGCGTGTCGCGGAAGATTTCCCAGGTCAGGTCTTCGGCCTTGCCGTTGACCTTTTCCAATGCTTGATAGATCGGCACCGTGCCGATCGGCACCGGGCTGTTGCGGATGATCCATTCGCGCGTTTCGTGGATGTGCTTGCCCGTCGACAGGTCCATCACCGTGTCGCCGCCCCAGCGGATCGCCCACGTCATCTTGTCGACTTCCTCGCCGATGGAGGAGGTCACCGCTGAATTGCCGATGTTCGCGTTGATCTTCACGAGGAAGTTGCGGCCGATGATCATCGGTTCGCTTTCCGGGTGATTGATGTTCGCGGGGATGATCGCGCGGCCGCGCGCCACTTCCTCGCGCACGAACTCAGGGGTGATCTCGGTGAGCGCGTTCGGGCCGAAGGCCGCGGCGCCGAACGCCTGGCCCGGGTGCTGGCGGCCCATCATCGCGGCGAGCTTCGCGCCGTTCGGGCCGCTCGCCTTGAGGCTCTCGAGGTACTCGGCGCGGCGCTGGTTCTCGCGGATCGCGATGAACTCCATTTCCGGCGTGATGATGCCGCGGCGCGCGTAATGCATTTGCGACACGTTGGCGCCCGCTTTGGCGCGGCGCGGCGTGCGGTGCAGGCCCGGAAAACGCAGTTGCGCGGTGGCCGGATCGGCCGCGCGCTCGCGTCCGTACTCGCTCGTCAGGCCCGGCAGCGTTTCCGTGTCGCTGCGCTCGTCAATCCAGTTCTCGCGCAATGCGGGAAGACCCCGGCGTACATCAATCTTATTTTTGGGATCAGAATACGGGCCAGAAGTGTCGTACACGTAGATGGGGGGATTCTTTTCCCCGCCGAAGGCAGTCGGCGTATCGGCCTGAGAGATTTCGCGCATCGGCACCTGAATGTCGGGGCGCGATCCGGTCACATAGACCTTTCGGGAGTTCGGCAACGGCTCGACGGCGGCAGCATCCACGTGCGCGTCGGCGGAAATGAATTTGGGGTTGGCGTTCATGCATATCTCCTGATGTGGGTTGCTAAGCAGGAGACGAGAGGAAGGTAGGGCAGGTTTGGCGCGGTGAACTGCGGTGAAGCCCTTACGCATCCCTGCGCTGGCATTATCCAGATCAGGTTCAAAGGGTATTTCTCACCCGCGCAACGCCATTGCTATGAACTATCAGCTCTAGCGCAACACAGGACCCCCGCGTTAGCAGCGCACAAGATACACCGGGTCGCCGCAGGTTGGCAACCGGCAATCTTGTAAGTGTGGAAGCGCGACGGTTGGATGTCTTCAGAGTTTTGATGCGGTACCGATAAACAGTTGTGAACAACCATTCAGCCGCCAAGCGGCATTCAACCGGGAGTCCATGATGCGCGTGCGTACCTTTCACCCCACGACCCTGATCGCCACGGCTTTGTGTGCGGCGGCTGCCGTGACAATGCCGATGCTGGCGGCGGCCGGCCCGACGAGCGGATCCGGCGGCACTATCACGTTTATCGGCAGCATCGTCGAGCCGGGTTTCGACATCAGCAGTGCGCCGATCGGGCCGGCCGCGAAGGGGGGCGCGCTGGAGGCGATCCGCACGAGCAACGGCGTGCAGCTGACGTTCGCGGCGCCGAATGGCGGGGTGCCGGGCGCGGACGTGTCGTTCGTCGCGAACGACGCCGCGCGCTCGACGATCGGACCCAACGTCAAGGACGATGTTGTGACGCGCTTCGTCGACCCGAAAGGGCGAGCCTTTCCGTGGCAGCCGGGCGGGAGCTATCACCTGAGCCCCGAGGGTGGGGTGCTGTCGTTGACGGTGCCGCACGGTGGTCCGCAGACCGCCGCCAAGCCGGTCACGATGGTCATGAGCTATAACTGACCGGGCGGCGATCCGAGGGCGGCCATCCGTCGGGCGGCGCTCCGCGGGGCGGCCATCCGACGGGTGCCGCACCTCGGGGCGGGCCTCCGAGGTGCGGCTGTCCGGGGGGCGCCGTCCGCGCGGTCGTCCCCTTTTTAAAAATATCGCCGGCGCTGTCATCTCTTTTGCGTGCGCTCGACTAACGTACATTTCGTAGGTCGAGGAGCAGCATCATGCACACTAGGACACGCACGACAACGATATGGCGGTGGGCGGCATGGGCGATCGCGCTGCCGCTTTCGCTCGGCGCAAACGGACTCGCTCTGGCAGGCGTCGCGTGCAGCGCGCACAGTCCCGCGCATCGCGTCGCGCTCGTCGAGCTTTACAGCAGCGAAGGATGCAGCAGTTGCCCGCCGGCCGATCGCTGGCTCAGTCAATTGCATGGCGGCAGCCCGGGCGCGGACATCGTGCCGTTGGAGTTGCACGTCGACTACTGGAACCGCCTCGGCTGGACCGATCGCTTCTCGCAGCATCGCTTCACCGAGCGGCAGGAGAATCTCGCCGCTTTTGCGGGCGGCCATCTGATCTATACGCCTGAAGTGTTTGTCGCTGGCCGCGAATTGCGCGACTGGGGCGCGTCGGACTTCGACGGGCGTCTTCGCGAACTGGCGGCTCAGCCCGCGCAAGCCGATGTGGCGATTCGCCTTGCGCCGGTTACGCCTGGCGCGGCGAGTCAGGCGGGCGGGGCGAGCGGCGCGGGTTCAGGGGCCGCGGCCGCGGTGAATCCGCAAGGGCTCGGCGTCGACGCGCAATTCACCGCGCGCTCGACTGCGCCGCGCACGCTGAACGCCTACGTCGCGGTCTATGAGAATCAGCTCAGCTCGCAGGTCGACGCGGGCGAGAACCATGGCGCGACGCTGCATCACGACCGCGTCGTGCGCGCATGGCTCGGGCCGGTGCCGCTCGTCGGCGGCGTCGCGCGGATTCGGCGCAACGTCGTGGTTGCCGCGGACGCCAGCGATACGGCGTCGCCCGGCCGCTTCGGCGTCGCCGCGTTCATCGAGGACGCGGCGACCGGCGACGTGTTGCAAGCCGCCGATCTGCCGGCTTGCCGTTAACTTCGGCCGACATGGGAGGCCACGATGTCCACATCGCATGCTCGCGCGAGACCCGCCGAGACGCTGCACCAACGGCGCGACGCGCCCGTTCATCCGGCCTGGGTCCGCATCACGCACTGGCTCAACGCGCTCGCCGCGATCACGATGATGCTTTCGGGCTGGCAGATCTACGACGCGTCGCCGATCTTCTCGAGCTTCATGTTCCCGCCCAAGTTCGCGCTCGGCGGCTGGCTCGGCGGCGCGCTGCAGTGGCACTTCGCGGCGATGTGGCTGCTCCTCTTCAACGGGATCGTTTATCTCGTGCTGAACGTCGCGAGCGGCCGTTTCTTTCGCACGTTCTTTCCGCTTTCGCCGCGCGCGGTGATCCGCGATCTCGCGAGCGCGCTGACCGGCAAGCTGTCGCACGCGGATCTGCGCCACTACAACGCGGTGCAGAAGCTCGCTTACCTGGTCGTGATCATCGACTTGATCGTGCTCGTGCTGTCCGGCCTCGCGATCTGGAAGTCGGTGCAGTTTCCGCTGTTGCGCGAACTGATGGGCGGCTACGATTCGGCGCGCGTCGTGCACTTCTTTGCGATGTGGGTGTTGTTCGCGTTTCTCGTCGTGCATCTCGTGATGGTCGCGCTCGTGCCGCGCTCGCTGATCGCGATGCTGCGCGGCCGATAACACATTAGGACGATAGGCGGAGGTCGATCATGGTGAATCCAACCGATCCCAATTTCGCAAAGGATGTGGCAGGCGTCAGCAAGCTCGACCGCCACGCGATCCTGACCGACGCGCGGCGCGAACTCGCCTTGCCGTCGCGCCGCGCGTTCGGCAAGCGGGTGCTGACGCTCGGCGGTCTTCTGATGCTGACAGGCTGCTCGCTGACCGACGACAAGTCCGTCAACGCGTTTCTGTTGAAGGTGTCGAGGATGAACGACCGCGTGCAGGCGTGGCTCTTCGATCCGAAGCAACTCGCGCCGACCTACACCGAAGCGCAGTTGACGCGGCCGTTTCCGTTCAACGCGTACTACGGCATCGACGACGTGCCCGACGTCGACGGCAGCGACTTCAAGCTGCAGGTGGGCGGTCTCGTCACCGGCAAGCGCACGTGGACGCTCGCCGAGCTGTACGCGCTGCCGCACGCGGAGCAGATCACGCGCCACATTTGCGTGGAAGGGTGGAGCGCGATCGGGCATTGGGGCGGCACGCCGTTTGCGGATTTTCTGCGGCGCGTGGGCGCGGATACGAGCGCGAAATACGTCGGCTTCAAATGCGCGGACGACTATTACGAGAGCATCGACATGCCGACCGCCCTGCATCCGCAAACCCTCCTCACCTTCCAATACGACGGGCAGACGCTGCCGCCGCAGTACGGCTTTCCGATGAAGCTGCGCATGCCGACCAAGCTCGGCTACAAGAACCCGAAACACATCATGGAGATCTTCGTGACTAATACTTACCCCGGCGGCTATTGGCCCGACCAGGGGTACAACTGGTTCGGCGGGTCCTGAAAAGCGCAGGCAGCTCAAGCGCCAAGCGCCGATGAAATCCGATCGAAAACTCGATTAGCGGCGGGGATTCCGCAAAGTGCCGTGCAAGTCGGAACGTCTCGTGCGGGCGTTTGGAAACCGTTTTGGCGATTTACGAAGGCTGGTTCGCTAGGTCCAGCACCGAGCCATCGCGCTTCAGTGTCGCTAGAACAATGTTGGAATTGATCGACATGACCCCCGTTGCACGATGCAGGCGGTTCATGACGAAATCGGAGAAGTGATCGAGACTGCGGGCCCGCACCGTCAGCACGTAGTTCGATGCGCCTGTGACGACTTGAGCGGCGATCACTTCCGGCCATTCCCGAATCGCCTTGACGAACGTGTCGTGCCAGCCGTCGACGTCTGGTCGCATCGACACGTGCACCAGTGCCTCAAACTCGACGCCAATACTCTTTGGCGCGATCACGCACCGGTAGCCCTCGATAATTCCGTGCTCCTCGAGCAGTTTCACTCGCCGCAGACAGGCGGACGGCGATAGCGCGACCGCGTTCGCGAGATCCTGATTACTGATGCGCCCGTCGCTTTCGAGCTGACGGAGGATGCGTATATCGGTGCGATCGAGGATCATATCGAAGAATCATTCAAAAGTTCGATAGCAATTCGAAGATTCTAGCACTCGATAGCGATTCGAAGCACGCTTACTGAAGCACATTTCATTTTTTCGGCGCTAGCATGCTGTCAGAGATTTAACGGGGAAGCCAACCGGTGCTGGTTTGCCGCTTATGGTGAATGTTGCGGAGGTTTTTCTATCAAGCTTTCGCATTCCTGAATTTTTGCCGATTAACAAAGAGAGAGTGAGTGGGGAGAAGTGGGTGAATCATTTTGGAATGCTGAAATTTGGGGTGGTAATTGGCGGCGCCGTCTCGGTTAGCGCGTTTGCTCAGAACGCCGTCACGTTGTATGGCATCGTCGACCAGAGCATCCGGTACACGACGAATGCCGATGCGGCGAACGGCAGCATGTGGCAGATGGCAAACGGGGCTATCACCAATAGCCGGTGGGGATTGAAGGGGTCGGAGGATCTGGGCAATGGCTTGAAAGCGATCTTCCGTCTGGAAAACGGTTTCGAGCCGCAGAACGGGGAGATGGATAGCAACCGGCTGTTCGGCCGCTATGCCTACGTTGGACTGTCCGGCGGCTTCGGCACCGTCGAAATGGGCCGGCAGACCACGGAGGGTTTCAATCTGTTCGGCGATCTCGATCCGCTGACCGTCGGAAACTACACGGCCAACATGTGGCCGTATTTCCTGACGCAGGGGTATGCGAGCAACGTCGTCAGCTACAGCAACACGATCTCCGGATTGAGCGTCGGGGCGAGCTATGGTTTCGGGGGGCAGCCGGGCAGCCTGACCGAAAACTCGTATTGGGGCGTTCGCTCCGAGTACACGCAAGGAGCGCTGACATTGGGCGGCGTGTACCAGCAAACCCGTGACATGCAGAGCCATGCCCAACAGATGTGGGGTGTGGCCGGCCGCTACGTCGTCGGACCTGCGTCGATCTTTCTCGGCTACGTCGGCGGCAAGGACGCGACGGGAGAGATCGATCGGGACTTCCTGAACGATCCGAGCCGCACGGTCACCTATGGGTCGTTCGTCGACCATCCGCGCAAGGACACCATCGGCTATACCGGCATCGTCTATAGGGTCGATCCGGCGATTACCGTTACGGGCGCGTTCTACTACGACACCATCAAGAACGTGAACGGTATCGGCGGTAACAGCGGTAAACGCTACACCGGTGTGCTCGAAGCCGAATACGCCCTGTCCAAGGGCACTCAAGTGTACGGCACGGTCGATTACAACAAGGTCTCGGGCGGCGCCGTTACCGAACTGCCGGGTAGCAGCCACCAGGCGGGCGTGGCGATGGGTATGCGTCACATTTTTTGACCGGCAACGGCGGGCTTTGTGCAGCAAGCGCGAGGCGTCGGCGGCAACACCCGATGCCCGCGTCCAATATCAAGAGTTGGAGGAGAGTTTCAATGAGTTCGGAAGGGCAATTCCAGAAGATTGCCGCACGTGAAGAGGGGCTTCGGCGCACTCTGAGCGCCCGGCAGATGACGATGATTGCAATCGGTGGCGCAATCGGAACCGGCTTGTTTCTCGGCAGTGGTTTCGCGATCAGCTTTGCCGGGCCCAGTGTATTGATCAGCTATGGGATTGGCGCGCTGATCTCTCTACTGCTGATGGGTTGTCTCGCGGAAATGACGGTCGCTCATCCCACGTCGGGCTCGTTCGGGGCTTATGCCGAGCACTACTTGAGCCCGTGGGCGGGCTTTCTCGTGCGCTACGCGTATTGGGCGTGCATCGTGCTTGCGGTCGGCGCCGAGGTGACGGCCGTCGCGCTTTACATGAAGTACTGGTTTCCCGCTGTACCGGGCTGGATGTGGATCGTCGGATTCTCGAGCGTGCTCGTGCTGGTCAACGCGCTGAGCGTCAATGTGTTCGGTTCGGTCGAGTACTGGTTCTCGGTCGTCAAGATCACGGCCATCGTTGCTTTTATCGTGATCGGCGGCTACGTCGTGTTCGTGAATCCGTCCCTGGTGGCGGGCACGAACGACGGCGTCGGTGCGTCGGTGGCGGGCTTCCATCACTACGTCGACCATGGCGGATTTTTCCCCAAGGGCGTCTGGGGGATGTGGGTCGCGGTCATCGTCTCGATCTTCAGTTACCTGAGCATCGAAATGATCGCGGTAGCCGCAGGCGAGGCGCAAGATCCGGAGCGGGCTGTGACGCGCGCATTTCGCTCGACGATGGTTCGCCTGGTGCTGTTTTATCTGGTCACGCTTGCGTTGATGCTGGCGATCGTGCCGTGGACCGTGGCCGGTCGCGACGAAAGCCCGTTCGTCAAGGTCATGGCCGCGGTTCATATGCCGGGTGCGGCAGGCGTGATCAATTTGGTCGTGCTGGTCGCGGCGTTGTCGGCGATGAACAGCCAGCTCTACATCACGACCCGCATGATGTTCAGTCTTGCGCGTGCAGGCCATGCGCCGCGCGGCCTAGGTGAAGTCAACAGCAGGGGCGTGCCTCTCAGTGCGCTATTGCTGTCGACGGCGGGTATCGCGGTGGCGACGATCGTGAGCGTCGTCTACCCGGACGCGTCCTTTACCATCATGATGGCGATCTCGATGTTCGGCGCGATGTTCACCTGGATGATGATTTTCGTCACGCACTACTTTTTTCGCCGAGCCTGGACCCGTAGCGGCCGTCGTGCGCCCAGTTTCCGGATGCCGGGATTCCCGCTGCTGACGCTGCTTGGTGCGGGGCTGATGCTTGCCACCATGGTGACGACGTATTTCACGGCCGAGTTTCACATGACGCTGATTTTCGGCGTGCCGTTCCTGATCCTGCTGAGCGTGCTGTATTTCGCGTGCTTTCGACGCCAGCCGGCGTTGACCCAGGCGGGGGACCCGTCCCGCCGCGCTTGACTCGGCACTGAGGAGATCGTCGCGCGCGCCGGGAGGCGCACGCGGCTTTCCTCTTGTTTGTCAGCCGGCGCTCATGGACATTTAAAGATGTGTGCCGTCTGCACGCCGGATCTGACAATCTTTAAACGTTTCCGCGTTGCGCACTTCTTATACTGTGCTGTACCGGAAATAGCGCGCGTTAATGTAATAGAAAGCTTTCGAATGTGACTGGATCAACAAAAAAGTCATAACACTTTTTCGCTTATCATGAAAAAGCGGATCGCCGCTGTAACCGGGGGGCCCGAATGCAACTCATTTTTGAGATGCTCGGTCGGTGAGCCGGCGATAACGGGCGCACAGGCAAAAAAACTACGAATAATGAAATGGTGTCGCGGAGTGCTATGAGAATCGCAGTACTGGATGACGATCCGGCGCAGACCGATTTTGTTTGTCAGACGCTGGCAGCGGCGGGACATGTTTGTCACGCATTTGGAGAAGGGCGCGCACTCGTGAAGCAGTTGCGCCGCCAAACGTTCGACTTGCTCGTGCTCGACTGGAACGTGCCCGACATGTCCGGCGAAGACGTGCTGAACTGGGTCCGGCAGAGCGTATCGGACCGCTTGCCGGTGCTCTTCATGACGAGCCGCAGCCGCGAGACCGACATCGCGTCGATGCTCAACACCGGCGCCGACGACTACGTCGTCAAGCCCGTGCCGGCCTCCGTGCTGCTCGCGCGCGTGGGCGCGCTGCTGCGGCGCGCCTATCAGCTCAATCCGGCCGTGACGAGGGAAGTCTTCGGCGAATATGAGTTCGACCTGAGCGCCAAGCACGTCCTGGTGAAGGGCGCGGCGGTGACCCTCACGCAAAAGGAATTCGAGCTCGCGCTGTTGCTGTTCCAGCATTTGAGTCGGCCGTTGTCGCGCGCGCACATCCTCGATGTGATCTGGAAGCAGGCCGTCGACATTCCGTCGCGCACGATGGATACGCACGTGTCGATGCTGCGTGCGAAGCTCGGGCTGCGTCCCGAGAACGGCTACCGGCTCACGCCGATCTACGGCTACGGGTATCGCCTCGAGCGTCTCGAACAGGAGGGCGCGTGAGGCGCGCGAGCCGGGCGGCGTCAGCGCCGCAGCGGCTCGCACGGTCTTCGAAGCGCGCGGCGCTCGCGGGTTTGATCGCGACGCTCGCGGCTTGCGGCGCGCAGTCCGCCGACGCGCACCAGCCGAGCGCGTCCGCTGCTGCCGCTCAATACGCCCCCTACGTGACGAAGACGGGCGACAACCTCTTCGATATCTCCGACCGCTATCTGCGCGATTCGAACGACTGGCGCGTGCTCGCGCGGCTCAATCGCGTTTCCGAGCCGCGCCATCTCCCGCCCGGCATGACGTTGCGGCTGCCGGTCGCGCTGCTCAAGCGGACGAACCTGACGGCGAGCGTCGTCGCGATGAGCGGGCCGGTCGAGCGTGCGTTTCGCGACGGTCCATTCCTGCCGCTGACCGACGGCGCGACGTTGACCGAAGGCGACCGCCTGCGCACCGGGGACAACGGCTTCGTCACGCTGGAGCTGGCCGACGGCTCGCACTTGTCGCTGCCGTCGAACAGCCAGATCGATCTCCATACGCTGCAGCAGACGGCGCTCACCGGCACGACGGTGCGTCACTTCGAGCTCAAGCGCGGCGAAGTCGATAGCGAGGTCACGCACGCGACGCGCAAGGACGACCGCTTTCAGATCCGCTCGCCGTCGGTGGTGGCCGGCGTGCGCGGCACGCAGTTTCGCGTGGACTATGACGACGCGCAGCAGGCGACGGCGGTCGAGGTGCTCGACGGCACGGTCGGCGTAGACAGGGCGAGCGCCGCGGCTCAGCGCGATGCGATGGCCGCCGAGCAGCTCGTCCATGCGCGCTACGGCAGCGTCACGCGAGCGACGGGTGGCGTCGGCGGGCCAATCGCATTGCTTGGCGCGCCCGCGCTGACGAATCCCGCGAAAGTGCAGGACGATCCGGCGGTGGCGTTCGACTTGCAGCCGCTCGCCGGCGCCGCGCGCTACCGCGTCGCGATCGCGCGCGATGCGGGCGTGCTCGATCGGGTGCGCGACGAACGCGTCGACGGGCCGCACGCATCGTTTGCCGATCTGGCGGACGGCACGTATTTCGTGCGCCTCTCGGCAATCGACGCGAACGGTCTCGAAGGACTGCCGCAGACCTATGCGTTCGAGCGCCGCTTGACCGGGCTTTCGACCTCGGCCGCGCGTCGCGCCGGCAGCCGCGACTTCGAATTCCGCTGGCTCGTGAGTCAGGCGAACCAGGCGCAGGCCAACCCGCAGGCCAAGACACGCTTCCGTTTCGTGCTCGCCGCCACGCCGGACTTGCAGCATCCGATTGTCGATCGCGTCGACCTCGACGCCGGGCATCTCGTCGTCTCCAATTTGCCGGCGGGCGTCTACTATTGGACGGTCGTCGCCGAGCAATTCGAGAACGGGAAGTTCTATGAAAAGGGCAGTCCGGTGCAGTCCTTCACGCTGGCCTACTAGGTGAGTTTCGATCTGCTGAGGGCCCGCGCGCTTCATGCCGCCGGGCTCAGAAGACCGGTCGGGCGCCGCTTCATGATCGAGTGGTTCGGGATCGGCTGTCTCGGTGTCGCGGTGGTCGTGCTCGGCTCGGTTTGGCACATGAGCGCGAGCATCGACAGGATCGTCTACGACCGCTTCCTGGTGTGGCGTCCAGTGCCGGTCGCGTCCGGCATCGCGATCGTGAAGATCGACAATGCGAGCATCGATCGGCTCGGCCGCTGGCCGTGGCCGCGCAGCGTGCACGCTCAGCTGCTCGACGCGCTCGCGAAAGCGCGGCCCGCGGCGATCGTCTACGACGTGCTGTTTACCGAGCCCGAAGCGAGCGACGCGCAGTTCGCGAAGGCAATCGGGCTCACGCCGACGTATTTGCCGCTGCTGCTTTCTCCTTCGGCGAACGATGGCAGCCGCAGCGCGACGCTGCCGGTTCCCGCACTCGCGAAAGCCGCTGCGGCGCTCGGCCATATCAATCTCGAAGTGGACCCCGATGGCATCGTGCGCAGTGTCGCGCTATTCGAGGGCGATGCGGGCATGCGTTGGCCGCAACTCGTCGTGCCGGTCTACCGGGCGCTCGCGGATGGCGCGCTGAAGGCGGCGTCCGTGACGCGGCCGGCGCGCGACCGGCTCGGCATCGCGGCAAGCGAATATGCCGGCGCGGACGTAAATGCAAACACAAGCACAAGCGCAAGCGGCGCCGTCTCCGCGCAAGCCGCCACGACAGACGAGAGGCGCTTCCTGATCCCGTTCAGCCGCCTCTCCGGCGACTACACGAGCGTATCGGCCGCGAGCCTCTTGGCGGGCGAGGTGTCGCCCGACGCGCTCTCCGGCAAGATCGTCTTCATCGGCGCGACGGCCTCGGGTCTGTTCGACCGCTTCGCGACGCCGGTATCGGGCGAACTCGGCCCGCTGCCCGGCGTGCTGATCCACGCGAACGTGCTCGACGCGCTCGTCACGGGGCGCGAGATCGAGCCGGCCCGCGCAGGGTGGGTGTGCGCGGCGGCGATCGTGCCGCTCGCGGCGCTGCTCGCAGGGTTCCTGTTCCTGTCGCCGTGGCGCTCGCTGTTGCTCACGGCCGGACTCTGCGCGGCGGTGACTGCGGTGAGTGCCGCGCTCCTCTACGGCGCGCGCGTGTGGATGTCGCCGGTGCCCGCGATCGCCGGGCTCGTGGCCGTCTATCCGCTATGGAACTGGCGCCGGCTCGAAATGACGATGTCGTACCTGCGCCGCGAATTGCAGCGTCTCGCCGACGAGCCGTATCTGCTGCCCGAAGCGCCGGCTGGGCACGACGGCCTTTCCTCGTCGTCCGGTCACCTCTCGCGCCGCGAGCCTGCGAAGCGCGGCGCCTATGGCAAACCCGGCAGCGAATTCGGCGGCGACGTGCTCGAACGCCAGATCGCGCTGATGGCGCAAGCGTCGCAGCGCGTGCAGGACATGAAGCGCTTCGTCTGGGATAGCTTGAACAGCGTGCCGGAGCCGATCCTCGTCACCGACCGTCGCGGCGTCGTGCTGATCGCCAATCACGCGGCGCGCGCGCATTGCGCGGGCCTCGGCGCACCGGCGCCGGAAGGCCGGCCGATGCAAGAGGCGCTCGCGGGCCTCGCCTTCGTGAAGTCGATCGACGACGACGTCGACGCGGAAAGCTTCGCCCGCGCGCACTGGCCGGCGCTGCTCGACCCGACGCAGCAGGCGCACGCGCACCTGCTCGAACGCGGCATCGAGGTGCGCGACGCCAACGAGCGCGATCACCTGCTGCGCTGTGCGACCTGTACGAACGCGCACGGCGAGGCGACCGGCTGGATCGCGGGCCTCGTCGACGTGACCGCGCTGCATGCCGCCGAACGCCATCGCGAAGACGCGCTGCGTCTGCTCTCGCACGACATGCGCTCGCCGCACGCATCGATTCTCGCGCTGGTCGAGACCGAGCGGGCGCGGGTCGAATCCGAGCGCACGCGCGAGCTGCTCGCGCGGATCGAGCGCTACGCCGAGCGCGCGCTCACGCTCGCCGACGATTTCGTGCAGCTCGCGCGCGCCGAATCGCAGGCATACGTGCTGGAGCCGGTCAGCATGATCGAGCTGGTGATCGACGCGAGCGACGAAGTCTGGCCGCAGGCGAACGCGAAACAGATCCAGCTCGATACGCGGATCGACGGCGAACCGCTTTGGATCTGCGTCGACCGTTCGTTGATGACGCGCGCGCTCGTCAACGTGCTGGCCAACGCGGTCAAGTACAGTCCGCAGCAGACGCGGATCACCTGCACGGTCGATGGCGACGCGGCAGGCAAGCACGTGCGGTGCACGATCCGCGATCAGGGCTACGGCATTCCCGAGGAGCAGCAGCGGCATTTGTTCGAGCGGTTCAGACGGTTTCAGAGCCCGGGGCAGCCGAACGTGAACGGCACGGGGCTCGGGATGGTGTTCGTGAAGACGGTCGTCACGCGCCACGGCGGTCACGTCGACATCGACAGCGCGCCGGGCAAGGGCACCGCGTTGACGATGACGCTGCCCGCGTTCGACGACACCGCGCCGGCGGCGGCATGAACGCTGTCTGTCGTCGCCAATGTCGCCAATCGCATGATGCATGAAGGTGCCTTGGATGGGCCGCGCAACTATCGGAGTCGAAACCAAGTGAGCAACGTGAAACGCTTTTTTGTCTGCGCTGCGTTCGCTGCGGCGATGTTGTCCGGCTGCGCCGATGTGAACACCGATGTGCGCGCGTCGGGTGTGCCGGCTGGGTTCGGCGGCGAGCGGACGTATGAGCTGGTGCGGGCGCCGTCGCAGGGAGAGAGTCCGCTGCAAACGCAATACGAAGCGCTCGTGCGCGACGAACTGGCGCAGCGTGGATTCGTGGGCGGCCAACCGTCCGACGGACAGGCGTCAAGCGCTACCGCGCCAGCTGTCGCTGCGCAAGCGCAAGGACAAGGCGGCGACGCTTCGTCGCAGGCCGCCGGCCACGCGCGCTACCTCGTTTCGCTCGCCTACGAGACGCATCCCGCCGCGGTGCGCGCCGCGAACGGCGAATGCGCGAGCGCCGGTTGCGGCGATTCGTCTTCGAGCGGCTTCTCGTGGCCCGGCATGCACCCGTTCGTCCACTCGCTGACCTTGCGCTTCTTCGAGCGGGCGACTGGCCGCGAAGTCTATCGGGTGACCGTGTCGACCCGCGATCACGACGCCGACCCGCTCCACGCGAGCCCCTACTTGGTCAAGAGCGCGTTCGCCCAATTGCCGTTTGCCGATCACGAGGCATGGCGCGTGAAGCTGCATCCGGGAGAGGCGGGCGCGATGCCCGGCGTCGTGTCCGTCAAGCCGGTCGAACCGTGAGTCGAGCCGCGAATCGAACGGTGAGTCGAGTTGTGATGCGTTTAGGGTCGGTAACGTCACCGACTGTCGTCAGCAAACATCATTTACATTTCTTTCAGCTCGGCTCGACGTTCCTTTGCGATTCCTTATTGCATAATGCTGCCGGTACACGACGGGCGTCTAACGGCGCCCGTCATCTCTTTATCGGTCGCGAATGGCGGCCTTCTTGCTCTATCTGTTCGACATGCCGTCCTGCCTTACCCGGTTTGCCGCGTCCGCGACGCGGCGCACGCGCTTGAGCCGTCTGGTGACGCCCGCGCGTGCTGAACGCTCACCGGTCCGGGCTTAAGCGCATGACACCGCGTTTTTCTCTTCCCAATCTTCGTTTCCGCCTGCGTTTGCCGCAATCGCGCAGCGGCCAGATCGCGCTCGCGCTCGCCGTCGTCTATCTCGTCTGGGGATCGACCTACCTCGCGGTGCACGTCGCGCTCGAATCGTTTCCGCCGCTTCTGCTCTCCGGGCTGCGCAATCTGTTTGCCGGCATCGGCCTCTTCGTGCTCGCGGTGCGGCGCAGGCCCTCCATGCCGACGCTGCTCGAAGTGCGCAACGCGGGGATCGTCGGCACGATGCTCGTCGGGCTGTCGAGCGGGTTGCTCGCGCTCGGCATGCGCAGCGTCGGCACCGGGACCGCGGCCGTCATGGTCGCGACCGTGCCGCTGTTCGCAACGGTGATCGCGGCCGTCGCCGGACGGCAGATCGCCAAAGGCGAGTGGGTCGCGGTCGGCCTCGGGCTCTTCGGGATCGTCGTGCTCAACCACGGTGACGCGTCGCCGAGCTCGACGCTCGGCACCATCGTGATTCTCGGCGGCGCGCTCTTCTGGGCGGGCGGCGCGCATCTGGCGGGACGCCTCGCGCTGCCGTCCGACCTGTTTCTGTCGACGGCGCTGCAAATTGGACTCGGCGGTGCGATGTCGACGATCGTCGCGTGGGTCGTGGGCGAGCGGCTTCTCGCGATCGAGTTCTGGCCGGTCGTCTCGTTCCTCTATCTGATGCTGGTTGGCACGATGCTGGCCTATATCGCGTACGGATTCCTGATCCGGCACACGAGCCCGATCATCGCGAGTAGCTGCATGTATGTGAATCCGGTCGTCGCGGTCGCGCTCGGGGCGCTGATCCTCGGCGAACCGGTCACGCGCTGGACTGTGATTGCGACCTGCGTGATTCTCGCGAGCGTCGCGCTGTCGTTCTGGTTCGACCGGCGCAAGGCCGGCTGATTGCGCTCGAGGGCGGCTCTACTGCCGCCGTTGCTTCGCATAGTTCAGAAACGCGCGCACAGCAGGCGCGCGCTCGTGACGCCGAAATGCCAGCGCGATCTCCGAGACGATCGGTTTGCCGCTGATGGGCCGATAGACGACACCCGGAAGCACCACGCAGTCGCTGATCGTTTTCGGCACGACCGCCACATAGCCGCCGAGCGCGACGCAGGCCACGACGGCAACCAGCGAGCCCGGCCTTGGCCCCAGCTGCGGCTGGAAGCGCCCCCGGCGCCCGACTTCGAGCGTGCCGAACGCCTGCTCGGGCAATGCGAAGCAGCAGTCGCGCAATTGCGCAGGCGGGACGCTGGAGGAGGCGGTCAACGGCGAGTCGTCGGGTACCGCAAGGACGAACTCGTCGCGGTGCGCCGTCAATGCCTGGATGCCTTCGGGGTAATGCATCGGCGGCCGCACGTAGGCGACATCGAGCTGGCCGTCTTCCAGCATGGCGGGCACGCGGTCCATGACGACTTCGCTCAGCGCGATCTCGATGCGCGGATTGGCTTGGCGAAAGGCGCGCAAGGTGGTCTGCAACACGCCCGCGAACGCAGCCGACGCGACGTAGCCGACTTCAATCCGTCCGAGCTCTCCGCGTTCCGCCCGCTCGGCAAGCTCCTGGCCGCGCTCGAGATGGGCGAGGGCCGCGAGCGCTTCCGGCAGATAAGCCGAGCCGGCATCCGTCAGCGCGACGGAACGCTTGGTGCGATGGAACAGCCGCACTTGCAATAGCTGTTCGGCCTCCTGAATTTGCCGGGTCAGGTAGGGCGGGGCGACGTCCAGTTCTTCCGCGGCGCGTGCGAAATGAAGGTGTCTCGCGACGCAGACGAAGGCGCGGATGTGGCGGAGCTCGAGTTTCACAGTATTCATTTTTTCGTGAATAGTGTTGTCAATTTACGCTAATGACAGGAAATAGAGCAATCACTAGGATGGTTGGCTCCGATTTCCTCTTCAAAGCGTTCCATGTCTCAAGCAACAGAAGACAACCTCGTGCTGCCAATGCGCACGGCGCACGAAGCGCCGCCTATTGACGCGCGAGCGCCGGCGGCCGAGAGCGGTCCGGCCGATCGATCCGCCGCGCGCCGCGTGCTGGGCATTGCTTCCGCTACGTGCGCGGTCATCGTCCTCGACACGAACGTCGTCGCGGTTTCGTTGCCATCGATCGCGCGCTCGTTTCATGCGGGCTTCGCGGACGTCGAATGGGTCGTCAGCGCCTACATGGTGGCGTTCGCGTCGTGTCTGCTCGCCGCGGGCGGTTTCGCCGACCGCTACGGGCGCAAAAAGCTCATGACGCTCGGCCTCGGCGTGTTTTTCATAGCGTCGCTCGGCTGCGGGCTGGCGCCGAGCGTGGGGTTCCTGAACGTCGCGCGGGCGGCGAAAGGCGTGGGCGCGTCGATGCTGCTGACGTCCGCCCTGGCCGTGATCGCCAACACGTTTCGCGACGGACCCGAGCGCGCTCGCGCCTGGGCGGTCTGGGGCATGTGCATGGGCATCGCGACCACGGTCGCGCCGCTCGTGGGCGGCGTGATTACGCAGTGGATCGGCTGGCGCTGGATCTTTCTGCTGAACCTGCCGATCTGCGCGGTTCTCGTGTGGAGCGTGCGGCGGTTCATCGGCGAATCGCGCAACCCGAACGCCGGCCCGATCGACGTGGCGGGCAGCGTGCTCTTCGGCGCATCGCTCGCGCTCGGCATTTGGGCGCTGATCGGCACGCAGCGGGACGGCTGGAGCAGCGTGAACACGGTGGCCCGTCTCGCCGGGTGCTTCGTGCTGCTGATCGCGTTCGTCCAGTTGGAGAGGCGCCGCTCGCACGCGATGATCGATTTGGCGCTGTTCCGCCAACCGCGCTTCGTCGCGGCGGTGCTCGCGATGTTCGGCTATGCCGCGTGCGCGCAGGTCATGATGACGTTCTTGCCGCTGTACTTGCAGAACGCGTTCGGCTGGCCTGCCGTCAGCGCGGGCGTCGGCATGCTGCCGTTCGCGCTCGCGATGATCGCCGGCCCTCGTGTCGGAGCGTGGCTCGCCAAGCGCATGTCGAGCATGGCGTTGCTCACGATCGGCCTTGCGACGATCGGCATCGGCAACGTGCTGACCGCGTCGGTCGCCGGCGGGGCGAAGTACGCGCTCGTCGCGCTCGGCATGATCGTGACCGGATGCGGCGCGGGGATTTTGAACGGCGATACGCAAAAGGCCATCATGGCCTGCGTGCCGGCTGACCGGACCGGGATGGCGTCGGGCATCAGCACGACGACGCGCTTTACCGCGATCGTCATGTCCGTCGGCGTGCTTGGCGCGGTGCTCGCGGCGCAGACGCGCGCCGCGCTCGACGCTCGCTTGGCATTGGCGCCGCACGCGCAAAGCGCGTTGAGCGCGCACTTCATGTCGCAGCTCTTGGCGGGCGATGCGTCGCGTGCGATATCGCAGCTCGCGCCCTCGGCCCGGGAGGTGTTGTCGACGGCGGCGCCGGCGAGTTTCGCGAGCGGCTTCGCGGCGTCGCTGAGCGCGGCGGGCGTCGCCGCGGTCTTGATTGCAGCGGCGGTGTGGTTCTTGGCAGGCAGGGCCGGCGCGGGACGACATGACTGACGGACGGCGCGATTGGTACGGGTGCCATCACTGGTAAGCCGCAAAGCGCAATCCGGTGTCCGTCAGGCAGGCAGGCACCGGAAAGCCGCCGACGCGCTTGTTACTCGCCTCCTAAGCGCTTTGCCGCACGGCGGCCGGCTCGCGCCGCGAGTGCGCCCATGCGGCGAGCGCGGCGAACAGGAAGCCCGCTATACACACGCCGACCCACCCGAAATTGCGCCACGCGACAGCGCCCGCTGCGGACCCGGTCGCGCCGCCGACGAAGTAGCACACCATGAACACCGTATTCACGCGGCTGCGCGCTTCGGGCTTGAGCGCATAGATGCGCGACTGATTCGAAATCTGCGCGGCCTGCACGCCGATGTCGAGGACGATCACGCCGGCGACCAGTCCCGCGATGCTCGCGCCGGAAAATCCGAAGATCACGAACGCGATGGCCACGAGCCCGATCGACAGCGAGATGATCGCGTGCGGTCCACGCTTGTCCGCGAAGCGCCCGGCGAGCGGCGCCGCCATCGCGCCTGCCGCGCCGACAATGCCGAACAGGCCCGCTGCCTGCGGCCCCATATGAAACGGCGCGCCCGCAAGCAGCAACGTCAGCACCGACCAGAAGAGGCTGAACGCCGCGAAGATCGCCGCGCCCGTGAGCGACGCGGCGCGCAGGCCATGCAATTCGACGCAGAGGTGCCACATCGAGCCGAGCAGCTTGCCGTAGGGCAGCGTCGAGGTCGGCTTGCTGCTCGGCAGGCGGATCACGACGACCACCGCGAGCACGATGAGCGCCACGACCGACGTGCCGAACACCGCGCGCCAGCCGAAGTATTGCGCGACGAAGCCCGCCGCCGTCCGCGCGAGCAGAATGCCGAGCAACAGGCCGCTCATCACGGTGCCGACCGCGTGTCCGCGTTGTGATGCCGGCGCGAGTTCGGCGGCGAACGGCACGGCTTGTTGCGCGATCGTCGACAGCACGCCGATCGCGAGGCTCGCAGCGGCCAGCACGGTGAGCGACGGCGCCGCGGCCGCGGCGATCAAGGCCAGCGACAGCCCCGCGATTTGCAGCAGGATGATGAGCCGCCGGTCGAAGCGATCGCCGAGCGGCGCGAGAAAGAACATCCCTGCCGCGTAGCCGAGCTGTGTCGAAGCCGGTACCGCGCCGATCCACGGCGCGCTTGCCGGAAACGACGTGCGCAGCGCGTCGAGCAGCGGCTGGTTGTAATAGATGTTGGCGACCGAGACGCCCGCGATCGTCGCGAGCAACAGCAGCATGCCGCGCGAATAGTGGATCGAGGCGTCCGAGTGGGCGGAATGGTCGGCGGACATAAGCGAAGCGAGCGGGTCTTCGTCAGTCGATCAGCGCGCCCGTCGGCTCGTAGAACGGATACGGCCCATCGGCTTCGTCGACATAGGCGTGATGCGTGACGAGCCCCGTCGCCGTGTCGTAGCGATGCAGCGCGAAGGCGGGCGGCTCCATGCGGAATGCGGACGGCGCGTCATCGCGCAAATCGAGCGCCACCTGATGGGCGGGGGAGGGGATGGCCGAGGCGATGGTCCCGCCGAAGCGCGCGAACATCGCCCGGTGCACGTGTCCGCACAGCACGCGCTCGACGTTCGGATGGCGGCTCACGATCGCGGCGAGCTTGTCGGCGGCGGCTGCGTCCAGACGCAGCCGGTCCATATGGCCGATGCCCGATACGAACGGCGGATGGTGGAGTGCGACGACGACCGGCCGGCCAGCCGCGGCGTCGAGCTGTTGCGAAAGCCACGCGAGCCGTGCGTCGCACAGGTCGCCGGCGCTTTGGCGCGGCACCTGCGAATCGAGCGCGATCACGCGCAGCGGGCCGATATCGATCGCGTACTGCACGAACTCGCCGCCTTCACGCAACTCGGCGCGCTCGGCGAACACCTCGCGCAGTGCCGCGCGATCGTCGTGATTGCCGATCAGCAGGTAATACGGAATCTGCAGCGCGTCGAGCAGCGATTTCAGATGAACGTACTCCTCGGCGGTGCCGTGATCCACGAGGTCGCCGGTCACGAGCACCGCGTCGGGACGCGGCTCGAGCGCGTTGAGACGCGCGATGCAGCGCGCGAGAAAGGTGGCGGTATCGACGTGCTGATAGGCGAGCGCGCCGGGCCGTTTGATGTGCAGATCGCTGATTTGAGCAAGCAGCATGTGGGGTTCTCTCAGAGTGTTTGTCGTGATGATGCGGCGTGCTACGCAAGCGCGATCAACCCTTCAGGCGCGATCGCAATTCCCACCGCCGTGCCGCGCGCGAGCTCGATGCGGCCCGCGACATCGATGAAGAGCGCATCGGGCGCCGCGCCGCCGATCGTGAGCCGCGTGCGCTCGCCGAGAAACGACACCGCCTCGATCGTGCCGCGCAACTGCGCGCCGGCCGGGTCGGCGAGACGCGCGTCTTCGGGACGGAAGAACAGCTCGGGCGCCTGAGTCTCGCGAACGGCGCGAATGCCCTGATCGAGCACGATGCTGCCGCCGGTCGTCTCGAACGCGCCGTTTCGCCATTGTCCTGCAAGCCGGTTGATCGTGCCCACGAACTGCGCGACCGTCCGGTTCGCGGGCCGGAAGTAAATGTCGCGCGGTGTGCCGATCTGCTCGATGCGGCCCGCGCTCATCACGACGATGCGGTCGCCGAGTTCCATCGCTTCGGCTTGATCGTGCGTCACGTAAATCGTCGTCACGCCGAGGCTGCGCAAAAGCGTGTTCATTTCGCTTCGCAACGTGTCGCGCAGGCGCGCGTCGAGCGCGGTGAGCGGCTCGTCGAGCAGGAGCACGCGCGGCTGCAGCGCGAGCGCGCGAGCCAGCGCCACGCGTTGCCGCTGACCGCCCGAGAGCTGGTCGATCGGCTTATCGGCGTGCGCATCGAGCCGCATCATCGCGAGCAGCTCGTCGACGCGCTGGCGCGCGACGGCCGCATCGGTCTTGTTGATCTTCAGGCCGTAGCCGATGTTGCCGCGCACGGTCAGGTTCGGAAACAGCGCGTAGCTCTGGAACACCATGCCGACTTGCCGGCGCTCGATCGGCAGGCGCGTCACGTCGTCGTCGCCGAAGCGCACCTGGCCGCCCGCGTCGGGCGTTTCGAGGCCGGCGATGATGCGCAGCGTCGTCGTCTTGCCGCAGCCGGAAGGCCCGAGCAGCACGAGCGTTTCGCCGGCGCCGATCGCGAGATCGAGCGGCTCGAGCACGCGCGTGCCGCGAAAGGTCTTCGCGCATTGCGTGAGCGTGATGGGAACGGGAGCGAGTTTCATCGTGGTCGGGTCGTTCGAAAGCGATCGAAGAAATCAGGAGGCGCTGGACGTCCGGCGTTTTTTGCGGGGCTTCCTGGCTAAGCCGCGCTGGCCCGTCGCATCGACGCCGAGCCATTGCATCGCGACGAGCAGCGGCATCGTCATGATGAAAAAGAGGATCGTATACGCGCTGCCGACTTCGATACGCAGCGACGCGTAGGTATCGGCGAGGCCGACCGGCAGCGTCTTCGTATCGGGCGTGTGCAGCATCCACGTCAGGTTGAATTCGCCGATCGAGAGCGTGAGCACGGCGAGCGCGCCCGCGACGATGCCGGGCCGCACGTTCGGCAGCACGATCGTCGTGAAGCGTTGCCAGAAGGTCGCGCCGAGGCTCGCCGCGCCTTCTTCGAGCGTGCGCAGATCGGAACTCGCGGCCACGGCGGCCACGGCGCGCACCATGAACGGCAGCGTGAACACCACATGGCCGACGACGATGAACGCCGCGCTCGTGCGAAACGCGGTCATGCCGCCATAGAGCACCAGCAGCGCGAGCGCCGAAGCGAGACCCGGCAGCGCGATCGGCAGCACGAGCAGTTCTTCGACGATGCGCGATGCGCGTGTCTTGCTGCGCGCGAGCGCGTATCCGGCGGGCACGCCGATGACGAGCGTGATGATCAGCGTGGCGGCCGCGATTTCGAGCGAGAGGAACACCGAGTCGTGATACTGCGTCCACACTTGTTCGAGCCACCGCAGCGTGAGTCCGCTCGACACGCCGCGGAAGTAGTTCACGGTCAGGCCCGCGAGGATCGACATCACGACCGGCACGATCAGGAACGCGCAGATCAGGAGCGTGACGGCCCATTGACCGGCCGCGAGAAGATGGCGCAGCGAGAAGCCGTCTTTGACGCGCAGCATCGCGCGGCGCATGGCGGAGGCTTCGGCGGGCGTTTCCAGCAGCGTGCTCATCGATTCGATCCCTCGCCCTTAAGCCGTGGCCGCAACCGCGGAACCCGTCACATTGCGTGCAATGGCCAGCACGAGCCAAGTCACCACACCGAGCACGATCGACAACCCCGCTGCCGTCACCATGTTCGCGTTCAGCGTGAACTCGGTGTAGATGGTCATCGGCAGCACGTCGATATCGGTCGCGAGTGTGAACGCGGTGCCGAACGCGCCCATCGCGGTCGCGAAGCACACGGCGCCCGCGGCGATGAGGCCAGGGGAGAGCGCGGGCAGCACGATGTCGCGCATGATCTGCCACGGCGACGCGCCGAGCGAGCGCGCGGCTTCCTCGAGCGAGCGGTCGAGCTTCGTCGCGGACGCCATGACGGTCACGATCACGCGCGGAATCGAGAAATAGAGGTAGCCGAAGAAGAGGCCGGTCATCGAGTAGGCGAACACCCACTTGTCGCCGGTGAGCCGCAGCGACAGCGCGCCGATCAGCCCTTGCCGCCCCGCGAGCATGATCACCATGAAGCCGACCACCACGCCCGGAAACGCGAGCGGAAACGTGAGCAGCGCGAGCAGCGTGCGCTTGCCGAAGAATTCGCGGCGCGCGAGCAGGAGGCCCGAGGTGACGGAGAGCGCGAGCGTGGTGAGCGTCACCGCGGCGGACAACACGACCGTCGCGCCGAGGCTCCTCATGTAGCGCCCGTTGGCGAGCAGCGCGCGGTAGGTGTCGAACGCGTGGCCGTCGGCGCTCACCTGGACGAGCATGCCCATCGGCAGCAGCCAGAATGCGGTGAAGACGGCCAGCGCCGGCGCGATCAGCGCGATGCGCCAGCGCAGCGGAAACGTGATGTCGTGCATGGGAAAGGACGCTTCAAAGGGCGGCGGCAGGGCGCCGTGCGGGTTCACATACAGCGCCCTCTTGTCGCCGCCGCGATCAATGCATGATTTGCAGATACTGTTCGCCGAATGCCTGCTGCTTCTCGGCCATCTTCGCGAAGTCGACGGGCTTGGCTCGCGCGTAGTCGCTCGGCGGGAGGAACTTCGACGCGGCGTCGGCGCTCATCTGGTTCGCGCGCACGGGCCGCAGATACGCATTCGCCCACAGCTTCTGCCCCTCGTCGGAGAGCACGAAGTCGAGCACCTTCTTGCCATTCGCTTCGTGCGGTGCGCCCTTCACGAGACTCATCACGTACGGCACCGAGATCGTGCCTTCCTTCGGGATCACGAATTCGACGTTCGCGTGATCCTTGTATTTCGCGCGGTACGCATCGAAATCGTAGTCCAGCAGGATCGGAATTTCACCGGACAGCACGCGCGCGTAGGCGGTCTGCTTCGGCACGATCGGCGCGTTCGCTTTCAGCTGACGAAACCAGTTGAGGCCCGGCTCGAAATTGTCCATCGAGCCGCCGAGCGCGAGGTTCACCGCCACCGCGCCCGCGTAGCCGACGAATGCGCTCGACGGATCGAGATAGCCGATCATCCCCTTGTACTCGGGCTTGAGCAGATCGGCCCACGATTGCGGCACGGGCTTGCCCTCGAGGGCGTCCTTGTTGACGAAGAAGCCGAGCGTGCCCGAGTGGATCGCGAACCAGTAGCCTTGCGGGTCCTTCATGTTCGCGGGGATGTCGCTCCAGTGCGCGGGCTTGTACGGCTGGATCACGCCCTTGTCCTTCGCCTGGAACGCCGACGACACGCCGAGATACACCACGTCCGCCACTGGGCTCTTTTGCTCCGCCATCAGCTGCGCGATCGCCTGGCCCGAGTTCTTGTTGTCGAACGGGACGCGGACGCCGGTCTTCTGCTGGATCGCCTGAATCTGGCTCGCCCAGTCGGCCCATTCGGGCGGGCAGTTGTAGCAGATCGCGGTTTCGTCGGCGTGCGCGGGCTGCGGGGCGGCGACGAGCGCGATGCCGGCGGCGGGCATGGCCGCGGCGATTAGCGCGGCGGTGCCGGCCTTGGCAAACAGACGGCGCAGGGGCGCGCGAACGGAAAATGAACGACGTGTCACAGCGGGTCTCCTTGCGGACGTTGGGAAGGGGCTTATGGGGTGCTGCGGGTGATGCCGATGTCGGGGTCCGGTACGAGCGCTAATGTGGCCGGCACATGTGGCCGGCCCAGGCGGCGAGCGGCGCACGGCTTAGCGATGACCGACGGTGTCCGAGATCGCGCAGATCGTCTCGCCCGCGCGCAGCGTATGCGGCAAGGTCAGCGAGAGCGATTCGCCGTCGGCGGTGCCTTCGATGCGGTTCATGAGGCGTTGCCACGCCGCGCAGCCGATCTCGCGGTTCGGCGTGCGCAGGCTCGCGAGCGGCGGCGACAGCAGCTCGCCGACCGCGAGGCCGTCGAAGCCGAGAATCGACATGTGTTCCGGCACCGAGTACGACGCACGGCGCAGCCCGCGCATGACGACCATCGCGAGCAGGTCGTTGCTGCAGAAGAGCGCGGTGGGGCGGTTGGCGCCCGTCGTCAGGTGCGCCAGCACCGAAGGCGCGAGTTCGTCGGCGTTGAAATCGACTTCGAGCGCGGGGGCGGGTGTGAGGCCCGCTTGCTGCATCGCCTGCGAATAGCCGACGTAGCGCAGCCGGGCGCGGTCCGATTCGGCGAGCGTGCCGGCCAGCATCAGGATGCGCCGGTGGCCGTGCGCGATCAGCATGCGCACGCCTTCGTAAGCCGCGAGCCGGTTGTCGACCGATACCGCCGGACGGCGCACCGTGTCGTTGTGCATCAGCACATAGCGAGGGCCCGCGTGGTCGAGCTCGTCGAGGAGCGGGTGCGTGTCGGCATCGGCGACGGTCAGGATGAGGCCCTCGACGCGTTGCGCGCGCAGCGTTTCGATCGCGTGGCGCTCGCGGTCGGCGTCGTATTGCGTCGTCATCAGCATGAGACGGTAGCCTTGCGCCGACGCCAATTCGTCGATCCCTTGCAGGCACTCGGCGAACACGGGATTGGCGAGGGTCGGGAGCACCACGCCGATCAAGCGTGTGCGGTCGCTGCGCAACTGGCGGCCGAGCGGGTTGGGGATGAATTGAAGCGCGTCGATCGCCTCGCGGATCTTTTCGAGCGTGACGCGATTCACGGAATGGGGAGCGTTGATCGCGCGCGAAACCGTGGCGATCGAAAAGCCGGCGTAGGCGGCAACATCCTTGATAGTGTGTTTCATCCTGGTCGTGCGCTGATGTAATCGTTTTCGTAGGGGGAATTATCTAGACAGAATATGTCCCTTACGTGACGTTTTTGCGCATCGGCCATGCATCTTTTGTGCGGCCGTTTGCCGGGACGGGCCCGATCGCGGGCCTGATCGTCGGGCCGCGTTTCTTTATTCGTGTGCGGCGCAGCGCTCGCCAGCCTCGAGTGCGGATCGCGCGCCGTCCGCATCGCGGACGTTCTTGCGCCGCGTCGTGACCCACCATACCGCCGCGGCTGCCACCGAGACCGCAATGACGGTCGCGAGCGCGACATGCATCGCCGTTTGGAACGCATGCAGCGTCGAGATGAATGTTCCGAAGATTGCAACGCCTAGCGCCGCACCGCTTTGACGCGCGGAGTTGAGCACCGCCGCCGCAATTCCCGCACGGCTCTTCTCGACCGTGCCGAGCGCAGGCGAGGTCGCTGCCGGCGATATCAAGCCCGAGGCAAGGCCGATCGCGAGCATCGGCGCGACCGCCATCCAGTAGGGCGAGCCGGCCGTCGACAACATCATGCCGAGCGCGCCCGCCGCGTACAGCCCGAACGCCGCGCACATCGAAATCCGCTCGCCGATGCGCTTGGCGATGCGGCTCGACGAGAGCCCGCCGAGCGCGACCATGCCGCTCATCGGCAGAAACGCGAGCCCCGCGTGAAGCGGCGAAGCGCCTCGCGCTTGCTGGAAAAAGAGACTGAACGTGAAGAACATGCCGTAAAACACGAACGCGGAGGCCATCGAGACGAAGGTCGAGCCCGCGAACAGGGCGTCGCGAAAGAAAGCGAGCGGCAGCATCGGATGGCGGCCTCGCGACTCGATGAAAAGGAAAGCACTCCAGGCGAGGGCGCTTGCGACGATGCCGGCCACGATCGCAGCCGATTTCCAGCCGAGCGCCGGTCCTTCGATGAGCACAGCGATCAGCGCGCCGAGTGCGACGATGGCGGCGGCCTGGCCGGGCCAGTCGAAGTGCGCCCGCAAGCGTTCGTCAGAGCGCCCGTTCTGCGCGATGACGTCGCGCTCGACCGGCAAGGTCAGCCAAAGCCCGGCAAGCCCGATCGGCACGTTCACGAAAAAGAGGCTCCGCCAGCCGAACAGCTCGATCAGGAGCCCGCCGATCAGCGGCCCGGACGCCATCGCCACGCCGCCGCAGCCCATCCACAAGCTCACCGCCGCCGCGCGCTCGGCCGGCTCGGGAAAAGCGCGATTGATGAGCGCGAGCGAAGCGGGCACGAGCATCGCGCTGCCCGCGCCCTGCAACGCGCGCGCGCTAGCGTCGTTTGGGTCGGAGCGAAGCCGCACAGCGCCGAGGCCAGCGAAAAGAGCGCGAGGCCGGCAAGATAGACGTTGCGCGCACCCAGCCGGTCGCCGAGCGTGCCGCCCGTCATCAAGAGGCTAGCGAACGTCAGCGTGTAGGCGTTGACGACCCATTGCAGCCCGGCCACGCCGCTGCCGAGCGAGTGGCCGATCGCGTGCAGCGCGACATTGACGATCGAGGCGTCGAGCAACACGATCGTGTAGCTCACGCTCGTCGCCGCGAGCACGCGCCGGGCAGTGCGATTCGACATCCGACGCTCACGGCTGTGCCGCTTGTCGTGTAGCCGTGGCCATGAGCGACTTGAAGCCGACCCATCCCCAGTACACGCGATGATGGGCGATGAGACCACCGGCGATATCCATGACCTCGACGAGATCGACCTGGTCGCCTTCGGGCGTCTGCCGCGGGTACTCCCACACCAACTGTTTGCCGTTGGCGAAGAAGACGCCCGTGCGATACCACCGTCCGAGGTTGCTCGGAAGCTGGCGCAGGCCTGCCGCGAAGAATTCGCGGATAGCCTGCTTGCCCACGAGCATGCCGTCGCCGTGCTCGGGCAGCGTCGCCACGATCAGCGGCGTTTCGAGGATGGCGTTCTCTGCGTAGAGCGACACGAGTCCGTCGAGATCGCGATTCGTGACCGATCGATGCCACGCCTCGTAGATGTGGAGGATCTCGGAGTCCGTGCTGGTCGTCATCGAAGTTCTCCTTTCGGGTGAGTTCAATGGCGAGCGTAGCAGCCGCTGTGGCGGGATGTTTCGACGTGGATCGAAGCGTCGGGGCAGGGGGCGGTGCGTTTCTGTGCCGGGAAAAGCGGGGCCGTATGTCTTTGCGCCAGGATCTTTGCGAGGGTATCGGGGGCGCAGTTGGTGCATCGTCGGCGCGATGGTAGAATCGCGTCCGCCCTGCCCGGGTGATGAAATTGGTAAACATAGCGGACTTAAAAAATTGAGTGCCCGAGCCGGAAACGGCCGGTGCAGAACCCTTCAAATTCGGTGAAACCCCTGGTTCGAATCGCCCGCGATTGTCGTGCGGCGTACTAGGCCGAGGCAACGCCGAGCCAAGCCCGATTCCGGTCGCGACGACCGCGTCAGGAAGGTGTAGAGACTAGACGGGGGGCGCCTACCGCTCGCCGCACGAAACGTGCGGGATGCCACGGCGAAGGCATAGTCCAGCGCACGAACGGTGATGACCGCATCGCCGGCTTCGAAAGATTCAGTGTGATGAAAATCCGCCGCTTAACGGCTTGCCGGTTCGAGTCCGGTCCCGGGCACCATCTCATCTCCTAGCCATGCATAGCCGTTGCAGGGCTTTCCCAGTTCAAATAGCCCGGTGGAAGGAATTCGACCACCGGGCTTTCGCGCGCGGCTCATGAAACCGCGTTACCGGTGAGCGCAAGCAAGGTCGGTCGGACTAGTCCGATATTGCGAACCGACGCCCCAGATGAATTAGCAGAACTAATCTGATTTAGCGGCGCAAGTTCGGCCGCAGTCCAAAATATTCCTGCGTTTTGTTGACATCAACTTTCACGGTGTTTACTATGCGTCCATTCTCATTTCAGGGGCTGATGCCTTGGACTCTTGCAGTAGTCGATCTCCGAAAAGTTTGACTGCCTGACCGGCAGGACGTCCGCCCCTCCAAGCCGCCGTCCCGCCAGCAGGCAGGATGGTGCGCATCGCAGTTTTCTTCGCAATCCCCCCCGCACCTTCACCGATCAACGCATGGATTAGCGTCATGACGCTCGCCCATACGCTCGATGTCGCGCGTCCAGATACCCGCGACAGTGTCTGCGCACGCTCGCACGATTTGCGCGATGCGTGACTGAATCATTGCCCTCGTGCAAAAGGCACGAGAAAGGAGCACGTATGCCTGACAGCGACTCTTGTCCCTTACGCCAATCCGTTATCCCTTCCGCCTGAGCGGAGGCCGTGCCGTTCCACGTCATCGCCGCACTGAGCGTTGGCGTCATGGTTCAGGCCTTGCTGCAGGCGCCTAAACGATGCGCCGGGCCACAGCCCGGACGGAGGAACCTCATGCAATACGCTCTTCTCGTATCCGAGCTGCCTCACATTCAGGAGGCGCGCGCTCATTACGACTCGCTGCTGACATTGCACTCCAGCGAGCGCAGCCGCATCGCGCCGCTCGGCAAGTGGTGGGCCGCAGTCCGCGCCCGGTTCTGCTGAACCGCTAATTTTCACTTTTTCAGGCCGGGGCGTCGGGCTGGCTTGCGCCTGCTCGACGCCCGGAAGAATCAATGCAAAACCGACACACACCCGATCGTCACTCTCGGCGAGAGCAGAGAGGATTCCTAAGTACACCGTCGAATGATGGCCGTAACAAAGCTTCCGCGCGAGTGGCCAGCGAAGCGGGCAACAGCATCGAGGACACGTTGCTGCATACGCAAAGCTCGCTCGACGGCTTGGTCGAAGCCGACGCCGAGCGGCGCCTGAAGAGCGCGGGCCCGAACGAGGTCGCCCACGACAAGCCGCCTCACGCCCTGATTCAACTGTTGCACGCCTTCCGTAATCCGTTCGTGATCGTGCTGCTCGTGCTGGCGGGTATCAGCTACTGCACGGACATCTACTTCGCCGCACCCGGCGACCGCGATTGGACCGGCGTGAGCATCCTGCTCACGATGGTCACCGTGAGCAGCCTGCTGCGCTTCGTGCAGGAGTACCGGTCGAACAAGGCTGCAGAACGGCTCAAGTCGATGGTGCGCAGCACCGCAACCGTCGCGCGCCGCGCCTCGAAATCCGCCAAGTCGATCAAGCGGGAAATTCCGATGTCCGATCTCGTGGTCGGCGACATCGTTACCCTGCAGGCCGGCGACATGATTCCCGCCGATCTCCGCCTGATCCAATCAAGGGACCTGTTCATCAGCCAGGCTGCGCTCACGGGCGAAGCCCTGCCCGTCGAAAAGTACGACACGCTCGGCGCGGTGGTGCAGAAGTCGGCGCATTCCGGCACCGACGGTCCAGCCGATCCGCTCGAACTGCCGAACTTCTGCTTCATGGGCACCAATGTCGTGAGCGGCACGGCGACCGGCGTCGTGGTCGCGACCGGCGTCGAAACCTTTTTCGGCGCGCTCGCGAAAAACGTAACCAGTCGCAAGCGCGTCGAAACGAGTTTCGATCGCGGCGTGAACAGCGTGTCGTGGCTGCTGATCCGTTTCATGCTCGTGATGGTGCCTGTCGTTTTCCTCATCAACGGCCTGTTGAAAGGGGATTGGCTTTCCGCACTGACGTTCTCGCTTGCCGTAGCGGTCGGTCTGACGCCGGAAATGCTGCCGATGATCGTGTCGGCGAACCTCGCCAAGGGCGCGGTGGCCATGGCGCGCCGCAAGGTGGTCGTGAAACGCCTGAACTCCGTCCAGAACTTCGGCGCCATGGATGTGCTTTGTACCGACAAGACCGGCACGCTCACGCAGGACCGCATCATCCTCGAGCACCATCTGGACATCCACGGCCAACGTGACGATCACATCCTCGAGCTTGCGTGGCTGAACAGCTTCCATCAGAGCGGACAGAAGAACCTGATGGATATCGCGATCGTGCAGCACGCGAATGCAGCCGGCGTGGCGGCCACACAGGCGCATTTTGCGAAGGTCGACGAGCTGCCGTTCGATTTCGTGCGCCGCCGCCTCTCGGTGGTGGTCGCGCGCAGCGACGGCAGCCAGCTGATGGTGTCCAAAGGCGCGGTCGAGGAAATGCTCGCGGTATCCACGCATATTCAGGAAGGCAGCGTAGTCCGCGAACTGGATGGGGCTGCGCGCAGCGCGATGATTGCGCGGTCGCAGGAATACAACGAGGAGGGCTACCGGGTGCTCGTGGTCGCCACGCGCGAGATTGCGAGCGACGAGGCCAAGCAGCAATACGGGACCGCGGACGAGCAACGGCTGGTGGTGCGCGGCTTCCTGACCTTCTTGGATCCGCCGAAGGATTCGGCGCTGCAAGCCATCCGCGCGCTGAACGAGCATGGCGTGAGCGTCAAGGTGCTCACAGGCGACAACCCGATCGTGACGGCGAAAGTCTGCCGCGACGTGGGTCTCGATCCCGGCACGCCGCTGCTTGGCCGAGACGTCGAACGCATGAATGACGACGAGCTCGGCACAGCGGTCGAGCGCACGACGGTCTTCGCGAAACTCACGCCGTTGCAGAAAGCACGCGTCGTCAAGGCGCTGCAGGCAAACGGGCACACGGTGGGATTCCTCGGCGACGGCATCAACGATGCCCCTGCGCTGCGCGACGCCGATGTGGGGATCTCGGTCGACACCGGCACCGATATCGCCAAGGAGACCGCCGACATCATCCTGCTCGAAAAGAGTCTGATGGTGCTCGAGGAGGGTGTCATCACGGGCCGGGAAACGTTCGGCAACATTCTCAAGTACCTGAACATGACCGCGAGCTCGAATTTCGGCAACGTGTTCTCGGTGCTGATCGCCAGTGCGTTCCTGCCGTGGGAGCCGATGCTCGCGATGCAGTTGCTGATCCAGAACCTGATCTATGACCTGTCGCAGATGTTCCTGCCGTGGGACAAGATGGACCCCGAGTTTCTCAAGAAGCCCCGCAAGTGGGATGCCGGCAACATCGGCCGCTTCATGATTTGGCTCGGGCCGACGTCCTCCGTGTTCGACATTACGACCTTCTGGCTGATGTGGACGGTGTTTGGTGCCGGCGCGGCTTACCACGCGACTGGCGGCGGCCAGATCATCATGAACTCCGGCTGGTTCATCGAGGGTCTGGTGTCGCAGACGCTGGTCGTCCATATGCTGCGCACGCATCGGATCCCGTTCCTGCAGAGCATGGCTGCACTGCCGGTCACGCTTTCGACGACCGTCGCGATTTTGATCGGCTGCTGGCTGCCGTTCTCGCCGTTCGCGTCGGCGCTCGGTTTCCAGGCGCTGGACCACAGCTACTGGTGGTGGCTGGTTGCGACTATCGCGGCCTACATGCTGCTGACCCAGTGCGTCAAGACCGCATACATCCGCCGCTACGGCCATTGGTATTGAGCCTCAAAGAATCGCCGGCGCGCGCCGGCGGTCGCTGGAGCGGCGTGACGGCACGTGCGCCGCTCGTTTCATCACGCATTTCAGGAACACATGGATATGTTGGCAACAAGAAAAGCATCGCGTGTTGGCGCGACGATCGGCACGTTTGCGCTCGCGGTTTACACCATCGACGCGCACGCGCAAAGCAGCGTGACACTCTATGGCGAACTCGATACGGGTCTGGCCTGGTTGAGCAACGTGGGTGGCCATGCGAAGTACGAAGCCACGAGCGGCCTCATCGACGGAAACTACTGGGGCCTTCAAGGCGCGGAAGACCTCGGCGGCGGAAACAAGGCGGTATTCCGGCTCGAGCGCGGTTTTTCCATGACGTCGGGCGAAAGCTTCAACGATCATCCGTTCTATCTGGGCTTGGCCAACGAGTCGTTAGGCACGGTCACGCTCGGCTATCAGTACGACCCCATCCATGACTATCTGGCGCCGTTCACCATGACGGGCGGCGCAGGCGGCACGGCGTTCGCTCATCCCTTCGACAACGACAATGCGAACAACTCGCACCTTGCGCGCAACGCGGTCAAGTACGAGAGCCCATCGTTCGGAGGACTGACGTTTGGCGGTATGTACGCACTGTCGAACGCAGCGGGGCAATTCGCGAACAACCGTGCGTACGGCTTGGGTGCAAGCTACCGCAACGGTTCGTTCAATGCCGGCGCCGCATGGTTGCATGTGAACGGCGCGGGCGCCACCGATGGCGGCGCGTACGAGAGCGTCAGCCTCCCCGGCGCCAACCGGGACGTGTTCGACGCCGTCGTCGGCACGCGGAACACCTACGGCGTTGGAGCGAGCTATGCGTTCGGCGACTTCACGCTGGGAGGCGCATGGTCGCGCTCGACGTTCAGCGGCGTGACCGATGCCGATACCGCAAGCGCGATGCCTTCGGTCGGGTTCAGCAACTACGAAGTCAATGCGGCCTATCAGTTGATGCCCGCGCTGTCGCTTGCCGGTTCGTATACCTACACGAAGAGTGCGAGCCAGCATTGGCACCAGGGTGGCCTTCAAACGGTCTACCTGCTCTCGAAGCGCACCGATGCCTACGTCGAGGCGCTCTACCAGCGCGCCTCGCAGGATGCGCCGGCGGTGATCAATACCGCTGCGCCGTCTTCGAGCCAAAACCAGTTGCTGGTGGGCGCCGGTATTCGTCACCGGTTCTGATTGTGAGGAATTGAAGAATAGTGAATTCGCATTCTAGGTATTTACCCTAGATCGCTGCGCTCCTAGACTTGCTTCCAATCGCTGCAGACAAACAACAGACGTTTGCAGCTTCGGAAATCAAATATTTGGAGGTAGTGATCATGAAATCGCTCATCAAGGCCGTTGCCGTCGCTCTCGTTCTTGCTGCTCCCGTTGCTTCGTTTGCCCAATCGAACCAGCCGGTGACGCGCGCTCAAGTGCGTGCGGATCTGGTCCAAGTCGAAAAGGCCGGTTACAGCATCGGCGGCGACAAGACCACCTATCCGGAGCGGATTCAAGCGGCCGAATCCCGCGTTGCCTCGGAAAACAGCGTAGCGCAAGCCAACACGAGCGGCTTCGGTTCGGAAGCGAGCGCCACGTCGCAATCGGGCCTGCGCAGCAAGACGGCCAGCAGCTACTCGGCTCCGATCTCGGTCTATCAACATCCGTAATCGGCAATCCGGCACGTTTCGAGCCGGCACGGGCGCCCGGATGGGCGCTCGATATCGAATCGACGCAAAGCAGGCCGAATCGTTTTAGGGGACTGCTTTGCGACCCGCGCGAAATCTCCGTCGCTTGCCCTGGCGACTTTGCCCAGTCCGTTTTCGGACTGGGTTTTTTGTTTATCGAGCCCTTTATCGGCACGCTTGGCGGCGCCTATCGACACCTATTCGGCAGGTTATTGGCACCGCCTCGAATGGCTCCCGAAAGCGATTTGTCATTGTGACGCGGCGAACAACAATGTTTTCACTAATTAGGTATTAACCCTTAAGAGCTGCGCGACTAGACTGTGTTCATCGGCTCCGAACACAAGCGTTTGTGAGCCCCGACAAGACAATCTTTGGAGGTAGTTCATCATGAAATCGCTGATCAAGGCCGTTGCCATCGCCGCCATTCTTGCCGCTCCGGTTGTGTCGTTCGCCCAGCAGTCGAACCAGCCGTTGACGCGCGCTGAAGTCCGCCAGCAACTCATCGAGCTCGAACAAGCCGGCTACAACCCGGCCCGTGCAAACGACTACGACTATCCGGCCGACATCCAGGCCGCCGAAGCGCGCGTCGCCGCTCAGAAGGCAGGTGGTCCGCAATCGCAAGCAACGGGTTACGGCACGGCCGTGAGCGCATCGTCGCAGTCGGGAAGCCCGGCGACGGCTGCCGGCACGAAGCCGATTTTCTTCGGTCAGTAAGCAGGGGAGGCCGGGACACTATCCAGGCCGCCCAAGCTCTCCACGCAGCCGGAACACCCATCGCTTAGCGGCGTTCCGGCCGCCAGGAACAAGAAGCCGGTCCGCAGTCGATTCAAACGTATCAAGGCGGGCCGACTCACGAATCTTGCCGTTACCTCCGCCGCCGGCAGTCCGGTGGCTTCGCCCGGTCACCCTGTCCGGGCGCTTTTTCTTCTTCCGAACGCCGAATCGAAACCCGCTGTACCGGATCGTCGCCGGTTCGCTGTATCGGGAAGCGCGCTCGTTCCGCTTTTATGATGCGGTTTTTGTCAGCGAGCGACGCTTATGTCACTGATCGATTTCGATACGTTTGCCGCGAGCCTGCCCGACGCCTGGAAGTCGTCGATCGTCGGGCACGTTGGACCCGCGCGGATCAAGGTCCTCAAAATGGACGAGCAAGCGTACGGCGAAGAGACGCACGACTACAACGAAGCGCTGATCGTCGCGAGCGGCGAGTTGAGGCTTCAGGTCGCCGGGGAAACCATCCTGGTCGGCGCGGGGCAGATGTATCTCGCCGAGGCCGGCGTGCCGCACGCGGTACTCCCCGGCAGTCACGGAACGCTCGTGATCGTCGACGTTTAGTTTTCCGCGACTTCGATAAGGCGCGCGCGGCGTCGACAGACCTTTTCACGAAGCCGCATCCGCTGCTACAGTCATCCTCCCTTCACTCTGAAGCAACGAGGCCCGGAATGAAATTGGTTGGCATGCTGGATTCCCCGTTCGTGCGTCGCGTCGCCATCTCGATGGCGGTGCTCGGCATTCCGTTCGAACATCGCAGTCTGTCGGTGTTTCGCACGTTCGACGAGTTCGCGAAACTGAATCCGATCGTCAAGGCGCCGACGCTCATCGAAGACGACGGGACCGTGCTGATCGAATCGACGCTGATTCTCGATCATCTCGACCATAAGGTTCCGCCCGACGCGCGCCTCATGCCCCAGCGCGGTGCCGAGCGCACGCGTGCGCTGCAATTGGTCGGCTACGCGCTCGCGGCTGCCGAAAAGACGGTGCAGATCGTCTATGAGCGCGAGCTTCGTCCGCAGGAGAAGCAACATGAGCCGTGGCTTGTGCGGCTGCAAGGACAATTGGCTGCCGCTTACGATTTGCTCGAAAAGCAGATCGGCAGCGCCGACGGCTGGCTCGTCGGTAACCGCATGATGCAGCCCGATATCACGGTGGCGGTTGCGTGGCGCTTCACGCAATACATCTTGCCCGGCATGATCGATCCGGCGCGCTATCCGGCGCTCGCTGCGTTTTCGGCGCGCGCGGAGGCGCTGCCGGAGTTCGTCAACGCACCGCTCGAATAATCGGGCGTCCGTTCATCGAAGTTTGACGCGCACCGGCTCTCGCGAGCCGATGCGCGAGCGCCTCCAAACGCGCCTCCAAACGCCACTCCAAGCCCGCCGCCACACTCGCCGCCGCGCGCATTTGCGGCCCATCCTCAAGGTCTTTCCGATTGTTCGCCTGTGCCGACAAGTGACTTTCACTTTCGCGCATTTATCCGCACGACCCTCGTCCCTAGAATGGAACCCATCGAAACATAGAGGGCGTAGCGGCGCGAAAAACCGCACAGCGCGAAGGGGCGGAAATGAGGGACTTGATCGAAAAGCAGTTGTACAACCCGTCGGTGGTGCTGCCAATGTTCGCGCTGATGGAAATGCTCGTCTCCACGGATTTCAGCCTCGGCCGCGTGAGCCTCATGGTCGCGACGAAGGGCGCGCAAGCCGCGCTGACTCGTTCGCGCGAATTCATTTGCGCCCATCATCACAGCCAGCTGCACTAAGCGAGGCATCGGGCGCCATGCGCGCCTGACACGGCCTGAGCTGTTTCCTATGTGTGGTTGGCTTGGCCGCAGGCGAGCGTAAGATGGCGGGACCTTCCTATCGCAAACCGCCACTCACGCGATGAGCGTCTCCCGCATCGGCCTGATTTCCGACACCCACAATCTCGTGCGTCCCGAAGCGCTGCAATGGCTTGCGGGATGCGACGCCATCATTCATGCAGGCGACATCTGCGCGCCGCACGTGCTCGACGCGCTCGCGCAAATCGCGCCGGTGACGGCGGTGCGCGGCAATAACGACTTCGGCGAATGGGCCGCGCACTTGCCGGTATCGACGACGCTCGAAGTGCAGCGCGTGAAGATCCACGTCGTGCACGACATCGCCGATTTGCAGTTCGATGCGCTTGCGGACGGTGTGTGCGTAGTCGTCACCGGGCACTCGCACAAGCCGCAAGTCGAAGAACGCGATGGCGTGCTGTTCGTCAATCCAGGTAGTGCAGGGCCGCGCCGCTTCAAGCTGCCGATCTCGGCGGGGATGCTGACGATAGAAGACGATCGCGCCGAGGCTGCGCTGCATACGCTCGTCGCGTAAACATAAAAGGCGCTGCATATCGTGTGCAGCGCCCGTTTCGCTTCTAGACGGAGTGCTTAAACGCGTACGGTTGCCACCGGGGCATAGACGTCGTCGTTCATCTCCTCGGCCTCACGCGCTTGGCGCACGAGCGCATGCGCTTCGGCGCGCGTCGCCACGGCGGGCGGCGAGCCCTTGAGCGGCTGCTTCGCGGTCTCCGCGAGCGCGACCACCGACACGATCCCGATCACTGCCGCGCCCATCAGGTAGTACGCGGGCATCATCAGGTTGCCGGTCGTTTCGACGAGCCAGGCGGTGACGAGCGGCGTCGTGCCGCCGAACAGCGACACCGAGACGTTGAAGCCGATCGCGAGCGCGCCGTAACGGATCGCGGTCGGGAAGAGGGCGGGCAGCGCCGATGGCATCACGCCCGTGAAGCACGACAGCAGCGCGCCGAGGATCATGAGGCCGCCGAACACCGGCAGCGTCTCGCCGGTTTGAATCAGCATCAGCGCCGGAATCGAAAGCAACAGCAGGCCGACGCAGCCCGCGAGCATCACCGGCTTGCGCCCGATCGCATCCGACAGATGCCCCGCCGCGAGCGTGAGCGGCATCATCAGCACCATCACGAGCAGCACGAGGAAGAGGCCGTGCGTTTCGTCGAAGTGCAGCGTCGCCGACAGATAGCTCGGCAAGTACGACAGCGCCATGTAGTCCGTGACGTTGAAGATCAGCACGAGGCCGACGCACAAGAGGAGCGGTTTCCATTGCGCGGCGAGCATCTTGCCGAACGACTGCTTCGGTGCGGCGCGGTCGAGCGCCTCGCGTGCTTCGGCCTCGCGCTTGAAGGCAGGCGTCTCCTCGAGCTTCATGCGGATGTAGAGCCCGATCAAGCCAAGCGGCCCGGCGATCATGAACGGCACGCGCCAGCCCCACGAGAGCATCGCGTCTTCGCTTAGCGTGGCCGTCAAGAGCGCGACCGTGCCCGCGCCGAGGATGTAGCCCGCCAGCGTGCCGAATTCGAGGAAGCTGCCCATGAAGCCGCGGCGTTTGTCCGTCGAGTACTCGGCGATGAAGGTCGCGGCGCCGCCGTATTCGCCGCCGGTCGAGAAGCCCTGCACGAGACGCGCGAGCAACAGCAGCGCGGGCGCAAAGATGCCGATCGTGCCGTAGCTCGGGATCAGGCCGATCGCGAACGTGCCGACGGCCATCATGATCATCGTCATCGCGAGCACGCGCTGGCGGCCGATGCGGTCGCCGAGCGGCCCGAACACCATGCCGCCGATCGGCCGCACGAGAAATGCGGCAGCGAAGGTTCCGAAGGTCGCGATCAATTGCGCGGAGGGGCTGCTCGACGGGAAGAACACTTTGCCGAGCGTCACGGCGACGTAGCTGTACACGCCGAAGTCGAACCATTCCATGGCGTTGCCCAGCGCCATCGCACCGACGGCGCGCTTGAGCAGGCTTTTATCGACGACGGTGACGTCGTCGGCTTTGAGGGGGGCGTTGTCTTGTTGTTGGTTTCGCGCGGGGCCGTTGAGTGAAGCGGTCAAGGTCAAAAACTCCTGTGACTGGGCCGAATCGGGATGCGATTCGTGTCCCGATGCGGCCACGATTGCCGAAAACGTGCACGCTCGCGAGTTCGAGCCGGCGGCGGACAAATCGAAGAAAAAGAAACGCCCGTGCCTCGCGCCGAACACGCGAAAGTGCACTCGAGAGTGATGCTGCTGGGGCGGCGCCTGCCCGATGGGAGGGCAGATCGAACCGGCCGCTAGGGGACGAATCCCACGAGGACGGTTTCCTCGTTGGCCGGCACACGCCGTGTCTAGGCTTGGAACGATAAAGGCCGGATGCCCGATGCGCTTCTGAGCGCTGCAACCGACAAGCCTTTCTGTGTCAAAAGATATTCAATCTCGCCGCGCCGCAAAGCGGGTACGCATGAAATTGAACGCGAATGAAGGTGAATTGCTGTTGGAAAGATGCAGATCGTATCACGATGTAAGCGTTCGCTGCAAACCCGGGCTCGGCGGCGGACTGGGCGAAGCGCTCGATCGCTTGCTGGGCGGGGGATTGCGGCGGGTGCAAAAGACCGGCCCGCATTGCGGGCCGGTCTTTCGAGTCATGCAGCTTGCGATACTCGACGCTGCGTCAACTCTGCTCCGGCGGCACGTAACCCGACGCGTGGTCCGCGCCGTCGCCAAAGAAGTACTTCTCCGTCTGCTTCATCAGATACTGACGCGCGCGCGGATCGGCCATGTTCAAGCGGTTCTCGTTGATGAGCATCGTCTGGTGCTTGAGCCAACCCTGCCACGCTTCCTTCGAAACGCTTTCATAAAGGCGCTTGCCGAGCTCGCCCGGCAGCGGCGGGAAATCGAGGCCCTCGGCTTCCTTGCCGAGCTTCGCGCATTGAACCATACGGGTCATCTTGTACTTCTCCTGTAGTCGATGTGGGGGCAGCTTAGCGTGACTTGGACGCGCTCGCTCAGAGCTGTTTCAACAGCACGAGCGATTTGCGCTGCCAGTTATAGAGGCGGCGGCGGTCTTCGGGCAGGTCGTCGACCGTTGCCTTCTTGAAGCCGCGCTTTAAGAACCAGTGCTCGGTGCGCGTGGTCAGCACGAAGATGTGTGTGAGGCCGCGGGCCCGCGCGCGCTGCTCGATGCGCTTCAAGATCCGCTCGCCGTCGCCTGAGCCTTGCGCTTCGGGCGCGACCGTCAGGCACGCCATCTCGCCGATGCGCTCCTGCGGATACGGATAGAGCGCCGCGCAGCCGAACAGCACGCCGTCGTGCTCGATGACCGAGAAGTGGTCGATGTCGCGTTCGATCTGGTGACGTCCGCGCCGCACGAGCGTGCCGTCCGATTCGAGCGGCTCGATCAGCTGGAGGATGCCGCCGACGTCGTCCGGCGTCGCTTCGCGCAGGCTTTCGAGGTTCTCGTACGAGATCATCGTGCCGACGCCGTCGTGCAGGAACAGTTCGAGCAGGAGGCTGCCGTCGAGCGCGTAGGGCACGATGTGCGCCCGCGCGACGCCGCCGCGGCACGCGCGCACCGAATGCTTCAGATAGAAGCCCGCGTCGCCTTTCACTTCGCCGCTTTCATGCAGCTTGTACGCCTCGTCGAGCGACATTTCGGCGATCAGCTCGCTGTTCTCGTCCGTGAGGCCCTGGGTCTCGGTGAGGAAGACGATCTTGTCGGCGCGCAGCGCGATCGCAGCGGCCGAGGCCACGTCTTCCATCGAGAGATTGAACGCCTCGCCCGTCGGCGAGAAACCGAGCGGCGAGAGCAGCACGAGCTTGCCGCTCGCGAGCGACAGGCGGATCGATTCCGCGTCGATCTTGCGCACGAGGCCCGTGTGCTGGAAATCGACGCCGTCGAGAATGCCGACCGGGCGCGCCGTCACGAAGTTGCCCGACACGACGCTGATGTGCGCGTGCGCCATCGGCGTGTTCGGCAAGCCCTGGCTGATCGCCGCTTCGATGTCGAGGCGCACTTCACCCGCGGCTTCCTTCGCGGATTCGAGCGCGCGCGCATCGGTGATCCGCATGCCGTGCGAGAACTCCGACTGCACGCCGTGCAGGTTCATCTGTTCCTCGACCTGCGGGCGAGAGCCGTGCACGAGCACCATCTGGATGCCCATCGCCTGCAACAGCGCGATGTCGGACACGAGCGCATTGAGCAAGCCCTCGTGCACGACTTCGCCGCCGAAGCCGACCACGAAGGTCTTGTTGCGGAACTTGTGAATGTAGGGAGCGACCGAACGCATCCAGTCGACGAATTGGGCGCGTTCGGCGAGCGTTTCCGCATCCGGCGAGGTGCTCGGAACGGGCTCGGGCGCAGAGATGAGGTCGGTTTGAGAATTCATGCCGGGATTATAATGCGCCCCCATGTCGAATGTACCCAAAAAGCCTGCCGCGCCGAACACGAATCCGACGCGTGACGCGGCGCACGGCAAGCACCAGAAAAACGGTGGTGCGAGCGGCCCGCAGAGCGCGCGCGAAAAACCGAATCCGCAGCGTGCGAAGCAGCCGGGCGATGCAAGAGCGGCGGCCCGTCCGGCGCGCCGCGTCGAGCCCAATCCCGTTCCACCGATCGAATTTCCCGAAGCGCTGCCGGTGTCCGCCCGGCGCGAGGAAATTGCGCGCGCGATCTCCGAGCATCAGGTCGTGATCGTCTCCGGCGAGACGGGCTCGGGCAAGACCACCCAGCTGCCGAAAATCTGCCTCGCGCTCGGGCGCGGGCTCGGCGCGGGCGGCACGGGCTTGATCGGCCACACGCAGCCGCGCCGGATCGCGGCATCGGCCACCGGCCGCCGCATCGCCGAGGAACTCGGTACGCCGTTCGGCGAAGTGGTCGGCTACAAGGTGCGCTTCACCGACAACCTCGCCCCGGGTGCCTCCGTCAAGCTGATGACCGACGGCATCCTGCTCGCCGAAACGCAGACCGATCCGCTGTTGCGCGCGTATGACACGCTCATCATCGACGAAGCGCACGAGCGCAGCCTGAACATCGATTTTCTGCTCGGGTATCTGAAGGAGATCTTGCCGAGGCGGCCCGATCTGAAGCTGATCGTGACGTCGGCGACCATCGACGCCGATCGCTTCGCGCGCCATTTCGGCACCGAAGCGAAACCCGCACCCGTGATCGAGGTCAGCGGACGGCTCTATCCGGTCGAGGTGCGCTACCGCGCGATTCAAGAAGACAGCCCGGCGGTGAAGGCGGCCGAAGGCACGTCCGGCCGCGACCGCCAGAAAAGCGCGCGCGAAGCGGACCGCGACCTGATGGATGCCATCGTCGACGCGGTCGACGAGCTGTGCCGCGAAGGCTCGGGCGACGTGCTCGTGTTCCTGCCGGGCGAGCGCGAGATCCGCGACGCCGCCGAAGCCCTGCGCAAGCACCATCCGCCGCACACCGAGATCCTGCCGCTGTTCGCGCGCTTGTCCGCGGCGGAGCAGGAGCGCGTGTTCAAGGCGTCGAACGCGCGGCGCATCGTGCTCGCGACCAACGTCGCCGAAACGTCGCTCACTGTGCCGGGCATCCGCTATGTCGTCGATACGGGGCTCGCACGCGTGAAGCGCTACTCGTATCGGAACAAAGTCGAGCAGCTGCAGGTCGAGCCGATCTCGCAGGCGGCGGCGAACCAGCGGGCAGGGCGCTGCGGCCGGGTGGCCGATGGCGTCTGCATTCGTCTGTATGAAGAGACCGATTTCCAGACGCGCACGCGCTTCACCGATCCGGAGATTCTGCGTTCGTCGCTCGCATCGGTGATTCTTCGCATGAAATCGCTGCATTTGACAGCGATCGAAACGTTTCCATTCATCGAGCCGCCGCCGGGCCGCGCGATCGCCGACGGCTACCAGCTGCTGAACGAACTCGGCGCCGTCGACGACGATAACGAACTGACGCCGCTCGGCCGCGAGCTCGCACGCCTGCCGCTCGATCCGCGCGTGGGCCGGATGATTCTCGCGGCGCGCGATCAGGGCTCGCTCGCCGAGGTGCTGATCATCGCGAGCGCGTTGTCGGTGCAAGATCCACGCGACCGTCCGATCGAAGCGCAGGAACAGGCCGACCAGGCGCACAAGCGCTTCGCCGACGACCGCTCCGAATTTCTGCAGTGGCTCAAGATCTGGAAGTGGTTCGAGGAAGCGGTCGCGCACAAGAAGTCGAATCGGCAACTGACCGACGCGTGCCGCGCGAACTTCCTGTCGCATCTGCGCTTGCGCGAATGGCGCGACGTGCATTCGCAATTGCTGACGGTCGTGCGCGAACACGGCTGGCGTCTCTCGGAGGCGGAAGCCACCTTCGAGCAGATCCATTTGGCGCTCTTGACCGGCCTGCTCGGCAACCTCGGCCTCAAAGCCGACGACGAGCCGCACTATCTCGGCGCGCGCGGTATCAAGTTCTTCCTGTGGCCAGGATCGTCGCTCGTGAAGAAGGCGGGGCGCTGGGTGATGGCGTCCGAGCTGGTCGAAACGAGCCGCCTGTACGCGCGCTGTCTCGCCAAGATCGAGCCCGAGTGGATCGAGAAGGTCGGCGCGCATCTGCTCAAGAAATCGCTTTCCGAGCCGCATTGGGAAAAGCGCGCGGCTCAGGTGACCGCCTACGAGCGCGCGGTGCTGTACGGGCTGCCGGTCTATCACCGGCGGCGCGTCGCGTTCGGCAAGGAGGACCCGCGGCGCGCGCGCGAGCTGTTCATTCGCGGCGCGCTTGTCGAAGGCGAGTTCGACACGAAGCTCGCGTTCTTCGCGCACAACCGCAAGCTGCTCGCCGACATCGAGCAGCTCGAGCACAAGTCGCGCCGCCAGGACGTGCTCGTCGACGACGAATTGATCTTCGCGTTCTACGACCAGGCGTTGCCGCAGGGCATCTATACCGGCGCGGCGTTCGAGCGCTGGTATCGCGACGAAGTGAAAAAGAGCGGCCAGCCCGAGGACAAGCCGCGCCTCCTGTATTTGTCGCGCGACGATCTGATGCGCCACGAAGCGGCCGGCGTCACGACCGACTTGTTCCCGAAGCGCATGACGATGGCCGGCGTCGAAATGGGGCTGACGTACCACTTCGAGCCGGGCTCGCCGCGCGACGGCGTGACGCTCGCAGTGCCGCTCTTCGCGCTGAACCAGGTCGACGCGCGCCGCGCCGAATGGCTCGTGCCGGGCATGGTCAAGGAAAAGACGCAGTTGCTGCTGAAGTCGCTGCCGCAGAAGCTGCGCCGCCATTGCGTGCCGCTGCCCGAGTACGCGGCCGGTTTTGTCGACCGCGCGGGCGGCGAGCGCTTTGGCGTGGGCGGCCTGGTCGAAGCGCTGATCGTCGACGTCCGCGAGACCACGCAAGTCGCGATGAAGCAGTCCGACTTCAAGCTCGAGACCCTGCCCGCGCACTTGTTCATGAACTTCAAGGTCATCGACGAGCATGGCCGGCAGCTCGCGATGGGGCGCAATCTCGCGCAACTGCGCGCGGAATTGGGCGGCGAAGCGCAGCGGCATTTCCAGAAGCTTGCAGCGGGGGTGACGCTGGGCGGTGGCGCCGCGCCGAGCGCCGGCCGTGGAGAAGGGTCGCGCGGCGTGGACCGGGGCGGCCAACACGAGACCGCCGGAAAGCCTGCGGCGCAAACGCCTGCGTCGGCAGGCGGCTCGCGTGCCGCGCACGGAGCCACGCAAGAGGCAGCACCCGCTACTGCGCTCTACGACAACCTGACCACCTGGAATTTCGGCAAGCTCCCCGAGCTGCTCGAAATCCGCCGCGGTGGACAGACGCTCTTCGGCTACCCCGCGCTCGTCGACCGCACGACGCACTGCGACGTCGAAGTGTTCGATTCGCCGGAGGAGGCGGCGCGGATTCACCGCGCGGGCCTGCGGCGTTTGTTCGCGCTGCAGTTGCGCGAGCCGATCAAGTACCTGGAGAAGAACCTGCCGGGCCTGCGCGAGATGGCGATGCAGTTCATGCCGCTCGGCACGCAGGAGGAATTGCGCGATCAGCTGATCGACACCGCGCTCGACCGCGCCTGCCTGCAAGACCCGCTTCCCGACGACGACGCGAGCTTCCACGCGCGCCGCGACGAAGGCAAGAGCCGCCTGAACCTGCTCGCGCAGGAGATCGCGCGGCTCGTCGGGCAGATCCTCGCGGACTATGCGGCGGCGGCGAAAAAGCTCGTGCAGGCGAAGCCGTTCGCGGCCGCCTACACGGACCTTCAGAGCCAGTTGAACGCCCTGATCGGCAAGCGCTTCGTGCTCGATACGCCCTATGCGCAGCTCGCGCATTTCCCGCGCTATTTGAAGGGCATCGCGCTGCGCGTCGACAAGCTCAAGGCCGATCCCGCGCGCGACACGCGTCAAGCGGCCGAGCTGCTGCCGCTCGTGCAGCACTACCAGCGCGCTTTGTCGCAGCGCGGCGGGGTGCCCGACCCGCGCCTCGCGGAATTCCGCTGGCTCCTCGAAGAACTGCGAATTTCGCTCTTCGCACAGGAGCTGCGCACGCCCATGCCGGTATCGATCAAACGCCTCCACAAGGTGTGGGAGTCGATGCAGCGGTAAGGCTTCCTAACGCGCAAACAGCCGCCGTCCATTTCCGCCAAAACCGTGTCAAACCGGCGTTTGCAGACCGAATTTGTGCTGACGTAAGTCAACCGGAAGCGCTGGTAAACGTTCTAGAATGGCGGCTGCAATTTTCTCGTAGGTTGATATGCGCAAATTTTTCCTCGCCGGCTTGAACGGCACCGCCGGCGCTTTCGCGGCGGGTGTGGCACTGGCGGCAGCGGCGGGCGTGTATTCCACCGCCGTGCACGCGAACAACGTCATCGTGCTCAATTCCGGCGAAGCCACGCTGTCGCTGATCGATCAGACGACCCACAAAGTGGTCGCCACCGTGCCGACCGGCAAGGAACCGCATCACCTGATGGCGACACCCGACAATGCGTCGCTGATCGTCGCCAACTCCGTTTCGAACAACCTGATGTTCGTCGACCCGAAAACGGGCAAGACGCAACGCTGGCTCGAAAACATCGAAGATCCCTACCAGCTCGGTTTCTCGCCGGACCATAAATGGTTCGTGACCACGGGCCTGCGTCTCGATCGTCTCGACATCTACCGCTACGACGGCCACGATCCGGTGCTCGTCAAGCGCCTGCCGCTCGAAGTGATGCCGAGCCACATGGCGTTTTCGAGCGACAGCAAGACGGTGTTCGTCACGCTGCAGGTGTCGGGCGAACTCGCTGCCGTCGATCTGCCGACGCAAACGGTCAAATGGAAGACGAAGGTGGGCAAGGTGCCGGCCGGCTTGTGGATGACGCCGGGCGACAAATACCTGCTCGTCGGCATGACGGGCGCCGACTACGTGGCGGTGGTCGACTGGCGCAATCAAAAGGTCGTGAAGACGATTCAGACCGGCAACGGCGCGCACAACTTCCGCTCGCTCGACGACGGCCGGCACGTCGCGGTCAGCAATCGTGTCGCGAGCACGATCAGCATCATCGACGAAGAGACGCTCACTAACGTGGGCGACATCACCGGCCTCTTGCCCGGCCCCGACGACATGGAGCTGACCGCCGACAAGAAGTATCTGTGGGTGACGTTCCGCTTCGCGAAGAAGGTCGGCATCATCGATCTCGCGTCGCGCAAGCTGATCGAGACCATTCCGGTCGGGCGCTCGCCGCACGGGATCTACTTCTTCGACCGCGCGCCGGTAACGGCCGCGAATGGCGCCTAAGCGTGCCGCTGGGCGCGTGACCCCGCATTAGCAACCGGACCCAAGCTCAGGCACCGCACATGTTCCATCTGATCGTCTCGTCTCTCGACAGCTTCGTCTCGGCGGTGCAGACGCTGCTCTACGTCGACGTCGTCCAGCCGCTGCTCTTCAAGTTCAACTGGATGGACTATGACGAGGACACCTACGACCAGCTCTACTGGGTGATCGTCGGCGTGCTCACGATCGTGGCGACGTACGCGGTGCTGCGGCCGCTCGAAGCGCTCATGCCGGTGGAGAAGTGGAAGGATCGCAAAGCCGTGCGCGTCGACGTGCTGTACACGTTCATCATGAAGCTCGGGTTTTTCAACCTGTTCTTCTTCTTCGCGTTCCGGCCGATTTTCGACAACTTCCAAGCGTGGCTGCGCTTCAAGAACATCTCGAACATCGACCTCGACAACCTGTGGCCCGGCGTCACCTCGCAGCCATGGGTCACGTTCGTGATCTATCTGGTCGTGCTCGATTTCGCGGGCTATTGGTACCACCGCTGGGAGCATCGTTTCGGCGTCTGGTGGGAGCTGCACGCGGTGCATCACAGCCAGCGGCAGATGTCGCTCTGGTGCGACGATCGCAACCATATGCTCGACAACGTGATTCAGGCGGCATTCTTCGCTGCGATCGCGCTCGCGATCGGCGTGCCGCCGGCGCAGTTCGTCGTGCTCACGGCGCTCACCAACTTCGCGCAGAGCATTCAGCACGCCAACGCGAAGCTCAACTACGGGTGGCTGCTCGAGCGGCTGATTGTGAGCCCGACGTTCCATCGCCGGCATCACGCGGTCGGCTACGGGCACGAAGGCACGAAGTACGGGTGCAACTTCGGCGTGCTGTTCCCGTGGTGGGACATGCTGTTCAAGACCGCGTCGTGGAATCGCGCGGTCGAGCCGACCGGGATTCGCCAGCAGTACGAGGGCGAGTCGTACGGCGAAGGATTCTGGTCGCAGCACTGGCTCGCGTTCGTGCGCATCGCGCGGCGTTTGTCGCCGAAGAAGGGCGCGTCCGCGGCTTAAAGATACAAGGCTCCGCTTCGGCTGGCTCGAACTCGGGCGACGCGCGTAGGCGCCGCGGCCTCCTGGTCTTCGCGCTTATCTTCACGCTCATTTTCACGAGCTCTCGGCGAACTTTCGTTCGCCTTTCCCATCATTCACCTGGATGAGCCACTCTTAGCGGTTACGCTTAGAGTGGTTTATTCTGTCCGCGCAACTCGGGTCGTTCTCTTTTCTCCACTTTCAAACTGGCTCGCATGAATGATTTGCTGCGCTCGTTCGGCCGGGCGCTCGCGAGTGTGCTGCACCCGCGCATGCTCTTCCTGACCTTCGTGCCGTTTGCCGTGGCCGCGGTCGTCTGGGGCGTCGTTCTGTGGTTTTCGTGGCAGACGCTCGTCGATTCGACCCACGCTTGGCTCGACGGCTGGACGCTGACGAACACGCTCTACAAAGTTTTCGATTGGGTCGGCTTCTCCGCGCTTCACACCGTGATCGCGCCGTTCCTCGTGATCGCGGCGGCGATTCCGCTGATCGTCGTGAGCGTGCTGCTGCTGATCGCGATGCTGTCGATGCCCGCCGTGATCCGCTACTTGTCGTTGCGGCAGTTCGCGGGTCTCGAGCAGCGCCGCGGCGGAGGCTGGTTCGGCAGCCTCGTGCACGCGCTCGTGACGACGCTGGTGTGTCTCGTGCTGCTCGTGATCACGCTGCCGCTGTGGCTGATTCCGCCGTTCTTCGCGTTGATCCCGCCGCTCCTGTGGGGCTGGCTCACTTACCGCGTGATGACCTACGACGCGCTCGCGCTGCACGCGAGCCGCGAAGAGCGGCGCGAGCTCGTGCGGCGCCACCGTCTGCCGCTCTTGATGATCGGCATCGCGAGCGGCCTGCTCAGCTCGCTGCCGACACTCTTGTGGGCGTCGTCGGTATGGCTCATCGTGCTGTTTCCGGTCGTCACCGCGGCGACGATCTGGATCTACTCGTTCATTCTGGTGTTTTCGGCGTTATGGTTCGGCTATTACTGCTTGCGCGCGCTGCAGCGGTTGCGGGCCGAGCAGGCCGACGTTCACGGCGAGCGCCTGGCTTGAGGGCTGGCGCGCGTCATTACTCGCGAGGCGGTTATGGCATTTGGCGTCATCATCATCGGCGATGAAATCCTGTCGGGCAGACGCACCGACAAGCATCTGCAGAAAGTCATCGAGCTTCTGACGGCGCGCGGTCTGTCGCTTGCGTGGGCCGAATACATCGGCGACGAACCCGAGCGCATCACGGCGACGCTGCGCCGTTCGTTCGCGTCGGGCGATATCGTGTTCTCGACGGGCGGCATCGGCGCTACGCCCGACGACCACACGCGCCAATGCGCGGCCGCCGCGCTCGACGTGCCGCTCGAGCTGCATCCCGAGGCCGCCGAGCTGATCCGCGAACGGATTCGCGACATGCACCCGGCGGGCTCGCCGCACCCGGTCGACCTGAATTTGCCGGAGAACCAGCATCGCCTGAACATGGGTGTCTTTCCGCGCGGCGCGTCGATCATCCCGAACGGCTACAACAAGATTCCCGGCTTTTCAGTCGGCGACCATCACTTCATGCCGGGTTTCCCGGTGATGGCGTGGCCGATGATCGAATGGGTGCTGGATACCAAGTACGCGGACCTGCATCACCAGACGCCGCACGCGGAGCGTTCGCTATTCGTGTTCGAGCTGCCGGAATCGACGCTCACGCCGCTCATGGAAAAGATCGAAGCCGACTTTCCGGGCGTGCGCGTGTTCAGCTTGCCGAGCGTCGGCGATGCGGAGAGGGGCGGGGTGTTTGCGCGCCGCCATATCGATCTCGGCGTAAAGGGCGAGCCCGAGGCGGTGGCGGCGGCGTTTGTGAAGCTGCGCGAGGGCGTGCACCTGCTCGGCGGGGACATCGTCGAGGCGGACACGCTGCAAGGCAAGCCGGCCTGAGCGGGCACGGCATCATCTTCCTGTCATATCCCGCGCCGACGATGCTTTGTCGGCGTCGCCGGCGAGCCGCGTGGTTCGCCCGGCTTGCCAAGCAGAGCGGTGGGTACAGCACGCTTGCGCGCTAGTTGCTCAGGCGCTGCCCCGATGCCGCTCAGTTGCCGCCCGGTCGCCACTCACGCGCCGATCCACGGCAGCCCGCGATAGCACCATCCTTCGACCGTTTTTCGATGCCCTTGGCCGTCCTTGCCGCCTTCGAAGCCTTCGAGCAGGTCGTACGCTTCCGTGAAGCCCGCTTGTGCGGCAGCCACCGCGGCGAGCTTGGAGCGTGCGGCGCTGCGGCAGAGGAACAGCACGGGCGTGCCGGGCGAGGCGACCTGGCGCAGCTGATCGATGAATTCGGGATTCGGCACGCCGCCGGGATAGCGGGTCCATTCGATATGAGCATACTGGCCATCGCCGACGACCGGGCGGCCGACCCAATCGAGTTCGGCGCGCGTGCGCACGTCGACGAGGCGCACGCGCGAATCGAGTTGCAGCAGCTCGAATGCCTCGGCCGGCGAGATGGCGCCTGCGTACGTCAATTGATGCTCGGCGCGGCGCTTATGGGCTTGCGCATAGAGTTGTTCGAGCGTACTCATGGCTGCGTGTCTCCTTCAGACTAAAAGATCATTCTAGCGCGTCGCGCGTGACAGAGCGCCGCGACAGGGTGGCGGCACTCGGATGGCCGCAATGCTTCGCAATGGTGCAAAATATCTTGGATGCACCAAAATGGAATTCCGATCGAATGATCATTTTGGGATTGCACTGTTTTCGTGCGGTCCGGCAGGGCTGCCCGGCATTGGGCGAGCCGAACGATCCAACAATGGGCGTCACTGTTTCTTAGAGACGCATGGTGCACAAGGACTTACGCTAGATCGGCACTGTCTTGGCACGGAAGCTGCTTTAACAGCCGGCGATCGTTTTGATCACCTGCTATAGCGTCGATGCAGTCGATCAGCTAGATTGGGCGACGGCGGAAACCGCCGACTTCATTAATCAGGAGAAAAGGATATGAGTAAATCCGTGGCCGACGTCATGCAACTCGTCAAGGACGAGGACGTCAAGTTTGTCGACTTCCGCTTCACCGATACGCGCGGCAAAGAGCAACACGTTTCGGTGCCGCTGTCGGCGTTCGACGAAGACAAGTTCGAGAGCGGCCATGCGTTTGACGGTTCGTCGATTGCCGGCTGGAAGGGCATCGAAGCGTCGGACATGTTGCTCGTTCCGGACCCGAACACGGCGTTCATCGACCCGTTCTATGAAGAGTCGACGCTCGTTCTGACCTGCGACGTGATCGAGCCGGCGGACGGCAAGGGTTACGAGCGCGACCCGCGCTCGCTCGCGAAGCGCGCCGAAGCGTACCTGAAGAGCACGGGCCTCGGCGACACCGCCTTCTTCGGTCCGGAACCCGAATTCTTCATTTTCGACTCGGTCCAGTGGAACACGGACCAGTCGGGCTGCTTCGTCAAGATCGGTTCGGAAGAAGCGCCGTGGTCGTCGGGCAAGGAATTCGAAGGCGGCAACACGGGTCACCGTCCGGGCACGAAGGGCGGCTACTTCCCGGTCGCGCCGGTCGATTCGTTCCAGGACATCCGCTCGGAAATGTGTCTGCTGCTCGAGCAGATCGGCATTCCGGTCGAAGTGCACCACCACGAAGTGGCGGGCCAGGGCCAGAACGAAATCGGCACGAAGTTCTCGACGCTCGTGCAGCGCGCCGACTGGACGCAGCAACTGAAGTACATCGTCCATAACGTCGCGCACACCTACGGCAAGACGGCGACGTTCATGCCGAAGCCTGTCGTCGGCGACAACGGTTCGGGCATGCACGTTCACCAGTCGATCTGGAAGGACGGCCAGAATCTGTTCGCGGGCAACGGCTATGCCGGCCTGTCGGAATTCGCGCTGTTCTACATCGGCGGCATCATCAAGCACGCTCGCGCGCTGAACGCGATCACGAACCCGGGCACGAACTCGTACAAGCGTCTTGTGCCGCACTTCGAAGCACCGGTGAAGCTTGCTTACTCGGCACGCAACCGTTCGGCGTCGATCCGTATTCCGCACGTCTCGAACCCGAAGGGTCGCCGTATCGAAACGCGTTTCCCGGATCCGCTGGCCAACCCGTACCTGTGTTTCTCGGCGCTGATGATGGCGGGTCTCGACGGCGTGCAGAACAAGATCCACCCGGGCGAAGCCGCCGACAAGAACCTGTACGACCTGCCGCCGGAAGAGGATGCAAAGATCCCGACCGTCTGCGCGGGCCTCGACCAAGCTCTGGACGCGCTCGACAAGGATCGCGAGTTCCTGACGCGCGGTGGCGTGTTCACGGACACGATGATCGACGCGTATCTGGAACTGAAGGAAAGCGAACTGCAACGCGTGCGCATGACCACGCACCCGGTCGAGTTCGAACTGTACTACTCGCTGTAATCAGCACCATGTGCGCTTCGCCCACCATCCGGCGAAGCGCATCCGATGCTTGCGATCGGTAGCGAAGGGACGGCAGCGCCGTCCCTTTTTTTTGTCGGCCGGAGTTAGTGCTTCAGCACTTACTCCGGCCCCATGGTGTGGTTGCCTGGAGTTGGCGCTTTAGCGCTTACTCCAGGCCCACAGCGAGTTGACCTCGTCGCAATCGAAAGATGGTCCTCAAGAACTTGATCAAAGCGAAGAAAGGGCAGGCCGAATCGCTGTCCGACGACGTGCCGCTCGTCAATTCCGGGCTGCTGCCGGGCCTCGAGGCGTTGCCGACCGTCGTGCTCGTGCTCGACAAGCGCACGCTGCGCGTGGCGTTCGCGAACCCGTCGGCCGAGTCGATGCTCGATTTGTCGCGCAAGCAGTTGGCGCAAATGCAGTGGTCCGATATCTTCACGAACGCGGAAGAGCTCGTCACGACGATCGGTGCCATTGCCGAACACCGTTTCCATGCCACGCATCTCGATGCCGTGCTCGAGCGCCCCGGCCGCGAGCCGCTGCACGTGCATGTGATCGTCGGCTTTCTCGAAGTCGCGCAGGACTATGTGCTGCTCGAACTCTTCGAGAACGAACGACATTTGAAGAGTGACCGTGAAGAGCGCATTCACGATCTGACCGCGGTCAACAAGCAGCTGATCCGCAATCTCGCGCACGAAATCAAGAACCCGCTGGGCGGCATCCGCGGCGCGGCGCAATTGCTCGAGTTCGAGCTCGGCGCGCGCGAGCGCAATGATTTGCGCGAGTACACGCAGGTCATCGTCAAGGAGTCGGACCGGCTGCAGACGCTCGTCGATCGCTTGCTCGAACCGCATCGCCATCCGCATGTCGTCGGCGACGTGAACATCCACGAAGTGTGCGAGCGCGTGCGCGCGGTGATCCTCGCGGAGTTTCCGCGCGGCCTCACGATCGAGCGCGACTACGACGTGAGCCTGCCCGACTTTCGCGGCGACAAGGAGCAGCTGATCCAAGCGCTCCTCAATATCGTGCGCAATGCGGCGCAAGCGCTGCGCGAGCGGATTTCACAGGGCGATGCGCGCATCGAGCTGCGCACGCGGATCGCGCGCAAGATCACGATCGCCAAGCGCCTTTGCAAGCTGGCACTGGACTTGCATGTCATTGACAACGGGCCCGGCATTCCCGAAGACATTCGCGACCGAATTTTTTATCCGCTCGTGTCGGGGCGCGAGGACGGCAGCGGTCTCGGGCTCACGCTCGCTCAGACCTTCGTGCAGCAGCACGATGGACTGATCGAAGTGGAAAGCCGCCCGGGACACACCGAGTTTCAGATTTTGCTTCCGCTCGATACCTGATCATCAGCAACCAGCATATAAAGCCTTCTGACCGACCATATGAAGCCGATCTGGATAGTAGACGACGACCAATCGATCCGCTGGGTGCTCGAAAAGGCGCTCGCCCGCGAGAGTTTCGCGACGCGAAGCTTCGCCAATGTGCGCGAGGCGCTCGGCGCGCTCGACCATGAAAGCCCGCAAGTGCTCGTATCCGATATCCGGATGCCGGGCGGCTCGGGCCTCGAATTGCTGCAGGCCGTGCGCGAGCGGCTGCCGGGGCTGCCCGTCATCATCATGACGGCGTTCTCCGATCTCGATAGTGCCGTCGCCGCATTTCAGGGCGGCGCGTTCGAGTATCTCGCGAAACCATTCGATATCGACAAGGCCGTCGAGCTGATCCGGCGCGCGGTCGACGAGAGCCTGCGCGGCGCGCATGCCGTCGACGAGCGCGTCGCCGAAGCACCCGAAATGCTTGGGCAGGCGCCCGCGATGCAGGACATGTTCCGCGCGATCGGGCGTCTGTCGCATTCCGCGGCGACCGTGTTGATCACCGGCGAATCGGGCACCGGCAAAGAGCTCGTCGCGCGTGCGCTGCATCGCCATAGCCCGCGCGCGAACGGGCCGTTCATCGCGCTCAATACCGCGGCGATTCCGAAGGATCTGCTGGAGTCCGAACTGTTCGGTCATGAGCGCGGTGCGTTCACGGGCGCGCAGGCGATGCGGCAGGGCCGCTTCGAGCAGGCGGAAAACGGCACGCTGTTCCTCGACGAAATCGGCGACATGCCGTTCGATCTGCAGACGCGCTTGCTGCGGGTGCTGTCGGACGGGCAGTTCTATCGCGTCGGCGGGCACAATCCGCTGCGCGCGAACGTGCGCGTGATCGCCGCGACCCACCAGAATCTCGAATCGCGCGTGAGGCAAGGACTGTTCCGCGAGGACTTGTATCACCGGCTCAACGTAATTCGCCTGCGCCTGCCGCCGCTGCGTGAGCGCAGCGAGGATATCCCGCTGCTCACTCGGCACTTCCTGCAAAAGAGCGCGCGCGATCTCGGCGTCGAGCCGAAGCGCGTATCCGACGAGGCGCTCGCGTATCTGGCGTCGCTGCCATTTCAGGGCAACGTGCGCCAGCTCGAAAACCTCGCGAACTGGCTGACCGTGATGGCGCCGGCGCAGACGGTGGAGATCAAGGACTTGCCGCCCGATCTCGTGCCGGCACGCACGGGCACGGAGGACATCGTCACGAACGCCGCCGCGGCGGCGCTTGCGGTGGCGAGCGGCGTGCCGGGCAACGCCGGCACGAATGGGGCTACGGGCGCGGCGGCGATGCCTTCGACGCTCGGCGGCGTGCCGAGCGTCGCAGCCGTGAGCGCTTGGGAAAGCGGGCTGCGTACCGAAGTCGCGCGGCTCCTGCGCGAGAACTTCGCCGACGTGATGGATGAATTGGCGCGGCGCTTCGAAGCCGCGGTGATTCGCGAAGCGCTCGACTTCACGCGCGGCCGCAAGGTCGAAGCGGCGGAGCGGCTCGGCATCGGCCGCAATACGATCACGCGCAAGATTCAGGAGCTGCATCTCGAGCCGTGAGGGAGAGCGGGCGGGTCGGGGTGAGCGGTGGCGAGAAGGGGATAGGGATAACCTATATAGGTAAATAGGTAGCGTCACTCCAAACAATGGGAGTAAATGCCCCTTTTCACCAAAAAAGGGATCGCGAGTGGCCGCTTGCAAAGGTTTTTACCAAGCGTTCAAGGAGAACATGGATGCCCTTGGCTTGCCGGTACCAACAAGCTTGTTTTCAACGCAGCAACAGGCGCTGATGACAATTGGGGAGATTGTTGCCGCGATCAAAGCCTTCGGTTCGCGCGTTACCATCGCAGAACTTATTGGCGCGGGCGCTGTGAGTGAATGGCTTGCCGCTGCGGGGGCATTTTATGCCTCGTGGTACGTAGGTGGCGCCATTGGAAGCTTGATCGTCGCATCTCGCCATTCCTTGGTTTGTCCGAGTGGAGCGAGCGTATCGAAGGTCGCGTTCGACGTGATGGCGAAGAAAGGCATTTGGCTGGATGCCGATCTTAGATCGCACATCTCCTCCCATGCAGAAGTGGCTAACGGTAGCCGCGCACGCCGTAACTACGGTATTTTGGCTACCAAGGTGGCTGCGGCATGAAGAAGTGGGTTGCAGATCGCGCCGCGCTTTTGCTGCTGAGCGTTGTCGTCGCGGCGAGTGCTTGGTTTGGATATCGCTATGCAGGAGACTGGTTTATTCCTGTTTCGGTGACGGTCGTACTGATTGCGCTGGGTGCGGAAGTCGGCCGATTGAGGCGGATACTTCGAGAACACGGCATCGACGCTTCTCGACGTAAGCGAAATTAAAAGTTCGCGGCATAGGCGTTTGCCGTTGACCACATTGCGCCGCCGTTACCGAGGCGGCGCCGCCCGATTTCCCTACCCGATCTGCGCGATCACCGGCGTGTGATCCGAAGGCTGGTCCCACTTGCGCGGCGTCTTGTCGACCTCGCACGCCGTGCAGGTCGCCGCGAGAGCGGGTGAAAGCAGGATGTGATCGATCCGCAGGCCCGCATTGCGGCGAAACGCCATCATCCGATAGTCCCACCATGTGAAGATCTTCTCGGGCTGCTCGAACTTACGGAAGGCGTCGACGAAGCCCAATTCGATCAGCCGCACGAATGCCGAACGTTCTTCAGGCGACACGAGGTTCTGTCCTTCCCACGCCTTCGGGTCGTGCACGTCGCGGTCTTCCGGCGCGATGTTGTAGTCGCCCAACAGCGCGAGCTTCGGGTACTGCTGCATCTCGCCGGCGAGCCAGTCGTGCATCGCGTCGAGCCAGCGCAGCTTGTAGGCGAATTTGTCGGTGCTGGGCGCCTGTCCGTTCGGGAAGTACGCCGAAACGATCCGCACGCCGTCGATCGTCACGGCGATCACGCGTTGCTGCGGGTCTTCGAAGCCGGGGATGTTGCGCACCACGTTCGCCTCGTCGACGCCGAGCCCTTCGCGCACGAGAATGCCGACGCCGTTATAGGTCTTTTGCCCCGCAAACCAGCTTCGATACCCCTTCGCCTCGAGTTCGGCGCGCGGAAATTTCTCGTCCGGCAATTTCAATTCCTGCAGGCACAGCACGTCGGTTTGGCTCAGTTCGAGCCAATCGATTACGTGCTGCTGACGCACCTTCAGGGAATTCACGTTCCACGTCGCTATTTTCATTGCTTGACTCGAGCTGTTGATCCGGGGATTGCATGGCGGGCGACTCGTGTCGCGCCGGGCACTAAACGCCGCCAATAGTACCTCCGCGCGCGTACCTCTTGGCCTCGGTCTGTCGAATTACGCCAGCGGTCACGTTTTTTGCTCACGTCATATGCGGTGACGATACCTATTGCAATCAGCATAAGCAGCCACTAGCGTTCGCAGAATGACTTGTCGATCTGCTCGATATATGAATTTTAAATTCATATATTGCCCTCGAATCACACATTCCATTGGCGGATCTGGCAGGCATCGGGGCAACAACAAAACGGCCGCGCAAGCGGCCCAACGACAACGTTCGCATCGCGATCCATTGGAGGAGCAGCATGGGCGACGCTCAACTAGGCAGAGGCGCGCAACCCGCGGGAATACCGGACGGTTTGCTTTCACGGGAGCGCACAGTCGCAGGCGCGCACTACAACCGTTGGCTCGCACCGCCGGCGGCATTGGCCATTCACTTGTGTATCGGCATGTCATACGGCTTCTCGGTGTTCTGGCTGCCGATGACGAAGCTCGTCTCGAACGCCGATGCTTCGGCCTGCACGGCGCAGAGTTTCGGCGCCGAGTTGTTTGCGTCGAGCTGCAATTGGTCGGTGCTCGCGGTCACGCACATCTTTGAAATTTTTATCGCGATGCTTGGTATTTCCGCGGCAGTGTGGGGGCGCTGGCTCGAGCACGCGGGACCGCGCAAAGCAGGTTTCGTCGCCGCTTGCTGCTGGGGCGGCGGTTTGATCCTGATGGGCTTCGCCGTATCGATTCATCAGCTCTGGCTCGTGTTCGTGGGGGCGTTGATCGGCGGCATCGGGCAGGGGATCGGCTACATCACGCCGGTCTCGACGCTGATCAAATGGTTTCCCGACCGCCGCGGCATGGCGACCGGCTTCGCGATCATGGGATACGGCGGCGGGGCGATGATCGGCGCGCCGCTCGCGGTGTCGCTGATGGGGCACTTCGCGAGTAACGGGATCCCCGGCGTGAGCGAGACGCTCGTGGCGATGGGCGTGATCTACTTCATCGCGATGTCGGCGGGCGCATTCGGTTTTCGCGTCGCGCCGAGCGGCTGGCATCCGCGCGGCTGGACGCCGCCCGCCAACGATCGGTCGAAAGGGATGATCACGCGGCAGAACGTCCATCTGAACAAAGCGTGGAAGACGCCGCAGTTCTGGCTGATCTGGGGCGTGCTTTGCACGAACGTGACGGCAGGCATCGGGGTGATCGCGATGGCGAGTCCGATGCTGCAGGAAGTGTTCGGGCCGAAGCTGCTCGGGCTCGAACCGGGCACGGCAATGAGCGCCGTGCAAAAGGCGGCGCTGGTCGCGTCGCGGCGGGGCTTGTCGGACTCATTTCGCTCTTCAACTCGCTTGGGCGGATCTTCTGGGCGTCGCTCTCCGACAAGATCGGCCGCAAGACGGCGTACTTCACGTTCTTCGTGCTGGGCATCGCGCTCTATGGCTTGCTGCCGACATGGGGACATTGGTTGCTGCCGGCGCTGTTCGTCGCTTCGATCTGCATCATCGTCAGCATGTACGGCGGCGGCTTCGCGACTGTGCCGGCGTACCTTGCCGACATCTTCGGTCCGCAAATGGTCGGCGCAATTCATGGACGTTTGCTTACCGCCTGGTCGGTGGCGGGGATCATCGGGCCGTCGCTGATCGCGGGCATCCGGCAGTTCCAGATCGATCACGGCGTCGCGCACAACCTGATCTACGACGTGACGCTCTACATCATGGCGGGCTTCCTGGCCATTGGTTTCGTCTGCAATATGTTCGTGAAGCCAGTCGACAAGAAGTACTGGATGACGAATGAAGAACTCGCGCACGAGCGCGCGCTGGTGCATGAGGACCTCACGATCGGCAACGCGGAAACGGCGGCGCGAGGCAGGTTTGGGTTCGGTAGTCTGATCGCCTGGCTCACGGTCGGCATTCCGTTCCTCATGGGCCTTTTCATCGCTATTCAGAAGGCAGTGGCGTTGTTCTGAGTGCCGGACTGTCGGCGCTTGGCGAAGCGATGTGCGTGTGTCGACACGCGATCGCTTCGCTGCCCACAACGTGGTTCGCGTGGCGACGCGAAATTAATTGGCGCTTTTGTTTGACGCGACGATGACATGCCCGTACAATTCGCTTCCTCTGACGCGGGGTGGAGCAGTCTGGCAGCTCGTCGGGCTCATAACCCGAAGGTCGTAGGTTCAAATCCTACCCCCGCAACCAAGCCTTCATAACAAAGCCCGCTGGCATCTCGCCACGCGGGCTTTGTTGTTTCTGCGCGCAGTGTATTCGTGGCGGCTGGTTCGAACCGAGCCGCTTATCGTGGATTTCGCGCTTACTGTTTTGCTCAATCGCGAGCAGCCCAATCGACCGCCGCCTGCGCGTGCAGCGACGTCGTATCGAACACCGGCAGCGACGAATCCTCGGGCTTGATCAGCAGCGTGATTTCCGTGCAGCCGAGAATCACTGCTTGCGCGCCGCGAGAGGCGAGATCACCGATCACGCGCTGGTACGTCGCACGGGACTCGTCTTTCACGACGCCGTGACACAGCTCGTCGTAGATGATCCGGTGGACGTCGACGCGATCCGCTTCGTTGGGTACCAACGTGTCCAGCCGGTACTGCTCCCGAAGACGGCCCGTGTAAAACGTCTGCTCCATCGTATAGCGCGTGCCGAGCAAACCGACGCGCTCCACACCTGCCTCGCGCAATGCGGCACCCGTCGGATCGGCGATGTGCAGGAACGGAATCGTGATGGCGCTTTCGATCGCCGGATAGACACGGTGCATCGTGTTGGTCGCGAGAATCACGAGGTCGGCGCCGCCGCGCTCGAGCTGTTGCGCGGCTTCGGCCATGTGCGTGCCGAGCGCAGCCCAATCGCCCGCACGCTGAAGCGCTTCGACGGGCGCGAAGTCGACGGTCAGCATGAGGCTCTTGGCGTTGTGGTGTCCGCCGAAGCGCGCCTTCGCGTGACGGTTCAGCAGGCGGTAGTACTCGGCCGACGATTCCCAGCTCATGCCGCCGATCACGCCGATTGTCTTCATCTTCGTTCTCCCACTCATACCATTCGTAGCGTATTTCCGGTCGCGCCCGGCCGTCGACAAGCATAAGCGCAGCGGCGGCTTTTGCCGCGATACAGATCGCGGACGTTTTGCCGATACGGAGGCGCTCCGGCGCGCAGGCCGCCTCTCTTGAAAATACCACTGTATTTTTGTACAGTGGTACCACTTTGAACCCGCTCGATCCGCACTCCGTTTCGCCCGTGCTTGCGCCTTCCAACGCGAGCGGCGCGGCCGTGCGCAAGATCATCCACTGCGATTGCGACTGCTTCTATGCGTCGGTCGAGATGCGCGACGATCCGTCGTTGCGCGGCAGGCCGCTCGCGGTGGGCGGCCGCCCCGAGGCGCGCGGCGTCATTGCGACTTGCAATTACGAGGCGAGGCGCTTCGGCGTGCATTCGGCGATGTCGTCGGCGCTTGCGATGCGCAAATGTCCCGAGCTGCTGATACTGCGGCCCGTGATGGAGAAGTACCGAGTCGCCTCCCGGCAGATCATGGCGATCTATCGCGATTACACGCCGGACGTCGAACCGTTGTCGCTCGACGAAGCCTATCTCGACGTGACCCGTTCCGAGCGCTGCAAAGGCAGCGCCACGCTGATGGCCGAGGAGATTCGCCAGCGGGTTCGAGAGACGGTCGGCGTGACGGTGTCGGCGGGTGTCGCGCCAAACAAGTTCGTCGCGAAGATCGCCTCCGACTGGAACAAGCCCGACGGGCTCTTCGTCGTGCGTCCGCACGAAATCGATGCGTTCGTCGCGGCGTTGCCGGTGCGCAAGATTCACGGTGTCGGCAAGGTCACGGCGGCCAAGCTCGAAAAGCTCGGCATCACGACATGTCTCGAGTTGCGCGGCTGGGCGCTGATCGACCTGCATCGTCACTTCGGCGCGTTCGGGAAGCGTCTCTACGAGCTGTCGCGCGGCGTCGACCATCGTGCGGTGCAAGCGGACCAGGAGCGCAAATCGATCAGCGTCGAGACCACCTACGTGACGGATCTGAAGACGTTCGACGAATGCGCAGCGGAGATCCGGCGCCTGACCGAGCAGCTCGACGAACGGATCGTGCGCGCAGGCGCGGCGTCTGCCGTGCGCAAGCTGTATGTGAAGATTCGTTTCGCGGATTTCCAGCGCACGACGGTCGAGTGCGTCGGTGATGTCACGCATGTCCCTACGCTGCTCGGGCTGCTTGAAAAAGGCTTGGCGCGGCGTAAGCGGCCGGTTCGATTGCTGGGTGTCGGCGTGCGTCTCGAAGAAGACGACCCAGCGCTGGGCAGTTTGCGTTGTTCGAGGATGTGTCGGGCGTCGCTACGCGGGGCGCCCATACGCCGGATGGGGAACAGGATCGTTAGAATCGAACCCACACTAACGAGCGCCCCAGGGAGCCGCCGATGGACCTGATCATTCGCCGCGCAGCACTCACGACTCACGTCGCACTTCGAGACGAGCCGGTCGATATCGGCATCGACGGCCAACGCATCGTCGCCGTCGAGCCGCGGCTCGCGGCCACCGGGCGCGAAGAAATCGACGCGGCCGGCCTGCTGGTCGCGCCGCCGTTCGTCGACGCGCACTTCCACATGGACGCGACGCTTTCATATGGACTGCCGCGCGTCAACGCGTCGGGCACGCTTCTCGAAGGCATTGCGCTTTGGGGCGAGCTCAAGCCGCACCTCACACAAGAAGCGCTGATCGAACGCGCGCTGCAGTACTGCGACTGGGCCGTCGCGCGAGGGCTGCTGGCGATTCGCTCGCACGTCGACGTCTGCGATGCGCGTTTGCTCGCCGTCGAGGCGCTGCTCGAAGTGAAGCGGCGCGTGGCGCCGTATCTTGATCTGCAATTGGTCGCGTTTCCGCAGGACGGCCTCTTGCGCAGCCTGGGCGCATTCGACAACTTGAAGCGCGCAATCGAGATGGGCGTCGATGTCGTCGGCGGCATTCCGCACTTCGAGCGGACGATGGCGGATGGCGCCGAGTCGGTACGCCTGCTGTGCGAGTTCGCTGCTGAGAGAGGCTTGCGCGTCGACATGCACTGCGACGAATCCGACGACCCGATGTCGCGGCACATTGAAACGCTCGCCGCGCAAACACACCGGCTTGGGCTTCAAGGACGCGTCGCGGGCTCACATCTGACATCGATGCACTCGATGGACAACTACTACGTGAGCAAGCTGCTGCCGTTGATGCGCGAGGCCGGCGTTGCGGCGATTGCGAATCCGCTGATCAACATCACGCTGCAGGGCCGCTCGGATACCTATCCGAAACGGCGCGGCATGACGCGCGTACCCGAGATGCTCGCGGCAGGCATCGATGTCGCGTTCGGGCACGACTGTGTGATGGACCCGTGGTACAGCCTCGGCTCGGCGGACATGCTCGAAGTCGCGCATATGGGGCTGCACGTCGCGCAGATGACGGGTGTCGATGCGATGCGCGCCTCGTTCGATGCGGTGACGGTCAACGCGGCGAAGATCCTCGGTCTGGACGGCTACGGGATCGCGCCCGGCGGCTACGCCGACTGCGTACTGCTCGATGCGCGCGATCCGATCGAAGCGATCCGCCTGCGCGCCGCGCGGCTCGCGGTGGTGAGGCGGGGCGCGGTGGTGGCGCGAACGCCCGCGGCGCGCGCGACACTATCGCTTGAAGGCCGGCCTGCGGAAGTCGACTTCAAGCTTTATCGCTGAGCGAGCGGCCACGCGCTCAGCGTGCGCCCATGAAAAAACCGGCGAGTCGCAGGGCATGCGGCGTCGCCGGTTCACCGGCACTTCACTAGAGATGCGCTCGGCGCGCTACCCGTCAACGTGAACGGGCAGGGCGCCAAGGGGCGTGGCGCAACTTAGTGCGCAGCGCCAGCCGTCATGCCGCTGTGACGCAGCAACGCATCGATTTGCGGTTCGCGGCCGCGGAATGCCTTGAACGACTCCATCGCGGGCCGGCTGCCGCCCACTTCGAGAATCTCGCGACGGTAGCGCGTGCCGGTTGCCGCATCGAGCACGCTGCCGCTCGCGGCCTTGGCGGCTTCTTCGAACGCGGAATAGGCATCGGCGGACAGCACCTCGGCCCACTTGTAGCTGTAGTAGCCCGCCGCATAACCGCCCGCGAAGATATGGCTGAACGTGTTCGGCCAGCGCGAGAACGGCGCCTGCGGAATGACGTGGAAGCGCTCGTTGATCTCGCGCGCGAGATCGGTCGCGTTCTTCTGCGCGGCCGGATCGAAATCGACATGCAGGATCATGTCGAACATGGAGAACACGATCTGCCGCAGCGTGCCGAGCCCGCTCTGGAAGTTCTTCGCGGCGAGCATCTTGTCGAAGAGGTCGCGCGGCAGCGTAGCGCCGGTTTCGACATGCGACGACATGTCGGTCAGCACGTCCCACTCCCAGCAGAAGTTCTCCATGAACTGCGACGGCAGCTCGACCGCATCCCATTCGACGCCGTTGATGCCCGACACGCCTAGTTCGTCGACGCGCGTGAGCATGTGATGCAGGCCGTGGCCGAACTCATGGAACAGCGTGATGACTTCGTCGTGCGTGAAGCAGGCCGGCTTGCCGCCGACGGGCGCCGAGAAGTTGCACGTCAGATAGGCGACCGGCGTCTGCACGCCGCCTTCGGTGCGCTTGTGGCGCGAGCGAGCATCGTCCATCCATGCGCCGCCGCGCTTGCCTTCGCGTGCGTACAAGTCGAGATAGAACTGCGCGACGAGCGAGCCGTCCTTGTTTTCGACGCGGAAGAAGCGCACGTCGGGATGCCACGTGGCCGCCTGGTCGCGGCGGATGCTGACGCCGAAGAGCGTCTCGGTAACCTTGAACAGCCCCTTCAACACGGCATCTTCGGGGAAGTATTGCTTGACTTCGTTTTCCGAGAACGAATAACGCTTCTGACGCAGGCGCTCGCCTGCGAACGCGACGTCCCACGGCTGCATTTCAGCCATGCCGAGTTCCGTGGCAGCGAATTCGCGCAGCTCTTTCCAGTCTTGCTCGGCGAAAGGACGTGCGCGGTTGGCGAGGTCTTCGAGGAACGCGACGACTTGGGCAGGCGATTCGGCCATCTTCGGCGCAAGCGAGACTTCGGCGAAGTTCTGGTAGCCGAGCATTTGCGCTTCCTCGCGGCGCAGCTTCAACTGATCGGCGAGATTGGCGGTGTTGTCCCAATCCGCTTTGCCGTTGCCGTACAGCGCGCCCAGCTCGGATGCGCGCGTCACGTAGGCGCGATACATCGCCTCGCGCATCGCGCGGTTTTCCGCGTACTGCATCACCGGGAAGTAGGACGGGAAGTGCAGCGTGAATTTCCAGCCTTCCTTGCCGTCGCGCTGGGCGGCTTCGCGCGCCGCTTCGGCGACGTCGTCGGGCAGGCCCGCCAGGTCGCCCTCGGCGCTCACGAGGTAGGCGTAGGCGTTGGTCGCGTCGAGCACGTGGTCGGAGAACGCTTTCGACAACGCCGCTTGCTGCTCCTGCAACTCGGCGAAGCGCGGCTTCTGGTCTTCCGGCAGCTCGGCGCCCGACAGGCGGAAATCGCGCAACGCGTTTTCGAGGATCTTCTTGCGCTCGGCGGTGAGCGTGGCGAATTCGGTGCTTGCGGCGATCGCCTTGTATTTCTCGTAGAGCGCGAGATTCTGCCCGACGCTCGACCAGAATTCGGTCACGCGAGGCAGGTTCTCGCCGTAGGCGGCGCGCAGCTCGGGCGTATCGGCGACCGCGTTCAGGTGGCCGATCACGCCCCAGGCGCGTGAGAGCGGTTCGGTGGCGCGCTCGACCGGCTCGACGATGTCGCTCCAGGTTGCGGGCGTTTCCGGCGCGCTCGCGCGATCGACAGCGGTGCTCGCGGCGGCGAGCAGCACGTCGAGCGTGGGCGTCACGTGCGCGGGCTGGATCTCGCCGAAGCGGGGCAGATCGGTGAAATCGAGGAGCGGATTGTCTTTCTGCGGGAGAGTATTGGATGACATGGAGCTTCCTGTCTGGCTGAATGACGCGGGCGCCGCGCGCCCTACACCGTGATTATTGGGGCAGTGCGCCCCGATTCCAATCGATACTTTCTACCGGACCGATTATCGTGCCGTATGACGCGGCCCGGTAGCTGGCCAGATGGCCCAGGCCTTTCGGCCTAATTGCCCGCCGCGCGCTCCGCTGCTTCAATGGTGTTCACGAGCAGCATCGTGATCGTCATCGGACCGACCCCGCCCGGCACCGGCGTAATGAAGCCGGCCACTTCCTTGACGGCCGCGAAGTCGACGTCGCCACAGAGCTTGCCGGCTTCGTCGCGGTTCATGCCGACGTCGATGACGGCTGCGCCCGGCTTGACCCTGTCGGCGGTCACGATGTTGCGCAGACCGGTTGCAGCGACGATCACGTCGGCGTTCTTCGTGTGCGCGGCGATGTCCCGCGTCTTGCTGTGGCAGATCGTGACGGTGGCGCCGGCTTCGAGCAGGAGCAGCGCCATCGGCTTGCCGACGATGTTCGAGCGGCCGATTACCACGGCATTCGCGCCTTTGAGATCGATGCCGTATGCCTCGAACATTTTCATCACGCCATACGGCGTGCAGGGGCGAAAGAGCGGCTTGCCGGTCAGGAGCGCGCCGGCGTTCGCGACGTGAAAGCCGTCGACGTCCTTCTCGGGCGCGATCGCTTCGATGACCTTGTGGCTGTCGATGTGCTTCGGCAGCGGCAGTTGGACGAGGATGCCGTGAATCTTCGGATCGCGGTTCAGCTCGTCGATGCGCGCGAGCAGGTCGGCTTCGGAGAGCGTAGCCGGGTAGCGGTCGTAGGACGAAAAGATGCCGTTGTCCTCGCACGCTTTCACCTTGTTGCGCACATAGACTTCGCTTGCCGGATTGTCGCCGACCAGCACGACGGCGAGGCCCGGTTGATGGCCGCGCGCGGCGAGCGCGGCGGCGCGAGTCGCGACGTCGGCGCGGAGGGTCTTGGATAGGGCGATGCCGTCGATCAGTTGGGCTGTCATGATGGGTCGGTCGAGTGACGAGTATGGAAATCGAATCGGTCTTGCAAGTCGCGGTTCGGGCCGAGATGCGGCGCACAGGCAGCAGCTTTACGCGAGCAGGCTGAAAGCGGTTTGGCGCGACGCTAGGAACGGGACGCAGAAGCCAGGAAAGAGGACGACCGGGGCCGCGCCGCGAAGTAGCGAATTATACCTTTGAGCGAACGCTCGACGGCGGGGATGGACAAGCGCGTGGCGGCTGCGGACATGCGTGTCCGGCGCGAGTCTGCATGTGACGAAGAGGGAGGGTGCGGCGTGTGACGACGGCGTCCTGAAGAGGGAACGCCAAAGGAGCCCCGCATGAGCCCACGCGGCGCCGCTGAAATCTCAACGCCTGCCTTGGCCTGCCGCAGGCGCGGCGGCAGCCGAAGCCCGGGCGGCGAGCCCGGGCGCGCGCGTAGCGAACGGAGCGCGCTTACTGCGCTTGCTGCGGCTTGTTCGAAAGCGCCAGACGCAACAGATCGGCGACCGTGTTGACGTTGAGCTTTTCCATGATGTTCGCGCGGTGCGCCTCGACGGTCTTGATGCTGATGCCGAGATCGTCCGCGATCTGCTTGTTCAGGCGGCCGGCGATAATCCGCTCGAGCACCTGGTGCTCGCGCGCGGTCAGCTTGCCGAGCCGCTCGGCGGCGGCGCGCTGCTGCGCGACGCTGGTGCTTTCGCTGCGGGCCTTGTCGAGCATCCGCTCGACGAGCTTGCGCAGTTCCGCCTCGTCAAACGGTTTTTCGATAAAGTCCATCGCGCCTTTCTTCATCGTCGAGACGGCCATCGGCACGTCGCCGTGACCCGTCACGAAGATGATCGGCAGGGTGGCGTTTTCCGCGATCAGACGCTCTTGCAGTTCGAGGCCGCTCATGCCGGACATCCGCACGTCGAGAATCAGGCAGGCGATCTGGCCGGCGTGCTGCGCGGGCTGATAGGCGTCGATGAACTGTTCGGCGCTCGAAAAGCATTGCACCCGATAGCCGTTCGCCTCCAAGAGCCAGCGCAGCGAATCGCGCACGGCCTCGTCGTCGTCGACGACAAACACAGTTTCCTGAGTGGTGACTGGGGTACTCATAGCTCTCCCGTAACGGTTTGTGTTCTCGGCGCCTCGGACCCGCCGTTGCTCAGGTCGTGAGGCTCGCCAATGGGCAGACTGCAATGGAACGTGGCGCCCGTGATGTGGCCGTCAGCTTCGACGTTGTTGACCACCCACAGACGGCCGCGGTGCGACTCGATAATGGAACGGCAGATGTTCAGCCCCATGCCCATGCCGTCGGACTTGGTGCTGTAGAACGGTTCGAAGAGGCGCTCGGTGGTGGCTTCGTCGACGCCCGGCCCCTGGTCGATGACGCTGATGCAAACGAACCCGGCGTCGAGTTTCACGACGACGCGGATCACCGGATCGACCGCATTCGGGCGTGCTTCGTGCATGGCCTCGGCGGCGTTTTTCAGCAGGTTGACGAGCACCTGCTCGATCAGCACCGGGTCGACATAGATGACGGGCAGCCGCGAGCGCATTTCGGTGACGATGCGGATCTTGCGCTTGCGGGCCTCGATTTCGGCGAGACCCACGGCATCGGCGACGATATCGGCGACACGCGTCGCCTGACGCTTCGGCTCGCTGCGCTTCACGAACTCGCGGATGCGCTTGATGATCATGCCGGCGCGCACCGCCTGTTGCGCGGTCTTCTCGAGCACCGGCAGCAGATTGTCGGAGTTCGTGCGGCCCGATTTCACCAAGGCGACGGTGCCTGAACAATAGTTGTTGATCGCGGCGAGCGGCTGGTTGAGTTCGTGCGCGAGCGACGACGCCATCTCGCCCATCGTCATCAGGCGGCTCGTGAACTGGAGCTTTTCTTCCTGCTGGCGCGCGAGTTCCTGCGCCTGCTTGCGCGAGGTGATGTCGGTCGCGATCTGCATCTGCGCGAGGTGGCCGTCGACCCACTGAATGTACTGGCGACGCACTTCGAACCACTTCTGGATGCCGTGGATGTAGACCTCGCGCGCATCGGCCGTGCTCTCGGTGAGCGCGGCGGCGGGCAGGCCCGCATAGGCGTCGACCATGTCGATCGAATCGGACGAGGCTTGCGCGGTGTCGAAGCTGCCGCCCGAGAGTTCGAGATGCCCGTCGGGGCGGATGCCGAACAGATGCCGGTAGTAGCGGTTCGCGAACAGCAGCTCGGCTTCGTCGGCGGCGAGCACGGAGACGGCCGCGTCGAGGCTTTCGAGCACGGTCGTGAAGCGTTCGTGCGCGGCGGCGAGTTCTTCGCGCGCGCGTTTCGGCTCGGTGATGTCGGTCATCGACGACATCCAGCCGGTCTGCCGGCCCGAGCTGTCGATGAGCGGAGAGACATAGAGACGCGCGTGAAAGAGCGAGCCGTCCTTGCGCCGCACGCGCAGCTCGAAGCCCGACGACGGCGCTTTGCCGCGCAGCGTCATGTCGAGCTGGCGCTGCATTTCCGGATACGAATCGCGCGGCCAGTACGGGAAGGGCGCGGTCTTGCCGACGAGGTCGCTTTCGTCCCAGCCCGTCATCCGGCAAAACGCCGGGTTCACGTGGGTGATGCGGCCGTGCATGTCGAGCACGCGCATGCCGATCAGCACCGAGTTCTCCATCGCGCGCCTGAAGAACGCCTCGGCGTACAGCGCCTGCTGCGCCTCGAAGCGCTGGCGCGTGTGCTTCCAGAGGCTCCACAGGCTCCACAGCACGAAGCACGACAGGCCGGCGACGAGCCAGACGAGCGTGTTGTTCGTGAAGTTCGTGATCTGCGGGAACGAGTAGACGCGCACCGTCACGCCCTGACCAGGCGGATCGAGCGGCAGGTCGTAGAAGACGTCGCGCGGCAGGCGCGGCCGCGTCGAGGTGGTGGCGAGCTCGCGGTTGTTCGCGTCGGTGATCGAAATCTTGTACTTCGCAGACAGCTCAGGCGGGATGTCGTGCTTCAGGATGCCTTCGATCGAAAACACCGCGGCGACCGTGCCGAGAAATTCGCGGTCGCGGTAGACCGGCGTTTGCAGCGTCAGGTAGCCGTTGCCGAGATCGTCGTAGATGAGCGGCGAATAGACCTGGCGGCGCGTGCTTTTCGCTTGGTTGAACGCCGCTTTCACGGCTTCGTCCATCTGCGCGTCGTTCGGCCGCGCGAGGCGCTGGCCGAGCATTGGCAGCGGGTTGTTCGGCCAGCGCGCGACATCCTCGTTCGTGTACCAGTTGAGATAGAGGATTTCGGGATGGCCCTGCATGATGTCGGTGGTCGACACCAGGAACGAATGGGGGTCGGCGTGGCCTGCGGCGAGATCGCGCGAAAGCGCCTGCAGCTGCTCCTGCGCGCCCGTCATCGATAGGCGGATCTGTTGCTGGGCCCAGGCGACGTTTCGGTATAGGGTGTCTTCCTGCTGCTGCTGCTCGCGCCGGTTCAGGCTCCAGAGGATCAGGCTCATGACGACCAGGAACACCAGGATCGACAGGAGCGGCGTGAGCAAATAGGAATTCGACCACCACGGTCCGTGGTGCCAGCGGGACGGCGAAGCGTCCGCCCGGGAGCGGGACGGCCGCGCCGAGCGTGTGAAAAGCCGTTCGGTCAACATGGCTGGCATTGTAGCGCAGCGTGTCATCCGCAATTGGCGTAAAAGGACGGCGAACAGGGGCTAATCTCGATAATTCGAGTCGTGTAATGACGATTTCGCCGTTTATCCGAGGTGCACCGCAACAAAATTCCGCATTATGAGAATCGATCTCGTAATTCGAAAATTTTGTTGCGCGGGCAGCGTTCGGCTCATTACAATCGCCGAAAGCTGCCGCGGCCGGTCCCGGCCCGCGTCGTGTGTTCCAAGTGCATTTCTCTAAATCAGGAGACGAGAATGTCCGCTGTACCCGACGAAGTGATGAAATATGTCGCTGCCGATAAAGACGACGACCCCCAGGAGACGGGCGAATGGCTTGAAGCCCTCGATGGCGTGATTTCTGCTGTCGGCCCCGACCGCGCGCACTACCTGATCGAGAAGCAAATCGAATTTGCCCGCGTGCACGGCGAGCACCTGCCTTTCTCCGCCAACACCCCCTACATCAATACGATCCCGGTCACGAGCCAGCAACGCATTCCCGGCGACCAGGACATCGAACACCGCATTCGCTCGTACACGCGCTGGAACGCCATCGCGATGGTCGTGCGTGCAGGCAAGCACACGAACGTCGGCGGCCATATCTCGTCGTTCGCGTCGGCGGCCACGCTTTACGACGTCGGCTTCAACCACTTCTGGAACGCGCCCTCCGACAAGCATGGCGGCGACCTCGTGTTCGTCCAGGGTCACTCGTCGCCGGGTGTCTACTCGCGCGCGTTCCTGCTCGGCCGGCTCTCCGAGAACCAGCTCGACAACTTCCGCCAGGAAGTGGGCGGCGAGGGCATCTCGTCGTATCCGCACCCGTGGCTGATGCCGGACTTCTGGCAGTTCCCGACCGTGTCGATGGGTCTCGGCCCGATCATGGCGATCTACCAGGCGCGCTTCATGAAGTACCTGCAAGCGCGCGGCATCGCGAAGACCGACGGCCGCAAGGTCTGGGCGTTCCTCGGCGACGGCGAAACGGATGAACCGGAATCGCTCGGCGCGATCGGCATGGCCGGCCGCGAGCGTCTGGAAAACCTCGTGTTCGTCATCAACTGCAACCTGCAGCGTCTCGACGGCCCGGTGCGCGGCAACGGCAAGATCATCCAGGAACTCGAATCGGAGTTCCGCGGCGCCGGCTGGAACGTCATCAAGGTGATCTGGGGCAGCCGCTGGGATGCGCTCTTCGCGCGCGACAAGACCGGCGCGCTGATGCGCCGGATGATGGAAGTCGTCGACGGCGAATACCAGACGTATAAATCGGAGTCGGGCGCGTTCGTTCGCGAGCACTTCTTCAACTCGCCGGAACTGAAGGCGCTCGTCGCCGACTGGTCCGACGACGACATTTGGGACTTGAACCGCGGCGGCCACGATCCGCACAAGATCTATGCGGCGTTCAAGGCGGCGACCGAAGCGAAGGGCCAGCCGACCGTGATTCTCGCGAAGACGATCAAGGGCTACGGCATGGGCGAGTCCGGCCAGGCCATGAACATCACGCACCAGCAGAAGAAGCTGCCGGTCGAGCAGTTGAAGAAATTCCGCGATCAGTTCCGTCTGCCGATCTCCGACGAAGCGATCGTCGACGTGCCGTACATCAAGTTCGAAGAAGGCTCGAAGGAACTCGAGTACATGCGTGCACGCCGCCAGGAGCTCGGCGGCTATCTGCCGGCGCGCCGCCAGAAGGCCGAATCGCTGCCGGTGCCGGCGCTCGAAGCATTCGAGGCTTTGCTGAAGGGCACGGGCGAAGGCCGCGAGATCTCGACGACGATGGCGTTCGTGCGGATTCTCAACATCCTGTTGAAAGACAAGGCGCTCGGCAAGCGCGTCGTGCCGATCGTGCCGGACGAATCGCGTACGTTCGGCATGGAAGGTCTGTTCCGTCAGATCGGCATCTGGAATCAGGATGGCCAGAAGTACGTGCCGGAAGATTCCGACCAGCTGATGTTCTACAGGGAATCGGAAACCGGCCAGATTCTGCAGGAAGGGATCAACGAAGCCGGCGGGATGTGTGACTGGATCGCCGCCGCGACGTCGTACTCGACGCACGGCGAGATCATGATCCCGTTCTACATCTTCTACTCGATGTTCGGCTTCCAGCGCATCGGCGACCTCGCATGGGCCGCCGGCGACATGCGCTCGCGCGGCTTCCTGCTGGGCGGCACCGCGGGCCGCACGACGTTGAACGGCGAAGGTCTGCAGCACGAGGACGGCCACTCGCTCATGTGGGCGGCGTCGGTGCCGAACTGCATCAGCTACGACCCGACGTTCGGCTACGAGCTCGCCGTCATCATGCAGGACGGCCTGCGCCGCATGGTGCAGGAGCAAGAGGACGTGTACTACTACGTCACGGTGATGAACGAGAACTACGAGCACCCGGCGATTCCGCAGGGCGAACACGTGGCGGCCGACATCATCAAGGGCATGTACTCGTTCAAGAAGGCAGACGCGAACTCGAAGGCGCCGCGCGTGCAACTGATGGGCGCGGGCACGATCTTCAACGAAGTGATCGCTGCCGCCGGCCTGCTCAAGAACGACTGGGGCGTCGATGCCGACCTCTGGAGCGTGCCGAGCTTCACGGAGCTCGCGCGCGACGGCCAGGACGTGGACCGCTGGAACCTGCTGCATCCGGCCGAGCCGCGCAAGGTGTCGCACGTCGAGAAGCTGTTGAAGGACGCGAAGGGTCCGGTCATCGCATCGACCGACTACGTGCGCGCACTCGCGGACCAGATCCGCGCCCACGTGCCGCAACGCTTCGTCGTGCTCGGCACCGACGGCTTCGGCCGCTCGGACACGCGCGAAAAGCTGCGTCACTTCTTCGAGGTCGACCGTTACTGGGTCACGGTCGCTGCACTGAACGCGCTCGCGGACGAAGGCACGATCGAGCGCAAGCTCGTCGCCGACGCGCTCGCCAAGTACAACCTCGATCCCGCCAAACCCAACCCGATGCACGTCTAAGGCATCGTCCGCGTGATGCCGGCGTGCGCGCTTTCCGTTCGATGAATGGGACGCGCGCACGCGGCCCAGGAGACACTAACAAATGAGTCAAGCGATCGAAGTCAAAGTCCCGGACATCGGCGATTACAAGGACATCCCTGTGATCGAGGTGCTGGTGAAGGCGGGTGATACCGTCGAGAAAGAGCAATCCCTCGTCACGCTGGAGTCCGACAAGGCGACGATGGATGTGCCGAGCCCCGCGGCCGGCACGGTCAAGGAAGTGAAGGTGAAGCAGGGCGATCCGGTGTCCGAGGGCACTCTGATCATTCTGCTCGAAGGCGGCGCGGCGGCGCCGGCGGCCGAGGCCGCCAAGCCCGCGCAGCCCAACGGCGCGGCTGCGGCTCCCGCTGCTCCAGCGCCCGCTCCGGCACCGGCGGCTGCGGCAAGCGGCGGCGTGCAGGAAGTGAAGGTTCCGGATATCGGCGACTACAAAGACGTGCCGGTGATCGAAATCGCTGTGAAGGTCGGCGATCGCGTCGAGAAGGAGCAATCGCTCGTCACGCTCGAATCCGACAAGGCGACGATGGACGTGCCGAGCCCGGCATCGGGTGTCGTCAAAGAGATCAAGGTCAAGGTGGGCGACGCGGTGTCGGAAGGCACGGTGATCGTGCTGCTGGAAGGCAAGGGTGCGGGTGCCGTCGCGCCTGCGGCTGCTCCGGCTCCGGCCGCGACGCACGTCGAGCATCCGATGGACGAGCCGCAGCCGGCCGCCGCACCGCAACGCGCCGCAGCGCCCGCTTCGGCGCTCGCGCAAGCGCCGGTGATTCCGTCGGGCGTCGGTGGCGAGCGCAAGCCGAGCCATGCGTCGCCTTCGGTGCGAAAGTTTGCGCGCGAGCTGGGCGTCGATGTCGCGCTCGTGCAGGGCACCGGTCCGAAGGGCCGCATTACGCAGGAAGACGTCACGGCGTTCGTGAAGGGCGTGATGACCGGCCAGCGCGCACCGGCTGCAGCGGCAGCGCCGGCTGCGGGCGGCGGCGAGCTGAATCTGCTGCCGTGGCCGAAGATCGACTTCACGAAGTTCGGCCCGATCGATCCGAAGCCGCTCTCGCGCATCAAGAAGATTTCCGGCGCGAACCTGCATCGCAACTGGGTCATGATCCCGCACGTCACGAACAACGACGAAGCGGACATCACCGAGCTCGAAGCGCTGCGCGTGCAATTGAACAAGGAAAACGAGAAGGCGGGCGTGAAGATCACGATGCTCGCGTTCGTCATCAAGGCCGTGGTGTCGGCACTCAAGAAGTTCCCGACCTTCAACGCGAGTCTCGACGGTGACAACCTCGTCTTCAAGCAGTACTACCACGTCGGCTTCGCAGCCGATACGCCGAACGGTCTCGTCGTGCCGGTGATCCGCGATGCGGACAAGAAGGGCTTGATCGAAATCGCGAAGGAAATGGCCGAGCTGTCGAAGCTCGCGCGCGAGGGCAAGCTCAAGCCGGATCAGATGCAGGGCGGGTGTTTCTCGATTTCGTCGCTGGGCGGGATTGGCGGCACGAACTTTACGCCGATCATCAATGCGCCTGAAGTGGCGATTCTTGGTTTGTCGCGTGGCGCGATGAAGCCGGTTTGGGACGGGAAGCAGTTCGTGCCGCGTCTCACGCTGCCGTTGTCGCTGTCGTATGACCACCGCGTCATCGATGGTGCCGAAGCTGCGCGCTTCAATGCGTATCTGGGCGGGCTGCTTGCCGATTTCCGGCGAGTGATTCTTTGATTTAGTGTCGTCGCGGGGCGTGGTTCGAATATGTTGGTGATCCACGTCCCTCGTAGAACTTGACTCCACGTTAGTCTGCAAGCGTTGCCCCTGTGCGGGGCGGCACTTACTTTTCTTTGTCTTCCAAAGAAAAGTAAGCAAAAGAAAGGCGCGTCCTTGGGCGGACGGCAAAGGATGTTTTGCCCAGGTTTTCGCCAGCTTTTCGGTCCTCGGGTCAATGTATCTACGGCGCTTCAATCAACACGGTCAATAAGAGAAGGGGACACTAATGAGTCTCGTCGAAGTGAAGGTGCCGGATATCGGCGACTTCAAGGATGTCGATGTCATCGAAGTCAATATCAAACCGGGCGACGTCATCGAGAAGGAACAGTCGCTCCTGACGCTCGAGTCGGACAAGGCATCCATGGAAGTGCCTAGCGATACCGCCGGCACCGTCAAGGAAGTCAAGATCAAAGTCGGCGACAAGGTCTCCCAAGGGACTGTCGTCGCCATCGTCGAAGCCGGTGAGGCAGCCGCCGCTCCGGCAAAGCCTGCTGCTCCGGCGGCTGCGCCCGCACCGGCCCCGGCAGCGCCGAAGGCCGCTGCGCCCGCGCCGCAAGCCGGCAGCTTCGGCGGCACCGCCGATATCGAGTGCGACATGCTCGTGCTCGGCGCAGGCCCCGGCGGCTACTCCGCTGCGTTCCGTGCGGCCGATCTCGGCATGAAGACGGTGCTCGTCGAGCGTTATTCGACGCTCGGTGGCGTTTGCTTGAACGTCGGATGTATTCCGTCGAAGGCGCTGTTGCACACTGCGCTCATCATGGACGAGGTCAAGGAGCTTGCCGCCCACGGCATCTCGTTCGGTGAGCCGAAGGTCGATCTCGACAAGCTGCGCGACTTCAAGTCGGGCGTGGTCAAGAAACTGACCGGCGGACTTGCCGGCATGGCCAAGGCGCGCAAGGTCGAAGTCGTGACGGGCGTCGGCTCGTTTGTCGATCCGCATCACATGGAAGTGGTGGGCGAGGGCGGCAAGAAGATCGTCAAGTTCAAGCAGGCGATCATCGCGGCCGGCTCGCAAGCGGTGAAACTGCCGTTCATTCCGGAAGATCCGCGTGTCGTCGATTCGACGGGAGCACTCGAGCTGCCCCAGATTCCGCAGCGCATGCTCGTGATCGGCGGCGGCATCATCGGGCTCGAAATGGCGACGGTCTATGCGACGCTCGGCGCGCAAATCGACGTCGTCGAAATGCTCGACGGCCTGATGCTGGGCGCAGACCGCGATCTCGTGAAGGTGTGGGAGAAGTACAGCGGCAAGCACTTCGCCAACATCATGCTCAAGACGAAGACCACCGCGGCGGAAGCGAAGCCGGACGGCATCTACGTGTCGTTCGAAGGCGAGAAGGCGCCGCCCGAACCGCAGCGCTACGACCTCGTGCTCGTGGCGGTGGGCCGCAGCCCGAACGGCAAGAACATCGGTGCCGACAAGGCAGGCGTTGCCGTGACCGACCGTGGCTTCATCGACGTCGACAAGCAGATGCGCACGAACGTGCCGCATATTTTCGCGATCGGCGACATCGTCGGTCAGCCGATGCTCGCGCATAAGGCCGTGCACGAAGGGCACGTCGCCGCGGAAGCGGCGCACGGCGAGAAGGCGTACTTCGACGCCCTGCAGATTCCGTCGGTGGCTTACACCGATCCGGAGGTCGCGTGGGCGGGCAAGACCGAGGACCAGTGCAAGGCAGAAGGCATCAAGTACGGCAAGGCGGTGTTCCCGTGGGCCGCATCGGGCCGCGCGATCGCGAATGGCCGCGACGAGGGCTTCACGAAGCTGATCTTCGATGAAGAGACGCATCGCGTGATCGGTGGCGGCATCGTCGGCCTCAATGCGGGCGACCTGATCAGCGAAGTGTGTCTCGCGATCGAAATGGGTGCGGACGCAACCGATATCGGCAAGACGATCCATCCGCACCCGACGCTTGGAGAGTCGATCGGCATGGCCGCGGAGTTGTACGAAGGCGTCTGCACGGACTTGCCGCCGCAGAAAAAGAAGTAAGCTCGGCCTATCAGGCAAAGCGAAACGGAAACGGCGCGCCCAGCAATGGGCGCGCCGTTTCCGTTTTCAGCGTTTCGTTCCCGACACGCTCCGAGTTGCGGCATTCGCGAAGCGAGCGGGCAAAAAAGAACCGGCCCATGGGCCGGTGTAACGATACGCTGCTTGCCGTATCGGGGCTCTGGGCAACCTATCCGCTTGGGAGATCCAGATAGGCTGCGCTATTGCTTACGATACTGAGCGTTGGCGCCCGCGATGAAAGCCGCGGGCGCGGACTAGCTTTAGGCAGCCGGCTTCTTCGCTGCGCGCGAAGCTTGCGAAGCGGCTTGCTGAGCAGCCTTCGTGGCGGCCGTAGCGGCGGCGTTGAAGTTGCTTTCCGCGATTTCGACTGCTTGCTTCGTTGCCTTGTGAACCGTTTCGTACGTCGTGTTGGCGGCGGTGATAGCCGACTTCATCACGGCGACAGCGGTTTCCGAGCCGGCCGGCGCGTTCTTCGCGACGTTCTCGACGAGCGCTTGGACCTTGCGGTTTTGCTCTTCGTATTGGGCTTCCGCGACCTTCGCGAATTCGGCTTGCGTAGCCGACGCGATTTCATACAGGTGACGGCCGTACGACAGAACCTTTTCGGCCACCGGCTGCGTCAGGCTGGCTTGAAGCGCGAGGAGTTCTTGCGCGTCTTTGACCGACAGCGCGCGTTGTGCGTTTTCCTGGCCTTCCGCGAGCGTCGACTTCACGACTTGCAGGTTCAGCTCAACCAGCTTTTCAACGCCTTCGAACGCCTTGTTCGTCAGACCGAAGAGAGCTTCGAGGTTGGCCTTCTGTGCTGCGGCAAATTGCTCAGGGGTCAGCAGAGTCATGTTTACGCTCCTGGATTTGATCTGTCTGGCGCAGATCGTTGGGTTGACAGCAAAACGAGATGAAAACAGCTTCAAGCGCGATGCATTGTGCGTCGCAACAATGGGTTCCATTTTAGGATGACGTGCACAAATGTCAAGCATATTTTGTGCGACGCACAATATCGAGAATTTATCTAGAAAACAATGCTTTAAGTCTATGCGGAATGGGTCGCTTCACGAGATTGACATCGTTTGTGCCCTGCGACGGAGCGGCGTTGGCGGAAGAGTATCTGATTGTGGCGGGCGAATTTGGGGCGTAAACCGAAGATTGACATTGAACGTTAAGAAAACTGCCCGGTCGAATGCGCGCGCCTTGGGATTTGCAACAGACGCTTAAGATTCGGCATGGGAGGCCGCCCGGCGGACTTCGCGAGCCGACAGTTCGTTGTACCATCGGCGCGATCCGTGTTTTCCCCTGCTCAAGTTAACGTCGGCATTGCCGATATGCGGATAAGTGTTATCGGTGAGGCACCGCCTGTAGGGATAGCGCACCTATGCAGGCTGGACTGGGCCGATGGCCGTGCCGGCGAGCGTTGTTGCACCCCGGCGATCAATATTTTTGATTGCTTACATAGCAGTTATTGGTTTTTTACAATCGGTGCTTATAAGTGGGTTTAAGTACACTCGATAAGTGCTTAATATTGCTTATTTTTCGTAGCTTTACTACACTGGCGGGAAAACTCTCGCCCGCTCTATTCAGAACACCAATGAAGACCGAAATGTTTTCGTCGATCAAAGTGATGCAAGGCGTGGCGCTAAGCACCGCGATGTCGGTCGCCACCTCGATGATCATTGCCGCAGCGCTTGCCGCTCCGGTCAATGCCTTCGCCGCATCCGCCGATGCTTCGGCTCCCGCGACGGCCGCGCCGTCGAAACCCGCCAAGCTGCACAAGAAGAAAGTCGCTTCGGACGCGACGCGAAAATCGTCGAAAGCCGAGAAAGCTGCGTCCGCGCAGAGCGACCAGGCGCCGGTTCGCGTCGAATCGAAGAAGAAGCGGGTTTCCTACACAGTAGACGCGCATGGCCGCCACACTGCAGTGCGCAAGGTCGCATTTGCGCCGCGTCAGCAATCGGTCGGGCAGGCGTTTGGCCTGCGCGACACGCCAGATGCGCTCGCCTTGCGCTCGAGCGTAGCCTACGTCGTCGACCAGAACACCGGCGAAACGCTGTTCGACAAGAACTCGCGCGCAGTCGTGCCGATCGCATCCGTCACGAAGCTGATGACGGCGATGGTCGTGCTCGACTCGAAGCTGCCGATGACCGATCAGATCGAAGTCACCGATGAGGATCGCGACTACATCAAGAACACGGGCTCGCGCCTGTCGGTCGGCTCGGTGCTTTCGCGCGAAGACATGCTGCATATCGCGCTGATGGCGTCGGAAAACCGCGCGGCCGCGGCGCTGTCGCGCTACTACCCGGGTGGCCGCCCGGCGTTCCTCCAGGCGATGAACGATAAGGCGAAGCAGCTCGACATGACCGATACGCACTTCGAGAGCCCGTCCGGCTTGACGAGCGAGAACGTGTCGAGCGCGCGCGATCTCGTGAAGATGGTCAACGCGGCCTATCAATATCCGCTGATCCGCAAGTTCTCGACCGACGAGAGCTACGACGTCTTCACCGGGAAGCGCACGATCCCCTATCGCAACACGAATGCGCTGGTGCGCAATCCGACTTGGGATATCGGCCTGCAGAAGACGGGCTTCATCAACGAAGCGGGTGAGTGCCTCGTGATGCAGGCGACGATCGAAGGCCGTCCGGTGATCATGGTGTTGCTGGATTCGTCGGGCAAGTACTCGCGATTCGCCGACGCGACGCGCGTGCGCAATTGGCTCGATGCAGGCGGTGCTCAGCGCATTACCAGCGCCGATGCGAGCGGCAGCGGCACGTGATTCGAGTGCGCTCCTGACTGAAAAAAACAAAGCCCCGCAATCGCGGGGCTTTGTTTTTGCGGGCTAGTAGTGCCCGTCAGGCGCGCTTGTGAGCGTCCGGCTGCGCCGCTTCAGGCCGATAGCCAAGCGATTCAGAAATCACGAGTGCGGTTTGGCTCAACTGACCGAGCCACGCGTCCTGCAGCCGGTCGGCCGGCGCCGAGAGCGACAAGCCCGCGACCAGCTTGCCCGTATCGTCGTAAATCCCTGCGGCGATGCAGCGCACGCCTAATTCAAGCTCTTCGTTGTCGCGTGCGCAGGCATGCTGCCGAACGTGCAGCAGTTCACGCTCGAGCTTCGAGAGATCCGTAATGCTGTTTTGCGTATGTCCCGAAAGACCGGTGCGCGTCGCGTAGGCACGGACTCGCGAGGATTCGTCGGCCGCGAGAAACAGCTTGCCGACGGAAGTCAAATGCAGCGGCGCGCGTCCGCCGATTGCACGCACCACCTGCATGCCCGAGCGCTCCGAATAGGCGCGCTCGATGTAGACGATTTCGTCGCCTTGCCGCACCGACAGGTTGACGGTTTGCCCCGTCAGCCGGTGCAGCTCGCGCATCGGCTGCAGCGCCGCGTCACGCACGGAAAGGCGCGCTTTGACGAGATTGCCGAGTTCCAACAGGCGCATGCCGAGCCGGTAGGTGCCGGGGTCGGAGCGGTCCACCAGCCGGCAGGTCACCATGTCGTTCAGAATGCGGTGAGCCGTCGACGGATGCAGCTCGGTGCGCTGCGCCAGTTCCTTGAGGCTGACCGGGTCGGTATGGGAGGCGAGGGCGTCCAGCAGGCGCATCATGCGCTCGATGACCTGAATCGACGTTTTGGAATCCGGATTCGTTTCGCTCATCGTGAAAAATCGTTTGACGCGTCAACAGCGGGAAAATCGATTGTATCTCGTATCGTGAAAAAAGCGAACGGCGTTTGAATGAAATCTCGGGTCGTCGATTCGGGCTTTCCGCGGTGCTTTGGCGTTGGAGATGCGAAGCAAACAGCGGATAATCGCAGATGTTTTCTCGAAGGAGGGGCTATGCGAGTCGGATTGTTCGTCACCTGCCTGATTGACCTGATGCGCCCGGAAATCGGGTTTTCCGTCATCAAGCTGATCGAGCGCGCGGGTTTCGAAGTCGTCGTTCCGCCTGCGCAGACCTGCTGCGGGCAACCTGCCTATAACTCCGGCGACCGGCGCCTCGCGCGCGATCTCGCCGAAAAGATGCTGCGCGAGTTCGAGCAATTCGATTACGTCGTGGTGCCGTCAGGCTCGTGCGGCGGCATGGTTGGCGTGCATTACGGTGACTTGTTCCGCGACGATCCCGAACTGATGAGCCGCTACGGGCGGCTGCGTCCGAAAGTCTTTGAGCTGACCGATTTCCTCGTCAACGTCGCGAAGATCGAGCTGGGCCCGCTCGGGTTCGAGGGAACGGTCACGTATCACGATTCGTGCTCGGGCTTGAGAGAGCTTGGTGTGAAGGCTCAGCCGCGCGCGCTGCTTGCCCAAGCTGGCGTGGCGGTCGCCGAAATGAAGGGCTGCGAGCACTGCTGCGGCTTCGGCGGAACGTTCGCCGTGAAGTACGGCAACATCTCGACAGCGATCGTCGACGAGAAATGCGCGAATATCCAAGCAAGCGGCGCCGGCGCAGTCGTGCTCGGCGACCTCGGCTGCATGCTCAATATAGAAGGGCGCCTGAGGCGCAACGGCGATACCACGACGCGCGTGCTGCACATCGCGCAGGTCCTCGCGGGCGACGCATAGATCCGCTCGCCGCCGCCGCGCTTCCCGCTTCCCACCTTCTTTCCAAGGCCGCCTCATGCAAGTCCAATCGATGCAATTCAAGGCGCGCGCGGGCCAGAAGCTCGCCGACCAGCGTCTCCAGCAGAACCTGACCAAGCTGTCGACGAAGTTCGTCTCGGCGCGCGCGAGCGCGATGACCGCGATCGATTTCCCCGCGACGCGCGCGGCGCTGAAGGCGCGCCGCGACCGCGCGCTGGAAAATCTCGACGTCTGGCTGGAAACGTTCGAGCGCGAAGCGACGCGGCGCGGCGTCACGGTGCTGTTCGCGGAAACGACGCAGGAGGCGGCGCGGCTCGTCGCCGACATCGCGAAGCAGCACGACGTCAAGAAGGTGATCAAGACGAAGTCGATGGTGTCCGAGGAGATGCGCCTGAACGCGGTGCTCGGCGAAATGGGCGTGCAGTCGATCGAGACCGACCTTGGCGAATACATCCTGCAGATCAACGATAACGAGCCGCCGAGCCACATCATTGCGCCCGTCGTCCACAAGGACAAGGAAGAGATTGCGGACCTGTTCGCAAAAACGCACGGGCGCGCGCGCCTCACGGAAATCACGCAGATGACGCGCGAGGCGCGCGAAGTGCTGCGTCCGCATTTCATGTCGGCGGACATGGGCGTGACCGGCGGCAATTTCGTGATCGCCGAGACCGGCTCGGTTGCGGTCGTGACGAACGAAGGCAACGAAGGGATGTGCACGGTGATGCCGCGCGTGCATGTCGCCGTGACGGGCATCGAAAAAGTGCTGCCGACGCTCGAAGACCTCGCCACCGCGATGCGTCTGCTGCCGCGCTCGGCGACAGGACAGACCACGTCGAATTACTTCTCCTTGCTGACGGGCCCGCGCGCGGCGGGCGATCAGGATGGCCCCGAGCATATGTACGTCGTGCTGGTCGACGGCGGCCGCACGGGGCTGATCGGCGGGGAGTTTCAGGAGATGCTGCGCTGCATCCGCTGCGGCGCGTGCATGAATCATTGTCCCGTGTATCAGAAGGTCGGCGGCCATGCCTATGGATGGGTGTATCCCGGGCCGATGGGCTCGGTGCTGACGCCGAGCTACGTCGGTCTCGACAAGGCGCTGGACCTGCCGCAAGCCGCGACGCTGTGCGGCGAGTGCAATAGCGTCTGTCCGGTGGGGATCCCGCTTTCTGACTTGTTGCGCAAGCTGCGCGAAAAGCAAATGGAGCGGCATTTGCGACCGTGGCGCGAGCGGGCCGGGCTCGCGGTCTGGGGCTTTCTCGCGCTGCGGCCGGGCCTGTACAACCTCGTGACGAAGCTTGCGGTGCGGGTGCTCGAACGCGCCGGCGGGCAGCGGCGTGCGATATCGCGCCTGCCGCTCGCCCAGGGCTGGACGGCGACGCGCGATATGCCGGCGCCGGTCGGACGGACGTTCCGCGAGCTGTACGCGGCGCAACGCAGCCACATCGGCTGATCCTGCGTCGGCTGCCGCAGGCTTCGACCCCGCCCGCCGCGCATCTCGTCAACGCTAGGTTTCGCCGCCGCTGGGTTCCGCGCCTATACCGCGATTGTTTGTCCCAGCGCAACACTCTATTCGCTATCCAGTGCTTTTTCTCGATAGGTGCTGTCTATAGAATTTGGACTCGGCGCCATGGGTTGGTACCTCGCGCCATTCCCGAGAGAGAGCACATCATGAAAAAGAAAATATCGATTTACTGGCCGCTGGCGGTCATCGTGCCGCTCGCCGCAGTCGCTTATCTGCACGCATACGGCGATGCCGCCCAGCACGCGCCGCTCGCGGCTCACGAGGTGACGGCCGAGCTGGCCCGCACGGTTTCCTACGGCTACATCACGGACGGCACGGCAAAAGAGTTGCCCGCGGTGCACCGCAACGTGTCATTCGGGGCATCGGAAGCGTCGTGATCGACGTTTCGGTGCCGCGCGCGGAATGGCGCGCCTTTGTATAATCGCCCGTCTGCCTGAACTTGCCGTTGTTCCAACCTGAATCGCCATCGATGAAATCTGTTGCAATCTGCTTCGTCTGCCTCGGCAACATCTGCCGTTCGCCCACCGCCGAGGCGGTGATGCGCGCGCAGATCGAAGCGGCCGGATTGGCGGCGCAGATCGTTGTCGACTCGGCGGGCACCGGCAACTGGCACGTCGGCGAGGCACCGGATGCGCGGGCGCAGGGCGCCGCGCGGCAACGTGGTTACGATCTGTCGGCGCTGCGCGGCCGTCAGATCGGCAAAGCCGATTTCGAACGCTTCGACCTGCTGCTGGCAATGGACGACGCGAATCTGCGCGAATTGCACGAGCTGTGTCCGCCGGAGTATCGGCACAAGGTGCACTTGTTGATGGAATATGCGGCGCGAGCGGAAAGCCTCGAGGTTTCAGACCCTTACTTCGGCGGCGCCCAAGGGTTCGAGCAGGTGCTCGATCAATGTGAAGAGGCGTGCCAGGGCTTGCTCGCCGATTTGCGCACAAGGCTGGCGGCTGCGAATTAATCAGCTGCTTTGCGAATAACCCGAATTGAGATAGGGATACTTGACTAATTTGGTCATGTATTTATACTTGACCAAAATCGTCAAGATTGCTGTCCCCCGACATTATGAGACTGACCACGAAAGGCCGTTTCGCCGTCACGGCGATGATCGACTTGGCACTGCGCCAAGAGCAGGGCCCGGTGACGCTCGCCGGCATCAGCCAGCGCCAGCGCATCTCGCTCTCGTATCTCGAGCAGCTATTCGGCAAGCTGCGCCGTCATGAAATCGTCGAGTCCGTGCGCGGACCGGGCGGCGGGTACAACCTCGCCCGCCGCGCGGAAGACGTCACGGTGGCCGACATCATCATCGCCGTCGACGAGCCGCTCGATGCCACGCAATGCGGCGGCAAGGGCTCGTGCGAAGGCACGAAGACGCACGACGGCCACTGCATGACGCACGAGCTGTGGGCCACGCTCAATCAGAAGATGGTCGAGTACCTCGACTCCGTCTCGCTGAAAGACCTGGTCGACCAGCAGCGCTCGCGCGAAGGCGCGCCCGCCGTGCTGCGCGATCGGCGCACCGAGCCGCCGGCCGTCGAGCCGCCGCGGGTGGTGCCGAAAGGACCGAATTCCGTTTTCAATATGGCGAGTTCGTAAGCGCTCATTCCCCACAGAGCCGAACCGTCAGCCGTTGAGCTGTGCATTGATTTCCCGGAGCGATTGATGAATAACGATATTCCCCACCTGCCCATTTACATGGACTACAGCGCGACGACGCCTGTCGATCCGCGCGTGGTGGACAAAATGATCCCATATCTGCGCGAACAATTCGGCAACCCGGCTTCGCGCAGCCACTCGTACGGCTGGGACGCCGAACGGGCTGTGGAAGAAGCGCGCGAGAATGTCGCTGCGCTCGTCAATGCAGATCCGCGCGAAATCATCTGGACCTCGGGCGCGACCGAATCGGACAACCTCGCGATCAAGGGCGCAGCCCACTTCTACAAGAGCAAGGGCAAGCACATCATCACGGTGAAGACCGAGCACAAGGCCGTGCTCGACACCGCCCGCGAGCTCGAGCGCGAAGGCTTCGACGTCACGTACCTGGACGTGAAGGCCGATGGCCTCGTCGATCTCGACGTGTTCAAGGCCGCGGTGCGCCCGGACACGATTCTGGTTTCGGTGATGTTCGTGAACAATGAGGTCGGCGTGATTCAGGACATCGCGACGATCGGCGAAATCTGCCGTGAAAAAGGCATCATTTTCCACGTCGATGCGGCGCAGGCGACGGGCAAGGTCGAGATCGACCTTGCCAAGCTCAAGGTCGACCTGATGTCGTTCTCGGCGCACAAGACTTATGGCCCGAAGGGCATCGGCGCGCTGTATGTGCGCCGCAAGCCGCGCGTGCGCATCGAAGCGCAAATGCACGGCGGCGGCCACGAGCGCGGCATGCGCTCGGGCACGCTGGCGACGCATCAGATCGTCGGCATGGGCGAAGCGTTCCGGATCGCGCGCGAAGAAATGGCGACGGAAAACGAGCGCGTGCGGATGCTGCGCGACAAGCTGCTGCGCGGCCTCTCGGAGATCGACGAGGTCTACGTCAACGGCGACATGGAACAGCGCATTCCGCACAACTTGAACATCAGCTTCAATTTCGTCGAAGGCGAGTCGCTGATCATGGCGATCAAGGATGTCGCGGTGTCGTCGGGTTCGGCGTGCACGTCGGCCTCGCTGGAGCCGTCGTACGTTCTGCGCGCGCTCGGCCGCAACGACGAGCTCGCGCACAGCTCGATCCGCTTTACGGTCGGCCGCTTCACGACGGAACAGGATGTCGAGTACGTCGTCAATCTGTTGAAGGGCAAGATTGCAAAACTGCGCGATCTGTCGCCGCTTTGGGAAATGCATCAGGACGGCATCGATCTGTCGACGATCAAGTGGGCCGCGCACTAAAGAGGCGCTGGCAACCCGGACGTCGTGATCGAATGCACGCTGAATCGAATCAAGGAGTGTGACCATGTCTTACAGCAACAAAGTTCTGGACCATTACGAAAACCCGCGCAACGTCGGCACGTTCGCGAAGGACGACGATGCGGTCGGCACCGGCATGGTCGGCGCGCCCGCGTGCGGCGACGTGATGAAGCTGCAGATTCGCGTCGGCGCCGATGGCGTCATCGAAGACGCGAAGTTCAAGACGTACGGCTGCGGTTCGGCGATCGCGTCGAGCTCGCTTGTCACCGAATGGGTGAAGGGCAAGACGCTTGACCAGGCGCTCTCGATCAAGAACACGCAGATCGCCGAAGAGCTCGCGCTGCCGCCGGTGAAGATCCACTGTTCGATCCTCGCGGAAGACGCCATCAAGGCGGCTGTCGCCGACTACAAGCAGCGCCACGGCGGTGAGCAAGCGTCGGACGAAGCGAAGCAACAGGTCGCCTGACCGGCGGGCCGCGGGACGAGAAGAACGCTATGGCAATCACATTGACCGATAAAGCTGCACAGCACGTGCAGAAATACCTGACGCGACGGGGCAAGGGGCTCGGGCTGCGGCTCGGCGTACGCACGACCGGTTGCTCCGGTCTCGCCTACAAACTCGAATATGTCGATGAGCTCGCACCGGAAGATCAGGTGTTCGAGAGCAACGGCGTGAAGGTCGTGGTCGATCCGAAGAGCCTGGCGTATATCGACGGCACCGAACTCGACTTCGCGCGCGAGGGGTTGAACGAGGGCTTCAAGTTCAACAACCCGAACGTGAAGGACGAGTGCGGCTGCGGCGAATCGTTTCGCGTCTAATCGAGGCGGTCGGCTGGAGTTGGCGCTTTAGCTGTCGGCCGGAGTTAGTGCTTCAGCACTTACTCCGGCCCCATGCAGAGCACTGACTCAGGTCTCATGCAGAGCTCGAGCGGGAAAGAGGCGGCGCGGGCCGCCTTTTTGTTTGCCGGCCTCCCATTTACAACCGACAACGTAATCCGATGGCATCGATCAGCGACAGCCACTTCGACCTGTTTCAACTGCCGGCGCGCTACACGCTCGACGCGGACACGCTCGAGCACGCGTACCGCACCGTGCAGACCCAGGTGCATCCGGACCGCTTCGCGGCGGCCGGCGACGCCCAAAAGCGCATCGCGATGCAATGGGCGACCCGCGCGAACGAGGCGTATCGCACGCTGCGCGATCCGTTGAAGCGCGCGATCTATCTGCTGTCGATTCGCGGCGTCGATGTCGCAATGGAAAGCAATACGGCGATGGAGCCGGCGTTCCTGATGCAGCAGATGGAGTGGCGCGAGGGCGTTGAAGATGCGGCGGCGGCGAAGAACGTCGACGCACTCGATGCGCTTCTCACCGAATTGCGCGACGAAGAGCGCGTGCGTTTCACCAAGCTCGCGGCATTGCTCGACAACGGCGCAGACCAGGCGGCGGCAGAGGCGGTGCGGCAATTGATGTTCATCGAACGCGTTGCGGCGGAAATCGGCACGCAAATCGAAAGACTCGAACACTGACGAACATTGACGAAACCGCGCGGCAAGTCGGCGACCGAACGTCCAGCGCTCGTCGCCCGGCAACGCGATAATGGCGGGGACACATGAACCCCGAAGAGTACTGATGGCTTTACTGCAAATTTCCGAACCCGGCATGGCGCCCGCGCCACATCAGCGGCGCCTCGCTGTCGGTATCGATCTCGGCACGACGAACTCGCTCGTCGCCGCGGTACGCAGCAGCATCCCCGAAGTGCTGCCCGACGAGCACGGCCATGTGCTGCTGCCCTCGGTCGTCCGCTATCTGGAGAAGGGCGGCCGGCGCATCGGCCACGTCGCGAAGGCGGAGGCGGCCTCCGATCCGCGCAATACGATCGTGTCGGTCAAGCGTTTCATGGGGCGCGGCAAGGAAGAGGTCGAGGGCCACGAGAACGCGCCCTATGACTTCGTCGACGCGCCCGGCATGGTCCAGATCCGCACCGTCGACGGCGTGAAGAGCCCGGTCGAAGTGTCCGCCGAGATTCTCGCGACGCTGCGCCAGCGCGCCGAAGATTCGCTCGGCGACGAACTCGTCGGCGCGGTGATCACCGTGCCCGCTTATTTCGACGAAGCGCAGCGTCAGGCGACCAAGGACGCCGCGCGCCTCGCGGGCCTGAACGTGCTGCGTCTGCTGAACGAGCCGACCGCGGCCGCGATCGCCTACGGTCTCGACAATGCCGCGGAAGGACTCTACGCGGTGTACGACCTCGGCGGCGGCACGTTCGACCTGTCGATCCTGAAGCTCACGAAGGGCGTGTTCGAAGTGCTGGCGGCAGGCGGCGATTCCGCGCTTGGCGGCGACGACTTCGATCACGCGCTGTTCCGCCGTGCGCTCGCGAAGGCGGGCATCGACGCGAAGGGCCTGACGCCGGAAGACGTGCGTATGCTGCTCGACCGCGTGCGCGAGACGAAGGAGGCGTTGTCGGCGGCGCCGAACGCGAAGCTTCAAGCCACGCTGTCGAGCGGCGCGAAGCTCGACGTCACGGTCGACGAAACCGAATTCGCCGATCTCGTGCAAGACCTCGTGCAACGCACCCTCGGGCCCACGAAGAAGGCACTGCGCGATGCGAAGATCGCACCGAAGGAAGTCAAGGGCGTGGTGCTGGTCGGCGGCGCGACGCGCATGCCGGTGATCCGGCGCGCGGTCGAAGCGTTCTTCGGTCAGCCGCCGCTCGTCAATCTCGATCCGGATCAGGTGGTCGCGCTCGGCGCGGCGATCCAGGCCGATCTGCTCGCGGGCAACCGCGGCGCCGAAGGCGACGACTGGCTGTTGCTCGACGTGATTCCGCTCTCGCTCGGTGTCGAGACGATGGGCGGGCTCACCGAAAAAATCATCCCGCGCAATTCGACGATTCCGGTTGCACGCGCGCAGGATTTCACGACCTTCAAGGACGGCCAGACCGCGATGGCGATCCACGTCGTCCAGGGCGAGCGCGAATTGGTATCCGATTGCCGATCGCTCGCGCGCTTCGAGCTGCGCGGCATCCCGCCGATGGCAGCGGGCGCGGCGCGCATTCGCGTGACGTATCAGGTCGATGCGGACGGCTTGCTGTCGGTGTTCGCGCGCGAGCAGCATTCGGGTGTGGAGGCGTCGGTTGTCGTCAAGCCGTCATACGGACTGGCTGACGATGACGTCGCGCGCATGCTCGAAGAGAGCTTCAAGACTGCGGAAATCGACATGCGCGCACGCGCGCTGCGTGAAGCGCAAGTCGAAGCGAAGCGCCTGCTGGAAGCGACCGAGGCGGCACTCGCCGCGGACGGCGAGCTGCTCGACAGCGACGAACGCGCGCAAGTCGATGCCGCGCTTAACGGCCTGCGCACGCTCGCCGAAGGCGACGATGCCGGTGCGATCGAAGCGGCAACGAAGGCGCTTGCGGAGCAAACCGACGAGTTCGCCGCGCGCCGCATGGACAAGGGCATTCGGCTCGCGCTGACGGGCCGCAAGCTGGACGAGATCTGAAACGCGCCGGATGAATTCATCGGCGGTGAATGAATGATGCCGCCGGCAACACACGCCGTGGCGCCGTGGCGCCCTGGCACATCATAGTCAAAACGGAATTCGTATGCCTCAAATCGTTGTGCTGCCTCACGTCGAACTGTGCCCGGAAGGGGCCGTGATCGACGCCGTGCCGGGCAAGAGCGTGTGTGACAGCCTGCTCGAGCACGGTATCGAAATCGAGCACGCATGCGAAAAGTCTTGCGCTTGCACCACGTGTCATGTGATCGTGCGCGAAGGGTTCGACGCGCTGACGCCGTCCGAAGAGGACGAAGACGATTTGCTCGACAAGGCTTGGGGGCTCGAGCCGACCTCGCGGCTGTCGTGTCAGACGCTTGTGCCGGAAAGCGAGGATCTCGTCGTCGAGATTCCGCGTTATTCGATCAACCACGCGAAGGAAAATCACTGAACGAAGGAGCGAGAAGCCATGAAGTGGACCGATACGCAAGAAATCGCGATGGCCTTGACCGACAAGCACACGGATATCGATCCGCAATATGTGCGGTTCACCGATTTACATCGCTGGGTCACCGAGCTAGAGGGCTTTGACGACGATCCCAATCGATCGAGCGAGAAGATTCTCGAGGCGATCCAGCTGGCCTGGATCGAAGACGCAGCCGAATAATTTCGATTCGGCAGCGGGCTGACAAAGAAAATGCCGCTTCGCGTTTGCGAAGCGGCATTTTCATGGCGGCGAGCGGCGGGGCCGCTCGACCGGTTCAGCCTGCGCGGTTCAACCTGCGACAAGCGTGCCGTTTTCGATGTGCACGCGCTCGCCTTGCTGGAACGGCGGCGCTTCACGATACGTGAAGTAGCGCGTATGGCCGTTTTCCATCTTCACGCGGACCTGATAGTCGGTTTCGCTGCGCAGATGCTTTTCGACCGCGTTGCCGGCGAAGCCGCCGCCGACTGCGCCGAGCACCGTCATCGCGGCGCGGCCGGTACCGTGGCCGAACATATTGCCGACGACGCCGCCAGCCACTGCGCCGCCGACTGCGCCGACGCCGGTGCCATGGCCTTCCTTCTTGATCGGCACGACCGCTACAACGGTCCCGCAGGTCGCGCAGTAGGCAGGGGCAGGCTGCTGTTGCGGCTGTTGTGCGTACTGTGGTTGCTGTGTGTACTGAGGTTGCGCCGGCTGCTGGCCGTACTGCGGCAGTGCAGGTTGCTCTGCTTGCTGAGCGGGCGCGGCCGGCTCAGCGGGAGCGGCGGGCTGCTGAGCCATCGTTTGCGGCTGCTCTTGAGGGGGCGCGGCCTGCTGCGCTACTTGCTGGCTCGCTTGGCCATTGGCCGGCAGCGTGGCCGGCGCGGACGAATCGACCACGCCTTGCGGTTGTGCCGTCACCGCCGCGGCCTGCGTCTGGTTATCCTGCGCGTCGGAACTCGATGCCTTCGGGAACAAGCCCGTGATCGCCGCGGTGGCGGCGAGGCTCGCGACAATGACGCCCGCCGCCGCAGTGGCGATGAGCGGGTGAAGTCGGCGACGCGGTGTGGTCGGTGCGCTTTGGTTATCCATTTGGGAACCTCCGTCTGAGCAGAGTCGATTTAGCTACGACCATAGTCTCCGCCAAATGGCTCCCGGTTGCGTTTCCATTTGTAACCGTTTCCAACCGGCCCGCCTCACAAGCTTATGCCGCCTCCTCGTGAAATCACGGTCGTTCGAGGGTCGAAAACACAAAAGAAAACTGCCCGACAGACCGCATCGGGCAGCATTTACCGACAGTTACAAATGTCAGCATTAACAATGCATCAATCTTCGCGGCGCAGGTGCGGGAAGAGGATCACGTCGCGGATGCTCGGGCTATCGGTCAAGAGCATCACGAGGCGGTCGATGCCGATGCCGCAGCCGCCCGTCGGGGGCATGCCGTATTCGAGCGCGCGGATGTAGTCGGCGTCGAAGAACATCGCTTCTTCGTCGCCGGCGTCCTTCTGCTCGACTTGCTTCTTGAAGCGCGCGGCCTGATCTTCCGGATCGTTCAGCTCCGAGAAGCCGTTCGCGATTTCGCGGCCGGTCATGAACAGCTCGAAGCGCTCGGTGATGCCCTCGCGCGTGTCCGATGCGCGCGCGAGCGGCGACACTTCGATCGGGTAGTCGACGATGTAGGTCGGCTCCCACAACTGGGACTCGGCGGTCTCTTCGAAGAGCGCGAGCTGTAGTGCGCCGAGGCCGGCGTTCAGGAACGCCGGCTGGTTCGTGTCGACGCCGAACTTCTTCAGCTCGGTGCGCACGAAGGCGGCATCCGACAGCTGGCCGTCGGTGTATTGCGGCGCGTACTTCTGGATCGCCTGCGTGATCGTCAAGCGATGGAACGGCTTCGCGAGATCGAGCTCGCGACCCTGGTAGGTGATCGTTGCGGTACCGAGCGCGTCGATCGCGGCCTGGCGGATCAGTTGCTCGGTGAAGTCCATGAGCCACGTGTACTCGGTGTACGCGGCGTAGAACTCCATCATCGTGAATTCCGGATTGTGACGCGGCGACACGCCTTCGTTACGGAAATTCCGGTTGATCTCGAACACGCGCTCGAAGCCGCCGACGATCAGCCGCTTCAAATAAAGCTCGGGGGCGATGCGCAGAAACATCTGCATATCGAGCGCATTGTGGTGCGTGACGAACGGCTTGGCCGCAGCTCCCCCCGGGATCGGGTGCAGCATCGGCGTCTCGACTTCCATGAAGTTCGCATCCGACATGAACTTGCGGATCGACGACACCGCCTTCGTACGCGCGACGAACGTCTTGCGCGCCTCGGGCGTGACGATCAGGTCGACGTAGCGCTGCCGATAGCGCATTTCCTGGTCGGCGAGGCCGTGGAACTTGTCCGGCAGCGGGCGCAGCGCCTTCGACAAGAGACGCAGCTCGGTGCAGCGCACCGACAGCTCGCCCTTGTTGGTGCGAAAGAGCACGCCGCGCGCCGCGACGATGTCGCCGAGGTCCCACTTCTTGAAGGCTTCATACGTTTCTTCGCCGACGTCCGCAGGCGTGACGAAGAATTGGATCTGGCCCGAGCCGTCGCGCACGGTCGCGAAGCTTGCTTTGCCCATCACGCGCTTGAGCATCATGCGGCCGGCGACGGCCACGTCGAGCGCGGTCGCGTCGAGCGCGTCCTTGTCGGTGTCGGCGTAGTCCGCCTGCAGGTCGCCGGCTTGATGCGTCGGACGGAAGTCGTTAGGAAACGCCACGCCGCGCTCGCGCAGCGCACGCAGTTTCTCGCGGCGCTCGGCGATGATCTGGTTGTCGTCCTGCTCGGGAAGGGCGGCAGGCACGGCGCTCGGCTGGGTCGATTCGGTCATGATGAATTGAATATTTGAACTTAAACGCCTTGCTTGAGGCTGGCGCTGATGAATTCGTCGAGATCGCCGTCGAGCACGCTCTTGGTGTTGCTGATTTCGACGTTGGTGCGCAGATCCTTGATGCGGCTGTTGTCGAGCACGTACGAACGGATCTGGTGGCCCCAGCCCACATCGGACTTGCTCGATTCGAGCTTGTCCTGTTCGGACTGGCGCTTGCGCATTTCCGCTTCGTAGAGGCGCGATTTCAGCATCGCCATCGCCTCGGCGCGGTTGCGGTGCTGCGAGCGGTCGTTCTGGCACTGCACGACGATGCCGCTCGGCATGTGCGTAATCCGCACGGCCGAATCGGTCTTGTTGATGTGCTGGCCGCCCGCGCCCGAGGCGCGGAACGTATCGATGCGCAAATCCGCCGGATTGACGTCGACCTCGAACGAATCGTCGATCTCGGGGTACACGAACACCGACGAGAACGACGTGTGACGGCCGCCCGACGAGTCGAACGGCGACTTGCGCACGAGGCGGTGAATGCCGGTTTCGGTGCGCAAAAAGCCGTACGCGTACTCGCCTTCGACCTTGATCGTCGCGCTCTTGATGCCGGCGACGTCGCCTTCCGATTCTTCGAGCACTTCCGTCTTGAAGCCCTTGCGCTCGCAGTAGCGCAGATACTGGCGCAAGAGCATCGACGCCCAGTCGCACGCTTCGGTGCCGCCGGCGCCGGCTTGAATGTCGATGAACGCGTTGTTCGGGTCGGCCGGGTTCGAGAACATCCGGCGGAATTCCATGTCGGCGACGCGCTGCTCCAGTCCGCCGGCATCGGCTTCGCAGGCGGCGAGCGTGTCGTCGTCGCCTTCCTCGCGGGCCATGTCGAAGAGGTCCTGCGTGTCGCGCAGGTCGTTATCGAGCGCCGTGAGCGTCATCACGACGCCGTCGAGCAGCTTCTTTTCCTTGCCGAGTGCCTGGGCGTGCTTCGAGTCGTTCCAGACGTTCGGGTCTTCGAGTTCCTTGTTGACTTCGGCTAGCCGTGACGCTTTGGCGTCGTAGTCAAAGATACCCCCGTAGCTCGCCTGCGCGATGGCGCAGGTCCGCGAGAGAGCTTTCGATCGCGTTGAGACGTTCCGCTTCCATGTCGATCTTTTCTGCTTCGTAAAAAGGAGAAATTATAGCCGATCGCCATGGCAAGACGGCGGCGCGGACGGTTGCCGGGCGTCAACGCGCCGTCGTCAATCCGCCGCGTGCTCCACGATCAACTGCACGCGCGACACGCCGTTCCACGTGTCGCTCGAGAGCCGGTAGGCGAGTGTCGCGCGCGCGGGCAGCGGGTCGGTGTGGTTGAACCAGATCGCGGAAAAGCGCTGGCGGCCGCGCGCGAGTTGCAGCTTCAAGTGCTTGTCCTTCACGAGCGCCTGCGAGGCGACGTCGAACTCGCCCGAAAACACCGGCGCCGGAAATCCCTGGCCCCAGACGGCGGCATCGAGCATCTCGACGAATTGCGGCGTGAAGTACGCGTCCTCGAGGTCGCCGTCGGTTTCGATCACGCGCGCGAGCGCGTCATCGGTCAGCCACTCGCGGCCGACGGCTTCGAACGCGGCCGTGAAGCGCGGGATATCGGCGGCGGCGAGCGTGAGGCCGGCCGCCATCGCGTGGCCGCCGAACTTGACGATGAGGCCGGGCTCGCGTTTGGCGATCAGATCGAGCGCGTCGCGCAGATGGAAGCCCGCGATCGAGCGGCCCGAGCCCTTCGCGAGCACGCCGGTGTCGTCGGCGGGGGCGAACGTGAACGACGGACGATGAAACTTTTCCTTCAGACGCCCCGCGACGATCCCGATCACGCCCTGGTGCCAGTTCGGATTGAAGAGCGTGATGGTCGCGGTGCCCGCGGGATCGACCGACGACAGATCGTCCAGCGCCTGCTGCTGCATGCCCGCTTCGATCTCGCGGCGCTCGCGGTTCATGGCGTCGAGCTGCTGCGCGAGTTCCCAGGCGCGGCCGACGTCGTCGGTCGTCAGGCACTCGATGCCGAGCGACATGTCGGAGAGGCGTCCGGCCGCATTCAGGCGCGGCCCGAGCGCGAAGCCGAGGTCGAAGCCCGATGCGCTTCTCGCGTCGCGTCCGGCGGCGCGGAAGAGGGCGGCGATGCCCGGTTGCATCCGGCCGTTGCGGATGCGCTGCAGCCCTTGGGCGACCAGCACGCGGTTGTTGCCGTCGAGTTTCACGACGTCCGCGACGGTGCCGAGCGCGACCAGATCGAGCAGACCATCCAGACGCGGCTCGGGGCGCTGGCCGGCGTCCGTGCCGAACAGGCCGCGCTTCCTCAGCTCGGCGCGCAAGGCGAGCAGCACGTAGAACATCACGCCTACGCCCGCGATGCACTTGCTCGGAAATTCGCAGCCAGGCTGGTTCGGATTGACGATCGCGCGGGCCTTCGGCAGCGCGTCGCCGGGCAGGTGGTGATCGGTGACGAGGACGTCGATATCGAGCGCGTTCGCCGCCTCGACGCCGTCGACGCTCGCGATGCCGTTGTCCACGGTGATCAGCAGATCGGGCTTGCCGCCTTTGCGGGTTGCCGCGAGTTCGACGATCTCGGGCGTGAGGCCGTAGCCGTATTCGAAGCGGTTCGGCACGAGGTAGTCGATTTGCGCGCCGAGCATGCGCAAGCCGCGCACGGCCACCGCGCAGGCGGTCGCGCCGTCGCAGTCGTAATCGGCGACGACGAGCATGCGCCGATTCTGTTCGAGCGCGTCGGCGAGCAGAACGGCGGCGTCGGCGCAGCCCTTGAGGGTGAGCGGCGGCACGAGCCGCGTGAGGGCGGTTTCGATTTCGTCGGGCTGGCACACGCCGCGGGCGGCGTACAAGCGGGCGAGCACGGGGTGAAGTCCGTGGCGGATCAACGCTTGCGCGTCGGCGGGAGACGACGCGCGGGTCACGATTCGGGTCATGCGGTCAAGCCGAAAAAGGAGCGGGCGAACGCGCGCGGCGTGGCGCGCGGAGCGGATCGCCCGCCGAGTGTCATTCGAAGAGCGACGCCAGCACGCGGCGGCGCCAGAATTTGCGCAGGTCGCCGCGCGTGACGGTGAGCGTCGACGAGCCGGTGTCGCCGCAAAGCGTCAAGCCCAGTTCGCCGAGGCGGCCCGCCTGCAGTGCGGCCAGCGCCGGAGCGAACCAGTCGCGCTCGAGCGTGTTCAGCGCGGCATTCCAGCGCGCCCAGTCCTGTTCGATGAAGGGCGACGAGAACGGGTCCAGCTCGACGAGCGTGGTGCCGTCGGCGTTCGCTTGCAGCGCGTCGAACGAAGCCGGCGGCGGACCTGCTTCGACGCCCGCGGCAAGCGCGAGCCCGCGCGTGGCCGCTGCATCGGAAAGCACCCGCGCAAACGGGCTCTTGAGCGCTTGCGCCGCGCCTTGCGCATGCATCCAGATCGAATTGACCGCGGGCAGTCCGCGAGCCTCGCGCGCTTCGTTCACGGGATGCTCGAACCACGCCATCTGCACTTCGTTCTGCAGCTTCATCCAGGCGCGCGAGCGCTGACCGGTATGCGCTTCGTGCGGCAGCCAGATCTCGATGTTGCGTCCGCTCGCGCGCAGCGGGGACGCGCCGGCCAGCGCGCCGAACATGTCGCTCGACAGGTACCAGCGCGTCGGTCGTGGCGCTTCGATGCGCACGCCGAGTTCCTCGACGAGCGGCTTGGCGACCGCCAGGAGCGTCGCGGCTTCGTTTTCGGACAACTCGAGCGAGGCCGGATCGATCAGCACCAGGTGGTCGTGAGCGATGCGCACGTGCACCGGCTGCACGCAGGCCCAGACGGCGTCGCCGGGCGTGCCGCCGTCGGCGAGCAGCATGTAGGGCGCAAGCGGCGCTTCGTCGTCGGCACTCGACGCAACGGCGCCGAACTGGCGCGCGACCCAGCGCTCATGCGGCAGCGTGCGCTGAAAATCTTCACCGGCGACGCGCTCGACGAGGCTCGCGCGCGCCAGCAACTTTCCGAGCGCCGGGCTCTCCAAGTTGTGCAGTGCGGTAGAGGCGTCGGCGGCCGTCGGCAGCGCGAAGGGCAGGAGGAAGTGGAGGCGGTTGGCGTGCATGATGGTGCGCATTGTATGGCAAACTTCGCGCTTGATTGACGGCTGAGGCTGTGGCGGGCACTCGCGGTGCGAGCGTGTTCGGACCAGCGCGCTGAGGGGCGGCGCTCGAATACGCCGGCTTTTTTCGCGCGGTTTGGCGTTGCACCGCAGCGTCGCGGGCGGCCATCGGAATCCGTCCGCGAATCCGTCCGCGCGGGGGCCGCGTATCATTGCATGCGTGCTTGCGCGCGGCGACCAGGCCGGCGCAATGCGTGCCTCACGCGATGTCTGCGCGCCCCGCGCGCCGAAAGAACACACTAAGGATTGGCTTGAAACTTCCCTACGAATGGCAGATCGGCTGGCGCTACACGCGCGCCGGCAAACGCACGACCGGCAACGGCTTCATCTCGTTCATCGCGCTCGTTTCCATGTCGGGCATCGCGCTCGGCGTCGCGGCGCTGATCGTCGTGCTGTCGGTGATGAACGGCTTCCAGAAAGAGGTGCGCGACCGCATGCTGTCGGTGCTCGCGCATGTCGAGATCTTTTCGCCCACCGGCTCGATGCCGAATTGGCAATTGACCGCACAGGAGGCCAAGCAGAACAAGCAAGTGATCGGCGCGGCGCCGTATGTCGACGCGCAGGCGCTGCTCACGCGCCAGGACGCCGTGAGCGGCGTCGCGCTGCGCGGCGTCGAGCCGTCGCTCGAACCGCAGGTGTCCGACATCGGCAAGGAGATGCGCGCCGGCAGCCTGAACGCACTCGAGCCGGGCTCGTTCGGCATAGTGCTCGGCGCGGATCTCGCCGCGAGCCTGGGCGTGTCGGTCGACGACAAAGTCACGCTCGTCGCGCCCGAAGGCACCATCACGCCGGCCGGCATGCTGCCGCGCTTGAAGCAGTTCACCGTGGTCGGCGTGTTCGAATCCGGCCACTACGAATACGACAGCACGCTCGCGCTGATCAACATCCGCGATGCCGAGGCGCTGTTCCGGCTGCAGGCGCCAACGGGCGTGCGGCTGCGTCTCACGGACATGCAAAAGGCGCCGGAGGTCGCGCGGGAGCTCACGCATCAACTGTCGGGCGATCTCTACATCCGCGACTGGACGCAGCAGAACAAGACCTGGTTCTCGGCGGTGCAGATCGAAAAGCGGATGATGTTCATCATCCTCACGCTGATCATCGCGGTGGCGGCGTTCAATCTCGTGTCGTCGCTCGTGATGACCGTCACCAACAAGCAGGCCGATATCGCGATCCTGCGCACGCTCGGCGCGCAGCCCGGGTCGATCATGAAGATCTTCGTCGTGCAGGGCGTCACGATCGGCTTCGTCGGCACGGCGACGGGCGTCGCGCTCGGCTGCCTGATCGCGTGGAGCATTCCGTGGCTCGTGCCGATGATCGAGCATCTGTTCCACGTGCAGTTCCTGCCGCCGTCGGTGTACTTCATCAGCGAGCTGCCGTCCGAGCTCGTGCCGGGGGATGTCGTGAAGATCGGCATCATTGCGTTCGTCCTGTCGGCGTTGGCGACGCTCTATCCGAGCTGGCGCGGCGCGAAGGTGCGTCCGGCGGAGGCGCTGCGCTATGAATGAGCAAGTCATCGAACAACCCATGACGGGCGCTACGGCTTTGGAAAAGAATTCAAACGATTACGTGCTCGAAGCGAGCGGCATCTCGAAAGCGTTCATTCAGGGCGGGCTCAACGTGCCGGTGCTGAACAACGCGCACCTCTCGGTGCGGCGCGGCGAGAAGCTCGCGATCGTCGGCGCTTCGGGTTCGGGCAAGAGCACGCTGCTGCACGTGCTGGGCGGACTCGACGAGCCCACCGCGGGGCAGGTGTCGCTGCTCGGCAAGCCGTTCACGAAGCTCGCCGAGCGCGAGCGCAACGATTTGCGCAACCGCGCGCTCGGCTTCGTCTATCAGTTCCACCATTTGCTGCCGGAATTCAGTGCGCTCGATAACGTGGCGATGCCGCTGCGCATCCGGCGCATGCCGACGGAAGAGGCGCGCCGCGACGCCTTGGCGACGCTCGAGCGCGTCGGCCTCGCGCATCGCGCGAAGCATCGGCCGGGCGAGCTGTCGGGAGGGGAGCGCCAACGCGTCGCGATTGCACGCGCGCTCGTCACGAAGCCCGCCTGCGTGCTCGCCGACGAACCGACCGGCAACCTCGACGGCAGCACCGCCGATGCGGTTTTCAACCTGATGCTCGAGCTGTCGGAGACGCTTGAAACGAGCTTCGTGATCGTCACGCACGATACGGACCTCGCCGCGCGTTGCGATCGCATCCTGCGTTTGCGCGACGGTGTGCTGCACGAAGAGCCGTCGGTTCCCGTTTGACGCTTTGAACGCGCCGGCGCGCGACATTCACCTCGCTATGTGGATAGACACGCACTGCCATCTCGATGCCTCCGAGTTCGACGCGGATCGCGACGAGGTGGCGCGCGCGGCGCATGACGCGGGCGTATCGCGGGTTGTAATTCCGAGCGTCGGGCGCGGCAACTTCGAGACCGTGCGGGAGTTGGCGCAGCGTGTCCCGGGCGCGGTCTATGCGCTCGGCATCCATCCGCTCTACACGCCGCGCGCAGTCGATGCCGATCTCGACAGATTGCGCATGGAGATCGAAGCCAGTCTGGCGGATCCGCGCTTTGTCGGCATCGGCGAGATCGGTCTTGACTACTTCGTGCCGGGGCTCGACGACGCCAGGCAGCAGTTCTTCTACAACGAGCAATTGAAGCTCGCGCGCGAATTCGATTTGCCAGTGATCTGCCATGTGCGCAAGTCGCAGGACCAGGTGTTGAAGGGCCTGCGCCGGCAAGCCGTGAGCCGCGGTATCGCGCATGCCTTCAACGGCAGTTTTCAGCAGGCTCAGGCGTTCATCGATCAAGGCATGCATCTGGGCTTTGGCGGAAACGTCACGTTTGAACGCGCGCTGCAGATACGTCGCCTGGCGGAGCAGTTGCCGCTCGAGGCGATCGTGCTCGAGACCGATGCGCCCGATATCCCGCCTGCCTGGCGCTATAAAGCGCGCAACACGCCCGACCAGATTCCGCGCATCGGCGCTGTGCTTGCCGAGCTGCGCGGCATCGATGAAAACGCGCTTGCACTAGGCACAATGGCTAACGCGCGCGCTGCGCTGCCGCGGCTCGCGCTTTCGTCCGCATAATCTTTCCTCGTGGTTCGCGCTGCGCCGGACACGTGCGCGGCATCTCACCGATGGCTTGTGCTCGACGCAGCGCCTTTCGAACGGAGGGCGGATGCGTGCGGTCCTGTGCGGATTTGCGTTGGGCGTTTTCGTGTTGCAACAGCAGCCGGCTTTGCCCGGTGCGTTGGCATGGAGCGTGAGCGCGCTGTTGTTTGTCGCGGCCGTTGCGTTTGCGCGATGGGTGTTCAGGCGCGAAGCGCGCTGGCTTCGCCGAGCGGGGTTCTGCGCGATCGTTGTTGGCGCCGCGCTTGTGGGCTTCGGCTATGCCGCGATGCGCGCCGAGGTCCGTTTGCGCGATGCGTTGCCGGTGTCGTGGGAGGGGCGCGATATCGAATTGGCCGGTCATATTCGCGGCTTGCCTGTACGCGACGCGAACGGTGTGCGATTTCTGTTTGCTGTCGATACCGACGAAGCGCGACGCACTACCGGTATTCCCCATTTCCCTCCGACGATTCAACTGACATGGATCGACCGCACTCGCGCGCCGGCCGCGCTGCCGCTGCTCGCCCCCGGCGACCGCTGGCGTCTGATCGTGCGCTTGAAGCGGCCGCACGGCAACGCGAACTTCGGCGTGCGCGATCCGGAAGCCGCGCTGCTTGCGCGCAATGTGCGCGCGACGGGGTATGTCTCGGCGGCGTCGGCGGCCGGTGCGCGGCGCTTGCCGGGCAGGGCGAGCGGTGTGGGCCTGACGATCGATCGCTGGCGCTTTGCGCTGAGAGCGCGAATCGACACGGTGCTCGCCGAGGCGCCGCATCGCGGCATCGTGACCGCGCTCGCAGTCGGCGCACAGGACGCCGTCAGCGCCGAGGACTGGCTCCTGATGCGCAACACAGGCACGAGTCATCTGATTGCGATCTCGGGTTTGCACATCGGCCTGGTCGCGGGGCTGTGCGCGGCGCTGGCGGGATGGTTGTGGCGACGCTCGTGTTTTCTCGCGCGCGTGACTCGGCGCGATTGGCCACTCATCGTGCCCGCGCAAATCGTTGCGGCGCTGGCGGGCGCGGCCGTTGCGGCGTTCTACGCCGCGCTTGCCGGTTTCAACGTGCCCGCGCAGCGTGCGTTGTGGATGCTGACCGTGGTGAGCATCGCGTTTGTGAGCGGACGCAGCGTGGCGCCGTCGATGGTGCTTGCGTGGGCGTTGTCGATCGTGCTGCTCGCCGACCCCTGGGCGGTGGTCACGCCCGGCTTCTGGCTGTCATTTTGCGCGGTAGCGGCGATCCTGCTCGTCGTGCACGGACATCTGCGCGTGCGAGCGGAACCGCAGTGGGAAGACGACGAACCTCCGCGGTCGCGCGTATCGCGAGCGTTCGCCGTCGTGCGCCGCCGACTGATGCGCTTGCGCGAACGGCTGTTGAGCGCCGCACGCGTTCAATATGCAGTGACGCTAGGGCTCGCGCCGCTCACCGTCTATTGGTTTTCGCAGATTCCGCTGATCGGCCCGTTCGCAAACGCATTCGCGATTCCGTGGGTGAGCGTGCTCGTCACGCCGACCGTGCTGGTGGGCGTGGTCTTGCCCGCGCCGCTCGACGCATGGGCTTTTCGTGCCGCGCATGCGCTAGTCGAAGCGCTGGCGGCGGCGCTGCAGGCGCTGTCGGGCCCGGCTTGGACCATCTGGCGCTTGCCGCAGCCGGACACGTGGGCGCTCTCCGCCGCCGCGCTTGGCGTCGTCTGGTGCCTGATGCCGCGCGGCTGGCCGCTGCGCTGGGCCGCGCCGTTGACGTGGCTGCCGCTCCTCATGCCGCCGCCGGCCGGGCCGTCTGCGGGCACGTTCCGCGTGACCGCGCTCGATATCGGCCAAGGGATGTCGGTCCTGATCGAAACAGCGCACCACGCGCTCTTGTTCGACACCGGTCCTGGTCCGGAGTCGACGCACGCGGGCGAGCGGATCGTCGTGCCGTTCCTGCAGGCGAACGGCGTGCGCTCGCTCGATGCGCTCGTGATCAGCCACGCGGATTCCGATCACGCCGGCGGCGCCGATGCCGTGCTGCAAGCCATCCCCGTCCGCCAACTGCTCGCTGGCCTGCCGCCATCGAATCGCCTATGGGGCGCGGCGAGCAGGGCAGGCGCGGATACGCTGCGCTGCGCAGCCGGTCAGCGCTGGCAATGGGACGGTGTCGAGTTCACGACGCTCTGGCCCGATCCGGGGCCGCTCCCGAAAGTGTCGAACGCGCAGTCGTGCGTGCTGCGCGTCGTGGCGCCCGGCATCTCTGCGCTGCTGACCGGCGACGTCGACGCGCCATCCGAACGCGTGCTGGTGGCCCGCGCAAGGGACGCACTGCGCGCACAGGTGCTCGTCGTGCCGCACCACGGCAGCAAGAGCTCGTCGACCGAACCGTTCCTCGACTCTATTGATCCGCTGATTGCCGTATTTCAGGTAGGCTATTTAAATCGTTATCACCATCCGAATCCAAGCGTGTGGGCGCGCTACGCGGCGCGCAACATCGAGCTGACCCGCAGCGATCGCGACGGGGCGGTGCGCATCGATTCGAATGGCGGCGCGCTCGTGCTCGAACGCTATCGCGAGACGCATCGCCGTTACTGGATGGATTGACGAGCCGAGCAGAAAGATCCGGCACGAAGATCGACACCAAGACCAAGACCGCACCTGCGCACGCACGAGACCCGCGCAGACAACCATCAGGAGGCAGCGGCGCGTGAAAAACATCATCCATTTCTCGCACGCGAACGGCTTTCCCGCGTCCACCTACCGCACGATCTTCGCGGAGCTCGCCGACGACTACGAACTGCGCTATATCGAGCGCATCGGTCATGATGCGCGCTACCCCGTGACCAGCGACTGGCCGCATCTCGTCGAGCAGCTGCTCGAAGACATCGATCGCACCTATCGGCATCCGGTGTGGCTCGTCGGTCATTCGCTCGGCGGGTATCTCTCGCTGATGGCCGCGCTGAAAAGGCCGCAGTGGGTGCGCGGCGTCGTGATGCTCGATTCGCCGGTGATCGCCGGCTGGCGCGCGAGCGTGCTGCGCGTCACGCAATGGACCGGGCTCGATGAGCGGCTCTCGCCCGCGGCCGCGACGCGCACGCGCCGCACGCAATGGGCGAGCCGCGAGGAGGCGTGGCGGCATTTTCACTCGAAGCCGGCGTTCGCGCGCTGGGACGAGCGCGTGCTGTCCGACTACATCGACTTCGGCATTCCGCAGACCGCCGCGGACGGCACCCGCACGCTCGCGTTCGACCGGCAGGTCGAATACGTGATCTACCGGACGCTGCCGCGCACGCTCGGCGCCCGGCTTGCGCACGGCTCGCCGGTACCCGTCGCCTTCATCGCCGGCAAGCACTCGAAGGAAATCCGTCAGGTCGGTCTCGACGCCACGCGGCGCGTGACGGGCGGGCACATCGAATGGCTCGACGGCAGCCACTTGTTCCCGATGGAAAAGCCGCTCGAAACGGCGCGTGCGCTGCAGCGGGCGCTGCACGAATTGCAAGCGCGCGAACTGAGTGCGGCGTGACCTTCGGTCACGACAGCGTCACATGTGCCGTGTCGGTTTAAAGGATGCACGGGCGTGCACAAATTATTGTTGGCTGAACCCGTGCTGATCGCCTGCCATCCGCTGGGTTGGAGCCCGCCTTTACGGTATAATCCGTTTTTCCCGCGAGCATCCAGCGATGACCAAATATGTTTTTGTCACCGGCGGCGTAGTGTCTTCCCTCGGCAAGGGTATTGCCGCCGCCTCTCTCGCCGCGATCCTCGAATCGCGCGGTCTCAAAGTCACCCTCCTCAAGCTCGATCCCTACATCAACGTCGACCCCGGCACGATGAGCCCGTTTCAACACGGCGAAGTGTTCGTGACGGAAGACGGCGCTGAAACGGACCTCGATCTCGGCCACTACGAGCGCTTCATCAGCACGAAGATGCGCAAGGCCAACAACTTCACGACCGGCCAGATTTACGAATCGGTGATCCGCAAGGAGCGCCGCGGCGATTATCTGGGCAAGACCGTGCAGGTGATTCCGCACATCACGAATGAAATCCAGGCGTTCGTCGAGCGCGGCGCCGCGTCGGCGACGTGCGGCGAGCCGGATGTCGCGATCGTGGAAGTGGGCGGTACGGTGGGCGACATCGAATCGCTGCCGTTCCTCGAAGCGGCGCGGCAGATGAGCCTGCGCCTCGGCCGCAACAGCGCATGCTTCGTGCATCTGACGCTCGTGCCGTACATTGCCACGGCGGGTGAGCTGAAGACCAAGCCGACCCAGCACAGCGTGCAGAAACTGCGCGAGATCGGCATCTCGCCGCACGTGCTGCTGTGCCGTGCGGACCGCCGCATTCCGGACGACGAGCGCGCGAAGATCTCGATGTTCTCGAACGTGCCGGAAGACGCCGTGATCTCCGTGTGGGACGTCGACAGCATCTACAAGATCCCGCAGATGCTGCACGACCAGGGCCTCGACAGCATCATCTGCGACGAACTCAAGCTCGCACCGAATCCGGCCGATCTGACGATGTGGTCGGACCTCGTCGAGAAGCTCGAGAACCCGCGCAGTGAAGTGACGATCGGCATGGTCGGCAAGTACGTCGATCTGACCGAGTCGTACAAGTCGCTGATCGAAGCGCTGCGCCATGCGTCGATCCACACGTCGACGAAGGTCAACATCGAATACATCGATTCCGAAGAGATCGAGGCCGAAGGCGTCGATAGCCTCAAGCACCTCGATGCGGTTCTCGTGCCGGGCGGCTTCGGCCGGCGCGGCACGGAAGGCAAGATCGCCGCGATCCGCTATGCGCGCGAAGCGAAGGTGCCGTACCTCGGCATCTGCCTCGGCATGCAGCTCGCGGTCATCGAATTCGCACGCGATGTGGTCGGCCTGAAGGACGCGAACAGCACCGAGTTCGATCCGAATACCGAAAACCGTGTGGTCGCGCTGATCACCGAGTGGTACGACCGCGAAGGCCGCGTCGAGAAGCGCACCGAGGAATCCGACCTCGGCGGCACGATGCGCCTGGGCTCGCAGCGCTGCCCGATCAAGCCGGGCACGATGGCTGAAGAGATCTACGGCAAGGACGTGAACGAGCGTCACCGTCACCGTTATGAGGTCAATAACCGCTTCGTGCCCCAGCTCGAGGCGGGCGGTCTTATCATCAGCGCCCATACCCCGAGCGAGGACCTGCCCGAGATGATGGAATTGCCGCGCAGCATGCACCCCTGGTTCGTCGGCGTGCAGTTCCACCCGGAGTTCACGTCCACGCCGCGCGATGGTCATCCGCTCTTCAAGTCGTTCGTCGAAGCGGCGCGCGCGCACAAAGAGGCGTGCGTCGAGGAGAAAGCATGAAGCTTTGCGATTTCGAAGTCGGTCTCGACCAGCCGTTTTTTCTGATCGCGGGCACGTGTGTCGTCGAATCGGAGCAGATGACGATCGATACCGCCGGCCGTCTCAAGGAAATCTGCGCAAAGCTGAATATCCCGTTCATCTATAAATCGTCGTACGACAAGGCCAATCGCAGCTCGGGCAAGTCGTTCCGCGGTCTGGGCATGGACGAAGGGCTGCGCATTCTTTCCGAGGTGAAGAAGCAGCTCGGCCTGCCGGTGCTGACCGACGTGCACAGCGAAGAGGAGATCGAAGCGGTTGCGTCGGTCGTCGACGTGCTGCAGACGCCCGCGTTCCTGTGCCGTCAAACCGATTTCATTCACGCGTGCGCGCGCTCGGGCAAGCCGGTCAACATCAAGAAGGGCCAGTTCCTCGCGCCGCACGACATGAAGAACGTGATCGACAAGGCCCGCGACGCCGCGCGCGAAGCGGGGCTGTCGGAAGACCGTTTCCTCGCGTGCGAGCGCGGCGTGTCGTTCGGCTACAACAACCTCGTGTCGGACATGCGCTCGCTGGCGATCATGCGCGAGACCGCCGCGCCGGTCGTGTTCGACGCGACGCATTCGGTGCAATTGCCGGGCGGCCAGGGTACGAGTTCGGGCGGTCAGCGCGAATTCGTGCCGGTGCTTGCGCGCGCCGCCGTGGCGACGGGCGTGGCGGGCCTCTTCATGGAGACCCATCCGAACCCGGCCCAAGCCAAGTCGGACGGCCCGAACGCGGTGCCGCTCAACCGGATGGGCGATCTGCTCGAAACGCTGATCACGCTTGATCAAGCCGTCAAGCGCACGCCGTTTCTCGAAACCGATTTCAACTAATGCCCCCAGGCGCACCCGGCGGGCGACGGGTGCGTTCGACAGCCGACCTGCGCCCGGCGCCGTCAACGCTGTAAAGATTCAACGTCAATTCTTGAGGAAACCATGAGTGCAATCGTAGATATCATCGGTCGCGAGATTCTGGATTCGCGAGGCAACCCGACTGTCGAGTGCGACGTGCTGCTGGAGTCGGGCACGATGGGCCGCGCGGCCGTGCCTTCGGGCGCGTCGACGGGCTCGCGCGAAGCGATCGAGCTGCGCGACGGCGAAGCCGGCCGCTATGGCGGCAAGGGCGTGCTGAAGGCTGTCGAGCACATCAACACCGAAATCTCCGAGGCGATCATGGGCCTCGACGCGTCGGAACAAGCGTTCCTCGACAAGACCCTGCTCGAGCTCGACGGTACCGACAACAAGTCGCGCCTCGGCGCCAACGCGATGCTGGCCGTGTCGATGGCGGTCGCGAAGGCCGCCGCTGAAGAAGCCGGCCTGCCGCTCTATCGCTACTTCGGCGGCTCGGGCGCGATGCAACTGCCGGTGCCGATGATGAACATCGTCAACGGCGGCGCGCACGCGAACAACAGCCTGGACATCCAGGAATTCATGATCGTCCCGGTCAGCCAGCCGACGTTCCGCGAAGCGCTGCGTTGCGGCGCGGAAGTGTTCCATGCGCTGAAGAAGATCCTGTCCGACCGCGGCATGAGCACGGCGGTGGGCGACGAAGGCGGCTTCGCGCCGAACTTCGGCAGCAACGACGAATGCCTGTCGACGATCCTGCAAGCGATCGAGAAGGCCGGCTATCGCGCGGGCGAAGACGTGCTGCTCGCGCTGGATTGCGCAGCCAGCGAGTTCTACCACGACGGCAAGTACCAACTGGCGGGCGAAGGCCTGCAACTGTCGTCGGCCGAATTCACCGACTACCTCGCGACGCTCGCGGATAAATTCCCGATCGTCTCGATCGAAGACGGCATGCACGAAAGCGACTGGGCCGGCTGGAAGCTCCTGACCGACAAGCTCGGCAAGAAGATCCAGCTCGTCGGCGACGACCTGTTCGTGACGAACACGCGCATCCTGAAGGAAGGCATCGAGAAGGGCATCGCGAACTCGATCCTCATCAAGATCAACCAGATCGGCACGCTGACGGAAACCTTCGCGGCGATCGAAATGGCGAAGCGCGCGGGCTACACGGCCGTGATTTCGCACCGCTCGGGCGAGACGGAAGACTCGACGATCGCCGATATCGCCGTCGGCCTGAACGCCGGCCAGATCAAGACGGGCTCGCTCTCGCGCAGCGACCGCATCTCGAAGTACAACCAGCTGTTGCGTATCGAAGAAGATCTGGGCGATATCGCTAGCTATCCGGGCAAGTCGACGTTCTATAATCTGCGCTGATTACCTCGCTATACTTCGTCAATTGATTGGCCGCCGCCCTGCGCATAGCGCAGGGCGGCGTTTATTTAACCGGCACTTTGCATGCGGCTCGTCACAGTTGTCCTGATTGTCCTGCTCGCGCTGATTCAGTATCCGCTCTGGTGGGGGCATGGTGGCTGGCTGCGCGTCCACGAGTTGCGCCAGGAGCTCTCGCAGCAGCAGCAAAAGAACAACGACGAGAAGCTGCGCAACGAGCGGATCGAAGGCGAGGTGCAGGATCTGCAGAACGGCACCTCGGCGGTCGAAGAGCGTGCCCGCTACGAGATGGGCATGGTCAAGGACGGCGAGGTGTTCGTGCAGTTCGTGTCGCCGAACCAGCCGCTGCCTGCGCCGACCTCGACGGCATTGAATAACACGTCGACGCGTGGCGAGGTTTCCGCCGCGCCCGTGAGTGTCGTGCCCAATCCGGTGTCGCGCGTGAAGCCGGACAAGAAGCACGCTGGCGACAAGAAAGGCAAGGAAGCGTCGTCGTCAAAGGAAAAAGACAAGGGCAAGGCCAAGCACGCGGGTTAGTGATGACGTGATGCGAGGACGTGTTGCAGATACGAAAAAGGCATGGATCGCTCCATGCCTTTTTCGTTTATCGCGCGAGCGTGTGCGCTACCACCACCAGCCCGGCGACCCATACCCAAACCCGATACCCGTGCTCCAGCCGCTGTAATAGCCGCCATATGCGACCGGTGCGGGATAGTAATAGGGCGTCGAGTAGTACGGCCCGTAGTAGCGTGCCCAAGCCTCCGCGGCCATTGCCTGGTTCTGTTCCAGGAGCACCTGCTTGTCGATCGCGTCGTAGCGCTGCTTTTCCTCGGCGCTGAGCTGCGGGGCGGGAGTCGCGCCGGGTTGGCTCGGCGGGAGCCGGCTCAGGATAGGCGCAGGAACTTGCGGGTCCAGCGTGCAGCCGGAGAGGAGGGCGCCGCCGGCGAGCGCCGACAGCACCATGACGGTCCGCAAGGTTGTCGATGACGAGAGACCGGAACGGTGATGTGTCATGTTGACCTCCAACATCCGTAGGCTGAACCTAGTGGCGCTGCTCGGCCGCCGGCGTCACGCCGGTCGCGATCACGTTCGCGACGAAGAGCTGCGCGACGTCGACCGGGTCGAATTCATAGCGCTGATTGCAGTAGTCGCAATGAATCTCGACATGGCCGCGCTCCTCGATGACGCCGTCGACTTCCTCGCGCCCGAGCATCTTGAGCATCGAGCCCACTTTCTCACGCGAGCACGTGCATTCGAAGCGCGGGGCAGCCGGTGCGAAGTGCTGCACGTTTTCTTGCCAGAACAGGCGCTTGAAGACCGTGTCCGGTGCTTCTTTCAGCAATTCGTCCTGTGAAAGCGTGCCGCCGAGCGTGCAGACGCGCTCCCAAGTATCGGTGTCCAGCTCGCCGGCATGGGGGACGATGCCGCCATCGCCCGGCAGCTTCTGCAGCAGCATGCCGACCGCGCGCTCGGTGTTCGCCGCGAGCCACAGCCGCGTGTCGAGCTGTTCCGAATGGTGCATGTAGTGCTCGAGCACCTGCGCCATCGACGTGAGCGGACCGTCCTCGCCGTTGAGCGGCACGATGCCCTGATAGGGCTGCTGGCCCGGCTTCTTGTCGGCCGGATCGAGCGTGATCACGCAGCGACCGTGGCCGCCGGCGTTGACGAGTTCGACGAACGAGATGTCGTCGCGGATCGCATCGGCGGAATCGCCCGAATACTTCGCCGTAGCGCGCATCGTCAGATTCGAGTTGCACTGCACGACCAGCATCTTGACCGGACCATCGCCGAAGACTTGCATGATGAGCGTGCCGTCGAACTTCAGATTCGCCGACAACAGCGCGCACGCCGCCATCATTTCCCCAAGCACGTCCCGCACGGGCGCCGGGTAATGACGGCGCGCGAGCACTTCCTGCCACGTGTTGCGCAGCGAGACGATTTCGCCACGCACCGGCGCGGTGCTGAACATGAATTTTTGCAACTGGTCGTCCACGACTATTCCTTGATTGGTTGGCACCCGGTCGATCGGCCGATTAGCCGATCCTCACGAGCTGAGCCTTGAAGTATCCGCGGCGCTCGGCGTAATTTTCCGTATTCCGGCGCATCCCGGCGAGATCGGCTTCCGTCAGTTCCCGCACCGCTTTCGCAGGCGCGCCGAGAATCAGGGAGTTGTCGGGGAACACCTTGCCTTCCGTCACGACGGCGCCTGCGCCAACCAGACAGTTGCGGCCGATAACCGCACCATTCAAGACCACCGCCTGCATGCCGATCAAGGCGCCTTCCTTGACGGTGCAGCCGTGCAGCATCGCCTGATGGCCGACGGTCACGTTGGGTTCGATCGTCAGCGGATAGCCTAGGTCGGTGTGCAGCACCGCGCCTTCCTGGATGTTGCTGCCCGCGCCGACGGTGATCGGCTCGTTGTCGCCGCGCAGCGCCGCGCCGAACCAAATGCTCGCGTTTTCCTCGAGCGAGACCTTGCCGATGATCGTCGCCGTATCCGCGACGAACACGCTTTCATGGATGGTGGGGGCGGCATCGCCGAGCTTGTAAATCGCCACAGTGTGAGTCCTCGGGGAAAGCGCCGGGGCGGCCGGTACAATGGCGCGCACGGCGGCAGCGCCCAAAAACGTCAGCTTTCGCTGCGATCGAGGCGCCGGGTGGTCGGTCAATCGCATATTGTAAACGGTTACGCGGGATAGGCCGGGCGAGTGGCGCGGGACCGCGTCGGCCGTTCCATTTCATTTCACGATTCATGACGTTGGTGGTGTCTTCCGTTTCCGATGCAGCTTGCGCGCGCAGCGCGGCGCTTGAAGTCCTGCTGGAGCGCGATCCGAGGGCGAAGGCCGAGGCGGCGCGCGCCCTGTATGCGCGCGTCATTGCGCATGCGGCGGCTTGTTTGCCGTCGATCGAAATCGTCGAGCCTTCGGGGCTGCCGGGGCGCCCCGAGCGTCCGCTGCTCGTCGAGCCGCGTCTCCTGCAACGGCGCAGCATGCAGTCGGCGGAGGGCCGGGCCGTGCTGCTGCATGCGCTCGCCCATATCGAATTCAACGCGATCAATCTCGCGCTCGACGCTGTCTGGCGCTTTGCCGGCATGCCCGAAGCGTTCTACGTGGACTGGCTGAAAGTCGCGGCGGAAGAGGCGCATCACTTTTCGCTGCTCACGGCGCGGCTAGCGGAATTCGGCCATGCCTACGGCGACTTTGCTGCGCACGACGGCCTCTGGGACATGTGCGAGCGCACGCGCGGCGACGTGCTCGCGCGCATGGCGCTCGTGCCGCGCACGCTCGAGGCGCGCGGTCTCGACGCGTCGCCGCCGATTCGCGCGCGGCTCGTGCAGGCGGGCGACGAGGCGTCGGCGGCGATTCTCGACGTGATCCTGCGCGACGAGATCGGCCACGTGCTGATTGGCAACCGCTGGTTCCGTCACCTGTGCGAACGGGACGCGCTCGATCCGCATCCGACCTACGTCCGCCTGGCGGAGCAATATCGCGCGCCGAAGCTCCGAGGCCCCTTCAATTTCGACGCGCGCCGCGAGGCGGGTTTCGACGAGGCCGAACTCGCCGCGCTTGCGCAGCACGATAGCGGGGTATCGCAGCGCGCCGAGTGAGGCCGACGCCGCTCTTCGCGGCGAAAACATCGGCATTTCGCGCTGCACGAAAATCCGCCCGTCTCGATATAATCGAACGACCATTCGTTTTTACGCGGCAGGTACTCATGAACCCTTCAAAATCCGACTTCGTCACCGTGCGGGGCACCCGGCTGCATGTGCGCCGCTGGGGCCGCGCCGACGCGCCAACGCTCTTCATGCTGCACGGCTGGATGGATATTTCGGCGTCGTTCCAGTTCGTCGTCGATGCGCTCGCGGGGGACTGGCAGGTGATCGCGCCGGATGCGCGCGGTTTCGGCCTGTCCGACTGGCCGGTGGCCGAACGCGGTGGCGGCAGCTACTGGTTTCACGATTACCTCGCCGATCTCGACGCGTTGCTCGACCGCTACGCGCCCACCGGACAGGTCAATCTCGTCGGCCACAGCATGGGGGCCAATGTCGTGTGCCTGTATGCCGGCGCCCGCCCGGAGAGGGTGCGCCGGGTGGTGGACCTGGAGGGTTTTGGCCTCGCGCCCTCGAAGGCAGCGCAGATGCCGCGCCGGCTCGGCGCGTGGCTCGACGAACTGCGCGAGCCGCCGACGTTGCGCAGCTACGCGTCCGAGGAAGAGGTCGCCGCGCGGCTGATCAAGACCAATCCGCGCCTCGCGCCGGAGCGCGCGCGGTTCCTCGCGCAGCACTGGTCGAAGCTCGACTCGGACGGCCGCTACCGGCTGCTCGCGGACCCTGCACATAAGCAGCGCGGACCGCTCCTGTACCGGCTCGACGAAGTGATGGCCGTGTGGGCGAATGTCCGCGCGAAGGTGCTGCACATCGAGGCGGCGGCCTCGCCGACGCTCACGATGCTCGCCGGCGACATTCCGCTCAACGAATACAAAGCGCGTTTCCGAGCGTTTCCCGACTGGCGGGAACACATCATCGACGATGCGGGCCACATGGTGCATCACGATCAGCCCGAGCAGATCGCCGCGCTGATCGAGGGTTTTTGCGCGTAAATCGGGCGGGCGCCGCTGCGCTGGGCGCGATAGCGTCGGGCGCCGCTGCGCCGAGCGCCGCCGCACGCGCCACCGCGAATTGATCCACGGCTCGCATGCCGCATTGCAGTAGAATGAACAGGCTCCCGAATTCCACTGACAATGAACGCCGACCTGCACTGCCATTCGAACGTTTCCGACGGTCTGTTCGCTCCCGCGGACGTCGCTCGCCGCGCGCATGCCGGCGGCGTCGAGCTGTGGGCGCTGACCGATCACGACGAAGTCGGCGGGCAGGCCGAAGCGCGGCGCACCGCACAAGAACTCGGAATGCGCTATTTGTACGGCGTGGAAATTTCGGTCACCTGGGCGTCACGCACGGTGCATATCGTCGGGCTCAATGTCGATCCCGAGTGCGCGACGCTCGTCGACGGCCTTTATGCGACGCGCCACGGCCGCGCCGCGCGTGCCAAGGCGATCGGCGAGTCGCTCGGCGAGCTTGGCATCGACGGGGCGTATGAAGGCGCGCTGCGATACGTATCGAATCCCGACCTGATCTCGCGTACCCACTTCGCGCGGTTTTTGGTTGAAAAGGGCTTTGCGGCGTCGACGGCCGACGTGTTCGACCGCTTTCTCGGCGACGGCAAGCCCGGTTACGTGCCGCACCGCTGGGCCAAGCTGTCCGATGCGGTCACCTGGATCAAGGTGGCCGGCGGCGAGGCCGTCATCGCGCACCCCGGCCGCTATCAGTACACGCCCACGGAATTCGATGCGTTCTTCGGCGAATTCATCGACCTGGGCGGCAAGGCGATCGAGGTCGTGACCGGCAGCCACACGCCGGATCAGTATCGCGAATACGCGGACGTGGCGCGCCGCTTCGGTTTCGAGGCGTCGCGCGGCTCCGATTTTCATGCGCCGGGCGAAAGCCGTACCGAATTGGGCAGCTTGCCGCCGCTGCCGTCCGATCTCAAGCCTGTCTGGGAGCGCTGGCTGTAGCGCTCGCCCGGCTGCCGCGCTAACGATAAACGGGCGCGGTGGTGTGCCCGGAAGGTGCGCGCGGAGCGCGCCGTCCGCCTCACGATCCCGACTCGTTCCCCATGTCCCAATACTTTCGGATCCACCCCGACAATCCGCAGCCGCGCCTGATAGCGCAGGCGGTCCAGATCATCAAGGAAGGCGGCGTGGTCGCGCTGCCCACCGATTCGAGCTACGCGCTCGCCTGCCAGCTCGACGACAAGGACGCGGTCACGCGCCTGCGCCGTATCCGTGGGCTGGATGAGAAGCAGCACTTGTCGCTGGCCGTGCGCGATTTGTCGGAGCTTGCGAACTTCGCGATGGTCGACAACCTCCAGTTCCGGCTCATCAAATCGGTCACGCCGGGGCCTTACGTGTTCATTCTGCAGGCGACCAAGGAAGTGCCGCGGCGCCTGTCGCATCCGCAGCGGCGCACGATCGGCCTGCGCGTGCCCGACCATGCGATCACGCTCGCGCTGCTCGAAGCGCTCGGCGAGCCGCTGATCGCGACGACGCTGATCCTCCCGCCCGACACCGATCCGCTCAACGACCCCGAGGAAATCCGCGCTCGGCTCGAAAAGCAGCTCGACTTGGTGGTCGACGGCGGCGCGTGCCCGCGCGAACCCTCGTCGGTGATCGACCTGACGGGCGACGAGCCCGTCCTCGTGCGCGCCGGTCGCGGCCGGCTCGAGCCGTTCGGCTTGACGGCGGCGTAATCGGGATGCCGCGGAGCGCATTGCACCCATCCTTACGGGAGAGTATTGAAAGCGGGCGGCTGCGTGTCACTCGCTTGATACAATAACGCGCTATGGATTCTTCACTGATACAGACAATCGCGGTCTACGCACTGCCCGTGATCTTCGCGATCACGCTGCACGAGGCGGCGCACGGCTATGTGGCGCGCCTTCTGGGGGACAACACCGCCTACATGATGGGGCGCGTGTCGTTCAATCCGATGCGCCATATCGATCCGCTCGGCACGATCGCGATTCCGCTCATTCTTTACTTCGCGACGGGCGGCGCGCTGATGTTCGGCTACGCGAAGCCGGTGCCCATCGCCTTTCGCAACCTGCGCAATCCGCGCTGGGGGAGCCTCTGGGTCGCGCTGGCGGGGCCAGGGTGCAATTTCGTGCAGGCGCTCGTCTGGGCCGTGTTCGGCGTGGCGCTGGCGCTGTTGTCGATCGACGAGCCTTTTTTAACGCGCATGGCGCAGGCGGGCATCGGCGTGAACCTGGTGCTCGGCTTTCTGAACCTCTTTCCGCTGCCGCCGCTCGACGGCGGCCGTGTGCTGGTCGCGCTGTTGCCGCCGCGTGCGGCGATCGCGCTCGCGCGGCTCGAACCGTACGGCTTTTTCATCGTGATGGCGCTCGTCATGACCGGCGTCCTGACGAAGTTCTGGCTGAGCCCGCTCGTCGGTCTCGGCTACGATGCCGTGCGCGCCATCCTGACTCCTTTCGTTTCGCTCCTTAACTAAAACCATGTACCCAGACCGTATTTTCTCCGGCATGCGGCCCACCGGGTCGCTGCACCTCGGCCACTATCACGGCGTGCTGAAAAACTGGGTTCGGCTGCAATCCGAATATCCATGCTTTTTCTGCGTGGTCGACTGGCACGCTCTGACGACGCACTACGAAACGCCCGAAATCATCGAGAAGAACGTCTGGGAAGTGCTGATCGACTGGCTCGCTTCGGGCATTGATCCCTCGCAGGCCACCCTCTTCATCCAGAGCAAGGTGCAGGAGCACGCCGAGCTGTCGCTCTTGCTCGGCATGAGCGCGCCGCTTGGCTGGCTCGAACGCGTGCCGACCTACAAGGAGCAGATCGAGAAGCTCAAGGACAAGGACTTGTCGACCTATGGCTTTCTCGGCTACCCCGTGCTGATGGCCGCCGACATCCTGCTGTACCGCGCATCGCTCGTGCCGGTCGGCGAGGACCAGGTGCCGCACGTCGAGATGACGCGTGAAATCGCGCGCCGCTTCAACTATCTGTATGGCCGCGAACCGGGCTTCGAGGAAAAGGCGCTCGAAGCCGCGAAGAAGCTCGGCGGCAAGCGCGCCAAGCTCTATCACGAGCTGCGCAACGCCTATCAGCAGGAAGGCGACGACGAAGCGCTCGAACAGGCGCGGGCGATGCTACAGGAGTCGCAGAGCCTGTCGATGAGCGACCGCGAGCGGCTGTTCGGCTACCTCGAAGGCGCGCGCAAGATCATCCTCGTCGAACCGCAGGTGCTCCTGACCGAAGCGTCGCGCATGCCGGGCCTCGACGGGCAGAAAATGTCGAAGTCCTACGGCAACACGATCGGGCTGCGTGAGGACGCCGAAACGATCGCGAAGAAGGTCCGCACGATGCCGACCGACCCGGCGCGCGTGCGCCGCACCGATCCGGGCGATCCGGACAAATGCCCGGTGTGGCAGCTGCATCAGGTCTATACCGACGAAGCGACGCACCAGTGGGTGCAAAAGGGCTGCCGCTCGGCAGGCATCGGGTGTCTCGAATGCAAGCAGCCGGTGATCGAGGGCATCTTGCGCGAACAGCAGCCGATGCTCGAGCGCGCGCAGAAGTACATGGACGACCCGTCGCTGTTGCGCGCGATCGTCGCCGACGGCTGCGACAAGGCCCGCAAGTTCGCGACCGAGACGATGCGCGACGTGCGCGAGGCCATGGGCCTCTCGTACAACTGATCCGGCGTTGCAGGCGGCGCGGCAAGCGATGAGCGGCGAATCCACGGTACCGGCGGTCGAGCCGCACGGCGGCGCGCTCGAGCCGTCACGCTGGGTGAAGCGCTGGTCGCATCTCGTCGCGGCAGGCGGCACGGTGCTGGACGTCGCGGCAGGCAGCGGACGCCATGCGCGCTGGTTCGCTGCCCGCGGGCACCGGGTGACGGCGCTCGATCGCGATGCCGCCGCGCTGGCAACGATGGCCCGCGTGGCGGGTGTCGAAACCCTCACTGCCGATCTCGAGGACGGCAGTCCCTGGCCGTTGCCGGCCGGTGCCCGGTTCGACGCGGTGGTCGTGACGAATTATCTGCATCGGCCCCTGTTCCCCAAGCTGCTCGACGCCCTGGCGCCGGGTGGCGTGCTGATTTACGAGACCTTCGCCGCCGGCAACGAAACGGTCGGCAAGCCCTCGAATCCGGCGTTCCTGCTCGCTCCCGGTGAGCTGCTGGACGCCGTGCGGCCGGGCCTGCGCGTCGTCGCTTTTCAAGATGGATTTCTGGCAACCCCGCGCGCCGCGTATATTCAGCGGATTTGCGCGGTTCGAGAGGTGGAATCGCCGGTAATCGAAGCGAATGGGGCAGTGGTTCCCCCGCGTTACGATTTGGCCGGCTAATCCGCTACAATCGCGGTTTACTGATTAAATTCAAAGCATTTCATGACTTACGGCAACCAGAGCGGCACCCAGGACGGCGTTCGAATCCGCGGCAGCATTCCCGCCATCGTGACCCCAATGCTTGAAGACGGCAGCCTCGACCTGCCGGCGTTCCGCAAGCTGATCGATTGGCACATCGAGGAAGGCACCGACGCGCTCGTGGTGGTCGGCACGAGCGGCGAATCGGCGACGCTTTCGGTCGAAGAGCACATCCTGATGGTCAAGACAGCGGTCGATCACACGGCGGGACGCATCCCCGTGATCGCCGGCGCGGGCGGCAACTCCACCACCGAGGCGATCGAGTTGACCGAGCGCGCCAAGGCTGTCGGCGCCGATGCCTCGCTGCAAGTCGTGCCGTATTACAACAAGCCGACGCAAGAGGGCATCTACCGTCACTTCAAGGCGATTGCCGAAGCGGTGGACTTGCCGGTCATCCTGTACAACGTGCCGGGCCGTACCGTCGCCGATATGTCGAACGAGACGATCCTGCGTTGCGCGCAAGTGCCGGGCATCATCGGTGTGAAGGAAGCGACGGGCAACATCGATCGCGCCGCGCATCTGATCAAGTCGGCGCCGGCCCACTTCGGGATCTACAGCGGCGACGATCCGACCGCGATTGCGCTGATGCTCCTCGGCGGCCACGGCAACATTTCCGTGACGGCCAATGTCGCGCCGCGCCTGATGAGCGAATTGTGCAAAGCCGCGCTCGCCGCCGATGCGAAGACGGCTCGCGAGATTCACCTAAAGCTGTTGTCGCTTCACAAGAACCTCTTCATCGAATCGAATCCGATTCCGGCCAAGTGGGCCCTGCAGGAGATGGGCAAGATGCAGGGCGGCATCCGCCTGCCGCTGACTCCGCTCGATGCGCGCTATCACGACGTGGTGCGCGCGGCATTGCGCGAAGCGGGTCTTTTGGGCTGAACGCTGCAGCCCGTCGAGCGCCGCTAGCCGGCATTCCTTTAACCGACGTCGACTCTCGACTCACGTACCCGGCACCGTTGCAGCCAACGCGTTCCCGTATCACGAAGGACCTCATGAAACGTTCCGCTTTCTCTACTAACGCCACCCGCATGGCGGTGCTGGCGCTTGCGCTTTGCACGCTCGCCGGCTGCGACACGTTGAACGACTGGTTCGCGTCCGATCGCGTCAATTACAAGGCCACGGGCTCCGCGCCGCCGCTGACGGTGCCGAGCGACCTGAATCCGACCGCGATGAATCAGCAATTCACCGCGCCGCCGGTCACCGCTCCGCTGGGCGGCGCGCCGACCCTCTCGAAGACCGCGGCCGGCAACACAGTGGAAGGCGTGCCTACCGCGCAAGACCCGTACGGGATGCACGTGGAGCGCGACGGCGACCGTCGCTGGCTCGTCGTCGACGGACGCTCGCCCGATCAGCTTTGGCCGATCCTGCAGGATTTCTGGAAGGATAACGGCTTCTCGCTGAAGACCGACGCGCCGGCTACCGGCATCATGACCACGGACTGGGCCGAGAACCGCGCGAATATCCCGGACGACTGGTTCCGCCGCACGATCGGCAAAGTCATCGATTTCGCCTATTCGTCGGGCACGCGGGACAGCTTCCGTACGCTGGTCGAGCGCGGTCCCGATGGCATGACCGACATTTCGATCACGCACAGCGCGATGGAAGAGGTGTTGACGGGGCAGGACAAGGATTCCTCGCGCTGGGTCGAGCGGCCGCGCAATCCGGTGCTCGAAGCGGTGTTCCTCGATAAGCTGATGCAGAAGTTCGGCCTGACCGAAGCGCAGTCCAAGCAGCTGCTGGCCGATGCGCGTCCGTCCGGCGCAACGGCGCAAGTCGACATGAATGCGGGTGCGACCACGCTGGACCTGACTGAGCCGTTCGACAGCGCGTGGCTGCGCGTTGGGCTAGCGCTCGATCGCACGAACTTCACGGTCGACAATCGCGATCGCGCGAAGGGTCTGTACTACGTGCGTTACGCCGATTCGATGCAAGAACTGAAGCGCGAAGGCATCTTCGGCAAGCTGTTCTACAGCGGTTCGAGCGCGCAGAAGCCGAGTCAGGAATTCCTCATCAACGTCCGTTCGAAGAGCGACGGCGTCACCCAAGTGGCGGTGGTCGATGCGAACGGGCAAATCGACACGTCGTCCGAAGCGCAAAAAATCGTTTCGCTGCTGCACGCGCAACTGAATTAAGCGCGATGCGTTTTGCCAGCCTCGGCAGCGGCAGCGAGGGCAATGCCCTTGTCGTCGAGGCTTCGAACGGAGCCACGACGACTCGCGTGATGCTCGACTGCGGGTTCTCCGCGAAAGAAGTCGAGCGACGCCTTCTCAGACTCGAGCTGGGCGTCGAGCAACTCGACGCCATTCTGATCACGCATGAGCACAGCGACCACATCGGCAGCGCGCTTACGCTCGCGCGCAAGTGGTCGCTACCGCTTTACATGAGCTGGGGCACGGCGCAAGCGGTCGGGGCCGATGATGCCGACGTCGATTTGCACGTGCTATGGGGCGATGAAACGGCGGCCATCGGCGATGTCGAAGTGCTGCCTTATACGGTGCCCCACGATGCGCGCGAGCCGCTGCAATTCGTGTTTTCGGATGGCGCATGCCGCTTGGGTGTGCTGACCGATGTCGGCACCTCGACACCGCATATCAGCGCTGTGCTAAGCGGTTGTGACGGTCTCGTGCTCGAATGCAACCACGACACGAAGATGCTGGCCCAAAGCCGCTATCCGCAATCGTTGAAAGCGCGTATCGGCGGCAATCACGGACACCTTAACAATGACGCCGCGGCGAACATTCTGGCTTCGCTGGATCGCGCGCGTCTCAAGCACCTGGTGGCGGCGCATCTGAGCCAGCAAAACAACCTCCCCGAGCTTGCCCGAGCGGCCATGGCCCGTGTGCTGGGCGCGGCGGCTACCGAAGTGGTGGTCGCTTCGCAGGTCGACGGATTCGGCTGGCTAAGCCTCTAATTCTGTCTTGCTTTCTGGGTTGCGTATTGGCCGGCTGGACGCCGTGTCGTAGCGCAGCGCGCATCAATCTCGCAGGCATGAAAAAACCGGCCCGAAGGCCGGTTTTTTCTTTGCCACATCAGCCGCAAGCTTACTGGCTTGCGCCCGAAGCCGGAGCAGCAGCCGAAGCGCCAGCGTCCGAAGCAGCAGCTGCCGGTGCCGAAGCAGCGGCGCCGGTGTCGCTCGCAGCAGCAGCGCCCGAAGCAGCGCCCGTTTCCGAAGCAGCAGCTGCCGGTGCCGAAGCAGCCGACGTGTCGCTAGCGGCCGGGGCAGCCGATTGGTCGCTGCTCTTGTTGCAAGCGGCCAGGGCCACAGCTGCCAGCAGGGATGCTACGAGGAGGGATTTCTTCATGATCACGTCCTTTTATGGTTAAAGGTAAGCAACAGCGCGAAATAATACCGGTAATGTGCTCCAACACCAACCTGGGCCGATGGTGGGATGCACTTCAGAGCGTGAATCTTCCCTACGGCTTGGGCGGAAATTATATGCACTTTCGTACCGACCGTCGACAAACCAGGGTCAATACGTTGTCTTTCTCATACAAAATATTGTGTTTCGGAACAACAGGCAGGCTACTTTACGCGAATTCGCCCACTTGTACCCAGCCCGCACAATACCATTCGTGCAGCAATGCTGTCACCGCCCCATCTGCCGAGAGTGTTACAAAGCGTTTCGCTCCCAGGCGCCGCGTATCAGCCAATTCCGCTAGCCATTTTTGTCCGCGCAATAGCCGGTCTTCTTCGCCATTGATGAAGTACGAACGGGGCCCATACAGCAACACCGTTTTTCTATCGAGGCGGATACCCGAGCGGGAGGCGTTGCGAATGAACGCAGCTTCGTTCAATGGGCGGCGCGGCGCGTCGAATACGACATTCGCTTTCGGCTCGCTCAAGTAGCTGCCCAAAAACGACGCGATGTCACGCTCGGTCCATTTGATCTGTGCAAGGATCGCGCCAACTCGGTCGATGAGCGCTGGCGGCAATTGTCCCGGATTCGTCACCGCAGGCTGTTGCGGATCGCGATAGCGTTCGTCTCGCAGCGATCCGTTCAGGGTCTCGCCGCGCTCGGCCAGATGGTAGAGGAACTGGCCGGTCAGCTCGCTTGCGGAGGGCGCTCGAAAGCCGATCGAGCACGTCATGCATTCGCCTTCGGCGATGCCGTCGTGCGCGATGTGCGGGGGCAGATACAGCATGTCGCCGGGCTCGAGCAGCCATTCTTCATCGGGCTCGAAATGCTGTAAAACTTTCAACGGCAGCCCCGGTTTTAACGACAGGTCCTTTTGCGCGCCGATACGCCAGCGGCGTTTGCCATGCACTTGCAGCAGGAAAACGTCGTAGGAGTCGAAGTGCGGACCGACGCCGCCGCCGTCGGTCGCATAGGAGATCATCAGATCATCGAGGCGGGCATCGGGAACGAAGCGGAAGCGGTCGAGCAGTGCGCGTGCGCGATCGTCATGCAGGTTGACGCCTTGGACCAGGAGCGTCCATTCGCGACGCTTCACCGGCGGCAGTTCGTCCGGTGCGAAAGGCCCGTGCTTGAGTTGCCAGCTACCGCGGAAATGGGTGATCAGCCGGGACTCGGCATCGTCGCTGTCGGCGAGCTCGAACAGTTCGTCGCGCCTGAGCGGCGGCACGATATCGGGGACGGCCTGGCGGATCAAGAGCGGCTTTTTCTGCCAGTACCGGCGCATGAATTGCGACGGCGTAAGATTGCCCAGCAAGGGAGTCGGCACTTCGGGAAGCGGGGGCGAAACGGTCGCTTTGGCCGTGGCCGACGCGGTGCCGGCCGAGTGGTCTAGGGGCCGCTTGGGCATCGTATAATGGGAAATGTATTTTGGAGAATCGAATGAAAATCGCAAAGAACACCGTCGTATCGGTCGCTTACAAGCTGTCGGATGCGCAGGGCAATCTGATTGAAGAGAGCGACGAGCCAATGGTCTATCTGCACGGCGGCTATGATGGCACGTTCCCTAAGATCGAGGAAGAACTCGACGGTCGCGAGCCCGGTTTCCAGACCCAGATTCAGCTCGAGCCGCAAGACGCCTTCGGTGAGTACGACCCCGAACTTGTGAAGGTCGAGCCGCGCAGCCGCTTCCCCGAACCGCTCGAAGTCGGCATGCAGTTCGAGGGCACGCCGGAAGAGGGCGACGAGGATATCGATTCGCTGATCTACACCGTCACGGATGTCGCTGAGGATAAAGTCGTGCTCGACGGCAACCACCCGCTCGCCGGCATGGCGCTGCGTTTCGCGCTGACCGTCAAGGAAGTGCGCGAAGCGACGCAGGACGAGATCGACCACGAGCACGCGCACGGCGCCGATGGCCTCGAAGTCATCGACGAAGACGATGACGACGAAGAAGCCGGCGACTCACGGCCCACGCTGCACTGATGAACTTGCAGGCTCGGCGCTCCCCGGCGCCGAAGCTTGCGGCGAAGGTTGAGAAGGCGCCGTCAGGATGGGCGGCGCGCTTTGATTGTTGCTTGGGTTGTTGCCTTGGTTGTTATCCGGCAGGATCGGCGGCTCTTGCATGGGCAGCGCCGGCATCAATCCTGACGCGTCGGGCACCGGCGGCACAGCCGGCTCCTCGCTCGGCACCGTTTGCGGCGCGGTAGGCGCCGGCAGATTTTTCGGCACATTCCTCACGCTGACCCTGAACGGCGGCCGCTTGCCGAAATCCGCGTCGACCTGAATCCATTGCGTCAAACGTTCGCGAGGAGAAATCGCGATGCGTGTCAGATTCGCGACGCGCTCGCTTTTGTCGTTGCGAAGCGGCTGATCGATCAGGAAGCCGCCTGCGAGACGCCGGTCGTCGTAGTGGACGAGCAGCACCGGCCCGCGAAACGTTTCCGCCATTTTCACGAGACTGCGCTTGAACTCCAGATAGCCGTCGCGCGGCCGCGCATGGCCGAATCGCAGCCAAGGGAAGCGCTCGGGACGTTCGTACTGCTTGAGATCGGGGTCGCCTTTCACGAAGATGACCACAGCGCGCGCGTCGCGACGCTTTGCATATTCGGCCGCGTGCTCGAGCCAGAACGACGTCGCGACCGCACGATCTTCAAACTCTCCATTGCGGCCGCCCGCACTCGAGTAGTGGTTGTTTTCGCCGGGCACGTTCAGGCCGATGAACACCGTATCGCCGATCTGCCAGCGGATGTTTTCGCGGTAGGGCCGAAAGCGCGCGACTTCGCTTTCCCGGGTGAGCGCAAGCGAGTTCTGACCCATCGACGCCGAATCGGAAAGCAACGTCTGCCGTATAAAGTCGAGCCGTTCGACCGCGTCGTAGCCGCCTGCCTGTGGCTGAGCGCAGGCAACCCAGTCGTGCCCGCCCGGGATGAAGAAGAGCGGCACGCGCGACGTTTCGAGTACTTGCTGCCGCTGCTCGTAGAGCGAGTCGCGGCAAGCTTCGGTCGCGCCTTTGAGGTTGCCGTCATAGACGACGAACGACATCTGTTTGTCGAGTCCGATCGCTTCAAGAAGACGCTGGGTCGGCGCTTCATCGGCCGCGTCCTGCAACGTGCCGCCGATGACGGCGAACGTATAGCGCGGTGCGGCAGCGTTGGCTGGCCGCTCCTGCGTCAGGCAGCACGCGAGCGCGACGGCCAGCGCCACCGCGCCGTGCGTCGAGGCGGAGCGTCGGTGCCGGCCCTTGGCCCGCATGTGGCGCTTAGCGTTGCGCATCCCGCGCGGCGCTCGCGAGATCGTGCAGTTCGTATAGCAAATCGAGCGCGTCACGCGGTTTCAGATCGTTCGGATCGATCGACCGCAGCTTTTCGAGCGCGGGGTGCGTCTGCGCAGCAGGCGCATCATCCTCGGCATCGTCCGGTGCATCTTCCAAGTAGACCGGTTCGGCGAACAAGTCGAGCTGCGGCGTCGCGTGCCCGATCGACTGTTGTTCCAGGTACGCGAGGTGTTTGCGCGCCGCGCGAATCACGGGCGGCGGTACGCCGGCCAGCTGCGCGACCTGCAAGCCGTAGCTCTGGCTTGCAGGGCCTTCGTTGACGGCATGCAGGAAAACGATCCCATGCCCGTGTTCGACGGCGGACAAGTGAACATTTGCCGCGTGCGCGAATTCCGCCGGCAACTGCGTCAGTTCGAAGTAGTGCGTGGCAAAGAGGGTGTAGCAGGCGTTGTGCGAAAGGAGGTGCCGCGCGATAGCCCACGCGAGTGCGAGACCGTCGAACGTCGACGTGCCGCGGCCGATCTCGTCCATCAGCACGAGACTCTGCGGCGTCGCATCGTTCAGGATCGCCGCGGCTTCTGTCATTTCGACCATGAACGTCGAGCGGCCGCCGGCCAAGTCGTCGGCGGCGCCGATGCGCGTGAAGATGCGGTCGATCGGGCCGAAGCGGGCGCGCCGGGCGGGCACGTAGCTGCCGGCATAGGCCAACAGTGCGATCAACGCGGTCTGGCGCATGAACGTCGACTTACCGCCCATGTTGGGGCCGGTGATCAGCAACAGCTTGCGATCGGCGAAGAGGCGGCAGTCGTTCGCGATGAACTGCTCGACTTGGGCCTCGACGACCGGATGGCGTCCTTGCTCGATATCGATGCCGATATCCGCCGAGAACTCCGGTGCGACCCAATCGAGCGCGCGGGCTCGCTCGGCGAGCGCGGCGAGCAGGTCGAGCTCGGCAAGCGCCGCGGCGACGCGCTGGCAATCCGCGATGAACGGCAAGAGCGACTGCAGCAGCGCGTCGAAGAGCGCGCGTTCACGGGCGAGCGCACGTTCCTGTGCGGAGAGCGCCTTGTCTTCGAAGGTCTTCAGCTCGGGCGTGATATAGCGCTCGGCGTTCTTGAGCGTCTGGCGGCGGCGGTAATCGTCCGGCACCTTGTCGGTTTGGCCGCGCGTGACTTCGATGTAGAACCCGTGGACCTTGTTGTACTCGACGCGCAGATTCGCAATGCCGGTGCGGGTGCGTTCGCGCGTCTCGAGGTCGATCAGGAATTGTCCGCAGTTCTCCGAAATATCGCGCAATTCGTCGAGATCCGCATCGTAGCCGCGGGCGATCACGCCGCCGTCGCGGACCATGGCCGCTGGTTCGGCGGCGACTGCGCGAGTCAGCAATTCGACGCAGCCGGCAGGCGGTTCGAGCTCGGCGTCGATGCGCGCGAGGGCCGCCGCGTTCGCGACGATGCCCGCCAGTTTCGCGCGCAGCGCCGGCAGGGAGGCGAATGTGTCGCGCAGGCTCGAAAGGTCACGCGGACGCGCCGACAGCAGCGCAAGCCGCCCCGTGATCCGCTCGACGTCCGCAATCTGACGCAGCGCGCTGCGCAACGCATCGAGGCTCGCGTCGACGGGCGCGTCGAGCAGCGCGCCGATCGCCTGCTGGCGCGTTTGCGCGACCAACGCGTCGCGCGGCGGATGATGCAGCCAGTGACGCAGCAAGCGGCTGCCCATCGCCGTACTGCAGGTATCGAGTAGCGAATAGAGCGTCGGCGATTCGGTGCCGCGCAACGTTTCCGTCAGTTCGAGATTGCGGCGCGTAGCCGGATCGAGGCCGATGTATTCCGACTCGTACTCGACCTTCAGGCTGCGCACATGGCGCAATTGCTGTCCCTGCGTCGCCGACGCGTAGAGCAGCAGTGCGCCGGCCGCGCCACATGCGCTCGTCAGCGTTTGCGCGCCGAAACCGTCGAGACCTGCAACATCCAATTGGTCGCACAGGCGCTGCGTACCCGACGCAACGTCGAAATGCCACACGGGCACCCGCGTCAGCGCACCGGCCAGACCCGCAGGCGTGGAGCTCGCGGGCGAGTCGGCCACGAGGATTTCGGCCGGGCGAATGCGTTCGAGCGCGGCGCCGACTTGATCGGGTGCGACTTCCGCAAGGCGCAGCCCGCCGCTTGCGAGGTTGAGCCACGCGAGGCCCACGTTCGTCACGACGCCGCGCTTGTTGTGGCCCGGCGAGAGCGCGAGCAGATAGACGTCGCTCTTGTCGGAGAGCAACGCCGCGTCGGTCAGCGTGCCCGGTGTGACGACGCGCACGACCTTGCGTTCGACCGGGCCCTTGGACGTCGCCGGATCGCCGATCTGTTCGCAAATCGCGACCGATTCGCCGAGCTTCACGAGCTTCGCGAGGTATTGCTCGACGGCGTGATGCGGCACGCCCGCCATCTTGATCGGGTTGCCCGCGGACGCGCCGCGCTGCGTGAGTGTCAGGTCGAGCAGACGAGCGGCTTTTTCGGCATCGTCGAAGAAGAGCTCGTAGAAGTCGCCCATCCGATAAAAGACGAGCGTGCCGGGATGCTCCGCTTTAATGCGGAGATACTGCTGCATCATCGGCGTGTGCTGCGCGACGTCGCTGGCGGCGCTTGCAGCGCCCGCCGCTTCAATTGGATTGCCCATCGTGTTTGTCTTGTCTTGCCTATATAGGGCGAGAGTTTAACCCGGGCGGGTGTGCGCACGAACCCTGGACGAACGGCTAACGCGAACGTATTGCCAGTCGCGCCGGGAAGTCCGCAACCGGGCTGCTGTGTCTCGCCCTGTCACTCATTCCTCGACGAGCGCGCGCAGATCCACCTTGCGCGCGTTCGCCACGCTCTTGCGCTTCGCGAGCCAGATCATCAGGCAGATGAAGCTGCCGAAGATGACGATGATCCACTGCGCCGGCACCTTCGCGGTCAAGAGCAGCGCGTAGGCGCCGAGCATCAGCAGGACGGCGAGATTCTGGTTGAAGTTCTGCACCGCGATCGAATGGCCCGCCGAGAGCAGCGTCGCTCCGCGATGCTGCAAGAGAGCGTTCATCGGCACGATGAAGAACCCCGCCAGGCCGCCGAGGCCGATCATCAGCGGATACGCGAACACGATATAGAACGGCGCGAAGAGGCTGCCGATCCTCAAGCCCGAGCCGGCCGGGAAGAGCCCTTTGCTGTAGAACGCCATCCCCGCCGCGACGAGGCCCGCGGCAATCCCTACCGGCAGTACCTTCAGCGAGCGCACGAGCGGAATCCAGGCCGCGGCGGCCGCCGCGCCGACCGCGATGCCGATGCCCGTCACGCCCTGCATCACTGCGGCCTTCGACAACGACAACCCCAGGTTCGACGCAGCCCACTTGAGGACGAGCAATTGCAGCGTGACCGCCGCGCCCCACATCAGCGTCGTGACCCACAACGCGATCTGCGCGAGCTTGTCGAGCCACAGCACGTTGAAGCAGTGCACGAAATCGCCGACGAGCTTGCCGGGTTCGCGCAAGCGGTTAGCGTAGCGGGCACCGGTGTCGGGAATGTCGATGTTGATGAGCGCCGCTACCAAGTAAGTCAGCATGACGGCGACCATCGCGAGGTCGGCCGCCGAGTGCACGAGCGGCCAATGCGTGCGCGCGACGAAGCGTTCGGCGAGCGGGCTGATCAGCGCGCCGCCCATCATCGTGCCGATGATGGTCGAGAGCACGGTGGCCGATTCGAGCCACGCGTTTGCGGCGATCAGCCGCTCGGGCGGCAGCAGTTCGGTGAGAATCCCGTATTTGGCCGGCGAATAGGCTGCGGCGCCGAACCCCACCACGCCATACGCGATCATCGGATGCACGCCTGCGATCATCATCAGGCAGCCGCACGCTTTCAGCGCGTTCGACACGAACATCACGTGACGTTTTTGCAGCGCGTCCGCGAAGGCGCCGACAAAAGGCGCCAGCAAGACATAAGAGATCGTGAAAAAGATCTGCAGCAGCGGCGTGACCCAAGCGGCGGACTGCATCACGCTGAGCAGCGCGATCGCGGCGATCAGCAACGCGTTGTCGGCGAGCGACGACACGAACTGAGCCGCGATAATCGTATAGAAACCTTTCTTCATGAAGCGCGGAGCGAATGCGGTTCGCCGCCGCGGCGGTGGCCGCTGCGGCGAACATCGAAATCGAAGCGTGTGCGAAGCAGGCCGACGCGCTCGCTGCGACGGGGAGCGATGGCTGGCGTAAGCGCGGTGGCCTGCATACGGTCTTGCAAACAAAAAAGCGGCCGCAGCCGCTTTCTTTGCCTCGCGTTAGGCCGCTTGCCGGGTACGGCTGTAGGGGCTCAGGATCGGCACCATTTGCGCATACACCTTCGGGTTCGCGGCGACGATTTCACCGAGATGCAGGAAGTCGGAGTCGCCCGTGTAGTTGCCGACGAGGCCGCCGGCTTCCGTGATCAGCAGGCTGCCGGCCGCCATGTCCCAAGCGCTGATGCCTTGCTCGAAGAAGCCGTCCATGCGGCCGGCGGCGACGTTGGCGAGATCGAGCGCCGCGGCGCCCGGACGGCGCAGGCCCGTGCAGGCGTGGGTCATTTCGGCGAACAGGCGGCAATACGCTTCGAGGCCGTCCTTTTCACGGAACGGGAAACCCGTGCCGATCAGCGAGTCGGCAAGGCGGTCGCGCCGCCCGACGCGGATGCGTCGATCGTTCAGGTAGGCGCCGCGGCCGCGCGATGCCGTGAAGAGATCGTTGCGAGTCGGGTCATAGACGACGGCTTGCGTGACGATACCCTTGTGCGCGAGCGCGATCGACACGCAGTAGTACTGGAAGCCGTGAATGAAGTTGGTCGTGCCGTCGAGCGGGTCGATGATCCACTCGTACTCGGATTCGTTCTCCGAGCGGCCGGATTCTTCGGCGAGGATGGCGTGGTCGGGGTAGGCGGTCTTCAGCGTCTCGATGATCGCCGCTTCCGATGCCTTGTCGACCTCCGTGACGAAATCGTTGTGCTGTTTCTTGCTGACTTGCACCAAGTCGAGATCGAGCGACGCGCGGTTGATGATCTGTCCAGCGCGGCGGGCGGCCTTGACGGCAATGTTGAGCATGGGATGCATGAGCCTGGTTCCTTGTGCCGGGAGGGTGCGAGCGCTGCCCGGTAATGAGCTAAACCGGCCGGAACGCGTGACCGGGCACGAATTCCGTCGACGGAGACGAATTGAAGAAGAGCGGGGCGCGGGCTGCTTGGCAATCGGCGATAAATCGGCGACAGCGTGCGGCGCGCGCGAACGGCGTGATTTTACCTGAGTCGGGCATCTTCCGGCAGAACGTCGAGCGCTGAACGCACCCGGCGTCGATCGATTCGGCTTGATGTCGTGAGTCTGCGGGCATTGGCGCAGCAGACGCAACCTGACCGAATAGCCTAGACCGAATGGCCCAGACCGAATGGCCCAGACCGAACGGCAGATTGGGTTCGTCCGAGGTTGGCGATACCATACTCACTTCAGGCGGGTTTCTCCGGCAAGCTTGTCGCCGGCTGCTTTTCACGGTTTTCATCGGGTCATCTTGAATCATCCAAACACACCGCATCACGAGCCGGGCCGCGCGTCGTCCGCGGCAGCCGATTGCGCCGGCGCGCCGCGCGGCGGCTTTACGTCGACGCGCTTCGTGCTCGTCGAGCCGAGCCATCCCGGCAACGTCGGCGCCGCGGCGCGCGCGCTCAAGACGATGGGCTTTTCGCGCCTGGTGCTCGTCGCGCCGCGCGTGGCGCACGTGCAGAGCGATCCAGAAGCGATCGCGATGGCAAGCGGCGCCGACGATGTGCTCGCGTCGGCCCATGTCGTGCCCACCCTCGCCGATGCGCTGACGGGCGTGCATTGGTCGATCGCGCTCACCGCGCGGCTGCGCGAGTACGGGCCACCGCAACTCGCGCCGCGCGTGGCCGCGAAGGAGGCGTGCCGGCACGCCGCGAGCGGCGACATCGCGCTCGTGTTCGGCAATGAGCGCACGGGTCTTGCGAATGAAGACGTCGAGCGTTGCAGCGCGCTTGCGCATATTCCGGCCAATCCCGCCTATAGCTCGCTCAATCTCGCGCAGGCCGTTCAGGTCTTGTGTTACGAGCTGCGCATGGCGTATCTGGGCGAATCGAGCGGCGACACTTCAGCCTCGTCCCCGGCCTTGGCAGACGTTGGCGGGCCGCGCGCTCCGAGCGACGAGATCGAGCGTATGTTCGTCCATTTGGAGAACGCGCTGATCGCACTGGAGTTTCTCGACCCCGCGAATCCGAAGAAGCTGATGTCGAGACTGCGGCGGCTTTTCGCGCGCTCGGGGCTCGAGCGCGAGGAAGTGAATATCGTGCGCGGCATTGCCAAGCACATTTTGCTCAAGACGCACGACCCGGAAAAATGAGCTCGAGTGCGAGCGCTTGGGAGCACCGGTTCCAGCGCTAGGTGCGCCATTGAGGTGCATCGCTCGTCACCTCGTCAGGCTTAGAGCTCCGCCGAATACCCCCGCGTGCATTGTGGCGATGAAGGGCGTCCAGCACATCCGCCGACTTCGCCCTACAATCGCCCCATTCGTCATAAGCAAATCTGCGGATCTGCTATTTCCGTGCTTTCGCCGTCGGCTGCCACGACCCTGCGACCGTTTCACCCAACGATCACGATCATGTTCACGAGACTTCGCGAAGACATTGCCACGATCCGCGAGCGCGACCCCGCCGCTCGCAGCGCCTGGGAAGTGCTCACGTGCTATCCGGGGTTGCACGCGCTGGTGCTGCATCGCCTCGCGCACGCATGCTGGCTCGGCAAGCGCCGCTGGCTCGCACGCTTCGTTTCGCAGGTCGCGCGTTTCCTGACCGGCATCGAGATCCACCCCGGCGCGACGATCGGCCGGCGCGTGTTCATCGATCACGGGATGGGTGTTGTGATCGGCGAGACGGCGGAAATCGGCGACGACTGCACGATCTACCAAGGCGTGACGCTCGGCGGCACGTCGCTCACGCGCGGCGCCAAGCGCCATCCGACGCTCGAGCGCGGCGTGATCGTCGGCGCCGGCGCTAAGGTTCTGGGCGGCTTCACGATCGGCGCCGAAGCGAAAATCGGCTCGAACGCGGTCGTCGTGAAGCCGGTGCCGGCGGGCGGCACCGCGGTCGGCAATCCGGCGCGCGTCGTGATGCCCGCCGACACGAAGCGCGCACCGCAGAGCGCCGCGTTTTGCGCCTATGGCATTACACCGAACGCGGACGATCCGGTGTCTCTCGCATTGCACGGACTGATCGATCACGCCGCGAAGGAGACGCAGCGGGTCGACGAAATCGTCGCCGCGCTCGAGCGGCTCGGCACGCGTCTCGAGGCGCTGCAGGGCGCAGACGCGGCGTTGATTGATTTGCGGCGCTTGTCGGCGGCAATCGAAGGGAAAACGGTCGAGCAGTGACCCAAGTCAGTCGAGCGGAAACGCTCGAATGCCTTCGGCGTCGATTCGAAGGTAGCCGCCGCGCCGCTTGCCGTGGTCGAGATCCCAGTCGGGCAAGACCCAGCGCGTGCCGCCGTGTTCCTGATGGCGTGCGGGCCGGTGCGTGTGTCCGTGAATCATGGTCGTCGTCCGGCTCGCCTTGAAGAGCGTTTCCACCCCTTCTCTCGTGACGTCGTAGAGCGGCGAAACCGGCCTCGTGCGGCCGTCCTCGCTCGCGCTGCGCATCCGTTCGGCGAGCGCGAGCCGCCATTTGAACGGCCACGCGAGAAAAAGCAGTTGCGCGGCGCGGCTGCGTGCGAAGCGGCGAAAAGTCTGATATTTCCGGTCCGAAGTGCAAAGCGCGTCGCCATGTGCGAGCACGATGCGCGAGCCGAAAGCCGTCATCACGAACGGATCGGGCAGCCAGATCGCGCCGGCAGCTTTCATAAAGCGCTTGCCGAGCAGAAAGTCGCGATTGCCGTGCATGATGTAGAGCGCGACGCCGCGCTCGGACAACGTGTGCATCAGCGCCGCCATGCGGGCCGCGAAGGGGTCTGCGGCGAGCATATCGTCGCCGATCCAAAATTCGAACAGGTCGCCGAGAATGAAGACGGAGTCGGCATTGTCGGCCGTCACGCGGACGAAGTGCTCGAACGCGGCGACCGTGCGCGGAATCGCCTCGCTTAAGTGCAGATCGGAGATAAAGAGGAGCGGGCGCGGCGCGTGCGGGCGGGTGTGCCCGACTTCGCCCGGCACGCCCGCCGCGACGCTGTGTGGCGTATCCTGCCGCCCAGCAACGCTTTTCTCCCGTAAGAGAGTCGTGCTCAATCTCAGTCGACGATAACAGCCTTTTCGATCACGACATCGTCAACGGGCACGTCCTGATGGAAGCCCTTCGAGCCCGTTTTCACCTTCTTGATCTTGTCGACGACGTCGAGCCCTTCGACAACCTTGCCGAACACCGCGTAGCCCCAGCCTTGCGGCGTCGGCGACGAGTGGTTCAGGAAGTCGTTGTCGTTCACATTGATGAAGAATTGTGCCGTAGCCGAATGCGGGTCGTTGGTGCGCGCCATCGCAATCGAGCCCTGCACATTCTTCAGGCCGTTGTTCGCTTCGTTGTCGATCGGCGCTTCGGTCGCCTTTTGCTTCATGCCCGGCTCGAAGCCGCCGCCTTGAATCATGAAGCCGTCGATCACGCGGTGAAACACCGTGTTGTCGTAATGGCCGTTCTTCACGTAGTTCAGGAAGTTCTCGACCGATTTCGGCGCCTTTTCAGCGTCCAGTTCGAGCTTGATGATGCCGTGGTTCGTATGGAGTTCGACCATGATGCGATCCTTGAGTAGAGGGAGGGAGCGGGCGGGGCCGCGCGAACTACGCCATATTTCACTAAGTTAGCGCGTTCCCGCCGATTGCGCGAATTGTCGTCTACGCGTGATTTATTTCGAAACGACGCTGGCCGATTCGATCACGATCGGGGTTTGCGGAACATCCGCCATCGGGCCGCGCGTCGTGGTCGGCGTGCCTTCGATCTTCTTGACGACGTCCATACCGGAGATCACCTTGCCGAACACCGCGTAGCCGTTGCCGTCCGGGTTCGGATAGTCGAGGCCGGCGTTGTCGACGGTATTGATGAAGAACTGCGCGGTGGCCGAGTTCGGGTCGCTCGTGCGCGCCATCGCGATCGTGCCGACCGCGTTCTTCAGGCCATTCTTGCTTTCGAGCGGAATCGGCGCGCGCGTCGGCTTCTCGACGTAGCTCGCCGTGAAGCCGCCGCCCTGGATCATGAAGCCTGGAATCACGCGGTGGAAGATCGTGCCGCTGTATTGGCCGGATTTCACGTAGTCGAGGAAGTTGGCGACCGTCTTCGGCGCCTTCTCGGGGTACAGCTCGACGCGGATGTCGCCGTCCGTCGTCTTGATGAGGACGGTGGGATGCGTGGCGGGGGCGGCCGTTTGCGCGAAGGCGGGGGCGTTCGCGATCAGAGCGGCGCTGCCGAGCGCCAACAACAAGCTTTTCATGAAATTCCTCGGAGTGGAGAAAAGGGGAGCCGCGTGCGCCGCTTATTGCGACGGCGCGACGTACGGAGGTATGGCCAGCGACCCGTTCGAGCCGGCGCCGGATTGGAACGTCGGCAAGCTGATGACCGGGAACGACGGCATGGGTGCCGAACCCGGCACGGCCGCTTTCGCGGTCTTCTTGCTCGATGCAGGCGGCGAGATCACTTTCTGGAGGTCGGCAAGGCGTTGCGCGGTCGCGCCGCTTGCATGGCCGAGCGATTGAGCGCGCTTGTACGACTCCGCGGCAAGCCGCAGGTAAAGATCGCCCAGATTTTCATACGCGAGGCCGTAGCTCGGGTTGGTCTTGACGGCGGTTTCGAGCGCGGCGCGTGCCTCGTCGTAGCGGCCTTCTTTGGCGTAAAGCGCAGCCAGGTTGTTGTAGGGCTCGGGCAGCTCCGGATAGGTTTGCGTCAGCTCGACGAATTGCTGGATCGCTTCGTCGTCGCGATTCAGGTGCGCGAGCACGGTACCGCGCTTGAACTTCGCTTGGGCGTCGCGCGGGTTCGTCTTGATGCGTGCGTCGAGCTGGGAAAGCGCCGCGTTCCAGTTCTGGCTGGCGATCGACGCGTCGATCTGCGGCGTGCCGTCGGCGACCGCCGTCGACACTTGTTGCGCATGGGCGGCGATGCCCGGCAGCGCGGTCAGAGCAACGCCGCACAGCATAGCCGCGGCGAGGGTCGCAGCGCGGGGCGCGCGGCCGCTGGAAGGTTTCATAGGCTCAAGTCGGGATGTTATACTCCGACCCATTCTAACAAAACGTCTGCTAGTTTCCTCGAACAGCAGACTGCCTATCGCCACTCGTGGTCGTCTCCGCCTCGATCGCAGCTTGACCGCAGCTTCAAGCGTTCACGCTCGCGCACCGGTTCTGTCACATGCACCGCGTTCGTCATGTGTGTCGAATGCGCGGCGTGCGGCGCCAAGTGCGGATATCTCTCGGCCCACGCATCGTCTCTATGGAATCTCTGCGCATCTACAACACGCTCGCGCGTGACAAGCAACTATTCGTTCCGCGCCGCGCGGGCGAGGTGCGGATGTACGTCTGCGGGATGACGGTGTACGACTATTGCCACGTCGGCCATGCGCGCGTGATGGTCGTGTTCGACATCGTGCAGCGGTGGCTGCGCACCCTGGGCTATCAGGTCACTTACGTGCGCAACATCACCGATGTCGACGATAAGATCATTCGCCGCGCGGTCGAGAACGGCGAGACGATCAAGGCGTTGACCGACCGCTTCATCGCCGCGATGCACGAAGACGCGGACGCGCTCGGCATCGAGCGTCCGGACATCGAGCCGCGTGCAACCGATTTCATCCCGCAGATGCTTGGCATGATCGAGCGGCTCGAGGCAAACGGTTATGCGTATCGAGCCAAAGACGGCGATGTCAATTACGCAGTGCGCAAGTTCGCGAACTACGGCAAGCTGTCGGGCAAGTCACTCGAAGATTTGCGCGCGGGCGAGCGAGTGGCGGCGAACGACGCTAAGGAAGATCCGCTCGATTTCGTGCTGTGGAAAAGCGCGAAGCCCGATGAGCCGGCCGATACGATCTGGGAGTCGCCATACGGGCGAGGGCGCCCCGGCTGGCATATCGAATGCTCGGCGATGAGCTGCACGCTGCTGGGCGAACACTTCGATTTGCACGGCGGCGGCCAGGACCTGCAGTTTCCGCACCACGAGAACGAAATTGCGCAGAGCGAAGGTGCGACAAATCAGACCTTCGTCAGTTATTGGATGCACAACGGCTTCGTTCAGATCGACAATGAAAAGATGTCGAAATCGCTCGGCAACTTCTTCACGATCCGTGACGTGCTCGCGAAATACGATGCGGAAGTCGTGCGTTTCTTCATCGCGCGTGCGCATTATCGTTCGCCGCTCAACTATAGCGACGTGCACCTCGACGACGCGCGCGCGGCGCTGACGCGCTTGTATGTCGCGTTGAAAGAGGCGAGCCCCGACGATAAGGTGCTCGACTGGAACGAAGCGCATGCTATGCGGTTCCGCGCGGCGATGAACGACGACTTCAATACGCCGGTCGCGGTAGCCGTGCTGTTCGAATTGGCGGGTGAGGTGAATCGCACGCGCGACGCCGCGCTTGCGCGTCAACTCAAGGGGCTTGCGCAGGTCGTCGGCCTGCTCGGCCGCGACCCGCGCGTGTTCTTGCAGCAGGCGGGTGGCAGCGCGGACGAAGCGTCGCTCGACGTCGCCGCGATCGAAGCGCAAATTGCTGCGCGTGTCGCTGCGAAGCAAGCGAAGAACTATGCCGAAGCAGACCGGATTCGCAATGCATTGCTCGAAGCCGGGATTGCGCTTGAAGACAAACCGGGCGGGTTGACCGAGTGGCGCCGCGTATGAGCGCGCATCGGAAATCCCTCTGATCGACTCGCCAGGCAGGAGGCAAGATGGCAACGGCCAGGAAGGCGCCGGCTAAAACCGCGGCGCCGCAAAAATCCGCGGCAGCAGTAAAGACGGCACGCGCGCGCAAGACGGGCGTGTCGAAGGCATCGCCGGACGACGGCGGTCAGCAGCTTCCCCTAAAAAGAAGCGCCGCGGCAAAAAAGGCGGCGGCCAAACGTTTGCTCAATGGCAGCGCCAGTCATGCTGCGAAGCCGGCGCGCGCAGCAAAACGGAAAGCGGGCAAGCCTAATGGTTCGGCAGGGGCTGCCGAGGTTCAGGAGTTCGCGCGCGACACCGCGCGTGACGGTGAAGTCGTGCGCAAGACGCGCGCGAGTTCGTCGACGGAGGCGGCTGTGCCGGTGCAGATCAGCGGCCTGACTCCGGCCGTCACGCGTCCGCCTTACTGGGACGGCGCGTGCGCGGACCTCGTCAAGCGCGATCGCATCCTCAAGAAACTCATCCCGAAGTTCGGGCCGGTGCACCTCATCAACGGCGGCGATCCGTTCGTCACGCTTGCGCGGTCGGTGGTGGGGCAGCAGATCTCGGTGCAGGCGGCGCAGGCCGTGTGGGAGCGCATCAAAGAGGTATGCCCGAAGCTCGCCCCGCAGCAGTTCATCAAACTCGGCCAGGAAAAGCTCGTTGCGTGCGGTCTCTCGAAGCGCAAATCCGAGTACATACTCGATCTCGCCCAGCACTTCGTGTCGGGTGCGCTGCACGTCGACAAGTGGATGTCGATGGAGGACGAGGCGGTCATTGCCGAGCTGACACAAATTCGCGGTATCGGGCGTTGGACCGCGGAGATGTTCCTGATCTTCAACCTGTCGCGGCCCGATGTGCTGCCGCTCGACGACCTCGGCCTCATTCGCGCGATCAGCGTCAACTATTTCAGCGGAGAGCCGGTCACGCGCAGCGAAGCGCGTGAAGTCGCGGCGAATTGGGAGCCGTGGCGTACGGTCGCGACCTGGTATATGTGGCGCAGCCTCGATCCGCTCGCGAACGGCGAGTGACGGATGAGGTGCGTCAGTCGGCTATCGATATCTTATAATTGATAGTTGCGATCTGATTTTGACACTGCCGGGGGCGGTTAGAATACGCGCTGCCCGGCAAGTCCAAGGATTCGAACAAATGAAAACCACATTTCTGGATTTCGAACAGCCCATCGCTGAACTCGAAGCGAAGATTGAAGAGTTGCGCTTCGTGCAGGACGACTCGGCTGTCGATATTTCGGAAGAAATCGAGCGGCTGTCCAAGAAAGGCCAGCAGCTCACGAAGGACCTCTACGCGAACCTGAGCCCTTGGCAGGTTTCGCAAATCGCGCGTCACCCCCAGCGCCCCTATACGCTCGATTACGTCAACGAGCTGTTCACCGATTTTCATGAGCTGCACGGCGACCGTTCCTATGCGGACGATTTGTCGATCGTCGGCGGTCTCGCGCGTTTCAACGGCCACCCATGCATGGTGATCGGCCAGCAGAAGGGGCGCGATACGAAGGAACGCGCGGCGCGCAACTTCGGTATGCCGCGTCCGGAAGGTTATCGGAAGGCCGAGCGTTTCATGCGTCTTGCCGAGAAGTTCGGTTTGCCGATTTTCACGTTCATCGATACGCCGGGTGCGTATCCGGGCATCGGTGCGGAAGAGCGTGGGCAATCGGAAGCGATCGGCCGCAATTTGTACGTGATGGCCGAGCTCAAGACGCCGATCATCGCGACCGTGATCGGCGAAGGCGGTTCGGGCGGAGCGCTGGCGATCGCGGTCGCCGACAGCGTGCTGATGCTGCAATTCTCGACCTACTCGGTGATTTCGCCGGAAGGCTGCGCGTCGATTCTGTGGAAGAGCGCGGCCAAGGCGCCGGAGGCTGCCGAGGCGTTGGGCCTGACTGCGCATCGACTGAAGGCGCTTGGCCTCATCGACAAGATCGTCAACGAGCCGCTCGGCGGCGCGCATCGCGATCCGAAGGGCATGGCCGCGCTGCTGCGCCGCGCGCTCGCCGACACGCTGCGCCAGTTCCAGGGCATGAGCACGCAGGAGCTGCGTGAGCGCCGCTTCGAACGTCTGATGACGTACGGTAAATTCAAGGAAACGAAGCCGGGCGCATGACGCGCACGCGCGGCTCGTTCTCAATGGGGCGCTACACGCCTTGCTGCCGTGACTTCCTCCACTGAATCCACTGCCGATCGCATCGTTCTCGATGCGATCGGCAGTGCGCTTTCGGGGCTTCCCGATGACGTGCGCATTGCGCTCGCGTACAGCGGCGGCCTCGATTCGACCGTGCTGCTCGACGCGGCCGTGCGCGTAGCCGGGCCGGCGCGCTGTGTCGCCCTGCATGTCCACCACGGTCTCAGCCCGAATGCGGATCAATGGCTTGCGCATTGCGAGGCGACGGCGCGCGCCTATGGCGTGAGCTTCGAGGCTCAGCACGTCGAGGTGATGCCCATGCCGGGCGAGAGCGTCGAGGCGATGGCGCGCGACGCGCGATACCGCGCGCTCGATGCGATGTGCGCGCGTCATGGCGCCGCCGCGCTGTGGCTTGCTCAACACGCCGACGATCAAGCCGAGACCGTGCTGCTGCAATTGCTGCGCGGTGCGGGTGTCGCCGGGCTCGCGGCGATGGCGCCGCAGCGCGTCGAGGGGGCGTCGGCGGTGCCGCGCGTGCGGCCGCTGCTCTATTTGCTCAGGGGCCAGCTCGAGACCTACGCGCAGACGCATGAATTGCGCTGGATCGACGACGAATCGAATGCCGACACCCGCTACGCACGCAACGCGCTCCGCCATGAGGTGATTCCGGCGCTCGCCGTGCATTTCCCCGGTTTTCGCGACGCGCTCGCGCGCGCGGCGCGGCATGCGGCGAGCGCGCAGCGCCTGCTCGACGATCTCGCCGAACTCGACATGCAGGCAGTGTCGTGTGACGAGCGCCGCGCCTTGTCGCGCGCAGCGCTGCTTGCGCTGGATGACGAGCGCGCGCTGAACGCGATCCGCTTCTGGATGCGCTCGCTCGGCTTGCCGGCTGCGTCGACCGGACGCCTCACCGATGCATTGCGCCAGTTGCGCGACGTGCGCGACGATCATCGCTTGCGTGTCGATCACGCCGGGCAATGCCTGCGTTTGTATCGCGATCAAATCTATTGGGAAGCGGGGGGCAGCGCCGATCCGGCGGACGAAACGGCGATCGAGGCCAGAACGCCAAGCGAGCTGATCTGGCGCGGCGACGAGGTCTGGCGATTGCCGCTTTGGCGCGGCTCACTTGTCTTCGTGCGGGCCGCGGACGACGACCCCGACGCGGTCCCCGAGGCGCTGCTTGCGCACGCGCCGTTGTCGGCCCGCTCGCGCGCGGGCGGCGAACGCATGCGCGTGGCGCCGCACGGCCCGACGCGCACGCTGAAGAATCTGTTCCAAGAACTCGGCGTGCCCGCGTGGAAGCGGGACGTGCCGCTTGTCTATTGCGGCGTTCAGCTCCTCTTCGTGCCGCTGATCGGCGTGAACCGCGACGTGCTGCGCGACCATCCGTCTCGACGCACGGGGCAGCCCTGCCGGCGCATCGAGTGGCGCCCCGATTTGTTGATCGCCTGACCGCTTGACGATAGGGCGGCCTGGACCGCCAAATTCCCTCGAATTCGCGCAAGTCCTTTGTGCACAAGCCTTCGAGCGCGTTTTTCAGCCGCCCCTGGCTTGTCTTTTCGGCGTCGATCGAGTACGCTCAATCGTTTGCTCGACCCGCTTTTGCTACCGCTGGCGCATATTTTTTGCGTTTTTTGGTGGCCTTTTGCGGTCTCATGCGTCTACTTAACGAGCAAACCCGCGCATGCCCAGAGGCAACTCGAGCATGTCTTCGCCGCCACCCTTCGTCGTCGTCCTAAGCTCACAAGGCGTGTGACCGAACGGCAGTCTTGCGGTCCGTTGAGCCCATTCAGCACATCGAGCACGTCAAGCGGCGCGGTCACACTTCCAGTTCAGAACGACAATGGCACTCATCGTACACAAATACGGCGGCACTTCGATGGGCTCGGTCGAGCGCATCAAGAACGTCGCCAAGCGCGTCGCCAAATGGCACCAAGCCGGCCACCAGATGGTCGTCGTGCCGTCGGCGATGTCCGGCGAAACCAACCGGCTCCTCGGTCTCGCGAAAGAGATCACGAGCCAGCCGAGCCCGCGCGAACTCGACATGATCGCGGCCACCGGCGAGCAGGTCAGCGTCGGCCTCCTGTCGATCGCGTTGCAGGAACTCGGCGTCGAAGCCGTGAGCTACGCCGGCTGGCAGGTCCCGATCAAAACCGACAGCTCCTTTACGAAAGCCCGCATTCACACGATCGACGACGAGCGCGTGATGCGCGATCTCAACGACGGCAAAGTGGTGGTGATCACGGGCTTCCAGGGTGTCGACCCCGAAGGCCACATCACGACGCTCGGCCGCGGCGGTTCCGACACTTCGGCGGTCGCGGTCGCGGCAGCTTTGAAAGCGGAAGAATGCCTGATCTATACCGACGTCGACGGCGTCTACACGACTGACCCGCGCGTCGTCGACAGCGCGCGCCGGCTCGATCGCGTGACGTTCGAAGAAATGTTGGAAATGGCAAGCCTGGGTTCGAAGGTCTTGCAGATCCGCTCGGTGGAATTCGCCGGCAAATACCAGGTGAAGACGCGCGTGCTGTCGAGCCTGACCGATCCGCAGATCCCGCTCGAAATCGAAATGAAGTCGGGCACCCTGATCACTTTTGAAGAAGACGAGACCATGGAAAAAGCAGTCATCTCCGGTATCGCGTTCCAGCGCGACGAAGCCCGCATCGCGGTGATGGGCGTGCCCGACAAGCCGGGCATCGCGTATCAGATTCTCGGACCGGTGGCGGATGCGAACATCGACGTCGACATGATCATCCAGAATCAGAGCGTGCAAGGTAAAACCGACTTCACGTTCACGGTCGGCCGCGGCGACTACCAGCGCGCGATGGACATTCTCGTCAATCAAGTGAAGGGTCACGTGAGCGCCGAACAGGTGCTGGGCGATCCGAAGGTGTCGAAGGTTTCGGTGGTGGGCGTTGGAATGCGCTCGCACGTCGGCATCGCGAGCACGATGTTCCGTACGCTGTCGGAAGAGGGCATCAACATCCAGATGATCTCGACCTCCGAAATCAAGATTTCGGTGCTGATCGACGAGAAATATATGGAGCTCGCCGTGCGCGCGCTGCACAAGGCATTCGAGCTCGATCAGGCGTAACAAAAATGAGGTAGGCGGAGGGGTGCGCAACACCCGCGATGCGAATCGTCAAACCTGGCGAGAAAATTGCGTCACAGGTTTGACCTTCGCTCGTGAAACCGCTATTATCTTGGCTTCGTCGCGCTGCCTCCCTGGCGCGAGCGAAGGTTTGGGAGACGTGGCCGAGAGGTCGAAGGCACTCCCCTGCTAAGGGAGCATCTGGGCCAAAACCTGGATCGAGGGTTCGAATCCCTCCGTCTCCGCCAGCAATGGCGGTGAAACCCCGTAGAGCTGCGGTTCTACGGGGTTTTGTTTTTTTAAGTGGGGATTTTGTCTTCGCGTTTGATTCGCCGATTAATGGTCACGCCGAGCCGCGCGGCGAATCGCCGCTTCGTATTCGAATTGAATTCGCGAATTTAATTCGGATCACCAATCAAATCCCTTCTCGGTCAAAGAACTGGAAAGGCGCGCGCAAGAGGGCGGTCGGCGGTATCTTTTTCATGTCCAGCCTGCCTTTGAGCAGATCGGATTTGCTTGAATGCCACACCTTGTAACGAAACGTAACGTCAATTGGCTGCGGCGATCTTGTGCATCAGTCGTTACAAGTTTGAAATACGCCGGCTTGGGTCGGTACGTTATATTGCACTCAGCAACACCACATTTCGCACAAAAGGTGAGTTCATGAAATCCGCACGCATTCTTCCGCTTCTTATCGGGGTTTTGGCGATCGGCGCGTCGAGCGCCGCGATGGCAGGTGTGAGCGTCGGCGTTAATATCGGCATTCCGGCACCGGTGTATGTCGCGCCCGCTCCGGTTTATGCACCGCCGCCTCCGCCGCCCGTCGTCTATCAGCCGGCGCCTGTGTATGCCGCGCCGGTCTATGGCGGCCCGGTCTATGGCGGTCCGGTCTATGGCGGCCCGTCGATCGTGATCGGCTGGCACGGCGACCGTTACTGGGACGGCCGTCGCTATTGGAATCGCGATGACTGGTATCGCCATCATGGCGGTCCCGGCTACGGCTATCGTGGCGACCGCGGCCACGGCTGGCATAGAGATTGATGCGGCGCTGCTGGTTTAGCCCGCGTGAAACATTAAAAAACCGCCCATAAGGGCTAATGCCGTTCAGTTAAGCGACTGAACGGCATTTTTGTTGATGGAGCAAACCTGTTGTAAACAGGGCGTGGCGATGTTAACTTTCGTCGCCATGCTGGTTGACGACCTTCCTCTTCTTGTCGATTCACACCCACCGTTCGAATGGGACCGGCTGGGCGAGCATCTGCCGTACGAATGGATCGAGCAGGCAGTTCAGGCCAGCGGCAGTGCCAGCCTGCGCCGTCGTCGTCTGCCAGCGCAGCAGGTGGTGTGGCTGGTGATCGCACTGGCGTTGTACCGGCATCAGTCAATCAGCGAGGTGGTTGACGGGCTGGAACTTGCGCTTCCCGCGCCCGATGCGTCGTTTGTCAGCAAGAGCGCCATCACCCAGGCACGGCAACGCACCGGCGCCGCGCCGCTGGCGTGGCTCTTTCACGAGTCCGCCAGGAACTGGGTTGCCCAGGATCAGGCGCAATACCTCTTCAAGGGATTCTCGCTGTTCGCCATGGACGGCACCACGCTGCGCACGGCCGACAGTGCCGCCAACCGCAGGCACTTCGGGGCATCCGCGGCCGTGCATGACCGGGTGGGCAGCTATCCCCAGTTGCGTGCCGTTACGCTCACCGCCATTCCCACGCATCTGGTACGCGATGTCGAATTCGGCCCTTATGACGTCAACGAGATGATCTCGGCGCGTGAACTCATGCCGCGTGTGCCGGAGAACTCCATTACGGTGTTCGATAAAGGGTTCCTGTCCGCCCAGCTGCTGTGCAGCCTGGTCGCGGGCGGGGAGAACCGGCATTTCATCATTCCGGCCAAGTCCAATACACGCTGGGAGGTGCTCAGTGGTGAGTCCGGCGATCAGATGGTGCGCATGCGCGTGTCGCCGCAGGCGCGAAAGGCGTGTCCGGAGCTGCCCGAGTCCTGGCAGGCCCGTGCCGTGCTCGCCGTCGATGCCGGTGGCCGGCAGCGGGTATTGCTGACTTCCCTGAGCGATCGGCAGCGGTTTAAGGCCGGTGACATCGTGTCCTGCTACGAACGTCGCTGGCAAATCGAGACCAGCTACCGTGAATTGAAGCAATCGATGCTGGGCATGGAGTTGACCCTTCGCAGTCAGACCGTGGAAGGCGTCTACCAGGAGTTCTGGGGCGCTTTGATCGCCTACAACCTGATTCGCCTGGAGATGGCGAAGGCTGCCCTGGAGGCCGGCCGCACACCCGAGGAGCTGAGCTTCATCAGGGCGTTTCACACGATCCAGTACGAAATGACGTGGGCGGCCGTCACGCGCTCGTACGGCAAACTCCCTGCGCTACTCGCGCGCCTGCGCGAGCGCCTCAAGCAGCTTCCCAACGAAAAACGGCCCGGGCGCTCATGCGCTCGGGCCGTCAAGTCCAGACCTTTCCGTTACACCGTCCGGTACCTGAAGCGGGACCTTAACTGAACGGCATTAGCCCATAAGGGCGGTTTTTTAATGGGTGCCGACGCGAATGCTTCATGCGCCGCCGGCGATTCTGCGTTTATTCCGCGGCTGCGGCCATCCCGCCGACCACCATGCTAAAGCCGCTGTCGACATGCATGATCTCGGCCGTCACGCCGCTCGCCAGATCCGACAGCAGGAATGCAGCCGAGTTGCCGACTTGCTCGATCGTCACGTTGCGCTTGAGCGGCGCGTTCTCTTCGACGAAGTCGAGGATCTTGCCGAAGCCCTTGATGCCGCTCGCGGCGAGCGTCTTGATCGGGCCGGCCGAGATAGCGTTCACGCGGATGCCTTTCTTGCCGAGCGAAACAGCGAGGTAGCGCACGCTCGCTTCGAGTGCGGCTTTCGCCACGCCCATCGTGTTGTAGTTCGGAATCACCTTTTCGGCGCCGAGGTAGGAGAGGGTGAGCAGCGCCGCATTGTCCGACAGCATCGGCAGTGCCGCTTTCGCGAGTGCTGGGAAGCTGTATGCGGAAATATCGTGCGCGATGCGGAAGTTCTCGCGCGTCATCCCGTCGAGGAAGTCGCCGGCGATCGCTTCACGCGGCGCGAAGCCGATCGAGTGGACGAGGCCGTCGAGGCTCGGCCAGTGCTCTTTGAGCGACGCAAAGAGTGCGTCGATTTGCGCATCGTCGGCGACATCGCACGGGAACACGAGGTTGCTGCCGAATTCGGCGGCGAATTCGGTGATGCGGTCCTTGAAGCGGTCGCCGACGTACGTGAACGCCAACTCGGCGCCTTCGCGTTTGCAAGCCTGCGCGATGCCGTAAGCGATCGAACGGTTCGACAGCAGCCCTGTCAGCAAAATGCGTTTACCAGCGAGAAAGCCCATGAATTCTCCTAATGAAGTCGGCGCGCCGTGCCGTCGCTCGAAAGTTCGCGTTCGGCCGGCCGGTGCGGGATTTTGGTTAGAATTCTCTCATATTGCAATCGCCACCTGACCAATAAACCAATATGACGACTGGCTCGCGCGGGGCCTCTCCACGACGCGTGCAATGGCGCGCTCTCACCGGCGCGTGTTTGCGCGACGGCATTTCGCATCGCACACAAGCGCTCGCCGCACGTTTTCTGATTGCTGCTTGCGTATCGTTCTGGTTTATCGCGCCGCATGACGCACACGCTGTCTATGCGATCGCGCAATACGGCGAGCCGAAGTATCCGCCGGACTTCAAGCATTTCGACTACGTGAATCCGGACGCTCCCAAGGGCGGCACGCTGGTGCTCGCGAATCCGGACCGCCTCACGAGCTTCGACAAATTCAATCCGTTCACGATGCGCGGCAATCCGGCGCCCGGCATCGGCATGCTGTTCGAGAGCCTGACCACCGGCAGCTCCGATGAGGTCGCGTCCGCCTACGGCCTGCTCGCCGACGACATCCGCCTCGCGCCGGACCGCCTGTCGGTGACATTCCACATCAATCCGCGCGCGCGTTTCTCGAACGGCGACGCGGTGACTGCGGGCGACGTCAAATTCTCATTCGATACGCTGACGAGCCCGCAAGCCGCGCCGCAATTCTCGGCCTTCTTCGCGGATATCAAGCGCGCGGTGGTCGTCGATCCGGCGACGATCCGCTTCGAGTTCCGCCAGCCCAACCGTGAATTGCCGCTGCTCGCGGGCGGCATGCCAGTGTTCTCGCACAAGTGGGGCTTGAAGGCCGATGGCACCCACATTCCGTTCGATCAGCTCGCGTTTCAACAGCCGATCGGCAGCGGCCCATACGTGATCGAAAGCTACGCCAACGGGCGCACGATCACCTACAAGCGCGATCCGTCGTACTGGGGGGCGTCGCTGCCGGTGCGCGTCGGCACCGACAATTTCGAACGCATCACATACAAGCTCTACTCCGACGCTACGGCGCGGCTCGAGGCGTTCAAGGCGGGCGAGTACGACGCGCTGGTGGAATACATTGCGCGCAACTGGGTGCGGCGCGATGTCGGCAAGCGTTTCGACAACGGCGAGCTGATCAAGCGCGAATTCCGGCAGCACAACGGTGCAGGCATGCAGGGCTTCTTCATGAATCTGCGCCGGCCGCTCTTTCAGGACGTGCGCGTGCGTGAGGCGCTCGATCTTGCGTTTGACTTTCAGTGGCTGAATCGCCAGCTGTTCTTCGGCGGCTATACGCGGGTCGACAGCTACTTTGCCGATAGCGACATGCAAGCGACAGGCATGCCGAGCGACGGGGAGCTCGCGCTGCTCAATCCGTTGCGCGCGCAACTGAATCCCGCCGTGTTCGGACCGATGACGGTGCAGCCGGAGACGGACCCGCCCAATTCGTTGCGTGCGAACTTGCTGAAGGCGCGCGCGTTGCTGGCGGATGCCGGCTGGACTTACCGCAACGGCGCGCTGCGTAACGCCAAGGGGCAGCCCTTCACGTTCGAGATTCTCGATGACAGTGGCTCGGGCGGCGGAATGGAGCCGGTCGTGACGGCATACATCCGCAACCTGGCGAAGCTCGGCATCACCGCGAACTTTCGCACGGTCGATTTCGCGCTGATCCAGAAACGCTACGAAGCGTTCGACTACGACATGACGACGATCCGCTGGCCGGGAACGCCGATACCCGGGCAGGAGCAGGTCAGCCGGTTCAGCAGCAAGACCGCCGACGAACAGGGCTCGGACAACATCGTGGGTCTCAAGTCGCCGGCCGTCGACACGCTTCTCTCCGCGCTCGTCCATGCGCAGACGCGCGAGCAACTGACCGATGCGGCCCGCTCGCTCGATCGTGTGCTCATGCGTGGCTACTATGTGGTGCCGCATTGGTACAGCTCGACGCACCGGATCGCGTATCAGCGCGAGCTCGCCTATCCGAAGACCTTGCCGCTGTACTATGAGGCGAACGACTGGATCATCTCGACGTGGTGGTTTGCTCAGCCGTCGACTGTGCAGTCGACCGACGAAGCGCACTGACTTTGGCGCGTCTCTCGGACTTCGAGTCCTACTTAACGTTATTGCTTGTTTTTTTGCCTGTTCAGGGTGGCCGTCCATGTGGAGCTACATTCTCAAACGCGTGCTGCTGATGATCCCGACGCTGCTCGGCGTCTTGACCATCACGTTCGCTGTGATCCAGTTCGTGCCGGGTGGCCCCGTCGAGCAGGCGGTGTATGAGTTGCGCAAGGGACAGGCTGAGGGGCACGCGCCGTTCGGGCTGCGCTCGCACACGGGCGTCGACGCACAGCAGATCGCGCAGTTGAAGGCTCTTTACGGTTTCGATAAACCGCCGCTCGAGCGTTACTGGCTGATGCTCTCGCGCTTTGCACGCTTCGATCTCGGTCAAAGCTATTTCCATCACCAGAGCGTCTGGTCGCTGATCGTCTCGAAGCTACCGGTGTCGATCAGCATCGGACTATGGACGTTTTTTCTCACCTACCTGATATCGGTGCCGCTCGGCATCGCGAAAGCCGTGCGCAACGGCTCGTCGTTCGATATCGTGTCGAGCCTCATCGTGCTCGTCGGTTATGCGATCCCGGGGTTCGTGCTCGGCGTGCTTCTGCTGGTGCTGTTCGGCGGCGGTTCGTTTCTGCAGCTATTCCCGTTGCGCGGCCTCACGTCCGATAACTTCGCGCAGCTCAGTTTGGGCGGCAAGATCGTCGACTATCTATGGCACATCACATTGCCGATCACGGCGTCGGTCGTCGGCAGCTTTGCGGTCGTCACGATGCTCACGAAGAATGCCTTCCTCGACGAGATCCACAAGCAGTACGTGCTGACCGCGCGCGCGAAGGGTCTCTCGGAGCGCCGCGTGCTCTGGAAGCACGTCTTTCGCAATGCGATGCTGCCGCTGATCGTCGGCTTTCCGGCGGCGTTCATCGGCGCGTTCTTCACCGGAAGCCTGCTGATCGAAACGCTTTTTTCGCTCGATGGCCTGGGCCTGCTGTCGTATGAATCGGTAGTGCGGCGCGACTATCCGGTCGTGCTCGGCACGCTCTATCTCTTTACGCTGATCGGGCTCGCCACCAAGCTCATCTCGGATCTTTGCTATGTCTGGGTCGATCCGCGAATTCAGTTTGAACAATTGGAGCGCTGATTTGAGCCGAGTCCGTCCCCGTACCGAGAGCGATGCGCAAGCACGCACCGAGACCGCGCGCGCGTTTGTGTCGCCAACGCCCGCGCGCCGCGTGTGGCTGCGCTTCAAACAGCAGCGCCTCGGCTACTGGAGCCTCATCATTTTCGTCGTCGCGTTTGCGGCGAGCCTGGCCGGCCCGCTGTGGTCGAACGACAAGCCGTTAGTCGTTCGCTACGACGGGCATCTGTACTTTCCGATCGTGAAAACCTACGCGGAGACGACGTTCGGCGGCGATTTCCCGACGCCCGCGGACTACCTCGATCCCTACGTCCGGCATCGCTTTGAAGCGCCGGGCAACTTCGCGATCTACCCGCCGAATCACTACTACTACGACACGCTCAACTACTTCTCGAACCAACCGAACCCGGCGCCGCCGTCGCGTGAGAACTGGCTCGGCACCGATGCGCAGGGTCGCGATCTGTTCGCGCGGCTTCTTTACGGCTTTCGCGTATCGGTCGAATTCGGCCTCGTGCTGACGTTCATCGGCACCGTGATCGGCATTCTCGCGGGTGCGGTGCAGGGCTACTTCGGCGGCCGAATCGATATCGTCGGGCAGCGTTTGATCGAGATCTGGAGCTCGCTGCCCGAGCTGTATCTGCTGATCATCTTTGCGTCGATCTTCGAGCCGAGTTTCCTGCTCTTGATCGTGCTGCTGTCGCTGTTCGGATGGATCGGCTTGTCGGACTACGTGCGCGCCGAGTTTCTGCGCAACCGCACGCAGGATTACGTACGGGCCGCGCGCGCGATGGGGCTCTCGAATTGGCAGATCATTTGGCGTCACGTGCTGCCCAACAGCCTCACGCCCGTCATCACATTCCTGCCTTTCCGGATGAGCGGCTCGATTCTCGCGCTGACGAGCCTCGACTTCCTCGGCCTCGGCGTGCCGCCGCCGACACCGAGCCTCGGCGAATTGCTCGCGCAAGGCAAAGCGAATCTCGACGCGTGGTGGATCTCGCTGTCGACGTTCGGCGTGCTCGTCGCAACGCTGCTCTTGCTGACGTTCATGGGCGACGCGTTGCGCAACGCGCTCGATACGCGGATTGCCGATGCGATGCGCGCCGGAGGCAACCAATGAGCGCGCCGATGACGCCGAACACGAATTCGAACGCCTCGACCGAAGGCGAGCCGTTGCTGGAACTCGAGCGCTTGCGCGTGAGCTTCGGCGACACGGTCGCCGTCAACGACGTGACGCTTGCCATTGCCAATGGCGAGCGCGTCGCGCTGGTCGGCGAATCGGGCTCGGGCAAGAGCGTGACGGCGCTCGCGATTCTGCGTCTGTTGCGCGATGCCGAAGTGAGCGGCTCGATCCGCTTCGCGGGGCAGGACCTGACGCAAAAGAGCGAACGCCAGATGCGCGGCCTGCGCGGCTCGGACATCGCGATGATCTTCCAGGAGCCGATGACCGCGCTCAACCCGCTCTACACGATTGGCGACCAGATCGCGGAGACGATCGTGCTGCACGACGGCGTGTCGCAGCAGGAAGCAAGGAAACGGGCGATTGCGCTGCTTGCGCGCACTGGCATTGCTCAGCCGGAGCAGCGCGTGAACAGCTATGCGCATCAGTTGTCGGGCGGTCAGCGTCAGCGCGCGATGATTGCGATGGCGCTCGCGTGCCGGCCGCGTCTTTTGCTTGCCGACGAGCCCACGACTGCGCTCGACGTCACGATCCGTGCGCAGATTGTCGACCTGCTGCTGGAACTCCAACGCGACGAAGCGCAGAAGCGCGGAATGGCCGTGCTGCTGATCACGCACGACCTCAATCTCGTGCGCCGGTTTGCGCAGCGGGTGGCGGTGATGGAGCGGGGCGTGCTGGTCGAGAGCGGTCCGGTCGAGCGGATTTTTGCCGAGCCGCAGCATCCGTACACGCAGCGGCTTCTGAACAGCCGGCCGCAGCGCGCGGTCGCGCCGGTCCTGCCGATCGCGCCGGTTCTGCTCGAAGCGCGAGATGTCTCGGTCGCGTTTCGCACGAAGCTGCCGGGCTTTAGCGGGTGGTTTCGTTCGGGACGGTTCGCCGCCGTCTCGGAGGCGAGCGTGACGGTGCGGCAAGGGGAGACCGTCGGGATCGTCGGCGAGTCGGGCTCAGGCAAGTCGACGCTCGCCATGGCGCTGCTCGGCCTGCAGCGCACATCGGAAGGCGAGGTCCAGTTTCAAGGCAGGCCGCTCTCGAGCTATCACGGACGCGAGCAAACGGTCTTGCGCTCGAATATGCAGGTCGTATTTCAGGACCCCTTCAGCTCGCTTTCGCCGCGCCAGACGATCGAGCGGATTGTCGGCGAGGGGCTCGCGCTGCATCGTCCGCAGCTCGACACCACCGCACGGCGCGAAAAAGTCATTGCGGTGCTGCGAGAAGTGGGGCTCGATCGCACGGCGCTGTCGCGCTACCCGCATGAGTTTTCGGGCGGACAGCGCCAGCGGATTGCGATTGCACGAGCCCTGGTGCTGGAGCCGCGCATCCTGATTCTCGACGAACCGACGAGCGCGCTCGACGTGTCGATCCAGCAGCAAGTCCTGAAATTGCTCGCCAATCTGCAGAACAAATACAACCTCGGTTTCGTGTTCATAAGTCACGACCTCGAGGTGATCGGTGCGATGGCGCATCGCGTGATGGTCATGCAGGATGGAATGATCGTCGAAAGTGGTGAGGTGGAAAAAATATTCTCCGCTCCAGCCCATCCCTACACGCGAAAGCTACTAAATGCCGCATTGCAAGCCTGATTAGCCCCAATGGGGGTGCTATCTCAATTGTATTTTTTAATTTGTTTTGACATTTCTATACTTACTGGCTAGTATCGTCCAAACTTTTCGCAGTCCACTGATTCTTAAGCAAAATCTACCGACCAATGCAGCACCGATATCTAGCCCAGGTTTGCACGCGAGCCGTCACCGGGATGTTCATCGGCGTACTGATGGCCGCAGCTCCCGGCGCGTTTGCCGACGAAGTAAGCAGTTTTAATCAGAATGCCGCAAATTCGACTCAGAACGGGTCGAATTCGCTGTCTCCCGAACCTTCCCTGAATTTCCAAGCGGATACCGCGGCTCCGTCGGCCGGCGGTGCTAAGTCGTTTCTGTCGGGCATGGCCGGCAAGGCTGGCGACGTTGTCGTCGGCGCGCTGAACATGATCGGCGTGCGCTACCGCTGGGGCGGCAATACGCCGGATTCAGGCCTCGATTGCAGCGGCTTTGTGCGCTACGTGTTCCAGGACACGCTTGGCCTTGCACTGCCGCGCCGCGCTGAAGAAATGAGCCGAGTCGGCGAAAAGGTCCGCATGAGCGAACTGAAGCCGGGCGATCTCGTATTCTTCAATACGATGCGCCGGACGTTCTCGCACGTTGGCATCTACATCGGCGACAACAAGTTCGTGCATTCGCCGTCCACCGGCAGCACGATCCGTGTCGACGATCTGGATGACGGCTACTGGGAAAAGCGTTTTACGGGCGCGCGCCGCATCGAGACGCAGTTTCCGGTGAAAGCCGACGATCTGCGCCAGCGTGTGAACGCGACGCTAGGCGGGAACGGCAACTGAGGTTCCGGTCGGCGGCCAGTTTTGCTTGGCCGCCAGCGTGGTTGATCGTGGACAGATCAAAAAAGCCTGCTTCGTTTGAAGCAGGCTTTTTGTGTTTGTGCTCGAGATCGAATCGAGATCGATCCGGCAGCCTGTTACGAGGCCGCTGCGCGGCTCGCAGCCAGCTTGCGCTGCAGCTCCGGAAACGTCTTCGCAACCGCTTCTTCTCCCGCCAGGATGGCCGCGTTGCGCTGGCCGAAATCACTGCCACCCATCGCCGCGAGATTCGGGCGAATCACGAAGTCGGCGTACTTTTCTAGCTCATAGGTCTTGATCGTCTGTCCCATGATCGTGAAGGTCTGGAGCAGCACGTCGAACGAGCTTTGCGTGAGCGCCGATTCCGGGCGCGCCGAGATGTCCACCGCGATCACGAAGTCCGCCCCCATCTTGCGCGCGAACGAGGCCGGCACCGGGCTCACGAGCCCGCCGTCGACATACTCGTGTCCGCCGATCTTCACTGGCTCGAATATCGACGGCACGCTGCACGACGCGCGCACCGCGATGCCCGTGTTGCCGCGCTGGAACAGGATCGGTTGGCCGCTCCTCAGATCGGTCGCGACGACGCCGAGCGGCTTGGCCATCTTTTCGATCGGGCGGTTGTTGAGCGTCGTGTTCAGATAGTTCTGCAGCGCGACGCCTTGCAGAATGCCGCGCGCACGAAACGGCATCGCCCAGTCGCTGATCGACGCTTCGTCCATCGTCAGCGCGAGCTTGTTGATCGCGATGCCGCTCATGCCGGACGCATACAGCGCCCCGACGACCGACCCCGCGCTCGTGCCGCATACGATGTCGACTTGGATGTTGCGCGCTTCGAGGGCCTTGATCACGCCGATATGCGCAAAGCCGCGCGCCGCGCCGCCGCCGAGCGCGAGCGCGACGCGGATCGGACGCTCGCGCGTCGTGGCGGCCGACTGCGGGGTGGCCGGCGGCGTGGCGGTCGTGTTATTGGGGGCAGTGGCGACGGATTCGCCGTTAGGCTTGGTGCCTGTCGAGGCGCAGGCTGACAATACGGCCGACGCGCACGCAAGCGAGAACGTGCGTCGGGTGAGGCGAGGGGACGAAGGCTTCAACGATTTCTCCAGCAAGGCGCGCGGACATCATAAAGCAAAGCGCGGCACGCGGATCGCCGCATGGAGATAAGTGGCCGACGGTTATAATTCCCGCTTGTTTCTGAATCGATTCGTTGCGAGCGGCTTGTGATGTTTGCCAGTGTCTTCCTGGGAGACTGCTCGCGGCCATCGTGCAATGACATCCGCGCTGACACGCGTCCCGCTTTCGAGTTTCCTTTTCGCTTATGACTACCTCCGTTCGCACTCGCTTTGCACCGAGCCCAACCGGCTTCATTCATTTGGGCAACATCCGCTCCGCGCTGTACCCATGGGCGTTCGCGCGCAAGACGAAGGGAACGTTCGTGCTGCGGATCGAAGATACCGACGTCGAGCGCTCGACGTCCGAGGCCGTCGACGCGATCCTCGAAGGGATGGCATGGCTCGGCCTCGATATCGACGAAGGCCCGTTCTTCCAGATGCAGCGCATGGACCGCTATCGCGAAGTGCTCAAGCAGATGGTCGATCAAGGGCTGGTGTACCCGTGCTACATGTCGACGGAAGAGCTCGACGCGCTGCGCGAACGTCAGCGTGAGGCCGGTGAGAAACCGCGATACGACGGCACCTGGCGCCCGGAGCCGGGCAAGGTACTGCCGACGCCGCCCGCAGGCGTCGAGCCGGTGCTGCGCTTCAAGAACCCGCTGACGGGCGTCGTCGCTTGGGACGATGCCGTGAAGGGCCCCATCGAGATCTCGAACGAAGAGCTCGACGACCTCGTGATCGCGCGACCGGACGGCACGCCGACCTACAACTTCTGCGTCGTCGTCGACGACCTCGACATGCGCATCACACACGTGATTCGCGGTGACGATCACGTGAACAACACGCCGCGCCAGATCAACATCCTGCGTGCGCTTGGCGGCGAGGTGCCTGTCTATGCGCACTTGCCGACCGTGCTCAACGAGCAGGGCGAGAAGATGAGCAAGCGCCACGGCGCGATGAGCGTGATGGGTTATCGCGATGCCGGCTATTTGCCCGAAGCTGTGTTGAACTATCTGGCGCGTCTCGGCTGGTCACATGGCGACGCCGAAGTGTTTTCGCGTGAGCAGTTCATCGAGTGGTTCGATCTCGAGCATCTCGGCAAGTCGCCGGCCCAATACGATCAGGACAAGCTCAACTGGCTCAACAATCACTACATCAAGGAAGCCGACAACGCGCGTCTCGCCGAGCTGGCCAAACCGTTCTTCGCGGCACTCGGCATCGAAGAGGCGACGCTCGCAAGCGGGCCGGACCTCGTCGGCGTCGTCGGATTGCTGAAGGACCGCGCGACGACGGTCAAGGAGATCGCGGACAACGCCGCGATGTTCTATCGCGCGCCGGCGCCGGATGCCGAAGCGCTCGCGCAGCACGTCACCGATGCGGTGCGTCCCGCGCTTGCCGAACTCGCGGCGGCGTTGCGCTCGGCCGAGTGGACGAAAGAGGGTATCTCGGCCGCGTTGAAGGCGACGTTGGCTGCGCACAAGCTGAAGATGCCGCAACTCGCGATGCCGGTGCGCTTGCTCGTTGCAGGTACGACGCATACGCCGTCGATCGATGCGGTGTTGATGCTGTTCGGGCGCGATGTCGTCGTGAGTCGAATCGAAAAGGCACTCGCCTAAGCATCATCGAAGGGCATGCATGCAGCCTTGAAAAAGCTGCATGCAAAAAATTTAGCATCGGAAGCGAATAGGGTATTTACAAAACGAAAATCGAACTCTATAATCTCGCTTCTGTTCTGCAAGGGGGTATAGCTCAGCTGGGAGAGCGCTTGCATGGCATGCAAGAGGTCAGCGGTTCGATCCCGCTTACCTCCACCATCAGAACAGTGAAGTCGTTTGCAAAGCGGCTTTTGCAAGCAAAGGCAGCGGTAAAAAGGGCTTCACAAGCAGTAGTTAAGCAGTTAGAATAGCGTTCTTCGCAGTTGGCGAAAGTTAGCAGCGAAAACGAGACAGATCTGAAAAGATTTTGTCCCCTTCGTCTAGAGGCCTAGGACATCACCCTTTCACGGTGAGTACAGGGGTTCGAATCCCCTAGGGGACGCCAAAACATCGGCGTCGCTTCGGAAGAGAAGCAGCGCAGTTCGTGAGAAAAGACCGACGCTCACGAGCCATGATGTAAAGACTGGAGTGGTAGTTCAGTCGGTTAGAATACCGGCCTGTCACGCCGGGGGTCGCGGGTTCGAGTCCCGTCCACTCCGCCAGACAAAGCCCGTTCAGGTCATGCTTGAACGGGCTTTTTCATTAAAGGTGTAAGCAGTACGTTGTCCCCTTCGTCTAGAGGCCTAGGACATCACCCTTTCACGGTGAGTACAGGGGTTCGAATCCCCTAGGGGACGCCAGAACATCGGCGTCGCTTCGATAGAAGCAGCGCAGCTTGTGAGAGCAAACCGACGCTCGCAAGCCAGGGTGTAAAGACTGGAGCGGTAGTTCAGTCGGTTAGAATACCGGCCTGTCACGCCGGGGGTCGCGGGTTCGAGTCCCGTCCGCTCCGCCAAATGGAAACCCGTTCAAGCCAGTGCTTGAACGGGTTTTTTGTTTTACGCGCGCATCGTTCGTCCGGGACAAACAGCACTTGCCAGCGCGCGCGGGCTGCCTTAACGTGGGCCGAATAACGTCTTCCGTTTGCTGCAGCGATGCTCGATCCGACCGACGTCCCGTTTCCATTTCATCTGCGTGAAGCCTTGCCCGACGATTTCGAATTCGCGGAGGCGCTCACACGCGCCAACATGGGCGGCTATTACAAGCGCCATCATCTGATTTGGCGTGCCGACCTCTTTCTGGCGAGCTGGCGGGAGTCGGAGAACTTCATCCTCGAAGAGGACGGCGAGCCGATCGGCGTGCTGCGCATCACGGAGGAAGGCGACTCGCTGCATATTCGCGACGTGCAAATCGCCGAAGGGCATCGGCGTCAGGGCGCAGGCACCTATCTGCTCGACACTTCACATCGTTGGGCGCGTGCGCGTGGCTTGCGCGAGTCGCAGTTGCGCGTGTTCGTCGACAACCCCGCGGCGCGGCTTTATCTGCGGATGGGGTATCGGGTCGCCGGTCCGCGGCTTGCCCAGTTGGGTGCGATCCGGCATATGGTGCGGCGCGTTTGACCCGATGCGCTTGATGTCTGCCCTAAGTGCCTGCGTTTGATGCCTGCGATTCGGCGCGCGAAGGCGTGCCGCTGCTAGCGTGGATCCGCTGTAGCGGCGTCACGCCGATTCGCGCGCTTCATCGCTTGTGGTCTCGGTCGAATGATCGTGGAGGTCGTCGTCCGCCGGATCGCCGCTTCGGCGTTCGGTGCCGCGCATCATGAATGCGCGCGGGCTCTCGCCGAATGCTCGCCGGAACATCGCCGAAAACGCACTTTGGCTTTGATAGCCCAATTCCTGCGAGACGTGCGACAGCGCCCGCCCTTGATGCAGCAACGGGATCGCCCGGGCCAGCACGGCCTGCTGGCGCCACTGAGAAAAGCTCATCCCCAGTTCGTTGCGAAAAAGCCGAGCGATCGTGCGCGTGCTGGCGCCGACGCTCGATGCCCAGCGCTCGAGCGGATCCGTGTTCGCGGGGTTGGCGAGCAGCGCCTCGCACAGTGCGCGCAGGCGCTTCTCGCTCGGCATCGGCACTGACAGGGGCAACGGCACCGAGCGCGTCAGTTCGTCGAGCGCGAGTGCGCCGAGCAGCCGCTCGCGTGTCGTGGTCAGCTCGCGTGTGTCGATCGCGGCGATGACTTCGCGCAGCAGCCCCGACACTTCGACGACACGGCACGCGTCGAGGCCCGGCGGAACAGCGGACTCGTCGATGTAGAGCGTGCGCAGGTACGCATCCTCGACGATCACGACTTCATGGTTGATGCGCGGCGGCACGAAGATCGCGCGCGATGGCGGGACCATCCAGGTGCTGTCCGCGACCCCGACTCGCAGCACGCCCCGCGACGCGTACGCGAGCTGCGCCCAAGCGTGCGTATGCTGGGCGATCCGTTCGCCGGCGGGCATCGGACGTGAGCGCACACGGATCGGATGTTCGGGCGTCGGCGCGAACTCGGGCGGGATGTCGGCGAAGTGAACACGCGTTGAAGGCGTGGTCGCGTGGCCGGCGGAGACGGGATGAGCGGACGAGGCAGCGGACTGGGTCATGGTCGTGGCAGCTAGCCGGATGGAATGGCTGAAACGGGCGGCGAACGGCACGCCGCAAAGCACGAAGCCGAAGGCCTGCTGGCTTGGGACACAGGCTCGTTAAGGACGTTGACCAGCGGGTCTATTGTATGTGGATTGTCCGGGCCGTGTGGTCTGGGCCATGTGGTCCGGGCCATGTGGTCTGCGCGGTGCGGCGCGATTCATCGTCGACGAAACCCGTCCGTAAGCCTGCGGCGAAAGTAGCGGGGCATAATTCGGTACGACGCAGCCCATTCGAATGGAGACGCCCATGACGTTTGCAACGACGGATCTTTGCGATGCGCACGAGGACAAACTGGCATCGGGCGCCTTGCGCGTTCTCGAGCCGGTATTCCGTTCCTTCGGTCGCGCACAGATTTTTGGCGGCCGGGCCGTCACGCTGAAATTGTTCGAGGACAATTCGCTCGTGCGCTCGACACTCGAGCAGCCGGGACACGGCCACGTGCTGGTCGTCGACGGCGGCGGGAGCCTGCGATGCGCGCTGGTCGGCGGTAATCTCGCGCAGATCGGCGAGACGAACGGCTGGGCCGGCATCGTGGTCTACGGCTGTGTGCGCGATACGCTGGAACTGGATGCCTGCAACATCGGGATCCGGGCGCTCGCTGTGCATCCGCAGCGCAGCCAGAAGCGCGGCGCGGGCGAGCGCGACGTGCCGGTACGGTTACCGGGCTCGGTCGTGCGGCCGGGGGACTGGGTGTATGCGGATATCGACGGCGTGTTGATCAGCGACGCGCCGCTTACATAATCGACTGGGATGGCCGTGGCGATGCGCGAGCGGTGCCGTGGTCTTCCCAAATCGCTGAACAAACGGCTGGCCGCAAGGCCATCGAGGTGACCAACGAAAGGACGGGAAGGACGGATGGCTATGCAATACGTATTCGTGTACGGCACGCTGCGCGCGGGCGAAATCAACGACATCGGCCGGGCGGCCGCGCGGCATGGTATCGGCGAGCCGCGATTTATCGGTGCGGCCGCGGTGCGCGGGCAACTCTTCGACTTCGGGAGCTACCCCGGACTCGTTCCGGACGACGCGTCGTCGTTGGTGCGCGGGGACGTCTATCAAATCGACTCGGCGCTCGTGCCGGTGCTCGATGAGATCGAAGAGGTCTATCCGGGCGTCGAGGGGCTTTTCAGGGCGCAACAGATGGCGGTTGCCGTCGACGGCCGCGAATTGCCGTGTCTGTTCTATCCGGTTGCTTCGGGGGCCGTCGCGAGCCGTACGCGGATCGAATCGGGAGATTGGGTCGAATACCGGCTCGCGCGCGATGCCGCGCCGGGCTTCAAATACGGAAGCTAAAAAATGGAAAAGGCGCCGCGAATGAGCGGCGCCTTTCCACTTGTAGCGAGTGCTGTTCAAAGGCGAAGAGGGGCGCTCGAAAAGCCGCGCCCCAACGTACTCAACCAGTCGTCAACCGGCTCTCGATCAGATCTCTTCGTAAAGCGGCAACGTCAGGAATTCGGTGAAGTGTTCCGACGTCGACATTTTTTGGAAGATGACGGCCGCGCGCTCATACGGCTTGGTATCGCCGCCGACGGTTTTCTTCACGTTCTCGAGCTCGACCTGGGTCAGCTCGTTCACGAGTTCGGCCGTGACCTTGCGGCCGTCTTCGAGCTTGCCCTTCGGCGAGCGGATCCATTGCCAGACTTGCGAGCGCGAGATTTCCGCGGTGGCCGCGTCTTCCATCAGGTTGTGGATCGGCACGCAGCCGTTGCCGGCGAGCCATGAGCCGAGGTAGTGAATCCCGACGTTGATGTTGTTGCGCAGGCCCGCTTCGGTGATCGGCGCCTCCGGACGGAAGTCGAGCAGATCCTTGGCCGCCGGCACGACGTCGTCGCGCTGCTTGCTGATCTGGTTCGGCTTGTCGCCGAGCACCTTGACGAACTCTTCCATCGCGATCGGCACGAGGCCCGGGTGCGCGACCCAGCCGCCGTCGTAGCCGTCGCCCGCGTCGCGCGCCTTGTCCGAGCGCACGCCGTTCATCGCCTTCTCGTTGGCCTGCTCGTCGCTCTTGATCGGAATCAGCGCGCTCATGCCGCCGATCGCCGGCGCGTTGCGCTTGTGGCAGGTCTTCAACAGAAGCAGCGCATAGGCACGCATGAACGGCACCGTCATTGTGATCTGCGAGCGGTCGGCCAGGCAGAAGTCGGTGTCGTTCTTGAATTTCTTGATCGCCGAGAAGATGTAGTCCCAGCGGCCCGCGTTCAGACCGGAGCTGTGCTCGCGCAGCTCATACAGGATCTCGTCCATTTCGAACGCGGCGACGATCGTCTCGATCAGCACCGTCGCGCGGATCGTGCCGCGCGGAATGCCGAGCGCTTCCTGTGCCATCACGAAGATGTCGTTCCAGAGACGTGCTTCGACATGGCTTTCCATCTTCGGCAGATAGAAGTAGGGCCCCGTGCCGCGCGCGAGCTGTTCCTTCGCGTTATGGAACAGGAACAGCGCGAAGTCGAAGACGCCGCCCGACACGCGCTGGCCGTCGACCGTCACGTGCTTTTCGTCGAGGTGCCAGCCGCGCGGACGCACGATCAACGTCGCGATCTTGTCGTTGAGCTTGTACGACTTGCCGTTCTGCTCGAGCGAGATCGTGCGGCGCACCGCGTCCTTGAGGTTCAACTGTCCGGTGATCTGGTTGTCCCAGTTCGGCGTGTTCGAATCCTCGAAGTCGGTCATGTAAGAATCCGCGCCCGAGTTCAGCGCGTTGATGATCATCTTGCGCTCGACCGGTCCGGTGATCTCGACGCGACGGCATTCGAGATCCTTCGGCAGCGGCGCGATCTTCCAGTCGCCGTCGCGGATCGCCTGCGTTTCCTTGAGGAAATCGGGACGCTCGCCGGCGTCGAGCCGCTTCGTACGCTCGGCGCGCACCTTCAAGAGCGCCTGGCGGCGCGGCTCGAATGCGCGATGCAGCTTGGCGACGAGTTCGAGCGCGTCGCGCGTCAGGATCGTTTCAAAACCCGGCTGGATGGCACCGGTGATTTCCATGCCTTGCGGCAGCGACAGCGTGTTGGCCATGGGATTCTCCTTGGTCGGTCAGATGACAACGATACGAATAAAAAATGCCTTGATGCCCGCTTCGAGTTGACTCAACCGCCAGGGCTGTGGCGGCTGCGGCCTGGACTCTTGTCGGGCGGCGCAAGGGTTTCGATGAAATCGAGCAGGTCGGCCATGCCGCCGCCCGTGCCGTGGGGGATCACCCCCAATTCCTCGGCGGGCGCGCCCGCACGATTGATCCAGAACGTCGTGTAGCCGAACCAGCCCGCGCCGGCGGCGTCCCAGCCGTTCGACGACACGAACACCATCTCGCGCGCGGCCACGCCGAAGGCTTGGGGCCCAAGCGCATACGCGGCGGGAGCCGGCTTGTAGGCGCGCACGGCGTCCACCGACAGCACGCGATCGAACAGCCCCGTCATGCCGGCGCTCTTCACGGCGATGTCGAGCATCTGTGGATTTCCGTTCGACAGGATCGCGAGCCCGACGTGCCCCGCGCCCGCGCGCATCTCGCGCAGCCTGCGCAAGGCGGGCACGGCGTCAGGATAGGCGGACAGGCACGCGTATTCGTCCATCAGGCGCTTTTCGCCGGCGCCGTTGAGGCCGAGGCCGAGCTTGCGCGCGCTATAGCGCAGCGCATCGAGCGTGATGTTCCAGAACGGCTGGTAGCGCGCACCAGCCAGATCGGCCAGCGTGCGCAACTGCGTGTATTCGATTTGCTTTTGCCGCCACAACTGCGAGAGCGCGTCGCCGTGGCCAGGGAACATCTGCTCCGCCGCAGCGACGACCGAGTGCACGTCGAACAACGTGCCGTAGGCGTCGAAAATCACTGCTTTGGGGAGAGGTGTCGTTGTGGCCGACATTGCCATGCGCTCCTATAGAGGTCGATAAGAATTGTATTAGTGATCGCTTGCGCTTAAAAAGAGCGGAAACATCACTTGATCTTTTACTTTTACAACCCTAATCTGGCCGTCGACATGTTTATGTAACCCTTTTTTCGGCCGACGCGGTCCCCGCCCATGCCTCGTTTCAAACAGATCGAAACCTTCGTCGCCGTCGCCGCCAAGGGCAGCCTTTCCGCTGCCGCACAGGCGGAGGGCGTGGCGCCCGCGATCATCGGCCGTCGCCTCGACGCGCTCGAAGAGCGGCTCGGCGTCAAGCTCTTCGTACGCACGACGCGCAAGCTTACGTTGACCTTCGAAGGTTCGGCCTTCCTCGAAGACTGCCAGCGCATCATTCACGACATGCAGAACGCCGAGGCGAGCGTTTCCGCCGGTGGCGTGAAGGCGAGCGGCCATTTGCGCGTGTCGGCGCCGGCCGGCTTCGGGCGCAAGCACGTCGCGCCTCTCGTGCCGGCCTTTACGCTCGCGCATCCGGATGTGTCGATCACGCTCGATCTGTCCGACCGGATGGTCGATCTCGTCAACGAGGGGTTCGATTGCGCGGTGCGGCTCGGCGAGTTGCCCGATTCGTCGCTGGTGTCGCTCAGGCTCGGCGAGAACCGGCGCGTGTGCGTGGCGTCGCCGCACTATCTGGCGCGCCGCGGCATGCCCGGGACGCTCGCCGATCTCGCCCGCCACAATTGCCTCGCGCTCGGCGCGAGCGCCAACCAGCAGCGGGGCTGGATGTTCCAGCAGGACGACAAGGTCGTGTCGATCAAGGTGTCGGGCACGATGGAGTGCTCGGACGGCGCGGTGCTGCACGAATGGTGTCTCGAAGGCCACGGGCTCGCGTGGCGTTCCTGGTGGGAGGTCGGTGCCGACATCGCCGAGGGACGGCTCGTCAGCGTGCTGGACGCATTCGCCGCGCCGCCGATCGGCATCCACGCGGTGTTCCCGCAACGGCGTCATTTGCCGCTCAGGGTGCGGCTCTTTCTCGACTTTCTCAAACACACGTACGAGCATCCAGGCTACTGGAAGTGAGGCCGCACGACCGCGAGCAGCCACGGGTTTCCGATATGCGGACTGACCCGCAAACCCGCCTTGCGGCGATTTTCCGCGCACTACAATCGGTTTGAAGGGCTGCGCGAACGCGCGTATGACCGCGAGTGGTACCGCGCAAGCCGCTAGCGAGGACAGCCGACGACGGAGAGCGCCATGTTCAAGCACATCCTGGTACCGACCGATGGTTCCGACCTGTCGCAAAAGGCAATCGACGGCGCGATCGACTTGGCGCAATCGGTCGGCGCGCGGATTACCGCCTATGCATGCTTGCCGCAATATCCGTACTCGCCGTTTTCCGAGGTGGTGATCGAGCCGCCCGCCGATTTTCAGGAGCGCAGCGAGCGCGAAGCACGACAGCATCTGCAGGATGTGGAGGCGGCGGCGCGGCGTGCCGGGGTCGCCTGCGAAAGCCAGACGAGCGTGCATCCATCGCCGTATCTCGGGATCATCGAAGCGGCGGAGCAGGGCGGCTGCGACGTGATCTTCATGGCGTCGCACGGACGGCGCGGGCTCGGCAGCCTGTTGATCGGCAGTGAGACGCAGCGCGTGCTGACTCATACGAAAATCCCGGTGATCGTGTATCGCTGACGCGCGACGCGGCGCATGTCGCGTGCCGCATGCGGGCTTGTGAGTTCAGGATCCGCTGCGCCGTAAAGAAGCGCGCCGGCGGTGTGCCGGCGCGTTCCCTTTACTGCGGGTATCGCGGCGCAGATGGCTGCGCCGCGTTCCTTCGGCTGTCGGGCTGCAGCGTTTTCGTGCAGCATGCGCGACAGCGGTCCCCCCTGCATGTCGTAAGCCTGATCGTCAGGCGACCTTCACTTCCTTCACCTTCTGGCTGTCGAAGAACTGCTCGTCTTCGGTGGAGCCATGCAGAGCGGTCGTCGACGCGTCGCGCTCGACCGTCTGCGTCACGGCGTCGAAGTAGCCGGTGCCGACTTCGCGCTGGTGCTTCACGGCCGTGAAGCCCCGGTCGGCCGCCGCGAATTCCGCTTGCTGCAACTCGACGAACGCGCTCATCTGCTGGCGCGCATAGCCGTGGGCGAGGTTGAACATCGAGTAGTTCAACGCGTGGAAGCCGGCCAGCGTGATGAACTGGAACTTGTAGCCCATCGCACCGAGTTCTTTCTGGAACTTGGCGATCGTCGCGTCGTCGAGGTTCTTCTTCCAGTTGAACGACGGCGAGCAGTTGTACGACAGCAGCTTGCCCGGGAACTGCTTGTGGATCGCTTCGGCGAATTTCTTCGCATATTCGAGGTCGGGCTTGCCGGTTTCGCACCAGATCAAATCGGCATAGGGCGCGTAGGCGAGACCGCGCGACACCGCTTGCTCGAGGCCCGGCTTCGTGCGGAAGAAGCCTTCAACCGTGCGCTCGCCCGTGAGGAACGGCTTGTCGTTGTCATCGACGTCGGACGTGATGAGGTCGGCAGCTTCGGCATCGGTGCGCGCGATCAGCACGGTCGGGGTGCCCATCACGTCGGCGGCGAGGCGTGCCGCGGTCAGCTTCGCGACGTTCTCGCGCGTCGGCACGAGCACCTTGCCGCCCATGTGGCCGCACTTCTTGACCGAGGCGAGCTGGTCTTCGAAGTGCACGCCCGAGGCGCCCGCTTCGATCATCGCTTTCATCAGCTCGAACGCGTTGAGCACGCCGCCGAAGCCGGCTTCGGCATCGGCCACGATCGGCGCGAAGTAGTCGATATAGCCTTCGTCGCCCGGGTTCTTGCCTTCGGACCATTGGATCTGGTCGGCGCGCGTCAGCGTGTTGTTGATGCGCTTCACGACGAGCGGCACCGAGTTCGCCGGATACAGCGACTGGTCCGGGTACATTTCGCCCGCGACGTTCGCGTCGCCCGCCACCTGCCAGCCGGACAGGTAGATGGCCTTCAGGCCGGCCTTCACTTGCTGCATCGCCTGGTTGCCGGTCAGCGCGCCGAGCGCGTTCACGAACGGCTCGCTATTGACGGACGCCCACAGCTTTTCGGCGCCGCGCTTGGCGATGGTGTGCTCGACTTGCAGCGAACCGCGCAGGCGCACCACGTCTTCCGCGGTGAAACCGCGCTTGATGCCTTTCCAGCGCGGATCGGTTTCCCATTGCTGATGGAGTTGCTGTGCTTGTTGTTGACGTGACATGGTGGGCTCCTTGGTTTGCCGTAGAGGTGAATCGTTGGAAATCTGCTTGCAGCGAAACTCGGCGAGGGGGCTTCGTTTCGTGAAGTCTTATATAAGAGTCTAGGCAAATCGACGGAGTCGCCATAGTAGCGAGCTAAACTTTGTCCGGTACTTTTTAGTCGATTAATATCAATGACTTACGATGGTGATTTCATATTGAGAAATGTGGTTTTCTATCCTGCAATAAGGGTCGTTGTGCCACGCAGCACGATTTTTTACGACTCAAAAAAATTTTCCATATTGTGAAATATGGGTCGGGGCGAAAAAAAACCGGTGCGCGAACACCGGTTTTTCGTCAGACGAAGGCGAAGCTAAGAGCCGGACGCCTCGTCAGCAGGGGTTTCGGACGGGCAATCAGCTCCCGCGACGCGCCCCGCGCGGACCGTCGCCGCGACGCGCGCTGTAGCCGTCGCGCGAACCGCCGCCGTAGCCGCCGTCACGCGAGCCGCCAAAACCTTCGCGCGAGCCGCCCGACGGCTTGCCGCTCCAGCCATTGCCGCTGCGCGAACCGCCGTTGCCCGCGCCGTTACCCGGCTTGCCGCCGCCATTTCCACTGCCATTGCCGCCGAAGCGGCGGCCGTTGCCGCTGCCCGGACGGCCGCGGCCGCCGCCGAAACCGCCGCGGCCGTTTGCCGGCGGCGCCTTGCGCGGCTCGAAGCCTTCGATCACGTTGACCGGCAGCGGCGAGCGCACGAAGCGTTCAATGCGCTTGAGCGCGCCTTGCTCGGCGTGATGCACGAGGCTCACGGCGATGCCCGAGCGGCCCGCGCGGCCGGTCCGGCCGATGCGGTGCACGTAGTCTTCCGCGAACTTCGGCAGGTCGTAGTTGAAGACGTGCGTGATGCCCGGGATGTCGATGCCGCGCGCGGCGACGTCGGTCGCCACCAGCACGCGCACGCGCCGCTCGCGCAGCGCGCGGATCGTGCGGTTGCGCGCGCCTTGCGGCAGGTCGCCGTGCAGCGCGGCCGATTCGAAGCCCGCGTCGGCGAGCTTGCCGGCGAGCTGGTCGGCGTCGCTCTTCGTCGCCGTGAACACGATCGCCTGGTCGAGACCGGCGTCGCGCAGCAGGTGGTCGAGGAGGCGATCCTTGTGGTCGCGGTCGTCGACGTAGTGCACGGTCTGCGCGATGTTCGCGCGCGATTCCAGACGCTGCTGGATCTCGATGCGCTCGGGGTCCCTCAAGAGGCGGCTAGTGAGCGAGCCGATCTTGCCGTCGAGCGTCGCGGAGAAGAGCATCGTCTGGCGCGTCGCGGGCGTCGCGGCGACGATCGTCTCGATGTCGTCGATGAAGCCCATGTCGAGCATGCGGTCGGCCTCGTCGAGCACGAGCATCTGCAGTTGCGACAGGTCGATGCGGCCACGTTCGAGGTGGTCGAGCAGACGGCCCGGCGTCGCGACGAGAATTTCGGGGTTCTTGGCAAGCAGCATCAGCTGCTGGCCGTAGGCCACGCCGCCGAGGATGCTGACGGTGCGCAGGCGCTTGAGGTGCTTGCCGTAGGTCGACGCGGCGGTCGTCACTTGCATCGCGAGTTCGCGGGTCGGCGTAAGGACGAGCAGGCCCGGACGCGCAACCGGCTGCGGACGGCGGCTGCGACGGTCGCCATTCGCGTCACGGGGCTCGCGCGGCTGCGAAGCCTGGGTTTTTTGAAGCTGCGCGAAACGTTCGATCGCGGGCAGCATGAAGGCGGCGGTCTTGCCGGAGCCCGTCGGGCTCGACACCAGGAGGTCGCGACCGGCGATGCCGGCGGGAATCGCGCGTTGCTGAACCGGCGTCGGCGCGGCGTATCCGGCTGCTGTCAGCGCCGAGCAGATTTCCGGCGACAGGCCCAGCGACGCGAACGTCGGCCCAGCGGGCGCGGCGGTTTCAGCAGGTGCAGCGGTTTCGGCGGCGGCGACAGGGGTATCCAGATTGAAGACCTGATCAGCGATGGCGTTCAACGGGCTGGAAGTATTGCTCGAAGTCATGAGAATCCTTGAAACACAGGGTTAGGAACGTCGGCGCCAATCGGCATTACCCAAGTCGTCGGATTCAGCGAGCCAAAGAGCCGCGAAAAAATCAAAAAACGGGGGCAGCTCGCGACAATCAAGGCGAGCTTTCGTTAGAAGCTGTATCGGATGCGTCAACGCCGGTATGGCATTGCCGCTAAGCCTGGTACAAGACGGCCCGGAGGGCCTAGGCAGAAGGGGACAGGTTCTAAACTGGATTGGGGCAAAACGCTACGAGGCGCTGCGCGACGGTCCCAAAACTAGACCCGTCAGTGAAGCGCAGGCCGCATTATAAGGACTTTTGCTGCGCTGCGCCACTAATTTGAGACATGTCTTAGCCACTTTGCGTGTGGCTAAGACATATGTGTCAGACGATTCGTCCGGCGAGCCCTAGCTCTCCGCGCCGCTTTTCAGCGATTCGACGAGCTCCGTGTATTGCTGCTTTGCGGTGTCCTGAGCGGTGCCTTTGAGCGATGCCCATGCGTCGTACTTGTATTTGCCGACGATGTCGGCGAAACCCGGCTTGTCGCCGTGCACGTCGCCTTCGGTTGCCTGCTTGAAGAGCGCGTACAGACGCAGCAGCGTCATGTTGCCGGGCTTCTCGGGCAGTTCCTTGACATCCGATTGGGCTTGCGAAAAGCGTGCGTCGACGTCGCTCATACTGTCTCCCGCCGCGAACGATATTGAACGTTGGGGTAGTGCATGACATCTCCTTGCCAAAAGATGGGATCGAGGCGGCCGATCATAGCAAGCGATCCTGCGGGCCGGCTCGAACGATCCTTCCAAACGCGAAGGCCCTCGCGCCGCTCAGCCGCGTTCTTTGGCTGCGAGCATTCCCGCGAGCATCGCCGAACGGACGAGGTTCGGTTGAGCGGAGCGCCGCATTACAATGTCGGGCATGACCCGAACTGTGCTGCTTGCTCTCGATACGTCGACCGAATTCTGCTCGGTCGCGCTACTTTGCTCCGATTCGTCCACCGATCCTGCTTCGGCCGAAGACATTCGCACCTGGGTGCGCCATGAAGAAACGGGGGCGGTGTCGAGCACCCGTGTGCTGCCCGCCGTCCGCGAGCTGTTCGACGAAGCCGGACTCACGCTCGCTGCTTGCGACGCGATTGCCTTTGGCGCCGGCCCCGGATCGTTCACCGGCCTGCGGACCGCGACAGGTGTCGCGCAAGGGCTGGCGTTCGGCCTCGATCTGCCCGTCGTGCCCATCGGCACGCTGCTCGCTTGCGCGGAAGGCGCGCGCTTGAATCGCCCGTCTGTGACGCGCGTGCTGGCCGCGCTCGATGCGCGCATGGACGAAGTCTATTGGGCCGATTACGCGTGGGAGGCGGGCGAATGGCGCGTGGTTGTCCCGCCGTCGCTAGGCACGCCCGATACCGTGATCGCGCCCGACGTGCCATTCACGCTAGCCGGCAATGCGGCTGCGGCGTTCGGCGAGAAGCTCGGTGCGGCGGCGCGCGCGGCGTTTGTCGACGGCGCGGCCTTGCCGCATGCCCTGCCGATCGCGCTCGCGGCGTTGCGCGCGTATCGCGCCGGGCGCACCGTGCCGGCCGAGCTGGCCGCCCCCGAGTACGTGCGCGACAAGGTCGCGCAAACCACGGCCGAGCGGCTCGCCGCCCGGGCCGCGCAAAGCGGCGAGGGCGTGCGATGAGCGGCGTGCTGATGGCGGATCGCTATTTGTCGCCGATGACCGACGCCGATCTCGACGAGGTCGTGTTCGTCGAGCGCAACGCCTACGAGTTTCCTTGGACGCGCGGCAATTTCGAAGACTCGCTGCGCAACGGCTATTTCGGGCTGTGCATGCGGCACGTTACGGGCACGCTGATCGGCTATTGCGTGCTGATGCCTGTCGTCGACGAGATGCATCTGCTGAATCTGTGCATCGCGCCGCAGGCGCAAGGGGGCGGCGCTGGGCTTGCCCTATTGCGCGAAGCGGTGCGTATCACGCAGCATGAAAAGCTGTCGGGCCTGCTGCTCGAAGTCCGGCCGTCGAACCAGCGGGCGATTCATCTGTACGAGCGCTTCGGTTTCGTTACGATCGGCCGGCGCAAGAATTATTATCCGGCGCGGCACCGCAGCCGGGAGGACGCGATCGTGATGCGTTTCTCGTTTGCCAAGGAGGGCGCACATGGCATTGCATGAATCCGCGCTGGAAGAATTCGGGCTCGCACCGATGTGGGTGCGGCGGGGTTTGGCTGCAACGGTCGACGATGAGGCGGCGTCCGCTGCCGCCAAGCCGGAGACGGCTGCGGCAAACGCCGATGTGACGGAGGTCGAATCAACGACAGTCCGTGCCGCGATGGAGCCTGAAGCGAAGATTCAGCCGGTGGCGGAGGCAACGGAAGTCAGCGTGCCGGCGCTCAAGGTGTCGAAAGCCGCTGTGCCGCAGGCGGATCCCTTCGCCGACGACGAGCCGCCGCCGCTCACCGAGGACGATTTCCCCTGGCTCGATGCCGAGCCGGTGCCCGCGTTCGAGCCGAGCGTAGAGGCCGAGGCTCGCGGGCTGCCGCCCGTCCATAGCCTCGATTGGGATGCGCTCGCCGAGCGGGTCGCAGGCTGCGAGCGCTGCCGCTTGTGCGAAAAGCGCACGAATACGGTGTTCGGCGTCGGCGATCGGAACGCCGATTGGATGCTGATCGGCGAAGCGCCCGGCGAAAACGAGGACAAGCAGGGCGAGCCGTTCGTTGGGCAGGCGGGCAAGCTGCTCGACAACATGCTGCAGTCGCTCACGCTTGCGCGCGGCACCAATGTCTATATCGCGAACGTCATCAAATGCCGCCCGCCCGGCAATCGCAATCCCGAGCCCGACGAGGTCGCGCGCTGCGAGCCGTATTTGCAGCGGCAGGTCGCGCTCGTGAAGCCGAAACTGATCATCGCGCTCGGCCGGTTCGCGGCGCAAAGTCTCTTGAAGACGGACTCCAGCATCTCGTCGCTGCGTGGACGCGTGCATCAGTACGAGGGCGTGCCGGTCATCGTCACGTACCATCCGGCGTATCTGCTGCGCAGCTTGGCGGACAAGTCGAAGGCGTGGGCGGATCTGTGCCTGGCGCGCGACACCTACCGAAACGCCGCGCAGGCGAACCCCCAATGAAAGCGCTCGAGCCGGCCGCCAATGCTGCTGTCGCGCTCGATGCGCTGCTCGATTCGCTTGTCGATCCCGCTGTGCGGGACTTGGCGTGGCTCATCTTCAGCCCCGATTTGTTGTGCGCGCAACCGCCTGCGGGGATGCTCGCCATACCGTTCGAATCGGCGGGCGAAGCGTCGGCTACGGTCGCGTGGCTGCTGGCGCTCGATCAGGACGCCCACGATCTACACCAGAGCCTGAGCGCTTCACATGTGACACGGCTTGGCCGCTACGCCGAGTGTCTGCTCGGCTATTTTCTGCGGCATGGACCGGCCGCGCGCCTCGTCGCGGCCAACGTCGCGTTGCGGCGTGCGGGACGCACGCTCGGTGAATGCGATTTTTTGGTCGAGACCGCGAGCGGCAAGCGTCTGCATTGGGAACTGGCCGTCAAATGCTATCTGCACGCGGGCGGCGCGCGAGCGTCGATGGCGGACTACGTCGGACCGAATCTGCAGGATCGCTTCGACCTCAAATTCACGCATTTGCTCGACCATCAATTGCCTTTGAGCGCGCGCGAGGAATTCGCGTCGCTCGGTCATAGCGGACCGTGGGACGCGCAGATGTTCGTCAAGGGATGGCTGTTTTATCGTTGGCGCGATGCGGCCGACGCGGCCGCTGCGGCGGCGCCGGTGCCTGCCGAGATTCATCCGGCGCACGCGCGCGGCTGGTGGCTCGCGCGCGGCGACCTGTCGCGCTTTGCCGCCGGCCATGCCGAGGCATGGGCCGTGTTGCCGCGTCTCGCGTGGCTCGCGCCTCGGCAGCGTGTGCCGGTCGATCACAGCACCGGCGCGGCAGTTCGCTTGCTGGATTCCGGCGCGCTCGCCGAACAATTGGCGCAGCAAAGCGGACCGACGATGGTGGCGGCTTTCGCGCGCGATGGCGGCGCCTGCTGGTTCGAATGCTCGCGCGGCTTCGTTGTGCCGAACGATTGGCCGGAGCGGGCGTTGGCTTATGCAGGGCAGTGAGCGTGGCGGGGCTGCGAGTCTGACGAGCGGCATGTCGGTGCTCGTCTCGGCGCGGCCAAGATAAGCCTCCGCGCGTTTGCTACCACCAGCGGTTAGCTACCACCAGCGATAGAAATGATGGACCGGCCCGACGCCGCTGCCGACGTCAAGCCGCGCGCTGTGCTCGAGCGCACCGGTCAGGTATGCCTTCGCATCGGTTACCGCGCTCGCGAGATCGGCGCGCTGAGGGATCAGCGCAGCGATTGCCGACGACAACGTGCAGCCCGTGCCATGCGTATTCTTCACCGGGACGCGCGGCCCGCCCAAGCGCAGCGCGCCGCTCGCCTGAACGAGCCAGTCGGGGCTGTCGGCCGCCGCGAGGTGGCCGCCTTTCATCAACACGGCCTGTGGGCCAAGCTTAAGCAATGCCTCGCCTTGGCGACGCATTGCCGGCTCGTCGGCGGCGGCCTCGACGCCGAGCAGCGCCGCCGCCTCGGGCAGATTCGGCGTCAACACGCTCGCAAGCGGCAGCAGCTCGTCGCGCAGCGCGGCGACTGCGTCCGGCGCGAGCAGAGCGTGATTGCTCTTTGAGATCATCACCGTGTCGAGCACGACATAGCGCGGGCGATACTGCCTGAGCGCTGCCGCTACCGCGCGCACGATTCCCGCATTGGCGAGCATGCCGATTTTCACGGCATCGATACGAATGTCGCTGAAGACCGCATCGAGCTGGGCCGCGACGAACGCAGCTTCGGGCGCATGGATCGCGCTCACGCCGCGCGTGTTCTGCGCCGTCAGCGCCGTGATGACGCTCGCGCCATAGGCGCCGAGCGCCGAGAACGCTTTCAAATCGGCCTGAATGCCGGCGCCGCCGCTCGAATCGGAGCCGGCGATCGTCAGCACGTTGGGAATCGTGGGTGTCATACTCAGTGCTTGACTTCGCCGATCAGTGCGACCGAGTCGAAGGCGCGCTGATTGGCCTGATGGCGGCGCATCACGACCCACATCATGAGGCAGACGAAGGTGCCGAACAGCACGATCACCGCGGTGACCGGCACGTCGAGCCAGACCAGCACCGCATACAGGCACAGCATCACGAGCACCGAGAGGTTCTCGTTGAAATTCTGCACCGCAATCGAATGTCCCGCCGACAGCAGCACGTGCCCGCGATGCTGAAGCAGCGCGTTCATCGGCACGACGAAGAAGCCGGACAGGCCACCGACAAAAATCAGGAAGACGTATGCGACGAGCAGATATCCGGACACATGCATGCGGCCGAAGTAGAGGCCCCAATGCGCGGGGAACAGGTCGCGCGTGTAGAAGGCCATCAGCATCACGGCGATGCCCATCATGATGCCGACCGGCAGCACGGAAAGCGAGCGCTTGAGCGGCACTTTGGCCGCGGCGATCATGGCGCCCGCCGCGACGCCGACCGCGACCACGGCCTGCAGGATCGCCCCTTCGGAAAGCGACATGCCGAGCGACACTTCGGCCCATTTCAGCACGATGAATTGCAGCGTCGCGCCCGCGCCCCAGAAGAGCGTCGTGACGGCGAGCGAAATTTGCCCGAGCTTGTCGCGCCAAAGGATCTGGAAGCAATCGGCGAAATCGGTGATGAGCTTGATCGGCCCGTGCTGCTGCTTCGGATAGCGCGCGCCGGTGTCAGGAATGCGCAGATTGAAGAGCGCCGCGATGACGTAGATGCCCATGATGAAGAGCATGGCCGCTTCGGCGGGCGTCTCGATGTAGGGGATGTTGTGCTTGAGGATATGGGCGGCGATATGCGGGCTGATCAGCGCACCGCCGAGCACGGTGCCGAGAATGATCGAGCCGACGGTCGTGCCTTCGATCCAACCGTTGGCGGCGACTAGCCGGTCCGGCGGCAGGAGTTCGGTGAGAATGCCGTATTTGGCGGGCGAATAGGCGGCGGCACCGAAGCCGACGATGCCATAGGCGATCAGCGGATGCGCTCCCACCAGCATGACCACGCAGCCGACCACTTTGATCGTGTTGGTGACGAACATCACACGGCCTTTTGGCCGGGAATCCGCGAAGGCGCCCACGAAGGCGGCGAGCACGACGTACGACAGCACAAAAAACAACTTGAGCAGCGGCGTCATCCAGTTCGGGGCGTGGAGATCTTTCAGCAGTGCGATTGCAGCGATCAGAAGGGCATTGTCGGCCAACGACGAGAAAAACTGCGCGGCCATGATGGTGTAAAAACCTTTTTTCATCTGATGCGGTGCTGTCCTCGCTGCGGTCGTCCGCCCCGCCCGCGGGTTTCGCGTTCGGACTTATTCCGTTCGAAATGGGTTGTGCGCACGGCTTTATATCACGAAAATAGATGTTTTCGGACTAGCGTATCCTCGGTGGTGCCCCCAGCGGGCCTCTACGGGCATTGAAAACGCACTGTAAGGTCCTGATTTGCAAGTGTCTTTACGAAAAATCTCATGCCGCGCCCCCTCCTAGCCACCATCCATACCGCCGCTCTCGCCAACAATCTCGCCGTTGCCCGTCGTTACGCGCCGAATTCCAAGATTTGGGCCGTGGTCAAGGCCAATGCCTATGGGCACGGGCTTGCGCGGGCGTTTCCGGGGCTGCGCGCCACGGATGGCTTCGGCTTGCTGGATCTTGAAGAGGCCGTGAAGCTGCGCGAGCTGGGCTGGGCGGGCCCGATCCTGCTTCTGGAGGGATTTTTCCGGCCGACCGATATCGACGTGATCGACCGCTACAGCCTGACCACGGCGCTGCACAGCGACGAGCAGTTGCGCATGCTGGAGATGGCGCGCCTGTCGAAGCCGGTCAATATCCAGTTGAAGATGAACAGCGGCATGAACCGGCTCGGCTATGCACCCGAGAAGTTCCGCGCGGCTTGGGAGCGGGCGCGCGCCTGTCCGGGCATCGGCCAGATCACGCTGATGACCCACTTCTCCGACGCCGACAGCGAGCGCGGTGTCGCGTACCAGCTCGAAGCGTTCGAGCGCGGTGCGGAAGGGATCGCGGGAGCGCGCAGTCTCGCGAATTCGGCGGCCACGCTCTGGCACCCGTCATCGCACTTTGACTGGGTGCGGCCCGGCATCATCCTGTACGGCGCGTCGCCCTCGGGCGTGACGGCCGCTATCGACGGCACCGGCCTGCAGCCGGCCATGACGCTCACGTCGGAACTGATCGCCGTGCAGACGATCGCCAAGGGCGACACCGTCGGCTATGGCTCGACCTTCACCGCGTCGGCGCCGATGCGCATCGGTGTCGTCGCGTGCGGCTATGCGGATGGCTATCCGCGCGTTGCGCCGGAAGGCACGCCGGTGATCGTCGACGGTGTGCGCACACGAGTCGTCGGCCGGGTGTCGATGGACATGATCTCCGTCGATCTCACGCCGTGCCCGACGGCCAACGTGGGTGCGCGCGTCGAGCTGTGGGGCGTCAACCTGCCGATCGACGACGTGGCGCGCGCCTGCGGCACCATCGGCTACGAGCTGATGTGCGCGGTGGCGCCGCGCGTGCCGGTGCGCGCCGAATAAGCGGCGCGGCTCCCTCCCTCCCAGAACGACGAAGAAGAAGGCAAAGGCGGCGCGTGGCGAAGCAAAAGACGTTGTACACCTGCACGGAATGCGGCGGGCAGGCTCCGAAGTGGCAAGGACAGTGCCCCGCGTGCAACGCGTGGAACACGCTCGTCGAGACCGTCGCCGAATCCCCGAATGCACACCGCTTCCAGTCGCTCGCGAAGAGCGCGCCGGTTCAGCGGCTTGCCGAGATCGAAGCGGCCGACGTGCCGCGCTTCTCGACCGGCATCGGCGAATTCGACCGCGTGCTGGGCGGCGGACTCGTGGCCGGCGGCGTGGTGCTGATCGGCGGCGACCCGGGGATCGGCAAATCGACGTTGCTGCTGCAGTCGCTCGCGGGCATGGCGAATGAGCGGCGCGCGCTTTACGTGAGCGGTGAAGAATCGGCCGCGCAGATCGGCTTGCGCGCGCAGCGTCTCGCATTGCTCGAACCCGGCTCGAAAGCGGCCGATTTGCAATTGCTCGCGGAAATCCAGCTCGAAAAAATCCAGGCGGCGATCGAAACCGAACGCCCGGACGTCGCCGTGATCGACTCGATTCAGACGATCTACTCCGAAGCGCTCACGTCTGCACCGGGCTCCGTCGCACAGGTTCGCGAGTGCGCGGCGCAGCTCACGCGCATCGCCAAGCAGTCGGGCACCGCGATCATCATGGTCGGTCACGTCACGAAAGAGGGGAATCTCGCCGGCCCGCGCGTGCTTGAACACATCGTCGACACCGTCTTGTACTTCGAAGGCGACACGCACTCGTCGTTCAGGCTCGTGCGAGCTTTCAAGAACCGCTTCGGCGCCGTCAACGAACTCGGCGTGTTCGCGATGACCGAGCGCGGCTTGCGCGGCGTCGCGAATCCGTCCGCGCTGTTTCTTTCGCAGCACGAGCAGATCGTGCCCGGCTCATGCGTGCTCGTTACACAGGAAGGCTCGCGGCCGCTGCTCGTCGAAATCCAAGCGCTCGTCGATACGGCGCACGTGCCGAATCCGCGCCGGCTGGCAGTCGGGCTCGAGCAGAACCGCCTCGCGATGCTGCTCGCCGTGCTGCATCGCCACGCGGGCATCGCCTGCTTCGATCAGGACGTGTTTCTGAATGCCGTGGGCGGCGTGAAAATCGCCGAGCCGGCTGCCGATCTTGCGGTGCTGCTCGCGATCCATTCGTCGATGCGCAACAAGCCGCTGCCCAAGGGGCTGTTCGTGTTCGGCGAAGTCGGCCTGGCCGGCGAGATCCGGCCGTCGCCGCGCGGACAGGAACGGCTCAAGGAGGCGGCGAAGCTCGGGTTCACGGCGGCGCTGATTCCGAAGGCGAACGCGCCGAAGCAGCCGATCGACGGCTTGCAAGTGCTCGCCGTGGAGCGCATCGAGCAGGCGATCGACCGCGTCAAGGAACTCGAATAGCCGGGTGTTTCGGTCGAGAATCGCCGTTGAAAGACAGCGTCCTTACAAGTGTAATTCCGGGTAACCATCCCTAAATTTGCTGTAACCCAAGCGGCACGGCGTTTGCCTATTCTTTGCGCACATGCAATCCGTGTTGCACGGTAAAAGGATGGCGCCTTGAAACATGCTCAAGAAATGACGGCTGCCCGCCCGCTCGACAACCTGCGCGGTTGCCGGGTATCGGACCCGATTCCGCGGCCTTGGGGCGGTGGATGCCGGATCGTCGAGTGGATCGATACGGAAGGGCGAATTTCGCGGCGCGTCGTCGCCGAAGATGTGACCGCGGCCGAGGTGATCGCGACGATCAAACGCCACGTCGAAGGACGCAAGCACCTGATGTTCGACGACGAGCTCGCGCCTCGGCAAACGCTGCCACGGCGCTGACGCCGACGGCGGGTTGCAGGTGCGTCGGCTCGACCGGCGCACCGGCACCACGCGGTGGTGTTATTCGCGGTCTAGCTGGAATAGCACGTGGTTCGCCGCTTCCTCGGTGGTCAGCACCGGGGAAACACAACAGTCGAGCGGTTCGAGCAGCGAGACCCAATCGTCGAGTGGATGCTCGGCAAACAGGTCGGCCATCTCCCGCTTCAGCGCGGTGGCGTCCGGTCCGTCGATCGCTTGTCCGAGGCTCCAGTGGCGGCTCGCCCAATCGTCGCGGTTGAGCGCCTTGCAGAGCCTTTCCCAGAACTTGAGTTCGAGCGCACCGACGGCGAGCCAGCGGCCGTCAGCCGTGCGGTAGATGTTGTAGCACGGCACGCCGCCGTTGAGCAGGCCGGAGGCCGCAGGCGGCGCGCCGAGATGGCTGCGGCCTTCCTTGATCGAGTCTGCCAGCGCCGTCCGCCCGACGATATTGTGCGCGTACACGGCGTGTGCCATCGACACGTCCAGAAAAGCGCCGCTGCCGCCGCGTGCCACCTGCCACAGCGCGGCGAGGATCTGCGTCACGGCGGTCAGCGCGCCGCCAAGCAGGTCCGCGATCTGAATGTTCGGAATGGCCGGCGTGCCGTCGCGCGTCCTGATCTGATCGAGCGCACCCGCGTAGGCGAGATAGTTGAGGTCGTGCCCCGGCCGCTGCGAGAACGCGCTGTCGTAGCCGTAGCCGGTGATCGCGCAATAGACGAGCTTCGGGTTGAGCGCGGCGAGCGTTTCATAGCCGAGCCCGAGACGTTCCATCACGCCGGGCCGGAAGCTCTCGACGAGCACGTCCGCCTCGCTGACGAGCGCGCGCAGCACCGTCAGCCCGGTTTCCGATTTCAAGTCGAGGCGTGTCTCGCGTTTGCCTCGGTTGACGATCTTATAGAACGTGCTCGGCTGGCCGGCGGCTTTATCGGCCGTGCTTTGCATGATCGAGCGGGCATAGTCGCCGGCACCCGGCTCTTCGATTTTGAGGACGTCGGCGCCCAGCTCTGCGAGGCGCAGCGTCGCGACCGGGCCGGGCAACAGGCGCGTCAGGTCGACGACGCGCAAGCCTTGCAGCGGTGCATGAAGCGTCAAGTGCCACCTCTTGTTGGTCGGTGCCGGGTTGGGCGTTTGGGCGCTCGAGCGCTCAAGCCGGCGTGAGGCCGTCTAGCCGATTTGTTCGAGTTCCTCGTGTGCGTCGAGCCACTCGGCTTCGAGCGTTTCGAGGCGCGAGCTCACTTCTGCTTGCCGTCTGATTGCATCGGTCAGCTTGGCCTTCATCGCGGGCTCGTAGCTCGCGGAGTCGGCAACAAAGGCATCGAGTGTAGCTTTTTCCGCGTTCAGCGCGTCCATTTCCTTTTCTATCTTCGCGATTCGCGACTGCAGCGGCTTCTTGAGCTGCGAGAGCTTCTGGCGCGTCTCGGCTTCCTGACGGCGCTGTTCCTTGCGGTTGGCAGCGGAGTCGGCGGTGCCGTTGCCGTTTGCACTCTCCGCGCTCGTCGCGGCTTTCGCGGCCGCGCGCTGGTCGGCTGCGTGCTGCAGCAGCCAGTCGCGGTAGTCGTCGAGATCGCCATCGAACGGCTGCAGCCGATGCTTGGCGACCAGCATGAACTGATCGGTCGTCGCGCGCAGCAGGTGGCGGTCGTGCGATACGAGGATCAGCGTGCCCTCGAATTGCGCGAGCGCCATGGTGAGCGCGTGGCGCGTTTCGAGGTCGAGGTGGTTGGTCGGTTCGTCGAGCAGCAGCAGATTCGGCTTTTGCCAGATGATCAGTGCCAGCGCGAGGCGGGCTTTTTCGCCTCCCGAAAACGGCGCGATCGCGGCTGTGGCCATGTCGCCGGAGAAGTTGAAGCCGCCGAGGAAGTCGCGCAGTTCCTGCTCGCGCGTATCGGGCGCAAGGCGTGCGAGATGCTGAAGCGGCGAATCATCGGAGCGCAGCGTTTCGAGCTGATGCTGAGCGAAGTATCCGATGCGCAGCCCACGGCCTTCGCGCGTGTGCCCGGACAACGGGGCGAGCGTGCCCGCGAGCGTCTTGATGAGCGTCGACTTCCCCTGGCCGTTCGCGCCGAGAAGGCCGATGCGCTGCCCGTTCTGGATCGACAGCGCGACGCCCTCGACGATCGGAATCTCGCCCGTGCCGTCTTCCGTGTGATAGCCGCAGCGCACGTCCTCCATCACCATCATTGGGTTCGGCGCGGCGTCGGGTGTCCGGAATTCGAACGTGAACGGCGAGGCGATGTGCGCCGGCGCAATCAGTTCCATCTTTTCGAGCGCCTTCATCCGGCTCTGGGCCTGCCGCGCCTTGGTCGCCTTCGCCTTGAATCGATTGATGAAGCTATGCAGATGCTCGATCGTCTTCTGTTGTTTCTGGTAAGCGCTTTGCTGCAGCGCGAGCTGCTGGGCGCGCAGGACCTCGAACTGCGAATAGTTGCCGCCGTAGCGCTTCACTTGAAGGTTCTCGAGATGCAGCGTGACGTTGCACACCGAATCGAGGAATTCGCGGTCGTGCGAGATCACGACGAGCGTGCCGGGATAGCGGTGCAGCCAGTCTTCGAGCCAGACGATGGCATCGAGATCCAAGTGGTTGGTGGGTTCGTCGAGCAGCAGCAAGTCGGACCGGCACATCAGGGCTTGCGCGAGATTCAGGCGCATGCGCCAGCCGCCCGAAAAGCTCGCGACGCTCTCACGCGTCTGTTCGAGCGTGAAGCCGAGGCCGAGCAGCAGCGCTTCGGCGCGCGCGGGCGCCGTGTAACCGTCGGCGTCGGCGAACGCAGCGTGCGCTTCGGCTTCGGCGGCGCCGTCATGGGCCGCCGAAGCCGAAGCGATGCGCGCTTCGATCGCGCGCAGCGCGGCATCGCCGTCGAGCGTATAGTCGAGCGCGGTTTTGTCGACGGCGGGCGTTTCCTGCGCGACGTGCGCGATCTGCCACGACGGCGGCATCGAAAAATCGCCCGCGTCGGCGTGGAGCTCGCCGCGCAGGACCGCGAACAGCGTCGATTTGCCGGCGCCGTTCGCGCCGACCAGACCGGCTTTCTCGCCGGGATTGAGCGCAAACGAAGTCGCGTCGAAAAGCGGCTTGGTGCCGCGCGCGAGGCTGAACTGATTGAAACGGATCACGGCAGAAGGGGGGCTTGCGAAAAGCGCTATTTTAGACTGTGGCGCTCTGGTTAGGCATTGGCCGTTCGGCCGAGTCCCAGTCGCCGCCTTTTCGCATAGACTGCTGTTTTTTTCGGGAGGGGCGTATGGGAGATATCTACCAGTTCACCGCTCGCAGGCTCGGCGGCGAATCGATCGGGCTCGACTGCTATCGCGACAAGGTGCTGCTGATCGTCAACACGGCGAGCGAATGCGGGTTCACGCCGCAGTACGCCGGGCTGCAAAAGCTGCATCAGCAATACGCGGCGCGCGGCTTCGAAGTGCTCGGCTTTCCGTGCAATCAATTCGGCAAGCAGGAGCCGGGCGACGCGGCGCAAATCGGCACCTTCTGCGAGAAGAACTTCGGCGTGACGTTTCCGATGTTCGACAAGATCGACGTCAAAGGGCCGAACGCGCATCCGCTCTATCGCTATTTGACCGGCGAGGCGCCGGGGTTCCTCGGTCTCAAGGCGATCAAGTGGAATTTCACGAAGTTTCTCGTGGATCGCAAAGGGGGCATCGTGAAGCGCTACGCGCCCAAGACGAAGCCGGAGGAGATCGAGAAGGATATCGAAGCGCTACTGTAGCGTGAACAGGCCCTAGAGAATCGGCGAAAAGAGCCGGGCCACGTGCATGGTCACGCGGCGCAACGCAGGCGCTTTGCGGTATTCGCTGCGGTCCACTTCGAAGGCCTCGGCGAAATCGCGCTCCAGCATCTTTTCGACTTCATCGGCAAACGCGCGGTCGATCGTCAGCACCATGATCTCGAAGTTCAGGCGGAACGAGCGGTTATCGAGGTTCGCGCTGCCGATGGCCGCTGCAACGCTGTCGATCAGCACCACTTTCTGATGCAGGAAGCCGGGGCGGTAACGGAATATGCGCACTCCGGCGCGGATCAGCTCGTATGCGTACAGTTTCGACGCCTCGAACACCACGTAGTGATCGCGCCGGCTCGGAATCAGGATACGCACGTCGACGCCGCGCATGACGGCCAGCGTCAACGCCGAGAACACGGCTTCATCGGGCACGAGATAGGGCGTCGTGATCCACACGCGTTCGCGCGCCGCGTTGATCGCCTCGACGAAGAAGAGCGAGCCGGTTTCCTGCTTGTCGGCGGGGCCGGTCGCCATCACCAGGCAATGCATGTCGTCGGCCGAGGGCTCTGCCGGCGGCGGATCGAAGTGCGGCAGTTGCTGGGTCGCCCAGTGCCAGTCTTCGATGAACACGAATTGGACGCTTTGCACGATCGGCCCGCGCATCTCGATGTGCGTATCGCGCCACGGCGACAGGCGCGGATTGCCGCCCAGATATTCGACGCCGACGTTGTGCCCGCCGACGAACGCGCGCAGGCCGTCGACGACGACGATCTTGCGGTGGTTGCGGAAGTTGAGCTGAAAGCGGTTGACGAACCGGCGGTTCGTCGCGAACGGATGGATGTCCACGCCGCCCGCGAGCAACGCCGACACATAGCCGTGCGGGAGATCGAAACTGCCGATGCTGTCGTAGAGGAAGTGGATGCGCACGCCTTGCGCGGCCTTGGCGAGCAGCAGCTCCTTGAGCATTTGGCCGAGTTCGTCGTCGCGAACGATGAAGAACTGCACGAGCACGTAATGCTGCGCACTTTCGATCGCATCGAGAATCGCGGCAAAGGTCGCGTCGCCGTTCACGAGCGTACGCACCGAGTTGCCGGGCAGGAACGGCATGCCGCCGAGTTTCGTGAGCGAGCGGACGACCGCTTCGCCGAATTCTTCGGTGGCCCGGCCGCCCGACGCCGGGTTCATATCCCAGACAGGCGGGTGCGCGCGGGTGCGGAGCAGTTCGTTTTCGAGCCGGCGCGCATCGACATAGCCCTCGAATTTGCTGCGCCCGAGGAAGAGGTAAGGAATCAGCGTGAAGTAGGGCATCGCCGTCAGCGACACCGCCCAGGCAATCGCCCCCTGCGACGTGCGGGTGTTGAGAATGGCGTGGCAAGCCGCGATCACGCCTAGCACGTGAGCGATGACGATGAGACTGCCGAGATGTAGCCAGTCGTATTGCATGAGACGTGAAGGACTGCGGAATTCCAAGAGTGACCGAAGGGGCGGTAAGCGTACCGTCCTTGAGCATCTTACCGAAGCTGGGGAATAAGGGCACGGTCGCCGTGGGGTGCACATAGCCGCGCTGCGATTTTCCCGAGCACACCGCGGCCGGGCTCGTAAGCTCGCCAGCCTCAATGGCGCGACAGAACGCCCGCCGTGATCAGCAGTTGCGCCGCCGCATACGCGAACCAGATCGCGAACGTGCTGCCGCTGAAGGGTTCGAGGAAGCGGTCGATGCCGATCATCGCGTCGGACGCGACGAACACGAGCCCGCCGAGCGCGGTGGCTGCGCTCGGCAGTTGCGCGGCAAGCGCCAAGCTCGCCATCAGGCACAGCACGAGCATGTAGGCGCCCACCGGCGCCGCCAGTTCGTGCAATTGCGGGAAGAAAGCGGCGTACATGGCCGCCGCTGCCGCCCACATGAGCGGCAGCGTCACGCGGCGCCATCCGGCCGTTCTGCCTCGCAGTGGCGCGAGCAGCGCGCAATAAGCGAGATGAGCGACGAGGAAGGCGCCGAGCCCGCCGACAAACGAGATGGGCAGATCTTGCAGAGCAAGCAGCGCATCGCCGACACCGGAGGCGGCTAGCGCCGCACAAAGCCAAAAGCGCTCGCGGCGCTCTGCGTGATGCACGGCCGCGAGCGCGAGAAAGCCGCACATCAGCACTTTGGCGATGGCCTGATCGGGATAGGGCGCGTCGCGCAGCGAGATCCCGTAGGCCAGCGCCGCGCCGGCGGCGATGCTCCACAGCCGGCGCACCTCGGAAGGCATGCCGGCGAACAGGGGCGAAACGGGCATCAGGCCCGGCATTACGACGGCAGATCGGCCGCTTGGATCAGGAACACGCTGTCGTCGCCGCCGCTTGTCGAGAGCCAGACGAGATCGAGCCCGCCGAACGCCGCCTCGACGTTCGCGCGCTCGTTGCCGATTTCGACGACGAGCACGCCGTCGTCGGTCAGCCAGTTGCGCGCTTCCTTGAGGATGCGGCGCACGACGTCCATGCCGTCCTCGCCGCCCGCGAGCGCCATTTCGGGCTCGTGCTGGTATTCCGGGGGCAGCGCGCGCATCGATTCGGCATTGACGTAGGGCGGATTCGTGACGATCACGTCGTAGCGGCGCTCGGGCAACGGCGCGAACAAGTCGCCTTCGAAGAGCGCGACGCGATCGTCGAGCCCGTAATGGCCGACATTGATCCGCGCGACTTCGAGTGCTTGCGGCGAGAGATCGACCGCGTCGATGTCCGCGTTCGGAAACGCGTGCGCAGCGAGAATCGCGAGGCACCCTGAGCCGGTGCACAACTCGAGCACGGCGCCGACCTCGTCCGGGTCGGCCACGTAAGGCTGCAGGCCGTCTTCGAGCAGCTCGCCGATGAACGAGCGCGGCACGATCACGCGTTCGTCGACGTGAAAGCGGCAGCCGTGCATCCACGCTTCCTGCGTGATGTAGGCGGCCGGAATGCGCTCGGTCGTGCGGCGCTCGATCACCTTCAGTACGGCGTCGATCTCGGTGTCGAGCAGGCGCGCGTCGAGAAACGGGTCGAGCGTGTCGAGCGGCAAGTGCAGCGTATGCAGCACGAGATACGCGGCTTCGTCGTACGCGTTGGCGGAGCCGTGGCCGAACGCGAGCTGAGCTTCGCTGAAGCGCGACACCGCGTAGCGCAGCACATCGCGGATGGTGGAAAAGGGCGTCGTCGTCATGATGAAGGGGCTCCGCGGGAATCAGGCGATCAGTTGTTCGAGCACGCGCCGGTACACGTTCTTGAGCGGCTCGATGAACGCGACGTCGATATGCTCGTCGATTTTGTGAATGCTGCCGTTCGGCGGCCCGAACTCGACGACCTGCTTGCAGATGCGGGCGATGAAGCGGCCGTCGGAAGTGCCGCCTGTCGTCGACAGCTCGGCGGCGACGCCGGTTTCGTCCTTGATCGCTTTTTCGAGCGCGTTCGACAGCTCGCCGCGCGGCGTCAGGAACGGCAGGCCGCTGACGGTCCAAGTGAGGTCGTAATCGAGGTTGTGCTTGTCGAGGATCGCGTGTACGCGGCTTTGCAGCCCTTCGACCGTGCTTGCCGTCGAGAAACGGAAGTTGAACAGCAGATCGGCGTGGCCGGGGATCACGTTGCTCGCGCCGGTGCCGCTGTGCAGATTCGACACCTGCCAAGTGGTGGGCGGGAAGTACTCGTTGCCGTCATCCCACTTTTCGGCGACGAGCTCGGCGAGCGCGGGCGCGAGCAGGTGGACGGGGTTCTTCGCGAGATGCGGATACGCGATGTGTCCTTGCACGCCTTTGACAACGAGCTTGCCCGACATCGATCCGCGCCGGCCGTTCTTGACGACGTCACCGAGCGTATCGGTCGAGGTCGGTTCGCCGACGATGCAGTAATCGAGCGTTTCGCCGCGCTTCTGGAGCGCTTCGACGACTTTGACGGTGCCGTCGGTGGCCGGACCTTCTTCGTCGCTCGTGATCAGAAAGCCGATCGAGCCGCGGTGCTGCGGGTGCGCGGCGACGAACTCCTCGCTCGCGACGATGAAGCCCGCGAGAGACGCCTTCATGTCGGCCGCGCCGCGTCCGTAGAGCTTGCCGTCGCGGTGCGTCGGCACGAACGGCTGCGACGACCATTGCTCGAGCGGGCCGGTCGGCACGACGTCGGTGTGGCCGGCGAAGACGAGCAGCTTGCCGCGCGCGCCGTCGGCGGCGCCGGTGCCGCCAGTGCCACGTTTCACGGCCCACAGGTTCGTCACGCCATGCGATTCGATCGTCTCGCATTCGAAGCCGATCGCTTCGAGCCGTTCGATCATCAGGTGTTGGCAATGCTGGTCGTCGGGCGTGACGGATGCGCGCGCGATCAGCTGTTCGGTAAGGGCAAGGGTGGCGGACATGGATTCAGACCACTGACGATCGAAAGATCAATCGATCGAAAGATTAAAAAAATGCCGGCGCGCGGGCCGGCAACTGCATGGTTCAGGCTACGCGGCCGAACGCGGCGGTACTACGCAAACAGCGTCGCATACTGGTCGGCGGAAAAGCCGAGCGTCTTCACGCTGCCGTTCACGACGACGACTGGCCGCTTGATGACCGACGGCTTCTCGATCATCAGCGCGATCGCGCCCGCTTCCGTTTCGGCCGCGGCCTTGACGTCGTCGGGCAGCGCGCGCCACGTCGTGCCGCGCCGGTTCACGAGCGCGTCGAGCGAGACCTCCTTCAGCCACGTCTTCACGAGCGCCGCCGTGACGCCGGCCTTCTTGAAGTCGTGGAACTCGAACGGCACGCCGTTTTCTTCGAGCCAGACGCGCGCTTTCTTGACCGTGTCGCAGTTCGGAATACCGTAGACGATCGTCTTCGCCGCGCTCATCAATCGCCTCGCAGCAACTCGTTCAAGCCGACCTTGGCGCGCGTCTTCGCATCGACCTTCTTCACGATCACCGCGCAGTAGAGGCTGTGCGAGCCATCCTTCGACGGCAGGTTGCCCGCGACGACGACCGAGCCTGCCGGAATGCGGCCGTAACTCACTTCGCCCGTTTCGCGGTCGTAAATCTTCGTGCTTTGGCCGAGATAGACGCCCATCGAAATCACCGAGTTCTCTTCGACGATCACGCCTTCCACGACTTCCGAGCGCGCGCCGATGAAGCAGTTGTCTTCGATGATGACGGGGTTGGCCTGCAGCGGTTCCAGCACGCCGCCGATGCCGACGCCGCCCGACAGGTGCACGTTTTTGCCGATCTGCGCGCACGAGCCGACGGTGGCCCAGGTATCGACCATCGTGCCTTCGTCGACATACGCGCCGATGTTCGTGTACGACGGCATCAGCACGACGTTCTTGGCGATGAACGAGCCGCGGCGCGCGATGGCGGGCGGCACGACGCGAAAGCCGCCGGCCGCGAAGTCTTCGGCGGTGTAGTTCGCGAACTTCGACGGCACCTTGTCGTAGAACTGCGAGTAGCCGCCGGCCGGCATCGGCGCGTTGTCTTCGAGGCGGAACGACAGCAGCACGGCCTTCTTCAGCCATTGATTGACGATCCACTCGCCATCCTTCTTTTCGGCGACGCGCAGCACGCCTTTGTCGAGCTGCTCGATCGCATGCGCGACGGCATCGCGCACCTCGGTCGAAGCAGCCTTGGGCGACAGCTCGGCGCGGTTTTCCCAGGCGGTATCGATGATCTGCTGAAGTTGTTGCGACATATGCGTAGTTCTCTGGTTGAAGACTGAGGAAAGAGGGAATGGCGAACGGCGGCGTGGCGAGTCTGCTTGGCAAGGGCGGGGGCGCCGGTAAGCGTCCGTCCGCCTTGCCGCTCAGCTTGGGTCAGCTTTTGACGCCGCGGCAGAAATCGACGATGCGTCTGGCGCCTTCGATGCACTCGTTCACGTCGGCAACGAGGGCCATGCGGACAAAATTGCGGCCCGGGTTCGTGTCGTGCGCGGTGCGCGCCAGATAGGAGCCGGGCAGAACCGTCACATTATAGTCGGCGTATAGGCGCCGGGCGAACTCGGTGTCCGTGAGGCCCGTGCGCTCGACGTTCGCCCACAGGTAGAACGCGGCGTCGGGCAGCCGCACGTCGAGCACCTCGGCGAGCATCGGCGTGACGTCGGCGAACTTCTGCACGTACTTTGCGCGGTTCTCGCGCACGTGCGCCTCGTCGTTCCAGGCTGCGATGCTCGCAGCTTGGTAGACGGTCGACAAGGCCGCGCCGTGGTATGTCCGGTATAGCAGGAACCGCTTCAGAATCGCGGCGTCGCCCGCGACGAAGCCCGAGCGCATGCCCGGCACGTTCGAGCGCTTCGACAGGCTCGATAGCATGACGAGCCGTTCGTAGCCGCGTCCGAGCTTGTGCGCTGCTTCGAGGCCGCCGAGCGGCGGCTTCGCTTCGTCAAAATAGATCTCCGAATAGCATTCGTCGGATGCAATCACGAAGCCGTAGCGGTCCGACAAGGCGAAGAGCTCGCGCCAGTCGTCGAGCGTGAGCACGGCCCCCGTCGGGTTGCCCGGCGAGCAGACGTAGAGCAGTTGCGTGCGCGCCCAGATCTCCTCTGGAATGGCGCTGTAGTCGCACGCGAAATTGCGCGCCGGATCGCTGTTCGCGAAGTAGGGCTGCGCGCCCGCCAGGAGCGCGGCGCCTTCGTAGATTTGGTAGAACGGGTTCGGGCAGAGTACGATCGCGCTCTTGCCGTCGGTTCTCGGCGTGCCGTCGACGACCGTCTGCGCGAGCGCGAACAGCGCCTCGCGCGAGCCCGAAACCGGTAGCACTTCCGTGGCCGGATCGACAGGCGGCAGCCCGTAGCGCTTCGTGACCCACTGCGCGATCGCCTGACGCAGCGCTTCCGAGCCGATCGTCGCCGGATACGCCGACAGGCCGTTCAGCGAAGCGACCACCGCGTCGCGGATCAGCGCCGGGGTCGGATGCTTCGGCTCACCGATGCCGAAGCTGATGTGCGGCAGGCCGGCGGGCGGCGTCGCGTCCTTCAGGAGCACGCGGAGCTTTTCGAACGGATAGGGCTGGAGGCTGTCGAGTAGCGGGTTCACTTGGCTTGGCGAGAAACGCGGGTAGATACGCGGGTAGATACGTTGAGGCGCCTTTCACACGGCGCCCTGGCGCTAGGCGGATGAACGGCAGATTATAGCGTGGCCGGACAGGCTTCGCGCTTGCCGCCAAAGGCTTTTCGGCGTGGTTCGGGCGTCATTGGAGGCGGGTCGGCATGCGATGCGCCCCTCGGTACGTCGAACGTCGAGTCAGGCGCGAGCACGCGCCACGAACATAGGAAATGGATGGAATGAATGATCGGATTCGCAACGGCTGGCCGACGCTTGCGATCATGCTGGGCGCCTCGGTATGGGGCTTCGTCTGGTACCCGTTGCGCTTGCTGGCCGCGCTCGGCGTCACCGGCACCGCGGCGAGCGCGTTGACGAGCGCCGCGGCCTGCGGCTTCGTGCTGATCGTGCGGCGCCGCGCGATTGCGACGATCCGCTGGCATTGGGTGCTGCCCGCGCTGGCGTTCGCCGCCGGCGTGACGAATCTCGGCTTCGTCTGGGGCACGATCCACGGCGAGGTCATGCGGGTGCTGCTGCTCTTCTATCTGACCCCCGCCTGGACCGCGCTTTTCGCCCATTTCATTCTGCATGAAAGGCTGACTTGGACGGGCGCCGCGCTCGCGGCTCTGTCGCTGATGGGCGCGATGCTGATGCTGTGGTCGCCGCAGCTCGGTCTGCCGCTGCCGGGCAATCTCGCCGAATGGGCGGGGCTCGCCGCGGGCATGAGCTTCGCGATGAGCAATGTGCTGATCCTCAAGGCGAGCCGCGTGCTGCCCGGCATGAAGCCGGAAATGCGCACGGCGACGATCTTCGGCGGCGCGGCGATCTTCAGCTCGGTCGCGTCGCTATTCGAGGCGATGCCGGCGCCGCCCGCCGGCGCGCATTTGGGCGTCGCCGCGCTGCTCGTGCTCGGACTTGGGTTCGCGCTCGCATCGAACAACATGCTCGTTCAATACGGGCTTGCCCGGGTACCCGCCAATCGCGCGTCGATCATCATGCTGTTCGAGATTGTCGTGACGGCGCTGTCCGCGTGGCTGCTCGCGGGTGAAGTCCCGGGCGCGCGCGAATGGGCGGGCGGCGGGTGCATCGTGCTCGCATCGGTGCTCTCGAGCTGGCTTCATCGCGGCAAACCGGCGGCCGGGAGCGACGCCGAACCGGGGCTCGGCGACGATTCCAAGCGTCAGGATGGGCAACGCGCGATGGTATGATTGCCACTGCTCGCGGGCCGCGCTTCGATTTCGATTGAACGCGGCCCCAAATTTTAAGCGTCGCGGCCCGGTCCCGAGTTCTCGCCACTTTTCGCGACTACAACGGGTCAAGCGCCGCGATCTGTTTTCATTTTCCCTTTTCAATCAGCGATATCGCCGTGCGTCTGACCTCGATCAAACTCGCTGGCTTCAAGTCTTTCGTCGATCCCACGCATTTCCAGGTACCGGGCCAGCTTGTCGGCGTGGTCGGTCCCAATGGGTGCGGCAAGTCCAACATCATCGACGCGGTGCGCTGGGTGCTCGGCGAATCGCGCGCCTCCGAGCTGCGCGGCGAATCGATGCAGGACGTGATCTTCAACGGCTCGACCGCACGCAAACCGGGTAGCCGCGCGAGCGTCGAACTCGTGTTCGACAACGCCGACGGCCGCGCCGCGGGCCAGTGGGGCCAATATGCGGAAATCGCCGTCAAGCGCGTGCTGACGCGCGACGGCACGTCGAGCTACTACATCAACAACCTGCCGGCGCGCCGCCGCGACATCCAGGACATCTTCCTCGGCACCGGCTTGGGTCCTCGCGCCTACGCGATCATCGGGCAGGGCATGATCGCGCGGATCATCGAGGCGAAGCCGGAAGAGTTGCGCGTGTTTCTCGAGGAGGCTGCAGGCGTCTCGAAGTACAAGGAGCGCCGCCGCGAGACCGAGAACCGCCTGCACGATACGCGCGAGAACCTGACGCGCGTCGAGGACATCGTTCGCGAGCTCGGCACGAATCTCGAGAAGCTCGAAGCGCAGGCGATCGTCGCGACCAAGTTCAAGGAGCTGCAAGCCGACGGCGAGGAAAAGCAGCGCCTCTTGTGGCTGTTGCGCAAAAACGAAGCGGCGGGCGAGCAGGAGAAGCAGCAGCGCGCGATCAGCGCCGCGCAGATCGACCTCGAAGCGCAGACCGCCAAGCTGCGCGAAGTCGAGGCGCAACTGGAAACGCTGCGGGTGGCGCACTACTCGGCGAGCGACGCCATGCAGGGCGCGCAAGGCGCGCTTTACGAGGCGAATTCCGAAGTGAGCCGCCTCGAAGCCGAGATCAAGTTCATCGTCGAATCGCGCAACCGCGTGCAGGCGCAGATCGCCGCGCTGGCCGCGCAGCGCGAGCAATGGCAGATGCAGGCCGAGAAGGCGCGCGGCGACATCGAGGACGCCGAGGAACAGCTCGCGATCGCCGAAGAAAAGGCGGTGCAGGCCGAAGAGGAAGCGGCGGCCAAGCACGACGCGATGCCGGCGCTCGAATCGCGTTGGCGCGACGCGCAGAACCAGCTCAATGACGAGCGCGGCGGGATCGCCCAGACCGAGCAGTCGCTCAAGCTCGAAGCGGCGCATCAACGCAATGCCGACCAGCAACTGCAGCAATTGCAACAGCGTCATGAACGGCTGAAAGCGGAAGCGGGCGGGCTCGACGCGCCGGACGAAGCGCAGCTCGAAGAGCTGCGCATGCAGCTTGCCGAGCACGAAGAAATCCTGAACGACGCGCAAGCGCGCCTCGCCGATGCGCAGGAAACGCTGCCGCGGCTCGACGGCGAGCGCCGCGCGGCACAGGAGCGCGTGCAGGCCGAAAGCGCACAGATTCACCAGCTCGAAGCGCGTCTTGCCGCACTCAAGCAACTGCAGGAAAACGTGCAGACCGAAGGCAAGATCCAGCCGTGGCTCGACAAGCACGAGCTCGGTGCGTTGCCGCGTCTGTGGAAGAAATTGCACGTCGAAGCCGGCTGGGAAACGGCGCTCGAATCCGTGCTGCGCGAGCGGCTTGCCGCGCTCGAAGTCTCCAACCTCGATTGGGTGAAGGCATTCGCGAGCGATGCGCCACCCGCCAAGCTCGCCTTCTACGCGCCGCCCGCGGCCGGCGTGCCGCGCGAAGCGCCCGCGACGCTGCGTCCGTTGCTGTCGCTCGCGCGCATCGACGATGCCGGCATTCGCGCCGTTCTGAACGAATGGCTCGGTCAGGCGTTCATCGCCGACGATCTCGCGCAGGCGCTCGCGATGCGCTCGCAACTGCCCGACGGCGCCATGTTCGTCGTGAAGGCGGGGCATCTCGTGACGCGCGTCGGCGTGCAGCTTTACGCGGCCGATTCCGAGCAGGCCGGCATGCTGGCACGCCAGCAGGAAATCGAAAACTTGACGCGCCAAGTGCGCGCGCAGGGCTTGCTCGCCGATGAGGCGAGGGCCGCCGCGATCCGCGCGGAAGCGGCGCATACGCAGGCGTCGCAAGCGCTTGCCGATGTGCGTGGCGAAGCCGAGCGCGCCACGCAGCGCGTGCACGCGCTGCAGATGGACGTGCTCAAGCTCACGCAGGCGCATGAGCGTTACACGCAGCGCAGCACGCAGATTCGCGAGGAGCTCGAGGAGATCGGCGCACAGATCGAAGAGCAGCGCGCTCAGCGGGCCGAATCGGAAGCGAATTTCGAACGCTTCGACGGCCAGCTCGCCGAATTGCAAGCGCGCTTCGAAGACAATCAACTGGCGTTCGAGGCGCTGGACGAAGCGCTGACGATCGCACGCGGCCAGTCGCGCGATTTCGACCGCAACGCCACCGACGCGCGTTTCGCCGTGCGCAACATGGCGAATCGCATCGACGAATTGAAGCGCAGCATCCAGGTCGCGCACGAGCAGAGCGAGCGCGTGGCCGCCTCGCTCGAAGACGCGCGCGCGGAACTCGAAACCATCAACGAGCAAACCGCGCACACGGGTCTGCAGGACGCGCTGGAAATCCGCGCTGTGAAGGAAGAAGCGCTGCACGCAGCCCGCCTCGAACTCGACGATTTGACGGCGAAGCTGCGCCAGGCGGACGAAATGCGCCTGACCGCGGAGCGCTCGCTTCAGCCGCTGCGCGACCGGATCAACGAGCTGCAGCTGAAGGAGCAGGCCGCACGCATCAACGGCGAGCAGTTCATCGAACAGCTGACGGCAGCCGGCGTCGACGAGGCCGAATTGCAGGCGAAGCTCACGCCGGACATGAAGCCGTCATACCTGCAAGGCGAAGTCACGCGCATCAACAACGCGATCGCCGCGCTCGGGCCGGTGAACATGGCGGCGCTCGATGAGCTGGCTGCCGCGAGCGAGCGCAAGACCTTCCTCGATGCGCAATCGGCCGACCTGACGAGCGCGATCGAAACCCTCGAAGACGCGATCCGCAAGATCGACCAGGAAACGCGCACGCTCTTGCAAGGCACGTTCGACGAAGTGAACCGCCATTTCGGCGAGCTGTTCCCGCGCCTTTTCGGCGGCGGGCAGGCGAAGCTCATCATGACCGGCGACGAGATCCTCGACGCGGGCGTGCAGGTGATGGCGCAGCCGCCGGGCAAGAAGAACTCGACGATTCACCTGCTGTCGGGCGGGGAAAAGGCGCTGACCGCGACAGCGCTCGTGTTCGCGATGTTCCAGCTCAATCCGGCGCCGTTCTGCTTGCTCGACGAAGTGGACGCGCCGCTCGACGACGCCAACACCGAACGTTTCGCGAACCTTGTGCGTGCGATGTCGGACAAAACACAGTTCCTGTTCATTTCGCACAACAAGATCGCGATGGAGATGGCGCAGCAGCTGATCGGTGTGACAATGCAGGAGCAAGGTGTGTCCCGAATCGTGGCCGTCGACATGGAAACGGCCGCGGGTTTTGCACAGAATACGGTTTGAACCGCTTCACGCGACGCTCGTCGCAGCGGCCCTTTGCCGCGCGATATGTCGAGCGCTTGCGTGCCGCACATAAAGAATTGCTGATGGAGCGTGCATGGACGAGTTGACACTCGGGTTGATCGGCGCAGGGGCCGTGGTGGTGGGGGGCGTGGTCGTGTACAACGCGTGGCAGGGTGCGAAGGTGCGCCGCAGGATGCCGAGACCGATGCCGCCCGATGCCGCCGAGACGCTCGCGCGCCAGGATCACGAAGAAGAGCTGCCGTTCATCGAACCCGCGCGGGCGAGCGCACGCCGCGAGCCGTCGCTTGCGGATGCGCCGGAAGCCGAGAGCGCTGCGCGCTTAGAGCCGAGTTTCGGCGGCGTGGCGCCGCTCGATACGCCAGCCGATATCCAGGCTGAATCGACGACGCCTAACGGGTTTCCCGAAGAGGCGGCAGTCGAGCCCGCCGTCGCGGATGAGCGCGAGGAGCCGATCCTGCCCGCTGCGACGACCATCTCGGCGGCTCCGCCGCACATCGTCGATCGCCGTATCGACTGCATCGTGCCGATCCGCCTGGGTGGTCCGCTCGCGGGCGAAAAGATCATTCCGCTCGCGCAGCGTTTGCGCCGCGCGGGCAGCAAGCCGGTATATATCGAAGGCAAGCCCGAAGGCGCCAACGGTTGGGAGCTGCTGCAAAACGGCGTGCGCTACGAAGAGTTGCGCGCGGCCGCGCAGTTGGCGAATCGCAGCGGTCCCTTGAACGAACTCGAGTTCTCGGAGTTCGTTTCCGGCGTGCAGCAATTCGCGGACGCGATCGACGGCGCTCCCGAATTCCCCGACATGCTCGAGACGGTGTCGATGGCGCGCGAGCTCGACGCCTTCGCGGCCCAATGCGACGCGCAGTTGTCGATCAACGTGCTGTCCGATGGTGCGCCGTGGTCGGCGAATTACGTGCAAGCGGTCGCGTCTCAGGACGGGCTCTTGCTGTCGCGTGACGGCACGCGCTTCGTGAAGCTCGATGCGAAGCAAAGCCCGGTGTTCATGCTGCAGTTCGGCGACACCAATTTTCTGCGCGATGACCTCACTTACAAGGGCGGCCAGATGATCACGCTGATCCTCGACGTGCCGGTCGCCGACGAAGACATCCTTCCGTTCAGGCTCATGTGCGACTACGCGAAGTCGCTGTCGGAGCGCATCGGGGCGCGGGTGGTCGACGATCAGCGGCGTCCGCTGCCGGAGGCCGCGTTGCTGGCGATCGAAAAGCAACTCATGACCTTGTATGCGAAGCTCGAGGAAGCGGGGATTCCGGCCGGTTCGCCGGCTACGCGGCGGCTGTTCAGCCAGTAAGTCGAGCGGCTTTCACCCCGAGTTCGAAGAAGCGAGGCCCGTCGGAAGACGGGCTTTTCGTTGGTGCGTGCGGATATCGGGCATTGGGCGCAGTAGGCTCCCTCTCTCGCGCGGCCGCGCTCAATCCACTTCTTTCGGCCACGCGCCGCCCGCGATCCACACCTTGATGGCAGCCACAACCGCTTGATCCTGGCCATAAAAACCGTGGTGCCCCTTCGCCTGACAAGGGTTGCCGCGCGCCATGCCGCCGTGCACCGTGATGAGGTCGTGTCCCGACGCGATTTGCTGGGCGGCGTGATATGAGCAGAGAAAGCACCCATCGTCTTCGTGATGGACGAACAATTGGCGCGGGCGGATCGCTCCAAAGTCGAATCCGGCGAGCGGCAACGCTTGTCCGCGCGACGGACTGCTCAAGGTCGACGTATGGACGACGGCATCCCAAACATCGGGAAGCGCGCGCCCGACGAAGGCCGATGAAATCGTGCCGCGACTCGTGCCGATCAGCACGAGTTTGGCGGACGGGAACCGCTGGTGCAGATCCGCGGTGACTTTTTCGAGGTCCTGGGCATGGCGCGGCGACGCCCTGAACCCGTCGGAGTAGCCTCCTGGCTGGTCGGACGGCGCGTCGACGATCGCGGTGGCGAACCCGTCGACGGCGAAAAGCGTACGGGCGCGGACGAGAAAATTGCCCTGTTCCAGCATATGGATCGCGCCGTCGGCGCTTTGCGACAACTGCAGCTCGCCTTCGCCGCCGGGGAACATCACGAGTATCCACTGCGGCGCGCTCGTGTCCGGTTGCGTCAGCAAATAGGCGATCGTCGCGCCATCGGCCACCGGCACGGAGATGACTTGCTCACCCGCGAACGCGCGGCCGGCCACAACGAGCGCCGCGCAGGCCAGCAAGCAGGCCATGGCTCGAAGGCGCATGGCTTGCAAAAACAAGGGGAGTCGCCGCATCGGTTGCCTCCGAGTGTCTGACACAGCGCGGCCGCTTGCGAGCCCGCCGTGCCGCGTGAAGTGGTCGTGGTGGCCGCAACAGTCGCATTGCGCCGGACGACTGTCAATTGAGCGAGGCATGCGTTAGCCGAACGGTCTATCCAAACGCCTTGCAGCGTGTGCGCCGCCTCGCGTTGATTGGCCATTCGGCCGATGCGACGGGGCACGCTTCCTGCGATAATCTGGGGTCTGATTTTTTTCCGAGATAGCGCCACAGCATGGCACGAACGACCGTTGAACCGTCCCCCGACAAGCCGGCAGAGCGCGCCGCGTGGCTGCGCACCGAGCTCGAGCGCGCGAACCATGCGTACTACGTGCTCGATCAGCCGGATTTGCCCGACGCGGAATACGACCGGCTCTTCAAGGAGCTCGAGCAAATCGAGTCGGCGCACCCCGACCTGATCACGCCGGAGTCGCCGACGCAGCGCGTTGGCGGTCAGGCCGCGAGCGGCTTCGAGCCGGTGGTGCATGCGATGCCGATGCTATCGCTGAACAACGGCTTTGCCGACGAAGACATCGTCGCGTTCGACAAGCGTGTGTCCGACGCACTCGACAAAGCGCCGGTGGACTACGCCTGCGAACTCAAGTTCGACGGCCTCGCGATCTCGCTGCGCTACGAGGACGGCCGTTTCGTGCAAGCCGCGACGCGCGGCGATGGCGCGACGGGCGAAGACGTCACGCAAAACATCCGCACGGTCCGCTCGATTCCGCTCAAGCTCAAGGGCGGGCGCATTCCGCGCGTGCTTGAAGTGCGTGGCGAAGTGCTGATGTTCAAGCGCGATTTCGAACGCTTGAACGCGCGCCAGCGGGAAGCGGAGCAGCGCGAGTTCGCGAACCCGCGCAACGCGGCGGCCGGCAGCCTGCGCCAGCTCGATCCGAAGATCACGGCGCAGCGGCCCTTGTCCTTTTTCGCCTACGGGATCGGCGTGCTCGAAGGCACGGAGATGCCGCCGACGCACAGCGAACTGCTCGATTGGTACAGCGAACTCGGCCTGCCGGTTTGCGCGGAGCGCGCGGTCGTGCAAGGCGCTCAGGGATTGCTCGAGTTTTTCGGCCACGTCGGCGAAAAGCGCGAGTCGCTGCCGTACGACATCGATGGCGTCGTCTACAAGGTGAATCGCCGTGACGAGCAAGACGCGCTCGGCTTCGTCTCGCGCGCGCCGCGCTTTGCGCTTGCCCACAAGTTCCCGGCGCAGGAAGCGCTGACGAAGCTCCTCGCGATCGACGTGCAAGTCGGCCGTACCGGCGCGATCACGCCGGTGGCGCGCCTCGAACCGGTCTTCGTCGGTGGCGCGACGGTCACGAACGCGACGCTGCACAACGAAGACGAAGTGCGCCGCAAGGACATCAGGATCGGCGACACCGTCATCGTCCGGCGCGCAGGCGACGTGATTCCGGAAGTGGTCTCCGCCTTACTCGATCGGCGTCCGGAAGACGCGCACGAATTCGTGATGCCGACCGAATGCCCGGTGTGCGGCTCCCGCATCGAGCGGCTGCCCGACGAGGCGATCGCGCGCTGCACGGGCGGCCTATTCTGCCCGGCGCAGCGCAAGCAGGCGTTGTGGCACTTCGCGCAACGCCGCGCGCTCGATATCGACGGTCTCGGTGAGAAAATCATCGATCAGCTCGTCGAGCAGAATCTCGTGCGAACGCCTGCGGATCTCTTCAATCTCGGCTTTTCGACGCTCGCGGCGCTCGACCGCTTCGCGGACAAGTCGGCGCAGAACCTGCTCGATTCGCTCGAGGAGGCGAAGAGCACGACGCTCGCGCGCTTCATCTACGCGCTCGGAATCCGGCACGTCGGCGAATCGACGGCCAAGGATCTCGCCAAATATTTCGGCTCGCTCGATCCGATCATGAACGCGTCTGTCGAAGAGCTGCTCGAGGTCAACGATGTCGGCCCGATCGTCGCCGAAGCGATCCATCAGTTCTTCGCGGAAGAGCACAACCGCACGGTCATCGAGCAGTTGCGCGGCCCCGGCAAAGTGACGTGGACTGAAGGGCCGCCGGCGCCGAAAGCGCCGCAAGGCGTGCTCGCCGGCAAGACCATCGTGCTGACGGGCACCTTGCCCACGCTCGCGCGCGAGGAAGCCAAGGAAATGTTGGAGGCGGCGGGGGCGAGAGTCGCCGGCTCCGTTTCGAAGAAGACCGACTACGTGGTCGCGGGCGCAGAAGCCGGCAGCAAGCTCGCGAAGGCCGAGGAACTCGGCATCCCCGTGCTCGACGAAGATGGTATGCGCAAGCTCCTGGAGGGCCACACCCAATGATTCGCGAAATTCTCAGAATGGGCGATCCGCGCCTTTTGCAAATCGCTCAACCCGTCGACCATTTCGATACGCCAGAGCTGCATGTGCTCATCAAGGACATGTTCGACACGATGCACGACGCGAACGGCGCGGGTCTCGCCGCACCGCAGATCGGCGTCGATCTGCAGGTCGTCATCTTCGGCTTTGGGCATAACGCACGCTATCCCGATGCGCCGTCGGTGCCGGAAACGGTGCTCATCAATCCGACCATCACGCCGGTTTCTCAGGACATGGAGGAGGGCTGGGAGGGTTGCCTGTCGGTCCCGGGCATGCGTGGGGTGGTCAGCCGCTTTTCGATGATTCGCTATCAGGGCTTCGATCAGTACGGAGACCCGATCGATCGTGTCGCGGAAGGGTTTCATGCGCGTGTCGTGCAGCACGAGTGCGATCACCTGATCGGCAAGCTGTATCCGATGCGGATCACGGATTTCGCGAAGTTCGGCTTCACCGAAGTCCTGTTCCCCGACCTCGAACCGAATAGCGACGACTGAAGCGCGCCGGCCGTCGAGCGATAAAAGCCCGCATCGATTTTCGATGCGGGCTTTTCCGCCGCGCGGAAGGGCTCGCCCAAGCCGCGCGCGGGACGAAGATCAAAACTCCTCGTCCGGCATCAGATAGCGCCACTGTCCCTGCGGCAACTGACCCAGCGGAATCTGGCCCATCCGGATACGCTTCAAGCCGACCACTTGCAGGCCGACCAATTCGCACATGCGGCGGATCTGACGCTTCTTGCCTTCGCGCAGGACGAATCGCAGCTGCTCGCCGTTTTGCCAACTGACCTTGGCGGGCCGCAGCGGAACGTCGTCGAGCGACAGACCATGCCGCAGCTTCGCCAGCAGTTCCGCCGGGAAGTGTTGATCGATGTCCGTCGTGCGCTCGCCGTAGGCCACGCGCACCAAGTACTCCTTTTCGATCGGCGAGTGGATGCCGATCAGATTCTTCGCGACGCGGCCGTCCTGCGTCAGCACCAGAAGGCCGGTCGAATCGATGTCGAGACGTCCGGCCGGCGCAAGCTGCCGCAGATGGTTCGCGGAAAATGGGATGTTCGAGCGATCGCCGTCCCAATGGTTGGCCGGCGTGATCAGCGTGATGGCCGGCTGATAGCCGTCTTCGGCCTGGCCGGACACGTAACCGACCGGCTTGTGCAGCAAGATCGTCACCTGCTTGGCCTGAGCCGCGCGTGCATTCGCGACGATCTCAATGTGCTGTCCGGCGTGGACCTTGGTGCCGAGCGTATCGATCCGCTCGCCGTCCACGAGGACCCAGCCCTTTTCGATCCATTCGTCCGCCTCCCGGCGCGAGCACAGGCCGAGTTCGGACATGCGCTTCGAGAGGCGCATCATGCCGGCTTCCTCTGCATGGGATTCCGATTCGTTCCGTTTGGCCGCAGCGGGGCTGGGGCTGGCAGCGGGTTTGCGGGCGCGTGCGTCCGAGGCCGGTTTGCGGCCGTGCGCATCGTCCGCGCGCGCCGGGCGCCCGGCGTATTGGCGAGCGCTTGGGCGTGTGTCCTCGCGAGTGTCCGACCCGGCGCGGTTTGCGCGCTCGCGCGATGGTGTGCCGTCGCGGCGCGCGTTCCGCTCGCCAGCCGGCCGCTTGGACGACGTTTCGGACGCGCGATCGTCGCGCTCGACGAATGAGCGCTTGACCGGGCTGCCGACTTTGAGGCCGCCGCGCGGCGAATCGCCTGCCGGGCGGCCGGCGGCGCCTTGGCGGGGTTTATCGGACGGGCGGCCCTCGCCGTAACCGCCGCGCGTCCGTTCGGACGTATCGCGGCGGGCTCCGGCGGGGCGTTCGGATGCCGCATAGCCGCGTTCGCGTTCCCCGTTTGCCCGCGTCGGGCGCTTGGCAGGCGCACGCTCATCGCGTCTATCGCTGCGCGTTTCGCCGTCGCGCCTCCATTCTCCGCGCGCAGCCGGCGGTCGTTTGGCATCGGCGGGCGCGGCATCGCGGCGCGCCGGGCGCTCCGTATAGGCGCGCTTGCTGGTCTCAGCGCCAGCACGGGCAGGCTTGCCGGAGCGCACCGTGCTGCTGTCTTTCTTCGTGGCTCCGGCCGGCGCGGCTCGCTTGGCGGGCGACTGCGGCGGGCGTGCGTCGCCGGCGCTCCGGCCAGCGCCGGCAGGACCGGAAGCCGGCGCGCGGGCCGGTCCGGCCGGCCGATCGGTCTTCGCCGCCGCCGGGCGAGCGGGCCGCACGGGTTTGCGTGCCGACGCGCTGCCGGAACGGACGGGGGCGCGTTCCGGCGCTGCCGGTCGCGGATGCTTGGCTGTCAATTTGACGCGCATAAACTCTCTCAACAAAACGCTGGACCGCTCCGCATGTCCCCGACGACATCGGCGGGATAGGGCGCGAGGCGGCGAATATGGGGGCTGTTAGACCGCGATGGCGCGCAGCAGCTCGGTTTCGACCTGGATTTGCAGGCGGTTGTCCGAAAGGCCGCGTCCGTCCAGCAGGAACACGTCCTCGACGCGCTCGCCGAGCGTATTGATCCGCGCCGCATGGACGCCGACCCGGTGCTCGGCCAGCACGCGCGCAATCGAATAAAGAAGACCCGGCCGGTCGTTGGCCGACACGGACAGGATGTAGTACTGACCGCGCTCGTCGGCCCGCAGGTCGACGCGCGGCGTGACCGGGAACGTGCGCGAGAGCCGCGAGAGCCGCCCCTTCGACGGCTCGGGCAAGAGCGCCTCGACCGCGAGCCGCGCCGCGAGCTGCTGCTCGACGAGATTGGCGATGTCGCGATAGTGCACGTCGTCTTCGGTGTGCGCGACGATGAAGTTGTCGAGCGCATAGCCGTGGCGCGTCGTGCTGACGCGCGCGTCGAGCACCGAGAGCCCGTTCCGGTCGAAATAGGCGCAGATGCCCGCGAACAGGTCGGAGCGGTCCTTCACGTAGACGAGCACCTGCAGCGCCTCGCCGATCGGCGACGGGCGTGCCCGCACGATGGCCGTCTCGGTGCGCACGTGGCGGTACAGCACGCGCGTCTGCCACGCGATGTCGGCGGCGTCGTGGCGCAGGAAATAGCCGACGTCGAGCTGCTCCCACAGCGCGAGATGCGCGTTCTCAGGCACGGTTTCGAGCCGCAGCAGCGCGAGCGCTTCCTCCTGCCGCTGCTTGAGTTCGGAGTGCGCATCGGGGCGAGCGCCGCCGAGCACGGCGAGCGTCGTGCGGTACAGGTCCTCGAGCAGCTTGCCCTTCCAGTTGTTCCAGACCTTCGGGCTCGTGCCGCGGATATCCGCGACCGTCAGCAGATAGAGCGCCGTGAGGCGGCGCTCGGTGCCGACCAGCTCGGCGAATTGCTTGATGACTTCGGGGTCGCTCGTATCCTGTTTCTGCGCGACTTGGCTCATCGTCAGATGATGCTGGACCAGCCAGACGACGAGCTCGCCGTCGTCGCCCGTGATGCCGTGCTCGCGGCAGAAGCGCCGCGCGTCGGCCATGCCGAGCGTCGAGTGGTCGCCGCCCCGGCCTTTCGCGATATCGTGGAACAAGGCCGCGACGTACAGCACCCACGGGCGCTCGAAGTTCGCGATGAGCTGGCTGCAGAACGGATACTCGTGCGCGTGCTCGGCGATCGCGAAGCGGCGCAGATTGCGCAGCACCATCAGGATGTGCTGGTCGACCGTGTAGACGTGGTAGAGGTCGTGCTGCATCTGCCCGACGATGCGCCGGAAGTTGAGCAGGTAGCGCCCGAGCACGCTCGTCTGGTTCATGAGCCGCATCGCGTGCGTGATGCCGTGCGGCTGCTTGATGATCTCCATGAACAGGCGCCGGTTTTCCGGATCGCGGCGCCAGTGCTGGTTCATGATGTCGCGCGCGTTGTAGAGCGCGCGCAGCGTGCGCGCCGAGAGGCCCTTGATGCCCGGCGTCGCTTCGAATAGCAGGAAGGCTTCGAGAATCGCGTTCGGCGAGCGCTCGAACACATCGTCGCTGCCGATTTCGATCATCCCTTGCTTCTCGACGAAGCGGTCCGACAGCACGCGCGTGATGCCGCTCGTCTTCGGGAAGAGTTGCGCCTCGATGTTCTGGACCAGGATCGTCGCGAGCTGCGTGACGGCCTTGGCGGCCCAATAGTAGCGGCGCATCAGCTGTTCGCTCGCGCGCTTGGTCTGCGTCGCCTTGAGGCCGAAGCTCTCGGCGGCCGCGGTCTGCAGATCGAACAGCAGAATGTCCTGGCGGCGCCCCGCGATCACGTGCAGATGGGCGCGCAGCGCTTTGAGGAAGCCTTCGTTGCGCCGCAGCTCGCGCGCCTCGCGATCGGTGATGAGTCCGCGTGCATCGAGCTCTTTCCAACTGCTGCCGAAGCCCGCCGCGCGCGTGATCCAGAGGATCAGCTGCAAGTCGCGCAAGCCGCCCGGGCTTTCCTTGACGTTGGGTTCGAGGCTGTACGGCGAGTCCTGAAATTTCGCGTGCCGCTGGCGCATTTCAAGCATCTTCGCCTGGAAGAACGCGCGCGGATCGAGCGTCTCGTTGTAGCGCAGGGTGAAGGATTCGACGAGTGCCGTGCTGCCGACGATGCACCGCGCCTCCAGCAGCGAAGTGCGCACCGTTACGTCATTCGACGCTTCCTCGATGCACTGCGCGACCGTGCGCACGCTGCTGCCGAGTTCGAGCCCGAGGTCCCAGGCCATGCCGATGAAGCGCTCGATGCGCGCCTCGATATGCGGCGGCGCGTCTTCGGGCAGGAGGACGAGGATGTCGACGTCCGAAAACGGCGCGAGCTCGCCGCGGCCGTAGCCGCCGACCGCGAGGAGCGCGAGCGTCGCGGGCAGCTCGCAGGCTTCCCAAGCGCCGCGCAGGGCGTCGTCGGTGGTGCGGGCGAGCGAGCGCATCAGCGAATCGACGTTGGCCGAGGTCTTGAAGCGCTCCAGCAGTTCGGTTTTGACCACTTTGTAGTCCGCTTTGAGCGACAGGGCGTGGGGAAGGGCGGCAGCGGGAGCGCTCATGGGCGGCGTGTCGGCGTGATAGGGCGCAGTGGGCGTGTTGGCGTTGGACGAATAAACGGACTGGCTCGGCCGCGAGCTTACGCGGCCACCGCGATCTGCGGCTTGGCGGGCGTGCCCGCCGACACTGTCAGCACTTCATGGCCGGATTCGGTGACGAGCACGGTGTGTTCCCATTGCGCCGAAAGGCTGCGGTCGCGCGTCTTGACCGTCCATTGGTCAGGCATCGTGCGGATTTCGCGGCGCCCGGCGTTGATCATCGGCTCGATCGTGAAGATCATGCCGGGCTGCAATTCCAGGCCGGTGCCGGGGCGCCCGTAGTGCAGGATCTGCGGATCTTCGTGGAACACGGTGCCGATGCCGTGGCCGCAATACTCGCGCACGACGCTGTAGCCCTGCGCTTCCGCGTGCCGCTGGATCGCGTTGCCGATGTCGCCGAGGAACGCGCCCGGGCGCACCTGCTCGATGCCGAGCCACATGCATTCGTAGGTGGTCTGCACGAGGCGCTTGGCGAGGATCGAGCCTTCGCCCACGATGAACATCCGGCTCGTGTCGCCGAAGTAGCCGTTCTTGATGACGGTGATGTCGATATTGAGCGCGTCGCCGTTCTTGACGATCTTGTCGCCGGGGATGCCGTGGCAGATCACGTCGTTGACCGAAATGCAGGTCGCCTTCGGGTACGGCGGGTAGCCGGGCGGCTGGTAGTTGAGCGGCGCCGGCACGGTGCCCTGCACGTCGAGCATGTAGTTGTGGCACAGGCGGTCGAGCTCGCCCGTCGTGACGCCCGCCTTGACGAACGGCGTGATGTAGTCGAGCACTTCGCTGGCGAGGCGGCAAGCCACGCGCATTTGCGCGATATCGTGTTCGTTTTTGAGGGTAATAGCCATGAGTCCGGGTCTGAAATGCGTGAATTACGCGATTATCGCACCATATTAGGCCCGTCGCTGGCCTTTAGCAGCCGGGCCAATAGCCCGGCGAGTCTTGCCGGGCCCCGGTTCGGCCTCCAGTTCGACCGGTACTCGGCAGTCTCGGCCGACGCGCCAAATCAAATCGCGGCTTGAGAGGGGTAACACGCGCGTGCTATACTCTTTGGCTAAGTCGCTATCGGGTCTTGCAGTTAATTTTTCCTCATTCTCATTCCTTCGAATCTTCGAATGAGCTGGGTGGGGAATAATGGGGTAGTAGCAATGCGATCCCAGGCAAAGCTTGTAGCGACTTGATCGCGGTGCGCCTCGTGGGGTTTGATGGCCCTCCATCGCGCATCCATTCGCAAGCCGGCGCACCCAGGGTGTCGCCCGCATCAAGCGTCCGCTGATTCAAGCGGTGCGGTGCGGCCGATACGGCAGCCGGCTTAAGACCCAACCCTCGCGGAGATTCTCATGGCAGTTACCATGCGTCAAATGCTGGAAGCCGGTGTCCACTTCGGTCACCAAACGCGCTTCTGGAACCCCAAGATGGCCCCGTTCATCTTCGGTCATCGCAACAAGATTCACATCATCAACCTCGAAAAGACGCTGCCGATGTACAACGACGCGCTGAAGTACGTGCGTCAACTGGCAGCGAACCGCGGCACGATCCTGTTCGTCGGCACGAAGCGTCAATCGCGCGACACGATCGCCGAGGAAGCACAACGCGCCGGCATGCCGTACGTCAACGCGCGCTGGCTCGGCGGCATGCTGACCAACTTCAAGACGCTGAAGGTTTCGATCAAGCGCCTGAAGGACATGGAAGCGGCCGTGGAAGCCGGCGAACTCGAGCGCATGAGCAAGAAGGAAGCGCTCTTGTTCGAACGCGAAATCGCCAAGCTGCAAAAGTCGATCGGCGGCGTGAAGGACATGGGCGGCATTCCTGACGCGATCTTCGTCGTCGACGTCGGCTATCACAAGATTGCCGTTACCGAAGCGAACAAGCTCGGCGTGCCGGTCATCGCCGTGGTCGACACGAACCACTCGCCGGAAGGCATCGACTACGTGATCCCGGGCAACGACGACGCGAGCAAGGCTGTTGCGCTCTACGCGCAAGGCGTGGCCGACGCGATCCTCGAAGGTCGTGCGAACGCAGTGAACGAAGTGGTCCAGGCTGTGCGCGGCAATGACGGCGACGAGTTCGTCGAGGTCAACGGGGAAGCGTAAAGCTGCCCCGCAGCCGGCAAAAAAGGGGGCTCTCCATAGGCCCCCTTTTTTTAAGTTTCGGCCGGCCCGTCCGGGCTGGCCACAGCGGTGAGTGCGTCTTAATCGACGCATGCCGGAAACAAATTCCTGCCGTGCGCGTCGAAAGCGCGTCGGCGTGTGACAGACAAGACTCAAGGAGCTGATGATGGCGGCAATTACCGCAAGCATGGTTGCAGAACTGCGCGCGAAGACCGACGCGCCGATGATGGAATGCAAGAAGGCGCTGACGGAAGCCGAAGGCGACCTGGCGCGCGCTGAAGAGCTGCTGCGCGTGAAGCTCGGCAACAAGGCGAGCAAGGCCGCGTCGCGCGTGACGGCTGAAGGCGTCGTCGCGTCGTTCATCGGCGGCAACGCCGGCGCGCTCGTCGAGCTGAACTGCGAAACCGACTTCGTCGCGAAGAACGACGATTTCCTCGCGTTCGCGAAGACCGTGGCCGAACTCATCGCCACGCAGAACCCGGCCGACGTGGCCGCGCTGTCGGCGCTGCCGCTCGAAGGCTCGACGGTCGACGCCGTGCGCCTCGCGCTCGTCGGCAAGATCGGCGAAAACCTGTCGATCCGCCGTTTCGAGCGCTTCGAAACGACGAACAAGGTCGCCGCTTACCTGCACGGCACGCGCATCGGCGTGCTCGTCGAGTACACGGGCGCGGACGAGCAAGTCGGCAAGGACGTGGCCATGCACATCGCCGCGATGAAGCCGGTCTCGCTGTCGTCCGACGACGTGCCGGCCGAGCTGATCGCCAAGGAGCGCAGCATCGCCGAGCAGAAGGCCGCCGAATCGGGCAAGCCCGCTGAAATCATCGCGAAGATGGTCGACGGCAGCGTGCAGAAGTACCTGAAGGAAGTGTCGCTCTTGAACCAGCCGTTCGTGAAGAACGACAAGCAGACGATCGAGCAGATGCTGAAGGCCGCCGGTACGACGGTCCAGAAGTTCGTGCTCTTCGTCGTCGGCGAAGGCATCGAGAAGCGTCAAGACGACTTCGCCGCCGAAGTGGCCGCGCAAGTTGCCGCAGCGAAGCAGTCGTAAGCAAGCGCAGTACGTCGTACCCGCGGCGGGTGAAAACATCCGCCGCGGCCGGGAAGCGCCGCCGGGCCTGACGGGTCAGCCCGATTCATACCTGCCTGGCCGTCGCCGAGCCCGCCGCACAAGTGCGATTCGGTGAATTTGGCGACGCTTGCCCGAACCAGCATTTCACCCCTACAGTTCTACGTTGTTGTCATCCTCTTCGGCGCGATCGGATACCTCTATGCCCACTGCCTATAAACGCGTTCTTCTCAAACTCTCCGGCGAAGCTCTGATGGGCGACGATGCCTTTGGTATCAATCGCGCGACGATCGAAAGAATGGTGGCAGACGTTGCGGAAGTCGTCCGGCTGGGCACCCAGCTCGCGGTCGTGATCGGCGGCGGCAACATTTTCCGTGGTGTGGCGGGCGGCGCGGCCGGCATGGACCGCGCGACGGCCGACTACATGGGGATGCTCGCGACGATGATGAACGCGCTCGCATTGCAGGACGCGATGCGCCACGCCGGGATCGAGGCGCGCGTGCAGTCGGCGCTGCGCATGGACCAGGTGGTGGAGCCGTACATCCGTCCGCGCGCCATCCGCCAGCTCGAAGAGGGCAAGGTCGTGATCTTCGCGGCCGGCACGGGGAACCCGTTCTTCACGACCGATACGGCCGCCGCGCTGCGCGGGTCGGAAATCGGTGCGGAAGTCGTGCTGAAGGCCACCAAAGTCGACGGCGTATACTCCGCAGACCCGAAGAAAGATCCTACGGCCACGCGCTATTCGACGATCAGCTTCGACGAGGCGATCGGCCGCAATCTGCAGGTGATGGACGCGACGGCCTTTGCGCTGTGCCGCGACCAGAAGCTGCCGATCCGCGTGTTTTCGATCGTCAAGCCCGGCGCGCTCAAGCGTATCGTTCAAGGTGAGGACGAGGGCACGCTCGTCCACGTGTAAACTCTCGCAGGACGCGGTTTGCGCTGCGGGTTGCGGCGGGGTGCCGCTCCTCGCGGGCGGACCTGCACTGTTATGAAGGTTCGGAGGTTTAAATGAGTGTGGCAGATATCAAAAAAGGCGCCGAGCAGAAGATGCAGCGCTCGATCGACGCGTTCAAGAACGATCTGGCGAAAATCCGCACGGGCCGCGCACATACCGGCTTGCTCGACCATATCCAGGTCGACTACTACGGCTCGGCCGTGCCCATCTCGCAGGTGGCCAACCTGACCCTCGTCGACGCGCGCACGATCGGCGTGCAACCGTGGGAAAAGAAGATGGTTGCGGTCGTCGAAAAGGCGATTCGCGAATCCGACCTGGGCCTGAACCCGGCGACGCAGGGCGACCTGATCCGCGTGCCGATGCCCGCGCTGACCGAAGAGCGCCGCAAGGAGCTGACCAAGGTCGTCAAGAGCGAAGGCGAAACGGCGAAGGTGGCGGTGCGCAATTTGCGCCGCGATGCGAACGAGCAGCTCAAGAAACTCGTCAAAGATAAAGAGATCTCGGAAGACGACGAGCGCCGCGCCGGCGACGACGTGCAAAAGCTCACCGATAAGTACGTTGCCGAAATCGACAAGCTCGTCCAGAGCAAGGAAGCCGAGATCATGACGGTCTGAGGCCGTCCGGTCTCAGACTTTCAGTCTCACTTCTTTTTTGCAGTCACAGTCCCAGCGGCCATGACCTATACCAGTTCTACCGTTCGCGTGCCTGACGTCGCGGCCGTGCCGCGACACATCGCGATCATCATGGACGGCAACGGCCGTTGGGCGACGCAGCGGCGCTTGCCGCGCGTGGCGGGCCACTCGCGCGGCGTCGATGCGGTGCGCGCAGCTGTCGAAGCCTGCGCGCGCGCGGGTGTCGAATATCTGACCCTGTTCGCATTCAGCTCCGAAAACTGGCGCCGTCCGACCGAGGAAGTCTCGTTCCTGATGCGCCTTTTCGTGACGGCGCTCGAGCGCGAAGTCGGCAAGCTGCATGCGAACGGCATCCGTCTACGCGTGGTCGGCGACCTCTCGCAGTTCGATGCCCGTATTCAAGACTTGATCCGGCGCGCGGAAACGAAGACGGCGCGCAATACCCGTCTCACGCTCACGATCGCCGCGAACTACGGCGGCCGCTGGGACATCCTTCAGGCCGCGAAGCGGCTCGCCGAGCAATCGGCGCAGACGGGGCAGGTGGCGGAAGTCAACGAGGAGACGTTCGCCCAGCATCTGGCGATGGCCTATGCGCCGGAGCCCGATCTCTTCATCCGCACCGGCGGCGAGACGCGCATCAGCAACTTCCTGCTCTGGCAGCTCGCCTATACCGAGTTCTATTTCACCGAGACCTTCTGGCCTGACTTCGACGCGAACGCGCTTTCCGACGCGATTGCCTCGTATGCGCGGCGCGAGCGCCGCTTCGGCCGCACCAGCGCCCAACTCGAACCGCAATCGCAGAACGCCGATTCGCTTCCATGCTAAAAACCCGTGTTATCACGGCGATCGTCCTGCTGGCAGTCTTCTTGCCCGTGACGCTGTTCGCACCGGTCGGCGCGTTCGGCGCGCTGATCGCGTTCGTGCTCGTCTTTGCCGCTTGGGAATGGGCGCGCCTGCTCAAGCTGAACGGCGCCGGCCCGGTCGTCTATGCGCTGGTCGCCGCCGTGGCGCTGGTGGCGAGTACGAAACTCGGCGTCGGGGTCAAGCCGCCTCGGCCGCTGTTTCAGGCCGCGGCCGTATTCTGGGTGCTGGCGGGCCCGTTCGTGCTGATGCGCAAGCCCGTGCTCGCCCATGGCGCCTGGCGCCTGTTCCTGTTTCTGGCGGGAATCATCGTGTTTGTCGCGTGCTGGCACGCCCTCGTGGCGGCGCGCATCGAAGGGGTGCCGTTTGTTTTGTCCCTGTTATTAGTGGTGTGGCTCGCCGACATCGGCGCATACTTTGCGGGTAAGGCATTCGGAAAGCATAAGCTGGCGCCTGCCATCAGTCCGGGCAAAACCTGGGAAGGCGCCGCGGGCGGCTGGCTGGCGGTGATCGTCGTCGCGGGCGTGGCCGTCGCCACCCATGCGCTCGCGCCTACGCTGTATTCCGATTTGGTGACGCGCCTCGGCACCCCGCGCGCGTTTGTCGCCTTGACGCTGCTGGTCGCGTTCAGCGTGGTCGGCGATTTGTTCGAATCGATGCTGAAGCGCCAGGCCGGCGTGAAGGACTCGAGCGGTCTGCTGCCGGGCCACGGTGGCGTTCTCGACCGCATTGACGCGTTGTTGCCGGTGTTGCCGCTCGCGATGCTGCTGCTCGGCTAGAGAAAGAGATATGAAAAAACGTCTGACACTGCTCGGTTCCACGGGCTCGATTGGCGAGAGCACGCTCGACGTCGTCGCGCGCCATCCCGACCGTTTCTCGGTCTATGCGCTGACCGCGCATCGCAACGGCGACAAGCTCGTCGCGCAATGCTTGCGTTTTCAACCGGAAGTGGCGGTGGTCGGCGATGCCGAGACGGCCGCGCGCGTCGCCGCGCAGTTGCGCGATGCCGGTTGCAAAACCGAGGTCGCGTACGGCCCGCAAGCGCTCGTCGATGTGTCGAAAAGCGCGCAATGCGACACGGTGGTCGCGGCGATCGTCGGTGCTGCCGGCCTTGCGCCCACGTTGGCCGCAGCACGCGCCGGCAAGCGCATCCTGCTCGCGAACAAGGAGGCGCTCGTGATGTCCGGCGCGATCTTCATGGACGCCGTGCGCGACCATCACGCGACGCTGCTGCCCGTCGACAGCGAGCACAACGCGATCTTCCAATGTCTGCCGAGCGAAGCCTCGGCGCATGGCGGCGTCTCGAAGATCATCCTGACGGCGTCGGGTGGACCGTTCCGCACGCGCGAGCCGTCCACGCTAGTCGACGTCACGCCCGACGAAGCCTGTAAACATCCGAACTGGGTGATGGGCCGCAAGATCTCGGTCGATTCGGCGACGATGATGAACAAGGGCCTCGAAGTCATCGAAGCGCATTGGCTCTTCGGTCTGCCCGGCGAGCGCATCGAGGTGCTGATCCATCCGCAAAGCGTGATCCATTCGCTCGTGTCGTACGTCGACGGTTCGGTGCTCGCGCAGCTCGGCAATCCCGACATGCGTACGCCGATCGCACACGCGCTCGCGTTCCCCGAGCGCGTCGATTCCGGTGTCGCGCAACTCGACCTCGTGCAGGTTGCGTCGCTGAGTTTCGAGAAGCCCGACTACGCGCGCTTTCCGTGCCTCGCGCTAGCCATGAAGGCGCTGGCAGAAGGCGGCGTCGCGAGTGCGGCGCTCAATGCGGCGAACGAGGTCGCGGTCGACGCGTTCCTGTCGCGCAAGATCGGTTTCATGGCGATCGCGCAGACCGTCGATGCGGTGCTGAACGCGCTGCCGAACCGCACGCCAAGCGGCCTCGACGACGTGCTTGAAGCGGACGCCGCGGCGCGCCGCGCGGCCACGGTCTTTATCGAAAGCCATCTCGCCGGCGCGCGCCGGATGGACCGCACGGTCCAGTGAGGCGGAAATGAAGCGGCCCGGCGCACACTGACATGAACCTGCTGATCGAAATCGCGTCGTTCATCGTGGCGATCGGCGTGCTCGTCGTCGTGCACGAGTACGGGCACTATCGCATCGCGCGCCTGTGCGGCGTGAAGGTGCTGCGCTTTTCGATCGGTTTCGGCAAGCCGCTCTGGCAACGGGTCAGCAAGAAGACCGGCACCGAATGGACGATCGCCGCGTTGCCGCTGGGCGGCTACGTGAAGATGCTCGACGAGCGCGACCCCGGGCCGGGCATTGCTGCCGCCGACCTGCCGTATGCCTTTAACCGGCAGTCCGTGGGCAAGCGCATTGCGATCGTGCTGGCAGGGCCGGTCGCAAACTTCCTGCTGGCGATCGCGCTGTTTTCTGCCGTGTTCGCGACCGGCATCACCGAGCCAGCGGCCATCGTCGCGGCCCCGCCCGCGGGGAGCGTCGCGGCGAAGGCGGGCTTCGACGGCGGTGAAACCGTGCTCGCGATCCGCAACGAACGCGGCAGCGATGGCGAGGCCGTGCGCTCGTGGTCCGATTTGCGCTGGAAGCTGCTCGATGCGGCGTTCGATCATCGCCGCGTGGTGCTGCGTGCGAAGAACGCTCATGGCACTTTCGATTATCAAGTCGATCTGCGTGGCATCTCGGACAAGGAAGTCGACGACGACTTCATGTCGAAGCTCGGTTTCGAGCCCGGCGGCGGCACGTTGACGGTGGCGGGCGTCGAGCCGGGCAGCGCCGCGCAGCGCGCCGGACTGCAGCCCGGCGACACGCTGCGGGAAATGAACGGTAAGCGTGTGGACAGTGCGACCGCGTTTATCGATTTCATCAAGTCGCATGCCGGCCGGACGGTTGCGCTGGAGATCGAGCGCGGCGGTTCGTCTGCAGTCGCGGCAAAGGGCGCGGAGGGGGCGGCGAGCGGAGCGGCAAGCGATGTAGCGATTGGCGCGGCAGGCCCGCTGCAAGCGCTCACGATCGTACCCGAGACGCGGCGCGACCCCGATACGGGCGCCGACGTCGGCCGCATCGGCGCGGCGCTCGCGACGCAAGTGCCGAGCGTCGACGTCCGTTACGGCCCGATCGAAAGTCTCGAACTGGGCGTGCGCCGCACGTGGGACATCTCGCTGTATTCGCTACGAATGTTCGGCCGGATGATCACCGGCGAGGCGTCGCTCAAGAATTTGTCCGGTCCCGTCACGATTGCCGACTACGCCGGCAAGAGCGCGCGACTCGGATTGGCGCCGTTTTTGTCGTTTCTCGCGCTCGTCAGTATCAGTCTCGGTGTGCTGAACTTGTTACCGATTCCGGTATTGGACGGGGGGCATCTGTTATATTATTTGGTTGAAGCCGCGACCGGCAAAGCGGTATCGGAACGTTGGCAGCTTGTTCTGCAGAGGGCCGGCCTCGTCTGCATCGTCGCATTGTCGGCGATTGCGCTTTTCAACGATCTGGCTCGGTTAATCCATTTTTAAATTGTCGAGCGGCTCACTTAAGGGCACCTTAAGGGCACTTTAAGTAAGCCGCGGGGACTGACGCAGCTAAAAACACTGGGGAAGCACGTTGTTCAAACCTCATCGCTTTGTTCCTAAAACAATTGCAGCCGCGGCACTCGCCGCGCATGGGCTGGTGGCTCACGCGACGACACCTTTCGTGGTGCAAGACATCCGGATCGAGGGATTGCAACGCATCGAACCAGGTTCCGTGTTCGCCTATCTGCCGATCAAGAAGGGCGACACCTTCACCGACGACAAGGCTTCAGACGCCATCCGCGCGCTGTACGCCACCGGCTTCTTCAGCGACGTGCGCATCGCCACGGAAGGCAACGTCGTGGTCGTGGACGTGGTCGAGCGTCCGGCCATCGCGTCGATCGATTTCGCGGGCCTCCACGAATTCGACAAAGACAACCTCAACAAGGCGCTCAATTCGGTTGGCTTGTCGCCGGGCCGCTACTACGACAAGGCGCTCGTCGATCGCGCCGAGCAGGAACTGAAACGCCAGTACCTGACGCGCGGCTTCTACGCCGCCGAAGTGACGACGACCGTCACGCCGGTCGACCGCAACCGCGTGTCGATCCTGTTCTCGGTGGCCGAGGGCCCGAGCGCGAAGATCCGCCAGGTCAACTTCATCGGCAATAAGGTGTTCAGCACGAGCACGCTGCGCGACGAAATGCAGCTGTCCACGCCGAACTGGTTCTCGTGGTACACGAAGAACGACCTGTACTCGAAGGAAAAGCTCACGGGCGACCTCGAGAACATCCGGTCCTACTATTTGAATCGCGGCTACCTCGAGTTCAACATCGAATCGACGCAAGTGTCGATCTCGCCGGACAAGAAGGACATGTACCTCACGCTGACGTTGCATGAGGGCGAGCCGTACACGATTTCGAGCATTCAGCTCGCGGGCAATCTGCTGGACCGCCAAGCCGAGTTGCAGAAGCTCATCACCATCAAGCCCGGTCAGCGCTTCTCGGCGGAAAAGTTGAAGGCGACGACCAAGGCCATCGTCGACAAGCTCGGTGAATATGGCTACGCGTTCGCGAACGTGAACGCGGTGCCGCAGATCGACCAGGAACATCACACGGTCGCGCTGACGCTGCAAGTCGATCCGAGCCGCCGTGTCTACGTGCGCCGCATCAACGTTACCGGCAACACGCGTACGCGCGACGAAGTGGTCCGCCGCGAAATGCGCCAGCTCGAAAGCTCGTGGTTCGATTCGAGCCGCCTCGCGCTGTCGAAGGACCGTATCAACCGTCTCGGCTACTTCACCGACGTCGACGTGACGACGGTGCCGGTCGAAGGCACGCAGGACCAGGTCGACGTCGACGTGAAGGTCACCGAAAAGCCGACCGGCGCGATCACGCTCGGTGCGGGCTTCTCGTCGACCGACAAGGTGGTGCTCTCGGCAGGCGTGTCGCAGGACAACGTGTTCGGTTCCGGCACGAGTCTCGCGGTGAACATCAACACCGCGAAGACGTACCGCACGCTGACGGTCACGCAGGTCGACCCCTATTTCACGGTGGACGGCATCAAGCGGATCACCGATGTCTACTACCGCACGACCGAGCCGCTGTACTACTCGACGTCGTCGAGCTTCCGCATCATCACCGCGGGCGCGGACCTCAAGTTCGGTATCCCGTTCTCCGAGGTCGATACTGTCTACTTCGGCACGGGCCTCGAGCAGAACCGCCTCGATGTCGATTCGAATACGCCGCAAAGCTATATCGACTACGTGAACGCATTCGGCCGCGTGTCGAACAACGTTCCGCTGACGGTGGGCTGGTCGCGCGACGCGCGCGACAGCGCGCTCGTGCCGAGCCGTGGCTACTACACGCAGGCGAATGCCGAATACGGCACGCCGGTCGGCGCAACGCAGTACTACAAGGCCGACTTGCAGGCCCAGTACTATTACTCGTTCGCGCGCGGCTTCGTGCTCGGCCTGAACTTCCAGGGCGGCTACGGCAACGGTCTCGCCGGCAAGCCGTACCCGATCTTCAAGAACTACTTCGCCGGCGGTATCGGTTCGGTGCGCGGCTATGAGCCGAGCTCGCTGGGTCCGCGCGACGCGACGACGAACGACCCGATCGGCGGCTCGAAGATGGTGGTCGGCAACATCGAACTCACGTTCCCGCTGCCGGGCACGGGCTACGACCGTACGCTGCGCGTGTTCACGTTCCTCGACGGCGGTAACGTCTGGGGCAACTTGGGCAACAGTATCGGCGCGAACGGCTTGCGTTACGGCTATGGTCTTGGTCTTGCGTGGATTTCGCCGATCGGCCCGCTCAAGATCAGCTTGGGCTTCCCGGTCACGAAGCACACGGGCGACCAGTATCAGAAGTTCCAATTCCAGATCGGGACGGCATTCTGACGAAACACCGAGACCTTTACAGTATCGAGAGGAAGACTTTGCGAAACGGTATGTTTTCGAAACGTGTGATGTGCGCGGCCGCGCTCGCGATGGCGCTCGGCGTCAGCGCTGCTCATGCCCAGGAGGCCCGCATCGCGGCGGTCAATTCGGATCGTATCCTGCGTGAATCGGCGGCGGCGAAGAACGCCCAAACGAAGCTCGAGGCCGAGTTCGCAAAGCGCGACAAGGATCTGCAGGATATGGCGCAGCGTCTGAAGTCGATGTCCGACGCGCTCGACAAGAACGGCACGGCGATGTCCGCCACCGATCGCGCGCAAAAGCAGCGCGATCTGTCGCAGCTCGACAGCGACTTCCAGCGCAAGCAGCGCGAATTTCGCGAGGACCTGAACCAGCGCCGCAACGAAGAGCTGGCAGCGGTGCTCGACAGGGCGAACAAGGTGATCAAGCAGATCGCCGAGCAGCAGCACTACGACCTGATCGTGCAAGAGGCGGTCTATGTGAGCCCGCGCATCGACATCACCGATCAAGTGCTGAAAGCGCTCGCCGCATCGGGCACGAGCGCCTCATCGAGCCCTGGCGCCACGAACTGAACCACAGGAGTCGTACCCGCATGGCATTGACGCTCGAAGAACTCGTCCGGCGCTTCGGCGGCGAAGTGGTCGGCGACCGGGCACACCAAGTCGGCAGCCTCGCGCCGCTCGATCAGGCAGGACCGCAGCAGCTCGCGTTCCTCGCCAACCCCAAATACCTGTCGCAAGTCGAATCGACGAACGCCGGCGCCGTGCTGATCGCGCCGGCCGATCTGGACAAGCTCGGCTCCCGCGAAGGGCGTAACTTCATCGTCACGCCGAATCCTTACGCTTATTTCGCGCGGGTCGCGCAAATGTTCATCGATCTCGCCTCGCCGAAAGCGCCGGCGGGGGTCCATCCGAGCGCAGTGGTCGATCCGGCCGCGAAGGTCGCGCCTAGTGCCGTGATCGGTCCCCATGTCGTGGTGGAGGCGGGCGCCGTGATCGGCGAAAACGTGCGGCTCGATGCAAACGTGATGATCGGCCGCGGCACGCAGATCGGCGAAGGCTCGCATCTGTACCCGAACGTTTCCGTGTACTACGGCTGCAAGATCGGCCCGCGCGTGATCATCCACTCGGGCGCCGTGATCGGCTCGGATGGTTTCGGTTTTGCCCCCGATTTCGTCGGCGAGGGCGATGCGCGTACCGGAAGCTGGGTCAAGATTCCGCAGGTGGGCGGCGTGTCGATCGGGCCGGACGTGGAAATCGGGGCGAATACGACTATCGACCGAGGGGCAATGGCCGATACGATCATCGAGGAATGCGTGAAGATCGACAACCTCGTGCAGATCGGCCATAACTGCAAGATCGGTGCGTTTACCGTCATCGCCGGCTGCGCCGGGATTGCGGGTAGCACCACGATCGGGCGGCATTGCATGATCGGCGGGGCGGTCGGTATCGCGGGTCACGTGACGCTTGCCGATTACGTCATCGTCACGGCGAAGTCAGGCGTGTCGAAGTCGTTGTTGAAACCCGGCATGTACACGAGCGCATTCCCGGCCGTCGAGCATGCCGACTGGAACAAGAGCGCCGCGTTGATGCGCAATCTCGACAAGTTGCGAGACCGCATCAAGGCGCTCGAAGCCGCTGCCGCGGAACGCGGCAAAGCGTAACAGCGGCGGACGCCGGCATGCCGCGGGCAGGGTGCCGCCAGCCAGGCGGCGCCCGGCACCGCGGCATGTTGGCGTCGGGCAATCACGAAGCTGCCGGCACTCGCATCCGCAGTTATCATCCGCGCAGTCAATGCGTGAGCAGAAACACCATGAGCACTGAAAAAATCAATCTCGACATCCATAAGATCCTCACGCTTTTGCCGCATCGCTATCCGATCCTGCTGGTGGATCGCGTGCTCGAACTCGAACCGCACAAGAGCATCAAGGCGCTGAAGAATGTGTCGATCAACGAACCGTACTTCATGGGGCACTTTCCGCAGCGCCCGGTGATGCCGGGCGTGCTGATCCTCGAAGCGCTCGCCCAGACAGCGGCGCTTCTGACGTTCGCGGAAGAGCCGCATGATCCCGAGAAGACGCTTTACTACTTCGTCGGCATCGATGGCGCGCGCTTCAAGCGGGTCGTGGAGCCGGGCGATCAGCTGATACTGCACGTGACGTTCGAACGCTATATGCGCGGCATCTGGAAGTTCAAGGCGCGCGCCGAAGTGGAAGGCGTCGTGGCGGCCGAAGCGGACCTGATGTGCACGGTCAAGAACACTGACGCGAAATGAAGGGCGAACGCGCATGAGCAGGATTCATCCCACCGCGATCATCGAACCAGGCGCCGAGATCGGCGAAGACGTCGAAATCGGGCCGTACGCGGTCATCGGCGCACACGTTACGATCGGTGCGCGGACGACGATCGGTTCGCACAGCGTGATCGAAGGTCACACGACGCTCGGCGTCGACAATCGGATCGGTCACTACGCGTCGGTCGGCGGCCGTCCGCAGGACATGAAGTATCAAGACGAGCCGACGCGTCTCGTAGTCGGCGATCGCAACACGATTCGCGAATTCACGACGATACACACGGGCACGGTCCAGGACGCCGGTGTGACGACGCTCGGCGACGACAACTGGATCATGGCGTACGTGCATGTCGGTCACGATTGCCGGATCGGCAGCCACGTGATCCTGTCGAGCAACGCGCAGATGGCCGGGCACGTGACGATCGGAGATTGGGCGATCGTCGGCGGCATGTCGGGTGTGCATCAGTTCGTGCGCATCGGCGAGCATTCGATGTTGGGCGGCGCTTCGGCGCTCGTTCAGGACATTCCGCCGTTCGTCATCGCGGCGGGCAACAAGGCGGAGCCGCATGGCGTGAACGTCGAGGGCTTGCGTCGACGCGGCTTCTCGCCCGATGCCATCTCGGCGCTGCGAAGCGCTTATCGGTTGCTGTACAAGAACAGTCTGTCGCTCGAAGAGGCGAAGGTGCAATTGCGCGAGCTGGCCTCGGCCGGCGGCGACGGCGATGCCCCTGTCAAGGCGCTGGTCGATTTCGTCGAAGCGTCGCAGCGCGGGATCATTCGCTAAACGATGGCGCTGCAATCCAGTCCGCTGCGGCTTGCGCTGGTTGCCGGCGAGCCGTCGGGCGACTTGCTCGCGGCGTCGCTGCTCGGCGGGCTCGCCGAGCGTTTGCCCGCGTCCACGCAGTATTTCGGCATCGGCGGCCCGCGCATGAGCGCGCAAGGGTTCGATGCGCACTGGCCGATGGATACGCTGACCGTGCGCGGCCTCGTCGAGCCGCTCACGCGTCTTCCCGAGATTCTCCGCGTCCGCAGCGAACTCAAGCATCAGCTTCTCGCGGATCCGCCGCACGCGTTCGTCGGCATCGATTCTTCGGGATTCAACTTCAGCGTCGAGCCCGCGTTGCGCGAAGCGGGGATTCCGACGATCCACTTCAACTGTCCGACGATCTGGGCATGGCGTGGCTGGCGGATCAAGAAGATCGCCAAGGCTGTCGATCACATGCTGTGCCTGTATCCGTTCGAGAAGGCGATTCTCGAAAAGGCGGGGGTATCCGCGTCGTATGTCGGGCACCCGCTTGCCGACGAGATTCCGCTCGAGCCGGATGTGCCCGGCGCACGCGCCACGCTCGGCTTGCCGGCGGGCGGTCCGATCATCGCCGTGCTGCCGGGCAGCCGCCGCTCCGAAATCAAGCTGATCGGCCCGACCTTCTTCAAGGCGATGGAATTGATGCAGGCACGCGAACCGGGTGTCCGCTTCGTGGTGCCGGCCGCCACGCCGGCAATCCGCGAGATGCTGCAGCCGCTCGTCGAGGCCCATCCGAATCTTGCGCTGACGATCGTCGACGGTCAGGCGCAGCTCGCCATGACCGCTGCCGATGCGCTGCTCGTCAAGAGCGGCACGGTGACGCTCGAAGCGGCGCTCCTGAAGAAGCCGATGGTGATCTCGTACAAGGTGCCCTGGCTTGAAGGTCAGATCATGCGGCACATGGGCTATTTGCCCTACGTCGGCCTGCCGAACATCCTCGCGGGGCGCTTTGTGGTGCCGGAGATCCTGCAGCACTTCGCGACGCCCGAGGCGCTTGCCGATGCCACGCTGACCCAGTTGCGCGACGAGGCCAATCGGCGCACGCTCACGGAAATTTTCACCGAGATGCACCACGCGTTGCGGCAGAACACGGCGCAGCGCGCGGCCGAAGCCGTCGTACGCGTCATCGAATCGAGGAAGCTGCGTCCATGACGGCAACCAAGACAGCGCGCCGCAAACCGGCTGCCGCCGTGGCAGCGGGGGAGCCCGCGCAGCCCGGTTTCGATTTCGGCTCGCCGCAGGATATCGTCTGCGGCGTCGACGAAGCCGGTCGCGGGCCGCTCGCCGGACCCGTGGTCGCGGCGGCCGTGATTCTCGATCCGAAGCGCCGGATTCGCGGTCTCGACGATTCGAAAGCGCTCTCCGCAAAGAAACGCGAAGCGCTGTACGAGAAGATTATCGAGCGCTCGCTCGCGTATTGCGTGGCTTCGGCGAGCGTCGAGGAGATCGATACGCTCAATATCCTGCACGCGACGATGCTGGCGATGCGGCGCGCGGTCGAGGGCCTGGCGATTGCGCCGACGCTCGCCAAGATCGACGGCAACCGGTGTCCCGTTTTGCCGATGCGCAGCGAGGCGATCGTCGGCGGCGACGCTTTGGTGTCGTGCATTTCGGCGGCGTCGATTCTCGCGAAAGTCACGCGCGACCGCATGCTGCTCGACTTGCACCAGGATTTCCCGATGTATGGTTTCAACGCGCACGCGGGCTACGGCACGCCGCAGCATCTTGCGGCGTTGTTCGAACACGGCCCATGCGAGCATCATCGGCGCTCGTTTGCGCCGGTGCGCGAAGCGCAGGCCAAGCGCGGGCTGCGTGTGACGCTGCCGGGCGACCGGCCGGTACGTGCCCAGCGCGCGCTGGATGACGCTTTTTCCGATCCCGCTTTTTCCGACCCATTCGGCGATAAGCTAGCTGACTGAGGCGAACGCGCTTCTCGTTGGCGTTTCCTCCGATAGTTGCCGTCCGTCTCGTTATTTTCTTCCTTTGCCCGTGAAAGCCATCACTTCGCGCGACAACCCGCTCTATAAGCGCTTGAAAGCGCTGGCGGGCTCGACTCATCAGCAGCGCAAGAGCGGCCATGCGCTGCTCGAAGGCTTGCATCTGGCGAGCGCCTATCTCGATGTCGCGGGGCAGCCCGAAACCTGCATCGTGACGGATGGCGCACTGCGTCACGCGGAAACCCAGGCGATCGTCGGCCGGATCGACGAGCATCGCATCGTCACGCTGCCCGATATGTTGTTTGGACAACTATCGAACGTGGTCAACGGGGTCGGCGTGCTTCTGCTCGTACCGAAACTCGATGCGCCGTTGCCCGAGCGCGTGACGACTTCGTGCGTCGTGCTTGACGGCGTGCAGGATGCGGGCAATGTCGGGTCGATTCTGCGCAGCGCCGGCGCTGCTGGTATCGCGCACGTGTTTTGCGCACCTGGGACGGCGTATGCGTGGTCGTCGAAGGTCCTGCGCTCGGGGATGGGCGCACACTTTCTGCTGCAAATCTACGAGGATGTCGACGCAAATGCCCTGATCGAGCGGCTCGCGATGCCGGTCGCGATCACCGACTCGCACGCGGCAGAGGCGCTCTACGATTGTGACCTGACGGGGCCGTTGGCGTGGGTGTTCGGCAATGAAGGCGCCGGGGTATCGCAGGTTTGGCGCGACACGGTCACGCATCGCCTGACGATTCCGCAGCCCGGCGGCATGGAGTCGTTGAACGTGGCGGCCGCAGCCGCCATTTGCCTCTTCGAGCAATGCCGCCAGCAGCGCGTGCGGGGTTGAGCGCCGCAGGGCGCTCGTAGATGGAATGGCCGTCCCCGGATGCCCGTCGCCGGGTGGCCGTCCCCTCAATACGACGGTCGATCGAGCTTGATTTCCTGCAGGATCGTCGTCGCGATTTCTTCGATCGACTTGTGCGTCGACGACAGCCACTTGATCCCTTCGCGCCGCATCATCGCCTCGGCCTCGTTGATCTCGTAGCGGCAGTTCTCGGGCGCGGCGTACTTGCTGCCCGGCCGCCGTTCGTTGCGGATCTCGGAAAGCCGTTGCGGATCGATCGACAAACCGAACATCTTGCTGCGATGCGCGTATAGCGCGCTCGGCAGCTTGGCGCGCTCGAAGTCTTCCGGAATCAGCGGATAGTTGGCCGCTTTCACGCCGTACTGCATCGCGAGGTAGAGGCTCGTCGGCGTCTTGCCGCTGCGCGACACGCCGATCAGGATCACATCGGCTTCGGCGAGGTTGCGGTTCGATTGCCCGTCGTCGTGTGCGAGCGAGAAGTTGATGGCTTCGATGCGCGTCTTGTACTCGTCGGTATCGGCGTTTTGATGGCCCCGGCCGATCGCGTGCGTCGACTTCATCTCCAGTTCCTGCTCGAGCGGCTCGACGAACTGCTGGAAGATGTCGAGCACGAGCGCGTTCGAATTCTTGACGATGGCGTTCGAGGCGCTGTCGACGAGCGTAGTGAACACGATCGGCCGGCGGCCGTCGAGCTGGGCGGCTTCGGCGATCTTTTCGACCGTGGCGTAAGCCTTATCGGCGGAGTCGACGAACGGCACGCGCACGAGGCGGAATTTCTGGTCGAACTGGGACAGGATCGAGTGCGCGAAGGTCTCGGCAGTGATCCCGGTACCGTCGGAGACGATGAATACGGTAGGCGGCATCAATAGGGCACGGAACGTGCGAAAAAATCACAGCGGGGGCAGCAGCGGGAACAACCGCGGGGCGGCGCGCCTTTCGAGGCGCAATTCTCATCAGACCGTCACACTTCAACGGTCGGCACGGTAGAATAGCGGCAACCTGTTGGATAAGCAATTGCGGGCGGATCGCATCGAAATCCGCGTCGTTGTGGGAGAGATTGCTGGAAATTTCGCCAATCTCAAGGAATTCTCCGCTTCGTCGGGCTTTTCCGCCGTAATTTTGACGGCATCCCGAAACGCGAATGCGCCGGCGATTGCTTCTCCAACAGGTTGTACAAGGCGCGGTGCGTCGCTTCCTATGAGCGGCCCGCGCCCAAGCCCACTTGTACAGCCGAGAATTTCTTTCACACTTAGGGGCTTGTATGACTAACGCAGTTAACGTCGCAAAGGATCAGGCGTATGTAGTTCCGTTCGAGCAGTTGCGGATGACCGATGTGGAGATTGTGGGCGGCAAGAACGCGTCGCTCGGCGAGATGATCAGCCAGCTCGCCGAAGCCGGAGTTCGGGTGCCCACGGGCTTCGCCACCACGGCACTCGCATTCCGCGATTTCCTCCACCACAACACTCTCACCGAACGCATTGCCAAGCGTCTCGAGTCGCTCGACGTCGATGACGTGAAGGCGCTCGCCGAGGCGGGCAAGGAAATTCGTCAATGGATCGTCGACGCGCCGATGCAGCCGCGCCTCGAGGCGGAAATTCGCGCGGGCTTCGACACGCTCCAGAACAGCTCGCCGGAAGAGCTGTCGTTTGCGGTGCGCTCGTCGGCGACGGCGGAAGACTTGCCTGACGCGTCGTTCGCGGGCCAGCAGGAAAGCTATCTGAACGTGGTCGGCATCGAAGACGTGCTCGATCGGATGAAGCACGTGTTCGCGTCGCTCTATAACGACCGCGCGATCTCCTATCGTGTCCACAAGGGCTTCACGCACGCGGAAGTGGCGTTGTCGGCCGGCGTGCAGCGCATGGTCCGCTCGGATGTCGGCGCGGCCGGCGTGATGTTCACGCTCGATACGGAATCGGGCTTCAAGGACGCCGTCTTCATCACGTCGAGCTATGGTCTCGGCGAAACCGTCGTGCAAGGCGCGGTGAATCCGGACGAGTTCTACGTCTTCAAGACCACGCTCGCGCAAGACAAGTACCCGATCATTCGCCGCTCGATCGGCTCGAAGCTCATCAAGATGGAATTCACGAAGCCGGGCGAGCCGGGCCGCGTGAAGACGGTCGACGTCGCGCACGAGCAGCGCAATCGCTTCTCGATCACCGACGAAGACGTGATCGAGCTCGCCAAGTACGCGGTCATCATCGAGAAGCACTACCAGCGTCCGATGGACATCGAGTGGGGCAAGGACGGCCGCGACGGCAAGATCTTCATTTTGCAGGCGCGTCCTGAGACCGTGAAGAGCCAGGCGGCGGGCAAGGCCGAGCAGCGCTTCAAGCTCAAGGGCCAGTCGCAGGTGATCGCCACGGGCCGTGCAATCGGGCAGAAGATCGGCGCGGGTCCCGTGCGCGTGATTCACGATCCTTCGGAAATGGAACGTGTGCAGCCGGGCGACGTGCTCGTCGCCGACATGACCGACCCGAACTGGGAGCCGGTGATGAAGCGCGCCTCGGCGATCGTCACGAACCGCGGCGGACGGACCTGCCACGCGGCGATCATCGCGCGTGAGCTCGGCGTGCCGGCGGTGGTCGGTTGCGGCGATGCCACCGACGTGCTGAAAGACGGCTCGCTCGTCACCGTGTCGTGCGCGGAAGGCGACGAAGGCAAGATCTACGACGGCCTGCTCGAAACGGAAGTCACCGAAGTGCAGCGCGGCGAGCTGCCGCCGGTGCCGGTGAAGATCATGATGAACGTCGGCAACCCGCAGCTTGCCTTCGATTTCTCACAGCTGCCGAACGCCGGCGTCGGTCTCGCGCGTCTCGAGTTCATCATCAACAACAACATCGGCGTGCACCCGAAGGCGATTCTCGAGTACCCGAACGTCGATGCGGACTTGAAGAAGGCAGTGGAAAGCGTGGCGCGCGGGCATGCGTCGCCGCGTGCGTTCTACGTCGACAAGCTGACCGAAGGCATCGCGACGATCGCGGCGGCGTTCTATCCGCGTCCGGTGATCGTGCGTCTGTCGGACTTCAAGTCGAACGAGTACAAGAAGCTGATCGGCGGTTCGCGCTACGAGCCGGACGAAGAGAATCCGATGCTCGGCTTCCGCGGCGCATCGCGCTATATCGCGGAGGACTTCGCGCAGGCGTTCGAGATGGAATGCCTGGCGCTCAAGCGCGTGCGTGAAGAGATGGGCCTCGACAACGTCGAGATCATGGTGCCGTTCGTGCGTACCGTGAAGCAGGCGGAGCGCGTCGTGGGCCTGCTGGCGAAGTTCGGCTTGAAGCGCGGCGAGAAGGGCCTGCGTCTGATCATGATGTGCGAGATTCCGTCGAACGCGATTCTCGCCGAGCAGTTCCTGCAGCACTTCGATGGCTTCTCGATCGGTTCGAACGACCTCACGCAATTGACCCTCGGCCTCGACCGCGACTCGGGCATGGAGCTGCTCGCCGTCGATTTCGACGAGCGCGACGAAGCGGTCAAGTTCCTGCTCAGGCGCGCGATCGAAACGTGCCGGCGCATGAACAAGTATGTCGGCATCTGCGGTCAAGGCCCGTCGGATCATCCGGATTTCGCGCAATGGCTGACTGACGAAGGCATCGCGTCGATCTCGCTGAACCCGGACACGATCATCGATACGTGGCAGGCGCTCGCGCAATCGCACAAGCAGTAAGCGCAGCGGACGACGGACTGCGGCTCGTGCAGGCGAACCGCAGTTCGAATCGGTTCGTAAGGTAACGAAAGGTCTGATGAGTTCGTGCTATAACACCCCGGTACACCCGGGGTGTTTTGCTTTGGGCTTTGGATGAGACCGGAGAACGACAATGAGATCGGGCGAACTGTTCTGGTGGATCGCAGTGGGGGTGTTGATCGTCGCCGAGTTGCTGACCGGCACGTTCTATTTGCTGATGATCGCGTTTGGGTTCATCGCGGGCGCGCTGGCGCATCTGCTCGGCGCGAGCCCCGAGGTGCAACTGGGATTGGCGGCCTTGGTGGCGCTCGCCGCGGTCATTCTGCTGCGCCGCTCGCGTTTCGGCCGTCGTGCGCAGCGCCGCGACGCGTCGGTCAATCCCGATGTGAATCTCGACATCGGCGCGACGCTGACCGTCGAGACGTGGCAGGACCGGCACGCTCGCGCCCAATATCGCGGCGCAGAATGGGATGTCGAGCTTGCGCCCGGCGAACGCGAAGACGCGCGTGTCTATGAAATCGCCGCCGTGCGCGGCAGCAGCCTGATCGTTGCTGAAAAAAAGCAGGCGGCACACGCTTGACCACGAAGTACCAGTCGTTAAAAAAGGAGTGAATAGATGGACATGACTATTGTCGGGGTGGTGTTTCTGGTGATCGTCGTCGTGATTGCGGCGCAGACCGTCAAGATCGTGCCGCAGCAGCACGCTTGGGTGCTCGAACGCCTTGGCCGGTATCACGCGACGCTGACACCGGGGCTGAACATCGTGCTGCCGTTCATCGATCGCGTCGCGTACAAGCATCTGCTCAAGGAAATCCCGCTCGACGTGCCGGGGCAGATCTGTATCACGCGCGACAACACGCAGTTGCAAGTGGATGGCGTGCTGTACTTCCAGGTGACCGACGCGATGAAGGCGTCGTATGGGTCGAGCAACTTCGTGCAGGCGATCACCCAGCTCTCGCAAACGACGTTGCGTTCGGTGATCGGCAAGCTCGAGCTCGACAAGACCTTCGAAGAGCGCGACCTGATCAATCACAGCGTCGTCTCGGCACTCGACCAGGCCGCGACGAACTGGGGCGTCAAGGTGCTGCGCTACGAGATCAAGGACCTCACGCCGCCCAAGGAAATCCTGCACGCGATGCAGGCGCAGATCACGGCCGAGCGGGAGAAGCGCGCGTTGATCGCGGCGTCGGAAGGGCGCAAGCAGGAGCAGATCAATATCGCGGCCGGCGGGCGCGAGGCGGCGATCCAGAAGTCCGAGGGTGAGCGGCAGGCGGCGATCAATCAGGCACAAGGTCAAGCCGCCGCGATTCTCGCCGTGGCCGAAGCCAATGCGCAGGCGATCCAGAAGATCGCTGCGGCGATTCAGTCGCAAGGCGGATGGGATGCGGTGAACTTGAAGGTCGCCGAGCAGTATGTGAACGCGTTCGGCAATTTGGCGAAGACCGGCAACACGCTGATCGTGCCGGGCAACATGTCGGATATGAGTTCGATGATCGCGTCGGCGCTGACGATCGTGAAAAGCGGTAAGGGCGCTTCGATGAACGAGGTGCGCTGATCCGGCGCGTGCCGATTGGGGCGGATTGGGGCGCGCGGCGTCGCCCTTGGGCGCTACGCCGAGGCGCGCCTCTGACGTTGCCTAAGTCGCCGAGCGCATGATCCGCGCTTTCTCGCGCTCCCAATCGCGCTTCTTCTCGGTCTCGCGTTTGTCGTGCATCTTCTTGCCTTTCGCGAGGCCGATTTCGCATTTCACGCGGCCGTCCTTGTAGTGAAAGTTCAGCGGCACGAGCGTATAGCCGCGCTGCTCGACCTTGCCGATCAGCTTCTTGATCTCTTCCGCGTGCAGCAGCAGCTTGCGCGTGCGGACCGGATCCGGATGGATGTGCGTCGACGCTTCGGGCAGCGGGCTGATGTGCGTGCCGATCAGGAAGATCTCGGCGTCGCGCACGATCACGTAGCCTTCCTTGATCTGGCCGCGTCCGGCGCGCAGCGCCTTGACCTCCCATCCTTCGAGCACGAGCCCTGCCTCGTAGCGCTCTTCGATGAAGTAATCGAAGAATGCCTTTCTGTTGTCGATGATGCTCATGAATGGAAAGTGCCCAACTCGTTTAAAATCACGATTTTAGCAAAGCGGCGCAATGAAAGCGAAAGCCGCCGTGCTCCTCCATACCCTCGCCGCGCGTTGTGCATTCTATGGCAGATGTCCAGAAAACCGTGTTGATTCGCCATTCGGCGGAACAGATGTTCGATCTCGTCACCGACGTCGCCGATTACCCCAATTTTCTGCCGTGGTGCGGCGGCGTCGAGATTCGCCGCCAGGATGAAAACGGCATGGAAGCGAAGATCGACATCAATTTCAAGGGCATCAAGCAGCACTTCGCGACTCACAACACCCAGGAGCGGCCGACACGCATCGACATGGATTTCGCCGACGGTCCGTTTCGCAAGTTCACCGGCTACTGGCGCTTCACGGCGCTGCGCGCGGACGCCTGCAAGATCGAGTTCGCGCTGCACTACGAGTTTGCGAGCGTGATTCTCGAGAAGATCATCGGGCCGGTGTTCAACCATATCGCGAACACGTTCGTCGAATCGTTCGTGAAGCGCGCGGACCAGCGGTACGGCAAGCCATGAGCGCGACGTTTTCGGTTGAAGTCTGCTACGCGCTGCCCGATGCGCAGACGTTGATCGCTATCGATGTGCCCGCCGGCGCCACCGTGCAGCAGGCGATCGACGCCAGCGGCATCCTGCGCAAGCACCCCGAGATCGATCTGTCGAAGCAGAAAGTCGGCATCTACGGCAAGGTCAAGCCGCTCGATGCACCGCTTGCCGATCATGACCGTGTCGAGATTTATCGTCCGCTGATCGTCGATCCGAAGATGGCGCGCCAGCGGCGAGTCGACAAGACGCGCCGCGAAGGGTCGATTGAAGGGCGCAAGTGGCTGTCGAAGGATTCGCGCTGACGCGAACTCAATGCACGGACGCCTGCGCGCGCTCTTCGAGCGGCGGCTCCGTCGGTCGGTCGCTGCCGTGCTGGCGCACTGACCACAGCACGCCCGCGAGCAGCAGCGCGATGGCTGCGATTTCCAGCGGGCGCGGCGTGCGGTGGTCGTACAGAAAGCCGTAGAGCAGAGCAAAGAGCGTCTCGAATACGATCATCTGCCCCGAGAGCGTGAGCGGCAAGCGTTTGGACGCCGCGTTCCAGAGCCCGTTGCCGAGCCACGAAGCGCCGATTGCGAGCGCGAGATTCAGCCCCCAGAAGAGCTGCCAGCGCTCGCCGGTGACCGGCGTCTGCACGACGCCAGCCGGAAATACCGCTGTTCCGAGCCAAAGCGCGGCGCCGAGGAGCCCCGTGACGACGCCCCACAGGACCGACCACTCGTTGCCGTCGAAATGGTGATTGCGCTGAAGATAGCGGGCGTTCTCGACGGCAAACCAGGTCCAGCTCGCAAGCGCGCCGAGCGCGCAGAGCACGCCCAGCAGGCGGTTCAGCATGCTGACGGGGTGCGCGGGGTCGCCGGCGAATACGTCGACGTTGATGCAGGCGATCCCGCCGACGACCAACGCGAGCGGCCACGCCAGCTTCGAGAGCGGTACGGCGCCGTGATCGCGCCGGCCGACCAGCGTGACGGTGACCGGCAGCACGCCGACGATCAGCGACGCCGGCGCAATGCCGACGAGGTGCACGGCGGTCGTGAGCAGGATGTAGTAGCCGACGTTGCCGACGATCGCGAGCTTCACGAGCGCGCCGAGATCCTCGCGCGTGAGCTTGGCGGCGAGGCGCCGCGCCATCGGCAGCGCCGCGGCGAGCGACACGATGCCGTACATCATGTAGCGGCCCGCGCTCAGCAGGAACGGCGAAAAATCGGGCAGCAGCCTGGGCACGAGAAACACCATGCCCCATAACGCCCCCGCCATCATCCCGTATGCCACACCGCGCTGCATGCTTTGCCACTCCAACGATTGTCCGAACAGGCGCGCAGATTACGCGGCATTTGCAAGAGTGTCTTGTTCGATCCTGCAATCGAGCGGCAGCCGGCGACGTGTGCGCCGCGGATTTTCTAGAGTTTTTATTCTTGCCCGGAAGCGCCGGAAACGCGTTCACGGACGGCTCTCGTGCGCTTTCGGGGCGCTATCCGGTCAAACGAAATCCGTTCGAACATCAGTCGAAAGCGAATCCGAAATTCTTGCGGTTCGACCGTGCGCGAAACGGCAAGAAATTCGCTAACTCGCTGTTCGCTCAGTGAAAACCAGGGTGGTATCGCGTATAATTCGATTTTGCGCCTATAGGATTTGCCATGCGTCTGATCCAAAAAGCACTCACGTTCGATGACGTGCTCCTCGTCCCGGCCTTCTCCGATGTTCTGCCGCGCGACACCAGCCTCAAGACCCAGCTGACCCGCAATATCTCCCTGAACATGCCGCTCGTGTCCGCCGCCATGGACACCGTCACCGAAGGCCGTCTCGCGATCGCGATGGCGCAGCAAGGTGGGGTCGGCATCGTCCACAAGAACCTCACGCCGGCCGAGCAGGCTCGCGAAGTCGCGAAGGTGAAGCGCTTCGAATCGGGCGTGGTGCGCGATCCGATCACGGTGCCGCCGCAGATGAAGGTGCGCGACGTGATCGCGCTGTCGCAGCAGCATGGCATTTCGGGCTTCCCGGTCGTGGAAGGCGCGCAGCTGATCGGTATCGTCACGAACCGCGACCTGCGCTTCGAAACGCGTCTCGACGAACCGGTGCGAACGATCATGACGCCGCGCGAGCGGCTCGTCACGGTCAAGGAAGGCACGCCGCTCGCCGAAGCGAAGGCCCTCATGCATAGCCACCGCCTCGAGCGCGTGCTCGTCATCAACGACGCGTTCGAGCTGCGCGGCCTGATGACCGTGAAGGACATCTTCAAGCAGACCGAATACCCGGACGCCTGCAAGGACGCAGACGGCAAGCTGCGCGTGGGCGCGGCGGTCGGCGTCGGCGAGGATAACGAAGAGCGCGTGTCGCTGCTCGTGCAGGCGGGCGTCGACGTGATCGTCGTCGATACCGCGCACGGTCACAGCAAGGGCGTGCTCGAGCGCGTGCGCTGGGTCAAGAAGAACTTCCCGCAAGTCGAAGTGATCGGCGGCAACATCGCGACCGCCGATGCGGCCCGCGCGCTCGTCGAGTACGGCGCGGACGCCGTGAAGGTCGGCATCGGCCCGGGCTCGATCTGCACGACGCGGATCGTCGCGGGCGTGGGCGTGCCGCAGATCAGCGCGATCGCGAATGTGGCCGAAGCGCTGCGCGGCACGGGCGTGCCGGCGATCGCCGACGGCGGCGTGCGCTTCTCGGGCGACGTCAGCAAGGCGCTCGCTGCAGGCGCGAATGCCGTGATGATGGGCAGCATGTTCGCGGGCACCGAAGAATCGCCGGGTGACGTGTTCCTCTACCAAGGCCGGCAGTACAAGTCGTACCGCGGCATGGGCTCGGTCGGCGCGATGAAGGACGGCGCGGCGGACCGCTACTTCCAGGACAACTCGGCAAACATCGACAAGCTCGTGCCGGAAGGCATCGAAGGCCGCGTCGCTTACAAGGGCTCGGTCAACGCGATCCTGTTCCAGCTGATCGGCGGCGTGCGCGCGAGCATGGGCTACTGCGGCTGCCGCACGATCGCCGAGCTGCACGACAAGGCGCAGTTCGTCGAAATCACCGCGGCAGGCATGCGCGAGTCGCACGTGCACGACGTGCAGATCACGAAGGAAGCCCCGAACTACCACCAGGACTAATCGCCGATGAAACCATTGCTGCGCGCTGTGCTCGTCGTCTACACGCTGCTGTACCTGCTCGTCGGTTTGCTGTATCTGGCGACTCCGTGGACATCGCTGCACCGTGCGCTGCAACTGGCCGTCATCGAGCCGGCCATGGCTGGGCAATTGCTGGGTCTCGCGCTGTTCGGGCTCGCGTCGCTGGCGTTTCAGGGCGTGATCAATGGGGCGATGACGACGGCGGTCGCTCGCGTCATCGGGCATATCACCTGGCTTGCGGGCGTACTGATCCTCGTTTGGCTGATCGCATTCGGCATGTCGCTGTCGCCGGGATATGGCGCGCTCTTCAACGCGCTGGGCGGCGTCGCCTTGCTGATCATCGGGATGGGTGGCGTGCGTCTGGCTCGCTCGGTGCGGCGTGGCGAAAGGACGGCGAAGGTGGCTGCGAAAGCGTACGCGGAACAGGGGGCTGCGCCTTCGCGCGCCGAGGCGGCGCGCGCGGCCGAGCCGTCGCTGAGTCCCACGCCCCAACAGACTGCCGCGCCGGAAGCCGTGCCTGCCGCGCGCGCCGCTGAACCGGCGGTGCGCTACCGGTTCGGCACGCCGGCGGAGGGCACGCCCGCGACGGGCAACGCCGCGCCGCCGCCGCCGCTGAGTGCGAGCGAGAAGGCCGCGCGCGACGCGGCGCGCGATGACGCTGCCGATTTGCCGGGCAGTCCGCGGCCGCCGTTTCATGGCTGACGCGCGGGCGGCCTCATCGCCGGCTCGTATCGACGATAACGCCTGCCTGTTCGGCACTTCGTACCCGTCCGCCGCCGCCGACAGGGCGCCGCACAAGGCTCGTATCAACGTTGCCGCGCCCTTGGAAACCGGCTTCTTTGCAGCGCGCGAGGCGCTGCTTTTTGTATCCGTTCACTACCACTATCGTCCGCTGCCATGCATGACAAGATCCTGATCCTCGACTTCGGTTCGCAAGTCACCCAACTGATCGCGCGCCGCATTCGCGAAGCGCACGTCTATTCCGAAATCCATCCGTACGACGTCGACGATGCGTTCATCCGGGAGTTCGCGCCGAAGGGCGTGATCCTGTCGGGCGGCCCGAACTCCGTCACCGAAACCGATACGCCGCGCGCGCCGCAGGCGGTGTTCGAACTTGGCGTGCCGGTGCTCGGCATTTGCTACGGCATGCAGACGATGGCGGAGCAGCTCGGCGGCAAGGTCGACGGCGGCCACCTGCGCGAGTTCGGCTACGCGGAAGTGCGCGCGCGCAGCCATACGAGCTTCCTCGAAGGCATCGAGGATTTCCGCACGTCGGAAGGCCACGGCATGCTCAAGGTCTGGATGAGCCACGGCGACAAGGTCACGGAAATGCCCCCGGGCTTCTCGCTGATGGCGTCGACCGATTCGTGCCCGATCGCCGCAATGGCCGACGAGTCGCGCCATTTGTACGGCATCCAATGGCACCCGGAAGTCACGCATACGGTGCAGGGCCGCGCGATGCTCGAGCGCTTCGTGCTGAAGATCTGCGGCGCGAAGGCTGACTGGGAGATGGGCCACTACATCGACGAAGCCGTCGCGAATATTCGTGAGCAAGTCGGCAACGAGCATGTGATTCTCGGGCTGTCGGGCGGCGTCGATTCGTCGGTGGCGGCGGCGCTCTTGCATCGCGCGATCGGCGATCAGCTCACTTGCGTGTTTGTCGATCATGGCCTGCTCCGCCTGAACGAGGCCGAGCAGGTGATGGCGACGTTCGCCGATCACCTCGGCGTGAAGGTGATTCACGTCGATGCGAGCGAAGCGTTTCTATCGAAGCTCGCGGGCGTCACGGATCCGGAGGCGAAGCGCAAGATCATCGGCGCGGAATTCGTCGAAGTGTTCCAGACCGAGGCCGGCAAGCTGACCGACGCAAAGTGGCTCGCGCAAGGCACGATCTATCCGGACGTGATCGAATCCGCCGGCAAGGGCAAGAAGGCGGCGCACACGATCAAGAGCCACCACAACGTGGGCGGCCTGCCAGAGACACTCAATCTGAAGCTGCTCGAGCCGCTGCGCGAGCTTTTCAAGGACGAGGTGCGCGAGCTGGGCGTGAAGCTCGGTTTGCCGCACGAGATGGTCTATCGTCACCCGTTCCCGGGCCCGGGCCTCGGCGTGCGGATTCTCGGCGAAGTGCGCCGCGATTTCGCGGACCTGCTGCGCCGCGCGGATGCCATCTTCATCGAGACGCTGCGCAATACGGTCGACAAGGAAACCGGCAAGACGTGGTACGACCTGACGAGCCAGGCGTTCGCGGTGTTTCTGCCGGTGAAGAGCGTCGGGGTGATGGGCGACGGGCGCACGTATGAGTATGTGGTCGCGCTGCGTGCGGTGCAGACGCTCGACTTCATGACCGCACATTGGGCTCATCTGCCGCATGAGCTGCTGGGGCAGGTGTCCAATCGGATCATCAATGAAGTGCGCGGGATCAACCGGGTTGTCTATGACATCTCGGGCAAGCCGCCGGCGACAATCGAGTGGGAATAGGGATTTTAAAAAGTCTCTTTTAAATCAATGGGTTGGGCGGTCGATAGATCATGCCCGCCCACTTCTAAATTGCCGGCCGCAGGCCCATGAGCCTTTGATTGATATGGGAATCCCTAACCTGCGTCCGCACCCGCGCGGAGCCCCAACAACCGCGATTTGACGGTATTTCTGACGGTATACGCGAGCAGTATGGACGGATGCTCGCTTAATACCGTCAGCGGTGTTGATGGCATCCGGGCGGTGCCGCAAGCGTTTGGCTTGCCTCACCCGGATTGCGGCGGCGCTCGGCGGCCGATCAGGGCTGTCGAGCGGTTACCGCGACCGGCACATAGCACACAGCCATCACGTCACTCGAACGACAAGTTCACTCCGAAACCTGCCCGATGCCCAATGCGAGCATCTCGGCCAGTGCCGTCATTCGGGTATCGTCGTTGGTCAGGCCAGGAGACAACGGACGACCCCTGATCAACGCGTTTCTCCAGGTGCAACGATCGGCGGATGAACACCGTCTTTTTTCGACTTCGGTGCCACACGCAGGGCCGAAACGCACGGTGAAAGCTTGCTATTACAGCGAGTAGCGGGAATAGGTTTCGATTGGAATGATCGCCTGGGCGGGAACGCTGCTCCCTTCGAGTACTGCTCTCAAATATTCGACAGCGGTGCGCAGCAGGAGCCGGAGATCCTGTGTGAGCAAATAGTCGATCGTGTCGGAACGCAAAAGCGGCTCCGTTATCCGGTTCACTTCGTGCGTGATATAGACCGTCCGACCCACCAGGTCGTGTTCGCGCAGCGCCGCAGCCAATCCTTCGTTGCCGCCCGCCACGTTATAAACGGCGTCGAGCTTGCTGTGCTCTTTCAGAAAGCGCGTGGTTGCCTCATAGGTTGCAGCGCCGGAATCAGCGCCCTTGATGACCTCGACGAGATTCACGTTCGGGAACCGCTGTCGTACCAATGAACGGAAGCCAATCTCGCGATCCTCGTGACAGGTGTACGAAAACGTTGCAACGACCACCGCGACGTCGGGCGAGGTGTGCGCCTGCAAATGCCGCCCGATGAGAAATGCCGCAGATTGCCCGGCGGCGCGGTTATTGACACCGATGTAGGTGTGACGGGCGTCGGCGTCGACATCGGTGATCAGTGTCACGACCGACTTTCCCGCTGCCATGCATTTGCGCAGCGCCGCGGTCGTTGCCGCAGTGTTCGTGCAGATGATCGCGATACCGTCCGCCTCATCGGCCGCCTTGCTCACCCTTATGGCGACCTCGTCATCCGATGCGCCCACGCAACTCTCGACCTCGAGGCGCGTGCCTGACATGGCAAATTCCGCTTCGAGTTCGGCCACCCTGTGTGTCAATTCCTCGGTAAACGCGTCCCCCGCCTGGGCCAGCAACCTGAACGCGTAATTGCGCTGCCCCGAAGGCATCGATGATCGCGGCGACACAGCCGAGCCCAATTGTCTCAACGCCGCATCGACAGCGCTGCGCGTCCGCGGATGCACCCCGGGCCGGTTGTTCAGCGCACGGTCGATCGTCGCCCTGCTGAGCTGCGTCATTTCCATCAGTTGCTTGAGTGTCGGCTTGCCCTGCATCGTGCTTTCCCGGTCGTCATAGCGCGGACCCATCCGCGTACGCATCATTTTGCCTCAAAAAATGAGCCAATTGAGGCTTTCCGAAAACTGACCGGCAAAGGCTGGCAGGAATCAGCCTGTGACATCGTGGAATACCCTTGTTGCCTCAAAATGATGCATTTTATGGTTTGACGATGGCTCATTACGAGTCTTAAATGAGCTCATGATGATCAATGCATCATGCAGCTCATCTCATCATGACGTTCAACATCAGGCACAGGGTGCGATTCATGTCCAACCAGCAAGACAGCAGAAAAGCGATCACGATGGACGACTGGTATAAATGCCGGCTCGACAGGAAGGTGCTCAAGGCGGTCACGCGGCGTAACGACACGGCTGCGTTGTTGCACTTTGGCGGTTTTATCTCGTTGGTAGCGGTAAGCGGCGCGCTCGCGTGGCTGTCGCTCGATACGCTCTGGTGCGTACCGGCGTTCTTTCTTTACGGAACGCTCTATGCCTTCGCCGAAGCGATGGAACACGAGTTGCGTCATCGCACGCCATTCAAAAGCGAATGGCTGAACGAGTCTGTGCACTGGCTGATCTGCTTCATGACGTGGCGCGAACAGATATATAGCCGCTGGTCACATGCACAACATCATACGTACACGCACCTGACAGCAACCGTCCCGTCCGACGTTGAACTCGCCGTCAAGCGGCCGCCGAACTACCTGAAGCTCGTCACGGATTTTCTGCGTGTTTCGCACGGCATTCATCACCTTGGCAATATCGTTCTGCACACCTTCGGTATCGTGTCGAAGAGCGCGAAAGCCGTCGTGCCGCCCACCGAATATCGCGCAATGTGCCGCAATTCACGCGTGATTCTGCTGCTCTACATTGGCGTGGCGGGGTGGGCAATCGCAGTCCATAGCTGGTTGCCGGTGGTTTTCCTTCTGCTGCCACGCTCGTATGGCGCATGGCTGCATGAGTTGCTGGCGATTACCCAGCACACGGGGTTGCGTGAAAACGAGCTAGACCACCGCTTCTCGACACGAACGATCAGGCTCAACCGGCTGCTTCAGTTCCTGTACTGGAACATGAACTACCACATCGAGCATCACATGTTTCCCAACGTGCCGTTCCATGCGTTGCCGAAGCTGCGTGAGGCAATCCAGGCTGATCTGCCGCCTGCCTACGACGGTCTCCTTAGCGCGTGGAGCGAAATTCTCAACGTGTTCAGAATGCAGTGGCGCGATCCTGACTATATGGTGACGCCCCCCGTTCCTGGCAAGCTGGCCGCCACGGCTGCAGGCCAAACCATCGACACGCAGCTTGGCGCGGCCCAGGCTCGCTGAGCCCCGGAGATACGCCAATGAACATCCTGCAATGGCATCACGTCTGCGCCCGCGATGATATCGAGGAAGAGGACGTCATCGAGTTTTGTCATGACGACAAGCTGTACGCGATCTATCGCACGCCGACGGGCTTTTATGCGTCGGCGGGTCTTTGCACCCATGAAGCCGCGCGCCTGACCGAAGGGCTCGTGTTTGGCGACATCATCGAATGTCCGATGCACATGGGGCGTTTCCACATTCCGACAGGAGCTGCGAAAGGTGCACCCGTTTGCGTCAATCTCGCCACTCATCCCGTGAAGGTCGAGGACAACAAGGTGTTCATCGGTTTGCCCACTGATTGACCACGGCGCTTCGCAGTTGAGGCAAAGCAGGAATGGCCGATTTCGTCACATCGGCAAACAGACCATAAACAAGGAGACAGCTATGAAACATGCAATTGGAAAAGTGCTTAGCCTAAGCGCCGCCGTGTTGAGTCTGGGAGTGTGCACGGGCGCTTACGCGGACCCGGTTGCTCACTTCGATTTCATCACGCACGCGCCGGATTCAGATGCGTGGTGGAACACCGTCAAGAACGGGATCACGCAGGCCGATGAAGATTTCAACGTGCAGACTGACTACCGCAATCCGCCGAACGGGGATATCGCCGACATGGTGCAGTTGATTAACCAGGCGGCAGCGCATAACTACGACGGTGTGGTCACCACGATCGCCGACTTCGATCTTCTCAAGGGCTCAGTCGCGAAGCTGAAGGCGAAAAACATCCCGCTGATCACCGCCAATACGGGCACCGAGCAGCAAAGTGCTGAACTCGGGGCAATCATGCACGTGGGCCAGCCGGAGTATCTTGCAGGCAAGGAAGCAGGACTGCGCGCGAAGGCCGATGGTGTCAAGACGTTTCTCTGTGTGAATCACTACGCGACCAATCCGCTTTCCTTCGAACGCTGCCGCGGGTTTGCTGAAGCCATCGGCGCTGATACGAAGACATCGACGCTCGATGTCGGCACCGATCCGACTGGCATTGAGTCGAAAGTCAGCGCCTATTTGCGCGCGCATCCGGATACGCAGGCTGTGTTGACGCTGGGACCGACTTCTGCCGACCCCACGATTCGCGCGGTGACCAAGCTGGGTCTCGCCGGCAAGATCTGGTTTGCGACATTCGACATCGATCCTGACGTGGCGAAGGCGATCAAGGACGGCACCATCAAGTTCTGCACCGACCAGCAGCCGTATTTGCAAGGGTACATTCCCGTCGCGATGCTGGCGATCATGCACAAGAATCACAACACGGACGTCGCTGCGGCTCGCTCGGAGCTCGAGAAAGATCCGAATTTCATCAAGCGTCTTCAGGCATATGGGCTGAAGCCAGTCTACGAGGCGCGCAACATCAGCTCGGGACCGGGCTTCATTACGCCGCAGAACATCGAACAGGTCTCGGCACTGGCCGGCCGTTACCGCTAGGCTGAACCGGGAGCCGCAGATGAGCACGACGGACGCGATGTTGATCGTCGGCGCGGGCCAGTGCGGCGCGCGCGCGGCGCACGCGCTGCGCGAACACGGCTGGGACGGCGCCATTACGCTGCTCGGTGACGAAGGTTTGGCACCCTATGAGCGGCCGCCTTTATCGAAGTCGGTGCTGCTTGGGCAAAAGACGACCGCCCAGTGCACGATCTACGACGAAGCGTTCTATCGTGACCAGCGCATCGATCTCCGTATCGAAGCACCTGTGTCCACCATCGATCGTGCCGGACGCAGGGTGGTGCTCGCCAACGGCGATGTGCTCGCGTATCACCGCTTGCTGATTGCGACGGGTGCACGGCCGCGCCGGCTGGAATTGCCAGGCGCGACGCTGCGTGGCGTGCACGTGCTGCGAGGCGTGCGTGACGCACAGGTGATTGCCGATGAGCTGATGCCGGGGCGCCGGATCGCAGTGATCGGGGCAGGCTTCATCGGCCTCGAAATTGCAGCGACGGCTGTGGCGCGCGGTTGCGAAGTGTTCGTGCTCGAAGCTGCGCCTCGAGCATTGATGCGTGCAGTCCCGGAAGCAGCGGCGGGCCGCATCGTGGAGCAGCATCGACAGAAGGGCGTCGATGTGCGTTTCGCCGTGCGGGTGGGGCGCATGGTCGGGACAGCGTGTGTGAGCGGCGTGCAACTTGTCGACGGCACGACGCTGCCATGCGATGCCGTAATTGCCGGGATCGGCGTGACGCCACGCACCGAACTTGCACAGGCCGCAGGGCTCGACATCGAAAATGGCATCGCGGTTGACGCGACGTTGCGCACAAACGACCCGCAGATTTTCGCAGCCGGCGACGTCTGCTCGTTTCCCCACCTGCTGCTTGGCCGTCGCATTCGTCTAGAGTGCTGGAAAAACGCCGAGGATCAGGCCCGCGTTGCCGCGCGCAATATGCTCGGCCATGGTGAAACCTGTTCTTCGGTGCCATGGTTCTGGTCCGATCAATACGACATGACGATCCAGGTCGCCGGCATGCCCGCGCTCGGAACGACGACGGTGGTGCGCGAGACAGGCCCGGCATCGTGTGTGTTCTTCGCGCTAGATGGCGACGGGGTGCTCGTCGGCGCGAGCGGGGTCGGACACGTCAGCGAGATTGCACGGGATGTGCGCTTCGCACAAGAGCTGATGGCGCGGCGCGCGTGCGTGGAGCCCCGGTTGCTCGCTGATCGCGGGACGAAGCTCAGGTCGCTGCTCACCGCGGAGGTGTAATGAGTCAACAACTGCTGGTGTTTCAGTCGTCGTGGGCGATGGAGCGTCGCCACACGGACTGCTACGAACGCACGCTCGAAGAGAATGTTCGGATGATTGCCGATGCGGGCTTTGACGGTGTGAGCGCGCATTACACGACGCGTGCAGACGTTCAGCGGCTGACTCAGTTGCGTGCTGCGCACGGACTGCACGCAGAGGGCCAGTGCTTTCCACGCACGGTGGACGACCTGCAGCCAGTACTCGAAAACGCCGTCGAATTTGGCGTGCATCACATCGATCTGCAACCAGACGTGCGTCCTCGCACCGTCGCAGAATGCATGGCGCTGCTCGATGGCTGGCAGAGGCTGGCCGAACAGGTCGATTTCCCCGTCTACATCGAGACGCACCGCGATCGCATGACCACGGATCTCTATTTCACGCTTGACCTGCTCGACGCGCGGCCCGATATGAAGCTGCTTGGAGACATCTCGCATTTTCTCGTTGGACGCGAATTCTCGTGGCCGGTATCCGACGAGAATCATGCGTTGATACACCGTATCCTCGATCATTCGTGGGCCTTTCACGGGCGCGTCGCGAGTCGCGAGCAGGTTCAGATAGAGCTATCGTTCGAGCCGCACCGGATGTGGGTCGATCTGTTTCTCGGCTGGTGGGGCTATGGCTTCGCGTCCTGGTGTCGACGAGCGGGCGCGGACGACAGCCTCGCCTTCACCTGCGAACTTGGACCCAAACCGTACGCGATCATTGATCGCGACGGCAACGACACGACCGACCGCTGGGCGGAATCGCTGCTGCTGCAGGACATGATCCGCAAGGTGTGGGCAGACGTTCAGCGCGACGATCGACCAACGGACCGCGCAAACCACGAAAAACAAACGCTTCAGCTGAGGAATGCAGTATGAAGACGAAAGCAGCCATCGCATGGAAGGCCGGTGCACTGCTGACGATGGAAGAAGTCGATCTCGAGGGGCCGCGGGCCGGTGAAGTGCTGATTGAAGTGAAGGCAACGGGCATTTGCCACACCGACTACTACACGTTGTCGGGCGCAGACCCGGAGGGGATCTTCCCGGCGATTCTCGGTCATGAAGGGGCCGGCGTGATCGTCGATGTCGGTCCTGGTGTCGGCACGCTCAGGAAACCGGCCGCCAATGGAAGGGCTCGGCCTTCGGCGGCGCACGGGGCCGCGCCGACGTGCCGAAGATCGTCGATTGGTATATGGAAGGCAAGATCAACATCGACGATCTGATCACGCACCGCCTGCCGCTCGACCGCATCAACGAAGGCTTCGATCTGATGAAGAAGGGCGGTTCGATCCGCTCGGTCGTGCTGTACTAGGCGGCGCGCTGATTGTATGGCTTTGCGTCAGTAGCCAAATGTCAGTTCGTTGGTGGCTCCACCCGCCTGCGACTTTTCCCGCGGAAACTTGAGTGGGCGATATGAGTCTAGTGCTCATATCGTTTTTTCTACGCGCACTGCCGCGACTAACCGCAATACACCTGACTGCTGTCCTTCGATCACGGCTTTTCAGAGGCGGGAATGGGTCGATAGGACTCGTTCGTCGCACGCTGATGAAGTCGCAGGTCGATCGGCAGAAGCGTGATGACTGTGCCGCGATTACACATATAAAGCGATAGAATTTGCGAATGAGTAGGAATGCTTAAATGACCAGCGAATAGAATTGCTCCGCTGCGGTTTTTGTACCGCCGTCATTCTGCATCGGCCCTTTGCGTTGCCGGCGCGGCAACCGCCAACGCTACGTTTATCAGTGGCGGCAAACGTCGATCTTTTTGACCATTGATTTGCGCGGCGCAATCAGGCGGCAACCGCTAGAATTGCGGCTTTAGCCCGGAATTCGCCAATGTCTTTTGCCTCGCTTGGCCTGATCGATCCCTTGCTGCGTAATGTGCAGAACCTCAATTACCAGACACCTACGCCGGTGCAGGCCAAGGCGATTCCCGCTGTGCTCAGTGGCAAGGACGTCATGGCTGCGGCACAGACCGGCACTGGCAAAACGGCGGGTTTTGCGCTGCCGCTGTTGCAGCGGCTAGTGCAACACGGCCCGGCGGTGTCCAGCAACCGCGCGCGCGTCCTGGTCCTGGTGCCCACGCGTGAACTGGCCGAGCAAGTGCTGCAAAGCTTTATCGATTACGGCAAAGGCCTCGACTTACGATTTCTGGCCGCCTACGGCGGTGTGAGTATCAACCCGCAGATGATGACGTTGCGCAAAGGCGTAGATGTGCTCGTTGCCACGCCGGGCCGTTTGCTAGATCTCAATCGCCAGAACGCAGTGCAGTTTGATCAAGTACAAACGCTGGTGCTGGATGAAGCCGACCGCATGCTGGACCTGGGCTTTGCGCGCGAACTCAACGCCGTCTTTGCTGCCTTGCCTGCTCAGCGCCAGACGCTGCTGTTCTCTGCCACGTTTACCGACGATATCCGCGCCATGGCGGCGGGCATTCTGCGCGGCCCGGTCAATATCAGCGTCAGCCCGCCCAATGCCACGGCTAGCAAGATCAAGCAGTGGGTGGTGACGGTGGATAAAAAGAACAAGCCTGACCTCTTCATGCATCTTGTTGCTGAGAACAACTGGGAACACGCGCTGGTGTTCGTCAAAACCCGCAATGGCGTGGATTACCTGGCGGCCATGCTGGATGAAGCGGGCTATGCGGTCGACACCATCCACGGCGACAAACCGCAACCCGCACGCCTGCGTGCACTGGAGCGCTTCAAGACGGGCGAAGTACAGATGCTGGTAGCCACCGATGTGGCTGCGCGAGGGCTGGATATCGACGACCTGCCGCTGGTGATCAACGTTGATCTACCGATCGTGGCGCAAGACTATGTGCACCGTATTGGCCGTACCGGCCGCGCGGGCGCCAGCGGCGTGGCTGTGTCCCTTGTGTGTGCCGATGAAGCGCCGCAACTGGCCGCGATTGAAGCGCTGATCCGGCAAACGCTGCCCCGTGAAGAAGAGCCGGGTTTTGAAGCCGAACACCGCGTGCCGCAAACTAGCGCGACGGGCCAGATCATCAAGAAACCCAAAAAGCCTAAGAAGCCCAAAGTGCCGCAAGCTGCGCCGGGCGCCATGCAGGTGCTCAGCAAAAAGCCGCGCCCGCAAAGTGGCGAAAACAAACGCAAGCCTGCGGCGCAACACGCTGTGACCGCGGGTAAAGGCACCAGCTTGTCCAGCGGTAACCCATTCAGCGTTCAAAAGCCACGCAGCAAACCCGCCAGCAAGCCAACTGCGGGTTCACGTAAGCCGGCTGGCAAATCAGCGGGTGGCCGCGGCAAACGCCAACCCTGATCCATGGGGACGAGTAACGCCAGCCTTGGTCGTGTCCGTCTACACCATGATGAATCCGTGCCGCATACCGAGCATCACCGCTTCGGTGCGATTGGTCGCGCCGAGTTTGCCGAAGATGGATGAGAGGTGGAATTTCACCGTGTTGTCCGAAATGTCGAGTTGCCGCGCAATCTCCTTGTTGCCGAGTCCGTCGGCGAGCATCGCCAGCACTTCGATCTCACGCAAGGTCAAGGCTTCGAACGGTTCGCCGGATGCCATGTGGTGCGATGGTTTTCGTCCGGGGAGCAGTCTTGCGAGGATGTCAGGTGACAGCACGCAAAGGCCCGCGGCGACGGCTTCGATGGACACGACGATTTCGGCTGGCATTGCGTTGCGCGGCAGGATCGCCGTCGCATCGGCGGGCAGCGCGTCAAGGATCCAGTCGCTATCCGGGTCGTCGATCAACAGGACAAGCGCCGGTGGCGCGTGCCCGAGTTCGAATAGCGTCTTGAGCGCGTCGCTCACATCCGGTTCGATGTCGGTCACGAGCACATCCGGCACCGAACCTGCGAGGCAATCGGCGAGCGTTTCGGCGTCGGCTGCGCTACCCAGGAAACCGAGTGCCGGGTTCCCCTCGACCAGCGTTTGCAGGCTTGCGCGCAGCTGCGACGATACCGCAATGACCGCGACCCGCACCGGCCCCATGTGTGCCCTCTGTCCATCCGACATTTCGCCGCTTCCCGGACCTCACCTGCACGAATTCCGTTGGGGGCGTTCGCCCACTGCTACCGAACACGCGTGGCGTTCGCCACCTCGGATCGACGTGATTTGCAACGGCTGTCCAATGCTTGAGGAACCCAGCGCTGCGTGCACGTCGTCCATGCCGCGGCAAGGCCTGCCGTCCAGTTCGATCAGGACATCACCTATGAGCACGCCCGCCTGTTCCGCAGGACCGCCCGGCGCAAGCGAATTGATCAGCAATCCGCTTTTGAACGGCAGGTTCAGTTTGTTCACCCACGCGTCCGGCAGGTTGACCTGTTGCGTGCCGACGCCAAGGTAGCCCCGTGAGACGCGCCCCTTGGCCAACAGTTCATCGGTGACGCGCTCCACGGTCATCCCGGGAATCACCATGCCGGCACCGCGCATCAGAGCCGACGTGCAGATGCCCATGACCTGCCCGCGCATATCTGCGAGGGCCGCCCCGGAGAAACCTGGGCGCAGACCGCCGTCCAGTCGCACGAACGCATCGAGCTGTCCACCTCTCCACGTGCGCCAGAGACCGCCTGTGCTGCCGATCACGCCAAAATCGGCGCTGATGCCGAGTTCGTCCACACGTGCGACGGCGAGCGCCAGATGACCCGGCTTCAGTGAGCGGGCATCGCCAGACTCGATTGGGTCCAGGTCTACGCCGTCCAGTTTCAGTACGGCTAGGTCGGTGCCCAAATCCAGGCCCGCGAGGACTGCGGCAACCGTACGGCCGTCGGTCAATGTGACTTCGATCCCGTCCTCGCGCCTGATCGTGTGTGCAGCCGTCACGACGACGCCAATGCGCCAGATTACCCCACTCGACGGCATGCGATGCCGGCCGTGTACTGCCACGACGCTCCGTCCGACTCGTCCGACAATATCTGCCAGACTGTCCGATAGATCCATCAAAGGATTTCCGCTCGAGGATGTGGTTTCCATTTCAAGTCTCCTGCCAATTGCGAAACGACCTGCTTGTGCCTCACGTCGTCGATGACTCACCTATCGTTTGCGGGTAGCGTTGTGACGACGGGCTCACAATGACAGAAGGACAAGGGGCGCACACCACCCAAATGGGTAGCCGGGTAGATGCAGTGCGGATTTCACGACGCAGCGTGAGGCAATGACTCGGTCAGAATGCGTCATTCGCTGCAACCGCGACTTGGCCATTCAAGCGTCTGCTTCATTCCGGAAACGGCTGTTCCACGCCTATAGTGATGGATGAGCGTCCCGACTAGCGCGTTGCGCAACCGGCAATGGAAGCCTCCGCTCCTGATATCGTCCGACTTTTCCCGACTTTCGTTTGGCGGCGTCTCCTCGAGCGGGAGTGCTACGAGCCGCTTGATCGGGAGCTGATGGCGTACGTCGACACCTTAATCTGCAGCGGCAGCGGCATCCGTACCGGCGCCGCGTGGCAATCTGGTCACCAGCAACATAAAAGGCCGGAGTTTTCTGAGTTGATCGCGCACATCGGACGGGCTGCGCGCGACGTACTCACGTTTCTCAAAGTCGCAGATGCCCCGTTTCACGTTACCGGATGCTGGGTCAATGTGCTGGATCCAGGCGGGACACACGCGATGCACAGCCATCCCAACAATTTCCTTAGCGGCGTGTATTACGTGCGCTCGCAAGCCGGTGCCGACACGATCAATTTTCATGATCCGCGCCCACAGACGACCGTCATTCGTCCGCCCGTGACTGAGTTGACGGCTTACAACACCGATCAGGTGGTATTGCCAGTCAGCGAAGGCACGTTGTTGCTGTTTCCAGCCTGGCTACCGCATTCGGTGTCGGCGAACACAAGTGCGCAAGCACGCGTGAGCGTCAGCTTCAACATCATGTTTGCTGACTATGACACCACCATGAGTCCACCGCTCTGGTGAAATTGGAACGCGATGTCGGCAACCGTGAGCCTTCGCTGCCGTTGCGCAACTGACCACTGTTGGGTCAACTGCATCGGTTGCGATTCGCCGTGTTCGGATCAGTCACGGGAGCTACGGATCCGGACGCTCGATGAGGCGCTGGAGCAGCATGAGCGCACCCTACAGAAAATCCTCCAGATGCTGACCAGACCGTGATCGCCACAACGCGGCGATACCCAGCGACCGTAGCTGGAAGGAAGCAGGACTGCCCGTTGTTCAATTAACTTCATGACCACGTCCGGGCACTCGCGTCAGGACGCTCCCGCTCCCTGATGTATTTCGCCGCCCCGCATCAGGCGCTGCGCGATATCGGCCGTCTGCAGCGTGCCGCGTTCAGTCGGTGAATGAGCCGCGAGATAACGCACGACCGCAATGAGAATATGCCGGCCCTCGCCCGTGTTCCCCCACACAGTAAACTGACGGACCCCAGCCTCCAGCATCTGATAGGCATGGAAGCCTGCGTCTTCGCGCAGCACCGCAAGTGCAAGCGTAGCGATCAGCGCCTGTGGCGGATGGCCGAGCGTGAGATGGCGCGCCACCAGCCTTGCGGCAAGATCGACCTGTCGCTGCCGGTCGAACGCATCAAGCAACGCGATGCGGATCGTCTCCTCATCGGCAGGGAGGTCGTCGAGCTGATCGTTACCTTCGCCCGGGATGCCGGCCGGTGGCATGTTCAGATAGCGGGCAAGGTAGAGCGCCATGGCTCCGTGCATGATGGCGCGCAGGGCCGCGACGTAGCCGTCGATGCCCGCGTTCCCGATCCGCCTGAGCATCTGATGGACCGCGTTGGCGTGGGTGAAAACGTGGTGCGCCGTCTCCCAGTCGACGTGCTCGTTGGCATTGCCGAAGCGGGCGACGCGCAGCGCCGCGCCATAAGCGAGTGATTGTCCCAGGTCAGCAGGAGCGGCGCCAGCACGGATGGCCGCCTTCAGCGCATCGATGATTTTCGCTGGATCGTCTCCGAGCAGTTCCCGGGCGAGCGCCGCGTGGTCCGACCAGCCTTGCGAGATGCACCCGGCCGCGAAAAGTTGCGACATCTGGCTGGCCGATTCGTCACACAGCGCGACAAGATCAATGGGCTGGCGCCAGGCGGTCGATTCCTCGGCACCACGGGCGGCCACCATCTGGGCGACGATAGTCGGCAGCAAAGCTGAAGCGTGCTCCCAGCCGACCAGGTCGAGACATTCAAACGCCTTGTTGGTGAAGTCGAGCAAATGACCGGTGTCCGCGAATGCCCGCTCGGTACCGGCAGAAAGCAGGGCATCCGCGAGGACAGCGGGTGAGAGACCAGCGGCAATCGACGTCAACAGGGTGCGCTCAGCTGCCTCGCGGTGGCGCACGTTTGTCCAAAGGCGCAACCAACGCTTGAGCGTAGCTGGCTCCGGCCGGCTGCCGAGCGGCGCACGTTCCCGCCGCGGCGCCTCGCCCTCGCAGTCCGCCGCCACACGGCGCGCGCCGTGGAACAGGGCGAGATAGGTGTCGTTCTCTGGCAGGACGGGCAACAGATTGGCGAGCGCCGTGAGTATTGTGAGGCCGACGCCCCAGCCATCACGATTCTGCGCTCCGAATAACGCGACCTGTCGCACGATATCGGCCACTGGTACACCGGCCGCGAGTTCACCATGCACGGCTTTGGCGATGACGAGTCCGAGGTCGTGTGCGAGACCGTCCGCAAGCCGCTGACGCCAATGCCCCGCGGGATCGGAGTGTCCAAACGTGGTCGCCACCCAGACGTCGCCATTGCGCACTTCGACCGCGCAGCCCGGGACATCGTCGGCCCAGAGGTCGAAGGTGCACCCGCTTTCAAGATCGAAACGGGCGTGGTGCCAATGACAGGTCAGGATGCCATCCTCGACTGTGCCCCGCTCGAGCGGGAAGCCCATGTGCGGGCAACGATTGTCGAGGGCGAAGACGCGCCCGCGGTCGTAGATGACGAGGATTGGACCATGGCCACCTTGCACAACGAGCCGCTCCTTCGCTCTCAGCTCTTCAAGGCTTCCCACGAGGATGAATTCGTTAATCGGTGCGTCCAAGCGTATACCTCCCGTATTCGTCCCTCCGCGGACGTCGCAGGGACATCGTAGGTACGCCCGGTCCCTGTCTACGGACAGCATACCTCTACGAAAGGCGCGGCGCAGATTTCATGACCAACACTTACGCCGGGACAAAATTGCGCAAAATACGTATTGCCTTAACCGGAGGTCCCCATGGCTACTGTCGCTGCCACCGATCTCGCTTGGCGCACGAATCAGGTGCTCGACGCCTTGGCTCGGGGTGAGTCTGTCACGATCACGCGCAATAACACCGTGCTCGGCACAATCAATCCTCCCGTGCGCGCTGTCACGCTTCGTGAAGCCTTCGAGCGGCTCCCATTCTCACCGGATGCCTTTTCCTCGATCGCTCACCATCACGCCTTTTGAACGCAGCAGCATCGGGCGGTTTGAAGTCTGCTCCTGAAAGCCGACTTTGGGAGGCCATCTCCATCTTCTGTACAGCACCGCAGGCTTCCGCCTGCGTTCGTGACACACCCCGGCCGACCCTCTAGAATGACCCCGTCGGCTATCGTTAGTGGCTGCGGCCCATGAACCGTTTCCTGATCGTTGTTGGGATACTGTGCATTCTTGCCGGACTCGGATGGCACTGGCTCGTGCGCATTCCGTTTGGCCGGCTGCCTGGCGACATCCATGTCGTACACGACGGATTCAGCTTTCACTTCCCGATCGTGACGTGCATTGTGATTTCGATCGTGGTATCGGCGCTGTTATGGGTCTTGCGGCGTTGAGCACCGTTACACGACGACGCACATCAGGATGCCGATTGTGCATGTTACGCAGCGCTTGCGCCTATGCCGCACCCGCCCCGGGCCCCGCGTGAGCCAACGCTATTGCCAGTCTTGCGCCTACTTCGGCATTGTGTTTCACCAGTGCGATGTTTGTCGCCAAGCTACGTCCACCTGTCAGCGCCTTGATGCGGGCCAATACGAAAGGGGTAACGGCCTTACCGGTGATGCCTTGCGCCGCGGCGTCGGCTAGCGCCTGCCGAGTCAGCTCGTCGATTTCCTCGGATGGCATCGCTGCCGCTTCCGGCACCGGAGTGCTCAACACCACGCCGCCCTCGAGACCCAAGTCCCACTTCGTGCGGATGAAGCGTGCCTGCTCCGACGCGTCGTCCATCCTGAAGTCCGCTCGATAGCCGCTGTCGCGCGTGTAAAACGCGGCGAAATTGTCCTGCTCACAGCTGAGCACCGGCACGCCGTACGTTTCCAGGTATTCCAATGTGAGCCCTATATCGAGGATGGACTTCGCGCCGGCGCAGACCACCGCGACCGAGGTCTTTGCCAGTTCCTGAAGGTCCGCCGAGATGTCAAAGGTTTCCGGCGCGCCACGATGCACGCCGCCAATGCCTCCCGTGACGAAGACCTCAATGCCGGCCAAGGCGGCGCATATCATCGTGCCAGCCACTGTCGTGGCGCCGAGACCACCGCCGGCGAGCACCGCCGGCAGGTCGCGGCGGCTAACCTTATGTACCTGGTCCGATCTGCCGAGCATTTCCAACTCGTCGTCGGAAAGGCCAATGCGGATTCGCCCACCGATCAGCGCGATCGTCGCGGGTTCGGCGCCCAGGTCACGGATCAAGGCCTCCACTTCGCGCGCGGTGCGAACGTTCTCCGGGTATGGCATGCCGTGAGCGATGATGGTTGATTCGAGCGCTACGAGGGGGCGGGCGGCGGCCCGTGCAGCGGCTACAGGCGCGCTGAATGTCAACCAGGCGTGGGCGAGATCTGCAACCATGTGAGTGCTTTTTGGGGGGTAATGAGCTTGAGTATGCATCACAAGATCCATCCATGGTGCCCAGTTAAGAGGGGCTCCAGAGAGCCCCGCGCTCGATCTACCCGAAACGCTGGCACGGCACCAAATACGATAGTGGCGACTGCCGGCGACGGAGGCAGACATGACAAACCTCACTAGGCTCGAGTTGTTTCGTCGGTTATTCCTTGGTCTCTGTGTGGGGTTCTTTTGCGTAACAACTGCCCTTTTCCTACGTTACAGGTCGGCGAACGAGCTTCCGCGAGTAATCGCTGTGTCGTCAGAGGGCGCATCACGAGCCTCGCCGGGAAGTGCGCCGAAAGCTGCACCGACACCCCTTCAGCTAGATGCTGCGGAAAAGACACTCATTGCGTCGTCGACGTCCACGCTCGTTACGGTCATTGCGGTTGTAGTGACTAACTTCCTAAGCTGGCGGAGGCGCAAGCGGGAGGCGGTCAAAGGGACACGCTGCGCAAGGAACTGAAGGCCGAAAATCCCAACGAAGACCTGCCCACGGGGGGAGGCATCCGCACGCCATCAGCCGTGCGACTTGGTGCGGATGCCGCCCACGCCGACCTTGCCACGCCCGGTTTTTTTGCTATGCGTCCCAACACTAGGGCGCAGTTTCTTTCTGGAGTCAGCCGTGAACGTCACCTGATCTGCTGGGTAGTGAGCCACCCTGTGCAGCGCTGCTTGATATGCAAGGTGGTCCGGGTTGAGGGCAAGCTTGACGGCTTTCACAGCGTAGAATTTTTCACTGCCCTTGAATACGTCTCCCAGCGGAGCCGGCAACGTTTTGCGGCCCGGCACAGGGGCATTTCCGGATCCGAATTTCTTATCAACGTAGGCGAGGCTTCCGCGAAGGGCCTCGGTATTTGGCTCGTTGGAAAACAGGTGGGCGGTTTCGATCATGCTCTCGTCGTCGGCACGGGGAATCGCATAGCTCACGCCGTCGACCACGACATACGTGACCCTGCTGCCGCCTAGCTTGCGGTCATGATCTTTCAGTTCAACGGTCATGGCAGACACTCCCGAAAGAATACCGGACGCACGAATTCCTGCCGAAACTTAGCAAGAGCGTTTCCGCTAACAACGGAACGCGACACTGGGTGCCCGTAATCAGCGGGCGACGCGGTGTTGTTCGAACGCCGTCTGGCATGAAACGCAGCGGCCCGAGTAAGGCGCGGCGACAAGCCTCTCATAACCAATCGGGTCGCCGCAATCGACGCATGCCCCGTAGCGGCCGGCAACCATACGCGCCAGCGCCGCGTCGATCTGCTGCAGTTCGTCGAAATCGTGCCGTGCGAGCGCAGCACGCAACTCGTCGCGCGCCTTGCGCGATGCGGTCTCGTCGGGATGTGACTCGGGGCCGAGCACTTCGGGCGGCCGGGTACCGGCGACATCCCCATATTCGCCGTGCAGCGCAGCCAACAGCTCGCGCCGGCGCTCGCCGAGCCTTTGCTGCAGCAGCCCGAGTTCAGAACAGGTGAGGGTCGTCATGGACAGGTCCGATGTGTGCCGCCACGCCGCGGACAACGGGGGCATCGCGAAGGCGTTCCGTCACGTGCATATCCCGATGCGGCCAAAGCAAGCATGCACTCAGAGAACGGTTAGCGCAACGCGTCAGCGCCCGGTCAGCATCCTGAGGATTTTCTGCACGATGTGCTCATGCTGCTCCAGCGCCTCATCGAGCCTTCGCATCGAGGACGCAAAAGCGCTCACACTTGGACGGGACGGAGGGGGCTTTCATATTTCAGTGGGAAGGCGCGAGTAAGAAGCCGATCGCATCCCGCCACCAGGGATCGTCGACGCGGCCAATCCAGTCGTTATGTCCGGCCGTCTCTACGACCATCAGTTTTCTGGGATCGCCCAGCGCCATATAGAGCGCCTCGCCGAAGCGCGCGGGAACGATGCTGTCGCGTTGCGCCACCACGACGAGAACCGGCCGGCCGAACGAGGCCAAATGGGCCTCGCTGTCGTATCGGTCGCGCAGCAGCCACCTTACGGGTAGCCACGGGTAGTGGTAAGCGGCGACGTGCTCGAGTCGATCCCACGGCGTGATGAGCAGCAAGCCAGTAGCCTTGTCGCGTTCGCGCGAGCTTGCCGCGGCCGCTACGCCGGCCCCGAGCGATTCACCGATGAGTAGCAGCGGCGTGGCGTAGAGGCGATGCGCAAGTGCGATGGTCTGTTGGGCATCGGCGACTAGACTTTTCTCGCTCGGCGTGCCGTCGCGTGGCCCGTAGCCCGGATATTCGGCGAGGATCACGCGCAGTCCCAGCCGGGTAAGCACTGCGGCATAGAACGAACGGTGTCCGACGTGCCCTGCATTGCCATGGAAGACGATGACCGTGCCCCGCGCGGTTCCGGCCGGCTCAGCCACGAGGCCGCGGAACGCTTCGCGTATCGGCCAGGGGTGGAGTCCCTCGGAAACGACGCCCTCGATTGCAGCCTTCTCAGGAAAGTAGATAAGACGATCCAGCAAGACGGCGCCCCCTGTGAACAGGATCAGACACGCGCCGGTGAGCCGCAGCACTATCCTCGTGAATTTCCGCGCTTCGAGCCCGATCCATCCATTGTTTCCGCTGCGCACCAACTTAGCGTGCATTCGCCCCGTAGCAAGCCTAGCGCTGCTCGACGCGACCGACAACACCGACAGTGGTCAGACCTCGACTGATAGCGAGGCGATCATCTGCCTCGCCCTAGATCTGAAGCCGCACACGCGCTGGCGCGAGGCGCTTGGGCCCGCCGACTGGCTTCAACTGGAAGAGGGCGATCTCGTCCTGGTCGGCGATAACTCCATGCGAATCGATCTTCGTAGGGAGCAATTGATTGTCGCGCCTCGGTAGGAAGCAGGGCTCGTCTTCCAGATCGAAAAATTGTGCCGCATCAGTGAGGGGGTTGCGGCGTGCACATCACCGCTGCCGGCGGCCCGATCGTCACGACCGGCGACAGCGACGCGGACCGCATCGGATAGTCGGCACCGAACGCGGGCATCCGTTGCAAAGGTCCGGTGGATGATGGGCAGCTTGTGTTCGCTGTCGGCTACCACGGACCATGTCGCGCGCCTGGGGAGCAATCTCGCCGCAGGCAAGACGGCCCCATGTTCGCGGTGACGGCAACATCTACGCGGTCAGCGTTGGTCTCTGAGTCGCGGGCCGTGCGGCAAGCGGCGCGTGCTGCGCAACGTGGCGGCGGACCTATAATCGTTTTGCTGGCCAAGCGTCCGTAGGGCCCTGACGCAATGAGTCGAGGCCGGTGCACGAGCAGTGGAGGGGAGGCGGTATGCACTTCGATGCATTTTCCTTTGGTTACGTGCGTATAGATGGCGTGACCTATCGGCATGACGTAGTGATCGACGGCGGACAGGTTCGCAAGCGCAAGAAAAAACCATCCAAGGCGTTCCGCGAAACGTTCGGACATACACCGGTCTCGATCGCCGAGGCCATTCCCTGGAATTGCCAGCGCCTTGTGATTGGCACGGGCACCGGAGCATTGCCGGTGATGGAGGAGGTGGAAGAGGAGGCGGAGCGCCGGAAGGTCAAACTGGTTATCGTGCCGACCGAGGAGGCCATCGCCAGACTCAAGAAAGATGCAAAAGGCACCAACGCGATTCTGCACGTCACTTGCTAGGAGTGAGTGCGCCGGCATGTCGGTCGCCCGACTACGATGCGCCAGTTAGCAGCAGATAGCCTCGGAAACTCCATTTGAAGGGGGCACTCCCTGATCGTGCTCGCCGATAAACAGCTCGGCTCGCTCGCACAAGTGCGAGATGTGCCACGGTTTGCACCTGTCTTCCCCCGCCCAATTGGCGAGCCATCAGACCCGTGAGCCTTTGCAGGGGCAGGTATTTCGTGGCTGGAACCATGGACCGCTCAAGGCACGTGCTGCTTGAATATCACGAACGCAGCAAGCACCGCCTCGACTTCTACGCGCCCGGCCCCAGCCGGCTCGACTGGGCAGCACAGCCGGATCCGTTCCGCGTGTTTGATGGCACACCGCGAGTTGCGCTGCCGGTAGCCGCCGATATCCTGGTGACACGCTACAACGCACTGCGCCGCGGCGCTCTGCCGCCCGCGCACAATCTCGATCTTCACACGCTGGCCATCCTGTTCGAACTCTCGCTCGGCCTGTCGGCTTGGAAAGCCTATGGCGCACAGCGGTGGGCACTGCGCTGCAACCCTTCGAGCGGGAATCTGCATCCGACCGAGGGCTACCTTCTATGTCCGGCGCTGCCCGGCGTGCCCGCCGGCGTCTACCACTACTTGAGCCGAGACCATTCACTTGAACATCGCGCTGCAGTGGACGATCCGCGTTGGACCGAGGCGTTCCCGGAAGGTGGCGTCCTGGTCGGCTTCAGCTCTATCTATTGGCGCGAGGCGTGGAAATACGGCATGCGTGCCTGGCGCTACTGCCAGCACGACTGCGGCCATGCCATCGCCGCGGTGAGTTACGCAGCGGCCGCCCTCGGCTGGCAGACGCGGCTGGTGGAGGCCACTGCGGACGATATGGTGGCCCACTTGCTTGGATTGGACCGCAGCGAGGAATTCGGCGCGGCGGAATTGGAGGCGCCTGATGTCTTGCTTTGGATCGGCGATCCTGAAAGACGGCCGGATCTCGAGCGCATGCGGGCGGCTTTGGATCATGCACAGTGGTACGGTCGCGCGAATCAACTAAGCTCTGGACATGCGACGTGGTCGGATATTGATATGGTCCATCGCGCCACGCGCAAGCCCCATACCGCCGAACCGGCCTCGCGGAATCCGAAGCGGCACCCGTTGCCCGCGGCGCCCGCCCTCGATCTCACCTTTGCGCGGATCGCTCGGCAGCGCCGCAGCGCTGTGAACTTCGATGGTACGACGCATATTACCGACGTAGCGTTTTTCAGCATGCTGGCATGCTTGTCGGCATATCGTGATACGCCGCCGTGGAATGCGCTGATGTCACGTGCTCAAGTGCATCCTGTGCTAATGGTGCACCGCGTGAACGGCCTGGAGCCGGGCATGTACGTGCTCGTGCGGAACGGGGGCGCTCTCAGCGACCTCAAGCGGTCGATGCGTCCCGAATGGCTGTGGCTAAAGCGTGGACCAGATATTCTGCCGCTCTACTTTTTGCTGCCTTACGATTTGCGCGCCGCGGCAAAGTTGATCTGCTGCCACCAGGATATCGGCGCAGACTCCTGCTTTGCGTTGGGGATGCTCGCGAGATTCGAGATCGCCTTGAAGCAACCCTGGCGTTATCGCCATCTATTCTGGGAATGCGGAATGCTCGGCCAAGCGCTCTATCTCGAAGCCGAAGCCGCCGGCGTGCGCGCGACGGGGATTGGCTGTTACTTCGATGATGAAATGCACGCGCTGCTCGGCGTCAGGGATCACGTCTGGCAAAGCTTGTATCACTTCACCGTTGGTGGCCCGGTGGACGATCCGCGCCTGTCCACGTTTCCGCCATATGCGGTTCAGCGCTGAGACGAGAGGGCCACCGTCTCGCGAGCTATGCCGAATTCGACCCCCGTAAGCAGTGCCGTCGATCGAACGACGACGCTTCTCACATGAAGTTGGCATGAGTCTTCTTCGTGGCAGAGAAAAATACAGAACGCGGTTCGGGGTCTTAGTCCCGGCTCGTAAAGACGGTCAATATCCCCGTATAGCCGTAAAGGTGATTTCTTGCGATTTCGCCGCCGGCGAAGAATCCCACCAGCGGCACGTCGCCTAGCGCATTTCGCACCGTCTGCAACTCCGCATGCGGCGCTCCGAAGTGCGGGCCGCCCCGTCCCGAACAGCTGACATACAGGGCTCCCGACAGGTGTCCCGCCGTACCGGATTTCAGTTCGGCGCGGATTTCCGTCGCAATGCGCACCAGATCGGCGCGGGCGGCTTCGGCGTTGCGCGTGCAAAAGCTCAGATGCATACCGGGCTCGACCCTGTCCGCCACCGCCAAGACGCGGTGCTGGGGATCCACGCCAACCACGTGCCGCACGAGTGTGTCCGCGCCGAATCTTCCGGGCCCCTTTGGCACGTCCTCGGCGCCGACGCTCAAGCCCACCAGAGTGGTGGACAGCGCCTGCGACAAAGCATCGAATGGCAGATCCCGGTCGAGTCCAAGATCTTTCAACACGCAATCGAGCGCGGGCTCGCCATCCAGCGTGACCACCAGATTGCGTTCGGCCCGGGTAATCGTGCGCGCCGGCCCGATGGGCTGGCAGCCCTGCGTCATGCGTGAGATCAGGCCGACCTCCGGGCCGAAGAGCACGCCCGACAGGCCTCCGGTGAACACGCCGTCCGCGATGTGTAGCGGACGGTTCCGCGCCGAGGATAGTCCGCCGAATAGATAACCGCTGGTCGTGCGTGCGCTCAGCTCGTGTAGCAATTCCTGCAGGTCCGGCGTGCTGCCCTCAGCATGCACCAACGCGGTATAAGCCGCGAACCCAATGGATGTCGCCGGCAGCGGCTGTCGGCCAGAAAATAGCCGGAACGAGTCCCGGGGCAGCGGCGCCAGCATCAGCACCAGGGCCGGTTCGTCGATGTACTCGATACCGCTAGCCGCCACGCCGACACCGACCGTGCCGACCCAGGCGACGCCCGGCAGGGCCCGATGCAGTGCATCGAGGATCGCTTCGGACTCGGGTGCGTAATAGTCGCTCAGGTAGCACCAACCGAGCGTGAAGGGGGATTTCTCTGGCTGTGCCGCACGCGCCGCCATTTGGGCTTGAACTTGCCGCTGGCACTCGTCCAAGGCTACCCGCCAATCGGGGTGGGCCGCGTGAGCGTGGACAAACGAAGTGTGGGGCATGGCCGAGAAATGTGGATGGATCTCAGAGGTCACCCTCGTCAATCTCGAGGACGAAGGGCTCGGCTACGTCGACCGGACCAGAAGGGTCATAGTGAGCGCCTCGATGCTGCACGATTTCGCGAATTCGCGACGCAATCCTCGTTTGCTCTGGTGGGTTGCTGCGCTCGTAGCGGTCGATCGCGTTTGTATCGATGACGATGACGAAGGGCGCGTTGCGTCTCGGCGCGTCATCCGGTCCGACCACCTGCCATTCAACGACGACGTGGTTCGGCGCGCTCCCTTCAAGAAATTCGACGTCAGAGGGGAGTGCCTCGTGGAGCACAGTCTTGACCCATTCGGACTCGCGAGACATGGCGATCTCCTCAAGAATCATTCGGAAATCCTGGAGCCGCGGCAAGCTTGGGGGCACGATCAAGCCCGCAACACCATCGCGCGCGGGCTCATAGGGTTCGACGTGTCAGTGAATGCGCGCGAAGGTACGTAAGAGGGAATCTCCGTCCTGCGTAACACAAGGGAGTAGGGCACCGCTCGCGAGTTGCTCCATGGCGACCAGTTGGCGTTCGAGCAACGCGTCAAGCTCTTCCCGGTCGGCTATCTGGTCGGGGGCGTCCTTGACCAGCATTAATGTCGCGAATTCGTGGGGGCTGAGCATACCTGTCTCCTGGTAGTTCGAGTAGGTGCCGCGCCGGACACTGGCCTGTGGACCGTGCCCGCCCGGCTCCAGCACTCGCTTTCGGCGACGCATGACCGGCGGCGCATTGGGCTGCGATAGGCAGCGGGGAGTTGATGGTGGCGGAGGTTCGGGCGCCCGGCAATTCGGGTCGTCCCGTATATTGGGACCTGTTTGCCGCGGCGCACTCATCTGTGATGCAGAGCGGATCGGCTCCGTGTACGTCGACAATTCACGTGCACCGATTGACGACTCTGGAAGGAGCGACCCGGCACAGCGGCGCGAACCAATGGCTGATCCGATTGCACGGATGGCTGGCGATGAATCATAAGTCAGCGCTTGATGAAAACGCTCATGACCTGCAGGTTGTCGAAACGGAAAAACCGGCTCACGCTGACGTTGTACGCAGCGCACTGACAAGCGCCGATGAGTGAAGCTGACGAAGGGACAGAGACATGAGCCTGGTCGACTATCAGCTAATGGAAGTGACAGGTGGCAAGGTCGTGAAGATGTGGACACAGGGCGTCGCGATCGAGGAAGCGGCTCGCCGGCAACTGAGAAACACCGCCCGCATGCCGTTTGTGTTCAGGCACGTTGCCGTCATGCCGGACGCGCACGTGGGCAAAGGCTCGACGATCGGCAGCGTGATTCCGACACAAGGGGCGATCATCCCGGCGGCGGTGGGCGTCGATATTGGTTGCGGAATGATCGCGGTTCGCACGACGCTGACTGCCGCAGACCTGCCCGATTCGCTTTCCGGCGTGCGCGGCGCGATCGAGCGCGCTGTGCCGCACGGCGGTGCGCCGGGGCGACGAGACCCGGGTGCATGGTCGCGTCCGCCGCCGGCCGCCGACGACGCCTGGAAGCTGCTGGCGCCCGGGTTCCAGCGCATCGTCGACAAGTATCCCTCCCTCGCGTGCACGAACAACCGCGCACACGTGGGCACGCTCGGCTCCGGCAATCACTTCATCGAGGTATGTCTCGACGAAGATAACGGCGTCTGGTTCATGCTGCACAGCGGATCGCGTGGCGTGGGCAACGCGATCGGGAGCCTCTTCATCACGCTGGCCCAGGCCGACATGCGTCAACACCTCGCGAATCTGCCGGACAAAGACCTCGCGTACTTCAAGGAAGGCAGTCGGCACTTCGATGACTACGTGGAGGCTGTCGGCTGGGCACAGAGGTACGCGCGCTGCAACCGTGAGGTCATGATGAATGCCGTGATCGGCGCGGTGCGCGCGACTGTCGGCAAACCCTTCACCATCGACGAGCACGCGGTGAACTGCCACCACAATTACGTGCAGAAGGAACGGCACTTCGGCGCCGACATGTACGTAACGCGTAAAGGGGCGCTGTCGGCGCGAGCCGGCGAGCTTGGCATCATTCCCGGTTCGATGGGCGCGAAGAGCTTTATCGTTCGTGGGCTCGGCAATGAAGAGAGCTTCTGCTCGTGCAGTCACGGCGCCGGGCGCGCGATGAGCCGGACCGAGGCCAAACGTCGCTTCACCGTCCAGGATCAAATCAGCGCGACGTTGCATGTCGAATGCCGAAAGGATGCAGGTGTCGTTGATGAAATTCCGATGGCCTACAAGGACATCGACGCGGTGATGGCCGCGCAGCGGAGCTTGGTCGAGGTGGTATATACGCTGCGGCAGGTGGTTTGTGTGAAGGGTTAGGTCGTGATCGGTTTGAGACTACCGTATAAATCTGCACGGCGTACGTCACGATGCCACCGACATACTGGCGTGCTTTGGTCGCGATGTTGGGGGCGTGGGAGGCGATCGCTTCGAGTACGGGTTTGACTTCTGGTGTGGCAAGCGTCGAAATGGGTTTGTTGCGGAGTGCGGGAGTCAGGTATTCGCGCACGACAAACTCCGCTTTCCGGTAGGTTTCGTCCGCCCATTCCTTGCGCTTGAAGTCGAGCCAGCGCTGGGCCACGAGATGGAAGGAGGCGCTTTCGGCCACGCGTTTGCGGGCGATGGACTCGGCCCGGCGGTATGCGACCGGATCGATGCCTTCGCGTACAAGATTGCGTGCGGTAGTGGCCGACCGTCTCGCATCAACGAGCGTGACATCGGGGTAAGGGCCGAGACTGAGGAAGTTTTCCTTGCCGGTGCCCGGTCGTCGATGTCTGCGGATCGCAAGGGAATTGCGAAGAACAAAAAACCCCGTAAGACTTTGATCTTCGGGGTTTCTCGGACTTCTGCGGCTTACGCCAGAACTGCTTGTGGTGCCCAGGAGAGGACTCGAACCTCCACGGAGTTACCCGCTAGTACCTGAAACTAGTGCGTCTACCAATTCCGCCACCTGGGCTTGCTTCAAGCTAGACCGCTATTGTAACGAGATGGCGGATAGTGTCAATTGGAAAGTGAATCATTGACGAAGAGGGGGTGAGGCTCGCACAAAGTGCGCAGGCACTTGCTTTTCTCGACCGGAAATGAATAAGGCCGACTTGCGTCGGCCTTATTTTGAATCTTGGTGCCCAAGAGAGGACTCGGTCACACGGGCGCGACCCCGGCTGCGCTTGCAAGCGCAGCCTTTCGAGTCCCCACGCAAAGTGCGCAGGCACTTTGCTTCTTGGGCTAGAAATGAAAAAGGCCAGCTTACGCTGACCTTTTTAAATTTGGTGCCCAAGAGAGGACTCGAACCTCCACGGAGTTACCCGCTAGTACCTGAAACTAGTGCGTCTACCAATTCCGCCACCTGGGCAGGTGCGTGTGCTGCAAAGACCGTAATTATAGCGAGCCTTGGGAGGCTGTCAAGCATTTTGATCGGCTTCGATGGGCCGCCGCCGCAGTGCCTTGCGGCGCTCGCGGCGGGGCTGGTCGGCCGCACGGCGGGTGTTAGAATGGCCCGCACCGCCCGCCAGCCCGCTCAAGTCAACGACCAGCGATCCGCGATCCGACCGAGACGAGTACAAATCATCGACAAGCCCTTGAGCAAATATCCTTATCCGATCCCAAGCCGGGAAGAAATTCTCGGCGTGCTGCGCACCAGCGAATCGCCGCTAGCCGCAAACGACATTGCCGAAACGCTGTCGATCAAACGCCAGGAACGCGAAGGATTTTTCAAGCGTCTGGCCGCCATGGAACGCGACGGCCAGATCCGCCTCGACAAGCGCGGCTACTATCAGTTGACCCATCCGTCGAACTTTGTCGCAGGCCGCGTGCAAGGCCACCGCGACGGCTTCGGCTTCGTCATTCGCGACGACGGCCAGGACGACTTGTTCCTGCCCAACACCGAGATGCAGAAGGTCATGCACAACGACCGCGTGCTCGCGCGCATCGTCGGCTATGACCGGCGCGGGCGGCCGGAAGGGCACGTCGTGGAGGTCACCGATCGCGCGAACAAGCGGGTCATCGGCCGGCTCTTGAACGAGAACGGCGCGCTGATCGTCGCGCCCGAGGACAAGCGCATCGGTCACGACATCCTGATCACGCAGAACACGAAGAAGGCGAAGGTCGGGCAGGTGGTCGTCGTCGATCTGACGGATTTCCCGAGCCGCCATTCGCAGCCGCTCGGACGTGTGGCCGAAGTGCTCGGCGACATCGACGACCCCGGCATGGAAATCGAAATCGCCGTGCGCAAGTACGGCGTGCCGCACGAGTTCAGCGATGCCGCGCTCCAACAGGCGGCGAAGCTGCCCAGCGAGGTGCGCCCGGCTGACGTTCGTCATCGCGTCGATTTGCGCGACGTGCCGCTCGTCACGATCGACGGCGAGGACGCCCGCGATTTCGACGATGCCGTCTATTGCGAGCCGATCAAGGTCGGCCGCGGCGATGGCTTCCGCCTGATCGTCGCGATCGCCGACGTCTCCTACTACGTCCAGCCGGACGACGGCCTCGACGTCGACGCGCTCGAGCGCAGCACGTCGGTCTATTTCCCGCGCCGCGTGATTCCGATGCTGCCGGAGAAGCTGTCGAACGGGCTGTGCTCGCTCAATCCGCAGGTCGACCGTTGCGTGCTCGTGTGCGACATGGTCATCACCGCGCGCGGCGAGATCAAGGCTTACCAGTTCTACCCGGGCGTGATGCATTCGGCGGCGCGTCTCACGTACACCGAAGTCGCGGCGGTGCTGGCGAACACGAAGGGTCCGGAGGCGGTGCGCCGCGCGGCGCTGCTGCCGCAGCTGCAAGACCTCTACGGCGTCTACAAGTCGCTGTTCGCCGCGCGTCAGAAGCGCGGCGCGATCGACTTCGACACGACCGAGACCTACATCGTCTGCAACGCGCAGGGCAAGATCGAGCAGATCGTGCCGCGCCAGCGCAACGACGCGCACAAGCTGATCGAGGAGTGCATGTTGGCGGCGAACGTCTGCGCGGCCGACTTCATGAAGCGCAACAAGCACCCGGGCCTGTACCGCGTGCACGCCGGACCGACGGCGGAGAAGCTCGAAAACCTGCGCACGTTCCTGCGCGGCATGGGCCTGACGCTCGGCGGCGGCGACACGCCGCACGCGAGCGACTACGCCGCCTTGATGGCGCAGATCCGCGACCGGCCCGACGCGCAGATGCTGCAGACGATGCTGCTGCGCTCGATGCAGCAGGCGGTCTACAGCCCGGACAACATCGGCCACTTCGGTCTCGCGTACGACGCCTACGCGCACTTCACGAGTCCGATCCGCCGCTATCCCGACCTGCTCACGCACCGCGCGATCTACGCGATCCTGTCGGGCCGCAAGTACCAGCCGGAAACGCCGCACGGCGTCGCGCTCAACACGTCGATTTCGCCGCGCGCCCGCGCGATGCAGCAGGCCGACGACGAATCGCGCGGCCGCTCGCGCTCGAACACGGCGATCTGGGAAGAGCTCGGGCTCCATTGCTCGGCGAACGAGCGGCGCGCCGATGAAGCGTCGCGCGACGTCGAAGCGTGGCTCAAGTGCTACTTCATGCGCGACAAGCTCGGCGAAGAGTACGGCGGGATGGTGAGCGGCGTGACGTCGTTCGGCATCTTCGTGCAGCTCGACGCGCTCTTTATCGAGGGCCTCGTGCACGTCACGGAGCTCGGCTCCGATTACTTCCAGTACGACGAGGTCAAGAACGAATTGCGCGGCGAGCGCACCGGAATCCGCTATCGGCTGTCGGACCGCGTGCGCGTGCAGGTGAGCCGCGTCGATCTCGACGCGCGCAAGATCGACTTCCGTCTCGTGCGCGATACGCCGGTCAAGGCGCCTGCGGGCCGTCCGGCGCTCGCCGACAAATCGATGCTCGATGGCGAAGCAGGGCCGCGCGTTCGTCCGCTGGCCGCCGTGGACGGCACGCACCGCAAGAAGGCCGCGCCCGCAAAGCCGGCGGCCGTGAAGGAAGCGCGGGCTTCGCGCAGCGGAGCGCCGAAGAAACGCGCGGCGTCGAAGTCGGCGTCGAAAACCCGCTCGCGCAAGAAGTATTGATACAACGCGTGCCGCGCGCCGCTCGATGGCACGCGGCGCCCCATCGCGCCGCATGGCGGGCCGTCCGGCCTCGCTGTGCGGCGCCTTTCATTGTGTTACGCGCGATGCTCGTGCGGCCGCTGCGGCCCGTTCTTCATCGTCGCGCTCGTTCAAGCAAAGGTTGTTTCAGTCATGGCACGTCACAAGGTTCTATACGGTTTTCACGCAGTGACCGCGCGTATGCGGCACGACGCGTCGACGGTCGAGGAAGTGTTTTACGACGCGACGCGGCGCGATCGCCGCATGCAGGACTTCCTGCAGGCCGCCAAGGAGGCGGGCGTGCGACTGATCGCAGCCGACGAGACGCGCCTGTGGGGACTCGCGCGGACCGAGCGCCACCAAGGCGTCGTCGCGCTCGCGGGCGACCTGCCGCTCGCGCAGAACCTCGCGGAACTGCTCGACGGAATCAACGGCCCCGCGCTCCTGCTCGTGCTCGATGGCGTCACCGATCCGCACAACCTGGGCGCCTGCCTGCGGGTTGCCGATGCGGCGGGCGCGCATGCGGTGATCGCGCCGCGCGACCGCTCCGCCGGCTTGAACGCGACGGCTGCGAAAGTGGCGAGCGGCGCGGCCGACACGGTGCCGTACATCACTGTGACGAACCTGGCGCGCGCGCTGCGCGAGTTGAAGGACGCGGGCGTGTGGGTCGTGGGGACAGCGGGCGAGGCGACGGCGAGCCTCTACGAGACCAAGCTCGACGGCTCGGTGGCGCTCGTGATGGGCGCGGAAGGCGAGGGCATGCGCCGTCTCACGCGCGATACGTGCGACGAAGTCATGCACATTCCGATGGCGGGGACGGTGGAGAGCCTCAACGTATCGGTGGCGAGCGGGGTGTGTTTGTTCGAAGCGGTGAGGCAGCGCAACGCGCTCAAGGCCGGCGCCAAGGCTTAGTCATTTCCGTCGGCCCGACTCCGGTAAACTTCCCCTTTTTGCAAGCCTTTCCTCCTCAAGTCATGACTCAAGACGAACTCAAGCAACTGGTCGGCCAAGCTGCCGCCGACTACGTGAACGCCCATGTCGCCGAAGGCGCCGTAATCGGCGTCGGCACGGGATCGACGGCGAACTGTTTCATCGACGCGCTCGCCGCCGCCAAAGGCCGCTACCGCGGCGCGGTGTCGAGCTCGGTCGCGACGACCGCGCGCCTCGAGAAGCACGGCATCAAGGTGTTCGATCTGAACGACATCGAATCGCTGCCCGTGTACGTCGACGGCGCCGACGAAATCGATCATGGCGGCGCGATGATCAAGGGCGGCGGCGGCGCGCTCACGCGCGAGAAGATCGTGGCGTCGGTGTCGGATGTGTTCGTCTGCATCGCGGACGCGACGAAGCGCGTCGACGTGCTCGGCAAGTTCCCGCTGCCGATCGAAGTGGTGCCGATGGCGCGCACCGCGATCGGCCGGCGCGTGACGGCCGCGGGCGGCGTGCCGGTGCTGCGCGTGAAGCTGGACGGCTCGCCCTACATCACCGACAACGGCAACGAGATCATCGACGTCAAAGGCATGCAAATCACCGATCCGCGCGCGCTCGAAGCGGCCGTGAACGCGTGGCCCGGCGTGGTGACGGTGGGCCTCTTCGCCGCCCGCGGCGCGGACCTCTGCCTGCTCGGCACCGACACGGGTGTCGAAACGATCGAATACCCGAAGCGCTGAGCCGGACCGAGGACACAACACGATGCAAGCCGAACTGCGCCACGCGCTCGACACCGCGTATGAAGGGATGAAGCGCAGCGATCCTTCCCCCACGGCATTTGCGAGCCACTACGCGCTTTGCCTCGGCATCATCATCGGCGGTCAGGCGTGCGACGGCATGAGCGATGAGGAAGCCGCGAGCGAGCGCGCTCACCTTGCGATGCTCGCCGCGCTCTACGAAATCGGCGAGCGCGTGCGCAGCGATATCAGCGAACCATAAACAGCGAACACCAGGTAGCGAACCATAACTAGCAAGCAACGGAGCGCGAGCCGCGGGCGCGCGCTTCGTGACGATCAGCTCACGGTATCCGTTTGATGCAAGGCCGGCAGCAGGCGGTCGAATTCGCGCTTGACGAGGCTATAGCATTCGCACGCGCGCGTTTCCAGGCCCTTGCGATCGAGCACCTTGATGTGGCCGCGGCTGTGATGAATCAAGCCCAGATCATGCAGCTTGCCGGCCGCTTCGGTGATGCCTTCGCGGCGCACGCCGAGCATGTCGGCGATGAGCTGCTGCGTCACGGCCAGCTCGTTGGTGGCCGCGCGATCGATCTCGATCAGGAGCCAGCGGCAGAGCTGCTTGGACAGCGAGTGATGGCGGTTGCACGCGGCGGTCTGGGCGACCTGCGTGAGCAGCGCTTGCATGTAAAGCAGCATCAGGCGGCGCAGGAAGTCCGAGCGCGCGAATTCCTGCCGCAAGCGTTGTGCGCTCATCCGGTAGGCGAAGCCCGCGCATTGCACCTGCACGCGGCTCGGCATCGTTTCTCCCCCCGTAAGCACCTGGACGCCGGTCATGCCTTCGCGTCCCACGGCTGCGAGTTCGACGGAGCCCCCGTCTTCCATCATCGCCAGGATCGAGATGATGGCGGTCGTCGGAAAGTAGACGTGGTGAATCTTGTGGCCGCAGTCGCACAACAATTGCTCGGTGCGCAAGTGAACCAGTTCGAGATGGGGCGTCAAGGCTTGCCATTCGTTCGATGGCAACGCCCCAAGCAAATGGTTGCCATGCAGGTCGGATTGTAGGGTCAACATAATCGGTCCTCGGTGGAAGCTGTGCTGTACACGCCTCGTGTTCTGGTCCCTTCACGGCCTCTGTCGATCATCGGACTTGCAAGCCTTTCGACAGGATTGCCGCGCTTTCTTGTGGCCTCGCGCTCTCTCGCGGTGGCGACCGTCTGTGCGGTTGCGCTCTGTGCGCCATCCTTCAGCGAGGATCGTGCCAAGCCCCTGAAAAGCCCGTTTTGATGGGGGGTTGCCGTTGTTGCGACGCGGCTCGGGCACCAGTCGGTCCGTTTTTGTTTCAAAACTGCAAAATGCGGCGGTGCGCTGGCGCGCGCAGCCGGGTGGTCGCGTTTGAATGTGCTGCGTCCAGGCGGGACGGGGCTTTAGGCGGTACGCGCCAAGCATCCGGCCAGCGGCGCCAGCCCGACGATTCGGCCGCGTCGGCGGCGGATGGCGCCCCGGCCTGATCTGCCGAAATTGATTCAGATGTGTTGCATTGAGGGCGGACTTTGCTGCGCTGCAACCAATGGTCTGCGCATTCGCCGTGCCTGACGGGACAAGGGCGCGCGCCGAAATGGTTGCAAATTCGAACGATGAATAGGTGCGCCGACAACTCTGCAACAGAGGACACCGAGGGGTCCGAAAACGTCACGGCCTTTGTAATAAGTTAAGCGTGCCGCGAATGACTCATTGTTGAGACAGGACCGATTTGCGCGTAAGGCGGCTGTTATCGTCATATCAGTGCCGCAATCCTATGATCGATCGTGAGCGGTGTCGTGGCCGTGCCAACATTCGAAAACCCTCGTGTCGGTTTGGGCCGAACATCGCGGGCGTCGCCTCCGTTCAAGCACCCGGCGTGAATTGATAAGTACTGGAAAATAATCGGCTAAAGGAAGATTGCGTAGGATAGCCCTGGATTCGTAGGCTGAAATCGGTAAATTGGGTGCGATTGCGCACGGTGAGCGCTGGTTTCACGACGTACCGTGCAACCATGAAAATTCGTCTTACTTTCGTGGTGGACGCCGGCGATGAACTGGGCAACGCTGACCTTCGATCAACTGAGCGCGCGCGAACTGTATCTGATCCTGCGCGCACGCAGTGCCGTTTTCGTCGTCGAGGCGTCGTGCGTGCATCTCGATGCGGACGGTTTCGACGAAGCGGCGTTGCACGTTTTCGCGCATGAAGACATGACGCGTCCGATGCCGATTCTCGCGTATGCGCGCATTCGTCCGGGCGAGATCGAACATCAGGAAGTGTGGATCGACAAGATTCTGACGTGCCCATCGCTTCGCGGCGACGGAACCGCCTACGCGCTCGTCGATCATGTGATGCACGTGGTCGACGCGCGTTGGCCGCGGCACAGGGTGAGGGCGTTCGCGCCGGCGGCGCAGCGTCCGCTCTATGAAAGATTCGGGTTTCGCAGGGCGCTCGAGACCGGCGCCAAGTGCGGCACGCCACTCACCGCGTTCGTGCGCGGCGGGCCGTACGGCTTCGCGGAGCCAATCGAGGTGCACGAGGTGCGCCGTGGCCGCGCGGAGTCGGGGTGTTACGCGGCGGCGGCGGGGCCATTCGGTACGCGCTGAAGCCCGCTGTCCAGCGAGCTGGCGCTATATAAAGAAGTAACGGGGGTAATTAGGGGTACGCGATCGACGCATCGACGTCATTGGCTTGGGCCGTGCGCCGATGAGCCGCGATGTGTGCGGTCGCGTACGTTTGGGCGTCGCTCATTTTCTACAATGTCCTATGGTACTCACCGGTTTGAAGATACGGGCCGACACGGTTTTTTGCAGTGCAACCATGTTCGGCTGCGCTTTTGTCAGACGGATAAACCCTGACAGGTTTTTCCCAACTGGCATATTCAATTTGGCCGCAGCACCGTATTGGATAGACAACAGGGCACGCGAGGGCGCGAAATGAATCAGGCGTCGGACGGCGCATCGGGGGGTGTCATGGAGCAGGGCAAGGACCGCTCACTGGTCAGCAAGGTGATGGACGGGCTCGTCACGGGCATTGTCGAAGAAAAATACGGGGCGATTCTTCCGCCGCAGGACGTGCTGTCGAAAGAGTTCGACGTGAGCCGCACGGTGATGCGCGAAGCGCTGTCGATGCTGCTCGCGCGCCACATGCTGGACGTGCGGCCGAAAGTCGGCACGCGCATCCGCTCGATGCGCGACTGGCGCATGATCGACGAGGATGTCGTGAACTGGCGCTTTCGCGCGAAGCCCGACCCGGTCTTCATGCGCGACGTGATCGAGTTCCGCATGCTGATCGAGCCGCGCGCGGCGGCCCAGGCGGCGGCGCGCGCGAGCGTGTCGGAAGTGGCCGGCATCCGCGAGGCGTTCGACGTGTTTAAAACGATCGCGCCCGGCGAACCCGGTTATGAAGCGGCCGACGAATTGCTGCATACCCGCATCGTGCACGCGAGCGGCAACCAGTTCTTCCAGCAGATGGCGGCGATCATTCGCGGCGCGCTGACCACGGTGAACCCGATGGTCAACCAGAAGCCGGGCGCCTGGGAGATCTCCGTGCGCACGCATGCGCGCATGGTCGAGGCAATCGAGCGGCGCGATCCGAAAGAGGCCGAAGCGGCGGCGCTGGCGTTGATCGACTTCACCGCGGACGAAATCGGCCGCGAGTTCTCGATCGAGATGCCCGGCCGCAAGTAAGCCGCGCGTGCTGTCTGGCGCCTGCCGATGCAGGGCGCCGCCCGAGCGTGTCCTGCGGTCGGGTTTTTCCCATTCCTTTCTTTACACTCGCCGCTAGCGCAAACGTTTGCGCGTGGATTGCCTTCCACTGGCCGAGCCGCTTCCCGATCTTCCTCAAGTTCGCCGCCGTCCGCGCGTCTCGATAGCGAGCCGCTTATCATTACGGCGATTGCACGCGCGGGCGCATACGCTGCGCGACTCTTGAAACCGACCTCTGTCACCCCGTTCCTCAATGAATCACGACACGAACAGCAGTGAAACCGTCCGCTGGGGCGTTTTGGGCGCGGGCAATATCGCGCGCCGCTTCGGGCTCGGCCTCGGGCACGTGCCGAATGCACAGATAACGCATGTCTGGTCGCGCCGCGCGTCGACGACCGGCGCCTACGCGCAGCAGTTCGGCGCCGGCGCGTGCGCGAGCCTCGATGCGCTGCTCGCGAGCGACGTCGACGCCATCTACATCGCCACGCTGCACGACAGTCACGCCGACTATGCGCTTGCGGCGCTCGCCGCAGGCAAGCATGTGCTGTGCGAAAAGCCGGCGACGATCAACGCGCGGCAGCTCGAACGCGTGCTCGCAGCGGCGCGCGACGCGAAGCGCCTTTTCATGGAAGCGATGAAGCCGCCGTTCTATCCGCTCTACCGCAAGCTGCGCGAGCATCTGGCGAGCGACCCGATCGGCGAGGTCGGCCTCGTGCGCGCGGGTTGCGCGATGGCGAACGTGCCCGCGGACCATCCGGCGTTTTCGTTCGAGCACACGGGCGGCGCGCTGCTCGATATCGGCATCTACGAGGCGTTTCTTGCCGTGGACTGGCTCGGCGCGCCGCTCGACGTGCAGACGATCGGCCGCCTGGGCTCAACGGGCGTCGATACGTTCGCGAGCCTCAACTGCCGGCACGAACGCGGCATCGCACAGCTCTTTTGCGGACTGGACCTGCAAGGCAAGGGCGATGCGCTGTTGGCCGGCACGCTCGGCTGCGTGACGATCCACGAGAACTGGTGGAACCCGGTGCGCGCGACGGTTCGCTACGTCGACGGCCGCGTCGTCGAACTCGAGGCGCCGTTCGAAGGCGGCGGTCTCAACTATGAGACGGCGCACTTCTGCGACCTGATCCGCGCGGGTGTGCTCGAGAGCCCGGTGATGACGCACGCGAAGTCGCTGCAGATGATCTCGATGATGGACTCGGCGCGCGCGACGCTCGGGCTCAAGTACGCCGGCGAGTGAGGACGCATCGGCACGCCCAGTCGTGGCTGCTGGCGCGACGGGCCCGGTGCTATGATGACCGCCTCTTACGCCGCGCCCGGGCCTCCGTTGCTTGCTTGGGTCTTGTGTGCGGCAAGCTTTCGAATTCCTTCAATGGAGCCGCAGCGATGCGCATGGTGGGCAAACTCTGGCGCGACAACAAGAGCCTGATCGCGTTTATCTTTTTGATGGTGCTGTTTCGCAGCGCGATCGCCGATTGGAACGTCGTGCCGAGCGGCTCGATGCTGCCGACGATACGCGAGGGCGACCGCATCCTCGTCGACAAGATGGCCTACGATCTGCGCGTGCCGTTTACGCACGTGGCGCTGGTCCATCTCGGCGATCCGCAACGCGGCGATATCGTGACGATCGATTCGTCGGCCGCGCATGAGTTGCTCGTGAAGCGCGTGATCGGCGTGCCGGGAGACCGCATCGCGCTGCGCGAGAACGTGCTCTATGTGAACGGCGTGCGGGCCGATTACCAGCCGCTTGCATCGGCGCCGATGGCCGACGAGCCGGCCGCGCCCGCCGAATATCTGACGGAGCGTTTCGACGGCGTCGCGCATACCGTGCGACTTTCGGAGATCGCGCCGAGCCCGCGCAGCACGTTCGGCCCCGTTATCGTGCCGCCCGGCGAGTATCTGATGCTCGGCGACAATCGCGACGACAGCGCCGATTCGCGCTACTTCGGCTTTTTCCCGCGCAGCGAAGTGATGGGGCGCACGCGCCGCGTCGCGTACTCGCTCGATCCGGATCGCGATTACCTGCCGCGTATGAGTCGCTTCGGCTCGCTCCTCGATATGCCGGCACCGCTGGCGGCGCGCTAAGCGTCTGATCGTCAGCGCGTAACGCTGCGGACGTCGGCTAACGTGAATTCAGCCTCCGTCCGCACGCATCGCGCTACGCGCATTCAATGCCGCGACGGCAATGCAAGCCGCCGCTCATACCGGTGCTGCACCCACTCGAGCACCTGGCACAGCACCCAATAGACGGCCGCCGCCGCGAGATAGAGCGGCAAAGGCTGATAGGTCGTCGCGATGATTTCCTGCGCGCTGCGCAGCAGCTCGGTCACGGTGATGACGGACACCAGTGACGTGTCCTTGATCAAGCTGATCAGACTGTTCGACAAGCTCGGCACGGCGATACGCAATGCTTGCGGACCGATCACGAAGCGCAGCGTCTGACGACGCGACAAGCCTAGGCTATAGGCCGCGAGCCACTGTCCGCGATGGATGCCGTTAATCGCGCCGCGCATGCTTTCCGATAGATAAGCGGCGACATTCGCCGAGAGCGCGAGGACGCCGGCCGGCGTCGGATCGAGGGAGATCCCGAGGCTCGGCAAGCCGTAATAAATGACGAAGATCTGCACGAGAAGCGGTGTGCCGCGCATCAGGCTCACGTAGACGCGCGCGATCCAATTGAGGGGTTTGCTGTGGCTGACGCCCATCAGCGCCAGCACGACAGCCGCGACGAGCCCGAAGATCATCGACAGCACCGCGAACTTGACGGTCAGGACGGCACCCTGCGCAAGCACCGGCATCGATTGGACGAGCAGGGAAGTGGTGGACATGTTTTTCGAATTTCTAACGCGCCGAAGAAACCAACGATACGAATGAAGCGAAACGAGCGCACATCATAAACCGATGACAAAAAAGAGAAGGGCGGCATCGGGAAGATGCCGCCCTTTTCATGCGTGGGGCCCACGCGGGCTGAAGACGACGCTCCGGCTTACTTGGTGATCGGCTTCGTCACGTCGATGCCGAACCACTTGTCGGAGATCTTCGAGAACGTGCCGTCCGCTTCGAGCTGGGTCATCGCATCGTCGATCGCCTTCGCGAACTTCGGGTTGCCCTTCTTGAACGGAATCGCCGACGGGTTGCCCCCTTCGAGCGTCGCGCCCGTGCGCAGCGGCAATTGCGAGTTCTTGAGCAGGTACGCGAGCATCAGGCGATCGTTGAGCGCGGCGTCGAGGCGGCCGGCCGCGAGGTCGCGCAAATACTCAGGCGCGCCCGGGTAGGTCTTGACGTCGATGCCGGGCACCGACTTCGCCATGTCCATGTAGTTCGTGCCGAGGCCGACGCCGAGCTTGAGGCCCTTCAAATCGTCGAGCGACTTGAACTGGCGCGCGTCGTCCTTGCGCTGAATCAGCTGCGCGGCCGAATACGTGTACGCGGGCGAGAAGTCCAGCGTCTGCTTGCGCGCGTCGGTGACGCCCACTTGATTCACGATCACGTCGAACTTGCCTGCCTGGAGACCCGCGATGATGCCGCTCCATTCGGTCGTGACGAACTCGGGCTTCACGCCGAGCTTCGCGGCGACGGCCTTGGCGATGTCCACGTCGTAGCCGACCAGCTCGCCGTTTGCCGCTTTCGAGTTGAACGGCGGGAACGTGCCTTCGAGGCCGATGCGCAGCGTGCCACGCTGCTTGACCTGATCGAGCAGGTCATCCGCGTGCGCGGTGACGGCGGTGAAGGTGGCGCCGATCAGGCCGGCGACGAAGAGCTTTTTCAGCAGACCGAGTTTCATCCTGTTCCTTTCCTTGCCCGCTTCGGGCGTTGTTGTGGGCGCAATGATAGCGAAAGAGCAATCGCTCTATAAATATCGTTTGTTTATTTCTATATTACGCGGAACGACTACGGGCGGCGGCTTCCGCGCATTCGGCGATCAGCGCCGGACCGCGGTAGATGAAGCCGGTATAGAGCTGCACCAGCGACGCGCCCGCCGCGAGTTTCGCACGCGCGTCGTCGCCGGAGAAGATGCCGCCAACCCCAATGATCGGCACGGTATCGCCGACTTCGGCTTTCAGCTTGCGGATCACTTCGTTCGATGCGTCGAACACGGGCTTGCCCGACAGGCCGCCGGCTTCGTCCGCGTGCGGCAGCCCGGCGACGGCGGTGCGCGAGAGCGTCGTGTTGGTCGCGATTACGCCTTCGATCTGATGGCGCAGCAGCGTGTCGGCGATTGACTTGATCTGCTCGTCGTCGAGATCGGGGGCGATCTTCAAAGCGAGGGGAACGAGCTTGCCGTGCATGTCGGCGAGACGCTGCTGCTTGTCCTTGAGCGCGGCCAGAAGCGCGTCGAGCTCGCCCGCTCCCTGCAGTTGCCGCAGGTTCTTCGTGTTCGGCGACGAGATGTTGATCGTCACGTAGCTCGCAAACGGGTACACGCGTTCGAGGCAGTACAGATAGTCTTCGGCCGCGCGCTCGATCGGCGTGTCGGCGTTCTTGCCGATGTTCAGGCCCAGCACGCCGCGATAGCGCGCGGCCTGCACGTTCTGCACGAACTGGTCGACGCCCTGGTTGTTGAACCCCATCCGGTTGATGATCGCGCCGGCCGGCGGCAGCCGGAACATGCGCGGACGCGGGTTGCCCGGCTGCGCGCGCGGCGTGACCGTGCCGACTTCGATGAAACCGAAACCGAGCTGAGCCAAGCCATCGATGCAGGCGCCGTCCTTGTCGAGTCCTGCCGCGAGGCCGACCGGATTGCGAAACGTGAGGCCCATCACGGTGCGCGGTGCGTCGGGCACGCGTGCGCCGAAAACGCGTGCAAGCCCGGTGCGGCCTGCTGCGCCGAGCGCGGCGAGCGTCAAATGGTGGGCGTTTTCCGGATCGAGGCGAAAGAGTGAGGCGCGGACAAGCGGATAGAGGGAGGTGAACACGGGGAGGGGCCGGATGCGCGGCTGAATTTTGATAACCCGCTATTTTAGCGGGTTTGAGGTGCGTTCCCGCCGCCGCATCTCAACCGATGCGGCGCTTGGCACGCAAAGCGATGCACGGACCATGATTGCCAGCGAAGCGGCGCCGGCATCGCCTCAGCGTTCGCCCGTGGACAACGCCGCGTCGACCGGCGGCAGATCGACGCCTTCCGGGTCCAGCACGCTCCAGCGGCCGTCGAACAGACCTTCGAGCGGACGGAAGTTCGCCTTGTACGCCATCTTCGTGCTTTCGCGGATCCAATAGCCGAGATAGACGTGCGGCAGCCGCAGGCTCTTCGCCTGCTCGATCTGCCAGAGGATGTTGTAGGTGCCGAAGCTCGCGTGCGGCTCGTCCGGATCGAAGAACGTGTAGACCGAAGAGAGGCCGTCGCCGAGGATGTCGATCATGCTCACCATGCGCAGCGTGCCTTGCTCGGCGGCTGTGCGGTGCGTGAGATCGTGCGCTTCCACGGGCGGTTCGCGGAATTCCACGAGACGCGAGTTGATCCGGCTTTGCAGCAGGAACTGCTCGTATTGATCGCGGCTGTCGCGGTCCATGCCGCCGCCCGCGTGGCGCGCGGCCTGGTAGCGCATATAGAGCGCGTAGTGCTCTTCGTCGTAATGCAGCGGCGCGACCGACGCGATCAACCCGCCATGCTTCTTCCACACGCGGCGCTGCGTGCGGTTCGGCTTGAACGCATCGACCGGCACGCGCACCGGCACGCACGCGCGGCAGCCGTCGCAATAGGGACGGTACGTGAAGACGCCCGAGCGGCGGAATCCGCTCTTCACGAGCTCGGTATAGACGTCGGAATTGATCAGATGGCTGGGTGTGGCGACCTGCGATCGTGCGATTCGCCCATCCAGGTAGCTGCACGGGTAGGGGGCGGTTGCATAGAACTGCAACGCGGAAAGCGGTGAAAGCGGCAGCTCATTCGGGTGAGTCATTGGCGGCTCTCAATGCGTCGTCTTTTGGTATTGCAAGCCTCTTTGACAGCCACGGCAAGGCTATCGGACGGGCTCGGTCGTCTGGGCCGGCAGCGCACGATTCATGCATTGCCCGGCGTTGATGACAAGTATATTGCGATGGCGCGGGTTTGTTTCGTCTCGTGTGCCATAGCGTCCATATCGCTCTGATATGGCGGCGCGATCGGCCGGATCGGCGAAAAAAATGCGGGCGCCGGTGAAGGGGCCCGCCAAGGAGGGGAGGTTGCTATTGCTCGGGTTGTCGTGGCCGCGTTAAACAAGGGACGGGGCGGCCACCGATGAATAGGGTCAGCCTAGGAGAAGCTCGATGGCGCTGACGATCGCGGTGTAGGCGCCGATACAGGCGCCGAGCGTGAGCGAGGATTTTGCGAAGTCGGTCAATCGGGTCTCCGTTTTGTCGAGGTCGAGGCGCTAATTGAACCGCATAAAAAATAAAAATGAAAGGTAATTTTAAGATATTTGAATGATTCGGGTGTGGCCACGCGATCGCCTCGCCGCCCGATGGCTGCGTCGAGAGACTTTCGGCGTGCGCTGAATCAGGGGGCCGAGGTGAGGGATGGAGCGACGAGATCCGCCAGGACGGTCTTGTCGAAACGCCACGGAATGGGCGAAGCGGCGACGGCGCTCTTCACGTGTGTGATGAATGCCTTGCGCGCGATCTCGCGGCCGCCGAGCGAGGCGAGGTGCGCGGTGTTCTGCTGACAATCGATCAACTCGACCTCATGCCGGCGCAAGTGCCCGACGAGTGCGGCGAGTGCGATCTTCGAAGCGTCGGTCACGTCGGCGAACATCGATTCGCCGAAGAACATCTTGCCGAACGACACGCCATAAAGGCCGCCGACGCGTTCGCCGTCGAGCCAGGTTTCGATGCTGTGCGCGTCGCCGACGCGGTGCAGAGACGAGTAAGCATCGATGATTTCCGCGGTGATCCATGTGCCGCGCTGTCCGCGTCTTGGCGCTTGCGCGCACGCGCGCATCACGGCGGCAAACTCGCAATCGACGCGCACTTCCCAGCGGTCCTCGCGCAGCACGCGCTTGAGCGTCTTCTTGAGCGACGGCGACACCTTGAATTCACCGGTCGCGAGGATCATGCGCGGGTCGGGGCTCCACCAGAGCACTGGCTGGCCGTCCGAGTACCACGGGAAGATGCCGCGCCGATACGCGTCGATGAGGCGCGAGGGCAGGAGATCGGCGCTGGCTGCGAGCAGCCCCGGCGCGCCGCTCGTTGCGCCGAGTGCGCGCTCGACAGGCGGAAACGGATCGTCGGGGCCGAGCCAGGGGACCATGCGTCGTCGTGAATGCGCAGGAGGCTCAGCCGTCGCGCAGCGAGCGGAAGATGTCGCCGGTATGCAAGCCGTAGCTGCCGGCCGCGCGGTCGGCGAAGAAGAAGCGCAAGGTCTGGCCGACAGTCGGGAATGCGATGTCGTCCCATGGAATGTCGCGCTCGTCGAAGAGCTTGACTTCGAGGCTCTCCTCGCCGGCCTCGATGTCGAGATCGAGCATGCGCGCGAGATAGAAGAGATGCACTTGATGCACGTGCGGCACATTCAAGAGCGAGAACAGATGCTGCACTTCGACGCGCGCGCCGGCTTCCTCGAGCGTTTCGCGCGCGGCGGCTTCGGAAGTCGTTTCGCCCATTTCCATGAAGCCGGCGGGGAGCGTCCAGTAGCCGTAGCGCGGTTCGATCGCGCGGCGGCACAGCAGCACCTTGTCATCCCAGACGGGCACGGTGCCGACGACATTGCGAGGATTCTGGTAATGCACGGTGCCGCAGTCTTCGCAGACGAAGCGTTCGCGGTTATCGCCGGCCGGTATGCGCAAGGTCACCGTGTGGCCACAGGCTGAACAGAATTTCATGGGAAGCGGGCGGAAAAGTGTGATGGGAGTTTATCACCGGCAGGTGCGTTTCTCGTGTCTCACGCTTGATGCCCGCCATCGCAATCGCGCGAGGCGCACGGCACGTTTTTCCGCGCTGCTTCAGCAAAGTGCGCCGCTAAAGATGACGCACGAAAGCAAAAAGCCCGATCACGAGGATCGGGCTTTTTGCTGAGAATCTTTGCGTATTCTGCTGCTTGGTTGCGGGGGTAGGATTTGAACCTACGACCTTCGGGTTATGAGCCCGACGAGCTGCCAGACTGCTCCACCCCGCGTCCGTCGAAGAATTGAATTATAGGGGAAACGAAAACCTCGCGCAACACTTTTTGAAGATTCGATTCGAGATCGATGTGACGTCAGCGGCGCATGAAGGATCGAAGACGCGATAAAGCGAGGGCGGACAGGGCGCACAAGCGTGTCGCCGATTGGCCGAACGATGGCGTCTTGCACGCCGTTACGCTCGCATGCCGTGCGCTAGAATCGTGACGAATTCAATTCGCATCGCTTCTTTTCAACACGTGACGCACGAGGCTGCACAACGCATCACGCAGCGATGCGAGCTCTCTCGCGTTTCATTTCGACTTCGGCTGAACTCATGGATATCGCTCACGACATGCAGGCGATTGCTGCACAAGAGCATGCGCTTGTCTTTCCTCGCTTCGACGCCGCCCGTGCGTGGCAGCTCGGCGCCTATTTGCATGAAGTCGCGGTGGCGCGCGGTCTCGCGATCGCGATCGACGTGCGCACGTTCGGTCAACCGCTCTTCTTCTGCGCGCTCGACGGCACCACGCCCGACAACGTCGATTGGGTCCGCCGCAAGAGCAACGTCGTCGCGCACTTCAGGCGCAGTTCATACGCGATCGGCTTGAAGATGCAGCAGGCGGGCACCACGCTCGCCGACAAAAACGGCCTGCCGCTCGCCGAATATGCGCCGTATGGCGGCGCGTTTCCGCTTGCCGTGGCGGGCGTGGGCGTGATCGGCTCGGTGACGGTGTCGGGCTTGCCCCAGCGTTCCGATCATGAGCTCGTTGTCGAGGCGCTGTGCGCGGAACTTGGGCAGGACTACAGCAAGCTCGCGCTTGCAAAGGCGTGACGCGATGCCGGGATATCTGTGGCTTGCCATCGCGATCGTCGCCGAAGTGATCGGGACTTCGGCGCTGCGCGCATCCGAGGGATTCTCGCGCCTTTGGCCGTCGCTCGTGGTCGTGGCGGGTTATGGCGTGGCCTTCTATTGCCTGTCGATGACGTTGAAGTCGATGCCGGTCGGCATCGTCTATGCGATCTGGTCCGGAGTCGGGATCGTGCTCATCACGCTCGTCGCCATCGTGCTGTATCGGCAGGTGCCGGATCTCGCGGCGGTCGCGGGGCTGGGCCTCATCGTCGCGGGCGTCGCCGTGCTCAATCTGTTTTCGAAGATGCAGGCGCATTGACGCTGCCAACAGACGGACCAAGACGCCCGCCACGCCAAGCGAGCGGGCTTACTTCTTGGTGGTGAACTCGATCCGGATACCGGCTTCGCCTACGGCGAGCCGGCTGTTGTCGCCTTCGAGCGTGGCGGCATCTTCCCAGATGTCGATCGCGCGCGAAATTTCGATTCCGCTGCTCGCCGCGTGCGCAAACCATGCCGATGCCGCATCGGTTTCCGGCACCTCACGGCCTTCCAAAAAGTACTTGCTCATTCCGTGCTCCGTCGTTTTCGAACGAGCACGCATTTTACGTGCGCGCCATGAGCGGAGTTTGAACGCCTGCGATAAAAATGGCGCATCGCCGCGTGTTCGCGCGCGGCGGATCCTTCGCTTTCGCTTCGTTGCTCAGGCCGCAATCGCCTGCGGCGCCGCGGCGCTGCGCGCGGCTTCCAGCGACAGTCGAATGCCTTCGTCGTAGGACGTCTTCTTGATCGGACCGATCAGCGCGCGCAGGGCGCTGTCGTCGAGCACGACGGGGTCGGTCAGCAGATAGTGCATTTCCACCAGCTCCCGCAGCATCGGATTGAAGAGGCCGAAGAGGCGCAGCATGGGCTTGCTCGCCACCATCAGCTTCGGTGTGCGGCCAGCCAGGCGATAGGCCGTTTCGGCAATCTCGCGCTGCGTGATCGTGCCGGCGCCGGCGAGATGCAGCACGCGGCCGTATGCCTCCGGTGTGCGCGTGAGCTTTTCGACGACCGGGCCGACATCGGGCATGAACACGAATTCGTGCGGTACGTCGATCGGGCCGATCATCTGCGCGCGCGTGCCGTGAGCGGCGCCTTCGAACGCGCTGTGCAGGAAGCTGCGATCGACGCCGGGGCCGTAGAAATCGGGCAGCCGCAGCACGAGGGTTTGCAAGCCGTTCTTGCCGTGCGCGTCGAGGACCAGGTTCTCCTGCGCAAGGCGCATGCGGCCCTTGAACGTATGCGGCTCGCGCGGATGCGTTTCGGTGACGGGATTCGTTTGCGCGCGCCCGTAAGGGTAGACGGTGCCGATCAGGATCAATCGTTCGACGCCGGCGGCGCGCATGCCGGCGAGCGCCTTTTGCATCTGCTGCGGATGCAGCGCGAACTGGTCGTAGGGCACGCCGACCAGGTAGACGGCTGTTTTCAGGCCGCGCGCCGCCGCGGCAACCGACGCCGGGTCGTCCAGATCCCAAGTTGCGATTTCTGCATGCGGATCGCCGCCGAATTGTGTTTCGAGCGGTTCGCGGTGACGGCCGATGACGCGGTAATCGCGACCCGCCGCAGCGAGCGCCGCCGCAATGCTGCGGCCCGCGGCGCCGGCCGCTCCGAACAAACCGACTTTCCCTGCTTGTGCGACGTTCTCCATGACGATTCCTTTTGCCGAGTGATTGACGAGCACAAACTAAACAGCGTTCAGTGAACGGTGTTTAGTTTAATTTGACTTTTCAGTTTGTCAACCCGAAAATGCACGACATGGGAATCGCCGAACGAAAAAACCGCCAGAAGCAGGCACTGCGGGAACGCATCCTCGAAGCGTCGCGAGCCATCGTGATGCGCGAGGGCTTCGCCGCGCTGTCCATGCGCAAGATCGCCGACGCGATCGAATACTCGCCCGCCACGCTCTATCTGCACTTCGAAAGCCGCGACGACATCGCTCGCGCGCTGTGCGCCGAGGGCTACGACCAACTGCTCGCGAGCCTTGCGCCGCACGCCCGGATCGTCGAGCCGCAAGCGCGGCTGCGGGCGATCGCGCACGCGTACGTCGCGTTCGGGCTCGCGAATCGAGAGACTTACCGGCTGATCTTCATGGAAGATCCCAGCTACACCGATTCGGCGCTGGGTGGCGCGTCGGCCGGGGGCGCTTCGAGCGAAGCGGGGCAGGCAGCCGCCGAGGGCGCGAACCCCGAAGCGGGCGACGCCGCGTTTCGTCTGCTGATCGACTCCGTCGACGAGCTGAAAGCGGCAGGACGCGTGAGCGCTTCGGCGGACAGCCACACGTGGGTCGAGGCGTTGTGGGCGACGCTGCACGGCATCGTCGCGCTGACGCTGACGTGTCCGGTCTATCCGCAGTCGCCGGTGGAGAAGCTGGTCGATGCGGCGATCGACGCCTGGTTCGGAGCGCCGGATGCGAAACGTTCACCGCGCGCAGCGGGCGGTACGCGTTCGCGCACGGCTGCAAAGAGAAAAGCGGCGGACGCGAATGCTCAGACGAACGCGCAGGCCGATTCGCCTTTGGCAGCGAGCGACACAGCACCTGCCGAGCGCGACGGCAAGGTATCGGCCTGAGCGGGTCGGCGGGCCGCTGCGACAGCGCGCCGACCTGCCGGCGCACTGCTGCGCTTTCGCTCAATAAACACGCGGTCTTTTGCTTGGCCGTGGCCGATCGCGAGCCGTGCCGGCGCGCGTAACATGTTACCGTTGCGCTCGTCCGTCACTGCTCGGTAGCCGCATTCGGCCCTATCGCTCATGTCCACACCTGAACCGCTTTCTGTCACAGAGAACGACGAGGTTCGCGCCTACGTCGCGAATCGCATCGGTTATATCGAGCTGAATCGTCCTAAAGCGTTGAATGCGCTGTCGACGTCGATGATCCGCGCGATGCACGCGGCGCTCGACGAGTGGCGCGACGACCCCGGCGTGCTCGCGGTGGTCGTGCATAGCCCGCACCCGCGGGCGTTCTGCGCGGGCGGTGACGTGCGTTTTTTCCATGAGGCGTATGCGCGCGGCGACCAAGTGGCCGTCGACACGTTCTTCATCGAGGAGTACGCGCTCGATCACGCCGTCTTCGCCTACCCGAAGCCCTACATCGCGCTGATGAACGGCATCGTGATGGGCGGGGGCATGGGCATCTCGCTGCCCGCGCATCGCACAGGCGGCCTGCGCGTCGTGATGGGCTCCACCAAGATGGCGATGCCGGAAACGCGCATCGGGCTCTTTCCCGATGTCGGCGCGGGCTGGTTCCTCGCGCGCACGCCGGGCGCGATCGGCCGCTACCTGGCGGTGACCGGCACGACCATCGAAGCCGCCGACGCGCTCTATGCGGGCCTCGCCGACGTCTACATCGACGATTCGGCGGTGCCTGCGCTCCTCGATACCTTGACGCAGGAGCCGTTCGAAAGCGGCGCGGAGGTCGTCGAGTGCGTGCGGCGCGCGGCGTCGCTTTGCAAGGTCGTGCCGACGCCCGATACGTCGCGGCTCGCCACGACGCGTGCCTGGATCGACCGGCACTTCGCGCAGCCGGACGTCGCGCGGATTCTGGCCTCGCTTGCGAGTGAAAGCGATTGCGCCGCGAGCGAATGGGCCGAAGAGACGGAAGGCGCGATGCGCGAGCGTTCGCCGCTATCGATGGCGGTGTCGCTCGAAGTCGTGGCGCGCGCAGAGAGCTCGATGGCGGAACGTTTGCGCAGTGATCTCGATCTGACGCGCTCGACGTTCGCGCGCGGGGATGTGATCGAAGGCGTGAGGGCGCGCATCGTCGACAAAGACAATCGCCCCGTATGGCGCATTCCGCGTATTGAAGACGTGACGCGGGAAGACGTGCAGCGGATGTTCGAGAGCCCGTGGCCTGCGGCGGAGCATCCGTTGCGTTATTTGGTGGGCTGAAGCAGGCTTAATCCTCTTCCTGTCCCGCCATGAACGCGCGCATGAACACGAGCGCGCCCCAGCCCCACATCGCATTGGCCGCGAACCCGACCGCGAGGCGCGGCAGCATGTTGCCGCTGGGCCAGATGCCGCGCACGGGGTCGACGACGAAGGTGCTGGCTGCCGTCAGCACGATCCCGCCGAAAACGAACGATTGAATCCACGGCGCGACGCGTTCGGGCGACACGCGCAAGAGCCACGCCATGAGCACCGCCCACACGGCGCTCCAGATCGCGTTCGCGATGAATTCGGGGATGCCGAGCGGCTGGAACGGCGTGGTCGAGAAGCCGTTTGCGTCGATGAGGCCGGCCGCGTGCAAGAGCGCGAGCGTGGCCTCGTGGAAGAACAGGGCGGCGAGAAAACCGGACACGAACGGCAGAATGATTTTTTGCATGGAGTGCACCGCGAGGGGCGCGTCCAATGCTGTTCCCGCAAGCCGCGCCGTAATTCAGAACGAGCGTCATTATAGAGGGCGGCCGCTGTCGCATGGCTTCCTGCGCAGGCAAACGCGCGAGCGAACGGCTACGCAAAACCGATCGCTAAAGCGTCGCGCTAATCACAGAAGCGGAAAACCTAAGCTCAAATAATTCGTTCAAAACGCTTGGGGTCGTCCCTAGACTGTCTCCTCCACGATCAACGACAAGCACCGTGCAGGAGCAGCAGATGAATGTGTTCTGGTTCATTCCGACCCACGGCGACAGCCGCTATCTCGGCACGTCCGAGGGCGCGCGCGCAGCGGACTACGACTACTTCCGGCAGATCGCCGTCGCCGCCGATACGCTCGGCTACGAAGGCGTGCTGCTGCCGACGGGCCGTTCGTGCGAAGACGCCTGGGTGGTCGCATCGAGCCTGATCCCGGCGACCAAGCGCTTGAAGTTCCTCGTCGCGATCCGGCCGGGCATCGCGTCGCCGGGGCTCTCCGCGCGAATGGCGTCGACGTTCGACCGGCTCTCCGACGGGCGCTTGCTGATCAACGTCGTGACCGGCGGCGATGCGGCCGAGCTCGAAGGCGACGGCCTCTTCGCCGATCACGACACGCGTTACGAGATCACCGACGAGTTTCTGCACATCTGGCGCGATCTGCTTGCCGCGTCGCACGCGAACGAGGCGATCGAATTCTCGGGCAAGCATCTGAGCTCGAAGGGCGGCAAGGTGCTGTATCCGCCGGTGCAGCATCCGCATCCGCCGCTGTGGTTCGGCGGCTCGTCGCCGGCTGCGCATTCCATCGCGGCGGATCATATCGATACCTATCTCACCTGGGGCGAGCCGCCCGCGGCGGTCGAGAAGAAGATCGCCGACATCCGCGCGCGAGCCGCGGAAAAGGGCCGCAAGATCAAATTCGGCATCCGCCTGCACGTGATTGTGCGCGAGACCGAAGAGGAGGCGTGGGCCGCCGCGGACCGTCTCATCAGCCGTCTCGACGACGATACGATCGCCCGCGCGCAAGCGTCGTTCTCGAAGATGGACTCGGAAGGGCAGCGCCGGATGGCGGCGTTGCACGGCGGCAAGCGCGGCAGCCGCCAGGAACTCGAGGTCTACCCGAACCTGTGGACGGGCGTCGGGCTCGTGCGTGGCGGCGCGGGCACGGCACTCGTCGGGAATCCTCATCAAGTCGCGACGCGCATGCGCGAGTACGCGGACCTTGGGATCGAGACGTTCATCCTCTCCGGCTATCCGCATCTCGAAGAATCGTATCGCTTCGCCGAACTCGTGTTCCCGCTCCTGCCGGGCCGCGAGCGGAAGCGGGCAAACGGGCCGCTGTCGGGACCGTTCGGCGAGATCGTCGGCAACAGCTATCTGCCGAAGGCGAGCCAGAGCTAAGCGGCTTGCCGCGTGCCATTCCATCAGCAGGGACATCCATGGCTCAAATCTCTTTCAGCGCGGGCGCCGCACGCACGCCTTCGGCGGGCGCGGCCGATGCGACCGCTTCGGCGACGACATCGCGCCTTGCCACCAACATCGCACGTCACACGCTGTCGCGCCTGATCCCGTGGCTCGTGCCGATCGCGATCCTCATCGCCTGGGAGCTGGCCGCAAAGAGCGGGACGCTGTCGGCGCGCATCCTTCCCGAGCCGCTTGCGGTCGTCAAGGCGGCGTGGGCGCTGATCCAGTCCGGCGAGATGTGGACTGACGTCAAGGTGAGCACGTGGCGCGCGGTGTCGGGTTTTGCGGTTGGCGGCGGGATCGGGCTCGCGCTCGGACTCGCGACGGGCCTCTTCAAGCCGGCCGAAACCGCGCTCGATACGACGATCCAGATGATCCGCAATATTCCGGCGCTCGCGATGATTCCGCTCGTGATCCTCTGGTTCGGCATCGACGAGAAAGCGAAGCTCTTCCTCGTCGCGCTCGGCGTGTTTTTCCCGGTCTACGTGAACACGTTCCATGGCATCCGCTCGGTCGACCCGAACCTGATCGAGATGGCGAAAAGCTATGGGCTCAAGGGCTTCGCGCTGTATCGACACGTGATTCTGCCGGGGGCGCTGCCTTCGATTCTCGTCGGCGTGCGCTTCGCGTTCGGGCTCATGTGGGTGACGCTGATCGTCGCCGAAACGATCTCGGCGCAATCGGGCATCGGCTACATGACGATGAATGCGCGCGAGTTCCTGCAAACGGACGTGGTGGTGGTCGGCATCCTGCTCTACGCGGCGCTCGGCAAGCTCGCCGACCTGCTTGCGAAGGGACTCGAGCGCGTGACCCTGCGTTGGCATCCCGCTTATCAACGAGGAGCGAAAGCATGACGGCGACGACACTCGCGACCACTTTCGGCGGCATCGCCGGAACCGACCTCGAGGCCGAGCTGGCTCAGGCGCGCATGCGCGATCACGACCGCGACGAGGCGTCGGCGGCTGAGCGCGATGACGCCGCAGTCGAACTGCGCGGCGTCGGCAAGCGCTACGGCGAACGCGCGGTGCTGTCCGAATTCGACTTGTCGATCGAGCGCGGCAGTTTCGTCGCGATCGTCGGGCGCAGCGGCTGCGGGAAGTCGACGCTGCTGCGCCTCGTCGCGGGACTCGAAAGCGCGGATGCGGGCGTTCTCGCCAAGACCGGCGTCGCGGGTGCGGCGTTGGAGACGCGCATCATGTTTCAGGACTCGCGTCTCCTGCCGTGGAAGACGGTCTTGCAGAACGTGACGCTCGGGTTGGGCCGTGGCGCACGCGACGATGCCCGCTCGGTGCTCGACGAAGTCGGCTTGCTCGAACGCGCGAACGACTGGCCTTCGCAGCTTTCGGGCGGTCAGCGGCAGCGCGTGGCGCTCGCTCGGGCTCTCGTGCATCGCCCGCAACTGCTGCTGCTCGACGAGCCGCTTGGCGCGCTCGACGCGCTCACCCGCATCGAGATGCACACGCTGATCGAGCGGCTGTGGCGCGAGCACGGCTTCACCGCGCTGCTCGTCACGCACGACGTGCAGGAAGCCGTCGCGCTCGCTGACCGGATTCTGCTGATCGAAGACGGACGCATCGCGCTCGACCAACCCGTGCCGCTGGCGAGGCCGCGTGCGCGAGCCTCGGCCGCGTTCGCCGCGCTCGAAGACGACGTGCTGCAGCGCGTGCTCGCGAGCACGCCGCGCGGTCATGCGCCGGCGCCTCACGAAACCCCGGAACGCGAACGCTTCGTGCGCCCGAGCGACGTGCGCTGGGCCGTCTGAACCCGTCTGATCCGCTTGATTTCATCGACCTCGACCGATCCACACTGGAGCTGACACACATGGGCATTTCCGCAATCAACGTACGCAATCAATTCAAAGGCAAGGTCAAGGAGATCATCCGCGGGCCGGTGGTTTCCGAAGTCGATGTCGACACGCCGTTCGGCATCGTCACGTCGGTGATCACGACGCGCTCGGTCGACGAGCTCGACTTGAAGGTCGGCTCGGAAGTGGTCGCGCTCGTGAAGTCGACTGAAGTTTCGATCGCACGTCTCTGACCGCTTGGGTCTTCTCGCTAGTGGCTGCTCCCCGCGCGCGCTTTTCGGTGTGCGCGGGCGCTCGCTCGCCTCCCGGCGAAACGCATGGAAAGTGCTACGATGAATCGGGAACCTTGCGCGAGGAGCGGGCCATGTCCAAATCCCTGAGTCCTGATGCGGTCGAAGCGCTGCGACGCCTGAACGACGTCGGCGTCGGGCAGATGCCGCCGCAGCTGCCGAGCACCGTCGCCGCCGAGCTGCTGCACGCCGGCCTCGCCGGCGAAACCGGCGAAGGCACCTTCGAAATCACCTGTGACGGCCGGAAGTACTTGTCCGGCGACTGCGATTGAATCGATCAGCGGGGAGGCCGAGGTGGAAGCGAAGGGCGTCGACATGGGCGACTATCAGGAAGCCTACAAGGGCTATGACCTGGAAGTCTGCGTAGAACAAGTGATGACCGGCGTGAAGTCCCACTTTCGCGTGCTGAAAGGCGACGAGGTGGCGGTCGACTGGCGCCTCGTCCATATCGACGGCTACTGGCCGACCGAGCACAAGGCGGCGGAGGCAGCGCTCAAAGCGGCGCGCGAAGCGGTCGATCGCGAGCTGCAGTCTTGAGACATTGCCTGCAGCCGCTGCCGGGTGCGGCTCGACCTGACTGACCGATATTGAAGGATCGATGCGCGGCCGGCGCACGTTGAGTCGTGCGCCGGCCGTTTCCTATTGCCCGGTTGCGGAAGACGGCTGGCTGTCGCCGGCCGGCTCTGCCTCGGGCGCCGGTACCGGATCGCGCGTTTCGGGCAGCGCGGCCCATACGAGCAGCACCGCCAGGGCGCCCGCGGCGGCCAGCACCATGAAGCTGACCGCGTTGCCGAAGTGATCGGAGATAAAGCCGGCGACGAGCGTGCTGAGCGTCGCGCCTATCCCCGCCGTCAGGCCGAAGAGGCCGATACACAAGTTGTAGTGCCCCTTGTCGCCCGCGACGTCGGCGGCGATCAGCGGCAGCATCACGCCGAATACCGCGGCGCTGATGCCGTCGAACGCCTGCACCGGCACGAGCAGATACGGGCTGCTGACGCCCGCGAACAGCAGCGCCCGCACCGGCAGCGCCGAAAAGCCGAACAGCAGGATCGGCCGCCGGCCCCAGCGCTCCGCCGAGCGCCCGACCCACGGCGACAAGGCGGCCACGACCATCTGCGGCACGATGATGCACGCCGCGATCACGAGCTGGACGTTATCGCTCATGCGTGTCGTGACTTCGCCGGCGGCGAGGTTGAGCATCGCCGCGTTCGACAAGTGAAAGAGTGCGATGCACGCCGCGAAGATCAGCATGCGCTTGTCGCGCAGCAGCACCGACATGCTCTCTCGCTCTTCGGGCGGAGGCGGGGCGCCGTAGGGCGTGGCCCCGGTGTTTTCGATCATCGACAGCGCGACGAGCGCGGGCACCGTAAGCGCCGCGGTGAGCCAGAACACCGCGCGCGCCGAATAGTACTCGCCGAAGAGCCCCATCAGCCCGGCGGCGACCGCGCTGCCGATCGACGCCCAGCGCGCGTTGCGCCCGAGCCGGTCGCCGAGCGCGTGGCGCCCGACGAGCGCGATCGAAATCGCGGCGATCGCGGGCGTCAGCATGCAGCTCGCGAAGCCATGGAAGACTTCGGCGGCGAGCACGGGCAAGAGCGTCGGGCTTGCCGCGAGCAGGAGCGCGCACGCGGCGATCGCGATGATCGCCGCGGCGCCTGCGAGGCGCTTGTTGCGCATCGCGTCGATGAGGGCGCCGGCCGGAACCTGGCTGATCATCGCGGTCGCCGTGCCGACCGAGAGCGCCACGCCGATCTCGCCCTGGGTCCATTTGTTCGACGTCAGATAGGAGGCGATGAACGGACCGAAGCCGGTCTGCACATTCGCGAGGAAGAAGTTGAGCCAGTCGAGCGCGCGAAGGCTACGGACGAGTGCCATGTGCGGTTTCGTCACCGTTGGGGGCGCGTCGCCGACGCGAGACCGGGCGAGGCGCCGCCCGGCGCTGCCGGTGCGGCGGCGCGAGGCGCAGCGGCGGGCACGGCCGGCGCGGGCGATACCGCGCGCACGGGTTTGTCGGCATCGTAGGGCGGAGCGGCGTCGATTTGCGCGTCCGTCAGATCCATCTGCAGTTCGAGTTCGTCGTCTTTCGCGACGAAGCGCAGCGCGGACCAGTCGGCGGCGATGCTGCGCCGGTCATGGCCGATCAGGCTGCCGACGTCGAGCACCGCCGCCTGCGGCTGCGCGTTCGCGTCGATCAGCACGTCGATCACGCGGCCCACGCGGTCGCCGTTGCGGCGCTCGACCGTCGCGTCGATCACGGGCAACGTCAGCGGCTCGCGCGCGGAACCTGGCTTGCTTGCGGCGCGCGCGTCTTTGGTGCGGGACCGCGATTCCTCGGCCGCAGGCGCCTCATTCGGCCCGATATCGAGCGTAATCGGGGTTTTCTTCGGCGACGGACCGAAGCGAAACGCACTCCACGGAAAGCGCACCTTGCGGTCGCCGATGCCCATGAAGCCCGTCAGATTGACGAGGATGCTGGTCGGCTTGCCGCTCGCGTCGGTGGACATGTCGATCGCGCGGCCGATGATCTTGCCGTCGGGACGCTGCACCTTGGTGTCGAGCAGGCCGTGCGTCTGCTCCTGCGACAACAGCCGCGTCGTGATGAGCGGCGGCGGGGCCGGCGGCGCAGGCGGCGCGGGCGGTGCAACGGGCTCGCGCGGGCGTTGCGTCGGTCGGTAGATGGGCTTCTTAGGCGGCGGACGTTTCGCCTCGGCGACTTCGTGTTTCGGCTCGACAACCGGCGCGGATGCGACCTCAGGCGCCGATGCGGGCGCCTCCGGTTCGGAGGCCGCCTCGGGCGGCGCGGCCGGCTGCTCGGTTTCGGGCGCCGGCTTCGGACCGAATAGCGCGCTGCAGCCCGCGAGCGTCGACAGCAGTACGAGGACCGGAATACGCCGGGTTACGTATTGACGGGAAAGACCGCCGCTCATCAATGAAGCTCCTGATAGGTGAGTGCGTGCCGGGGGCGAGTGTGGTTGCCGAGCGCCGAATGCCGGTGCTGTCGAACCGGCCCAGTCGTGCCACCCGGACTTTGCGCGCGCTCCATTCTAACTGCGGGCTAGTCGTTGCGGCGTTTGGGGCCAGATGGCGGCAGTGTGCGGTTTGTTTGCCGGCGCGCCGGTTGTTGCGTCGCCAGACGTGGCGGAATGCTCGATGAGCGGGCACGCAGCTTGCCCGTCTTGATCCGCCAAAATACAGAGGAAACAGCAAAAACTTGCGCGCCGTGCTAGGTCTGCCGAAGAGATAGTCCTACAGTGCACATGCGCGATCCTCGCGCATGCGATCGTGTTTGGGCCGCCCGGTTGATTCGGCGGCCTTTTTGTTTTCGGTAGAGGACAGGATTGTGATTCCTGTTGTCGTCGGCTCGGGGTTCGTCGGCGACGCGCTCGAATGACTCAAGATATTTGAACAAATCGCGCGGCGGACGGGACCCCGTTGGAGTCGATAACAAAAATCATGTAGTAGCCCGGTGGCACCAATGTCCTCGACGATGGGATGCTCACATTTATTTTGTTGCTATTCCCATGAGATGAACTCAGTTTGATGAAACGCTGGTGCATGTCATTGCCATGAGTCGTGGCACCTGGAGCAACTAGCGTAACGCTGGCAATCTTGGTCGAAGATGTCGTCGTGATGGGAAACGTCTGCCCCACCGTTACCTTACTGGGCGCGCTGTTGATGCTCGGCCGAGCGCCTCCCTTGAGCAAGTACGGTGGAGTATAGATCTGCACGTAGTGTTGAGCGCCGCTCGGATAATCCTCGTCGTCTTCCGATAACAAGACGGTAGCGTCAGGAAGCAGAATGGCAGTGGAGTGGTAAGCGGCGCGCAATGTATTGGGAGCCATCGTCACCCATTGGCCCGTGGGATCATAGCCAGGCTTGTTATAAAGCTCGCTTTCGAAGATGGGATAGGGAAGCGTGCCAGTAGTCGGATTGGTGCCATAGTTCGAAGTGTCAGGACTTCCGCCGACTGTGAATAGCGTGCCGTCCGGCAAAATAACGGTATTGGCGTTATGCCTTGCTTGCAGCCATTGCGGATATCGTTTCCAGCCTGTAGGCGGATTGGTGCTATCGAGCCACTCGTTATCGGTGATTGCCGACGTAAGACTTGCGCCGCCGGCGATCATGATTATCTGCTTCAACGTAGCCCCCGAGGCGTCGGCGACGATAACGCCGTTGGCGAGGCCGTAGTGGTAGTTAAGCATGTTAGGGAAGCCGCTCCATGACCACGTGCCTGGAGTAAGCAGAAAGGTATTGCTGAGATCCGGACCAATCTGCGCCATCTGACCGGATGGCATCAAGTATTGATAGGGATATAAACCCGTCGAATCATGAATTGAAATCTCCGACATGCTGCCCACGCCATTGATGAGCGTCGACGGCGTGAACAACTCGACAACTTGAGTGATTGCCTGCGATCCACTTTGATCAAAACCGCTGGCGATCACAACTGTGTTGTCCGCCAACTGGGTGACAGTCGGGTACCATCGGCCGACCGACATGTCCGGCTGCTTGGTCCAGGTCTCATCGTTAGGATTGAACGTATAGTCGCTAAGTGCCCCTTCCCAGCCCTGTTGGCCGGTTGGTGCACTCGGGTCTGGGTAGCGCAAATTGCCACCCGCGGAATAGACTCGGCCATCTGCCAATATCGTTTGTCCGCCGCACCACAGGTTATACGGGGCTGCAACAGAGTGGCCCGTCTTGGCGACCGGATCCCAAACATAGGCGACGCCGGTATTCGACGAGGTCGGGTTCAAGTACTGCGTGGGATCATACGACCAAAACAGGACCTTTCCATTGTTTAGCAGTACCGAGGCAATGCCGGCCACGGGGATGGCAATAGGTGCACTCCATGACCCGATTGAACTGCTCGGCGTAGTGCTGGCGATTGCAAGCAGTTGCGGATCCGGCGTAACGGGCTGCTCCAGGCCCTGTGCCACTCTACATTGGTGCGCGCGCGCTTGCGCATGGGCGGCAGCATGATCCGGCCCAAGCAAAGCGGTTTCGCGCTGCATCAAGTGCGCTTCCGCTGCCGCGCTCAAGCAGGCATTGTTAGCGGAATTTCCGGCCGCCCCATTCGTTTGCTGCGAATACGCAACGGGAGTACCGAACAGAGATGCGCCAATGATCGCTGCGAACAATTTCGTTATACGAAACATAATCTGGATCTCCTGGATAGTTTGCGCAGGTTGCCCGCTCGCAAGAGCGCTGGCGAACGCGCTGAAATACAGCTTTTGGTCGCATGCTTTGAATCATCGACTCCGCTCGGCCCGGACCATGCGAACGAGCGTTTTAATGCCCGCCGCTATCTGAAAATTAACTTTGATAAGCGCGGGTGACTCGAATGGTCATTGGACGATATTGAATTACCGATAACTAGCGGCCGAATGTGCGAAACCTAACCTTGTTGCATATTTCGGGAGCGTGATCGTGATTCGGTGATGACGCTGTATGAGACGGTCGAGCATCGCGTCTGCGATGGTCTCGTCTCGGATCATTCAAACCGACGAAGCTGTTCAATATGCGATCGCCAACGCTCACCCGTGACTTCGCCAGGTTGTATGTTCGATGCTCGAAAAGCGTCTGCTTTTGCACAGACCGTGAACCAAGGCAGTCAGTACTGTTAAGCGCTGTTGACAACGGATGCCAACCTATTCCGGAGAAACAAGATGGAATCAAGATTTCGTCAGCAGGCTCTCCTTGCCGTTGTGCTCGCGAGCGTAGCCGCGACAGCCGCCGCGGCTACGCAAGACGATGAAAAGGAAAAGAAAGTGCAGTGTTTCGGCGTTGCCAAGGCGGGTCAGAACGATTGCGGGAACGGCACGCACAGCTGCTCGGGACTGGCGAAGGTCGACAACGATAAGTTTGACTTCAAGTTCGTGCCAAGAGGCACGTGCGACAAGATGGGCGGCGTCGTAGACAGCTGATTTCTTAAATGTCGCGCAGCCAACGTGACAGCTTCCCGGAACGTCATATGAATCCCTTTGCTCCGTCTGGCTTAGGAGTCGGGTTGCGCCACGCTCACTGCCTCGAATGGTCGCTGCATGTTCCGCCGGGACGAGGCTGATCGCTACTGCCGGAATGACCTCATCGCGAGAGCTGTGGTCAGAAGAAGCGCGGGCCGCCATACCACGCGAACCGGCAGTCCAGGGGCCAGCAAGCGCCCTAAGTCTAGCGGGGGCTACGTTTCGCTCGCCACTAACGAAGGTTTCGCAGTGGGGCGCCGGTCGAAAATGCCTACATGGCGCCTACACGGACACCAGAAAGCAAAAAGCCCAGCGGCTATGGCTGGGCTTTTTGCCGGATTCTTTTGGGGTGGCTGATGGGACTCGAACCCACGACGACAGGAATCACAATCCTGGACTCTACCAACTGAGCTACAGCCACCACTGACTTGCTGCTTGGCTTGCCAGAACTGGCTTGCCGATCAATCAAGAAGCGAGATTATACGAACATAGCCGAGGCTTGCCAAGCCCCTTAATCGATAAATTCGATCGGCTCGCGCAAATAATTGCGCGCCTCGTCAAAAATCGCCAGATCGCGGGCGGCGAGCTTCTTGTTGTCCGACAGCACGCGGCGCCATCCGCGCGCGCCTGCCACGCCGCGATAGAGGCCGAGCGCATGGCGCGTGATCGCGCCGAGGAACGTGCCGCCCGCAAGCTCGTCCGCGCAGTAGCGGATCAGGTCCGCTTCGATCTGCTCGCGCGTGCGCGGCGGCTCGGTCGCGCCGTAGAAGCGCGCGTCGACCTCGGCCAGCACGTACGGATTGTGGTACGCCTCGCGCCCGAGCATCACGCCGTCGACGTGCTGCAAATGCGCGTCGACTTCGTCGAGCGTCTTGATGCCGCCGTTGATGATGATCTCGAGGGCCGGGAAATCGCGCTTCAGGCGGTACGCGTATTCGTACTTGAGCGGCGGGATTTCGCGGTTTTCCTTCGGCGACAAGCCCTTCAGGATCGCGTTGCGCGCGTGCACGATGAAGACTTCGCAGCCCGCCTCGGCGATCGTGCCCACGAAATCGCGCACGAATTCGTATTCTTCGACGGCATCGACGCCGATCCGATGCTTGACCGTCACCGGGATCGACACGGCATCGCGCATCGCCTTCACGCAATCGGCGACGAGCTGCGGCTCGTTCATCAGGCAGGCGCCGAATGCGCCGCGCTGCACGCGTTCGGACGGGCAGCCGCAATTCAGGTTGATCTCGTCGTAGCCCCATTGCTCGCCGAGTTTCGCCGAGCGGGCGAGGTCGTCGGGCTCGCTGCCGCCGAGTTGCAGCGCGACCGGCGCTTCTTCGGCAGAAAACGCAAGGTGGCGCGCGACGTCGCCGTAAAGCAAAGCGCCGGTCGTCACCATCTCCGTGTACAGCCACGTATGGCGCGAGATCAGCCGGTGCAGCGAACGGCAGTGACGGTCCGTCCAATCCATCATGGGTGCTACCGATACGCGGCGAGGACTGGAACGAGGCAATGACGTCATGGGAAAAATCGGCGGTGAAAGGCGGGGAGCAAGCAGCGCGGCCGCGAATCAACGTGGCGCGGCGCGCAATTTAATTCAGACCGCAATTTTACCGCAACGGCGTCGCTTCCCGCCTATGATGAGTCGCCCCTACGCTCACTACGTTCACTGCCCCCCGAGGGGGCGGTCAGTACGCTTGGGGCGGCCCGGCGCGTACTGACGTGCCCACTCACATGAGCACCCGCGTCGCGATCGAGCCCGAACACGTCGAAGATTCCCACGAACCCGAGCGCCGCAACGAACAGGAACGCGAGCGCAAAATCAGCCGGCGTGCTCGGTTGCGCCGAATGCCCGTGCAGCCAGGTTGCGGCGCGCAGCGCGATCGCACCGAACGCGACCCCCATGCCCATCGTCATCTGGTTCAGCGTGCTCGCGAGCGTCGAGGCGCCGCTCATTTGCGGCTTGGGCACGTCGGCGAAGCTCAGCGTGTTGATTGCGGTGAACTGCAGCGAGCGCGACAGGCCGCTGACGAACAACACGGCGACGATCCAGAAATCAGGCGTCGAGGGCGTGAGCAGACTCATTGCCGCGAGCGTCGCCGCGGCGAACGCGCCGTTCGCGAGCAGCACTGAGCGAAAGCCGAAGCGCTTCATGACGGGCGTCGTGACGAGTTTCATCGACAGGTTGCCCGCGAACACCGCGAGCGTCAGCAGCCCGGAATGGAACGCGTTCATGCCGAACCCGACCTGGAACATCAGGGGCAGCAGGAACGGCACGACGCTGATCGAGATGCGAAAGATCGATCCGCCTGTCATCGAAACGGCGAAGGTGTGTACGCGGAACGCCGACAAATCGACGACGGGATTGCGCGCGCGCCGCAAATGCACGAGCGCCACGGCGCCCGATACGCCGCCCACGGCGAGGAAGGCGAGCGCTTCGCGCCACGGCGCGTCGCTCCTGCCGATCAGTTCGGTCGCGTACAGGAGCGTCGTGCACGCGAATCCGCACAGCACGAAGCCGAGTGTGTCGAACGGGCGCTTCGCGTCTTCGCGCGCGTTGTCGATGAAGCGCCACGCGAGCGCGATGCCGATCAGGCCGAGCGGCAGGTTCAAGTAGAAGATCCAGCGCCACGACGAATAGGTCGTGATGAAGCCGCCGAGCGGCGGGCCGATCACGGGCGCGACGAGCCCGGGCCAGGTGATGATCGCTATCGCGCGCATCAGGTCTTCCTTGCGCGTCGCCCGCAGCACCGCGAGCCGGCCGACCGGGACCATCATCGCGCCGCCGATGCCCTGCACGACGCGTGCCGCCGTAAATTCGGCGAGCCCCTGCGTCATGCCGCAGACCATCGATGCCGCCGTGAACACCGCAATCGCAGTCGTGAACACGGTGCGCACGCCGAAGCGGTCGGCGGCCCAGCCGCTCACTGGGATGAAGACCGCCAGCGTGAGCAGGTACGACGTGATGCCGATGCTCAAGTCGACCGGATGCACGCCAAACGAGCGGGCCATCTGCGGGAGCGCGGTGGCGATGATGGTGCCGTCGAGGTTTTCCATGAAGAACGCGGCCGCGACGAGTATGACGATCAGCGACGCTTCGTTCGCGGGCGCAGTGGCTGGCGGTGCGGAACCGGACATCGGCGAGAATCTCCTCTGGGCGGCGCGTTGGATGCGTGGCGCTTGGCCGCCGTGGTCCGTCATTCTAGCGGGCGTTCTCGCGTCGTGCCGGCGTGCCCGGAGCGTGACGACCGGGCCATCCGGCGCTATCCAGGGCGGTGCGAGCAAGACTTGCGCGAGCGCGATTGGCACTTTCCGCTCAAATCTGACGATTCCCGCGCGAAAGCGATCTACACTTTTTAGCGAGCCGGCGTTTGGTAGCGCCGACGGTCCCCCGGCGGCCGGGCTGGAAACGTTGCCTCGCCGGTGGCGAAATCGCGCTTCGATGGTAGGATTCGGCCGGCAAAAATCACCGGTCGCGAAGGCAGCCGGATAGCAACTCTTTGGACTCAGGAAATCGAATGGCGCAACAGAAAACCAATCCCAAACTCGAGCAAGCGCTGACCCGCGGCGATCTTGCGATGCGGCAGGCGAATTCCGCGCGCGCGACCGCGCTGTTGCGCGCGCTCGGCAAAATGATCGTCGAGTCGTCGGCGACGATCGGCGTCGAGGCCTTTACGTCGATTCCCGATGGCGATCGCATTTACGATCCGGCTGGCGGTCTGTGGCCGCAAAAGTTGCTGGTGTCGCTCGACGGGCCGGTCGAGGACGCCGATCCGGACGAGCTGCGCACCGTCTGGCTGCTCGCCGACACGCCGAACACTGTGTTTCGCGTCGAATGGCATCGGGCGGACGGCAAGATCGGCCGCCAGGAAGGGCGGCCGCTTGCGACCGTAGGGTTCATCACCGACGTCGAGATCCCGTGGAGCGACGACGAAGACTGAGCGTTGTGTCGAACGCAGCGGGCGCGCCGCCCGCTCGCATTCAGCGCATCATGCGGCGCCTGAACAGCGCCGCGCAGATGAAGAACGACACCAGCGCGTAGCCGGCCAGCACGTAGATGTGCAGCGCCGCATCCTGCATCGGCCGGCCGAGCATCGCGGGGCGAATCAACTCCACCGCGTTGAAGAGCGGCAACGCTTGCGCCGCGCGCTGCGCGAGTTCCGGCAACTGCGTGATCGGAAAGAACACGCCGGAGAGCAGCAGCATCGGCGTGAGCACGAGCGTCTGGTAGAACATGAAGAAGTCGTACGACGGAGCGAGGGCCGTCACGATCATCGCCAGGCTCGCGAAGGCCAGGCCCGCGAGCACGATGGCCGGCAGCGCGAGCAGCATCGACGGAAAGCTCGCATAGCCGAGCAGGCTCGCCACGAGCATGATCGCAACCCCTGACAGCACCGCCTTGCTCGCGCCCCAGACGATCTCGCCGAGCACGATATCGCCGAGCGTGAGCGGCGTGTGCATGATCGCCTCCCATGTGCGCTGCACGTGCATCCGCGAGAAGCCCGAATACATCGACTCGAAGCTCGCCGACATCATCACGCTCGAGGCCACCGTCCCCGCTGCGAGAAACGCAATGTACGAGACACCCTCGACGCGTCCCACCATGAGCCCGAGCCCCAGGCCGAGACCGAACAAGTAGATCATCGGGTCGGCGAGATTGCCGATCATCGACGCCAGCGCGAGCTTCTTCCACACCAGATAGTTGCGGCGCCACACCGCGATCCAATGCGTCGCGTTCGCGGGCAACGCGCTGCGCCAGCGCGAGGCGGTGGTCGGCGAGGTGTCGGGGGTGTTGGGCGTGTCGTAGCGGCGAGCGTCCATGTCGATGGGTCCTGGCGCGTTTTCTTGTATGGGGGATCAGTCCTGCATCTCGCGGCCGGTCAGGCGCAGGAACACGTCTTCGAGATTGGCCGGGCGATGCAGGTAGCGCAGGCCGGCGCGGCCGTCGAGGCGCGCATGCACCGGCTGCGGATCGCGCACGTAGCAAAAGAGCGTCTCGCCGCTGATTTCCATGCGCACGGCAAACGGCGCAAGCTCGTCGCGCAGCGCGGCGGGGTCGGCGCCGTAGATCTCGATCACCTCGCAGCCGATCTCCGCCTCGATCAATTCTTTCGGCGCGCCCTCGGCGATCTTTTGCCCCTCCTCGATGACGCACAGACGATGGCAGAGCCGCTCGGCTTCCTCCATGAAGTGCGTCGTGAGCAGGATCGTCTTGCCGCGCGCGAGCAGCGAACGCAGACGCTCCCAGATCAGATGCCGCGCTTGCGGATCGAGACCGGTCGTGGGCTCGTCCATGATCAGCACGTCCGGGTCGTTGATGAGCGCGCGCGCCAATGTGAGGCGCCGCTTCATGCCGCCCGACAGTTCGCCGACGCGCGCATCGGCCTTGTTTTCGAGCCTCGCGAATTCGAGCAGCGTCGGCACCATTGCGCGCGTTTGCGCCGACGAGAGACCGAAGTAGCGCCCGAACACGAGCAGGTTTTCGCGGACCGTGAAGTCGGGATCGAGATTGTCGAACTGCGGCACGACGCCGACGCGTTGACGCGCAAAACGTGCCCGCTCCGGAATCGGCTCGCCGCAGAGCCGGATCATGCCGGCGTCGGGTTCGCTCATGCCGAGCAGCATCTTGATCGACGTTGTCTTGCCGGCGCCGTTCGGTCCGAGCAGACCGAAGCATTCGCCGACGCGCACATGAAACGACAGACCGTTCACGACGGCTTTGCCGCTGAAATGCTTTTCGACTTCTTGAAACGCGATGGCAACGTCAGACATGGGCGCGTAGGTTCCGATAGGCGTGCGTGAGAGGCTTGGGCCATTCTAGTGCATCGGCCAACGCGGTTCTGTGCACGCTTTGCCCTGAACTTGTGCGGTGCAGCGGGCGTCGCGCCATGACCGGCGGTCGCACCGTCTTTTCGTTTGACCCCGGTTCGATTTGGCGCACGAATCGGCCGATCCACTAAGCGTTTTCCATCCCTTGCAAGCGGAATTGCGGCGCACCATGATTAGGGCAAAGGCGCGCACAAGCGCATATGGGAGGTCGTGATGGCAAGCTACAAAAAAATTCTGTTGTGCTATGACGGCACGCGTGAAGGCCGCAAGGCGTTGCGCTGCGGCGCCGATCTCGCACTCGACTTGAAGGCGGAGACGCACCTGCTGTCGGTCGTCGACATGCGGACGAGCATCGCCCAGAGCGCCGGGCTCTTGACCGATGTCGCGTGCGGGCGCTTCGAAGACGCCGCTCGCGAGATTCTTCAGGAAGGCGTGAACTGGCTGACCGAACGGGGCGTGCAGGCGCACGGTCATTTCGCGTTCGGCCACCCGATCGACGAGATCGCCAATCTCGCCAGTGAAATCCAGGCCGATTTGGTCGTGGTTGGTCACCGCTGCCGCAGCGGCCTGTCGCGCTGGTGGATGGGTTCGGGCAATACGCAGTTGCTCGACCGCGTATCGTGCAGCATTCTGGTGGCGTGCTCGACGCCGCAAGAGCAACGAAAAGAAGCGGAAACCGAAGCGGCTATGGCCGCCGAAGCGGGTACCGTGCGTTAAATTCAGTCTCTCGTGCGGCCGATCGGCCAGGCCGGCCGCACGTCACCGTGGTCACGCGTATGTGAAGACGCTTAATGAGCGCGTTTAGTTAGCGCGCTCAGTCGATCTAATTGCGATCTAACCGTTTAGCTCGACGGCCACCAGCTTCCACGAAAACAACCCATCGCGATGCAGAATCGCCGAATACTGCGCGTTGCCTGCACTGCGCTGGTAGGTGACAGCGAACTCGTTGACGCCCCGATAGCCCGCTGTGGTTTTCGGCGGCACCGGGGCCGATGCCGGCTGGCTCGAGGACGTGGCCGGCGCCGATGCGGGTTGCCCGGGTTGCGACGGGGCCTCGTTCGAAGCCATGTTTTCCGAGGGCTCCCCCGGTTCGGGCGGATGCTCGCCGGGCGTACCGCGCGGCGGCATGCCGTCGAGGATCGCGGCCACGCCGTCGGGTGTGGCATAGGCGTCGACGAGCGGCCCGACCAAAGCCATTCCGATCATCGCCCCAATGGCCGCGAACGGATTGTGGAGCTTTTGCTCATCGATACGCCGCGTCAGCAATTGCGTGACTTGATCCTTGAGGCTCTGGCGCAAAGCCGGATAGTCGACGTACTGATTGAGCGTTTGTGCGTCGCGCGCGTCGGCTGCGCGCTTCAGGCGATCGAGCGCAATGTATGGCGACGCGTAGGCATAGCTCAATACCGCGATCACAGCGAATGCGATAGCGACCTTGATCGCAAGCGCGACCGGACTGCGTGGCGTTGAGCGAACGGGATCGGACATGAGGGAAAGGTCTCCGCAGAAAATGACGATGATCGGTGGACCGTCAAGCCAAGAAAATGATCCCTTCAGAATTGTTAGCTATTGCAACTGGCGCGATGAATTTGGCGCCTGCGCCGACAAATGCGTGACGCAGCTTGGTGGCGCAACCGAGTGCGCCATCGAGCCCATCAATCGAAAAGACCTTGTTGCGCGCCCGAGCCTTCGGCTGCAATGCAACGATCGATCATCCGGCAGACCGCGTCGATGGTGCCGACCATGATCAGGCGCGACGCGCCGTGATAAACGCGCACCGGCCCACGCCGCGCGGGTTCCGAGTTCAAACCGCTATTCAACGACACCCGGGCGAACGCCGGCAGCGCCGACGGCAGTGCCGGCTCCCATCCCCCCGCGTGCGATTCGAACTGCAATTCGGGCTGATCGAATCGCGTCTCGGCGATTCGCGTGGTGCGAGTCAGCGCGGCGCCGGCTTCGAGCGGTGCGCAAGGCACGACGCCGCGCAGATGGCGCAGACGGCCGAATTGACGGATAGGCAAGAGGCGGGCAAGGCGGTCCATGGCATGTCTCCAGGCAGAGTCTGGGCGGCGTTCAGAATTCGGTCGGGCGAATCAGCCCCACCGCAATACCTTCGAGTGCGAATTCCGCGCTCCCGGCCTGAACAAAGATGTTGTCGTAATCGGGGTTCTCGGCGATCAGTTCGATGCCGTCCTTGCGGCGCTTGAGGCGCTTGACGGTAACGTCGTCGCCGAGCCGCGCGACGATGATCTGGCCGTCTTTCGCTTCGCTGCGCTTTTGCACCGCGAGCAGATCGCCATCGAGGATGCCGGCGTCGCGCATCGACAGCCCGCGCACTTTCAACAGGTAATCGGGCTTGCTCGAGAAGAGCGCCGGATCGCACGCGTAGTGCTGCGAGATATGTTCTTGCGCGAGGATCGGACTGCCCGCCGCGACGCGCCCGACGAGCGGCAGCGAAAGCTGCATTAGGCCCGCGTGCGGCAGCGTGAATTGATGTGGCGCGTCGTCCACGCCCATCAGCAAGCGGATGCCGCGCGAGGCGCCGGCGGCGAGTTCGATCACCCCTTTGCGCGCGAGCGCCCGCAGGTGCTCTTCGGCCGAATTGGCCGAGCTGAAGCCGAGTTCTGCGGCGATCTCGGCCCGCGTGGGCGGAAAGCCGCTTCTTTCGATCGTCTGGCGGATCAAGTCGTAAACCTGCTGCTGCCTTGCGGTGAGTTTGGTCATGGCGCACTGTATGGATAGACAGGTGACTGTATTTTTATACAGTATTCGTCACATTTCAAGCGTTACTTTAAGTGTCGCTATCCGAGCCAGCCGCCACGCTTGATCGAGGTCATCCGCGACGCCGGAGCAACCAAACGGCTGGGATAGCGCCGGTTCCGGCTGTCGCTATCCACTTTTTGTCATTAAAGAATGAAGATTTATTATTTTTGAGTATGTAGGCCCTTCGCTAGACTGGCCCGACGGAATAAAGCACCAGTCTTGAAAACGGAGAAAAAGCGCATGGCCGAAAGTACGACGGGGAATACGGGGAAGGCGGGCAAGGCTCGCCGGTGGGTTGCGATGCTGGCTTTGAGCGCGCTGTCGACGGTGGCCGGCGTGTTGGCGCTGGCCGCGAGCGCGCCAGCGCATGCCGATACGACGCTGTTGAACGTCTCCTACGACCCGACGCGGGAGCTGTACCAAGACATCAACCAGGCATTCGGCAAGGCGTGGAAAGCGAAGACCGGCGACACGGTGACCTTCAAGCAGTCGCACGGCGGCTCGGGCGCGCAGGCGCGCTCGGTGCTCGACGGCTTGCAGGCCGACGTCGTGACGCTCGCGCTCGCCTACGACATCGACGCGCTCGCGAACAAGGGGCTCATCGACAAGAACTGGCAGACGCGTTTGCCCGACAACGCGTCGCCGTACACGTCGACGATCGTGTTCCTCGTGCGCAAGGGCAATCCGAAGCACATCAAGGATTGGGACGACCTCGTGAAGCCCGGCGTGTCGATCGTCACGCCGAATCCGAAGACCTCGGGCGGCGCGCGCTGGAACTACCTCGCGGCCTGGGCGTACGCGGTGCACCAGCCGGGCGGCAACGATCAGACGGCGAAGGCGTTCATCACCAAGCTCTACAAGAACGCCGGCGTGCTCGACTCGGGTGCGCGCGGCGCGACGACGAGCTTCGTGCAGCGCGGCATCGGCGACGTGCTGATTGCCTGGGAAAACGAGGCGTTCCTGTCGCAGAAGGAGTTCGGCGCGGACAAGTTCGAGATCGTCGTGCCGTCGGTGAGCATCCTCGCCGAGCCGCCGGTGGCGGTGGTCGACAAGGTCGTCGACAAGCACGGCACCCGCAAGCTCGCCGAGGCGTATCTGAACTTCCTCTATAGCGACGAAGGGCAGGAGATTGCCGCGAAGAATTTTTATCGTCCGCGTTCGAGCAAGGTGCCGGCCGCGCTGACGGACAAGTTTCCGAAGCTGAAGCTGTACACGGTCGACGACACGTTCGGCGGCTGGACCAACGCGCAGAAGACGCATTTCGCCGACGGCGGCGTGTTCGATTCGATCTATCAGCCGCAGTAACGCAGCAAGAGAGTCACACCGCCGGCTTCAGCCGGCCATAACAACGACGACGAGCGGCCAAGCGAGTCACACGACGACGCACCGGCCGCTCGCGAACGGCTCCCTTCGGGGCCGCACCCAAGAAGAGCATCCGCATGACGACGTTCACATTCCGCAAGCCGAGCGCCTTGCCCGGTTTTGGCGTGACGCTCGGCATCACGGTGGCGTATTTGAGCCTCGTGGTGCTGATCCCGCTTGCCGCGACGTTCCTGAAGACGGCCACGCTCGAGTGGGATCAATTCGTGCGCGCGGTCGCGTCGCCGCGTGTGCTGGCGTCGTATCGGCTCACGTTTTCGGCGGCGCTCGGCGGGGCGCTCATCAACGCCGTGTTTGGTTTTCTGGTGGCGTGGGTGCTCGTGCGCTACACGTTTCCGGGCAAGCGCATCGTCGATGCGGTCGTCGATTTGCCGTTCGCGCTGCCGACTTCGGTCGCGGGCATCTCGCTTGCCGCCGTCTATTCGGGCAACGGCTGGATCGGGCAGTTTCTCGCGCCGCTCGGCATCAAGATCGCGTTCACGCCGTTGGGCGTGCTGGTCGCGCTGACCTTTATCGGCCTGCCGTTCGTCGTGCGCACCGTGCAGCCCGTGCTCGAAGACTTCGAGCGCGAGCAGGAGGAGGCCGCGGCATGCCTTGGCGCGTCGCGCTGGCTGACGTTTCGCCGCGTCGTGCTGCCTGCCGTGACGCCCGCGCTGCTCACGGGTTTCGCGCTCGCGTTCGCGCGCGCGCTCGGCGAGTACGGCTCGGTGATCTTCATCGCCGGCAATGTGCCGATGAAGTCGGAGATCACGTCGCTCTTGATCATCACGAAGCTCGAGCAGTACGACTATGCGGGTGCGACGGCGTTGGCGGTCGTGATGCTCGTCGTGTCGTTCGTGATGCTGCTGCTGATCAATACGCTGCAGTGGTATTTGCAGCGGCGCACGAGCCGCGGGGCGAGCGGTCCGGCGCGGAGTGCAGCAACGGCGTCGGAGACTGCGCCCGCGATTGAAGGAGCCGCGCGATGAGCCACGATTCCGCCATCCTCCAGCGAGCGCCGGGCGCGCGTGCTGCAAGCGAGTCGAACCCGGTCACCGAGCCGCGCTTCGTGCGCTGGGCATTGACCGGCATCGCGCTCGTGTTCCTCACGCTCTTTCTCGCCGTGCCGCTCGCGGCGGTGTTTTACGAGGCGTTCAGAAAAGGCGTCGGCTATTACTTCGACTCGCTCGCCGATCCCGACGCCTGGTCCGCGATCAAGCTCACGCTGCTCGTCGCGGCCATTGCGGTGCCGCTGAATCTCGCGTTCGGACTCGCGGCGTCGTGGGCGATCGCGAAGTTCGAATTCAAGGGCAAGGCGCTGCTCACGACGCTGATCGATCTGCCGTTCTCGGTATCGCCTGTGATTTCGGGGCTGATCTACGTGCTGATGTTCGGCGCGCAAGGCTGGTTCGGCCCGTGGCTCGCCGATCACGACGGGCAGATCATCTTCGCGGTGCCGGGCATCGTGCTCGCGACGGTCTTCGTCACGTTTCCGTTCGTCGCGCGCGAGCTGATTCCGCTGATGCAGGCGCAGGGCAACGACGAGGAAGAAGCCGCGCACGTGCTCGGCGCATCGGGCTGGCAGATCTTCCGGCGCATCACGCTGCCGAACGTCAAGTGGGGCCTGCTCTACGGCGTGATTCTCTGCAACGCGCGCGCGATGGGCGAGTTCGGGGCGGTGTCGGTGGTGTCCGGTCACATTCGCGGGCAGACCGACACGATGCCGCTCCACGTCGAGATTCTCTACAACGAGTACAACTTTTCGGCCGCGTTCGCGGTGGCGTCGCTGCTCGCGCTGCTCGCGCTCGTGACGCTCGGCCTGAAGCTCATCGCCGAACGCGGGATGGCCGCGGCGCGGCCGGGCGCAACCCAGTTGGACCAGTAAAGAGGCGTATCACGCATGGGCATCAACGTTCGCAATCTGCAAAAACGTTTCGGCGATTTCACGGCGCTCGACAACGTGTCGCTCGACTTCCCTCCGGGCGAGCTCGTCGCGCTGCTCGGCCCGTCCGGCTGCGGCAAGACCACGCTCTTGCGCGTCATCGCCGGACTCGAACACGCGGACGCCGGCCAGGTCCTGCTGCAAGGGCAGGACGTCGGCAGCGTCGGCGCGCGCGAGCGGCAAGTGGGCTTCGTGTTCCAGCATTACGCGCTGTTCAGGCACATGACCGTCTTCGAGAACGTCGCGTTCGGGCTGCGCGTGAAGCCGCGCAAGGAGCGCCCGTCCGAGGCCGTGATCCGCGAGAAGGTGCACGAGCTGCTCAAGCTCGTGCAGCTCGACTGGCTGGCGCAACGCTATCCGTCGGAACTGTCGGGCGGTCAGCGCCAGCGGATCGCGCTCGCACGTGCGCTCGCCGTCGAGCCGAAGGTGCTGCTGCTCGACGAGCCGTTCGGCGCACTCGACGCGAAGGTCCGCAAGGAGTTGCGCAGCTGGCTGCGGCGGCTGCACGACGATTTGCACATCTCGACGATCTTCGTCACGCACGACCAGGAAGAAGCGCTCGAAGTGGCCGACCGGATCGTCGTGCTGAACCGCGGGCGCGTCGAGCAAGTCGGCAATCCGCAGGACGTCTACGATCATCCGCAGACTTCGTTCGTCTACGAGTTCCTGGGCGCTGCGAACCGCTTGAGCGGCAGCGTCGGAGCGGGCGGTTTCATGGCGGAGGGCGCCGCGCAGCCGATCGCCGTCACGGCGGGGTTCGCGGGGCCGGCGCTGGCGTATGTGCGGCCGCACGACTTGGCGCTTTATCCTCGCGCCAAGGCGGATGGAAGCACTGACGAGAAGACGCGAGAGGGCATTGTCGTCGACGTGCGACGCGTCGTGACGCTGGGCGGCTCGGTGCGCGTCGAGCTCGAAGGGCGCGGCGGCAACGTGCTCGAAGCGGAGCTCGACCGCGATACGTGGCGTCAACTGCGGCTCGACGTCGGCGACGGCGTGACTGCGGTGCCGCGCTCGCTGCGCGTGTTTCCCGCGCGCTGAGCAGCAAAGGTGAAGCGCGCCTACATTCCAATAATCACTAAATAAACACTCTGGTCGACAGGAGAAGCACACATGAACTTCCAGCAACTGCGCTTCGTACGCGAAGCCGTGCGTCAGAACATGAATCTGACCGAGGTCGCCAACGTCCTCTACACGTCGCAATCGGGCGTGTCCAAGCAGATCAAGGATCTCGAGGACGAGCTCGGCGTCGATATCTTCATCCGGCGCGGCAAGCGGCTCACGGGCCTGACCGAGCCCGGCCGCGCGGTGCATCAGCTGATCGAGCGGATGCTGCTCGATGCGGAGAACCTGCGCCGCGTCGCGCGCCAGTTCGCGGACCAGGACAGCGGCCACCTCGTCGTCGCGACGACCCACACGCAGGCGCGCTACGCCTTGCCGAAGGTGATCCGGCAGTTCACCGAGGTGTTCCCGAAGGTGCATCTCGCGCTGCGCCAAGGCAGCCCGCAGCAGATTGCGCAGATGATCATCAACGGCGAGGCCGACATCGGCATTTCGACCGAGGCGCTCGACCGCTTTCCCGATATCGTGACGTTCCCGTGCTACTCGTGGCATCACATCGTCGTCGTGCCGAAGAACCATCCGCTCGTCGGCCGCGAGAACCTGACACTCGAGGAGATCGCCGAGTATCCGATCGTCACCTACGACCAGGACTTCACGGGCCGCTCGCACGTCGACCAGGCGTTCGCGCAGGCGGGTGCGCTGCCCGACGTCGTGCTGACCGCGATCGATGCGGACGTCATCAAGACTTACGTCGAGCTGGGCATGGGGATCGGCGTGGTGGCCGCGATGGCGTTCGATCCGAAGCGCGATACGGAGCTTGTCGCGCTCGATACGCAGCATCTGTTCGAGGCGAGCACGACGCGCGTGGGGTTGCGCAAGGGGGCGTTTCTGCGGGCTTACGCTTACAAGCTGATCGAGATGTTCGCGCCGCATCTGTCCGAGGCGGAGATTGCGGGGCAGCTGCGGGAAGTGGTCTGAGCCTGCGTCCTGTTGCTTGACGCAAAAAGACGCAACTGGGTTGGGTCGGCGGTCCAACGGGTTGTGCTAGCAGGTATGCCGTGTTCCGTTGCCAATGTTCACGGCATACCCATTGGTTAGCTGCTTAGCGTTTGCGCGGGTCTATACCGTGCTCGTGCAGGATGCGCTTTAGTCGCGAATTCTCGACGAAGAGCCCAACAAGCGTGATAGCGAGTATCGCCACAAACACCCAGTGACCGCCAGCGCGAAACGTAAGCGTAATGATGACTGCCGCAATCAAGCAGAAGGCGACGAGCGCCAACTTATCGAGTGCCCACTTCATTAAGCGGCCTTTTCTGGTGCGTGAGCGCGACTGCCAAATGAACGCGCGAACGGGGATTCGAACGGGTTGAGCACTTCTGGATGGCGCAGGAAAAAGAGCCGCATGGGTTCAGTCATGACAAGCCCGTTGAGCACAAAGAAGCGGCGAGCAGCCGCTTGTGCCTCGGAGCCATTCTTACAGCCTATTGCGGCATCGGTCGCAACGATCAGGCTTCCAATAACTGCGCCCGTGTAGTACGAAGCGTAGATGCCCGCGACCACGCTGAGCTTTTCTAGCATCGTCGTTGCACCGATCATCTCGGCTACGGTCGCGTTCTGTCCAACGTCCTTCAACGCCCTTAGCATTGCCGTGACTGTTGCCATTGCTGACGGGATCGTTGCGAACATGCCCGTAGGTGCGGGAAGACCCAACGCCTCCATGTTTCTTCTAAACGTTTCGGAGAAACCTATACAAGTTGTCTGACTCATTAACGCCCCCTGGTTATTTGATGTCGTCTACTCACAAAGCATGACGCCGACTGACTGTCACGCCGAGCATTGTATTAGACAGCTATTTGTCAGATTCCGTAAAGACAACGGTATACTTCTCCGCTTTTTAAAGGAGAGCCCATGAGCACCTTGCCCGCCTGCCCGCAATGCCAGTCCGAGTTCACCTACGAGGATGGCGGACTGTTTGTCTGTCCGGAGTGTGCTCACGAGTGGTCGTCCGAAGCCAGCACGCTCGCTGAAGCGGCTGTAAAGGTCTATCGGGATTCCGCCGGCAATGTTCTCCAGGATGGCGATACTGTCACCGTCGTCAAGGATCTGAAACTGAAGGGTTCCAGCGGCGTGGTCAAAATGGGAACCAAGGTCAAGAACATTCGACTGGTCGATGGCGACCACGACATCGATTGCAAGATCGACGGCTTCGGTGCCATGAGCCTGAAATCCGAGTTCGTAAGAAAGGTCTGACCCGCCGGTATTGGGTGCGTCTAAAATGGCGCCCATGAATACTCCGACCACTACCTCTTTCCCGCGCGCGCTGCCGCGCATCGCCGTGCTCGCCACCGGCGGCACGATTGCCGGCTCGGCGGCTGACTCGGCGCAGACGGCTGGCTACCAGGCCGGCGTCGTCGGCGTCGACAAGCTGCTCGCCGCGGTGCCCGGCCTCGCGAACGTCGCGCGCATCGATGCCGAGCAAATCGCCAGCATCGACAGCAAGGACATGCCGCTCGTGCTGTGGGCGACGCTCGCCGAGCGCGTCAACGCGTTGCTCGCGAGCGACGACGTCGACGGCGTCGTCATCACGCACGGCACCGATACGCTCGAAGAAACCGCGTACCTGCTCCATCTGACCGTCAAGCACGCGAAGCCCGTCGTGCTGACGGCGGCGATGCGGCCCTCGTCGGCGCTTTCGGCCGACGGTCCGCTCAATCTGCTCGGCGCAGTGACCGTGGCGGCAAGTCCGGCGGCGTGCGGGCAGGGCGTGCTCGTCGCGTTCAACAACCGGATTCACAGCGCGCGCGACATCGTGAAGACCAGCACCTATGCGGTCGATGCGTTCCAGTCGCCGGAGATCGGCGCACTTGGCTGGGTGCAGGATGGGCGTGTCGAATTTCAGCGCGGCGTGGTGCGGCCGCATACGTCGAGCACGCCGTTTTCGATCGGCTCGGTGGCGGCCGAGTGGCCGGTCGTCGAGATCGTCGCGAGCTATGCCGGCGTGGCGCGTGTGATGGTCGATGCGCTGGTGGCGGCGGGCGTGCGCGGCATCGTCGTCGCCGGAACGGGCAACGGCTCGATCCACGCGACGCTGCAAAGCGCGCTGGCCGACGCGGTGAAGAAGGGCATCGCGGTCGTGCGTTCATCGCGCGTGGGCTCGGGCCACGTGATGCGCAACGGCGCGGCGTCCGACGATGCGCTCGGTTTCGTGAGCGCGGGGACCTTGAACCCGTACAAGGCGCGCGTGCTGCTGATGCTGGCGCTGGCCTCGGGCAAGTCGAGCGCTGCGGAGCTGCAGCCGATCTTCGACCAATACTGATACGGATAAAAACGTAGCAATCCGACAGCCGGACACCCGACGACGACGTCTGACCGACCAAGGCTTCCCCGGCGCCGCCGGGTGCCGCTGCGGACCCCACCTGCCGCTCTCAGCCCAGAGCGGCTCGTTTTGCCCGTCCGGCGCGCGTGGCTCGATACCGCATGATTCACGCGCGCCGGACAAGGCGCCCCACATTCCGGGGCCGTGCGAAAAGCTCGGCCCCGCTGTTTCTACAACCTTTGCCTTTCTTAGGCGTTGGCGATTTCGAAGTTCGCCATGATTTCGAGCGCGCGAACCAGCGCCGAGTGATCCCAGGCCTTGCCGCCGTTCGCCGCGCACACGCTGAACAGCTGCTGCGCGCTAGCGGTATGGGGCAGGGCGATGCCGAGCTTGCGCGCGCCGTCGAGCGCAAGGTTCAGGTCCTTCTGATGCAGCTCGATACGGAAGCCCGGGTTGAACGTGCGCTTGGTCATCCGTTCGCCGTGGACTTCGAGAATGCGCGACGACGCGAAACCGCCCATCAACGCTTTGCGCACGCGCTCCGGATCGGCACCGGCACGCGATGCGAACAGCAGCGCTTCCGCCACCGCTTCGATGTTCAGCGCGACGATGATCTGATTGGCCACCTTGGCGGTCTGGCCGTCGCCGTTGCCGCCGACGAGCGTGATGTTCTTGCCCATGGCTTCGAAGAGCGGCTTGGCGCGCTCGAACGCTTGTTCCGGGCCGCCGACCATGATCGAGAGCGTGGCGTCGCGCGCGCCGACTTCGCCGCCCGACACCGGCGCGTCGAGGTAGTCGCAGCCGAGCGCGTTGATCTTCTTCGCGAATTCTTGCGTTTCGAGCGGCGAGATCGAGCTCATGTCGATCACGAGCTTGCCAGCCGAGAGACCCTTCGCGACGCCGTCGTCGGCGAACAGCACGTTCGCGACGTCAGGCGTGTCCGGCACGATCGAGATGACGATGTCCGCGGCTTGCGCGACAGCGGTGGAGCTCGCGACGACGGTCGTCGTCGAGCGCAGGTCGTCCGGCACCGGGTACGCGCCGTTCACGAACAGGGTATGCCCGGCCTTGATGAGATTGCGCGCCATGTGCGCGCCCATGATGCCGAGGCCGATGAAACCGATCTTTGCCATTTCGTTGTCTTCCGTATGTTTGATCTTGGAATGAATGCGCCGCGCGCGACGTGACGTACGCGGGCGGCGCCGTGAATCACGCCGCTTATCGGACCGCTTTCTGTCCCGCGACGCTCTGCCGCCAGCCCAAGCCCTCGACGGTCGTCGTGCGCGGCTTGTACTCGCAGCCGATGTAGCCGTCGTAGCCGAGCGAATCGAGCAGCGCGAAGAGGAACGCGTAGTTGATTTCGCCGGTGCCGGGCTCGTTGCGGCCCGGGTTGTCGGCGAGCTGGATGTGCGCGATCTGCGGCAGGTTCTTCTTGATCGTCGCGGCCAGTTCGCCTTCCATGCGCTGCATGTGATAGATGTCGTACTGCAGGAACAGGTTGTCCGAGCCGACCGCGCGAATCACGTCGAGCCCTTCGGACGAACGGTTCAGCGCGAAGCCGGGAATGTCGTACGCGTTGCACGGCTCGACGAGCAGCTTGATGCCTTCCTTCTTCAGCTCGCCCGCCGCGAAGCGCAGGTTGTCGACGATCGTCGCACGCGCTTTGTCGCGATCGACGCCGGCCGTCGGAATGCCGACGAGGCAGTTCAGTTGCGGGACCTTCAGCGCTTTCGCGTACTGAATCGCGCGGCCCACGCCCTCCTGAAACTCGCCGACACGGTCGGGCAGGCAAGCGATACCGCGCTCGCCGCCTTCCCAGTTGCCCGCAGGCAGGTTGTGCAGCACGAGGCGCAGCTGGTTCGCTTCGAGGCGCTCGGCCAGTTCCGCCGTCGAGAACGGATACGGAAACAGGAATTCGACGGCATTGAAGCCCGCGTCGGCGGCCGCCTTGAAGCGGTCGAGGAACGGCACTTCGTTGAAGAGCATCGTCAGGTTTGCTGCAAATTTCGGCATGGCTATGTGTCTCGTCGGTCGGTCAATGGTGTGTTGCGCGGCGAGCGCTCGGTGGTGATGCGCTAAGCGCTCGCCGGGGCGATCGAGGTTCAGTCGAGCATCGAGATCGCGGTCGGCGCGTCCTGCTTCTTCTCGGCCAGCTCTTCGAACTCGTTGATCGCGTCGATCTCGGTGCCCATCGAAATGTTCGTCACGCGCTCGAGAATCACTTCGACGATGACCGGCACGCTGAACTCGGAGAGCATCGACTGCGCTTTTTCGAGCGCGGGCTTGATGTCTTCCGGCTTGAACACACGGATCGCCTTGCAGCCGAGACCTTCGGCGACCGACACGTGATCGACGCCGTAGCCGTTCACTTCCGGCGCGTTGATGTTCTCGAACGCGAGCTGCACGCAGAAGTCCATGTCGAACGCACGCTGTGCCTGGCGGATCAGGCCGAGGTACGAGTTGTTCACGACGACGTGCACGTACGGCAGCTTGAATTGCGCGCCCACCGCCAGCTCTTCGATCATGAACTGGAAGTCGTAGTCGCCCGAGAGCGCAACGATCGGACGCTGCGGGTCAGCCGCCCGCACGCCGAGCGCTGCCGGAATCGTCCAGCCGAGCGGGCCCGCCTGGCCGCAGTTGATCCAGTTGCGCGCCTTGTAGACGTGCAGGAACTGTGCGGCGGCGATCTGCGAGAGGCCGATCGTGCTCACGTAGCAGGTGTCGCGCCCGAACACGCGGTTCATCTCTTCGTAGACGCGTTGCGGCTTGATCGGCACGTTGTCGAAGTGCGTCTTGCGCAGCATCGTGCGCTTGCGCTCCTGGCACTCCGCGACCCATGCGCCGCGGTCCTTCAGCTTGCCGGCCGCCTTCCATTCCTTGGCGACTTCGACGAACAGTTCGAGCGCGGCCTTGGCATCGGACACGATGCCGAGATCCGGCCCGAACACGCGGCCGATTTGCGTCGGCTCGATATCGACGTGCACGAACTTGCGGCCCTTCGTATAGACGTCGACGCTGCCCGTGTGGCGGTTCGCCCAGCGGTTGCCGATGCCGAGCACGAAGTCGGAGGCGAGCATCGTCGCGTTGCCGTAGCGGTGCGAGGTCTGCAGGCCGACCATGCCGACCATCAGCGGGTGATCGTCGGCGATCGCGCCCCACGACATCAGCGTCGGGACGACCGGCACGCCGACCGTTTCGGCGAACTGCACGAGCAGGTCTTCAGCGGCTGCATTGAGCACGCCGCCGCCGGAAACGATCAACGGCTTCTCGGCATCGTTGAGCAGCGTGAGCGCGGCTTCGATCTGCTTGCGGGTCGCCTTCGGCTTGTAGACCGGCAGCGGTTCGTAGGTGTCGATGTCGAACTCGATTTCGGCGAGCTGCACGTCGATCGGCAAGTCGATCAGCACGGGACCGGGACGGCCCGAACGCATCAGGTGGAACGCTTGCTGGAACGCGCGCGGCACGAGCGCCGGCTCGCGCACGGTGACGGCCCACTTCGTGACGGGCTTCGCGATCGATTCGATATCGACGGCCTGGAAGTCTTCCTTGTACAGACGCGCGCGCGGCGCCTGGCCCGTGATGGCGAGAATAGGAATCGAGTCAGCCTGAGCCGAGTAAAGACCGGTGATCATGTCGGTGCCGGCCGGGCCCGAGGTGCCGATGCACACGCCGATGTTGCCGGGCGCGGCGCGCGTATAGCCTTCGGCCATGTGCGAGGCGCCTTCGACATGGCGGGCGAGCACGTGGCTGATGCCGCCGGCTTTCTTCATCGCCGAATAGAGCGGGTTGATCGCGGCGCCCGGAACGCCGAACGCGGTGTCGATGCCTTCTTTTTCGAGCACGAGCACGGCTGCGTCGACGGCTCTCATCTTGGCCATGGAATGTCTCCTGAATATGGGCTAGGGGTGTTGAGGAGCACTGTAAGGCCGCGTCATAGGTTTGATAAGATCAGTCCGGGTCGTTTATTTCGAAACAAAAAGTATGGAATGTGCTGATGCCAAGTCAGCACCGGCGCCGCGCGCTTTGCCATGTCCAGCATGGCAGCCGCGCCTAGGCGGAAACCCTAGTGGGTGGAGACAAGACGATGGACCGCTTCAAGCAAATCGAAACTTTCGTGCGTGTCGCCGATGCCGGCAGCCTTGCCGCGGCGGCGCTGGAGGAGGGGGTCTCGCCGGTGATCCTCGGGCGGCGCATCGACGCGCTCGAAAAGCGGCTCGGCGTCAAGCTCATGTACCGCTCCACGCGGCGCCTGGTCGTCAGCGAAGAGGGGGCGTCATTCCTGGAGCGCTGCCGGGGGCTGCTCTCCGAATGGGACCAGGCCGAGAACGAACTCGCCGCGGGGCGGGGCTCGGTAGGGGGGCACCTGATCGTGTCGGCGCCGGCCGCTTATGGGCGCAAGCATGTCGCGCCGCTCGCCCCGGCGTTCCTGAAGGACAAGCCCGATCTGCAGATGTCGTTCAACCTGACCGACCGCGTCGTCGATCTGGTGCGCGAAGGCTACGACCTGTCGATCCGGATCGGCGGCGCGGTCGATCCTAATTTCGTCGCGGTGAAGCTCGCGTCGAACCGGCGCGTCGTGTGCGGCACGCCGGGCTACTTCAAGCAGTACGGCCGGCCGAAGTCGCTCGAGGATCTGCCGAGCCACAACTGCCTCGCGTTCAACCTGCAGGGCGGCCAGAACCGCGGCTGGTATTTCCGGCGCAACGGCAAGCTCGTGACGGTGCGCGTCGCCGGCACGCTCGACTGCAACGACGGCGAGTTGCTGCACCGCTGGGTGTCGGAGGGGCTCGGGCTCGGCTGGCGCTCGACCTGGGAAATCAATCAGCAGCTGGAACGAGGCGAGCTCGAAACGGTGCTCGACGAATACGCGCTGCCCGATTACGACATCCTCGCCGTCTATCCGCAGCAGCGGTATGTGCCCGCGAGAGTCCGTTACTTCATCGACTATCTGAAAGAGGCGTACGCGCGCCCAGGGTATTGGAGCGAGAACGAATAGTCTCGAACAGCCCGGGCGCGAGCGGAAGCTTGTCCGGCGTGAACGTGAATTTGCGCGTCTCTCTTGTCCTTCCGAAGCGCGCCGCGTCTTATTCCCGCTTTTTTTCGAGCGACTTCAATGGATGCCGGGGCCATGGGAATAAACTCGATCCGTCACCGGTATTCCAAACGTGGGCCTTTTGGGGACTAAGGGTGGGCGACACCAATCCATGCGCGGCTGATCAGCGCGCGCTCGACGAGCGCAACCGCCGCTTTCAGCAGATGGCGCTGCCGCATCTCGACGCGGCGTACAACCTGGCGCGCTGGCTGTGCGGCAACGCGAACGATGCGGACGACGTCGTGCAGGAGGCGTATCTGCGCGCGTTCCGCTTTTTCGACAATTTCCGCGGCGACAGCATGCGGCCGTGGCTATTCGCGATCGTGCGGCGCACCTGGTATACGGAGTGGCGGCGGCGCGCGTCGTCGCACGAGGTCCAGGCGTTCGAGGACGCCGAACCGGGCGACGAACCCGCCGACGAGACGTTCGAAGGCTGGTCGCGCTCGATCGAGGACCCGCAGACGGTGCTGATCCGCGACGAAGACGTGCGGCTCGTGCACGCGGCGCTCGAAAAGCTGCCGGTCGAGTTTCGCGAGGTGCTGATCCTGCGGGAGCTGGAAGACATGAGCTACCGCGACATCGCGGCGATCGCCGATCTGCCGGTCGGCACGGTGATGTCGCGGCTCGCGCGGGGGCGCAGGAAGCTGGCCGCCGTGCTGCATGCGCTGCAAGCCTCGGGCGCGGGGGCTGGGCAGGGTGCGCCGGCCTCGCGTGCGGCATCGGCGTCGAGGCGCGATGTCCCTCCCGACGCCGGCGCCGATTCGTGGCCGCCTCGGAGCCTGCCCGCCAGCCCCACAGCCGCAAAGGAGAATTCAGATGGACTGTAAAGAAGCGCGGCCGCTGCTCGATGCGAATGCCGACCGCGAACTCTCGGCGCCCGACGCCCAGCGCGTTCAAGGGCATTTGGCCGAGTGCCCCGATTGCCGCAGCGAAAGTGAAAACGTGCGCGCGCTCGGCGACACGTTGCGCGCGGCCGGTTACTACCGCGCGCCCGAATCGTTGCGCTCGCGCATTCTGGCCGGATTGCCGCCGCTGACGGAGCCAGAGGTCGAGCCTGCTGGTCAGCCGGAGGCTCAATTTCGACCCGAGCCCGCACGCTCCAAGCCGCGCGGCCGCCATCCGCTCGACGGCTGGCGCAGCTGGTTCGGCGGCCGCTGGCCGTCGTTCGGGCCGCAGCCGGCGGGCGGGGCCGCCTGGTCGCTGGGGTGGACGGGCGCCCTCGTTCTCGCGATTGCGGCCGCGGCGGCGGGGGTGACGCTCGCGCTCCATCGGCCGGCGGGCGTTGGCCCGATCGCCGACGAGCTGGTGTCGAGCCATGTCCGCGCGCTGATTTCGGACCGCGATATCGACGTGATCTCGACTGACCAGCACACCGTCAAGCCCTGGTTCAACGGCAAGATCGATTACTCGCCCCCGGTCGAGGATTTGGCGGCGAGCGGCTTTCCGCTGGTCGGCGGACGGCTGGACTACGTCGAGCACCGGCGGGTGGCCGTGCTGATCTACCGGTACAAGAAACACCCGCTCGATGTCTACGTCTTTCCCGAGACCGCCGACAGCGCGGGTCGCACTCCCGCGACGCTCGTACGCGACGGCTATTCGCTCTCGCGCTGGCAGGAGGACGGGATGACGTATTGGGCCATCACCGATGCGACGCCGGACGCGCTCGTCGCGTTCAAGGCCGCGCTGCAGGCGCGGCTGCATGGCGGGGGCTCTGGGGAAGCGGGGTAAGGGGGCGCTTCGGTACGCACCGATGCGCCAGCCCCTGAGTGGCTCCTCTCCCTGAGCCGCTCCGGAATCGCCTCCTCTAAATCCTTGAAAACACGGCCGAATCTGCAGAAGACAGTGTCATTTGGCTTGCATTCCGGCCGAAACCCGAGTTACAATCTCCGGCTTCTCACTTGCCACACCGGTTCCGACGCCCGGGTGGCTTTAATCCACAAGGAGTGTGTATGCGTCATTACGAAATCGTCTTCATCGTGCACCCCGATCAAAGCGAGCAAGTGCCCGCGATGATCGAGCGTTACAAGTCCACGATCACCACGCACGGCGGCCAAGTCCACCGTATCGAAGACTGGGGCCGTCGCCAACTGGCCTACATGATCGAGAAACTCGCGAAGGCTCACTACGTCTGCATGAACATCGAATGCGACCAAGCCACGCTCGACGAACTCGAGCACGCATTCAAGTTCAACGACGCCGTGCTGCGTCACCTCATCGTCAAGATGAAGAAGGCCGAAACCGGCCCGTCGCCGATGATGAAGGAAGTGCAGCGCGAAGAAGCCAAGAAGGCGGCTGCATCGTCGCAACCGTCCGAAGCGCAGGCTTAAGGACTCTGGTTTATTAAGCCACCAAGGCTCACTCTGCTCTCGTGAACCGGCTGCAACTCACGGCCAGCGTCGTCGAACGCGAACCGGTGCGGTACACCCCCGCCGGCGTTCCGATCGCAAGCTGCACGTTGCAGCACCGCACGGAAGTCGTCGAAGCGGGCATTGCCCGGCAAATCGAACTGACGATGCCGGCGGTTGCCGCGGGAGCTGCGAGCGGCAAGCTGGAAAGCTGCGAAATGGGCGTCGAGACGCTCTTCACCGGTTTCCTGGCAAAGAAAAACCGCAACGCGCGAACCTTGGTGTTTCACATCACTGAATTGCAGGACATTGGAAAGGACTGAACATGCCCCGCCCGACTGGTAAGAAATTCGACAAGCGTCGTCAGCAACAAAACCCGCTCTTCAAGCGCAAGAAGTTCTGCCGTTTCACGGCCGCCGGCGTCGAATCGATCGACTACAAGGACACCGAAACGCTGAAGGACTTCATCGGCGAAAACGGCAAGATCACGCCGGCTCGTCTGACGGGTACGAAGGCCCACTATCAACGCCAGCTCGACACGGCCATCAAGCGCGCACGTTTCCTCGCGCTGCTGCCGTACACCGATCTGCACAAGGCCTAATCAGACGACGCAATAAGGAGAATCCGAATGCAAATCATTCTTTTGGAAAAAGTCGTCAACCTGGGCAACCTCGGCGACATCGTCAAGGTGAAGGACGGCTACGCACGTAACTTCCTGATCCCGAAAAAGCAAGCGCGCCGCGCAACGAAGGAAGCGATCGCCGAATTCGAAGTCCGCCGTGCGGAACTCGAAAAGGTTGCGGCTGAAAAGCTGGCAGCGGCTCAAGCTCAAGGCGAAAAGCTGGCTGGCCTGACCGTGCAAATCGCGCAGAAGGCCGGCGTCGACGGCCGTCTGTTCGGCTCGGTGACCAATGCCGACATCGCCGAAGCGCTGACGAAGCAAGGTTTCGCTGTGGAAAAGGCGCAAGTGCGCCTGCCGGAAGGCCCGCTGAAGCTGGTCGGCGACCATCCGGTGCACGTTTCGCTGCACACGGACGTCCTGGTCGACGTCACGGTGTCGGTGCTGGGCGAGCACGCCTAAGCCACGCCGCCGCGCATTAGGCACGGCGCGTAGCACGAGCAGTATTGCGCCGAGCCGGTCATCGCCGGTTTGGTGCGCAAGGAAAAGGGCAGGGGCCGGGAAACCGGCCCCTGTCTTTTTTATTGCCATCGCCGCAGCCATTTCGCGATAATTCCTCCCCATGAACGCACCGCCGAAAGATCCCCAACTCGAATCTCTGAAAGTCCCGCCGCATTCGATCGAGGCCGAGCAGTCGGTCCTCGGCGGGTTGTTGCTCGACAACGCGGCATGGGACCGTATCGCCGACTTCCTGTCGCAGAGCGATTTCTACCGCTACGATCACCGGATCATCTTCGAGCACATCGGCAAGCTGATCGCCTCGACGCGGCCGGCCGACGTGATCACCGTCTATGAGGCGCTCGGCACCTCGGGCAAGGCGGAGGAGGTGGGCGGCCTCGCGTACCTGAATGCGCTCGCGCAGAACACGCCGAGCGCGGCCAATATCCGCCGCTATGCGGAAATCGTACGCGACCGCGCGGTGCTGCGCCGGCTCGTGTCGGTGGCCGACGAGATTTCCGCCGATGCGTTCAACCCGCAAGGCAAGGAAGTCCGCCAGCTGCTCGACGAGGCGGAATCGAAGGTGTTTTCGATCGCCGAAGATGGCGCGCGCGGGACGCAGGGCTTCCTCGAAATCGGGCCGCTGCTCACGCAGGTCGTGGAGCGGATCGACACGCTCTACCACACGGCCAATCCGAGCGACGTGACCGGCACGCCGACAGGCTTCGTCGACCTGGACCGGATGACCTCCGGCATGCACGGCGGCGAGCTGATCATCGTGGCGGGACGCCCTTCGATGGGCAAAACGGCCTTCAGCATGAACATCGGCGAATACGTCGCCGTCGAATATGGCTTGCCGGTCGCGGTGTTCTCGATGGAAATGCCGGGCACGCAGCTCACGATGCGTATGCTCGGTTCGGTCGGCCGGCTCGATCAGCACCGGATGCGTACCGGGCGCCTCACCGACGAGGACTGGCCGAAGCTCACGCACGCGGTGCAGAAAATGAGCGAGGCTCAGCTCTTCATCGACGAGACCGGCGGCCTGAATCCGATGGAATTGCGCTCGCGCGCACGGCGGCTCGCGCGCCAGTGCGGCAAGCTCGGCCTCATCATCGTCGACTACCTGCAGCTGATGTCGGGCTCTTCCCAGGGCGAGAACCGCGCCACCGAAATTTCCGAAATCTCGCGCTCGCTGAAAAGCCTCGCGAAAGAACTCGACGTGCCGGTCATTGCGCTATCGCAGCTGAACCGCGGCCTGGAGCAGCGTCCGAACAAGCGTCCGGTGATGTCGGACTTGCGCGAATCGGGTGCTATCGAACAGGACGCGGATGTGATCCTCTTCATCTACCGCGACGAGGTTTACAACCCCGACAGCCCCGACAAGGGCACGGCTGAGATCATCATCGGCAAGCAGCGTAACGGTCCGATCGGGCCGGTTCGGCTGACGTTCATCGGCCAATACACGAAGTTCGACAACTTCGCGGGCGCGCAGAATTTCTACGGCGGCGAATAAAGACGTTAACTAAGGACGTCAACCCGCGCAAAGTCGACAACGACGAGAACGAAGGTCTGCCGCAAAGTAAAGCGCCGCGTGAGAAAACGTTGCTTTCCACGTTTGCGCGGCACTTTGCGGGTTCGGCAGGGAATCCGGAACCGTTACAATGTTGCGGTTTTATGTCAGTCACACTGTGACCACTTTTTGGGATTCCAATGTTCGGCCGATTCATGCCCACCGAGGGCAAGTTCTTTGAAATCTTCAATGCGCACGCGAACTACATCGTGACCGCCAGCCAGGAGCTCGAGCTCCTGATCGACAATCTCGAAGACGCCGAGATTCACAAGCAGAACGTCCAGGCGAACGAAAAGGCAGCCGACAAGGTCACGCACGAAGCCATCGACCTGCTGCACAAGACCTTCATCACGCCGTTCGACCGCGACGAAATCCACAAGCTGATCACCACGATGGACGACATCCTCGATTTGATGGAGGACGTCGCCACCTCGATTTCGCTGTACGACGTGCAGAGCGTGACGTCGGAGGCGCGCGAGCTCGCGCATTTGTGCACGGCGACCGTCAAGCACGTGCAGGCGGCGGTAAGCCTCTTGTCGGACATGAGCCAGGCCGCGCAGATCCTGAAGGCGTGCGAGGAGATCGATCGCTTGGAATCGGACGCCGACCGCGTGCTGCGCTCGGCAATCTCGAAGCTGTTCCGCGAAGAAGACGATGTGAAGACGCTCATCAAGCTGAAGGCGATCTACGAGCTGCTCGAAACGATCACCGACAAGTGCGAGGATGTCGCGAACATCATCGAAGGCATCGTGCTGGAAAACGCGTAAGCGAGCGGACCGTCACCGATGCATTCGATCCAACTCGCCTTCTGGGCGCTTGCGACACTGGTCGTGGTCGCGCTCGTGTTCGACTTCATGAACGGTTTTCACGACGCGGCGAACTCGATCGCCACGGTCGTGTCGACCGGGGTTCTGAAGCCGCAGCAGGCGGTGGCCTTCGCCGCCGCGTTCAACGTCATTGCCTATTTCATCTTCCATCTGAAAGTCGCGCAGACGGTCGGCAAAGGCACGATCGATCCGGACATCGTCGACCACTACGTCGTATTCGGCGCGCTCGTCGGCGCGATCGGCTGGAATATCGTGACCTGGCGTTATGGGATTCCGTCGAGTTCTTCGCATGCGTTGATCGGCGGGCTCGTCGGCGCGGCGCTCGCGAAGTCGGGCTGGGCCGCGCTCAACTGGGACGGGCTCTTGAAGACCGTCGCGTTCATTTTCATCTCGCCGCTGCTCGGCTTTGTGCTCGGCTCGTTCTTCATGCTGGCCGTGTCGTGGATGTACTTCCGCACGCCGCCGAGCAGGGTCGACGGACGCTTCAGGCGCCTGCAGCTGGTGTCGGCCGGGCTCTATAGCCTCGGGCACGGCGGCAACGACGCGCAGAAGACCATCGGCATCATCTGGATGCTCTTGATCGCGACCGGCTACGCGTCGGCGACCGCCGACGCACCGCCGATCTGGGTGATCGGCGCGTGCTATCTGTCGATGGGGCTCGGCACGCTGTTCGGCGGCTGGCGCATCGTCCGCACGATGGGGCAGAAGATCACGAAGCTCAAGCCGGTCGGCGGTTTCTGCGCAGAGGCGGGCGGCGCGATCACGCTGTTCGTTGCGTCTTCGTTGGGTATTCCGGTGTCGACCACGCACACGATCACCGGCGCGATCGTCGGGGTCGGTGCGACGCAGAAGCTCTCCGCGGTGCGTTGGGGCGTGGCCGGCAATATCGTCTGGGCCTGGGTGTTGACGATTCCGGCGTCCGCGTTGCTCGCCGCCATCGGCTGGTGGTTCGGTCACCGGTTTATCTGAGCGCGGCGAACCAGGCGATTTCAGTACGCGCGACGAGGAGTAGGCGTCAGATAAGGGCGGTCGCGCCGCCGTCCATCGGCACGATGGCGCCCGTCACGTAGCTCGCCCGGCGGCTCGCGAGAAAGAGCGCGACGTCCGCGATTTCCTCCGGCTTGGCGTAGCGCCCGAGCGGCACCTGTGCTTCGCCGCGCGCTAGCGCTTCATCGGTGCTGATGCCTTGCCTCGATGCCTCCAGTTGTAACGCTTCTTGGACTCGCTCGGTCAGCGTCGAACCGGGGTTGATGGCGTTGATCCGAATGCCGAGCCGCGCGTAGTAGTGCGCGAGTCCGACGCTCGCGAGCATCAGCGCCGCATTGGCCGCGCCGCCCGCGATATGGATGTCGCTCGCGATCTTGCCGCCCATCCCGATGATGTTCACGACTGCGCCCGGTTCGGGCGCACCGCCCGTTTTCAGGCGCTCGGCCATGCGGCGCAGCACCGCCTGCTGGGTGTGAATGTACGGAAAATATTTGGCGTCCATCGCCGCCTTGAATGCCGCGGCGTCGAGCGTCGCCGGGTCGTAGCGTTTTGCGGCGCCGGCGCTGTTGATGAGGATATCGATAGGGCCGACGGCCGTTGTGGCTTCTTCGACCACGTCTTCGGCGCTGTGGGCTTCGTGCAGGTCGGCGCGGGCGAGGTGGATGTGATGGCCGTCCGCGGCAAGCACCTCGCGCGCTCGCGCGAGATTGGCCGGATCGCGCGAGACGATCGCGACTTTGGCGCCTTCCGCTGCGAACGCCCGCGCGCAAGCCAGTCCGATGCCCTTGCTGCCGCCCGTGATCAACACCACCTTGCCTTCGAGTCCGAGATCCATCGCCGTTCCTCGCCCATGAATGCGTTGTCGCGTAGGGAACGATAGCAGAACGATGTGGGCCGCGCTGTCGATTGGCGGACCAGCGTGGATTGGGCGTGCGGGCCTGGGCTCAATCGCCGCCGTTGGCGAAGCGGGCGATCGGGTCGTCGGAGGTCGAGGTCGGGGCGGGCATGCTCGGCGATGCCGTCGACGCCCGCATGATTCGCACGCTGCTCGTGGCAGCGGGCGAGGCCGGCGCTGCGGCTTGCCGCGCTTGCTGGGCCTGGCGTTCGGCGACGGCCGCTGGCGGTGGGGGCTCGAAGGCGTCGGCAGCCGCATCGATTGCGTCGGGGGCGTTGCGCGCCGGCGCCGCCGTCGTAAGCGATGAAGCCGGCGCACCCGCGGCGCCAGAGGCTTGAGTGGTCGCCGGTGCGATACCGGCTGGCTGCTGCGCAGCCGCCGTGACGGACGGCAATACCGCACCCGCCGCGCGCGCCTGGACTTGCGCCGCGCTCATGCCGGGCGGCGGCGGCTCGAACGGATCGGCCGCCGGGCCGGGTGGAGCAGCAGCCGGCGCGACGGCTACAGCCGTCAGATTGCGGTTCGGCGCTGCCACAGCCGGATTCGAGTCTGCGGGCGCACCCAACGGCGGCGCGGACGCGCTACCCGCCGTCGCATATGCGGTTCCAGCGGTCGTGGGCACTGGCGAACTCGGCGCCGGCGCTTCGCGCGGCGCTGCGAGGTAAGTCGGCGCATCGAGCGGCGCTGGTTTATCGAGCGCGGGCGCCACGCGTCGAATGCCGTCAAAGCGCTTCGCCCAATAGGCGTTCGTCAGATAGTCGAGCCGCACGGTCCCGCCGGTCGACGGCGCGTTGACGAAGCGCAACTTGCCGACATAGATGCCCACATGCGAATGCGGCCGGCCGGTCGTATTGAAGAAGATCAGGTCGCCGGGCGCGATTTCGTCGGGCTCGATCGATTCGCCGCGGCTGCTCATGTCGGCGGTCGTCCGGGGCAAATTGACCGAGGCGGCCCGCAGCACGACATAGCGCACGAGCCCGCTGCAATCGAAGCCGGCGTCGGGGGTATTGCCGCCCCAGCGATACGGCACGCCGACGAGGCCCATCGCCTGAATGGAAATTTCTTCGCGGCCGATGCTGTGATCGACGAAGTTGGGGAGGCCCGCTGTAGGGAATCCGGGCGGCGGTTCGGTCCGGTATGCGCCGCCCGCGCTGCCTGCGGAGCCCGAGCTGCGCGAGTACTGTTGCGGCGCGCTCGAACACGCGGCAAGCAACAGCACGATCAGCAACGGGAACCAAAGTCGGCGCATGGACAGGAGCGACAGGGCGAGAACAAGACTCGCCTATCGTATGGCTAACGGACGATGGGCCGATGGTAGCCCGCCAGACGGGCTTCCGGCAAGGATTCTTCAGAACTTACTTGAGCTTTCGCGGCTAAGTGTTGCTCTGCGAGCACGATGGAATCGCGCATGTCGTCTACTTATTAAGCATAAAAACAATGAAAAAAAACCGCATCCGGTTTCCCGGATGCGGCTTTCGAACTACGAAAAACGCGCTTTAGAGGATGTCTGACGCGTAGTCGGCCAACCGCGAGCGTTCGCCGCGCGCGAGCGTCACATGACCGCTATGCGCCCAGCCCTTGAAACGATCGACGACATACGTGAGGCCCGAACTGCCTTCCGTCAGATAAGGCGTATCGATCTGCGCGATGTTGCCGAGGCAGATGATCTTCGTGCCCGGACCTGCGCGCGTGATCAGCGTCTTCATCTGCTTCGGCGTCAGGTTCTGCGCCTCGTCGATGATCAGGTACTTGTCGACGAAGGTCCGGCCGCGCATGAAGCTCATGCTCTTCACCTTCAAGCGCGAGCGGATCAGCTCCTGAGTGGCCGCGCGGCCCCATTCGCCGGCCGCGTCATCGGTTTTCTGGAGCACTTCGAGGTTGTCGTCGAAAGCGCCCATCCACGGCTGCATCTTCTCTTCCTCGGTGCCCGGCAAAAAGCCGATGTCTTCACCGACCGGCACCGTCGCGCGCGTCACGATGATCTCGTTGTAGCGCTTGTCGTCGAGCACTTGCGCGAGGCCCGCCGCGAGCGCGACGAGCGTCTTGCCGGTGCCGGCCTGGCCGAGCAGGGTGACGAAGTCGATCTCCGGGTTCATCAGAAGGTTCAACGCGAAGTTCTGCTCGCGGTTGCGCGCCGTGATGCCCCACACGTTGTTCTTGTGGTGACCGTAGTCGCGCAGCGTTTGCAGCAGCGCTGTCTTGCCGTTCAGCTCTCGCACGAGCGCGTGGAACGCGGGCTCGCCGTTCTGCGGCTCGAGATAGACGAACTCGTTGACGAGCAGCGAGGGGCACAGCGGACCGGTCACGCGGTAGTACGTCGTGCCCGTCTTCGTGTCCTGCCAGCTCTCCATGCCCTTCGCGTGCTTGGTCCAGAAGTCCTGTGGCAGTGCGCGCACGCCGGCGAAGAGCAGGTCCTTGTCTTCGAGAACCTGGTCGTTGAAGTAGTCTTCGGCGGGCAGGCCGAGCGCGTGCGCCTTGATCCGCATGTTGATGTCTTTCGACACCAGCACGACCTGACGATCGACGCGATCGCGTTGCAGCGCGCGCACGACACCGAGAATCTGGTTGTCGGCCTTGCCTTGCGGCAGGCCCTCGACCGGCTCGATGTCCGTCAGCTTGGTCTGGAAGTACAGGCGTCCGAGCGCTTCGCGGCTGCCGAGACGCGAGAGCGGCAGGCCCTCGGCCATGTCGCCGGCATTGGCGACGAGCGAATCGAGCGTGCGGCTGACTTGACGCGCGTTGCGCGCGACTTCCGACATCCCCTTCTTGTGATTGTCGAGTTCTTCGAGCGTCATCATCGGCAGATAGACGTCGTGTTCCTCGAAGTGGAAGAGGCAGGTTGGGTCATGCATCAGCACGTTCGTATCCAGCACGAACAGCTTGCGGACTTCTGTCTCGCCGGTTTTGCGGGTGCGGGCTTTTTCCGCGCCGCGTGCCTTCGCCGCAGCGGCGGCGGGCGCATCCGCCGGTTTGTCTTTGTCCAGGCGTGCGACAGGCGTATGCACAGGCTGCGATGCCGGAACGGGCTGCAACAGCGCCGCTGTCTGCTTCGATTTTCGGCCGCGCACGACCGGCGCGGTGTCATCGGCTTCGGTGACCGGGGCGGCAGTCTTAACGGGACGCAGGCTCGTGGCGGTGTTGGCTGCGCGCGTCATCGGTTCGGCGACGCTTGCCGGGCCGCTCATCGAGCTGTAGTCGGCCGCTTCTGCTTGCTCCCCAACAGTGTCCTGTTTTTTCGCGTGTTTCGCAGGCCGTGCTTTGGCCTTGTATTCATCCGGTGACAACAGGTTGCCGAGCTTGCTGGGTGGGGTAGGCAAAGGCATGAGTTCCCTCGAAAAAATCGGGTCGCATATCGTGCGCTGCGTGATCGATCCGCACATTCCCCGTCGTGTGACGCACGCGGTTCTGACAAGCAGCGCGCTTTCAATTTCGAAACGCCGGTTCGCCTAGTTTTCGATCGACTCCTTGACAGTAAAAGGTCGCCGGCGTGCCAGGCCGGCTCGGTCCAAATAAAAGTAAAAAAGCCGCTGCCCCGTGACCGGAGCAAGCGGCTCGACTTCAAGTATCGCGCGGCGCCTGGCGACTACGAGATCAACGGCCCCGAGGCCGGCGCGGCAGCGAAAAAAATGGGGTGGACAGGCACTCATTGCAACCCAATATAACGCGCCTCAAAGCGCTTGTACAGCCTCCAACGCCGCGTCGACGTGGCCCGGCACCTTGACGCCGCGCCACTCGCGGCGCAGGACGCCGTCAGCGTCGATGAGGAACGTGGAGCGTTCAATTCCACGTACTTCTTTGCCATACATTTTCTTCATTTTGATGACGTCGAAGAGCCCGCAAAGCGATTCGTCGGCATCCGAGATCAGCGGGAACGGCAGTTCCAGCTTCGCCTTGAAGTTGTCGTGCGAGCGGATGCTGTCGCGCGACACGCCGACGATCTCGGCTCCCGCCTTCTTGAACTTCGGATAGAGGTCGCGGAATTGCAGGCCCTCGGTCGTGCAGCCGGGCGTGTTGTCCTTCGGATAAAAATACAGCACCACCTTCTTGCCCCGCAAACCTGACAGCGAGAGTTCGCCGCCGGTTGCAGCGGCGGTGAAATCGGGGACGGGTTGGTCGACTGCGATGGACACGTGGTTCTCCTGTTGTTATGGGGAGGGCTGCCAATCGATCGATAAGGCGGCCCGAGAGAGCTTGATGCGGAGGAGGCGACCCAGGCTTACGGTACGCGCTTGGCCAGACTGAATTAATCGGGTTGCACGATCAGCTCGCCGGAGCGGCCCGCAATTTCGCCCCATACGACAGGGTACGATGGCAGGGTGTCGCGGTCCAGCGCAGCATGATAGTCGCCCATCGTCGCAAATGTGTGACCTTGCGCGCGCCAGCCTGCCAGCAGTTGCTCGAATACCGGCGCCAGCTTTTGGCCTTCGAGTTCCGCGTGCAGCGTGAAGACCTGATCGTGCGGGTTGTGTTCGGTCTGCCGCAGGATGCGCGCGGCGACGTTGGTCTCGTCGACGCCGTCGATTCCGAGCACTTCGTCGAGGGTCGGCAGCGTGGTGGGCATTTGCACGTGCGTCAGCGTCTTGCCGTCGACGACGGGGAAGTACGGCGTGTGGCCGCGCCCGTCGGACGCGTAGCGCATGCCCCAGGCGTCGATCTGCTTGAACGCGTGGCCGTTCATCTGCCAGCCGGCCGCGCCGTGCGTGACGGGCGGCGTGCCGAAGATGCCGATGAAGCGCTCGTAGCTCTTCTGCATTTCATGCGCGGTCCAGTCGGATTCGCGCGTGCGCACGTTGTCCTGCCAATAGACGTGGTCCCACGTGTGGATGCCGCACTCGAAGCCGGCCTCGTGGATCGCGCGCATTTCGGCGGCCCCCTTGATGCCGATATCGGGCCCGGGCAGCAGCACGCCGTACATCAATTGCTTGACGCCGTAGTGCTCGACCACCGACGTGCGCGACACCTTCTTCAGAAACCCCGGACGCAGCACGCGCCGCATGGCCCAACCGGTGTGGTCGGGCCCGAGGCTGAACAGGTAGGTGGCGCGCGCCTTGAAGCGATCGAGCATGCGCGCAAGATTCGGCACGCCTTCGCGCGTGCCGCGCAGCGTGTCGACGTCGATCTTCAGGACGATGCGGGCCAAGGAGCGGTCCTTATTGCTGCTCGACGAGCGCGCGGGCGTCGGCGACGTGGCCGCGATACGCTTCGAAGATCTTGCGCAGCGCGTCGTCGAACGTGGCCAGCGGCGCCCAGTTCAACTCCTGCATCGTGTTGTCGATCTTCGGCACGCGGTTCTGCACGTCCTGATAGCCGTTGCCGTAGTAGGCGCCCGACGACGTTTCGACGAGCTTCACTTCCTTGGCCGACTCGGCGTACTCGGGGTACTCCGCCGCGAGCGCAAGCATCTTGTGCGCGAGCTCGCGCACGGAGAAGTTGTTCTTCGGGTTGCCGATGTTGTAGATCTTGCCCGACGCGACGCCGCTCGGATTTTCGATGATCTTCATCAGCGCGCTGATGCCGTCGTCGATATCGGTGAACGCACGCTTTTGCGAGCCGCCGTCGACGAGGCTGATGTTCTCGCCGCGCACGATGTGGCCGAGGAACTGCGTGACCACGCGCGAGCTGCCTTCCTTCGGCGTGTAGATCGAGTCGAGGCCCGGGCCGATCCAGTTGAACGGGCGGAACAGCGTGAAGTTCAGGCCCTCCTGCATGCCGTAGCCCCAGATCACGCGGTCCATCAACTGCTTCGAGCACGCGTAGATCCAGCGCGGCTTGTTGATCGGGCCGTAGGTGAGCTGCGAGGCTTCCGGATCGAATTGCTCGTCCGCACACATGCCGTAGACCTCGGAGGTCGACGGGAACACGAGATGCTTCTTGTACTTCACGGCTGAGCGCACGATCGGCAGGTTCGCCTCGAAGTCGAGTTCGAACACGCGCAGCGGCTGCTGCACGTAGGTGGCGGGCGTGGCGATCGCGACGAGCGGCAGGATCACGTCGCACTTCTTGACGTGGTACTCGACCCACTCTTTATTGATCGTGATGTCGCCTTCGAAGAAGTGCATCCGCTCGTGATTCGCGAGGTCGCCGAGACGGTCGGTCTGCATGTCCATGCCGAAGACTTCCCAGTTGGTCGTCTCGAGAATGCGCTTGGACAGGTGGTGGCCGATGAAGCCGTTGACACCCAGAATCAGGACTTTTTTGCCGGAACCTTCGGTTTTCATGAATGACGGGAAGAGTGAATGAGCTGGACGAACTGCGAGGGGGTGACGACCGGCTGGTCGTCGTCGCGCTGGTGCCGCAGTTCGGAAATGGCGACGGCTCGGCCGTCGCCGCAGACGCCAAGAAACGCATTATCGCTTACGTGGAGTCCCGGCGGCAAATCCGCCAGGCTTACCGAATGCGGCGTGCCGGGGCCAGCCAGGCGCGCCTGTGCGACGATGAAGCGCTCGTCGCCGATGTCGGTGAACGCGCCGGGATACGGCGGCGCGACCGCGCGAATCAGGTTGTAGACGCGTTGCGCTGTCTGCGACCAGTCGATGCGGCCGTCTTCGGGCTTGCGTCCGCCGAAGTAGCTGCCGTGCGCGAGGTCGTTGGGCAGATGTGGCGCTTCGCCCTTGAGGAGCGCGGGCAGCACGCGCCAGAGCGTTTGCTCGGCGGCGACGGTGACTTTGTCGAACACTTGCGCGGCCGTGTCATCGGGCAGGATCGGCACCGGCGTCTGCGCAACGATCGCGCCGGCGTCGGGCTTCGCGGCCATCTCGTGCAGCGTCGCGCCGGTTTCGGTTTCGCCGTTGAGCACCGCCCAGTTGGTCGGCACGCGGCCGCGGTACTTCGGCAACAGCGACCCGTGCATGTTGTACGCGCCGCGCGCGGCGATCGCGAGCAGGTCGACCGGCAGCATGTGCCGGTAGTAGAACGAGAAGATGAAGTCGGGCTTCGCGCGGCTCACGGCATCGCGCAGCTCGGCGCTTTTCGGGTCGGCTGGCGTGATCGTCGGGATGCCGTGCTCGGCGGCCACTGCGGCCACGCTGCCGAACCAGATGTTTTCGGTGGCGCTGTCCTCGTGCGTGACGACGAGTGCGACATCGACGCCGCGCGCGAGCAGCACCTGCAGGCAGCGCACGCCGACGTTGTGATAAGCGAAGACGACGGCGCGTGGTTTCATCGGTTGATGCCCTGATCGGCGATGTTGGCGGGCTGCACGGCTTGCACCGGCTGCTGGACGGGCGCGCTCACGACGTGCTCGCCGTTGCGCTCTTCGAGGATCGTCTGCACGAGATAGCGGGGCCGTGCGCGCACTTGCTGATAAATGCGGCCGATGTACTCGCCGAGCAGGCCGAGCGCGAAGATGATCACGCCGAGCATGAAGAACGTGATCGCGAAGAGCGTGAACACGCCTTGAACTTCCGCGCCGATCACGAAGCGGCGAATCAGCAGCAGCACGAACAGGCCCGCCGAGCCCATCGACAGAATCACGCCGATGAACGACAGCCACTGCAGCGGCACGACCGAGAAGCCGGTCACGAGGTCGAAATTCAGGCGGATCAGGCTATAGAGCGAGTACTTCGATTCGCCGGCAAAACGCTCCTCGTGGGCGACTTCCACTTCGATCGGGTTCTGCGCGAACGTGTACGCGAGCGCCGGGATGAACGTGTTGATCTCGCCGCAGCGGTTGATCGTGTCGATGATGTGGCGGCTGTACGCGCGCAGCATGCAGCCCTGGTCGGTCATCTTGATGCGCGTGATGCGCTCGCGCAGGCGGTTCATCGCGCGCGATGCCTTGCGGCGCCACAGGCTGTCCTGCCGCTGCAGGCGAATCGAGCCGACGTAGTCGTAGCCTTCGTGCATCTTCGCGACGAGCTTGCCGATCTCCTCGGGCGGGTTCTGCAGATCGGCATCGAGCGTGATGACGATGTCGCCGCGCGACTGCTCGAAGCCCGCCAGAATCGCCATGTGCTGGCCGTAGTTGCCGTTCAGCAGGATCACGCGCGTCGTATCGGGGCGCGCGCGGAACTGCTCGGCGAGCATCGCCGCGGATTTGTCGCGGCTGCCGTCGTTGATGAAGATGATTTCGTAGGTCGTCCCCATCGCGTCGAGCGCCGGATAAAGGCGCGAGAAGAGCGCGGCGAGCCCCGCCTCCTCGTTGTACACGGGGATGACGACCGAGACTTCCGGCGGCGCGATGCGCTGTTCCGTTTGACTCATTTCCGCTTATTTTCCGTATTGTTCGCAAATTTCATTGACCGCGGCGCACACGCGCGCCACGTCGCCTTCGGTCATCTGCGTGAAGAGCGGCAGCGTGACCGTGGTCGCCCCGAAGCGCTCCGCGTGCGGGAACATGCCCGGCTTGAAGCCGCGTTCGCGGTACAGCGTGAAGAGGTGGATTGCCGGGTAGTGCACGCCCGATCCGATCCCGCGCAGCTTCAGCTGCTCCATGAAGCCCGCGCGGTCGAGCTTCAAGCGCTCGAGCGGCAGCGTGATCTGGAACATGTGCCAGTTGGAGTTCTCGAAGTCGGCGACCGGCAGACCGATGCCGAGCTTCACCGCCGCGCCGCCTTCGAGGCGCTCGAAATACGCGCGCACGAGCTGGCGGCGCTGCGCGTTGAAGCGCTCGATATGCGCGATCTGGCCGAGGCCGACGCGCGCGGCGACGTCCGTCAGGTTGTACTTGCCGCCGAGCACGTCGCAGTCCATGCCGTCGAAGCCGGTGCGCGTGATGCCCTGCAGACGGTACTTCGTCGCGAGCGTCGCTTCTTCCTCGTTGTTCAAGACCAGCGCGCCGCCTTCGATCGACGTCAGGTTCTTGTTCGGATGGAAGCTGAACGAAACGATGTCGCCGAAGGCGCCGATGCGCTTGCCTTTCCAGGTCGAGCCGATGGCTTGCGCGGCGTCTTCGATCACGCGCAGCTGGTGGGCGCGGGCGATCTCGTAGAGCCGGTCCATGTCGACGGGCAGCCCTGCGAGATAGACCGGGATGATGGCCTTGGTGCGCGGCGTGATCGCTTTTTCGACGAGATCGAGATCGATGTTGCGCGTGACCGGATCGATGTCCGCGAACACCGGTGTCGCGCCCACTTCATAGATGACGTTGCTCGTCGCGACCCACGACGCCGGCGTCGTGATCACTTCGTCTCCCGGGCCCACGCCGGCGATGCGCAGACCGATTTCGAGCGTCGCGGTGCCGGAGTTGTACGCGCGCACCGGACGGCCGCCGAAGTACTCGGACAGCGCCGCTTCGAACTTCTGGTTCTGCGGGCCGGTCGTGATCCAGCCGGAGCGCAGCACGTCGGCGACGCCCTGAATCGTTTCCTCATCGATCTCGGGCTTCACGAACGGCAAAAAGGGGAGAGATTCCTGACTCATGGATGCGTGGCTCGTGTAAGGGTTGGCAAGCTGTTCGCGTCGCTCGTGACGTCGCGGCAGCCGTTTATGCATTTGCTTAAAGCACTGATAACGGCATCAGCGCTCGGGCTTTCGTCTCAATCTACGCGTGAATCGGCTTCGAAACGCGCAAGTCTCGAACCATCCGGCACGGTCCGGCGCGCTCAACTGCGCGCCAGCACGAACACGCCGATCAGGATGATGCCGATGCCGACGAGTCGCTGCACCGTCAGCACCTCGCCGAACAAATACCAGGCGGCGAACGCGTTGACGACGTAGCCGAGCGAGAGCATCGGATACGCAATCGACACGTCCACCCGCGATAGCCCGACGATCCACACGCCCACGCTCACCACGTAGCAAGCGAGGCCGCCGATGATCGGCAATTGCGTGGCGAGCTTGAACCCGATGGGCAGAATGTTCGCACGGGTGAAATCGAAGTGTCCAACGGCATTCACCCCCGCTTTGAGAAGCAATTGCGCGCCGGCGTTCAGCGCCACGCCGGTCAGGATGCAAAAGAGCGAGATCGGATTCATCGATAATCTGGGGTCGAGCGGGTTGGGATCAAGGTTGCGTCGAGGCGACGGGTTTTTCGGCGGCGGGCTTACCGACGATGACGCGCCGCGTGTCCTGAGCGATCACCTGCATCGGCAGATGATCGGCGGCGAGCGCTTTATAGCGGTCCATCGGAATCAGCGCAAGTGCATATTTGTCGGCCTTCCAGCGCGTTTCCCATTCGGCGATGGTCGGCACCCATTTCTGCGGTTCTTCCGTGACGCCAAAGCGCAGTTCGTCGGCATTCTCGACCATGATCATCGTATGGCCGACGTAGAACGGCACCGTATGGTCGAGCACGCCAACCGAATAGAACGGTGTGTCGGGCGGCAGCTTCGCGAGCGCCGCCTTGGCCGCCAGTGCGAGATCCACGCCCGAGCTCTGGCGGCCGAACACCTCGTGGCCGGTGCCGGCGATCGTGCCGAGCATGAGCCAGGCCGCGCCGAACGCGATCGCCGCCGGCATCACGCCGGATGGCTTGCGCCGCGTCAGCGCGATCGCGGCGAGCGTCAGCACGAACGCGACGCCGATCGCTGCCCAGACCCACACCTGATACTCGCGATAGAGCGCATTCGGCGTGCGCGCGTCGCCCTGCGTGCCGAGGAAGATCGTCCCGAGCGCGGCGATCACGAGGAAGACCGCGTAGCCGATCCAGTGTCGGCGCAACGTGTCGCGATCGAGCGACGTCAGGTACATCCCGAGCATCAGCGCGAGCGCCGGCGCGATCGGCAGCACGTACGAAATCAGCTTCGAATGCGATGCGCTGAAGAACAGGAAGATGAAACCCGACCAGATGAGCAGCATCGTCGCCGGGGCAAAGCCGTTGGGTTGCCGCGGCAGCCGCAGTGCGTGGCGCAGGCTCTGCCAGCCGATCGACAGCCACGGCAGGAAGCCCACCAGAATCACGACGGCGAAGTAGTAGAACGGGCCGGGACGGTTCTGCTCGGGCGTCAGGTAGCGCGCGAACTGCTGCACGATGAAGAAGAAGTTGAAGAACTCCGGGTTGCGCATCTGCACGAGCACGAACCACGGGGTCGTGATTGCAAAGAAGAGGATGAGACCGCTTCCCAGATACAGACGTTTCCAGATCGCCCAATCGCGCGCGATCAGCGTGTAGAGAACGAGCACCGCGCCCGGCAGGATCAGGCCGATGAGCCCCTTGGAGAGCACCGCGAGCGCCATCGACGCCCAGCACGCCCACATCCAAAGTCTTACCTGGCCTTTCGGCAGCCCCGGCCGCTGCGCGAGCAGGAGCGAGCACAGCGAGAGCGCCATCCAGAACGACAGGGCCATGTCGAGCGTATTGAAGTGGCCCATCAGGTTCCAGTACGGCGAGCACGCGAGAATGACGGCGGCGGCGAGGCCGGCGGCCGCGTTGAAGACGCGCGCGCCCGTGTAGCCGACGAGCAGCACGCCCGCAAAGCCGGTCAGCGCGGTGTAGAGCCGCGCCTGCCATTCGCCGAGGCCGAACCACGCGAACGTGAGCGCGTTGGCCCAGGTTTGCAGCGGCGGCTTCTCGAAATACTTGTAGCCGTTGTAGCGGGGCGTGATCCAGTCGCCGGTAACGAGCATTTCGCGCGCCATTTCGGCGTAGCGGCCTTCGTCGCTCGGGACGAGATGGCGCCAGCCGAGCGGGACGAACCACACGAGGGCGAGCGCGAGAATGAGGAACAGCAGGGCGGTGCGATTGAGCGGTAGCCGGGTAGGCGTATCGTTCATTTTTGTTGAGCCTGTCAGTCGATGCCGCACGAAGGCAGCGTGGTGAGCATGGGTGAAGCGCGGGTGTTCCCGCAATCCGGCCGGTGCCGTCGGCGAACCAAGCGGGTTCGCGCAAATCCGGCGGCGCACGAGCCGAGGGCCGTGCCGCAGGCGCTTGAACCTCAAGCGTCGACCGGCGGCGCGGATAATACACGCCCCAACTTAGCGGCGGCTTATGCTTCGATCAGCAGCGCGGCAGCGACCTTGCGGCCTTCGGCCATCAAGATGTTGTAAGTCCGGCAGGCCGCCATGAAATCCATGCTCTCGACGCCGATGCGCTTGGCCGCCAGCGCGGCCGTCAGGCGCGGATGCGGAAAACGCAGGCGCGAGCCGCTGCCGAACACGACGACTTCCGGCGCCGGCGCGATCAGGTACTCGAAATGCTCGAGCGTGAGCGCGTCGAACGACGACACGGGCCAGGGGATGACGGGACCTTCGGGCATCACGATGATGCTGCCTTCGTAACGCTGCAGATTGATTTCGACGTAGCCGGCGCCGTAACCGGTCACGGTATTGAGGGCGCCGCTCGAATCCTGATGTAATTTCAAATTGATTTTCCGTTGTGCCGGTGGATTTCGCGCTTGCCGCACGCCATTGGTGCATTGCGGAAGTCGGCCAAAATCCGCTAAATTATAACTTTTTAGCCGCCCCACTGCGGCTGCCGCCTCGTGCGCCGCCATAAGCCGCGCATCCAGCCGCGCGCAACCTTCTTCGGATAAGTCCGACATCTCATCAGACAAGTCCTTCGTGAGCGTGCTCGGACCGGCCGCTCGCGAGCGCCGCCGAGTACTATCGAGCATCACCCAGCGTCACCCAGCACCACCGAGCGCCGCCCGGTGCCAGGCTTCCCCGTCTTCAGGCTTTCCCAGGAATAGTGCCCGCCGTGAAACCGATTCTGAAATCGAACAAGCTGCTAAACGTCTGCTACGACATCCGCGGGCCCGTGCTCGAGCACGCCAAGCGTCTCGAGGAGGACGGCCACCGCATCATCAAGCTGAATATCGGCAACCTCGCGCCGTTCGGCTTTGACGCGCCGGACGAGATCATTCAGGACATGATCCGCAATCTGCCGGTTTCGTCGGGCTATTCGGATTCGAAGGGCGTGTTCGCGGCGCGCAAGGCGATCATGCACTACACGCAGCAAAAGGGCGTGCAGGGCGTCGAGCTCGACGACATCTACATCGGCAATGGCGCGTCCGAGCTGATCGTGATGGCCACCCAGGGCCTCTTGAACGACGGCGACGAAGTGCTGCTGCCGGCGCCCGACTACCCGCTGTGGACGGCCGCCGTGAGCCTGTCGGGCGGCACGCCCGTGCATTATCTGTGCGACGAGTCGAACGCCTGGATGCCCGATCTCGACGACATCCGCGCGAAGATCACGCCGAACACGCGCGCGCTCGTCATCATCAACCCGAACAATCCGACCGGCGCGCTGTATTCCGACGAGCTGCTGCTCGACCTGATCGAAGCCGCGCGCCAGCACGGCCTCGTGATCTTCGCCGACGAGGTCTACGACAAGATCGTCTACGACGGGAAGAAGCACACGTCGGTAGCGGCGCTGTCGGAAGACGTGCTGACGGTCACCTTCAATAGCCTGTCGAAAAGCTACCGCTCGTGCGGTTACCGCGCCGGCTGGATGTTCGTCTCGGGGCTGACCGGCGACAACCGCCGCCGCGCGAAAGACTATTTCGAGGGCCTCGGCATCCTTGCGTCGATGCGCCTGTGCCCGAACGTGCCGGGACAGTACGCGATCCAGACGGCGCTCGGCGGCTATCAGAGCATCAACGATCTGATCGTGCCCACGGGCCGCCTCTATAAGCAGCGCCAGATCGCGTACGACATGCTGACGTCGATCCCGGGCGTGACCTGCGTGAAGCCGGAAGCCGCGCTGTATATGTTCCCGCGCCTCGATCCGAAGATGTATCCGATCGAAAACGACCAGCAGTTCATCCTCGATTTGCTGCTCGAGGAGCGCGTGCTGCTCGTGCAGGGCACGGGCTTCAACTGGCCGAAGCCGGATCATTTCCGCGTCGTGTTCCTGCCGAACGCGGACGATCTCGCCGATTCGATCAACCGCATCGCCCGGTTCCTCGATGGCTACCGGAAACGGCATGCCGTTTGACGTGCTTCATTGACGCGCAACAGGCAATTTTCGGGTTTGCCGATGCCCTGGCTCGGGGGCGCCTTACCGGTCCTTTATCATTAACGCTTCACTCACATAGAACACACACGCTGCATGGAACCGATCAAAGTTGGCCTGTTGGGCTTCGGCACGGTGGGCAGCGGCACCTTTACGGTACTGCGCCGCAACCAGGAAGAAATCAAACGTCGCGCGGGCCGCGGCATCGAGGTTGCGCGCATTGCCGTGCGCAATCCGGCCAAGGCGCGCGCCGCGTTGAACGATGATGCGCTGTCCGCGCTCGTCACCGACAACTTCGAGGCCGTCGTCGACGATCCGTCGATCGGCATCGTCGCCGAAATGATCGGCGGCACGACGATCGCGCGCGATCTCGTGCTGCGCGCGATTGCGAACGGCAAGCACGTCGTGACGGCCAACAAGGCGCTCCTCGCCGTGCACGGCACCGAGATCTTCGAGGCGGCGCGCGCGAAGGGCGTGATGGTGGCGTTCGAAGCGGCGGTGGCGGGCGGCATTCCGATCATCAAGGCGCTGCGCGAAGGGCTCACGGCCAACCGCATTCAGTACATCGCGGGCATCATCAACGGCACGACAAACTACATCCTGTCGGAGATGCGCGAGCGCGGGCTCGATTTCGCCACCGCATTGAAGGGCGCGCAGGAGCTGGGCTACGCGGAAGCCGATCCGACCTTCGATATCGAAGGCGTCGACGCCGCGCATAAGGTCACGATCATGAGCGCGATCGCGTTCGGCGTGCCGGTGCAGTTCGACCGCGCGTATATCGAAGGCATCAGCAAGCTGGCCGCGATCGATATCAAATATGCCGAAGACCTCGGCTATCGCATCAAGCTGCTCGGCATCACGCGCCGCACCGAGCGCGGCATCGAGCTGCGCGTGCATCCCACGCTGATTCCGGCCAAGCGCCTGCTCGCGAACGTCGAAGGCGCGATGAACGCGGTCGTCGTGCACGGCGACGCCGTCGGTTCGACGCTGTACTACGGCAAGGGCGCGGGTGCGGAGCCGACGGCGTCCGCCGTCGTCGCCGATCTCGTCGACGTGACGCGCCTGCATACGGCGGATCCGGAACATCGCGTGCCGCATCTCGCGTTCCAGCCCGATAGCCTGTCGAACACGCCGATCCTGCCGATCGACGAAGTGACGAGCGGCTACTACCTGCGTCTGCGCGTGGCCGACGTGACCGGGGTACTCGCCGACATCACGCGCATCCTCGCCACTTCGGGCATCTCGATCGATGCGCTGCTCCAGAAGGAGTCGCAAGAGGTGGACGGCGGCGGCGAGACCGACATCATCATCATCACGCACGAAACGCTCGAGAAGAACGTGAACGCGGCGATCGACCAGATCGAAGCGCTCTCGACGGTCATCTCGAAGGTCACCAAGCTGCGCATGGAAGCGCTGAACTAGGTCTCCTCAATCACCCCCACGCTCCCAGTGGCCGCTGCCTCTCCCGACGGGGCAGCACCCTTGGAGCAGCCCGGCGAGTACTGACATGAATTACATCTCCACGCGCGGCGCCGGCATCGGCGAGCGCCATACGTTCTCCGACATTCTCCTCGGCGGTCTCGCGAAGGATGGCGGCCTGTATCTGCCCGCCGAATATCCGCGCGTATCGGCCGACGAACTCGCGCGCTGGCGCACGCTCTCGTACGCGGATCTGGCGTTCGAGGTGTTGTCGAAATTCAGCGACGACATCCCGGCCGAAGATCTGCGGGCGCTCACGCGCCGCACCTATACCGCCGAGGTCTATTGCAACGTGCGCAGCAGCGAGAGCGCTGCGCAGATCACGCCGCTCAAGCCGCTCGGCGTCGAGTCGGGCGCGCAGTTGTCCTTGCTGGAGCTGTCGAACGGTCCGACGCTCGCGTTCAAGGACATGGCGATGCAGCTGCTCGGCAACCTGTTCGAGTACACGCTCGGCAAGACCCGCCAGACGCTGAACATCCTCGGCGCGACTTCGGGCGATACCGGCAGCGCCGCCGAGTACGCGATGCGCGGCAAGAAGGGCGTCCGCGTCTTCATGCTGTCGCCGAACCAGAAGATGAGCGCGTTTCAGACCGCGCAGATGTACAGCCTGCAAGACCCGAACATCTTCAACATCGCAGTGGAAGGCGTGTTCGACGACTGCCAGGACATCGTGAAGGCCGTCTCGAACGACCACGCGTTCAAGGCGAACTACAAGATCGGCACGGTCAATTCGATCAACTGGGCGCGCGTCGTCGCGCAGGTCGTCTATTACTTCAAGGGCTATTTCGCGGCCACCCAGAGCAACGACGAGCGCGTGTCGTTCACGGTGCCGTCGGGCAATTTCGGCAACGTCTGCGCGGGCCACATCGCGCGCATGATGGGCCTGCCGATCGAAAAGCTCGTCGTCGCGACCAACGAGAACGACGTGCTCGACGAGTTCTTCACGAGCGGCATCTACCGCGTGCGCGGTTCGGCCGAGACCTATCACACGAGCAGCCCGAGCATGGATATTTCGAAGGCGTCGAACTTCGAGCGCTTCGTGTTCGATCTGCTCGGCCGCGATCCGAAGCGCGTCCTGCAACTGTTCCGCGATGTCGAGGAGAAGGGCGGCTTCGATCTCGCGGCGAGCGGCGATTTCGCGCGCGTGCGGGAGTTCGGCTTCGTATCGGGCAGCAGCACGCACGCGGACCGCGTCGAGGCGATCCGCGACGTCTATCAGCGCTACAACACGATGATCGACACGCATACCGCCGACGGTCTGAAGGTCGCGCGCGAGCATCTGCAAGCGGGCATTCCGATGATCGTGCTCGAGACGGCGCAGCCGCTCAAATTCGGCGAAACGATCCGCGAGGCGCTGGCGCGCGAGCCGGAGCGGCCCGCCGCGTTTGCCGGGCTGGAAGCGTTGCCGCAGCGGTTCGAAGTGCTGCCGGCCGATGCCCAGCAGATCAAAGAGTTCATCGCCGCGAACGTGCGCGACTGAACGGCGCCGATCCGAGTATCGAAGCGATCCGTCGCAACGGGCGAGAGAGGCGCAGCTTCGCTATAAGCGGCGCCTTGCACGGCCTCTTCATGAGGCCGCTACAATGGCCTTTTAAGACTCGCCCGTCACTGATCGATGTCCACGCCTTCTTCCCCGGCGCCTCGTGCGCCGATGCTGTCGACCGCCGAGGCGCTCGCCACGCTCCTTGCCGCAGCACGTCCCCTCGCCGAAACGGAAACCGTCGCCACGCTCGACGCGCTGAATCGCGTGCTGGCCTCCGACGTCGTGTCGCCACTCGACGTGCCGCCGATGCACACGAGCGCGATGGACGGCTACGCGGTGCGTGTCGGGGATCTCTCGCATGGCGATCGGCGTCTGCCGGTATCGCAGCGCATCCCCGCGGGCCATGCGCCGGAGCCGCTTGCGGCGGGCACGGCGGCGCGCATTTTCACGGGCGCCACGCTGCCTCCGGGTGCGGACGCTGTCGTGATGCAGGAGCAAACCCAGGCTGCCGGCGACGAGGTCGAGATTCTTCACACGCCCAAAGCGGGTGAGTGGATCACCGCACAAGGCGCCGACATCCGGCGCGATTCCGTGATCCTGCCGGCCGGCACGCGGCTCACGCCGCAGGCGCTCGGCCTGGCCGCGTCGATCGGATGCGCGCAATTGACGGTCACGCGGCGCGTGAAGGTCGCCGTGTTCTTCACGGGCGACGAATTGACGATGCCCGGCGAGCCGCTCAAACCGGGCGCGATCTATAACTCGAGCCGCTTCACGTTGCGCGGCCTGCTCGAGCGGCTCGATTGCGAGGTCACCGATTACGGCATCGTCCCGGACCAGCGCGAGGCGACGCGCGCCACGCTGCGCGAAGCGGCACGCGAACACGATTTGATCCTGACCTCGGGTGGCGTTTCGGTGGGCGAGGAAGACCATGTGCGGCCCGCCGTGGAGGCCGAGGGGCGGCTCGCGATGTGGCAGATCGCGATGAAGCCGGGTAAACCGCTCGCGTTCGGTGCGGTTCGCCGCGCCGACGAAGAGGGGCACCCGGGCGGCAACGCGAACGAGGCGTATTTCATCGGCTTGCCCGGTAACCCGGTCTCGAGCTTCGTCACCTTTCTGCTGTTCGTGCGGCCGTTCGTGCTGCGCGTCGCGGGCGTGCAGCACGTCGCGCCGCACACGCTGTCGCTGCGTGCGGACTTCACGCAGACGAAGGGGGATCGCCGCAACGAATTCCTGCGAGCGCGCGTGAATGCGGCCGGCGGTCTCGATCTGTTCCCGAACCAGAGCTCGGCGGTGTTGACGTCGACGGTATGGGGCGATGGCTTGATCGATAACCCGCCCAATCACGCAATCAGCGCAGGCGAAACCGTGCGTTTCATTCCTTTTTCCGAATTACTGAGCTGACGATGCGTGCGGCGCTTGTGCTAGCGAACCGAGAGGCACGGCGCCGCAACATCGAGGCACCCCGGCAAGATGAAGATTCAACTGAGATATTTCGCAAGCGTGCGCGAGGCGGTGGGTCTCGCGGACGAATCGGTAGAGCTGCCGGACGGCATCGCAACGGTCGGCGACGTACGCGCGTGGCTGCGCGTGCGCGGCGGCGTGTGGGCCGAGGCGCTCGCGGAGGGCCGCGCGTTGCGCATGGCCTGCAATCACACGATGACGGATGCGGCCACGCGCATCACCGACGGCTGCGAAGTCGCGTTCTTCCCGCCCGTCACGGGCGGCTGATACGCGTGGATGACAAGCGCGCCGCATCGCACGTTCCGATGAACACAGCAAGAGGTCCACGATGACAGTCCGCGTTCAAACCACCGATTTCGACTTGACCGCCGAGGTGGCGGCATTGCGCGCGGACAATCCGAAAGTCGGTGCGGTGGCGTGCTTCGTCGGCACGGTGCGCGACTTGAACGACAGCGAGCGTGTCGAGGCGATGGAGCTCGAGCACTATCCGGGCATGACCGAAAAGGCGCTCGAAGCGATCGCGGCCGATGCGCGCCGCCGCTGGCCGGGTTCCGACGTGCTGATCGTCCATCGGGTCGGCAAGCTCTATCCGCTCGATCAGATCGTGCTCGTCGCGACGACGGCAGCGCATCGCGGCGACGCGTTTGCTTCGTGCGAGTTCGTCATGGACTATCTGAAGACCCAGGCGCCGTTCTGGAAGAAGGAAACGACGGAAGCCGGCGAGCGCTGGGTCGATGCGCGCGTGACCGATGACGCGGCGCTCGCGCGCTGGGGCGTCGATTCGGGCAACGTGGGTGGATCGGCAGCGTCGGCGGCCCGCAGCAATGCGGATCGCGCCGAGTACGACGAATAGGGCGCCGGCCGGCGATTCGGCGGCGTTGAGGTGGGCGCCCGGAGGCGTCAGCGAGCCGGCGTGTCGCCGTCGTCGGCGGTTCGGCCGATGATCTTCGCCGGAAACGGCTCGCCGCGACGCTCGGGCACGTGCGCGTCTCGCGCCTCGTCTTTGCCTTGGCGCTTCGGCGCGACCAGATCGAGCAGCGCCTGCTGCTCGGCCGGAATCACATAATCCCAGCCGAAACGGCTCAACTGCAGGCTTTGCGCGATCCGCAGCGCCGGTTCCATGAAGCGCACGGCCGCGGCCGGCTCATAGCGGCTTTCGACCGTATCCAGAAAGAGATGCAGCCACCGGCTGAAATGGCGCGGCTCGACGCCGTCGAGCGGCGCATGCGCCTGCTGCACGTTGCCGCGGTATTGCTTCGCGCCCAGCACGAGACTGCCCCAGAACGTACACATCTTCGGGAGATGATCGTCCCAGCGGCCTGCGAGCACCGCGTCGAAGACCGGGCCGAGCAACGCGTCGGCGCGCACGCGGTCATAGAATGCGTAGACCAGTTCACGGATGTTCGCCTCGGTGGGCTCGGCATATCGGGAACTCGGCGGGACGTCCGGAGACAGCGGCGTGGAATCTGAATTCATCTGATGAAGGGCGCGAATTGAGATGATTCGGCGCGGGCAAAAAAAAGTGATAAAAAAGGTGAAGCGAATATCTGTTTGGTAAAACGTTAAATTGTTATACCAATTGCTCGACTAGGCGAAATATGAAGCACAATGGCGTTCTAGTAATCGTCTAACGTGTATTTAAAATGCATGTTATGGCGAAGTCAGATCGTCCGCAACCCTTTGGCCAGCACGGTTTTTGCCGAATGTTAATGGCGCGCGTCGCAATGTGCGCCTGTCACCATTGCACTCATGAGACTAACCGACTATACCGATTACGCATTGCGCGTAATGCTGTACCTCGCGGTGCGAGGAGACGGATTGGCGACGATTCAGGATATTTCGGATGCCTACGGCATTTCGAAAAATCATCTGATGAAAGTCGTGCAGCGGCTCGGCGAATTGGGCTGGATCGAAACGATTCGCGGCCGCAATGGCGGATTGCGGCTTTTCGAGCAATCGCGGCAGTTGAGCGTCGGCGAAGTGGTGCGCGCCACCGAGAGCGATTTCGCACTCGTCGGCTGTTTCAGCGGTGAGGGTGTTGCCCCTCGCGCGTGCGTCATCGAGCCGCAATGCCGTCTCAAGCATGTCTTCCACGAGGCGCGCAACGCGTTTCTCGCGGAGCTCGACCGCCACACGATCGAGGAGCTGACCCAACCGGCCGCACCGCTTGCCGCGCTGCTCGGTTTCCGGCAGCCCGTGGTGCCGATCGCCGTCAACGACACAGCGCCGCCCGACTGAGCGAGCAACGCTGACTCGGTTTGTCGTATCTCAATAGAAGCCGCCCATCTGCGCAAAAAATCGGAAAAAAGTGCTTGAAACACGCGGGAGACGCCTCATTTTGGTGATATTCGAAAATTGGAGGTCTCTTGATGAGAATCGACAAACTCACCACCAAATTCCAAGAGGCGCTGGCTGATGCGCAGAGCCTGGCCGTCGGCCAAGGCAATCAGTACATGGAGCCGGTCCACCTGCTGGCCGCGCTCGTCGCGCAGGAAGACGGTTCCGCGCGCTCGCTGCTCTCGCGTGCCGGCGTGCACGTGCAGGCGCTGCAAACGGCGCTGAAAGACGCGATCTCGCGCTTGCCGCAAGTGCAGGGCACCGACGGCAACGTGCAAGTGAGCCGTGAACTGAACGGCCTTCTGAACCAGGCCGACAAGGAAGCGCAGCAGCTCAACGACACCTACATCGCGAGCGAGATGTTCCTGCTCGCCGCCGCCGACGACAAAGGCGAGGCGGGCAAGCTCGCGCGCCAATACGGCCTCACGCGCAAGGCGCTGGAGTCGGCGATCGTCGCGGTGCGAGGCGGGGCGCAAGTGCACAGCCAGGACGCCGAGAGCCAGCGCGAGGCGCTCAAGAAATACACGATCGACCTGACCGAGCGCGCCCGCGCGGGCAAGCTCGATCCGGTGATCGGCCGCGACGACGAAATTCGCCGCTCGATCCAGATCCTGCAGCGCCGCACGAAGAACAATCCGGTGCTGATCGGCGAGCCGGGCGTCGGCAAGACGGCGATCGTCGAAGGGCTCGCGCAGCGCATCGTCAACGGCGAAGTGCCGGATTCGCTCAAGAGCAAGCGCGTGCTGTCGCTCGATATGGCGGGGCTGCTCGCCGGCGCGAAGTATCGCGGCGAGTTCGAGGAGCGCCTGAAAGCGGTGCTGCACGACATCGCGAAGGACGAAGGCCAGACCATCGTCTTCATCGACGAAATCCACACGATGGTCGGCGCGGGCAAGGCCGAGGGTGCGATGGATGCGGGCAACATGCTGAAGCCGGCGCTCTCGCGCGGCGAGCTGCATTGCATCGGCGCGACCACGCTCGACGAATACCGCAAGTACATCGAGAAGGACGCGGCGCTCGAGCGCCGGTTCCAGAAGGTGCTCGTCGACGAACCGTCGGTCGAGGCGACGATTGCGATCCTGCGCGGCTTGCAGGAGAAGTACGAGCTGCACCACGGCGTCGAGATCACCGACCCGGCGATCGTCGCGGCCGCCGAGCTGTCGCATCGCTACATCACCGATCGCTTCCTGCCGGACAAGGCCATCGACCTGATCGACGAAGCCGCTTCGAAGATCAAGATGGAAATCGATTCGAAGCCGGAAGAGATGGACAAGCTCGACCGCCGTCTCATTCAGTTGAAGATCGAGCGCGAAGCCGTCAAGAAGGAAAAGGACGAAGCGTCGCAAAAGCGCCTGCAGCTGATCGAGGAAGAGATCGAGCGTCTGAACCGCGAGTATTCGGATCTCGAAGAGATCTGGACCGCCGAGAAAGCGACGGTGCAGGGCAGTGCGCAGCTGAAGGAAGACATCGAACGGACGCGCGCGGAAATCACGCGCCTGCAGCGCGAAGGCAAGCTCGAGAAGGTCGCCGAGCTGCAGTACGGCAAGCTGCCCGAACTCGAGGCGCGTCTGAAGCAGGTGACGCAGGCCGAGGCGCGGGAGCAGAACAACCCGACGCGCCCGCGTCTGTTGCGCACGCAAGTGGGCGCGGAAGAAATCGCGGAAGTCGTGTCGCGTTCGACCGGCATTCCGGTGTCGCGGATGATGCAGGGCGAGCGCGAAAAGCTGCTGCAGATCGAAGAGAAGCTGCATGAGCGCGTGATCGGCCAGGACGAGGCGATCAACGCGGTGGCCGACGCGATCCGCCGCTCGCGTGCGGGTCTGTCCGATCCGAACCGTCCGTATGGCTCGTTTCTGTTCCTCGGGCCGACGGGCGTCGGCAAGACGGAACTGTGCAAGGCGCTCGCCGCGTTCCTGTTCGATTCGGAAGATCACCTGATCCGGATCGACATGAGCGAGTTCATGGAGAAGCACAGCGTTGCGCGCTTGATCGGCGCGCCGCCGGGCTATGTCGGCTACGAGGAAGGCGGGTATCTGACCGAGGCCGTGCGTCGCAAGCCCTACAGCGTGATCCTGCTCGACGAGGTCGAGAAGGCGCACCCGGACGTCTTCAACGTGCTGCTGCAGGTGCTGGACGACGGCCGGATGACCGATGGCCAGGGGCGCACCGTCGACTTCAAGAACACGGTGATCGTGATGACGTCGAACCTCGGCTCGCAGGTGATTCAGCAGATGGTCGGCGAGCCGCAGGAAGCCGTGAAGGACGCGGTCTGGGAGGAAGTGAAGCTGCAATTCAGGCCCGAGTTCCTGAACCGGATCGATGACGTCGTCGTGTTCCATTCGCTCGATCGTTCGAACATCGAATCGATTGCGAAGATCCAGCTGCAGCGCCTGCACGATCGCCTCGCGAAGCTCGACATGCAGCTCGTCGTGTCGGATGCGGCGCTCGAGCAGATCGCGAAGGTCGGCTACGACCCGCTGTTCGGCGCGCGGCCGTTGAAGCGCGCGATCCAGCAGGAGATCGAAAATCCGGTCGCGAAGCTGATTCTGGCCGGCAAATTCGGTCCGAAGGACGTCATTCCGGTCGAGGCGGACAACGGCAAGCTCGTGTTCGAGCGGGTCGTTCACTGACACTGAACGAGCGCGGCAACCTGCATCCGGCAGCGACTTGGCTCGGGTGGTTCGAGCGCCGCGCGCAAGCGCTGGAAAAACAAACACCCCGCCTTGGCGGGGTGTTTGTTTATGTGCGCGTTGAATGGGAGAGCCGGTGCCGTCGTCTGATTTGTTGGTCCGCACTTGATTGGCTTATAAACGAGTCATATTATGTAAAAACGACCTATTTATGAGTCATATATCGTGAGTAAGCCCGTCACCCGCAGCTATTCCCGCTACAACCAGGAAGCCGTCGAACTGTTGGCCCTTACCCTGCGCAGCGCACGTATTGAGAAAAAAATGACCGTAGCCAACTTGGCCGAACGGGCAGGGATGTCGCGCAGCCTCATCCAGCGTATTGAAAGTGGCGACATGGGGTGTGCTATCGGCGCGGTGTTTGAGGTCGCCGCAATTCTAGGGGTCCGCCTGTTCGATGCCGAGCCCAATGCGTTGACACGTCACTTGGTCCAGGCCCGCGAGAAGCTGACCTTGCTGCCCAAAGCCGTCCATACCCCCGCCAGGGAGGTGAACGATGAATTCTAAGCCTATGGGGGCGCCCAAGGGGGCTTTCGTATGGATCTGGTTGCCCGGGGCAACTGAGCCCGTCGTGGCTGGCAACTTGGTACGGGTGAACGACCAGTTGCTCTTCAACTACGGACAAAGCTATTTGGGCAGGGACAATGCCATCCCCATTTATCTGCCGGAGCTGCCTTTGCAGCGTGGCGCCATCGCTCCTGAACCTGGCAAGGAGATGGCAGGTTGCTTGCGTGATGCAGCGCCGGATGCATGGGGACGTCGCGTGATTCTGAACCACCTCATAGGCACGAGGGGGCGAGATGCAGGGGTCAACACCCTGGACGAGTTGACTTACTTGCTGGAATCCGGCTCCGATCGCATAGGCGCTTTGGATTTCCAGCTATCGGCCAAGAACTACGCGCCGCGCATGGCAAAAACGGCGTCGCTTGAAGAGCTCTTGAGCGCTGCCGAGATGGTCGAGAAAGGAATTCCTTTGACTCCGGAGCTGGAGCAGGCGCTGTTTCATGGGACCTCGCTCGGTGGTGCGCGTCCCAAGGCCATGATTGAAGAGGGCGACCGCAAATTCATCGCCAAGTTTTCTTCCTCTACCGACACAACCAACGTCGTCAAGGCCGAATTTGTCGCGATGCGGCTTGCTGCTTTAGTCGGTCTGAATGTCGCGCCGGTCAGCTTGGTGCGTGCCGCAGGGAAGGATGTGCTGCTGGTCGAACGATTCGACCGTGTTCGTGCGGACCAGGGATGGCAGCGCAAAGCCATGGTGTCTGCGCTGACTTTATTCGGTCTGGATGAAATGCAGGCGAGATACGCCAGCTATCAGGACCTCGCTGAAATCATCCGGCGTCGCTTTACCGAGCCGCGAAAAACGCTGCACGAGCTCTTTGGCAGACTGGTCTTCAACATCCTCTGTGGAAACACGGATGACCATGCGCGCAACCATGCCGCTTTTTGGGGGGGTGACATGCTCACGTGACGAAGGCATACGACATCTGCCCGCAGATGCGTGTCGGCAACGAAGCCAGTCAAGCGATGCTTATCCTCGGACAGGACCGCATGAGTCGGCTCGCCACGTGCCTGGAAGCCGCCGTGCATTTTCAGTTGGACGCGGCATCGGCTGAGAGCCTGATTGCGAAGCAAATCGAGGGCATCAGAGCGTATTGGGCATCTGTTGCTCAAGAGGCAGGGCTGTCCGAGATAGAACAAGGCATCCTGAGAGGGCGGGTATTTTTTAATCCTTATATTTTCGAGGATGCGCCGGAACGCTTGCAGGCCATGCAACCTGACTGAGACGTAAAAGTCCCGTTAGCACTGCGGATTGACGGCTTCGAGCCAAACGCGAAATGGCTGCGGACTCTAACTGCGGCACACGCAGATGACTGCCGCTGAAATGACAATGCCCCAGTCGTAAGGACTGGGGCATGAGGTTTGTTGACGGGCTTGGCGACTCATTCAGCGAACCGGCCGCGCGTTGGCTTGTGTGTGCCTTCAGGCGTCCTTCTTGCCGAACAACCCGCCCGCGAGCGATGCCAGGCCGCCGGCGCCGCCGAGCGCACCGAGCACGCTCGACACATCGAGCTGGCCGCCGGCCGGCACTTCGCCGTCAGGCGTTGCGTGATTGACGACGTGCGGCAGCACCTGCGCGAGCAGCCCGGACACCTGATCGGGCGACACGCCGGCCTTCTGCGCGATGCCGGAGAGCGCGTCGGAGCCAAGCACGTTCTGCAGCGTTTCCGGCGAGATCGCCTGGTTCGCGCCGTTGCTGATCCACGAGTTGACGATGTCGCCGGCGCCTTTATCGTTGAACTGCTGGACCAGGCCGCTCAAGCCGCCCGGCTGGTTGTTGACGAACTCCAAGGCGGCCTGGATCAGATTCTGGCTGCCTTCGGGCGACGAATTGTTGCCTAGCAGGGACGAGACGGTGTCGAGCAAGCTCATGACGGACTCTCTTTGCGAACGGCATCGCATTGGGTGCTTGATGCCGGTGGTAAATGGCGCCGCGCGCGAGGCGCGGCGGACGGGGGGATGCGGATGGCGGCGATCAGCCGCCCGATGCGGCGGCGGCCGACGCCGCCTTGCCTTTCTTCGACTTCTTCGATGCCTTGCCGCCCGATGCGGCCATCGGCGCGCTCGCGGCGGTGCTCGAGGAGGCCGCGGCCATCGTAGACGGCGCGGCGTTCTTCGACATGGCCTTGGCGGCCGGTGCCGAAGCGGCGGGGCTCATCGCGCCATTGGCGCTCTTCGTGCTCTTGCTGCCGGCGCCCGTCGGCGGCGCCGACGATCCGCCGATCGTCAGGCCCTCGGACTCGAGCTTCGTCACCGATTTCGTGCCGAGGCCCTTGACGCGATTCGCGAGGTCGTCGGCGTCCTTGAACGGACCGTTCTTGGTGCGCTCGTCGATGATGGCTTTCGACTTGACGGGACCGAGCCCCTTCAAGCTCTCGAGCGTGGTTTGGTCGGCGGTGTTGACGTCGACGGACGCCGCGAACGCCGCGGACATCGTCAGGAAGCAAGCAACGCACAGCAGTAACAGCTTCTTCAGCATGGCAACGACTCCATTGAGGGCAAAGGGAAACAGCCGGGAACGGACGACGCATTGCAGCAGGCGCTGCGGTTAAGCATAGGACAATTTGCGCGCCCTTTTTATGACCCGCGCAGAGTTTGCCGGGGCCGCCCGAGCGATGTAAAGCGCGTCTGACCTTATTTGACGATTCACTCTGGAACTAGTGGCGCGACGTTTCGCGAGTGCCGCCGCGCGCGGCGGCACGCTTCGCGCTGGCGCCGCGCACTTCGAAGCGCACGGTGTCGGCGACGTTGCCGCGCGCGTCGACGAGTTCGAGCACGTGCGTCCCGGGCCACGGCAGCCAGGCGACGCGCGCTGCGCTGCCGAATGGCTTGCCGTCGAGCCGCCAGGTGCTGCGCGCGGATGAGCCCGGCGCGCGCTCGAACCAGACGCGCTGGCGTGCGGGCGGGATGTCGGGGTCGAGCGCGAAGATCGTGCCGTCTGTCGGTCCGGCGATTTGCGGCGCGGCGGGTTGCGCACTTGTCGTGGCATTCATCGTGGCGTTCGCGGAGGCGGCGGTATTCGCGGCCAAGCCGACGAACGGCGTTTGCGTGCCGGCCATGAACCAATCGTCGCGCGCGGGCTCTAGCGCGTTCTCGAAGACGACGCGCGTCCTCACGACCCCCGGCGGCGCGGCGGGCGCGACGCTCGGCGTGTTCCGATGCAAATAGCCGGCGATCGCCGCCCACACGGGCGACGCCCCGGAGACGCCGGACACGTCCCACATCGGCGTGCCATCGGCATTGCCGACCCACACGCCGATCGTGTAGCGCGACGTGAAGCCGACGGTCCAGTTGTCGCGCATGTCTTTGCTGGTGCCGGTCTTCACGGCCGAGAAAAAGCGCGTCGCGAGCGGGCTGTCGAAACCGAACGTGCGCGTGCGGGCGTTGTTGTCCGACAGGACCGTCGTCACGATGAAGCTTGCATCGCGGCTGAAAACGCGGGTTTCCTTGACGGCCGATGCCGATGCCGATGCCGATGCCGATGCCGATGCCGATGCCGATGCCGATGCCGATGCCGATGCCGACGCCGATGCTGCTGCGGCGGACGAGTCGCGCGGAAGATCGAACGTCGGCCGCAGCACGCCGCCGTTCGCGAGCGCGCGATACGAGTTGGTCAGCGTGAGCAGGTTCACGTCCGCGCTGCCGAGTGCGAGGCTGTAGCCGTAGTAATCGCCTTCCTGCGTGAGCGGCAGGCCGAGCGCGGTGAGCGTCTTGGCGAAGCGGTGCGGCGTGACCATCACGAGCGTGCGCACCGCAGGCACGTTCAGCGACGACCCGAGCGCCGTGCGCACGCTGACCCAGCCCTTGAAGCCCTTGTCGTAGTTCTGCGGCATGTAGAGGCCGCCGCCGGCCGCGAGGTCGAGCGGGGCGTCGTCGAGAAGCGACGCGGTCGTCACGCGCCGCTCGTCGATCGCTTCGGCGTAGAGGAACGGCTTGAGCGTCGAGCCGGCCTGACGCAGCGCGAGAATCGCATCGACATCGCGCGCCTTCGACAACGCGCCCGACGAGCCGACGTAAGCAAGGATCTCGCCCGTTGCATTGTCGATGACGATGGCCGCGCCGTCCTGGACGTTGCGCCGATGGGCCGGCGCGTTCAGTTCGATCAGCGTGCGCGTGAGGGTGTCGCGCGCGAAGCGCTGCAGGCGCGCGTCGAGTGTCGAGCGCACGCGCATGCCCGCACTTGGGCGGACTTCGTTGGCGATGCGCCGCGCGAAGTGGGGCGCTAGCGCATCCGAATCGGTGGACGCGCTCGCAACGGTGGTCACCGAGGTGGTCACTGCAGCCAGCGCTGGACGCGCAAACGCAAGCTGCACAAAGCCATCGAGATTCGCGCAGCCGCTTGCCGAATTCATGTCGCGCAGGATGCGGCAGGCGCGATCCGCCACTTTGCGATAGGGCGCGTTCGGCGCGCGGATCAACGCGGCGGCCACCGCCGATTCGCGCTCGTCGAGCCCGGACGGCGCCTTGCCGAAGAGCGTTTGCGAGAGCGCCGAGAGGCCGACGGTCTCGCCGCGAAACGGCACGAGGTTCAAGTACGCTTCGAGGATCTGGTCCTTGCGCCAGGTCCGTTCGAGCCAGAGCGCGCTCGCGGCCTGCGTGGCCTTTTGCGCGATCGATCGTTGTCCAGAGCGTTTCGGATCGTCGTCGAGCAGGCCTGTGAGCTGCATCGTGACCGTCGACGCGCCGCGCGTGCGCGTATTCCACAGGTTGCCCCAGGCCGCGCCCGCGGCGCCGCGCCAGTCCACGCCGCTGTGCGCGTAGAAGCGCTTGTCCTCGGAAATGACGATCGCCTGCCGCAGCGCGGGCGACACGTCGGCGAGCGCGACCCAGTCGCCGCGCCGCTCGCTGCGGTCGATGCGCGTGCGTTCGAGCGGCTCGCCGTCGCGTGAGAGTAGTACCCAATCGGAGCTGCGCCAATCGCTTTTGACGGTGTCGAACGTGGGCAGCGCGAGGGCGTGGAGCGGGAGCAGCGCGAGCATCACGGCGGCGGCTGTAGCTATAGACAGCTTCGCCCGCGCCGCCGTTCGCCGTCCGACACGGCACGACGGCACATCGTCGTGCGCCGGGAGTCGTGGAGCGAACGTCACGATCGTCATCGCAGACTCACTTCGCCGCCGGGGCAGGCTGCACGACCAGTTGCGCATTCGGCAGCACGCCGAACGTCGACGGCGCATAGAGCGCCTCGACGCGCGTCGGCGGCAGCCCGAACGTGCCGACGTTGTTCAGGCGCACCGTGTATTCGACCGAGAATTTGCCCTTCGGCACGTACTCGTAGTACGCGCGATAGCCGTCGAAGCCGCGCTCGACGAACGCGGGCCAGGTGTCGCCGCGCTGCTTTTCGCCTTGCGTCGCGGCTTCCGAGTCGCGCCCGAGCCCCGAGCCGAGGATCGTCGCGCCGGCGGGAATCGGATCGTTGACGACGACCCAGGTCATGTCCGTCTGCGCGTCGATGTCGAGATGCACACGCACGATGTCGCCGCGAGCGAAGGTGCCTTGGGGGGCGCCTTTGACGGCGGGTTCGACCGGCGTCATGGTCTTCGTGATCCGGTAGCCGGCGGCGAAGGGGGCTTTCAATGCGACGGCTGCGAGGCTTTCGATCGTCGCCCATGGCTTGCCGCTGCCTTCCTGCGTCAATGTGAGCCGCGCCGTGGTTGAGGCAGCGGGCCAGGGCAGCAATTCGCTGTGCACGTTGCGGGTGCGCGTGACGGGCGATGCGTTGACGCTCGATGCGGCCTGTGCGGGCGTAGCCGCGGCCGGCGTCGCCGCGCTCCAGCCGATCGTTTTCGTCACGCCGTCGAGCTGAATCTTCGTCTGCCCCGTGACCGGCGTGCTCTCGAACACGCGCGAGAACCGCTCGACCGCAAGCGATCCATAGACGTTGGCGGTCGTCGTCTGCCATGCGCCGCGGCTCTGCAGCGCGAGCATGCCGGCCACGAGCCGCGGCATCTCGTCTTTCCAGCCAGGGTTGTCGACGAAGGCGAGCGCCGTGCGTGCGGCGTTCACTTCGGGATCGGTCATGAGCCACCAGAGGGTGTCGTCGGCTTCGGTCGAGAACGTGAGGCGCGTGCCCTGGTACGTGAGCCGCGCGCGCAGGATCTGCTCGGCTTGCGCGAGCTTCTCGTCGCCCTGCGGAACGCCCTTCATGCGCGAGAGGATCTGGTAGTAGTCGAGCACCGCCGAGGTCGGCCACTGGTTCGGCGCGATCTCGATCGAGCCGAGCATGCGCGCGTTGCCCGCGCCGTAGCGCGACAGCGCCTCGATCGCCGCGAGCTTGCGCAAGTCGAGATCTTTACGCGGCGCCCAGAAATTGCGCGCGATGCGGCCTTCGACAAAGCTCGTGAGGCCGGCTTCGAGCTTGCTGCGCAACTCGTCGGGGAGGGCGAAGCGCGGATCGAGCTTCGACGCTTCGTCGGTGACGGCGAGCAGATAGGCGGAGAGCGTGGGGCTGCCGTGGCTCGGGTCGTCGTCGCTCGGCGGGAAGTAGTTGGCGAGGCCGTCGCGATCGAGATAGACCGGCATGCGCGCGATCACCGATTGCCACTGCGCCGGGTCGCGCAGGCCGATCGCGCGCGAGGTCTGCTGTTCGAGGCAGCTATATGGGTAGCGCTCGAACCAGCGCGTGACGCCCGGCATGCCGTCGGAGAGCTTCGGCTGCAGCGAGACCGCGATGCCGCCGCGCAGGACGCCGGCTTGCGTCGATGTCGCGTTGGCGGGCGCAGCCACCGGGATCGACAGCGTGCCGTCCACCTGCGCGAGCGTGGCCTGCTGGACCGTGACGGGCACGGCGGCAGCCACGCGCTGCGAGAGCTTCACCGCATCGGCCGCATGCGCGCCGCCTTGCTCGGCGGCGTTCACGGTCCACGTGAGGGCGGGCGTCGGAGCGTCTGCCATGCCGTCGGGCGTGGTGACGGTCCACGCGATTTCCTGCGCCGAATTGGGGGCGAGGTCGATCGTCTGGGGCGCGAGCGTCAACGGCGCCGCGCTCGGCGTCACGACGACCTTCATCGTGCGCGCCGTCGTGTTGCGCACGGTGAACTGCGCGCGGAACTGATCGCCTTCGCGCACGAGCGGCGGCAGGCCCGAGATCAGCTGCAAATCCTGCGTGCTGCGGATCGATGCGCTGCCGCTGCCGAACTGGCCCGAGCCGACTGCCGCAATCGCGACGATCCTGAAGCTCGTCAGCGAATCGTTGAGCGGCACCTCGACGCTCGCTTGTCCGTTCGCATCGAGCGTCACGCGCGGGTTCCACAGGAGCAGCGTGTCGAACAGCTCGCGCGTGGCGCTATGTCCGCCGCCACCGCCCGCGGGCACCGCCTTGCGGCCGAAGTGACGGCGTCCGACGATTTCCATCTGCGCGGTCGAAGTCTCCACGCCGTAGGCACGCCGCTGCAGCATTGCATCGAGCACGTCCCAGCTTTGATTCGGCATCAGTTCGAGCAGCGCTTCGTCGACGGCGGCCACGGCGATCTGCGTGCCTGCCGGAACCGGCTTGCCGCCGGGCAATTGCACGCGCACGGTGACGTGCGACTTGCCGCGCACGGGATAGGACTTGGCATCGGGCGTGACCGTCACCGCGAGCCGATGCGACGCGGTGCCGACCTTGATCTCCGCGAGCCCATAGCGGAACGCGGGCTTCGAGAGATCGACGAGCGGCGTCGGCGCCTCGTATTGGCGGCCCTCGTACCAGAACGCGCGCACCCATTCGAGCGGCGCCTTCCAGCCCCAGGTGAAGAACGAGTACCACGGCACTTCGTGGATGCGCCCGCGCAGCGCGAGCACCGACACATACACGTTCGGCCCCCACGCTTCGTTGACCTTGAGCTCGATGGTCGGGTCCTTGCCGTCGAGCTGCACGACGTGCGTCTCGATGACGCCTTCGCGCTCGACCGCGACGAGCGCGGTCGCAAAACGGAACGGCATGCGCACCTGGAAGCGGGCGGTCTCGCCCGGCTCGTAGCTGGTCTTTTCCGGAAGCACATCGATGCGGTCGGTGTTTTCGCCGCCGAACCACAGCTCGTCTTCGCGCGTGACCCACACGGAGGTGCTGGCGGTCGAAGTGTGGCCGTCGCCGTCCTTCGCGACCGCGATCAGATCGATGTTGCCCGCGTCGCGCAGCTTGGCGTCGCACGAGAGGAGGCCGTGGTCGTCGCTCGTGCCGCTGCACAGCGTGCCGAGGTCGCGTGTTTCGGTGTGATTGTCGTAGGCATAGAAGCCGCCCACCATGCGCTTGCGCGAGGTCGTCATGATGCGCGCGACGCCGCGCACTTCGAGCGCGACGCCCGCGCGCGGCTTACCTTGAAGATCGACGGCGAGTGCCTTGACCGGCACCGTGTTGCCGACCGACACCCAGCGTCCCGATTTGATGCCCGCGACGACGGCCGCGGGCCACAGCGTCGCCTTGCCGCTGATCGTCTGCACCTCGCCGTTCGGATCGGCGAATGTGGCTTCGAGGGCGAGACGCTTCGGCGCATCGACGCTGGGCAGGTTCTTCAGCACGAGCGCGCCCGAGCCGTTGCGATCGAGCGTGACGGGCTCCTTGTCGGCGACGAGCTTCGCGACCTCCTCGGCCTCTTGCGTGTCGCTGTCTTCGTCGGATGAAGCGTTTTCGTCGCCTGCGTTGCTGTCGTCCGCGTGACGGCGGTACGGCGCGAAACTAAAGTCGGGGAAACGGTCGGTGAAGGAGGGCGTGGTCGGCTTCACGAGCGCCGACACCTGCACCGGCAGATTCGACGCCGGACCACCGGAGACGTAATCGATTTGCAGCGAAACGGGTGCTTCCTTGGCGGCGACGAGCGGGCTCGTTGTCTCGTTGCGTACGGCAATCGTGCCTTTGAATACGGGCAGGCGGAATTCTTCGACGCGAAAGCTCCCGCTGTCGTAACTCACGCGCGGGGAATCGCCGGCGTCGCCGCTGGTGTCGCTGTTGTCGTCGTCGCTTTGACTATCGCCGCTCGTGCTCTTGCTGGCGCCCGCGCCCGCGTCGCCGTCGTCGAGCGACACGCTGTACTCGCCGAGTTTCGCCGACGCCGGAATCGTGAACGTCGAATCCGCCGTGTGATCGGCTGCCCAGGTGAGCGGCAGATGATAGGTCTGGCCACTGCCGAGGTGGCGGATCGTGACGCGCGTCGGATACTGCTTCGGAAACGCGAAACCTTGCAGCGTTTCTACGCGGATCATGTGCTTCATCGACACCGATTCGCCCGCGCGCAACAGCGTCCGGTCGAAGACGGTATGGGCACGCACGGTTTGCTCGTTGCTGAGATCGGTCGGCACGTTGAAGCGCCACGATTCGATGCCGCGATTCCAGTCCGATTGGACGAAGGCCATGTCCGGGCCGGTCTTCGGATCGTCGATGCGCGCCGAGACGAAGAAGCCGTTGAAGCGATCGTCGTCGCAGCGCCGCTTGGCTTCGAGCGGGCCGTCGATGGTCAGGAGACCGCGCGCATCGGTCTTGCCCGAGGCGATCTCGTCGCCGTTGCAATCGGACACGTGCACGTTCGCGTTCGGCACGGGCTGCCCTTTGTCGAGCGTCGTGACCCACACGACGCTGTTCTCGCGCCCTTGCTTGAAATGCACGCCGAGGTTCGTGACGAGCACCGCCGTGCGCACGTACATCGGCGCCGGCTTGCCGAGCAGCGACGCGCCGAGCGCGGGCGACGCCAGCTCGATCACATAGAAGCCCGGCTTGCCGACCGGAACGCCGACGACTTCGAACGGCCGCAGCGCCTTCGGATCGGCCTTCGGCAAGTTCAGCGTTTCGACGCCCTGTTGCCCGGCGAGCAGCGAGAGCGAACGGACATCGATGAGCGGGTCTTTGCGGCTTGCGCTGTCGGCCTCATTGTCGTCGCCGGACGAATCTCGAGGTGGCGGCACGATCACCGCATTGGGGTTGCGCGCGAGCAAGCCCGGCGCGAGCTTGTCGATCGACGACTTGCTCATGCCGTACTCGTCGAAGCGCTCGACAAGCTGCATCCAGCGTCGGATATCGCTGTCCGCGCCGACTTGCAGTTTCGTGAACTGCGCGCTGCCCGCGTTGAGGCCGGCGATGTGCAGATCCGCTTCGACGTTGCGCAGCGTGACGGGCACGAGCGGCGGCATATCGGGCTCGGCGTAGCGCTCGATGATGCCGAACGTCGACGAAGAGAACTTCGCGAGCGGCGGCATCGGCGCAGTGCGCGTTTTGAGCGGGAAGAGGTCGGCGTTCGAGAGCGATCTGCCGCTCGCGTCTTTGAGCGGCTTGGGCACGTCGATCGTGAGTTCCGCGCGCTCGGGCAACGGCGCCGCGAATTCGACGGTGGCGGTTTCCGGGTCTTTGTCGTCAGGCGCGAAAGTCGGCGCGATGGCGCCGTTCGGGCCTTGCACGCGGATCTTTTCGGCATCGGCGCGCTTGATCGGCGCGTTGAATTGCAGGCGGATCGGCCGCAGCGGCGTGCACGGCGCCTTCGCGTTTTCGCGCTCGCACGAAAAGCTCGCGGCGAACGGCTCGCGCACCGTGTAGTCGAAGCGCCGCTCGACATCGTTCGCGATGCCGCTCGGGCTCGCGACCCCCTTGCCGTAGACGAGCTGCATCTTCGCGCTCGATGGCAGCGTCTGCTGGCAGGCCAGCGTCAGCACGCGCGCGCTTTCTTTCTTCAGGCGGAAGTGATCGAGGAGCGCGTTGCGCGTTGCGGCGTCGGCGTACTGCACGGGAATGCGATTGCCCAGGCCGTTCGATTCGCACCAGACATGGTCGCGCACCGACGCTTCGGTCGCCGGACCATTGAGCTTCACGACGAAAACCTGGTTCTCTTCGATTTCCCCGCCGCCCGGCATGACGTCGGTGGGGAACGGGCCGCCGGTTTCGAACGTGAACCGGCGCGTGCCCGTCACGGCGTTGCCGGCACTGGACTTCAAGCCGCCATTCAAGTCGAGCGTGCAGCGCACGCCCGGAGGGAGGTCGTTCGTGAAGTCGTAGGCCCAGGTCTTTTCGTCGATCCAGCGGCCTTGGCCGCTCGTCGCGGCGGCATCGTTGCAGTGAAGCTGCGCGGGATTGGGCAGATCGGGCGCACCGAACGGCACCATCGCTTCATCGAATTTGACGACGGCCTGCCGCACCTGAGCGACCTTGCCTTGCGGCGACACGCTGATGGTGCGCGCAGCGTCGGCTCGCCACGCCGTCATGCCGACGATACCGATGACCGCAGCCGTCGCGACGGCCCAAATGCATGATTGTTTTGTTTTGCCGCTTCGCATCGACCGCGCTCCTGATGGCTTTCAGAGTGCTGGCGATTCTACCTGAGCGCCGTAAGCGGTTGTAAGCAAAACGGCGCCCAAGCTGACAAGCATCGGCGCTTGACTTAGAGTGCACTCGAACTTCTAACCTTGGTGCTGTCATGTCAAACGCACTCACGATCGGCCAGATGGCCGCAGCCACCGGCGTCTCGACGCACACGCTGCGTTATTACGAACAGGCGGGCCTGATCCGGGCTGTCGCACGGACGGAGGCGGGGCACCGCCTCTACTCGGGCGCCGACCGCGACTGGCTCCTGTTTTTGATGCGGCTGAAAGCGACCGGCATGCCGATCGCCGGGATGCAGGCGTTTGCGGAGCTGCGTGCGCGCGGCAATGCGACGGTGGGCGAGCGGCGCGAGATGCTGGCCGCGCATCGCGATGCGGTGCGCGCGCAAATCGAGCAGCTGCGGACGAACCTCGCGGCGATCGACGAGAAGATCGTGTACTACGCGACACTCGAAGCGGACATGACAGGTCAGCATGAACACCACTCTCAACCTGCCAAGGACACGCCATGGAAAACACGAACGCACACGCTCAAGCCGACCGCTACGCACGAGGATGGGCAAGCTGAAGGAGATCGACGGCGAGGCCGGTCAGCGCGTCGTCGATGCGCTCGCACCGATCGCGCCGGATTTCGCGCGTCTTCTGATCGAGTTTCCGTTCGGCGATGTCTACAGCCGGCCGCAGCTTGACTTGAAATCGCGTGAGATCGCGACGATCGCGGCGCTGGCCGCGCTCGGCAACGCGCAACCGCAGTTGAAGGTGCACATCGAAGGGGCGCTGAACGTCGGCTGCACGCGTGAGGAGATCGTCGAGGTGTTCATTCAGATGGCCGTCTATGCCGGGTTCCCGGCGGCGCTGAACGCGCTCTTCGCGGCGCGCGAGGTGTTCGAGCAGCGCGACGCACTCGAGGCGGCGTGACGCGTGCCTAGCGCGGGGCCGGACGCCGGGGATGCGCCAAGCACGGCTGCGCAGCGCTCAGACGGCGTCCGTCGATGCCGTCTGAGCGGCATAGAGGCGCCGTGAACTCACGTGGCGCCAATACAGGAACAGCCCGCAACCCGCCACCGCGAGGCTCGCGGCGTTGGCTGACCAGAAGCCGCGCGCGCCGGTGAGCCAGGCTGGCGCGAAGCCGCCGACGTCGAAGCCGAGCCAGTAGCCGCCGCCGAGCCCGACGCCCCACAGCGCGACCGCATAGATGACGGTCGGCACGACGACAACCTTGTACGCGCGCAGCACGAACGCCGTGCTGACCTGCAGCGCGTCGAATACGTGGTAGATGGTCACGATCAGGACGAGCGGCATCGCTGCCGTCGCGACGTTCGCATTCGGCGTATAGCCGGCGATGATCAAAGGCCGCAGCACCGCCACGGCAAGACCGAAACAACACGCGATCGAGCACGCCATCATGATGCCGTGCCGCGACAGCGTGCGCGCGGCCTCCGGCCGATTCGCGCCGAGCGCCTGCGCGACGAGCGTCGAAGCGGCGATGCCGATCGACAGCGGCGTCATGTACAGCACGGCGCCGATGTTGCCCGCGATCTGATGCCCGGCGAGCGTCGTCGTGCCGAAACGCGCGATGAAGAGCGCCATGAACGTATAGGACGTCACTTCGATCAGATACGACAGACCCATCGGCAAGCCGAGCTTGAGCAGCTCGGCCTGACGCCGCCAGACCGGCCAGCAAAAGCGCGAGAAGATCGCGAACGGTTGGAACACGTCGAGCTTGGCGAGGAGCGCGAGGCCGGTCGCGGCGAGCGCCCAGTTGATTGCGATGCTCGCGAGCGCGCAGCCTGGTCCGCCGAGCGCCGGCACACCGAGCCCGCCGAAGATGAACCACGTATTGAGCGGAAACTTGACGATGAGCGCCGCGACTTGCAGGAACATGACGAGCCGCGGCTTGCCGACCGCGTTCGTGAGCGAGTTGTAGACGCGAAACACGAGTGCAGCCGGCAAGCCGAACGCAAGGATGCGCAGATAGGCGACGGTGCGATCGTGCAGCGCTTCCGGCGCCCGCGCGATGCTCAGGAGTGGTTCGGGCGAGAACAGAAACCAGAAGCCGACGACTGCGAGTGCCGCCGCGAGCCAGAGCGCTTGCCGGACTTCCTCGCCGATCTCCCGCTCGCGCTGCGCGCCGAAGAGCTGCGCCGCCACCGGCTGCAGCGCGACGAGAATGCCCGTCAGGCCGATATACACCGAGACATAGATCGAGGCACCGAGCCCCAGCGCGGCGAGATCGGTTGCGGAATAGCGGCCGACCATCGCCGTATCGATCACGCCGAACGCGATGATCGCAAGCTGCCCGATCAGCACCGGCCAGGCAAGGCTCGTGATTTTTCGCACGTCGGCGAACATGGCCTTAGCCCTTCGGGTGGCGATAGAGGGGGCGTTTGACGGCGGGCGGCGGCTTCGGACGGTCGACGCGCACATACAGACGGAAGCGCTCGTCGCGGTCGGCCGCGCGACGGCCTTCCCAGACCAGCTTCCACACGTAGCTCAGCATCGGGCTTGGCGCGCTGAAGTCTTGTGAATCCTGACGCAGGATCACGTCGCAGTCGTCGGCGAACGAGAACTGCATGTCGCCGAAGTACGCGAAGGTGGCGATCTGCGCGTCGCCCAAGCGGATCGGCGAGATGCACGTGTAATCGTCAGGCAGGTGCGCGGCGATTTGCTGGGCGACGTCGCGATAGGTCCGGCTGTAGTTGACCATCGGTAGCCACAGCGTCATCAGGAGCACCCACATCAGCGTCGTGCCGGCGCTCGAGAGCACCACGCTGCGCCAGAGCACCTTCGGGTGCCGCGCGAGACGCCAGCGCACGAGCGCGAACCAGCTCAGCGTCACGACTACGGCGCAGACGAAGCTGATCGCGCTGAATTGCCCGACGTAGCCCGGCACGATCCGCGAGAGATTGCGAGCGAGCTGGTGCGGCACACCCGTCAAGCTCGCGAGCCACACGAGCCAGACGAACGTGCCGAGGATCGTGAAGGAGAGGAGCGCGAACCAGTCGATCGCGTTGATTGCGCCGCGCTTCAACGTGGGCAGCGCGAAGGCCGCCAGCGTCGCGAGCGGCGGCAACAGCAGGATGTAGAGGAGGTTGCTCTGATGGCTTTGCAGCACGACCAGCACGAGCAGCGGCGCGAGCACGAGCAGCGGAATCGCGATGTGCGGCTTGCGGCGCAGGCCGCCCCAGCTGAACCACGCCCAGATCGCGAGCGGCCAGGCGGGCCACGTGAAAAGCGGCAGGTTCTTTAGCGCGTAGATCAGCACATAGCTCGGCGGCGCGGAAAAGCGGTTGAAGCTGCCGTTCGCCCATTGGCTGAGGAACCACGCGGCGTCATCGGGATAGGTGAGCAGCGCGGCGACCGGCCACGAGAACGCGAGCGCGACAGCGAACGGCAGGCCGATCAGAGGCCGCCAGACCGAACGCACTTCGGGAACGATGACGATCATCGCGATCGTGCCGGCGAGCACCGCGGCGACGACGAGCGGATTGCTCGCCATCGCGATCAGCCCGAGCGCGAGCCCCCACCACAGCGCGCCTTGCACGGGCTTGTCGATGCCGCGCACGAGCCCGTAGACGAGCATGCCGATGCAGACGAACTGCGCGAGCTGCGGCGTCGTTTCGTGGCCGCGCTCGGCCAAGCCGAAGCACGCGAGCAGGATCAAGAGCGCGCCGTCGGCGAGCGTGCGGCCATAGTCGCGCGGCTCGGGTTCGCCGCCGAACGCGTACTTGAACGGCTGCACCTCGGGGCGGCGGCCGAGCAGATAGGCCGTGTACCAGACGAACGCGCAAGCCGCGCAGAAGAGCAGGCCGGTGAAGAGTCGCGACGCGTTGCTCGCGTCGACCCACGGGCTGAGCGCGCGGATCGACGCCGCGCCGAGCCAGTAGCCGAGCGGGCCGTTGTCAGTGATGTACTTGCCGACGAGATTCGGCAGCAGCCAGTCGTGCGTGCCGCCGTTGGCCATCGTCCACATCACGCCGAAGCCCGCCGCGTCCTCGTTCTTCCATGGATCACGGCCGAAGAGACCGAACGCCGCATAGACAATGGTCAGCGTGAGCAGGAGCCAGCGCGGCAGCGCGCGGGTGGCGGAGGCGGTGAGGCGGACAACGGGTCTCATGCAGATTGAGCGGATATCGGTGAGCGGTTCATCCCGCTTAGGCGTTACGCGAGCGGGCTTTTTTGAGCATCCGGCATTGTAGACGGGGTGGACGCCGCGGGACAGCGCACCTTACAGCCGGCAACGATAAGCCGCGATTGGCAATGAGCCGAAAGTTCTGGAAACAGCTTCGCGGGTCCGCGTGCGGGCGTGGAGGTTCGCCAAGCGCGTCGCACGCCAACGGCCAAGCGCCCACGACAAAAAAGGGCAGCCGAAGCTGCCCTTTCTCGTTTCGTGCCGGCTTGCCGTCGACTGAGCGCCGACGCCCGAACCCGGGGTATTACTTCGCTGCCTTGGCGGTAGCGCGCATACCGAACTTCTTGTTGAACTTCTCGACACGGCCGGCCGTGTCCATGATCTTTTGCTGACCCGTGTAGAACGGATGCGATTCCGACGACACTTCGATCTTCGCGAGCGGGTAGGTCTTGCCGTTGTACTCGGCGGTTTCCTTCGTCTGGATGGTCGAGCGCGTCACGAACTTGAAGTCGATCGACAAATCGACGAACAGGACTTCGCGGTAATTCGGGTGAATGCCTTCTTTCATGGTCTTTCCTTTAGTCTGGCGGTAGCCAACCCGCTGCGGTCGTCCGCATTGCCGTGGACGTTCCCAGGCGCGAGCCACTTGCCTAAGGTCGAAAAACGGCGATTATGCCAGAAAATCAGTCGGTTGACGAATTTTTGGCGCCCCCGTCGATTTCGCCGCCTGCGCCTGCCAGCACGCCCGTGCGGGCGGGGTCCTGCCGGTAATAGCGCGCGAGCAGCCGGTACAGCTCGGGGTATTCGGCTTCGAAAGCGTGCGGCTTCACGAACAGGGCCTCCGTGCATACGGCAAAAAATTCCGATGGATGGTCGGCTGCATAGGGATCGATCAGCGATTCGCGCTCGAAGCGCGCCCAGCGCCGCTCGGGCACGGCGTCGACGCGCGCGCAGAACTGGTCGTAGGCATGATCGAACACGTCGGCCCAGCCGGCGGCGTCGAGCGGGGCGTGCCAGCGCCTGAAGAGCGGCGGATGGCCGTCGGTTTCGCCCGTCAGCATGTCGATCTTGTGCGCGAACTCGTGGATGACGACGTTGTAGGCGTCCTGGCCGTCGGTCATCTGCGCATCCTCCCAGGAGAGGATCACCGGGCCGCCTTCCCATGCCTCGCCGCTCGCGTCGTGCTCGACTTCGTGCACGACGCCGTCCTCGTCCTCGACGGTCTTGCGGATGATGAACTCACCCGGATACACGATCACGCCGACCCAGCCGCGGTATAAGTCGAGGCTCAGATTCAGCACCGGCAGGCATGCCTGCGCGGCGATCGCGACGGTCATCGCGTAGGTCAGCTCGAGCTCGTGCGCGGTGGAGAACTCCTTTTGCGCGATGAAGAGGCTCGTCAAGTCGCGCAGGCGGGCGACGTCGGCCGCGTCGAGGTGCGCGAGAAACGGCAGGCCGTCGAGCGTCGCCTGCCAGATATCGTCGGCGATCGCATGCTCGCGCAGTGCGCGGTCGCGCCGCCGGTTATCGAACCACTGAGTGAATTTGGAAAGCATCGTCGGAGAGGGTGCGGTGCACGCGGCAATCGGGCGCGCCGCATCGCATGAATCAGTCGGTGAAGGAAACGTAACTCAATCGATCTGCTTTTGCCACGCCGCAAATATACCGCCGCAGATGGCCACCCCCATCAGAAAGTAAAAGCCGTCGAGCGAACTCAGGAAGCTCGCCTGCTGCGACACCGTCTTGCTCACCTCGACGATCGCTAGCGAATGCGCCTGGCCAAGCGTATGGCCCGCTGCGGCGAAGCTCTGTGTCAGCGCGGCGACCGTGTTTTGAAATTCAGGGTTGTACGGATTCGCCGCTTCGGCGAGCCGCGACTGGTGCAGCGCCTGCCGATGCTGCTCGACGATGATGACGATGGCGGTCGCGGACGAGGTCGTGAGCTGCCGGACGATGTTCTTGATCCGGTAGCTGTGCGTGAACTCCTCGATCGCAAAGATGCTGAACGTTACGTTGGCAACCGGCAACACGATGAAGAGCAGCAGCAGGCCACGCATCAAGAGCGGAACCATCAGTGCCGGCTGCCCGACATCGGGTGTGAGGCGGGTCATCAGAAAGGCGGCGACGCCGGCGAGCGCGAACCCCGGCACGATGATCCATTTCTTGCGTGTGACGTACTTCGCAAAGCGCAGATAGGCGAAGAGGGCGGTCGCCGAAATCAGCGACGTAAGGCCGACGATACGTCCAGCATTCTCGACCGGATAGTCGAGCCCCTGTTCGAGAAAACGCGCGACGAGGTAGCTGAAGGCGGTCGTCTCGAAGTAGTAGAACATGTACAGCACGAGCCCGACCTGGAACGTCGCCTTGCCGAGCCCGTGCATACGCACGAGCGGCGCGGGATGGTGCCATTGGTGATAGGCAAACCAGCCGAGCGCGCCAATGCCGGCGACGGTCAGCAGGATCAGCATAGGGGAGCCGCTGAACAACTGGAAGCGCACTTGCTGAATGACGATTTGCAGCGCGCCTTGGGCGAAAGCGAAGACGATGTAAGGCCAGATATGGAAATCGCCTCGCGCCTCGGTGGCGACGTCGCCCGTGTTCGGCAGTGTCAAGAGCGCGAGTGCGGCGAATGCAAGGGCGGCGGGTGCGGTGCACATGAACACCATGCGCCAGTCGAATTGCGAGACGAGCAGGCCGCCGACGAGCGGCGCGAGCGCGGTGCCCGATACGATCAGCGTCAGGAACGCACGTGTTGCCTTGGGGCGCTCCTTCGGTGTGAAGCTGAGCTGTATCAGGATGCGGCAGGTCCCCATCATCGGTCCGATGAAGTAGCCCTGAAAGCCGCGTGCGAATGCCAGTTCGACCGATGTCTCGCTGGCCGCGGCCGCCAGCGCGCCGCAAGCGTAGAGCAGCATGCAGCCGGCGACATAGCGGCGATAGCCGAACCGCTCGACCCACCATTGCTGCTGCAGGATGCCGAGCACGGCGGCCACGGCGTAAGCGCTCGACGACCAAACGAGTTCGTCGGGCGACGCATCGACGCCGCCCGCGATGTAGCTCGTAAAGAAGGAAAAGATCGAGTTGTCGAAATAGTCGAGGCCGGTGACGAGGGCGAGCACCCACGGGAATGCGTCGCCGCACAGACGCTCGGAGAGGAAGGCGGATCTGCGGCTGGCAGTGGTGGTGCTCATGCGCGGCGGCCTCGTGTCGGCGCCTTTGTCGGGGGCGTATCGCCGCTTTTCTTGCCGGCGCCCTGTGCGCGGCGCTCTTCGATTAGCGCGTCGGCGTTCTCGCCGGCGAGACGCCGCTCGATGTAGTCGAGATCGCGGCCGAGTTCGGACTTGAGCGCCTGCGCTTCCTTCAATTCGCGCCGCACGCTTTCGATGCGCGCGTCCAGCGCCCGCACTTGCTCGGCCAGGCCGTCGCGGATTTGCTGCAAAGAGTCGGTCGAATAGCGCTTGCGCCCGCCTTCGGCAGATTCCAGCGGACGCTTGAGCATTTCGACGATCCCGCTGAGCGAAAACCCAAGCGAACGCAGGCGCAGGATACGTCCGAAGCGTTCGAGATCCTGCTCGTCGTAAAGCCGATAGCGTCCCTCGCTGCGCGAGGGCGTGACGAGCCCGCGCTCCTCGTAATACTTGAGCGTTCGGGGCGTTACGCCAAGCCGCTCGGCGGCATCTCGAACGGTCAGCAGGTCGGCGGATTCCTTGGTCATGGAGGGCTTGCAGGGGGCTGATCGAATGCGCGCAGTATAGCAAAACGTGAACGTTCACGTACAGGTTTGGGGGATCGTCCTGATCGAATAGTCCATCGTAGGGGCGAAAAAAAACCGTCCGCAGGGCGGACGGTTTTTCTGGGGCGGTGGGCTGTGCGTATCAGCCGCCGCGGCGCATCAGATCGAAGAACTCGGAATTGCCCTTCGTCTGGCGGATCTTGTCGAGCAGGAATTCCATTGCCTCGACTTCGTCCATATCGTGGATGAACTTGCGCAGCACCCAGATCTTCTGTAGGACTTCCGGTTTGATCAGCAATTCTTCGCGGCGTGTGCCCGACTTGTTCAAGTTGATCGACGGGTACACGCGCTTTTCCGCGAGACGCCGCTCGAGGTGCACTTCCATGTTGCCGGTGCCCTTGAACTCTTCATAGATCACGTCGTCCATGCGGCTGCCGGTTTCGATCAGCGCGGTGCCGATGATCGTGAGCGAGCCGCCTTCCTCGATGTTGCGCGCAGCGCCAAAGAAGCGCTTCGGACGCTGCAGCGCGTTCGCATCGACACCGCCCGTCAGCACCTTGCCCGACGCCGGAATGACCGTGTTGTAAGCACGTGCGAGACGCGTGATCGAGTCGAGCAGAATCACGACATCGTGCTTCATTTCGACGAGGCGCTTGGCCTTCTCGATCACCATTTCGGCGACTTGCACGTGACGCGTGGCCGGTTCGTCGAACGTCGACGCGATCACTTCGCCCGCCACCGAGCGCTGCATTTCCGTCACTTCTTCCGGACGCTCGTCGATGAGCAGCACGAACAGGACGACATCGGGATGGTTCTGCTTGATCGCGTGCGCGATGTGCTGAAGCATCACGGTCTTGCCCGACTTCGGCGAAGCGACGAGCAGGCCGCGCTGGCCTTTGCCGATCGGCGCGATCATGTCGATGATGCGGCCGGTGACGTTCTCTTCGCCGCGCATTTCGCGCTCGAGCAACAGCGGCTTGTTCGGGTGCAGCGGCGTGAGGTTCTCGAACATGATCTTGTGTTTCGAGGCCTCGGGCGGCTGCCCGTTGACTTTGTCGACCTTCACCAGCGCGAAGTAGCGCTCGCCGTCCTTCGGCGTGCGGACTTCGCCTTCGATGGTGTCGCCGGTGTGCAGGTTGAAGCGGCGGATCTGCGACGGGCTGATGTAGATGTCGTCGGTGCTCGCGAGGTACGACATTTCAGGCGAGCGCAGGAAGCCGAAGCCGTCGGGCAGCACTTCGAGCGTGCCGTCGCCGAAAATGGTTTCGCCGGTCTTGGCGCGCTTCTTGAGAATGGCGAACATGAGTTCCTGCTTGCGCAGGCGGTTCGCGTTTTCGATCTCGAGGCCGTTTGCCATCTCGATCAATTGCGACACGTGCTGAGACTTAAGCTCGGATAAATGCATACGGAGATCCCGTCGGGGAGAGAAGGTGCGACGAAATGAATTCTGGGAGGAGGAATCGAGCGGAACCGCTCAGGGACTTACACGTCTTCTTGAAGTCTTATGATTCTAGCATAGCACACGCGAAAACCCGCCCGGGCGGCGGATCGGCACGCATGGGCCGCGCGTGTTGTCCACTGACAACACGCGCGGAGAACAACGATTAAAGGTTGCTGTCGAGGAACGCCGTCAATTGCGACTTCGACAACGCGCCGACTTTCTGTGCAGCGACCGCGCCGTTCTTGAACAGGATCAGCGTGGGAATGCCGCGCACGCCGAACTTGACCGGCGTCGACTGATGTTCGTCCACATTGATCTTTGCGATTTGCAGGCGGTCGCCGTAATCCTTCGCGACTTCGTCGAGGATCGGGGCAATCATCTTGCAGGGACCGCACCACTCGGCCCAGAAGTCGAGCAGGACGGGTTTATCGGATTTCACGACGTCCTGTTCGAACGATGCGTCGCTAATGTGCTTGATTTGTTCGCTCATGTATGAATACCTCTTTCGGTTCGAGGCCCGCCTGAAAATTGCTCGCCACGATACACCAAAACTGGGAAAAGTTCCGTTCGCGCTACCGCTCGATGAGTCCCGGCAAAACGCGTTGGAGCATGGCTTCGAAGCGTTTTCACGTACCGGAAACCGCGGTTTGCGGGTCATCCGAGCGTCATATTAGCCTAAATTGCTATGCGTTGCCGGTAGCGATAGTACTCATTCGCACAGTAGGGTTGTCGGGGCTCCCATGCATCATCGGGCCTTCGTTCAGCTTGCGTCTCGGCTCGAAAATGGAGGTGCCGCGAACGAATGCAATAGGCGTGCTGCGCGATAATCTCGCGATTTAGATTCGCGCTGCGCGGTGACCGATGATAGAATGCGCCGTGACGGGCCTCCTCGCATGGAGGGGCGGTCAACCTGGTCAGGTCGGGAACGAAGCAGCCACAGCCGTTTTCCACCAGTGCCGAGGGTCGGGCTCGTCACCTTCCGCTTTATCTTCCGTTGTTCCTCATCTTCCGCTTTCCATTCCCTTTTTGCCTTTCGGCTTTTCAGCCTTTTAAAATCGTTGCTGGCCGACATTGGCGTGTCGCGTCTGTGTGTCGTTGTGTCCTGATACAATTTCCGGATGACCTATCAAGTTCTCGCACGCAAGTGGCGACCGAAGGATTTCGCTTCGCTCGTCGGACAAGAACACGTCGTGCGCGCGCTCACGCACGCGCTTGACGGCGGGCGTCTGCACCACGCCTATCTGTTCACCGGAACCCGCGGCGTCGGCAAGACGACGCTTTCGCGCATCTTCGCCAAAGCGCTCAATTGCGAAACCGGCGTGACCTCGACGCCGTGCGGCGTGTGCCGCGCGTGCCGCGAGATCGACGAAGGGCGCTTTGTCGACTACGTCGAGATGGATGCGGCAAGCAACCGCGGCGTCGATGAAATGGCGGCGCTGCTCGAGCGGGCGGTGTATGCGCCGGTCGATGCGCGCTTCAAGGTCTACATGATCGACGAAGTGCACATGCTGACCAACCACGCGTTCAATGCGATGTTGAAGACGCTGGAGGAGCCGCCCGCGCACGTCAAATTCATTCTCGCGACCACCGACCCGCAAAAAATTCCGGTCACGGTTCTCTCGCGCTGCTTGCAGTTCAATCTGAAGCAGATGCCGGCCGGGCATATCGTGTCGCACCTCGAGCGGATCCTCGGCGAAGAGCAGGTTGTGTTCGAGCCGCAGGCGCTGCGTCTGTTGGCGCGCTCGGCCGAGGGCAGCATGCGCGATGCGCTATCGCTGACGGATCAGGCGATCGCCTACTCGGCGAATCAGGTCACCGAGGAAGCGGTGCGCGGCATGCTCGGCGCGCTCGATCAGAGCTATTTGATTCGTTTGCTCGATGCGCTCGTCGCCGGCGACGGTCCGCAAGTGCTGGCGGTCGCGGACGAGATGTCGTTGCGCAGCTTGTCGTTTTCCAATGCGCTGCAGGATCTCGCGGGCTTGCTGCATCGGATCGCGTGGGCGCAGTTTGCGCCGACGTCGGTGCTCGACGAGTGGCCCGAGGCGAACGACCTGCGACGTTTCGCGGACGCGCTGACGCCCGAACACGTGCAGCTCTTCTATCAGATCGCGACGCTTGGCCGTAGCGAGTTGGGTCTCGCGCCCGACGAATTTGCGGGCTTCACGATGACGCTGCTGCGCATGCTGGCGTTCGAGCCGGCCGCACCGGGCGGTGGGGGCGCCGCGCCCGCGCCGCGAGCGGCGGCACCGGCTGTCGGCGGCGGAGCGGGCCGTCGGCCGTCCACCGCGCCGACGGTTGCCGCGCAGTCGGCTGCGCCTGTAGAGCGGCCAGTTGCTTCGCCGTCGGCCGCAGAGCCTTCGCGTGATGCGTCGCCAGCGCAAGCGTCGGCGGATCAGCAAGCTGCCGCCGCGCCACAGGCTGTTGAACTCGATCGCGGGGCCGTCAAGCCCGAGGCGGCTTCAGAAATAGCGGACGTGCCTCCAGAGGAGACCGTCAGGCGCGTGGAGCCGATCGCAATCCCGCCGGCAGCTGTAGCGGCGGAGCCGGCATCTCCGCCACCACCGCCGGACGCCGCGCCACGTTCTCGCGCGGGTGGCGCAAGCGCGGCGCTCGATGTGCTGCGTAACGCCGGCATGCGCGTGTCGGCGGATCGCGGCCGCGCAGCGGCTGCCGCAACAGGTGCGAAGCCCGCGCCGGCCGTCGCGCCCAAAGCGAGTGCACCCCAAGTCAAGGTGCCCACGCCGCGTGCCGTGACGCGAGACGAGCCGGCAAGCCCGTCGGCTTCGAATGCCGCGCCGACTCCCCCTTGGGACGACATCCCGCTCGACGACTACGTCCCGGCATCCGCCGAAGACGCGTACTTCGCGCAGCCCGACGACGGTTTTGTCCCTGCCTTCGACAGCGCTCGTGACGACATGCGGATCGAGCCGAAAGCCCCTCAAGCCACAGCGCCGGTCGACACGCGTCCGTTGCCGCCGGCGATTCCGCTCGACGCGATCGGTTTCGACGGCGACTGGCCGGCGCTCGCCGCCGGCCTGCCGCTGAAAGGGATTTCTTATCAGCTCGCGTTCAACAGCGAACTGACGGCACTGGAAGGGGCTACCTTGAAGCTGAGCGTTCCCGTGCCGCAATACGCGGAAAGCTCACAGGTCGCGAAGCTCAAGGCCGCGCTCGCCGAGAAGCTCGGCAAACCGGTCGACGTGCAAGTCGAGGTCGGGCCGGCGCGCCGCACGGCGGCGGCGCTCGATGCCGCCGCGCGCGCCGAGCGTCAACGCGAAGCCGAACGCGAGATCGGCGCCGACCCGTTCGTGCAATCGCTGATCCGCGAATTCGGCGCGAGCATCGTGCCGGGGTCGATCCGGCCGATTACGCCCGATGTGTCGGCGGGCGCCGGCAGCGCCGCGCGCTGAGCTGAAGCATCGACATCACTTCCCAACATTCGTGGCGCGCTGCCAACAGACAACGCGCCGCATTGAAAACCCAAACGAACACGAAGGAGCAAGTCCATGATGAAAGGCCAACTCGCGGGGCTGATGAAGCAAGCCCAGCAGATGCAGGAAAACATGAAGAAGATGCAGGAGCAGCTCGCCCAGATCGAAGTCGAGGGGCAGTCGGGCGCCGGTCTCGTCAAGGTGACGATGACCTGCAAGAACGACGTGCGTCGCGTCCAGATCGACCCGAGCCTGCTCGCTGACGACAAGGACATGCTCGAAGACCTCGTCGCTGCCGCGTTCAACGATGCCGTGCGCAAGGCCGAGGCCACCGCGCAGGAAAAGATGGGCGGCATGACGGCCGGCCTGCCGCTTCCGCCGGGCTTCAAGCTGCCGTTCTAAGCAGCCGCTATTTGATCGACAGCGCCGATTTGCATGAAACAACCCTCCGCCTTGTCGGCGCTCGTCGAAGCGCTGCGTGTGCTGCCCGGTGTCGGACCGAAGTCCGCGCAACGGATGGCGTACCACCTGATGCAGCACGATCGCGAAGGCGCCGAGAAGCTCGGACAGGCGCTGCTCTTCGCGACCGAGCATCTGCAGCACTGCGAGAAGTGCAACACGTTCACCGAAGCGCAGATCTGCGAGGTCTGCAGCGACGAGGAACGCGATCCGACGCTGTTGTGCGTCGTCGAGACGCCCGCCGATCAGATCATGCTCGAACAGACGCTGACCTATCGCGGGCTCTATTTCGTGCTGATGGGGCGGTTGAGCCCGCTCGACGGCATCGGCCCCAAGGAAATCCATTTCGACCGGCTCGTGAAGCGCGCGTCGGACGGCATCGTCAAGGAAGTTGTGCTGGCAACCAACTTCACAAATGAAGGCGAGGCGACCGCGCATTACCTCGGGCAGACGCTGAAGGCGCGCGGCCTTTCGGTGACCCGTCTTGCGCGCGGTGTGCCGGTGGGCGGCGAACTCGAATACGTCGACGCCGGCACGATCGCGCGTGCGATGCTCGACCGACGCGCGCTCTAGCCCGTTCTGCAGGAATCCCATGACCGCGACCACCACCGGCCCTCTGGCGGGCATCAAAGTCCTCGAACTCGGCACGCTGATCGCCGGGCCGTTTGCCGCGCGTTTTCTCGGCGAATTCGGCGCCGACGTCATCAAGATCGAAGACCCGAACGGCGGCGATCCATTGCGCAAATGGCGCAAGCTCTATCCGGAAGTCGGCGGCACCTCGCTGTGGTGGGCTGTCCAGGCGCGCAACAAGAAGTCGGTGACCGTCAACCTGAAAGCGGAAGAGGGCAAGGAGATCGTACGGCGGCTCGCGAAGGAAGCCGATATCGTCGTCGAGAATTTCCGCCCGGGGCTCCTCGAAAAGCTCGAGCTCGGCTACGACGTGCTGTCGGCTGAGAACCCCGGCCTCGTGATGGTCCGTTTGTCGGGCTACGGGCAAACGGGGCCGTACTGTGACCGCCCAGGCTTCGGTGCGATCGCCGAGTCGATGGGCGGGCTGCGCCATATCACCGGTTATCCGGATCTGCCGCCGCCGCGCATCGGCATTTCGATCGGGGACTCGATCGCGGCGCTGCACGGCGTGATCGGCGCGCTGATGGCGCTGCATCACAAGCAGGTGAACGGCGGCAAAGGGCAGGTCGTCGACGTTGCGTTGTATGAGGCCGTCTTCAACATGATGGAGAGCGTCGTGCCCGAGTACGGCGTGTACGGGATGGTGCGGGAGCGCACCGGCGCGTCGCTGCCGGGCATCGTGCCGTCGAATACCTACCCGTGCAAGGACGGCAGCATCGTGATCGGCGGCAACAGCGATCCGATCTTCAAGCGCCTGATGACGGCGATCGACCGCGCCGATCTCGCGGACGATCCCGGACTCGCGCACAACGACGGCCGCGTGCCGCGCACTCAGGAAATCGACGGTGCGATCGCGGCGTGGCTTTCGACCCGCACGATCGAAGAAGCGCTCGACGTGCTCAACGCGGCGGACGTGCCGGTCGGACGCATTTACAGCGTCGCCGATATGTTCACCGATCCGCAATACCTCGCGCGGCAGATGATCCAGCAGTTCAAATGGCAGGACGGGCGCGAGATCGCGCTGCCGAACGTGACGCCGAAGCTCTCGGAGACGCCCGGTGAGACGCGCTGGCTCGGGCCGGCGCTCGGCGAGCATACGGACGAAGTCCTGCAATCGCTGGGTTACGACGCGGACCGGATCGCCGCGTTGCGCGAGCGGAACATTATCTGAGCCGATCGCGCGCGTTTGTAACGCGTTGCTCGTCGCATGACGTTGCGGCGGACATCGAGGCCGGACGAATCGCGCGCGCGGCTTCCCCGGCACGCGCGACTCGCGAATGACCGCGCCGAGCGCTTACGGCACGATGACGATTTTGCCGGTCACGCGGCGCTCGGCCATGTCACGCAACGCGCGCGGTGCGTCCTCGAGCGCGTAGCGCGCCGAGATATGCGGGCGCAGCTTGCCTTCCTGCATCCACCCGATCATCTGCCTGAACGCGGCCGCATTGCGCTGAGGCTCACGCTTGGCGAAGTCGCCCCAGAACACGCCGACCAGACTGGCGCCTTTGAGCAGAGCGAGATTCAGCGGCAGTTTCGGAATCTCGCCGTTCGCGAACCCGACTATCAGATACCGCCCGCGCCAGCCGATGCTGCGAAACGCGGGCTCCGCATAGACGCCTCCGACAGGGTCGTAGATCACGTCCGGACCTTTGCCGTCGGTGAGCGCCTTGATGCGCTCGCGCAGGTCATCACGCGTGTAGTTGATTGTCGCGTCGGCGCCGTGCTCGACGCATACCGCGAGTTTCTCGTCGCTGGACGCGGCGGCGATCACGCGCGCGCCGAGCGCTTTGCCGATTTCGACGGCGGCCAGGCCGACACCGCCCGCCGCGCCCAGCACGAGCATCGTTTCGCCGGCCTGCAACGCGGCGCGATCGACGACCGCATGGTGCGACGTGCCATACGCGAGCGTGAACGCGGCGGCGACCGCGAGATCGGCTTCGTCGGGCAGCGGCACGCAGGCTCCGGCAGGCGCTGCCGCCTGCTCGGCGAACCCGCCCAGCGCCGTGTACGCCACGACGGGCATACCCGGCCGCACATGCTCGACGCCGGCCCCCACCGCGCGCACGATCCCGGCCACTTCGGCGCCTGGCGTGAACGGCAATTCCGGTTTGAGCTGGTACTTGTTCTCGATGATCAGCACGTCGGGGAAGTTGACGCTGGCAGCCTTGACGTCGATCACGACCTGACCGGCTTGCGGTTGTAGATCGGGCAGTGTCTCGACCGTCAGGTTTTCCGGCGGTCCGTATTGATTGCAGCGGATGGCGCGCATCATGTCTCCTTCGGTGCATGGCGAGTAGAAAGCGTAGCGAATCGGGGTGTCGGAATTCGGCTTGAGCCAGTGTAAACCACCGCGAACGACCGTCCGTTTTCCGACCGGCGCGACATACCCCGAAGCACCAGCCAGCCTGTCGTTCGCGTGCCTTCTTTCCTCGGTTACAATCGCCGCATGCGAATCCTACTGAGTAACGACGACGGTTATCTGGCGCCCGGGCTCGCCGCGCTTTACGACGCGCTCAAGCCGCTGGCCGATATCACAGTGATGGCGCCCGAGCAGAATTGCAGCGGCGCATCGAACTCGCTTACGCTGTCGCGGCCGCTGTCCGTGCTGCGTTCGGCGAACGGCTTCTACTACGTGAACGGCACGCCGACCGACTCCGTGCACATCGCCCTGACCGGCATGCTCGATCACAAGCCCGATCTCGTCGTTTCAGGCATCAACAACGGCCAGAATATCGGCGAGGACACCCTGTACTCGGGGACGGTCGCCGCCGCGACGGAAGGCGTGATGTTCGGCGTGCCGTCGATCGCTTTTTCGCTCGTCGACAAAGACTGGGTGCATCTGCAAGACGCGGCGCGCGTGGCGGTCGATATCGTCAAGCATTTCCTCGAGAATCCATTGCCGGGCCATCCGCTTTTGAACGTCAACATCCCGAACCTGCCGTATGAGCAGTTGAGCGATTGGCAAGTGACGCGGCTCGGCAAGCGTCATCCCTCGCAGCCGGTAATCCGCCAGACCAATCCGCGCGGCGAGCCGATCTACTGGATCGGACCGTCGGGTGCCGCGCTCGACGCGAGCGAAGGTACCGATTTCCACGCGGTCGCCAATGGCCGGGTGTCGATCACGCCGCTGCAACTCGATCTCACGCATACGCACATGCTGGCCGCGACGCGCGAATGGGCGCGCGCCGGGCGTCACGCTTCATGACGAGCGAGCGCGCCAAGCGTTTTCCCCTGGAACTCGCCGATCTCAAGCGCGAGTCGCGCAAGCCGCAAGGCCACGCGGGGGAGTCGCGCAAACCGGCAACGGTGCGGACCGAGCCGTCGCGCGCCGTCGCGCGCGGGCATGACGCTCGCGTCGAACGCCATCCAGCCAAAACGGCCGATAAGAGCAGCGCGCCGAATGTCGCTTTGAACGGCACGCTTGCGCTGACATCGGAACGCGTGCGCGAACGGATGGTCGAACGCCTTCGAGCAAACGGCGTGACCGATCCGCGCGTCTTGAACGCGATGTCGGTCGTGCCGCGCCACATGTTCGTCGATCCCGGCCTCGCAACTCAGGCATACGAGGATGCGGCGCTGCCGATCGGCCACCACCAGACGATTTCGAAGCCATCTGTCGTCGCGCGGATGATCGAACTCGCGGCGGCCGGCCGCAAGCTCGAACGCGTGCTCGAAATCGGCACGGGCTGCGGCTATCAGGCAGCCGTGCTGAGCCAGGTGGCGCGCGATGTGTATTCGATTGAACGAATCAGGCCGCTTTACGAGCGCGCGAAGACCAACTTGCGGCCGCTGCGCGTGCCGAACATCCGCTTGCATTACGGCGACGGGCGCGTCGGCCTGCCGTCGGTGGCGCCGTTCGATGCGATCGTGATCGCCGCTGCGGGGCTCGACGTCCCGCAGGCGCTGCTCGAGCAGCTTGCCGTGGGCGGACGCCTGGTCGCACCGGTCGGCGCGCAAAGCGGACAGGCTCAGGTGCTCACGCTCGTCGAGCGTCTCGGGCCCAGCCAGTGGCGCGAGTCGCGGCTTGATCGCGTTTTCTTTGTCCCCTTAAAATCCGGAGTGATTTGACACCGATGAGTATGTTGCGCGCGATGCATAGTAATAGTTCAAATGTCCGGTTCACCGTAGCTCAGCGTGCCTTCTGCGTAGTGGTGCTCTCGGCGCTGACGGCTTGCGCGACGCGGCTCGATAACGCGCCGGTCGTCGACCGCTCGTCTTCCGGTCAGGCGGGGGCCGCCGCCGCTCTGGCTCCCGTGCCGCTCGGCCCGCCACCTCCTGGCTACTACCGTGTGAAGCCGGGCGATACGCTTTACCGGATCGCGCTCGAGAACGGCCAAAATTATCGCGACATCGCGACGTGGAACAATCTCGCGAATCCGAACCAAATCGAAGTCGACCAATTGCTGCGCGTCGCGCCGCCGGGGGCGAACGTTGCGGCGGTTACGCCGGGCGTTGCGACCGCGCCGATCGGCGGCGGCGCCGTGCAGAGCGCACCGCTTGCGAACAACGCACCGGCCGGTGCATCGGGCGTGAGCGCGGCTCAGCCGCCGATGTACGGCTCCGCACCCGCCGTGACGACGATTCCGCCGCAACCCGCCGCAAGCGATGCGGCCGCGGCGGTCGGCAACATCGCTTTCGCGTGGCCGGCGCGCGGGCCGATCCTCGGCACGTTCGACGATGCGAACAACAAGGGCATCAATATTGGCGGGGCAGCGGGTACGGCGGTGCAGGCCGCGGCGGATGGACGTGTCGTTTACGCTGGAAATGGGCTGCGCGGCTACGGCAATCTCATTATCATCAAGCATGACGCAACTTATCTCACCGCGTATGCACACAACCGCGCTTTGATGGTAAAAGAGGGGGACGCGGTGACCAAAGGGCAGAAGATCGCCGAAATGGGCAATAGCGATTCGGACCGCGTGATGTTGCATTTCGAAGTTCGCCGGCAGGGCAAACCTGTCGACCCGCTGAAGTACTTGCCGCCGCAATAAGCGAAACGACCATGCCGAAATCGAAGCGCCGCCCGCAGCAAGATGAGACCGAAACGCTCAGCCGCGTCGCGCGCGCCTCGGAGTCGGACTCCGGCGCTTCGACGAGCGAGCCCGAGGAGGAGCTCGTCGAGAACGAGCCCGAGCTCGAAGAGCGTCACAACGGTGCGGACGATTCCGGCGACGCGGCCGATTCAGCAAGCGAACCCGCACCCGATCCCGACGACTTCCGGGCGCTGCTGCAGGCCGAGCTGACTGCTGACACGATTCAGCACTATCTGAACCGCATCAGCGTGAAGCCGCTCCTGACCGTCGAGGAAGAGCAGCGCTATTCGCGGCTCGCCAAAGCGGGCGAGTTCGAGGCACGACAGGTGATGATCGAGCGCAACCTGCGGCTTGTCGTCAGCATCGCGAAGGGCTATCTGAACCGTGGTGTGCCGTTGCTCGATCTGATCGAAGAAGGCAACCTGGGCCTCATGCACGCGATCGAGAAATTCGACCCGACGCGCGGCTTCCGTTTTTCGACGTATGCGACCTGGTGGATTCGCCAGAGCATCGAGCGCGCGATCATGAACCAGGCGCGCACGGTGCGGCTGCCCGTGCACGTGATCCGCGAGCTCAATCAGGTGCTGCGCGCCAAGCGTCACCTGGAAAAGAATTCGATGAATTCCGGCGAAGCGGCAGACCGGCGCGACGCGAGCATCGACGATATCGCCTACCTGACCGGCAAGACGACCGACGAAGTGACCGATATCCTCGCACTGAACGAGCACACGGCGTCGCTCGACGCGCCGCTCGATCTCGATCCCGCAAGCAGCCTGCTCGATCTGCTGTCGGACGACCAGAGCCAGTCGCCCGATGCCGAAGTCCAGCACCGCGAACTCGAAACGCTCACGCGCGCGTGGCTGTCGCGTTTGTCGGACAAGCACCGGCACGTGATCGAACGCCGCTTCGGGCTGAATCACATCGAGCCCGCGACGCTCGAAGAGCTTGCCGATGAAATGGGCCTCACGCGCGAGCGCGTGCGGCAAATCCAGCAAGAAGCGCTCGTGCGGTTGAAGCGCTTCTTTGCGTCCAACGGCGTGCGCAAGGACGCTGTTCTCTAATCGATGACCCCCATTCTCGTTTTCGACATCGAGACGATTCCCGATGTCGCCGGCATTCGCCGTCTTGAAGATCTTCCCGCCACGCTGACCGATGCCGAAGTCGCCGAGCACGCCTTCGCGGCGCGCCGCGAAAAGACCGGCAGCGATTTTCTGCCGCACCATCTCCAGCGCATCGCCGCGATCTCGTGCGTGTTTCGCGACCGCACGGGTTTGCGCGTGCGCTCGCTCGGCACCCCCGAGGACTCGGAAGCGACGCTGATCCAGTCGTTCTATCGCGTGATCGAAAAGTACACGCCGCAACTCGTTTCCTGGAACGGCGGCGGATTCGATTTGCCGGTGCTGCACTATCGCGCGCTGGTCCACGGCGTTGCCGCGTCGCGCTATTGGGATCTCGGCGAGGACGATCGCGAATTCAAGTGGAACAACTACATCAGCCGCTACCACTCGCGCCACACGGATTTGATGGACGTGCTCGCGATGTATCAGGCGCGCGCGAACGCGCCGCTCGATGCGCTCGCGAAGCTGTGCGGCTTTCCCGGCAAGCTCGGGATGGACGGCGGCCAGGTGTGGACGGCGTTTCAGGAAGGGCGCATCGAAGAAATCCGCAACTACTGCGAAACGGATGTCGTCAACACGTACTTGTTGTACTGCCGCTTTCAATTGATGCGCGGGGCGTTTTCGCAAGACGAATACACCGATGAGATCGCGTTCGTCAAAAATGCGCTCGCGCAGGAGCCGGCGTCGCACTGGGCCGAATATCTCGAAGCCTTCGAGAGTTGAGAAGCGGCGGCGGCTGGCAACGTTTCAGTCGAGTTCGAGTAATACCGGCTGGTGATCCGAGGCGCGCGTCGCGCTATCGATTTCGCAACGTTTGAGGCGCGGCCGCAAATCCTCGGTGACGAACACGAAATCGCACGCCATCGGCCCGGACGACCACTGTACTGTGTCGTAGACGCCAGCCGTCATCGGCGGCGTCTTGCCGGGGTGCAGCGTCGTCCAGGCGTCGATAAAGGCTGGGGCGTCGTGCGGATTCTCCGTGAGCGGAGCGACGAAGCGCTGGTACGCCTCGCTCTCGAACGCGCTGTTGAAATCGCCGCAGACGATCGCGCTGACGGGGCGAGCGGTTGCGGCAAACGGTCCGGCCGCGTTTTCGGCAGGCGCCGGGCGGGCCGCATGCGCGGCAGCTTCCAGATGTAGCCGGCGCAGCTCGTCGACTTGCGCGAGGCGCTGCTTCAGCGAATAGAACTCCAGATGCGTGGTCACGACCCGGACCGATCCGCCCGGCGCGCGCAACACCGCTTCCAGCGCCACGCGCTGCATCGATGGCGCGTCGGGGTCGGCCGGCCAGGGCAGCGTATGCCGGAACACTTGCTCGACCGGCAGCCGCGTCACGATCGCATTGCCGAATTGCCGTCTCGGCGCGTTCGCTTCGAGCGGCGGCAGATCGACGCCGATCGCGTCGAGCACCGTGAAGCCGGGCAGTGCGCCTTCGAGTTCGGCGAATTGATCGCCGGACGGCCGGCCCGGCAGCGCGCCGAAGCCGCGCGTGATCTCCTGCAGGCAGAGCACGTCGAAATCGGCAATCCGCTTCGCTTCGGCGAGCGTTCGCGGAAGATCGACGTCGCCGCTCGCGTCGCGTCCCCACTGGACATTCCAACAGATCAGTCGCATCGTCAAATCTCCGTTGCGGTTTGCCGTTCGTCTACAATCTCGCCTTTCATAAACGTCTGTCAGGAATCCGCAGGTGTCCGAATCCCCCAACCGTAGCGTGCGCAAGCTGAAAAGCGCGCCGGCGCCGTCCGCCGCTCCCGTTAGTGCCCCGATTATCGAGATCGAATCGCTCGATATGGAAGCGCGCGGCGTGGGTCGCCTCGTGACGGAAACCGGCGAGCCCGGCAAGGTAATCTTCGTCGAAGGCGCGCTGCCTGGCGAGCGTGTCAGCTATTCGAGTTATCGCAAGAAGCCGAGTTTCGAGCAGGCGCAGGTTGTCGACGTGTTGCGTGAAAGCGTGCTCCGCACCAAACCGCAATGCCGTTTTTTCGGCACCTGCGGCGGTTGTTCGATGCAGCATCTGGACGTGCGCGCGCAGGTCGCCGTCAAGCAGCGCGTGCTCGAAGACAATCTCCAGCATCTCGCGAAGTTGCGCGCCGAAACGGTGTTTAGGCCGATTCACGGGCCCTCGTGGGGCTACCGCTATCGTGCGCGCCTGACTGTGCGCAACGTGGCGAAAAAGGGCGGTGTGCTGGTCGGCTTTCACGAGCGCAAAAGCAGCTACGTCGCCGATATGACGAGCTGCGAAGTGCTGCCGCCGCATGTGTCGGCGATGCTCGTGCCGTTGCGCCGGCTCGTCGAGGGGCTGTCGATTCGCGATCGGATGCCGCAGATCGAGCTGGCGGTCGGCTCGCAAGTCACGGCACTGGTGCTGCGCGTGCTCGAGCCGATCAACGCCGCCGACGAGGCGCTGCTGCGCGAGTTCGCGGATGCCCATCAGGTGCAATTCTGGCTGCAGCCGAAGGGCCCTGACACGGTCGTGCCGTTCTATCCGCTCGACGTCCCGCTCGACTACACGCTGCCGGAATTCAACATCCGGATGCCGTTCAAGCCGACCGATTTCACGCAGGTCAATCACCCGATCAACCGCGTGCTGGTGGGCCGGGCATTGCGGCTGCTGGCGCCTGCGCGTGGGGACCGCGTGCTCGATCTCTTTTGCGGAATCGGCAACTTCACGCTGCCGCTGGCGCGCCTTGCACGCGAGGTCGTGGGGATCGAAGGCAGCGAAGCGCTGACGACCCGCGCGCTCGCGAACGCCAAAGAAAACGGTGTCGACGGGCATACCTCGTTCGCCTGCCGTAATTTATTCGAGGTCACGGCCGACGACCTGCGCGCGCTTGGCGCATTCGACAAGTTTCTCGTCGATCCGCCGCGCGAAGGCGCGCTGGCTGTCTCAAAGGCGCTCGCCGAGATCGCCCAGAGCGGCGACGGGCCGCTGCCGGCGCGCATCGTCTACGTGTCCTGCAACCCGGCAACGCTGGCGCGCGACGCGGGCCTGCTCGTCCACGAGGCGGGCTACCGGCTGAAAGGCGCGGGCGTGGTCAATATGTTCCCGCACACGTCCCACGTCGAATCGATCGCGCTGTTCGAACGCGACTAAGCCGGCGATTCGAAAATCTTTCGTGCATGAAAAAACCGGCCCGAAGGCCTGGCCCGAAGGCCGGTTTTTTTACGCTGCAACAGCGTTCGAAATCAGTTGCGGTTGCCGCCGAAGATGCCCAGCAGCGCCAGCAGGTTCACGAACACGTTATACAGATCCAGATAGATCGCCAGCGTGGCCGTGATGTAGTTGGTTTCACCGCCATTCACGACGCGCTGCACGTCGAACAGCATGTACGCCGAGAAGATCGCGATCGCCAGGACCGAAACCGTCAGCATCAGCGCCGGCAGTTGCAGGAACATGTTGGCGACCATCGCGAGCAGCAGCACGATCACGCCCATGAAGAGCCACTTGCCAAGGCCGGAGAAGTCGCGCTTGCTGACCGTGGCAACGGTTGCCATCGTCGCGAAGATCACACCAGTGCCACCGAATGCGAGCATGATGAGCGACGGCCCGTTCGTGAAGCCGAGGATGAAGCTCAGCAGGCGCGAGAGCATCAGGCCCATGAAGAACGTGAAACCGAGCAGCACGACGACGCCCATGCCGCTGTTCTTCGTGCGCTCGATCGCGAACATGAAGCCGAAGGCAATGGCGAAGAACGCAAGCATGCTCATCGCCGGGCTGGTGGCGGCGAACAGCGAGAAGCCGGTCGCGACACCCACCCACGCGCCGAGCACGGTCGGCACCATCGACAGCGCGAGCAGCCAATAGGTGTTCCGTAGTACGCGGTTGCGGGTTTCGGCCGTGATGACGCTGCCGCCGCGGCCAAAGTTATAGGGGTACTCGTTCATGGTTTCTCCTTGCGTCAAACGCAGTGATGCTCTGTGATTATGCCGCGGCGCCTGCACGATGCGGCGCCGCGTGGATAGAGCCGTACCACTCCATAAGATATGCGCGGCAGCCTAGAGTTTCAACGGCCGCGGCCAGTGGAAGAGCGATGCGGAATACATCCTTTGAACCTTACGGTCGTGTAAGGGTTCAATCGCAATAATACACGGGATCATGCTACAATTGCGGATTCATTTGAATCTGTAACCTATTAATTTTCTGGAGTTTTTATGGCGATCGAACGCACCCTGTCGATTATCAAGCCGGACGCAGTGGCCAAGAACGTGATCGGCCAGATCTACAGCCGTTTCGAAAACGCTGGCCTGAAGATCGTGGCGTCCCGCATGGTGCACCTGTCGCGCGCCGACGCGGAGAAGTTCTACGCGGTTCACGCCGCGCGTCCGTTCTTCAAGGATCTGGTTGAATTCATGATTTCGGGCCCGGTGATGATTCAAGTTCTCGAAGGCGAGAACGCGATCCTGAAGAACCGCGATCTGATGGGCGCGACCGATCCGAAGAAGGCAGAAAAGGGCACGATCCGCGCCGATTTCGCCGACAGCATCGACGCCAACGCCGTGCACGGCTCGGACGCAGCGGAAACGGCTGCTGTCGAAGTGGCGTTCTTCTTCCCGGCGCTCAACGTTTATTCGCGCTAATCGTCCAACGGAAGCGCTAAAGTAGAACTCGCAGGAACTGGCGCGAACGGCACCGTGCATGCGGTCCAGTGTCCAATCAGCAGTTGAATGGGCACGGCGGCACGCACGGTTTTTCGCACTGAAATGGCAGGAATCGATATGACGAGCAGTTCAACCGTCAACCTTCTCGACCTCGACGCCGCGGGCCTCGTCGCGTATTGCGACAGCCTCGGCGAGAAGCCGTTTCGCGCCAAGCAATTGCAGCGCTGGATTCACCAATACAATGCTGCCGATTTCGACGGCATGACCGACCTCGCCAAGTCGCTGCGCGAAAAGCTCAAGGGCCGCGCGACGATCACGATGCCGGGCATCGCCAGCGACCACACTTCCGCCGACGGCACCCGCAAGTGGCTGATCGACGTCGGCAATGGGAATGCGGTCGAAACCGTGTACATCCCCGAGGAAACGCGCGGCACGCTGTGTGTGTCGTCGCAGGCGGGGTGCGCGGTCAACTGCCGGTTCTGTTCGACCGGCAAGCAAGGTTTTTCCCGCAATTTGACGACCGGCGAAATCATCGGCCAGTTGCGGATGGCGGAGTTTGCGCTGCGCGCCATGCGGCGCGAGGCGAACGGGCTCGACGCCGCCGAGGAAGGCAAGGGCGAGCGCGTCATCACGAACGTCGTGATGATGGGCATGGGCGAGCCGCTGCTGAATTACGATGCCGTCGTGCCGGCCATGCGGCTGATGCTCGACGACAATGCTTATGGGCTGTCGCGCCGCCGCGTCACGCTCTCCACGTCGGGCGTCGTGCCGATGATGGACCGTCTCGGCGCCGATCTTCCCGTGGCGCTGGCGGTGTCGCTGCACGCGTCGAACGACGCGCTGCGCGACGAACTGGTGCCCCTCAACAAGAAATATCCGCTGCGCGAGCTGATGGCTGCCTGTGAGCGCTATCTGAAAGTCGCGCCGCGCGATTTCATTACCTTCGAATATTGCATGCTCGACGGCGTCAACGACAGTGAGGCGCATGCGCGCGAGCTACTGGCGGTGACGCGCGACGTCCCGTGCAAATTCAATCTGATTCCGTTCAATCCGTTTCCGGAGTCGGGGCTGATTCGCTCGAAGCCGGAACAGATCAAGCGTTTCGCGCACGTGCTGATCGACGCGGGTGTCGTGACGACCGTGCGCAAGACGCGAGGCGACGATATCGACGCGGCGTGTGGCCAGCTCGCCGGCGCGGTGAAGGATCGCACTCGCCTTGCCGAGCGCATGGGGCGCCCGGGCAAGGTGATCAAAGTGCGGCAGGTGCATTAATCGGTGTGGATGGTGGCGCAGCTCTGGCTGACGCAGCGCTCGCTGAAAACGGGGCAGCGGGCAGTAAGGCAGGCAGCAAATCGATCGGAAGCGGCTTTCAAGCCGCACATTTTGTGATAAACGGTCTGCGAATCCGGGCTTTGACATTCCGGAGCGCACAGGTCAAAAAGAGAATCGACGCGAGGATTTGGGATGAGTGAGCCGCAGCATCCGCAGCCACACGATAACGATACGAGCGCTGGGCCGTCTGAGCCGGCCTCCGGACAAGGCGTCACGCCAATTGCGTCGCAGCCCGCGAGCGCCCAGGCGGCGCCTGACTCGCTGGCGGCGGTAGGAGCCCGCCTTGCGCAGCTTCGGGAGGCCAAGGGCTGGTCGATCGACGACGTTTCTGCCCGGCTCAAGGTGGCCTCGCAGAAAATACGTGCGCTTGAATCAGGTGATATCAGCCAGCTCCCCGACACGACATTCGCTGTCGGCGTCGTGCGCAGCTACGCGAAAATGCTCGGTGTCGATCCGGCACCGTTTACCCAGGCGCTGCGCCGGGAAAAGGGCGTGCCGGAGCCCGATCTTTCTATGCCGGCTTCGGCGGGCACGGGCTTGCCGCGCGGGAAGGTGTCGGTGTCGCTCGGCGGCGGTCCGAAGCATCGGTCGTGGCTGTGGGGCGTGGCGGCAGTCATCGTCGCCGTGATCGCGCTTGCGATGTGGCACACGGGCGGCGGCGATTCGTCGGCGTGGCTTGCGCGCCTGCGGGCCGGCGCCAATGGCGCGACCGGCGGCGCGAACGGGGCATCGGCGTCCGTGGTCGAAGGGCGGACGGCTGCTTCGGCTGCGGGGGCGGTCGAAAACGGCGCATCGGCTGATGCCGCGGCATCGGCCGCGCCGGCACCCAACGAAGCGAGTGACCCGGCGGCTGCCGCCAGCGCGGCCGAGCAAGTCCCGGCGTCGGTGCCTGTGGCGGCACCCGCGCCGGCAACGCCCGCCGCGGCCTCGTCCAGCGCTCCCGTGGTCGCTCCGAGCGCAAGCGCGCCGCAAGCGGCTGCGCCGGCCGCCAAGGCGGCATCGGCTGCCGTTGCGGCTTCGTCGGCCGCAGATGCGGCGTCTGCCGCTGCCGACGCGCCAGCCGGCGAATCGATCGTCGCGCTGCGCGTGACGCAGGACAGCTGGTTCAACGTGCGCGACAAGAGCGGGAAAGAGGTATTCTCCGGTCTCGTTCACGCCGGCGATGCGAAGGAAATTTCCGGTGAGCCGCCGTTCAAGGTGACGGTCGGCAACAAAGCGGGGCTCGATTCGTTGACGCTCGACGGTCAGCCGGTCGATTCCGCGAAGTATTCGGCAGCAAAGGGCAACGTGGCTCGCTTCTCGCTGCCTTGACGGCAGGCGCCCCGGCCGGCGGCCAGGGCGCTTTTTCAATTTAGGCGGCGCGCTTTCGGGCGCGCCGCATCCGGTGTCAATGGGTCTTTCGATGCACTCCGAAGCACATTCCGAAAGCAGCAGTCAGATTTGTTCCTCCGAGCCGATTTTCGGCGGTCATGCGCCGCGCCGCGTGTCGCACGCAGTCGATGTCCGCTGGGGTGGCCAGCTCGTGACGATCGGCGGCGACGCGCCGGTGCGCGTGCAGTCGATGACGAACACCGATACCGCTGACGCGATCGGCACCGCCATCCAGATCAAGGAACTGGCGCAAGCGGGCTCCGAACTCGTGCGCATCACGGTCAACACGCCGGAAGCGGCGGCGGCCGTGCCGGCGATCCGCGATCAGCTCGATCGCATGGGCGTGTCGGTGCCGCTCGTCGGCGATTTTCACTACAACGGCCATTTGCTGCTGCGCGACCATCCGGCTTGCGCCGAGGCGCTGTCGAAGTACCGGATCAATCCGGGCAACGTCGGCCAGGGCGCGAAGCGCGACACGCAGTTCGCGCAGATGATCGAAGCGGCGATCAAGTACGACAAGCCGGTACGTATCGGCGTGAACTGGGGCAGTCTCGACCAGGACCTGCTTGCGCGGATGATGGACGAGAACGCCTCGCGCGCCGAGCCGTGGGAAGCGCAGAGCGTGATGTATGAAGCGCTGATTCAATCGGCGATCGGCTCTGCCGAACGTGCGGTCGAACTGGGCCTCGCGCGCAACAAGATCATTCTGTCGTGCAAGGTGAGCGGCGTGCAGGACCTGATCGCCGTCTACCGCGAGCTCGCGCGCCGCTGCACGTTCGCGCTGCACCTCGGGCTGACCGAGGCCGGAATGGGCTCGAAGGGCATCGTTGCGTCGACGGCGGCGCTTGGCGTGCTGCTGCAACAGGGCATCGGCGACACGATCCGTATTTCGCTGACGCCGGAACCGGGTGCGTCGCGCACTGGCGAAGTGATCGTCGGCCAGGAAATCCTGCAGACGATGGGCCTTCGCTCGTTCACCCCGATGGTGATCGCGTGTCCGGGCTGCGGGCGCACGACGAGCACGCTGTTCCAGGAACTCGCGTCGCAGATCCAGACCTACCTGCGCACGCAGATGCCCGTCTGGCGTGACCAGTACCCCGGCGTCGAGAAAATGCACGTCGCCGTGATGGGGTGCATCGTCAACGGTCCGGGCGAGTCGAAGCAGGCGAACATCGGCATCAGCTTGCCGGGCTCGGGCGAGAATCCGGCCGCGCCGGTGTTCATCGACGGGGAAAAGGTCAAGACGCTGCGCGGCGAGCGCATCGCCGAAGAATTCCAGCAAATCGTGAGCGACTACGTCGAGCGCCGCTATGGCCGCGCGACCGCCACCCATTAATTCGTCAACCGAAACCAGATGACTGAACAGAAGAGAAAGCTCGAGAAGCTGACTGGCGTAAAAGGCATGAACGACATCCTCCCGCAGGATGCCGGGTTGTGGGAATTCTTCGAAACGACGGTGAAGTCGATGCTTCGCTCGTACGGGTATCAGAACATCCGTACGCCGATCGTCGAGCACACGCAGCTCTTTACGCGCGGCATCGGTGAAGTGACCGACATCGTCGAGAAGGAGATGTACAGCTTCACCGACGCGCTGAACGGTGAAAACCTGACGATGCGTCCGGAGAACACCGCGGCCGTCGTGCGTGCCGCCATCGAGCACAATCTTCTGTATGAAGGCCCGAAACGCCTGTGGTACGTCGGGCCGATGTTCCGGCACGAGCGTCCGCAGCGCGGCCGTTATCGACAGTTCCATCAGGTCGGCGTCGAGGCGCTCGGCTTCGCGGGGCCGGATGCCGACGCGGAAATCATCCTGATGTGCCAGCGTTTGTGGGACGACCTGGGGCTGATGGGCATCCGCCTCGAAATCAACTCGCTGGGTCTCGCCGAGGAGCGCGCCGCACACCGTGTCGAGCTGATCGCCTACCTCGAGAAGCACGTCGATGCGCTTGACGACGACGCCAAGCGCCGCCTGTATACGAACCCGCTGCGCGTGCTCGATACGAAGAACCCGGCGCTCCAGCAGATCGCCGAGAACGCGCCGAAGCTGATCGATTTTCTCGGCGACGAGTCGCGCGCGCACTTCGAAGGGCTGCAGCGCATCCTGAAGTCGAACAACATTCCGTTCACGATCAACCCGCGGCTCGTGCGCGGTCTCGACTATTACAACCTGACCGTGTTCGAGTGGGTCACGGATAAACTCGGCGCGCAAGGCACGGTCGCGGCGGGCGGCCGTTACGATCCGCTGATCGAGCAGCTTGGCGGCAAGCCGACGGCGGCGTGCGGCTGGGCGATGGGCGTCGAGCGGATTCTCGAGTTGCTGAAGGAAGACGATCTCGTTCCGGAAGACGAGGGTTGCGACGTCTATGTCGTCCATCAAGGCGATGCGGCGCGCGAGCAGGCATTCATCATCGCCGAGCGTCTGCGCGACACGGGGCTCGACGTGATCCTGCATTGCAGTGCGGACGGCGCATCGGCGAGCTTCAAATCGCAGATGAAGCGTGCCGACGCGAGCGGCGCGGCATTCGCGATTGTCCTCGGCGAAGACGAAGTCGCGAATGGCACAGTCGGCGTCAAACCGTTGCGTGACGCGGCGCAAAGTGGTGAAAAGAACGAACAACAGAACGTGCCGGTCGAAGACTTGACCGAATTTCTGATCAATGCGATGGTTGCAACCGCCGATGACGGCGACGACTGAATAGCGCCCGTCGCTCGATAAACACCAGGCACGTAGAAGAAGGAATCGCTTAGCGATGAGTTACCACGACGAACAAGAATCGATAGAAAGTTTCAAGGCATGGTGGGCACAGTGGGGCAATGCCGCCACTTGGATCGTGCTCATCGCGCTCGTCGCCGCAGCAGGCTGGAACGGCTGGAATTTCTGGCAGCGGCGCCAGGCGGCGCAGGCCGCCGTGCTCTACGAACAGGTCCAGCAGGCCGTCGCATCGGGCGACAAGGCGAAGGTCAGCCGCGTCGCCGCCGATATGGAAGATCGGTACGGCAGCACGGCCTATGGGCAGATGACGGCGCTTGCGGCGGCAAAGGCCCTCTACGACGCGGGCGACGAAGCCGCGGCGAAGGCGCAGCTGCAATGGGCCGTCGACCATGCCAAGGATGACGAGTACAAGGAAATTGCCAAGCTGCGCTTGGCGGGGCTGTTGCTCGACGAGAAGGCTTATGACCAGGGCCTCGCGCTCCTGGGCGATACGCCGCCGGACGCGTTCAAGGCTCTCGTGGCAGACCGCCGTGGCGATTTGCTGGCGGCTCAAGGCAAGCGCGACGACGCCCGCACGGCCTATCAGCTCGCACTCGACACGGTGGCGAAAAACGATACGTCAGCGCGCCAACTGATCCAGTTCAAGCTGGACGCGCTGGGTAGCTGACCGGGGCCGTATGCGCCGCGCGTCGCTCCCATTCCATTGACCAACCTTACCTAGCTTGCCCACCGATGAATTTGCTGAAACGTTACGCTGCGCCCGTTGTCTGTGCGATGACCGTCCTCGCTCTGGCGGCTTGCTCATCCACGAAAGACGAGCGCCGCGTGCCGACGCCGCTGACCGACTTCAAGCCCGTGCTCAACGTGCAGCAGGCTTGGAAGGCGAGCGTCGGCAAGGGCGGGCGCTATTTGTTCTCGCCGGTCGCGGTCGGTGACGCGGTCTACGCCGCGGGCACGAACGGCTCGGTCGAGAAGATCGATGCGAAGACCGGCCAGGAAGTGTGGCGCACGAAGGTGGGCGTGGACCTGACGGCGGGCGTCGGCAGCGACGGCACGCTGACGGCCGTTGGCGCGGAAAAGGGCGGCGTCTATGTGCTGGGCGCGGACGGCAAGCTGCTGTGGAAGGCGACGGCGCAAGGCGAGATCATTTCGCCGCCGCTCGTCGGCAACGGCCTCGTGATCGTGCGGACGATCGACGGCGCAATCAGTGCATTCAATGCGGACACGGGCGAGCTGAAGTGGGTGTATCGCAATCGTGCCGTGCCGCTCAATCTGCGCGTGTCGGCCGGCATGATCTTCGCGGGCAATGCCGCGGTGCTCGCCGGCTTCCCGGGCGGCGGCCTCTCGGCGATCAACCTGCAAACCGGCGACGAGTACTGGGAAGCGCCGGTCTCGTATCCGAAGGGCGTGACCGAAGTCGAGCGGATCAACGACGTGACGGGCGCGCCGACGCTGATCGGTGCCGAAACCTGCGCCGTGACGTTCCAAGGGCAAATCGGCTGCTTCGACGCGAACTCGGGCCGTCCGGTGTGGCAGAAGGCGTTCTCGAGCGCGCGCGGCGTGGCGCAGGACGATGCGATCGTCGCGGCGCCTGACGACTGGTCGGTGATCAGCGCGTTCGACGTTCAAAGCGGCAAGAAGCTCTGGAGCAACGACAAGCTCAAGAGCCGCGATCTCGGCGTGCCGTTCCTGCTGGGGCCGTCGGTGGTGGTCGGCGACTACGAGGGCTATGTGCATTTCCTGTCGCGGGACGACGGTTCGTTCGTCGCGCGGATGAAGACGGACGGCAGCCCGATCATTTCGGCGCCGGTAATGGCGGGCGACACGCTCGTCGTGCAAACGACCGACGGCGACCTGTACGGTTTCCGGCCGCGCTAAACGCGGCGGCTTGTCACGGTTCGCAACCGTTTTCTGTGCGTACGCGTACAGGCCGGCCCATGCCGGCCTGTATGCTTTTTTATCGGCAGTGCGAAGGCATGGGGCGCCGGCCCGCCGTACCTTCGGCCGAACTATCGCCCGCTTGAGACACGGCGGCCGGCCAGTGCTGGGCCGCGATGATTTCGTGATAATTTTTGTCACACGCAGCGTGTCGGTTGCCGGGCGGCCTCGCCGCGGCAGCAAGGGGACGACGCCTCTGCGTTTCACTTTAGACAACATCAGATGAAACCCGTAATTGCCCTCGTCGGGCGCCCCAACGTGGGGAAATCCACTCTGTTCAACCGCTTGACGCGCTCACGAGATGCGCTCGTCGCGGACCTGCCGGGTCTCACGCGCGACCGCCACTATGGCGAAGGGCGCGTGGGCGACCGGCCGTATCTGGTGGTCGACACCGGCGGCTTCGAGCCGGTCGCGAAAGACGGCATCCTGCACGAGATGGCGCGCCAGACCCGTCAGGCGGTCGAAGAGTCGGACATCGTCGTGTTCATCGTCGACGGTCGCAACGGCCTCGCGCCGCAGGACAAATCGATCGCGGACTATCTGCGCAAGACTGGCCGGCCGATTTTCCTCGTCGTCAACAAGGCCGAGGGGATGAAGTACACGTCGGTCGCGGCCGATTTCTACGAGCTCGGTCTCGGCGATCCGCGCGCGATTTCCGCCGCTCACGGCGATGGTGTCGCGGAGATGATCAACGAGGCGCTCGGCGTCGCCTACGCCGGTCATCCGGAGGAAAGCGAAGAGGAAAAGGCGCATCGCGGCGTGAAGATTGCGATTGTCGGGCGGCCGAATGTCGGCAAATCGACGCTCGTCAATACGTTGATCGGCGAGGACCGTGTCATTGCATTCGACATGCCTGGCACGACGCGCGATTCGATCTACGTCGATTTCGAGCGGCAGGGCAAGAAGTACACGCTGATCGACACGGCGGGCCTGCGCCGCCGCGGCAAGGTGTTCGAGGCGATCGAGAAATTCTCGGTCGTGAAGACACTGCAATCGATCGCGGACGCGAACGTCGTGATTCTATTGCTCGACGCGCAACAGGACATTTCGGATCAGGACGCGCACATCGCCGGCTTCGTCGTCGAGCAGGGCCGTGCGCTCGTCGTCGGCGTGAACAAGTGGGACGGGCTCGATTCGCATGTGCGCGAGCGCACGAAATCCGACCTGACGCGCAAGCTCAAATTCCTTGAATTTGCGAAATTCCACTACATATCGGCAGTGGAGAAGACGGGGATCGGCGCGCTCATGCGCTCGGTCGACGACGCGTATGCCGCGGCGATGGCGAAGCTGCCGACGCCGAAGCTCACGCGCGCGCTGATCGAGGCGGTCGAGTTCCAGCAGCCGCGGCGCCGCGGTCCGGTGCGTCCGAAGCTGCGCTATGCGCACCAGGGCGGACAGAATCCGCCGATCATCGTCATTCACGGTAATGCGCTCGACGCGGTGACGGAAACCTACAAGCGCTACCTCGAGAACCGCTTTCGAGAAACTTTCTCGCTGACTGGGACTCCATTGCGCATAGAGTTTCGTTCGTCGACGAACCCTTACGCGGAAAAAGGCTGAAACCCGCGTGCATCAAGGGTTTGGCCGAATGGCTAGCCCGCTGGTGCGATAACGAAAATCGGCTATAGTGTAGCGATTGACGGGGAATTTCTTTTTCTTCGCCGCTCAATCACGATCAACCTGCAAAAAAATGACGGAGTTTGCTATGAGCAACAAAGGGCAATTGTTACAAGACCCGTTTTTGAACGCGCTGCGTAAAGAGCATGTGCCGGTGTCAATCTATCTGGTCAACGGCATCAAGCTCCAGGGGAACATCGAATCGTTCGACCAGTACGTCGTGTTGCTCCGGAATACCGTGACCCAGATGGTCTACAAGCACGCTATTTCGACTGTCGTGCCTGCTCGTCCGGTCAATTTCCACCCGGATACCGAACAGTCCTAAAACCCATCGTCGCGGCCGGCATTGCGTCGCCGTCGGCGATACATGCCGGTCGCTTTATTTTGACATCCACCAATTTGATCAACGCTGCACTCGTCGGCATCGACTTTGGAAAGATCGATTTCCAAGCCAGTCTAGAAGAACTCAGCCTGCTCGCGCAGAGCGCGGGCGCCCATCCCGCCGTCACGCTCACCGGACGACGTTCCAGCCCCGATGCCGCGATGTTCGTCGGCAGCGGCAAGGCCGAAGAGCTGCGCCTTGCCTGCGAGGCGAACGACATCGAAATCGTCATTTTCAATCACGCGTTGGCTCCCGCGCAGCAGCGCAATCTGGAGCGTGCGCTTAACAGGCGCGTCGTCGACCGTACCAGCCTGATTCTCGACATCTTTGCGCAGCGCGCCCGAAGCCATGAAGGCAAGCTGCAGGTCGAGCTCGCGCAGCTGCAGTATTTGTCGACGCGGCTGATTCGCGCGTGGACCCACCTCGAGCGGCAAAAAGGCGGTATCGGCCTGCGCGGTCCCGGCGAAACCCAGCTCGAAACCGACCGCCGGCTGATTGGCGAACGCATCAAGATGCTGAAGTCGCGGCTCGATAAACTGCGGCGCCAGCACGGCACGCAGCGGCGCCAGCGCGAACGCAACCGGACAATGTCGGTGTCGCTCGTCGGCTATACCAACGCCGGTAAATCGACGCTCTTCAACGCATTGACGAAGGCGCAAGCCTACGCGGCCGATCAGCTGTTCGCGACGCTCGACACCACCTCGCGTCGCGTCTATCTCGGCGACGAAGCCGGGCAGGTAGTCGTGTCCGATACCGTCGGCTTTATCCGCGAATTGCCGCACCAGCTCGTCGCGGCATTTCGCGCGACGCTCGAAGAAACGATTCATGCCGACTTGCTGCTGCATGTGGTCGATGCGTCGAGTGCGGTGCGCCTCGATCAGATCGATCAGGTGAACGACGTGCTGCACGAGATCGGCGCCGACTCGATTCGCCAGATTCTCGTCTTCAACAAGATCGACGCGGTGCCCGAGTTGGCGGCGCGCGGCGAGGCGGTCGAAAGGGACGAGTATGGTAATATTTCGCGCGTCTTTTTGAGCGCGCGCACGGGCCAAGGATTAGATACGCTGCGCGCCGCGATCGCCGAAATCGCGACTTCAGAAAATCTTCCAGACACTGGGCGAGCACTGCCGGAAGACGACCGGTTGGCAGAACAACACGAAGAACTCAAGGTCACGCTGGACGCCGGAAACGAGGTGCTGACCCGTTCTAATTTGCTTTGACGACCCTCCCAAGAAAACGCCGGGCTGCGCCAGGTTTTCCGCCCTTGTAGGAAGTCCCCTTGGGGGATTGTCCCCCTCGGGTCGAATGGCGCGTAGCGGCAGGTCTGGGGGCCCTCACTACTCTAGTGAACGAACACTGGTGAACGAATACAAAGAGCGGAGTACCTGGCTGCGTTTGCGCGCCATTCTTTCGATCAACGATCCTCGATGGGGGCGTAGCGAAGGCAATGGCGACAAGCAGCGCCCGAATGAGCCCAAGCGCCCGCAAGGCGACGGCGAAGGGCCGCCCGATCTCGACGAGATGTGGCGTGACTTCAATCGCCGTCTGAGCAGCTTGTTCGGCGGCAAGGGTAAAGGCAAAGGTCTGGGGCCGGGCGATCGCCGTCCGGATAACGGCCGCGCGGCGCGCGTCGGCGTCGGTATCGTGATCGGCGTGCTCGTCGCGATTTATCTCGGCAGCGGCATTTTCATCGTGCAGGACGGCCAAGCCGGCGTCGTGCTGCAATTCGGCAAGTACCGCGGAACCGTCGAGCAAGGCGTGCACTGGCGCCTGCCCTATCCGTTCGAAACGCAGGAAATCGTCAACGTCAGCCAGGTGCGCGCGGTGGAAATCGGGCGCAACAACGCCGTTGCCGGCGCCAACGTGAAAGACTCGTCGATGCTTACGCGCGACGGCGATATTCTCGACGTGCGCTTTGCGGTCCAATACCAAGTCAAGACGCCCATCGACTATCTGTTTCGCACGACCGATCCCGATCAGAGCGTGACGCAGGCCGCGCAGGCCTCGGTGCGCGAGATCGTCGGCACGCGCAGCACGGAAGACATGCTTTATCAGGACCGCGAAGCAATGCGCCAGCAGTTGCAGGACGCGATTCAGCGCAAGCTCGATCAATATAAGACCGGTCTTGCCGTTACGGGCGTCACGATCGAGAGCGTGGCGCCGCCCGAGCAAGTGCAAAGCGCGTTTGACGATGCCGCCAAGGCCCGCCAGGACCGTGAGCGCGCCAAGCACGATGCGCAAGCCTACGCGAGCGATCTGGTGCCGCGTGCGCAAGGCGACGCCGCGCGCATGATCGACGACGCGAAGTCCTACTCGGATCGCGTCGTGGCCGAAGCGCAGGGCGATGCCGAGCGCTTCGAGCAAGTGTATGCGCAATATTCGAAAGCACCTGCGGTGATCCGCCAGCGCATGTACCTCGAAACGATGCAGCAAATCTACTCGAACGCGACGAAGGTCTACATCGGCGGCAAGACCGCCGCCAACGTGATCTTGCCGCTCGACAAGATCGTCGAGGAGAGCCGTCAGCGTGCAAGCGAAGCGGCACGCGGCGCTTCCGCGCCTGCTGCAGCGGGCGCGAGCGAAGCGGCCAGCGCGGCTGCCGCCACGTCGTCCGCCGCGGTCTCTGCGCCGAGCGCCGCAAGTCAGGCGGCGGCGGCAAGCGACGTCCTGCGTTCGCGCGATGCGTTCCGCAGCCGCGGCCGCGAAGACGATCTGCCGCAATAAGGAGCGCAAAGACATGAACCGAATCATTGCGCTCGTCGTGGTTGTCGTGGCCGTCCTGTTTGCAGGGTCGTCGATGATTTATGTCGTCGATCAGCAGCAAATGGCCGTCGTTTCATCGCATGGCGGGGAGAACCCGCTGGTCGAAGGTCCGGGGCTGCACTTCAAGCTGCCTTCACCGCTGCAGACGGCGGTGCTCGTGGATACGCGCATCCAGACGCTCAATTCGCCCGATGCCGACCGTTACGCGACGTCCGACAAAATCGATCTTCTCGTGAACCCGGTGCTCAAATTCCGTGTTTCCGATCCGCTGAAACTGTTCGTCGAAACGAAGGGCGATCCGCAAAGCGTGTCCGAGCAGCTCGTCACGCGATTGCGCGGCGCGCTTGGCGATGCGTTCGCGAAATACGCGCTTGCCGATGCGCTCGGAAAGCAGCAGGCGATCGCCGGCGAGGCACGCGAGGCGATGCAGAAGCAGGCGAGCCCGCTCGGCATCGATATCGTCGACATCGAACTGACGCGTGTCGATTTTCCGGCTGCGATGGCGGACACCGTCTATAAGCGAATGATTGCCGCGCGCCAACAGGCGGCGGATCAGGAGCGCGCGCAGGGCGCGGCGGAAGCCGAGCAGATCAAGGCCGACGCCGAGCGCAAGCAGCAAGCGGTGCTGGCCGATGCGTACAAGCAAGCTCAGTCGATCAAGGGCGAGGGCGACGGCAAGGCTGCGGTGATCGCCGCGGATGCGTTCAGCCGCGATCCGCAGTTCTATCAGTTCTACCAAAGCCTGCAGGCGTACCGGAGCATTTTCAAGCCGAACGACGTGATCGTCGTCGATCCGGACAGCGACTTCTTCCGCTTCATGCGCAGCCCCGACGGCAGTGCTCCCGCGCCCGCAACGGCCTCACGCAAACACTGATTCAGGAGCGCCGCACACGTGTTGCGGCGCTGGCATTCGAATGAATATGGCCGGCTCGTTACTGCTTGCGATCGCACTGATGCTCATCATCGAGGGCATGTTTCCCTTCGTGTTTCCCACCGCGTGGCGGGAGACGTTTCGTAGAATAGCGGATCGGCCGATCAACCACATCCGGATCGGCGGGCTGATCATCATGGCGCTCGGGCTGTTGCTGCTGCTCGCGGCGACCTGAGCGCTTCGGCGCCGCGCACGACCTGCGCAGCGCCATCGCGCCGGCGTGGGGGTGCCATCACACGCGACCCACGCTTTGCGCCGAATTTGGCCCCTTTGGGTTTGGACCGCCTCTGGCGGCCCCGTCTTGGGCGGGCGCGTTTTGCCGCCTGATCGGCGGTTTCATCGAATCTTCATATCGTGGCATGCGCTGGCATGCCGCTCATTTACGCCGTAGGACTGTACCGATGTCGACCTGGTTGCTTCCTGAAAATATCGCCGACGTGCTTCCGTCGGAGGCGCGCAAGATCGAGGAGTTGCGACGCGCGTTGCTCGATCGCTTTCGAGCCTACGGCTACGAAATGGTGATGCCGCCGTTGCTCGAATACCTGGAGTCGCTTCTGACGAGCGGCGGCAGCGACCTGAGCCTGCGCACATTCAAGCTCGTCGATCAACTGTCGGGCCGCACGCTCGGACTGCGCGCGGATACGACGCCGCAAGTGGCGCGTATCGACGCGCACCTGCTCAACCGCCAAGGCGTGACGCGTCTGTGCTACGCGGGCAACGTGCTGCATACGCGTCCGCGCGGTCTGCACGCCACGCGCGAACAGATTCAGGTCGGCGCGGAAATCTATGGTCATGCGGGACTCGAAGCGGACCTCGAAATTCAGCAGTTGATGCTCGACGTGCTGCGGCTGACGGGTCTCACGACGATTCGACTCGACTTGTGCCACGCGGGCGTGTTGTCCGCGATCTTTGCTCAGGACCCGGCCGCCGCCGCCGCGGGTGAAGCGCTTTACGAGGCGCTCGCAGCGAAAGACGTCGCACGCCTGGACGAGTTGACGCAAGGGTTGAGCGACGTGGCGCGCGACGCGCTGCGCGCGCTGCCCGCGCTATACGGCGACGCGTCGGTGCTCGCGCTCGCGCGGCAGCGCTTGCCGAATCTGCCGGAGATCGCGAACGCACTCGACGATCTCGAGTTTTTGGCCGCACAGGTGGAGAGCGCCGAGGTCACGATCGATCTGGCCGATTTGCGTGGCTATGCGTATCACAGCGGCGTGATGTTTTCGGCCTATGTCGATGGCGTGCCGAACGCGGTCGCGCGCGGCGGCCGTTATGACCACGTCGGGCAAGCGTACGGCCGCGCGCGTCCTGCGACGGGCTTTTCGCTCGACCTGCGCGAAGTCGCGCGCATTTCGCCGATCGAGGCACGCAGCAGCGCGATCCTCGCGCCCTGGAAGCACGACGAAGCGCTGCGCGCGAGTGTCGCATTGCTGCGCGACGCGGGCGAAGTCGTCATCCAGGCGCTGCCCGGTCACGATCACGCATTGGATGAATTCGCCTGCGACCGTGTGCTCGTCGAGCGCAACGGCGTGTGGGTCGTCGAGGCCCGCTAGCCGCGCGTAGGAAGCCGCGAGAGGCGAGCGGCAGCGGGGATGTGCCGTCCTCGGCACCATCCCCGCAGGCGTCGCGAAAATGACCCATATCGTTGAGCCGAAACGGAAAAACTCGGAACCTTCAGCGAACATGGGTAGAATACGTTTTTAACCAGCTAACGAATCAACATGTCTGCCAGCGCTGTGAATGTGACCCCCGGCCGCAACGTCGTCGTCGTGGGAACTCAATGGGGTGATGAGGGCAAGGGCAAGATCGTAGACTGGCTGACGGACCACGCTCAGGGCGTCGTGCGTTTCCAGGGCGGTCACAACGCCGGTCACACGCTCATCATCGGCGGCAAGAAAACCATCTTGCGCCTCATTCCTTCGGGCATCATGCGTGCGGGCGTTGCCTGCTACATCGGCAACGGCGTCGTGCTGTCGCCCGAGGCGCTCTTCAAGGAAATCGGCGAGCTCGAAGCCGCTGGTCTCGACGTTCAAAAGCGTCTGTTCATTTCCGAAGCGACCACGCTGATCCTCCCGTATCACATCGCGATCGATCAGGCGCGCGAAGCCCGTCGCGGCGCCGGCAAGATCGGCACGACCGGCCGCGGCATCGGTCCGGCGTACGAGGACAAGGTCGGCCGCCGCGCGTTGCGCGTGCAGGATCTGTTCGAGCCGGAGGCATTCGCCGAGCGTCTGCGCGACAACCTCGATTTCCATAACTTCGTGCTGACCCAGTACCTGGGCGCCGCGCCTGTCGATTTTCAGCAGACGCTGGATACGATGCTGAGCTATGCGGATCGCCTCGCGCCGATGGTCACCGACGTTTCGCGCCGGTTGTACGACGAAAACGCAGCCGGCCGCAATTTCCTGTTCGAAGGCGCGCAAGGCACGCTGCTCGACATCGATCACGGCACGTACCCGTTCGTCACGTCGAGCAACTGCGTCGCCGGTGCGGCGGCTGCAGGCGCAGGCGTCGGTCCGCAGAAGCTCAACTACATCCTCGGCATCACGAAGGCGTACTGCACGCGCGTGGGCGCGGGTCCGTTCCCGAGCGAGCTGTACGACAACGACAACCCGGCCCGTCAGGACCAGATCGGCGTGACGCTCGCGAACGTTGGCAAGGAATTCGGCTCGGTCACGGGCCGTCCGCGCCGCACCGGCTGGCTCGATGCCGCCGCGCTGCGCCGCTCGATTCAGATCAACGGCGTGTCGGGCCTCTGCATTACGAAGCTCGACGTGCTCGACGGCCTCGACGAAGTCAGGCTGTGCGTCGGCTACAAGATCGACGGCAAGGACGCCGACATCCTCCCGCGCGGCGCATCCGAAGTCGCGCGCTGCGAGCCGGTGTACGAGACGTTCGGCGGCTGGAAGGAAAGCACGATCGGCATCACGCAATGGGACAGGCTGCCCGCGAACGCGCAAGCTTATCTGACGCGCGTGCAGGAAGTGGCGGGCGTGCCGATCGACATGGTGTCGACCGGCCCGGATCGTGACGAGACGATTCTGCTTCGCCATCCGTTCAAGGTTTAACGATGACGCAGAGCATGACCATGATCGCGATGACGGATCCGCGCAACGACGACAAGAACCTCTGGGTCGGCTGGGACGAGTATCACCGGCTGATCGAGTTGCTCGCCCTGGCCGTGCACGAATCCGGCTGGAAGTTCGACAAGATCCTGTGTCTCGCGCGCGGCGGGCTTCGCGTTGGCGACCAGCTGTCGCGTATCTACGACCTGCCGCTTGCGATCCTCGCGACGAGTTCCTATCGCGAAGCCGCCGGCACGGAGCAGGGCGACCTCGATATCGCCCAATACATCACGATGACGCGCGGCGAGCTGTCGGGCAACGTGCTGCTCGTGGACGACCTCGTCGATTCGGGCGTGACGCTGTCGCGCGTGCAGCAGCATTTGAAGGACCGCTATCCGGCGATTACCGCCGTGCGTTCCGCGGTGCTTTGGTACAAGGGCTGCTCGAAGGTCAAGCCCGACTACCACGTGCAATTCCTGCCGACGAACCCATGGATTCACCAGCCGTTCGAGGAATGGGATACGGTGCGTCCGCACAATCTCGGTGCATGGATCAAGCGCGGCCTGGCACGAAATTCGACGCCGAACGAGTGACCTTTCGCATGGCCCAGCCGTGCGGTCGTTGGTGTCAAGATAATCAAGCGGAGTCTCACGACTCCGCTTTTTTTATGTGCAAGTGCTTTCGCCAGACCGTTAACCGCGGTTATGCTGCAATGCGCAAAACTTACCTGACTCCGACGCGCTGCGATGCTAAACTTCGGCGGCTGCCGCTCGTAGCGTATGCACAACACGCACTGCGGCACGTCTGCGTGCCCCGCTAGAATTGCGCTCGTTTCTTCAGCCCAATCCGAGAACGGATTTACCCCGCGTTTATGACAGACAACAACCAGGCACATACGCATAAGCAGCCTTTGCATTCACTTGCCATTGCGGCGATCGGCGTGGTTTTCGGCGATATCGGAACCAGTCCTCTTTATTCGTTGAAGGAAGCATTCAGCCCGGCGCACGGAATTGCGCTCACGAATAACTCGATTCTCGGCGTGATTTCGCTGCTGTTTTGGGCGATCGTGATCGTGGTCGGGATCAAATATGTGCTTTTCGTGATGCGCGCCGACAATAACGGTGAAGGCGGCGTGCTCGCGTTAATGGCGCTTTCGCTGCGTTCCTTCGATACGAAAAGCAAGGCGGCTGCGACATTAATGGCGCTGGGGATCTTCGGTTCCTGCATGTTTTATGGCGACGCGGTCATCACGCCGGCGATTTCGGTGATATCGGCTGTCGAGGGGTTGGAGATTGCGACGCCGCAGCTATCGCATCTCGTCCTGCCCATTACGATCGTCATTCTGATCGCGCTGTTCTGGATTCAACGGCATGGCACGGCGCTCGTGGGCAAGCTGTTCGGGCCGATCATGATTCTCTGGTTCATCACGATCGGTCTTCTGGGTCTTTATCACATCATCCGCGCGCCGGGCGTCATTGCCGCGCTCAATCCTTATTACGCAGCGTCGTTCATGTCGGCGCACGTGCTGCAGGCCTACGTCGTGCTCGGTTCGGTCGTGCTGGTGCTGACCGGCGCCGAAGCGCTCTACGCGGATATGGGCCACTTCGGCGCCAAGCCGATCCGGATGGCCTGGTATGTGCTCGTGATGCCGTCGCTCGTGCTGAATTACTTCGGCCAGGGCGCATTGCTGATGCAGGACCCGAAGGCGATCGAAAATCCGTTCTTCCTGCTCGCGCCCGACTGGGCGCTGCTGCCGCTCGTCGTGCTGTCGACGGTGGCAACCGTCATCGCATCGCAGGCCGTGATTTCGGGCGCGTATTCGCTGACCGCGCAAGCGATCCAGCTCGGCTACGTGCCGCGGATGAAGGTGCTGCACACGTCGGAGTTGGCGATCGGCCAAATCTACGTGCCGGTCGTGAACTGGATGCTGCTCTTCATCATCTTGTGCATCGTGATCGGCTTCAAGAGCTCCGACAATCTCGCCGCGGCGTACGGCATTGCGGTGACGGCCACGATGGTCATCACGACGATCCTCCTGTGCGTCTCGATGGTGAAGGTTTGGAAGTGGAACAAGGCGCTGGTGGCCCTCATCATCGGCGCTTTCATGATCGTCGACGTCGGCTTTTTCGGCGCGAATCTGCTGAAGGTCGAGGAGGGTGGCTGGCTGCCGCTCGGCATCGGCGCGGTGCTGTTCTTCCTTTTGATGACCTGGCACAAGGGGCGCATGATCGTGAAGGAACGCACGGCTGCCGACGGCATTCCGCTTGCGCCGTTCCTACAAGGCTTGCTCGCGCATCCGCCGCATCGCGTCTCGGGTACCGCGATCTATTTGACGGGCAGCGATACGCTCGTGCCGGTGAGTCTCCTGCACAACCTGAAGCACAACAAAGTGCTGCATGAGCGAACCATTTTCCTGACTTTCGTCACGCGCGATATTCCGTATGTGAATGACGAAGACCGCGTGACGGTGCGTGATGTCGGCGGCGGGCTCTATGTCGTGAGGGCGGCATACGGCTTCAACGAAACGCCGGACGTCAAGGCGACGCTGCTCGAAGTCGGCCGCATGTACGACTTGACCTTCGAGCTGATGGATACGTCGTTCTTCCTCGCGCGTGAAACGGTCGTGCCGACGCAGTTGCCCGGTATGTCGGTGTGGCGCGAGCGCGTGTTCGCATGGATGCATCAGAATGCCGCGAAACCGACTGACTTCTTCGCGATTCCGGCGAATCGCGTGGTCGAACTCGGGACGAAGATCGAGATTTGATCGTGTTGAGATAGCACTGCGCAGCGGGAACACTTCCGTTGCGCACGCAACAAAAAGCCCACGCTGTGACGCGTGGGCTTTTTGTTGTCAGCTGGCAGGGCGCTGCCAGCCCCTACGTTGCTTAGCGCTGCTTGAGCTTCGCAAACGCCGCTGCCATTGCGCCGGCCGGTTCCGGATCGCGCGAGCGCTGGGGGCGTGCACCGCCGCCCGGGCGGCCGCCGCGGTCCTGCTGAGCACCGCTGCCACCGCCGCCGCCACCGCCGCGCGACGGCGAGCCTGCGGCGGCATCGTCGTCGAGGCGCATCGTCAGCGCGATGCGCTGACGCTTCACATCGACTTCGAGCACCTTCACCTTCACGACCTGGCCAGCCTTGACGACTTCGTGCGGGTCCTTGATGAACTTGGTCGACATCGCCGACACGTGCACGAGGCCGTCCTGATGCACGCCGACGTCGACGAACGCGCCGAACGCCGCGACGTTCGTCACGACGCCTTCGAGCACCATGCCCGGGATGAGGTCGGAGACCTTTTCGACGCCTTCGCGGAACGTCGCCGTCTTGAACTCGGGGCGCGGGTCGCGGCCGGGCTTCTCGAGTTCGGTCAGGATGTCGCGCACGGTCGGCAGACCGAAGCGCTCATCGACGAATTCCGCCGGCGACAAACCGGAGAGCGCGTCGCGATTGCCAAGCACATCGCCGATCTGCTTCTTGATCTTCGCGAGCATCCGTTCGACGACCGGATACGCCTCGGGGTGAACGGACGAGCGATCGAGCGGGTTCTCGCCCCCGTTGATGCGCAGGAAGCCTGCGGCCTGCTCGTAAGTCTTGTCGCCAAGACGCGGGACCTTGCGCAGATGGTCGCGTGACGGGAACGGGCCGTTTGCGTCGCGATACTCGACGATGTTGCGCGCGAGGGTCGAATTCAAGCCGGACACGCGCGCAAGCAAGGCGACGGAAGCCGTGTTCGCATCGACGCCGACTGCGTTCACGCAATCCTCGACGACCGCGTCGAGCGAGCGCGCGAGTTCGCGCTGGTTCACGTCGTGCTGATACTGGCCGACGCCGATCGCCTTCGGCTCGATCTTCACGAGTTCGGCGAGCGGGTCTTGCAGCCGGCGCGCGATCGACACCGCGCCGCGCAGCGATACGTCGAGTTCCGGAAACTCCTTGGCAGCGAGTTCGGACGCCGAATAGACCGATGCGCCGGCTTCGGACACGACGATCTTCTGCAGCTTCAGCTCTGGATGGCGAGAGATCAGCTCGCTCGCGAGCTTGTCGGTTTCGCGCGAGGCCGTGCCGTTGCCGATGCTGATGAGCTCGGCCTGCGTCTGCGCGGCGATGCGCGCGAGCTTCGCGAGCGAGCCGTCCCAATCGCGGCGCGGCTCATGCGGATAGATCGTGTCGGTGGCGAGCACCTTGCCGGTGCGGTCGACCACGGCCACTTTCACACCCGTGCGCAGGCCCGGATCAAGCCCGATCACGGCCTTCGGGCCAGCGGGAGCCGCGAGCAGCAGATCCTTGAGATTGCGCGCGAACACGCGAATCGCCTCGTGCTCGGCTTCGTCGCGCAATTGCGTGAGCAATTCGTTTTCGAGGTGCGGCTGCACCTTGACGCGCCAGCACCAGCGGCACACGTCGGAGAGCCATTTGTCGGCGGGACGGTTCTGATTCGCAATGCCGAAATGGCGCGCGATCATGGCTTCGCCCGGATGCGGCACCTGGGCGTCGAGTTCCTCGCCCAAGCCGAGCTTCACCATCAGCACGCCGGCGTTGCGGCCGCGGAAGAGGGCGAGCGCGCGGTGCGACGGCACGGTCTTGATGGTCTCCGAGTAGTCGTAGTAGTCGCGGAATTTCTCGCCTTCTTCGCCTTCCTTACCCTCGACGACGGTCGACGACACGACGCCCTGGCTGTGCAGGTAATCGCGCAGCTTGCCCAGCAGCTCGGCGGTTTCGCCGAATTGCTCGGAAAGGATGTCGCGCGCGCCGTCGAGCGCCGCCTTCACATCGGCGACGCCCTTTTCGGCGTCCACGTAGGCGGCGGCTTCTGTCTGCGGGTCGAGCAGCGGGTTCGCGAGCAGCGCCTGCGCGAGCGGCTCCAGGCCCGCTTCGCGCGCGATCTGCGCGCGCGTGCGGCGCTTCGGCTTATAGGGCAGGTACAGGTCTTCCAGCACCTGCTTGCTGTCGGCGGCTTCGATTGCCGTGCGCAGTTCGTCGGTGAGCTTGCCTTGTTCCTCGATGCTCGCGAGGATCGAGGCGCGCCGGTCTTCCAGCTCGCGCAGATACAGGAGTCGTTCTTCGAGCTGGCGCAGTTGCGTGTCGTCGAGATTGCCGGTCACTTCCTTGCGGTAGCGGGCGATGAACGGAACAGTCGCCCCTTCGTCGAGAAGCTGAACCGCCGCCGCGACTTGGCGCGGCTGGACGGTCAATTCAGTGGCGATGCGCTGTACGATCTTGAGTGCTACGGTATCCGTCATGTGAAGTACGTCTGCCTGCGAGGCTCAATCGGGGTCCCAACCTGGAGATCCGCAGCCGGGGATGGCGCGGGAGGCGGGAGCCAGGGTTGTCGGAGCGGGGCATTTTGCCATAAATGCCCGAGCGCTCAAGCGCGGGGTGTTAGAATTTCGAGCATGTTCCGATGCCTCCCTACGACGTTGCCAACCTCCCGTTTTTTGCTTGCTTCGCCCGCTGCGTGGGTTACCGCGGCTGCGTTTGCGTTGCCGCTCGGACTGCCGTCCGCGGCCTTCTCGCAAGATCTGCCGGCCTCGGCGGCAAAGGCCGTCACGCTTGGTGCAGCGGCCCCGCAAGGCGCTTCCGACACGGCTTCTCCTGCTGCGCCCAATGATTTCGACGTACGCCAAAAGGCGCTCGATCGCCGCACCGAGCAGAACGACTACGAGTACGGCGTGGCAGTTCACAATTGCTACAGCACGTTCTTCGTGAACCATTGCCTCGGCAATGCGCGCGACAAAATGCGCGATGTCCGCGAGCAGATCCGCAAAGAGCAATTGGCGCTCAATGACGAGCAGCGCGTCGTGCGCGCGCAGCAACGCGACGATCAGGCGGCGATCAAGCGTGCGCAGGACGAAGCCAACGCGCCTCAGCGCGCCGCGAACGAGGCGCAGAGCCAGCAGCAGTTCGAAGACAAACAGCGTCAGCACGAACTCGATCAGGCGAAGCGCAATGCGGAAGGCCCGCAGCGCGCGGCTAACGAGGCGACGTACAACCAGAAGCAGGCCGACTACCAGCGCAAGCTCGACGAAGCGCACGCGCAAGCCGCGCAGAAGGCTCAGGAGCGCGCGGAAAACGCGCAGCGCTATCAGCAGAAACAGACCGATGCCGCGCAGCACAAGGCGGACGTCGAGACGCGCCAGAAGCAGGCCGCCGACAAGCAGAAACAGCAGCAAGAGCAGCAGTTGCAGGAGCAACAGCAGCAGGAGCAGCTCAAGCAACAACAGCAGCAAAGCGAATAACGCGTTTTTTGCCGTACAGCAACCTCAGACGCCGGGGCCGCGACGAGCGGTACGACGCCTAATCGACCGAGGAGGCCAGCATGCGCGAGCAGCAAGCGATCAAACCGGATGTGCTTCGTGACCGGATTTTGCAATTGCAGTCGGAGCACAGTGAGCTCGATCGCATGATCGACCAACTGGCGACCTCGTCGGATATCACCGACCTCGAGCTGCAGCGCCTCAAAAAGCGCAAGCTCAAGGTCAAAGACAACATTCTCTTGCTGCAATTGCAGCTCGAACCGGATACGCACGCGTAAGCTGCGGCCTGGCAAGCGCTGGTGTCGCGCCGGGTGCACCGGTCTTTGCAGGAACCGCTTGCCTTGAACTCACCGCACGATGCTTCTTCTGACAAGCCGCGCGCCGGCGCTTCCGACGTGCGGACATCCGCGCGCGAGCCGCTTGCGCTGAATCCGAAACGCGGCACCGAACTCGACGCGATCTTCGCCGCCGATGGCCTGCTCGCGCAGCGCATCGACGGCTACCGGCCGCGTGCTTCGCAGATCGAAATGGCGCGCGCCGTGGCGGCCGCGATGGAGGCGTCGGGGCGCGCGATGCCTGAGCCGGCGATGTTCGAGGCGCACGCGCGTCCGGCGCGCCGCCTGCAAAAGAGCGGCGAATCGGGCGACCGAGGTGGCACCGATACGGCTGAGATCGCGCGCGAGGTCGCGGAAGACACCGGCGACAACACGCTGATCGTCGAGGCCGGCACCGGCACGGGCAAGACCTATGCGTACCTCGTCCCGGCGATGCTGTGGGGCGGCAAGGTCGTCGTCTCGACCGGCACCAAGCACTTGCAGGATCAGCTGTTCCAGCGTGACATCCCCACCGTGCGCGACGCGCTTGCCGTGCCGGTTACGGTCGCCATGCTGAAGGGGCGCGCGAACTACCTGTGCCATTACTACCTGCAGCGCACGGCCGACAACGGCCGCATGCCGACGCGTCAAGACACCGTCTATCTGCAGGAAATCGTCCGCTTCGCGAAGATCACGCGCACCGGCGACAAGGCGGAACTCGCCAGCGTGCCGGAGACGGCGCCGGTCTGGTCGATGGTCACGTCGACGCGCGACAACTGCTTAGGTCAAGAGTGCCCGCACTACAAGGAATGCTTCGTGATGCAGGCGCGCCGCGAAGCGCAGCAGGCCGATATCGTCGTCGTCAATCACCACCTCTTTTTCGCGGACATCATGTTGCGCGACACGGGGATGGCGGAGCTGCTGCCGTCGGCGAACACGATCGTCTTCGACGAAGCGCACCAGTTGCCCGAGACCGCCACGCTCTTTTTCGGCGAGACGCTGTCGACCGCGCAGATCCTCGAACTCGCCCGCGATTCCGTCGCGGAGGGCTTGAGCCATGCGCGCGACGCCGTCGAGTGGGTGAAGCTCGGCGCCGCGCTGGAGCGGGCGGCGCGCGACGTGCGGCTCGCGTTCAAAGAGGATTCGGTGCGGCTGTCGCTCAGCCAGATGCACGGCGACCATCCGCTCTTCGCCGCGCTCGATGCCTTGGAAACCGAACTGAATGCGCTCGCGGTGGCGCTGGCGGGACAGGCCGAGCGCGCGGAGTCGATCGCCGCTTGCCAGCGGCGCGCGCGCGAACTGCAGGATTTGCTCAAGGGCTGGACGGTGCTGCCGGAGGCGGAGGCGCCGAGCGCCGAATCGGATACGAAGAAAGACTCAGCCGACGATCCGAACGAAAAGGTGCGCTGGATCGAAGTGTTTTCGCACACGGTGCAGTTGCACGAAACGCCGCTGTCGGTCGCACCGATCTTCGCGAAGCAGCGCGCGGGCGTGCCGCGTGCGTGGATTTTCACCTCGGCGACGCTGTCGGTGCGCGGCGACTTCACGCACTACGCCGCACAAATGGGCCTGAGCGCGCGGCGTTCGATGACGCTGCCGAGCCCGTTCGACTACGGCACGCAAGGTCTGCTCTACGTGCCGCGCAACCTGCCGCAGCCATCGTCGCCGATGTTCACCGACGCCGTATTCGACGCTGCGCTGCCGGCGATCGAAGCATCCGGGGGCGGCGTATTCATGCTTTGCACCACGCTGCGGGCCGTCGACCGGATCGCCGCCAAGTTGCGCGACGTGATCGAATCCCGCGGTTGGAAGACGCCTCTGCTCGTGCAGGGCGATGCGAGCCGCACCGAGCTGCTCGACCGCTTCCGCGCCTACGGCAACGCGATCCTGGTGGGCAGCCAGAGCTTCTGGGAAGGCGTGGATGTACGCGGCGACGCGTTGTCGCTCGTCGTGATCGACAAGCTTCCGTTTGCGCCGCCGGACGACCCGGTGCTGTCCGCGCGGCTCGACGCACTGGCGAAGAAGGGCTTGAGCCCGTTTGCAGTCCATCAATTGCCGCAGGCGGTGATTACGCTCAAGCAGGGCGCCGGGCGTCTGATCCGCGCGGAGACCGATCGCGGCGTGCTGATGATCTGCGATACGCGTCTCGTCGATAAACCCTATGGCAAGCGCATCTGGCAGAGTCTCCCGCCGTTCAAGCGAACGCGCGAGATCGACGTCGTGCGGGAGTTCTTCGAGGAGCGCACGGCAGAGGGCGAGTGATCGGGCCAGATAGGCCGGCCCATTTGGGCCGGACCACTCAATCAAGCGCACTGACGCGCGAAAAAGCAGGTCATAAAAAAACCCGGCATCAGCCGTAATGCCGTTCAGTTAAGCGACTGAACGGCATTTTTGTTGGTGGAGCAAACCTGTTGTAAACAGGGCGTGGCGATGTTAACTTTCGTCGCCATGCTGGTTGACGACCTTCCTCTTCTTGTCGATTCACACCCACCGTTCGAATGGGACCGGCTGGGCGAGCATCTGCCGTACGAATGGATCGAGCAGGCAGTTCAGGCCAGCGGCAGTGCCAGCCTGCGCCGTCGTCGTCTGCCAGCGCAGCAGGTGGTGTGGCTGGTGATCGCACTGGCGTTGTACCGGCATCAGTCAATCAGCGAGGTCGTTGACGGGCTGGAACTTGCGCTTCCCGCGCCCGATGCGTCGTTTGTCAGCAAGAGCGCCATCACCCAGGCACGGCAACGCACCGGCGCCGCGCCGCTGGCGTGGCTCTTTCACGAGTCCGCCAGGAACTGGGTTGCCCAGGATCAGGCGCAATACCTCTTCAAGGGATTCTCGCTGTTCGCCATGGACGGCACCACGCTGCGCACGGCCGACAGTGCCGCCAACCGCAGGCACTTCGGGGCATCCGCGGCCGTGCATGACCGGGTGGGCAGCTATCCCCAGTTGCGTGCCGTTACGCTCACCGCCATTCCCACGCATCTGGTACGCGATGTCGAATTCGGCCCTTATGACGTCAACGAGATGATCTCGGCGCGTGAACTCATGCCGCGTGTGCCGGAGAACTCCATTACGGTGTTCGATAAAGGGTTCCTGTCCGCCCAGCTGCTGTGCAGCCTGGTCGCGGGCGGGGAGAACCGGCATTTCATCATTCCGGCCAAGTCCAATACACGCTGGGAGGTGCTCAGTGGTGAGTCCGGCGATCAGATGGTGCGCATGCGCGTGTCGCCGCAGGCGCGAAAGGCGTGTCCGGAGCTGCCCGAGTCCTGGCAGGCCCGTGCCGTGCTCGCCGTCGATGCCGGTGGCCGGCAGCGGGTATTGCTGACTTCCCTGAGCGATCGGCAGCGGTTTAAGGCCGGTGACATCGTGTCCTGCTACGAACGTCGCTGGCAAATCGAGACCAGCTACCGTGAATTGAAGCAATCGATGCTGGGCATGGAGTTGACCCTTCGCAGTCAGACCGTGGAAGGCGTCTACCAGGAGTTCTGGGGCGCTTTGATCGCCTACAACCTGATTCGCCTGGAGATGGCGAAGGCTGCCCTGGAGGCCGGCCGCACACCCGAGGAGCTGAGCTTCATCAGGGCGTTTCACACGATCCAGTACGAAATGACGTGGGCGGCCGTCACGCGCTCGTACGGCAAACTCCCTGCGCTACTCGCGCGCCTGCGCGAGCGCCTCAAGCAGCTTCCCAACGAAAAACGGCCCGGGCGCTCATGCGCTCGGGCCGTCAAGTCCAGACCTTTCCGTTACACCGTCCGGTACCTGAAGCGGGACCTTAACTGAACGGCATTACGGCATCAGCCGGGTTTTTTATGTGCGGGTCGCCGCTATCGGAGCAGTCAGATCACCAGATCTGCCACCACGACTTCGACGCGCCGGAGCGCGAATGCCCCGTGATGTACGGGCTATCGGGGAAGGTGGCGGCGAGCACGCGCTTCGTATCTTCGGCCAGCTGCGGCTCGTTCAATTGCGTGTACGACAGCATCATGATGTGCAGCGCATCTTCGATCGCCGGCGCGTTCTTGTATTCCTTGATCGCGAGCTGGGCACGGTTGATCGCTGCCACGTAAGCGCCGCGGCGATAGTAGTAGTCGGCGGCGTGCACTTCGTGCGACGCGAGCGCGTTCACGATATAGCGCATGCGGGCGGCCGCATCCGGCGCGTACTTGCTGTTCGGGTACTTGTCGACCACGACCTTGAACGCGTCATACGACTCGCGCAGCGACTTCGGATCGCGCTCGCTCATGTCCTGACCGGAGAAGCGGCCGAAGAGACCGAGGTCGTCGTTGAAGTGGATCATCCCCTTCAGATAGTACGCGTAGGCGATATCGGGGTGATCCGGGTGCAGCTGGATGAAACGGTCGATGGCGGTGTCGGCGGCGGCCGTTTCGCTGTCTTTCCAGTTGCAGTAGGCAACGTTGATCTGCGCCTGCTGAGCGAAGTGGCCGAACGGGTCGCGGCCCTCGAGCGCTTCGAAGTACTTCGCGCACTTGCCCCAATCCCCGCCGGTCAAGGCGTCTTGGGCCTCCGAGTATAATTTGTTGTTCGACCAGGTCGCCGTCTCATCGGTCTTTTGCGGCAGGCCGTGGCAAGCTGCCACGAGCGCAACGACTGCGCCCAGTGCCAAATAGGTGCTAGCGGGTTTGATTGCGCGCTTTGCCGCATGGGCGGCCGCGCCGAGGGCCGATTTGATGATGGTGTTCAGGGCTCGCATTTCCTAGCAATAAGTCTCAGTGACCCAGTCTAAATGACCCGCTCAAGTGCTTCAGGCGCCAATTCGCGAAACAAATCCGGCCCCAAAGATCGCGACAAAGATTATAGCCCAAGCGCCGCCCCCGCCGACGCGCCGGCAGGGGAACCCCTAAATGATGATTTTTCGGCCGACACGTCCGGGTCCCTAGCCGCGTCCGGGGATGACGCACCCGTCGCCGCGGGGCGCCATGCCGGCGACACCGCACCGCGAGTCGCGCATGTCCCTCCCGAGCTCTCCGGCGAGCGGCTCGACAAGGTGCTCGCGAAGGTGTTTCCCGAGTTCTCGCGCAGCCGCTTGCAAAGCTGGATCGAAGCGGAGCGCGTGCTTGTCGACGGGGTGCCCGCGAAAGTGCGCCAGCCGGTGCCGCTCGGCGCGACCATCGAACTGACGCCCGATTTGCTGCCCGAGCAGCTCGCGTTCGCGCCCGAGCCTGTGCCGCTCGACATCGTCTACGAAGACGACACGCTCGTCGTCATCAACAAGCCCGCGGGGCTCGTCGTGCATCCGGCTGCGGGCAACTGGAGCGGCACGATCCTCAACGGCCTCTTGCATCGCTACGGCGACGCGGCGGCCGGCCTGCCGCGCGCGGGCATCGTGCACCGGCTCGACAAGGAGACCTCGGGACTCATGGTCGTCGCGCGCACGCTCGAAGCACAGACCGATCTCGTGCGCCAGTTGCAGGCGCGCACGGTCAAGCGCCGCTATCTCGCGCTCGTGTGGGGCAACATGCCGTCCGAAGGCACGATCGACGCGCCGATCGGCCGCGATCCCCGCGAACGCACGCGGATGGCCGTCGTGACCGGCGCTTCGGGCAAGCGGGCGCGGACGCATTTTCGTACGGTCGACGAAACAATTTGGGAGCGCCAGCCTGTGTCGGCGATTCATTGCGATCTGGAGACCGGCCGCACGCATCAGATCCGTGTGCACTGTGCGCACATCGGCCACCCGCTGCTCGGGGACCCCGTCTATGGACGCGCGCGCGGCAAGCGTTCGGTGACGCCGCTGCCGGGCGGCTTCGCGCGCCAGGCGCTGCACGCATGGCGGCTTGGCCTGATCCATCCGCAGACCGGACGCCCGATGCAATGGCGTGCCGACCCGCCCGAGGACATGGTCGCGCTGGCTGAGGCGCTGGGCCTCGGCGGCGGCGAGCCCGAACTCGACGACGACTATGATGTCTACGACGACGAGTTCGACGGCGCGGGCGAAGGCTACGAATCGTCCTACGACGAAGACGAGAACGAATAAGTCTCACGACGCGTCGGCGCTCATCAAGCCCGCCGCCGACAACGATAACGAGGATCGATCCGCATGACCTTGCCGAACCTGACGTTCGCTGACTGCCTGCAACCCGAATGGCGCGTGTCGCCGCGCGTGCGCGCGCTCGTGACGACGCGCAACGGCGGCGTGAGCGAACCGCCTTACGGCCGCTGGACTGCGGGAGCCGATCAGGCTGGCGGCTTGAACCTCGGCCTGCACACGGGTGACGACCCGGTCGCGGTCGTCGCCAATCGCGCGCGCTTGCTGTCGCTTGCCGACACGCGCGCCGCGTGGCTCGAACAAGTCCATGGCAACGAAGTCGTGCTCGCCGACGACGTGATCGCCGCTGCCGCAAACGGTGCGGCGCCGACCCGCGCCGATGCCAGCGTCACCGCGACACCCGGCGTGGCGTGCCTCGTGATGGTCGCGGATTGCATGCCGGTGCTGCTGTGCGATGAAGCGGGGCGCGCCGTTGGCGCCGCGCACGCGGGATGGCGCGGGCTTGCCGCCGGCATCATCGAGAGGACGGCACAGCGCGTGGCGGACCTGGCCGGCACGCATCTCGAAAACGTCTGTGCTTATCTCGGGCCTGCCATCGGTCCCGACACATTCGAAGTCGGAGCAGACGTGCGTGACGCCTTCATGACCGAGGCCCGCGCCGACGAGCGCGATCTCGTCGCTCGAGCGTTCGTCGATCATCCGTCGACGCCCGGCAAGTCCCTCGCCGATCTCTATGCGCTAGCCCGCGTGCGACTCGCGCGCCTCGGCATCGCGCGGATCGACGGCGGCGGCGCATGTACGGTGACCGAGCGCGAACGTTTCTATTCCTATCGCCGCGACCGCGTGACCGGCCGCATGGCCGGAATGATCTGGCTAGCCGACTGAGAACGATTTCGTGGTGCCAAATGTTTGTGCGCTATGCAAAATGCATCGCCGCCGCATAACGCCGCAGACGCTTGAAATCGGGCAATAGTCTGACAGTCGCCAGCGTTTTTTGCTGCGACGCGCCGCGCCAAATCATGCCTATGCGGCGTTGCTTCGGTTGTCGCAATTGCCGGCAGCAGCGACCGGCGAATCAAGCGCGAGCCACGCCTGGATTGCCTCATTGGCTAAACCGTGAGGACCACGACGGACACGCCGCAAAACAAGGCAAGAACGCATCAATCGACATGGGGAAAACGATAATTAAAAAACTATCGCACTGCGGCAAAATCGGAATGAAGCATTGACACGCCTTGCGGCGGGGAGCAAGAATGACCCCTCGCCAGGGCGAGCGTGTCGTAGGTTGCGAGAATTCGCCCGCGTGCGCGAACGCCCGCCTCTCAATCAGTCTTCCGAGACTCACAGGTCAAAAGCGGGTATGACTGCATCAAAAAATTCTTCGACTTCCTCTCACCCGGGGACTTCGTCGGGTAGCGCGCCGCAGCAAGCCGGAGCAGGCGCCGCCGACATGCAGCAAATGTTTGACGCCTGGATGAACAACTGGCGTTCGCTCGCGAATCCCGCAAACTGGCAGCAAGCCGGCCAACAGGCGGCAGCTCAGATGAGCGCCGTGGGCAACGGCGGGTCGTTTCCGTTCTCGGTGCCGCAGATGCCGTCGATGCCCTCGATCCCAGGGATGCCGAATTTCGGTCCTGCGGCCTTCGGTCAGGCGGCATCGCAAGCGCTCGCTGGCCTGAAAGTTCCCACCGCAGCCGTTCCTCCGGCCCGTCTGCAGCAATTGCAGGCGGACTACTCGCGCGATTGTCTCGAACTCCTCAAGCAAGCCAGCGGCGCAAGCAGCACGGTGCCTGAGTTGAAGGACCGGCGCTTCAGCGCGGACGCGTGGAGGTCCACGCCGGCTTATGCGTACACCGCGGCGTGGTACCTGCTCAATGCGCGCTATCTGCAGGAACTGGCCGACGCGATCGAGACCGATCCGAAAACGCGCGAACGCATCCGCTTCGCCGTTCAGCAATGGACGGCAGCCGCGGCCCCCAGCAATTTCTTTGCGCTGAATCCCGAGGCGCAGAAAACCTTGCTCGAGAGCCAAGGCGAGAGCTTGCGGCAGGGCGTGCTGAACCTGCTCGCCGATTTGCAGCGCGGAAAGATTTCGCAGAGCGACGAAACGCGCTTCATCGTCGGCAAGAATTTGGCGACGACCGAAGGCGCTGTCGTCTTCGAAAACGATTTGATCCAGTTGATTCAGTACAAGCCGCGCACGGGGACCGTCTTCGAGCGGCCGCTTCTGATCGTGCCGCCTTGCATCAACAAGTACTACATCCTCGATCTGCAGCCCGAAAGTTCGCTCGTGGCGTATGCCCTGGAAAGCGGGCATCCGGTGTATTTGATTTCGTGGCGCAATGCCGACGCATCGATCGCCGGCAAGACGTGGGACGACTACATGGAAGACGGCGTGCTTGCCGCCATCGACGTCGTCAAGCGAGTGAGCGGGCGCGAGCAGATCAACACGCTCGGCTTTTGCGTCGGCGGCACGATGCTCGCGACGGCGCTCGCGGTGCTGGCCTCGCGCGGCGAGCATCCGGCGGCGTCGATGACGCTCCTGACCGCGATGCTCGACTTCTCCGATACCGGCGTGCTCGACGTCTTCGTCGACGAGCCGCACGTGCAGATGCGCGAGCAGACCATCGGGGGCAAGAATGGCACGCCTCCCGGCTTGATGCGCGGTGTCGAATTCGCCAATACGTTTTCGTTCCTGCGTCCGAACGACCTAGTGTGGAACTACGTCGTCGACAACTATCTAAAGGGCCGCACGCCTGCGCCGTTCGATCTGCTGTTCTGGAACAGCGACTCGACGAATCTGCCGGGGCCGATGTATGCGTGGTACCTGCGGCATACGTATCTGGAGAATCGCCTGCGCGAGCCCGGTGCGTTGACCGTCTGCGGTGAAGCCGTCGATCTGTCGCGCATCGACGTGCCGACCTTCATCTACGGTTCACGCGAGGACCATATCGTGCCGTGGCAAACGGCCTATGCGTCGGCGCCGCTGCTCACCGGGCCCCTGCGCTTCGTGCTGGGCGCGTCGGGGCATATCGCGGGCGTTATCAATCCGCCCGTCAAGAACAAGCGTAGCTACTGGGTGGTCGAAGACTTAGAGAAGACGCTGCCGGAAGATCCCGACGACTGGTTTGGCGAAGCGACCGAAAAGCCGGGCAGTTGGTGGCCGGAATGGACCAGTTGGCTCGATCAATACGGCGGCAAGAAGGTGAAGCCGCCGGCGCAGCTCGGTTCCGCGGAGTATCCCGTGGTCGAGGCGGCGCCGGGGCGCTATGTGCAGCAGCGCGACTGAACTCGCAGCCGGCAGAAAAGCGCCGTCGGCCGGCCCCCGGAAGCATGGTTTCGGAGCGCCGGCCTCCAACGAGTCGCGCAGAATGGGTTTTTAACTGTACGAGTTGCGGCGCCATGCGCCGCTTTGCTCGGAGGACTTGGAAATGACTGACGTAGTGATCGTATCGGCCGCCCGTACCGGGGTTGGCAAATTCGGCGGTTCTCTCGCCAAGATCGCGGCGCCCGAACTCGGCGCAACGGTGATCCGCGCGGTGCTCGAGCGTTCGGGCATCAAGCCTGAGCAAGTGAGCGAAGTCATCATGGGGCAGGTGCTGGCGGCCGGTTCCGGTCAGAACCCGGCGCGCCAGTCGCTGATCAAGGCCGGGCTGCCGAGCGCGGTGCCGGGCATGACGATCAACAAGGTGTGCGGCTCGGGCCTAAAGGCCGTGATGCTGGCCGCCAACGCGATCATCGCGGGCGATGCGGACATCGTCCTCGCCGGCGGTCAGGAAAACATGAGCGCGGCGCCGCACGTGCTGCTCGGTTCGCGCGACGGCTTCCGCATGGGCGACGCGAAACTGACCGACACGATGATCGTCGACGGCCTGTGGGACGTCTACAACCAGTACCACATGGGCATCACCGCGGAAAACGTCGCCAAGGAATACGGCATCACGCGCGAAGACCAGGACAAGTTCGCGGCGCTGTCGCAGAACAAGGCGGAAGCCGCGCAGAAGGCCGGGCGTTTCGACGACGAAATCGTGCCGGTCGAGATTCCGCAGAGGAAAGGCGAGCCGCTGCGCTTCGCCACCGACGAATTCGTGCGCCATGGCGTGACGGCCGAATCGCTCGCGGGCCTGAAGCCCGCGTTCACGAAGGAAGGCACGGTGACGGCGGCTAACGCGTCGGGCCTCAACGATGGCGCTGCGGCGGTTGTCGTGATGTCGGCGAAGAAGGCCGAGGCGCTGGGCCTCACGCCACTCGCGCGCATCAAGGCGTACGCGAGCGCGGGCGTCGATCCGAAGGTGATGGGCATGGGCCCGGTGCCGGCGTCCAAGCGCTGTCTCGAGCGCGCGGGCTGGTCGGCCTCGGATCTCGACCTGATGGAGATCAATGAGGCGTTCGCGGCACAGGCGCTCGCCGTGCACAAGCAAATGGGCTGGGATACGTCGAAGGTCAACGTAAATGGCGGTGCGATCGCGATCGGCCACCCGATCGGCGCGTCCGGCTGCCGGATTCTCGTCACGCTGCTGCATGAAATGCAAAAGCGCGACGCCAAGCGCGGTCTCGCGTCGCTGTGCATCGGCGGCGGGATGGGCGTGGCGCTCGCAGTGGAACGCGCCTGATTCTTCGGGCCGCTGCGCCCGGCGCCGGCAGGCGCAACGGGCGCGGGTTCAGGCAGGGCAGACTAGGTGGGGCAAGGAGCGGCCCCTAGCCGCTTCCGATAACGATAATGGAGTGTGATTCATGACTCAGCGTATTGCGTACGTAACTGGCGGCATGGGCGGCATCGGTACGAGCATCAGCCAGCGCCTGCACAAACAGGGCTTCAAGGTCGTCGTGGGCTGCGGCCCGAATTCGCCGCGCCGGGTGAAGTGGCTCGAACAGCAGAAGGCGCTGGGCTATGACTTCATCGCGTCGGAAGGCAACGTCGGCGATTGGGAGTCGACCAAGCTGGCGTTCGACAAGGTAAAATCCGAAGTCGGCGAAGTCGACGTGCTGGTCAACAATGCGGGCATCACGCGCGACGTCGTGTTCCGCAAGATGACGCACGAAGACTGGACGGCCGTGATCGACACGAACCTGACGAGCCTCTTCAACGTGACGAAGCAGGTGATCGACGGGATGGTCGAGCGCGGGTTTGGCCGCGTCATCAACATTTCGTCGGTGAACGGCCAGAAGGGCCAGTTCGGTCAGACCAATTATTCGACCGCCAAGGCCGGCATCCACGGCTTCACGATGGCGCTCGCGCAGGAAGTGGCGACCAAGGGCGTGACGGTCAATACGGTGTCGCCGGGCTATATCGGCACGGATATGGTCAAGTCCATCCGCCCGGATGTTCTGGAAAAGATCGTCGCGACGATTCCGGTGCGCCGTCTGGGCTCGCCGGACGAAATCGCGTCGATCGTGGCGTGGCTCGCTTCGGACGAATCGGGGTTCTCGACGGGCGCCGATTTCTCGCTGAACGGCGGGTTGCATATGGGCTGATTCGTGTTGCGCCGCCCGGTTTTTCCGGGTGACGCAGCCGCGTCAGAGGGTTAGGGGGCGCTTGGCCGGTCGCGAGCGCCGCCACTGCGCTTCGTTTGCGCTCAAAGGCGTTACATGTCCACCACTACAAAGAAAACAGCCGAACGACTGATCAAGAAATATCCGAACCGTCGGCTCTATGACACTGAGACGAGCACCTACATCACGTTGAGCGACGTGAAGCAGCTTGTGCTCGAGCAGGAGGACTTCAAGGTCATCGATGCGAAGAGCAACGAGGACCTGACGCGCAGCATCCTGTTGCAGATCATTCTCGAAGAGGAGAGCGGCGGCGTGCCGATGTTCTCCTCTTCGATGCTGTCGCAAATCATCCGTTTCTACGGCCATGCGATGCAGGGAATGATGGGGACGTACCTGGAAAAGAACATCCAGGCGTTCATCGAGATCCAGAACAAGCTCGCCGATCAGTCGAAGAACCTGTATGAAGGCAATGCGCTGAACCCGGAAGTGTGGTCTCAGTTCATGAACATGCAGGCGCCGATGATGCAGGGCATGATGACGAGCTACATCGAGCAGTCGAAGAACATGTTCGTGCAGATGCAGGAGCAGATGCAGAACCAGGCGAAGAATATGTTCAGCACGTTCCCGTTCAAGCCGAATCCGGAGCCGGAGAAGAAGTAACGGCTTTTGAGGCGATTGGCGAAAGAGCCGGCCTGATGGCCGGCTCTTGTTTTGTGCGCACGGTAGGGCGCACTCACTCAACGATGCGGCGTGGATCCGACAAGCGTAAGCGCATCAAGCCGGTCGGTCTTTGCACGCCGCCTGTGACGCTGTACCCGAATCTTGCTCGCCGGTATCAGGCTGATGCATACGATCGCCAATGGACAGATGCAGTGTTCTCGCGGAGCCCATCGGTCCACCGCCGATCAATTCTACGATCTAGCAATATAAGCACTACTTCACATATCGATCTCCCTCGCCACCTTCGGCAAAACGGACGGCGTGTGCGCACCGGTTTGGACGGTCAGTCGTGCCAACTTCACGGTTCGGTGATCCGGAAGCCCACCTTTGCAATTCACGAATAGCTGTCCGGCCACGTCTGCGCGAAAGTTACCCCACCCGGGTCAAAAAGGGGCGGCATAGCCCTGTCGCACAGAGATAAACGTGGAGATCGTATGGAAGTCAAGTCCAATGAGCCGCTCGCAACGGGCGAATCAGGCGTTACCGCGCGCGGCAACAAGGCCAGCAACCGCATCTGGATAGTGGTGTTCGTGTTCGCGTTCCTCGGCATGATGGTCGATGGCGCGGACCTCATGGTGCTGTCCTACACCCTGTCGAGCCTGAAGGAGGAGTTCGGTCTCACCCACGTCGAAGCCGGGATGTTCGGCACCATCACGATGGCCGGCATGGCCATCGGCGGGATCTATGGCGGCTGGGCGGCCGACCGCTTCGGTCGGGTGCGTACCGTCGTCGGCACCATCCTCGTGTTTTCGGTCGGCACCGCCATACTTGGCCTGACACAGAACTTCTGGCAGTTCGCCATTGTCCGTTTCATTGCATCGATGGGCCTCGGCGCCGAATATGTGGTCTGCAATACGTTGATGGCCGAGTATGCGCCTACTAAGCGACGCACGACGATCCTCGGCACGCTGCAGGCGTCGTACTCGGTTGGCTATATCATGGCGACGCTCTTGGCGGGCGCCATCCTGCCGGCGTACGGGTGGCGCTGGCTCTACTACATCGCCATCGTACCCGTGGTGCTGGCCGTGCTGACGTACCGCTACGTGCCGGAGCCTGCAAGCTGGCTGGCGGCAAAGGCGAAGGGCTTGGCCGGCAAGTCGGTACAAACCGCCAAAGAGAGTGCCTGGAGGCGGATCGGCTCCAATCCCGGCGCACGTCGCATGTTCCTGCTCTGGTCAATCACCGCGTGCGCACTGCAGTTCGGCCACTTCGGCGTGAATACTTGGATGCCGACCTATCTCGAAAAAGAGCTTCAGATGAAGTTCAGTTCGATGACGGGCTACATGGTCGGCGCCTACACGGCGATGATTCTGGGCAAGATCGCGGCCGGCTGGCTTGCCGATCGCTTCGGCCGGCGCGTGGTCTTTTCGCTGGGTGCGCTGGGTGCGGCAGTGTTCCTGCCAGTCCTCGTGTTGCACCACACGCCGGGCAACATCGTCTACCTAATGACGATCTTCGGCTTCCTTTATGGCATTCCGTACGGCGTGAATGCCACTTACATGACCGAGAGCTTTGAAACGCACATTCGTGGCACTGCGGTGGGCGGCGCGTATAACGTGGGTCGCATCGGCGCTGCCGTGGCGCCGGCGGCGATCGGATTCCTCGCCACGAACGGCTCCATCGGCGCGGGGTTCCTCATGATGGGCTGTGCGTATTTCGTGTGCGGGTTGATCCCGGCGCTCTGTATCAAGGAAAAACTGTACGATCCGCTGGAATGACGCATGACAGAAATCACCCGCTGTGGCGGGAGTGGAAAGTCGTGCGGGCGCTCGAAAATTAGGACTGTCAGGATCCTCATGTTTGAGGCGAGGCAGTCATTCAGATGGATGTCCGAATATTTCTATATTTACATAGGATAACGAACTGATATCGTTGTCTTCTATTGATGAGCGGCACGGCATAAATCGGCCGCGATGTTAGGTCGGGTCAGCATACATGGCCTATTCGCAATTGCCAAAGCCCATATTTTGTAATCGAAAATAGCGCATAGCGTGCTTTGTCGATACTCTTTCAGCAGTTTCATGACGAGCAGATTTGACAATTAGCAGTATGGAATACTAAACATATCGGACTTAACCCATTCATCTTTAAGTTGTTTCGCCTATCTGCATAACGGGCAGGCTGCCCCAGTACCACAATGACATATTCAACCATTGACTCTCTATCGGGATTGCCCACTCCTTCTCCGCGCACCGGCGCCTTGAGTCACCTGCGCGTGCTTGATCTCTCGCGCGTGCTGGCCGGGCCTTGGTGCACTCAGAACTTAGCGGATATGGGCGCCGATGTAATCAAGATCGAAAAGCCTGGTGAAGGCGACGATACCCGCCGTTGGGGGCCGCCGTTCCTGCTTGACCAAGATGGCGTCGCTACCCAGCAGGGCGGCTATTTCACGGCTGCAAATCGCAACAAGCGCTCGGTCACTGTGGACATTGCCACGCCCGCGGGTCAAGAACTGATCCGCGAGCTGGCACAGAAGAGTGATGTGGTGGTGGAAAACTTCAAGACGGAGGGGCTTAAGCGCTACGGGCTAGACTACGACAGCTTGAGCACGCTCAACCCGCGCTTGATCTACTGCTCGGTCACGGGTTTCGGTCACACCGGCCCCTATGCGGCGCGTCCTGGCTATGACCTGCTGATTCAGGCCATGAGCGGCCTGATGAGTATCACCGGCCATGCCGACGCCGAACCCGGTGGCGGCCCGATGAGGGCGGGCGTGGCGGTAATCGACCTATTCAGCGGCATGTACGCAACTACCGCGATCCTTGGTGCGCTGGAGGCGCGCCACTTTACTGGCCGTGGCCAGCATATCGATATTGCCCTGCTCGACGTCGCTATGGCAGTGCTTGCCAACCAGGGCGCGGGATTTCTGAACGCCAATGACGTGCCCCAGCGCCTAGGCAATGCCCACCCCAGTGTGGTGCCCTTTCAGGATTTCCCCACGGCCGATGGCAACATGGTGCTGGCTATCGGCAACGACGCGCAGTTCGCGCGCTTTTGTGACGCCGCCGGCGTGGATTGGGCGCGCGACGAGCGCTATGCCTCCAACAGCGGTCGCGTCAACAACCGCAAAGCGCTGATCGCGATGCTCATCGAACTCACACGTACTCGGTCGACCGCAGATTGGATCGCGCTACTCGAAGCCAGCGCCGTACCGTGCGGACCGATCAACAACATCGCTCAAGCCTATTCCGATCCGCATGTGCAATCCCGCGGCCTACGAATTCAACAGGAGCGCTATCCCGGAGCACAGCTGCCTGCCGGCCACGTCAATCGGGTAGTGACGGCCGCCAGCCCGCTGCGCTTGTCGGAGACTCCGACCACGCTGCGCTACGCCCCGCCGGCGCTCGGCCAGCACACCGAGGAGGTGCTGGGCGACTATCTCAAGCTCGATTCGCAGCAACTCGAAACCTTGCGCGCCAAGGGCGTGATCTAACTGCTAGCGGTGAAGGCATGTCATCACTGCCTTTCAAAGATGGGGTGGAAAACGAAAAACACAGAGAACGGCACGCGCGACAGTGAACCAAGGCGATGAGGTCCCGCCATGCCAGAGCGAACGATTCCATTCAATTGAAATGAGGCTTTGATGCGACAAGCAGTGATCTGTGAACCGGTACGCACGCCGGTCGGCCGCTACGGCGGCGTATATCGCGATCTTCAGGCGGGCGAACTCGCCGAGACGGTGCTCCGGGAACTGGTGCGGCGCACGTCGCTCGACCCGGCGCAGATTGATGATGTGATCTTCGGCCAGTGCTATCCGAACGGCGAGGCGCCTGCGATCGGCCGCGTCGCGAGCCTGAACGCGGGGCTCGGCATCCGCGTGCCGGGGCTGCAGCTCGACCGTCGCTGCGGATCGGGCCTGCGGGCGGTGATCGACGCGTCGATGCGAGTGCAGACAGGCGTGGCGGATCTGGTGATCGCGGGCGGTGCGGAGAGCATGAGCCAGGCCGAGCACTATGTGCTCGGCGCGCGTTGGGGCGGGCTGCGCGGTGATTCTTCCGCGCTGTGGGACCGGATCGCGCGCGGGCGCATCACGTCGGGCGGCCGTCATCACCCGCTCGAGGGCGGGATGCTGGAGACGGCGGAGAACCTGCGCCGCGAATACGGAATCACGCGCGAGGCGCAGGACCAACTGGCGTATCAGTCGCATATGCGCGCGGTGGCCGCACAGAAGAAAGGGCTCTTCAAGGAAGAGATCGTGCCGGTGCAGGTGAAAACGAAGGGCGGCGAGCAGCAGATCGACACGGACGAGCATCCGCGCGCGGACGTGACGATGGAAAGCCTCGCCGAACTGCGTCCGGTGCGTCAGAAGGTTGACGCGGAGTCGACGGTGACGGCGGGCAACGCGAGCGGCCAGAACGATGGCGCGGCGGCGTGCATCGTGACGACGCCGGAGAGGGCTGCGGAACTGGGTCTGCGCCCTCTCGGGCGCCTGGTGACGTGGGGTGTCGCAGGCGTGGAGCCGGAACGGATGGGGATCGGGCCGGTGCCGGCGACGGAGATCGCGCTGCGCCGAGCGGGCCTCGTGCTGAAAGACATCGACCTGATCGAGCTGAACGAGGCGTTCGCGGCCCAGGTGCTCGCGTGCACGACGGCGATGGGTTTCGAGGCAAGCGATTTCGAGCGCCTCAACGTAAACGGCTCGGGCATCTCGCTCGGGCATCCGGTCGGTGCGACGGGCGTGCGGATACTCGCAACGATGCTGCGCGAGCTGGACCGCCGCGGCGCGCGCTACGGTCTCGAGACGATGTGCATCGGCGGCGGCCAGGGGCTCGCGGCGGTGTTCGAACGCGTCGCCTGACGCTTGGGAGGTCCGGTCGTGTACACGCTCCTGAACGGGATGCGCGTCGTCGAATGCGCATCGTTCATCGCCGCTCCGTCCTGCGCACTGCATCTGCTGCAACTCGGTGCGGACGTGATCCGCATCGATCCGGTCGGCGGCGGCCCGGACTTCCGGCGCTGGCCGGTGTCCGGCGACGGACGCAGCTTCTACTGGGAAGGGCTGAACAAGGGGAAGAGGTCGATCGCGATCGACCTATCCCGGCCCGAGGGCCGCGCGCTCGCGGTCGACATCATTACCGCACAGGGCGACGGCGCGGGCCTCTTCGTCACCAACTTCCCGAAGCGTGGCTTTTTGTCCCACAACGCGTTGCGCGAGCGACGTCCGGATCTGATTACGGTTCGCGTGATGGGCTGGAACGACGGTTCGCAGGCGCTCGACTACACGGTGAACGCGGCGCTCGGGGTACCGTACATGACCGGCTCGGACGCGAACGGCGACGCACCCGTGAACCACGTGCTGCCCGCGTGGGACCTGCTGACCGGCTCTTACGCGGCGTTCGCGCTTCTCGCGGCCGAGCGGTTTCGCCGCCAGACCGGCCAGGGGCAGGAGGTGCTGGTGCCGCTGTCGGACGTCGCGCTCGCGTCGGTCGGCCACATGGGCCAGATCGCCGAGGTGCTGACGGGCGGCGACCGGCCTCGGCAGGGCAACGACCTGTTCGGCGCGTTCGGTCGTGATTTCACGACCGCCGACGGTCGTCGCGTGATGGTCGTCGCGGTCACTGCGCGGCAGTGGTCCGGCCTCGTGAAGGCACTTGGGCTCGGCGCCGAGATCGCCGGGATCGAGGCGTCGTACGGCGTGTCGTTCGCGCAGGACGAGGGCGTTCGCTTCACGCATCGCGACGCGCTGTTTCCGCTGTTCGAGCGCGCGATCGCCGCGTGCGCGCTGGCCGACCTGCAAGAAGCGTTCGACGCGAATGCGGTGTGCTGGTCGCAGTACAGGACGTTGCACGCGGCGCTGCGCGAGGATCCGCATTTCTCGACCGATCGCGATCTGTTCACGGCGCTCGATCATCCGAGCGGATATCGCTACCCGGCGCCCGGCGCGATGGCGAGTTTCGGCGGCGCTGCGCGGCAGCCGGTCGAGCGCGCGCCGCGTCTCGGCGAGCACACGGACGAGGTGCTTGCCGAGGTACTGGCGCTGTCGTCGGCGCGCATCGGCGAGTTGCACGACGCCGGCCTCGTCGCCGGCCCCGAGAAACGATAGTCAACCACCATGCGGTGCCATGCCGACCGCGACTCGAACATCATGTCTACTGACGCACAATTCATCGAACACGCCCAGGGCCTCACGCCTGCGGTGAGCACCTATGTGGCGGCTGCATCGGCCGCCGTGGCCCGGCTCTGCAAGGTCGACGGACGCGCTGATGCCGCCCTGGTGGACCGGCATCAGCGCGCGGTCCACGGACTCGCGTGGATGGCGACGACGGCCGAGGCGATCGTCCGGGCCGCGCAATGGTGCGTGAACCTCGCGGATCGGGGCGTTCTCGCTCGCGCCGACTCGCTCGCGGTGCGCATTGGCGTGGCCGAATATCTTAACCAGCTGACGAGCGGCATCCCGATGTCGCAGAGCGAGATCTTTCGACCTCGCGAGCTCGGCATGGAGGCGGAGGCTGCGAAGCTCGCGGGCCACGCGAGCGTGCGTTGGTTCGTCGCGCATGGCGCCGGGTCGGATGTGCGCGCCGAGCTTGTCGCCGCGTACCGCCATGGCATGGTGGTCTCCGAAACGATCTTCGACGAGGATCTGGACGCGATCCGCGAGCAGTTCCGCCGCTTCACCGAAAACGAGATCGTGCCGTACGCGCATGGCTGGCACCTGGCCGACGAGCTGATTCCTGATGCGGTGGTCGCGCAGCTCGCGAACCTAGGGACATTCGGCGTTTGTATCGATCCCGAATATGGCGGGATGGGGCTGGGCAAGCTCGCGATGTGCATCGTGACCGAGGAGCTGAGCCGCGGCTGGATTGCGGCGGGCTCGCTTGGCACGCGCTCGGAAATCGCCGGCGAGCTGATCTCGAGCGCCGGCACGCCGGAGCAGAAGGTGCAATGGCTGCCGCGCATCGCGTCCGGCGAGGTGCTGCCGACTGCCGTGTTCACCGAGCCGGACACGGGCTCGGATCTCGCATCGCTGCGGACGCGCGCGACACAGGGCGAGCAGGGCTGGCGCATCGACGGCAACAAGACATGGATCACACATGCGTCGCGCAGCGACCTGATGACGGTGCTCGCGCGTTCGGAGCCGAACGTTGCCGGTCACGCCGGTCTCAGCATGTTCCTCGCGCCGAAGCCGCGCGGTCGTGACAGCGAGCCGTTCCCGGCGGACGGCATGACGGGCGGCGAGATCCATGTGCTGGGCTATCGCGGGATGAGGGAGTACGAAATCGGCTTTGACGGCTTCCTGGTGCCCGCCGACGGGCTACTCGGCGGTGAGCGTGGCCAGGGATTCCGTCAACTGATGCAGACCTTCGAGGGTGCGCGCATTCAGACGGCCGCGCGCGCGGTCGGCGTCGCATGGCGCGCGTTCGAGCTCGCGTGGCGCTACGCAGGGGATCGCAAGCAGTTTCGCCGGCCGATCGTCGAATTCCCGCGCGTCGGCGACAAGCTCGCGATGATGATCGCCGAGACCGCGATTGCGCGGCAGCTCACGTATTTCGCGGCAGCCGAGAAGGACAAGGGCCGTCGCTGCGACATCGAGGCGGGGATGGCGAAGCTGCTGGCCGCACGCGTCGCGTGGAGCAACGCCGACGCGGGCGTGCAGATCCACGGCGGTAACGGCTACGCGATGGAGTTCGAGATGAGCCGGATCCTGTGCGACGCGCGGATCCTGAACATCTTCGAGGGTGCGGCGGAGATTCAGGCGCAGGTGATCGGCCGGGGCCTGCTCGCTCGGGAAGAACGACGATCGACTATCACAGCCTGAAGAACTGGCCGTTTACTAACATCGAGCGGCGTTACACGCATCGTGAAGGAGATTCAATTGAAAGTTCTGGTACCGCTAAAGCGCGCCGTCGACGCGAACGCTCACGGGCGGCGACATGCCGCCCGAGCAACGATAACAGGGCATACACGATGATTCGCGACCAGGAAACGATGAGCGTCCTGCTCGACAACGTCGCTCGCTTCGTGCGCGAGCGTCTCGTGCCGAACGAGGAGCGCGTGGCGGAAGCCGATGAGGTTCCAGCCGATATCGTCGACGACATGAAGGCGATGGGCCTCTTCGGCCTGACCATCCCGGAGCAATATGGGGGGCTCGATCTCACCATGGAAGAAGAAGTCCTCGTGATGTTCGAGCTCGGCAAGACCTCACCCGCGTTTCGCTCGGTCATCGGCACGACGGTCGGCATCGGCTCGCAGGGCATTGTGATCGACGGCACCGCGGAGCAGAAGGCGAAGTGGCTACCGAAGCTCGCGAGTGGCGAGATCATTGCGAGCTTTGCGCTCACGGAACCGGGCGCGGGCTCGGACGCGGTTTCGATCAAAACGCGGGCGGAACGCCGCGGCGACCACTATATCGTGAACGGCACAAAGCGCTTCATCACGAATGCGCCGCAGGCCGGCATGTTCACGCTCATGGCGCGCACCAATCCCGACGTGCCGCGCGCGGGCGGCATCACCTCGTTCATCGTCGACGCGAAGACGCCCGGCATCAGCTTTGGCAAGCGCGACAAAAAGATGGGCCAGCGCGGCGCGCATACCTGCGACGTCATCTTCGAGGACGTGCTGGTGCCGGCTCGGAATATCATCGGCGGCAAGGAGGGCGTGGGCTTCAAGACGGCGATGAAAGTGCTCGACAAGGGGCGCATCCATATCGCGGCGATCTGCGTGGGCGCGGCGCAGCGCATGCTCGACGACGCGCTGCGCTATGCGATGGAGCGCGAGCAGTTCGGCGAGAAGATCGCCGAATTCCAGCTCGTGCAGGCCATGCTCGCCGACAGCCAGACCGAGCTCTATGCGGCGCGCTGCATGGTGCTCGACGCGGCGCGCCGCCGCGACGAAGGCAGGAACGTAAGCACCGAGGCCGCATGCGCGAAGCTGTTCGCGTCGGAGATGTGCGGCCGCGTGGCGGACCGCGCGGTGCAGATCTTGGGCGGGGCAGGCTATATGTCCGAGTACGGAATCGAGCGCTTCTATCGAGACGTGCGCGTTTTCCGCATCTACGAAGGCACGAGCCAGATCCAGCAGATCGTCATCGCGCGCAACATGATTCGCGCGGCGGGCGGGCGTTAAGGTCGAAGGGCGGCGCGCATGTTGCGCGCCGCTTGGCGACTTTCGTGTTATTCGAGCTGGCCGATGCCGTCGGCCACGAGCAGGTCGACGAGCTTGCATGCGAAGAGCGGCAGCGCGTCGCGGTCGATCAGGCAGATCTGCAGCTTGCGCACGGCCCACTCGTCGGTGAGCGGCACGACTTTGAGCGACATGGTTTGCGCATGGCGGCGCGCCGTACCCTCGGGCAGCACGCCGATGCCGATGTTCGCCTCGATCATGCGGCACGCGGCCTCGAAATTGCCGATCTGGATGCGCCACCGTATCGTGCGCTGCAGATCCGAAGAGGCGCGCTTCAGAAACGAGAAAATCGCGCTTTCATCGGGCGGCCCGATGAAGTCGTAGTCGAGCGTATCGGCAAAGGCGATTTCGCTCGCCTGTGCGAGCGGATGGCTGAGCGCGGTGGCGAGCACGAGCCGGTCGCGCCGGTATGGCAGCACCTGCAGGCCCTCGGTGCGCACATTGCCGGCCGCGATGCCGATGTCGATCGTGCCATCCTGAACCGCACGCACGATGTCGGGCGATAGACGCTCGTGAATGTCCACGTAGACGTCGGGATGGCTGATGAGATAGGTGCGCAAGACGGCGGGCAGGAACTCGCTCATTGCCGTGGTGTTCGCAAACACGCGCACATGGCCTTTTACGCCCTGCGTGTACTCCTGCAGGTCGCCGCTCAACTGCTCCAGCTGCTTGAGCACGCGCCGCGCGTGCACGAGCAGCGTCTCCCCAGGCCCGGTGAGCGTCACGCCCTGGCTCGTGCGGCTCAAGAGCTTCACGCCCACCTGTTCCTCGAGATTCTTGATCCGCGTGCTCGCCGCGGGCAGCGAAAGGTGCGCGCGTTCCGCGCCGCGCGTGAGACTGCTCGCCTCGGCTACGTGAGTGAAGAGCTTCAGGTCGACGAGATCGAAATGCATGGGTTGGCCTGCCTGTCTCCTTTGTTGGCTGCTCGCGTCCTTGCCTAATCGACGGGACGTGCAGCTGAGCATTATTGTGCTGCAGCGCCAGGCGCGCCATCGGCGATAGTACGAGTTAATCCTGGCCGAAGCAGACGTTCTGCATATCTAAATTGTGCAACCTTTGCCGATGCGTCATGCTGCAACTCGAACGGCGCGACCTGCCACACGACGATTCAAATTGAATGAGCGCCCGGCGTAACGCGGGCTGAAGGAGCGAGAACGGTGACGACGCAACGAATGCTGGACGGCAAGGTGGTGGTGGTGACGGGATCGGGCGGCGGCATTGGCCGCGACATCGCCCTGATGATGGCGCGCCACGGCGCGAAGGTCGTGGTGAACGACGTGGGCGCTTCGCTCTCCGGCGAGGGGCACAACGGCGGTCCCGCGCAGGCCGTGGCGAACGAGATCGAGGCGTTAGACGGCCTGGCCATCGCCAGCACCGACAGCGTGGCCGACCCGGTAGGCGCCGCGCGCATTGTGCAGATCGCGCTGGATGTGTTCGGCCGCGTCGATTGCGTGGTGAACAACGCGGGCATCCTGCGCGACCGCTTTTTCCACAAGATGAGCGAGGAGGAGTGGGACGCCGTGCTGAAGGTCCACCTCTACGGCTCGTACTATGTTTCCCGGGCCGCAGCCGATCACTTCAAGGAGCAGCGCAGCGGCGCGTTCGTGCATATGACGTCCGCCTCCGGCCTGATCGGTAATCTCGCGCAGGCGAACTACAGCGCGGCGAAGCTCGGCATCGCGGGCCTCTCGAAATCGATTGCGCTCGACCTGGAAAAATTCGGTGTCCGTTCGAACTGTATCGCGCCGTTCGCGTGGAGCCGCATGATCAACTCGATCAAGATCGATTCTCCGGAACAGGAAGCCCGCGTTGCGAAGATCAAACAGATGACGCCCGCGAAGATCGCGCCGCTCGCGGTCTATCTCGCAAGCGAGCAGGCTGCGGGCGTGACGGGCCAGATCTTCGCGGTACGCAACAACGAAATCTTTCTGATGAGCCAGCCGCGCCCGGTGCGTTCGGTGCACCGCGGCGAGGGCTGGACGCCGGAGACGATCGCCGAGCATGCGATGCCGGCGTTGCGCAATTCGTTCCACACGCTCGACGTGTCCGCCGACGTATTCAGCTGGGAACCGGTGTGATGAATCGTCATATTGCTGAGCATCGGCCTTATTCAGCGAGATGAGAGTGGATTTTCGGATGTCGACGCAATGCGGCGAGAGATTGCCGATCGACATCATCGCAGCGCTGAAGATTTGAGCGATCGACAGCTGGAAACGGATCTCGCCATCGAAAAGATCGCGACGGCTTTCGCCCCGGATGCCCAATACACCGAATGGGAGATATCCAAAGGTTCTGGCGTTGAGCCCCATGATGGCTTCCTTGCACCGGGTGCAGCTTGGGCTATGCCTGGTTTATCTTTCCAAGAAAAAGATCACTATGGGTGATCTTTTTTCTTCCTGATCAAACCACAGCGACTTGGCGGAAGTTTGCGGAAAGTGTATTTTGTTCACTATGGGTGATCAAAATGCAGGAAAATTAAACCTGCTGTTGGCCGAACTGGGCGACACGAGCCTGGTGTCGAGTCGCTGGCTGCGGGTTCATGGCTACTCCAACAGCCTGGTCGCACGCTATGTGCGCAGCGGCTGGCTGGTGTCGCCGACGCGCGGAGTCTACATGCGCAAGGGTGGGCGCCTGCAGTGGGAGGGCGTGGTTCGCAGTCTACAAGTCGGCGAGGGCATGCCGCTGCACGTGGGAGGCCGCTTTGCACTAAGCCTGCAGGGGCACGAGCACTACCTGCGTCTGGGCGATGCCGGCACGATCACCTTGTATGGGGTAGAGCGGCCACCAGCTTGGCTTTACAAGCTGCCCTTGGCGCAGCGCGTCGAGTATCTGGGCAAGGGGCCGTTCGATTGGCCGCCGGCATCGTTCACGGTGGAGGTGTCCGCGATGGCGCTGTCCGAACAGGGGCTGGCGTGGTACCAGGCTGCCCCCGGCGCCGATACCTTAGTTTGTTCCACGCCGGAACGGGCCGTGCTGGAGCTCTGCGATGACGTCTCGAACGCTGCCTTGATTTACGAGGTGGATGCACTGATGCAGGCCATGACCACGCTGCGGCCGCAGCGGGTCGGCCTGTTGCTGCGCCATTGCCACAGCATCAAGGCCAAACGGCTGTTCCTGGCGCTGGCCGAGCGCCATCGGCATGCCTGGCTGTCGCACGTGCCGTTAGATGGCGTCAATCTAGGGCGGGGGAAGCGCGCGCTGGTGCCTGGCGGCCGCTTGCATCCGACCTACCAGATCACCTTGCCGGGAGACCTCGATGAACACCTGGCTTGATCATTGGGATCGGCGCTACACCGACCGGGTACGGCTGCTGGTTGAAATTCTGCCAGTCCTGGCGCAAGAGCCTCGCTTCGCGCTCAAAGGCGGCACGGCGATCAACTTGTTCGAGCACGACCTGCCCCGGTTGTCGGTGGATATTGATCTGGCTTGGTTGCCGGTGCATGACTATGCCGAGGATGCAAGGCTCATTGCTGAAGCGCTTGGGCGGCTGGCTGATGCGCTGAGTGCCCGGCCTTTGCAACTTCAGGTGCAATTATCGGCAGGCGAGGGCGCGAGCGTTACGCGGCTGGTGGCCAGTCGTGGTCGTGCGCGCGTGCAGATCGAGACGACGCCGGTGATGCGCGGCACGGTTCATCCCGCGCGGAACATGGTGGTGTGCCCGAGGGTCGAGGAGGCGTTCGGCTTCGCCTCTGCACGGGTATTGGACTTCGCCGACCTCTATGCCGGCAAGCTGGCTGCTGCATTGTCGAGACAGCATCCGCGCGATCTTTTCGATGTCGGCTTGTTGTTGGAAGACGAGCGGGCGGATCAGGTGCTCTGGCGGACTTTTCTCGTCTACCTGACTTGCAGCCCCAAGCCTGCGTGGGAAATGCTGGCGCCCCGTGTGCCTGCGGATTTCGCCGCGACCTTCGAGGCGCACTTCAGGGGTATGACGGCTGAACCTGTCGAATCCCAAGTCCTGCTGGACATCCATGAGCGCCTATTGTCTCGGGTGGCCGGGTGGCTGGATGAGCCGTCGTGCGCGTTCCTGCGATCCATAGAGGATGAGCGGCCGGACTTCGATCTGATCGGATTTCCGCATGCGGCTGAATTGCCGGCCGTTCGGCACAAGCTGCAAAACCTGGCCCGGCGTACCGACGCGAAGCGTGCGGCGGATCGGGGTCTGCTGGAAGAAACGCTGGCGCGGATTGCCGGCGCCAGATCATTAAGTTGAGACCGAAACGATGCGACCACTTAAACCAAATGAACCAGGCTGATCACGAGTGTTGACGACGATGCAGGCGCAGCGCCGGTAGAAATTGATAAAGTTCGGACATCAAAGGCGAGCTATGCCTTTCATGAAGTCGGATTGGCTTTGCCTTCGCGTACGAGGTGGCCTAACAACAGGCGAGCGAGTTTTAGCTCATTCATGCCGTTGACGCTGGTCGACTTCGTGCCGCCAGCATCGGTGTAAACAGTCATTAGGCCGTCAACGACATGAAATTCGGCGACATAGATTTGGTCGCCTAGGGACAGTTCAACGATTCGGCTCATGTGCCGTGCTCCTGTTTTGAGGGATGGATACCTCCAATATTGTCGGCGAAATGTGATTCGATTTTCTTGGGTCCAGGGTGCGGTATCGCATAGGGGGCTGCGGGATCTCGTCCCATTGGGTAGGTCGGCCTCGGCGCATGGCCGCGCCGATACGTAGGGGGAGTCGCCCTCTCAGTCGAGATGATGCTTCTTGGCATTGACGTGGATACGAACGGGTAAAATGCCGCCAAACAACGGCTTCGTTTCCTACGGGGCCGTTTCTACCCCACATTCGGATGTTTCAGTGAAAAATCCTTCAGAATCAAAAGCTAAGGCGAGCCAAGGTCCGCGAATCGGTATGGTCTCCCTCGGCTGCCCGAAAGCCCTCGTCGATTCCGAGCAGATCATCACGCAACTGCGTGCCGAAGGCTACGAAATCTCGGGCACCTATGACGGCGCCGATCTCGTCGTCGTCAACACCTGCGGCTTCATCGACGAAGCGGTCCAGGAAAGTCTCGATGCGATCGGCGAGGCGCTGACCGAGAACGGTAAGGTGATCGTCACCGGCTGCCTCGGCGCGAAAAAGAGCGCGAGCGGCTCGGGGCTGATCGAAGAAGTGCATCCGAAGGTGCTCGCCGTGACCGGGCCGCACGCAGTCGGCGAGGTGATGCAGGCCGTGCACAGCCATCTGCCCAAGCCCCACGATCCGTTCGTCGATCTCGTGCCGCCGGCCGGCATCAAGCTCACGCCGCGCCACTACGCGTATCTCAAGATCTCCGAAGGCTGCAACCATCGCTGCACGTTCTGCATCATCCCGTCGATGCGCGGCGATCTCGTTTCGCGTCCGGTCGCGGAAGTCATGCTCGAGGCGGAAAACCTGTTCAAGTCCGGCGTCAAGGAACTGCTCGTGATCTCGCAGGATACGAGCGCCTATGGCGTCGACGTCAAATTCCGCACCGGCTTCTGGAACGGCCGCCCGCTCAAGACGCGGATGACCGAGCTCGTGGGCGCGCTCGGCGAGCTGGCGGCGCAATACGGCGCGTGGGTGCGGCTCCACTATGTGTATCCGTATCCGCACGTCGACGAAATCATTCCGATGATGGCCGAGGGTCCGTTCAAGGGCCATGTGCTGCCGTACCTCGACGTGCCGTTCCAGCACGCGCACCCCGACGTGCTCAAGCGCATGAAGCGCCCGGCCAACGCCGAGAAGACGCTCGAGCGCGTCCAGGCGTGGCGCGAGATTTGTCCGGATCTGACGATCCGCAGCACCTTCATCGCGGGCTTCCCGGGTGAGACGGAGGCGCAGTTCGAGACGCTCCTCGACTTCATCCGCGAGGCCGAACTGGATCGCGTCGGTTGCTTTGCGTATTCGCCGGTCGAAGGCGCGAGCGCGAACGAGCTCGACGGCGCGCTGCCCGACGAAGTCCGCGAGGAGCGCCGTGCGCGCTTCATGGAAGTCGCCGAGGAGGTGTCGGCCAAGCGCATGATGCGCAAGGTCGGCAAGACGCTCAAGGTGCTCGTCGACGAAGTGAATGCCGACGGCGGCATCGGCCGTACCGCGGCCGATGCGCCGGAGATCGACGGTGTCGTCTATGTGGCGCCGGCGGCGAAGGCGTCGAAGCGCTACAAGGTCGGCGACTTCGTTTCGGTGAAGATCACCGGCGCCGACGGCCACGATCTCTGGGGCGAGGTCTGACAGTGAGCCCCGTGCAGCCGTCGGCGGCGCCGCTGGCGTCGACCACGCCGCCCGAGATCCTCGCGCTGGGCGAGGCGATGGTGGAGTTCAATCAGTCGTCGCCGGGGCGGCCCGATTATCTGCAAGGCTTTGGCGGCGACACGTCGAATTTCTGCATCGCCGCCGCGCGCCAAGGGGCGCGCACAGGCTTTGTGTCCGCCGTCGGCGACGATCATTTCGGGCAATTGCTGGTCGAGCTGTGGCAGCGCGAGGGCGTCGATACGTCGACGGTGCGCGTCGATGCGCATGCGCCGACCGGTGTCTATTTCGTCTCGCACGGGGCCGACGGGCACCGGTTCGACTATCTGCGTGCCGGCTCGGCCGCCAGCCGCTACGCGCCGCACGATCTGCCTCTCGATGCGATCGCCGCCGCGAAAGTCATTCACTTGTCCGGCATCAGCCTCGCGATCGGCGTCAACGCTTGCGATGCCGCGCTCGCGGCCATGGAGCATGCCCGCGCCAACGACGTGCGGGTGAGCTTCGATACCAATCTGCGCTTGAAGCTCTGGCCGCTCGCCCGGGCGCGCGCGGTGATGCTCGAAGCGATCCGGCAAACCGATATCTGTCTGCCGAGCTGGGACGACGTCACGGCGCTCACCGGACTCGCCGGGCGCGACGATATCGTCGATTTCCTGCTCGCGCGGGGGCCGCGAGTCGTCGCGCTCAAGCTCGGCAAGGACGGTGCCTATATCGCGACGCCCGACGAGCGGCGCGTCGTGCCCGGGCTCGTCGTCAATGCCGTCGACGCGACGGGCGCGGGCGATTGCTTCGGCGGCGCGTTCATCGCGCGGATCGTCGCGGGCGATGATCCATTTGCGGCCGCGCGTTACGCGAACGTGGCCGCGGCCTTGTCGACGCAAGGCTTCGGCGCGGTTGCGCCGGTTCCCGATCGCGCAGCGGTCGAGCGAATGCTGGCCGAGTGAACGTGACTCGACGCGCCGCCGCCGCGTGGCACGCGACGGACGCGAATTGCCCCGAAGGGCGGTGAGGCTGGCCACGACCGGCAGCCCGAAGGTTCATCCGATTCATAACCGAGAGACCAGGAGACACAGCGATGCAACGTGAAGTGGTGGTGGCAAGCGGCGTGCGGACCGCGATCGGCGATTTCGGCGGCAGCCTCAAGGATTTTTCACCGACGGATCTCGGCGCACGCGTCGTGCGCGAGGCACTGGCGCGCGCGCACGTGAACGGGGACGACGTGGGCCACGTGGTGTTCGGCAACGTGATCCAGACCGAACCGAAGGACATGTACCTCGCGCGCGTCGCGGCACTCAACGGCGGCGTCACGCAGCACGCGCCGGCGCTGACCGTGAACCGGCTGTGCGGCTCCGGGCTGCAGGCGATCGTGTCGGCGGCGCAGAGCGTGCTGCTCGGCGACGCGGATATCGCAATCGGCGGCGGTGCGGAGAGCATGAGCCGCGCGCCGTATATCGCGCCTGCGGCACGTTTCGGTCAGCGCATGGGCGACGCACGCATCATCGACATGATGCTCGGCGCGCTGCACGACCCGTTCCAGTCGATTCATATGGGCGTGACCGCTGAAAATGTCGCGCAGAAGTACGGCATCACGCGCGACGCGCAAGACGCGCTCGCGCTCGAATCCCACCACCGCGCGGCGCGCGCGATCGAAGCGGGCCGGTTCAAGGAGCAGATCCTGCCGGTCGCGATCGCGTCGAAGAAGGGCGAGGTGAGTTTCGATACCGATGAGCACGTGCGTTTGAACGCAACCGCCGACGACTTCTCGAAGCTCAAGCCGGTGTTCGCCAAGGAAAACGGCACGGTGACGGCCGGCAATGCGTCCGGCATCAACGATGCCGCCGCGGCCGTCGTGCTGATGGAGCGGCGCGTCGCCGAAACCCGCGGCGTGAAGCCGCTGGCACGGCTCGTCGCCTATGCGCACGCGGGCGTGGACCCGGCCTACATGGGCATCGGCCCTGTGCCGGCCACGCGCAAGGCGCTGGAGCGCGCGGGCATCACCGCCGCCGACCTCGACGTGATCGAAGCGAACGAGGCGTTCGCCGCGCAGGCGTGCGCCGTGACCCATGAGCTGGGGCTCGATCCGGCGAAGGTCAACCCGAACGGCTCGGGCATCTCGCTCGGCCACCCGATCGGCGCCACCGGCGCGCTCATCACCGTCAAGGCGCTGTACGAGTTGCAGCGCGTCGGCGGACGCTATGCGCTCGTGACGATGTGCATCGGCGGCGGGCAGGGCATCGCCGCGATTTTCGAGCGGATTTGAATCAGGCTCGCCTTGCTTGGGCGGGGCGGTACAGGTGGCGTCATTGCTAGCGCCGCGATGAGCCGCCTCCGCCCGAGGGTTGGATGAATTGGCAGGAAAAGGATGGAACGGATGCAAGGATCGAAGATGTCTGCAACACAGTGCGCCACGGGGACCGTGAATCGTTCGCTCGCGCTGCAGCGGCTCGCCTCGTGCGGCGCCATGGCCTTGTTGCTCGCGTGCAGCGCGTGCGCGCAGATCCCGGCGCAAGACGCGGCTCAAAACGCGGCGGTGAGCGACCCGGTGAAGGCGCTCGCCGCTCCGCCCGCGACGCCCTTGCCGCTCAAGCCGAGCCCCGAGTTCGCGAAATTCCCGAGCTATGCGGGCACGCTCGGCTCGCGCCGGATCGTGCTGCGGCTCGGGCCGAAGACCGATGACCCGTCGGGTGTGCACGGTGAATATCAGTTCGCGGATACGGGCGAAGTCATCCTGATCGCGGGCGATCGCGATGGCGACACGCTCGAAGTCGAAGAGTCGAACGACGGCACGCACATCACGGGCAATTGGGTCGGCAAGTTCGGGCCGGACGGCTCGGTGCAGGGCGATCGGATGAACGTCGACGATTCCGATCCGCAGCCGTTCGATTTGCATCCGGCCGGTGCGGCGCAGACGCCTGCGGCTGTCGTCAAGCCGTCGGTTGGCGCGGCTGCCGTGCCTGCGCCGTCGACCACCCAGCCGCCCGTCAATGCAACGCCTGGGTCGGCCAATCCGCGCGCAGTCGGCGGCGTGAACAATTTATCCATCGGCGATTGACGCAGCAGCCGTCAACTACCGACATCCTCTTCCGACACATCATGACCGAGCCCACTTCCAAACGCGGACTGCAAACCCGCATCGTTCATCCCGAAGTCTCGCTGACCCCCGGTTTTGCGTCGTTTTCGACGCCGGTGGAGCGTGCGTCGACGGTCGTCTTCCCCGATCTCGCGACGATGCGCGAACTCGACTGGCGCAACGACGCGCAGTGGCGCTACGGCTTGCACGCGACGCCGACTTCGCTCGCGCTCGCGCAACGGCTCGCGGCGCTGGAGGGCGGCAAGCATGCGCTGTTGCAGCCGTCGGGTTTGGGGGCGATTTCGAATGTCTATTTCGGCATCGTGAAAGCGGGCGACGACGTTCTGATTCCCGATAACGTCTACTCGCCGAATCGCGAGCACGGCGATTGGCTCGCGCGCGACTTCGGCATCACCGCGCGCTATTACGATCCGCTGATCGGCGCGGGGATCGCCGATCTGATTCGTCCGAACACGCGTCTGATCTGGATCGAGGCGCCGGGCTCGGTGACGATGGAAGTGCCCGACGTGCCCGCGATCGTCGCGGCGGCGCGCGCGCGCAACGTCGTGACCGCGATCGACAACACCTACTCGGCGGGCCTCGCGTTCCGTCCGTTCGAGCACGGCGTCGACATCTCGGTGCAAGCGCTGACGAAATACCAGTCGGGCGGCAGCGACGTGTTGATGGGCGCGACGATCACCGTCGACGATGAACTGCACCTGAAGCTCAAGCGCGCGCGCATGCGCATGGGGACCGGCGTGTCGGTCGACGATTGCTCGCTCGTGCTGCGCAGCCTGCCGAGCATGAAGGCGCGTTTCGAAGCGCACGACCGCAGCGCGCTCGCGCTCGCGCAGTGGCTGAAGACGCGGCCCGAGATCGCGGCGGTGCTGCATCCTGCTTTTCAGGATTGCCCGGGGCACGAATCGTTCAAGCGCGATTTCAGCGGCGCGGGCGGATTGTTCTCGGTCGTGTTCGACGCGCGCTACAGCGCAACGCAAGTCGACGCGTTCGTCGAGGCACTGGAGTTGTTCGCCATCGGCTGGAGCTGGGGGGGCGCGCACAGCCTCGCGATGCCTTACGACATCGCGTCGATGCGCACGGCGTCGGCGTGGCCGCACCGCGGCACGCTGGTGCGGTTCTATGTCGGGCTGGAAGAGGAGGCGGATTTGCGCGCGGATATCGAGCGGGCGATGGCTACTGCGCTGGTCTGACGACAGCAGGCCGCTGCTGCGCAGCGGCTTCGAATCGGGGTGACGAGACGGGGCGTGTCCTGGCCAGGCACGCCCCGCTTGACGTTCAAAAGAGCCGCAACAACCCGTCGAGCCCGACGTAATTGAACGCGACGCTCGCCGCTGCCCGCACGACGGGCTTCGCGCGGAACGCGACCGACAAGCCGCCTTCGTCCATCATCTTCAAGTCGTTCGAGCCGTCGCCCATCACGATCGCTTGCGTCGGCGCGATGCCGAGCTTCGCGCAGGTCTCGCGCAGCGTGCGCGCCTTGACGTCGGCATTGACGATCTCGCCGAGCACGTTCCCGGTCAGCTTGCCGTCGACGATCTCGAGCGTGTTTGCGTTCGTGAAGTCGAGGTTGAGGCGCGCTTTGAGCTTCTCGGTGAAGAACGTGAAGCCGCCCGACACCAGCAGCGTGCGCAAGCCCGCGGCCTTCGCGCCGGCCAGCATCGCCTCGGCGCCCGGCGACAGCTGCAGCCGCTCGTCATAAACGCGTTCCAGCGCGCTCGCGTCGAGCCCCTTCAAGAGCGCCACGCGCCGCGTCAGGCTCTCGTTGAAATCCTTGATCTCGCCGCGCATCGAGGCTTCCGTGATCGCGGCGACTTCGGCTTTCAATCCGCAAAAATCGGCGATCTCGTCGATGCACTCGATCGTGATGAGCGTCGAATCCATGTCCATCGCGACGAGCCCGAAATCGCTCAGCGTCTTGCCCGGCTCGACGAACGCGTAATCGAGCGCGTGCGTGCCGCAATAGACTTCGAGGTCTCCGCGCTGGGCCGGGTCGGCGCCTTCGATGCGAATGGCGAAGTCGTCGATGGACGTGGATCCGGCGCCTCGCGCGAGCGCGACGAGCGGTTTGACGTGGGCGGCGGCTAAGGGCGCGGGGCTTTGGATGACGAGATTCATGGGAGGCGCGTGGGAGCGGAGGGCGCGAGCGGCGCGTGGAAAATCCGGCTATTGTAGCGGGTCGGTGTACTGCGGAGACCGCCGATGTGTCCCGAACCCCAAGTGCCGGCGTCCGGCCATGCCAGCGAACTGGCGCGCGATTTCGATTTGCGTCGTCTGAACGCGGCGTTCTACGCCGATCCGTATCCCGTCTACGACGCGTTGCGCACCTTCGAGCCCATCAAGCGCATGCCCGACGGCTCGCTATTTCTCACGCGTTACCGCGATGTGCAGGCGGTCTACCGCGACCCGAAGACGTTCAGCTCCGACAAAACCGTCGAGTTCAAGCCGAAGTACGGCGACTCGCCGCTCTACGAACATCACACGACCAGCCTCGTTTTCAACGATCCGCCGCTGCATACGCGCGTGCGCAAGCTGATCGCCGGCGCGCTGACGGCGCGCGCGATCGCGGCTATGGAGCCCGATCTCGAGCGGCTCGTTGACGGTTTGCTCGACCGGGCGGCCGAGCGCGGCGCCTTGGATCTGATCTCGGACTTCGCTGCCGCGATTCCCGTGGAGATCATCGGCAATCTGCTCGCGGTGCCGCACGACGAACGCGCGCCGCTTCGCGACTGGTCGCTCGCCATCCTCGGCGCGCTCGAACCGGCGCCGAGCGCCGCGCAGCTCGAACGCGGCAACCGCGCGGTGACCGAGTTCGTCGACTATCTGAAGGACCTGGTGGCGCGCCGCCGCCGCGCGCCCGGCGACCCGCAGCACGATGTGCTGACGCGTCTCATCGTCGGCGAGGTGGACGGGGAACGATTGTCGGAGACAGAGCTGTTGCAGAACTGCGTCTTCATCCTCAACGCGGGGCATGAGACGACGACCAATCTGATCGGCAACGGGCTCGTGACACTCGCGCAATGGCCTGACGAGCGAGCGTTGCTGGTGCGCGAGCCTGGGCTGATCGAATCCGCGGTCGAAGAGTGCTTGCGCTTCGAAAGTTCCAACCAGCTCGGCAACCGGATCGCGACTGCCGATACGGCACTCGGTGACGTGACGGTCGCGCGCGGCACGCTGATCACGCTCTGCATCGGCGCGGCGAATCGCGATCCCGAGCAGTTCGATGCGCCCGAGCGTTTCTCGCTTCGCCGCGCGCCGAATCGCCATCTCGCGTTCGGGTTCGGCATTCATCAATGCGCGGGGCTGTCGCTCGCGAGGCTCGAGGCGCGTATCGCGATCGGGCGCTTCGTCGAGCGCTTTCCTGAGTATCGGATCGAAGGCGAGCCGGTGCGAGGCGGACGCGCGCGCTTTCGCGGGTACACGGCGGTGCAGTGCGAGGTGCGTTGACGCTGTCGTCGCTGACTGTCGTGGCGTTTCGCGGATTTTCGCCGTAAGCCGCTATGCGGTTGGGTGCGCGCTCGGCAAATCCCAATACGGCGGATCGCCGAAATGCGCGGCCAGAAAATCGATAAACGCCGTCGTCTTGGTCGGCACGAACGCGCGCGTCGGGTAGACCGCCCAGATCGCCACCGTTTCCGCCAGCGGGTAGCCGTCGAGCACCGTTACGAGCTTGCCGCTAGCCAGATGGCCGGCCACGTCCCACGTCGATTTGATGGCAATGCCGAAACCGGCGAGCAGGGCGTCGCGGATCACCTCGCCGTTGTCAGTGGCGAGCCGCCCGCCGACGCGCACGCTGACCGGTCCCGCCGGCGTCACGAACGACCAATCGCGCTGGCCCGACAGCACCATGCATTCGTGCCGCGCGAGTTCCTCCGGATGATGCGGGACGCCATGCGCTTCCAAATACGCGGGCGCGCAGCAGATCACGCGCCGGTTCACCGCGAGCTTGCGCGCGACGAGCGACGAATCCTTGAGCGCGCCGATGCGGATCGCCACGTCGACGCCTTCGTCGACGAGATCGACGATCCGGTCCGACATCCGTAAATCGACCGAGACGCCCGGATAGCGCCGCAGGAATTCGGGGATGACGGGCGAGACGTGCTGGCGCCCGAACGACGACGTCATCGAGACGCGAAGCCGTCCCTGGGGCTCGTCGCGCGCGTGGCCGACCGACGCGCGCGCGGCATCGGCCGCGTCGAGCAGCGCTTGCGCGTGCTTGATGAATGCCTCGCCTTCCTGCGTGAGGCTCACGCGGCGCGTGGTCCGGTGCAGCAGGCGCGCGCCGAGCAGCCGCTCGAGATTGGCGAGCCGGGCGCTCGCGACCGCCGCGGACAAGCCGAATTCCCGCCCCGCCGCGGACACGTTGGCGAGTAAAGCCGCGCGCAGGAACAGCGCGACGTCGAGCAAATCGAGGCGGCTGCCGGCCCCTGCCGAGCCGGGGGGAAGCGAGGGCGTTTCCATTCTTCGGAAATTCAAGAAAATGTTTCAGTGATTATGACGGTTTTCTCAGATGGCGGGTCGCCCTACGATGCAGTCAATGCAGCTCGCCGCGCCCTGCAACGAAGCAAGCGCGGGGACGAGTTGCCGAGATCATCACTTCCATCGATAGCAAACCGAAAACCCATTAGGAGCCGCCATGAAAGCCGTTGGCCTTTACCGTTATCTGCCGATCGACCATCCGGAAGCCCTCATCGACGTCGAGATCGACAAGCCGCAGCCGACCGGCCGCGATCTGCTCGTCAAAATCGAAGCGATCTCGGTCAATCCGGTCGATTACAAAGTGCGCTCGCCGAAGGACACCGTCGAGCCCGCGCCGCGCGTGCTCGGCTGGGACGCCGCCGGTATCGTCGAGGCGGTCGGCCCCGACGTCACGCTGTTTAAGGCGGGCGATCCGGTGTTCTACGCGGGCAGCATCACGCGGCCCGGCGCGAACAGCGAATACCACCTCGTCGACGAGCGCATCGTCGGCCGCAAGCCGGCGTCGCTCGATTTCGCACAGGCCGCCGCGCTGCCGCTGACCGCGATTACCGCGTGGGAAGCGCTGTTCGACCGGCTGCGCGTGTCGCCGCAGGGCGCGGATGCGGGCAAGTCGGTGTTGATCGTTGGCGGCGCGGGCGGCGTCGGCTCGATCGGCATTCAGCTCGCCAAGCAGCTGGCGAAGCTCACTGTGATCGCGACGGCCTCGCGCCCCGAATCGGCGAAATGGGCGCGTGAACTCGGCGCCGATCACATCGTCGACCACTTCGGCGATATCCCCGCGCAATTGAAGGAAGCGGGCTTCGCCGAGGTCGACTACGTGCTGATCTTCAACGACACCGACAGGCATTTTCCCGCCGCGGCGCAGGCGATCCGCGCGCAGGGCGGCATTTGCACGATCGTCGAGAACGACAAGCCGATCGCGGTGGATCTGCTGAAAACGAAGAGCGCGGCGTTTCACTGGGAATTCATGTTTACGCGCTCGATGTTCGGCACGCCCGACATGATCGAGCAGCACAAGCTCCTGACCGAAGTCGCGCGGCTCGTCGATGCGGGCGCGCTGCGCACGACGGTCGGCAAGAATCTCGGCGCGATCAACGCAGAAAATGTCCGGCGCGCGCATCAAATGCTCGAAGAAGGGCGCGCGATCGGCAAGCTGGTGCTGAGCGGGTTTTGACACCGGGTTTTGACATAACCGCAAGCGGGGTAATACCCGATCGCCAACCGGCGCGGCAAGGCCCGGTTGGCGTTAGACTTTAAGGGCATCATGCATCCGGCTCGCGCGGCCCGCGTCGCGTGTCGCGGGGCCGCACAACGAGGAGGTCACAGCATGAGCCGTCGCCGCAAACCTTTCGCCGTCTCCGCTTCCCGTTCCACTGCTGTCGTCGTTGCCGCCCTGGCCGCGGGAATGTTCGCCGCAGCCGCCTACGCGGCGCCCCCGATCACCGTCACGTCGCAAGTGCCGTTCGACGGGCCGATCCAGTACACCGTCAAGGTCACGTCCAAGCAATTCGGCAACTCGCAGGAGACGCGCACGATCAGCTCCGGCCAGACCGACGACTTCAACTGGAAGACCGTGCCGCCTGGCGGTCCCGTCGCGGCGCTCCAGGATTGCCCGGACTACGCGTCGCTGCCGCTCGATGCGAACGGCGCGATGATCCGGCAAACGCAGATTCGCTTCGCGCCCGTCGTCGCGCCAGACGGCACGGCGACGGTGCAGTTGAGCTTCCAGGCGCAGACGCCGCACGGCACGACCACCGTCAAGGCAAGCGGCAAACAGATTCAATGCCCAAAGAGCGTGTCCCTCGCGCAGATTGTGCGCTTCACGATGCCGACCAACGGCAGCGTGAAGACGCTGACTTTGAGCGACGGCTCGCAGGTGGCGGTGTCCGCCAAGCGCTGAGCGTGAAGGAGCGCGCAGCGCGCTAGCGCCGCGCGCTGCGCTCGACGAGCCGCGACGCCAGAAACCGGTGCTCCGGCGAAAAGAGCCGCCGGTAGGTGAGCAGCACGGCGCCCACCGTGCCGAGCGCCGATGACGCCGCGATCAGGAACATGATCACGATCTGGTATCTCACTGCCTGCAGCGGCGACTGCCCGGCGAGCACTTGGCCGGTCATCATCCCCGGCAGGCTCACGACGCCGACCACGGCCATCTGATTCAACGTCGGAATCATGCCCGCGCGCACGGCCTGCTTCGCGGGCCCCTGCGCGGCTTCCCAGCGCGTCGCGCCTAGTGCGAGCGCCATGTCGACGCGGTCGCGCCGCGCCGTCAATTCCTCCGTCATCCGCTCGATGCCGAGCGACACCCCCGTGAGCGTGTTGCCGAGCACCATGCCGAGAATCGGAATCGCGTACTGCGGCTCGTACCACGGATGGATGCGGATCACGACGAAAAGCCCGACCGCGGCAACGAGCCAGGAGCTGATCCAGATCGACGTGATGCTGTCCGCGAGCTGGCCGCGGTAGGTGCGCGCGCCGCGCTGCGAGCCTGCGAAGCCGGCGATGATCGTCATCAGCGCCATCAGCGGCAGCACGACATACCAGCGCGCATTCGCGAACACCCAGCTGAGCACATAGCCGATCGCGAGGAGCTGCACGACGGTGCGCACGGCGGCCCACGCGAGCTTGCGCCCGAGGTCCAGCGACAGCGCGACCGACACCGCGCCGTTCACGACAATCAACAGCGCCGCGATCGCGACATTCCAAAGACTCAGGTCCTGCAGCACGTTGTTCATCGCACGGCCTCCGGCAGCGCGCCAAGCTGGCCCGCGCGCATCGACAGCGCGCGCTCGCACATGCGCTCGGCCTGCGCCGGATCGTGCGAGACCCAGAGGTAGGCGCGCGCGTCGCGAGCGGCATCGAACCAACGGGTGACGAGCCGTTCGATCTCGAGCGACGCTTGCGGGTCGAGCGACGCGGTCGGCTCGTCGAGCAGCAGCACCTCGGGCTCCAGCTGCAGCACGCGGATCAGCGCCGCGATCTGCGCTTCGCCGCCCGACAGCTCGCTGGCCCGCTTGTCGAGGAAGTCGGCGGCGCGGCCGGCCTTCGTGGCGAGCGTCGCGGCACGCGCGCGATCGAAGCGCGCGTCGCGATAGGCGGCGAGCGTGTACGGATAGCGCAAGTTGTCTTCGACCGTGCCGTCGAGCATCGCCGGCCGCTGACGGATATAGGCGACGCTGCGCCGGTAGCGTGGAATCGCTGCGCGCTCGATACGCTTGCCATGCCACGCGATATAGCCTGCCGCGAGCGGATCGAGGAGCGCGAGCGCGCGCAGGAACACGCTTTTGCCCGAGCCGGACGGCCCGTTGATCGCGACGCGCTCGCCGGCGTAAAGCGCGAAGTCGGTTGGCGCGAGCAGGGTTTGTCCGCGCTGCGGATCGCGCCGGACGATGCCGTGTGCTTCGACGAGAGCAGGAGGCGTCATGGATGGGGTGGGGAGTCTTGATGAATGGCAGCCGGAGTGGAGGCCGTAACGGCCGTTTTCGTTGCGGCAGTGCGTCATAATAAGCGCCCTTGGCCGGGCACGCTTGCTGCGGCTCTGCATGTGAACCCAAATTGAGATGGGCGTCAATCGAGCCCCAATCCGCTCATGTCCTCAGAAAACAAAGAAGACGGCACAAGCGCCGCAATTGTCCCGCGCAGCGTTGCGCGAATCCTTGGCAAGATCGTCGCATGGCTGCTCGCGATCGCTGCCGTTCTCGTTGCTGCGACGGTGGTTTTCGCGTTGACGTTCGACTGGAATCGCGCGCGTCCATGGATCGACGACAAGGTCACGCAGGCCATCGGTCGGCCGTTCGCGATCAACGGCGACTTGCGCATCGGCTGGCAGCGTCCGGCGAGCGAGACGGGCTGGCGCGGCTGGGTGCCGTGGCCACGCTTCACCGCGCAGAACATCACGGTCGGCAACCCGGACTGGGCCAAGTCGCCGCACTTCGCGACCCTCGATCAGATCGGCTTCGAAGTCGAAGTGCTGCCGCTCCTCGCGCATGCGATCGTGATTCCGTCGATCGATCTCGTGAATCCGTCGATTGACGTCGAACGGCTCGCGGACGGGCGCAACAACTGGACCTTCAAGCTCGCGTCATCCGGCGGGCCGAGCACGTGGACCTTGCAGTTGCGCAACCTCGCGTTCGCCAAGGGCAGCGTTGCCGTGTCGGACGCGCAGAGCCAGGTCGACATGCAGATCGGCATCGATACGCTCGGGCAGGCCGTGCCGCTCGGGGACGTGTTGAAGGAACAGGAAGCGTCGTCGCGGACGGCGTCGGCGCAGGCGGTCGGTCAGCGCGGCGCGCAGCAGTTGGCGGCGCAGGCGAGCGCTGTGGCGGCCGCGCAGGCGGCGTCAAGTGCATCCGAGGCGACTGCGGGTTCCGGCGCAATCGCCCCTGTGGCATCCGGCGCTGCCGCCAACGCAAAGCCCGCGCTCACGTACGCGCTCGGCTGGACCGCGAAGGGCGCCTACGAGGGCACGGCGATCTCGGGCTCCGGCAAGCTCGGCAGCGTGCTCGCGCTGCAGGGCGGCGACCGGCCGTTCCCGCTGCAAGCGGAGGTGCGCATCGGCGACACGCATCTCGCGCTCGTCGGCACGCTGACCGACCCGTCGCACCTCGCCGCGCTCGACCTGCGGCTCTGGCTGGCGGGCGTGAGCCTCTCGCATCTGTATGCGATCACCGGCATCACGCTGCCGCAGACGCCGCCCTATGCGACCGACGGACGCCTCATCGGCGGCTTCAAGGCGGGCGGCAACGAATTCACGTACGAGAACTTCACGGGGCGCGTGGGCGGCAGCGACATCAACGGCACGATCACGTACACGGGCCGCGAGCCCCGGCCGATGCTGTCGGGCGAGCTGGTCTCGAACGTGCTGCAATTCTCGGATCTCGCGCCGATCATCGGCGCCGACACCCGCTCGAGCAAGGCCGAGCGCGGCGACACCGCGAAGCAGCCGGCCGGCCGCGTGCTGCCCGCGGAGCCGTTCCAGACCGACCGCTGGAAGGCGATCGACGCCGACGTGAAGTTCACCGGCAAGCGCATCGTCAAGAACGCGGATCTGCCGATCACCGACCTGTATACGCACGTCGTGATGCAAGACGGCGTGCTGTCGCTCGAGCCGCTCGATTTCGGCGTGGCGGGCGGCACGTTGTCCTCGACCATCCATCTCGACGGCAGCGCGGCGCCCCTCAAAGGACGCTTTACGACTTCCGCGCGACACCTGAAGCTCAAGCAGCTGTTCCCAAGCGTGAAGACGATGCAATCGGCGCTCGGCGAGATCAACGGCGACGCGGCCCTGTCGGCCACCGGCAACTCGCCGGCGGCGCTGGCCGCGACGTCCAACGGCGAAGTGAAGGCGGTGGTGACTCAGGGCACGATCAGCCGGTTTCTCATGGAGGCGGCGGGGCTCAACGTCGCCAATGTCGTCTACGAGAAGATGTTCGGCACCCAGGACGTGAAGATCAACTGCGCGGCGGCCGATTTCGTCGCGACCGACGGCGTGCTCGATTCGCGTGTGTTCGCGCTCGATACCGAAGACGCCGTCATCAATATCGATGGCCATGTCGACCTGCGCGACGAGTCAATGGATCTGGGCATCCATCCGCACACGAAGGGCTTTCGCGTCTTCACGCTGCGCTCGCCGCTCTACGTGAAGGGGACCTTCAACGATCCGCACGTGGGCGTGGACGCGGGCGCGCTCGCGCTGCGCGCGGGGGCGATGGTCGGGCTCGGTCTCATCAACCCGTTCGCGGCGCTGATCCCGCTGATCGCGCCGAGCAACAACCAGCCGCTGCCTTGCAGCGACTTGCTCTCGCAGATGAAGCAAGCGCCGAGCGCGCCGCCGCCCGGCAAAAAAGAGGCGAGCAAGCCGCCGCTCGCGGGTTCCGGCGCGCATGCGGGCGCAGCTGCGGCGCAGGGCGCGCCGGGCGTCGCGCGCAAGGCTCCCCCTGCAGCGGGTGCGGAACCGCTGAGCCCGGCCGAAGCCGCCCAGTACAAGGGAAGCTGACGCGCGCGCCGCTTCACGTAGCGGGTAATTGGCGGGCGAAAGGTGCCGAAGCCGAAGCTGACGCCCTTGCCGCCGCCGTCACGCGCTTGCCTCATCGGGTCGCCAAATTGACAGACGCGTGGCCGGCCCGGCAGCGGCCGTGGCGCCCGTTCGCGCCAAAAGCTTGCTAAAATACCCGGTTTTTCGCCGATCTATCATTCAAAGGGACGCGCCGTGCTGTCTACTGCCAATATCACCATGCAATTCGGGCCTAAGCCCCTCTTCGAGAATATCTCGGTCAAATTCGGGGGAGGGAACCGCTACGGCCTGATCGGTGCGAACGGCTGCGGCAAGTCGACCTTCATGAAGATCCTGGGCAGCGACCTCGAGCCGAGCTCGGGCAACGTGATGCTCGAGCCGAATGTCCGCTTGGGTAAATTGCGCCAGGACCAGTTCGCCTACGAAGACGTGCGCGTGCTCGACGTCGTGATGATGGGCCACGCCGAGATGTGGGCCGCGATGGCCGAGCGTGACGCGATCTACGCGAACCCCGAGGCCACCGACGACGACTACATGCACGCCGCCGAGCTCGAAGCGAAGTTCGCCGAATACGGCGGCTACACGGCCGAAGCGCGCGCGGGCGAACTGCTGCTCGGCATCGGCATCCGCATCGAAGATCACAACGGCCCGATGAGCAACGTCGCGCCTGGCTGGAAGCTGCGCGTGCTGCTCGCCCAGGCGCTGTTCTCGAACCCCGACGTGCTGCTGCTCGACGAGCCGACCAACAACCTCGACATCAACTCGATCCGTTGGCTGGAAGACGTGCTCAACCAGTACAACTCGACGATGATCATCATCTCGCACGATCGTCACTTCCTGAACCAGGTCTGCACGCACATGGCGGACATGGATTACGGCACGCTGAAGGTCTACCCGGGCAACTACGACGACTACATGCTCGCGTCGACCCAGGCCCGCGAGCGCCAAGCCGCCGCGAACGCGAAGGCGAAGGAACGTGTCGCCGACCTGCAGGACTTCGTGCGCCGCTTCTCGGCGAACAAGTCGAAGGCCCGCCAGGCCACGAGCCGACTCAAGATGATCGACAAGATCAAGATCGAGGAATTCAAGCCGTCGTCGCGGCAGAACCCGTTCATCCGCTTCGAGTACGAGAAGAAGCTGCACAACATCGCGGTGGTCGCCGAAGACATCACGAAGCAGTACGACCGCACGATCTTCAAGAACTTCAGCATCAGCGTGCAGCCGGGCGAGCGCATCGCGATCATCGGCGAGAACGGCGCGGGCAAGACCACGTTGCTGCGTTCGCTGCAGGGCGGCGTGGCGGTGGACGGCGGCACGGTCAAGTGGGCGGAAAACGCGAACGTCGGCTACATGCCGCAAGACACCTACGAAGAATTTCCGAAGGACGTCACGCTCACCGACTGGATCGACGATTACCGCAAGGACGGCGACGACGAGCAGATGGTGCGCGGCACGCTGGGCCGCTTGCTGTTCAACGCCGACGACATCAAGAAATCGGTCAAGGTGCTCTCGGGCGGAGAGAAGGGCCGCATGATCTGGGGCAAGCTGATGCTCGGCCGCCACAACGTGCTGTTGATGGACGAGCCGACCAACCACATGGACATGGAATCGATCGAGTCGCTGCAGATCGCGCTCGATAAGTACGACGGCACGCTGATCTTCGTGTCGCACGACCGCGAGTTCGTGAGCGGGTTGGCGAACCGGATCATTGAAGTGCGGACGGACGGGACGTTGTATGACTTCGGTGGGAACTACGAGGATTTCCTGGCGAGCCAGGGGGTGCAGTAATTTTGGTTCTCGCCTGAATTCGACGTCCCTGACGCAAATCAAAACGGCGCTTGCGAAAGTTCGCAAGCGCCGTTTTTCTTGATCTCGCGCAAAATGTGCCCCGCATGAACCCCGATCATCTGGCCTTTACATCGCTATATGAATATGAGGCCATCGATGATCTCCAATTCTTCGTTTCCCCCGCTCAAGATTCGTGGCCGTACGCTGCTGCCCATCGTGCAGGGGGGCATGGGCGTCGGCGTGTCCGCGCATCGTCTGGCGGGCAGCGTCGCGCGTGAAGGCGCGCTCGGTACGATTGCCAGCATCGACTTGCGCCATCATCACTCGGACCTCATCGAGATGTGCAAGGCCAAGCCCGATCGCGAGACGCTCGAGCAAGCGAACCTGATTGCGCTCGAGCGCGAGATTCGCGCGGCGAAGGCACTGGCCGAAGAGCGCGGCATGATTGCCGTCAACGTGATGAAGGCCGTGCGCGCTCACGCGGATTACGTCCGCACCGCCTGCGAGCATGGCGCCGACGCGATCGTGATGGGCGCGGGCCTGCCGCTCGATCTGCCCGATCTGACGCAGGGACACGAGATTGCGCTGATCCCGATCCTGTCGGACAGCCGAGGCATCGCGCTCGTGCTCAAGAAGTGGATGAAGAAGAACCGCTTGCCCGACGCCATCGTGATCGAGCATCCGGCATTGGCGGGCGGCCACCTTGGGGTGACCGATCTCGCCGACATGAACGACGCGCGCTTCGGTTTCGCGCGCGTGATCGAAGAGACGACGCAGACGATCGAATCGCTCGGTCTTTCGCGCGCGGACATTCCGCTCATCGTCGCCGGCGGCATCAACAGCCATGAAGCGGTGCGCGCGTGCCTCGCGGCAGGCGCGAACGGCGTGCAGCTCGGCACGCCGTTCGCCGTGACGCAGGAGGGCGACGCACACCCGAACTTCAAGCGCGTGCTCGCCGACGCGACCCCCGAGGACATCGTCGAATTCGTGAGCGTGACCGGCCTGCCGGCGCGCGCGGTGAGGACGCCGTGGCTCGATCGCTATCTGCGCAACGAGGCGCGCATCCGCAACAAGATCGGCTTGGTCAAGAACGCGTGTCCGACCGCGCTCGAATGTCTGTCGGTGTGCGGCTTGCGCGACGGGATCGAGAAGTTCGGCCACTTCTGCATCGATACGCGCCTCGCGGCGGCGCTGCGCGGCGACGTCAACAACGGTCTGTTCTTCCGCGGACGCGAGGCGTTGCCGTTCGGCCGCGCGATTCGCAGCGTGCACGATCTATTGGAACTGCTAATGACTGGTGTTGCGCGGCCGGCCGTCGAAAACCGTTGCGCATACGCACTGAGCTAAGTCGAGCTCGTCAGGTCGGATTGATCGAGGTCAATGCGCGCGTGACGCATCATTTCGCCCTTGACCGAAATCAACGTGACCACTCCGTTCTGTCAGGAAAATTGACCCGATCTCAATACGACAACGGAGAAGAAGTCATGAACAAGTGGTTACGCGCGGCGTTGTGCGCAGCCTGTGTCGTCGCAGCGCCGGCGATCGCCAATGCCGCGTCGAATGGCGACGGCATCTATCAGGGCGATATCCTCGCGCGAGTGCGCGGGATCAGTATTCAGCCGAACATCAGCAAGAGCGACGCCATGGAAGGGCTCGGCGTCGAAGTGAACAACGCGATCGTTCCCGAACTCGACTTCACCTACATGATTCGCGATGCGATCGGCATCGAGCTGATTCTCGCCACCTCGCGGCATCAGTTGACCTCGACGGCGCTCGGCAATCTAGGCGGCGTGAACGTGCTGCCGCCGACGCTCCTGCTGCAATATCACTTCAACCATGCGGGCAAGATTCGTCCGTATCTCGGTGCGGGCGTGAACTACACGTACTTCTATAACGACGGGCTCCACGTCGGCGATCAAGGCATTCAAGTGACGCGCAGCAGCTTCGGCCCGGCACTGCAGGCCGGTGTCGACGTCCAGGTCGCAAAGAACCTGTTCGTCAATCTGGACGTCAAGAAGATCTGGATGCGCACCAATGCGACGCTCGGAGACACGAACCTCGGCACGCTGCATATCGATCCGGTGATCGTCGGCGTTGGCGTCGGCATGAAGTTCTAGACGAAGCGTAGCGACACCGGGCGCAGAGGAGACCCCATCATCTGTCACGCGTCGCGAAGGCATCGAAATTCGACGCCTTCGCGACACACGGTGCCCGCAATAGGAAAGCCCCGCTCATTGGCCATCGAGAGCCGATGCGCGGGGCTTCGTTTTTCGGCGCCGGGTTTCAGAGCTTGTCGTACTGAAACCGCATGGCCGTGCCTTCGCGCTCGATGCGCTCCCACACCGCGCGCTTTTCTTCGTCGCTCAGGAAAACCCAATTCGACACTTCGGCGGCGGTGCGCCCGCACCCCTTGCAGACTTCGTCGAAGAGCGTCGAGCAGACGCCGATGCACGGGCTGTCGGGTAGGGCATGGAGGTTGGATGGCATCGAGGACCTTTCATTCGAGACCGGAGACCGGGAAGATCGCCATGTTAACGCATGCGCGGCAGCGTCCGGCGGCGATGAAAGCGAACCGAAGGTATCGAGCCTATTTCATGGCGCCCGGCGTCCGTCTCACGCCCGGCTGGCGTCCAATTCCGCCCCAAATTGCGGCTTCTCGACCCGATGTCTTTTTTGGATGATAGACAGCCGGCGATAACCCGATAAAATTGCGCCGGTTTCGCCTTGGGGCGAAGCGCCAAGCGCGCGTAAGAAGCCTGTTAGGCGGCCATGGCTGCCAAGCGCTGTACCCTTTGCGCGACAACTTGGCGTTTTTTTCAAAAAGCACGATATTTAATGGTAGTTTTCGATGTTTCAAAGGGGGGCTGCCCGCTTCGCGGTTGGCAGGCGGTAGCAACGTGCCAATAAGCGGCAGGCGCAAAGCGGCAGCACGGGCAAGGGTGTGGAGTCGACCCGGTTCGATCGGGATGGAGAAGCGAATGAACGTAAAAATGGCGGCACAACTGGCAGCAGCGGCGTTGTGCGCGACCGCGGCCTTGACGGCAAGCGCGAAGGATACGCAACTGAACGTGTACAACTGGTCGGACTACATCGCCAAGGACACGATTCCGAACTTCGAGAAGCAAACCGGCATCAAGGTCAAATACGACAACTACGACAGCGACGACACGCTGCAAGCCAAACTTCTGACCGGCAATTCGGGCTACGACATCGTCGTGCCGACGAGCAACTACGCGGGCAAGCAGATCGCCGCGAACATCTTCCAGCCGCTCGACAAATCGAAGCTGCCCAACCTCAAGTATCTCGACCCGTCGTTGATGTCGCTCGTCGCCGGCGCGGACCCGGGCAACAAGTACGCGGTGCCCTGGGCATACGGCACGACGGGCCTCGGCTATAACGTAACGAAGGCCCAGCAGGTTCTCGGCAACAATGTGCCGCTCGACAACTGGGACATCCTCTTCAAGCCAGAGTACCTCTCGAAGCTGAAGACGTGCGGCGTCTCGGTGCTCGACGCGCCCGACCAGGTCTTCTCGGCCGCGCTGCACTACATCGGCAAGGACCCGAACAGCACGAACCCGGACGACTATCGCGCGGCGCTCGCGATGATGAAGAAAATCCGTCCGTACATCACGCAGTTCAACTCGTCGGGCTATATCAACGACCTGGTTGGCGGCGACATCTGCTTCGCATACGGCTGGTCGGGCGACGTCGTGATCGCGAAGCACCGCGCGATCGAGGCGAAGAAGGCCTACAAGATCGAGTACTACGTCCCGAAGGGCGGTGCGCCGGTCTGGTTCGACGTGATGGTCATTCCGAAGGACGCCGCGCACAAGGACGCCGCGCTCCAGTGGATCAACTACATCGAGACACCGCAGGTCCACGCCGCGATCACGAACGCGGTGTACTACCCGAGCGTGAACATGGAAGCGCGCAAGTACGTCGACAAGGACGTGGCGAACGATCCGGCCGTGTATCCGAGCCCGGACGTCATCAAGACGCTGTTCTTGCTGAAACCGCTGCCGCCGGAAATCCAGCGGCTCGAAACGCGGCTGTGGACGGAGTTCAAGTCGGGCCGCTGATTGGGCTGCTAGGCAACTAGCCGCAATGCCGGCATGCAGTCATGAAGCCCTCGGTGCCGACCGGGGGCTTTGTTCGTCAAACGTGTGGAGTGAAGCAGCAGATCATGAGTGACCAATCGAGCGCGCTGGCAGGGACCGGCACGCCGTCCTTCGCCAAATCTCCCGCCCCGGTGGCGGCGGACAACTTCGTGCAGATCGTCGACGTCGTGAAGAAGTTCGGCGAGACATTTGCCGTCAAGAACGTCAATTTGTCGGTTCAGAAGGGGGAGCTGTTCGCCTTGCTCGGCAGTTCGGGCTGCGGCAAGTCGACCTTGTTGCGGATGCTCGCGGGCCTGGAGACGGCCACCTCGGGCAAGATCCTGATCGACGGCGAGGATCTCGCGCAGATGCCGCCGTACCGCCGGCCGGTCAACATGATGTTCCAGTCTTACGCGCTCTTTCCGCACATGACGGTCGAAGCGAACGTCGCGTTCGGCTTGAAGCAGGAAGGCGTGCCGAAAGCGGAGTTGAAGGACCGTGTGCAGGTCGCGCTCGATCTCGTGCAGATGGGACGCTTCGCCAAGCGCAAGCCGCATCAGCTCTCGGGCGGGCAGCAGCAGCGCGCCGCGCTCGCGCGCTCGCTCGTCAAACGCCCGAAGCTGCTGCTGCTCGACGAGCCGATGTCCGCGCTCGACAAGCAAATCCGCCAACGCACGCAGATCGAGCTCGTCAACATTCTCGACAAGGTCGGCGTCACCTGCATCATGGTCACGCACGATCAGGAAGAAGCGATGACGATGGCGAACCGTCTCGCGGTCATGAGCGAAGGCGAGATCGTGCAGCTCGGTACGCCGCACGAAGTCTACGAATTTCCGAACTCGCGCTTCTCGGCCGAATTCATCGGCTCGACGAATCTGTTTGACGGCCACGTCGTCGAGGACGAGCCGGATCACGTGTTCGTCGAGACCCCCGAATTGTCGACGCGTCTTTACGTGAACCATGGCATCACGGGTCCGCTCGGCATGCCCGTCACGATCTCGGTGCGTCCGGAGCGCATCGCGCTCACGCGCAAGCCGCCCGAGGGCGCGTTCAACTGGGGGCACGGCACGATCTCGAACGTCGCGTACATGGGCGGCTACTCGCTCTATCACGTCAAGCTCGACTCGGGCAAAATCGTGATCGCCAACGTGTCGAGCCTCGCGCTCACCGAAATCGAATCGCCGACCTGGGGCGACGAAATCTACGTGCGCTGGAGCGCCTCGGCAGGCGTGGTGCTGACGGCATGAAAAGCGCTCTGAATTCACTGCTGATGTGGCCGGCGCGGCGCTTCAAGCTGACGGGCAGCACGGCTGTCGTGGCCGGGCCGTTCATCTGGCTGCTGCTGTTTTTCTTCGTGCCGTTCCTGCTCGTCCTCAAGATCAGCTTCGCCGAGCTGCAGCTCGGGATTCCGCCTTACACGGAGCTCGTCGCGATCCAGAACGGCGTCGTGCAGATTTCACTCAACATCGCGCACTACGCGTTCCTGCTGAGCGACAGCCTCTACTTCGCGACCTACGTGAACTCGGTCGTCGTGGCGGCGATCACGACGCTCCTGTGTCTGCTGCTCGGCTATCCGATGGCGTACTACATCGCCCGCTCGAATCCGTCGACGCGCAACATCCTGATGATGGCCGTGATGCTGCCGTTCTGGACGTCGTTCCTGATTCGCGTGTACGCGTGGATCGGCATCCTGAAGAACAACGGCTTGCTGAACAACTTCCTGATGTGGACGGGCATCGTCCACCAGCCGATCGAGCTCTATCACACGAACGCGGCGGTCTATATCGGCATGGTCTATTCGTATCTGCCGTTTCTCGTGATGCCGCTTTACGCGCACCTCGTGAAGATGGACCTCACGCTGCTCGAGGCCGCCTACGACCTCGGCGCCAAGCCGTGGAAGGCGTTCGTGGCGATCACGCTGCCGCTCTCGAAGAACGGGATCATCGCGGGCTGCCTGCTCGTGTTCATTCCGGCGGTGGGCGAGTACGTGATTCCGGAGTTGCTCGGCGGCGCGAACACGCTGATGATCGGCCGCGTGATGTGGAATGAGTTCTTCAACAACGCGGACTGGCCGATGGCTTCGGCGGTCACGTGCGCGATGGTGCTGCTGCTGCTCGTGCCGATGGCGATGTTCCAGCACTTCCAAGCCAAGCAAATGGAAGAACGCCGATGATCAAACCGAATCGCACTCTGCAAGTCGTCGCGCTCGGCATCGGCTTTGCATTCCTGTACATCCCGATCCTCAGCCTGATCGTCTACTCGTTCAACGAGTCGCAACTCGTCACGGTCTGGACGCAATTCTCGACGCGCTGGTACGAGGCGCTGCTCACCGACGACGAACTGATCGCCGCGGCATGGCTGTCGCTGCGCATCGGCTTGCTGACGGCGTTTGCGTCGGTGATCATCGGGACGTGGGCCGGTTTCGTGCTTGCGCGCATGGGGCGCTTTCGCGGCTTCACGCTCTACACGGGCATGATCAACGCGCCGCTCGTGATTCCCGAGGTGATCCAGGGCATTTCGCTGCTGCTGCTCTTCATCGAAATGGGCAAGTGGCTCGGCTGGCCCGAAGGCCGCGGGATCGTCACGATCTGGATCGGGCACGTGATGCTCTGTATCTCGTACGTTGCGATCATCGTGCAGTCGCGCGTGCGGGACTTGAACCCGTCGTTGGAAGAGGCAGCGCTCGATCTCGGCGCCACGCCGCTCAAGGTGTTCTTCGCGATCACGCTGCCGCTGATCTCGCAGGCGCTCGTGTCCGGGTGGCTGTTGTCGTTCACGCTGTCGATCGACGATCTGGTGCTGTCCGCGTTTTTGTCGGGGCCCGGGTCGACGACGCTGCCGCTCGTCGTGTTCTCGCGCGTGCGCTTGGGGCTCAATCCCGAGATGAACGCGCTTGCGACGCTGTTCATCATCGTCGTGACGATCGGCGTGGTGGGCATCAACTACTACATGCTGCGCGCGGAGAAACGGCGCATGGCCGAAGAGCGGGCCTTGGCGCAACTCGAAGTCGCCTGACGGGCGGGTTGCCGCTTTCGGCGAACACGCCGAAAGCGGCAACGTCAAGACTTCCGCAACTTCCCAGGCAGATTCAACCTTTCGCCGGACTTTTACCCGCGTCGGCACGGCTCGCGGGCGGCTGACCCATCGCCTGAAATAGCGCCGCCGTGTCGCTCAAGCGCGCGCTCATATAGCGAATTTCATCGAGCCGCGCGTTCTGGTATTGCTGCTCGCCCGAGCGCGCCGTCGAAATCGGCACGGCGCCGAGCCGGTAGCGCGCGGCGGTTTCGTCGTAGGCTTGCCGCGCGGCGCGGGCTGCCGCGCTCGACGCGTCGAGTGCCTGCGCGTCGTGTTCGAGCGACGCGAGCGTGTCCGCCACATTCTCGAATGCCGATAGCACCGTCTGCTTGTACTGCAGCACCGTGGCGTCGTAGGTGTCGACGGCCGCGCGCCGCTGCGCGAGCAGGGCGCCGCCGTGGAAGATCGGCTGCGTGAGCGACCCGCCGATGCTCCAGATCGCCCCGGCGCCCGAGAGCGCGACCGGCCAACTGAACCCAGCTTGCCCCATCGATGCCGTCAGCGACAGGCTCGGAAACATCTGTGCCGTCGCCACGCCGACATCGGCTGCCGCGCCTTTGAGCGCCGCATCGGCCGCCTGGATATCGGGCCGCGTGCGCAGCAAGTCCGACGGCACGACGACCGGCACCTGTTCGGGCAAAGCGAGGCTCGCGAGGTCGAGATCGGGCGGCGCGGCATCGGGCGTGCGGCCAAGCAGGACGGCGAGCGCATGGCGCGTCGAGGCCAGCTGCTGACGCAGCCCCGGCAGGGTCGCTGCGAGCGACAGTGCGCTTTGCTGGACGTTCAGCGCGTCGGCATGCGCGAGCGAGCCGAGCGCGTAGCGCCGTTGCGCATCCTGGGCCTGTTCGTTCGCCAGGGTGACGAGCCGTTCGGTCGTGTCGATCTGCGCATGCAGCGCCGCGGCGTTGATCGCGGCGGTCACGATGTTGGCCGCGAGCGCGCGCCGCGCGGCATCGAGCTGATACGCCTGCTGGTCCACGCGCGCGCCGAGCGCCGCGTTGGCCAAGCGCGCCGCGCCGAAGATATCGAACGTGTAGTGCGTCTGGATCTGCCCGGCGAACACGTTGTAGAGAAACGTCTGCGGACCGGCTTCGGGAATGGCGAGCGCGCGCTGGCGCGTGGCTTGCCCGCCGAGGTCGATCTGCGGCAGGAGGTTGCTGCCGATTTGCGCGCGCAATTGCTCGTGCGCGGACGCGAGGAGCTTGTCGGTGGCGGCGAGCGTCGGGCTGTTGCGCAGGCCCTCGTCGACGAGCGCATCGAGCGCGTCCGACTGGTACAAGCGCCACCATTCGGGCACGGGCTGAGCGCCCGTTTCGAAGCGTTGCGCGACGCCTTGAGCCGCGACCGTCTGTACGGGCTGCGCTTCGGCGCCGTAGTGCGCAGGCGAGGGCATGGCGGGCGGTTCGCCGGAAGGGCCGAACGAGCAGGCCGCCAGGGCGAGCGCGGCCGCCGATGCGGCGACGGTGACGGCCGTGCGCGCCGTAGACGTTCTAAGCGCGACAGCCCGCAACGCTTGGGATCGTTCGCCAGAATCGCGTCGAATATTTTTCATGATCAATTCCCCGTGTGCGCGGTGGGCGACGTGGGCGGATCGCGCTCGTCGCGCCGCACCCTGAACGACGCCGCGTACAACGCCGGCAGATAAAACAGCGTGAGCACGGTCGCGCTCGTGATGCCGCCCATCAGCGCGGTCGCCATCGGGCCGAAGAAGTTCGAGCGCAGCAGCGGAATCAGCGCCAGCACCGCGGCGGCGGCCGTCAGCGTGATCGGGCGGAAGCGCCGCACTGTCGCGCCGACGATCGCGTCGAAGCGCTGGTGGCCGTCGCGGATGTCGTGCTCGATCTGGTCGACGAGAATCACCGAGTTGCGCATGATGATCCCGAACATCGCAATCACGCCGAGCATCGCGACGAAGCCGAACGGCTTGCCGAAGAGCAGCAGCGTGGCGACCACGCCGATGAGCCCGAGCGGCGCGGTCAGCACGACCATCATCACACGCGCGAAGCTCTGCAACTGGATCATCAGGAGCGTCAGCACGGCGATCACCATCAGCGGCATCTGGGCGTTGATCGACGTCTGGCCCTTGGCGCTTTCCTCGACCGAGCCGCCGATCTCGATCCGGTAGCCGAGCGGCAGCGCGGCGCGCACAGGCGCGAGCGCATGATCGAGGCTCTTGGTCACGTCGATGCCTTGGGCTTTGCCGAGCACGTCGGACTGCACCGTGATCGTCGGCTGGCGATCGCGTTCCCAGATCACGCCGTATTCGAGATCGTCGCGAAGGTGGCCGAGCGAGCCGAGCGGCACGGGCCCGTTCGGCGTGGGCATCGCGAGGTTCATGAGATGCGACGGATCGACCCGCTCGGTCTTCGGCGCGCGCAAGTCGACGCTGATCAGCTTGTCGCGCTCGCGGTATTGCGTGACCGTGTAGCCCGAGAGCGTCATCGCAAGGAAGCTCGACACGTCTTCCGACGTCACGCCCACTTCGCGCGCCTTCTTCTGATCGATCTCGAAGCGCACCGAGCGTTCCGCGGGCTCGTCCCAGTCGAACTGGACGCCCGTCGTGCGGTGGTCCGCGCGCATGGTCGCCGCGACTTTCTCGGCAATCGAGCGCACCGTGGCGATATCGTCGCCGCTCACGCGGAACTGCACCGGATAGCCGACCGGCGGGCCGTTTTCGAGCCGCGACAAACGCGTGCGGATGGCCGGGAAGTTGTCGCGCAGCGTCGTGTCGAGCCAGCGCGCGAGCTTTTCGCGCTCCTCGACGGATTTCGCGGTGATCACGAATTGCGCGAAGTTCGGCTGCGTGAGCTGCTGATCGAGCGGCAAGTAGAAACGCGGCGCGCCGGTGCCGACGAAGTCGACGAAGTGATCGATCTCGGGGCGGCCTTTGAGCGTCGTTTCGATGCGTTGGGCTTGGCGCAGGGTCGCGTCGAACGAGGCGCCCTCGGGCAGCCGCACGTCGACCAGCAATTCGGGGCGGTCCGAGCTCGGGAAGAACTGCTGCGGCACCAGCGTGAAGCCGGCGAGCGCGACGATGAAGAGCGTGACGGTGATCGCGAGCACGACGAAGCGCCGCTCGATGCACCACGAGATCCAACCGCGCAGACGCCGGTAGAAGCGCGTGTCGTAGATGTCATGCTCGTGATCGTCGGGCTCATGCGCGGCTTTCTTGCGCTCGGGCAGCAGGTGATAGCCCAGCAGCGGAATCAGCACGACGGCCGCGAACCACGAGGCGATCAGCGCGATCGCCGACACCTCGAAGATCGAGCGCGTGTACTCGCCGGTGCTCGACTTGGCAAGCGCGATCGGCAAAAAGCCCGACACCGTGACGAGCGTGCCCGTCAGCATCGGAAACGCGGTGCTCGTGTAGGCGTATGCCGCGGCGCGCGTGCGTTTCCAGCCTTGTTCGAGCTTCACCGCCATCATCTCGACCGCGATGATGGCATCGTCGACCAAGAGGCCGAGCGCGAGCACGAGCGTGCCGAGCGAGACCTTGTGCAGGCCGATATCGAACAGGTACATGCAGAGCGCGGTGACGGCGAGCACGACCGGAATCGAGATCACGACGACCATCCCGGTACGCACCCCCAACGACACGAGACTCACGATCAGCACGATCCCCACCGCCTCGGCGACCGCTTCGAGAAAGTCGTCGACCGAGTTCGAGACCGCGTGCGGCATGCTCGACACTTCGACCAGTTTGAGCCCCGCGGGCAGATGCGCGCGCAGCTCGGCGGCCTGAGCGTCGAGCGCCTTGCCGAGCCGGATCACGTCGCCGCCCGGCTGCATCGTGAGGCCGATGCCGAGCACCGCTTTGCCTTCGAAGCGCATTTGGGTCGAGAGCGGGTCGTCGTAGCCGCGCTTGATCGTCGCGATGTCGCCGAGACGGAACGAGCGGCCGTTGATCGTGATGAGCGTGTCGGCGAGCGCGTTGACGTCCTTGAACTGGCCGCTCGGGCGCACGAACACGCGGTCGTCGTAGGTCGTGAGCGTGCCCGCGGGCGCCACGGCGTTCTGCGCGTTGATCGCTTGCGCGAGCTGTTGCGGCGAGATGTTCAGGCGCGTCAGCCGCGTGTTCGAGACCTCGATGTAGATGCGCTGGTTCGGGTCGCCGAAATAGTCGACCTTCGCGACGCCCGGCACGCGCAGGAACACCGTGCGCAGTTCGTCCGCGTAGTCGTGCAGTTGCGCGGGAGAGAAGCCGTCGCCTTCGAGCGTGTAGATGTTGGTGTAGACGTCGCCGAACTCGTCGTTGAAGTACGGCCCCTGGACGCCGGCGGGCAAGGTCTGGGCGATGTCGCCGACCTTCTTGCGCACCTGGTACCAGGTGTCGGGCACGTCCTTGGCGGGCGCCGAATCCTTCATGTTGAAGAAGATCAGCGATTCGCCCGGGCGCGAGTAGCTGCGCAGAAAATCGATGTTCGGCGTTTCCTGCAGCTTGCGGCCGATGCGGTCGGTGATCTGGTCCTGCATCTGGCGCGCGGTGGCGCCGGGCCAGAAGGTCTGGATCACCATCACGCGGAACGTGAACGGCGGATCTTCCGATTGCGCGAGCCGCGTGTAGGCGAGGATGCCGAACACAGTCGCGAGCGTGATCAGGAAGATCACGAGCGCCTGATGCCTGAGCGCCCACGCCGACAGATTGAAGCGGCCTTCTTCGTCGCTCGCGTGTGCAAGCGGGCCGGCCCGCTCGTCCGGGCCTTCGCGATCCACTGTGCTCATGATGCGAAGTCCTCGGGATGGAGCGGCGCCATCACGCGCACTTTTTCTCCGGCGCTGACCGTGTGCACGCCTTGCAGCACGACGCGGTCGCCGTCGTTCAAGCCTGCGGAGACCGAGACCGTGCGCTCGTCGTAGCGCACGACTTGCACGCGGCGCAGTTCGAGCGTGCCGTCGCCCGGGCGAACGATCCACACAGCCGGATCGGTGCTGTCGTGAAAGAGGGCGGTGGCGGGGAGGGTGTACGGATGCGTGTCGTTCGTCACGCCATCGAACGCGACATCGGCGGTCATGCCGAGCCGCACATCGGGGCCCGGCGCTTCGAGCGTGAGTTTCGTGCGATAGGTGCGGCTTTGCGGATCGGCTGCGGGCGACACTTCACGCACGCGCGCGGTGAAGCGTTTGCCGGGCAGCGCGGGCAGTGTGATGGTCGCCGTGCGGCCGACCGCGAGCGCGGCGAGTGCGCTTTCCGGCGCGTCGCAGACGATGTCGATATCGCCCGACCACGCGAGATGGTAGACGGCCTGACCCGATGACACGTTCTGCCCCGTATCGGCGTCTTCGGCGGTGATGACGCCCGCGTGGTCCGCGGCGAGCGTCGCGTACTGCAACTGGTTCTTCGCGAGCGCGAGCTGCTGCTGCGCTTGATCGCGCTGCGCCGAGGCGGCCGCGTACGCATTCTGCGTCTGCTCGAGCTGGGCGGGCGCGATCAGCTTTTCCTGCGCCTGCGCGGTGTCGCGATCGAGCTGCTGCTTGGCGTAGACGAGTTGGTGCTGCGCACCGTCGAGCTGCGCCTGTGTATTGGCGACGCTCTTTTGCAAGTCTTCCGGGTCGAGGCGGGCGACGATCTGCCCGGCCTTCACGGTATCGCCGAGACGCACTTGCCGCTCGACGATCTTGCCCGCGACGCGAAACGAGAGCGGCGTGGAATAGCGCGCATCGACTGCGCCGGGCAGCGACGCGAGCGCCGGGCGTCCATCCGGATGCACGGCGACGGCGACGACCGGGCGCGGCGCCGTCGCGGTCGCTTCCGTCTGATGGCACCCGGCGAGGGCCATCGCGCCGCACAGCGCGAGCGCCATGCCGCCTAAGCGGATACGGCTGGCGAACGAGGGATCGGAGTGGTCGGTACGACCCGAATGGCGAGACGGGCGGATTGGCATGCGCACCGCGGGTGATGCGTGAAGGCTGGGACGATTCACAGTGACACCATGGCTTACGAAATGACGAAATGACGAAAGCGGCGAAGCGAACGGGTTCGGCAAGCCGCTGGGCTTTGCCGCAGAGGCTTGCAGTAAGCGTTTCAAACGCTGCGCACCCCTTGTCTCAAAATACAAAGTGGATTCTAATACATACTTGTATCTGAATGCAAAAGTGAATCCGTGTGGCGACGATGTAAAATTTGCCCATGACACGAAAACGATTGACCCGCGAACAGAGCAAGGACCAGACGCGCCAGCGTCTGCTCGATGCTGCCTTGACCGTCTTCACGAAGAAGGGATACGTCGCCGCGAGCGTGGAAGATATTGCCGCTGCGGCTGGCTACACGCGTGGCGCGTTCTATTCGAATTTCCGCGGCAAGCCGGAGGTGCTGCTCGAATTGCTCCGAATCGATCACGAGCGGATGCAATCGGAACTGGAAGACATCTTCGTCGAAGGGGCCACGCGCGAGCAGATGGAAGCGAACGTGCTGACCTATTACAGCCAGCTCTTTCGCGACAACAAGTGCTTCCTGCTATGGGGCGAGGCGAAGCTGCAAGCGAGCCGCGACGCGAAGTTCCGCACGCGCTTCAACGCATTCATGCATGAGAAGCGCGAGGAGATGTCGAGCTATATCCGGGCGTTCTCCGAGCGCGTGGGCACGCCGCTGCCGCTGCCGGCCGAAACGCTTGCGATCGGGCTCATGGGCCTGTGCGACGGCGTGCAAGCGCTTTATCTTTCCGACCCGCAGCATGTGACGGCCGAGCTGATGGAATCGGTGCTGGCCGGGTTCTTCGCGAGAGTGGTGTTCGGGCGCAATCCGGCTTGAGCGCCTTTCAAACGCTGACACCCGGGCCATAGTTGCTGCCGATCAACCGCGCGACCGATTCGATGTCCGCATAGTCCTGCTCGGGCAGCCCATCGAGAATCGACAGCAGCTCGTTGCTCGCGCCCGCGTCGCGAGCGATCTCCACGAGCTGGTCTTTGTTGGCCGGGTAAGGCACGGCGCGCAAGACATCCGCGATCTGCAGGTCGATCGCTTCGGTCGGGATCTTCGATTTTTTGGTCATGTCGCGGTCCCATCCTCTCTGGCGGCGCGGGCAAGCGCTTCAGGTCTGCGCCTGCCGCTCATGCGCGGCGAACTTGTGCGCGAGCCCGGTCGGCTTCGGCAGCGTGATGCGGGCCCAGCCGTCCGGCCGGATCGCGACGGCGCTCACGCCGGGAGCGGGAGGCGCGACGGGGGCGGAGTTGGCGCGTAAGGCGAGCGCGGCGTCCCGCGCGGTCAGGCTGTCGAGCGCGGTCGTGTGAACCGGTGCCGCGAAGCAGGATGCCGAGAGCAATGCCATGGCTGTCACTGTCGAGATTTTCATCGCTCGACCTCCTTCTCTATACGCCACCGCCGGTGCCACACCGGCAGCATACGCCGCGCCTAACGTCTAACGCGGGTCTAACGCAGCACCTCAAAACGCGCCCACGGCCACGACGGCCGGTCGCGCATATAACCGTTGAGCCAGTTCCATTGCGGATGCCGTTTCATGAACGCCTGTGCGTCGAACGGCCGCCCGCAGGGATGTCCCCAGCGCGCCCAGAAGGCCAGGCCGCGCGCCATTTCGCTATCGACCACCTTGCCGTCGTTCGCGCCCCACGGGTTGAACGGACCTTGGTCCGAGCCGCCGAAGCGCGCGTCGTCGAGCTCGAGGTGCCCGCAAATCGTGCGCGAGCACGGGTTGTCGGCGCGATCGAGATAGACGTCGTGATGGTCGGCGATCATCTCCTTGGCGAGATCCATGTCGATCTTGCCGTGATGCAGTTCCGCCAGTTGCATGAAGCGCAGGCGCCGCGCGCCGTTTTTACGCACGTCCGTGTAATCCTCGCCTTCGCCGATGCATTCCTGATTGCGGATCTTCAGATCTGTCGCGGTGTTGTAGCCGCTATAGAAACCGTCCTTCGTGCTTTCGAATCCGGAGTAGTGCAGGCCGAGTTCGTAGCGCGCGATCTCGCCCGTCTTCCAGTCGCCGAGCAGCCAGCTGTTCGCGTAGCCGCCGTTATTCGAGATCGCGAACATCTCGCACCAGTCGCCGATACTGTTCGCGTATTGCGTCGCGCGGCGCGAACGGTAGAACTCGGGCGCGCCCGCCGCGTTGTAGCCGGCGAAGTTCGAGATCGTCGTCTCGGTGATCATGAGGCCGGCCGACGTGATCCAGAAATCGGTCAGGCTCGAAATACAGCCGGGCAGGCCCTGCATCAGAATGCGGTGGCCCGCCTCGGGAACGATGTCGAACACGACGTTGAACGCGTCGCCCGCGGCGTAGCGGTCCCACGAGTTGTGCGCCATCACGATGCGGCCGTCGCGCGTCGCGCTGCCGGTGGCGATGAACGCACTGCAATGATGCCCGCGCCGGCCGCGCCACGGCTTGATGCCGAGCCGCGGATCGCGCGCGGCAGCCTGGCTCGGCCACCAGCTTTGCAGCAAGTCCATGTAGCCGTTCCAGGCCAGCACTTCGTCGAAGCGCAGCTTCGCGCCGTCGGCGATGCCTTGAATTTCGTCGGCGAATTCGGTGTCGAGCTTGGGCGCGAATTGAGCGACCGCGGCTTTCGTGAACGTTTCGAAATCTTCGCCCGTATCCCAGCGCGCCAAATACTTGGCCGTGTGGATCGCGTTCCGTATCTCGGTTGCGAGGAGCTGGCCGTGCTGTTCGCCACGGTCGTAGGGTTCGCCTTCGATATGGACAAAGATCCAGCCGGCGTGATCGCGGCGCACGGCATCGAGGGAAGGTTCGCTCATCTTCGCTCCGACGAGATGATTGACTGGCAGCGCGCGCAGCGCCAGGCCAGGTCTGGGGCGCTCTGAATCAATTGTAGAAAATATGCCACGCTTTGCCATCGCGCGCAGCGGCGATGGCGAGGTCTTGGCGGCGCCAGATGCGGCGCCGCGAGGGCGCACGTCCGGCTTGGAGCGGTTCGGGAAAAAGTGTGGGCGGGGCGGCGAGCGCTGTCCCGTGCGACAGGCTCAGAACGCCGGATTCATCCGACGGTAGGCGTCGAGCAGCGCCGTCTTGTAGACCGCGCCGACGAGCTTCGGCTCGGACGCGCTTTCGATCACCGGCAGCCGCTCTCCCTGGAACGCCATGAAATGCTGCAGCGCGTCGCCGATCGGCATGTCGGGCGTGAGCACGTCGAATTGCTGCTGGAGGTAATCGGCGGCGGTGCGCTCGGCGGTGTCGCGTTTGTCGAGCAAATCGGACGTGATGTCCTTCAGCGCGACGACGCCGAGAAAGCACCCGGCATCGTTGGTGACATACAGGTACTTCACGGGGTATTCGAGGAAGATGCGCGTCATCTCGTTCACGCTCGCGGTGAGCGGCACAACGGTGTCGGCCGGCTTGACGAGTTCGCGCAACAGCAGCGAGCGCAGCCGCAGGCGCTCTTGCTCGTCTTCGAGGCGGCGCAGCGTGATCTCGTACATCGACGTCTTGCCGATCGCGCGCGCCACGAAGTACGCGACGACGCATGAGAGCATCAGCGGCAGCACGACCTGATAGCTGAGCGTCATCTCGAAGATCATCAAAATCGCCATCAGCGGGGCCTGCGTCGCCCCGGCGAGGAACGCGCCCATGCCGACCATCGCATACGCGAAGGGCTCCGACGTGGCGTGCGGCCAGATCGCGTGCACGACGAGGCCGAAGAGCGAGCCGAAGGTCGCGCCGACGAAGAGCGTCGGCGTGAACACGCCGCCGACCGCGCCCGAGCCGACGGTCGCGGCCGTCGCGATCAGCTTGAAGACGAGCACGGTGACGAGCGCGGTCCAGGTCCACGGCGAATGAAGGATGTGGTTGACGACGCTATAGCCGTTGCCCCACACCTCGGGCACCCATACCGAGATCACGCCGACCACGAGACCGCCGAGCGCGAGCCGGAGCGGCAGCGGCACGGGCAGGCGCTTGAATTGTTTCTTGGTGGCGTCGAGCAGGTGCAGGAACTGCGGCGCGGCCGCACCGCACAGCAAGCCGAGCGCCACGAACAGCAGCACCTCGACGCCGGTGATCGCCGGGAACACCGGCATCTGGTACGGCGGCTTGTAGCTTGTGAATTCGCGCATCGTGATGTTGGCGACGACCGACGAGACGACGATCGGCCCGAAGCTCTCCATCGCGATCGAGCCGAGCACGATCTCGGTGACGAAGAACGCACCGGCGATCGGCGCGCTATACGCCGACGTGATGCCGGCCGCCGCGCCGCACGCGACGAGCAGGCGCAGCCGCGCGGGATCGAAGTGCACGACGCGTCCTACCGCCGACGCGGCGAGCGCGGCCAGTTGCACCATCGACCCTTCGCGCCCGATCGAGCCGCCGAAGCCGATCGTGAACAGCGACGAGATGCTGCGCCACAGGCTCTGCCAGACCGGCACGATGCCTTCGCCGATCGCGATCGCTTCCATGTAGTCGGAGTTCGCTTTCTTGTCGGCGCCGCGGCGCGCGATCAAGAGCGCACAGCCGGCCAAGAGGCCGCCGGCGGCCGGCAGCCAGATGCGCACGGTCCACGGCAGCTCGCGCGCCATCTCGACGAAGCTGCCGATCTTGCCGACGAACAGCCATTGAAAGAAGTCGATGCCCTGGCGAAACGCGATGGTCGCCAAGGCGCCCAGCACGCCGACGATCACGGACCAGACGAGCATCGTGTGCGCGTCGGACAAGCGGAACAGTTCTTTGGCGCGGGTGCGCAGGCGGAGCAGGAATGAAAGCACGGCTTGAGGCGGGGATCGTTATGGGTTCCGGGGCGAGCGCAAGGATAGCACCGGGCTAGGGGTCGAATGCGGTATCGGCGTTTTCTCCGTTCGGGCAGACGCGGCTGGGCGGGCCTGGGTGTGGCTGTGCGCGCCAGGTCAGTGGGCGGCTTTGTCGAGTTCCGGGTAGTGGCGGAAGATGCACGACTCGTTGTGCGACAGCCTCCGGTCCGACGCGAGATACGCGGCGATATTCGGACGCGCCATCACGGCGTCGTGCAGGGCGGCGAGGCGCGGGTAGTGCTCGCCGAAACGCTTCGTCGCTCGCGGAAATGCGTAGAACAGCCCGTCGATCAATTGGAACATCGACAAATCCACGTAGGTCAGCGCGTCGCCCACCAGGTGGCCGTCGCCGTGCGGATTCAGCTTGAGCACGCGCTCGAAGTAGCGCATGAACTTCGGGATGCGGTGGTCGATGAATTCGGTCGCGCGCACCTTGGCGGCGTCCTTTTGCTCCTCGTAATACAGGTCGTTCGAAAGCGGATGATGCGTGTCGTGGACTTCGGTCACCATGTCCGCGATCGTGAGCTGCAGGCCGTGCGCGACGAAGCGCGAGTCGTCCAGCGGCGCGAGGCCGAGCTTCGGGCCGAGGTAGAGCAGGATGTTCGCAACGTGCGGGACGATCAGGTCGCCGTCTTTCAGAAAGGGCGGGGCGAACGGCGGGTACGGATCGGTTTTGCTGTCCATGATCGACAGCATGTCGCCGGTGCCGTCGTCTTCGCGCGCGATGTCGACATACGGCGCTTGCGCCTCTTCGAGCGCGAGCCGCACGAATTCGCCGCGGCCTTGCAGGCCGTCCCAGTAATAGAGTTCGTAAGCCATCTTGTGTCCTCGCTGAAGTGTGCGATGCCTTGCATCGCGGGTTCACATCGAACAACGGCAAGTATGAGCGTTCGAGACGGCGGGCGCCCCGCCGGATCGCCGGCCGACGCAAGGGCGCCCCCCGGATCGCCGGCCGACGGACGGCCGCCCCCCACAAACACGCATGCCCCGCGCGAGGCGGGGCACTTCAGGCTTGGGGGCAGCGCGCGCTGCATCGTCGATCGCTTAGGCGAACAAGCGTTCCACCGCCCAGGTGATGCCCAATCCGCCGACGACCAGCCACACATACAGGATGAAGCCGGTCAGCAGGGCGCGCGGGCCCGCTTCGCGAATCTGCGACACGCGCGTTTCGATGCCGAGCGCCGTCATCGCCATCGTGAGTGCGAAGGTGTCGATCAGGTTGACCGTGTGCGTGGCGGTCTCCGGCAGCACATGCAGCGAGTTCACGACGACACAGGCCAGAAACCCGATCGCGAACCAGGGTACGGCGAGCTTGCGCGGCTTGGCGGCGTGGTGCGCGGCTTCATGCGCGGCCGGCTTCTTCGCCCGATTGATCCACATGCCGAGCGCGAGCAGCACCGGCACGAGCAGCATGACGCGGGTCATCTTGACGATCGTCGCGATGTGGGTGGCTTCGCCGCTCACGTTGCTGGCCGCTCCGACCACCTGTCCGACCTCGTGGATCGTGCCGCCGAAAAAGAGGCCGACGCCGAGCGTGTCGAGATGCAGCCAGCCCGCGCGATTCAGAACCGGGTAGAGGAACATCGACAGCGTGCCGAACAGCACGACGCTGCCCACGGCCATGGCGCTCTTGTGCGGCTTCGATTGCAGCGTCGATTCGAACGCGAGCACGGCGGCGGCGCCGCAGATCGCGCTGCCGGCGGCGGTGAGGATGGCGGTGTCGCGGTCGAGCTTCATGAGCTTCATGCCGGCCCAGGTGCCGAGCGCGAGCGTGCTGACGACGATCACCACGGACTCGACGAAGCCGGAGAGGCCGACTTGTGCGATTTCCTGCAGGCTGACACGCAGCCCGAAGAATGCGACCGCGATGCGCAGCAGCTTGCGCGCCGAGAAGTTGACGCCGGCGGCCCAGCTGGCGGGCATGCCGTCGCGCAACGCGTTGCCGTAGATCGCGCCGGCGACGATGCCGACGATCAGCGGGCTCATGCCGAGTCCGGCGATGGCGGGGAGCGAGGCGACGCTCGTCACGGCCGCCGCGAACAGCGCCACGAACAAGATGCCGTTGAGCTGGCCGCGCATCGACGATTCGTGCGCGGCGTGCGGGACGGCGAGGTGTGGGGTGGACATGAAGTGGGTCCGGTCGATTTCGATGGGCTAATCCTAGATTGGTTATATCGATATGAAAAATCGTCATTTGTGACGTAAAATATCGGTATAGCCGATAGTTAATCGAAATGACCCCTGACCAGCTTATAACGTTCGCCGCCGTCGCCGAGCATCTGAACATCAGCCGCGCGGCCGTGGCGCTGCATCTGTCGCAACCGGCGGTGTCCGGGCAGTTACGCCAGTTGCAGGAGGAATTCGGCGAGCCGCTTTACCAGCGCGACGGCCGGGGGATTCGCCTCACGCCAAGCGGCGCGCAGCTCGCCGAATACGCTCAGCGGCTGCGCGATACGTACCGCCAGGCTCATGCGTACCGCGACGCCTTGCGCGGCCTCGAACGCGGCACGCTGCGCGTCGGCGCGAGCACCACGCTCGCGAGCTATCTGCTGCCGTACCTGATCGCGGAGTTTCAGCGGCGCTTTCCCGAGATCGCGATCCAGACGGCCGGCGGCAATACGGCCGATATCGTCCACTCGCTCGGTTCGCTCGATATCGCGATGATCGAAGGGCCGGTCGGCGCCGATCTGCCGCCCGGCACCGGGGTGCATCCGTGGCGCGAGGACGAGATCGTCGCGATCGTGCCGCGCGAGCATCCCTTGGCGCAGCGGGAGTCGGCCCGCTCGGAAGCGGCCGAGGCGGGTGCGTCGGCGCTATCGGCGACTTTCGATGAGCTTGCGGCCTATCCGCTCGTGCTGCGCGAAGAGGGATCGGGCGTGCGCCAGCTCGTCGAGCGCGCGTTCTCGCGGCATGGTCTGCCGATGCGCGTGGCGCTCGAAGTCGCGGGCGTCGAAGGTGTGAAAGAGGCGGTGCGGGCGGGGATGGGCATCGGCTTCGTGTCGGCGATGTCGATGCGGCACGAGGACAACGCGCTGAGCCGCGTCTCGCTCGGCCCGGCGCCGCTGACGCGGCGCTTTTCGATCCTGATGCCGCATGAGAATGCGCCGTCGCGGGTGGCCGAGCGGTTTCTGGCGCTGTGCCTCGAGGGTATCGCTTGAACTGGGCTAGGGATTTCCACTATGGCGCGGCGAAGCGCGGGCGGCGCAATATCTGTTCATCAAGCGCATCGGCGCTTTTTTTAAGCTTACTTATGGAACCGGTTCCAGTCAGCGATTCAGCGCAAATTCAGGGCCAATTCGACACAGCGGAAGTCGTCATCGTCGCGAGCGCGTTCGGTGCGGACGTCATCCGGCGCGACGGCCATGTCGCGTGGCTGGCCGCGGCCGCAGAGGCCGGGGCGGCCGGTTTCGAAGTGCGTCGTGAATTGTTCCGCTCCGATGCCGACACGTCGCTCGATGCGCTCGCGTTGCTCGGCCATGCGATCGAGCGGTTCGGCATGTGGCCGGTCTACTCGACGCCGGACTCGCTGTATCGCGACGACGGCTCGCTCGACCGCGTCGCGTTGAGCGCCGCGATGGCCGAGGCCGGCGCGCTCGGCGCACGCTTCGTCAAGCTGCAGCTGGGGGCGTTTGACGGACGTGCCGATGGCGATGGCCTTCGCGACGCCGTCGCCGAGGGCCGGGCGCGCCTTGTCGTCGAAAACGGCCAGTTGCGCGAAGGCGGATTGCTGAGCCAGTTCGTCGAATTATTCGCGGCCCTCGAACGCGAAAGCACCGGCGGCGTGCTCGGAATGGCGTTCGACATCGGTAATTGGCAGTGGCCCGGCGAGGACCCGCTGCACGCCGCGAAGGCATTGGCGCCGCACGTCGAGTACATCCATTGCAAGGCCGTCGTGGGCGAGGGCGCGCGCCGCTTCGCCGCCGCGCCCGCCGCCGACGACGCTTCGTGCGCCCGGATTTTTTCGGTGTTGCCGCGTCACGTGCCGCGCGGCATCGAGTTTCCGTTCGATCGAGATCGCGTCGCCAGCGACGCCAAGCGGCGTGTCGCGTGGCTCGCCGCCGCATGAAAACCGCCTTGGGACGCACGATGCAGTCAAACCCGTATTCAGAGGGAAATGGTATGTCCACCCAGCTCGATGTCTTGACCTACGGCGAAGCGATGGCGATGTTCGTCGCGAACGAAACCGGGCCGCTCGCGAGCGTCGGCGAGTTCACGAAGCGCATCGCCGGCGCCGATCTGAACGTCGCGATCGGCTTGTCGCGCCTCGGCTTCAAGGTCGGCTGGATGAGCCGCGTGGGGCGGGATTCGTTCGGCCAGTACGTGCTCGACACGCTCGCCAAGGAGGGGATCGATGCGAGTCACGTCACGGTCGATGCGCGCTATCCGACCGGCTTTCAACTGAAATCGAAGCACGATGACGGCAGCGATCCGGCTGTCGAGTACTTCCGCAAGGGCTCGGCCGCGAGCCATCTGTCGCTCGACGACTACGCCGCCGACTACGCGCTCGGCGCGCGCCACCTGCATTTGACGGGCGTCGCGCCCGCGATCTCGGCGTCTTCGTGCGAACTGGCGTTCCATCTGGCGCGAGAGATGCGCGCGGCAGGCAAGACGATTTCGTTCGACCCGAATCTGCGGCCGACTTTGTGGCCGTCGCGCGAAGCGATGGTGGCATCGCTCAATGCGCTCGCGGCGCTCGCCGACTGGGTGCTGCCCGGCATCGGCGAAGGCCGCACGCTGACCGGCTTCGACCAGCCCGAGGACATCGCGCGCTTCTACCTCGATGCCGGCGCGCGCGGTGTGATCGTCAAGCTCGGCGCGCAGGGCGCGTATTTCCGCACCGGCGACCACGATGGCGTGATTCCCGCACAACCGGTGGCGAACGTCGTCGACACGGTGGGCGCCGGCGACGGATTTGCGGTCGGCGTCATCAGTGCGCTGCTCGAGGGTCTCACGCTGCCGGCAGCGGTGGCGCGCGGCAACCGGATCGGCGCGCTCGCGATCCAGGTGAGCGGCGATTCCGAAGGCTTGCCGATACGCACGGAATTGGCGAGGCTCGAGCGCCTGGAACGGCTCGGCGACAGCAGCGAACATGCCGCGACCGATGCCTTGGTTTGAAGACAGCCGCAACACCGACCGATAACCCCAACAAGATGCCGGCGGCGTCGGCGCAACCGCACCGGTTCGCCTACGCTTGACGACACGGCACGTTCTCAGCAGTCAAAGGAGACAGAAATGCCCGCAACGATGCCCGAAACGCTAGCCCCCCGCCGCTGGTGGGCGATCATGCCGATCGTTTTCATCACCTACAGCCTCGCTTATCTCGACCGCGCGAACTTCGGCTTCGCATCGGCCGCCGGCATCAATCAGGATCTCGGCATCAGCAAAGGGCTCGCGTCGCTGATCGGCGCGCTGTTCTTCCTCGGCTATTTCTTCTTCCAGATTCCCGGTGCGATCTACGCCGAGCGGCGCAGCGTGAAGAAGCTCGTCTTCGTAAGCCTGATCTTGTGGGGCGCGTGCGCGGCGCTGACGGGCGTCGTCAGCAACATTCCGTCGCTGATGGCGCTGCGCTTCGTGCTCGGCGTCGTCGAGGCGGCCGTGCTGCCCGCGATGCTGATTTTTCTTTCCAACTGGTTCACGAAGAGCGAACGTTCGCGCGCGAACACGTTCCTGATCCTCGGCAATCCGGTGACGGTGTTGTGGATGTCGATCGTGTCCGGCTATCTCGTGCACGCGTTCGGCTGGCGCAACATGTTCATCGCCGAAGGGCTGCCGGCCGTCGTCTGGGCGGTGTGCTGGTGGTTCATCGTCAAGGACAAGCCGGCCCAGGTGTCGTGGCTGTCCGAGTCCGAGAAGCGCACGCTCGATGCCGTCCTCGCCGCCGAACAAGCCGCGATCAAGCCGGTGCGCAATTACCGCGAGGCGTTCAAGTCGCCCGCCGTCATCAAGCTGTGCGCGCAGTATTTCTGCTGGAGCATCGGCGTGTACGGCTTCGTGCTGTGGCTGCCGTCGATCCTGAAGAACAGCTCGACGCTCAGCATGGTCGAAACGGGCTGGCTTTCCGCGCTGCCGTATCTCGCGGCGACGATCGCGATGATCGCCGCGTCGTGGGCCTCCGACAAGCTCGATGCCCGCAAGGCGTTCGTCTGGCCGTTCCTGCTCGTCGGCGCGGTCGCGTTCGCCGCGTCGTACGCACTCGGCTCGACGCACTTCTGGACCTCGTACGCGCTGCTCGTGATCGCGGGCGCCGCGATGTACGCGCCGTACGGCCCGTTCTTCGCGATCGTGCCGGAGCTGCTGCCGAGGAACGTCGCGGGCGGCGCGATGGCGCTCATCAACAGCATGGGCGCGCTCGGCTCGTTCGTCGGCTCGTACGTCGTCGGCTATCTGAATGGCGCGACGGGGTCGCCCGCGGCCTCGTATGCGTTCATGAGCGTCGCGCTCGTGGCCGCCGTGATCCTGACGCTCGCCGTGAAGGCGCAGGCTGCGCCGTCGCCGGTGCTGGCCGTTCATCTGCCTGCTCATCTGCCCAGGAAGTGAACACGGGAAAAACACGAAAAGGACACCGATGAAACCGAAAATCATCGCCTACAAGGCGCTGCCGGACGACGTGCTCGCCTACCTGCGCGAACACGCCGACGTGGTCACGCTCGACGACGCGGCGACAGCGTCGCCCGATACGCTCGCCGCCGCGCTCAAGGACGCCGACGGCGCGATCGGCGCAAGCGTGAAGGTGACGCCCGCGATGCTCGAAGGCGCGGCGCGGCTCAAGGCGCTGTCGACGATCTCCGTCGGCTTCGACCAGTTCGACGTCGACGACCTCACGCGGCGCGGCATCCTGCTCGCACACACGCCGGACGTGCTGACCGAATCGACCGCCGACACCGTATTCGCGCTGATCCTCGCGAGCGCGCGGCGCGTGGTCGAGCTGGCGGACTGGGTCAGGGCGGGGCAATGGACGAAGAGCGTGGGCGAGGCGCAGTTCGGCGTCGAAGTGCAGGGCAAGACGCTTGGCATCGTCGGCCTGGGGCGCATTGGCGGGGCGCTCGCCCGACGCGCGGCGCTCGGCTTCAACATGCGCGTGCTGTACACGAACCGCAGTCCGAACGAAGCGGCCGAGCGCGCGTATGGCGCCAAGCGCGTCGAGCTTGCGGCGTTGCTCCGCGAGTCCGATTTCGTGTGCCTGCAAGTGCCGCTCACGCCCGAGACACGTCATCTGATCGGCGCTGCTGAATTGAAGACGATGAAGCCGGGCGCGATTCTGATCAACGCATCGCGCGGACCGACCGTCGACGAGGCCGCGCTGATCGACGCGCTGCGCGACGGCACGATCCTCGGCGCGGGGCTCGACGTGTTCGAGCGCGAACCGCTGCCGGCCGATTCGCCGTTGCTGCACATGAAAAATGTCGTCGCACTGCCGCACATCGGTTCGGCGACCGGCGAGACCCGTCACGCGATGGCGCGCTGCGCGGCCGAAAACCTCGTCGCCGCATTGGCGGGTACGCTCTCGCGCAATATCGTCAACCGCGAGGTGCTCGACCGGCGCTAGGGCTTGCCATTGGCGTGAACGGGCCCTAAGCGGGTGCTTAAGTGGTGTAGGGCAGCGGCGTAGGCTATGATGCGCGCTCTGATGCAGTTCGAAAGCGCGCCTCGAGCGCGCTTTTGTCTATTTCGGCGCATAGTTGCCGCAGGTTGCGGGCGATCCTCGCGCAACTGCGGCACAGCGCCGCTTCCGTTTCTGACGACGAGGAGTTTTCGGTTGGCTGACGTATTTCCGCACCTCTCCAGTTGCAGCCGCACGGCCCGCCCGTGCGCCGGCTGCCGCGCCGCTCATGAGGCCGCGCGATGAGCTACGTGCGTACGGGAGCGCCACGCCGCGCGACGATCAGCGATGTCGCGCGCGAAGCGGGCACGGGCAAGACGAGTGTGTCGCGCTATCTGAACGGCGAGACCAATGTGCTGTCGCTCGATCTGCGCGAGCGGATCGAAGCGGCGATCAAGCGGCTCGACTACCAGCCGAACCAGATGGCGCGCGGCTTGAAGCGCGGGCGCAACCGCCTGATCGGCATGCTCGTCGCCGACCTGACGAACCCCTATACGGTCGAAGTGCTGCAAGGCGTCGAGGCCGCGTGCCAGGCGCTCGGCTACATGCCGCTCATCTGCCACGCGGCGAACGAAGTCGAAATGGAGCGGCGCTACCTGCAGCTGCTGACGACGTATCGCGTCGAAGGCGTGATCGTCAACGCCTTGGGCGTGAAGGACGAGATGCTCAAGCCGCTCGGCGAGGGCGGCATTCCGGCCGTGCTCGTCGACCGCAAGGTGGCGGGGCTCGATGCCGATATCGTCGGGCTCGACAATGCCGAAGCGGTTCGGGCCGGCACGCAGCATCTGCTCGAGCGGGGCTTTGCCGAGATCCACTTCGTGGTGCAGCCGTTCGAGCAGGTCAGTTCGCGGCGTGTGCGCGAAGCTGCGTTTCGCGAGGCGATCGACAATGCGCTACGCGCGGCCGTGGCGGATGGCGCGGGTGGTGGTGGTGCTGGTCAGGCGCCGCGCCTGCAAGGCCAAACGGTCGTGCTCGATCTCGCCGATCCCGAGGCCGTGATCCGCACGCACGCCGCGCTCGATCTCCGCATCGACGCCGCCATCGACGGTTCGGGCAAGCGCATCGCGCTGTTCGCGGCGAACGCGCCGGTCGCCTTGTCGCTCGCGCTGCATCTGAATTCGCACTATGGCTCGCGCTGGCAGGACCGCGTCGCGCTGATGTCGGTCGACGATCCTGAATGGGCCGAACTGACGGGCATCACGACGATCCGTCAGCCGACCTATGCGATCGGCTACCGCGCGATCGAATTCCTGCACGAGCGCATCGATGGCGTGGTTTCGCCCATCCGCGAAGCGATGCTGCCGGGCGATTTGATTGTCCGGGGCTCCACAGCGCGATAGGCGCTCCGCCACGCGCGCTGCTCATCGATAGTCGTTCCATCGATCGATGCGCCGATCGCCGCATCGACACCTGTATCAACAACAAGGACGTTCATGGTTGCACCGCTTACGCTCATTTGCCTCACGATCGCGACGCTCTTCGTCGCGGCATTGCCCGCCGTGCTCTACTGGCGGCTGCGGCGGCCGCTGGCGTTCGACAAGCGCTACGCGATCACCGGCATCGCGGTGTTCGCGCTGTTCGCGATGGTGATCGAGCGCGGGCTCAACACCTATCTGCTGAGCCGCAATCCGATGACGGCGATGTGGCTCATGAACCCGGTCGTGTTCGTCGCCTATGGCGCGCTGATCGCGGGCGTTTGCGAGGAGGTGGGACGCTGGCTCGGCATGCGCTGGCTCATCAAGAAGAGCGGCGCGGTGCCCGGCTCGGACAGCCCGGCGCTCAGCTACGGCCTGGGTCACGGCGGGGCGGAGGCTTGGCTCGTCGGCGTCATGGTGCAGGTGCAATGGATCGTGTACGCGGTGCTCGCGAGCCAAGGCAAGCTCGATCCCGGCATGACGAACCTGCCCGACGAAACGGTGATGCAGATTCATCTGCTGCTGTCGACGCTGTCGGTGCCGATGGCGTTGATCTTCGCGCTGGAACGCACTGCGGCGCTCGTGTTTCAGATCGGCCTGTCGGTGCTGATGTGGCGTGGCCTGCGGGCCGGCTGGCGCGGCATCCTGCCGCTCGCGATCGTCGTGCACGCGCTGATCGACGTGCCTGCCGCGCTGTTTCAGGCGGGCAAGCTGCCGCTCGTCGCGGTGGACGGCGCCTACGCGCTGGCTGCGGTCGTGGTGGCCGGCGTGCTGATCAAGATTTACCGGCGCCCGGCGCAGGGCGATGCGGGCGCGGCGGCGAGATCGATTTGATGCGCGCTTTGACCCGCGATTTGACGCGCGCTTTGACGCATACCCTGGCTCGCAATCAACCGAACACTTAGGCGATTACGAAGACGACGATGGAAGCCTATCAATACGAATGCGCGAGTGCGGACTTCGAGGAACTGGCGCGCGTCGTCAGCGACTTGTTTCCCGAGCAGACGCGTTTTGTCGAGCGGCCCGCTGCCGACGGCACGCCGGCGTTGTCGATCCAATGGGTCGCGATGCGCTTCGGCTCGACGGCCAAGCGCTTCGAGATGGAAGTGCGCTTCGCACCGCCCGCGCTCGCGCGCTATCGCGCGACGCCGCCGCGCGCGCGTGGCCGCAGCTTCGCGATCCTGCGCGCGTACGTGGAAGCGATGCTCGGCTCGCTCGAAGAGCAGTATGCGGAAGGCAAGGCGGTGCCGCGCGAAGTGACGATCGAACTCGCGGACGAGTTCGCTTGACGTTTGCTTTCGGCTCGCGGCAACGCGCGTGCGTTGCCGCACGACGCAGTCATTCCACCCGCAGTCAATCCACCATTACGCGCGCAATCCACCCTCAATCGGCGCGCCGATAAACCTTCGCGAAGCGCTGCGCCTGCACCACGCCATAGTCGCCGGGCGCGTACTGCATGACCCAATCGCCCGCGGTGCCGCGCAGCACATCGCCCGCGGCAGAGCGGGCGATCGAGAACGGCGCATCCATCCGCTTGGCGAGCACCACCGAGGGACGATTGCGATAAGCGCCAGGTTCGCCATGCGCGAGCGACGGCGAGGCAGGCAGGTACTTCGCATCGAAGCGCTCGCGCGAGACCACCCAGCGGTCGCCGGTCGAGCCCGTGATCAGCGCGTCGCCGCGCACGTAGCGGTTCGGCCCTTCGAGGCTCATCAGTTCGCCCTCGCCGGAAGCGAATTCGACGGCGACGGTTTCGTCCTTGATATAGCGGTGCGCCGCAGGATCGTGGCGCAAGTCGACGTCTTTCAGTTCGATCATCGGAAATGGAAGTAAGGGAGAGTGACGGGGCGAGAGATTAGCGCGAAAGCTTACCGCGTGCGCGCTTCCGGCAGCATCCACGACAAAAATCCACAGGATATCCGAGCGGCCAAACGGATTTGCAGCCTGCCGCCGGTAGCGGGAGCGCACTCGCGGTATGATGCGCGCTCCCGATGGAAGCCCTGAAACCGCAACGGTCGCTGCGGAACCTACCGATGGTCCACCTCAATTTGTCCGCTGGCATTCTGAGTCCGAGCCTGCAGGGGCTCGGCGTTCCCGCCTTGGCAGGCGTGCTTGCCGCGCTGGTGCTCGGCGGCATGGTCAAAGGCATCGTCAGCATCGGCGTGCCGCTCATCGCCATGCCGATCCTGAGTCAATTCCTGCCGATCAAAGATGCGGTGCTGCTGCTGTCGATGCCGATCATTCTCGGCAACATCCCGCAGGCGCTGGAAGGCGGCGAGACGCTTCCGACCGTGCGCAAGATCGCCGCGCCGCTCGTCGGCACCGTGCTCGGCAATCTCGTCGGGGTGACGATGCTGATTTCGCTCGCGCCGCATCGCGCTCAGGCCATCGCAGGCGTGCTGCTGATGCTTGCCGCACTGCTCATGCTCGCGTCGCCGCGGCTCACGCTGTCGCCCAGGTGGGCCAAGCCCGCGGGGCTGGCCATCGGCTTCGGCGCGGCGGTGATGGAAAGCATTGCGTCCGTGCCGGGCCCGCTGCTCGCGATGTACCTGATCGCAACCGGCGCCACCGGCAGGGCGTTTACGAAGCAGATCGCGATCATTCTCGTCATCTCGATCGTCACGCTCGTCGTGGCGTTCGGCGGCGGCCTGCATGCAAGCTGGGTCGATCTCGCGATTTCGGCGCTTGCGAGCGTGCCCGTCATCGCCGGCATCGTGCTCGCGCGGCCGTTGCGCGACCGGCTGCCGCCCACCGCATTTCGAAGCGTGGTGCTCGTGTTTGTCGTCGCGGCCGCCGTGCAGATGATCTGGAAGTCGGGCGTGCTGTAAGGAGATAAGAAAACGCCCGCCGAAAGGGGCGGGCGTTTGCGGCAAGCATTGAAGCGCCAGGTGCGTAAGGTGCGCGTTTGGCGGCGCCGGCGCGAAGATCGTCTCGTCACCTAGCGGGGCTGCGCACCGGCGTCTTCAACGCATTACTGCTCGGCAACGTCGTCCGATTTCGACGACTTCGCAGCATGGCCCTTCTTGCCGCCATGCTCCTTGCCGTGCTGACGGAACGTCTCGTCGGCCAGCTTCTTCTGATCCGGCGAGAACGAGGTGTAGAGCGGCTCGAACGCGGCGACGAGCTTGGTCATGCCGTCGGCATGCGCCTGCGCGATTTGCGTGTACTGCTTCATGTCGTCGAGCGCCGACAGGTTCTTGTCAGCCGTGCGCTGACGGTACAGGTTGCCCATCGTCTCGCCGTTCTGGCGCATCACGTCGGCAAACTGCTGCCACTGCGTTTCCTGAGCCGGCGTGATCTTCAATTCCGAGTGCAGCGTGGCAATGCGTTGTTCGGTCCGAGCCTCATGTCCCGCCGTTGCCGACGCGGCAACCGGCGCTGCGGCGGGTGCCGAAGCCTGCGCGAAAGCGCCGCTCATGGCGAACGTGGAGGCGAGGATAACCAGTGCTTTTTTCATTGAAACTCCTACTTGACGTGTGGGATGGAACCCCGGCGAAGCGGTGCGTTGCCGTTAGGCACGGCCTTTCGCACCGGCGTTCTTCGCCGATCGCGCTCTTTGTATCACGATATCTCCCCAATACGGCCGGAATGCGACAACTGCTTACAACCGAAACGAATTACAACGGAAACAAGTCGGACTGAGACGGTTGAGCGGCTCGCCGCCATGAAAATGACGTCACTGTCGCCGCCGTCGTGCGGCCGGAAGCGTCATTCGCGAAGGAAATTGAAAGCGGACGGGCCGTGCCGGCACCTCCCGGCGTGACGCCTGACTTTATATTACAGTGGTCATCTTTCGGCGCGCGGGCCCGCCATGTCTCACCGACGGTGTTCGCGCAAACCAGCAAGTGAGAGGAACGACGATGCGAATTCTCGTAGTGGGCGCCGGCGCGACCGGCGGATATTTCGGCGGGCGGATGGCGTTGGCTGGCCAGGATGTGACGTTTCTCGTGCGCGAGAAGCGCGCCGAAGCGCTGAAGCGCTCGGGGCTCGTCATCAAGAGCCCCAAAGGCGACGCCACGCTCACGAAGGTGCAGACCGTGCTCGCCGACCGCATCGACGCGCCCTACGATCTCGTGCTGCTCAGCTGCAAAGCCTACGATCTCGACAACGCGATCGAGTCGTTCGCGCCGGCCGTCGGCCCGTCGACGGCCATCCTCCCGCTGCTCAACGGCATGCGCCATCTGGACGTGCTGCGCGAACGCTTTGGCGCGTCGAGCGTCTTGGGCGGCATCTGCCTGATCTCGGCGACGCTCGATGCGAACCGCGCGATCGTGCAAATGACCGACATGCATGCGATCGGTTTCGGCGAACTCGACGGCAGGCGCTCCGAGCGAGTGGAAGCGATCGCGAAGGCGCTCGGCGCGGGCGGCTTCGATGTCGACGCGAGCGAAACCATCGTTCAGCAGATGTGGGAGAAGTGGGTCTTCCTCGCGACGCTCGCGGCGACCACCTGCCTGTTCCGCGCGACCATCGGCGACATTCTGAACGCACCGGATGGCCATGCCGCGATCGCCGCCGTCTTCGCCGAATGCAGCGCGATCGCGCAAGCCAACGGCTATCCGATGCGCGCGCCGTTTGCCGAGCGCACGAAGGGGATGCTGTTCGGGGCGGGTTCGCCGCTGTCGGCGTCGATGATGCGCGACATCGAGAACGGTCAGCGCACCGAGGGCGATCACGTGCTCGGCGATTTGCTGGCCCGCGCGCATGGCGCTTCACAAGTGGAAGGCGGGCTGTCGGTTCTGCGCATCGCGTACAACCACGTGAAGGCGTACGAAGCGCGGCGCGCACGCACGGCGGCCGCGGCGTCCACGGCGTCGTAAAGCCGGGCGATAATCCGGCTCTTCCACCGACAAAGCCCCGCTTAACCATCGATGAGACCTCCGCGCCTCGACCAGCTCGACGAACTCGATCGCAACCTGGTTGCCTTGCTTCAGGCCAACGCACGCGAAAGCGTCGCGAATCTCGCGCGCCAGTTGGGCGTCGCGCGGACAACCGTGATCGCGCGCATCGAGCGGCTCGAGCGCACGAACGTGATCGCGGGCTACAGCGTGCGGCTCGGCCAGGACGTGCTCGACGCGAGCATCTACGCGTACGTCGGCATCATCCTCGCGCCGAAGTTCGGTCCCGATGTGTTGAAGCGCCTCTCGAAGATGCCGGAGGTGCAACTGCTGTGCGCGGTCAGCGGCGAGTTCGACTACGTCGCCTGGCTGCGCGCCGATTCGCCCGACCGCCTCAACGACTTGCTCGATCAGATCGGCGGGCTCGAGGGGGTCGAGCGCACGACGACGTCGATCATCCTTGCGCGCAAGATCGACCGTGGAATGATCGGCGGGTAGGCGTTTCCGAACTCGCGGGCGCTCTCGCGCCACCGTCCGCGTTTGCACAATTTTTACGCATCTTCGTCGGAATGACGAAGTTCGTCGTCATTCCGACGAACTTCGTAGTCAGAGCGCAGCATTTTGCGTCTATAAACTGTTTTTGCGCATCCCTACACTGTGTGCAGAGTTTTCACCCGCCGCCTTTTACCGCAGGCGGCGGAAACCATCCACGACACACAGAACAATCAGGAGAAGCGCATGAAAGTTGCCATCGTCGGTGCCGGTTTGATCGGCCACACCATTGCCCACATGCTTCGGGAGACGGGCGACTACGAAGTCGTCGCATTCGATCGCGATCCGCAGGCGCTTGCCAAGCTGTCCGCCCAGGGCATTCCCACCGAACGCATCGACTCGGCCGACGCCAACGCGCTTCAGAACGCGGTTCAGGGCTTCGACGCACTCGTCAACGCGTTGCCGTACTACCTTGCCGTCAACGTGGCGGCCGCCGCGAAGGCCGCGGGCGTCCACTATTTCGACCTCACCGAAGACGTGCGCGCGACCAACGCGATCCGCAGCCTCGCCGACGGCGCGACGCACGCGTTCATGCCGCAGTGCGGCCTCGCACCGGGCTTCATCGGCATCGCCGCGCACGAGCTCGCGAACCGCTTCTCGGAGATTCGCGAAGTGAAGATGCGTGTCGGCGCGCTGCCCGAGTTTCCGACCAACGCGCTCAAGTACAACCTGACGTGGAGCGTCGACGGCCTCATCAACGAATACTGCCAGCCGTGCGAGGCGATCCGCGACGGCCGCACGCAATGGGTTCAGCCGCTCGAAGGTCTCGAGCACTTCTCGCTCGACGGCATCGAGTACGAAGCGTTCAATACGTCGGGCGGTCTCGGCACGCTGTGCGAGACGCTGTCGGGACGCGTCGAATCGCTCGACTACAAGTCGGTCCGCTATCCGGGCCACCGCGCGCTGATCCAGTTCCTGCTCGAAGAGCTGCGCCTCGCGAGCGACCGCGACACGCTCAAGTCGATCATGCGCCGCTCGGTGCCGTCGACCGCGCAGGACGTCGTGCTGATCTTCGTCACCGTGACGGGCATGCGCGACGGCCAGCTCGTACAGGACGTATTCACGCGCAAGATCTTCGCGAAGACGGTGTACGGCGTGCCGATGAGTGCGATCCAGATCACCACGGCAGGCGCGATGTGCGCGGTGCTCGACCTGTTCCGCGAAAAGAAGCTGCCGCAAAGCGGGTTCGTGCGCCAGGAGCAAGTGTCGCTCGCCGACTTCCTCGGCAATCGCTTCGGCAAGCTGTACGACGGCGCGAGCACGCTCTATGAGGGCGCGACGACGCTTAAGGCGGTGGAAGCCGCTTGAGGAGGGTCGCTTGGGAAGGGCAGCTTAAGAAGCTGTGTGCTGGTGTTATCTGAGAGAAGCGAGCGCGTCGGGTTCGGCTGAAGGGCCGGAACCGCGCGCCCTGCGAAAAGAAGAATTCGGCCACGTACTCGCTATTGAGTACGTGGCCGTTGCGTTTTCCAGGCGAGGCTTTTGCCGCTTGCCGTGATGGACAGGGGTTGAGTGCGGCCTTAGGCGGGGCCAGGCGGCATCATCGTCGCCGGCCGCGACGGCGTCTGCACGATCTCACGCAGCAGCGCATCGAAATCGGCCGTGCTCGGCGCGGTATTGTCGAACATGATGAGCCCCTCGCGCGCCACGCCGCTCGGCACGAAGCGGCGCTGCCGGTACTCGTCCCAATGCGAGAGCTTGTACGCGTCGTTCGGATTGGCGCGCGCGACGATGCGCGCATGCGCGGTCTCTTCGGACGTGAGCACCCAGACGATGCGGATCACGACGTCGTCCGCGACGCCGAGCCATTGACGGTCGAAGAGCCGGCGGTCGCGAATCTCGCGTGAAAGCGGTCCGATCACGACCGCGCTGATGCCGAGTTCGAGATTCTCGCGCGCGGTGTCGATGAGGCCCCGGTACTCGGGGTCGCGCAGATGCTGGAGAAAGAGCGGGCTGTCGCGGTCGTTCGCGTCGCCCGTCAGCGCCTGCATCGCGGCGGCGCTGTAGTGGCCGTAGAGCGTGTCTTTATCGAGCAGGCAGAACGCGCCGCCCGTTGCGCGCATCAGCGGCCCGATCAGGCGCTTGGCGATCGTCGTCTTGCCCGTGCCCGCGTGGCCGCAAAGGAAAACCAGATAGGTCACGAATGCTTGTCCTTGGCGTCGCTTGCCTGAGCGTCGGCGCCTTCGGCGGCATCGTGTGCGAAGGTATCGTTCGCATCGAGCCACATCACGTTGATGATGCCGAAGCCGAGTGCGACGCCGATGCCGAGTATCCAGGCGAAGTACCACATGGCGTTCTCCTTGATGGGGTCACGTTCGATCATGATCAAAGTCGCCTGACCGCGCAATAGGGAAAGGCTTAGGGCCTGTGCGCGCGGACGGACGCACGCGCGCACGGCGAGCCGCTACACTCTCTCGCATTCGACAAGAACGACGGGGGCGGCATGCGCAGGCAAACGGCAATGAAGGCGAGGGCGGCGCGGCGTCCGAGCACGGCGGGGGCGATCGCGGCGGCAATCATCGCCGCTTCGCTCACCACCGCGACGCTCTTGGCCGGCTGCGAGGCGACGCCGGCGGCGCCCGTCGCATTCAGGCTAGTGCCGGCCGACCGCATCCTCACGCCGGTTCTCACTCAGCCGGCCGCCGACAAAGTCGCCGTCGACGTGCGCCGCGAGCGCACCGACAACGTGATCGTGCGGTTTCGCGACGCGCTCGTTTATGTCGACGGCGTGCAGGTCACCGATCTGCAGAACGGCGAGCATGTCGTGTTTTATCTGAGCCCGGGCGTGCACCGGCTCGCGGTGTCGACCCAGTTCGATCCGGTGATCGAGATTCGCTTTACCGTCGATGCCCGCTATACGAATGTCGCGAGCGTGGCGTTCGACAAGGACCATCGCATCGGCTTGCGGCGCGTGCCGCATTAGCGAGCCGCCTCCGCGGCGAATTTCGGCGCGGGCGTGATCAGGCATTTTGGCGAGTCGGCGTGCGTTTGCACGCGATTCCCGGCGCCTTTGCGTTAACATGCGGCCGCTTGCCGTGCGAACACCTATCTTCGAGGAGGGGCATCCGATGAACTCAGCCCGGCCTTTGGGGATCAACGGAACGGAAACTGCACATAAGCGCGCTCACCCAGCTTTAGTTCGATTCCCAGTTCGTCCGGTGGGCGCTTTCTGATCTCGCTGACCAGTCTTCGTGTTGTTTCCGCTCAATGGGCAAGAAGAACTGGATGTTCTGCTGGACCGAACTGGGCGCCCGGCAGATCGGCATCGCGCAAAGTTTGTTGGTGACGTGCAAGCTGTGCACGACATCGATCCCTACGAATATCTGGTCGACGTGCTGCAGCGCGTGGGTCAGCATCCGGCTTCACGCGTGCATGAACTCACGCCGCGGATGTGGAAATCGCTCTTCGCCGACAACCCGCTGCGCTCGCCCCTGCATCAGATCGCTTGAGATCGAAAGTACGTCGGTAAATTACCGACTACGAACCTGTTGTTACCCCTCCGGTTGCAGAATCCTTAAGGGAAATACACTGGCACCCACGCAGGCGATGCATAGTCCCACCGCACCCGCACCGATAAATGCCCAAGGAGTACCGAAGTGTTGGGCAATCCACGACCCAACTATCGGGCCGCCGACCAATGCACAAAGTTGTAGGCTACGTACCGTCGATGAAAGGACGCCAAGCATTTCTCGCGGCGATTCCGTTTGCAGCGAGATTGAATAGGCCATCACGCCACCGGCATAACAGAATCCATTTAATAGCCATAACACACAAAGAACAGGCAAACTGAGCCGCTCATAGGAAATCCCTAGAATTCCTGCTGCGATGACAGTCATGCTGAATCCGCACAGAAACACCAGCATAACGCGAAATTCGTTCGTACGAACCAGCATCCGCTTCAGGACAAGTGCACATGCAATTGCGCCAGCGGCGGTGCAACTGACAATTGTTCCAAAAGCACTGGCCGGAAGACCATGCTCTCGAAGCAAGAGGACCAGTATTGAATCATACAATCCAAGCGTAAGTGAAAGAGCAAGCATGAGAGTCAGGGTGACAGTGAAGCGCGGTTTTCCTAGGATGGTTTCCCAAAGCACTGGAAAATTTGGCAGACGATTTCTGGCCTCATGATCTGCAGACTTCCATCCAATAGTCGAGCCAATTCGTACAGTACAACCCACCGACGCACAAGCCAGCACGGCTGTGAATAAAAATCCCCCTCTAGAATGAGAGACAACCGCCAAGGCTGCACCGAGCAACGGCGACGCAATTTTGGTACATTGATCAACTAATGAGGTTAATGTCGTCGTCGATACAATCTGTTCGTCAGTTAGCAACCGCCGGACGAGAATTTGCTCGGCAGGCACACCACCCAGATTGCTGACGCCCTTTAGAAGTACCATAGTAATAAAGAAGCTCTCGTTGGGTGCAATGGCAAGCAGAAGTGAGGTAATAAGCCTTCCGGTCGAACTCGCAAGCATGACGAGTGCTGGGGAATTTCGATCGGCCAAAACACCGATGAACGGGCCAAGCAGGAGGCCTGGTAAGCCATAAAGTGCAGCTGCGATTCCAAGGGTACGAGGCGCGGCATTATAGTTAAAAGAAAGCACTGAAAAGATCAGCGTGAAGTCGATCCAAATCGCGATGGAGTTGAAAAGACGAGAGGCAAAGAATGAGAGGTAGCCTTGAACACTAAAAAGCGATCGCATTGTTCTCATTTTATGCCGATCTCGCATCCTGATTATTCAAATAAAGCTTATTTTTAACAACAAAGCCGTCCAGCCCACTCTCCCTGGCATACCTTGCCAAGTCACTAGTCTTATTAATAAATCCGGCGCCATTGAAATTAAGCGATGTATTGCACAGGACGCCATATCCAGATATGCGCTCAAAAGCCTTCAATAATGAATATATTTTTTGATTCTGCGACGAATCACCGTCTGAGGACGGGCTGAGCCATCTACATGGGTAATCGCTTGAAGTTGCGGATTCTGTACTTGTGAAAAAAATAGCATGTGGGGGCTTGGTCGGCCGATTTTGAAAAAACGACCAGCACTTTCCTCCAGACAGATGGGGGCGATCGGCCTGAAGTTCTCCCTGCGTTTGATGACGTTTAATCGGTCAAGCGTGTGCTTCGAGAATGGTGCGGCCAGAATGGACCGATTGCCAAGAGCTCGTGGACCTATCTCTGCCCGGTCTTGTGCCCACCCAAGGATTGCCCCTCGATGCAGAAGCTCCGCAATCTCGGAGAACACCATTTGCTTAAGAGCGAATCCTTCGATAACGTGTACATCGTCGTCGAACATTTGGCCAGCATATACGCTCCACTGAATCTTCGCGTCACCGGACAGGCGATGTTGGGCATCGATGGCTGTGCCTATCGCTGACCCAACGTCATTTGGGCAGGGGGGGACGAAAACATCGCTGAACAGTCCACTGTTTAGCCAGTTACTGTTCCAGTCACAGTTCAGTCCGCAGCCACCACTAATGAGAAGAGGAGCATTGTCTAGTACGAAGGGCCGTATCCGTTCGAGAAATGTGTCGAAGATTGTGTCCGACAAATGCTTTGCAACCTGCTTGAATTCAGGGCTTTCAACCCCTATGTTGAAATATGGTGAAGACTGAAAGAGCGATTTATCCAGATAATCGAGAGCAGATGCCGGGTTTAGTATTGCATGTAGAAAGTCGTCCTCGACATGTGTCTTTGTGGCGCACCGTCCAAAGGCGGCCAGTGCCATCAGTTTTCCCGCATCGCCAAGCCTGACCTGACCACGACGCAGCATGAATGTCGGGTCTGCCACGCCATAGGCGAACGCGTAGCGGATACCGGGATCGGACATTACGTCACACAGCTTCGTAATGTGGACATTTCTGTCAATTCGATAGAAGGCGCCAATGTGTCCTTCCCACACGAGTGCGTAACACGGCTGACCTTGCGGGAATGGAGACAGCCCATACGCACACATCAGATGAGACCGTTCATGTGATGAAGTGACAAACCTAACACGTTGTCCTAAAAAATTGATTTCCTTCTGCTGTGGTGGCTCTACGCCTATGTATCCAGCACCGATTTTTTGTCCACGCGGGTCAATCCCGGTAGCCCAACCACTCAGTGCGATTACGTCCGGGATCCCATAAGTTGCTGATAGAGAATCGATTAGTAGTTCGGCACCAACTGGCGCGTAACGGGGCCGTGAGTCTTTTTCAGCCTCGTAGGAATATTTCAGAACGCGGTCTTCAATGCAGGAAATGTGACCGTCGTGGCCAGGTTTCAAGGCAAGAATAATCATTCAGAGCTTCCCCGCTGACGCTCACGCATACGGTCAAGCGCACGCAGTGCTTCGGGCGCGAACGGAGTACCATTTCCGATTCCCGCGCCGAAGAAAAATAGTACTGATTCGCGCATTTCGTCAACTGCCAGCAACTTGTTGATTTCTCTATCGAGGAAATATCCAGTTAGCCAAGAGTCCAGTCCCAGTCCTGTAGTCACTAACTGAAAGGTTTGTGCCAGGCATCCGACGTCGAGTAGCGCGACCCTGTAGGCTCTCGAGTGTGGGTACTTCCACCACATCTTGTCGAAGCAGGATGTTACGAATACTCCAAAGGCTAAGTCCTTTGCAAACATTTGTGCGCATAGGAGGCTGCCTATGGTCTCGCCGTCGATGTCGGGAGTAACTAACGTTAGTTGGTGCGAGAACGATCGGTAATGGTATATGCCTGCTGCGAGCCCTTTTACGTTCAGTGCTACTAGATAAGCCTCACTTGGCTGAAGCGATCCTCCAGATGGAGATGTACGTCGATACCCTACCGGTAATAGACCAGCTTCCCGCATGTCTTGACGGGTATCGCCGTGGACCGCACCGAAAGTCCAATAGAGGGAATTGGCCACGGTCTGGAGCGTTACGGGACTGGGGGTAAACGAGCGTGAAGTCTTGCGGGCCATTAGTGCATCCGCAAGTGTTGGAACAACTTCGAAATGTTTGTCCGGAGCAGGGAGGGCGATCGGATCGCCGTCGCGAGCATATCTGGTCTCTGGCACCTTATCAATGATTGACGCACAATACGCGACATACCCCTCGTAGCTGTCATCAACTGGTAGATTTGCGCCTTCGTCAAGGACGATCTGGGTACCAACATGGAATATGTGTGATAAGCAGTCCCAGCCCCATTTTTTGAAATCCCGGCCGTCTTCCTTGAAAATTCCACTGTTGGCGATATCCGAATCGACAGATGAATTCGATATCGCGGAGCCGTTCGAAATTTCCAGGATTCTCTGGATATGCTGATGTCCAATTTCGTATTGAGAGTGGGAGCTATAATCCCACAAAATCAGCTTTCCGTTAATTATCCTTACAAAGATAGTAGGGTCCTGCTTCAATGCCATGTCGCTCGCCCTCCCTTGAATACTATTCGGCGCGAGACGGTCGACTGAAGCCGACCGCCTATATTGCCCACCCTTTATTTCAGGGGCGCACCGAGTGTGTTGTAGGCATCGTTGGACTGAAACGACAGGGTTGGCTCGATCGCGATTTTTTGCATTACAGGCGCGGCAAGGCTGTTATATGCGTCATTGGACTGAAATGAGAGGGTCGGTTCGATGTTGATTTTTTGCATGATGAAAATCCTTAGTCTCAGATTAAGTGAATATATCGTGCGCCCAAATATCAATCGACGCATTCATATGTTATGGAGTGCTTAATTTGAGATAAATAGGGAAAATACTTAAGTAGTCAACCTAGTGTCGTTGCTAAGGAACCTCTGCACAACTCGGCTGCGGTTGCGCTTGCTATGAATCGTCGAGCCAGCGAGCATGTAGCACATGAAACAAACTGACCTTGGCCTGAACTTGTCGACGCGCAAGCGCGAATTCCTGGATGAGATGAACCGGGTGGTGCCGTGGGCCGATCTGGTGATGCTGATCGCCCCATATGCGCCGGAAGGCAAGCGCGGTCGTCCGCCGTTCGCGGTCGAGGCAATGCTGCGCATCCACTTCCTTCAACAATGGTTCGGCCTGTCGGATCCGGCGATGGAAGAAGCGCTGCACGACGTGCCGCTGTACCGCGAGTTTGCAGGGCTGGACAACTGGACGATGCGCTTGCCCGACGAGAGCACCATCCTGCGGTTTCGTCACCTGCTGGAGAAGCGCAAGCTGGCTGCACAGATTCTCGCGCTGGTCAATGACATCCAGCGCGATAAGGGATTGATGCTGCGCGCGGGCACGGTGGTGGACGCGACGCTGATCAGCGCGCCGAGTTCGACCAAGAACGCTTCGGGTGAACGCGACCCGGAGATGCATCAGAGCAAGAAAGGCAACCAGTGGTATTTCGGCATGAAAGCGCACATCGGCGTGGATGCCGAATCCGGGCTGTTGCACACGGTGCGTGGCACATCAGGCAACATCAGCGACGTGCTCGAAGCCAACAGCCTGCTGCATGGCGAAGAAACCGACGCGTTTGGCGATGCGGGCTATCAGAGCGTACACAAGCGCCCGGACGCCCGGGCCGGCGTGAACCGGCACGTGGCGATGAAGCCGGGGCGTCGCCGTGTTCTCGACAAAGGCAAGCCGCTTGACGCGCTCATTGATCAGGTCGGGCGAATCAAGGCCCGCATCCGGGCCAGGTCGAGCATCCATTTCGAGTGAACAAGCGACAATTCGGCTACACCCAGGTTCGCTATCGAGGGTTGAAGAAGAACACCGCACAACTCATGACCTTGTTCGCACTGTCCAACCTGCGGATGGCGCACGGCGCGCTGCTGGCGGCCGGAGTATGAGCGCGCTTCTCGCTCGTGCCGATGCCTGGCTCATAGCCCGCGAATGCCGCTCGGAGCCTGCCGGACAGCTTCGCTCTGGGCCGATAGGTCGGCATCGTGGCGCATTCAGCTCCCTGTTAAACGATCAAGCACACTCCATTCGGGTTTGTGCAGAGCATTCCTAATGCCATTAAGATTGAAGAGGCCCAACGCACCGAAAGTGGTTCTGTCGCAATAAGGAATATTGCAATTTTATAACCACCAAATATTGTGGTTTGATCATCAACTCGCACCGTTATCTGGTAGTTAAGTGAATTACGAATTCCTTATTGCGACAGAACCCGGCGCCGGCCCACGCTACGAAACACTGATCCACCGTCACGTCGCGGACGCCACAGAACCGTCAGCACTTATGTGCACTTTTCGTTCCATTGATCCCCAAAGGCCGGCCCGTCACGCAAAACATCAGCTCATCGAGCGATTCGGACTGATCCCGCATCCCGAAGGCGGCCATTACCGCGAGACGCATCGCGATCCCGCACGCGTCGCGAGGATCACGGGCACAAACGACGAGCAACGCATCGTGACTAGCGAGGCTTCGCGTTCGGCCTCGACCTGCATCTACTACATGCTCTGCGACGGCGCGTATTCGGCGTGGCACCGCATCCGTTCGGACGAGATCTGGCATTTCTACGCGGGCGACCCGCTCGATGTGCACGTGCTCGATGACGCCGGGCAACTCGTCACGCACCGACTTGGCAACGCGCTGCTTCGCGATGACGCGGTTTTTCAGGCGGTCGTGCCGGGCGGGTGCTGGTTTGCCGCGGAATGTCCCGCTCTCGAGGGTGAGGCGGAGGCGGGTTTCGCGCTCGTCGGCTGCACGGTGGCGCCCGGGTTCGAGTTCAGCGAGTTCGAGCTGGCCGATGCCGATGCGCTGGTCGCCGCGCATCCGAGCCACGCGGCGCTGATCCGGCGTCTCACGCCGCGCGTGCTGTGACGGGCTGGGCGTCGATGTGCTGCTTTGGCGGTGTTTCAGGAATGCGGGGCGGCTTTGATCCGCTTTTGATTCGCTAATCCACCTAGCGCACCGGCGTTGACGCGTGCTCACCGACCACGGTCGTCCACGGCCTCACTTTCCAGCTCGTGACCAGCCCGTTGCGAACATACGGATCGCGAGCCACGAACGCTTCGGCAACCTCGGCCGATTCCCCTTCGAACAGCAGCACCGCACCGTCTACCGGGTCGGCCAGCGCTCCGGCCAGCAGCAGCTCGCCGCGCTCCACAGCCTGCCAAGCGAGCTCGAGATGTTCCGCACGATATTGGCCGCGACGTTCCAGATAATCGGCTGCGACCTCGTACATCAGCAGGAAATGCATGGGTTTTCTCCCGGTGGATGTGTTGACGCGCGTTTCTGTGGGTTATGACTCCGATCCCACCTGCATCACCGCGTCCCGCTTATCGAGCAAGTGCTGCCGCAGAATTTCGGCGAGCCGCTTGCCGTCGCGCGTTTCGAGCGCCTTCAGCATTTCCTCGTGGTCGTGCACCGCGCTGTCCCACTTCTGCGCATGAAAGTTCGAACGAAAGCGCAGCGCCTGCAGCCGCCGGTTGATCGACATGTAGGTCTGGCGCAGCACCGCATTGCGCGCCGCTTCGTTGATCCGGTTGTGAATTTCCTGATTGCGGCTGTAGTAGCCGGGCAGGTCGTTTTGCGCGCGGCACGCGAGCATCGCGTAGTGCAGCGCTTTGATCTCCGCCAGTTCGGCCGGCGTGATCCGCTGGGCCGCCAGTTCGCCTGAGAACGCCTCCAGGCCGCTCATGACCTCGAATGTCTCCCAGATCTCGGCGTCGGTCATCTTCGACACCGTCGCACCGCGGTTCTGCGATATCTCGATCAACCCTTCAGCCGCAAGCACTTTCAACGCTTCGCGCAGCGGCGTGCGCGAAATGCCGAGCCGCTCGCACAACTCTCGTTCATTGAGCTTCATGCCCGGGGCAAGCACGCCTTCGACGATGAATTCGCGCAGATGGTCGACCACGGTGTCGTGCAGGCGCTGCCGCTCGACTTTCGGCAGGAGTCCCAGGGGCGCCGCAGCTTCGGAATTGGTGGATTGCATGCAAAATCCTTTATCTAATATTTCCGATATCTTACCGCAGGCCCCATTTTTCGCGCGGAAACCCGCGTCGGGAATACCCTGATCATATATCTCAAATTTTGCCTTTCCTCGCGTCGGTGTCGCTGATACAGTATTTTGCATGCAAAATTCAATCGTGCTTCATGTGAGGAGAACAAAGTGCTGACACTCGATTTTCATCCTGCTGGCCGTCATTTTTTGCAAATCCCGGGGCCGAGCCCGGTGCCCGACCGCATCCTGCGGGCGATGAGCTACCCGACCATCGACCATCGCGGTCCCGAGTTCGGCGCTCTCGGGCTGCAGGTGCTTTCGGGGATCAAGAAGATCTTCAAGACGCAACACCCGGTGGTGATCTATCCGGCATCGGGCACGGGTGCCTGGGAAGCGGCGCTCTCGAACACGCTGAGCCCCGGCGACACCGTTCTCATGTACGAGACCGGGCACTTCGCGACGCTCTGGAAAAAGATGGCGGAAAAGCTCGATCTCAAGCCCGAGTTCCTCGGCCTGCCGGGCATCGAAGGGTGGCGGCGCGGCGTCGACGCCGCGCGGATCGAAGCGCGTCTGCGAGCCGACACCGCACACACGATCAAAGCCGTGTGCGTCGTGCACAACGAGACGTCGACCGGCGTCACGTCGAACATCGCGGCGGTGCGCCAAGCGATCGATGCGGCGGGACACCCGGCGCTGCTGTTGGTCGACACGATCTCGGGTCTCGCGTCGGCCGATTATCGGCATGACGAGTGGGGCGTCGACGTGACGGTTTCCGGCTCGCAAAAGGGCCTGATGCTGCCGCCCGGCATCAGCTTCAACGCGATCTCGCCGAAGGCGATCGAAGCGAGTCAGACGGCGAAGCTGCCGCGCAGCTTCTGGGATTGGAGCGAGATCGTCGAGATGAACAAGACCGGCTATTGGCCATACACGCCAAACACGAATCTGCTGTATGGCCTCGCGGAATCGATTGAGATGATCCTCGGCGAAGGACTCGACAACGTGTTCGCGCGTCATCAGCGCCTCGCCGAAGCGTGCCGCCGCGCAGTCCGCGCATGGGGGCTCGAGATCCAGTGCGCCGATCCCACGGTCTACAGCCCGGTGCTGACTGGCGTGATGACGCCGGAGGGCATCGACGCGGACGCAGTGCGCAAGACGATCTATGACCGTTTCGACATGTCGCTCGGCACTGGCCTCGGCAAGCTGAAAGGGCGCATGTTCCGCATCGGCCACCTTGGCGACTGCAACGACCTCACGCTAATGGCGACCCTTTCCGGCTGCGAGATGGGCCTGAAGATTGCGCGGGTTCCGTTGGCGGCGAGCGGCGTGGTCGCGGCGATGGATTACCTCGGATCGAACGCTGCGAAGCCGAATTTGAAGGCGGCTGCCTGAAGCTGACGTCGGGCACAGCATGAGGTTGGCCTAAGCGCGAAAGCGCTAAGGCTAACTGACTAAGGAGACAAACGATGAAACGCATTCGTGCGAGCAGTATCGTGTTGTTGATGTTGTGTGTGATGTATTTCATTACGTATCTGGACCGCGTGAACGTCAGCACCGCAGCGGCCGGGTTCGGCAAGGAGTTCGGCCTCTCGAAGACGGAGATCGGGCTCGTCTTCTCCGCGTTCGCGTATCCCTATCTCGTGTTCCAGATCATCGGCGGCTGGGTCAGCGACCGCTTCGGCGCGCGCAAGACGCTGATCTTCTGCGGTGCGCTGTGGGCGTCCGCAACAGTGCTGACCGGCTTCGCGGGCGGCCTCGTCTCGTTGCTCGCCGCGCGCGTGCTGCTCGGGTTCGGCGAGGGCGCAACGTTCCCGGCGGCGACCGCGGCGATGTCGCGTTGGGTCGCGAAGGAAAAGCGCGGCTTTGCGCAAGGCATCACGCACGCGGCGTCGCGCGTGGGCAATGCAGCGGCGCCCGCTGCGGTTGTCTTTGTGATGGCGGCATATGGATGGCGCGAATCGTTCTATGCATGCGCGGTGCTAAGCTTTATCTGGGTAGTCGTTTGGGCGATGACGTTCACCGAATACCCGAAGGACCATCCGCGCATCACGGAGCAGGAACTGGCCGTGCTGCCCGCGCCGAAGCCGAAAGCGGCGAGCGTGCCTTGGGCCAAGCTCTTCAAGCGCATGGCACCCGTCACCATCGTCTATTTCTGCTATGGCTGGACGCTGTGGCTTTTCTTGAGCTGGATTCCGCAGTACTTCCTGCACAGCTATCACCTGAACCTGCAAAAGTCGGCGCTGTTCGCGTCGAGCGTGTTCTTCGCCGGCGTGCTCGGCGACACGCTCGGCGGCATCGTCACCGACAAGATCCTCACGCGCACCGGCAGCCTGAAGCGCGCACGCAGCTGGATGGTCGCGATCTGCATGATGCTGACGCTGCTGTCGTTAATTCCGCTCTTTCTTTCGCACGACCTATACGTGTCGCTGGCGTCGCTGTCGGCGGGATTCTTCTTCTCGGAGATGACGATCGGGCCGATGTGGGCGATTCCTATGGACATCGCACCCGAACACTCGGGCACCGCAAGCGGGATGATGAATACGGGATCGGCGCTCGCGGCGATTCTGTCGCCGGTATTGTCTGGATTCCTGATCGACAAGTTCGGCAGTTGGGAGCTGCCGTTCTTCGGCAGCATGCTGTTGATGGGAATCGGCGTCGTGCTCGCGTTCCGGATGCAACCGGAGACCAAGTTTGCCGTCGAGCCGGCGGGGCATGTGGGTGAACTGCACGCGTAGCGGATTCTCGTGCGACTCCTGAACATTCAGCGCTAGTAGGAGTGTCATGAAACAGCATGTTGCTTCGCTCGTGGCCCAACCGATCAAGCTGGTTCCGTCCGCCGCCCGGCATAGCGGTTCGCTTGCCGTCAAGCTCGCGAAGGAACTGCGCGGCGACGTCTACTTCGATGCCGCGAGCCGCGGACGGTATGCCACCGATGCCTCGATCTATCAAATCATGCCGATCGGCGTCGCGGTGCCGCGCGACCAGGCCGATGCGCTCGTCGCGCTCGATATTGCCCGCGACCTGAAAGTACCGGTTCTCGCGCGCGGCGCCGGCACGAGCCAATGCGGGCAAACGGTCGCCGAGGCGCTCGTCATCGACAACAGCAAATGGCTCAACGCGGTCGTCGATTTCGATGAGGCCGCGCGCACGGTGACGGTCGAGCCCGGCATGGTGCTCGATCACCTGAATGCATGGCTCAAGCCTCACGGGCTGTGGTTTCCGGTCGATGTATCGACGGCCGCGCAATGCACGATCGGCGGGATGGCGGGCAACAACTCGTGCGGTTCGCGCTCGATCGAGTACGGCAACATGGTGCACAACGTGCTCTCGATCGATGCGGTGCTCGCGGACGGCTCACAGCACCGGTTCGGTCCGATGATCGAGGCGGGCAGCGCGCCGCGCATGCAGGCGATCGTTGGCGCGCTCACGCAAATCGCGACGCGCGAACGGCAGGAAATCGCCGAGAGGATGCCGAAGGTGCTGCGGCGCGTCGCCGGATACAACATCGATCTGTTCGACTGCCAAAATCCACGCGCCTATACCGATGACGGCTCGGCGAATCTCGCGCATCTGCTCGTCGGCTCGGAGGGCACGCTTGCCTACAGTCGCCAGCTGACGCTGAAGCTCGCGCCGCTGCCTGCGCACAAAGTGCTTGGCGTCGTGAACTTTCCGACTTTCTACCAGGCGATGGAGCTGACGCAGCACATCGTCAAGCTCGGGCCGACGGCGGTCGAACTGGTCGATCGCACGATGATCGATCTCGCGATCGGCAATCCGGCGTTTCGCCCCGTGATCGAAAGTGCGCTGACCGGCGATCCGCAGGCCATTCTGCTCGTGGAATTCGCCGGCGAGAGCCGCGATACGCTGCTTGCCCAGCTGGACAAGCTCGTCGAATTGATGGGCGACCTTGGCATGCAAAATTCGGTCGTCAAAATGCCGGATGCCGGCGCGCAAAAGGCACTGTGGGAAGTGCGCAAGGCGGGCCTGAACATCATGATGAGCATGCGCGGCGACGGCAAGCCGGTGTCGTTCATCGAAGACTGCGCGGTGCCGCTCGAGCATCTGGCCGAGTACACGAGCCGCTTGACCGACGTCTTCCACAAGCACGGCACGGAAGGCACTTGGTACGCGCACGCAAGCGTGGGGACGCTGCACGTGCGGCCGATTCTCGACATGCGTCGCGACGGCGCGCAGAAAATGCGTGCCATTGCCGAAGAGGCGGCCGCGCTCGTGCGCGAATACAAGGGCGCTTATTCGGGCGAGCACGGCGACGGATTGTGCCGCGGCGAGTGGGTCGCGTGGCAATACGGTCCGCGCATCAACGAGGCGTTTCGCGAGATCAAGCGGCTCTTCGATCCGGAGAACCGCTTCAATCCGGACAAGATCGTGAACCCGCCAAAGATGGACGACGCAGTGAACTTCCGCTTCGCGCCGGGCTATCGCGAAGCGCCGCTCGCGCCGGCGCTCGATTGGTCCGCATGGAATGTCACGCGCAATCCTCTGACGGGCGAGGAGAGTGCGCCGGGGACGGGTGGCGACCTGTCGGCCGGGCTCGCGAAAGCGGTCGAGATGTGCAACAACAACGGGCATTGCCGCAAGTTCGACGCGGGCACGATGTGTCCGAGCTATCGCGTGACGAAGGACGAGCAGCATGTCACGCGCGGCCGTGCGAATACGCTGCGGCTCGCCATCTCGGGTCAGCTTGGGCAGGACGGGCTCGCGAGCGCCGAGGTCAAGGACGTGCTCGATCTGTGCGTGTCGTGCAAAGGCTGCAAGCGCGATTGTCCGACCGGCGTCGACATGGCGCGCATCAAGATCGAAGCGCGTGCCGCGTGGGCGAGCAAGCACGGCATGCGGCTGCGCGAAAAGATGGTGGCGTTCATGCCGCGCTATGCGCCGCTCGCGAGCCGGTTCGGTGCGGCAATCGGGTTCGCGGAATCGGTGCCGGGGTTGTCGGCGCTGGTGAAACGCGCGTTCGGGTTCGCGCCGCAGCGTTCGTTGCCGCGGTTTGCAAAGCCGTTCCTAAAGAACGGACAAGCGAATGCGCAAGCGTCGTGGCCGTTGCGTGAAGACGGCAAGGAGGTGCTGCTCTTCGTCGATACGTTCAACAACTACATGGAGCCGGAGAATGCGCGGGCCGCGCAACGCGTGCTCGAAGCCGCTGGCTATACGGTGTACTTGAGTGCAAGCGGGGACGGCAAGCCCCTCTGCTGCGGACGCACGTTCCTCGCAGCGGGACTCGTTAACGAAGCGAAGGCCGAAGCACGCCGCACCCTGGGTACGCTCAAGCCTTTCATCGCACGCGGCGTGCCGGTCGTTGGGCTGGAGCCGTCTTGTCTGCTGTCGCTGCGCGACGAGTTTCTCGGCTATGGATATGGCGACGAAGCCAGGCGTCTCTCCGAGCACGCCTTTCTTTTCGAGGAGTTTCTGGTTCGTGAGCAACAGGCGGGACGGCTCGAACTCAATCTGAAGGCGCTCGACACGGACCGGGCGCTCGTGCACGGTCACTGCCATCAAAAGGCGTTCGATGCGTTTAGCCCCGTGCAGACCGTGCTCAAGTGGATTCCGAAGCTCGATGTCTCGACGGTCGAGTCTTCCTGCTGCGGCATGGCGGGCAGCTTCGGTTACGAGGCCGAGCACTATGCAACATCGATGGCGATGGGCGAGCTGTCGCTCTTGCCGGCGGTGCGCGAGGCCGGTGCCGACGTGCTCATCGTCGCCGACGGAACGAGTTGCCGGCATCAGATTCACGACGGGGCGAAGCGGCAGGCAATGCATGTGGCGCGGGTTCTCGAAGCGGCGTTGACGGAGGGGGGCACGCGGCTGTCGTAATTCAACGTTCCGGCTGATTACCCTGGCGGCGATGTCGCGGCTTGTCCGCGAATCCCGCCATTTTTTTATCGAACAGTCTCGTGATCGATAGCTGTCTCGGGCGATCCGCGATCTTTGTCAGAGTTCGAACATAATATTCGAGCTCTGATACCATTCGACCTGAACCCGCTGCAAAGTCGCGGCGCAAGGAGGTTGAATTCATGAACCGATGTCTGTTTCTCGCCGGCGCCACGGGCGCCATTGGCAGGCGTCTTGCACCGCTTTTTGTGGCGGACGGATGGCGCGTGATCGGCACGACTCGTTCGAAGGCGAAAGTCACCGCGTTACGGGCGATGGGCGTGGAGCCCGTCGTCGTCGATGTATTCGATGCCGTAGCGCTTGGCGAAGCGGTGAAGGACGCACGTCCGGATGTGGTCATGCACCAGCTGACCGACTTGCCGCCCGGCCTCGATCCCGCGCAGATGGAAGCGGCCAGCGCGCGCAACGCACGCATTCGCGAGGAAGGCATGCGCAATCTGATCGACGCCGCCCTTCGTGCAGACGCCAAGAAACTGATCGCGCAGAGCATCGCCTTCGCCTACTCGGAAGGTCCGCTGCCGCATCATGAGACCGATCCGCTGAACGTCGACGGGGAAGGGCGCGCGGGCGTTTCGGCGCGTGCGGTCGCCAGCCTCGAAACACAGGTGCTCGAAGCGCCGCTAGGGGGCATCGTGCTGCGTTACGGGCGGCTCTACGGCCCGGGGACGGGCTTCGATACCGCAACGGGCGCGGGGCCGGTCCATGTCGATGCGGCGGCTTACGCGGCGTATCGCGCCGTCGCAGCGGGCGTACCCGGCATTTACAACATCGCCGAAGACGACGGCGCCGTATGCAGCGACAAGGCAAAACAATGGCTCGGTTGGAATGCGAGTTGGAGGAGCGGACAATGACACACACCACCGAGGTGAAAACACCCGCCCTAGACATTCGCTACGCCGACACCCAGGAGGACGTGACGCTTTGCTATGCGTTGATGAGGCAGTTGCGTCCGCATCTTGCTTCAGAGCGTGAATTCGTCGAACGCTGGCGCCGCCAATCCGCGGACGGCTATCGCTTGCTCGCGATATGGCAGGGCACGCAGCCGGTCGCGCTCGCGGGCTTCCGAGTGCAGGAGAATCTGATTCATGGCCGCTTCTTCTACGTGGACGATCTCGTGACCGACGAATCGCAGCGCGGCTCGGGTCAAGGGCAGCTGTTGATGGACCGCCTGAAATCCGAGGCGCGCTCGCTCGATTGCGCGAAACTCGTGCTCGATACGGCGCTCGCCAATTCGCTCGGCCAGCGTTTCTATTTCCGTCAGGGGCTGCTCGCCAGGGCTCTGCGTTTCTATTTCGATCTTTGACCGCAAACGGTAAGAGGAGTCAGAGCATGAGCGTTTTGTTGCACATCAGTGCGAGCACGCGCGGTGACGCATCGCATAGCCGCCGGGTTGGACGTGCGCTAGTCGAGGCATTGAGGCACGCGGCGGACGTCAGGCTTGTCACGCGCGACTTGGCACGCGAGCCGGTGCCGCACGCGGACGCGGCGTATTTCGACGCGATGCTGATGCCGCAAGCGGAGCGGGGCGCCAGCGAGACCGCGGCGCTCACGCTGTCCGAAACCTTGATTGAGGAACTCGAAAGCGCCGATGCCCTCGTGATCGACACTCCCATGCACAACTTTACGGTGCCTTCGGTGCTCAAGGCGTGGGTGGATCAGGTCGTGCGTGTCGGGCGCACGTTCAACACCACGCCGAACGGCAAAGTGGGATTGCTGCGTGATCGTCCGGTGTTCGTCGTCGTTGCTTGCGGCGGTTCGGTGGCGGCGTCCGACACGCACACCGAATCCGACGCGACAACGAGCACCGGCTCGCATCGAGGGCAAACGGATTTCATCACGCCGTATCTGCGCTACGTGTTCGCGACGATCGGCATCACCGACGTGCGCACGCTGAGGCTGGAGGCATTGCGCCGCTCGGAAGCGGAGTTCGCGCACGCCGAGGCGTTCAGCGCGCGATGGATCGCGGCGCAGGCCGCGGAATTCGCTAAGTCGCACTAACCGTTTTTTCGAGCGCACTCTCGCGGGCTGCGCCGATCGCCCAGACCGAGACGCCGGCCGGGTCGATATCGAAGCGATGCTGCGTATCGACTTGCCAACGCGGGTTGTCACTCGCCACGTCGAAGCGCACGCCGCCGATTTCGATTCGCACATAGCGCTCGCCACGCCGCATTTCGACGGCCTCGATCGTCCCGGTTTGCGCGCCGTCCGGGGACGCGCAGATCGCATGCGACGACACGCGCCACATCACGCGCTGCCCGGCGGCAAGCGCTTCGTCCGTCACCGGCACTACCCAATCGCGGCCGATTTGCACCTCACCCTGCGCGCGCACGATGCCTTCGCCGACATTGCTCAAACCGAGCAGGTCGGCCACACGCATCGTCGCGGGCTTTTCGAATACCGCTTCGATCGGCCCTGCTTGCAGCAGACGGCCGTGTTCGATGACGAGCACTTCGTCGGCAAGCAGGGCGGCTTCGTCCGGGTCGTGTGTGACGACGATCGTCACTGCGGCGATCTCGCGCTGCAACGCGCGCAGCGACTGCTGCAGACGGCGGCGGCGCGGCGTATCGAGCGCGGCGAACGGCTCGTCGAAGAGCAGCAGCTGACTGTGCCGCGTGAGCGCACGCGCGAGCGCCACGCGCTGCCGCTGACCGAACGAGAGCTCGTGCGGCAGACGCGCGACGAGCGTCGCGAGCCCGAGGTGCTCGACCCAGTAGCGCGCGCCGGCCGTGTCGGCATCGACCGGAAAAGCGAGCTGCTGCGCGACCGTCATATGCGGGAACAGGCCGTAGTCCTGCGGCATATAACCGATCTGGCGACGCTCGGGCGGCAGCGCGCCAAGATCGGTTGCGCCGAGCCGCAGCGTGCCGTTCTCGTTGCGCTCGAGCCCCGCGATCACGCGCAGCGCAAGCGATTTGCCCGATCCCGACGGGCCGATGATCGCGAGCCGGCGCGTCGCCGCCGTGTAGGCAATGTCGAGATCGAACGGACCCAGGCGGCGGGTCAGGCGGAACGCGAGCCGCAGATCGTCGGCGGCAGCGCGCGGTGCGCGACCCGCGGGCGACACTTCGTCGTCGCCATTTTCGGCGGGCAGTACACCGATGCGCTGACGGCGGGTATAGATCGACAGCGCCGCGCAGACGATCGCAATCACGAGCGTCGGCAACAGGAGCGGCATCATCGCCGGCAACCCCTGGCCGCCGAACACGACATACGTATAAACCGGCAGCGAATACGGGTGATACGCGACCATGACGGTCGCGCCGAATTCGCCGAACGCACGCAGCCATGCGAGCGCAAGACCGGCGCTGATCGCGGGCCACGCCACCGGCAGCGTGACCCGAAGAAAGCGGCTGCCCGCGTGATGGCCGAGCGTCGCGGCGACATCGTCCAGCACCGGATCGACAGCGGTGAACGCCGATTTCGCCGCGATGATCAGGAACGGCGCCGCCACAAACGTTTCCGCGAGGACGATGCCCGTGAACGAATCGGTCAGGATGCCGCCCGTGAGGCGGCCGACGGGGCTATACGGCCCGAACAGGAACAGCAGCAGCACGCCGCTCGTGAGCGGCGGCAGCGCGAGCGGCAGCTGCACGACGAAGCCGAGCAGCGCCACTTTGCGCGAACGGGAGCGCGCGAGGAAATAGCCGAGCGGCACGCCGCCCGCGAGAATGACGAGCGATGCGACGCTCGCGCTTGCCGCCGACACGGCGACCGCCGACCCCATCGCCGTCCAGTCGACGCTCGCCCAATCGGCGCTGCCCAATTGCGGCACGCTCGCGACGAACGGCGCGCACAGGTACACGGCGAGCAGTGCGGCAAGCCAAAAGAGGGGGCGGGCAGCGAGTGACTTCATGACTTCCTGACCGGTGTCGGCGATGGCGGCGGCGATGATGACGGCAAAGCGCAGTGAGCTTAGCGCGCCGCGTCGATCATGGCTTGCACGGACGACGGAATCGCCTCCGTGCTGCCGGCCACGGCCGGCTTGACGACATCGACGCCATGCTCCGCAAGCAACGCGCGGCCCTTCGCGCTCAACAGGAAATTGACGAAACGCGCGGCGCCAGCCGTGTTTTGCGCGTCGTTGAGAATCGTCAGCGTGTAGCTCGCCTTCGCTTGCAGTTCAGGCGCCGGACGGATCGCCGGAATCTTCAGATCCGAGGTCTCGGTCGAGTAGAAGAAGCCCGCGTCGAGCTGCCCCGACTGCAGGCGCCCGACGAGCGTCTCCTCGGGCAAGACCTGCGCCGGGTTTTCCGTATCGCCGAGCGTCTTCTGCACGAGGTCGGGCTGACGATACAGATCGGCGGCCTTGGTCACCATCTCGACCGTGAACGCGCCCTTCGGATCGAGCTTCGGATCGGTGCGGCCAATGCGGATGCCCGGCTCCTGCAGGACCTGATCCCAGCGCTTGGTCTTGAAGTCCGCGGCGAACTTGCTCTTCGGGTTGTAGCCGATCATGAGCGGCGACTCGGCGAAGTTGACGTACCAGCTCACGTGATCGCCGTTGGCCGCGCCCATCAGGCTGGTATTGACCTTCGGGCTCGCGCTGATGAAGACGTCGCCGCGACGCAGCTTGCCTTTGATCTCGTTGGCGATCTTGTTCGACCCAGCCGCGTAGCCGCGGAATTGCAGGCCCGTTTCCTTTTCGAAGGCGGGGCCGACGCTGCGCTCCATCAGGTTGACGAGCGACCCGGCGTACAACACGTTCACGGTGTTCCCTTGTGCGAATGCGGGCGCGGCTGACAGGGCGCCGGCGACGAGCGCGGCGGCGGTCACCAACTTGCGAATCATTGTTTTTCTCCGTGGCGTTATAAAGGACGCAATATTACGCTTGCTCGAGCGCATTTCGCATGCGTAAGGCATGTCTTCGGCGCGCTGCTGCGACGATTGGCTGCACTTGCCCGGGGCCTGGAACCGCCCGGATTGCGGCGTCGGCGCTGATTCAAGGCCCCAACCCCACGCTTGGAATACAAGATTCAATATGTTGAATATGGTGTGGCGAGTGCGGTGCCGGTTTATGCATCGAGCGTAATATATGCATCGACATAGCGGTAGCCCGGAATGCCCGTACTGATCAGCAAGGAAAGAAAGCGCCATGCCGACGACGATGAATGCTGCAAGCGCACTGGACGAACCCACCGTCGAGTCAGCCCTTTCGATAACGGGCCAGGTTCGCCAGCCGCTTTCGCTCAGTCTCGATGACTTGCGTGAGTACGAAAGCATCGTCGCCGCGCCTTTCGATTTGCGCTGTTTCACCACCAAGCGCTTTATCCGCAACGTCGGCGGGTATCGGGGCGCGCGTCTGACGGACCTGATCGAAAAAGCGGGCTTGCTCAACGAATCGCCGACCGATTTCAAGCGGATGGTGTTCATCGCCGCCGCGCACGACGGATATGCGGTCACGTTCTCGTGGCACGAGCTGTTCAATACGCCGATCGGCGAAAACGTGCTCGTCGCGTACGAATGCGATGGACGGCCGCTTGCGGTCGAGGAGGGAGCGCCGATCCTGTTTTCCGGCTCGGATCGCCATTCCGCGCCGCGCCACGTGAAGCGGCTCGCGCGCATCGTTGCGCGTTTGCTGGCGCCGTGACATCCGAAACCGCACCATCCGGAGCCTCCGGCAAGCTTGCGCCGAGGCTTGAGGATGACGCCCTTGCAAGCGCTTGTGCGGCACGAATTGCCGCTTTGATGTCGAATGCGACGGACGCGAATTCACCGGACACGCGTCTTTTTGCCAAGCTGATCGCGGCGCGCGAAATGCGCCGCGAGACCGCGCTTCTGGGACTTTCGCCGAACCAACTGCGAGCACTGTTCGCCCGGCACTTTGCGGGGGAACCGGCGCCGTTCGGCGGCGTCGCTGCCGTACTTGGCGATGCCGCCCAAGCAGACTTCGTGAGCGCGCTGCGCGCAATGCTGCTGAGCTATGCCAGCGCGACGGTCGACCTCGGCGATGCGCAATGCCTCGCTTCGATCATCGCCCATGCATGCCTGCGCCCCGATCACCTATGGCGAGACCTCGGTCTAGCTGGGCGCAACGACGTCACTTTCATGCTCGAACGCTATTTTCCGGCGCTCGTCGCGGGCAATGTCGCGAACCTGCGGTGGAAGAAATTTCTCGCCCAGGAACTCGCGTTGTCACAGGGGAGGGAACCGGGGCCAGCGCCAGGCTGCCCCGGTTGCGAAGACTACGGGCATTGCTTTCCGCACGCGTCGTGATGTGCATTCGCCCGGGTTCAGCACAGTGCCTCAAGCTGCCGTAAACTGCGGCTCTCCCATTGCCGCCGTTTCTCCTCTTTTTGCAGGCACCGCTCCCATGTTTTCCGCATCTGTCGATTCCCAATTGCCCAAAGCCGAGCTGTACCAGGAACTGGCCGTCCAGGCCCGCGCGCTAATCGGCGGCGAAACCAGCCGGATCGCTAACGCCGCGAATTTCTCGGCGCTCGTGTTCAACGCGCTGCCCGACCTCAACTGGGCGGGCTTCTACTTCTTCGACGGCAACGAACTCGTCGTCGGTCCGTTCCAGGGCAAGCCGGCTTGCGTGCGCATCGCGCTGGGCAAGGGCGTCTGCGGAACAGCCGCGGAAACGCGCCGCACGCAGGTCGTGCGCGACGTGCATCAGTTCGAGGGCCACATCGCTTGCGATTCCGCGTCGCAATCGGAGGTCGTCGTGCCGCTCGTCGCCGCCGACGGTAAGCTGATCGGCGTCTGGGACGTCGACAGCCCGCTCATCGCGCGTTTCGACGACGAAGACGCAAAGGGGATGGAAGCGCTGTGCCGGGTTTTCGTCGAAGCGGGCTGGTCGGCCTGACCAACGTGGTGCGGCGCAATATTGCCTCTAGACGACCGGTCTAATTTTCGGATATCATCCGTTTCGATGAAATCCGCGAACGCCGTCGAAATGCGGCAGCACATCCTCGACACCGCACGGCCGATCATGCTCAGCAAGGGCTTTTCGGCTGTCGGCTTGAACGAGATCCTGTCGGCTGCCGGGATTCCGAAGGGCTCGTTCTATCACTACTTCGAATCGAAGGAAGCGTTCGGCGGGGCCCTGCTGGAAAGCTATTTCAGCGCCTATCTCGAGCGCATGGACGAACTGTTCGTGCGTCCGGGCGGCACCGCCGCCGAGCGCCTGATGAGCTACTGGGAGGATTGGCGCGATGACCAGGAAAGCGACGATATCGCGTGCAAATGCCTGGTCGTCAAACTAGGCGCGGAGGTGTGCGATCTGTCCGAGCCGATGCGCGCGGTACTGCAGGAGGGTACCGAGCGGATCGTCGCCCGGATTGCCGGCTGCATCGAAGCGGGGGTGGCCGACGGCTCGCTGAAGGACTTCGACGACCCGCATCGCACCGCCGCGACGCTTTACGAACTGTGGCTCGGCGCCACGCTGCTGGACAAGATCGGCTACAACCGGCAGCCGCTCGACGCCGCCATGGCGGCGACGCGCATCATCCTTAACCTTCCCGGACCGCTATAAACGACAGGGCAAGCATGCCCGCCCAGGAGACGCCATTTTTTTGCCGCAAAGACTAGACGACCGGTCTAATTGATGGAGAAATACCAGATGCAGAATTTTGAATACCACAACCCCACCCGCATCGTATTCGGCCAAGGCGCGATCGCGCGCGTGAACGACCTCGTGCCGGCCACGGCCCGCGTGCTCGTGCTGTACGGCGGCACGAGCGCGAAGAAGAACGGCACGCTCGACGAGGTCAAGGCAGCGCTCGGCGCGCGCGAAATCCGCGAGTTCGGCGGCATCGAGCCGAATCCGACCTTCGAAACGCTGATGGAAGCCGTCGCGGTCGTGCGCCGCGAGAAGCTCGACTTCCTGCTGGCGGTAGGCGGCGGCTCGGTGATCGACGGCACGAAGTTCGTTGCCGCCGCGGTGCATTTCGAAGGCGACCCGTGGACGATCCTCGAAACCCATGGTGCGAACGTGACCGGCGCTTTGCCGTTCGGCTCCGTGCTGACGCTGCCCGCGACGGGCTCCGAAATGAACAACGGCGCCGTGGTAACGAGAAGGGCGACGCAAGCGAAGCTCGCGTTTCGCCACGTGTCGGTGTTCCCGCAGTTCTCGGTTCTCGATCCGACCAAGACCTACACCTTGCCTCCCCGGCAGATCGCGAACGGCGTGGTCGACGCGTTCACGCACATCGTCGAGCAATACCTGACTTATCCGGTGAACGGATTCGCGCAGGACCGCTTTGCCGAAGGGTTGCTGCAGACGCTGATCGAAATCGGTCCGAAGGCGCTGGCCCATCCGCACGACTACGCGATCCGCTCGAATCTGATGTGGGTGGCGACGCTTGCGCTGAACGGGTTGATCGGCGCCGGCGTGCCGCAGGATTGGGCAACGCACATGGTCGGTCACGAGCTGACCGCGCGTTACGACATCGATCACGCGCGCACGCTCGCGATCGTGCTGCCGTCGATGCTCCAAGTGCGCCGCGACAGCAAGCGCGCGAAGCTCCTGCAATACGCCGAACGCGTTTGGCAGATCACGTCAGGCGATGACGACGCGCGCATCGACGAAGCGATTGCCCGCACGCGCGCGTTCTTCGAAAGCCTCGACGTGACGACGCGCCTTGCCGACTACAACGTTGGCGCGGATGCGATCGACGGTCTCGTCGCGCAATTGGAGGCGCACGGCATGACGCAGCTCGGCGAGCACAATGACGTCACGCTCGACGTGAGCCGGCGCGTGCTCGAAGCTAGTCTCTAAGAGGCGTCGCAGGCCACCTCCGGCGGCCTGCGTTTCAGACAGATGCGCGAGCACCGCTTTCAGCACGGTCTCGCGCATCACTTCTTTCCAGTACGCAAGCGCGGCGTTGTCCGTCGTCGCCTCGCCGGGAAGTCAGTCCTCGAATGGCTCGATTTCGCGCCGACGCCCGAGAAGGAATGCATCGGCGACATGCCGGAACGGGCGCACGTCGACGTCTTGCGCGCCGTGATCGATCAGCCAGCGGAAGCGTTCGTAGAGACCTGGATACTCGCGCTCCGGTCCTACATTCATCGGCTCACCGGCGATCCGCAGGCGCTTGCCGCCCTCGGAGAGTTGCAGCGCGCCGTCGTCGGTCAGCACGTCGATTTCCCACTGTTCGACCGGGCCATGGCGCCAATCGAGGTCGACGTAGACCGGCACGCCGCGCTCATCGGCGAATTCGAGTTCCGCTGCGATCGGCGTTTGCACATTGGACGGCACTGACAGCAGCGCCGAGCGCAGCACGATCTCGCGCGGCAGGATGCGCGTCACGATCGATAGCGCGTTGATGCCGGGATCGAAGACACCAAGGCCGCCTGGTTCCCAGATCCACGCCTGACCGGGATGCCAGCGGCGCACGTCTTCTTTCCAGCGGACTTCGACCGAGCGGATCGTGCGATCGGCGAGCCAGTGACGCGCCGTTTCCACCGCGGGGGCGTAGCGGGAATGCCACGTTGCGAAGAGCGTGCGTCCCGCGTCGACGGCCATCGCGCGCAGCACTTCGACTTCGTTGAGACTCGCGCCGGGCGGCTTTTCGAGCATCACGTGCTTGCCCGCTGCCAGCGCGGCGCGCGCCTGCTCATAGCGCACTTGTGGCGTCGCGCACAGCGACACGGCATCGAGCGACGGTTCTTCCGCCAGCAGGGCGTCGATGTCCGCATAGTTGCGAACGCCATCGACTTTTGCGTTGCGGCTCGCGCAAGCGATCAGCTGGAAGCCGTGGCTGGCGGCAATGGCAGGCAAGTGTTGGTCGCGCGCAATCTTGCCGACGCCGACAATCGCAATCGAGAGTTTGGTGTTCATCGTTAAGTCAAGGTTATTGATGTCCCCAGTGCAGCGCGAGCGGATTCGCTTCGCGCGGCACTCAGCTTCGCGGGGCCATCGCGGCGAAATCGACTTTGTCGCCCGCGTCGGGATTCGGCCGGCGCGGCTCGGCATGCGTCTTCACTTCGGCGCCGAGCCCTGTGCCGTTCGACTTGCGGCGCGCCGCGTGCCGTTCGATCACGCGCTGCAGCAGACAGAACACGCACAGCAAAGCGCCGATCACGATGCGCGTCCACCACGAGCTGAGGGTGCCGTCGAAGGTGATCAGTGTTTGTATCGTGCCGAGAATCCCGACGCCGAACACCGACCCGATCACATAGCCTACGCCGCCTGTGAGCAACGTGCCACCGATCACGGTCGCCGCAATCGCGTCGAGCTCCATGCCCTGCCCCTGGAGGCCGTAGCCCGACAACAGGTAAAGCGTGAACACCACGCCGCCGAGCGCCGAACAGAAACCGCTGAGCGCATACACGCCGATCTTCGTGCGCGCGACCGGCAGCCCCATCAAGAGCGCCGAGCGCTCGTTGCCGCCGACCGCATACACGTTGCGCCCGAAGCGCGTGAAGTGGGCGACGTAGATCGCGACCGCGAGCGTCGCGATCGCGATCAGCGCGCCCGAAGTCAGCGAGCCGCCGCCGATGTGCACGCTGAACGCCGAGAGCGCATGAAAGGTCGGTTCGTTGATCGTGATCGATTGCGTCGTGATCAGGAAGCACGCGCCGCGCGCGAGGAACATGCCGGCGAGCGTGACGATGAACGGCTGCAGCCGGAAGAAATGGATCAGCGCGCCCATCGCGGCGCCGTACAGCGCGCCGAACAGCAGCACAGGCGGAAGCACGGCCCATACCGGCCAATGAAAACGCTCGGCGAGCACCGCGCAGAAGATCGTTGTGAGCGCAACGACCGCGCCCACCGACAGATCGATCCCGCCCGACACGATCACGAACGTCATGCCGATCGCGACGATCAACAGGAATGCGTTGTCGACGAGAAGGCCGAACAGCACCTGCAACGAGAAGAATCCGGTGTACATCACCGAGCCGAAACCGAAGAGCGCGGTGAACAGCGCCACGGTGACGACGATCGGCAGCGTGCGGGGATCGACCAGGCGGCCCACGACATTTTTCATTTTGCGCTCCCCGTAAGCGGCCTCGTGGCACCAAAGCCGATGACGCGCAACAGATATCGAGTGAAGAGTGCGCGCGCGCTCGCCGATTGAATCACGCTGACGAGCAGCACGACCACCGCTTTGACGACGAGCGTCGCTTCCGGCGGTACGCCGATCGAGTAGGTCGTATAAGTGAGCGTCTGGATGATGAGCGCGCCGACCACCGTGCCCGCGAGGCTGAAGCGCCCGCCGAGCAGCGAGGTGCCGCCGAGCGTCACCGCGAGGATCGCATCGAGCTCGAGCAAGAGGCCCGCGTTGTTGCCGTCCGCGCTGCGCACGTTCGAGCTTGCGATCACGCCGGCAATCGCCGCCGTGAGCCCCGAGAACACGTAGACGCTGAAGACGATCGCGTTCGAGCGCAAGCCGACGAGACGCGTCGCGACCGGATTGATCCCGATCGAGCGGATAAAGAGCCCGAGGGCCGTGCGGCTCATCAGCAATGCGGTGACGGCTGTCGCGCCGATCGCGATCCAGACGGAGCAGGGCACGCCTGCGAGATAGCCGTCGCCGAGCACGAGATAGCCATGCGCGTCGATCGGGATGATCTGGCCGCCCGTGAGCAACTGCGCGACGCCGCGGCCGGCCACCATCAGGATCAGCGTCGCGATGATCGGCTGCATGCCGACGAACGCGACCAGGAGCCCGTTCCAAATACCGGCGAGCACCCCCACGCCGAGCGCGGCGAGCACGGCCGTGCCGACCTGCGACGGATCGGCGGCGAGCACGGTAGCCGCGGCGGCGCCCGCAATCGCCACGATCGCGCCGACCGAAATATCGATGCCTTTGGTCGCGATCACGAGCGTCATGCCGAGCGAGACGATCACGAGCGGCGCGCCACGGTTCAGGATATCGATGGGTGCGCCGAACAGATGCCCTTCGAGGATCGAAATCGCGAGGAAATTCGAACGATGCGCGAGATCGAGCAGGATCAGCAACACGAGCGTGATCACAGGCCAGAACAGCGAATGCCGGAGCATCGCCTTGAGTGATTTCATTCAGCGTCTCCCGCAATCAACCGATAGACCTGGTCTTCCGACAACGCATTGCCCGCGACTTCCGCCACCTTGCGGCGATCGCGCAGCACCGCGATCCGGTGGCTCACGCGCACGACCTCGCTCACCTCCGACGAGATGAACAGAATCGCGAGTCCTTTCGCGCACAACGCGAGCACACGGTCCATGATTTCGAATTTCGCGCCGACGTCGATGCCGCGCGTCGGCTCGTCGAGGATCAGCATTTTCGGGTCCGTCGCGAGCCAACGCGCGAGCAGGACCTTTTGCTGATTGCCGCCGGAGAGCAGGCCGATCGGCTGTTCCGCATCGCTCGCTTTGATGCCGAGCTTGGCGATGTAGTCGTCGGCGATCGCGCGTTCTTTCGCGCGGCCGAGCACACGCCACCAGCCGCGTCGCGCCTGCAGCGCAAGAATGATGTTCTCGCGAATCGAGAGCGCCGCAATGATGCCTTCCTTCTTGCGGTCTTCCGGGCAGTAGCCGATGCCTTGATGCACCGCGTCGCGCGGCGAGCCGAGCTTCACCGGCTTGCCCGCGACGTTCACGGTGCCCGTATCGGCACGCTCGGCGCCGAACAAAAGGCGTGCGGTTTCCGTGCGTCCCGAGCCCAGCAAGCCGGCCAAGCCGAGAATCTGCCCAGGCTGCACGTCGATATCGACGGGACTCATCAGTCCGCGCCGGCCGACGCCGCGCATCTCGACGAATGGTGGCGCTTCGCTCTTGGAAACGGGCGCTTCGGTCGCGGCATGCTTGAGACGCTCGCTCATCCGCTCGTGGCCGACCATCTTCGAGACGAGCCGTTCGACCGGCAAATCCTTCGCCACGTATTCGCCTTCGCGCTCGCCGTTGCGCATCACCGTGATGCGGTCGGAGATCGCGTACGTCTGCTCGAGAAAGTGCGTGACGAAGAGAATCGCGTAGCCCGATTGCTTGAGTTTGCGCAGCACGTCGAAGAGGCGGGCGACTTCGCTGTCGTCGAGGCTCGACGTCGGCTCGTCGAGAATCAGCACGCGCGCATCGACGGACACCGCGCGCGCGATCGCCACCATCTGCTGCACGGCGATCGGATACGCGTCGAGCGATTTGGTCACATCGAGCGAGACGTTCAGCTCGGCGAGCGCGGCTTCAGTGCGCGAGTGGATCGTCTTCCAGTCGATCATTCCGCGCCGCTTCGGCTGGCGGCCGGCGAACACGTTCTCGGCGACCGACAGGTTGGGGCACAGATTGATCTCTTGATACAGCGTCTGGATGCCGGCCGCTTCGGCTTCGAGCGGCGTGGCGAATTGCACGGGCTCGCCGCCTAATCGCACCTCGCCCGCATCGTGCGCGTGCACGCCGGTCAGCACGTTGATCAGCGTCGATTTGCCCGCGCCGTTCTGACCCATCAAGGTGTGGATTTCACCGGGAAAGAGCCGAAAATCGACGCTCTTCAGCGCGTTGACACCCGGAAACGATTTGGTGATGCCGATGGCTTCGAGAATAGGCGCGTCAGTCATAGGCTTGGCAAAAAAGAGTCGCGGGCCGGCTCGCCGCTAGATCGAGCCGGGCCCGCGAGAAGCGCCTCAATACTTGCGTTGCGGCAGGACCTGCGCCGCGACACTCATCGGGAACACCGTTTCGTTGGTCACGATGCGCTTGGGCAACTGCTTGCCCGCGACGACGTCCTTCACGGCCGTCATCAACTGTGGTCCGAGCAGCGGGCTGCATTCGACGTCCACGTTGATCTTGCCTGCGATCATCGCTTCGAAGCCGCCCTTGGTCGCGTCGAACGAGACGACGTTCACGTCCTTGCCCGGCTTCATGCCGGCTTCTTCCATGGCCTGGATCGCGCCGAGCGCCATGTCGTCGTTGTGCGCGTAGACGACGTTGATTTGCTTGCCGTAGGTCTTCGCAAACGCTTCCATCACCTGCTTGCCGCCGGCGAGCGTGAAGTCGCCGCTTTGCGACGCGATGATCTTGAACTTCGGATCGTTCTTGATGATCTCCATCAGACCCGAGTGACGGTCGTTGGCCGGGGCGGAGCCGACCGTGCCTTGCAGCTCGGCGATATTGATCGGGCCCGGGTCGTTCTTGTAGTGCTCTTCGAGCCATCGGCCGGCGCGGCGGCCTTCTTCGAGGAAGTCGGAGCCGATCATCGTGACGTAGAGCGATGGATCCTTCACGTCGATCGAGCGGTCGGTGAGAATCACCGGGATGTGTGCGTTCTTCGCTTCGGTCAGCACCGGCTCCCAGCCCGATTCGACCACCGGCGAAAATGCGATCACGTCGACTTTCTGCGCGATATATGAGCGGATCGCCTTGATCTGGTTTTCCTGCTTTTGCTGCGCGTCGGAGAACTTCAGGTTGATGCCGGCGTCTTTCGCGGCCTGCTTGACCGACACCGTATTGGCCGTACGCCATGCGCTTTCGGCGCCGACCTGGGCGAAGCCGAGCGTGATTTGTTTCTCTTGTGCGTAGCTGCCGAGGGCCACTAGCGCGAGCGCCGACCCGAAGAGCGCGCGAAGCGCCAGGCGTCTGATGTGTTTCATTTCCGTCTCCGATTTATTGGGTTTATTTCGGCGCGGTGTATCTAAGTCCGGCATCAACGGTAGAGCAATGTGATGACGAACGTGAGCGCCACTTTCACAACAGGCCCGATGGGCGAATGCTGTTCCGGACGCATGCTTCCCGAACGGTCAGCAGACGCGGCAATAGACATACTATATGCAGCGACTCAGTCGGTTTCGACTAGCATTTTCCCTACCTTGCCCCCATGAATAGTCATGCTATTCATGTAGTGTATCTCGCGCTCGATTCCGCTAAATAGCGGGATTTCGATCAAACAGCGCGAATCAAGGTGCCAGGTGCCGATTAGAAAGTTTAACTAGAACGAATTGTCTACCCGCCAAGGGTTTAATTAATAGTATGACTATCAAGGGCAAGTCGAAACGAAAACATGACCAACAAACAACGCAAGCTCCGCTCCGCCCAATGGTTCGGCAACGCCGATAAAAACGGCTTCATGTACCGCAGCTGGATGAAGAACCAGGGCATCCCCGATCACGCGTTCGACGGCCGGCCGATCATCGGCATCTGCAATACGTGGTCCGAGCTCACGCCGTGCAACGCGCACTTTCGCAAGCTCGCCGAGCACGTGAAGCGCGGGGTGTTCGAGGCGGGCGGCTTTCCCGTCGAATTCCCGGTGTTCTCGAACGGCGAATCGAACCTGCGGCCCACCGCGATGTTCACGCGCAACCTCGCGAGCATGGATGTCGAGGAGTCGATCCGCGGCAATCCGATCGATGCGGTCGTGCTGCTCGTCGGTTGCGACAAGACCACGCCGGCGCTCTTGATGGGCGCGGCCAGTTGCGACGTGCCCGCGATCGTGGTGTCGGGCGGGCCGATGCTCAACGGCAAGCATCAAGGGCGCGATATCGGTTCGGGCACGGTCGTGTGGCAACTGAGCGAGCAGGTGAAGGCGGGCAAGATCACGCTGCACGAGTTCATGTCGGCGGAGGCGGGCATGTCGCGCTCGGCGGGCACCTGCAACACGATGGGCACCGCCTCGACGATGGCCTGCATGGCCGAGGCGCTCGGCGTCACGCTGCCGCACAACGCGGCGATTCCGGCGGTCGATTCGCGCCGCTATGTGCTCGCGCATCTGTCGGGCATGCGTATCGTCGAGATGGCGCTCGACGATGTGCGGCTCTCCAAGCTCCTCACGCGCGAGGCGTTCGAGAACGCGATTCGCGTGAACGCGGCGATCGGCGGCTCGACCAACGCGGCGATTCACTTGAAGGCGATCGCGGGGCGCATCGGCGTCGAGCTGCAATTGGACGATTGGACGACGATCGGACGCGGCACGCCGACGCTCGTCGATTTGCAGCCCTCGGGGCGCTATCTGATGGAGGAGTTCTATTACGCGGGGGGCTTGCCTGCGGTGCTGCGGCGGTTGGGCGAAGCGGGGCTGCTGCCGCATCCGGATGCGCTGACTGCGAACGGCCATACGCTCTGGGAGAACAGCCAAGCCGCGCCGATCTACAACGACGAGGTGATTCGTCCGCTGGAGAAGCCGCTCGTGCCGGACGGCGGACTGTGCGTGCTACGAGGCAATCTTGCGCCGAACGGCGCGGTGCTCAAACCATCGGCGGCAACGCCGTCGCTCCTGAAGCATCGCGGCCGCGCGGTGGTGTTCGAGAACTTCGACGACTACAAAAAGCGCATCGCCGATCCCGAGCTCGAGGTCGATGCGAGTTCCGTGCTCGTCATGAAGAACTGCGGGCCGAAGGGTTATCCGGGCATGGCCGAGGTCGGCAACATGGGCCTGCCGCCGAAACTGCTCGCGCAAGGGGTGACCGACATGGTGCGCGTCTCCGATGCGCGCATGAGCGGCACGGCGTACGGCACGGTGGTGCTGCACGTCGCGCCCGAAGCGCGCGCGGGCGGCCCGCTCGCCGTCGTGCGCAATGGTGACTGGATCGAGCTCGATTGCGAAGCGGGGCGCTTGCATATCGATATCGATGACGCGGAAATGACTGCACGACTCGCCGAATGGAAGCAGGCACAAGCGCGCAAGCCCGGTGAAACGAGCGGCTATGCGCAGCTCTACGTCGAGCACGTGCTGCAAGCCGACGAGGGCTGCGACTTCGATTTCCTGGTGGGCTGCCGAGGCGCCGACGTGCCCGCGCATTCGCATTAGGACGCTAGAGCACCAGGCGCGGATGATCTGGACGAACATCGCCAGATCGTTCGGATCGAGCGCTATATTTATCCAAAAATGGACTAAACAAATCCTGTTTGGTCGTCTAGTGTGAGACGACTTCAAGCCCCATACTGATGGAGTCGCACAGTAAGAGGCCGTTTCTGGACCGCCGGTCAAAAGCACGGGCGGGTTGGCCGATCCGCCGTGCGAGCGGACAACGTTGCGATCGAGTGTGTAAACGCCATCCACTGATTGCAAGAGGAGCGTTAAATCGCTAACTCCACCAAGCCGCGCGCCATCGGCTTCAACCATGTGGCGCTAGAAGTTGGCGATATCGAGGAAGCGCTGGCATTCTACGGAAGCATTTTCGACTTTCAATTGCGCGGCAAGAGCAAGACAATGGCCTTCATCGATCTTGGCGACCAATTCATCGCGTTGCAGGCGGGACGCAAACAGCCCCCCGATGATGGCCGGCATGTCGGCCTCGTTGTCGATGACAAGGAGGCGGCGCGCGCCGCCCTCAATGCCGCGGGTGTCGAGCCGCTCGATGGTCCGTTTCTGGATTTCCGCGACCCTTGGGGCAATCGCATCGAGATCGTGGGCTATGACAATATCCAGTTCACCAAGGCTCCGAACGTTCTGCGCGGCATGGGCCTGACGCAATTGACCAAGAACGAAAGCGCGAAAAAGGAGCTCGCGGAAAAAGGAATGGCGGAGAGCTAGAGTCCTTTATTGGCGATGGTCTCGTTTCTGAGCACTTTGCTATCGAATCGCCTGCCGGATTCCGAGCGCAATAATCACGCCGCCACAGGCTCGGTCGATCCATGCCTTGGCGCGGCGATACGCCGTCGCAACGGTTGCATGAGAGAGAACAAGCGCGACTGCTCCGTACCAGCATGTCGCAATTGCACCAACAGTAGCGAGCATGGCAAAGAACGTTGGCGTGGACACGTGGGCGGGCGCCGCCGAGGAAAACACGGCTGCGTAAAAAGCAATGGACTTCGGGTTCGCAATGTTTGTCGCGACGCCCTGCAGGAAAGCGGAACGGAATCCAGGCGCCTTCAGAGGCTGAGGTGTAGTTGCATGACTTGCCCCTGCCGATGCAACTAGCCTCAGCCCAAACCAGATCAAATACGCCGCGCCGGCGAGCTTGATGCTCATGGCAAGCCACGGGAAGATGGCGAACGCCATCCCGATACCCAAGATGGCACAGGTCGCCCAAAATAGATTGACCGTCACGATTCCGGCGACAAGCGCGAGTGCATCAGAGCGTCTGCCTGAAACTGCTTTGTGAACGACTGCGACGAAGTTCGGGCCGGGTATGACGACACCAACTGCATAAACAGAGAAGACCGTTGCAACGGCGGAGGAATCGATCACTTGTACCTCGGGAGGATTGTGGTCGTAAGGAGCAAAGAGAGCGCTTCAACGGTCACTATTTTGAACCATGCCGCGATAGAGCATTATTGATCGGCTGTCGCTGCACTCTCTGGTACCCGTTCGATCCATCGCGTGACTAGCGTATGTAGCCGGGTGACGACTCAGCGACTAAAGCTGGCTTTACCTGGCCGAATCAGGAAGCCGAGTCGACCGGCTAGGCCACCCCTCCGCACGCTTAGAATGCCCGAAACAAATCGTCTTTGGGATACGGTAGTGCCAGTTCCGGCATGTCGTGCCTTCCGAAATACCGGATGGATTTGGTTTCGGCGTCCGTGGGGACTCCGGAACCACCGATAATCGCGCACTGAAACAGCGTCACGACACACTCGACGCGGTCGCCGCTTGGATACGTGTATCGGAACGCCCGGCCGCCGAATACGCCGAGAATGCCGTGGATGCGGACCGCGTATCCCGTCTCCTCCATGACTTCCCGGATGATGGCTTCCTGCGGGCTTTCTCCTAGCTCAATTCCGCCCGCGGGCTGACTCCATGCCTCATCTGACGATTTTTCCTGTAGGAGCAACTTGCCTTCGTGATCGTGAATCACAGCTGCAACGGAGGGACTCAATATCAGATCGCTACCGACCTTTCTCCTCAGCCGACTGATGTAGCTTTCGTTATCAACATGCAGTGACACCGTTACCCCCCATGGATTTGTTGTTGTCCGATTGTGGACGATGTAGGCGGTGAACAGGCATCTTCGGATGCCTGAGATACGATCCGGGAATATCCGTCGAACGGCGGCAGTACTGCAAGCAGGACACACGACGGATGATCAACATGGACATCAACGACACGGCCGTGCACGCGGATTGGCAGCCAACACGACTGGCCCGATGGATCGTCGTTCGACTGAAAAGTACCGACGTATCCGGTGCCATCGCGGCACGCGTTCGGCGCAGGGGGCGCGATCTTTCGGAGGGCCGTCTGCCCCACCCGCGAAGTGGGGGTGGCATGCAACCCGTTCTGCGCCGCGTTCAGCTCGGGTCGGGCCTGGTCATGTTGACCTATCTCTTTCTCCACCTGCTGAATCACGCGCTCGGGATCTGGTCGCTCGACCTTGCCGGACGTGGTCTCCTACTGGCGCTGCGGCTCTGGCGCAGCGTGCCGGGGACGATCGCGCTGTACGGTGCGGCGTCGCTGCATTTTGCGTTGGCGTTGCGCACGATATACGAGCGCCGCCGCTGGGCGATGGCGCCCGCCGAATGGATCCGCCTTTGGGCTGGGCTCAGCCTGCCACTGCTCCTTATCCGCCATGCGGTGACCACTCGACTCGCGTCTTCGCTGTATGGCTTCGAGCCTAACTACGAGCGCGTGATCATCGTGCTGCTATCGAGCGGTACGCAAGGGCTGCAGCTTGCGCTGCTCGCGCCCGGCTGGATACACGGATGCCTCGGAGTGTGGTTCCGCTTGCGCCACTATCCGCGGGTTCGCCGGATGAAGTACGCGTTGCTGGCGCTCGTCGCCCTGTTGCCGCTGCTATCCGCTGCGGGCTTTCTCCACATGACCCGAGCCGTGGAGGGGAAGAGCCTCAAGCTTCCGGCCGCTGATCCGAAGCTGGCGACCCATCACTTGGCACTTGACGCATGGCGCCACGATCTCGTGACCCTCTATATCGTCCTGATTGTCAGTGCGTTGACCTTAGGCCAGTTGCGCAACTGGCTTGAAAGCCGAAGACTGCAGAAGTCGCACTGAATGATTTGCCACAAGCGATGGCGAGGAAGAGGCTCGGGGAAACAAAAGGCCGCGGTCCGTGAGGGCTGCGGCCTTTGGGTCGATCGTATTGACTAGCGTCTGCTAGTCGCGACCCTGTGGCGCCAGTCACAATTACGCTTGGCCTACGTGACTGAAGCGCTTGTGCTTACTTACGCCCGGCTGTCATCCTTAACTGCTGTTAATAATTCGTTGGCGACTTTGTGGTCGGGGTCGCCAGCGTGTTGTTGGTCCCGAAAGCGGCGGCGCCGGGCGTCGCGCTATTGTTCGTGCTGTTTTGCTGGCCCGAATTCGGCGACCCGGCACCCATACCGTTGTCCGAGTTGGTGGCGCCAGGCGTGCCGTAGCCGCTCGTTGCATTGGCCGGCGTCGGTGCAGCGACGGGCGACTTTGTGGTCGGCGTCGCTAGCGTGTTGTTCTGTGCATAAGCACCGCCCGACAGTGCGAGTGCGGCGACGGCCGCGATTAATGTGCTGCTTGTCTTCATCATGATCCGTTCCTCGTTGATTGGACTGGAATACCGACACAGACGATCGCCGCCTGCTTGACCGTGATTTGAGCAATCACCGTGCCGCGTGCTCCTATCCGCACTGAAACGATGTGCGGCGCCGCGAGCGGCTTTCGTCAGCGCATAGTTTAGGCGCGTACGTCAAATGCTGCTTTGCCGCTGCCGGTGCGTGTATGCGCGCGCCAAACCGGGCTCGCCTTGACGCGATTGCACTCCTTGGCCTCATACATCGCGGCGTCGGCCTTGCGGACCAGATCGTCGGCCGTCTCGTTGGACTCGAGCACGGCTACACCGCAGCTTGCCGTCATCCGGTAAGGCTCTTCTTGCAGGACGACAGGCTCGTCCAACGCGTCCGTCACTTGTTGAACGATCGACGCTGCAACCTCGCCCGCATTCGGCTCGGCGGTTTGCACGAGCACCAGGAACTCATCGCCGCCGACGCGCCCGATTCGTCCGTGCTCTCCAACCGCGGCGCGCAGCCGGTCCGCGAGCGCAGCGAGCACGGCATCCCCGGCCTGATGCCCGCGCGTGTCGTTGAGTTGCTTCAAGTTGTCGAGGTCGACGAAGATCACCGCCACGTGACCCACCGCGTCGGGCGCGGCGACTGCTTGCTCCACCAAGTCGGAGATCCGGCCGCGATTGAGAAGCCCGGTGAGCCGGTCCACGCGCGAAAGCCGCTCCAGCGCTTCGCGGCCCGCCAGCAGCTTGCGGATCAGCGTCATGATCCAGACGGCAAAGCCGACCAGCATCGCCGAGATGGCGATGGCCATCGTCACGTAGACGCGCCGCATCCGGTAGTAGTCGTCGAGCACATCGTCGACCGACAGTCCCGCGACGGCCAAGAGCCCATACTGGTCGATCGTGCTGCCCGCGAAGATCCGCTCGACGTGATCGAACGGATCGACAAACGTCGTATCGGGTTCGTGCAACAGGACGTCGTAACCCGCAGGCAGCGATTGTCCCGCCGTGCTGTGCGCATCTTCCGCGCGGCGCGAGAGCATGAAACCATGACGCGACAGCACCGCGATCATGCCGTGCTCGCCGAGCGCGGTGCGATTGTAGAAACCGTCGGTGAGGTAGGCCGGGTCTTCGGAGACGACGACCACGCCGTCGAAGCTGCCGTTCGCGTTGTTCAAGCGCCGCGTCGCCTGCACCGACCAATGCTTCGAGATGCGCCCGATCACCGGCCGGCTGATGAAGAGCCCGACATCGGGATTGAACCGGTGCACGCGAAAGTGCTCGCGGTCGCTCAGGTCGACGTCGCCGCTCGCGGAGAGCGTCGACATCACGACATGCCCATTGGGGCCGACGAGCGTCACCTGCAATGCGGTATCCGAGCTGATGAGGCCATGCGTCTCGTAGCTATGCAGGTTGAACGGCTGCGATGCGTCGTGCGCGCTCTCGTAGCCATACTTCACGAGTAGCGCGATCTCGTCGACGTCGTGAATCGTTTTCAGTGTGTGCGTGCGCAACGAATCGGCGAGCGTGCTCGCGGCGAGGTGCGCGTCGCGCAGCACCGCGGCCTTTTCGATTTCGAGGCGCAAGAGAATCGTCCCCCACAAGACGCACAGGACGAGCCACGTCAGCACCGGGATCAGAAACAGCGCCCGGGGCTTCTGATCGTCCCGCTCAAACACTCGCACGGTCGGGCGCATGCGCTCCTCGTAATGACTTGTCTAGCTCTTGAGTGTGAGCGTGCCGGGAAAACCCTGGTGCGTTGAAAAGAGCCGGATTATCCGCTCGATTCGATGCATTGGCGCCTTGCAGCGTCTATTTGTTCGACGAATAGGCGCTAGTCCGCACGTTTTGTCCCCCGGTGGGTGGCGTCAGCCGCGTCCGCGCGATGGCCTTCGCCGCCAATCGTCATACGGTTGCGCGCAAGGCCATGCTGCGCGGGTGACGACCGCATTTACCCTTCGTTGCGTTACCGCCGCTCAGCGCCTACATTGCTTCTTCCAAACACAAATAGGAACAGGAGACAGCATGCGCCACTACCTTGCCACTGCTTTGGCCGTCATGTCGGCCACGGGGATGATCGCAAGCGCCCACGCACAGGAGGTCGTGACGATCGGCCACTCGGCGCCGCTCACCGGGCCGCAGTCCGTGAACGGCAAGGACAACGAGAACGGCGCACGGCTCGCGATCGAAGACCTCAACAAAGCAGGCATGACGGTTGCAGGCAAGAAGGTGACCTTCAAGCTCGATTCCGAGGACGATCAGGCGGACCCGAAAGTCGGCGTCCAGGTCGCGCAAAAGCTGGTGGACAGCGGCGTCGTTGCCGTGATGGGCCCGTACAACTCGGGCGTGGCGATTCCCGCTTCGCGCGTCTACAGCGGGGCCGGCGTGCCGATGTTGCCGGTCGCGTCGAACCCGACCTTGACCAAGCAAGGCTTCAAGAACATCTTCCGGATCGGCGCAAGCGACGTGCAATTGGGCGGCACGATGGCGACGTTTGCGGCCGGCACGCTGAAGGCGAAGACCGCCGCGATCGTCGACGATCGCACCGCCTACGGACAGGGCGTGGCCGACGAGTTCGCGTCGGTCGCGAAGGCGCACGGCATCCAGATCGTCGATCGCGAGTTCACGAACTCGCAAGCCACCGATTTCCACAGCATCCTGACCACCATCAAGGGAAAGAACCCGGATGTGATCTTCTTCGGCGGCTACGCGGCACAGGGCGCGCCGATGGCCAAGCAGATGATCCAGCTCGGCTTGCGCGCGAAGCTGCTCGGCGGCGACGGCATCTGCTCGGCGGACATGGGGCACGTGGCGGGCGACGCGGCGTCGATCGTCTACTGCGCACAAGGCGGCGTGTCGCTCGACAAGACCGCCGCGGGCCGCGACTTCCTCAAGCGCTACAAGGACGCGTACCACACCGACACGCAGGTCTACGCGGTCAACTACTACGACGGCGTGAAGATGCTGGCCGACGCGATGGTGAAGGCGGGCACGACGACCGACAAGGCCAAGCTGACTTCGGCGCTCGCGAATGAAGACTACAAGGGCGTCGCGGGCACCTACTCGTTCGACGAGTACGGCGATCTCAAGGGCGCGCCTACGACGGTCTATGTGATCAAGAACAGCTTGCCTGTACCCTATGGCGAATAAACCCAGGCATCCCCGCGTCGCTTAACGAAACTCACTCATGAAAATCACCCGATCCATTTCGACGGTAGAAGTCCATACAGGTGGCGAAGCATTCCGAATCGTGACGAGCGGCTTGCCGCGCATGCAGGGCGATACGATCGTCAAGCGCCGCGCATGGCTCAAAGAAAACGCTGACGAGATCCGCCGCGCGCTGATGTTCGAACCGCGCGGCCACGCCGATATGTACGGCGGCTACCTCACCGAGCCGGTCAGCGAACACGCCGACTTCGGCGTGATCTTCGTCCACAACGAAGGCTATAGCGACCATTGCGGACACGGCGTCATCGCGCTCGCGACCGCGGCTGTCGAATTGGGTTGGGTGACGCGCACGAGCCCCGAGACGCGGGTCGGGATCGACGCGCCGTGCGGCTTCATCGAAGCGTTCGTCAAGTGGGATGGCGACCATGCGGGGCCGGTGCGCTTCGTCAATGTGCCGTCGTTCATCTGGAAGCAGGACGTGACGGTCGAGACGCCGTCGTTCGGCAAAGTGACCGGCGATATCGCGTATGGCGGGGCCTTTTACTTCTATACCGATGGCGAGCCGCATGGGCTCGCAGTGCGGGAGTCCGACGTCGAGCGCCTCATCCGGTTCGGCGCGGAGGTCAAGGAAGCGGCCAACCAGGCGTTCCCGGTCGTGCATCCGGAGATTCCGGAGATCAATCACATCTACGGCACGATCATCGCGAACGCACCGCGTCACGCGGGTTCGACGCAGGCGAACTGCTGCGTGTTCGCAGATCGTGAAGTCGACCGGTCGCCGACCGGTTCGGGGACCGGAGGGCGCGTCGCTCAGCTATACCTGCGAGGGCGAATGTCGAAGGACGATACGCTCGTCAACGAGTCGATCGTCGGGACCATTTTCAAGGGACGCGTGCTGCGCGAAACGACGGTGGGCGATATCAAAGCCGTGATTCCGGAAGTGGAGGGCAGCGCCCATGTGTGCGGCTTCGCGAACTGGATCATCGATGAGCGAGACCCGCTCACGTATGGGTTTCTTGTGAGGTGAGCTTGCACGGTCTTGGGCGCCGAGGCTGGCGGTAATCGCCAGCCTCACTCCACCCGAGTCTGCCAGCCGAGCCCAAGGCTCTTTTGCAGCGACACGAAGTCCTTCAGCAATTCGGCTTGGCCCGCAACCACATCTTGCTGCGCGGAAAACTGCGTGCGCTGCGTATCGAGCAAGTCGATCAGCGTGGCCACGCCGGCCGTGTAGCGCTGCTGCATCAATACAGCGGAGCGATCGGCGGAACGCTGGACCTGCTCAAGACGCGCCAGATGCTCACGCTGATGGCCGTAGCGCGACAGCGACGTATTCGCGTCTTGCAGCGCCGCGAGCACCGTGTGCTCGTACTTCGCGCTCGCTTCGTCGCGCGATGCCTCGGCGCCGCGCACGGCGGCGGCCGTGCGCCCGAAGTCGAGCGCGTTCCATTGCAAATAGGGCGCGCCGATCCACGAGAAGTTTTGTTTGCGCAAGAGATGCCCCGGATCAGCCGCCGTGAATCCCAAGTCGCCGAACAGCGTCACCTTCGGGAAGTAATCCGCGACGTGCTCGCCGATTTGCGCGTTGCTCGACGCGAGACGCCGCTCGGCCGCACGGATATCGGGGCGCTGCTGCAGCATCGTGGCCGGGTCGCCGACCGCCACCGTCGCGGGCAGCGCCGGCAGCGGCTGCGGCGCGGACAGTTCGGCATCGAGCGCACCGGGCGCTTGTCCGGTCAGCACGGCGAGCTGATCGAGCGATTCGACGATCTGCGCTTCGAGCGGCACCAGTGCGGCACGTGTGCTCTCGACCTGGCCCGACAGGCGCTCGACGTCGACATCGGCCGCCGTACCGCGCGCGCGGCGCTCTTCGGTGAGCGTGAGCATCTGCTGCTGGAGATCCGCCGAGCGCTGCCCCAACGCGAGCCGCCGCTGCACGTCGCGCAGATCGATATACGCCTGCGCGACCTCCGCCGCGAGCGAGACTTGCGTATCGGCGAGATCGGCATTGACCGCGTCGGCTTCGGCCGATGCCGCCTCGATTGCGCGCCGCGTGCCGCCGAACAGATCGATTTCCCACGAGGCATCGAAGCCCGCGGTGTACAGCTGCAGCGGGCCGCCGCCGGAGCTCTGCGACGAGCCGCTGCCGGACTGGAAGAAGGAAGCCAGGTCGGGCTCGCGAGTGCGCAACGCCGCGACAGTCGCGGAACTCTTCGGCAGCTCGTTGGCCTGTTGTTGCCGCAACTGGGCGCGCGCTTCGCGCAGACGCGCCTGTGCCGCGTGCAAGTCGGGGTTGTGCGCGAGCGCGGCGTCGATCAGCGCGTCGAGCTGCGGATCGCCGAGCGTGCGCCACCATGCGCTCGGCGCGCGCGTCGCCGCGGCACCCGTGGCCGGCGTGCGCACGAACGTGTCGGCCTGCGCGGCGCTCGCCGCGACGGGCGGGGCGCCGCGATAGTCGGGGCCGACCGTGCACGCGGACATCGCCCACGCCGCGAGCAGCGTGAGGGGCAACGACGGAAGGAGCGAAGGAGAGCGGCGAAATGACATCGGTGACATCGGTGGATAGGGGCAAGAAATTCGATGAGACGTCAATGGCCGGATGACGACGCGCCTGCCCCCGGTGCAGCCGACGACCTGAGCAGCAGCGCGAGCGGGATGCACGCGAGGAGCGCGATCGCGAGCACGTAGAACGTCTCCGAATAGGTGATGACGGCCGCTTGCTGCTGAATCTGCGCGGCGAGCTGGCCGAGCGCCTGCATCTTTGCGTAGGCCATGTCGCCTGTCTGCGCGAACCAGCTTGCGGCGTTCGCGGCGATGCGGTCCTGACCGAGCACGGAGTTGGCCGTGAGCGATTCGCGGATCGCGGCGGTATGAAACGTGCTGCGCCGGTCGATGACGGTGCCGATGATCGCAAGCCCCACCGACCCGCCCAGATTGCGCGCCATGTTGTAGAGCCCCGCGGCATCGCCCGAATCCTCGCGTGACACGGCCGCCATCGACGCCTGGTTGAGCGGCATCATCGCGAGCATCTGACCGACGCCGCGCAGCAATTGCGACCCGTAGAAGTCGTGGCCGACGCTTTGCGCCGTGAGGCTGATGTCGAGCAGGCAACTCCCCGCGAAGCACAACAGGCCGCCGATCACGAGCACGCGGAAATCGACCTTGCCGAGCAGGCGCGGCAGGATCGGCATCATCAGGAACGCCGGGACGCCGGAGATCAGCATGATGCCGCCCGACTGTTCGGCGTTATAGCCCGCGATCAGGCTCAGGAACTGCGGCACGAGATACGACACGCAATAGAGCCCGGCGCCGACCGCGAACACGATGACGATGACGCTCGCGTAGCGCAGGTTGCGCAAGAGCGAAAGGCGCATGATCGGCTTCTTCGCCACGAACTGCGAGATGCCGATCAGCAGGAAGCCCAGCGCCGTGAGGCAACTGAGCACGACGATCTGATTCGATTCGAACCACTGCTTGCGCTGGCCTTCCTCGAGCACGACGGTCAGCGACGAAAGCCCGATCGACAGGCCCACGATGCCGATCCAGTCGGCGTTGACGAAGTCGTGCCAATGCGGCTTGTCGGCCGGCAGGCCCGCGATCAAGAGCGTGATCAACGCGAGGCAAACCGGCAGGTTGATGAAGAAGCACCACGCCCACGAGATGTTTTCGGCGAGCCAGCCGCCGAGCACCGGACCGAGCAGCGGACCCAGGAGCACGATCAAGCCGAACACCGTCATGCCGATCGGCATCTGCGCGCGGGGCAGGCGAGTGCGGATGATGGTCTGCGCGGTCGGGATCATCGCGCCGCCCGTGAAGCCCTGTCCGATGCGCCCCGCGATCATCACGGGCAGCGTGTGCGAAAGGCCGCACATCATCGAAAACAGAATGAACAGCACCGCGTTGGCCAGCAGAAAATTGCGCAGGCCGAACACGCGCGTGAGCCACGCGGCGAGCGGAATCATCACGATTTCCGACATGAGATAGCCGGTCGAGATCCACGTGCCCTCGGTGCCCGTCGCGCCGATTTCGCCCTGGATCTGCGGCAGCGCGGAGTTCGTGATCGAGATGTCGAGCGTCGCCATCAGCGCGCCGAGCGCGCCGGCGGCCACCGCGATCCAGTCGGCCGCGCTGGCGCGCTCGGGGTGGGGCGCGGCGCCTTGCGTCGCGGCCGCGTTAGCCATGGGCGTTCTCGGCGGCGATCCGCTTGTCGCCTTCGCGCGCCGAGCGGGTATCGACATCGACTGTCACCGACAAGCCCGGCAGCAGCACGGCGCGCGTTGCCGGCCCCGTCTCGACGCGAATGCGCACGGGCACGCGCTGCACGATCTTCGTGAAGTTGCCGGTGGCGTTCTCCGGCGGCAGCAGCGCGAACTGCGCGCCGGTGCCGGGCGCGAAGCTGTCGACCACGCCATGCAGTTCCTTGCCTGGCAGCGCATCGACGTGCAGCGTCGCGGGCTGGCCGACGCGCATGCGCCCGACCTGCGTTTCCTTGAAGTTGGCTTGGAGATAGAGGCTCTGCACGGGCACCACCGTCATCATGCGCGTGCCCGGCTGCACGAATTGCCCGACGCGCACGGTGCGGTCGCCGACGCGTCCCGCAATCGGGCTGTAGACCGTCGTGTCGTTCAAATCGAGGCGCGCCTGACGGATGCTCGCACGCGCCGCTTCGAGCTGCGCGCGAGCCTGCGCGATCTGCGCCGTGGTGGCGCCGATCTGCGTCTGCGCGGCGGCGACGGCCGCGGCGTTCGCCGCGAGCGTGGCGCGTGCCTGATCGCGCGTGTTGACGAGGCTCGCGAGCCGCTCGTGGGTTTCCGCGCCGGTCGCGGCGAGCGGCGCATAGCGCTTCACGTCGTCATCCGCGTGCTGCGCGCTCAAGCGCGCGACCTGCTCCTGCGCCTTCGCTTGGGCGACGTTTGCTTGCTGCTGCTGAATTTCGGCTTGCGCGCGCTGGATGTCGGCCTCGCGCGCATCGATGGTCGCTTCGGCCTGATCGAGCGATGCCTGATACTGCCGGCTGTCGAGCCGCGCGAGCGGCGCGCCGGCCGGGACCGCCTGATTGTCGGCAACGAGCACGTCCGTGACATAGCCGCTGACCTTTGGCGCGATCGTGACGCTGTCGGCCTGCAGGTAGGCATCGTCGGTGCTTTCGATGAAGCGCCCGACCGTCCACCAATGCGCGAGCCAAAGCGCGCCCGCGATCAGCGCGACGATGCCGGCGATGAGGAGAAAGGGGCGCCTTTTGGAGCGTTGCGGGCCGGATGGTCCGGTCTCCTGCGAAACGGTGCTGCGCGGCGGGGCTTCTGTTGTTGCGGACATGACGTCGATCTCGTTAGGTGAAGCGAAGCGCGCACAAATTATTCCACCCGGAACAATTGTGTCAAGTGATATATTTTTGCGGTAAGGAATGTGGTATTCAATATGTGGAATGTTGAATTCGAGGGGAGGGGAATTCGTTAAATGAGCGAAACCAAGCGCCTGCGCCGGCCGGCGGAAGGCGGATATGCGCGCGGCGACGAGACCCGCATGCGCATCATCACGGCGGCCATCGACTTGTTCGGCGAGCACGGCTTCGCCGCCGCCTCGACGCGCGACATCGCGGCGCGCGCCGGCGTCAACGCGCCCGCGCTGCAGTACTACTTCGAGAACAAGGAGGGCGTGTATCGCGCCTGCGCCGAGTATTTCGCCGACCAGGTGCGGACGACCTTCGAGCCGGTCATCCGCAGTGCTTCAGAAGCGCTGGAAGGCGGCGCTGACGTCGCGCAGTTGATCGACGCGTTCATCGCGATCCAGGAGCGGATCGCGGACAGCATGTTCAAGATGCCCAAGTCGCCGAGCCAGCGGCTCTTCTTCGTGCGCGAACAAGGCGGACACGAGCCGCCGATCGCGTCCGAGATTCTGCAGGAGCGCGTGCGCGGGCCGTTGAATACCGTGAGCGTGGCGCTGCTCGCGAAAATTACCGGCACCTCGCCCGACGATCCGGTGACTCGGATCCGCGTGCTCAGCCTTTTTGGCCAGTTGATGCTGTTCCATCTGTCGCCGCGCTCGGCCCTGCATCACTTGGGCTGGCAGGAAATCGACGCGGAAAAAGGCGAACTGCTCAAGGGCACGGTGCGCGTGCAAACGCGCGCGCTGCTGGAGATGTGGAGCGCGGAGCGTGAGGCGAGGGAAGCGATGGCCCCGACGCCCGCGCGCAAGAAAATTCCGAAGACGCGTGGTTGAAAGCGAGCCGCGCCAAGCCTCAGTCGCGTGAGACGATCGAGCATGATATTGAACCGTTGCGGCATTCACGCACTCACGAGTCATCCCTACACTGCTGTCATGTCGTAACGGATGACTGGCCGAAGAGGCCCGAGCGGCCATCCGTTACATCCCGGCAATTCGAGTAGGGATACGGAAATGCGCACCATTCAATCAGACGTCGCCATCATCGGCGCAGGCACCGCGGGACTTGCCGCGTACCGCGCGGCCAAGGCGGAAGGGGCTTCCGCCGTCATCATCGAAGGTGGCCCGTACGGCACGACCTGCGCGCGCGTCGGCTGTATGCCGTCGAAGCTCCTGATTGCAGCCGCGGAGGCGGCACACTCGGCAAGCCACGCGGCACCGTTCGGCGTCGATATCGGCAGTGTGCGGATCGACGGCGAGGCAGTGATGGCGCGGGTGCGTCGCGAGCGGGACCGGTTCGTCGGTTTTGTCGTCGACGGCGTCGAGGCGCTGCCGAACGAAGACCGGCTCGTCGGTCATGCGCGCTTCATCGACGACCAGCTGCTCGAAGTCGGCGACCACACGCGGGTGCAAGCGAAGCGTGTGGTGATCGCCACCGGCTCGAAGCCCGTGATCCCGGACGTGCTGCAAGGGCTTGGCGACCGTGTCGTCGTGAACGACGACGTGTTCGACTGGCAGACGTTGCCGCGCAGCGTCGCCGTCATGGGACCCGGCGTAATCGGACTCGAGCTCGGGCAAGCGCTCGCGCGACTCGGCGTGCGGGTGAGCGTCTACGGCGCGCGTGGGGGCGTGGGACAGCTGACCGATCCGAAGCTCGTCGAGGCGGCCCGCACGATTTTCAGCGAAGCGTTTCATTTCGAGCCGCGCGGCACGATGCTGTCCGCGACGCGGGTCGAAGAGGGTGTGCGGCTGCGCTTTCAGCGCGCCGACGGGACCGTCACCGAGGACACTTACGAGTACGTGCTCGCGGCCACCGGACGCCGGCCGGACGTCGCGAAACTGGGGCTCTCGAACACGTCACTCGAACTGGATGAGCACGGCGTGCCGCGCTTCGATCCCGAGACGCTGCAGGCCGGCACGCATCCGGTGTTCATCGCCGGCGACGCGAATGGGATCGTGCCGCTGCTGCACGAAGCGGCCGACGAAGGACGGGCCGCCGGCCGCAACGCCGGACGCTATCCGGACGTGACGCCGATCGAGCGCAGGGCGCCGCTCGCGATCGTGTTCTCCGATCCGCAGATCGCGCTGGTCGGCGCGCGACATCGGAACCTGCCGCCCGAGACCTTCGTGACCGGCGAGGTGAGCTTCCAGGACCAGGGCCGCAGCCGCGTGATGCTGAAGAACCAAGGGCTCGCTCATGTCTATGTCGACCGCGTGACGCGGCGTTTCGTCGGTGCGGAGATGCTCGGGCCGGCTGCCGAGCACATCGGCCATTTGCTGGCGTGGAGCCTGCAGATGGGGCTGACAGTCGACGAGATGCTGGCGATGCCGTTCTATCACCCGGTTGTCGAGGAAGGTCTGCGCACAGCGCTGCGGGATGCTGCGGCGAAGCTCGCCGCCGACGCTTGAAGCATGGCGTCTGGATACGCAAGCACCAGCAAATAGACTCAGCATCACGCCGCGCGCCGCAGCGCGTTTTCTCTGCAAATATCGGAGTTTCTATGTCTACCGTGACCATCTACACCAAACACGGCTGCTCCTACTGCGAATCGGCAAAGGCGCTGCTCCACCGGAAAGGCGTGGTTTTCGACGAGGTGAATCTCGACGGCAAGGCCGACGTCGCCAAAGCGCTGTTCGCTCGGCTCGGCCGACGCACCGTGCCGCAGATTTTTATCGGCGAGACGCACGTCGGCGGTTGCGACGACTTATATGCGTTGGAACGGCAGGATCGGCTCGATGGGCTTTTGGCGGTTTGAACCGGGGCTGGCGCGAACGCGACATAGCTGGCCACGGGCCAGCTAACCCACCGCCTGCGCGAAGAAGCGCCGCGTCGTTGTATTGAGACGGACGCTGGGATCGTCACAACACTTACTGCTCTCGATGCATCACCGGGCCGAGCCTCGAGGAAGCGGTATTCACGGTATTCAATATGCCGTCCGGTCCGAATTGGAAGCTGATCGTGGAACTGCGGGGGGTCGTGCCACCGACAAACGGCGCGATGGCTGGAATCCATTGCGCCGTAGCCGATTGGGGTTCGGTGAACGCATAAGTCAGGTACGTCGATCCATCCGGCAATGTGGACGTCGCCGACGGCGTGCCCAGTCTCGCAACCACCTGCTGCTGCGTCGTCACTCCGAGCCTGAAGTCAGCTATATCGTCGGGTTTGATCACCTGATCCGTCGAGACGCAGCCGACCAGCAAACAAACGTACACGACCGACAGAATCATCAAGGGTCGCAGGCTTTTCATACCTATTCCTTCGTCGAATACTTGAATCGGCTTGGTGTACATCGACGTCTGACCGGGTCATCGTGGGGCGGCGTGAAGACCTGAAGAGAAACCTACCACGAACGTGATGTAGCCAATGCCTAAGAAAACGCCGGCCAGCGTGCCATACACGTTCCTGGCGACGGCACCGCTTCGGAAATGAAACGGAATCCCCACCAGAAGGTACGCGACCGAAAAGACGACGGTGACCATCAAAGGAGGGGGCGCGAATGAAACAACAAGATCAGCTAAAGCGTGCATTCGCAAACCTCGGAGAAGCCCGGAGCCGCCGCCTTCTCTGCGCGGCGAGTTCCGGTGACTCATACGGTGCAGGCACTGAGCGCCAGGCAAAATCTTTAGCCGGCGCGTTTCTCAATGAAGCTGGGCGACCAACCCGTCAGCGCCTTTGTCCAGGCCGGTCTTCGCCGCACCCAATGATCCGAAGGCCGCCACGAGGTTCATTGCATTCGGGTACTGCTTCGAAATATAGGCCTTCAGCAGGTGGCCGTTGCTGCTGTCATAGATTTCCACGGCATAGGAAACCGAGCCGCTGAATGCACCTTGGCCGCCACGGACCGACTGCACGCCGTTGTAGAGATTACCCGCAAGGTCGAAATGCATGAACTGCCCGACAAAGGGCGTTGTCTTTTCTGCGCCGGTCAATGTCAGCTTGACGCGCAGCGTGTTAGGGCCGGGCTGCTTCGCGAGTTGGAACCGTGTGGCCAATTTCTCCGAAAACGTCTTTCCCATGTAGTCGGCAAGCTCGGCCCGGTCGTCGCCCTTCATGTCGCCGAACTGGTTGTCGCTGCCCTGATACACGACGACCGGGTCCAGCAGAACCTGCGTGTATCGCGACCAGACCACAGGGGCTGTGTATTTGTAGGGCACCTTGCTTGAATCGTCATCGCGGTTTTGCTGCAACTGCGAGGAAGAGGGGATACCTGTATAGGGGACAGGCTGCACGCCGGCGCACGCGGCCAGGGTCAGCACTGCCGCGGCGGTGAAAAGAAGCGAGGCGACGTTTTTCTTGGGCATTTTGCATTCCTTGAGGGGCAATTCGAGCTAGGGAGGCCCTCTGTTCTGGGCGGAACCAACGAGACCGAACAGTAGCACCGCGCTTATTTTTTGTAAACCGTCTATCCGGATTGTTTTTTGAGTCGACGACACGCTACAATCCACCCGTCCGGCTCAGTGAGCCCCAACGCCACCGCCGCAATCGTCGCGACATCATCAATATCGACAATGGATAACCAGACCCGTTCGGAGATTTCCCGCAGGAAGGCAATTGACGCCGCGCTTACCATTTTGACGCGGGACGGTGTCGGCGGACTGACGTTCGATTCGCTGTCGCGAGAAAGCGGCATCAGCAAGGGCGGGCTCCTGCATCAGTTTCGTACGCGGCACGGTGTGCTGTGCGCACTGCTTGACTATCAGCGACAGCAGTTCGAGCAGATCAAGCGTGACTATCTGGAGAAGGAAGGCGCGACCAAGGCTGAACCGATTCTGGCGGCCCACATCGCGATCTACCGGGAAGCCATCAAACAGCCGCGTTCCGTTGCACGGGCCGGTCTCGCAGCGCTGATCGAAAGTCCGAATTTGCTTGAAGACGTCGAGACGACGGATGCCGAGACCATTAAGGCGTTGCAGGACGAAGCGGTCGATCCGGATTTGTCGCTGTTGCGATACTTCGCTGCCAGCGGCCTCGCATTTCACACGTTGATGGGCATGTCGCCGTTGAGCGAATCGGCTCGCAACAGACTGTTCGGCCGGCTCCTCGACGAAGAGAGCTGGCAAGCTCAGGCGTCGCCTCCCAAACGTCGTTCCAAGCGCTCCGCGGGCTGACCAGCGTCCCGTGCGAATGTAGAGGGCAGAGTCCGTCTGCCCGATAGTCTGGTTTAAAAACAAACCGTCTACCCGGTTTTATAGCTTGAATTGCGCTGTTAGCCTGGCACCTCTCATGAGTTGCACCGCAGTGGGGTGCGTGCTCGAAGCCGGATATCGAAGATGAATGAAGCGAAACTTATCGCGTGTCACGAATGTGATTTGCTCCAGTGGAAGGCGCCGCTATCCGAATCGGGTACTGCGCGCTGCCCTCGTTGCCGCACGATCCTCTATCGAAGCCTGCCGGCAACGTACGATCGCGCATTGGCGCTCACATTGGCTACCGCAGTCTTGTTTGCGGTTGCCAACTGTTTTCCGATCGTCGAGCTTTGGGTCAAGGGCGCATTTGTCGAAACGACGCTGTTCGGAGCGGTTTCGTCGCTGTGGGGCGACGGCATGTGGCCGTTGGCAGGTCTTGTCTTCGTGACGACGATCCTGATGCCTTCCCTGAGCATCGCGGCAATGGTCTATCTGCTTTTGCCGTTGCATATGGGCGGTTCGCCTTACCGCGCCGAGTTTGTTCTGCGCGCACTCAGACACGTTACGCCTTGGGGGATGGTCGAAGTGCTCATGCTCGCCATGCTGGTCGCGATCGTCAAACTCGAGCACTTTGCGACCGTCGTTCCGGGTTTCGGGATCTGGGCATTCGGCGCGGTGATGGTTCTGTTTGCCGCTTCGGCTGTTTCGTTCAATCCGGCTGATGTATGGGCACATATCGACGGCGTGTCAAATGAGAACGTCGTGTCGCTCGTACCGGAGAAGAGTGGCACGACGCCGACTGCGGCTCGTGCCGGTCTATTCGTGTGTCACGACTGTGGTCTGGTGTCAAAGCCGCTCGCTCATGCCCATGTGGGGATCTGCCCGCGTTGTGGCGCGGTATTGCACTTGCGCAAGCCCGGAAGTCTTGCACGCACTTGGGCATTTCTGGTGGCCGCAATGGTCCTCTACATTCCAGCCGTCCTACTGCCGGTCATGGTGAGTACTACCGTATTCGGCACTCGATCCGACACGCTCCTGAGCGGTGTCGTATTGCTCTGGAACGCCGGCTCATGGGCGCTTGCCATTGTCGTTTTCATAGCGAGCATCGTGGTGCCCATGCTCAAAATCGTGTCACTCGCGTATCTCGCCTGGAGCACGCAGCTGCGCTCCCCCAGCGTCCCGCAAAAACGAACACATATCTACCGCGCAGTAGAGCTTGTCGGCCGCTGGTCGATGCTCGATATCTACGTCATCACCATTCTGGTCGCGCTCGTCCAGTTCGGTCCGGTGGCGACGATCGAAGCGGGTCCTGGAGCGATCGCCTTCGGGGCGGTGGTCGTGTTGACCCTATTCGCCGCCTCGTCGTTCGATCCGAGGCTGATATGGGACGCACTAGAGTCAGAGGGTGAATAAGGTGTTGGGTCAGAACGATCACGAAAACGCAGCAACCTTTCCGACAGCCGTCGCTGTGAAGCGGTCGAGGTGGCGAGTACAGGCCGTGTGGCTCGTGCCGCTGGTGGCCGTCTTGATTGCGGGCGGCTTGGCCGTGCAGTCGATCATGCAAAGAGGCCCAACCATCACCATCAGCTTTGCCACAGGTGACGGTATCGAGGCCGGTAAGACAAAGATCAAGTTCAAGAATGTCGACATTGGCGTAATCAAAAGTCTTGCGCTTTCCGATGATCACAAGACAGTGCTGGCCAGTGCTGAAATGTCTCGCAGCGCTGCCGGCATGCTTGTCGACGATACCCGCTTCTGGGTCGTTCGACCGCGCATTGCGGGAGGCACGGTATCGGGCATCAGCACATTGATATCCGGCTCTCACATCGGCATGGACATCGGGACTTCGCAAAAGGCGCGACGCAATTTTGTCGGTCTCGAGTCGCCGCCGGTCGTGGCCTCTGGCACGCCAGGCCGAGAGTTCGTGCTCAAGAGCGCCAACATCGGCTCGCTCGATATCGGCTCGCCCGTATTCTTTCGGCGGCTTCAAGTCGGCCAGGTCATCTCGTATGCGCTTGACCCCGACGGCGCGGCAATGACCCTGCACGTCTTCATCAATGCGCCTTACGACAAATTCGTCACGAACGACACCCGCTTCTGGCACGCCAGCGGAGTGGATGTGACGCTGGACACGAGCGGCGTGAAGATCGACACCGAATCCATGGTGTCGATCCTGGTCGGCGGCCTTGCATTCGAGAACCCGCCGGAGACGGCCATCCGGCGTGAGGCTGGGGCGCTCCAACAGTACGAACTGTTTGCCACACGCGCTGAGGCGATGAAGCCGCATGACACGATCGTCGATAAATATGTGTTGAACTTCAAGGAGTCGGTGCGCGGATTGACGGTTGGCGCACCCGTCGACTTCCGGGGGATCGTCATTGGCGAGGTAACGGCGATTCACGCGCACTTCGATCGAGCGACCAAGGAGTTCAGTATTCCCGTCGAGGTGAACGTTTATCCGGAGCGCTTGATCTCGCTCGACAACTGGGAATACAACCTTGGAAGCACATCGCCGGAACGAGAGCAGTTTGCGGACTACTTGATATCAAAAGGGCTGCGGGCGCAGTTGAGGACAGGGAGTCTTCTTACCGGACAACTGTATGTCGCGTTCGACTTCTTCCCCGCCGCGCCGAAAACGAACGTGGACTGGAGTCAAAAGACACCACAACTGCCAACGGTGCGGGGTAACTTGCAGGGCTTGCAGGAATCCATCACCAGTCTCGTCGCGAAGCTCAATGAGATTCCGTTTGATGGGATCAGCAGGGACCTGCGCAAAACGCTCGGTGATGCGGACACGCTGCTGAATACGATCAATACGGATATTGCGCCTGACGCAAAAGCGACGCTGGCGGCCGCGCGAGAGGCGCTTACGTCGGCCAATCGCACGCTGCAAAGCGACTCTCCGTTGCAGCAAAGCACGGCCGAAACCATGCAGGAGGTGTCACGGGCGGCAGTCTCCATTCGCTCGTTGGCGGAATATCTCGAACGTCATCCGGAAGCGCTGATCCGTGGCAAGACCGAGGACAAACCATGAGCCGATATCGTGCGTTCGCTTTGGGGATGATCGTGTCGACCCTTTTGGCGGGATGCGCGACGTCGCCGGCCTCCAGGTTCTATACGCTGAGTCCCGTTCAAGTTGCCGAACCGCGGCCGAGTGTCAAGCCGATTGCGATTTCGATCGGTCCGGTTACGGTTCCGGAGCTGGTCGATCGACCGCAAATCGTCTCTACGATTGACGCGAACCGTGTGTCCATCGACGAGTTCGCTCGCTGGGCCGATCCGCTGAAGCGTCAGATTGCGCGCACGCTGGCGGCGGATCTCATGCAACTCATGCCCGGTTCCATCGCGTCGGCGTTTCCGCAGCGTGCGAGTGACAACAGCTATCGGGTATCCGTCGACGTACAGCGCTTTGATTCGCCAACCAGCGGCGACGTGACGTTGGCGGTGATCTGGTCGGTGCGCCCGCCAAAGGGGAATGCAGTCGAAGGGCACTCGATTGTTCGCGAGGCCGTAAGCGGGTCTGGATACGATGCGTTGATCAGGGCGCATAGTCGGGCGCTCGCGTCGGTGGCCAAGGATATTGCTGTAGCGATGCAGTCTGCTTCAGGTCAGTGAAACGACACGGAGTGGAACCTAGCGAACCAGGAAGCCGCCCTTGAGCGAATCGCGCGAGTCGACAATCCAGTTCGCGAATCCGCAGATGAACGCGGATCCTGCGACTTCCGGAATGACCGCCTTGAACTGCGCGAGCTGTGTCTCGCTGACGACTTTCGCCTTGAAGATCGAACCGATCACCGATTCATTGACGAGTTCGTCGCCCATGCGGATCTGGTTTCGGAGATAAAGCTGGGCAACGCGGCCAGCAGTGCCTGAACCCGTCGGCGACCGGTCTACCTCGCGGTCGGCGAACACGCAGCAGTTGGCCTGGGTCGAGCCCGGGAAGCGCGGCGTGCCGTGGATGATGGTGCCGTAGATGTGGTTGATTTCCGGAATGAGCGGATGCTCGACCCTGACGTCGCGGTTTGCGGCAATTTTCACTTCCGAGCCGAACTGCTTGAGCTTCTCAACCGAGGACTCGCGAATTTCCAGACCGAAGGGTTCGCCACTGGTGTAGAAATAGAACGCGCCGCCGAACACGATGTCGCCGGTTACCTTTCCAAATGTCGGCGTGTCGACGGTCAGGTCGTGCATGAAGATGAACGACGGCACGTTAATGAAGCGTACCCCTGACGCATGCTCGCCATCCCATCGGACAAACGCTTCGATGAATCCACAGGGCGCATCGATGCCGACCCGGGTCTCCGGTTCCGTGCGCGTGACCCACCCCAGTTCGACGGCAGCCGTTGCGAGCGCAATCACGCCGTGTCCGCAATGGTCGCTGTAACCCTCGTTGTGCAAAAAGATGATTCCAAAGTCGGCGGCCGGCGTGACAGGCGGAGTCAGGTAGCCGCCGTACATGTCCGCATGACCGCGTGGCTCCCACATCAGAGTCTTGCGAATGTCGTCGATGTTTTCCCGCGCCCACGCTCGACGCTCGACGATGCTGTTGCCTTCTAGACGAGGCAAACCGGACGTAACGATACGGAAAGGCTCACCGCCCGTATGGACCTCGACCGTGCTGATGGTTCTGCTGAACTTCATGCCGTGACAAATATCGAATAAAGAATCAACGCGCGACACCGGAGGCGCGCGCAACGTATTCACTCTGTGACGACTTCGAGCAGCCGGCCTGCTTCCTTCACGCACACGCCGGCCTTGATGACGACCGGGATATGCTCGCCCTGTCCCAGCAGAAGGGAAATGTCTTCCACTGGGTCACCGTCGATCACCACCAAGTCGGCGATCGCACCGACCGACACGGTGCCTCGCAAGCCGGCTTCGCGGGTGATTTCGGCGGCAACGCAGGTCGCGGAGCGAATGGCTTCGACGTTGCCCAGGATCTCTGCTCTGACTGCGAACTCGTCGGACTGAAAAGCGTGCAACTCGCCCAGCATGTCCGAACCGAAGCCGACCGTCACGCCTTCGCGCGCCATGAGGGCAAGCGCCTGTCGGCCGACCGAGCGTGCGCCGTCGATCTTGGCAAGCGACTCGGCAGGAAAGCCGAGCGCGGACCCTTGCTCCATGAGACGTTCCAGGGTAGCGAGCGTAGGCACCACAGCCACACCACGCTTGGCCAGCAGGCGAGCAGTCTCCTCGTCGATGAGATTGCCGTGCTCGATACATTTGACGCCGCACTCGACCGCGCGCCTGATGGCTCGGGAGGTGTAGGCGTGAGCCATCACATAGGTGCCGGCAGCTTCCGCCTCCTGGACCGCGGCACGGATTTCCTCCTCCGAGTACTGCGTGTTCGAGATGGGATCGTTAGGCGAAGCAACCCCGCCCGACGCCATGATCTTGATTTGCGAAGCGCCTTTGAGGATCTCTTCACGCACGGCGAGTCTCATTGCGTCGACACCATCCACCACACGGGCGATGGCACCCTGACGGCCGAGGCATCCGCAGGCATCGTCGAGCCGATCATTGCGCTGACGGAAGTCCCCGTGGCCGCCAGTCTGCGACAGCGCCTTGCCCGACGACAGGATGCGCGGCCCCGGAAGCACACCGCTGTTGACGGCCTCGCACATCCCGAAGTCCGCGCCCCCGGCGTCACGAACGGTGGTGAATCCGCGGTTCAGCATGCCGCGCAGAATGGGCAGCGTTTTGAGCGCGGCGAGGAAGTTCGGCATCAGCGCGTTGGCGCCCAGATTCGTGTGCGAAGCGACGACGTGAACATGCAGGTCGATGAATCCGGGCAGCACGGTGCGCCCGGGAAGGTGCATTCGACGTGCATTGGCGAACGACACCGGTACGTCTCCGATCGCCGAAATCTTTCCCTGGCTGATGCAGACGTTGACATTCGTGCGGCGTTTTTTCGTTGCAGGGTCGAAGACGTTGACCCCTTCGAGTATCAACATGCTCATGGGTATTTCCTCAAGACTGGTGCGGCTTCATCAGCCACGTGCCGAACAGGCTGACCACGGCGGCGAAGATGATGTAATAGGAAGCGGACCCGGCGTCTCCCGTGAGTTGGGTGAGCCAGGTGATGATGAAGGATGCGAAGCCGCCGAAGAGGGTGACCGCGCCGTTATAGGCCAGCGACAGTCCGGTCGTGCGGACGCGGCTGGGGAACATCTCCGTGAAGAGGGCGAGGATCGGCCCGGTGTATGCAGCAATCAGCACACCGAAAACGACCTGGAACGTCAGCAACGTGGCGAAGTCGGGCGACTTGATCAGATGCGAAAACAGTGGGTAGCACGCGACCAGAATGACGAATGCAGCAATCGAGAGCACACGTTGCTTCCCGATTCTGTCCGACAGCGCGCCAAATATCGGCGCCATGACCATCAGCACGACGCCGCTGATGATGCCCGACGTGAAACCCTCGCGCTGGGACATATGCAGATACTTCACGACGTAGGTCGGGATGTAGAACAGGATGACATACGTGCAGACCGTCCACAGCACCACCATCAGCAGGCTGGAGAGCACCTGGCGCGGCTGCTCGCGAATGACGTCGCGCAGCGGTGTGCTCGCATGATGCTTCTCCGATACGAATTCGGGTGTTTCTTCGATTCGCAGGCGGATGTAGTAGCCAACCGGCGCCACCAGCATGCCGACGACAAAAGGAATGCGCCAACCCCATGCAGTCAACGAGTCTACGGACATGCTCGACGTGATGAGCGTGCCGGTCAGGCTGCCGATGACCACGGCGAAACCGATGCTCGTCTGAATCCAGCTGGAATAGAAAGCGCGCCGCTCAGGTGGCGCATGTTCGGTCAGGAACGCAGTCGCGCCACCCATTTCACCGCCTGCGGACAGTCCCTGCAGCATCCGCGCAATCACGATCAAACAGGGCGCTGCGATTCCAATGGATTCGTAGGTCGGAGCAAAGGCGATGATGGCCGAGCCGAGTGCCATGACGAGCATGGCAAGGGAGAGGGCACGCTTACGGCCCTTCTTGTCAGCGTAGATGCCGAACACGATGCCGCCGACCGGGCGCATGACGAAACCCACGCCAAAGGTCGCCAAGGCAAGCAGCAGGGACGTCGTCTCATCTCTTGCGGGGAAGAACAGCTTGCCGATGGTTGCCGCAAAGAACGCATAGCCGGAGAAGTCGAACCACTCCAGACCGCTTCCGATGACAGTAGCCAGAATCGCCTGCCGGCGAGTTACTGTCCGGACCGGTAGTTCGCCAACCAGAATCGTGTTTGATGCACCCGTTGCCATGAAGACCTCTCCGAAATGTCGTCTAGCGAGGTGAGCGTTCGCGAATCGTCACGCAACCAATCTAATTTTTGACGTGACGATGTGCTAACGCTAATTTCGCAAACGCGATTGCAAAAAACGCAACCGTATCCGGAGAGATGCCGCAGTGGTGTCAAGCAGGGATTGTTTGACCGATCACCCAATCTCTAAAACGACGGACGGCAGAGGTCTCCGCGCGTTCGGATGGCCAGGTGACGAAATATGAACCTCCCATGGTGGCGTGAGCATCCGACGCCGTCACGAGCGCGCCATGCTCGATAAGCGGGTCGATCACCCCGTTCCATGCGAGCGCTATGCCTTTGCCGTGCGTCGCAAGCTGCACGATAAGAGGATAGCTGTTGACGATGATCGTCTGATTCAGCGCTGCCCGTTCGAGCCCTGTGCGTTCAAACCAGCTGTGCCATGACATCCAGCTCCGCTCCGCGTCTTCCAGCACCAGTAGCGTGCAGGACAACAGTTCAACCGGCGCGAGCTTGCGGCCATCCAGATAGGTCGGCGAGCAGACCGGAAACACCCGCTCGTCGAAAAGCTTCCGTGTGTGCGTACCTGGCACTTCCGCGTTGCGCAGATAGAAGATGCCGACGTCGTACTCGCCTGGCGAGACCACGCCGAAATGGTCCCGCACGATGATGCGCAGGTCGACATCGGGATTGGCATCGATAAAGGAGCCGATTCTCGGCGCAAGCCAGAAAACGGAAATGCCGGCTGAGCAGGAAACCGTGAGGCGAGACTTGACGACGCGGGCCATCAGGCTCGACGTCGCGCTTGCGCACAATTCCAGCATCCGTCGCACGTCCACAGCGTAGGTTTCGCCGGCTGGAGTCAGCCTGAGAGCGTTGTGCTCCCGCACGAACAGCCTCCGACCGAGGAACGCTTCGAGCTGTGATATCTGGCGGCTTACGGCACTGGTTGACAGATGCAGTTCCTGCCCTGCGCGCGTGAAGCTCAAGTAACGGACGCTGGCTTCGAACGCCTGCAGACACGCGAGTGGAGGGAGCGGTGATAGGGCCATGGTGCTCGGCGAGCAAGTCAGGTTTGCACGAGCGGAGGATAGCCTATCTTTGCCGAGAATCAGAAATGGTAGAAACGCCACCGCCGAAGAATTGCGGTGGATCGACGCCGAACGACACGCCATGAGGACGCATCAGTCGAGCAAGTAGGTTGTCGTCGCCATCGGGTGATGAATATTGCTTCCCTCAAAGGACGGAAACTTCTCGAAGTCGGCGCGCATCTCGTGGCGAACCGGTGAGTTCATCGCGGCAGTGATTGCCGCGGCACTGTCGAACACGAGCTTGTTGCGCTGCATGTAGTGGACGCGTGTCCACGGCATCGCGTCGATCCAGTCGACGCGTGTAAAGATCTCGATCTCGCGCACACCCTCGAAGAATTTCATGATCTGCGGATGATGCGCCAGGTAGTAGTTGAGCCACGCGTCGAAGTCGGCGGCGTGCCCGGGGTAGTGGACCAGGAAGCTGCACGGCAACGTTCCCGGTGTCACGCGCGGTTGCGGATCGAGCACCGGGAACGGCCGTCGCACCATCGCTTGCTGTGTGACGGCGCAGCCAGCAAGACTCGGGTACCCGTTACGGGCCACTATCTGCAAATGGCCGTCGGCCGCAATCGCCGCTTCGAGCGCCGACAGCGTGTCGAAATCGAGTTGCAGCGCGAACTGCGGAGACGGGCCGTCGTCGGTGTAGAAATCCTTCGCAGACTCGGGCGTGTAGAGGCGCGCACGGCGCAGTTGCGGGGTGCCCCTGATGATCTGCGCAATCGACTCGAAATCCCGGGCGTCGATCCTCGCATCGTGATCGGCGTTTTCGAACGTGACGAGGTAGGAAAATTGCATCGTTGAAGTCCGTCTGAAGTTCAGGCTGCGAGCAGCAAGCGTTGCAGAGCACTGCGCTCGCTCGTGTGCGTGAGCGCGAGCATCAGGAAAATGCGCAGCTTTTGCGGCGCGAGGTCACCCCCGGCCAGGATACCGTCGACCTCGAGAAATCGCTGTGGCGGCACGTAGCCGCGGGGCGAACGCGTCGCCTGGACGACGACTACGCCTTGCCGAACGGCGTCTGCCAACGCCGGCGTCTGTCCCTTCGCCGGACGTCCCGGTGCGAGCCCGGCACTGACGATGCCCCGTGCACCTGCCGCCACGCATGCGTCGATCATCACGCGATCCACGCCCGCATAGGACAAGACGATATCGACTCGCGGCAACGCCTCCAAGGCGTCGAGAGCGAACGAGGGCAGTTGGCCCGGCTCACGGCACAGGCGCCGCCGCCAGATCACCCGCGCGTCGGCGTCGACCCAACCGAGCGCGCCGAACGGCGGCGCTTCGAAGGCCGCGAGTTCGAAGCTTGCCGCCTTGCCGACATCGCGGGCCGCGAAGATCTGGTTGTTCATCACCACCAGTGCACCCGCGCCGCGCGAGCCCGGCGCGGCCGCGACCGCGAGGGCGGCGCGCAGGTTCGCGGCAGCGTCGCTGCCGTCGGTGTTGGCGGGACGTTGCGCGCCTGTGACGACAATCGAAGCCTGAGCCGGGGCGGTGAGATCGAGGAACCAGGCAGTCTCTTCGAGGGTCGCCGTGCCATGCGTGACGACGAAGCCATCGAGCGTCGGATCGGCGCTCGCGTGCTCTGCAATCAGACGTGCAAGTTCGAGCCAGTCAGCGGGTTCGATTGCCGTACTGCCGAGCATGCGGAACGGAATCGGTACGAGGTCGACATCCGGCGCGAGTTCGCCCATTTGCTCAATCAGCGTGCCGATTGGATGGACGACGCCGCTTTCGCCGTACTCGACCCAATCGAAACGGTGCCGCCCGTGCATCGCAAAGGTTCCACCCGTGCCGATCACGGCGATCCGAGGGCGGTGAGCCGCAGGCAGCGAGGAGACGGTCATGGTCGGCATCCTTTCAATCGGCGAGCCGCACGAAGAGCGTGTCGCCTTCGACGCGGGTTTCGTGCGCACGCGCGTCGCGCGTGAGCGGCGGCGTGAGGGCTTTGCCGCAGCGCACGTCGAAGAGTCCGGCATGCAGCGGGCATTCGATTTCGTGTCCGTCGAATTCGCCGTCGCTGAGCAGCGCCTGGCCGTGCGTGCAGATGTCGTCGATCGCGAACACGATCCCTTCGACCCGGAACAGCCCGATTTTCACGCCATCGATCTCGACGCCCTTGCAAGCGCGCTCGCCGAAGAGGTCGCCCAGCGTGCCGATGCAGTGCCAGGTATCGGTTACGGTAGTCATAGTGCGGCCCTCCTTTCGAGCATCATGGGTTCGTGCATCTGCATCGCGCCAATCAGGTCGCGAACGTGTGCGAGTCCGCGTCGCGCGCAGAACGCGGTCAGATCGTCGATCAGCTTCGGCATCGCGTTGGGCGACAGGAAGTTGGCGGTTCCGACCTGCACGGCGGTGGCGCCGGCGAGCAAATACTCGACCGCGTCGGCCGCGTCGGTGATCCCGCCGCAGCCGATCACGGGTATCGAAACGGCCTGCGCGCACTGATACGCGAGGCGCAGCATGATGGGCTTGGTCGCACGCCCGGTTAGTCCGCCCATCAAATTGGCGACCTTCGGACGAAAGGTCTCGACGTCGATCGCCATCGCCAGGATCGCGTTGCTGACGACGAGCGCGTCGGCACCGGCTTCTTGCGCGGCCAGTGCGACTTCGACCACGTTGGCTGCGTTCGGCGTCATCTTTGGCCAGATCGGCAGCGTCGTGGCCGCCTTCATCGCGCGCACCACTTGGTAGGTCGCTTCGGGGTCCATGCCGAACGCCTGGCCGTCTTTTTTCAGGTTCGGGCACGACACGTTCGCCTCGATCGCGGCGACGCCGGGCACGGCGATCTTGCGCGCCAGCCGGCCGAAATCTTCGGCCGTGTTAGCTGATACGCTCGCGATGAGAGGGGGCGTGTAGCGCCGGTAGAACGGCACCACCTCGCGCACATAATGCTCGGCGCCTTTGCTCGGAATGCCGATCGAGAACAGGGTGGCGTCCCGGAATTCGGCGACGCGCGGCGGCGGATTGCCTTCGCGCACGTCGTCGGTGATGGTCTTGGTGACGATTGCGCCGAGCCGGTTCAGATCGAACACGTTGGCGAGTTGCTCGCCGAACGTGCCCGACCCCGGCATCACGGGATTCGCGAGCGTGAGCCCGCCGATGTTGACGCTCAGATCTACCATGAGACTGTCTCCTGCAGGTCGAATACCGGGCCATCGCAGCACACGCGCCGGTAGGTGAGTTGAGTGTCAGCGCCGGGCTTGCGGAACGCCCGCACGCAGGCAAAGCAGGCGCCTAGCGCACAGCCCATGTGTTGCTCGAGCGCGGTTTGGCCCGGGATGCCGAACGCCTTGGCAAGCTGCTGCAGCAGGATCAACAGGCGGTTGGAGCCGCACGTGGCCAGCAGGTCGAACGGCCGCTGCGCATGCACCTCGCGGATCAGCTGCTCGACGTGCACGACGTCGCTATTGTTTTCGTCATCGGTCACGATCCGAATCTGGGCGCCCACTTCGCGCAGGTAGTCCGCCGACATCACGAGGCCGCGCGAGCGGGCACTCAGCAGCGCGGTAACCGCAGCGCCTTGCGCCACCGCGAACTCGGCAAGCGGTGCGAGGGTCGCGAGCCCGACGCCGCGGGCGAGCAGCAGCACGTGCTGCGCGCCTTCGGGCAGCGTGAAGCCGCGGCCGACCGGTCCGAGCGCGTCGAGCGTATCGCCGGCCTCGAGGAACGCCAGACCGCGCGTGCCGACACCTTGCACCTTGTACAGGAATTCAATTTGACCGCGATCCGGCGATACGCGATAGAGGCTCATCGGGCGGCGCAGGAACGCGGTCTGGTCGTCCGCGGGCGGGCACGCCAGATGGAAGAACTGGCCCGGCTTTGCCGTGAGCGCGGTAGGGGGCGCGTCGAGCACCAAATGTTTGTATTCGGGATTGACCCATTCGTTGCTGACCACCCGGCACAGGTTCTCTGCGACAGGGAACACCGGATCGCTTGCGCACGAAGGCGACTCGTCCTCCCGCAAGCGGATGTCCGATATCGATATAAGCTGCTGCATCATTTCCTCTCAGGGCAACCGGGGCCGGCGCGTAACGCGTCGAGCCCCGCAAATGTGGGGGAGAGCGGGAGGGACAGGTCGCTTGCCTGCATCATCTGCAACTCGGCGAAGCGCATCTCGCAGATTCGCCAGATTCCGTCCGCCTCGCGCCGGTAAGCCTCGTCGGTCACACCGGCAAGGAACACCGCGCTGGTGTCGTCATCGCGCAGCGCGAGTTGCCAGAGCCGCCAGTTCGCGCGGGCGCTATCACCGTCGACGACGATCGACTCGCCGTTGTAGAAGTGGATCGCGAAACGCCACGGCGACCGCATGAACCATTGGCGCAAGGCCTCGCGGCCGATTCGTTTGTCGCCGAAGCCTTCGCCGCCGTGCCAGACCGCGTCCTCGGTGAAGCATTGCGCCTGCTGCGAGGCGACTGCGCTCATGGTTCGCTCGTCGACACGTCCGTAGCCGTCGCTCGTGTACTTCGCGTCCGCCAGCGCGGTGTAATGGGCCTTGAGCTCGCGAATCGCCTCGATGGCCTCGAGCTTGGCTACACGCGACGCCAGGTCGTCGTGTTGCGGTGGTTCTGTGGTGGAGCGGGTGGGTTCGCCGTTCATTCAAACCATCCCTTTCAATGGCATCGCCGGATCGGCAAGCTGTTCGAGCGGAACCTTTGGGGCGCGGCCGAGCAATGCTTCCAGGTAACGGCGATCGCGGCCCTGGTCGATCATCACGCCGCCCGTCACGCGGCCGTCGCGCAGCAGCACCACGGTGGCCGGGCCCAAGTCCGCGTTCCCGCGGACGATTGCCGTATCGCCTGTGTCCGGCAGGCCGACGACCTGGATGTTGTGGCCGAATTGGTCGGTCCACATCCACGGAATTTCGACGTAGGGATCCGTGCGTCCAAGGATGAATTCGGCCACCGCACGTGCCTGGTTTTCGGCGTTGCGCCAAGTCTCCAGGCGCACATTGCGGCCATAGTGCGTGTTGAACGTGCTCGCCACGTCTCCCGCCGCATAGCACCAAGGCGCGGCCGGGCTGCGGCAATACGCGTCGACAGGCACACCTGCGGCGCCGGCGATGCCGGTTCCGTCGAGGAACGTGAGGTCGCATTCGATGCCGACCGCGATCAACACGAGGTCGACGTTGATTTCGCTAGTGCATCCTTCGCGCGACGCCAGAACGCTCAGCGCCCGCCCGCCGGTGCCGCGCGAGATGGCTTCGACCCGGACCCCGGTCTCGATCGCGACGCCGTGTGCTCGATGCAGCGCCGCGATCCATTCGCTGACCACCGGCGGCACGCTGCGCGCCATCACGCGGTCGCCCGCCTCCAGCACCGTGACGGACACGCCGAGCTCGGAGGCACTCGCCGCGACTTCCATGCCGATGACCCCCGCACCGATGATTGCGAGCGACTGTGCGCTCCGCAAAGCCTCCTTGAGCGCGAGCGAATCGTCGATGGTGCGCAGGTAGACGACGCCCGGCAGTTCCGCGCCTTCAAGAGCGAACCGCCGCGCCGCGCCGCCCGTTGCGATGATGAGTTGGTCGAATTCGAGCTCAACGCCGTTGTCTAGCAGCAGGCGGCGTTCGGCGGCGATGAGCCGCTGTGCCCGCGCGTGGTGACGCTCGACGCCGGCATTGCCTGAGCCCCTCGTCCAGAAGGTGTGTGGCGTCAGGGCGAGATCGTCGGGGGACGTTCGGCCGAGCAGGAGTTCCTTTGACAGCGCGGGGCGTTCGTACGGGACGTGTGCTTCGTCGCCGATAAGCGCAATGGGGCCGTCGTGTCCCATTGCGCGCAGGTGCTGCGCGACGCGGCCACCTGCATGCCCGGCGCCGACGATTGCGACGCGGCTTACGGGGGAAGGGGCGTTCATGCGGAGACTCCGGGCAGCGCTGGAATCTTGACGACGACGCGGTAAGCCACGCCGCGCGCCGATCGGCAGCGCCAGCGCCGCGTTGCGCCCGGCGGGATCAGAATGGCTTCGCCCGCTCTCAGCACGTAGCGCTCGCCTGCGGCCTCCACTTCGAACTCGCCGTCGAGAATGGCGCCAATCTCCTCGCCGAGCGCGTGCTCAGCCGCTTCGATCGATTCGTCCGTGTCGAATACGCGGATCGACACGTCGAGCGCTTCGCCGCTTGCCGCATACATTGCCTTCGGGACGCTCGGTTCGGACCAGCGCGATCCGGCATCGAGGCGTACGCAATGGGCGCCATCCTCGGCGGGTTTGTCAGGGATGTGAGTCATGCGTGCCCCCGATCTCGATCCGCCAGCGGGTAATAGGGCGTGGCCTGGTCTTGCTGACCATATTCCTCGCGCGGCGGCGTCACGACGTTCAGCCGGAGGCTCACGCCCGCCGGCTCGAAACGGTTGACCCCGTAGTGGCTGCAACCCGCGGGGATGAGCGTCGCGTCGCCCTGGTTCATGACCGATTCGCGATCCGCTTCTGCACCCACCTCGAAAATCGAGCACGAACCGCTCACTTGAAGCGACGCTTCCTCGCCGTGGCTATGCGCTTTCGCCGACAGCTCGCGCCCAGCCTTCTCGACGAACTTGACGACAGCGACGCTGACAGACTGGCCACGGAGCGTCTTCATGTATAAGCCGTCCGCGACGACCTCGTTGAGACCGTCATCGATTGCAAATACGCGGCATTGGGTCATCTTCAATCTCCAAGTGCTAAGCCGCTTAAAGAGCCGGGCGCAACACGAACGTCTCGTCGGCCGCAAAGCGGCGCGGATCGTAGCCGTCGACAACCGCGGGCTGCCGGTAAAACTCGATGACCGGCGCGATCTCGGCAAGCGACAGCAGAAGCTGCATGAGTGCTGTCGCTTCAGCCGGCAGCGCATTCACGTCTAAGGCGTTCAGGTGGGACACGATCGCGTCGACGTGGGCAAGCATCGCGTCGCTGAAGGCGACAATGTCGGCCATCGGAGTCTGATGGCGCCGGATATTCCGCTCGGTTTCGGTAGGCAGCGCCCAGACACTCACGAACGGCCGCAGCGCGGCGAAGGGTTCGGGCAGCACGGCCTCGGGACGGCTCGAGCGGGCGGGGACGATGACAATGGGTTGTTCGTTCATGGCAGTGAGTCTCGTTCAGGCGGCGCGGGAGGCCAGCATCCGTTCGATCACGTGATAGTTGTGTCGCACGAGCAGTTCGTGGTCCTGGAGGATCATGTGTTTCTTCGCGCCGGTCTCGGCGGCGCGCTGGGTACGCTCGAGCGTGCTGAGGTCTTCGAGCAGCACGTCGCGCAGCGCCACCTTCATGTATTCGAGGAAGAAGCGCCCGCCCGCGGTGGTCATCTCCGGGTAGTAGACGCGTGCTTCGAGCAGGGTCTTGTTGTGCGCGATGGGCCTGAAGTTGTAGGCCTGGCAGTAGTTGGGGCGCAGCGACAGGTAGAAATCCGGAAACACGACGTTGATGTCGAAAAGCCAATTGGGGCTCTTGGTCCAGTTGATGCCGGAGGGCAAGGCGTCGAGCGGAAAGTCGTGCTTCGCGCTGCCGATGCCGGCGCGCAGCGCGGCGGCCGAAATCGGGCGAGTCTTGGCCGCGGTGGCAAGCGCTTCCTCGGCCGCGGCGCCGCCCGAGGTGACCGCTTTCGGATTGCCGTAGACCGATTTCTGGTTGCCTGCGAGCGACAGGCGCCGGTGAAATTCACCGCACAGCGCGTCGAGCGGCGGCATGCTGCCGCCCGCGCTCTTGTCGATCGCATCGGCGATCGAATGGCCGTGCACATAGGCGACGTGGTACGCCTCCTGGAATGCATCGAGCGCGAGCTTCCAGTTGCAATCGACCACGGTGCTCCATCCGAAGCCAGTCGTGAGCTTGTCGAACGGGTAGCCCTCGATGTTTCCGAACATCGGCCGCAGGAAGTCCGCGAGCGAGAGCTGCGGCTCGGCTTCCATGTTGACGAAGATGAAGCCCTGCCAAACGTCGCAGCTCACCTGCGTCAGCCCGTACTGCTCGCGGTCCAGGCCGAAGAAGCATTGCTCGTCCGGCACGCCCGTGAGCTTGCCGTCCAGGTCATAGGCCCAGCCGTGGAACTTGCAGAAGAACTTGCGCGTGTGGCCGCACTTCTCATAGGCGATCTGATTCAGCCGGTGTGCGCAGACGTTGTGCATCGCGCGGATCTGCCCTTGCTTGTTGCGCACGACGATGATCGACGTATCGCAGGCGGCGAGATCCTTGACGAAATAGTCGCCGGGATTGGGGATTTCCTCGACGCGGCCTACGTGCAGCCAAGTCTTCTTGAAGATTTCCTGTTTCTCGCGCTCGTAGTACTCGCGGGAAATGTAGGGTTCGACCGGGATCGTGCCCGTCCCGAGTTCCGGGTAACGCTCTGTGAGCGTTGTTGCCGGCATGTCTGTGCGATCCATGCTGTTCCTCTGACTAAAAGAGCGCGGGTGGCGCGCCGTCTAATAATGAATGGCATTCTGTTTTTCAAAAAAGCGAATGTCAAGTGTTTTTGAAGCGGGCAAGTGAGGGTGCGGGGGGATGGCAGGGACGGTCGCGTGTGCTTTGGATCGACCTGAGAAATGTGCAGACATGTGGCCGGATGGCGCGCGCGGCCAATCGCGGCTTCGGGCTGGTGGAAACCCCTAAATTGAAATCTTTGACAACGCAAAAAGAGAGTGTGATTCTTTATTAACCGAGCGAAATCATTGGCCTTGAGGTTTGGCAACCACACGGCAGCGCACGTTGCTCACCCGTCCTTGGCGTTGACTCAGATGCTGCTGCGGGAATCCTTTCATTGACCTATTGTTAGAAGCCGCCCCTGGAGAGTTGCATGCCTATCTCAAGTGAAAATGCGCACAGGCGATCGCCTGTTCCCGCGCCGAGAACCACGTATCTCGTCTTGTTCCTCTGTTTCTGCGCGATCGTGGCGGAGGGGTACGACGTCGGCGTGATGGGCACGGTCGTGCCAGCCTTGATGACCGATCCGAACTGGCGCTTGACGCCTGTGCAGATCGGCGCAATGGGCAGCGCCGCGCTCTTTGGGACGCTCTTCGGGTCCTATTTCATCAGCGTCGTCAGCGATCTCACGGGCCGCAAGCTGCTCCTGATCGGCTGCGTGGCGCTGTTCTCCCTTTCGATGCTGGCGGCCGCTGCGGCGCCGACGCCCATCGTCTTTTCGGTGGCGAGATTCGTCGGCGGGCTGGGGCTAGGTGGCGTGATCTCGGTGGCCGCCGCATTGACGGTGGAGTACTCGCCCTCACACCGGAAGAATCTCAACTTTGCGCTGATGTACTCGGGGTATTCGTTCGGGGCACTGTTGTCGGCGCTCGTCGGCATCGCGTTCCTCAAGGGATTCGGCTGGCGATTCGTGGTCGGCGTTGGGGCGGCGCCGTTGCTGGCGCTACCGTTATTCATGCGCTTGCTGCCGGAATCGTTCGAATTCCTGGTGGCGAAAGGGCGGCTCGAGGACGCGCGCAAGCTGGCGCGCCGGCTTGGCATGGCGGGTGACATCGCGGCTGTCCGCGCGACGGAGGCGCCCAAGGTGTCGGTCAAAGACGTGTTTGCCGAAGTGTTTTCGACGCACAACCGATGGGCGACCCTGAGCCTGTGGCTGGCGCAGTTTGCGGCCGTGACGGTGATCTACGGACTCGGTACCTGGTTGCCGCAAATCATGCACAAGCTCGGCTACGACCTGGGATCGAGTCTGTCGTTCCTTGCGGTGTTCATGCTCTCATCGGCGATAGGCGGCATCCTGATCGGCCGGATCGCCGACCGGCGCGGTGCGCGTTTGACGCTCGTCGCATGCTATGTGATTGGCGCAGTGTCGATCGCTGCGCTCGCTTTCAAGGGCTCCTTGCCGGTGAATTACGCGCTGGTGGCATGCGCGGGGTTCGGCAGCATCGGCGTCGCGATGGTGCAGCTCGGCTATATCGCGAACTACTACGCCGCACATGCGCGCGCGAGCGCGACCGGTTGGGCGGTGGGAGTCGGGCGCTTCGGCGCGATGAGCGGGCCGTTGATTGGCGGCGTGCTCGCTGCGCAGCATCTCGACGTGGCGTGGAATTTCTATGTGTTCTCGGCTGCGGCGTTACTCGCTGCCTTTGCGATTTTCATCACGCCAGCGCCTGCGCGGCTCAGATTGCCCGGTAAGGTGGAGAACGAAGAGGGCGTATGTCTTGCATCTGGCGCCGCGTCGCAAGGCCAATAATTTATTTCGGACGAGTAGATCAAAGTGAGTTGTGGTTTCGGAACGCGCGCACGCATCGGGCAGCTCTACCCATCCGGTGGCCTGTGTGACTATGAGATGCAATTGATGGCCCCCGATGGGGTGCAGTTCCTCACGTCGCGATTGCCATTTCGACGCTCATCGCTAGCCGATGACGCCGCCTTGCTCGAAGACCTGGAAGTTCACGCATCGCTGCTTGCGGACGCGCGTGTCGACTTGATCGCGCTGAACTGCACCGCCGCCGGAGTGGTGGCGGGCGCAATGCATATCAATCAGCGCATCGAGGCGGCGACAGGGATTCGCGCGGTGACGACCGTCGAGGCGGTGCTCGCTGCGCTCGATGCGGTAAGTGCAAAGCGGGTCGCGCTGCTGACGCCGTATCTGCCGGAAGTGGTGGACGCCGAAAGGCATTTCCTTGGCCGGCACGGCATTGAGGTCGTTGCCGAATACGCGGAATCCCGGGCTACGCCCTTTGAGCAGGGCATGATTCCCCCTGAGCGTTGGCTCGAGTTATCCGAACGATTGCAGGCAGCGGCGGCGACAGCGGATGCGCTGTTGATCAGTTGCGCGGGCATCCAGTTGGCGACGCACATGGACGCCATCGAGAAACGCTTCGGGCGCCCCGTGGTGGCAAGCAATCAGGCATTGCTGTGGTATTGCCTGCGCGTGCTCGGCATCAAAGAGCAGCGCGCCGGTTATGGCGCGCTGCTCGCTGGCGATTTCGACCGATAGGAGAGGGCATGCCGCAGCGCCGTTAGCGGGCCGCCACACCCGGCGAACGTGATCGCGCCGTCCTGGTGCCTTCCGTATCGGCGCTGCCAAGCAACATATCCGTCATGAGGTCGGCGATCTTTTCGATGTCCCTCAAGTCCCCGATACGCTGATTGATGACGAAGCCGTCGAACGCCATCCAGACGATGTGCGAAAACAATCCTTCGCGGACCATCTCCGCCCGTTCCGGCGGCAGGATCTCGATCAGCAGCTCGTTGAGGAACTCCTCGACCTGGATCAGCAAATTGACGGGCTTGCCCATGCCCGATGGCGCGCTCGAAAGCGCTTCGATCAAGGCGTTCGCAAAGCAATGATCGGCTGCCGGAATGTCAGACCAGATGCCGGTAAAGACACGATTCAGGCGCGTGCGGGGCGTGCGCAGCTTGACGACCGATTCGCGCAGCGCCTGCAACTGATCGTTCAGCCAGGGCTGATAGATCTCGTAGAGAATCAGCAGCTTCGAATCGAAATAGACGTACAGATTCGCGACGGTCATGCCCGCGGTGCGGGCGATCTCCGACATGGTCGTGGGCGTATAGCCTTTGCGGCAGAACAGGTCGAACGCGGCCGCGAGGATCGCTTCGCGCATTCCGGCTTTCTTGACTTGCGGCACCTTCGTTCTCTCTATGCGGGTACGGCGCAGCGGACAGTTTTCAGAGCCACGCCGTACCTGATTGACCAAAGAAACTCATTCTAACAAGCTCGCCGTCAATAAACGCATGACGCTCATTATTTTCGGCGGTGAGGCGCGATGCACGGCTGGCTTGCGGGCGAATGCGCCTGCGCATTCCTGAGACTGCGCGAGCATCATCACGACCGCGGCCCTCAGAATTTCTTCCGGATCCCGACCAACGCCAGAAACTGGCTATTGTTACTGGACATCGACGTTTCGTTGAGAATCCAGGCGTGGGCGCTGCCGGCGGCTCTTTGGTAGACGAGGTTGCTGTAAAGGTCGCAAGTCTTCGACAAGAAGTAATTGATGCCTACCGCGCCTTGGTTGTAGTGGGTGTTGCCGTTGGCGGCAACGGTGCTCCTCTGGTTCGTGTAGAGATACTCGGCGGTCAATACCGTGGCCGGCGTGAGTTGATAGCGCACGCTGGTTTCGTAGTTGTTGAACCTCAGGACTCCGCCTACCGTGGCGTCGAACGCAGCATGCGTATAGACGAAATCCCAGAGCAGGGAGCCGAATGTGTACCCTGCGCCCACGCCCCATACCGTGTGCTTCGCGATGCCGCCGGCCGCAATCGTGGGCAGCGCGCCGTACGTATTGTCGGAAGCTTCGGCGCCTACCGTATTGATGCCGGGTCGATTGACGGTGAAGAAGCCAGCGTCGAGGTGCAGGTAAGCGTTCACGTAGTCGGCGCTGGCGCTCCACAGGCGGTTTGTATTGATCTGGCCAGCGAGGTTAGAGAACGCGTACATGCCCTTTGCCGTGAAGCCGGCAATGGTCGGCGTTGTGTATTTGATGGCATTGTTCGGGCGGAATGTGGCGTTCATGTCGTCGCTGTCGTACGGATGGAACGTGTAGCCCGACATGTAGTAGGCAGCCATTTCGTTACCCAGGTCTTCCTGGAACGGCAAGTACTGGCGGCCGGCGGTCACCGTGCCCCAGCTGTGGTTGCCGATGCCCACATAGGCACTGCGGCCGAACATCCGGCCGCCTTGTCCGAGCGTGCCGTTCTGAATGTTGAAGCCGTTTTCCAACCGGAAGGTGACCTTCGTTCCGCCGCCGATGTCCTCGTATCCGAGCAGCCCCCACCGGTTTGCCGACATGGCGCCGGGCAGCGCCTGCACGCCGTGGTTGATGTGGCCATTGGTGGAGCCGAGGTTGGTGGTGTAGCCGATCGCCGAATCGACGAGGCCGTACAGCGTCACGCTGCTTTGCGCATGCGCGGCGCTTGCAATCGTGCCAAGCATCGTGGCGATGGCAAATGCTGTCTTTCGCATTTCAAGAATCCTTTCGAAGTGCCGCTTGAATCGCCCCAAAGAGGTTCCGCTCGGAGTCCGGCGTTTTAGCGCGATTCGCTGACTGAATTGAGATTTCCAATCCACCTAATCTTTTAATTAGGTATGCATAATTATTTGTATGTGATGAGAGACGGCGTGCGGAACGGGTTTAGATCATTTTTCTCCTTTTGGGTGGATAGCCGGCCTATTTGAGCGGCCTGAAAGCTATGCGGGGACGGCGTTGGTGATCTGGCTTGGTGCGACTACCGTGGTCGACATCGGGTAGTGGCGGGCTCCTCCGGAAAACGCTGGAAACCGGGCATTGTCCTCGCGCATACGCGCACGCACGGGTGAGGTCAACGCTTCCGATAGCGCTTGCGATGAAGGAAAGGTCAGCATGTTCCTCTGCATGTAGTCCGCGCGCGTCCACGGCATGGAATCGCACCAGTCCACGCGCGTAAATACGTTGACTTGGCGCACGTTCGGGTAGTCGAGCATGATTTGCGGGTGATGCGCGACGTAGTAGGCGAGCCATGCATTGAAGTCTTGGGCGGCGCCGGGGTAGTGCACGAGATAGCTGCAGAACGAGGTGTCGCCATCGGCTTTCGTCAGCGGAAGGAAGGTCCGCGTGAGCATGGCTTGATGGGTGACTTCGGTCGCCTGGAGCGCCAGCCAGTCATCGGATCGCGCGAGCCGCCAGAGGTAGCCGCCTTCGGCGACTTGGGCTTCGAGCGCCTCGATGCAAGCGAACTCGAGCCGCAGCGCGAGTAGTGGCGCAGGTCCGTCATCGTGATAGGTCGCGATACCGGCGGGGGTATACACCTCGGCTTTCAGCAATTCGGGCGTGGCTTGAATCTTCTCCACAAGCCGCTGTTGATGCGCTGCGCTAACTTGCGCATCCGGATTGCGCTCGTCGAGCGCCGTGATGAAGTAGGAAAACGTCATGAGTGAAGTCCGATGATGTTCTTGATAAACGGCGAACTGCTGTCAAGCCAGGTTTCTTTTTGACGCACGGTTGCGCAAAGGCGGTGCGAGCACCGCATCCGGAATCGGACATGTGTAGGGGCGTCCCCCGGTGCGCCGGGCATGTTCCGTTTTCGCAGCGTCGATCAGCGAGGGTTCCGTCAAGAGGTCGACCGCCGTGGCGGCGAGCACCTTTGCCGCATGCAGCATCCCCTTGTGCGCGGCGGGCAGCTTGCCTTGCGTTACGAGTTGCCAGGTGTGCATGTTGGTGCCCACGGCATAGCAAGCGCCCAGGTATTGGGTTGTCGGCACGATCTGGCTTACGTCCCCGACATCGCTGGACCCGGTTAGCGAGCCCGGTTCGTCGGCAAGCGGCAGCGGTATATCGGCGAGTCCGCTGGTGTCGGCGGGTCCTCGGTAGGCATCGAGGCATTCGTGCAGATCGCCCGCACTGATGGACTCGGCAAGCCGCGCGGCAAACATGCGATCGGGCTTGTCGAAGGGAGGAGGGCCAAGCCGTTCCAGGTTCGCCATCGTCAAGGCTTCAATCGTCGCGTTGCGCAGGACCTCGGAGCATGCGCGATCGATTTCGACATCGACGGTCGTTTCGGTCATCCATGCGGCGCCGGTGCCAATGCGCCGAACGCGCTCGAACAGATCGCGCGCTTGCTCGATGTCAGGCGCGCGAATCACATACAGGGCTTCCGCCGCGGCCTGGACGACATTTGCCGCAGTGCCGCCGGCATCCGTGACGGCGTAGTGGACACGCGCCTCGGCGGGCATGTGCTCGCGCAGAAAATTCACGCCGACGTTCATCAACTCGACCGCATCGAGGGCGCTGCGCCCAAGATGGGGAGAGGCGGCAGCATGCGATGCGATGCCGGAAAAGCGAAAGTACGCCTGAATGACGGCAAGCGATTTGTATTTGAAGATTCCGGAAAACGGGCCGGGGTGCCAGGTCAAGGCAAAATCAATGTCGTTGAACACGCCTTCGCGGGCCATGTAGGTTTTGCCCGCGCCCCCTTCCTCCGCGGGACACCCGTAATAGCGCACGATGCCGGGCAAGCCTTGCAAAGCGAGGTAGTCGCGCGTGGCGACTGCGGCGAGCATCGCGCCGACACCGAGCAGATGGTGGCCGCATCCGTGACCGCTGCCGCCGGCGCAAACCGGGCACGCTTGCGTCGCAGCGGCTTGCTGGCTCATGTTCGACAGCGCATCGTATTCGCCGAGAAAACCCGCGACAGGGCCTTCATCGCCCGCTTGCGCGACGAACGCCGTGGGCAGGCCGCCGAGGTTTCGCGTGATGCGAAACCCTTCGCGCTCGAGGATTTCGATTTGAGCGTCGACAGAAAGGTATTCTTCCCACCGCGTTTCCGCCAGGTCCCAGATCCGATCCGAGAGACGGATGTATTCGTCGCGTTTGGCTTCGACTAGTTGATCGATGAGCGAGATTTGCTGCATGTTTTCGCGCTTCACGCATTGCTCCCCGAGTATTGAACCGGAAACGAACCACGTACCGAGTTTGCCGGCGCCCGGTCGCGCTTCTTCGGGACAGGTGGCGGCACGTCGGCAGGAATGGGGCACACATAGGCTTCCACAGTGGACTGCTCGTGCAGTTCCGCCTTGGCGTCGTCGAGCAACGTGGGACTCGCATAGAGGGCCGCAGCCGTCGCGGCCATGACCTTGGCCGTTTGCTGCATGCCTTTGTGTGCGATCGTCGACTTGCCCTGGGCGACGAGCTGCCAGGAGTGGAACGGCGTGCCCAGTGCAAAGCACGCGCCGAGGCAGCGGGCGGTCGGGACAACCCAGCTGACGTCTCCGACGTCGGTCGAAGCAGGCAATAGCGACGGCATCCATTCCGCAGGCAGCACGCTGTCGTGCAACGCGCCGGCGAGCCGTTGCGCGCCGAAAATCGACAGGCTGCCTCGTGCTTCCGCGGCTGAAATGGCAGCCTGCATGCTCGTTGCGAAACGGTGATCGTCGGCATCGAAGGGCGCTGGTCCGATCGCGAGCATGCGCTGGTACATCAGGTCGGACAAAACCTTGTTGGGCCGCATGTTCGACATGGCCTTTTCCACCCGGCGCTGCACAGTGGTGTCCGTCATCAATGCGGCTCCGTCTGCAATCTTGTTCAGACGGTCCAGCAGCGAGTTGATCGTCGACAAGTCGGGCGCCCGCAATTGATAGACGACTTCGGCGCGCGCCTGCACCACGTTCGGCGCGGAGCCTCCGGCGTCGTGGAGCGCGTAGTGCAGGCGAGCGTCGCTGGGCATGTGCTCGCGCAGATAGTTCGCTCCGACGTTCATGAGCGTCACGGCGTCCAGCGCGCTGCGCCCCAGGTGAGGAGCGGCCGCGGCGTGAGCCGCGACGCCGGAAAACGTGAAGCGCGCGTGGAGCGTCGCGAGGGTCGTCATCGCATCGATCGCCTGGATGCTTGCCGGATGCCAGGTCAACGCGGCGTCGAGATCCGCGAACACGCCGGCCCGCGTCATGAACGTCTTGCCGGCGCCGCCTTCCTCGGCGGGGCAACCGTAGTACCGCACGCGTCCTGGAAGCCCGGAGGCCGCGAGCCAGTCTTTGATGGCAAACGCCGACAGCAGCGTTGCGCCACCCAGCAGGTTGTGGCCGCAACCATGTCCGCTGCCCGCGTCAACCGCTGGTTGCCGCGTGGCGGTATTGGCCACCTGGCTCAAGTGGGGGAGCGCGTCGTATTCGCCGAGAAATCCGATGACGGGGCCGCCGTCGCCTGCTTCGGCGACGAACGCGGTGGGAATGCCGGCGGCCTCGCGGGTAATGCGAAAACCGTGGCGCTCGAGTTCGCGTATTTGCAACTCAGCAGATTCGTGCTCCGCATAGGCCGTCTCGGCAAGGTCCCACAGCCGGTTGCTCAGGTGGACGCACAGGTCGCGATACGCTTCGATCCGAGCACAAATCTCTTGATCGATTTCACTGAGTTTCACGAGTTCTCCTGTTTCTTCAAAGCATGAGGGGGCCACCTGCCCTTGCAGGGCAGTGATTCAGAAGCGAATGCGAATCGCTGATTAAGCTGGCGGTCTGCTCTAGATTCCCGCTCTCGCGCGGAGCATGTCGTCGCGTCCCGCTGTCGAGCGATGCCGCGCAAAGAGCGCCAGGACGCCTAGCAGCGAAATCGCGTTCGCGGCCAGCAAATACCATGCGGGCGACATCGGATCTTGCGTGACGGTGGCGAGCCAGGCGACCACGACTTGAGCGCTGCCGCCGAAGAGCGTGGTCGGCACGCTGAAGCAGATGGAGACGCAGGTGCTGCGAATCGCGCTCGGAAAGATCTCGGGAATGAAGCACAGTTGAAACGGCGCCATCAGGACCCGCAGCAGCGTGAGGCCTCCGACCATCAGGAAGAAGACGCTTGCGGTCCCGCTTTGCGTCACCCAGGCGAATGCGGGGAGGATGGCCATCACCGTCAGGACCTGCGGCAATACCATCCACTTCCGGTTGGGAAACCGGTCATAGATCAATCCGGCGGCAAGCGATGCGACGATTCCCACGCCGCCGGTGATGAAACCTACGAGCATCGACGTCGAAGCCGGGAAATGCAGTACCCGCATGCCATAGGTCGTCATGTAGTACCCGACCACATACACCGTGATCGTCGGCCCGATCAGCACGCTGCACGCGATCAGCAAATCGGAAAGATGATGCCGGACAATGGAGCTCGCCAGTTCCGCCGTATCGTTGACGGCGGTTTCGGTATCGAGGGTCTCGTTCAGCCGGCGGCGGATGTAGATTCCGATCGGCGCAATCAGGAGGCCGACGACGAACGGCACGCGCCACCCCCATGCGGCCAGCGCGGAAGCCGAGAGCGTCGACGAAACGACATAGCCGACCAGGCCGCCGAAGAGCGACGCGACGCCTTGCGTCGCGAGCTGCCAGCTCGTGTAGAAACCGCGCCTGTTCGCAGAGGCCATTTCGAGCATGTACGTCGTCGCGGGGCCCATTTCCCCGCCGGCCGAGAAGCCTTGCAAGAGGCGGCCGATGACGACCAGGACCGGCGCAGCCATCCCGATTGCCGCGTAAGACGGTGTGAATGCCAGGATCGCGGTGCCGGCCGCCATCATCGCGATGGTGAGGGAGAGCGCGGCCTTGCGCCCTGCGCGGTCGGCATACGCACCGATCACCACGCCGCCGATGGGACGGGCGACAAAGCCCACGCCGAACACGGCAACCGAAGCGACGACCTGGCTCGCCGCTGAAAACGCCGGGAAGAAGGCCTTGCCGATGTACACCGCAAAGAACGCGTAGACAGTGAAATCGAAGAACTCCAGTGCGTTGCCCAACACCACTGCGATGAAGTCCCCAACCGATGAAGCACCGCCGCCGTTTGCTTGATTTGGCACACCCGTCTCCGAATTGGTTTTCCGCGGCACGGTCGCCGTCGGTTGAAAAAATAATGACATTCGCTGTTCGTAGAGTCAACGTGTCAAAATAAATTTTGGACTACGTATGAAAAAGCTAATTAATAAGCGGCGCGACAGGTGCGGCGACTGTCTACAGCAAGCACTCGACAGAATGAAAGAGACGGCGCTTGCGCGGATCGTCGGAATTCATCGAGTCGCGAATCACGCTCTTCAGGCACTCGACGAAGCATTTCGCTGCCGCGCTGAGCGGCGCGGCGCGGCGGTACACCAGGCTGGTCTCGGATTCGGCGATGGAGTCGACGAGCGGAAGCACCGACAGTCCTTCCTTGCTGACGAGCTGTTCGGCGAGCGGCCAAGGCATCAGAGTCAACATATCGGTGCTGGCGACGAGTCCCAGCGCAATCGCGCTCGAATGCGAAATATGAATGCGCGGTTCATGGGCACGACAGTACTCGCCGAAAGCATTGTCGCCGGCGATCTCGTCGGCAAAGGAGTCGCGATTCAAGATCCACTCCGCATGTGCCAGTTCTTCCAATGACCGGCAGCCTGCCAGCCGATGTTCGGCTCGCGCGACGACCGCATAGCCGGTGCGGAATAGTGGAACATGAATGAACTCGTCGGATTGATTCATCGCGTTGACCCTGCCTATCGAAAGATCGAGCGTCCCGTCGCGCAGCTTCGGCATCGATACGGTCGCCAATCCTTCGAAGAATTCAAGCTTGACCTCTGGCATCTGCGTTTGAAACGCGTTGATGACTTCTCCTAGCAGCGTCAGCGCGACCCACGACACTGCCGCTATCGAAAGCGTGCCGTGCCGGCTGCCCGAGAGCCGCTCCATCTCTTGCCGCGCACGCGCCAGTTGCCCGACGGTCAGCCTTGCGTGGCCGAGCAGCGTCTGGCCGGCTTCGGTAAGCGTCACGCCAGTCGCCTCGCGAACGATCAAGGTGACGTTCAGATCTTCCTCGAGTTCGCGTATCGCCTTCGTGATGGCGGCCGGCGAAAGCCCGCTTGCTCGGGCGGCGTTTCGAATGCTGCCCGTATCGGCAATCGCAACCAGTGCGCGCAGTTGATGAAGTTTCATGTGCAATGTATGACATCAAATTTTTGCGGGAGGAGACAACCGGGAGTCAACGACAACACTTTTCTTCACCTGCAAGCCAGCCTCTTGCCGACGTACTCTACGCCGACCGCCGTTTGGCAGGTGCGGGTCTGGTCGCAGCCCGCTCATGTTCAAACGGACTGTCCATCTTGAACAACGGGAGGTGATGTGGAGCACGTCGCACGCGTGAAGGACCTAGTCGAGGCGAAGCAGGAGCGGTATATCGAACTTGCCAACGAAATTTGGGCGCTGGCCGAGATGCGTTATAGCGAGCACCGTTCGGCGGAGCTTCATGCGTCGATGATCGAAGACGCCGGTTTTCGCGTGACACGGGGCGTAGCCGGGATGCCGACGGCGTTCGTCGCCGAAGCCGGCAGCGGCGGGCCGGTCATCGGGTTTCTTGGGGAATACGATGCCTTGGCGGGATTGAGCCAGGAAAGCGGCGCGCTGGTCTGCCGTCCGGCTGCCGACGGAGCCACCACGAACGGCCACGGCTGCGGCCATCATTTGCTCGGGACAGGCGCACATCTCGCGGCGGTTGCGGCGCGTGACTACTTTGCCGCGAACGGTATCGAGGCGACGGTCAGGTTCTATGGATGTCCCGCCGAGGAGGCCGCGGCGGGCAAGACGTTCATGGCGCGCGCCGGGTTGTTCGACGATCTCGATGCGGCGCTGAGCTGGCATCCGTCGGTTGCGAACTCCGTGTTCATGAATGCCACGCTCGCCAACGTGCAGGCGTACTTCCGCTTTCACGGGAAGGCCGCCCATGCGGCGCTGGCGCCGCACCTGGGGCGCAGCGCACTGGACGCGGCGGAGCTCATGAACGTCGGCGTCAACTATTTGCGCGAACACATGCCGGACCAGGCGCGCGTCCACTTTGCGTACATCAATTCCGGCGGCATTTCGACCAACGTCGTACCTGTGTTCGCGGAGTTGTTGTACACGGTGCGTGCGCCACGCAGTGAAGACGCGCGCGAGCTATTCGAGCGAGTCAAGCGGATCGCCGCCGGCGCCGCATTGATGACCGGCACCCGGCTTGAAATCGTTTTCGACAAGGCCTGCTCGAACGTGCTGCACAACGACACGCTCGACGCCGTATTGGACAGGAATATGCGGGCGCTCGGCGGTTTTGACGTCAGTGACGACGATGTTGAACTCGCCAGGCAGATTCAGCAGACGATCGCGCCCGACGATTTCGAAAACAGCTCGCGTCATTTCGCGGCGGCGCTTCGGGACCCGCGGCCGATCGTCACCGAAGTCCAGCCATATCGGGCCGACATGGTGCGTCCGGTCACGGGCTCGACCGATGTCGGCGACGTCACGTGGGTGGTGCCGACGACTCAATGCCTAACCGCGTGCTTTGCGTGGGGAACGGGGTTTCATTCCTGGCAAATGGTTTCGCAAGGGAAGGCGACACTGGCGCATCGGGGCATGTTGATGGCCGCGCAGACGCTGGCCGCCACGGCAATCGACCTGGTTCGCCGGCCCGAAGTGCTGAGTGAAGCGAAAGCGGAACTGCACGAAAAGCGCGGTCGACAACCTTATCTGTGTCCCATTCCGCCGGAGGTTTTGCCTCCGCCCGCACGCACTCAGACGTCGAGCTAACCTGACGTTTCCCTAAAGCCTCGTATCCCGGCTATCGGGCTTCGGCTAATGCCGAAGCCCGCAATCCGTTACTGCGCAGGTTCCGCCGAAATCCCTTGCGCCGCACGTTTCGCAGCGAGACGTGTCTCGGCGGCGATAACGTCGTTCGGGTAGGCGTTGTACCGGGCCGAATTGGCTCGATATCCCGTTGCCACCAAATCGGCGAGTTCCTGCTTGACCTGTGCGCGAGTGACTTGCTCGCCGTTCGACACTTGGGCGAATGCGGCGCTAGGAAGCAACACGAGTGCTGCCGCGATCGTCGACATTGTTAGAGGCATGTTCATGGTCACACTCCCAGCGAGGCGTTGAAGGAGGGCGGATTGGCCTCGCCTCACGAAGTATAGGTGTCGATGTGCGGCATCGGAAAGGCAGCGGACGCAACAGATTGAATCGCGCCAAGCAATAGCGTGCTGAGGGTGGAGCGCTCGAATCAAAGAATGTACGTGGGAAATAAGTGCAATTCCTTTGATGCCTCAAACCGAAAGCTGAGGCTCGCTCGGTTTTTCGTCTTCCAGAGGCCCGGAGCTACGGGTAACGGTGACGGCCGAAGAGCGACAGCCGATCCCACGCAACAAAATAAAAACGCATCACACAATCGTACTGCTAAGAGAATTTTTCTTATCACGAGAGCGTTCTTTTGCCAAACCCTTCACAAGCAGGTCCTGCAGCGTCAGATGGCTCGGGCGGCCACGCCTGCCTGACACCAGTCCCGCCACGCCGGCCGCGCGATAGCGCAGCACGAGCCGCTCAACCTGCCGCACCATGATTCGACTCTCCGTTGGTCTCGAAGATGTCGAGGACATCTAGGCAGATCTCGCGGGTAGTCTCGACCCGATGATTTAATTGTGTAGTGCGAAGCGTGCGCCGAGCCTAATACTCGAACGTATCCGACCGGCATTGCCGTGACGAGCCGCTTTCATTCGCGCCGCAGCGATCCCGCCTGCACGATGATTTGCACCAGCACGTCGAGCTGACCGTCGATTTCTTCCTGCGCAACATCGAACAGGTCGAACATGGCCATTCCTCGCAAGCTGGCAAAGACGAAGCCGGCAAACTGTTGCGGATTGGCATGCTGCGCTTCGATTTCGGGGAAGCAGGTGACGAAGCGCGCAAAAAAGATCGGGTCCGACCGTGCGCGGTTCGCGTCGATGCGGGCGAACAGCTCCGGTGAGGACTTGCAGCCGAAGAACAGGCTCCATGCCGCAACGTAGCTCGGAACCCCATAAATCGTCTGCCATGCCAGGCGCACGAATTCCCTGGCCCGTTTCTCGAGGGGCAGGTCGAGGGGCGGCCACACCACGCCATCGTCGGACAACGGCGCCATCACTTCATCGATGAGACGTTCCATCAGCACCTGACGACTGGCGAAATGGTGCTGCAAGGCGCCCAACGTAACGCGAGCCCCTCGCGCAATGTCCTGGAGATTGGTGGCGCGAAACCCCTTCTTGTACAGCAGGCGCATGGCGGATTGGATGATGCGCCGGCGCGTCGCGTCGCTGCGCTCTTCCTGCGTGCGGCGCGGCGAAGTCCGCCGGGACGGCTCTGGTTTCGATACGGTGCTCATAAGCTCATGGTTTGCGTTCGTGCGAACGAAGTGTATTACAGCGCAGCGTCGGCTCCAGGCTCTCGCCAGTCAACCGAGGGTATACCTCAAACAAGTAACAATAATTTTTTATTGTTATTGACGGCGGGTCTCCCTATACTTGCCTCGACGTAACGTTGAACCGTCGGCTAATGGTCTTGCAAGCAGCTTCACGTTCTGGCGCGATTAAAAACAATAAATATTTATTGTTTGTAGTGTGCCTTCCACTTGGTTTCAGGAAATCGACATGTCCACCGCAGCCCAACCCAAGACGTCTGACTATCTGTTCACCTTCGAATGCCCCGACCGCCTGGGCATCCTCGCGAAAGTGTCGACCCTCCTGTTTGAGCAGGGCGCGTTCGTCACGGAATCGTTCCACTACGGTGACCCGCGCACGGAGACGTTTTTCGCGCGCATGGTCTTCAACGACCATGTGCTGAAGACGTCGATCGACGGCTTGCGATCGAAGATGGCAGAGCTTGCGTCGGCACTGGATATGACGTTCACGCTGCGCCCCGCCGGCTATCGCCCGAAGGTGCTGATCGCCGTCTCGAAATACGATCACTGCCTGAACCTGATCCTGACCAAGTGGCGTGCCGGAGCGCTCGCCATCGATATCGTCGGTGTCGTGTCGAATCACAACGATTGCCGCAGCCTCGTCGAGTGGTATGGGATTGCCTTTCACCACTTTCCGATCACCCCGGAGACGAAGCCGCAACAAGAAGCGCAGATTCTCTACCTGTTTGAGCGGTCCGGCGCGGAGCTGCTCGTACTCGCCCGCTACATGCAGATTCTGTCCGACGAGATGAGCCGCAAGCTCGAAGGCCGCGCCATCAATATCCACCATTCCTTCCTGCCGGGCTTCAAGGGGGCGCGTCCGTATCACCAGGCCCACGATCGTGGCGTGAAAGTCATCGGCGCGACGGCGCATTTCGTGACGAGCGACCTCGACGAAGGGCCCATCATCGCCCAGGAGGTGAAGCCCATCGACCACACCTATACCGCCGAAGACATGGTGCTGGTCGGTCACGATACCGAGGCCGTGGCCCTCGCCAATGCGGTGCGTCTCTTTAGCGAAGGCCGCATTTTCCTGAACGGTCATCGCACTGTCGTTCTGTAGTCAAGCTGCGCAAGAGGTCTCGCTTGGAACACTATTCATTCTGGTCGCTCGCGAAGCATGCGCTGTCAAAACACCGCAACTGGACGCCGGCGTGGCGTTCCCGCGAACCCAAATCGCGGTATGACGTCGTTGTCGTCGGTGGTGGAGGTCAGGGTCTCGCCACGGCGTATTACCTGGCGAAGAACCACGGCATTACCGATGTCGCGGTGCTCGAAAAGGGCTGGCTGGGAGGCGGCAATACCGGACGTAATACAACAGCCATCCGCTCGAACTACTTCTATCCCCAAAGCACGAACTTTTTCGAGCGCTCGCTGCAGTTGTACGAGGGCCTGAGCAAGGAGCTGAACTACAACATCATGCTGAGTCAGCACGGTGCGCTGACGCTCGCGCACAGTCCGCATCAGATGGACGGGCTCGAGCGGTGGTCCAACTCCATACGGTTGCAGGGCATCGATGCCGAGATGCTCGATCTCGACCAGATCCGGGAATTCATGCCAGTGTTGGACACGAGTCCGAACGCTCGCTACCCGATTCTTGGCGGGTTCATTCAGCGTCGCGCGGGCGTGGCGCGTCATGACGCGGTTGCATGGGGCTATGCGCGCGGCGCGGATAACCTCGGGGTCGACATCATTCAGAACTGCGAGGTAACGGGCCTGCGCATGAACGGAAACCGGATCCGTGGCATAGAAACGAAGACTGGCTACATTGAGGCCGACAAGGTCGTCATCGCGGTCGCCGGCCATTCGTCGGTGCTCGCCAAGATGGCTGGCATGACCTTGCCGATCAACAGCGTGGCGTTGCAAGCGATGGTCAGCGAGCCCATCAAGCCGGTCCTAGATGGCCTTGTCGTGTCGCCCCTCGTGCACTGCTATGTGAGCCAGTCGGACCGTGGCGAAATCCTGATCGGCGGCCGCGCAGATGCCTACCCTTCGTACGGCCAGCGCGGCACGCTTCCCGCTCTCGAAGACACATTGAGCGCCGCACTCAATCTGTTCCCGACGTTTAGCCGTCTCAAGCTGATGCGGCAATGGGCCGGCATCGTCGACATCTCGCCCGATTCGAGTCCGATTCTCGGCAAGACGCCCGTTACGGCGCTGTACATCAGCACGGGTTGGGGGACGGGCGGCTTCAAGGCCATTCCCGTCGGTGGAGAAACGCTTGCCTATACCGTCGCCAATGATCGCCCCCATCCTCTCATCGAGCCGTTCGGGATGGATCGCTTTGCGACGGGGCGTTTCGTCAATGAAGCCGCAGCCGCCGGCGTGGACCATTAAGCGAGAAGAATCATGTTGCGAATTCCGTGCCCATACTGCGGCAGCACGCGAGACGAAGACGAGTTCACTTTCGGCGGACCGTTGAACCGCGTGCGTCCTGCCGAGCCGCGGGAACTCTCGGACCCGCAATGGGCCGACTACCTTTTTTCGCGCGAGAACGTGCGTGGGAACACCCTTGAGCGTTGGCGCCATACGTTCGGCTGCCGGCAGTGGTTTGGCGTCGAGCGCGACACGGTAAGCCACGCATTGCGCGATGTGTTTACCTTCGACGCCGTTTCGCGAAACGGCGAGCGTGGCGAGAGTGGTAAGCGAACCACAGGAGGTGTCCATGAAGCCGCTTGAGCGTGTGCCGGTGTTCGGACGGCCGGCAAACCCGCCGCGCCGGAAGGTGGCGTTCAGCTTCGACGGAAAGCCGCACGAGGGGCTCGAAGGGGATACGCTTGCCGCGGCGCTGCTTGCCAACGGCATCGATATCGTTGGTCGCAGTTTCAAGCTGCACAGGCCCCGCGGCATCATGGGCAGCGGCGTCGAAGAGCCCAACGCTCTCGTGCAGCTCGAGTCGGGGTCATTCGACGAGCCCAATGTCCGCGCGACCATGATGCCGTTGTATCCGGGCCTGCAGGCGGCCAGCCAGAACGCTTGGCCGAATGCGTGCAATGATGCGCTCGGCGTCATGGACCGTTTCGCGAGCCTGCTGCCCGCATCGTTCTACTACAAGTCGATGATGTGGCCGAACTGGCGCTTCTACGAGCGCTTTGTGCGTCCTATTGCCGGGCTGGGCAAGGCGCCGAAGCTGCCGGATGCGCAGAAGTACCAAAAGCGCAATGTCCACGGCGATCTGCTTGTCGTCGGCGGTGGTCCCGCTGGGCTTGGGGCTGCGCTGGCCGCCGGCCGCGCGGGTCTGCGCGTCATTCTCACCGACGACCAGGAGAAGTTTGGCGGCGGCTTGCTCGCGGAACGGTTCTCCGTGGATGACGTGCCGGGCGTGCAGTGGGTCGAGGAGGCGGTTGCTCTGCTCGAGCAGATGCCTAACGTGCAGCTCCTGCCGCGCACGAACGTTAGCGGCTACTACGAGAACAACTTTCTCGTGGCGGCGCAGCGCGTCGGCAATCATCTTGGCCCGAACGGACAACAAGGACGGCTGCGCGAACGCCTGTGGCGTATTCGCGCTCGCTCGGTGGTGCTGGCGACAGGCGCGATCGAGCGTCCGCTAGTTTTCGCCAACAACGATCGCCCCGGCATCATGCTCGCGTCGGCAGTCAGGCGGTATGTCAACCAGTTTGGCGTGGTGCCTGGCTCGCGTGTCGTGATCGCCACGAACAACGACGACGCCTACCGCACCGCGATCGACTTGCACTCCGTCGGAGTGAAGGCGATCTGTGTCGTCGATACGCGAGCGAAAGTCGGAGACGAACTGCGCGGTGATCTTAAGGCTCGCGGTATCTCGCACTACGTCGGGTATGGCATTCGCGATGTCGTGGGCAAACGCAGAGTCAAGGCGGTCGAGCTGTCGCGGCATCTTGGCGACGGCAATCTTGCTGATGCGACCATGACCGTAGGGTGCGATCTCGTCGCCATGTCGAGCGGCTGGACCCCGACCATCCACCTCTTCAGCCAGGCCGGAGGTTCGCTGGAATACAAGGACGCGCTGGCCTGCCTGGTGCCGCTCTCGTGTTCACAATCCGTTCGTGTCATCGGTGCAGCGAATGGCGACTTCTCGCTGCCTGAGTGCATCGAGGCAGGCATCAAGGCCGGAGAAGCCGCGAGCGAGCAGCTTGGTGCTGCGCTCGCCGTCCGCGCGCAAGTTCCGAAAACGCATGCCGCCGAGCACGAGTCGCTGAGAATCGAGCCGTTCTGGTTCACGAAGAGCGCACCCACTGACAAGCAGTGGCTCGATTTCCAATACGACGTCAAAGTGTCCGATGTCGAGCTCGCAATGCGCGAGAATTTCCGCTCGGTCGAGCACGTCAAGCGCTATACGACGGGCGGCATGAGCGTCGACCAGGGCAAGTCGAGCAACTTCAATATCCTTGCCGTCATGGCGGAGTTGAGCGCGCGGCCGATCATCGAGGTCGGTACGACGCGCTTCCGTCCTCCTTATCAGCCAGTCACGCTGGGTGCGTTTGCGGGAAGCACGGTCGGCGAGTTGTATGCCCCGTGGCAGACGCTGCATGCGGCGTCTTCGCATGCTGCTGCTCAAGCGCGCTTCGGGGACTACGGATGGCGCAGGCCCGAGTACTACCCGCAAGGCGACGAGGACGTCATGGCTGCAACGCGGCGTGAAGTGCTTGCCGTCCGTAGCGGCGTGGGGATGTTCGACGGTTCGCCGCTCGGCAAGATCGAAGTGAAGGGGCCGGACGCAGCGACGTTCCTGAACCGTGTCTATGTCAACAACCTGGCCAGCCTGAAGGCGGGCTCGGCGCGGTACGCGATGCTGACCAACGAAAACGGCGTACTCATCGACGACGGCGTCGTGGTACGGCTCGCGGAGGACCATTACCTCGTCCATGCGACGAGCGCTGCGGTCGGCCGTGTGTTCCTCCTGCTCGAGGAATACCTGCAGTGCGAATGGCCCGATCTCCTCGTGCATATCAACAACGTCACCTCGCAATGGGCGAACGTGACACTGTCGGGACCCAAGGCACGCCTTGTCCTTCAGCAGTTCGAATCCGATATCGACTTCTCCGCCGAGCGCTTTCCGCACATGCACTTTCGCAGCGGCACGTTTGCGGGCGTGCCGGTTCGCATACTCCGCGCGAGTTTTACCGGCGAAGTGACGTATGAGATTTCGGTTGGAAGCCGCTACGGCAGGTCGCTGTGGGATCGCATCGCGAAGGTTGGAGAGCCGTTCGGCATCGCCCCATACGGCATCGAGGCGCTCGAGGTGATGCGCACCGAAAAAGGCTACTTGCACGTGGGCGCCGATACCGACGGCAACTCGAATCCACTCGATATCGGCTGGTCGAAGATCATCGAAAAGAAGACCAACGACTTCATTGGCCGAAGATCACTCCAGCGGCCCGCAGACAAGGCGAGCGGACGACTTGAATTCGTAGGTCTCGAGTCGGTCGACCCGAAGGTTCCGCTTCCCGTGGGCGGACACTTCGTCGATGCCGCCAGTCCCAAGGCACCGGCTCCCTCCGCTGGCTATGTGACGTCCGCCTGCCTGAGCCCGATGCTGAACAAAGCGATCGGGCTCGGCATTTTGCGCAATGGGGCATCCCGCCTCGGCGAGGTCGTGAACATCTATGCGCAGGGCAGGATGATTGCCGCGCGAGTCGTTCCAACCGCACATTTCGATCCGAAAGGAGAGCGCCTCAATGGATAGGCTCGTCGCGCGTTCGACAGTGTCGCCGCAGTTCGTCAGCGAAAGCGCTTTTCCCATCCGCGCGGGATCCTTGCAGATTTCGGCGTTGCCGCTCGCCGGCATCGTCCGCGTGCAAGGGCGCTCCGCTGATGAAGCATTCCGCTCGAGCGTCGCCGCAGCACTCGGTCTTCGACTGCCTGAAGGGGAAGCGATATCGATGGGCGCCGAGGCAAGGCTTGCCTGGGCCGGTCCCAACGAATACCTCTGCTACTGCGCTCTCGCGGACGAAGACAAGTGTGTTTCGGCGCTGACAGCGGCGTTGGCGGGGCAGTTTGCGACCGTGACGCTGGTATCCGATAGCAGGGTTGGTTTCCTCGTCACGGGAAGCAATGCGACCGCGTTTCTCTCGAAAGGATGCTCCATCGACATGCATCCCGTCGCCTTTCCGGCCGGCCGCGCAGTGACGACGCGATTCGCGGGCCTGCCCGCCGTGTTGATGCGAGGGGAGGCGGACGACTACGCAATTTACTTCGACGTCGCTTACGTCGAGTTCGTCCTCAAGTGGTTGTTGGATGCGGCAGAGGAGTTTATGGCGCCAGCTCAGTGAGCTTCGGTTGCGCTGCGCTGACGAAAAGGAGGCTCGCTGTTCTAGGCGAGCCTCCTTTTATTTGAAGAAGGCGATTGAGCGCGTGCCATCGGAGGAAACATCGTGACGGCACGCCTGCGTATCCAGGGCTACTTGAGCGATACGGTCGTCATCGGAGAAAACTTGCCGCTCTTTGCCTCGTAGAGAGTCACGTTGGCCGCGCGAAGGTCGCCCTTTTCATCGAAAGCGATCTTGCCGGTCACGCCTTCGAACGTGACCTTCTTCATGGCGGGAAGATAGTCCGCTGGTGCCGTCGAATTCGCGAGCTTCATGGCGTTGATGAGCGCCCATGTGGCGTCGTAGGCATAAGGCGCATAGAGCACCACCGAGCCGTATTTCTTGAACTTCTGCTCGAACGATTTGCCTTTGGGCATGCTGTCGATAGGTTCGCCCGACTCGGCCGACACGGTGCCTTCAGCGGCTGCGGGGCCGGCCAATTCGATGAACTTGTCCGTCTCGATTGCCGAGCCCACGAGGGGCATCGTCATCCCGAGAGCAACCATCTGTTTGCGCAGCGGGCCGGCTTGGGCGTCGACGCCGCCGTAAAAGATGGCCTGAGCATCTTTCGCCTTGACGGCCGTGAGGATGCCGCGAAAATCGATCGTCTTGTCGGTGACGAACTCGCGGTCGACGACGTCGACGCCTGCCGCTTTCAATTCGTTCGCCACGACGTCGGCCAGCCCCTGGCCGAAGGACGTGCGGTCATCGATAATCGCGACCCGCTTGTAGCCCTTCGTCTTTGCCATGTATTGCGCGACCACGCGCCCGACATAGCTGTCGTCGCCGATCACCCGGAATGCCGTGGCGAAACCCTGGCGCGTCAGGATGGGGTTGGTCGCCGACGGCGACACCTGAGGGATGTCGGCGCCGGCATAGACCTTCGACGCTGGAATGGTGGCCCCCGAATTCAGGTGTCCGACGATTCCGGCGACCTTCTGGTCAACCAGCTTTTGGGCGACGTCGACAGCGGTCTTCGGGTCGCCTGCGTCGTCCTGGGAATCAATGTCGAAATGGACCGGAACGCCTTTGATCTTGATACCGGCCGCGTTTGCGTCCTCGATCGCCAGCCTGACGCCGTTCTCCGCATCTTTGCCCACGTGCGCGACCTCACCGGTGAGAGGGCCGGCATATCCGATGGTGACCGTCTGGTCGGCGTACGCGCCGGAAGTTGCGCTGGCCACGCAGGCCAGCGTCAAAGCACTTCGAATTGCCACTCGCATGTGATTCACCTCACTCCTGAGTCGGTGTTGTAAGTCGGGCCCGAAAGATTTGCCAGATTCGGAATTATTGTACAGTTATGTACATAAAAGATAGATCCGCAAAAAACATTGGGCAACGTTTTTTTGCCGTGGTGGCGTAGTGGTTTACGCACCCTCGGAGGGCTCGGCACGTCGTCGGGAAGGCGATGCAGTCATGCCGCATTCCTGAGGCGACAGTGGAGCCGGCAATGCTATGCTTGCGAGCAAATCTGTCGACATCTAATGCGAAAGTCTGTGGAAATGGCGAGTGAAAAACCGACGAAAAGGATGACCAAGGCCGCGCGGCCAGTCGTGGACCGCGAAGTCTGGCTCGATGCTGCGCGCGCGATTCTCATCGAGCAGGGCATCGACGCAGTCAAAGTCGAGCCGCTCGCGGCGATGCTCGAAATCAGCCGCTCCAGCTTCTACTGGCACTTCAAGAATCGGAAGGAATTGCTCGATGCGCTGGTCGAATATTGGTCCGAGGTGAACGACCGGGTTCTGAGGTCGATGGTCCAGCCGCACGAGACGGATCCCAAAGAGCGCGGGCAATTGGCTAAGTCGCGCTTGCGTCAGCTGATCAATCTGTTCATCGACGAACGCCAGTTCTCTTCGGAATTCGACATGGCCGTGCGCGAATGGGCGCGAAAGGATCCGGCCATCGCCAAGGAAGTCGCCCGCATCGACCGGCAGCGCATCGCGCATCTTCAGAAGATCTTTCAGGACATGGGGCACACCAAGCCGGATAGCCTCATCCGCGCAAAAATCCTGTACTTCCATCAGTTGGGGTACTACCTGACGGGCATCAAGGAAAGCGAGGAGGTGCGCAAGCGCGTCGCTCCTCGCTATCTCGAGGTGCTGAGCGGCATCAAGCTCTAATTTTCGCGCTTGACTCAATGTACGGTTGTGTACATTATCGCCGGGACCAGAGGCAACCTTCGAGCCTCTACGGACATCGTGCGGAGCGGAAGATGAGTCAAGCGAAGATGATCGACGGTGTGGCGGTAGCCAAGCAGTTGCGCGAGGAGGTATCGAGGCGTGCGGCGGCCTTGGCTGCAAAAGGGACGACGCCGGGTCTCGCCGTGGTGCTCGTTGGCGATGACGCAGCCAGCGCGGTCTATGTGCGCAACAAGGTCAAGGCGTGCGAGCAGCATGGCCTGTTTTCCACGCTTGACCGCATGCCGGCAACGGTAACCGAAGCCGAGCTTCTCGAACGGATTCTTCAGCTGAACGCCGACCCCAAGATTCACGGCATCCTCGTGCAGCTGCCTCTGCCGGCACACATCGATAGTCATAAGGTGATCGAGGCCATCGCTGCCGAGAAGGACGTTGATGGCTTCCATGTGGCAAATGCCGGTGCGCTGATGACCGGCCGACCGCAATTCAGGCCCTGCACGCCGTACGGGGTGTTGAAAATGCTCGAGGCCTACGACATTCCGATTTCAGGCAAGCATGCCGTAGTCATCGGCCGCTCCAATATTGTCGGCAAGCCAATGGCGCTCCTGCTGCTCGAGGCCGGCGCAACGGTGACGGTCTGCCACAGCAAGACAGCGGACCTGAGCCGCCACACCAGGTCGGCGGACATCGTCGTGGCGGCGGTCGGCAAGAGAAATATCTTGACGGGCGAGATGGTGAAGCCGGGTGCGACCGTCGTCGACGTCGGCATGAACAAGAACGACGCAGGCAAGCTATGCGGCGACGTCGAATTTGCTTCGGTAAGCGAAGTTGCCGGCCATGTCACGCCCGTGCCGGGCGGCGTCGGCCCTATGACGATCACCATGTTGCTGGTCAACACGCTGGAGTCCGCTGAGCGAAGCGCTCGCGGATAACCCGCTTTCTTCGAGCTTGCATTCGTTTTTGAATGCATTGTATGAAATACTTTGGATTGCAGATAGATTTTCGTCTTTTTAGTCTCCAGACAGCAATACTTCACGGGCTCTCGGCTTGACGCAAGCCAGGGGCCGATAAATCCAATGAAGCGAACTGCGTGTCTGGAGATACCGATGAAGAAGTCCTTGCTTGTCCTCGCCTTAGCGACTGCATCAGCCTCGCAGGCGTTTGCGCAGTCAACGGTAACGTTGTACGGCGTTATCGACGATGGCATCAACTACACAAACAATACCGGTGGGAATCACAACTTCGAAATGGCGTCCGGTTACGGCTACGGCAGCCGTTGGGGCCTAAAAGGCGCGGAGGACTTGGGCGGCGGATTGAAAACTCTCTTTACGCTCGAGAACGGTTTCGACAACAATAGCGGGCGGCTCAATCAGGGTGGGCGCATGTTCGGCCGGCAAGCCTTTGTCGGGCTTTCCGACAACTACGGCTCGGTGACCCTTGGGCGTCAGTACGATTCCGTTGTGGATTTCCTGGCCCCGACCACGGCGAACGGGAATTGGGCCGGATTTCTTTTCGCTCACCCGTACGACAACGACAACACCGACAATTCGTTCCGAGTCGACAATTCCGTCAAGTACACGAGCCCCAATATCGGCGGCTTCAAATTTGGCGGCTTGTATGGATTCAGCAATACCGCCGGACAGTTTTCCAATAACCGGGCCATGAGCGTCGGCGCCAGCTACGTCGGCGGCGCGTTCACGATTGGCGTGGGGTATATGGACGTCGACAACATTGGAATGGGGTCAACGGGCGCGGTGACGGCCAATGACGCGAGCTTCTTTGCCTCGAATCAGCGCGAGTTTGGCGCCGGCATCAACTACAAGATTTCGCAGGCCACGTTGGGCTTTGTTTATACGCACTCGAGAATCGAGAATCCAACGGGCAACGGATACTTGACGCCCTCCAATTTCCCAGCCGGAATCTCGGTCCACTCGCTCACGTTCGACAATTTCGAAGTTAACGCTCAGTACTATTTCACCCCGGCGTTCTTCGCGGGCGCTATGTACACCTATACGAGCGGCCGGTATGACGCCAGCAACGGAAGCTCGAAGCCGAAATGGAACATGGTCGGCCTGGTGGCGGATTACTACCTGTCGAAGCGAACCGACGTCTACGTGCAGGCGGTGTATCAGAAGGTGTCGGCTTCGACCGGAACCTTCCTCGATACGGCGTACATCTCAGGGACCGACAACTCTTCCTCGACCAACAAGCAGGCCGTGGTCCGCATCGGCATGAAACATCTTTTCTAACGCCAAGTCTTTTTCGCTGCTCGCTGCTCGCTGCTCGCTGCTCGCTGCTCGCTGCCGTGCATGAATTCATGGCGGGCAGCGGCAGTGCGCCGATGTGGCCGTTCGATCCTCCGCGTTGCGTTCATTGCGGCATGTGCGCCAATGCATGACCTCCAAAAATGCATGCTGACCATCAGTTTTCATGGTTTGCAAGCTCGCTGCGGAGCGATTCAAATCGGTATAGGTAGCCACGTTCCGTGGCGCATTCAAAACGCACACAGAACCTCATCATGCTGTCGAACAATCAACTTCTTTCCCTTGTCGAATCCCGCCAATCCGGGCGGTCGTTGCCGCAGCCGTTTTACACTGACCAGGCAGTGTTCGAGCGCGAACTGGAACTGATTTGGGAGCGCCAGTGGCTCTTCGCCGGCGTTGCCGCGCAAATTCCGAAGCCGGGCAACTGGTTCACACTCGAGGTCGGTCGCAGTTCGATCGTCGTCGTTCGCGACCGCACCAAGGCGATCCGGGCTTTCTATAACACCTGCCGCCATCGGGGTTCCCGGATCTGCGCCGGCGAGAAGGGTTCTTCGGGGACGTTCACGTGCCCCTATCATCAATGGACCTATGGGCTCGACGGAAAACTGCTGTTCTCCAAGGAGATGGGGGAGGACTTCGATCCGTCGGAATTCGCGTTGAAGGCTGTGCATTGCGAATCGGTTGAAGGCTATATCTTCATCTCTCTCGCGGAAAAGCCGTCACCGTTCGAGCATTTTCGCGAGCAGGTGTCGCCGTATCTCAAGCCTCATGGGCTCGACAACGCCAAGGTGGCGTTCGAATCGACCATCGTCGAGAAGGCCAACTGGAAGCTCGTAATCGAGAACAACAGGGAGTGCTACCACTGCACCGCAAGTCACCCGGAACTCCTGCGCACGATTTCCGAATTCGACGGACCGACGGATCCGCGATTCGGCGGGGAATACGCCGAAAAGTGCCTGAGGGATGAAGCACGCTGGACGGCGTCTGGTTTGCCGCATCAGCCGATCGAGACCGACGAGGGCTACCGCCTTGTCCGCGTAGCGATGGAGCGGGGGCTTTCCTTCACGATGAGCGGCGAGCTGGCCTGCAAGAAGCTGTTGGGCACGAATCAGGACGAGGACGTGGGTTCGCTGCGTTTGCTGCGCTTCCCCAACACGTGGAACCATGTGCTGTCGGATCACGCCATTGCCTTCCGGGTGCTTCCGCTCAGCGCTACGGAAACGCAGGTTACGACGTGGTGGTTGGTCAACGGGGATGCTGAGGAAGGAAGGGATTACGACCTCGAAGACCTGACTGCCGTCTGGAAGGCCACGAACGCTCAGGATCAGCGGCTCGTCGAGACCAATCAGCAGGGGATCAACTCGAAGGGCTATCAGCCGGGACCGTACTCGCCGCTCGTCGAGCGCGGCGTCACCGAGTTCATCGATTGGTATCTGGCCACGTTGGCGTCCGAGCTGAGCAATGCGCCAAAGACGATTCCCGTGGAGTGCATCGAGGCATGATGGGGCGTGCGTTCACTGAGGCGACGTGCGTCGGCATCGTCCGCGAGAACTGGAACGTGAAGACGTTTCGGTTCTCGCCGGCTCGGTCGCAAGAGCCCTTTTCCTTCGACGCCGGACAGTACGTCACGCTGGGCCTCGATATCGACGGCGAGAAAGTCTACCGCTGCTATACGGTTTCGTCGGCGCCGCGCGCCGAGCGGGGAGACGCGTTCGAAATCACGGTCAAGCATGCGCCGGGTGGAGTGGTCTCGACTTGGCTTCACGAAGCGCTCACGGTCGGCGCAAGCCTGGAGGTCTCCAGGCCGGCCGGTGATTTCGTGTTGCCGCAGAACCATTGGGAGCCGTTGCTGTTCGTTGCCGGCGGCGTCGGCATGACCCCGCTCATCGCTATGGCGCGATCCGTCCACGCGCAAGGCCAAAATACGGACATCGAGTTTCTGCAGTTTGCTCGCACGCCTGACGATATTCTCTTTCGCAACGAATTGCGCGAGATGGCCCGTTCGTCGCGTGGCATCGCTCCGCATTTCTTCGCATCGCGGGGGAGCGGCGCGGAGTGTGTCTCGGGGCGCCTGGGCAGAGACGTTCTTGAGCAGGCGGTTCCCGACTGGGCTTCGAGGCAGGTGTTTTGCTGCGGACCTGATTCGTTCATGTCGGCCATGCGCAGCCTATTCTTGGAGAGCGGCGGTACGCCAGCACGATTCCATCAGGAAAGCTTTGTGCTGCCCGAGTCGGCGCCGGTACACGTACCGGCGTCGATCGGCATTCCGAGCGTTCGACTGTCGGAGTCCGGCTTGGATGTGACGTGCGCACCTGGCGCGACCATTCTGGATGCTGTCCATGCGTTGCCGAGCGGGCCAAAGATTCCCAACGCCTGCCGCTCCGGCGTCTGCGGGACCTGCAAGCTCCGCAAGCTCGAAGGGCAAGTCGAGATGCACCACAACGGCGGCATCACGGACGAAGAAGTGGAAGAAGGCTACATCCTGCCGTGCTGCTCGGTGGCGCTATCCGACGTCACCATCGAATACTAGGCGCCGGGAACATCACGTCCAGATGCTGCGCTTGCCGAAATCGGTGAGCCATTCAAGGAGGATCTTGGCGGGCATGCTGAGCTCCTCATTGTCTGCGTAAATGATGTATTCGCATAGGCCGGTCTTCAGCGAAATATCGAGCGGCCGAACGAGGAGTGTTTCCCTGTCCTCTTGCGGAACCCCATAAGCCCAGGCGAGCGCGACTCCCTTTCCGTTGCAAGCTGCGCGATAGACGAGGTCGTAATTGGACAGCGTCAGGTTCTTTCGCACCGCGCCGGGCTGCACGCCGGCATTTTCGAGCCACGTGTCCCAGGAATTCGACACGGCGGTGTCCGAGTCGTATTCGATGAGCTCGCACTCCATCAGGTCCCGCACCGTCCGGATGTCGTGCTTCTGCAAATACAAAGGCGCGCAGACGGGGAAAATCTCCTCTTCGAACAACTTGACCTTCGTGAGGTTCGGCCAGTGCCCGTCGCCATACCGGATGGCGAGATCGATAGGCTCGTGCCATGGGTCGACCGGCGAATTGCTTGCCAGCACGCGAATGTCGATATGCGGATGTTCGCTGCGAAATTCAAAGATGGCCGGCATCAGCCAGAAGTTCGCCATGGCGTTGCTGGCCGCAATGGTCACGGTACTGGTATCGAGCGCCTCGATCATCGTCACGGCGCGGCGAATCGTGTTCAGGCTCTGGGCGATGGCTTGCTGGAAGATGAGCCCGGCGCGCGTCAGCTGAATCTCCTTGTGCCGGCGATTGAAGAGCGGCACGCCCATGCGCTCCTCTAGCACCTGAATCTGCCGGCTCACGGCGCCCTGCGAGAGGTGAAGCTCCTCCGCCGCCTTCGTGAAGCTCATCAGTCTCGCCGATGCCTCGAAGGCGGAAATCGTGTTCAAAGGCGGTAAACGCTTGCTGCGTGACGTGGCCAATTTGCGAACTCCGGGAACCGGTGCATTCCGGCATCTGGCCCGAGGGCCTCGGAGCAATCACTTTAAGGCATTCAAAATTTGTGGACTACGGGATCGTATCCGTCGGCGGCTAAGGACATTCCCTAGGGGCGCTGATCCAACACCCACAAGCCACACAGAAAATTCACGTCAATTCAGGGCATTGACGGCCAATTTCCGCTTGCATCAAAAATCGCATGCATAACCTCAACTCTTTTGAGTTTCCGCCTGTTTTCTGGCTGCCTAAGTTTGAGCCATCGAAGCTTGCTACCTGTGTCGCCAACGCTGCCCGCACATGTGATGCCCTTCGAGAGAGTCAAACTGTTCCAACGTGGCGGAAAAATGAAATCTCACTATCAGGCTGTGGTGATTGGTGGGGGCGTGGTGGGTTGCTCCGTTCTCTATCACCTCACAAAGTTCGGCTGGAAAGACGTTGCGCTGCTCGAGCGCAAGGTGTTGACCGCGGGCTCCACGTGGCACGCTGCGGCAGGTTTTCATGCGATCAACAGCGATCCGAATGTCGTCCGGCTGCAGACGTACACCATCGCGCTCTACAAAGAGATTCAGGAAGCGGGCGACCAGGACGTCGGCTTGCATGTGCCCGGCGGCATCACGATTGCAGCCACGCCCGAGCGTTGGGAGTTCTTGCGCACGGAATGGTCGCGGCATCGCTTCATGGGCGTCAATAGCGAGCTGATCACGCCATCCGAAATCAAGGCGCGCTGTCCTCTCGTCGATACCACCGATGTGATCGGCGGCCTTTGGATGCCTGACGAGGGTCACCTCGATCCGTATGGCGCGACTCACGCCTACGCGCGGGCGGCCAAGAAGCAGGGCGCCGAGATTCACCAGCATACGAAGGTCGAGAGCCTGCAGCAGCGTTCCGACGGCTCATGGGATGTCGTTACCGATAAGGGCGTGATTCATGCCGAGCATGTGGTCAACGCCGCGGGCTTGTGGGCTCGAGAGGTCGGCATGATGGCGGGCGTCAAGCTGCCTCTCATCCCGATGGAGCATCACTACCTCATCACCGAGGCGATTCCCGAGCTGCAGGCATTCGGCAAGGAAATTCCGGTGGTCGTCGATCTCGACGGAGAGATCTACATGCGGCAGGAGCACGCCGGCGTGCTGTTCGGGGTGTACGAAAAGAACTCGACGCCGTGGTCGCTCTCGGGGACCCCTTGGGACTATGGCGAAACCGATTTGCTCCAGCCGAATCTCGAGAAACTCGAGAACGAGCTCATGAAGGGATTCGAGCGTTTTCCGAGCGTCGGCAATGCCGGCATCAAGCGCATCGTCAACGGCCCCTTCACGTTCACGCCCGATGGCAACCCGCTCGTCGGGCCGGTGCGCGGCAAGCGAAACTACTGGGCCGCCTGCGGCTGCATGGCGGGTTTCAGCCAAGGCGGCGGCATGGGGCTCGCGCTTGCGCAATGGATGATTGACGGCGAACCGCAGGACAACGTGTTCGGTTTCGACGTCGCGCGCTTTCCGAAGCTCACGCAGAACTTCGTGACGGCCAAGGCCAAGGAATTTTACGAGCACCGTTTCTACCTCGCGCGTCCGAACGAGCAGTGGCCGGCTGGCCGCCCGATGAGGACGACGCCGCTTTATGAGCTTCAGAAACAAAAGAACGCGGTATTCGGCGTCAGCTATGGCCTTGAAACGCCGTTGTGGTTTGCGCCGCAGGGCGAGAAGGCGTTCGAGGTCCCGACGTTCAAGCGTTCGAATGCGTTCGACGTGGTTGCCGCCGAGTGCGCAAACGTGCGCGAGAACGTCGGTCTTTTCGATGCGAGCGGATATGCGAAGTACGAGGTGACGGGACCTGGGGCTCACGCATGGCTCGACCGGATGTTCGCCTCCAAGATTCCGGCCGTGGGCCGGGCGCGGCTGGCGCCGATGCTCGGAGAATCGGGGCGCCTCATGGGCGACCTGACGATCTTGCGTCCGGCGGAAAAGACCTTCTTCGTGACAGGCTCCGGGTATCTGCAGGAGTGGCACATGCGGTGGTTCGAAGCGCATCTGCCATCGGATGGTTCCGTACGCATCGAAAACCGCAGCGATGCACTCTCCATGCTCGCGGTTGCCGGTCCCAAGGCATCGGCGCTTGTCGAGCGCTTGGTCGGCCATGCAGCCGTCGAGCTTGCGAAGCCTCTGCTTTCCGTCACCGCCGCGGAAGCCGGAGTCATACCGGTGACGATGGCGCGCATGTCGCTCACCGGCGAGTATGGCTATGAACTTTACTGCGAGTCGACCTATGTGCGCTCGCTCTACGAGCAGCTTTTCGCAGCGGGCAGCGACCTCGGGCTGCGCGAATACGGCGTCTGGGCCTTGCTGTCGATGCGCCTCGAAAAAGGATTTGGAATCTGGTCGCGCGAGTTCGGCCCCGAATACACGCCTTTCATGAACGAGCTCGCGCATTTCGTGGACCTCGGAAAACCCGAGTTCATCGGTCGCGAAGCCGCGTTGCGCGCGAAGGACGAAACCCCGCCCCACCGCCTCGTCATGCTCGAGATTGCCGCCACCGACGCAGACGCGAGCGGCTTCGAACCCATCTGGCTCGGCGAGAAGGTGGTGGGCTTCACGACGTCAGGCGGCTACGGTCACACCGTCAAGAAGAGCCTGGCCATGGGCTACATCGAGACCGCGCAAATCGATGCCGATGCCACCTACGAGGTGCACGTTCTCGGCGAGCGGCGGGCGGCGAAGCTGTTGTCCGAAATTCCTTATGACCCGAAGGGCGCACGCATGCGCACGGCGAAGTAACCAGCCAGGAAAATAGCCATGAAGATACTCGTGGGCGTAAAGCGGGTCGTGGACCCCAATGTGAAAGTGCGCGTGCGCAGCGACCATGCAGGCGTCGACCTCGCGAACGTCAAGATGACCCTCAACCCGTTCGACGAGATCGCTGTAGAGGCGGCGATCCGGCTGAAGGAGCAGGGCGTCGCGACAGAGGTCATCGTCGTCTCGTGCGGGACGGCTGCGTCGCAAGAGGCATTGCGAGCCGCTTTGGCGATGGGCGCCGATCGCGGCATCCTCGTTCAGACGGAAGCGGAATTGCAACCGCTCGCCGTAGCGAAGCTGCTCAAGTCGATCACCGAGAAGGAAGCCCCCGATCTCATCCTGCTCGGCAAACAGGCGATCGATGACGATTCGAACCAGACGGGCCAGTTGCTGGCCGCGCTGCTCGATTTTCCGCAAGCGCCGTTCGCCTCGGCGATCGAACGGCGCGGCGCGCAACTGTTGGTCACCCGCGAAACAGACGATGGTTCCGAGACGGTGGAGATGTCGCCGCCCGCCGTCGTCACCGCTGACCTGCGTTTGAACGAGCCGCGCTACGTCACGCTCCCGAATCTGATGAAAGCGAAGAAGAAGCCGCTCGACACGCTGGATGCAGCGAGCCTTGGCGTGGACATCGCCCCGCGATTCAAGACCGTCAGCGTGGAAGAGCCGCCGCCGAGAAAAGCGGGCGAACGGGTGCCGGATGTTGCAGCCCTGATCGCGCGTTTGCGTGCCGTGTCCACTTCGATCTAGGGAGATCCTCCATGGCGATTCTTGTTGTCGCGGACGTCGTCGACGACGTCCTGCTTGCTTCGACTTTCAGCACCGTCACGGCTGCGCGCGAAATCGCGAGCCATACCGGGACGGAAGTGCACATCCTGTTGGCGGGGCATCGGCTCGATGCATCCGTCGGATTGGCCTCGACGCTGGGTATCGATCGTGTTCTCGTCGCGTCTTCGGAGGTGCTGGCCGACCGGAACCCCGAGAGCATGGCGGCCACCGTGCTCGCGCTCGATTCGCGAGGCTATACGCACTTTCTCTTCAGCGCGAGCAACTTCGGCAAGAGCGTGGCGCCGCGCGTCGCCGCGACGCTCGATGTCGCGCAGTTCTCGGATATCACCGCCGTGCGCAGCGATGCCGTTTTCGCGCGGCCGATCTATGCGGGGAACGTGATTGCCACCGTCGAGGCGCTCGACAAGATCAAGGTGATCACCGTGCGCTCCGCGGCCTTTGCGCCGGCTTCGGGCGCCGCAGCGGCGGCGATCGAATCGTGCGCCGTCATCGAGCACCCGAAGCGGACCCGAGTCACGGCGCGCCATGCCGACCAGTCGGACCGACCGGACCTCGCGTCGGCGAAAGTCATCGTTTCGGGAGGGCGCGGGCTCGGCAGCAAGGACAGCTACGACATCATGCTCGCGCCGCTTGCCGACAAGCTGGGCGCGGCGCTCGGCGCGTCACGCGCGGCGGTCGACGCGGGATACGCGCCCAACGACCGCCAAGTCGGGCAGACGGGAAAGATCGTGGCGCCCGATATCTACATCGCAATCGGCCTTTCCGGGGCCATCCAGCATCTGGCGGGCATGCGGGATTCGAAGACCATCGTCGCCATCAACTCGGACCCGGATGCCCCCATTTTCGGCGTCGCCGACATCGGTCTCGTTGCCGACTTGTTTGCGGCGGTTCCGCAATGGTTGGCCGCGAGCTGATCGCACAGCGCGCGGCCGACGCAACACGAGAAGTCCGGCAGGAAGCAAGCAATCCGTCAAACCACACGAGGCAATCATGAACTTTCAGAAGTTACTCTGCTATGCGGCGATGGCCGTCGGCGTTGCCGGCTTTTCCGTTTCGGCATCGGCCGCCACGGCGTCGCCGTGGTGCAGTTCCGGAAAACCCATTCGCTTCGCTGAAATCGGTTGGGACAGCGGGAAGTTCTTCACTGAAATCGCGCGTTACGTCATCGAGAAGGGCTACGGGTGCAAAACCGAAACGGTGGGCGGATCGAACTCCATCACGACCGGCGCGGTTGCAACCAACGATCTTCAGGTGTTCGTCGAATACTGGAACGGCCGGACAGCCGCGGTCGAAACGGCGGCCAAGGAAGGGAAGATCAAGGTTATCGGCGACCTCGTGAAGGGCGGGAGCGTGGAAGGGTTTTACGTTCCGGAGTACGTCATCAAAGGCGACCCCAAACGAGGCATCAAGCCTGTCGCGGCGGACCTGAAATCGGTCGCGCAACTGGTGAACTACAGCAAGGTGTTCACGGACCCCGAGGACCCGTCGAAAGGCAGTGTTCTGAACTGCCCCATCGGCTGGCAATGCGAGTCTGACAACACCCAGAAGCTCAAGGCCTACAAGCTGGACCAGAGCTATACCAACACGCATCCCGGAACGGGTGCTGCGATGGATGCAACCATTGCCTCGGCATACGAGCGAGGCAAACCCATCGTCTACTACTACTGGCAACCCTCGACGCTCCTGTCCCGCTACCCGTCCATCCGTCTCGACGAGCCTGCGTTCAACGAAGCGTGCTGGAAGACCATCAACAACAGCAAGGACGAAAGCCCCTGCCCGAGCGCGTCTCCGGTCACGAATCTCAAAGTGTTGGTCTCCGCGCCTTTCGCCTCGGCCGATCCCGTCGTGACGGATTTCCTCAGCAAGATTTCGTTGCCGATGCCGGCGGTCAGCCAAGCCCTATCGAGCATGGGTTCCGCGAAGATCGACCCGCGTACGCTGGCCATCGAATACTTGAAAGCGAATCCGCAGGAACTCGCCACATGGGTTCCCGCAGACGTGGCGCAGAAGGTGGAAGCGTCGATTTCAAAGTGAGCATTTTGTCGCCGGCTCCGTTGCGGAACCGGCGGGAAGCGGAGGCGGTGCCGTGAAGGACATTTTCATATCCGTGAATCTCGCCGATGCGATCAATCGGGAATTTACGCAGATCGTTCAGAAGTACGCCGATCAGTTCCATCAGGTCAGCCTGTGGCTGCTGGTCTGGGTGCTCAATCCGGTCGAGCACGGTCTGCAGGCCACGCCGCCGCTTGTCGTGCTCCTTTTTCTGGGTGCGCTGACCTGGCTAGGCAGCCGTCGGATTGGGACAACCGGCGTGATGGTGGCGCTGACCTACGCAATTGGGTGCCTGGGGTTGTGGAACAAGCTGATGTCGACGCTCTCCGTCATGCTGGTCTCCCTGCTCGTGACGATACTGATCGGCATACCCATGGGCATCGCGATGGCGAAGTCTCGCGCATTGCGGCGCGTATTGAACCCGGTGCTCGACATGATGCAGACGCTGCCTTCGTTCGTGTATCTCATACCCGTGCTGATGCTGTTCGGTCTCGGACGCGTTCCGGCTGTGTTCGCCACCACGGTCTACGCGCTTCCACCCCTGATGCGGCTGACCGAGCTCGGGTTGCGCCAGCTTCCCGAAGACGTGCTCGAAGCGTCTCAGGCGTTTGGCGCGACCCCGCTCCAGCAGCTCTTCAGCGTGGAGTTGCCGCTTGCGCGGCCCTCGATCATGGCGGGTTTGAACCAGGCCGTCATGATGTCGCTCGCCATGGTCGTGATCGCCTCGATGATCGGCGCGAAAGGGCTTGGCGAAGACGTGCTGGCGAGCATCAACAACCTCGACATGGGGCAGGGCGTCCAGGCCGGCCTTGCTATTGTCATGCTGGCGGTGGTGTTCGACCGCGTGACTCAGGAGTGCGGCCGCTCGCGCCGCGAACGTCAGCGCGCGGCAAAAGCGAATACGTCCCGCAAGGCGAGCGCTGCAGCCGCCGAAGAAAGACATCAGGAGGCGCAGGCATGAGCGCGACCTTACTCGAGCTGCGCAACGTCTATAAGATTTTTGGCCGCGATTCCCGGAGCGTGCGCGCCGCGCTCGATGCGGCGCGCAAAGGGGCCGCCCGTCCGGACATACTCGAAAGCACGAACTGTACGGTCGCCGTGCGCGACGTGTCGCTCGACATCATGGAGGGCGAGATCTTCGTCATCATGGGGCTGTCGGGGTCGGGCAAATCGACGCTGGTGCGGCACTTCAATCGCTTGATCGAGCCGACCTCGGGGCAGTTGCTGTTTCGCGGCAAAGACATCCTCAAGCTATCCACGACTGAGCTGCGCTCCGTTCGCCGGCACAACATCGGGATGGTGTTCCAGAGCTTCGCGCTTTTGCCGCACAAGACCGTCATCGAGAACATCGTCTTCGGCCGGCTGCTTCGAGGCGACTCGAAGGCTGCCTCGGTTGCGGACGCGCAGAAGTGGCTCGATGGCCGCATGGGGCTCGCAGGATATGGCGGCAAGTTTCCCGACGAGTTGTCCGGCGGCATGCGTCAGCGTGTCGGTCTAGCGCGCGCGCTGGTTTCGGACCCTGACGTGCTGCTGATGGACGAGGCATTTTCGGCGCTCGACCCGCTGATCCGCTGCGACCTGCAGGATCTGCTTCTCGAGATGCAGTCGGAGTTGAGGAAGACCATCATCTTCATCACGCACGATATCGACGAGGCGCTGAAGCTCGGTTCCCGCATCGCTGTCATGAAGGATGGGGAGGTCGTGCAAGTCGGCCGCCCGGAAGAAATCCGCAACAATCCGGCGAACGACTATGTGCGCCGCTTCTTCATGAAAAGCATGGCGGCTTGATACCCTCCGTTGGCCGATACGTTGCGCCGTGCGAACCCGGACTGGATGCGGCACACCCATGCGCCGCACGCGCTCGCCTGCGGCGCATGGCTCACGCGCGCGTTCCTCCAGGATCAAGCCGGAATCAGCCCATCCCAGCACAGATATTTGATTTCCACGAACTCATCGATGCCTAGATGCGAGCCTTCGCGCCCTAGGCCGCTCTGTTTCACCCCGCCAAACGGTGCGAATTCGTTCGAGATCAGCCCGCAGTTGATACCCACCATCCCCGATTCGATGCGCGCCGCGTTGTGCCAGATGCGCGCGGCATCTCGGCTATAGAGGTAGGCGGCGAGCCCGTATTCGCTGTCGTTGGCCATCGCGATCGCTTCGTCGTCGGTGTCGAAGCGAAACAGTGGAGCTACCGGGCCGAACGTTTCTTCGCGAGCGATCTTCATCGCGGGCGTCACGTCGGCTAGTACCGTCGGCTCGAAGAAGAATCCACCGAGCGAGTGCCGTCGGCCTCCGTGCAGCAGCCGGGCGCCGTTGGCGAGCGCATCGCTCACGTGCTCTTCGACCTTCGCTACCGCGGCTTCGTCGATCAGCGGTCCGAGTTCCACGTTCGGCTCCAGGCCGTTGCCGATGCGTAGTTTCGCGACGCGCTCGGCGACACGCGCGGCCAGCGCATCGTAGACCCTCGATTGCACGAGCACGCGGTTCGCGCTGATGCACGCCTGGCCCGTATTGCGAAATTTCGCGGCCACGATGCCGTTAGCGGCGGCGTCGAGATCGGCGTCGTCGAACACGATGAAGGGGGCGTTGCCGCCCAGCTCCATCGAGCACTTCTTGATCGTCTGCGCGGCCTGCGCGAGCAGCGTGCGGCCGACCTCGGTCGAGCCGGTGAACGTGATCTTGCGGACCAGCGGATTGGCCGTCAGCTCGCCGCCGATGGCCCGCGTATCGTTGCCGGTCACCACGCTGAACACGCCGGACGGCACGCCGGCGCGCTCCGCCAGCACGGCCAGCGCGAGCGCGGTCATCGGGGTCTGGCTCGCGGGCTTGACCACCATCGTGCAGCCCGCGGCGAGCGCAGGTCCGGCCTTGCGAGTGATCATCGCCGCCGGAAAATTCCACGGCGTGATGGCGGCGCAAACGCCGATCGGCTCGCGCAGGGCGATGATCCGCTGCGTTTCCTTGGCGCCGGGAATCACGTCGCCGCGCACGCGCGTCGCTTCTTCGGCGAACCAGCGCAGAAACGAGGCCGCGTAATCGATCTCGCCGCGCGCTTCTGCGAGCGGCTTGCCTTCCTCGAGCGTGATGAGCGTCGCGAGGTCTTCACGGTGCTTCATCGTCAGCTCGTACCAGCGTCGCAGCACCTCGCCGCGGTGCTTTGCGGTTGTCCGCCGCCAGGGGCCAAAGGCTTCGTGAGCGGCGTCGATCGCGCGCCGCACTTCCGGCTCGCGGCAACGCGGCAGCTCGACGAGCAACGATTGATCGGCGGGGTTGCGCAGGGCGTAGCGGCCGTGCGGCGTTTCACCGATCCATTCGCCTGCGATGAACGCGCTTTCGCGCCACAACGCAGCGTCTTTTAGCAGATGTTTCATCGTCGGTTTCCTCAGCAGGTGAAGCGGCCCGCCATGAAGGCGGAATCCAGATCGGAGGTCACGGGCAGTCCCGAGGCCACGAGCCCCTGGCGCAGCGTCTTCATGATCCGGTCGGGCACGCGCATCGCCGGCGCGCGCAACGGGCCGCCGTTGAAGCCGGCCAGCCAGTCCTGGTATTTCCACATCGTGCGGTTGAGCACGCCGGTGCCGCCCGCATAGGTCTGCGCCGCGGCGCCGTTCGCGCTGCGCGCCGGATTGACCTTCCAGTACATCGCCATCGCCTCTTCCCATTGTCCATTGCGCGCGAGCTCGAATGCCTTCGGGTAATAGCTGCTCATCCAGGCGGTGTTGCTGGTGCCGGAGAACTGGAGCTTCATGAGGCTCATCAGCGGAATCGCGTCGCCCTCGATCGGGCAGCTGATCACGACTTCGTCGCGGAAGTGGTGGTACATCTCGCAGATGCCGGCCGGCAGCGGAAAGCCTTGCTCCGATTTGATGGCGACGATGTTGGGGCAATCGTCCAGCAGGCGGCGCACCAGATCCACCTGCATGCCGGCGGGATGCACTCGCTCGAAGCCCCAGAGCGGAATCGGGAACAGCATCACCGCGAGGTGGGTGGCGTCGCAGAAGGTCTTGGTGTAGGCGTAGATTTCCTGCTCGGTGGTCGGCCAGAACTGCGGCGGGTACGACAGCAGGACGATGTCGGCGCCGGCTTCCTCCGCGAGCTTCACGGCTTCGATGTTCTCGGCTAGCGTGCCGAACGCGGCATGGAAGAATAGGCCGAGCCGGTCGCCCGCCGTGTCGCGAGCCCAAGCCGTGAACTGTGCGTTCTCTTCCGGGGTCATCGCCACTTCGCTGCACAGCAGCGTGTAGCGAAAACCGAATTCCATAGCGAGTTCGATGTCGTGACGAATGCCGCGCTCATTGAGCCGTTTGAGGTCCGCGCTATAGCTCGGGATCGTGACGGCCGAGCAGCCGGTGAGATGTTCGCGCGCCCAGGCGCGGGCGTCGGACTTCTTGTAGCTAGCCATGAAGAAGAGTCTCCTTGAGTGAGTTCCTGAACCAATTCGTGGGCGATGGAAAGGCCTATTTCGCAACGGGCGAGATACTGGCCGGAAGCGGCACGCCGACGCCTTGCTGAACGGCGCGCGCCAGCAGCATCTCGGCAATCACGACATCCTGGAGTGCGGACCCGACCGACTTGTAGACGACGATGTCGCCATCGGCGCGGCGCGGGACGATGCGCCCCGCCGCCAGCGCGTTCAGGGAGACGAGCCGGTCCGCGAGCACCACGCCGGCGCGCGTAGCGGCGATGGCGTCGCCAGTGTCGTGCTCGACCTCCTCGGGCATGTCGGCGACGATACAGGCGGCGCGCGCCATCGTGTCTTCGTCGACCTCGCGCTGCTCGGGCAAGGTCGAGCCCAGCGAGACGACGGTGACGCCGGGCGGCAGCCAGGCCCCGCGCAGCACGGGGGATTCGTCGCGGCTGCGCGCGGCGCAAATGACGACGTCGGCGTCTTGCACGGCGGCCTCGGGGTTGTCCGCGGCCGCGATGTCCATGGTGTGGCGGAAGCTTTCGGCGAAGCGCTCGCGGCTTGCTGGCGTCGGGCTAAAGACGCGCACGTTGTGCAGCACGCGCACGGCGCCAAGGCAATCGAGCGCGCCGCGCGCCTCGAAGCCCGACCCGATCACCGCGACACGCAGCGGCCGGTCCGGCGCCAGCAAGGTGAGAGCGAGTGTGGCGGTGGCGGCGGTGCGCAGTCCCGTCACGCGGTTGCCGTCGATCAGCGCGCGCAGCGCCATGGTCCGCTGGTCGAACAGCGAAATCAGATAGCTGGCGCGACGCTCGCGCGTATTGGCGGCGATCAGCTTGCAGCCCATGTGCCCGCCGCTCGGCGAGACGGCGGTCAGGCTGCGCAGCCACATACCGTCGCCGCGCGCCATCGAACGCGGCGGCACCATCGCGTTGGAGACAGGCTTCGTATAGGCGTCGGAAAGCGCCGCGACGGCCGAACGCCAGTCGGCGAGCGAAGCGACGTCCGCATCGCTCAGGAAAAGCGTGGGGGAGGAGGGTGCTAGGGTGACGGCGTCTGACATGGCGTGGGCCTGGAAGTAAGTGGCCGGCACACGATAGAACGCGCTGCCCGTTTCGGGCACTGCTTAGCGTCGAAAGCAGCTATGACGAAGATCGATGGCTGGCGTCGCTGCCCTCAAGTGATTCGGCCAGGCTGCAAAGAAGGCGACGCACGGCGCGGGTCGCTCGCGTATGAGGGCGGCGCGGCGACTCGGCAAGCACGACGAACCGTTCGAGGACGGGCTCGACGATGCGCGACGAGGCGAGCCGCGCGTCGAGCTTGCCGGGCAGCACCGAGGCGATCGCATAGCCTCCGCCGACGGCCGCGACTTCGTATTGCAGCCGCACCGAGTCCACTTCGACAGCGGTCTGCAGCGTCATGCCATGCTGCGCGGCGAGACGATCGAGCCGCGCGCGCAGCAGGTGCGGCCGGCCCGGCACCACGAGAGGCAGGCCTGACAGCGCGGCGAGAGGCACGTCGCCGGCCCCGACGAGGGGATCGCCGCGGCGGCCGATCAAATGCAGTGGCACGCGCGCGAGCACGTGGCAGTCGCCGATGCTCGCTTCGTCCTCTTTCAGCACCGTGGCCATGTCGAGACGGCCTTCGCGCAGATGCTCTTCGAGCTGCGCACTGGCGGCTTCCGTGAGATGAAGCCTGACCGCCGGCAGTTCGGCGCGCACGGCCGCAAAGAGCGGCCCCGCGATATGGTTCACCGCCGACGGCAGCAATCCCAGCAGCACCTCGCCGGCGGGCTGGCCGCGGGCGCTGCGGATGTCGTCGGCGAGCGCATCGGCTTCGGCCGCGAGGCGCGTGACGCGCGGCAGCATCTGCTCGCCGAACTCGGTGAGGACGACGCCGCGCCCGGTGCGGCGAAACAAGCGCTCGCCGCATTGCTGCTCGAGCTGCGCGATGTTGCGGCTGACCATCGACTGCGGCATGTCGAGCGCCGTCGCCGCCTTGCTCAGGCTGCCTGACGCCGACACTTGCAGGAACACGAGCCAGCGCGGATCGACAATGGTCGGCGCGCCGGCCGAAGCCTGGCCGGCTGGACCCGCTTGAGCCGGCTTAGCGAGCGACATGGCGCGCCGAGTCCATCATGGCGACGGCTTCTTTCAACAGCCCGCGCAACCACGTGAGCCCGGGGTCCGAGGTGCGATGCTTGTGCCATTGCATGGCCTGCTCCATCGTGGGGACGGTCACCGGCACGTCGCGCAGCACGATCGGCAGGCTGCGTGCGGCCACTTCGGCGAGCCGCCGGTGCATGGTGGCGATCCGGTTCGTGCCGGCCAGCAGATAGGCGGGCGACACGAAGCTGTACGTGCTCGCTTCCACGCGCCTCACGACGCCGAGTCTCTGCATGAACCAGTCTTCGAGTGCCGTTTGCCCGTCGCCGACTTGCACGACGACATGCCCGGCCGCCATGTAGCGCTCGCTCGTCATCTCGCCCTTCGCCAGGGGGCTCCGGTCCCACACGACGCAGGCGTACGTTTCCTCGAGCAGCACCTCGACGGGATGCTCGGTCGAACAGTACTCCTTGGGGATGATCAGCAGATCCGCCTCGCCGCGCTCAAGCACTCGGTGGGGATAGGCAATCTGCGGGCGCAGCTCGAAACGGATGCCGGGCGCTTGCTCGTAGGCGAGTGCGAAAAGGTGCGGCATCAGCGTCGTCATCGTGTAGTCCGAGACGAACAGGCGGAACAGGCGATTCGCCTGCGCCGGCACGAACTCGGGCTGGGCCGCCACCGTCGCGTCGACGCGCACGAGGATGTCGCGCACGGCATCCTTGAGCGCCTCGGCGCGCGGCGTCGGCTCCATCTTGCGGCCGACCTGCACCAGCAGCTCGTCGCTGAAGTACTCGCGCAACCGCGACAGGGCGTTGCTCATCGCCGACTGGCTCAGGTGGATCTTTTCGGCGGCCCGGCTGATGTTCTGTTCGCTCAAAAGAGCGTCGAGCGCCACGAGCAAGTTGAGGTCGAGCTTGTTGAACCGCATGCGTGCTGTCTCCGTTCTCCTTTTTGTCGGCGTGTTGCCGCGCCGTACGCGATATCAGGGTTTAGCCTGAAAGTATTGACGCCATCCATATCGCCAATGGATCGAATCCATTTTTAGGATACCTCGGCTCATCTTAACCTACGCCACATCTCGAAGCGACATCAGCATGAGCATCGCATCGGGAGACCAGCGTCAGGGCATTTTCGGATCGAACGTACCGCTGTACCTCGGCCGTCCGCACCACGCTTTCCACTATTAAAGAGACGCCAAGCGGCGCGATTGCGCGCTAGGCAGAGGAGACAGCATGTCCACGAAACTGATCGCGGCCGTCGCCGGCTGCGCCGTGTTGGCCGCCGGTTCGATGAACGAGGCCCAAGCTTTCGAAGGCGGCGTTTCGCCGTATCCGGCGGGCGCCGTCAGCACGAACATCGCCAACCTGCCGCCGATCCCCGGCCTGTTTGCACTCGAGCAGTTCAAT